>NZ_CM147864.1:0-3915130 GCF_055808325.1 Psychromonas sp. KJ10-5 | reverse complement strand
TTGCGATTATTTACAATTTAAATTCGTTTGCTTAATTAACATACAAACCATCTATTATCCTTCATTTATATGCTATTTTTATTTTTATCTATTTATTAGATTTATCACTAGTACCTTTGAATAGGATTTAGGTAACATACGCGCCTTTTCTGCTATTAAGTTTTGTTTAGTTACAATTAATGAGTGAGTTTTTATGACATTTTCGTTAGGCCAGCGTTGGATTAGTGACGCTGAATCAGAGTTAGGTTTAGGTACAGTAGTCGCAATAGAAGGACGTATGTTAACGCTGTTATTTGCAGCTTCAGGTGAGCAACGCCTTTATTCGATAGAAGAAGCACCAGTAACACGTGTACGCTTCAATATTGGAGATGAAGTATTAAGCCATGCTGATTGGTCTTTATTAGTAACAGATATAGAAGAAAACGAAAATATCATTACTTATATCGGTACACGTAAAGATACCGGTGAAGAAACCCAGTTAAGAGAAACCTTTCTTAATAACTTTATTAAGTTTAATAAACCTCAAGATAAATTATTTGCAGGTCAAATTGATAAGTTTGATCGCTTTGTATTACGTTATAAATCTTTATTAAATCAGCATGAACAACAACGTTCTCATTTACGTGGTTTATTAGGTGCACGTGTCGACCTTATTCCGCATCAGTTTTATATTGCGGAAGAAGTAGGTCAACGCCATGCTCCACGTATTTTATTAGCAGATGAAGTGGGATTAGGTAAAACTATTGAAGCAGGCCTGATTATGCATCAACAATTAATTACCGGTCGTGCTAAACGTGTATTGATTGTTTTACCTGAAAATTTACAGCATCAATGGCTAGTAGAAATGCTACGTCGCTTTAACTTGCACTTTAGTATTTTTGACGAATCACGTTGTGAGGAAGCTTATTTAGATGCAGTTAACCCTTTTGATACTGAGCAACTTGTTTTATGCAGTATTGATCTACTTCGTAAACAAAAGCATTTAAAAAATGCACTGCTAGCAACTTGGGATCTGATGATTGTAGATGAAGCACATCATTTAATTTGGGATAAAGAAAAGCCAAGTCCACAATATAATGCAATTGAAAAGTTAGCAAATGAAGTTCCAGGTGTATTATTGTTGACGGCAACACCAGATCAATTAGGCCACGAAAGTCATTTCGCACGTTTACGTTTACTTGATCCAAATCGTTTTTATGATTACCAAGCTTTTGTAAACGAAGAAGCAGGTTATAAACCCGTTGTTGAAGCTGTTAACCAGCTACTTGATGGTAAGTTCTTAACAGATGAAGCCAAAAACAGTATTACTGAACTTTTATCAGAACAAGATGTAGAGCCACTACTTAAAACCATTTCAGATATTACCGTTGACCCAGAGCAGCAACAAGTGGCACAACGTGAATTGATCCGTGGCTTACTAGATAGACATGGTACAGGCCGTTTATTATTCAGAAATACCCGTTCTGCGATTAAAGGCTTTCCTAAACGTTTATTGAAATCAGTCGCGTTAACGTTACCAGAACAATATAAAACAGCACTGAAGGTATCAAAAATGATGCCTGTTGGTAATTTGGAGCAACAAGCATTCTCTGCACTTTACCCAGAGCAAATCTATCAAGCATTTGAAGCATCTACAGATAATTCTTGGTGTGCTTTTGATCCACGTATCAGCTGGATCATTGACCTTGTACAACAGAATAAAAATGAAAAAATTCTGATCATTGCCGCTCAAGCTCAAACAGCTTTAGCAATTGAAGAAGCATTACGTACACGTGAAGCGATCAAAGCAGCTGTTTTCCACGAAGGCTTATCGCTCATTGAGCGTGATAAAGCGGCAGCATATTTTGCACAAGTAGAAGATGGTGCACAGGTTATGGTTTGTTCTGAGATTGGTTCTGAAGGTCGTAACTTCCAGTTTTCTCACCACCTAGTCTTATTCGATCTTCCAATTAACCCAGATCTGCTTGAGCAGCGTATTGGACGTTTAGATCGTATTGGACAGCGCTGTGATATCCAAATTTATACCCCTTATCTTAAAGACACCTCTCAGGAGTTTTTACAACAATGGTATGAACAAGGTCTATCTGCTTTCACACAAACCACCCCTACTGGACATACTGTCTATGAGTCAGTGAAAGATGAACTAATTAATTTATTAGCTACCGGCGATAACGCCCAAGATCAACTAGGTCAATTAATCAAACGTACTGCTGCATTAAACTCAGAACTTAAAGCTAACTTAGAACAAGGTAGAGATAAGTTATTAGAAATTAACTCTAGTGGTGTTTTACAAAATAGTAATTTGCTTGATGACATAACAGAAATTGATCAATTACCGCACTTCACTGGTTTTGCACTACAGATGTTTGATGTGTTAGGCGTGCAACAAGAAGACAGCAGCGATCAGTGCTTAATCTTAAAACCTACTAGTAATATGTTGGCAAGTGATTACCCGGGCTTACCAGAAGAAGGCGTTACAGTGACATTTAACCGCCAAACAGCATTAAGTCGCGACGATGTCTCCTACTTAACTTGGGAACACCCATTAATCAGCCATGGTATGGAGATGGTATTAAGCTCAGATACCGGTACGACTTCTGTTGCCATCTTAAAAAATAACTCATTACCAGCAGCCTCAACATTCCTTGAGTTAATCTATGTTGTTGAAGCACTAAATACTGATAATGCACAATTAAGTCGCTTCTTGCCAACAACACCAATCCGCCTGTTATTAGACAAAAATGCTAAAAACTTGGGTGAAAATGTAACTTTTGATAGCTTTGATCGCCAGTTAACCCCAATCAATCGCCATATTAGTCGTAAAGTAGCGAATGCTTCTCAAGCCCTAATCCATCAACTAATTAAGCAATCTCTGCCTACCGCACAAACGTTAATGGCAGACATTCTTGATGAAGCGAAACAAAATATGCAACATACGCTACAACAAGAAAGAGATCGTTTATTAGCATTAAAAGCTGTTAACCCTAATATTCGTGAAGAAGAGATCCAACATATTCGTGATCAACAAAGTAACTTCGAGCAGATTTTAGATAATACCCAACTGAAATTAGATGCAATCCGTTTCATCGTTTCTACTCATACATAATCTAATATCAACAAATAAAGGCTATTAGAATTTTCTGGTAGCCTTTTACAGTTCACTACAACGGTAACTATTTATGCCAAATTTTGTTTATAACCCACCAATGTCCCCTTATTTAAATATTATTCATCAGGATCAGGATATTGTTGTATTAAATAAGCCTTCTGGATTATTAAGCGTTCCAGGTAGAGACCCTTGGCATAAAGACAGTTTGGCATTACGAGTATTGCGTGTATGGCCTGAAGCTTGTGTTGTACACAGATTGGATATGGCCACTTCTGGCATTATTATCTTAGCTTTACGCAAATCAGCACAAAGCCACATGGGACGTCAGTTTCAACAAAAAGTCATCGATAAAACCTACTTTGCACGCGTTGAAGGGATTATTAAAGAAGACAGTGGATTAATCGACTTACCTTTACGTTGTGATTGGGAAAATAGGCCTCGTCAAATCGTTGACTTTGAACAAGGAAAAAGCTCCCAAACTGAATGGCAAGTGGTTAAAAGAGAAAAACAAACTACACTAGTCAAATTAACTCCGTTAACAGGGAGAACTCATCAGTTACGTGTACATATGCAACAATTAGGTCATTCTATTGTTGGCGACGAGTTCTATGCGACTGAATTTGGTAAACAATATTCACCAAATCGCTTAGCATTACATGCTGCGAGCATCACTATTACTCACCCCTCTACAGAATTACGTGTTAGTTTTGAATGCCCGCCACCTTTTTTATAAATTTAACAAACAAACATGAAAATTAACCTTTTGCCTTTATTTATTAACATTAGATTTACAATTAAGGTTACTTATTATCAATGGTTATATTAAGTAACCTTTATGTTGCATAAAAACTATGTAAAGAACCTTAAAATGGTAGCGTTCGCCCTTATTTTTCACTAAGCTTTAACTTGCTGAAAATTGTCGTAATACACAATTAATCGACAAGTTTATAAAACAATCAAACGCGTTATCTTGGCTTTGTGGTGTTAGCGCTATTTAAAAAATGCAGGTGATTTGTGTCAGCTGCATTTTTTAAATGACACCCAAAATAAACTTCGATAACAATCTTTAACAATAAGCGATCATGGAATTACTATGCAGATAGGTATACCTAGAGAGATCCAAGAAAATGAAAACCGCGTAGCGGCAACACCTAGTACTGTTGCACTATTAATTAAACAAGGTTTCACCTTTCTTGTAGAACAAAACGCAGGATCAGCGGCAAGCTTTTCTGATTCATCTTACCAAGAAGCGGGTGCTGAAATTAGCACTGAAGCTGAAGCTGTCTTACAATCAGATATTATCTTTAAAGTTAATGCTCCGACTCAAGCAGAAATTCAATTAATCAAAGAAGGCGCAACATTAGTTAGCTTTATTTGGCCTGCTCAAAATCCAGAACTATTAAAACAACTAGAAGCTAAAAAGATCAGCGTTATCGCGATGGATAGTGTTCCTCGTACTTCTCGTGCGCAGGCATTAGATGCGCTTAGTTCAATGGCTAATATTGCAGGTTACCGTGCTGTTATTGAAGCTGCGAACCAATTCGGTCGTTTCTTCACAGGTCAAATCACTGCTGCGGGTAAAGTTCCACCAGCTAAAGTGTTGATCGTTGGTGCTGGTGTTGCCGGTCTAGCTGCACTTGGTGCTGCTGGTAGTCTAGGCGCAATCGTTCGAGCATTCGATACTCGCCCTGAAGTAAAAGAACAAATTGAAAGTATGGGCGGTGAATTCCTTGAAGTAGATTACGTTGAGGAAACAGAAGTAAGTACCACTGGTTACGCTAAAACAATGAGTGAAGGTTATCAAAAAGCGCAAGCTGAAATGATGGCTGAGCAAGCTAAAGATGTTGATATCATCATTACAACAGCACTTATTCCAGGTAAACCAGCGCCTAAGATCATTTCTGAAGACATGATCAAATCAATGAAACCAGGTAGTGTTATCGTTGATTTAGCAGCAGCGGCTGGCGGTAACGCAGCATTAACAGTAAAAGACCAAGTGTTTGAAACTGAAAATGGCGTTAAAATCATAGGTTACACCGACTTACCAAGTCGTTTACCAACACAATCAAGCCAACTATACGCAACAAACCTAGTTAACTTGATGAAACTGCTTTGTAAAAACAAAGATGGTCAAATTGACATCGACTTCGAAGATGAAGTTATCCGTGGCGCAACGGTTGTTAAAGAAGGTGAAATTTCTTGGCCACCACCAGCAATTAACGTAAGTGCTGCACCTACGCCAAAAGCGGAAGAAAAAGTAGAAGAAGTTGTAGAAGAAAAAGAACCAAACAAATGGATTAAACCTGCTGCTGCTGTTGTTGCTGCTGGTCTATTTGGTTGGTTAGCAAGTGTTGCACCAACAGACTTCCTAGCACACTTCACTGTATTTATACTGGCATGTATTGTTGGTTACGGTGTAGTTTGGAATGTTGCACATTCACTACATACACCTTTAATGAGTGTAACAAACGCAATCAGTGGCATCATCATTATCGGTGCACTACTGCAAGTTGGTAGTGACAATAACGTGGTCACAGCTCTTTCAACGGTTGCAATTCTTATTGCAACCATCAACATAGTGGGCGGCTTTACCGTGACACACCGTATGTTGAAAATGTTCCAGAAGGATAAATAAACATGTCTCAAGGATTAATTACAGCTGCGTACATCATCTCGGCTATCCTATTCATTGGTAGCCTTAACGGCTTAAGCAGCCAAGAAAGTGCAAAACGCGGTAACCTATTCGGTATTATCGGTATGGTCATCGCGATCGGTGCAACTATTGCTAGCTCACAAGTGAGTGGCTTAGGTTACATCACTATCGCAATGGCTGTTGGTGCTGGTATCGGTGTACGTTTAGCATTAAAAGTTGAAATGACTTCAATGCCTGAGCTAATCGCTATTTTACACAGCTTCGTTGGTTTGGCTGCAACCTTCATTGGTTTCAACTCATACTTAGATCATGCTGTTTTAGCACCAGCTGCGCAAACTATTCACGATGTTGAAGTGTTCTTAGGTATCTTTATTGGTGCAGTTACTTTCACTGGTTCTATCGTTGCATACGGTAAACTAAGCGGTAAAGTAAACAGTGCAGCACTATCTCTACCTGGTAAAAACTGGATCAACATTGCAGCAGTAACTGCAGCAGCACTTCTATTAGTTGCTTTTGTTAGCGGTGATTTAGGCTTAACAGCACTTATCATTATGACTGTAATTGCTTTAGCATTCGGTTGGCATTTAGTGGCTTCTATTGGTGGTGCAGATATGCCAGTAGTAGTATCAATGCTTAACTCTTACTCGGGTTGGGCTGCGGCAGCAACTGGTTTCATGCTAGCAAATGACTTACTGATCATCACAGGTGCTTTAGTAGGTTCAAGTGGTGCGATTCTTTCTTACATCATGTGTAAAGCAATGAACCGTTCATTTGTAAGCGTAATCTTAGGTGGTTTTGGTAATGAAGAATTTGCACAAGGCGACCAAGAGTACGGTGAGCATACAGAAACAACAGCACAACAAGTTGCAGAGTCTTTAAAAGCGGCTAAAAACATCATCATCGTACCGGGTTACGGTATGGCTGTTGCACAAGCACAATATCCTGTTGCTGAAATTACTAAACAATTACGTGCTAAAGGCAAAAACGTACGTTTTGGTATTCACCCAGTTGCAGGTCGTTTACCAGGACACATGAATGTATTACTTGCTGAATCAAAAGTACCTTACGATATTGTATTAGAGATGGATGAAATCAACGAAGATTTCCCTGAAACTGATGTAGTATTAGTTATTGGTGCAAATGATACCGTTAACCCTGCAGCAAATGAGCCAGGTACACCGATTTCAGGTATGCCAGTGCTTAATGTTTGGGAAGCTGAAAAAGTAGTTGTCTTTAAACGTTCGATGGGTGCTGGTTACGCTGGCGTACAAAACCCACTGTTCTTTAATGAGAACTCTGAAATGTTATTAGGTGATGCAAAAGCATCGGTAGATGCAATTCTATCTAACCTTTAATTTAACGTTTTAATTAAAAATGCCGAATCAATTGATTCGGCATTTTTGTTTGCATTACACTACAAGTGTCATTAAGCACGACAGTTAGGCGCTTGAAAACTCGTTTGTTTAAGATTCTTCAATTCACTTTGTAAATCATTAATGCGAGTTGTATTTGAAGGATGGGTTGATAAAAACTCCATCGGTTCTGCCCCACCCGACGCAATGGCCATATTCTTCCATAACTCTACACTTTGTAATGGGTCAAAACCCGCTTCGCTCATTAAGTGTAAACCTACAATATCTGCTTCCGACTCTTGAGCTCTTCCATAAGGCATAGTAATGCCATATTGAACGCCTAAACCTAATGCTGCTAAGCCTATTTCTGAGTATTCACTGCCGCTAACAGCAACGCCAATAGCAGAGGTTCCAATACCTGTTATTTGGCTTGAGGATAAACGTTCATTAGAATGATTTGCTTGTACATGAGCTATTTCATGGCCAATTACTGTCGCAAGCTGATCCTGAGTTTTGGCCACAGATAACAACCCTGTGTAGACACCGATTTTTCCACCAGGTAAAGCAAAGGCATTAACCTGTTCACTGTCGAAAACCACTACTTCCCATTCATCAAAATCAGGTTGGGCACCCAAAGTATCGGTTATCTGCTTACTCACACACTGGACATAGGCATTAACAGCAGGGTCTTGATTAATGATTTCCTGTTTTTTTATTTCTTCAAAGGAATTAGCTCCCAATGTTGCCATTTCCGAACCATCAAATAACAAAACTTGATTACGCCCAGTCGGCGAAGAAGTCACACAGGCAGAGAGTAACAGGGAACTACCAATCAGGGATAATTTAGATAGGGAATGTTTCATCATAACTCCATTGACAAAAATGTAATGGAGTTATTATCTCAAGCTAACACAGAGAATGCGAATAAATTTTCAACAGGTGCTTAAGCGTAATTAGGACGCTCTTGATGCCAATGTTTATATTTAGGCAGGGTCATAACAATCAGCAGCAATAACCCACTTCCACCAATCATAAAAGCACTTGCGTAGGGCCCCGTTAAACTAGTCTGCTGCAGTAACCCCGTTAATAACGCGGCACCAGCCATTTGAATGCAGCCTAGTAATGCACTCGCAGTACCTGCACGCTCACCAAAAGAGCTTAATGCCATTGATGTTGCCGGCCCTAACAAAAGTGCAAAGCCAATACATAACAACAACATTGGTAACATAAAGTATAAACCGCCAACTAACGGGCTAGTATAAGGCAACTGTTGTAATATAAATTGAGCAGCTCCCGATACCAGCATTAACCACAGTGCAATCGTCACCGTCTGATGATTACCGACTTTTTTAATCACTTTAGGTGCAGCAAAACAAGCCACGATATTAATCAATGCATTAAAGCCAAATAGGTAGCTAAAGGTCAGCTCTGTTAACCCTAAATGCTTAATGATCCAACTAGGTGCGTAGGATACATAAGTTAAAATACTGGCCATACCAATCATGCAGGTCAACGCATAAAAAACAAATTGGCTATTGGCTAATACAGGTTGGTAACGTGCCCACCTGTATAGGGCCGTATGGTTATTAGCATGTTCAGGACGAGTCTCTGGTAATCTAAAAGCAACAACAAACAACACTAAAATAGCAAATACAGTCATGAAGATGAACGAAGCTCTCCAACCGAAATGCAATGCTAAGAAACCACCTAAAGTTGGTGCTAATGCAGGAATAACACAAATAACACCGTTTAAATAACTATAATAATGTGCACTTTGCTGTGCATTAAATCTGTCTCTCACGGCACTGAATACAACAATTGAAGTAGCGCAAGCTGCAATACCTTGTAGTACACGAGCCAGTTGTAAATATTCAAACTGCACCACAACTGACGCAAAAAAACTACTCGCGATATACAAACAAATTCCCACCAACGCAATTGGTCTACGCCCATATCTATCAGCTAATGGGCCAATTAGAACTTGCCCTACCCCCATCGACAAAATAAACAGGATCAAAGTCGATTGAACCTGAGTATCCGATACTCCGAACTCAACAGCCATCTCAGGCATGGAAGGTAAATAGATATCAATGGCCAGTGGGCTTAACACCACCATCATCATTAGGATTGGTAACAACTTACGACTCATAACTCTCTCTTTAAAAATAACGAAAATAAAATGCCAATTTGTGATATTAAACTGATAACAATGCGAGTGTAAATCAACTATGATATGAATAGAAATGGTATTAATTCAGTTCTTATTTTCCCAACAGGAATATCTATGCATATTGATAAACTCACTCGAATAGATCTTAATTTATTAGTTATTTTACAAGTTTTATTAGAGGAACAAAGCGTCACTCGCGCAGCAACTCGCTTGAATGTCAGTCAATCAGCTTTAAGTAAAAGTTTGTCTCGCTTACGTTTGCATTTACAAGATCCGCTATTTACCAGAACAGCACATGGTTTAAAACCCACTCCCCATGCACTTAATTTACAACAGAAACTCACTAAATTACTGCAAGGCCTATATCAACTTACTCAAGCACCTACCTTTGACCCTTTAAGCAGTGACCGACACTTTTCTATTAGCATGTTGGAAAGTGCCTACGCGACATTATTACCTTCTTTTATTGGACCTTTATTACAACAGGCCAGTAATATTCATTTAGATGTTTTAGGCTGGAAAGAAGGATCCATGCAAGACTTACAAAAAGGCAAAGTAGAGTTTGGCATTACTGGTATAGATTATGATCAGCAACAACAGTTAAAGATAGATAACTTACCCGATGAACTAACCTATAAGATATTATTCAGTGATCATCAAACCTGTTTAGTCAATGATCACCACCCGGCATTACAACATGTCAAAAATAATACTTGGGATATACAAGGTTATTTAGCGTGTAATCACTTACAAGTTAGCTGCGAAGGTAATAAGTTTTGGGCCATAGATTTCGAGTTAGAAAAACATAACAAGCAACGTAATATCATCAGTACATTGCCAGACTTCTATGGTGGAGCAAGTGTTTGCGCGCATAGCGATTTAATTTTTACATTACCAAGCAGCTTTGTTCCACATGCGCAAAAGCTGTACCCACTGAAACAGATCCCATTGCCTTTTCAACTCCATGAAATGGCTTACGTATTGTTATGGCATCAAGGCAACACGGATGAGCCAGGCCATCAATGGGTGAGAAATATGATTTGTGATAGTGTTGATAATGCGTTTAAGAATAATAACAGCCATGCCTATTAGATATCAAAAAGGCGCTAAATAGCGCCTTGATAATAGGTAATTAAAAAGAAGACTAAATGATTAACAATCTACTTTTTCTATCCAACCAAATTTATCTTCACGAAGACCGTATTGAATTCCCGTTAATTCATCGTACAAGTTACGAGAAACTTCGCCTGCTTTATTATCATTGATGATGTAATCAACATCTTTCCAGCATAATTGGCCTACTGGAGAGATAACCGCAGCTGTACCACAACCAAAGGCCTCAGTAATTTTACCACTTTTAATATCAGCTAAAATATCTTCTATTGCTAATTGCTCTTCAGATACAGTGTAACCAAGAGTTGGAGCTAATTGTAAAATCGAATCTCGTGTAATACCTGGTAAAATACTGCCGCTTAATTTAGGGGTAACTATATGGTCACCATAAACAAAACAGATGTTCATCGCGCCAACTTCTTCGATGTATTTACCATGAATAGCATCTAACCAGAGTACTTGAGAATAACCTCGCGCTGCAACATCTTCAGACATGTATAAACTTGCCGCGTAGTTACCGCCAGTTTTTGCTTCACCAACACCACCAACAACTGCACGACGGTATTTATCTGCAACATAAACAGAAACAGGAGAAAAACCATCTTTAAAGTACGCGCCAGCAGGCCCAGTAATAATAAAGTGCAAGTATTTATCACTCGCACCCAAGCCTAATTTAGCACCTGTCGCGATCATCGTTGGACGAATATATAGTGATGTACCATTTTTTTCAGGCACCCATTTATTATCTATTTTTAATAGCGCCATCAAAGCTTCAAGATGAAACTCCACATCGATCTCTGGCATTACCATACGTGCAGCAGAACGATTAAAACGTTTAAAGTTTTCACGAGGACGGAATAAATGAATATCCCCTTTCTCTGTACGATATGCTTTTAACCCCTCAAAGATCTCTTGACCGTAATGTAAAACCGAAGCTGATGGGTCTAATTGCAGTGTTTGATAAGGTTTTATTTCAGCATTTGACCATTTTTGATTCGCATCATAAGTTTGTGTAAACATATGGTCGGCAAATACTTCACCAAAACTAAATTCTGCTGGACAGGTATTTCGCTCTGCAACTGCTAGCGGTTTGATATCAATTGACATGTAACTCCCTTCTGTAACTAAATGCTTTACGACAATGGATGAAAAGTACAGGTATCATTGCTTATATGTCGACCGGATGTCGATTTTAAAAAATAATCAACAATACATCCACACTTCTTTTACAAATAAATGTAGATAAAGCTAATTTATTATCCAAACAATGGATAGTTTTCAAGCAACAGCTCGTAAAACAGTCTCTTTTATCAAATAACCACGCATTGTTTAATATAATTCGCTAAATAATCGATAGTAGATTGCATATGTCCATTCTGTGTCAACCCACTTTTTACTCTCGGTTTTAAATCATGATCCCCATCTTCTAACCAATGCCACTGTAATGCATTAGGCAAATCATAATTTGCGACCTCTTCCTGACTCCCTAATTTATCTCTAGTGCCTTGTATGATTGCCAAAGGCACCTTGACCTGCTCTAAATGTTCGATCCGTAGTTTGTCCGGTTTACCTTGTGGGTGAAAAGGATACCCCAAGCAAGCAACACCCTTTACTTGAGCCAACGCATGTTCAGCCATCACTAAACTAGCCATACGCCCTCCCATTGATTTGCCACCTATTACCATAGGCTGTTCGAAACCATTAATAAGTTGTATAAATTGTTCAACCAATTTCGGAGCTCGTTCCGGTGGGCGACGGCTACCAGTATCAACCCGTTGCTGCATATAATTAAAATTAAAACGAGCAACTCTAATACCTTGTTCTCCAAGTCCAACACTGACTTTTTGCATAAAGTCAGAAGTTAAAGGTGCACCAGCCCCATGAGCAAAAACAAATAGAGGACCATCTTCAGGCCCATCAAAAACCACTTTCATCATATTCTCAATTCATGAATAAAAATCAACAATACCCATTATACCAATCCGTTTTTAAATTAACCTAATAGAAGCAAATTTATAGGTGCTAAATTTTGCGCCGATGAGTAAGTTAATTTAAGATATGGAACTTATAACCAAGGGTTTTATTAAAATTTTAATACCAATTATATTAAATAAGTGTTGTAAATTTTATGTAGGAAAAATGACTTAGTTTAAGCAGTAATTTCAACCTCTAGGAGCATTAAGGTAAAGATGTGAATGGTTGCCCCTTTCCGAAAATTACAACGAAGATATAAGTTATCTTAACAAGTAAAATAGATTAATTAATGTGATTGGTATAAGGAAAATGATGCAAACAACTATCCCGAATAACATGCAAAAATGTAACTTAGCGCAAGTTACTTTATTAAGAAAAATTGCTATTGAAACCTACCAGCAAACCTTTGCTGACAGTAACAGTGAAGCCTTATTACAAAAATACTATCAAGAATCATTAAATATAAAGCTACTCTCAACACAATTACAGAATCCAGAAAGCGAGTTTTACTTTATCTATTCAGCGCCTATTAGCAATGAAACAGCCGAGATCGCAGGATTTTTAAAACTTAATGTGGGTAGTGCACAAACAGATCTTGCCGATCCGGATGCCTTGGAGGTTGAAAAAATCTACCTTTTACAAGAATTTTTAGGTGAAGGATTAGGTCATCAATTAATTAACTTTGCCGTTGCACGTGCTGAACAGCAGAATAAACAATACCTGTGGCTAGGTGTATGGGAAGATAACCAACCAGCATTAAAATTCTACAATAAAATGGGATTTTTCAAATTCGGTGAACACGGATTTGATATGGGTGGAGATATCCAAACGGATTATTTATTAAAAAAACGATTAAACTGAACTTAAAAGGAAAACCTTAACTAAATTGGTATTTTGTTAAGTCACCTGTTGCAGTAGTATAACTGTTCTGATAATTCAACTTAACAATGCATTCACAGTATCTTATTGCTAGTTTTTATTATAAATGAGATATGGTCGAGATTAATTAGGGCCTTTATAGGATTAATATTAAATTTGCTTTAGATGCTTCTCCAAAACAACCTCCTCTTTAAAGCACCTATAATTTTTCAGTAATATATATGTGTTTATATAGAAAACATCGAAAAGTAACCACTTAAAATTTGAAGTGGCCGTGTACACAAAGGCTACCCCTAATTAACAATGTCTAAATAATAAAATAATTGAATCAGTATAAATCTTAAAGCAGGTATATGGACATCATCAGATAACTTAGAAACAGTATTTATTTGTTTTCTTATGGAAATAGCAATCTGATGCTTTACTTCAAACATATCGTGTAAATGTAATTCATAAGTTTGTGAATTTATACACGGTATTGAGGATGATTAATTATGATATTAAAAAAGCAGCAATTTAAAAAAGTTAAGTTAAAAATCCTCAATAGATGCATCACGTTAACAAAACGATTATATCGTAATAATGATTTTAAAAAGTTAATTGATAAAAGCGATGTCATCTCCTTTGATATTTTCGATACGGTTATTGTTAGAAAAGTACTTGATCCTGCAGATATCTTTACTATTGTAGAAAATTTATATATTAAGAAATATGGAGAACTTAGTTTTAAATTCAAAAAGGTACGCACTAAAGCGGAACCTGAGGCCACTAAGATAGCGACTAAAATAAGTGGTGTTCAATCCCTCAATCTAGACGAGATTTACCATCATATCCAAACAACGCAAAACCTCGATAACGAAATAACAGAGAGATTGAAAACGTTAGAAATAGAGATAGAGCAAAAATTTTGTATCAGAAATGAATATATGTATAAGTTTTATCAATATTGTATAGATAACGGTAAAAAAGTTATTTTTACCTCAGATATGTACTTACCAGAAAGTGTTATAACCAAAATCCTCCACGACAATGGTTATACTACCTTTAATAAACTTTACCTATCTTCCACTATTCGTAAGTCTAAATCTAAAGGCACTTTATTCAATCATATTTTAAATGAGCTAGCCTGCCCGCCTTCTAGCATTCTTCATGTAGGTGATTATTTTTATGCCGATATTATCAATGCGATGAAAAAAGGGATCAAAACCTACTATTATGAAAAACCTAGTGAATACGCATTCCAACGACCTGAGTTTAAAATATTAAAAGAGCTATATAATAAGAACTTATCGATTGATGAATCTATTTACTTTGCAACTGTTATCAATAAAGTGTTTACTCGCAGAGGTAATAATAATGTAAACCTGTGGTACGATTTTGGTTATATATATTGCGGCATTATCTATTTAGGGTTTATTCGGTGGCTAACCAATAAGCTTGTTGAACAGCAAGTTGAAAAAGCATTTTTTCTCGCACGTGACGGATACATGATGCATAAAGTTTATAACTTAATGAATCAAGGCCAAGCAGTGCCACCTAGTCAGTATATGTATGCTTCTCGAAGAGCAATTAATATACCCACTATATGTGATAATATAGACGAGTCATCACTAAAGTTACTATGTAATATTTTTCCTAATTTAAGTGTAAGGCACTATCTAGACAGAGTAGATATCAACTCAGATCAGCATATAGCTAAAATAAAGGCAGCAGGTTTTATTGATAAAAACGATAAAATAGTTTCCCCATCAGATCAAAAAAAATTAGCGACTCTTTTCCAATTATTAACCAAAGAAGTATGTGAAGTTTCCGCTAATGAACGTGAAAATTTAACAAGCTACTTACAACAAATTGATTTTCTGAGAGCTGGTAAAATAGCGATTGTTGACATAGGTTGGCAAGGTACAATGCAAAATTCAATAGATAAATTAAGCCGCATACTAAATAAAAAACTAGATGTTGAAGGCTATTACCTAGGCACATTTGATACTGCAAAGCGTTATGTATCAAAGGGTTTACCAATGTCAGGATATATATGTAACTTCTCTCAGCCACAAAAGAATTACGATGTAGTTATTAGCTGTGTACATTTGTTCGAATTTATCTTTTCTGCCCCCCACGGCTCGGTCATTAACTTTAAATCAGATAAAGAAGGGATTACCCCCGTCTGTGAAGAACATATATCTTCTCATAGAACAACAGAGATCATAAATGAGTTTCAAGAAGGTACATTAGACTTTATTAAAGACTTTATGAAAACAGAAAGTGATTGCTGGAAAATGGAAATTTCACCTGAAACTTCAATAAACCCAATTTCAAGGTTATTAACCACTCCTACTTATGAAGAGTCTGTACAATTTGGTAATTTGACTCATTCAGAATATGTAGGAAACTATAATTATGAAAGGCATTTAGCTAAAACATCTGGCTCATGGAGTGCTTTTACATCTCCATTTAAGTTTAAAAAACATTATTATTCATCTTTATGGAAAGTAGGTTTTAGACGAAGATATATAGGTAATATTTTACCAGAAAAGGTCTTTTCCTATATTAAGAAAGTTAAGAAAAGAAGAGCTTATGGGTAAACAAAAAAGTGACAAAGACCAGCTAAATACAATAACAAATTAAATCACTCCCACCTTTATAAAACTGCTATCACAACCATTTAGTTTTATTGATAATAGCAGCTCGATACAACTGCTCATTGTTAGTGAGCTGGTACAACTGATAATTTAGTTTTAATAAAATCACTGTGATTAACATAAAGTAATGAAGCAACTTTACGAATCAATGCCTCTTCCATTTCATCTAAGTGTCCATCTGCATAAGCAATTTCCCACATTGCTTTAATGACATCAATACGAGCATCACTATCTAACTCGCCTAATTGCGAAGTAAAATCAAATACTGAATTACTCGCGCTCACCTCTTTCATTCCCTCTTGTAACAAGCGACTTGCATTATTTGCATCTATATTCAGCAGCTTCTGTAAAGTATGGACAACGGCAGTTTCTTCTTCAGAAGCACTTTGATGATCAGCGACACAAACCTCGCAAAGCAAACAAACAATAGCTAAAGACTTATCAAATTCAGGGCTATCAGGAGGGATCATCGAATTTAAAAACTGTTTAATTTTTGCAATCATATTAAAACCTATTAGTAATTTCTTGGTGCGGATAACGATTAGTTGAAACATCCTAGGATGTTGGATTTAACAAGGTTCATCCATGTTCAGAGTATGAAGCTACACGGTTACGTCCGTTCCCTTTTGCTTCATATAGGGCGATATCTGACTTTTCAAGTAACGCTTTTAAATTTTCTTGCTGGGTGATGTTACAGCTAACACCAATACTTGTTGTACATTTCACTACGTTGTCTTTCTTATTGGTGATCACTAAGTGTTCAATTTGCACTCTAAGTTTATCAGCAATCAACATGCCTCGTTGTAAACTACAATTAGGTAACAATAAAGCAAACTCTTCACCGCCAATACGAGCACAAACTTTATCTTTAAAATCTAACCTCTGTAAAGTACTAGCAACTCCGACTAAACAATCATCACCTACTGAGTGTCCGTATTTATCGTTAATACTTTTAAAAAAGTCTAAATCTAATAACAGTAACGTCACATGCTGCTTTGCTTTTTTAGCTTCAATTAATAACTGTTCACCTTCTTCAAAGAAACAACGGCGATTTTTAATACCAGTCAAAATATCAGTGGTTGCCTGCTTTACTAACTCTAATTCATGTTTTTCTATCTGTTTACTAAACAAGGTTAATGCTAAAACAATCGCAAACATATTCACTAAAAAAACAGATTGATACAGTATATGGTTAGTCTCGGAATTTAAAACAACTAACGGGTCTGGATTGAGTGTATTCTCTGAGTATAAGAATAATAATGCAGCCGCTATACTAAACACAATTTTCAGAGATATCTCTTTTAATTCAAATAGTAACAGAACTCCCATCGGCACTAAGAAATAGTAAAAATGAAACCCACTATCCTTCGTAAAAAATAAATTAGTAAAGAAAAAAAGATGCAGAAGAACAAAGCTAAAATAGGTTATTTTAGCGACCTTGTGACAATGAAAATAACTGAGTAAAAAAACAAGAACGTACCCACCTGTTAACATTACATTGTATAATGCAGCACAGTCTTCTTTTAAAACAAAGACATAGTTAGCAGTGTAAACAAAAGAGACAAGTAAAGTGAGTAGGTTTAACACGTTTAACATACGCATTTTTTCTACTTTACTCGGAGGCTCATCTTGGATGCCGACATTCATTATGGAATAAAAACGAGAAAACATAATATTAAGGCTCTGACCAATTAATGGTGCTGAATATGACTAGTCATGATTAGTCATTCGATCCAAACGATCTAACTCTTCTTCACGTGCAGCGTTAATTTCATTTAATACATTATCCACATCCGCAGTGACTTCAGAGTCAACAAATTGACCGGTTAATACCGTTTTATCCGAAAGCTCTCCAGTTTCAAAAATAGCCCAAATCTCTTCACCATATCGTGTAGTCGCTAAACTTGGGGCAAATTGAGAATAATACTGAGTCATATTGTTTACATCACGTAACAACATTTTTTTAGCATTGTTATTACCAGCTGCATCGACCGCTTGTGGCAAATCGATAATTACGGGGCCTTGCTCATCCACCAGCACATTAAATTCTGATAAATCACCATGAATAATGCCAATACTTAACATACGCACCACATAATCCATCATTTTAGCGTGATGGCTTAGTGCTTGCTCTTCCGACAGAGCGACATCATTTAAACGTGGAGCAGCGTAACCGTCATCATCAGTAATTAAATCCATAATTAACACGCCACCAAAACACCCATAGGGGGTTGGAACCCTTACGCCTGCTGCCGCAAACTTATACAAGGTATCAACCTCAGTGTTTTGCCAAATTTCTTCTTGCTGTTCACGACCGAACTTCGAGCCTTTTTGCATTGCACGGGCATTACGCCCATTGCGCACTTTACGCCCTTCATTATATAAAACAGCATTTTTGAAACTACGTTTACTCGCTTCTTTATAAACCTTGGCACAACGTATTTGATCACCACATTGCACAACATATACTGTGGCTTCCTTGCCGCTCATTAACTGGCGTAACACATCATCTATAATGCCATCATCGATTAATGGCTGAATTCTTTTAGGTATTTTCATTTATATGATTAAATTATCTAATAATATCTTGGTTAAGTGGACGCTATTGATGTTAGTCAGCAGCTTAAGTAGCAATACTCTGCCGCATAATACTACAAGTAAACAGACAAAAATTGTTTCTTTTTCGCTCAATTATAGACGCAACAAAGCAATAATAGTTCATATTTGAACTATAAATAATGTATAAAATAATCTATTTTCAAGAAAATAGGGCTTATTAATCAACCCTCTCATCACCAATACCCTAAAGGTAAGAGTTTACTCAGTATAAACACTAACGAGGAGACTATAGTTGACTAAAAGTGATTATTTTTTCTTACCGCCAAAGACATTAACCAATGCTCCTAAAATGATTAGTATACCGCCAATCAATGTCCAAATAGATGGGATTTCGTTAAATATTAACACGCCTAAGATAGTAGAAAAGACGACTTGCACATAAGAGAAAGCACTTACTTTTCCCGCCACTTCTGTTTGCATCGCTTTTGTTAAGCCAACCTGTCCAACTTGCGTGAATATCCCCACAAACAATAATAAAATTAACGCTTCACCATCTGGCATCACAAAATCATTCCCTAATAAAGCTAAAGACAAGGGTAATGCAATCAGCGGGAAGTAAAAGATAATCACCGAACTATCTTCTGTTTTACTCAAGCGTTTAACAATCACATACGCAGTACCACTGCCTAATGCACCTAATAGCGCAACAAACACACTAAACCAAGGTAAAACCGTTTCACCATTTAAAGCCAGATTAGGTTGAACCATTGCAAGTAAGCCAACTAAACATAAGCCAATACATATTAAGGTCGATCGTTGAATTCGCTCTTTTAAAAAGAAAAAAGCTAATAAAGCGGTAAAAACAGGATACAAATATTGTAATAGTGTCGCTTCCGCTAGTGGTAAAGTAGTAACTGCGTAATAAACACAAATTAACGCTAACGTGCCAACCACTCCTCGCGATATTAATAACGCCTTATTATTTCCCCACACTGCGATTTTTTTACGCTTAATATCAACATAACTTATCAGCAAAGAGACCAAGCCTCTTGCAGCAACAATTTCAAAAACGGGGATATTGTGTGTGCTTACCAACTTTACGCAGGCTGTCATTAATGCAAATGAAAATGCAGATAACAGCATAAAACGTAAACTGATTGGAATAGATAAAAAGAAGTTTTGTAACATATTGGCATTAATGTGATTAAGAACAAGGAATATATAGTTTATCTTATTCTTCCCCTATCTGTTATTTATTTAAACACTTGATTCATCTATTATAACAACCCTAATTACATCAGAAGCTTACATAACAAATAAGCAAAAACTTAAGCTAGCTACAATAACGTAGCTACTAATAATAACTAGCAAGGATAGCTATGAAAATTTTAATGAAAAAACACTTATTACTACTGTGTACCACGACTGCACTTCCATTATCGGTTTTTGCATCACAGACAGTAACTCAATCAGAACCAGTCTCAGATCAGATTATTGAGCAACAAAGAGCTGAATTACAACAAAACACCCTAGATAAAGGATTTGGTCCTCAATCACCACGAGATATAGATAATATTGCAGGGAACAATACTCAGTTATTTTCATATGCGCCAAACACCACGGATATGAACCTATGTAATATTCATTTTCATAAAAATGCAGAGCATAAAGGTGGTGAATTTACTCGTTATGCTGGTAATGGAGATGGTAAGGGTAACAATAGTGGATATTTATATGCAGGACAATTAACTAAGGAAGAACTAACTCCAATTTCTGTGCCTTTATCTAAAGAGCTGCATCATCAATTATTTCCGGGTGATACTATTGAAGTTCATTATGTTTATTCAACAGCAAACGTAAAACCAGGACCGACACTGGGTTCATGTTTAAGTGACTCAACTAAAAACCCGGCTCTTCGCGTAGAGTCTCAAGTGTTTGTGTTAGTAAATGATAAAGAAGCTCTAGATTTTGTAGAGTTAACCAAGGACTCAGTGAAAGGTGATCGTCCGCAGGCTATCAATATTCCAGATAACTCAGGACAACCAATACAATATTTAGGGTCAACCACCGGGCCGGCTTACAACCAACAAGGCTCACCATTTCAGGTTACATGGAGTGTTCGCCCTCAAGTATTAAAGGTTAGTATTAATACCGTTGCGACATGGTTCAAAGACAATCAATACAATGAAAATCATGCCCATGGTGTGAGAAACCTAGTTACCAATCCATTATTATTATCCGCTTATTAAGCACTTACTGAAAATAGTTTGGTGTTAATAGCAAAAATATAGGTGAGTGTTAAGCCTCACCTAGTTGACTAAATAATAAGAGTAAATGTTAACCTAACTTTCTATGCACGATTACTTGGCTGTAATATATAAGCGCGATTATAAATTACAGTATGATAGGGTTTAGTTTACTTAGAAACTCTGCCAGTGACTCTGCCAATACTGCTTCTTGTTTTTTACCTAACGTCTCTAATTGCACTTGCCCAGTCTCATTTAATATCGAGATAACTTGCATTTCATCACTACAAGTCGCAATAAACATAGAGGCAGGTTTCTTTAAACGTTTCTGCATCATAAAGTGTGCAATCATATTTTCTTGCAAACCTAAAAAATCTTGATCATTCCATACCTGAATTAATTCAATAGGATGACCATCAAATTCACAAGGTATATGATCACAATAATGGCTACAAAATAAGGCTTCTATTGTGGGATGAAGCTTTACTTCAAGTGCATCTTCAATATTTTTTAAATCAACTTGTTCTGTGCGTTTTTGTGCTTTCCAAGTAATTTTATCTTCAAATACTTCACCAACTTGGCAAGGAGACAGCCACTCTGCATCAAAGGCTTGCGTAGGAAGCGTACCGTTTTTAACTTCCCATAATTTAAGGTGACGTGCTTGTAACGCCAATAACTCAGTTTGGATATCTGTATTCATAGCTCGAATAATTCTTCTTTTTAGTTACAATACTGCTTATTGTAACGATTCGGGCTGCTTTGTCTTGCATTTATAGCACCCTCTGATTTAAAAATGAGAAACTCAATGTCACATTCAACTTTATACGACCACGATTCAGCTTTAAAAGACCTATCACTAGGTAAAATCACTGAATATAAATGCCATTATGACAATACTTTATTACAGGGTGTTCCGCGTAGTTTAAATCGTAATGAACTTTCTTTAGAAGCTGATTCACTCCCCTTTTACGGTGTTGATTTATGGAATATCTACGAGCTTTCTTGGTTGAATAGTAAAGGTAAGCCAATAGTGGCAACTGGCGTGGTTAAAGTTCCCTACAATAGTGAATTTTTAATCGAATCAAAATCATTTAAGCTTTACCTTAATAGCTTTAACCAAAGTAAGTTTGACTCTGTAGAAGAAGTTCAAACCATTCTCAGCAATGACTTATCTGCCTGTGCTAAAAAATTGGTAGAAGTGACGCTTAATACAAAATTAGATAAAGTAATAGATGAGTTAGGGGCTCTGTCTGGTATAAATATCGATGAGCTTGATATCGAAGTAGATCAATATCAACTATCTCCAAGTTTGTTAAACGGCATTAGTTTAGATGATACAGTCACTGAAACACTTCACTCTAACCTACTAAAGTCTAACTGTTTAATCACCAGCCAACCTGACTGGGGAAGTGTAGAGATAACTTACACAGGTAAGCGCTTAGATCACGAAAAATTACTACGCTATTTAATCTCTTTCCGTCAACACAATGAATTTCACGAGCAATGTGTAGAGCGTATATTTTGTGATTTAATGGCACACGGCTCATTAAGTGAATTAACTGTCTATGCTAGATACACACGTCGTGGTGGCTTAGATATCAATCCATTACGCAGTACTTGTGTATTACCAGAGATACACAATATTCGTTTAGTAAGACAGTAACGTTAAATTTGTTACAATAACCGCACCTTAACAAAAGTAAGGTGCGAATTTCATATAAGGTTTTAAGTATTCATGAGCTTTTTTTCACGTGCATTGATAGGTTGCTTACTAGTGGTGATGAGCCATTCAGTATTCGCAATAGAATTAGGTGATGCATTAATCCCAGCATCTATTAAAGAAAGCTATAAAACCCGTGAACTTGAACCTGTTTCTTGTATTAATAATGTTACTGCATTTATGGATAAGGTGGCTGCATTGCCACCACCACAAGACAACTTCATTAATAAAAACTCACGTTTAACAACCAAACGTATCCCTAATAATGCCCCAACGCACTTATTAGCTTCTTGTTACATCGAATTAGAAAACTACGAAAAAAGCTTATCGTTATTAATGCCACTATTAAAAAACCCGAGTGAAAGCCCAGATGAGATTAGAACCTTAAACCTGATTGCCATTGAAATACCTGAGCCAGAACGTCCACAGTTGAGTAATGAAACGCTGATCAATATGATGCAGCACTCTTTACAAGTAATGGCAGATAATAAAAAGACCAACTTCGCTAACTTACCTGAAATAGTCAACCTAACTGTCACTAAATTAGCTTTAGAAACACACCAATACCAATTAGCAAATGAATCCCTAGGTAAAGTGAAACAAAGCCTTAAGAATAGCAAAAAAACAGAGCTATTAGCTTGGTTAGCTTATTACTATGGGCATTATTATGACCAAATTAACCAGCAACAACTGGCGGTTTCAAACTTTCAAACTGCCAATGCAATGGCTGATCAACTCCAATTGATTAAATTAAATAGTTTAATCAAAGCTAGCCTATCTAATCTTTATCAGCAGAAGCATCGCTATAAGCGTGCAATGGACTTTGCTAGTCAGCGCGTTGAATTATTATTACCCACAGAAAACTATGTACAACAAGCTGATAGTTTACTGAAATTTGCAATTTTAAAGCGTCAAAATAAAGAGTTTAATCAATCTTTAATCTACCTATTCAATGCGATGGAATTAGTAGAGAAAAAGCATAAAACACTGTTAGCTTATATTTATTTAGAATTAGGCCGTACTTATGCATCAATGCCCTATGACCTGGATAAAAATACTGACCTAGCACAGAAGTATTTGCAAAATGCTCGTTACCACTTTAAAAAGTTGAATAGGCTGGAGCAACAAACCGAAACTATCTTATTATTGGCGCAACTTAATATTCGTAGCCAAGATACCGGGTTAGCCATTTTACAGTTAGAAAATGTATTAACTTTAGCAAAAGACAAGTTTCCAGAACTCAGAGTAAAAGCATTTGAAATGCTAGCCTTAAGTTATGAACTCTCTGGTGACCATCAACAAGCAAATTTTCACTTTAAAAACTTCCATTCCTTACAAAATGCGATCAAGGAAAAGCTGTTTGCTTTGCAACAATTAAAAATCAATGAGCAATTTCAGCTTATTGAGCAAACGCAACAACAAATCCAGTTAGAAACAAAAAATAACGAGTTATTGTTGAAGAATAATCGTTTTAAAAATGTAGCTTACATAGCGGTATTATTACTATTAATTGCTTTATTAATGGTATTAGGTATTTTTAGACGCAATAAAAAACTAGTTGAATCAGAACTAACTACGCGTAAAAGATTGCAGCTACACCCACGTTCAAAATTGCCTTCTCACCAAGTGCAAATACAAGAAAATGAATTACAATATCAAGGTACCCCACTATTTTATGCACTAGTAAATATTCCGTTTCTTAACAACTTAAATGGTACAAAAGGCTTGTTTAATGCAGAAAAAATTGAAGCAGCTTTAGGTCAGGCATTGACTACGCATTTCTACCAGCGCACTCAAATCACTCAAGTACGTGATAATCAGCTGTTATTCATTTCCGAACAAGAACAATATGAAGAAGCAAAACAATTTGCACTAGAAATTGAATCCTTTTTTAAATTCTTTGCTGATAGTTATTCTCTAGAAGGAAATATTGCCTGTGGCGTTGTTGCCTTCCCATTCTTAAACAATGTGTCTCGGGCAATTGCCCCTGAAAGAATGTTAAATTTAACCAGTCTCGCTTTATATGGGGCTTGTCAGATGCGTGACCAACTTAATACCGATACTTGGCTAGAGTTGTATGCTATTGAAAAAATTCAACCCGCATTCTTTGATGGGGATTTGTGGATATTAGGCCAAGCAGGTATTGATAAAGGTATAGTGAAACAAAAAAGTAGCCATCCTGGCACTACGATCTCATGGCCAGAATTAAATCGTTAGGTAAATTTGAGGTGTCTTAGCTTGTGCTTACATAGAAACTAATCGATACTTCAGAACGCTAAAATAATAAAAAGGAATCAGCAGATGGCGTCATCTAAGGCAATAACTCGATTATTGCAGCAATTATTAAAACGGAGTTATCGACAAGACAAAGCAATCGATAAATATCAGTTTAAATTTTTAAAAAAATTGCAATCAACAGAAACTGTTGAAGATGAAAATCAGTTATTTGATGAGTATAGCCAACAACTTGAAAGCACCCCTTATACGCTTGAAGATAAATTATCTGAAGGTAAATTAGTTGCACGTCAATCACAAGCACAACTGCAACAAATAAATTCACTCTCAGAAGCAGTAAAAGATAAAATTGCTGAGATGCAAGATGCACCAGAGCCTTACACTATTACTGAACATCACTGTGCTTTAAAAGATCTAGTTAAAATTTATCAACATGCTGTCATTGAATTAAACAAAAGCTGTACCCCATCAGAAGTAGATACCAAAGCTGACATCTCTTTTATTAACGATGAGTTACAACTACTGATTTTGGAATTAGATGTAGGCCAAGCTTTTGCTAAAAAACTAGAAAAAGTACGTATTGATATCTCTAACGATCCAGATCCGTTTCAGCTACCTCAATACTGTCTACAAGTGATTAATATTATTATTGATAGCACCCGAGAAGAACGCCGAACTTCCCGTCATTTCTTATATACGCTTAATGATAGCTTAACGCAGTTTTATTTAAATTTTGCGCAGACCCTTAAGCTTAGTGAAGAAGACTTTGAAAAACAAAAAGAAACCTATAAAACAATTCATCAAGGTGCAGATCAGCTTCAAGCAAACAGCAAAAATCAAACCCTAGAAGAATTGCAAGCTTCAATCTCAGATTACGTAACGAATGTAAAAGCAGCGATGGCTTTACAGGAAGAGCAACAAGAAGAGAAATACCGTACTAAATTTCAAAGTATGGTAAGGCAAATCAAGGAGTTACAGAACGAGACCCAAAGCTATCAAAAGACCTTAAAGCAACAGAATAAACAACTACATATTGATTTCTTAACTAAAATACCTAACAGAACCGCTTGGAGTGAACGCTTAAAAACAGAAGTCACTCGCTATCAACGCTATAAAACTCCCCTCAACCTGGCGATTATTGATATCGATAACTTTAAATCAATTAATGATAGATTTGGCCACCTTGCCGGAGACAAAGTACTAAACGTTATTGCCCAAACATTACAAAAATCTATTCGTAATGCTGATTATATTGCACGCTTTGGTGGAGAAGAATTTACATTATTATTACCAGAGATTTCACCAACACAAACTGAGCTTGCTTTAAATAAATTACGTGACCGCATTAAGTCTATTCCATTCCAGTTTAAACAGGAGCACCTGACTATTACTATTTCGATTGGTTTTACTGCATTTACTCCTTCAGATGAAAGTGACGATGTTTTTGAGCGAGCAGATACTGCTCTTTACCAAGCAAAACGTCAGGGTAGAGATCAGGTTTTTCAGCTTACAAAAAATGAGCAAAAATCAGAAAATCAGTAGAAATATAGTTATATAACCTTTTTTATTTTAATTATTTATCAAAAATCAGTGCTTTTACGTGGCTTCTCCATCTAACTCAGTTAATCTAATAAAAAGTTAAAAGGAGAAGCTATGATTTCACATATCAGTCCCGTTGGCAGTATGGCGTTACTTTCTCAACTAGAGGTCAACCAACTAAAATACAGTGCCTCTTGCGAAACTTACCAGTTATTCAGAAATTGCGCGTTAGCCGTCTTAAAGTCAGGTAGCCACACTGACAGCAGTAAAGAGATCCTGGAAAAACATAAAGACTTTCAAGTTAATGTATTACATCAAGAACGCGGCGTTATTTTAGAGCTCATTAATCCCCCTGAAGATGCGTATATTGATGGTGAGTTAATTAAAGGAATGCAAGACCTCTTATTCTCAGTATTACGTGATATTTTGTATGTTAACACTCAGCTACAGCCTCATGAATCAACAGAATTTAATAGTGAAGAATCCACCAGCTTAGTGTTTTCTATTTTACGTAATGCCAATATTTTAAAAGCCGGCATTGACCCGAATATGGTCGTTTGTTGGGGCGGTCATTCGATCAATAAAACAGAGTTTTCTTATACACGAGAAGTGGGTAATCAACTTGGTTTAAGGGAACTCAATATTTGTACTGGTTGCGGCCCTGGTGCTATGGAAGGGCCAATGAAAGGTGCCGCTGTGGGACATGCTAAACAACGTGTTGCGCCGGGCCGTTACATTGGTTTAACTGAGCCGGGTATTATTGCTGCAGAGCCTCCAAATCCAATTGTGAACGAATTAGTGATCCTCCCTGATATTGAAAAGCGTTTAGAAGCTTTTGTGCGTTTTACTCATAGTATTATCATTTTCCCAGGCGGCCCAGGCACTGCAGAAGAGTTGTTGTATATTCTTGGTATCATGATGCACCCAGAAAATAAACGCCAGCCTCTGCCTATTATATTAACTGGGCCAGCAAGCAGTGTTGATTACTTTGAAGCAATCGATGACTTCATCGTACACACCTTAGGCCCTGAAGCCCAAGAGCATTATCAAATCATTATTGATGATGCCCCCACAGTCGCTAAAATAATCAAAAAATCGATGCATCGTGTCAAAGAGTACCGTAAAGCTATTGGTGACGCTTACTCATTCAATTGGGCATTAAAAATAGACCGAACCTTTCAGGAGCCTTTCATCCCTAACCATCAAAACATGGCAAACTTAGTGCTACATCACGACCAACCCAAAGAGCAACTTGCATCAAACTTACGCCGAGTTTTCTCAGGTATAGTTGGTGGTAACGTGAAAGATGAAGGAATAAAATCCATTGAAGAAAATGGCCCATTCTTGCTGACCGGAGAAAAAGAATTAATGTTAAGAGTAGATAAATTATTGAAAAGCTTTATCGACCAAGGCCGTATGAAGTTACCTGGCAGTGTTTACACTCCTTGTTATAAGATAACTACTTAGAATGGGCGCGTCATTACTAATCATAGATGCGATGAACTTAATTCGTCGCATCTATGCAATACAAGAAAAACAAAATGTAAAAGCAGAATTTGCATTAAGTGCCACCAACAATACTGCCTGTAATGCCTTACAGAAATTATTAAGGGCACATACACCCAGTCATGTCATTTGTGTATTTGATAGTCATCAAGCTAGTTGGCGACATCAGCTTTTACCTGAATACAAACAAGGCAGAAAGCCAATTCCTAGTGATTTAAAAGCTTACTTACCACATATTCAAGATGCCTTTTATGAAATGGGTATTGAGTCTTTAGTTACTGAGCAAGATGAAGCCGATGATCTGATTGCCACCTTGGCCCACAAAGTCACCGCACGTCAACAGCGCTGTACAATAGTCTCGACAGATAAAGGGTTTTATCAGTTACTGAATGCTTACACGAGTATCTATGACTATTTTCAATCTCTACACATGGATAGTTACTATGTAGAACACAAACTAAACATGAAAATAGATCAACTAACAGACTATTGGGCGATTACCGGCATTAGCAGTAGTCACATTAAAGGGGTTGAAGGGGTAGGTAATAAAGGAGCTATGGCTTTATTGCAGGAGTACTACAGCCTACAGAGAATGTTCCAAGCTGAAAATAATAGCGATAAACGTTTATTAAAAGTACAACAACAGCAACAAGAAGCCTTACTCTCCAAACAACTGGTTTCCTTAAAAATAGATATTCAACTGGGCTTTAATTTAAAAGACTTGAGATATCCTAAAACTTAATACACAAGCTATTGAGAAAAGTGTGAAAAGTCTAAGATTTGAATGAACAAATACTCAACTTAGCTGACTAATAAATTTATCCGTCTTATATATTATATTACTCCTCATGTACTAACCCACTGGTTACTTACAAAGGGTATAAAGCCTTTTATAAAGCGCGCCTTATTAGGTCGCTTTATTCGTCATAGATTATGGAGTTTCAACTGTGAAAAAAATATTAATTCCTATTGCGGTAATAGCCGCTGGCGCTTCTGCTTACTGGTACCAGCAACAAGCAGAAAATGATAATGTATTGAGTTACGTACCTGCCGATACACCATTTTTCACAGGTCAATTAACCCCATTTCCTATTAAAGATTATATCGCCTCTGCACCGAACCTGATTGACCCTAAAAACCCGACACATATTGAATCCTTATACGGTGAAGAATCTCCCTCAATACATTTTTTAACGAATCTACTAAGTACTTATGAAGATAGCTTAAAGGATGCCGATTTACTGACTAAGAACTTTGGTTTAGCAGATGAGATCCGCGCTTATTTTTATACACTAGGGCTATTACCCGTGCTCAAAGTAGAAGTTGAAAACCCACAAGCAATTTGGGACTTGTTAGATAAAAATGAACAAGAAACTGACTTTACGCATACTGAAGGTGAGTTAAAAGGACTTAAATACAGAATTTATCCAATGGTTGAAGATGACCAAGGTAAGCCTATTAACCTAATCGTTGCGCAATCAAATGGCATGTTAACAGCCACTATTCAAAGTAGTTTTGTATCAGAAGATTTACTGGCCATGGCATTAGGGATAAAAAAACCAAGCAAATCATTAGCTGATACACACATGCTCGAAGATATTATGCAACAACATCAATTTATGAATAACAGTGTTGGTTTTGTTAATCATGTGGAAATCATCAAAGGCTTAACCAGTGAAGATGATAACCAACTGGCAAGACAGTTAACAGAACTAACTAAAGATGAAGATACTGCCTTTCAGTTATTACATAGCGCAGCCTGTAAAGAAGAGTTACGAGGTATTGCACAAAACTGGCCTCGTACTGCTTTTGGTTACACGCAGGTGGATATCAGTAAAGAACAATCAACACTAGGTTTTGCAGCTGTGCTTGAAAGTAAAAATCAACCGATCTTAAATGCTCTAAAAACGTTACGTGGTTACATCCCTAATTACACACAAAACTTTGACGATAATGTCATAGCAACATCGATTGGTTTAGATGTTGGTCAACTATCTAGCGCTTTAACTGATATTTGGGCGAATTTAAAAACACCACGTTTCCAATGTGGGCCTTTAGCAGATATTCAATATCAGATAGATGCCAGCGGTGAATCCCTAGCAATGCTAGGTATGGGTTCAAGCATGGCAGCTAATGTGAAAGGCATCAGTACTGCTATTTTTGATTATGCTGTCTCGCAAGATAATGACCAACCTCGCTTAGAAAGTTTAGATGCATTATTGGCGATTCATGTCAAAAACCCTGTTAACTTATTTAATTCAATTAAGATGTTTGTACCTGAATTACAGCAAATTGATTTAACTAATAATGGGCCTGCAGTATCGCTTAATAAAGTCATTCCTATCTCTTCACGGTTAAATTTAAATCCACAAATGGCAATTAAAGGAGATCACTTTGTGATCTACAATGGCAACAAAGGATTACAAGAAGCTGAGAAATTATCTCTTGAGACATTATCAGCTGAAGGGGTATATCAACTATCTTTCGATACTAAGAAAATTTTAACGCCAATCGCTGATGCCGTTGAATTAGCAGGTGAAATAATTCCTGAAGAGGCGATGTTCCTAAAAGATTACGATACGCGTATGAATATTAACGTCGATATTAATGACCAAGGTATTCGTTTAGATTCAACAATGAATCATAAAGCAGCAGTAAAATAAGCTTCATTTTTAACGCTTCCCACCTCTTTTTATAAACTGGCTACGGCCAGTTTTTTATTTTTGGCACAATCACAAGCTACTGAAATTAACTCATCCAGTTTAATAATGTAATTACACTCACATTAAAATCAGTTATTCTACTCGCTTACCAAAATTTACACTCAATCTTTAATCTTGTAGGTCTCACGGAACCAGACCTCTACACCAGCTAGTAACGGAAAAATTATGTTAGAAAAATTATTTAAACTGAGCGAAAACAACAGTAATGTTAAAACAGAAATTGTTGCAGGTTTCACGACCTTCTTAACCATGGCTTACATCATCTTTGTTAACCCATCAATGCTATCTGCAACAGGAATGGATTCAGGCGCAGTATTTGTAGCAACTTGTTTGGCTGCTGCGGTAGGCTGTTTTATTATGGGATTATACGCTAATTACCCAGTTGCTTTAGCACCAGGTATGGGCTTAAACGCATTCTTTTCATACGTGGTAGTGCTACACATGGGCTACAGCTGGGAAGTTGCACTAGGTGCAGTATTCTTATCAGGCGTGTGTTTCACATTGTTAAGTTTATTCAAGATCCGAGAGTGGATCATCAACTCAATTCCATTACCAATGCGCAAAGGTATTGCAGCCGGTATCGGTTTATTCTTAGCGTTAATTGCCTTAAAGAATGCCGGCATCGTAGTAGGTAATCCAGCAACTTTAGTAAGTTTAGGTGATATTACTGCATTACCAGCAGCACTAGCTTCATTAGCATTTATTGCTACGATTGCACTTGCTCATTTCCGCGTTAAAGGCGGTGTAATGATAGCCATTTTACTAGTGACAATCATCAGTCTAATTATGGGTGACGTACAATATGCAGGTATTGTATCTATGCCACCAAGTATTGCACCTACCTTTATGCAGATGGATATTGCAGGTGCGTTTAACGTAGGCATGATCAGCATTGTATTTGCCTTCCTATTCGTTGACCTATTTGATACTTCAGGGACTTTAATTGCAGTTGCTGATAAAGCAAAACTACTAGATAAAGATGGTAACCTTCCTCGTTTAAATCGTGCTCTACTAGCAGATAGTGGTGCATCAATGGCAGGTTCAGTATTAGGTACATCAACAACAACAAGTTACATTGAAAGTGTGGCAGGTGTTGCTGAAGGTGGCCGCACTGGTTTAACAGCTGTTGTTGTTGGTGTGTTATTCTTATTAGCGTTATTTTTTGCACCATTAGCTGGAATGGTACCTGCTTACGCGACTGCAGGAGCACTATTATACGTTGCAGTGTTAATGGTTGGCGGTCTTAAAAGCATCAACTGGGATGATATTACTGAGGCGGCACCAGTAGTAATTATTGCGATCATGATGCCACTAACCTTCTCTATTGCTAACGGTATTTCTATTGGTTTTATTGCTTATGCAGCAATCAAAATTGCCAGTGGTAAAGCAAAAGACTTAAGTTTGAGTGTGTGGTTCCTAGCTATCTTATTCTTAATTAAATTAATCTTCTTCCCTGGTTAAATAGCGAAAATAGCACCCACTTAATGGTAGTGAATGCTTAATACATAATAAAAGGCCCGATTTTATAAGTTATAAAATCGGGCCTTTTTAGTTTCAGGCTAAGCTTAACTTTAGTTAAACGCTAAACGTGCGAATATTATTAGCTACCTTTTCAATTAAGCTAGCACGTGCTTCAACACTTGCCCATGCAGTGTGTGGTGTAACGACCAAGCGATGTTCAGCTTTGACAGAAAAATAAGGGTGCTCTGCGAGCATCGGCTCTACCGCTAGGACATCAGTACCATGATAAATATCTTGCGTATCTAAAGCTGTTGCCATCGCACTTTCATCAATAATACCACCACGGCCTAAATTCAATATAATTGCACCCGGTTTTAACTGCTGTAGCTCCTCTGCTCCAATCAAATTTTCTGTTTGAGCATTAAGGGGCGCATGAATAGAGATAACATCACATTCACTCAATAGCGTTTGCAAATCAACCTGTGGAATCGATTGCTGGCTGTTCTTTCCCGATGTTGAGTAATAGCAAACATCACAACCGAAAGCACTCGCTAATTGCGCAACTCGCTGGCCGATTTCACCCATTGCAATAACCCCCCAACGCTTGCCTTTTATTTCAAAAAAAGAGCGTTCTATATGAGTAAACACCGGGCTTTCGCACCATTTTTTCTCAGTAATATATTGATCATAGTAACGGCTTTGATGTATCAATTGAAACAACAAAGAAAAAGTTGCTTGGCTAACACTCTCGGTAGAATACCCAGAAACATTTTTTACCTCGATACCAGCTGCGTTTGCTGCTTCTAAATCAACATTGTTAGTACCCGTTGCTGAAATACAAATTAACTTTAATTGTGGGTTATCAGCCATATGCTGCGCTGTGATCACAACTTTATTAGTAATGATCACTTCTTGCCCCACTAACCTTTCGACAGTTTGTTTTGCATCGGTTGTTTGATAAACCGTTAACTCTCCTAATGTATCAAATACAGATAAGTCACTATCACCTAACGTGAGTGCATCTAATAAAACAATTTTCATTTGAGTTCCTTAATTCGACGGTTGTTATACCAATCACATTAATTAACTAATCTATTTTGCTTGTTAATATAATCGGTATTGGATTTTTCTTATGAAAAATAAAGGTTAATAGATATACAGGTTTTTAAGAGGGAAGTAAAAATGTACAGGGCATTTTAAAAATGAAGGTGGGAATAAAATGTAAATGAGTAGCAACGCCTGTTACTACTCATTAGTGTTGTTGCTTAATTTGCCTAGTCAGCGAGGTCTGCTAACATTTTTAATGCGACCGCTTCAGCAATTTTAATTCCGTCAATACCCGCAGATAAAATACCACCAGCATATCCAGCACCTTCACCACCAGGGTATAAACCTTGAGTGTTTAAGCTTTGGAAATCGGCACCGCGTTTAATTTGTACAGGTGATGAGGTACGCGTTTCCACGCCGGTTAACATTGCGTCTTTACTATCAAAACCACGAATTTTCTTTGCAAAAGCAGGTAATGCTTCACGAATCGCATCAATAGCAAACTCCGGTAAAGCCTCACTCAAATCGGTCATTTTTACATTCGGCTTGTATGACGGTTCAACATTCTCAAAAGGTTTGCCTTTACCAGCGGCTAAGAAGTCACCTACCATCTGTGCTGGTGCATCATAATTACTGCCGCCCATCACATAAGCATGACGCTCTAATTTACGCTGTAAAGCTACACCCTGTAGCGGATCGTTATTGAAATCTTCAGGAGAAATACCCACAACAATTGCACTGTTTGCATTACGCTCGCTCCGTGAGTATTGACTCATACCATTTGTAACTACGGCGTGTTCTTCAGAGGTTGCAGCAACCACTACGCCACCTGGGCACATACAGAAACTATATACACTACGACCATTTTTACAGTGGTGTACTAGTTTATAATCAGCCGCACCAAGAATAGGATGACCCGCATTAATACCAAAGCGAGCTTGGTCAATCATCTCTTGTTTATGTTCAATTCGGAATCCGATAGAGAATGATTGAGCTTCCATGTAAACACCTTTATCGTGCAACATTTGGAAAGTATCGCGGGCACTGTGCCCCACCGCTGCAACCACATAGCGGGAATTAATAACCTCTCCGTTATGTAAAGTTACACCTGTTACTTGTTTATCCTCACCCTGCTCTTCCATATTGATCTCTTCAACACGTGTTTCAAAGCGAATTTCACCGCCTAATTCGATTATCTTACGACGCATTTTCTCAACCATGGTCACTAATTTGTAAGTACCGATATGTGGTTTACTTACATAGATAATCTCTGCAGGTGCACCAGCAGCAACAAATTCTTGTTTAACTTTTAAGCCTTTAAAACCAGGATCTTTCACTTGGCTATATAACTTACCATCAGAAAATGTCCCTGCACCGCCTTCACCAAATTGTACATTTGACTCAGTATTTAATTCACTAGTACGCCAAAAACGGAACGTGTCTTTAGCACGCTCATGCACTGATTTACCACGTTCAAGTACAATCGGTTTAAAACCCATTTGCGCTAAGATCAACGCAACAAATAAGCCACAAGGCCCCATACCAATAACAATTGGGCGCTCTTGTAAATTTGCTGGTGCTGATGCTACATATTGGTAATCGGTATTAGGTGAAATACGAACATTCTGATCCGTTGAAAAATCTGCTAATAATGCCGCTTCATCAACATCGGTTAAAGTGATATCTAAGGTATAAATTAAGGTGATTTGATTCTTTTTACGCGCATCATAGCCACGTTTAAAAACATGAATATTAACCAACTGTTGCTCTGTAATATTGAGCTTTGTTAATACAAACTGCTGTAACGCATCTTGATTGTGATCCAGCGGTAATTTAACTTGGTTGAGACGTATCATGATTCACCTGACATTGAGCATAAAAATAAGCGCGTAGTTTACGTGATCTGTTTAAAAAATGTAATCGCATAAATAGATTAAATAGGGATTAGTTTAGCCCTATTATGGCTATCAATGACGCATTAATGTGTTTGTTTATGAATAGAGATTGGAATAGTCGCCGCTGCGGTTTGTAAGCGCTTAGAGCAACTAGTCAAACAAAGCTTAGAAACGGTTTGTTTTGAGTCTGCGGTAAGGCAGCGGAAATCAGCAGCGCAAAGTACACCTAACTCAAATAATTCCATTAGCTTTTCTTTGCCGATCTCGATTTGAATAGACATTATCAATCACTCCATGTTATCCGTTACATGATTTATTAAGTCACAATAATACTAATCACTTATCAACTGTAATCGGTATAATACCCTGTGCCAGTAAATTAAAACCAACACATGGTAATGATTATCATTTAAATAGTAAATAGATAATCACAAACTTGTTACTAAACTGTTAGGAAATGACAATAATGCTATTTAATACCCCCATGCAAAAGGCGACTTTGATTAAACGTTACAAACGATTTTTAGCTGATGCCACCTTAATGGACGGGTCAGAAACAACCATTTATTGTGCAAACACTGGTGCGATGACAGGTTGTGGCCAACCAGGCGATACTATTTTTTACAGCACTTCAGAGAATAAAAAACGTAAATACCAACACACCTGGGAATTTACACTAACACCAGCAAAGCACTTAATATGTGTTAATACCGCTAAAGCTAACACCTTGGTTGCTGAAGCAATTGCACAAGATCTCATTCCAGAATTACTTGATTACCAAGACTGTAAAGCCGAGGTTAAATATGGAGAAGAAAATAGCCGAATCGATTTTCTTTTAACTGATACAGAAAAAGTAGACTGTTATGTAGAAGTAAAAAGTTGCACCTTATTAGATGAACGTATTCAACCTGGAGATGGTTACTTTCCAGATGCGATTACGACGCGAGGGCAAAAACACCTCAGAGAATTAATTGAGATGAAACAACAAGGTTACCGTAGTGTATTATTATTTGCAGTATTACATTCGGGTATCAAAAACGTCCAGCCAGCAAGCTTTATAGATAAAAAATATACAGCCCTATTTGAACAAGCTAAGAAAGAAGGTGTTGAGATTGTCTGTTACTTCCCTGATTTAAGCGCTTACATTGACTTTTAGTACACAGACTTCCAATCTGCCATTAAACAATCATGCTGTAAGCTCCCGCGTACAGCATGATATTAATCACTATAAGGCAGCTAAAATTGTTTCAGCTTTACTCGCTTCAAATTCACCAGCTTCTTCAACATTTAATGTAGTTACAACACCATCTTCAATAATCATTGCATAACGTTGTGAACGAACGCCACCAAAACCTGCAGTGTCTTTGTCTAAACCTAACGCTACTGTGAAACTCGCATCGCCATCACCTAGCATTAAAAGTTCAGAGGCATTATGCACTTCGCCCCACGCTTTCATGACAAAAGCATCATTAACAGCCACACAAGCAATTAAATCCACGCCTTTTGCTTGTAGCTTATCAGCAAGTACCACATAACCTGGTAAATGCGCTTCTGAACAAGTTGGTGTAAATCCCCCCGGCACAGCAAATAACACTACCTTTTTACCGGCAAATAATTCATTAACATCATGAGTTTGCATACCATCAGCAGTTAATTGGCTTAAATTTGCAGGTGGTAATTTTTGGCCTACTTGAATCATATTTTTTTCCTTTAGATGAAGAAAGTAACCCATCTATTTAATAATATAATAGATGGGTTGGGCGAAATCTTAGTTTAGCCCTAAACTCCAATAACAAACAATGACTAAAATAATAGATATAATTAAATAAGGTTTAAACAAGCTTAATTCACTTTAAACTGAATAACATTTTCACTTAATTGCTCAGACAACTCATTTAGCTCAATTGATGCCTTATAAACATTTTCAGAAACATCTAAACTTTCTCTATTTTGATCACTCACGTTTATTAAATTACTATTAATATCTTCAGATACATTACCTTGCTGCTCAGTAGCTGTAGCAATTTGAGCGACCATATCACTAATTAAATTAGTTGAATCTTTGATATTTTCAAACATCGTTTGAGTTTGTTCAGTGGATTTTACATTACGATGTACTTTATCAAAACCATCCTCGATGGACACAACTGCATTTTTCACACCGGCCTGCAACTTATCAATCATCTGTTGGATTTCATTAGTAGACTGCTGCGTTTTACTTGCTAATGAACGAACTTCATCGGCTACTACCGCAAACCCTCGACCATGTTCACCAGCTCGGGCAGCTTCAATAGCAGCATTTAATGCCAATAAGTTGGTTTGATCTGCAATATTACGAATAACATCCAACACCACCGCAATATTATTCGACTCTTCAGTGAGTGTTGTTATATCGTCATTGGCACGTTGTATTGACTGTGATAGTTCTTTCACATCTTGCACAGACTGGTCAATTAATACCATACCATTGTTGGTCATTTCAGTCGTTTCGTTGGTTGCTGTTGATGCATTTAAAGTATTTTCAGCTACTTCGCGAACAGAAGCACTGAATTGGTTAACCGCTGTTGCAATGGCTTCAATTTTTTGATGTTGTGATACATTTAGGTCTTTACTAGAAACAGACATGTCTCTTAGCCCTTTTGCATTACTATTTAACGAAATACTATTTTCTTTAATTAATGTAATTAGGTGGTGTAACTTATCAACAAAGAAATCGAATTCATTAGCAAGCTCACCTAACTCATCTTTCCTTTGAGAAGAGATGCGTTGAGTTAAATCACCATCTCCTTCACGAATTTGCTTAATACGTGTAGTTAAATCATCAATACCATCTACTAGCACTTTTGGTACTAGGTAGGTTAATACCGCCGATACAATAACGACAAAAATAATAAAACACAGTAACCAAAATTTATCACTCTCAACTTCTGCGTTAACCTTATCAATAGTAACTTGAGACTCTTTATAAAGCAGCTCTCCAGCGGTATCAAGTATGTCTCTTAGTTCAGAAAAATGTTGTCGATTAACTGTAAATAATAACGCTTCCGCTTCCGCTTTTTTACCCTGCTCAAATAATTGAAAGTATTCATCCGAATCTTTTTTCCAAATGGAATAACTCTCATCAAAACCTGTCAATTTATCAATGATCTCAGGGTAGCCTACTAATAACGCACGATACTCTTGCATTTTGTCTGTTGTTTGCAGAGCATTTTCTTCAAAATCTTTTTTAAATGCAGGATCATTTTCATGTAAATATTCGAGTTGTGCGACATAAGCTTGATAAAGATCTCTATCGGCATTGAGAGCTAGCGATAAAGCCGGAATAAAACGATGCCCTTCCGTTTCAATACCGTCAGTTAACTTAGAGGTGACTGAGTTGTAAGCGACAACGACTAGAATTAAAGAGATAAACACTAACCCGATGGATAGTGATAATTTAATTCTAATACTTCTACCTATAGTATTTAACAATGTACTTCTCCTTGCTGTTATTACTTTTCATCCATTAATACCTAGATTGTAGTAGAAAAATAAAAATAAAAAGTAGATAAACGTAGAAAAATAACAATTTAAAGCATTAATTTATTTACAACGCCCGCCAATATTTAAAATGGCGAATTAATTAAAATGTTGCGACATATGGAGCCGGGTAAAAGCCGCTTCAAACTCCCTTACCATCTAATGCCATAGTAAATGTAGTGATATAAAGGTAAACTCCAGCCCAAAGTAATATATTAAACAGACGGTGAATAAAATGAGTAGAAAAATTGAATTGTTAGCCCCAGGTGGTGATGTTGATGCCATTAAAGCAGCCATTATCGCGGGAGCTAATGCCATCTACTGTGGCTTAGATATTTTTAATGCTCGTAACCGTGCTGCAAACCTATCTTTTGATGAGCTAGTCGGAATAATTAAATTAGCACATGAATACCAATGTGAAGTTTTTCTGACCTTAAATATTGTTATTTTAGAGCATGAATTGCCAGCATTAACCAAGCTATTAAATCAATTAGTTAATACCGGTATTGATGGGATCATTGTGCAAGATCTTGGCTTATTTAACTTAGTTAAAAAATTCTTTCCAAGCCTACATATTCATGCTTCTACTCAGCTCACCACACATAATGAAGGTCAAGTACTGTTCCTGGCTAAAATTGGAGCAACACGTGCCAATTTATCACGTGAATTGAACCTGTCTGAAATCAAAAGTCTTACCGCATTAGCACACGATAATGATGTATTAACGGAAGTGTTTGTTCATGGCGCATTATGTATTGCTTTTTCTGGGCAATGTTATTCAAGCTCAGTAAGTGTTGGTAACTCTGGTAACCGTGGCCGTTGTAGTCAAGCTTGCCGTGATGAATATGAAGAAACCAATGCAGGTAACAAGTACCCGCTTAATTTAAAAGATAATTCAGCTTGGTTCGACTTACCTGAGTTAGTTGATGCAGGTGTCGATTCGCTAAAAATTGAAGGGCGTATTAAAGGAGCACAATACGTACATACAGTCGTTGATAGCTGGCGTCAGCAGATCAATCAATTTGTGGATACAGGCAAATTATTAGCTGATGACTCTGCGTTATATAAAGTATTTAACCGTGATTTCACTAACTCCTTCTTAAAAGGCAACTTAACCAAAGATATGTTTATCGATAACCCACGCGATAACAGCTTTACTCATGCCAATAAAAAAAGTAACGCTATTTCGGTTGTACAAATTCAAGAAGCGCAAGATATTCTACGCGATGACAAAAATAAAATAGTAGATGAAGTCGCTGCAAAAGTTGCTACCTTGAACATCGAAAAAAGTGACCTGTCACTGAGCTTCTCTGGGCAGTTAGATAAACCATTTACAGTAACTATCGTTATCGACCAAAAAACCATTGTAGTAGAATCAAACTCTAATCTGATTAAATCTGAGCAATCTGCAGTCACAGAGGAAGCCATTGCAAAACGCTTTAAAAGCTTCAAAAACAGCCGTTATAATGTTGCCGAGTTTGACTTTTCAGAATTAGATGCAGGGTTAACAATCCCATTTAAAGAGTTAACCGATGTTAAAAATAAAGTCGCTTATTACCTTAATGGTGAAAAGGAAGTTATTCCTGCTGTAACTATCCCAACATTAACATCGCACCCAAAACTCAATGAAAAACCAACCCTATCAATGTTGATCAGCGATGAAAAAGATGGCTACCTTGGCGATCTAACCGAGGCTGATATCTACTTTAAACTACCTGAAAGCTTTAAAAAACGCTGTAATAAACAGCGTGATATTTTAGCTCGTAATCCACGTTTCATTCCATGGTTCCCAGCAGTATTGATCGGTAAAGATTACATTGAAGCTGTGCGCATTTTAGAAGAATTAAAACCAGATCGTATTGTTACTAACAATACAGGTATTGCTTATAAAGCCTTTGAAATGGGTATTGAATGGATAGCTGGCCCGTTTTTAAACACCACTAACTCTTACGCACTATTAACTATGCAAGAAGAGCTAAACTGTGCAGGTGCATTTATCTCAAATGAGATTAACCGTAATCAAATTAAAAACATCAAACGTCCAGCTAACTTCAAAATGTTATACAGTATTTACCACCCTATTTTGATGATGACTAGTCGCCAATGTTTCTTCCAACAAACCGTTGGATGTAACAAACCTAGTATCGAAGATGGTTGTATGTTGAAATGTCAAAAAGCCACAACGATCACTAACGTTAAAGGCATCTCTTTTGCTGTTGATAAGCAACTAGGTGGTTATCCAAGTATTTACAACCATGAACAATTCTTAAACTTTGAAGCAATTAAAGACTTCTCAAACTTATTTGATGAATTCTTTATTGACCTAACGGATATAGGTTCAGGTTCAAAAGAGAAACAAGATAAGGCGGAGTTAATTAAATACTTTGAAGATTTCTTAGCAGGCGATCAACAAGCAGAAGTCACTGTGACAAATTTAATTCCTGTGTCGACCAATGCACAATATCAGCAAGGACTGTAAATAAAGGTAAGGAGCTATACTTATAACAGTTTATGTTTAGCTCCTTATTTTATTAACATTTTCAATTGTCTATTGCATTGCATTTTGTGGCTCTTTTTGCAGCAACTCTTTCAAAAAAGCTTTCTCATCTCTTTCTTTATGAGCACTATGCAGCTCCAATATCCCTGCTAAACCTATGAAATATAAATAAATGGGGTATAAATAAAAAGTCCAATCATAGCGGTCATCTAGGCCCAACAAGATCGTGTTTTTTGATAGGCCACACACCAATCAAGCTAAGTACCCAGCCACTACAAAAAAACCAATAAAGATAAATGAGCGTTAACCATTAGCAGCAACAGTATTTTCGAGTGCTGTTTTACCGTTTCAAATCAATGGTCGGATAATGAGCCAAGCATAAACTTTTTATCTGACTTTAATGGCTAATAATACACTGTCTTTTTTCACCCAATATATTGACTTTATTTCACTAAAAATCTCCCCCTGCAGCTCTAATCAGCCCTTGGTTAATAGTGATATACTCTTCAGTTATGATGATTTCGGATTTTTCCAGCAGGATACTGTCCGCATAGACATTAAAACAAAACCCAACACAAAAGGGGACAAATATCCCCATCACTAAAAACATAAAGATATTTCTCTTTTGATTGAATATCAGTTTTTCAGCAAAAAACTTGTGTTCCATAAAACATATTTAAACGCGATAAAAACAACTACATTAAGCGGTTAGAGACACCTATTAACAAGCTAAAAATAAAAGTACTCCTAAAATAAAAGCGTACATTTATTTTTAATCACGAAGGTATAAATAAAGCTGATTAAAAATAAACCAAAAAAACGCTGCTTTTCATCACATAATTCGATATTTTCGCTGCTTAATCTGTATACTGCCCGACCTAAATATTTCTGTAGCTTGATAATGCTATTTTGCGTATCACGCTACTCTTAACTGATGGAATCTTGATTTTGATATCTACCGCAAACATTACAATGCAATTTGGCGCTGAGCCTTTATTTGAAAACATTTCTGCCAAATTTGGTAACTACAACCGTTACGGTTTAATTGGTGCAAATGGCTGCGGAAAATCAACCTTCATGAAAATCCTAACTGGCGCACAAGAGCCAAGCGCTGGTAATGTTTCTTTAGATCCCGGCATAAGAATGGGTACCCTAAGTCAGGATCAATTTGCCTTTGAAGAATACACTGTTATTGACGCGGTGATCATGGGTGATAAAGAGCTGTGGAAAGTCAAACAAGAGCGTGACCGCATCTATAGCTTGCCAGAGATGTCAGAAGAAGATGGCATGAAAGTGGGCGAACTAGAAAGTGAGTTTGCTGAAATGGGCGGTTATACGGCAGAAAGTCGTGCTGGTGATATACTTTTAGCAGCAGGTATTGAAGAAGAGTTTCATTTTGGTTTAATGAAGCAAGTTGCGCCAGGTTGGAAACTGCGTGTGTTATTAGCACAAGCATTATTCGCTAACCCAGATTTACTATTACTGGATGAGCCAACCAATAACTTGGATATTAATACTATCAACTGGTTGTCTGACGAGTTAAACAAACGCCGCTGTACTATGATTATCATCTCGCATGACCGTCATTTCTTAAACTCAGTTTGTACACACATGGCAGATATCGATTACGGTGAATTACGTATTTACCCAGGTAACTATGAATACTTCCTGGAAGCATCGTCATTAATCCGTGAGCAACTATTATCTGAGAATGCGAAGAAAAGCGCTGAGATAGATGAACTACAAGACTTTGTAAACCGTTTTGGTGCTAACGCGTCTAAAGCGAAACAAGCAAGTTCTCGTGCTAAGAAAATGGATAAAATCAAGCTTGATGAAGTGAAGGCAACCAGCCGTCTGCATCCTTCTCTATCTTTTGACGAAGGTAAAAAAATGCATCGCCAAGCACTAGTATTAGAAGGCTTAGGCCATGGCTTTGATGAAGGGCCATTATTTATCGGTGGTGATATCATCTTAGAAGCTGGAGCTAAACTGGCAATTATTGGTGAGAATGGTGTCGGTAAAACGACCTTTATGCGTTGTTTAGTGAATGACTTACAACACAACGAAGGTGTAGTTAAGTGGTCTGAAAATGCCTCTATCGGTTACTGCCCACAAGATAGTTCAAAAGACTTTGACAACGATCTAACGTTAATGGATTGGATGGGGCAATGGCGTACAAGCAAACATAACGATTTAATGGTGCGCGGTATTTTAGGGCGTCTACTCTTTACTGATGATGACGCTAACAAAAAAGCACGTAACTGTTCAGGTGGTGAGAAAAACCGTCTGTTATTTGGTAAATTAATGATGCAAGACGTCAATGTATTAGTGATGGATGAACCTACTAATCACATGGACTTAGAAGCTATTGATGCTTTAAATAATGCCCTAAAAGAATTTAAAGGTACCTTGATTTTTGTGAGTCATGACCGTGAATTTGTATCGTCATTAGCAACACGTATTATCGATATTAAAGATAAACAAGTTATTGATTTCCAAGGTACATACAACGAATACCTAGCAAGTCAGGAAGAAGCTAAGAAATTAGCTTAATCACCTATTAGTGGAGACGGTGAGATGGTTCAATGAATCAATCACCGTTATTCAACAGAATATAACCCTATAATGGTCAGTTTAACTGGCCATTATCGTTTTAATTAGAGAAATTTATGTCATTTTCATCCCTTGGATTAAGCGATCCAATTGTACAAGCAGTCACCGAGCAAGGTTACCAAGCACCAACGCCTATTCAAGAAAAGGCAATTCCTAAAGTGTTAGCAGGCAAGAATGTCATTGCAGCAGCACAAACAGGGACCGGTAAAACAGCCAGCTTTGTATTACCTATTTTACAAAAATTAATTGATGCGCCAATAGTTCGCCCTAAACGTGTTCATGCAATTATTTTGACGCCAACACGTGAACTTGCTATTCAAGTTGAAGAGAACATTCAACATTACGCTAAACATATCAATATTAGCTCAATGGCTATGTATGGCGGTATCGACATCGAACCACAGAAGCAACGCTTGATTGATGGCGTAGATATACTTGTTGCTACACCAGGCCGTTTATTGGATATGTACACACGCCGTGCTATTCATTTTGATGAAACCACTATTTTAGTCATCGATGAAGCTGACCGTATGTTAGATATGGGCTTTATTAGCGACATTAATAAAGTGGTTGAAAAGTTACCAGAGCAACGTCAAAACCTATTATTTTCAGCAACCCTATCAAAGCAAGTCCGTTTCCTTGCAAGAACAGCAGTAACAGATGCCGTTGAGATTTCAATAGCACCTGAAAATGTCACCGTGCCGAAGATTGAGCAACATTTAATTACCGTCGATAAAGAGTTTAAATCGGCATTATTAAGTCATTTAATTCATGACAATAAATGGCAACAAGCGTTGATTTTCATCGAAACGAAACGTGGTGCAGCTAAATTAGTGAGCCAGCTAGAAAAGCGTGAGATTGCAGCAGAATCTTTCCATAGTGGTCGTAGCCAAGCGATGCGAGAACAATTAATGGAGGAATTTAAAGCAGGTAAAATACAATTCTTAGTGGCAACGGGTATTGCGGCACGTGGCATTGATATTGATGATTTAGAACGCGTGATCAACTACGATTTACCTGATGAAGCTGAAGATTACGTACATCGCATTGGTCGTACAGGTCGTGCAGGGGCTGCTGGCGAAGCGATTTCATTAGTCTCGCGAGATGATTTCCGTAACTTATGCGCCATTGAACAACACCTAGGTTACTTTATTAAACGTGAAGTGATTGAAGGATTTGAGCCTAAATTAGTTGTGCCTAACTCAGATGCCGCTTATGCACCTAAAAAAGCACAAAAAGGCCGTCGTCGCCAATCATCAAAACGTCCAAATAAATAATCTTTATTGAAAGGGATTGAGTCACGATCTAGTTAAATAATTTCATAACCAGTAGCTTAAAAAGTGACTTAACCAAAATATGAATCAGTTGCGTCCCCTATGTGTCGCAACTACTATTCTCTACTTACCCAATCAGTCAGCTATCCCATTAACAATAATTCAAAGCAGATAACTTAATAATAAATATAACTTTTATTAATCATCACTGGATTTCCCATTTATTCTAATTAAATTTCAAAATTGTGAAATTAAATTGAATAGCGCTAGGTCTTTATTAATTCCAAACTAAAATTTTTAAAAATCTAAGGAAAACCTAATGTCACAAGCTTTATCAACGGATACAAAAAGTCGTCTGCAATGTGCTCTATTAGCACTGCGTTTAGGTGTGTTTATCGTTATGTTCATGTGGACTATGGATAAATTCGTGAATCCAGCTCATAGTGCAAAAGTATTTGAAATATTTTACGGTGTAAGCTCAAGCACACTTGCAGTTTATATACTAGGAGCAGTGCAACTGGTATTAGTATTAGCTTTCTTAGGTGGGATTAAAAAACGCCTAACTTACGGTTTAATTTTCATTTTACATGGTGCATCAACTTTATCAGCTTACAACCAGTACATGGATGGCTTTAATAATCTACTGTTCTTTGCAGCTTGGCCAATGTGGGCAGCTTGTTTTGCACTTTATTTACTACGTGATGAAGATGTAAAGTTCACTATTAAGTAAGATATCGCACTAATAACAACCCAGCCTTGACGCTGGGTTTTTTATTGATATATCGATACTTTTAACCAAGGAAGTTTTAATGTCTCAATCTATTTCCCCCGTATTAATAAATCGTCTACAAACTAGCTTATTCTCACTGCGTTTAGGTGTTTTCATTGTTATGTTTGTTTGGACCATGGATAAATTTGTAAATCCCGGTCACTCAGTTGTGGTATTTGAAAAGTATTATGGACTAGGTAGTAGTGACTTAATCAGTTACCTAATCGGATCCTTACAATTGCTTTTAGTATTAGCTTTTGTAGCAGGTATTAAGAAACGCTTTACTTATGGACTGATTTTTTTAATGCACGGTGGTTCAACACTTTCTGCTTTTGCAAAATATGCAGATCCGTTTAACAGCTTGCTGTTTTTTGCAGCTTGGCCGATGTGGGCTGCGTGCTTTGCCTTGTACCTATTACGCGATGCAGATGTAAAGTTCACGATTAAATAATAGGAAACCTAAATATAAAAACAAAAATGCCTCAGCCATAAGATGACTGAGGCATTTTTATAACGAGACCTTAACCTTAAGTTATTAGACCTAACGCGTCGTCACCCATAAAGCATGTATAATCCCCGGAACCCAGAAGAAAATACTTAAAATTAAGTTAATTAGAAAATCTTTTCCTAATCCAAACTTCAACAATACCGCCAGTGGTGGTAAGAAAATACAAATAATAATATTTATTAGCTGATTCAAAATATCCTCCTGAATTTAAAGTAATCATTTTATCTACAATATCATAACCACAGCTATGTGCTAAATTTTTCGTTTTTAATCAAAGTGCAAGCCTAAACCTAGAGAAATAACTCTAAAATTGCACAAGCACTCTTTGTGGCCAGACTTTTGAACTGAGTCTGCCTTAGCTATAAACACGCACTGATATTATGTTTGGAGTGAGTAACAAGTAAAGCGTTAAAGAATTAATGACGTCGAAGAGGATAGATGAACACCAATTTAAATAAGTATTCTAAATTTTGCGCAGGAGAAATGACTTAGTTTAAGACGTAAATGAAATATTCTAAAGATTAACTCTTTAATTTTCTGCCAGGAAATTAACGAAAAGACGATGAATGAGTCTAACTGATATAAAACAAAAAAGGCCAAATACATAGTAGTTGGCCTGTTGTTATAATTAGCCACTTTGTTAAGTGGCTATAACAAAAACTGTTATTGTAAATTAAGCGACTTCAGCGACTTTTGTTACTGGAGCTGGGGTTCTAATTAAGTGGTCAAATGCACTTAAGCTTGCCTTAGAACCTTCACCCATTGCAATGATAATCTGCTTGTAAGGAACCGTTGTTACATCACCTGCAGCGAATACACCTGGTAATGACGTTTCACCTTTTGCATTCACTTCGATTTCACCACGTGGTGATAAAGCAACACCGCTATCTTTTAAGAAATCACTGTTTGGCACTAGACCGATTTGCACAAAGATACCTGATAGTTCAACTTCGTGTTCTTGGTTGCTAACACGGTCAAGGTATTTAAGTGAAGTAACACGAGTACCATCTCCAACCACTTCGGTTGTTTGTGCACTTTTAACAATGTCGATATTAGCAATACTGTTTGCTTTATCTACTAATACTTGGTCTGCACGTAATGTATCAGCAAACTCTAAAACAGTTACGTGCGCTACGATACCAGCTAGGTCGATTGCCGCTTCAATACCTGAGTTACCACCACCAATTACCGCTACTTTTTTACCTTTGAATAATGGACCGTCACAGTGAGGACAGTAAGCAACACCTTTATTGCTGTATTCTTGTTCACCAGGTACGTTCATTTTTCTCCAACGAGCACCTGTTGATAAGATAACGCTACGGCTTTTTAATGTTGCACCGCTTTCTAATGAAACGTGGATGTAACCATCTTCTGTTTTTTCTGCAGCAACAACTGAGTCAGCACGTTGCTCATTCATGATATCTACATCGTATTCTTTAACGTGTTCTTCAAGAGCAGCAGCTAATTTAGGACCTTGAGTCTCTTTTACAGAGATAAAGTTTTCAATCGCCATTGTATCCATTACTTGTCCGCCGAAACGTTCAGCAACAACACCAGTACGAATACCTTTACGAGCAGCGTAAATAGCTGCAGATGCACCTGCAGGACCACCACCAACAACGAGTACTTCATATGGTTCTTTTTCATTTAACGCCGCAGCTTGTTTTTTCGCAGCCCCCGTATCAACTTTACTTAAGATTTCAGTTAATGTGATACGGCCCTGTGTAAATACTTCACCGTTTAAGTATACGCTTGGTACAGCCATGATGTTACGCTCTGCAACTTCGTCTTGAAACGCACCACCATCAATCATAGTCGCTTTGATGTTTGGGTTAATTGCAGCCATCATGTTTAATGCTTGTACAACATCAGGACAGTTCTGACAGCTTAGAGAGATGAATACTTCAAAGTTAAACTCCCCTTCAAGGTTGCGTACTTGCTCAATCACTTCTGCATCAATTTTCATTGGGTGACCACCAGTATGCAATAATGCTAATACTAACGATGTGAATTCGTGACCCATTGGTAAACCAGCGAAACCGATAGCTGTATTTTTCGTTGGATTAACCACTTGCATGATTGGTTTACGAGTACTTGCAGATTGATCTTCAACTACAGATACTTTATCATGCAATGATGCAATATCAGTTGCCAGTGTTTTCAGTTTTTTAGCAGTTTCACTGTCATCAAGACTAAGAACAAGTTTTACTTCAGTTTTTAAGTTGTCTAAGTACGCTTTTAATTGCGTCTTCATATTTTGGTCTAACATAATCCCACCTTTGTAATTTTTTATAGCTGTGTTTGTGCACGTTTAGTAAAAAACGTGAGTAAGCAAATTGGTTAATTTAAAAATCGACTCTCTCGTCAATAAGGCTTTATAAAAATCTATTTTTAAATGACCTCAGTCTTGCAGACTAAGGTCTATTTAGTGCTAAGCAACAAACAAGTTACTTAGCTTTTTAGACTTAGATTTTACCTACTAGGTCTAAAGAAGGAGCTAGAGTTTCTTCACCTTCTTTCCATTTTGCTGGACATACTTCACCTGGGTGAGCAGCAACATATTGAGCAGCTTTAACTTTACGTAGTAAGTCTTCAGCGTCACGGCCAATACCTTCAGCAGTGATTTCCATTGCTTGGATTGTACCTTCTGGATCGATTAGGAATGTAGCACGGTCTGCAAGGCCTTGACCTTCACGCATAACGTTGAAGTTATTTGTGATGTTACCTGATTGGTCACCAACCATGAAGTAGTTGATTTTACCAATAGTCTCTGAACTGTCGTGCCATGCTTTGTGAGTGAAGTGAGTATCAGTTGATACAGAGAAAACTTCTACGCCACGCTTTTGTAATTCTTCGTAGTGATCAGCAACGTCACCTAATTCAGTAGGACATACAAAAGTAAAGTCAGCTGGGTAGAAGAAAAAGATAGACCATTTACCTAGTACGTCTTTTTCTGAAATTTCTACGAACTCACCAGATTTAAAAGCACTTGCGTTGAATGGTTTCAATTTAGTATTGATCATTTTGATATTCCTATTAAGTTTGGGTTATTTACTTTTTGAACTCGTTCCTCGAGTCCATGAGAAGCATTATGTAGTAAAAATCTCAATAGGTAAAATTGTTAGTTTCAATTAGTTTAATAGCCAATGACTATTTTTTGTTTTTAATAGGTTTTTGAAGGTGAGCGCTAAAGTATAAAATAAAAGTACGACAATCAAAAGTAGATTTATAATAAAGCCTGAACTTTCCAAGGTATAACGAGTCTATTTCCTGTGACTAAAAATTAAACAAAAAGTTGTTATAAATATGTTACACTAGATTTGATTACATATTTAAGACTCTTTTTTTTATGTAATTAATCTTTGAATCAACCTAGTAAGGCAGGACATAAAATAATGGCTCTCATGAGAAATTATCGTATATCAACAAACCTTCCCCCTCCAAGATCCACCCGTTCCTAAAACACAATCTAACAAACTAATTATCCGAATAGAGCTATGAAATTGCTGATTTAACATAGTTATCTAAAGCAGTTAATCGCTTCTTACTCTTGCGATTAATGTTGTATATAAGAATAAAGAGTAATGCAGTAAAAAGCTAAAAGAGAAAATATGAAAAATCATAAGTGGAATCGAATTGTATTAAAAGTTGGTAGTGCACTAATAGCCCCTGAAAGAAAAGGCTGCAGTTCTCGTTACCTATTACATATCGCCAAATTTATTTTACAATGCCGAGACAGAGGCACAGAAGTCATCCTGGTATCTTCAGGCTCAGTAGCCGCAGGCGCTCACTTCTTTGGCAACATTGACAAGCCTTCATTACCAATAAAAAAAGCGATGGCTGCAGCCGGTCAAAACGAGATGATGGCTGCTTGGGATCGTTTCTTTGATTTCCCTTCTGCACAAATTTTATTAACTCACGGTGACTTCCAAGACCGTGAACGTTACGACAGTGTACGTGAAACTATTTTTGCATTACTTGACCATGGTATTTTACCGGTAGTAAATGAAAATGATGTAGTAACAACTGACGCATTAAAAGTAGGCGATAACGACAATCTATCTGCAATGGTAGCCGCAGCGGCGGATGCAGATGCTTTAATTATCTGCTCAGATATCGATGGTCTATACGATAAAAATCCGCATACTAATGACGATGCGGTAATGATTAAAAACGTTAATACTATCGACCAAAGTATTTTCGATATGGCCGGTGGCGCACATAGCAGTGTAGGTACTGGTGGTATGCAAACTAAAATAGAAGCTGCAGAAAAAGCAACATCACATGGTTTAACCACTTACATCATTAACGGCTTTAAAGAGCACTCTTTTGAACAATTAATATTAGGTAAAAATCCAGGTACTATTTTTGCCCCTTATGCGAAACCAATGGAAGAAGACTTACATTGGATGACACATACATCAAAAGCTCAAGGCGAAGTCGTTATTGAAGATGGATTTGAATACCCACTCGATGAACATTGTGACCAACTAACTAGTAATGAAATCCTTGAGGTTCATGGGGAATTCTCTGCGGGTGATACGATATTAATCCGAAGTGACGATGGTAAACACGTAGCGAAAGCAGAAGCAAACTACAGTAGTTGCTTACTTAACTATATTACTGAAGATGAAAGCGACTCGCATCACCAAACGGGTCCATTAGTTTCTGATAAAAACATCGCAGTACTAGAACACGAATCAGCAGATTAATTGCAACATTAAGTTGGTTGATTAAAAAAGGGGGATAACGATCTTAATCGTTATCCCCCTTTTTAGTTTTATCAATCTAATTTATAGCAATCACACTTATTTAATATGATTATGCACTAGCGGCTTTAACATCCGCTTTATTTTTTAAAAAAGCATAAGTAAAACCAGTCACTAATGTCCCTGCGGCAATCGCTACCAAATACATTAATACAGGTGTAATTGCGTTTGGAATAAGTAGTACAAACAATCCACCATGAGGTGCTAATAACTGCGCACCGAATAACATAGATAAACCACCAGTAATTGCGCCACCTAACATACAGCTTGGAATCACGCGCATTGGATCTTTAGCTGCAAATGGAATCGCACCTTCAGAAATAAAACATAACCCTAATACAAAAGAGGCTTTACCTGCTTCTTGTTCAGTGGCAATAAACTTTTGTTTCGCTAAGAAAGTCGCTAAGCCCATCCCTAAAGCAGGTACCATACCCGCCGCCATAATAGCAGCCATTGGCCCATATGACTGAGATGCTAACAAACCAACACCAAAGGTGTAAGCTGCTTTATTAACTGGACCACCTAGGTCAAAACACATCATACAACCTAGTACTATGCCTAATAGCACCGCATTTGTTGAGCCCATATTAGTCAAAAAGTCAGTTAATGCGGCCATAATTGCAGCCACCGGACCACCAACGATATAAATCATCACTAGACCTGTAACTAAACTCGCTAAAAACGGAATAATTAAAATAGGTTTCAATGCTTCCATAGATTGCGGTAGTGATACCTTGTCAGCAATAAACTTAGCCGCATAACCTGCAATAAAACCAGCAGCAATCCCGCCAAGGAAACCAGCACCTAATTGACTCGCTAACATACCTCCAATTAATCCAGGTGCCAATCCAGGTCTGTCAGCAATTGAAAAGGCAATAAACCCTGCTAAAACTGGAATCATTAACGCAAAGGCTGCACCGCCACCTATATCCATTAGTGTTGCAGCTAAAGTCCCCTCTTCTTTAAAGGCTTCAATACCAAAGACAAAGGACAAGGCAATTAATAAACCACCTGCAATAACCACAGGCAGCATATGCGAAACACCTGTCATTAGATGTTTATAAGCACCTTTTTTCTCTTCTGTAGCAGTATTGCTTGAGTTACCCGTTCCTTTATAAATACTCGCTTCAGCAAACGCTTTATCGATCTCTTGTTGAGTCTTCTTTAGGGCAAGGCTTGTACTGGTTTTATATAAACGTTTGCCATTAAAACGATCTAAAGACACTTCAATATCTGCAGCAATAATAACTAAATCAGCAGAACTGATGTCCTGATCAGTTAATTGATTTTTTGCTCCTACCGAGCCACGTGTTTCGACTTTAATACTAAAACCTTGACGCTTCGCTTCTGCTTCTAATGCTTCCGCAGCCATAAAGGTATGTGCAACACCCGTAGGACAAGCGGTAATAGCAACAATATGTTTCACACTATCAGTTTCAGAAAGTGAAGATGAAGGTGCAGAAATTTCAGTTACTTGTGTTGCATCCAATACCGTTAATTTAGTTAATGCTGTCTCTAACCATAATGTTGCGTCACTAGTGCATTCTGAAATATCTCCTTGATACACTTTTTTACCTAGAAAACGGCTGTTATCGATTTCGCCATTACTAACAATCAACACAGCGTCAGCATCAGCAATTTGTTGCTCAGTTAACACCTCAACAGGCAACACAGTTGACTGGCATTCAATCACTGCTTCTATATTTAATGTTTGAGCCGCTTTTTTTAATAAAGCCGCAGCAATAATGCTATTTGCAACACCACTTGGGCAAGCAGTTACCATCACTATATTTTTCATAATCAATCCTTAACTCAGTTTCTAAAACTATTAAAAAAGGTTATTTAACGTTACTTTTTTTTGTAGTTCAGTAACGGTTTCAATACTTTCTATCCCTACGCCAACTTGCGAAACAGCCAAAGCTGAAAGAGCAGTAGCAAAGGATAAAGTCTGTTCTGGCTGCCATGCCTGTAAATGTCCCCAGCACAAACCAGCCACTAGGGTATCGCCGGCTCCAACCGTGCTAACGACACTCATTTTAGGCGGTTGGGCAAAACGCCACTGAAGTTCCTGTTTGTCCTTAGCTAGCCACATCACTCCTTTTTCTCCCAATGAAACCACTACATTATCAATCCCTTTAGCCGCTAAATTCTCGGCAGCTTGTTGGCAAGCCTGCGCAGAAGCAAGCTTTGTCCCTACTAATTCAGATAATTCTTCATCATTAGGTTTAATTAACCAAGGTTGTGCTGTTAACCCAGCAACTAATGCAGCACGGCTACTATCAAAAATGACTTTTTTACCCATGTCATGGAGCTTTTTAATCCAGCTTGCACACAATTCTGGTGTAATACCGGTCGGTAGGCTTCCGGCTAACACAAAAAAGTGATGTGTTTCTGCTAGCGCCCATAAATTTGTTTCAAATTCAGAGATAGCTTGTGCAGTTACCTTCACACCGGGAAAGTTGATATCGCTGACCTGACCACTTTCTTCTACTAATTTCACGTTAATACGTGTAGCGCCATCTACGCGAATAAACTGATCTTGTGCATTCATTTCTTCAAATAAAGTACAAAATAAAGCATCATTATCGCGCCCTAAAAAACCAGTTACCGTAACGTCAGCACCTAAGTCTGAAAGTACTCTAGCAACATTGACACCTTTACCAGCTGCATGGAGTGAACCTTGATGTGCTAGATTTACTGTCCCTAGATTCAATTCACTTACACTACCCGTTAGATCTAATGCTGGGTTCAAAGTGATGGTTACTACTTTATTATTTGAGCCACTCATTTTTATCCCTCGCTTAATCCAGATGTAATGGCTTCACCGATCGCTTTTAATGCTGCCGATGCATCATCACCGTCAACGGTAAATTGCAACCTATCTCCATATTTAACGCCTAGTCCAATGACCTTCATCAAGCTTTTAGCGTTAACTGATTTTGGCTCACCATCTAGGTTTTTAACCATAATATTGGCGTTAAATAATTTAGCTGTAGCCACTAACATTGCACTTGGACGAGCATGTAACCCATGAGTATTATTGATCTTAAATGTGTCGCTCAATGCTCCATCAGTTGTGGTTTCAACGTGCTCATTTACAGTAAAATATTCGATTAATTTATCTGGAGAACTAGCTAACAACTGCGCTTGTTGTTGTTCAAAAATACAAGTGCTTAGCGCCTTTAAAAAAGCATGATGTGCTTGGTTGCATGCCGCAATAGCAATCAAACCTTTCACTTCTTTACCATTTACATTACACAGTTCATTCGTTGTCACAAAAGCCATCGCAGAACGTTTAACGGCTTTATTCTCGCTAACAAGCCATAAGCCGTTGCCCAAATGAGTTGGTTCTTTAACGACTAACTCTGCAACAAACTGGTTATCCACAGCACCTTGTTTTTTTAATAAACCACCAGCAACCGCAGTTATTTCGATTATGTCTGTCGCTGGAAAATTTAATTGAATAAGCTGTTGATTGAAATCAGCCTCAAATTGCACGTCACCATTTAATAACGAAATAATGTCTTCTTTATTGGTTGCAGCTTTTAGTTTCTCTTCTACCCCATCAACGGATAACACCTTGGTTAACTGCTTCAAGATATCTAAATGTTCATCGGATTTAGCAGCGATACCAATCGCTACATAAACTAAGTTGTTATCTCCCCAATTAACTCCATTGGGGAAGTGATGAATTACTACGCCAGTTTGATTAACTAAAGATCGGGTATCGGTTGTGCCATGTGGGATGGCAATACCGTTACCTAAGAATGTTGAGTTTTGTAACTCTCGATTTAGCATACCGTCCACATAGTCCGCAGTAACTAAATCTCGGTTATTCATCTGCTTTGCAATCGCTTTAATAGCAGCTATTTTATCCTTAGCAACCTGCGCCATGGTAATGTCGTTATTGGTTAGTTTCAGCATCAACCTGAACCTCTCACTTTTTATTTATAAAATTAACCATTACACTTTCGCCTAACTGAATCGATTCAGCAAATAGTGTAAAAAAATTCAGTTAAGTTAATTAACCAGCTAAAAACACGTTATAAAATCGCTCTTTTAAAAAGTTAAAAACACAACTGAATCGTTTCAGCTTTTATACTGAATCGATTCAGCGTATAATGCAACCAGTTAATAAAAAAGATCGTCATAAATATGATCTTACCGACAAAATTAAGGATCTTCACAATGACATTAGATAAAATTGCAAAACTAGCAGGTGTTTCAAAAACCACTGCCAGTTATGTCATTAACGGTAAAGCAAAGCAGTATCGAATCAGTGAAAAGACCCAATTAAAAGTCATGACTGTAGTTAATGAACATAACTATAGCCCAGATCATGCAGCCTCTTCTTTACGCGCAGGCAGCAGTCGCTCCTTTGGTTTAATTATTCCAGATCTTGAAAACAGCAGTTATACCAAGCTCGCAAAACTATTAGAATATAACTCCCGTAAAGCTGGATACCAAATTCTCATTGGCTGTTCCGACGACGATCCAGAGACTGAAAAGAACTTGGTAAAGGCATTACTAAGCCGTCGTATCGATGCGTTATTTGTGGCTAGTTCATTAGCCAATAGCAGTGATTACTATCTTCCTATTCAACAACAAGGCACTCCAATCATCGCCATTGACCGAGCTTTAGATGATGAGCATTTTGGATGTGTGATCAGCGAAGACTTTGATGGCGCTTATGAGTTAACCGCTTCTTTAATTTCAAAAGATGTAAAAACAATTGGTTTAATTGGGGCATTACCTAACCTTAATATTTCTCGACAACGTCATGCCGGTTTTGAAGCACAAGTAAAAGAGCGAGGTTTAATAGCTGTTAGTGGTTATGGTGATAACTTTAATAGTGAGTCAGGCAAAGCTATTTTAAGTACATGGATGGCAGAAAATAAATTGCCAGATGCAATTATTGTGACTTCTTATACTTTATTGGAAGGTATTTTGGATGTGTTAATTGAACAACCAACACTAATGGATAAGCTGAAACTAGGGACTTTTGGTGATAACCGATTACTCGACTTCTTACCTATTAAAATTAACTCATTACCTCAACAATTTGAGTTAATTGCAGACAGTGCATTAGCATTAGCACTGAATGCATCAGCTAAACGTTACCAAGCTGGCGTAGAATTAATAGCAAGAAAGATAATACTCCGTCGATAAAGCCGAACATGATTTATTGATTGACCTCTGCACTCAAAAAGCTAGCAAGACTGATGTTTTGATGGCTGGTATTTAAGTTTGCTATCTTTTCAACGTTTAATGCTTTGCCTTGATCTACAAAAATAAAGTCCGATGCAATAGCTCGTGCATCATCAATATGATGTGTCACCATTAATATAGTGACACCTTCAGATTCGGCTAACGATTTTACATGCTCTAACATTGACACACGTAAAATGGGATCTAATGCCGAAAAAGGTTCATCCAATAATAAAATAGGTTTATGTTGAGCAAAACAGCGAGCAAGCGCTACACGCTGCTGCTCTCCACCGGATAACTGCGCAGGAAAACGTTCTAATAAATCCTCAACTCCGACCTGTAGCGCAGCAGTTTGCAAACGTTTCTGATGTTGTTCATTGAGTTTTAACCCTGGGTGTAGCCCTAAACCAATATTATCGTAGGCTGATAAGTGACTAAACAGGTTATTATTTTGGAATAGAATAGACAATGGTCGCTGATGCGGAGCACGCTGTAATATTGATTTTCCATTAATCGCTATATCCCCTTTAACAGGATCAATGAAGCCAGTTAATAAATTGAGTAAAGTACTTTTACCTGCACCACTGGGCCCTAAAATAGCGACGATGCTGGCCTCTTTAATATTCAGATCAAACGTAAAGTTTTGTTGCTGATAGTGATAATAGACTTGTGAAAACTCAATCATGCTTTGCTCTTTTTGTCTGGGGTGTTGCCTCTTTAAATAGACTTTCAATCACTATAAAGGTCCCCACACTTAATATTAATAAAACCAATGAAACGACAGCAGCAGAGTCTAACTGATAACTCCCCAGAAGCTGAAATAAATACAAGGGCAATGTACTGAAAGAATGACTACCAAATAACGCAATCGCACTTAAATCGCCGATAGATAATACAAAGCTCAAAGACATAGCCTGCAAGATGGGACGTTTTAGTGATTTCCATTCCACCCAGTAAATACGGTACAACGAAAAAATACCTAAGCTACGGCATAAAAGTTCGTACTTCTGAGCATTTTGTAACATAGGGACCGCTAAACTTTTAAGCGTGAAAGGCAAAGCCATCAATGCGTTCACAGCAATAACAATATACAAAGACAGGGAAGAAAAGCTAGAGAATTCGCGTAACAGTAAAAACAAACCAGTACTAATCACTAGCCCCGGAGTCACCAAGATAATAGTGGCTAACATCTCTATTTTATCTGCTCGGTTATTCAGCCCAACTAAACGCCATTGACGACTTGCTAAAAGAATAAAAAAAGCAAAAACAACTGCAATCAAACCAGCAAAAATAGCAATCATAATTGAATTCTTTAAGGCAAGCCAAAACCCTAGATCTGCAATGACGCCCCAAATTTTGGGGTTAATACCTGAGATAAGTACCATGGCTAAAGGGGGGACAACTAATAGTGCAATAAATACAATCCAAAACATATCCCAGCACTTAGATAAAAAAGTATCATGAGGAAACGTATTGGTTGTGCCTTGAAAGTTGGTACTCAATAATGCAGAGCGAGAAATCTTTTGAATAAATATCGCTAATATCGCACATAAACAGATTTGCCATAGCGCCAATAAAGCTCCTGCTTGTAAATCAAAATCAAATTTTATCGCTTGATAGATAGCCAACTCGATAGTGGTTGATTTAGGCCCGCCACCGAGTGTCATAACCGTCGCAAAGCTGGTAAAACAAAGCATAAAGATTAAACCGGCGGCATGGGGAATTTGCCCTGCAATGTAAGGCCACTCGACTAAGCGAAATTTATTCCAATGTTTTAAGCCTAAATGACTAGCCAGTTGATGTTGTTTCTCGGGGATAGAGTTTAAGCCTTGTAAGAAGAGACGACAGGCAAAGGGTAAATTAAAGAAAACATGTGCTAATAAAATACCATTCAAACCAAAGATAGAAAAAGGTAGGTTTATTTCAAAATACGCAAACACGTTGGCTAATAAACCGCTGTTGCCGTAAATGGCAAGAATACCAAATACAGCAACAAGCACAGGTAACACTAAAGTTGTCGCTAGTAGCTTCAGTAAAAAGTTTTTCCCCAAAAATGTTCGTCTTGAGAGAGTATGACTTATGGGTATCGCTAACACTACGCTTAACAGAGTAGATAGAAATGCCTGATAAAAGCTAAATTTAGTGATGTGCCTGTAATAGCTATCTGACCAGATCATAGCGAGATCTAGGTCAGATGAATGTGTTAATAAAGTACCGACGGCCATCGACACAAACAAAAAAATGCCAAAAGAGAGTAACAACCCAGGTATTTGAACCTTTTTAATCTGTTTCAGTATCACTCGATGACCTTAGCTAACCGCTTATTCGGTTAAAGACGTTAACCACTCTCTTGTCCATGCTTTACGATATTTATCTACTTGCTCACTATCGCAAGTTAACATTTTAACTGGCAATGTTAACTGCTCGAACTCAGTAGGTAAAAGTACGTTAGTGACAGGGTACATCCAGTTTCCTGTTGCAATTTCAGATTGGAAGGCATCACTCAACATAAAACTCATAAAAGTTGTCGCCAATTTTTTGTGTTTTGTATTTTTCACAATGGCAGCGACTTCCACTTGACGATAATGACCTTCACTAAAACTAGCAGCTACATATTGTTGCTTACCTTCAGCAATAATATGGTACGCAGGTGATGTGGTATAAGACAGCACCATATCAGCTTCACCTTTTAAAAACATGCTGTATGACTCAGACCAGCCTTTTGTCACGGTTACCGTTTTAGCAGCTAGCTTTTTCCAAGCCTCTGGTGCTTTTTCACCATAAATAGTCTTCAGCCACAGCATAAAACCCAATCCAGGCGTTGAAGTACGTGGATCTTGATAAATAATTTTAAGATCATCGCGTTCTTCCACTAACTCTTTCATGCTTTTAGGAGGATTTTTTAATTTTTCACTGTTGTAAATAAAGGCAAAATAGCCATAATCGAAAGGCACAAACGTATCATCTTTCCAGCCGTCTTCTACATTCACTCGTCCCAAGTCAATATTATGCTTAGCCAGTAAATTACTTTTTTTAGCGGTAGCCATTAAACTATCGTCTAACCCTAATAAAATATCTGCTTCGCTACTTTTACCTTCTAAGCGCAAACGATTGAGGATTGTGACACCATCATCTAAGGCAATAAACTCCAGGTCACAGTTACAAAACTTTTCAAAAGAGGCTTCAATTTTAGGCCCAGGCCCCCATTCAGAAGCAAAAGAGCTGTAAGTATAAACCGTTAGTTTTTCTTGAGCAGAAGCAGCCAACGTAGGTGTTGCCATCAAAGTCCCTGATATTAATAACGTTGTTAATTTCTTTTTCACTATGTCATCCATTTATAGTTAAGTAGAGAAAGTCGACGTTTGAGTCGAAGCATACTATGACCCATTATTACCTTAGAGCCAACAGGCGTGCATTGTGATTGATTACATTTCTATGAGCAATCTAAAGATGAAATTTATTACACTTAGATCGCAAATGATTCGTGAATATGATCCACACTCAACACTAAAAAAATATTTTTATTGACTTAATTTTGATGAACATAATAGTACTACTAAATAGATGTATGAAAAAGAGTTTATTGAAAATGGAATAGGCTTTTATGATTTAAATAAAGCACTATATTAAAAGAATAAAAAACAATAACTCACGATGCCGATTTAGCACGAATACAAAAAATAACTTTACCCAAAATACGAGCCTCCGGAATCCACCCCATTACTTCAGGTTGAACACTGGTTTCATTCTCACCAGTTAACCACAGCGACCCATTGCTATTGATTTTTTGCACTCGTTTAATCATATGGTGATAAGTGGCGTGGTTAACAACCACAAGGTGACCGACTTTTATCCGAGGATAGAAACGATTAATTACCACATAGTCTCCATCCTTAAGTCGAGGAGCCATGCTCATACCTTGTATCTTAACCACGCTTAGCATTATCAACCTAACTTAATTAAAATAAACACGTTTAGGCCTTAAGATCAGGGTAAACAACATCCAGTGCTGGTGGGTAAGGACAAGCAGCTGTGTAAGTTTTCACACCTTTTGTCAGCCAAAATGCAGCAGCAAATTCATTAACTAATTCAACAAGTTTCTCACCTTCTTGTCGCGCAATACTTTGCTTACATTTCGAAGCTTGTAGCATAATACTATGAGTCAATTGGTGGGCATTAGGTAGTTGCTCAAACTGTGGTGCTTTAAAGTAATCCCCCCAAATGATACGTACTGCTTCTTTCACTTCAGTACTTGCAGACTCTTTCTCAGTAACTAGACGTGCGACTTGTGCGTAATCTGTAACACCTAACGTACCTTTATCCTCTACTTCTTTGATTAAATCCATCAAACGTACACAGCTTAATGCAGCAAGCTGCGCTGTAGATGGGTCATAAATCTTACATGGAATATCACAGTGTGCTTTTACTGTTTTAAAGTTAACTGCTGTATCGATCGATTTAATAAGACGATGAATCATACTTGCTCTCCTTTTTTTGCGCTGTTTTTATCACGATTTTTTTTATACACAATGCCAACAACAGCCACTGCAGCAACAGCAAATACTGTTAATAAATGAATGGAATTACTCGCCCAATGAGAATGGTCATGTCCCGGGTGAGCTTGTGCAACTTGGCTAACCGCCATTAGTGCACTTAACACCGTTGAGCTTTTTAATATTTTTTTCATCTTTACTTCCTTTCTGGTAAACATAAAAGACCTCTATAGAGGCAGAGAGTTAATGGTGGATGACTTTTTTAGAATAAGTCCCATAACCAATAAATGTACTGAATGATTGTGGTTCATCGTCAGGTGATTGCTTAGCTTGTTTTTCATTAAACATCTCCCATTCACAACGAATTCGGGTGATGGCATGCATGACTAAACAATAATGTCGGCCATCAACATCGGCGCGTGTCAACACCGCCTGTAGAAAGTTAATACCGTTCTCATATTGGCTGTTTGCTAATAATAGGTTTTCCAATGCGCTATAGGCATCAGCAAGATTCAAAAAACTGACGGCAGCAGCTGAAATATAAGATTCCGCATCAAGCGGAAAATTGTCATGAAAAATGGTTTCTAAGGTGTTTAGCGCTTGTTGATTCAAAATAACTGCATCAGAGAATTCATTGCTTGAATAAGCTTTATTAGCTCTTTTGGTTAAATTTTCCCAGCTTTGCATGGCGCCCTCACTTAATCAACAATAAAAGTAATAAGAATCATTATCAACAATAAAAAAGAAAAACTCAACCATTTAATAATAGTTATCATTTCTATTTAATTGAAATTTCCAGCTAAGGAAAATTGACTACAGTATTAGTATTTATTGTAGGAAAACAGCGGGTATAAAAGCCGCTAAAATGCAGCTTATTTAACCTAGATTCTGGTTAATGGAAGCGGAATTATATTTAAAATCACAATATTATATTTTATGACGATACGGCGCCGTTAGTTTTGCCTAGTTCAAGGTAAATCATTGAAGTAATGACGGATTATTGAGAAATCATTTAACGCAAAAACCCGTAAAAAGAATGGTGTCGTATCATTTTGCTTATCCAGAACTGAGGATATTTAGTCAGGAAATTTATCGAAAGACTTAGCAATAATACCTTGATCATACCAGGCGGCCTTTTCTGAGCAAAAAATATTGTCCTGTGGAGAAATGTTAGGGACACCATTAAGACAACCAACGGGAATGATTAAATCCTTTTGATTACGGGAAAGGTAAGGTACTGGGGCGCCACATTCCCCACAAAAAGCTGTTGAGATTGCTCGACCAGGCACATCAAAGCGCTTAACTAAGCTTTCGCCACTAAGCCATTTAATATTGTTAGGTTGAGTAAAAATATTTGCAGCATGTGCTGAACCAGTTACTTTTTGACATTGAACACAATGACATAAATGAAAATCATTAAAGTCATTTTCACTTTCAAAATAAACTTTCCCGCATAAACAGCTACCAGAAATACTCGACATTTTGCCTCCTAAAATAACATTAAAGACTATTTTACCTGAGAACTAATAAGGTAAACACCGCGATCTTTACTGATATATTTCACCTTTATGCTTTAACCAACCTGCTAGATGTTTACCTTTCGGATCTTTATGTGTCCAATGCACAACGCCTCCTTGCGCATTCCATTCATATTGTCCATAAAACTCAATACGGTCACCACGAGCAATATTATTAATACGCGGTGCTAAATCGATATTATGAGCAAATAAAATAGTTTGGCCAGAGGTTAGTCGTAGAATGAACTTTTGATGACGAGATCCTTGGTTGTCATCTTTTAATAACTTAACAACAACACCGCTTCCTGTTACTTGTATTTCGCGCTTTTTAGCTTGGTAAGCAGCTTGAATATCTTCACTTACATCACGCTTGATGGACAGTGCAGGTGTCTCTTTTTTCTGCACTACATTGGTATTATTTTTACTCTTATTGCTTATCCATTGGTATAAGCCAAAAGCAAGAAAGATGAGAATAATGATAATGTTTTTCATGGTTTGTACTCAATATAGTTCAACACTGTCGCCATGATAAAAAATAAATTAATACTCATGATCTGTCCCTGAAATTATAGATAGGTGTGGTGGCGTGTAACGCTAAAACGATTCAAGATAAGATGCATAATATAAACAGCACTTAAACTCACAACGATAGCCACTGAAACAGAGCTGAAACGATATAGAGTGCTATAAAAAAATGTCTTGTCTGGCCCTAGATACTGACCAAATAAAATACCAAAAGTCGTTAACACACCAAAGCCTATGCCTGGTGCCCCGCCTCCTAAAATATGAAAACGAGCAAAGATAAAAGACAACAACCATAATATAAAAACAGAAAATAATAAAACATCAGCGTGATTATATAAAAGTAATTGTGATACTAAGGCGATATTACAACCAATAAAAGTCCCTAGTGCTCTACGCCAACTTGCGGTGCCAACCGCTTTCCAACACAGAGAAAACAGAATTAAAACCGTTGACGCTTGCGCAGAAATAGAATCATTTAAATCAATCACTTGGAAAGCAACAAATGATAATGTTGCCACACTTGCACATAACAATACTTCGTGACGAATACTCTCTTTGCTTTTACTCGGTAAACTCCTCGCGGTACGAGGACTTACATCAGGAAAAATGAAATGCATTAACAATCCAATCATTACTGTTAATGTAATTGCAGTTATATTGCTGACAATTAATGGATATATGCTGCTTGTTTGATCAATATAGCTAGAATAATGTAATTGAATCGACAGGCTAACTACGCCTAAGGCACCAAATAAAAAAGCGCGGCCATTGCTCATTACAAAAAACAATACACAAAAACTTAAAAAAGTGAGTCCGGTCATGACTACAGGTAAATGAGAAAAGTAGCCCTGCAATACTAATACAACAAAAGCACAGTATAAAGCTGAGCCAAAAAACTGCCCGATTACACTTTTACTTATGGTCGGGACCAAACCTAGTATCAACATTGGGTAAACCGTAAAAAAGATACCGTAGGGCCATTCCAGTAACTTACAAATAGTAAAGCCAAGAGTACAACCACCAGCAACCCTTAATGCTTGACGTAACCCATTTTCATCCAATTCTGGTGGCTTTGCTTTAGTTATTTGTGTCATAACGCCTCCCTTAATAGATGTAATGCAACCAACTAATCAAGCGAATTTGCAACGCCCCAAACCATTGTCCAATAATGTTATCAGGTAATAATTGCACCGTTGCACGTGCTCCACTTGGCATTAAGGAGAGAAATTGAGTATCACCGAGCACAGTAAAATGAAGGCGCTGACGCTGTGCATCTCGCACCCAACGCGTACTAGTTTCTGTTGTGCTCAATAAACCATTTGCACTTAATTGACCACTGCTCACACCTGCTTCAAAACTGCTTATTTTAGCTTGATAAACTTCACCAGGGCGACTATCAAACACCACTCTTGCTAAGCTATCTTTATGCATATTCATCAACGATTTTTCTCTGAAATCTGCCACTAAATCTGCTTTTTTAGAGACCACTGCTAATAATGGTTTCCCTGCTGTGGCATAGGAGCCATCTAATAATTGTAAGTTAGTTACTACCCCATCACTTAACGCCCTTACTTTGGTGTAAGATAAATTAAGTTCTGCCTGTGACACTTGGTTAACAGCATGACGAATCGCTAGGTTATCTTCCCCTTTATCACCACGAGCTAATATTGCTTCTGATAACTGTGCCTCTAAGGCAGCTTGATTGGCCTTACTAACTTCATAATTAGCAAGCAGACTTTCTAAATCTTGCTGAGAAACTGTTTTCTGTTTAAATAGCTTTTCGCCTCTCTCTTTTAATAACTTTTTCTCATGAAGCGTAGCCTTAGATGCAGCAATTTGAGCCTGTATTGCTTTTATATTGCTATCAAAACGTTTGTTCTGAAGGCGTGCATCTGCCAATGTTAATTGTGCTTGTTGTAATGCTAACTGATAAGGCCCAGGATCAATCTCAAACAGCAGATCCCCTGCTTTGACTGTTTGGTTATCATTAACAGCTACATTGACAATTCTGCCACTAATCTGTGGAGAGATTTGTACCACTGAATGATATACACGCGCCTGTGGCGTTACAGGTAAAAACACATCAGCAATCAAGTAATAGATAAACACGCAGATAAACCCAATCACTGAATATCTAACGTAATGTGTAAATTTTTCTTCTGGTGTCATTTCTTAGCCTTTCTTTTGCATTTGCTGTTTAATACATGTTTGTGCATTTTGCTCTAGTTTAATTAAAGTATGGGCCATTGCATCAAGCTGTTGCAGATTTAACCCACTATAAATTTTTTGTGTTATTTCATCGATTTCCGCTTGCAGAGTGCTTAATATTTCCCGTCCTTGTTCAGTAAAATAAATCTTTTTGCTGCGTTTATCTTGCTCATCGATACGTCGAATAATTAATGACTGTTCTTCCAACTGTTTTAATGTTCGAGTCAAAGATGGCATTTCGATAGATAAACTATGCGCAATCTCTAACTGCGTCACACCTTCCGATAACATTTTTATATGCATCAAAGTCGTCCAACGCGATTGTGTCAGGCCTAAGGGTTCAACCGCATGAGTCACAGCTTCACGGCATAAACGGTTTACCCGCCCCATATTACCGATCAAGGTTAAGTTGAGCGTTTCATGAAAAGGTACTTGTTTATCCATTAAGGCCTCCAAATAATAGTTAGCAGGCTAACCAAAAACGCGCACCTTAACATTAGTTAGCAGGCTAAGTAAATATACTTTAACAAAAAATTCACTTTAAAATAACCATATAAAAGCAAGGTAACTTAGTAGAGATATTAAGAAAAATAACTGTTTTTTCATTTAAAATCAGAATATTAAGAAAGGCTCTTAGATGATTACATATTCGAGAAAACCTAAAAGGTTAAGCTTGTTATATGATCATTATGTTAATAAAGAAGCAAAGATTAAGGTATTTGACTAACAACAAGAATGAAACAGAATAGTAAGAGTTGGTAACAATACAATGCTATTATTGGAAGCAAACATTATTTATTTTGGTTTATATTGTTTGTCAAATTGATCAAGAAAACAAAGGTAAATTTCCTGTTTTTGTTAAAAATTAGATATGAAAAGAATGCATAAATGCATAATAGAAAAACAATATCTATGGGTATCCCAGTAATAGCCCTTAAACATGCTTGGGTAGACTACTATCCGCTTATCAATGTTTTTCGACTTTGCTTGTTGTTAGTTGTTAGTTGTTAGTTGTTAGTTGTTAGTTGTTAGTTGTTAGTTGTTAGTTGTTAGTTGTTAGTTGTTAGTTGTTACAGCAACCTTTATACCAAAACCAATTAATACACTACCTACAACCTTTTCTATTTTTTGTTTGTGAATATTAAATTTACTCACTAATGCAGGGTGGCTAAAAAACATAGAGACCATTGAAAACCAAGCAATATGTGCCAAACAAATAATCAGCCCATATAGTATTTGTATCGATACAGGCGTAGAGGGGTTGACCACCTGTGTAAATAAGCTTAAGAAGAACAAAGTAGTTTTCGGATTTAAAGCATTAGTAATAAAACCTAACTTTAACGCAGCAAAGTTAGATAATGGCTCGCTATCCGTTTGTTGCATGTCATTGAGTTTACTTTTAGCAGTCAAGGTTTTATAACCAATATAGATGAGATAAGCCGCACCAAGATATTTTATTAATGAAAATAACAGAATAGATTTAGAGATGATTATGGCCAAGCCTGCAATAGAGTAAGCAACATGTATCCAGATCGCTAACCCTATGCCCAGTGCAGAATAAAGGCCACTTTGCCTGCCATGAAATAGACTATTACGAGTGATCATCACAAAGTCAGCACCAGGACTGATTGCCATAAAAATAGCAATCACAGTGACAGACAATAGTTCGGGTAGATAATTTACAATATCCATCTGTAGGCCTTTTTAATATCAAATACTACTAAGTATTAAGTGGTGTTTTTTGCCAGTGGTATTCCATTTGCTTAGCAGTCTTTTCAGCTAAAGACAAAGAATCCAATTCAGACACTAACTGTAAACTCATATCAATACCAGCGGATATCCCTCCCGAAGTGATATATTTATCTTGCGCGACCCAACGTTGACCACTGATCACCTGTAATAAAGGATAAGTCTTTCTTAAGTCTTCAATATCTTCCCAATGCGTTGTTACTTTCAAACCATCTAATAAACCCGCTTCTGCTAACAAAAATGCGCCAGTACAAACAGATAATACCTTTGATGATTGAGCTGCCACATCGGTAATCCAGTTGATGACCTTCGTCTTTTGCATTTCTTCAGTATGTACACCGCCAACTACAATAAGTAGATCAATACTTGGGTGATCTACAAATGAATAATGCGCTTTCACAGGGAAACCACCCCGCGCTTGCACCAGATTCGACATTTCAGAAACTAAAAAAATATCCCAATCTTTATTAGCCAATCGTTTCGCAGTGCTCAACACTTCAAATGGTCCAGAGAAATCAAGCACCTCTGCATTGTCATATATGTATATCGCAATATTCATCGCCTACTTTTCCTTATTAAGGTTCATTGAAGTATTCATGATTCGTCAGTCACTATACTCATTCCATTAGATTAAATAAGTCCCCTAAATTTTCGTTACAAAAACGACTTAATGTAATAAATAAAACAGATCCATTAATCAATTAGATTGGTATTACTATAAAAGCAACTTGATATTAAAACAAAAAGATAAGTTACATTATTATTAAATGAAATAAGTATTCAGAGGAGAAACACAAGATGGCATTCCTTCAAGAAGAAAATATCTACTGTCCTTATTGCGGTGAGAGTATAGTGATCTTATTAGACCCTTCTGATACTGACCAAGAATATATAGAAGATTGCCAAGTCTGTTGTCAGCCTATTAACTTCTTTGTCTGTGATGATGGTAGTGGTGAGTTAAGTGTAACTGTCAGTAGCGATAATTGATTTATCCTTAAAAACCGCAATGAATAACATTCATTGCGGTCAACAAGTGTAGCGATAGATTAAGCGTCTAGTTGTGCTAATAATTTTTCAGCCACCAGCTCTGAACTAGCAGGGTTTTGACCAGAGATAATTAAACCATCTTGCACGGCAAAAGCACTCCAATCATCGGCTTTTTGGTAATCTGCACCACGTTTAATGAGTTCATCTTCTACTAAGAAAGGCACAATATCAGTTAGTTGAACAGCTTCTTCTTCAGTGTTTGTGAAACCTGCAATCGCTTTGCCTTTAACTGCAAACTCACCTGCACTGTCTTTTACATCTAATAATACAGCACTTGCATGGCATACTGCACCGACAGGTTTATTTGCACCTAAGAACGACTCAATTAAGGCAATTGAATTAGCATCTGTAGCTAAATCCCATAAAGGTCCGTGACCACCAGGATAGAATACTGCATCAAAATCAGCTTGATTAACTGAAGACAGCGCCACTGTATTAGCTAAGTGTTGTTTTGTTTCTTGATCTTTATCGAAACGTTTAGTGGCATCTGTAACAAAATCATCTAATTCGCTTGATGGGTCAATCGGTGGTTGACCACCTAAAGGCGATGCTAATGTAATGTCTAAACCAGCATCTTTAAATACGTAATAAGGTGCTGCAAATTCTTCAATCCAGAAACCAGTTTTTTTGCCTGTGTCGCCTAGTTGATCATGCGATGTGATAACCATTAAAATTTTCTTGCTCATGATAATAACCTCATTTTAAATGTATTTAATTGCTAGTAATACTGATTAAGTGATCGATATCGGTAGCGATTGAATTCATTATAGACTCACACCAAAACTGAACAATGCATACTTTATCAACATCATTGTATTAAAAATTGATACAATAGAGCTTATTACATGTCATTATTCGCGTCGTAGGTTTATGGAACTCTCATTTGAACAGTTAAAAAGTATGGTTGTGTTTGCCCAAGTGATTGAGCAAGGCAACTTTAGCGCAGCGGCTAAGCATTTAAAGCTATCACGTGCTGTGGTGAGTTATCACCTTAAAAAACTAGAAACACAATTAGGCATAAAATTACTTAATCGTTCAACGCGAAGTATCGCCTTAACAGAGGCTGGTGAACAATATTATCAACGTTGTAAAGTGATTGTTGACGCCGCATTAGCAGCCAATCAACAGATCGAAAACTTAAAAGAAAACCCAACAGGACTCATCAAAATTAGTTGTCCTATGAGTGTCGGTTTACATGCGATTGTGCCTGCCTTAAATGCTTTTGCTCAGCACTACCCAAGCATACAATTAGAAGTCAACCTAAGTGATGAAGTGGTTAATATTATTAGAGAAGGCTTTGATATTGCTATTCGAGGTGCTGCATTAACAGATTCAGGGTTGCAGGCAACCAAGCTATCTAGCCTAACTACGCATTTATATGCTTCTCCTGATTATTTGACCAAATACGGTCAGCCTAGCACACCAGCACAATTAGCGTCCCATCAATGGGTTATTTATCAATTAGCAGGACACTCTGTTACCCTAAAAAAAGGTAAAAGATCCTATACAGTAAAGTTAACCGGGAAAATAAGTACTAATAATGCTGCGGCACGAACTGCCTTTGTAGAAGGCGGGCATGGTATTGGTCGTATCCCTCTCTATGACGCCCAGCCAAAATTAAAACAAGGGAGCTTAGTGCAAGTACTCGCTGATTATCAATTAAATGATATTGATGTCTATGCGGTGTTCCCACCAGGCGGAGCAGACTCGAAAAAGTTAAGATTATTGATAGATTATTTAAAAGATCACTTCAAAAAAGATAAACTTGCATTAATCTAACAAAAAATGAAGTTATTTAATGATCAAGTAACAATATTTTTATAAGATCCACACAACTTTCACATAATGCACTTAAATAGCATTTCGCCTTACGCTTTTGTCTACTGAGAAGAATTTATTATGCCAAATAAACGTCCTTTATATATCCCCTTTGCTGGTCCAGCTCTGCTAGAAGCACCGCTACTGAATAAAGGAAGCGCTTTCTCATCTGAAGAACGTGATAACTTTAATTTAACCGGGTTATTACCACACACCATTGAAACCATTGAAGAGCAATCTTTACGTGCTTATCAACAGTTATCATCTTTCTCTAGTGATTTAGATAAACATATTTACTTACGTAATATTCAAGATACTAATGAAACGTTATTTCATCACCTAATCGAGCAACATATCGAAGAAGTGATGCCATTGATTTACACCCCAACAGTAGGTCAAGCTTGTGAAAAGTTTTCTAAAATCTACCGCCGCAAACGTGGTTTATTTATCTCTTACCCTGAGCGTCATAAAATTGATGACATGCTACAAAATGCAACTAAGCAAAATGTAAAAGTCATTGTAGTAACTGATGGTGAGCGCATTTTAGGATTAGGCGACCAAGGGATCGGTGGTATGGGCATCCCTATTGGTAAATTAGCATTATACACAGCTTGCGGTGGTATCAGCCCTGCTCACTGTTTACCTATTTTATTAGATGTAGGTACTAATAATACACAATTACTTGAAGATCCAATGTACATGGGGTGGCGTAACCCACGTATCAATGGTGAAGAGTACAACGAATTTGTTGACCTATTTATTCAAGCCGTGAAACGTCGTTGGCCAGAAGTATTATTACAATTTGAAGATTTTGCACAAACCAATGCAACACCACTATTAAACAAATATCGCGATCAACTATGTTGTTTCAATGATGATATTCAAGGAACGGCAGCTGTATCAGTAGGCACATTAATCGCTGCTTGTTTGAATAAAGGGCAAAAGCTAAGCGAACAAAATATCGCCTTTTTAGGTGCTGGTTCGGCTGGTTGTGGTATCGCAGAGCATATTATCCGTCAAATGCAGCGTGAAGGTTTAACTGAAGAGCAAGCACGTAAACAAGTATTTATGGTTGACCGTTATGGTTTATTAACAGATAACATGACTGAGCTACAACCTTTCCAAGTGCCACTTGTCCAAAAAGAAACTGATATTGAAAACTGGGATAAGAGTCAGAAACTAGGTCTAGAGCAGGTCGTGAAACAAGCTAAAATCACTGTATTATTTGGTGTAAGTGGTCAGAAAGGCCTATTTACGCAGAGTGTGGTAGAAGCCCTGTGTGAAAATACTGAAAACCCAATTGTATTACCGCTCTCTAACCCAACGTCTCGCGTTGAAGCGACACCACAAGAGATCACTAACTGGAGTAAAGGCAAAGCAATTATTGCAACAGGTAGCCCTTTCCCGAACACTGTGTACAACGAACAGTCTTTTGAAGTGTCACAATGTAACAACAGTTACATTTTCCCAGGGATTGGCTTAGGTGTATTAGCTGCACGTGCTACAGGTATTAGTGACAATATGTTAATGGTAGCAAGCCAAGCATTAGCTGACGCTTCAATGGAATATGAAAAAGCACCTGGCGCTTTATTACCACCATTAAAAGCAATTCAAAAAATCAGTGAGAAAATTGCCTGTGCCGTTGCGCTACAAGCAATAGAAGATAACCTAGCATTACCGGTGACTAACGAGAATATGCACCGCCGTTTACAGGCTAATTTCTGGCTACCACAATACCGTGATTATCGCCGTACTTCTTTCTAAATTAAAACAATAAACTCCTCTCAATCTTCTAGGTTAACCTCATTAGCCTAGAAGATTTTTAAGTTTCTATTTGAGTCTAATTAATCCCCATTGCATAGCGCATAACCCGTGTTTTCAACTGTCCAGATTGCTGAGCGGCACCTAGAAAACTTTTACGTAGTACACGCATCAAATTCGATTCGGATTTACTCACTTTATAAAAAATATCCATGCCAGTTTGCATTAATAAGTTCGCAGGTTTTCGTTTACATTGATAACGCTTTAATATTTCGGGTATGCCTAAATCACTGCATTCAGTTAATAATGCCACTAGACATTGCACATCTTTAAAACCTAGGTTAACTCCCTGCCCCGCTAACGGATTAATGGTATGTGCCGCGTCTCCCAGCAAAGCAACTCGGCCTTGATAATAATGTTGAGCGTGGCGACGAGTTAATGGAAAGCTCCCCTTTGCATCCACTTCAAACTCAAAGTCTAAGATAGGAAATTCATCTTTAATGACCTGCTTTAACTGCAGATTGTTAAGACTTTGCAAATGCTTAATCTTTTGCGGGCTGTGATACCAAACTAAACTCGCATGGTGACCGGCTAAAGGTAAAAAAGCACAAGGACCAGTCTCTCTAAACTCTTGCCATGTTATATCCTGCTGAGCACAGTTAGTGGTGATATTAATTAATAGACAGTGATGGCGATAATCCCAACTGGTCATCGGCATCTGTAAATGATTACGTACTGCTGAATTGGCACCGTCACAAGCTAATAACAGTTCAGCCTGAATAACTTGGTGGTTTTGAAGGGTAACGACAACCTGTTTGGGATCTTGTTGAACATTAGCAACTTGCGTTTCTTGATATATATGCACGTTAGGCATGCCTTGTAATGCCTGCCATAATACAGCTTGAATCCACCTATTTTCAGCAATGTACCCCAATTGTTCAGCACCGATATCATCACTAGAAAAAATCAGTTTCTGGCTGCCTTTTTCCCACGTTTGCAACCCTTTATACGGACAAAGGCGCTCTTTAGGAATATCTTTCCAAACACCGGCTAATTCAAGTAAATGTTTGCTTTGCGCGCTGAAGGCAGATACGCGAAGATCCACAGGATCATTGTTGTTAGGCATAACAAAGGTATATTTTTCAATTAGATGCACAGTACTACCCTGTTTTGCGAGTAATAGAGCTGATAGCGCACCAACCATCCCCCCACCTACAATTATTATTTTCGTATTTACCATCAATGCCTCAACTGTCACTTTCTTGAATTTATGATTGTACGTAAAAAGATGTCATTTAGGGTAAAAAAACCTAGTTTTTTTAATAGCTTAAAAATTAGTTTTTCCCAACATTTACGATAAACGCCATGCTAGCAAACAAACAGTAGCATGATTGCTTTGAAGTGCGTAAAATGCGACCTCGTTTTAAGAAACACACTAATTTAGTCAGCATAATAGGCAATAGATATGAGCATGAAATTACACGTTAAAACATGGGGTTGTCAGATGAATGAGTACGATTCATCAAAAATGGCGGACCTTTTAAATGCAAGTAACGGTTACACTTCCGTTGATGAAGCAGAAAATGCTGACGTAATTTTATTAAATACTTGTTCTATCCGTGAAAAAGCACAAGAAAAAGTATTTCATCAGCTTGGCCGTTGGAAAAAACTAAAAGATAAAAATCCTAACATCGTGATTGGTGTCGGTGGTTGTGTTGCATCACAAGAAGGTAAAGCGATTCGTCGCCGTGCCCCTTATGTGGATATTGTATTTGGCCCACAAACACTGCATCGTTTACCAAAAATGATCAAAGAAGTGCAAGATAACAAAGGCACAGTCGTGGATGTTAGCTTCCCTGAAATTGAAAAATTTGACTCTATGCCTGAGCCAAAAGCGGAAGGTGCAACGGCCTTTGTTTCTATTATGGAAGGCTGCTCTAAGTACTGCACGTTCTGTGTTGTACCTTACACTCGAGGTGAAGAAGTTAGCCGCCCATTAGATGATATTTTATTAGAAGTTGCACAATTGGCTGAACAAGGCGTACGTGAAATTAATCTATTAGGTCAAAACGTAAACTCTTACATCGGTGAGATGCATGATGGAGACGAATGTAGTTTCCCTGAGTTATTACGCTATGTTGCCTCTATCGATGGTATCGATCGCTTACGTTACACAACAAGTAACCCAATCGACTTTACCGATGAGATTATCGATGTTTATCGTGACACACCTGAGTTAGTTGATTTTTTACATCTGCCTGTACAAGCCGGCGCAGACCGCATCTTGAACCTAATGAAACGTGGTCATACTGTAGCGCAGTACAAAGAAAAAATTGCTGCATTAAAAGCGGTACGTCCAAACTTAACGATTAGCTCTGACTTCATCGTTGGTTTCCCAAATGAAACTGACCAAGATTTCCAAGAAACGATGGATTTAATTAACCATATTGGATTTGATACAAGCTACAGTTTCATCTACAGCCAACGTCCTGGTACGCCCGCTGCAGATATGCCCGATGATGTAGATTTAGAGACGAAAAAGAAACGTTTAGCGATTTTACAAGATCGTATTCACCAACATTCACAATTAATTGGACGTCGTATGGTTGGTTCTGTACAACGTATTTTAGTCGAAGGTCCATCTCGTAAGAATATTATGGAGTTATGTGGCCGTACTGAAAATAACCGCATCGTAAACTTTGAAGGTGATCATCGTTCTATCGGTGGTTTTGTTGATGTTGAAATCACAGAAGTCCATACTAACTCTATCCGTGGTAAGTTTATACGCGGTGAGTCTGAAATGAACTTACGTGAATCGATTCGTCCAAGTGACATTGTAAATAAAAATACAAACAAACTTGGCGTTGAAACTTTTATCCCAGCATAAATAAGGTCTTTATACTTGAGCACAAAATTAACCACAATTCATCTTGATTTAGTTCCTGCCGATAAAGATCGCTTAGCGGTCTTATGCGGCTCTTTTGACGACAATATTAAACAAATTGAACGCCGTTTAGGTGTTGAAGTGATCTACAAAGATGCACACTTTCAAATTGTTGGTGAGCACCGTTATGCACAAGCTGGCAGTGAGTTAATTAATGACCTGTACATTGAAACGCAACCAGTAAAAGGAAAAATTGGTCGTCTAACCGACGAAGATGTACACCTTGCGTTACAAAACTTGATTAGCGAACATCGCTTATTAGAAGTGAAAGTGGAATCTCAAGAAGTTGGTTTTAAAAGCCTTACTATCAAGACTAAACGTGGTGTAATTAAACCTCGTGGTGAAAATCAAACTAAATATGTTAGTAATATTTTACGTAGTGATATCAGCTTTGGCGTTGGCCCTGCAGGTACAGGTAAAACTTACTTAGCAGTTGCTTGTGCCGTTGAAGCACTTGAGCGCCAAGAAGTGCGTCGTATTTTATTGACTCGACCAGCCGTTGAAGCGGGTGAGAAACTAGGCTTCCTACCTGGTGATTTATCGCAAAAAGTAGACCCTTACCTCCGCCCACTTTATGATGCGTTATTTGAGATGCTTGGGTTTGAGAAAGTAGAAAAATTAATTGAAAAAAACATTATTGAAATTGCGCCACTTGCTTACATGCGCGGTCGTACATTAAATGATGCTTTTGTAATTCTTGATGAAAGCCAAAATACCACAACAGAGCAAATGAAAATGTTCTTAACACGTATTGGCTTTAACTCAACAGCTGTTATTACGGGTGATATCACTCAAATCGATTTACCTCGTCATCAGAAGTCTGGTTTACGCCATGCTATTGAAGTATTGGGTGAAGTTGATGAAGGTATTAGCTTTAATTTCTTCCTAGCTGATGATGTTGTACGTCATCCAGTTGTTGCTCGTATTGTTAAAGCATATGATGCCTTTGACAGAAAAGCGGAAATAGCAGAAAGCGAAGCGAGAAACGCTTAATGGAATTATATGTTGATTTACAGCTTGCTAGTGAAGACCAGCAAGCCTTACCCGACCTAGCACAACTGGAAAAATGGGTAAGTGCGGCTATCATCAAAGTAAGCGATCATAAACGAGACCTTGCTGAATTGACGGTTCGTATTGTAGACTGCGAAGAAAGTCAGCAATTAAACGCTGATTATCGAGGAAAAGATAAACCAACAAATGTCTTATCTTTTCCTTTTCAGAATCCACCAGGGATCACATTACCTTTATTGGGTGATCTGGTAGTCTGTAAAGCAGTAGTAGAACAGGAAGCGACGGAACAACAAAAACCGTTAATTTCACATTGGGCACATATGCTGATTCACGGCACGCTACATCTTTTAGGTTACGACCATATAGAAGATGAAGAAGCAGAAGTGATGGAAGGCATTGAAACCGAACTTATGATTGAGTTAGGTTATAGTGACCCTTATATAAGCGAAAAAGAGTAAATAAAATTAATGTCGGAAGATTATCATTCTAGTAACGAGCAGCCTAAAGAAGGTTTGCTCGATAAAATAGGTAACCTATTTCAAGGCGAACCTAAAAGCCAAGATGAATTATTAGACGTGATCGATAGCGCGAAAGACCGCCAAGTGATCGATCAAAAAACTAAAGAAATGATAAAAGGCGTTATTGATGTCTCTAAACTGCGTGTTAGAGACATTATGATCCCACGCTCACAAATGGTAACACTTGGGTTGTCTCAACCTGTTGAAGAGCTGTTACCTGAAATTATCAATTCAGCTCATTCTCGTTTCCCAGTGATCACTGAAGATAAAGACCATATTGTAGGTTTATTATTAGCAAAAGATCTACTTCAATACGGTTTTAGCTCTAACCCTGACGACTTTAAAATAGACGATATTCTGCGTGAAGCTGTTGTTGTCCCTGAAAGCAAACGTTTAGATACATTATTAAAAGAATTCCGAAGCCAACGTTATCACATGGCCATTGTTGTTGATGAATATGGTGGTGTATCAGGCTTAGTCACTATCGAAGATATTTTAGAAGTGATTGTTGGTGAAATCGAAGATGAATTCGATTATGAAGAACAAGACGAGATCCGAAAGATTGGTAAACGCAGTTACGCAGTTAGTGCATTAACCACGTTAGCTGACTTTAACGAATTCTTTGAAACCGAATATAACCCGGAAATTCAAGACACTATAGGCGGATATATTTTGCATGAGCTTGGCCATTTACCAAGTCGTGGAGAAAAAATCACTGTTGGTGAACATAAGTTTAAAGTAACCCATGCTGACAATCGTCGCTTAATACAACTTCAAGTCCGTGTACCTCGAGAATTAAAAAAAGAACTTAAAAAAGATTGAGTAAACCTATGCTAACTAACATTACCTCTTCTCTGTATGGTCAATTAATTGTGGCTGCATTGTTAGGGGCAATTCAAGTATTTGCATTTGCTCCATTTCAACAATGGTGGGTATTATATCCCTCCTTTGTTGGGCTGTTCTTATTATTAAAACAAGCCAAACTTCACCATAAAAAATTATTCCTCGTTAGCTTTGTTTTTAACCTTTCTATGTTTGTCGCTACCTTGCACTGGATCTATGTCAGCATGGATCTGTTTGGCGGGATGCCATTTATTGCTAGCGCCTTACTGATTGTTTTACTTTGTGCATATTTAGCTATCTTCCCTAGTCTCGCTTTATGGCTCAGTTATCGAATTCCAACTCAATCAGATATGATTCGATTATTATTAATCCTCCCCAGTTTCTGGCTAATTATGGATTGGGTTAGAGGTTGGTTCTTAACAGGATTTCCTTGGGCTTATTTAGGTTATAGCCATGCTGATACACCATTAGTCGGATTCGCCCCTATTTTAGGTGTGCAAGGTATTACCTTAGCCATTATGCTGATTTGTGCATGCTTAACCTTAATACTATTAAAGCAATCTCAAAAGTTTGCTTCGCTGCTGATTTTATCAATAGTGATGAGTGGTTATAGCTTAAAACAACTGTCTTTTACTGAATTGCAAGCACCTATTAAGGTTGCCTTAGTACAAGGTAATATAGACCAAAATCAAAAGTGGGAGCCGGACCAGCTTTACCCTTCTATTTTAAAATACTTAGGTTTATCAGGTATTAAAAATGATGTTGCTTCAACAGAAACCGCTGAACAAAATGAAGATTCAAAACAACAAGCTGAACTGATTATTTGGCCTGAATCCGCTATTGCGGCCTTAGAAATTGATATGCAACGTTTCTTACAGTCTTTATCACGCAAGCTAGAAGAAGAGAACAAAACACTATTAACCGGCATTATTAATTACGATATTAATAAAGATGAGTATTTTAATAGCATCATCATGTTAGGGCAGCTTCCAAGTAACCAAGGCTACTCTCAAACCAGCCCTAACCGTTATTCTAAGCACCAGCTATTACCAATTGGTGAATTTGTGCCATTTGAAAGTTTATTACGCCCCCTAGCGCCCTATTTCAATCTGCCTATGTCAAGTTTTCAACGCGGTGGTGCACACCAAGCTAACCTGAAATTTGCAGATACTACTTTGGCTGCGGCGCTTTGTTATGAAATTGCTTTTCCAGAATTATTACGTGAAAATATACATGAGAAAACCGGACTAATACTTACCCTAAGTAATGATGCTTGGTTTGGTCATTCTATTGGCCCTGCACAACATTTAGAAATTGCACGAATGCGTGCAATTGAATTAGGTAAACCTCTATTACGTAGCACAAACAATGGCATAACCGCTATTTTTGATAGTAAAGGACAAGAAATAGAGCGTCTCCCATCAAATGTTGATGCGGTATTACGCCAAGAAGTACAACCTGCTTATGGCTTTACACCTTATCAGCGTGTTGGGCAAACACCTCTATTTATGCTCTGCTTATTGGCATTACTCAGTGCGCTATATTTAATTAAACGTCCATAAAAATGTAATCCACCTTACTCTAGCTGACCTGGTTAATGGCGACTTAATTTGTTCTGAACCAATAACACAAATTTAAGTCATCATATCCGAAAGGAACTTTTTTATACAAGCTGACTCCAATGCCTATTACAACAAGGCATGCATTAATAACATTTTACCTATAGCAATCAATTTAAACTTTATCACTATAAGTAACGTATTAGACATGCCCGCTCAATTTATTAATAAGGCACTATAAAAAAAGCCATTAATTGTCTTTGCAGTAGACAACTTGGGGCCTTTTTATAAATCTATAAGCTATAAATTCATATTATATTGAGATGATTGAAGCGGTATTTAGCGCTGTGAGATGAACGAGCGTTAAAAAGCCTAAATAAAGGTTAATAAACGGAAATACTGGTAATTTGATGACAATTTATAACTGATATTTATGTGTCAAACTGATACCATATTTTTATTTTTCACCAGTACTAGAGGAATCTTCATGCTTTTAAAGAGAACGGCCATCATTACACTTTCAACCCTATTTTTGACCGTTGGATGTATCTCTATTTCGACCGATGAGGAAACACAAAAAATTGAGACAACACTACAAGCCCAAGAAACTAAAATTACTGAATTAGAAACGGCTTTAACAGAATCAAAAGTGGATGCCGAACAAAAACAACTTGAACTAGCCGAAGCAAAAAGTAATTTAGAACAGCTTAAACAAGAAAAGCAGAAGCTTGATGAAGAACTTCAACAGAAGATCTTAATGGAAAGATCAAGAGCAAAGAGTAGCAAGCAAATAGTAAAGGAAACGAAAAAACCTGATTACTTAGATAAAACGGTATTAGGTCAAGCTGAATGGATTTATGTCACTAAAGCAAAAGAGAACTTTAAAGCACGTATCGATACAGGTGCAACTACCTCTTCGATTAATGCAGTTGAAATACAAGAATTCGAACGTGATGGAAAGGATTGGGTAAAATTTAATATTACTCATAACAAAGATGGTGATAAGAAAATCATTGAAGCGCCAGTGGTACGTTATGTAAAAATATTACAATCAAGCGAGCCTGGTGAATATGATCGCCGTCCAGTGGTTGAATTACATGTACGTATTGGTGGTGTGGCACATAAATCAGAGTTTACGTTAACTGATCGCCAACATATGGACTTCCCAGTTCTGATCGGGCGTAGCTTTATACAAGATGTTATTTTAGTTGATGTAAGCCAAGATTATATCCACCCAAAATACCAACCTCAGGATAAATAGTAAGGAACACCATGAACGCACGTATTTTCTTTTACACCTTAGTGGCTGGCTTGTTTGTATTAGGTATTACACAAACTATTCAACGCCATATGGCCTTTGATATCCCTTGGATGCCAGGCGAGACAAGAACGGTCTGGAATATTGATGCTAAGGTTGAATTTGACGCGACTGATAAGGCTATATTAGCTTCGTTAACGACACCTTTTACACAAGCAGGCTTTACTCAAATTAGCCAAAATGCGGCGTCTCCTGGTTATGGTTTATCGTTTTTATATGAAGATAACCACCCACAAGCGCAATGGACTATCCGCCAAGCTGAAGGCCCGCAAACCCTGTATTACAATATTCAGTTGCTAGTTGATGATGAAAGCCAAGATCAAGCAATTAGTAAAATGCCGGAGCTTGTAGACATTGAATATGGTGGTGCAGGCGTTGCTGCAGATTTAGCAGCCAGTTCAGATATCATTCAAGACTCTTTAAAAACAAGCGCTGATGCATTTAGCTTTACACGTGAATTGTTAAAACAATTAAATGCAGATGATCCAAACCAAAACGTGAGCTTAGTACTCGCCGGTAAAGCAACTAAAACTGATGTACTAATGGCGCTGTTAAATGAAGCTAAAATACCTAATAAACGCATAGGTGCATTAGTCCTTGAAGATGGTCGACGCCGTCAACATTTACAACCTTTGGTACAAGTTTTCCAAGAGAAAGATGGCAAAATTGAGTCTCGATTATTTGATGCTTCAACTGTTAAAGCGGTAGATCGCACTAATCTATTATTATGGGATCAAAGTGGTAAAGCCTTATTAGAATTGACCGGCGGAGTTAATTCTAAAGTCAGCTTTTCTATGATCCAACAGGATCAACCTGCCCTAGCTGCTATCCTGCAAAAAACCGATAATGAGCACCTATTTAACTTCTCAATACATAGCTTACCAGTTGAAGATCAATCTTTATTTAAAGGGATTCTAATGATCCCATTGGGTGTATTGATTGTAGTAATTATGCGCGTATTAATTGGCCTAAAAACATCTGGCACCTTTATGCCAGTGTTGATTGCAATGGCCTTTATTCAAACCAGCTTAGTAACTGGGTTAATTGGCTTTATCTTATTAGTTGCAGTGGGTCTATTTATTCGTTCCTACCTATCCCACCTAAATTTATTACTAGTCTCGAGGATATCTACCGTGATTATCATGGTAATTCTCTTGATTGCCTTATTTGGTGTGCTGTCTTACAAACTTGGTTTAACGGAGGGCTTAAAGGTCACCTTCTTCCCAATGATCATTTTATCCTGGACTATCGAACGAATGTCAGTGCTATGGGAAGAAGAAGGTCCTAAAGAGGTGTTTACTCAAGGTGGTGGTAGCTTAGTTGTTGCTGTACTTGCTTACTTTATTATGAGTAATGAAGTAGCGCGTCACCTGATGTTTAATTTTATCGGCTTACAGTTTGTTGTGATGTCTTTTGTATTGATTTTAGGTAGTTATACTGGATACCGTTTATTAGAATTACGCCGATTTAAACCATTGGCGGATAAGGAGTAAACAATGTTTTTCTCTAGTCCTTTTAAACTTAGAAAAAAAGGTATTATGGGTATGAACCAGCGTAACAGTGGTTACGTTGGTCGTTATAACCCACGCCGTCTATACCCTTTGGTTGATAACAAATTAAAAACTAAGATTATTGCCCGAGAAGCTAACGTCACCACCCCAGCGCTATTGGGTGTTATATCAATGCAAGCAGAAGTTGAGAAAGTAGCTAGCTTCATTGAAAATACACCAGGCTTTGTTATCAAGCCTGCCAAAGGCAGTGGCGGTAAAGGTATCTTAGTGATTACTAAGATCGAAAATGGTCGTTATTACAAGCCCAATGGCAGTGAAGAAACCTTAGCTGATATTAAACGTCATGTTACAGATATCTTAGCTGGACTATTTAGCCTTGGTGGTAGCGCTGACGTAGCCGTTGTAGAGGGCTTAATTCAATTTGATAGTGCCTTTGATGGTTTTAGCTTTGAAGGTGTGCCTGATGTCCGTGTTATCGTCTTTAAAGGCTTTCCTGTGATGGCCATGATGCGTTTATCAACAGCAGCTTCCGATGGTAAGGCGAACCTTCATCAAGGAGCCGTTGGCGTCGGTATTGATATTGGAACTGGTAAAGCGATTAACGCCGTACAATTTGATATGCCCGTTGAGCGTCACCCTGATACAAATAAAGAGCTAAAACTGCTTAATGTTCCTAAATGGGAACGTTTAATTTACTTAGCCGCTAGTTGCTATGAAATGTCAGGTATGGGTTATTTAGGTACTGATATGGTATTAGACAGGGATTTGGGGCCGATGCTGTTAGAGTTAAATGCTCGCCCTGGTTTAGCAATTCAAATTGCTAATGGCACAGGTATTTTGCCGCGTTTAAAATTAGTTGAAAGTCTCAAGGACGCTGAGAAAATGAGTGTCGAAGAGCGTGTGGCTTTTGCTAAAAAACACTTTGCTGAAACACCACTAGTTGAAATAGCATAATCTGAATTAATATCAATTATAGTCATTAACAGATCTGTTTTACTTATTAAAATAACTTATTTCTTCGTTATAAGTTGCATAAAGAGAACAACTATTAAAGAGTTAACAACTTTTCGTTAATTTTCTGGCAGAAGACTAAGTCATTTTTCTATGCTTTTTCATCACGCATAAAAAAACCGAGCAATGCTCGGTTTTTATTTAACGTTAGCATCTTATAGATTTACTTAACAACAGTTAACGTAGGTTTTTTACCTGAACTTTTAGGCTTTTCTTCTACTTCACTATCAACAGCTTCAATGCCAAACTCTAAATCATTATAAGCAGGTTCTTCAGGAAAAATAGTACCCGCACCATTTTCACGCGCATAGATACCTTCAATTGCATATAAAGGTACATAAACCTGTGTTGGTTGGCCTGAAAAACGTGCATTAAACGATAAGGCACTATCATCTAATGAAAAATCTAATACTGAACGTGGTGCTATATTCAGTACTATTTTCCCATTTTCAACAAACTGCTGCGGTACATCAACATGGGGTTTTGTTGCATCAACAATTACATGAGGCGTACATTCACTATCAACTATCCAGTCATAGAAAGCACGCATTAAATAAGGGCGTTGTATTAACATATCCGACATTTTAAATACCTACAAAATCTAAAGATTAACCACCAACACGGATTTCACGTTCAGTTTCAGTCATTGATGCTTGAAACGACTCTCGTTCAAAGATCTTAACCATGTAACTTTTAAGACCTGTAACATTATCATAGCCTAGATCAATTTTTAATTCCGGTAAACGCCATAATAATGGTGCCATGTAGCAATCAACAATCGTGAACTCTTCCGACATGAAGTAGGCAAAGTGATCAAATACTGGTGCTACTTCAAGAATTTTTGAACGTAATGTCGCACGTGCTGCTTCAGCTTTTGCAGTATCGCCAGATAAGATAACTGGTACTAATGGGTACCATTCATTCTCAATACGCTGCATTAAAGAACGGCTTTTTGCTCGTTCAACTGGGTAAACAGGCATTAGTGGTGGATGAGGGAAACGCTCATCTAGATATTCCATGATGATACGTGAGTTATATAACACTAATTCACGGTCTACCAATGTTGGTAAGTCGTTATTTGGTGTTATTTCAGCTAACTCTTCAGATGGGTTTTCGTGGTCAACATAAGTAATGTCAACGTTAACGCCTTTTTCAGCCAACACGATACGTGTTTGGTGACTATATAAATCAGATGGTCCTGAGAACAACGTCATTACAGAACGTTTATTTACAGCTACAGCCATGGAATACCCCTAGTAGTTAAAATTGAGTGTTTAAAAAACACAAACGGCAATGACATCACAGTGACACCATTGCCGAGAAACAAAAAAGAAGCCCTTGACGATCAATAAATATCGCGCCAATATACATTCTTAAATAAGTAACTCAGTGCAAGTAAGATTATTTTAGAAACAATAACTTGTAGTTCTTAGTTTTAGCATTTAGATTTTATTTGATTCTCTGAGTAGACTAAGAAGTATACCAGATTAGATGGTGGTTGGTCATACTCATCCGATGAGATAGATAAAAAGCATGGCTTATATACCATGCTTTATCAATATCGATTTTTAAATGTAGATTAGGTGGTCTGAATAACTTACGCGTTATTATCCATGATAGATGTCGCGCCTGTTTTTGCGATTTCAGCTAAATCTTTATCAATCCAATATAATGCTTTTCCATCTTCACCCACTAAAGAAATCTTATCTAAAATACCTTTAAATAATTTCTCTTCTTCGTGCTGCTCTGCAACATACCATTGTAAGAAGTTAAATGTTGAATAATCATGCGTAGAGAAAGCAACGTGCGTTAACTCATTAATCTCTTTAGTAATAAGACATTCATGTTTATAAGTTTCTTCAAATACTTCTTTTAAAGACTTAAATTCAAAAGGAGGAGCATCGATAGAGCCTAAAATTGGCAATGCACCTGTTTCACTCACATAAGTGAATAAGCGGTTCATGTGCTCCATCTCTTCTGTTGCATGAGTGCGTAACATAGTAGCAGCCCCTTCATAGCCTTGATCTTCACACCATGCGCTCATTTGTAAATACAAGTTTGAAGAGTAAAACTCTAAATTAATTTGTTCGTTTAATTTTTGAACCATGGTTTCGTTCAACATGATCTTCTCCTAATGGGATTTGTATACTAACCTTAAAGTGCAGCTTGTTAAAAAACAAGTAAAAAAAAAGCCCAGTATAAACTGGGCTTTTTTGCAGTTCGTGAAACGATATTAACGTTTAGAGAACTGTGGACGTTTACGTGCTTTATGTAAACCGACTTTCTTACGTTCAACTTTACGAGCATCACGTGTAACGAAGCCAGCACCACGTAATTCAGAACGTAGTGTTTCATCAAACTGCATTAATGCACGAGTGATGCCTAAACGGATTGCACCAGATTGACCAGTAGTACCACCACCTTTAACAGTGATGTTTAGGTCGAATTTTTCAGCAGCGTCTACTAACACTAATGGTTGACGAACAACCATACATGCAGTTTCACGACCGAAGTATTCATCTAGGTTACGTTTGTTGATAGTGATTTGACCACTACCTGCTTTTAAAAACACACGAGCTGTAGAGCTTTTGCGACGACCTGTGCCGTAGTATTGATTTGCCATTGTTTTATATTCCTATTAGATGTCTAAAACTTGTGGTTGCTGTGCAGAATGTTGATGCTCAGAACCAGCATAAACTTTCAATTTACGGTACATTGCGCGGCCTAGTGGACCACGTGGAAGCATACCATTTACAGCTTTTTCAATAACACGCTCAGGAGCACGTACGATTAAGTCTTCAAAGCTAATTGCTTTAATGCCACCGATGAAACCTGTGTGGTGGTAGTAAATTTTACCTTTAGCTTTATTGCCTGTTACAGCAACTTTCTCTGCGTTGATAACGATAATGTAATCGCCAGTGTCAACGTGCGGAGTGTATTCAGCTTTATGTTTACCGCGTAAACGTAAAGCGATTTCAGTAGCTAAACGACCTAGTGTTTTACCTTCAGCGTCAACTACGAACCAGTCGCGTTTTACTTCAGCTGGTTTTGCAACAAAAGTTTTCATTAAGTTATACCCAAATTAATGATTTAAAAAAAGTAAGACTACAAATTTGTAATCTAAAATGTATTTTTTCGCCTTTTCGTATCCCTTCGAATACGTCTAGCGTAAACAGATCCACCATAAAATAGGGGAGGTGGATAACGTGGGCGGCCATATTGTATAGAAAAGTACACTGGAGATCACCTGTTTATTGCATATTTATGAACAAGTTTTTCACAAGTGATAAATTGGTCATTCTTAACAAATTGTTCAATAACCAAACAGGTAATGTAAGTGATTAATTTTGCGATTAAATATCTAGATGATGAGCTTTACTCAAATACGCTTTACTTTGCATCTCTAATAAACGTGAAACACAACGTTGGAACTCAAAAGCTAAGCGAGTGCCTTTATAAAGCTCAATGACCTTCACTTCTGCCGACATGATTAATACCACATTACGATCGTAAAACTCATCCACCATGGCAATAAAACGTCGAGTGATATCATTATGTTGGTCGTTCATCTGTGGGATATTTGAAACTAAGACAGTACGATATAAAATAGCTAATTCAATATAATCGTGGACACTACGTGGGCCATCACATAACTCTGTAAATTCAATACTCAAGGTATCATGACTTTTTGCAATGGTCGTTAAAGGACGATCATTAATTTTAATAACAGCGTTATAGTGTTTCTTGCCACTCGCAAAGGTTTCAAAACTACTTTTAATTTGTTTATCCGCCTCTCTGGTTAGAGGGTAATGATATACTTCCGCTTCAATTAAACGCCCTAATCGGTAATCCACACCGCCATCTAGATTAAAGATTTCACAATTAGTTTTGATAAGCTCTATTGCAGGAAGAAAACGTGCTCGTTGTAAACCATTACGATATAGGTGTTCAGGATGGATATTAGAGGTCGCTACTAAAATAACCCCCTCTGAAAACAAAGCTTCAAACATACCTGCTAAAATCATAGCATCGGTAATATCTTCAACAAAAAACTCGTCAAAACAGATAATATCCGTTTCACTAGCAAACTGTTTTGCAATCTCTTTTAATGGATTAACTTGACCTTGCAGTTGTGTGAGTTTTTTATGAACTTGCAACATGAAGTGATGGAAATGCAGGCGTTTTTTACGAGGGCTTTCGATGCTGTCGTAAAATAGATCAACTAGGTAGGTTTTGCCTCGCCCTACTCCCCCGTAAAAATACAAACCTTTAATATGTTTAGCTGTATCATTCGTGGATTTAAATAAACGCTGTAGTAAAGAAGTTTTCACTGCAGGAGTGACTTCTTTGTTCAATATCTCATCATACAAACGTTGCAACATGGTGATCGCTTGTAGTTGTGCCGAATCAGCAAAAAACGTTGGTTTTAATAAATCTTCTTGGTATCGAGCAATTGGTGTCACAATAATGTCTTAATGATTCAGTAAAATTAACCTTTGTATAGCATATTTAAAGGGCTTTTATATAGCCCCATTTACTATGTTTCATAAGTTTTGCGGGATATCTCGCGAAATTAGCTTTAATTAAACTCTATTTTTTAGCCATACACGAAAGGTCGTTGCTTTGCTCTGTTACCAATATTCTTTTATAGTTAACTTTTTAAGCCCATTATTGTTCATGGTTAAAGAGTAAGGAACTACAATGAATATGCCTCTTCGATTTATTCTACTTATTATCATGCTTTGTACAAGTACCTTTAATTACGCAGCATTACCACTCACTGTCGACGGTAACAACGTCCCTAGTCTTGCCCCTTTGATTAAAAAAGTGAGCCCTGCTGTTGTAGATATTTCAGTATCGGGAGCAAGTAAGATCCTAACTAAAGATGCACAAGATCTGTTGAAGTTTTTAGGACCAAATGCTCCTACCCAACCTTTTTCAGGATTAGGCTCAGGGGTTATTGTGGATGCTGAACAAGGTTATATCATCACTAATTACCATGTGATAAAAAATGCTAATAGCATCCTCATTAAATTGATTTCAGGGCATCAGTACCAAGCTAAAGTAGTAGGACAAGATATTCAAAGTGATATTGCACTCTTACAGATAGACAGTAAACAACCTTTAGTTGCCATGACATTTGCTAACTCCGATAAATTGCAAGTCGGTGATTTTACCATTGCCATCGGTAACCCTTTTGGTTTAGGACAAACAGTTACTTCAGGCATTGTTAGCGCGTTAGGCCGCAGTGGTTTGAACTTACAAAACTTAGAAAACTATATACAAACAGATGCTGCCATTAACAGCGGTAACTCTGGCGGAGCCTTGATTAATTTAAAAGGAGAGTTAATCGGAATTAATACAGCTATTTTAGGCCCTAATGGCGGTAATATAGGGATCGCGTTTGCCATTCCAGCAAACATGGTTAAAAACCTGATGCAGCAATTACTAGAGTTTGGTGAAATACGCCGAGGAATACTTGGAATTAAAGGTGGAGAAGTCACACCAGACCTTGCTCAAAGCATTGGACTGGATGTAAATTATGGTGCATTTATTTACCAAGTAACACCAGACTCTGCTGCGGATAAAGCAGGCCTAAAAGCAGGTGATGTGATCACCGCGATTAACGGGACGAATATCAAATCCTTTGCCGCATTACGCGCTAAAATTGGCTCTCTCAGTGCCGGCAAGGAAATATCATTAAAAGTGATACAAAAGGATGAAGTTAAAACACTTACTGTTATCTTAGGCGGCGAAGGCGATAATCTACAAGCTAAAGCACCTGCTATTATTTTCGAAGGTGCAACATTAAAAGATGCAGATGAAGGACAAGTCACTGCCGGTGTGAATGTGGTTAATGTTGAAAAAGCATCTGAAGCTGAACGCTTAGGTTTACTCAAAGACGATGTGATTATTGCAGTAAATCGTACTCAAGTGAAAAACCAACAACAACTTATCGAAGCATTGGCAGATTCAAAAATGGTAACAGCCCTGAATATTATGCGAAATAATCGTCCAATATATATAATTATTAACTAAGATCACAAAAAAATGTAATAAATTTACATAAACATGCACTTAATAGACCTTTATTGATTATAAATAATTTTTTCTTCAATAAATTCTTGTAAAATATGCGACATAATTAAAACAATAATTTTGAATAGAAACAGTAAATAAAAGTAAGTAAAAAAGCACAATCACTCTTGGAGAAAAGACGGTGAGAAAAACAAAAATTGTATGTACGATAGGCCCAAAATCAGAATCTAAAGAAATGTTAGCAAAACTAGTTGAGAACGGTATGAACGTTATGCGTCTTAACTTCTCTCATGGCGATTTTGTAGAACACGGTACTCGTATTACACGTATCCGTGAAGTATGCGAAGAAACAGGCAAAAATGTAGCTGTTCTTTTAGATACTAAAGGTCCTGAAATACGTACAGTAAAATTAGAAAATGGTAACGATGTTCTACTAACGGCTGGTCAGGAGTTCACTCTTTCTACAGACCAAACAATTGTTGGTAATAACACAATCGTTGCTGTTACATACGAAGATCTAACTAAAGACCTTGTTGTAGGTAACACAGTACTACTAGATGATGGCTTAATCGAAATGACGGTTAAAAGCATCACTGATACTAACGTTGTTTGTACTGTTATCAATACAGGTGAGCTAGGCGAGAACAAAGGTGTTAACTTACCAGGTGTTAAAGTTCAACTGCCTGCTTTATCTACAAAAGATAAAGGCGATTTAATCTTTGGTTGTGAGCAAGATGTTGATTTCATCGCAGCTTCATTTATCCGTAAGAAAGAAGACGTTTTAGAGATCCGTGAACTGCTGAAAGCTAACGGTGGAGAAAACATCCAAATTATCTCTAAAATAGAAAACCAAGAAGGTGTTGATAACTTCGATGAAATCCTAGCTGTTTCAGATGCAATCATGGTTGCACGTGGTGACTTAGGCGTTGAAATCGCAGTTGAAGAAGTAATCTTTGCACAAAAAATGATGATCGAAAAAGCAAATAAAGCGCGTAAACCAGTTATCACTGCAACACAAATGCTTGATTCTATGATCAAAAATCCACGTCCAACTCGTGCAGAAGCGGGCGACGTAGCAAATGCAATCATTGATGGTACAGATGCAGTAATGCTTTCTGGTGAGTCTGCTAAAGGTAAATACCCAGCAGAAGCAGTAGATATCATGGCGACTATCTGTTCACGTACTGACAGCATTCTTCCTCCAAAACTAGACGAGAAAGAAACTGATCTACGTATCACTGAAGCTATCTGTAGCGGTGCAGTTAAAAATGCTGAGCAATTAGGTGCGAAGTTAATCATTGTTGCTACAAGTGCTGGTAAGTCTGCTCGTTCATTACGTAAATACTTCCCATCTACGCCTATTTTAGCGCTAACAAGCAATGCTAAAACTCGTCAACAATTAGCATTAACTAAAGGTGTTTCTGCTAAAGTGATTGAGCAACAAGACTCAATGGAAAGCTTCTACAAATTAGGTATGGAGTTAGCGAAAGAGCAAGGTTTGGTTGTCGCTGGTGACAAAGTAGTAATGGTTGCTGGTGCACTAGTTGATTCAGGTGTAACAAATACTTCATCAGTACACGTTATCGCTTAATAGACTAACCTTAGAGACTAGTTTTAATGCTTATCAATTACTAGTCTTTAATTTACCTTTCAAAACATCGCCTCTAGGCGATGTTTTTTATTGTGCTACCGCATTAAATCAAAAAGTATTTTTCGCCTGCCTAAAGTTTTCTATATACTAAACCTCCATTTTTTGTATTGGCTATGAATAAATAAAAGTTATGAAACTAAAGCATTATTCAAACTATCTCTTGAAACCTATTTTATGGGGATTGTTTCTTGCGGCTGTAATTATTTATAGTCCAACCATATTAAAGCATTTTACTAATCAAGATGATCAGTTGCCTAATATCATCAGCTATTCTGACGCTGTCAAAAAATCCGCTCCTTCTGTTGTAAATATCTATTCACAACAATATATCGATTCTAGTTTAGGAACTAAACAACAACTACAACCAACAGGGTTAGGTTCGGGTATCATACTCGATGCAAAAGGCTATATTTTAACTAACCACCACGTTATTGCACAAGCTGACCAGATTCTCATCGCCTTGCAAGACGGCCGTTTATTTACTGCTAATATTATTGGTAGTGATGTGATCACTGACTTAGCGGTTTTACAAATAGACGGAGAGAACTTACCTGTTATGCCACAAAATGCAGAGTACTCCCCTGAAATAGGCGATGTGGTATTAGCCATAGGTAATCCTTACAATTTAGGACAAACTATCACTCAAGGCGTGATCAGTGCGACTGGTCGTGGTGGAATGAGTAGTACTGGACGACAAGACTTTATTCAGACCGATGCAGCAATTAATGAAGGTAACTCTGGTGGTGCTTTAATTAACAGCCGAGGAGAACTTGTAGGTATTAATACTTCGGAATTTTATACCGGCAATAGTAATGTAACTTATGGTATTAGCTTTGCCATCCCTTACCGTTTAGCCAGCCATGTAATGCAAGGCATTATTAAAGACGGCCGAGTGATTCGAGGCTCTTTAGGAATTGAGGCTGAAAACCTAGATCCCCTAGTCGCACGTTTATGGGGTTTAGAAGCTAAAAACAGCATTATAGTAAAGAAAATTACAGAAGGAGGTCCGGCACAAAAAGCGGGGATGTTGAAAAATGATATTATCTTAAAAATCGACAATAAAGATGCCGTCAACTTGATTCTAACCATGGATAAGATAGCTAAAATAAAACCAGGAACAGAAACGGAAATCACTATTATCAGGCAAGGTGAAGAACACGTATTAAATGTCCGTATCGGTGAGTTACAACAATAGTTAGGTTTATTTAATAATCTATTTCAAAACAAAAAAGAAAGCCGAAGCTTTCTTTTTAGATAATAAGGCTATTTAGTATTAGCTTTCTACACGACGCATTTTTGCACCCAGTGGAATTAACTTATCTTCAATCGCTTCATAACCACGGTCAATGTGATAAATCTCATCAACTGTCGTTTCGCCCTGAGCAATCAAACCAGCAATAACCAGGCTTGCAGAAGCTCGTAAATCTGTCGCCATCACAGTTGCGCCACTTAATTTGTCATTATCCCCACAAATCGCTAAGTTGCCGTCTAACTCAATGTTAGCGCCCATACGAATCAATTCAGGGACATGCATAAAGCGGTTTTCAAAGATATTCTCTTTAATACGACCAGTACCTGGCGCCACTGTATTCAATAAGGTAAATTGAGCTTGCATATCAGTTGGGAAAGCTGGGTGTGGTGCTGTTGTTATGTTTACTGATTTTAAAGTACGACCAGTCATATCAACTTCAATCCAATCTTCACCGGTAGTCACTAATGCGCCAGCTTCTTCTAATTTAGATAATACTGCAGTTAATAATAATGGGTCTGTTTTCACACAACGTACTTTACCGCCACTCACAACACCAGCCACTAAGAAAGTACCTGTTTCGATACGGTCAGGTTGTACTTGATAAGCACAATCTCCCAACTTTTCAACGCCTTCAATAATAATAGTATCAGTGCCAGCACCAGTGATTTTACCACCCATACCGTTAATAAAATTCGCAAGATCCACTATTTCAGGCTCTTTTGCAGCATTCTCAATGGTAGTAACGCCTTCTGCTAATGATGCTGCCATCATTAAGTTACCTGTACCAGTTACACTCACTAGGTCCATATATAAATGGCAACCTTTTAGGCGACCATCTACACGTGCTTTGATAAAACCATCTTCAACTTTGATCGTCGCGCCCATTTGCTCTAAACCATGAATATGTAAATTCACTGGACGAGCACCAATAGCACAACCACCAGGCAATGATATATCAGCTTCTCCAAAACGAGCAACTAGCGGGCCTAGCGCTAAAATAGAAGCACGCATACTTCTTACTAACTCGTAAGAAGCAGTATAATTTTTAACATCTTTTGCGTTAATGTGTACTAGGTGCTTATCTTGACTTGCTGTCGCGCCCAGCTCTTGTAATAACTCAAGCGTGGTCGAAATATCTTTTAATAGTGGAACATTGCTTAAATTAATGTCCCCTTCAGATAATAAAGTAGCAAATAAGATTGGTAGTGCGGCATTTTTTGCCCCAGAAATAGTAACCTCGCCATTCAGTTGGCAGCCACCTTGAATAATAAATTGACCCATGAAAATCCCTATTAACGAACTAAATAAAATGTTTTTGTTTTTGCCACTCATCTGGCGTTAACGCTTTAATCGTTAACGCGTGGATTGCATTACTCGCAATCTCTTCAGATAAATGAGCATAAATTGTTTGTTGCTTTTTAACGCGACTCATATCGATAAACATCTCGCTTACAGCAATCACTTGAAAAGTGCCACTTTCACCTTTAACAATACAAACATCTAATGTAAGGGCTTTTTCTAATTTTTCTTTAATTATTTCTGTATTCATATACAACCACTATTTTTCAAAAAGGTTTTCAACACCGTAAAGCTCAGCTAACACAAATAATTTAGCTGATGCATTAATCATTAAAATTGCTGGGTATTGGGTTTTAATTTGCACTAAATAAGCAACACCTGCCGAGTCAATATTATCTAACTGTGATAAATCAAGATGCGTTACGCTCTGGTACGTATTTATCTCGGGATAAACTTGCTTGCTTAAACCAGCAAGTAATAATTCTCGGTCAAATAAAAAGTGACTACTCATGATTCAAACTCATCATTTTTTTCTAGAAGTAATTTAATCACTTCATCGATACCTTGTTTCTGAATTAAAGAACCAAATTCTGTTCTTTTGGTATCTAACATACTGATACCTTCAGCAATCACATCAAACACTTTCCACTCGCCCGTTTTTTTGTTTTTACGCAACTTGAAGCTTAATTGTGTTACTTGTCCATTGTTGTCGCGCATTCTAACAGGAATACTGACTATTTTCTTACCCTTAAAGTTATTATTATCGAGTATTGTTAAGGTCTGTTGATCATATTTAATTAATATATGGCCGTAGGCATTAATTAAGTAAGTACGGAACGCATTAACAAAGTTTTCACGTTGCTCTGCTGTTGTATTTTTTAAATTTGCACCAACGACACTATAAGCTGCATATTTGTAATCAAAATAAGGCAATAACTCTTCATTAATGATCACCTTAATGTATTCAGGCTGCTCAGCTAATTTACTTCTCTCACTCTCTAAGCGTGCAAAGGTTTGCTTAGATAATGTTTTTAATGTTTGGTTTGGATCAGTTAACCCGGCATCAGTGTCTGCAGCAAATGCAGAAAACGAAAGTGTATATAACAGGGCAATAATAGAAATAAATAAACGCATGTTAGTCGTCCTTATTAATAGAGTAGATAAACTGACCAATCAGGTCTTCTAATACTAATGCTGATTTTGTATCTTCAATCGCATCACCATCGCCTAGCATCTCAATGCCATCGTCCACAAACCCAGGTTTAATACCAATATATTGTTCACCCAGTAGACCCGAAGTAAGGATTGCGAGTGATGATGTTTCAGGGAAGTAACCTTGATTTTCATACATGGATAACTTAACTAAAGGCGTATAAGTATCTTTATCCAAAGAGATAGATTCGACTCGCCCTACGACTACACCACCTAATTTAACTGGCGCACGTGGTTTTAACCCCCCCACATTACTAAAGTTAGCTTCAAGCGTATAACTATTGCCTTCCCCTTTGAAAGACAACCCAGCAACACTGAAAGACAAAATAGCAAATGCGGCAATAGCAGCAACAACAAATAAACCAACCCAAATTTCTAATTTTTTCTGTGACATTCTAGCCCCCAAACATAATAACAGTCAGTAAAAAGTCCATTCCTAAAACAAGTAACGAAGCTAGTACTACAGTTTTTGTTGTTGCTCTACTAATTCCCTGTGCATTTGGCACAGTGTGGAAACCATTATATAAAGCAACCCAAGTAACAATTAACGCAAAGATAAGACTTTTGATCATACCATTGCCAACATCAGGAATGAAATTAACACTACCTTCCATCACAGACCAAAAGGCGCCGCCATCTATGCCCATCCAACTTACGCCTATTAAATAGCCACCCCATATTGCTACGACATTAAATAGCAGTGTTAATAAAGGTAAGGCAATGATGCCAGCAATCAGGCGTGGTGCAATAACACGTTTCAATGGCGAAACCGCCATCATTTCCATGCTCGCTATTTGCTCTGTACTTTGCATTAGGCCAATTTCAGCAGTCAAAGCAGATCCTGCTCTTCCGGCAAACAATAAGGCAGCAACTACCGGCCCAAGTTCACGTAAAAGTGATAAAGCGACCATACTGCCTAAACTTTCTTCAGCCGCATAATCAACTAATACATAATAGCCTTGTAAACTCAGCACCATACCAATAAACAGACCCGCGGTAACAATGATCGGTAAAGATAGAATGCCTAGATGAAATATCTGAGCAACAGTAAGTTGAAATAATTTAGGGTGAGGCTTGGTAAATAAAGTACGGTAAAACATTAATGCAGACTTACCTGCACGTTGAATTAACTGTAATGTGTAAGCCCCAATCGCTTGTAAAAATGAACTCATTATCGATTGGCCTCTTGTAAATCTACTAAGTAATCACTTGCAGGCAGATGAAAAGGCACAGGACCTTGAACAGCCCCCTCGAGAAATTGTTGCAACAATGCATTGTCCTTTTGTGCTAACACCTCTTCTACAGAGCCTTGCGCAATGATTTGTTGATCCGCAAAAACATAAACATTATCCGCGATTGACAAGACCTCGTTTACATCATGAGAAACAATAATAGAGGTTAAGCCTAACGTGTCATTGAGTTGCTTTACTAACTTTAATAATACATTCATTGATATAGGATCTTGGCCCGTAAAAGGCTCATCATACATTACCACTTCGGGATCAAGTGCAATAGCGCGAGCCAATGCAACTCGTCTTGCCATACCACCAGATAATTGTGATGGATAAAGATCCTTTGCACCGCGCAGACCTACCGCATGAAGTTTCATTAATACTAAAGTAGTTAACAACTTTTCATCTAATTGAGTATGTTCCCTCAGAGGAAAAGCAACATTTTCGAAGACAGTTAAGTCATTAAACAATGCGCCACTTTGAAATAGCATGCCCATTTTTTTACGAGCTTGATATAACGCTTTTTCAGAACAGTCATGAATTGATATGCCATTGAACAGTACTTCTCCGCTGTTAGCAGGAATTTGACCACCAATCAATTTTAACAGCGTCGTTTTACCAATACCACTTGGCCCTAATACGGCTGTGATTTTGCCTTGTTCAAACTGCATATCTATATTATCAAATATGATTTTTTGTTGTCGCTTAAAACTAAGTTGATTAATTACAATATGTTGTGTTGACATAAATACCTTTTCTCTAAGAAAAAGAAAGTTTAGTCTGATTAATAAATCACTTAAAGGACTTAATCAGTCAGAATCGAGATAAGTAACGGTTTGAGTTGGATTTTACCTATAAATTCAGAAATAAGCGAAACTTAGGAGGTCCAATCACCTTATTTCATTATTACAGACAAAGTATATCGCTGTAAGTTTCTAGAGGATGACATTAATAGTAACATTAATACGGTTTAATCTATGTAATATGAAACAGTCTTGTTATGATTGGCACATATTTTGATTTCATAAATTGATAACAATAAACAATGCTCGCGATCCTTTGCGGACTTTGATATTTTGATAATAGATTTGCTGTATTTAAAAAAAGAGTCGATACATGATAGATACCCCCTATGGAAAAATCAGCCAAGATAATTTTCAACGCGCACAAAAAATAAAACTTTTTGTATGCGATGTTGATGGTGTTTTTTCTGATGGCCGCATTTACCTGGGAAATGACGGCGAAGAGCTAAAAGCATTTCATACAAAAGATGGCTTTGGGCTTAAAGCGATTATGCAACAAGGTATTGAAGTCGCTATTATTACAGGTCGCCAATCTAACATTGTTAGCACCAGAATGAATGCCTTAGGCGTTAAGCATATTTATCAAGGTAAAGATGACAAGTTAAGCGTTTATAAAGACTTGTTGACTCAATTGAATTTAACAGCTGAGCAAACAGCTTATATCGGTGACGATGTGGTAGATCTTCCTGTCATACAACTGGCAGGGTTAGGTATTGCAGTAAATGACGCACACCCACTGGTATTACAAAAAGCAGATTTAATCACTACTATAAAAGGTGGGTTTGGGGCTGTTCGCGAAATTTGTGATCTATTTTTACAATGTCATGGACAACTTTCTATGACACAAGGTAAAAGCGAATAAATGAACAAACGTCAAAGCATCCCTTTTATTGTCCTGTTTATCGCTTGTGCGGTATGGGTCTATTTCTCAACGGATACAGAGTATCCTGCATTACCAGATCATCACCCAAGCTATATTGCCGATAACTTGCAAAGTAATCATTACGACCAAACTGGTTTTAATGATTATCGTGTATTTGCTGATAAAGCAACTAACTATCCAGAGGATGATACGACCTTATTTGAACATCCTAAAGTTGTTATCTACCATAAAGATCAAGAAACCAGTGTGGTCAGTATCTGGCAACTAACCAGTATAAAGGGCACGTTGAAAGAGAAGAATAACCTATTGTTATCTGGCAATGTATTTATTAAAAATATAACAGAAGATCAAATGGTGCAGACTATGTCTACTGCACAAGCAACGATAATGCTGGATACTAAAGTGATCACCAGTGATTTAAAAGTAACTTGGACAGGGCCACAACTTAAACATGAAGGTGTAGGAATGTGGACGTCTATAGAAGCTGAAGAGATGAAACTTAATTCGAATATAAAAGCGGTGTACTTTAATGAACCTAAATAAATTAGCATGCTTACTGAGCATTTCATTGTTTAATGCCAATGTGATTGCATTAGAGTCTGATTATAACCAACCTATCCATGTTTCTTCAGTTAAGCAACATGCGAGTTTGAAAACCAATACTATTATTTTTACTGATGAAGTATTACTAACTCAAGGTTCGATTAAAATCACAGCAGATAAATTAACCGTGATCCGAGGTGAAAAACCTAATCATGAATTAATGATTGCTGAAGGTAATACCTCTGTTTTCCATCAAATTCAAGATGATGGAAAACCATTGGATGCTGAAGCTAAAAAAATTACCTATGATGTGGCTAAAGGTAAAATAACCTTAACTAAAAATGCACAAGTGAAGCAATTGGATAGCCAAGTTAATGGTGCTGAGATTGAGTATTTCTTAGCAACACAAGAGCTTAATGTTAGTACAGACCAAAATAAAAAAGAGCGTGTAAAAACCATCTTTTTACCTGCTCAATTTGAAAAATCTAAAGACACTAACTCAACTTCAAACACAGGCAACAAATAACTATGGCAGAGTTACGCGCAACGGGGTTAGTTAAAAGTTATAAAGGCCGAACTGTAGTAAATGGTGTTGGTTTAACAGTAAAAACCGGTGAAATAGTAGGTTTACTAGGCCCTAATGGTGCAGGTAAAACCACCTCTTTTTATATGGTCGTTGGTTTAGTGAAACAAGACCAAGGTAGCATCGTCATTGATGACGAAGATATTTCTAGTAACCCAATGCATATTCGTGCACAAAAAGGCATTGGCTACCTGCCACAAGAAGCATCTATTTTTCGACGTTTAACCGTGACAGAAAACATTATGGGTATTCTACAAACCCGTAAAGAATTAACGCAAAAGCAACGCGATGAGAAGCTCAATACACTATTGGAAGAGTTTCATATTACTCATATTCGTGATAACAAAGGAATGAGTTTATCGGGTGGAGAGCGACGCCGTGTAGAAATAGCACGCGCACTAGCAACCGAGCCCAAATTTATTCTACTGGATGAACCTTTTGCAGGGGTTGACCCGATTTCAGTAATTGATATAAAAAATATTATTCAGCAATTACGAGATCGTGGTTTAGGTGTATTAATCACTGACCATAATGTAAGAGAAACGTTAGATGTTTGTGAGCATTCCTATATAGTAAGCCATGGGGAAATTATTGCTGTAGGTACACAAGATGAAATTCTTGCAAACGATCATGTAAAACGCGTTTATCTAGGTGAAGAGTTTAAACTTTAAGTTATTGCCACACGTTCAGGAAGATATGTTTTGATGAAACAGGGTTTACAATTGAAAATGGGTCAGCAATTAGCGATGACCCCTCAATTACAACAAGCAATAAAACTATTGCAGCTTTCAACATTAGATCTACAACAAGAGATTCAGAATGCTTTGGACTCTAACCCTCTTCTCGAACAAGATGATCAAACTGGGTCAGAAGATACGGTTAAAGAAGCCGATAGCAGCGTATTAGATACAACTGAAGCGATTACTCAACAAGAGTTCTCTGATGATCTCCCTGCAGAAAAAGAGTGGGAGGAATCTTATAACTCCACCCCAATCACAGGAACGACTTCTAATGCCGTTGCCTATGAGGGAGAAAATACACTTTATCAAGGCGAGTCATCAACCTCTCTACAAGACCATCTGTTGTGGCAAATGCAATTAACACCTTTTACAGATACCGACCAAATAATCGCGATGGCGATTATTGACTCTATCGATGAATCAGGCTACTTGACCACCGACTGTGAGAGTATCTTAGAGAGTTTACAAACAGATTTAGAAGAATTAGAACTAGATGAAGTAGAGGTGGTACTTAAACGCATTCAACACTTTGATCCACTAGGGGTTGCGGCACGTACCACCCAAGAATGTTTACAAATACAATTACGCCAACTACCAGAAACGACTCCTTGGCGTAATGAAGCAATTCAAATCCTTGAGCAATACATGGATCTATTAGGTAATAGAGATTACCGAACTTTAGCCAGAAAAAGTAAGCTAAAAGAAGCTCAACTTGCTGAAATAATGCGTTTAATTCAAAGCTTAGAGCCTCGCCCTGGTAACCGAGTAGAAACCAGCGAAACGCAGTATATTGTTCCCGATGTGTACGTTAAAAAGATCAATGGGCAATGGCGTGTATCCCTAAATCAAGATTGTGATCCTAATTTATCAATTAACCAGCAATACGCGAGTATGTGCTCAGGTAACATTAGTAAAACTGACTCTCAGTTTATCAAAGGCCACTTACAAGAAGCTAAGTGGTTTATTAAAAGCTTAGAAAATCGTAACGATACCTTATTAAAAGTGGCTAATTGTATTGTACAACAGCAACAAGCCTTTTTTGAATATGGCGATGAGTCCATGAAGCCAATGGTATTAAACGATGTCGCATTTGAAGTAGAAATGCATGAATCCACTATTTCACGTGTTACAACACAAAAGTTTATGCATACTCCACGTGGTATATATGAACTGAAATTTTTCTTTTCTAGCCATGTTGCTACTAATGGAGGCGGTGAATGTTCATCAACCGCTATTCGCGCTTTAATTAAAAAGTTGGTTTCAGCTGAAACCACAACTAAACCATTAAGCGACAATAAAATCACCCAGTTGTTGGAAGAAAAAGGTATTAAGGTAGCAAGACGTACTATTGCTAAATACCGTGAATCCTTAGGAATTCCGCCTTCTAATCAACGTAAACAATTACTTTGAACTAAGAAGTAATGCAAATAAATAAGGATTAACTATAGTCATTTAATGCTAACCTGATAAACTCGCGCGTCCATTAAATACAGTTAACTATTATTATGAAAATATCTACTCTATTAAATCAACAATCGGTATTCTGTAACACTACTTGCACAAGCAAAAAAGGCGCTCTAGAAAAAATCAGCCTTATCGCAGCAAAGGAGCTCGATTTAGATGCCCAAGAATTGTTTGAAAGCTTAATTGCACGAGAAAAAATTGGGTCAACAGGTGTTGGGTCTGGGATTGCTATTCCACATGTCAAAATTTCTAGTGAGCTACCTGCTACGGCTGTTTTTTTGCAATGTGAAACAGGTATCGATTACGATTCATATGACGGTAATAAAGTGGATATATTATTCGCTATCTTTGTACCTGAAGACCTTTGTAAAGAATACCTTTCGGCGCTATCAGAAATTAGCCAAAAGTTATTAGACAAACAATTCTTACGTCAGTTACGCAGTGCGGGAAATTCCCAAGAATTATTTGAATTACTAACACTATAGAAAGACAGGAGAAAGTATGAAGTTAATTGTTATTAGTGGTCGCTCAGGCTCAGGAAAAACAATTGCACTTCATGTTCTCGAAGACTTAGGTTATAACTGCATTGACGGTGTACCTTATCAACTACTCGAGCAACTTATTGATACTTTAGACCCTAAAGACAATAAAGTTGCTGTGAGCTTAGATGTCCGTAACATGCCAACCAAAGTTGAGCAAATACAACAACTGATCGCCTCTCTTCAAAAGAAAGTGGAATTGGAAATCATCTATATTGATGCATTAACCAGTGAATTAATTAGGCGTTATAGCGAAACTCGACGCTTGCACCCTCTTTCAAAAAAGAAATTCTCTTTATCCCAAGCATTAGAACTAGAAAATGAGATGTTACTGCCATTAAAATCGATGGCTGCTTTTTCTATTGATACCACTTCATTATCAGTGCATAACTTAAATGAACACCTCAAAATCTATTTACAGGGCTCAACAAAAAGTAACTTGCTTATTATTTTCCAATCTTTTGGCTTTAAATATGCTCACCCAGAAGACGCTGACTACATGTTTGACGTGCGCTTTTTACCTAATCCATATTGGGAAAAAGAGTTAAAAGCTTTTTCAGGTAAAGATAAGATCATTCAAGATTATTTAAGCACCTTTCCGATTGTCAAAGAGACGATTACCAATATAGAAAACCTGTTTTTAAATTGGTTGCCACACTTAGAGCAGAACAACCGTAATTATGTCACAGTCGCAATTGGCTGTACTGGCGGAAAACACCGTTCAGTATACGTCACTGAACAAATAGCGGCGCGTTTCAAGCATAAATATCAGGTACAGATAGAACACAAATGTTTAAAGGAGTAGTTCCGATTGGATATCATTAAGCAAACAATTACAATAAAAAACAAATTAGGGTTACATACACGCGCAACCATCAAATTAGTTGAACTTGTCAATGCATTTGACGCTCAAATCACCATTACACACAATGGCAAAAAAGCCGATGCCGGTAGTGTGTTAGGATTACTTGTACTAGAGACCTGCTTTGGACAAGAGATTGAAATCGAAGCAAGTGGCACGCAAGCTCAAGAAGCAATGCAAGCGGTAACCGAATTAATCGAAAATAAATTTTTAGAAGAAGAATAATTATAGGAGTTGGTATGCTGGAAAACACTAAAGTCGATAATACCCAGCTACGACTTCAAGAAGTAAAAAAAGCCCTTGAAAGTGGTATGTTTGTTTTAGCACGCAGTATTTTAGATAAAATGCCAGCCTGCGATGTTGCCTTTCTTTTAGAATCATCTCCGCCTGGTTACCGTAAAGTACTATGGAATCTAACCGACCATGACCAACACGGTGAAATCCTAGAAGAACTAAATGAAGATGCTAAAGATGGTATTATCAACCTCATGGGCACAGACAACCTCGTAGCAGCAACAGAGGGGATGGAAACTGATGGCCTGGCCTATGTATTGCGTGGTATACCAGATAGCGTTTACCGCGCTGTTTTGGAGCAAATGGACACACAAGATAGACAACGTGTTGAATTAGCATTAGCCTATCCAGAAGATACTGCCGGCTCAATCATGAATACCGACACCACCACAGTGCGCCCAGATGTGACCATTGAGGTAGTGCTTCGTTATTTACGTCTAAAAGGCTCACTGCCTGATACAACCGATGCGCTATATGTTGTAGACACCGATAATAAGTTACTGGGTGATGTTTCACTATCAACACTACTTACCGAAGAGCCGAACTCACTAATTGCTGATGTCATGAATCATGATACTGAGCCACTTCAGGCATTAATGGAAGAAAATGAAATAGCTAAGCTGTTTGAACGACATGATTGGATTTCAGCTCCAGTAATTGATAGCGACAGGCAACTGCTCGGTCGTATCACCATTGATGATATTGTTGATATTATTCGTGAAAATGCTGAGCATTCGATGATGGGTATGGCAGGTATGGATGACGATGAAGATACCTTTGCCCCTATTTTACCCAGTGCAAAACGTCGAACTGTCTGGTTATCCGTTAACTTAATGGCCGCATTTATTGCTGCCTCTGTTTCTAATATGTTTGAAGCGACATTAGAACAAGTTGCTACCTTAGCCGTATTAATGACCATAGTACCGAGCATGGGTGGTATCGCAGGTAACCAAACTTTAGCGCTGGTTATACGAGGTATTGCTGTTGGCCATATTAGTAGTAGTAATACACGTTGGTTAATCGGCAAAGAAGCCGCGATTGGGCTATTAAATGGCATGATCTGGGCTATTTTAGTGGCGACTGCCGTGGTGCTTTGGAAAGGCGATATGCAAGTAGGCTATATTATTGCCGGGGCAATGTTTATTAATTTGTCCATTGCAGGTATTGCAGGGGTTTGTATTCCATTGTTAATGCACAAATATAAAATTGACCCCGCCTTGGCTGGCGGTATGGCACTAACAACCGTGACCGATGTGATTGGCTTGTTTTCATTCCTAGGTATGGCGACCTTAGTATTACGCCACTAGTTCAAGTCCTCTTATTTAAATCTAAAACCTATAACGACTTATACAAATTGTCGTTATAGGATTAACAACAAGGTTATTTACCAATTAAATAAATTCCAACCAAGATTCCAATAAATTTAAAAAGTCTTCCAATCCACACTCAGCTTCAATCTCTTGATCATAAAAGTTTAAATCATTCGCTTCATCTAAATCAGATCCATGCATATGTAAACTATGATTACTAATACTTGCCTCTTCTGTCGTTAGGTAAAGAGCGAACTCATCACCAGTCAGCTTATATTCAGCGATTTTTTGTTGTTGTAAATCAGAGATGACGACTAATAATGCTTCCACCCACTGCTTTTCCTGGCCCTCCTGCTCTAGCCAAGTACCGAAGGCTTCATGTCCCATTGACAATTTAACGGTTGCTTTACCGCTAAAATAGTCTTTTTTAAAATCAAATTCCATACTGTCACTCTCTGCACTCAATTAATGACTGAAGTATAATACTAACCAAAATAACTGAGAGAACTATTTTACTGATTATCAGCAAAAAAAGGCATAAAAAAACCCTTACTAGTTAGTAAGGGTCAGTGTCGTTGCGTTAAGGTTAAGCGTTAGATTAACTATTAACAGCTACTTTAAATTCAGCAGATACAACATTAGTTGGTACTAGTTCATAAGCTGCTTGTGGTTTTAATACCACGTTTGACTTGCTAGCGACCATTAACATCTGTTTCAAACGGTTTGACTCAAAAGGTTTTAACAATAAACCTTGAACATCTAATAAGCTGTTTAGACCTAATAGCTCACGTTGAACGTCATGATGAGAGTTTAAGATACTGATATCGGCAGAAGCTGAAGTTTGACCTGTACGAATTGATTTAATTAACTCTAGACCTGAGTATTCAGGTAGTAATGCATCAACGATAATAAGATCAAAGTCTTGTAGTGCAATAGAACGCTCTGCTTCTAATGTAGTAGCAACGCCTTCAACATAAGAAACATTTAATGCTTCTAATTGTTCGATTAATTGAATACGACCTTCAGCAGCCCCTTCAACAATCAGTACTTTCATACTTGTTATTGCATTTGCAGTAGTTTCACCTTGCGTCATTGGTGACACAGTATTATCAGAAACTGTTAAACCTTCCATACGTGCAATGTAGCCACGTTTTGGAATAGTAGAAATATTAAGACCGTGTAGACTTAATGTACCTACACTTTTACGTAATTGAGAAATATGTTGGTTAATTGTGTGGTCAGTTACTAAACGACCCCACACATGTTGCGCTAAGTCTTCACGTGTAACAACTGAGTTAACATTTTTGCATAAGAAATGTAAAAGAGATGTACGTAAAGGACCTAAGTAAACTTTACGATTGCCATGAATCAAACTATTTTGACTCGTATCAATGTGGAATTCACCCACAACTAAGCTTTTTTCTAACATAATAATAGTACCCATTTTAAATTTATAATATATGTGCCAGTTCCAATGGACAGGCGATTTTTGTTTTATTTGCGGACTACTTGGGTAGTCTCTTATATATAATCCCAATCATATTATCAAATTAAGGTAAAAACACAAATGCATTCATCTCATGTCATTATTTGATAAAAATATCATCAGTAAAATTAACTATAGGATAGTTTTAGAAACCTGCAAACAAAATATCTTGTATTTTTACTAAATTGATTTCTTGTTAAGAGAAAGGGTTAAGTAGGAATAAATTTCATCGCTCAACGTTATTTAATTAATTAATACTTGATGAACTACTTTTGAACTCAGCAAATATTGAATACTAACAAATAAAGCTTAATAAAAACCCAATAAATAATGTTAATAGCTATAACAATATACCAGCAATCACTACAATTTCTTTATACAGCAATTATTTGTCATTACACTATAGAGGTAAGCACTAAAAACAATAGAGATGACATTATTGAATGTCATTTTTTAAAGAGAGGTATTTGAGCAGAAACAAAAAAGGCAACGCTTAACGTTGCCTTTTGAATAACAAATTAAGTATCTAATTACTTACGTTTTACCGCTTTTGCATTTGGTAAATCAGTAATTGAACCTTCATAGATCTCAGCCGCTAGACCAACAGATTCATGTAGCGTTGGGTGAGCATGAATAGTTAATGCGATATCTTCTGCATCACAACCCATTTCAATTGCTAAGCCAATTTCACCTAGTAATTCACCTGCATTAGTACCTACTACAGAACCACCGATGATGCGGTGTGTATCTTTATCAAAAATCAGTTTAGTCATACCATCTGAACAATCTGATGCAATTGCACGACCTGACGCAGCCCATGGGAATACTGATTTTTCGAAGTTAAGGCCTTGCTCTTTCGCTTCTTTCTCAGTTACACCAACCCAAGCCATCTCTGGCTCTGTGTAAGCAATTGAAGGAATTGTTTTAGGGTCAAAGTAATGCTTCTTCCCTGCAATAACTTCAGCTGCAACATGCGCTTCATGCACACCTTTATGCGCTAACATAGGTTGACCAACAATATCACCGATAGCGTGGATATGTGGTACGTTAGTATGCATTTGCTTATCAACTTCAATGAAACCACGTTCAGTAACTGTGATACCAGCTTTTTCAGCATCCAGTGATAGACCATTTGGTACACGACCAACAGCAACTAACACTGCATCGTAAGCTTTTGCTTCAGCTGGTGCATTTTTACCTTCAAAAGAAACGTATAACGCGTCTTCTTTAGCATCAACAGCTGTTACTTTAGTTTCTAGCATGATGTTAAATTTGTTTTTCACTTTCTTAGTGTAAACTTGCACGATATCTTTATCAGCTGCAGGCACTAATTGATCAGCGAACTCTACAACATCAACATCTGAACCTAATGATTTGTATACTGTACCCATTTCTAGACCGATGATACCACCGCCTAAAATAAGTAAACGTTTAGGCACTGATTTAAGCTCTAGTGCATCTGTTGAATCCCAAACACGAGGGTCATCATGTGGAATGAATGGTAATTTAACAGGACGAGAACCCGCAGCGATAATTGCGTTATCAAAAGTAACTGTTGTTACTTCACCTTCGCTACTAGTTGCTTCAATGGTGTTAGCACCAGTAAAACGGCCAAAGCCATTTACTGTTGTTACTTTACGCATTTTAGCCATGCCTTTCAGGCCACCAGTTAGTTGTGATACTACTTTTTCTTTCCAGATACGGATTTTATCGATATCTGTAGATGGTTCACCAAATAATACACCGTGCTCAGATAATGCTTTTGCTTCTTCAATTACTTTAGAAACATGTAAAAGAGCTTTAGAAGGGATACAACCAACATTTAAACAAACACCACCAAGTGTGTCATACTTTTCGATTAATACAGTTTCTAGACCTAAATCTGCTGCACGGAATGCTGCAGAATATCCAGCTGGGCCTGAACCTAATACAACAACCTGCGCTTTAATTTCTTTACTCATGACGACCTCTATAAAAAAGAACACTCGAATTAGAATTCTAGTCTATTCAAATGTTAATAGAATGTAAATGAATGGTCGGCATAACTGCCGACCTAGTTAACAAAGTTTATAAAATTAATGTACGTAAATCAGATAAGTGCTTGTTAACAGCAGTAATAAAGCGTGCACCATCCGCACCATCGATTACACGGTGGTCGTAAGAAAGAGCAAGAGGAACCATCATACGAGGTTCAAATTCTTTACCATTCCATTGTGGTTTAATCGCTGATTTAGAGACACCTAAGATTGCAACTTCAGGTGCATTAACGATTGGTGTAAATTGCGTACCACCGATACCACCAAGGCTAGAGATAGTCATGCTACCACCTTGCATATCTTTAGCAGTTAATTTACCAGCACGGGCTTTCTTAGAGATCTCTGCGATATCACGACAGATTTCAAAAATACCTTTGTTTAATACATCTTTAACCACTGGTACAACTAAACCATTTGGTGTATCAACTGCGATACCGATGTTGAAGTATTTCTTCAGGATCAGGCTTTGACCATCTTCAGATAATGAAGAATTGAAGTTAGGGTATTGTTGTAATGCTTTTGCTACCGCTTTCATCATGAATACTAACGGGCTAATTTTAACACCTAGATCTTGTTTAAGTGCGATTGCATTTTGCTCTTTACGGAACTCTTCTAGCTCTGTGATATCAGCTTCATCGAACTGTGTAACGTGTGGGATAGTTACCCAGTTACGGTGTAAAGCAGGACCAGATATTTTTTGGATGCGAGAAAGTTCTTTCACTTCCACTTCACCAAATTTTGCAAAATCAACTTTAGGTGCAGCTGCTACAGCTAAGCCGCCAGCGCCACCAGATTTAGCCGCTTGTAATTGGCCTTTAACGTATTTTTGCACGTCTTCTTTAGTTGTACGTCCTTTAGGACCAGAAGCAGCAATTACGTTTAGGTCTAAATCAAATTCACGTGCGATACGACGAACTGATGGAGACGCTTTAATTTCTTTGTTTACAGCAACTTCAGCTTTTGCTGGTGCAGCTTTAGGCGCCGCAGCAGGAGCTGGTGCAGCCGCTTTAGGAGCTTCAGCAGGCGCTGATGGTGCAGCAGCTGGTGCTTCGCCTTCAGCTTCAACTAATAAGATTAAAGAACCTTCAGATACTTTATCGCCAGTTGCGATTTTAATCTCTTTAACAACACCACCGAATGGTGCAGGAACGTCCATTGATGCTTTATCACCTTCAACAGTGATCACATCTTGGTCTTCAGTAATCGTATCACCAACAGCAACTAAGATATCAGTTACTTCAACTTCATCACCACCAATATCTGGCACACAAAGTTCTTTTACAGCAGTTGCCGCTGCAGCTGCTGGAGCCGCCGCTTCTGCTGGTGCTGCTGCCGGAGCTTCTTCAGCCGCAGGTGCTTCAGCAGCGGCAGAACCAGCTACTTCAACGATTAATACTAGGTTACCTTCAGAAACGCTGTCACCAACGTTTACTTTGATCTCTTTAACCACACCAGCAACTGATGAAGGTACGTCCATTGACGCTTTATCACCTTCAATCGTTAATACATCTTGGTCTTCAGCAATAGTATCGCCAACTGCAACTAAGATATCGGTAATATCAGCCGCATCAGCACCAATATCAGGTAGTAAAAATTCTTTTAATTCAGACATAATAATTTTCCTAATCAATAAAAGTCGGTGTTAACTTGTGTTAACACCGAGACTGATTTATGCAAATAATGGGTTGATTTTGTTTACATCAATATCAAATTTAGCAATCGCTTCTGTTACAACTTTACGTTCAACATCGCCACGTTTAGCTAGTTCAGTTAGTGCAGCAACAACAACGTAACCAGCATTAACTTCGAAGTGACGACGTAAGTTTTCACGGCTATCACTTCGACCGTAACCATCAGTACCAAGTACTTTGTATGACTCAGCAGGTACAAATGCACGTACTTGCTCAGCATAGTTTTTCATGTAATCCGTTGCAGCAATTGTTGGCTCAGTACCTAGAACATCAGTAATGTAAGCTGTTTTTTGCTCTGCTTCAGGGTTTAACATGTTGTAACGTTCAACGTCTTGACCATCACGTGTTAACTCATTGAATGAAGTCACAGAGAAGATATCAGAAGCAACGTCGTACTCTTCGCTTAGGATAGCTGCAGCAGCACGTACTTCGTTCATGATAGTACCTGAACTTAGTAGTTGTACTTTGCTCTTACCTGGTAATGAATCAAACTTGTAGATACCTTTACGGATACCTTCTTCAGCGCCTTCTGGCATAGCCGGCATTGCGTAGTTTTCGTTCATTACTGTTAGGTAATAGAATACGTTTTCTTGTTTCTCACCGTACATACGCTCAATACCGTCTTGAACGATAACCGCTAGCTCGTAAGCAAACGTTGGGTCGTATGAAACACAGTTAGGGATAGTGTTAGCTTGAATATGGCTGTGACCATCTTCGTGCTGTAGACCTTCACCATTTAGCGTAGTACGACCAGCAGTAGCACCTAATAGAAAACCACGTGCTTGTTGGTCACCTGCCATCCAAGCCATATCACCAATACGTTGGAAACCAAACATAGAGTAGTAGATGTAGAATGGAATCATTGGTAAGTCATTAGTGCTGTATGACGTTGCAGCAGCAACCCAAGAAGACATAGAACCAAGTTCGTTGATACCTTCTTGTAATACCTGACCAGAAGTCGCTTCTTTGTAGTAAGACACTACACCACGGTCTTCAGGCGTGTACTCTTGGCCATGTGGGTTGTAGATACCCACTTGACGGAATAGACCTTCCATACCAAATGTACGTGCTTCATCGGCGATGATTGGTACGATATTTTTACCAATACCTTTATCTTTCAACAAGACGTTTAGGATACGTACGTAAGCCATAGTCGTTGAGATTTCACGTTTCTGTTCGCCTAAAAGCGCAGAGAATTTATCTAACTCTGGTACCGCTAGTTTTTCAGTAAACTTAGGCAGACGCTTAGGCGTGTAACCCATCAATGCTTCACGCTTACCGTGTAGGTATTTGTACTCTTCAGAACCTTCTTCAAGCGTTAGGTAAGGAAGTGTCGCCGCTTTTTCATCAGAGATTAAATCTTGTAGACCTAAACGATCACGTAAGCTTTGAATATGATCTTCATTCATTTTCTTAACGCCGTGGGCAATGTTTTTACCCTCAGCTGCAGCACCCATGCCGTAACCTTTAACAGTTTTAGCTAGAATTACTGTTGGTTTACCCGCTGTATCTTCCGCATTTTTAAATGCAGCGTACAGTTTAGATGAATCATGACCACCACGTTTAAGCGCAAAGATCTCTTCATCAGTCATATCAGCGACTAATGCAGCTGTTTCTGGGTATTTACCAAAGAAATGTTCACGAACATAAGCACCGTCTTTAGATTTGAATGTTTGGTAATCACCATCAACGGTCTCTTCCATTAATTGTAATAATTTACCAGACGTATCTTTTGCAATTAATGCATCCCAGTTACTGCCCCAGATTACTTTAACAACATTCCAACCAGCACCTGTAAATAGGCCTTCTAGTTCTTGAATGATGCTACCGTTACCCATTACTGGGCCATCTAGACGCTGTAAGTTACAGTTAATTAAGAAACATAGGTTATCTAGTTTTTCACGTGAAGCGAATGATAATGAACCACGAGATTCAGGCTCATCCATCTCACCATCACCTAGGAAAGCATAAACACGTTGTGCAGAAGTTGGTTTTAAACCACGACCATCAAGGTATTTAAGGAAACGTGCTTGGTAGATAGCAGCAATTGGACCTAGACCCATAGATACCGTAGGGAACTGCCAGAATTCTGGTAGTAATTTAGGGTGAGGGTAAGAAGGTAGACCTTTACCATCAACTTCTTGACGGAAGTTATCTAGTTGCTCTTCTGTTAAACGGCCTTCAAGGAAAGCACGTGCGTAGATACCAGGAGAGATATGACCTTGGTAATAAACTAAATCACCGCCATCAGTTTCGTTTGGTGCACGGAAGAAATGGTTGAAACATACTTCATAAAACGCAGCCGCAGACTGGTAAGAAGCCATGTGGCCACCAAGGTCTAAGTCTTTTTTAGAAGCACGCATAACAATCATAATCGCATTCCAACGAATGATTGAACGAATACGTTGTTCTACTTTAAGGTCACCAGGGTAAGCTGGCTGATCAGATGCCGCAATGGTATTTACGTAATTAGTGTTGATGCCTGTTGGCAAATTAACACCTTCAACGCGTGCTTTTTCCATCACTTGCTCAAGGATAAATTGAGCACGTTCTGAGCCCTCATCTTCAAGAATGGTTGTTAATGCTTCAAGCCATTCAGAAGTTTCTTGTGCATCAATATCTTTTAAGATGTCAGTCATGACACTTTCCTTCTATATCACTAGATAATCTCAGCTCGAAAGCCAAGCGTTTTTGTATAATTATTTACATTAAACACTACCTGCTTCACAGCACGCTGCATGCCATTTCGGCAATAAGTAATCTAAATAATTATCAGTATAAGTATGAATAACAGCCGCAGCTGACCCGCCATACTATAAAGCGGAGGTCGTTTTAAAAAGCACCTAACTCACGTTTAAATGCACTTTCTTCACGCAACATAACCAAGCGTGTTTCTTCAATATAATGTAGATGCTGATCCGATGCTTCTTTTGCTTTCATCGGCTGCTTAGACAAAATAGCTTCCATTAACTGGAAGCGATGTTGATGAATTTTTTTTGCAACTTCTGGATATAAGTAAAGCTGTTTCACGTTATCTGAAATGTTTTTTTGCAACAGTGGCTTGATGCCACGCGCAAGATGTAAAAACACTACATTATGTGATGCTTCGATAACTGCCTGGTAAAATTCAGCAACCGATTCTATTTCTAGTTCGATGTTACCAGCTGAATTTGCCATATCAATAGCATTGAAAGTTGTTTTTATTTTATGCAAATCGTCAGAAGTACCTCTTAACGCGGCATAATAAGCAGAAAACCCTTCAATGGCATGACGAAATTCCAGCAAATCATATTGAGATTCCGGATGCGAATTGAGTAACTCGAATAGCGGATCTGTTAATTGGTTGCGTAATTCTTCTTTTACGTAAGTACCACCGCCTTGACGACGTGTTAATAGACCTTTTGATTCTAAGCGTTGAATTGCTTCACGTAATGATGGTCTTGAAACATCGAACTGTTTTGCTAATTCACGCTCAGGTAATAACTTCTCACCCAATTCTAAACGCCCTTCCAAAATCATGCTTTCTAACTGTGATTCAATCACGTCAGCAAGTTTAGGTTGTTTAATTTTTGCGTAGGTCATAACAGCCTTAAATGATATAAACGTAACAAGCTAATGTTACGAGCAAATAACAGTTGAATGTAAAATGGTATTACCAATTTAATAGTTAACTATAGAAATTAACAAAATTAACAATTTATGTCTAGATTTTTATCTTTTTTAATGTCCCTTCAATTAAGGCGGTTATTGAATTAAAGCCTTCAGCTATGCGTTTAATAGAGAACAATTAAAAAGGAGAGAAATCAACTCTAAAAACATTTTATATATGTATGATTTAATGACCATTTAATGAAATGCTTATTCATCAAATTATGAACGATTCGACTAGAGAATAGAGTAGCTAAATACTTTAAGTAAACCTGAAATGAGGGGGAAAGGAAACAGGGTAGATAAAATATTTATTCACCTGTTTCCACTAAGAAATGATCTTCAGAAGTTTAAGAATGGCTGCGATGCAGCAACTAATAACCAACAATTTTCAATATCGACATTACCTTGAGTTTTAATAACCGTTGCATGTTCTGGCGTAAAAACACGTGCAGACATAACAGCTCGGCCATCATCAATGAATATTTCTAATGATGAGTTATCTGAGAGAATTTGTATCTTTACTTGCTCTAAACCCGGTAAAGCTAACTCTCTTAATGTGTCTCCTTCACGAATTAATGTATTTGATCTATCTAACTCTAAAACTTGCTTTTCAGCATTTAAACGTATCTCACAGCAACTAGACTCTGAACAATACAAAGATAAGCAACTTCCCCACTCTAATGTAGCAATTAATTCAAAGGATTTACTTTTTAGATCAATGCTTTTTTGATGCGGCTCAATGCTCACTTTAGTTTCACGTAAAGAACTTAGCTCTGCTAGCGGTAATTGTATTAATCGGTCATTGTGGTATGACAATTCACGTAAAGCAGTTAATTGATGTACCCATCCATTATCACAACTTTCATGATTAACTTCATCTGGTAACCCCATCCAACCACACATAATCCTTCTGCCATCTTTAGACTCTAGAGTTTGTGGAGCATAGAAATCAAAACCATGATCTAAAGTTTGAGGATCACTCATAATCACTCTATTATCATTATCAAAAAATGCTTTTAAGATGCAATTATGATGCTTGACAGTATTGCTTGCATAAGGAGATTTGATACCTTGCGGGCAGATCACTATGAACTCCTGATTATTTAGCTTGAAAAAATCAGGGCACTCCCACATGTAACCAAAATCACCTAATTCATCACCACACAGACTAACAAAAGACCAATTTTTTAAATCTAATGATTCATAAATTGCTAAACGACCAACCTCGTCTTCCCTTTGCGCACCTAATAACATCAACCATTTGTTATTATAAAAAATAACTTTAGGGTCTCTACAATGAGGAGTGACATTGGGTGGAAGCTCTGTAATAACCGGTCCATGTTTTATAAAATCAGTAGTGTTCGAAGAAGAAGCTATACATTGCATTGTTTGCCTAACTCTATCTTCACCAATACGTACATTTCCAGTATAAAAAAGTAGTAGCTCTTGCTCATAACTTAATGCGTGCCCAGAAAAGACTCCATGGCTATCAAAATAATCTGAGGGCATCAAAACTAATGATTTCCAATGCCAATTGACTAAATCTAAACTACTTAAATGAACCCAGTGCTTATCTTTATGCTCGCACCCATAAGGGTAAAGTTGATAAAAAAGATGGTATTCGCCTTGATGATAAATAAAACCGTTAGGATCGTTTAGTAGCCCCTGAGGAGGAGAAATATGCCATTTTGGACGATGAGGGCAATCAACAGGTGTAAGGTAATTACTTGCCATTTTTAATTGTTGTTGAGAAATTAATCTGCCTATCTCTAGCAACTGCTGCTTAATAGAGTCTGAATCGTCCGCAGCCGCTGCTGAAGAAGGTATTAAAAACGTGACCTGCTTCAGACAAGGGTTGTAGCTTTCTATTGCAGCGTCTTCTTTTAATAAATCCTGATCTTTAATCTCTAAAATAATACGCGAATCAGGATTCAAAATACGAGATATATTTTCAACACCTCCGCATTGCTCAAGCATCGCTAACAACATAACAACCTCACTTAACTGGGAACGTTTGCAAAATGTAACGAGAAATAAGATACTTTGCAAGTGTTCTCACATAAAAGCGTCTAAGGATTGTTACAGAAAATAATATATTCTCAACGTTTAAGCTGATTTGCTTAACAACTACTTCGAGAAACCTCTTCGAAACTCAAGACCAATTTACTTACTTCAGAACTTTTATTTTCTATTAACTCAAGTAGCATTTGAGCCGATTTTTGACCCGATAATTGAAAGCCGTAATTGAAAGTAGATAAACTAGGGGTACAGACTTTACCAAGCTCATCATTACCAACACCTAACACTTTAATGTTAACACCAGGTTTTAGACTCGCTTCGCTTATTGCCTTCATAGCACCAATGGCAATCCTATCTGTCGCACAAAATAAACCATCAAGTTGAGGCCACTTTATGAGTAAATCTTTTGTCTGTTGATATCCAGACTCGATTGTAAACTCACCACGACTATGAAATAGAGGTAACTTTTCGTTTGATCTTATTAGCGCCTGTTGTAACCCTTGGAAACGATCATTATCAACCGCTATATCTTGGCTATTCACTCCAATAAACCCAATCTCTTTAGCCCCCGCATTTAATAACCGAATACCCGCATTAAAGCCGACTCGTAAGTCATCATGGATGACACTAGGTATATTATAAAGAGAACCATCTTGACCGATTAAAACAACGGGTACTACAGATGCCTGAATCGCTTCTACTAATGATGAGTCTAAATGAGTGGCAAAATGTAAAATACCTTCTACACGTCTTTGGTTAAACCGCGTTATGTATTCAATTTCCTTATCATTATTCTGTTCGCTATTCGCTAATAATAAATGTTTTCCGGCCTTTTCAAAAACACTTGCCATACCTTCTAACCCTAAGGAAACAGCGTTTGATGAAATTCTTGGAGCAATGACGCCTATCAGGTGTGTTTTTTGTGACTTTAAATCTCGAGCAACTTGATTGGCCATATAACCACATTCATCAATTGCTTTTAACACTTTAGCTTTTGTGCTTTTTTTTACACCGTACTCATTATTAATAACCCGAGATACAGTGGATTTTGATACGCCAGCTAATTTAGCAACTGCATGCAACCCAGACATATTTTCCCTTAAAATATTTATAATTTACAAACGAATCATACCAAACATCCTAAAATCAACCAATATAAGCATAATCATATGCTTATACTCTCAACAATGGTCGAAGTCACACTTCTTCATAAACAAACTTGTAAATAGAGTTAAATTGCAGAAAAATCCAATTGTTGCAAACGTTCCCAATAAAACCTATTTCAGGAGTAAATTATGAATTATCCGCAAGTTGCTATCAAATTAGTCAAGATGTTGGGGGGAAAAGAGAACATAAAAGCATTAGCTCACTGTGCAACTCGTTTACGCCTAGCTGTTGAAGATGAATCAAAAATTGATGAAAATGCGATCGACTCACTTGAAGGTGTTAAAGGTCAATTTAAAGTAGCGGGTCAATACCAAGTCATTTTTGGTTCTGGGATAGTTAATCAAGTGTACTCGGAAATGGCTAAGATAACTGGCATGAGTGATATGAGTACCAAAGATGTAGCTGCATCTGGTGCTACAAAACAAAACATAGTACAGCAAGCAGTTAAAGGCTTATCAGACATATTTGTTCCTATTATCCCTGCTATTGTAGCAGGTGGTTTATTGATGGGTATATTCAATATACTAGTAGCTCCTGGTTTATTTATCGAAGGGAAATCTCTCGTTGATGCTTACCCAGGCATCACAGATCTAGCAAACTTAATCAATACCTTTGCAAATGCTCCTTTTGTTTTTTTACCTATTTTGATTGCTTTTTCAGCCAGTAAAAAATTTGGAGGGAATCCATTCTTAGCTGCTGCATTAGGCATGTTAATGGTACATCCAGATCTATTAAATGGTTGGGGATTTAGTGGTGCAGCCATTTCAGGGAATATACCTGTGTGGGATATTCTTGGCTATGAAATTGAAAAAGTAGGCTATCAAGGTTCAGTATTACCTGTTCTAGTGGCTACTTATATCCTTGCTAAAGTAGAAATAGGATTAAGAAAATTTATTCCATCAGTATTAGATAATTTATTAACGCCCCTCTTAGCAATTTTTATCACTGGCATACTAACTTTCACTGTCGTTGGTCCATTCACTCGTGATATCGGCTTTTTATTAGGCGATGGATTAAATTGGTTATATGACTCTGCTGGCTTTATTGGTGGTGCATTATTTGGTTTTATTTATGCTCCTTTTGTTATCACAGGCATGCATCACAGCTTTATTGCCATAGAGATCCAACTACTCGCTGATATTGCGGTGACAGGCGGCTCTTTCATTTTCCCAATCGCTGCAATGGCTAATATTGCTCAAGGCGGTGCAGCTTTAGCAGTAGGCTTTACAACTAAGGATATCAAACTAAAAGGTATTGCAATTCCATCAGGCATTACTGCATTACTAGGGATAACAGAGCCAGCAATGTTCGGTGTTAATTTAAAATTACGTTACCCATTCATTGCCGCTATTTGTGGTGCAGCTACAGCAAGTGCATTTATTACACTGTTTAATGTTAAAGCAAGTGCGCTAGGTGCAGCTGGATTACCTGGTATTATTTCTATCAGAACAGGTGATGTAACTCCATATATCATTGGCATGCTTATCGCTTTTATTACTACTTTTGTGCTTACCCTGTTGCTTGGCTCTAGAGCTAAATCTAAACAGTTAAAGTCAGCATAACAAATACAAAGCCAATTGATAGATTGGCTTTTGTTAAATATAAGAGGTATTTATGAATAAAGTTTGGGTTAGCGGTGATGCTGTTGTGGATTTAATTCCTGAAGGTGTAGATACATACTTAAAATGTCCTGGAGGCGCACCAGCTAATGTAGCAGTTGCTATTTCACGTCTCGGAGGAGAAAGCGCTTTTTTTGGTCGGATTGGTCATGACCCAATGGGGAGATTCATGCTTGAAACTTTATCCGAAGAATCGGTTGATACTACCAGCATCACAATCGATACCAAACAACGAACATCCACAGTGGTTGTTGACTTAGATGAATTAGGTGAACGCACCTTCACTTTTATGGTTAAGCCTAGTGCAGACCAATTTATGCAACCTTCAGATATTCCTGAGTTTGAAAAGAATCAATGGTTACATATTTGCTCTATTGCACTTGCTAATGAGCCGAGTCGAAGTAGTACATTTTTAGCAATAAAAAAGATGAAAGAAGAAGGGGGATATATTAGTTTTGATCCTAATTTAAGAGATGAAGTATGGTCAAAGCCAGAAGAGATAAAAGAAGTGGTGTTAGATGCAGTAAAGCTTGCTGATGTCGTTAAATTTTCCGATGATGAACTATTATTTTTAACTGATAGTCACGATTTAAATGAGGCTTTATTAAAGATTAAAGCCTATAAAAATACACTAGTATTAGTTACTCAAGGGGCTAAAGGAGCGCTAGTAATTAACGGAAATGAACAACAACTCATTAAGGGAAAAGCAGCGGTGCCTGTTGATACAACGGGAGCTGGCGATGCATTTGTAGGTGGTCTACTTCGTTACTTATCTGCCAGTAACAATTGGTTTGCTCAAAACGAAATACTAACAGCGGTAAAATGGGCCAATGCATGTGGAGCTTTGGCGGTCACTAAAAAAGGCGCAATGACTGCATTACCTAATATGCAACAATTAACCCATTACCTGAAATAATAAGCTTCTAAATCAACTCATAAGCGAGTTCTTTACCTATGAGTTGAAACTTACTTTAATAATTTGAAATAATATTGCCAATCAAATTCACTACCTGGATCGGTTTTTCTACCCGGTGCAATATCACTGTGTGCAGCAATTCGCTGTTGGGTAATGAGCGGATATTTTTGCTGTATCTGTTGGGTTACTTGCACTAATGATCGATATTGTGCTTCGCTATAAGCGGTGCAATCTGTCCCTTCTAACTCAATACCAATGGAAAAGTCATTACAGCCCTCTACACCATCAAAGCGAGAGATACCAGCATGCCAAGCACGTTTATCAAATGGCACGTATTGCTCTACTTTACCATCGCGGCGAATCACACAATGAGCAGAGACTTCTAACCCTTCTAAACAAGCAAAACTAGGATGTGCTTTACAATTTAGCTCACCAGTAAAAAGATTTTTAACATGTTCGGTACCAAACTGCCCTTCAGGCAGACTAATACAATGAATAACTAATAAACTAATATCGGTATTCACGGGACGTTCGTTAAAGAAAGGGCTTTTAATAAATTCAGCATCTTGTAATAAGCCAGTCATATCAATCACGGAGTTTCCTTTAGCTTTGACAAAATAAACTTACAAAAAAGGTGGCTAATAAGCCACCTTCTCATCAATTAATTACATATCAGTTTATGTATTTAATCAGGAATAATTATTCCCATTCAATCGTTGCAGGTGGTTTACCTGACACATCGTACACAACTCGTGAGATGCCATCAATTTCATTGATGATGCGGTTAGAAACATGACCGATTAACTCGTAAGGTAAATGTGACCAACGCGCTGTCATGAAATCGATAGTTTCAACACAACGTAACGAAACAACCCAATCATATTTACGACAGTCGCCCATAACACCTACTGAGCGAACCGGTAGGAATACTACAAAGGCTTGGCTTACTTTATGGTATAGGTCAGCTTTATGTAACTCTTCAATGAAGATAGCATCTGCACGACGTAATAAATCACAGTATTCTTTCTTCACTTCACCTAATACACGAACACCTAATCCAGGCCCTGGGAATGGATGACGGTAAAGCATGTTGTATGGTAAACCTAGTTCTAAACCAATTTTACGTACTTCATCTTTAAATAATTCACGTAATGGCTCTACTAGTCCCATTGCCATATCATCAGGTAATCCACCTACGTTATGGTGAGATTTAATAACGTGTGCTTTACCATTTTTAGATGCCGCAGATTCAATAACATCTGGGTAGATAGTTCCTTGAGCAAGCCATTTCGCGTTAGATAGCTTTTTAGACTCTTCATCAAAGATCTCAACAAAAACACGGCCAATGATTTTACGCTTCGCTTCTGGATCACTTTCACCAGCCATTTGCTCTAAGAAGCGATGCTCAGCATTCACATGAATTATGTTTAGGCCAAATTTCTCGCCAAACATCTCCATTACTTGCGCGCCTTCGTTTAAACGTAATAAGCCGTTATCAACAAATACACAAGTTAGTTTGTCGCCAATGGCACGTTGTAAAAGCATCGCCACTACAGATGAATCAACACCACCAGATAAGCCTAAGATAACTTCATCATCACCTATTTGCTCTTTCATACGTGCAACAGCATCATCAATGATTGATGCTGGAGTCCATAATGTTTCACAACCACAAATGTCCACAACAAAGTTGCGTAACATTGCTTCACCTTGAGTCGTGTGTGTTACTTCAGGATGGAACTGAACACCGTAAAAACGTTTTTCTTCGTTGGCAATAGCAGCGAACTTACAAGTTGCTGTGTTAGCGACGGTAGTAAAATCAGCAGGAATAGCTGATACTTTATCACCGTGACTCATCCATACGTCTAATAACGTTTTGCCTTGCTCTGAAACAGCGTCCTGAATTGATTTGAAGAAAGCAGATTCAGCTTGAACTTCAACTTGTGCGTAACCAAATTCGCCTTCACCTTCGCCTTTAATAACAGCGCCACCTAATTGGTGAGACATAGTCTGCATACCGTAACAAATACCTAATACTGGTACGCCAGCAGTAAATACATATTCAGGGGCACGAGGAGATCCTTCTGCGATAACACTTTCAGGGCCACCAGCAAGGATAATACCGTTTGGATTGAACTCTTTGATGTCTTGTTCATCAACATCCCAGCTCCATAATTCACAGTAAACACCAATTTCACGAATACGGCGTGCAATTAGCTGTGTGTATTGAGAGCCAAAATCTAGTATTAGAATACGTTGGTCATGAATGTTCTTACTCATTTTATGCTGTCCTAATTTTTTTGTTTCTAAAAATGAATAAAAGACGATATAAATCGTCTTTTAAGTAATTATGTGATGAAGCTTAACTAAGTATTTATTAAGCCTTTATTAATTAAACAGTTAAGTCATTAAAAGGCTAAACTTAGCTACCTCACTAAATAGCCAGATTAACCACCAGTTCGGTAGTTAGGTGCTTCTTTAGAGATAGCAACGTCATGCACGTGGCTCTCACCCATACCTGCACTAGTAATTTTAACGAACATTGCTTTTGTATTCATCTCTTTAATCGTAGCACAACCAGTTAACCCCATTGATGAACGCACGCCACCCATTTGCTGATGAATAATCTCTTTTACTTTACCTTTGTAAGCAACACGACCTTCGATACCTTCAGGTACTAATTTGTCAGCGGCATTATCAGATTGGAAGTAACGATCCGATGAACCTTGAGACATAGCACCTAATGACCCCATACCACGGTATGACTTGTAAGAACGCCCTTGATACAAGATGATTTCGCCTGGAGATTCTTCAGTTCCTGCGAACATACTCCCCATCATTACACATGATGCTCCTGCAGCTAATGCTTTAGCGATGTCACCAGAGAAACGAATACCGCCATCAGCAATAACTGGAATACCAGTGCCTTGTAACGCATCAACTGCATCAGAAATAGCAGTAATTTGTGGAACACCAACACCTGTTACAATACGTGTTGTACAGATTGAACCTGGGCCGATACCTACTTTAACCGCACTACAACCAGCAGCAACCAATGCTTTTGCACCTTCGCCTGTTGCTACGTTGCCACCGATAATTTCTAAATTAGGGTGAGCAGCACGTGTTGCTTTAATACGATCTAATACACCTTGAGAATGACCGTGAGATGAATCAATTAATAATACATCAACGCCAGCTTCTACTAGTGCATCAACACGTTCTTCATTGCCAGCGCCAGCGCCAACAGCAGCACCTACGCGTAAACGACCGAATTCGTCTTTACATGCATTTGGCTTTTGTTCTGCTTTACGGAAGTCTTTAACCGTAATCATGCCTTTTAATTTAAAGTTATCATCAGTTAATAGCACTTTCTCGATACGGTGCTTGTGCATCAATGCTTCAATTTCATCACGTGGTGTGTCAGATTTAGCTGTTACTAGCTCAGGCTTTGGTGTCATTACTTCAGAAGCAGGGCGATTCATATCCGTTTCGAAGAGTACGTCTCGTCCAGTAATAATTCCCACTAACTCACCTGATGCTTCAACAACAGGGTAACCAGCAAAACCATGTTTTGCAGTTAATTCTTTGATTTCACCTAATGTAGTAGCAGGAGAAACTGTGATTGGGGTAGCAACAACGCCACTTTCATGGATTTTAACTAAACGTACTTGCTCAGCTTGAAGCTCGATAGACATGTTTTTATGGATGAAACCCATGCCGCCTTCTTGGGCTAGAGCTATCGCAAAGCGAGCCTCTGTTACAGTATCCATTGCAGCAGAAACGACAGGAATATTTAACGAGATGTTTTCTGTTAATTGTGTTGTTAGGTCAGCAGTGTTTGGTAGTACAGTCGAATGAGCTGGTACTAATAATACATCGTCAAATGTTAACGCATCTTTTGCTATTCTTAGCATTGCAATATCTCACTTATAGTTGGGAGTATTTTAGGGTTACCCAAGTCTAGCTTGGGTAGGATATTGCGGTGGGATTTTAATCGTAATCAGGAATAAGTACAACACTATTTATGTTTTTATACTGAGTTTTTACTGTGTTAATATTTAGTCCCTGATTTCTTTGGTAAAAACTCTTGCTATGGCGACTCAAAACAAAAATATTTACAGTGTAAGCTCATTAAATCGTGCAGCTAAAGCCCTACTCGAGACCGGTTTGGGCGTAATTTGGTTATCTGGTGAAATATCTAACCTGACCATCGCAGTATCAGGGCATTGGTATTTCACCCTGAAAGATCATAGTGCGCAAATAAAATGTGCGATGTTTCGTGGTAATAACAGCCGAGCTGGCTTTACCCCTAAGCACGGCCAACAAGTATTAGTCCGAGCTAAATTAAGCCTTTATGAAGCACGTGGTGATTACCAATTAATTGTGGAAACGATGGCCCCTGAAGGTGATGGGCTATTAAAGCAACAGTTTGAAGAATTAAAATGCCAGCTAGCCGCGCAGGAGCTGTTTTCTGAATCACTTAAAAAGCCTTTACCTGAGATAATTAGACGGGTTGGTATTGTCACCTCATCAACGGGGGCAGCTTTACATGACATACTCAGTGTTTTAAAACGCCGTGACCCTCGCCTTCAAGTTATTATCTATCCAAGTCAAGTACAGGGCCAGGGAAGTGCTTTTTCAGTCGCTTCCCAAATTGCATTAGCCAATGCACGTAATGAGTGTGATGTATTAATTGTGGGCCGTGGTGGTGGTTCTTTAGAGGATCTATGGTGCTTTAATGAGCCCGATGTTGCATACGCTATCCATCATAGTCAATTACCGGTGATCAGTGCAGTAGGTCATGAAATTGATATTACCATTAGCGATTTTGTTGCCGATCTACGTGCAGCAACGCCTTCTGCGGCTGCTGAGTTAGTTAGCCAACATAAGACCTTTGTTTCTTCTCAATTAACCACATTAGTTAATCGTTTAAAACAAGCGATGTTGAACACCATGCAACATAAAACACATAAGCAGCTTTTACTAAAACAGACCCTACTACAGCACGATCCTAAACATAAGCTGCAGCAACAAACACAACACCTTGATGAATTAAGTTTACGCCTACAGCACGCAATGCACCAAACAATGCAACACCAAACCACCGTGAGCACGCAGTTAAAAAATAGGCTTCAACAAGCAAGTCCAGTGCACTACATTAATATTGCTGCGCAAAAACAACAACAATTAAAACGTCAATTAACTCAAGCGATGGCTGCTCAACTTAATCAATCAGAGCAACACTTGCATCACCAGATACAACAATTAAATGCTTATAGTCCTTTGGCGACCTTAGCGCGCGGCTATGCCATTGTAAAAGACGACTCAGATAAGGTATGCACCGATCCTGCAAACTTAAAAGTTGGGGATAAGGTACAAGTGACCTTAGATAAAGGGCAATTTAACGCTGAAGTCATTTAATTTATAGGAATACATTCAGAAAGATAAATAAAAAGGGCTTGTTACCAGCAGTAACAAGCCCTTTTTTAGTAGAGAATATTTAATTTTACGAACGAATTAAATGATCACTAATACCAACCCATTTATAGGTGGTTAATTCAGGTAAGCCCATTGGACCACGCGCATGAAGCTTTTGTGTTGATACAGCTACTTCTGCACCTAAACCAAATTGGCTACCATCAGTGAAACGTGTACTTGTATTGACATACACAGCAGCAGCATCGACAGCACTGATAAATTTATTAGCAATAGTAAAATCGTTAGTCAAAATACCTTCAGAGTGTGCAGAACTATGCTCACGAATGTGCGCTAATGCTTCACTTAAATTCGCTACAACTTTAACGCCTAAATTCAGAGATAACCACTCTTTAGAGAAGTCACCTTCTTGTGCTGCAACTGCGTCATCACCTAAGATAGCTTTTGCTTTTTCTTCCGCTACTAAGGTCACGCCTAATGGTAATAAATGTGCAGCAACTTTCGGTAAGAAGGTTTCTGCAATATCAGCTTCAACTAATAATGTGTCTAATGCATTACACACACTTGGACGTTGTACTTTCGCATTTTCAATAATGGCTAATGCTTTCTCTACATTTGCTGTTTTTTCTGCAAATAAATGACAAATACCAATACCGCCGATAATCACTGGAATAGTGCTGTTTTCTTTACAGAAGTTTTGTAGACCAGAGTTACCACGAGGAATGATCATATCCACGTATTTATCGAGTTTTAATAACTCACCAACCAATGCACGGTCTGTATTCTCAATGTATTGCACAGCTGTCTTTGGTAAGCCGACCTTCTCAAGCGCCGCTTGAATAAACTTAACTAACACTAGGTTAGAGTTAATCGTTTCTTTACCACCACGTAGAATACTTGCATTACCCGTTTTCAAACTTAGTGCTGCAATATCAATAGTTACATTAGGACGTGCTTCGTAAATAACGCCTAGTACACCGACTGGCACACGACGTTTAGAAAGTGTTAAGCCATTCTCTAGAATTTTTCCGTCAAATTCTTCACCCACCGGATCAGCTAACCCAATAACGCTACGTAAATCGCTAATTACACCGGCTAAGCGAGTTTCATCTAATAATAAGCGATCTAATAATGCATCAGTCAGACCAGCAGCCTTGCCTGCTTCGATATCTTTTTTATTTGCAGCTACGATTTCTGCAACATTCGCTTCTAATTCAATTGCAATCGCTTCTAGTGCTGCGTTTTTTGTCGTCGTATCAGTGATTGCCAACTCGTAACTTGCATCTTTTGCTTGTTGACCTATTTGTTGTAAATTCATTTCTACTCCTTTTGTAGACCCACAGCGAGAGGGTCTCATTATAAAATAACTAGGTCGTCGCGATGAATAACCACGGAACCATGTTCATAACCTAATATTTTTTCAATTTCATCTGAGTGCTGACCTTTAATCTTATCAATATCGACGCTTTTATAACGTACGATACCACGTGCTATCTCTTTACCTTTTTGATTACATAGGGATACTACATACCCACGCAAAAAATGAGACTCAACGGACTGTATACCTTTAGCCAGTAAACTACTTCCGCCATTTAAGATGGCGTGTTCAGCGCCTTGGTCTACCACTAGCGTACCTGCAGATCGCGACCCTGCAAATATCCAATTTTTTCTAGCTTCTAAACGATTATTTTCAGATATAAAGCGCGTACCAACGGAAATATTGTTAGCCGCATCTAAAATAACATTTTTACGTTGCCCTGAAGCAATCACTACTTCAATACCAGCACGATTAGCAACGGTTGCTGATTCAATCTTAGTGGCCATGCCACCGGTTCCTAAACCACCGACACTACCGCCGGCTAGATCATGAATAGCCTCTGTTATTTCATTCACCTCTGTAATTAATTGGGCATCGGGATTATTACGCGGATCAGCAGTAAATAGACCACGCTGATCGGTTAATAATATAAGTTGATCCGCATCTGCTAATAACGCCACTAATGCTGATAGGTTATCGTTATCACCGACTTTAATCTCTCGGGTTGCAACAGCATCATTCTCATTAATCAATGGGATGATACGATGCTTCAATAACGTATGTAAGGTATCTCTTGCATTAAGAAAACGTCCTTTATCGCCTAAATCAGCTCGGGTTAATAACATTTGACCAACATGTAAACCGTATATTTTAAATAGGTTTTCCCACTCTCTCACTAACTGCCCTTGCCCTACCGCTGCCAACATCTGTTTATTAGCAATAGTAGGTGCTATATCTGGCATATTGAGGTGCTCTTTACCAGCTGCGATTGCACCTGATGTCACCACTATTATGGGATGACCTTGTTGATGTAAAATTGCACATTGACGTACAATTTCAAGCATTTGTGCACGGTCTAATTTACTTGTACCACTGGTTAAAACACTGGTTCCCAATTTAACTACAATTGTTTTTTTATTCGCATTCATCTATTTATGCTTCATGTAAAAAAATAAAAAGGCTCAAGGTATCTGATCCCGATAACATTAAAGAAGTTCACTACATTTTTTCTAAAATATAGATTGCTTAATTAGTGCGATGAAAATCATACTCAGTTTAATCGTTATACCAATTATATTAAATAAGTGCTCTAAATTTTGCGGAGGAAAAATGACTTAGTTTAAGGTGTAATTTAAGCAAAATGGTTGTTTCCTTTGCAAAAATCACAACGAAGCAATAAGTTAATTTAACAAGCAAAATAGATCAGTTAATTAATGTGATTGGTATTTTTGAGCTTAAAAAAAAACAGCAACTAAACGAGTTGCTGTTTTTAAGTATAACATTTTTAAAGAAATGTTATGGGCAAAATAAATAATGCGTTAAATACTAATTATTCAAGCGTCAGTTCAAAGCCCGTTTCAACATCGATTAATTCACTTAGTTTACCGATGAACACTTGAAATGCTTGATCTAACTGTTGCATCTGCTTTTTAGTTATTTTAGCTTCTTCCCATTCACCTTGCAGGTTATAAAGGCCATTAAAGCGTTGATAGGTAAATTGCTTTTCTTGTCTATTAACCACTACCCACCAGCCTAAAAAGGTTCGATTTTCAGGATCTTTTTTAATATCAACACATATCTCTAAACAGTCAAAAAAAAATGTTTTATCATCAGATTGCAAATGACGAAAATACGGGCCGATTTCAGTAAACAATTTAAATAAACGACCACGTGATGGCCCTTTTTCTAGGGTCTGAGACATATTTTTACGCTCCTTGAGTAACATACAGTTAATTTATCTGTATTTAATATACCACTTACTCTTGTAAATGTTTTGCTAACCATTGTGCAGAATATTCTAAAGTTCTCAAATAAGAATCAAATATGGGAGACTTGTCAATGATTTTAGCTTCACTTTCGTAACTAATTCTTGCCATTAACTTCAGATCTTGTTCACTACACATGAGATCGTCACTATGACCAATACTCAAATAAGGTGTTTTTACTTTTTTACGGCCTAGTAACCCCTGCTTCACTAAAGAGAAAGGAACACAATACTGATAAAGATAACTTGCATCAGATTGTTGTAGCTGCATACGACTTGCTAAACAGTCCAAAGTCATCACAGATAATTTTTCGAACCGTTGTACATCATCAAAAATACTTGCCACTGCTGCACCGACACTGACAACAGCCTTAATCCGTTGGGGATCAACATAACCTAAACGATTGAGTGCATTCCCCCCCATACGCATTCCCATCAAAGCAACCCGAGATTGATCGACCCATGGTATTTCATTTATATAATGCAAAACGGCTTGATGCAGTTGTGAAGTGTCTTGGGTTAATTTTAGATGGTTAGAAAAACCAACGCCGGGCATGTCCACTGTCAACATCGCAATACCAGCTGGTTTTAAATAATTTTCGAATAAAGGTAATAAATCACACTGTAACGAATCAATACCCGCACTTACAATCACTACAGGATGAATAACATCGTCGTTGGGTAAATGTAAAAAAGTAGTAATATGCTTACCTTCAAAGGGTATTTGAATCTCCTTTAACAAAGCACTCTTATCGTGTGTAAAAGATTGACGATAGTTACTAACAGCCAAAGTTTGTGCTTGAATGCTATGTTCATCACCTTTCAAATGAGGATAGCTTGCAACACTATACAATTGTGATGCGAGGTAATAATGATGCTTTGCTTGTTGTTGCTTCCCCGCTTGCATAAAGTGATTGGCTTTCTTTTGATAGCTCATCGCTTTCTTAGACCATTCGTAACTCCAATTACCCGAACGAAAGCCAATAACCGTATCTAACAAGTTAGGATCACTGCGTTTGTTAGAAGAGGCACTGATCTTTGCTAAGACTTCATAACAATCAATAATATCGATTCCCTGCCATGACCACTGCAATAGCTTAAGAAGGCGATACCAACCAACATTTTGTTGACCATCTAACATTGACTGGTGGAGTCGTTGATGCTTTTTAGAACCGCTATTTGCTATTAATGTAGATGTCTCTTTTGCGTTGCTTTTTTGAGAAAAGAGCACTTCAGATAAATTTTTAGACATAAGCTTCTCATTAAAAACGGGGTGAATTGTCAGATAAAATCATGGTGTTCCAGTAAAGAATACCATGTTCTAGTTAAGCAACAATGGTTAACTCAAACCATCTAGCACTAAACAAAGTCATCAATTCAATAATAATTAAAGTAAAATATAATTTAAAATCATATAGTTACTTTAAAATCAGTTCATTACCCACTTATTGTTTAAATAAATGGCACGAATTTCGCTTTTATTAAAATAATCACATTAGATTTAATAAACGTCAAATTAATGCCGCTAATGGGCAGAAAAGGAAATTATATGGAAACCATCCCTAATAAAGAATACAGCTACGCAAGTAGTAAATCACCGCTATTCACTGTATTTTCCAATGAGCCGTTATTAAGCACAAAAGAGAAGTTATACACCTTAGAAACTTTACAAAAAAGCCTAGACTTAAAAGAGATGATGGAAAATTTTGCCTCTTTAGTGGCAAGTTTTATCCGCCCTTTTAATATTCGCTTTCAATCCGCTTTTGGTTTTTTCAGCTTGTCAAAGTCGCAGCAAAGTAACTTTACTCGAAACTTTAATTTAGACTCATCAGGATTATCACCAAGACTAGGCACCATGACCTATCAAAGTGAAACACCTTTTACTTCTAATGAAGACAAACTGCTGACCGAACTACATCAGTTACTACAACCAACGTTAAAGCATGCATTGCGTTTTTCTGAATTAAGTTCAATGGTATACAAAGATTACCTCACTAATATTGGTAACCGTGCTTATTACGACGAAACCATTTTCCATGCCATTGAACAAAGTAATCGTACTAACTTAGGTTTGTCTTTGATGGTATTGGACATTAATGAATTTAAACCTATTAACGATACTTATGGCCATAGTAAGGGTGATCAGGTATTAAATGCTTTTGCACAGGTATTAACAAAAAGCATTCGTACATCGGATTTTGTATTCCGTTTAGGGGGAGATGAATTTGTTATTATCTTACAACCTTCGACACCTTGTTCAATTGCTAAAGTACAGCAACGCATTAAACAAGAGATAGAAAAGAATAGTCTCCTAAAAGAGCTTAATTTCTCCGCTAGCTTTGGCTTTAGCCATTGGGAAATAGGAACCAGTGCTGCTCAACTATTTGATCAAGCTGATCAGCATTTATACCAGAATAAAGCACTAACTAGAGTACAAAGATAACTGTAATCTAGGTATCTGTAGTTTAGGAGTAAGTTGACATTGCCATACTCCTAAAGCTTCTACTAATTGCCCATCGATAAATATAAACACAACCTGTTCTCTTTGCCACGGCGGCACCTGAAATTCATGTAATAACTTCTTAATCGATCGCGATTTGTATCGGCCAATCGGCTGGCACATTAGTTTGCTATCAAGATGCTTTCTTAAACAGCAGGTTATTGTATGTTGTTTAGCTAAGGCAGTATCCACTAATGAAAAATCTACAGCTAATTTTCCTTCATCAATGCTATTTTCTTCGCTAAGCCATAGCAGAGGCTCACCATGCCAAACTATGGGAGCTCTAAGTAGTGTAATACGTTGATTTGGCACGATATAGAGGTTACCTAGATAACGTTGAATGACATACTCAGTTAATTGTAAGCAAGGTTGTTTATCCTGCTCAGCTAACGCCACCTCTTTCCACAATACAGTTAACTGCTTACTACTTGGATAATCTAACCCATTAGACTTTAACCAATGCCGTAATAAGTTATTACGGCGTGGATCTGATAAGTTCATTAATGAAGTAATTGATAATGTTTCAGTGCCTAATCTTATTTCTAAGCATTGCTTAAGATCTTCGGAAGCCACTTCATCGTTCAGATTTTGCTGCTCTTGACATAATTGAGCTGTGCGCGATACGGATTTAGCCATAGCAGGCCAACGCTCAGAAAGCAGAGGTGCTATTCGATGACGAATAAAGTTACGGTCAAAATGGATATCTTGATTACTTTCATCCTCAACCCAGGTTAATCCCTCAGCTTCAGCATAATCGATAATCTGTTGGCGAGAAAAATGCAATAAAGGCCGTACTAAGTATCCAGAAGAGAATATTTGATAACTACGAATACCTTGTAAACCAGTACTGCCTGAGCCTCTTTTTAAAGCAAGTAATAACGTTTCCAATTGATCATCTTGATGATGGCCCGTCAATATGATGTCGTTATCAGTCATCTGCTTCAAAAAACATTGATACCGTGACTCTCTAGCCAAAGCTTCTAAACTATTACGGCTCTTCTTTTGAATGGTCACTCTTGAGCTCAATAATTTAACACCTAACGAATCACAGAGCTTATTACAAAACTCAGCCCATTGATCTGCATGTGGGCTTAACCCATGATTTACATTATGTGCAATCACCTGATAATCAGGATATTGTTGATTAAACAGGACTAGTAGCTTTAATAGTACTACAGAGTCTACCCCGCCACTCAAGGCAACAACAAACCTTGGAGTAGTAGTCGTGATAGTAGGCAGTTGCCTAACTATATTTAATAACTCTTGGTTAAATTGCGCTTGCATCAATTACCCTTGGTCAAAATGTAAGGTGACATTGTCTTCACCTAACAATCGCCCTAACGCAAACAACAAATCATCATTAGGCGTAATTGACCATTCAATGCCTAATTCAACTTCAACTTGCGCTTGGTGATTTTGGTAATTAATAAATACTGGGCATAACCCACCAGCAGCAGGTGATAGTACTTCCTTCAAGCGAACCTGAAACTCAGCTAATGATTGCTTTTGTAATACGTTAGAGGAGATTGATAAACGCAACTTACTCGCAAAACGCTCTCGCGCTTGATCGATACTCATTACTTCTCGGGCATTCATTTTTAGTCCGCCATTGAAGTAGTCTTCACTTACTTGCCCTTGCAGTACCACAATATTATCAGGTACTAATAATGCTTCGTGTTGCTCTAACAGATCTGCAAAAATAGTAACGTCCATACGCGCACTTTTATCATCTAAGGTTAAAATACCCATGCGTTTACCAGCTTTGGTAACCATGACACGCATCGCCAACACTAATCCACAAACTCGACTGTTTTGACCGCGACCATTAACTGTTAATGAACCTAGTTTTAAGCAATTAATCGCACGTAAATCCGGCTCGTATTGATTTATAGGGTGACCTGTCAAATATAAACCTAGGGTATCTTTTTCACCTTTTAACCATTGTTTTTCGGGCCATTTTTCTACTACCGAGAATTTATTTTCAATTTCATCATGATCAGTAGTTAACACGCCAAAGAGGTCACTTTGCCCAAATGACTCTGCTTTTTTATGCTGAGCCGCAGCACTTAATGCATCAGCCAAGTTTTCCATTAACGCAGCACGGTGTGGGCCTAAATTATCCAATGCACCAGCTAGGATTAATTTTTCAATAATACGTTTACCACAGCGTTTTAAATCAACTCGATTACAAAAATCAAACAGATCTTTAAACTTGCCCCCTTCAGTACGAGCTTCAATAATGGCGTCAATAGGACCTTCACCCACACCTTTAATCGCACCAATACCATAAATAATACGTAAGTCTTTATCGACATTAAATTTAAATAAACCTTCATTTACGTCTGGTGGGCAAAGCGTTAAGCCCATATTTTGACACTCATCTACCAGAATAACGACTTTGTCGGTGTTATCCATATCTGCCGACATAACCGCAGCCATAAAGTACGATGGGTAGAAAGTTTTCATCCATAGTGTTTGATAAGACACTAAGGCATAAGCAGCAGAGTGAGATTTGTTAAAACCGTAACCAGCAAACTTCTCTACCAAGTCAAATATCTTTATGGCCAATTCGCCATCAATACCATTTTTTATCGCACCAGACTCAAAGGTCGCACGCTGCTTAGCCATCTCTTCAGGCTTTTTCTTACCCATGGCACGACGTAACATGTCGGCGCCACCTAGTGTATAACCAGATAATACCTGTGCAATCTGCATAACCTGTTCTTGATATAAAATAATACCGTAGGTTGGCGATAGAATATCTTTCAGCGATTCGTGTTGCCACTTTTCATCAGGATAAGAAACGACCTCTCGCCCATGCTTACGTTCAATAAAATTATCTACCATACCTGACTGTAATGGACCTGGTCGGAATAAAGCTACCAGTGCAATCATATCTTCAAAACAGTCGGGTTGAAGGCGGCGAATCAAATCTTTCATACCACGTGACTCTAATTGGAACACCGCGGTGGTTTCATAACGTTTTAATAACTCGAAACAAGCGGGCTCAGTTAGGTCTATTTTTTCAATGTAAATGGGCTCTTCACCGCGCTCATGTTTATGTGCATTGGCCATATCTAACGCCCATTGCACAATGGTCAAGGTTCTTAACCCTAAGAAGTCGAATTTTACTAATCCAGCAGTCTCTACATCATTTTTATCAAACTGAGTAACCGGGTTATGCCCTTCATCGTCACAATATAATGGTGCAAAATCGGTAATAGTAGTCGGTGAGATAACGACACCACCAGCATGCTTACCCGCATTACGAATCGTACCTTCCAGAGTACGGCACATATCAATTAAGGCACGTACATCCTCACTACCATCATAACGCTCTTGCAGTCTCGGCTCTTCTTCAAATGCTTTAGTTAAAGTCATGCCCGGTGTCGGTGGCACCAATTTAGAAATGCTATCAACAAAGCCATAAGCATGACCTAAGACGCGCCCTACATCACGAATAACTGCTTTAGCAGCCATCGTACCAAAAGTAATGATCTGTGATACCGCATCACGGCCATACAATTGAGCAACATGATCAATTACCTCGTCTCGACGATCCATACAGAAGTCGATATCAAAATCGGGCATAGAAACACGTTCAGGATTCAAGAATCGTTCGAAAAGTAACTCTAATTCTAGTGGGTCTAAGTCGGTAATTTTTAATGCATAAGCCACCAAAGAGCCCGCACCAGAACCACGTCCAGGACCAACAGGAATATTGTTATCTTTACTCCATTGAATAAATTCCATTACGATCAAGAAGTAACCAGGGAATCCCATTTTATTGATAACCCCTAACTCGACTTCAAGTCGCTCATCGTAGGGTTTTCTAATCTCAGCAAAATTTTCACTGTTTTTATCGAATAAAAAATCTAAACGATCTTCTAAACCTTCTCTTGATACTTTACAAAAGAAGTCTTCGATAGGCATGCCGTCAGTAGGGAAATCAGGTAAAAAGTATTCACCTAAACGTAATGTCACATTACAACGTTTAGCTATTTCTACGCTATTTTGTAACGCTTCTGGGATATCAGAAAAGAGCTCGCACATCTCCTCTTCACTACGTAAATATTGCTCAGGACTATAATCTTTCGGACGCTTTTCATCACCTAGTGCATAACCTTGGTTGATGCATACTCGAATATCATGGGCATCGAATAATTCTTTATCAGCAAAAACGACTTCGTTAGTAGCCACTACAGGCAATTGCTGATCAGCAGCAAGGTCGAGCGCTAAATGCAGGTAATTCTCTTCGTCAACTCTGTTAGTACGAATTAACTCTAAATAGTAACGATGGGGGAAATGGGTTTTGTAAAAAGCACTAATTTCAGCTACAGCAGCTTTATTGCCTTTGAGTAGCATTTTCCCCATGTCCCCTTCTTTGGCGCCAGAGAGTATAATAACTCCTTCCTGATGCTCAACTAACCATGATTGCTCGATTACTGCACGACCTTTCACATGACCACGTAAATAGGCTTTTGAGATTAGCTCAGTGACATTTTTATAACCAGCAGCATCCATTGCTAATGCAGTTAAACGGAATTGTTGATCTCCTAATAATTCACTTTTTACCCAAAAGTCTGCCCCGATGATTGGCTTAATGCCTGCGCCATGTGCCGCACCATAAAATTTAACTAATCCACAAAAGTTAGTTTGGTCAGTGATCGCTAAAGCCGGCATATTTAATGCCGCTGTTTTCGCCACTAATGGTTTAACTTTGGTTAACCCATCGACCATTGAGAAGTCACTATGTACACGAAGATGCACAAATTTAGGATCTTGATTCGCTACGGTTAGTTGTTGGTCACTTGTTTCAGACATAAGAATTCTACTTAGATGTGGCAGTTAAAATAGCTTTAACAGGTTTAAAGCTTTGACGGTATTCAGCAATCACACCATGTGTTTGTAATGCTTCGAAATGTGCTTTAGTAGGATAACCTTTATGTTTAGCAAAGCCATAAGCTGGGTAGCGTTTATCCAACTCTACCATTTCGCGATCGCGTGTTACCTTAGCAACAATAGAAGCTGCACTTATCTCTGCTACACGTAAATCGCCTTTTACCACAGCTTCACTGGGCATTGGCAAGTTAGGGCAGCGGTTACCATCAATAAAGACATAACTCGGCTGAATAGATAATCCTTGGACCGCTCGTTGCATTGCCAGCATAGTTGCATGCAATATATTGAGTTTATCTATTTCTGTTGGTGAAGCTCTTCCGATGCTCACTGCTAATGCATTTTCATTAATTTGATCAAATAACAGCGCTAACTTCTTTTCACTCAACTTCTTCGAGTCGGTTAAACCAGTAATAGGTTTATTTGGGTCTAAAATAACTGCAGCTGTGACCACATCACCAACCAGAGGCCCACGCCCAACTTCATCTACCCCTGCAATATTTGGTAAATCAGGATAGGCAACTTCAGGAAACTCTGTTTTCATGTTTACTCTTCTCTATTGATAATATCTAAATTAACGATTTAATAAGTTAATCACAGCATTGGCTGCTTGTGTATCTGCATCACAACGGATTTGTTGATGTAGTTCAGTAAAAGTCTCTATCATTTTTTGGCCATCATGCTCAATTAAACGCGTTAATTCAGCAACAATTTTATCCACAGTGCAATTATCTTGGCTTAACTCTTTAACCACCTCTTTATCGGCAATCAAATTAGGTAAGGAAGTATACTTCACTTTGACCAACGCTTTAGCAATCATATAGGTCAGTGGTGAAACTTTATAGGCCACGACCATCGGTGCTTTAGCTAACATAGCTTCTAATGCTGCTGTACCAGAGGCTAATAAAACTAAATCAGCAGATTGTAAAATAGCACTAGATTGGCCATCAAATAAGGTAATTGGTAATGGCGACGCAAGATCTTCTATTTGAGCTTCAAATTGTTGCTTACGACGCTCATTAACCACTGGAACAACAAAACGATAATCCGGATATTTTTGGTGGATAACTTGAGCGGCTTGTAAAAAGATAGGACCTAGCATTTCCACTTCTGCTTTACGGCTGCCAGGCAATAAAGCTAAAACTTTTTCATCGGGCCCTATTTGTAATTGCGCTCGAGCTCCTAATTGATCACGTTTAAGAGGTAATTGGTCTGCTAGTGTGTGTCCAATGAATTGACAAGGGACATCAAACTTATCGTAAAACGCTTTTTCAAAAGGTAAAAAAGCAAGCACTAAATCCGTAGCTTTAGCTATTTTATGAATACGCCATTGCTTCCAAGCCCAAACAGACGGGCTAACATAATGGATGGTTTTAATACCTTGTTGTTTTAACTTAAGTTCAACAGTTAAATTAAAGTCAGGTGCATCGATACCAATAAAAATATCCGGTGGATTATTGATAAAATGCTGAGTAATAGATTTACGAATACGTAAAATACTACGTAATTTACCTAGTACCTCTACAAACCCCATTACCGATAAAGCCTCTAAAGGGTGTAAAGCAGTACAACCTTGAGCAATCATGCGAGGACCGGCAATACCTTCAAAAATAGCATCAGGATATTGCAACTTCAGTGCTTTGATTAAGCCTTCTCCTAAAATATCACCCGATGTTTCTCCAGCGATTAATCCAATACGTAATGGTTTAGTCATGACTCTCTTCTTTTAGTTTTCAGGTTATACCGATGACATTAAATAAATACACTCTTTTAATAGAAGACTTATTTAATATAACTAATACTACAGGTAAAAAAAAAGGCTCAAAAAGAGCCTATTTTTTAAAATATTTTAAACAAATCGGCTTAGCGAACAATACCGCGATTCTCGTCAGAAATAAAATCTAACAAGGTTTTTAACTCTGGACATTCTTCAACATTAGCTGCAATTTCAGCTTTCGCCTCGGCAAGTGTATTGCCTTGACGACATAGTGATTTGTAAGCACGTTTAATATGCATAATTGTTGCACTACTGAAACCATGACGTTTCAAGCCAACTGAGTTAATACCTTGTGCTTGAACATAATTACCAGATGCCATAAAGAAAGGTGGAATATCTTTATTCACTGCTGAACAACCACCAATCATTGCATATTCACCAACACGAGTGAATTGATGTAAGGCAGTTAATCCACCAATAATCACGTTATTAGCTAGCTTACTGTGGCCCGCCAACGTCGCATTATTAGATAAAATAATGTTATTTCCTAACATGCAATCATGAGCAACATGCACATAAGCCATTAATAAACAGTTACTGCCAATTTTAGTCAGGCTTTGATCCTGGGCAGTACCGCGATGAATAGTACAGCTTTCACGGAATACATTGTTGTCGCCAATCTCTAAATAGGTTGTTTCACCATTATATTTTAAATCTTGGCAGTCTTCACCAATAGAGGCAAATTGGTAAATTTTATTACCCTTGCCCATTTTAGTGGTGCCTTTAATAACAACGTGTGGACCAATCCAGCAATCATCACCAATTTCAACATTATCGCCGATAATGCTATAAGGACCGACCTCTACATTTTTTCCGATGATTGCATTTTCATGAATTATCGCTGTTGGATGAATATTTGCTGTTGAATCAATCATTAGATCTCTCTTCTTGCACACATAATTTCTGCTTGACAAACCACTTGTCCATCAACTTTAGCTTTACACTCAAATTTACCCATGCCACGTTTTTCGCCGATACATGTCACGTCTAAATCCAGTCTATCACCAGGAACAACTGGTTTACGGAATTTTACTTTATCAATTGAAGCAAAGAAGTATAGTTCATTTTCAGCAGGCTTCCCGTGCTTAGTAAACGCTAGCACACCCGTTGCTTGTGCTAATGCTTCTAAAATTAATACCCCTGGAAATACTGGCGTACCTGGGAAATGCCCAGTGAATTGAGGTTCATTAAACGATACATTTTTGTAACCCTGTAACGTTTCACCTGGTACGTGATCGACAACACGATCAAGTAATAAAAATGGGTAACGATGCGGTAGAAGATCCATGATCTCCTTGATATCAAGACTATTTAATTCGTTTGACACGATAACTTCCTTAGTTTTTTTCTTCTAATTGCTTTTCAAGCTGTTTTACACGCTTGAATAATTCTTCAATTTTTAATGTATAAGCCGTTGTTTTACGCCACAGTTTACTCTCTTGTGCAGGCACACCAGAAGAATAGACGCCTGGTTTTTTAATACTACGCATAACCATAGTATCACCAGTAATAACAACGTTATCTGTAATTGTAATATGGCCATTCATTGCCACACTACCACCAACAATACAATGTTTACCTATCACTGTACTGCCAGCAATATTGGTACCACCCGCAATTGCGGTATGCTCACCAATTTGAATGTTATGTGCGATTTGACATTGGTTATCAATTTTGACACCTTTGCCAATCACAGTATCAGAAAGCGCTCCCCTATCGATACTAGTACTTGCGCCAATTTCCACATCGTCACCAATAATGACTTTACCAATCTGCGGAATTTTGACCCAAGTCCCTTGATAAGGTGCATTACCAAACCCATCAGAGCCGATAATAGTATTGGCATGGATAATTACGTTATTACCAATCTCGCAGGTATGATAAACAGTAACATTAGGGTAGATTTTACAACCTTGCCCTAATTCAGCACCTTCACCGATCACTGCATTAGCAAATATCTGGCTATTATCGCCAACCTTAGCATTTTTACCAATCACAACATTCTCTGCAATAGCAACGTTCTTACCAATGCTAGCAGTTTCATGAATAACAGCAGAATCTGCAATGTTTGCACTCAAGTTTGGCGTTGTATCAAATAATCGAGCTAATAATGCATATCCCACGTATGGGTTATCCATGAATAACGCATTGCCAGTATAAGAGTCCTTTAATTCGTTAGGCAATACGATAGCGCTAGCTGTGCATTCAGATAATCGTGTCAGTAATTTCTTATCTGAAACAAAGGTAATATCCCCTTGTTTTGCACCATCAAATGTTGCCAAGCGCTCAATGATTAAATCACCATTTCCGCCTAATTGAGCCGATAGCTGTGTTGCTAAACTTGCTAATGAGTGAGCCATAATAAAACCTACTTAGTACTAATTTCTTGAATAACTTTATCTGATATATCTAACGCAGGTTTAGAGAATACAATTTGCTCGCCATTTAAAATAATATCGTATTGGCCTTCTTTAGCAATCGTACTGATCACATCACGTACTACAGCTAATGATTTTTGCTGTTCTTCACCTTGACGACGACGTTGATCTTCTTCAAATGCTTTACGGCTTAATTTATATTCAGATACTTTAACTTCTAGTTCACGTTGTAACTTAGTTACTTCGCTCTTACCTAGCAATTCACCATCTTTTTGGATTTTAGTTTGTAACGTTTTAATCTCTTTTTCTAGAGATTGTAGCTTTTCATAACGCCCTTTGAATTCCGCTTCTAGTTTTTTAATAATACGTTCGCGTTGTGGAGATTCTTGCATTACTTTTGATGGAAATACTACACCAATTTTTTGTGCTTCTGCCGCATTTGCAGCTGAAATAGCCCCCATTGCAGTTGCTAATGTAATAACTTTAAAAAAGGTCTTCATGTTGTAACTCCGTCTTAATAAAATAGTTATAAAAAGAAAAAATAAGTGCGTGTATACGCACTTTCATTGGCTCAATCAAGCAACACACTAACTAGAAAACATCACCAATATTGAATGAGAATATTTCAGTTGTATCTCCAGCATAGTCTTTTAATGGTACAGCTAATGTAAAGACTAATGGCCCTAAAGGCGACACCCAAGTTAATTGAGTACCCATTGAAACACGCGTTCGCCCAGGTTTAGAATAGTCCCCTGCGTAATCACAATTACTAGAACAACTGTAAGAAGAATAAGTATCGTAATCAAACTCAGTATCCCAAACTTCACCGGCATCAATAAACACACTGCTACGTAATTGTCTTGAATAAGCTTCATCTAAGAACGGCGTAGGGAAAATAAGTTCCGCACTTAATGTATATTTTGCATTACCACCTACCGCACTATCAGTGTAAGTATTCGTTGTATTACCACTATTATTAACACCCGTATAGAAAGCACGAGGGCCTACTGAGTTACTCGAAAAACCACGTATAGTTCGATAACCACCTACATAATAGTTCTCAAAGAACGGCAGAATTTGATCACTTCCTTCAAAAGTACCATAACCATTACCGTAACCTAAACTACCGCGCAATAATGTCGTCCATGAACCATCAAGTGTTAAGCGTTGATAATTACGAATATCAAAATTGATTTTGAAGTATTGTAAATCTGACCCGGGTATAGTCATTTCACCTTTTAACGTGTGTGACATACCTTGTGTCGCTAACTGCCCTCTATCGAGATTGTTACGGGTCCATGTTGCACTTGCATCAAAGTTCTTAAAGTTAGCACTACCATCAGACTTTTGGAATGAGCCATAGATATCCCAGAAATCGCTTAATTGCTCATAACCATTTAACTGTGAAATACCATTATTTTCCCAGCCAATACTGAACCCTAAACGGTTAATCTCATTGACAGGGAACCCTGCACTTAACTTCAAACCGTAAGTTGTATTAGTATAATCGACAATGTTTGCATCACCCGCTTCAAATTTATTGTAATAAATTTGAGCTCCACCGCTCACACCGTCTTTAGTTAGGTAAGGAGTAGTATAACTAAGGTCTGCACTTAAACTGTAATCATTAACTTTGGTTTGTAATGATATTTTATCACCACTACCAAGGAAGTTACTTTCTTGGATACCACCACTCAAGCTAACACCCGAATCAGTACCAAAACCAATACCGGCATTAAAACTACCTGAAGATTGCTCCTCTACGTTTACGTTCACATCGACAAGATCATCACTCACACGCTCTGTATCGATATCCACTTTTGAGAAAAAGCCTAAACGGTTTAAACGCGCACGAGAAAGTTCGATGTTTTCGCTAGATAGCCAACCACCTTCCATTTGACGCATTTCACGACGTAGTACCACATCTTTTGTTGTAGTATTACCAGAAATATTAATATATCTCACGTAACCACGTTGCCCTGGGTCAACAGAGAAATTCACTACAACAGTATTAGTTTCGTCATCAATCTCAGGGTAAGTATTAATTTCAGGGAAAGCATAACCTAAACGCCCAAAGTATTTTCGAATACTCTGTTCAACAGCAGCGACTTCTGATGCCGCATAAACATCACCCTTTTTAAAAGAGACTAGGCTTTTGATATCTTCATCATGACCTAATAAGTCACCAATAAATGTCACATCAGAAACATTATAGATATCGCCCTCTTTTACGTTAACTGTCACGTAAACGCCTTTTTTATTTGGTCTAAGAGCAACTTGAGTTTCATCGATTTTAAAACGAATGTAACCACGATCTAAGTAATAGCTTTTGATAACTTCTAAATCACCGGATAGTTTTTGCTTTTGATAATTATCATCAGCAAATAGATCCCACCAACCATTAGATTCGCTAAGTGTTAAACGTTTTAATAATTGTTCGTCTGAATAAACACTATTACCAACAATATTAATTTGTTCTATTTTTGCAGTTAACCCTTCACGAAAAACAAACTGTAAAGAAACACGATTTCTTGGTAGAGGAGTCACAATGGTTTCTACTTGTGCAGAATATTTACCTACACTGTGATAAAAATCTTCTAAGCTTTTTTCAATACTGGTTAACACAGTCCTATCTAACGTATCACCGACCTGTATTGATGATGACTTTAATGAATCTAAGATTTGTTCTTCACTTAACTTATCATTACCAGTTAATTCTATAGCACTGATAGTTGGGCGCTCTTTAACTTTAAAAACAAGTACAGAGTCATCTCTGAACAGTTGAATAGATTCAAAGTAGCTGGTGCTATATAACTTTTTTATTGCTTGAGACAAGTCATAATCATCTACTACATCTCCTTCTCTAATTGGCAAACTTAGTAATGCAGCGCCTAAAGTGACACGTTGTAAGCCTTTAAATTGTAAATCGGAAATGGTGAACTCTTCAGCAGTAACAAAGTTAGAAAAGCACCCTGTGACAGTTAATGCCATGGCCAACAAATATTTCTTAAACATTATCTACGAAATCCTTTACTGCACTGAAGTGCAAAACAGTTTAAACATATAGATTAATAGCGCAGTGTATCATTATCATTTAATGATAATTACTCTCACTGCCTATTTATTTGTACTTTATAATAAATTAAGGTCATTAAGTACGGCGATTGACATAAAAGTAACCAGTACCGCAGCACCGATTTTAAAACCAATTTCTTGAACTCGTTCGGATACTTCTTTGCCTGTCACAGCCTCGATAAAGTAATACACTAAGTGGCCGCCATCTAATACTGGTAATGGGATCAAGTTCATAATACCCAAGTTAACACTGATGAGCGCTATAAACCCTAAAAAGTATACAAACCCATAGTCAGCACTCATTCCGGCGCCTTTAGCAATACCAATCGGTCCACTCAAGTTTTTAACCGATAAATCGCCCGTGACTAACTTGACTAAGGTGCTAAAGGTCAATTCAGATAATTGCCAAGTTTTATCGATACCTTTTAACACTGCATCGACAACACCATATTGTAAATTAACACGGAATTGTTCAGGGTAATCATCAACCTGTGGTGCCAATCCAATAAACCCTTGAACCATCCCATCGGCTAGTTCTCTGGAGTCAGGTGTTAATGTTAAGGTTTTACTTTCAGCTTGTCTTTCAATCTGTAACTGTAATGAGTTATTCGGATTATTTTGAATTAATTCAACAAATTGAGTCCAGTCATCTAATGCTTGACCGTTAATCGTAAGCAGTTTATCACCTTTTAAAATACCACTGCGCTGCGCGGCACTATCTTCGCTTATGTTCGCAGCAATGAGATGTACCTTTGGAGAATATGGGATAAAACCAAGGCTACTCACTATTGATTGCTTTTTAGGGTCAAACAACCACTTTTGTAATGAGACTGTGTAAGTCTGGCTTGGTTCATTAACTATTTGTGAGTTAGAACGCAAAATAGGTGCAATAGTCAGCTCAACACTAGGTTCACCAATTTGAGCGACTAATTCCAAGTTTAATGCTTCCCAGTCATGTACTGGTTGACCATTTACCGCTTCAACTTCAAACCACTGCTGTTTGATGACACTCGCTGGAGAGCCTTCTTTCACACCATTCATAATTGGTTTAGCGCTATTTACACCAATGCTGTACATAAAGAAGAAAGCAACAATAGCCAGTAAAAAATTAGCTATTGGCCCAGCTGCGACAATGGCAATACGTTGCCAAACAGTTTTATTATTAAAGGTAAATTCAGCAAGTTCTTCAGGCACTTCTTCGACTCGGCTGTCTAGCATTTTCACATAGCCACCTAAGGGAATTGCGGCGACCGCAAATTCAGTGCCATGCTTATCTATTTTTTTAAATAAAACTTTACCGAATCCTAGAGAGAAACGATGTACTTTTACACCGCAGCGACGAGCTACCCAAAAGTGCCCATATTCGTGAATCGCTACTAAAATACTTAATGCAATAATGAATGAAGCAGTATTCCAAAGAAAATCTAACAAGTGATACCTCGATTAATAATGTCAGCAGCTGATTGTCTGGCTATTTTATCGATCAACAGTAACTCGTCAATTGTTGATATTGTTTGTGGTGTTAACTGATTTAAGACACTTTCAACGACTACAGCAATCGCAGGGAAAGAGATACGTTCATCTAAAAAAGCTTGTACTGCAATTTCATTAGCAGCATTGAGTGTCGTCGTCGCATGTTGGCCTTGATAACATGCATCAATGGCTAATTTTAAACATGGATAGCGATTAAAGTCAGGAGCTACAAAGCTAAAATCGTTTGTGCTGAAGAAATCAAAATCAGAAACACCACTTTTGATACGCTTTTCACCACCCATTACATGCGCAATAGGCACTCTCATATCAGGGTTCCCCATCTGCGAGATCACACTACCGTCTTGATATTGCACCATAGAATGGATCACTGATTGAGGATGAATAATGACTTGTAACTGTTCTTTATTAGCATTAAACAACCATTTAGCCTCAATATACTCTAAGCCCTTGTTCATCATAGTTGCTGAATCAATAGATATTTTAGGCCCCATCGACCAATTTGGATGTTTAACAGCGGTAGCGGGTGTAATGGTCGAGAATTCAGATAAGTCTTTATTAAGGAATGGACCACCCGATCCCGTTAATAATATTTTAGAGACACCAGCCTCTTGTAAATCGCAGTGCCCAATAGTGTCTTGTAAGCTTGTCGACATAGATTGAAAAATAGCATTATGTTCGCTATCAACAGGCCACAACTTCGCTCCAGAGGCTTTTACTGCTTCAATAAACAGTGCTCCAGACATTACCAGTGATTCTTTATTCGCGAGGAAGATTTCTTTACCAGCATGTACAGCTGCTAATGTTGTTTTTAATCCAGCAGCACCAACGATCGCGGCCATTACCGAATCAATCTCGTCACTCCCCAATAAAGCAAGTACATCTTGCTCATTAAGCACTTGGCAAGACAAGTTATGGTCTTGTAATTGTTGCTTTAATTGGGTGGCAGCTTCTACACTAGCAAGTGCAACATACTGAGGTGTGAATTCGATACATAACGCCAGCATTTTTTGCACATTGCTAGCGGCATAAAGAAACTTCACTTTATATAGTGTTGGATTCTGACGACAAACACTGAGCGTGCTATCACCAATAGAGCCAGTCGCTCCTAATACCGCTAAATTTTTCATGATTAAGCTAACCAATAAATATAGATAAGCGCAAAAACAGGCACTGCCGCAGTAAGACTATCGATACGATCTAAAATCCCACCATGGCCCGGCAATAAATTACTACTATCCTTTAGCCCTGCTTCTCGTTTAAAGATACTTTCAGTTAAATCACCTAACGCAGAGACTAATGTCGTAATAATAGAAGCGATGAAAAAGGTCGTGAGTTTATTATCTGCTATCGAAAAATACTGGCTAGCAAGGTAAGTAACAATAACCGCGCAGACTAATCCACCTAATAAACCCTCAACCGTTTTACCTGGGCTTACATTCGGGGCTAATTTACGTTTACCAAACTGGCGTCCTGCAAAATAAGCACCGGAATCAGCAGCCCAAACAAGTAGAAAAACATACATCACTAATTGAGAGCCAAAATAGAAATCAACATTCATATTTACCGAACGTAAGACCACTAATCCCCAGAAAAATGGTACTAACGTTAATAAACCGAATAAAGCCTTGATAGCTCGGCTAGATTTCCACAGCGTAGCAGAAACTGGGTAACGTATAACCATTAATAAGGCAACGCACCACCACACAGCAGCAACAATTAGACTAGATGATATGTAAGGGTTTAATGTTTGCTCTATCCAAATATGTTCAGAGGGCATCAAAAATAGGCTGAGGCCTAAAACAATTGCAAAAAGATATAAGATTTTAGAGGAAGGCTCTTTACTAACAAATCCAGCCCATTCTTTACTAGCTAATAAAAATACAATCGTAGCGAATAATATAAAAAACTTAAGTGGTAAGAAGAAAATAGCGGCAATCGCTAATGGCGCTAATACCAGCGCAGTTATAATTCGTTGTTTCACAGAAAAGTCCCGTTATTGTCTGTAGACCAAAAATACCTAGCTTGGTATGAGTTAGCAGTTAACTTGCGCGCTAGTTTGTCCAAAACGTCGCTCTTTACCTGAAAATACATCGAGTGCTAACTGGAAGGCATCCGCATCAAAATCGGGCCATAATGTATCGGTAAAATAAAGTTCAGCATAAGCTAATTGCCATAATAAAAAGTTGCTAATGCGGTAATCACCACCTGTTCGAATCATCAGATCTACACTAGGCAAGTCACTTAAACATAGGGTTTTGCATAATAAGCTTTCATCAATATCATCAACAGATAACTCACCATTTTTTACTTGGGTTGCAATATTTTTAGTTGCATTGGCTATATCCCAGCGTCCACCATAGTTAGCTGCTACGTTAAGCGCCAAACCAGTATTGTCTTTTGTTAACTCCTGACCTTCTTTCACTTTCTTTTGTAGTCGCTCACTAAAGCCTGAGATGTCACCTATGATGGTTAGTTTAATATTACTTTTATGTAATTTTTTAATTTCACGCCCTAATACCATAAAGAAGAGCTCCATCAACATGCTCACTTCTTGTTCTGGACGTTTCCAATTCTCGCTACTAAAAGCAAAAATAGTTAATGCTTCAAGTTTGCTATCTCTTGCAAAGGTGATCGTTTTACGTAATGCCGTCACGCCATGTTTATGGCCAAAAACGCGATGTTTGCCTTGTTTTTCAGACCAACGACCATTTCCGTCCATAATAATTGCAACGTGTCTTGGTAGTTTTTTATTAAGCGTTTCTGAAGTCACAGTAATCCTTTACAAAAAGTAAAATGCACCTGATACAAAGTAGAAGGTGCATATATTAAATAATAGCCAGAATTAAACTTCTAACAATTCAGCTTCTTTAATAGCTAATACTTCATCTACTTTTTTGATGCTTTCATTAGTCGCTTTTTGAACTAATTCTTCACCTTGTCTTTGTTGATCTTCACTGATCTCTTTCTCTTTCTCAAGATCTTTAAAGTCACCGTTAGCATCACGACGGATATTACGGATAGCAATACGTGTATTTTCAGCTTCTCCACGAACAACTTTAATTAGGTCCTTACGACGCTCTTCAGTTAATGGTGGTAAAGGAATACGGATAACCGTTCCTGCTGACATAGGGTTTAAACCTAAGTTAGAGCCCATAATCGCTTTTTCTACAGCTGCAATTAATGTTGCATCAAATACAGTAATCGTTAATGTACGTGCATCTTCAGTTGATACGTTACCTACTTGACGTAATGGTGTATTTGAACCGTAATAAGGCACCATGATACCGTCTAACAAACTTGGGTGTGCACGACCTGTACGCACTTTTGCTAATTGGCTTTTAAATGATTCGATGCTTTTATTCATGCGTGTCTGAGCATCATCTTTGATTTCATTAATCATATCTTCTTCCTAACTTATTGAGTCTATATCAATGCTATTTCATTGATAGTTAAATATTTTCTTCTGCGTGAGTAATAGTTGTACCTTCATCACCACCTAAAACCACACGGCTTAATGCACCTGGTTTGTTCATGTTGAAAACACGAATAGGTAAGCTATGGTCACGAGCTAAGGTAAAGGCTGCTAAATCCATTACTTGTAATTCTTTTTCCAATACAGTTTGGTAATCTAATACACTGTACAACTTAGCATCCGGGTTTTTAACAGGGTCAGCATCATAAACACCATCTACTTTAGTCCCTTTTAACACAGCATCCGCTTCAATTTCGATACCACGTAAACAAGCAGCAGAATCCGTTGTAAAGAATGGGTTACCAGTGCCTGCAGAGAAGATAACCACTGTGCCTAGCTTTAGATATTTAATCGCTTCAGCCCAGTTATAATCATCACATACGCCGTTTAATGGAATAGCCGACATTAAACGAGAGTTAACATGTGAACGATGTAATGCATCACGCATTGCTAAACCATTCATAACCGTTGCTAACATGCCCATGTGGTCACCTACAACACGGTTCATACCTGCTTGCGCTAAACCTGCACCACGGAAAATATTACCGCCACCAATCACTAAACCCACTTGTACACCAGATTCGATTAAAGACTTAATCTCTAATGCCATACGATCTAGCACTTTTGGGTCTATACCAAACCCTTCTTCTCCAACGAGAGCTTCACCACTCAATTTTAATAAAATACGACGATAAGCAGATTTTGGGTTAGTGCTCATAATTCCATTCCTTAAGTTGAAATAATACCGATTTTTTAAAAAAATTATAAAAAGAGTTTTAAAAAATAGGTCTAAAGTAGGTGATTATCCGGAAAATTTCTATTACTTTTTAATATAAAAGAACCGCAGTCATGCCGCGGTTCTTTTTTACAACGGTCTATGTGTTAAACATTACCTATTGTTTTTGAAGTAGATTACTTAGCAGCAGCCATTGTTGCAGCAACTTCAGCAGCAAAATCTTCTTCTTTTTTCTCAATACCTTCACCAACTTCTAGACGAACAAAAGAGACAACGTCTGCATTTGCACCTTTAAGAAGTTTAGCAACAGAGATTGATGGGTCTTTAATGAAAGATTGACCAGTTAAACTTACTTCACCAGTAAATTTAGCCATACGACCATTAACCATCTTCTCTGCGATTTCAGCAGGCTTACCACTTTCGATCGCGATTTGTAATTGAATTTCTTTTTCTTTAGCAACTACGTCTGCTGGTACATCTTCAGGTTTAACAAACTGAGGAGCAGCAGCTGCAACGTGCATTGCAATATCTTTAGCTAATTCAGCGTCACCGCCAGTTAGCACAGAGATAACACCGATTTTACGGCTATGTACGTAAGCGCCTAGGTTTTCACCTTCAACGATTTGTAAACGACGTACAGAGATATTTTCACCGATTTTAGCAACTAAGTTTTCACGAGCTTGATCAACAGTAACGTCGTCATATGCAAGTGCATTTAGTGTTTCAACTGAATCAACTTTGTTTGCAAGTGCGATATCAGCAGTTTTTTCAGCAAATGCTAAGAAGCTTTTATCCATTGCAACGAAGTCTGTTTCACAGTTTACTTCGATGATTAATGCAGTAGTACCGTCAGTTTTAGCAAAGATAGCACCTTCAGCAGCAATACGGCCTGCTTTTTTAGCTGCTTTAATTGCACCTGATTTACGCATGTTTTCAATTGCAAGCTCGATGTCACCATCAGCTTCAACTAATGCTTTTTTACAATCCATCATACCCGCAGCTGTGCGGTCACGAAGTTCTTTAACTTGCTGAGCTGTAATAGCCATTGTATAAATTCCTGTTATTAGTTCTATAAAAAAGGGGTCATAAAGACCCCTGATAACCAACCAATGATTGGTTAATAAGAGCTTCTATTATTAGAAGAACTTATTTCTCAGCTGATTCTTCTTCAACAAAACCTTCTGCAACTACTACTTCAGCAGTACGGCCTTCTTTAACAGCTTCAGCAGCTGCACTTAAGTAAAGCTTAACTGCACGGATAGCATCATCATTACCAGGAACGATGTAATCGATGTTATCTGGGCAAGAGTTAGTATCTACAACAGCGATAACTGGAATACCTAGGTTATTCGCTTCTTTAATTGCAATGTGCTCGTGATCTGCATCGATTACGAAGATTGCATCTGGGATACCACCCATGTTTTTGATACCACCAAGTGTTTTTTCAAGTTTTTCTAATTCACGAGTACGCATTAGCGCTTCTTTCTTAGTTAACTTGTCAAAAGTACCGTCTTGGCTTTGAGTTTCAAGATCTTTCAAACGTTTGATCGATTGACGAACTGTTTTCCAGTTAGTCAACATACCACCTAACCAGCGGTGATCAACGTAGAATTGATCACATGAAATAGCAGCTTCTTTAACAGCTTCTGAAGCTGCGCGTTTAGTACCAACAAAAAGGATTTTACCTTTTTTAGCTGCTTTAGCTTCTAAGAAGTTAAGCGCTTGGTTAAACATTGGAACTGTTTTTTCAAGGTTAATGATATGAACTTTATTACGAGCACCAAAAATGAATGGTTTCATTTTTGGGTTCCAGTAACGAGTTTGGTGACCGAAGTGAACGCCTGCTTGTAGCATATCGCGCATTGATACTGTTGCCATTTGAATTTCCTCTTAAGGGGTTAGGCCTCCACACATCCCATACACTCGACCATTTATTTCTTAAACAGAAAAAGGCACCCCGAGTGACGTGTCGATGCGTGTGTGTTATTTAAATAATAATCTTTAATATTCAATATTTTATAGATGCTGAACAGATTATCTGGATTATTTGAGAAAGCGACCAAAAAATTAATCTATCAATCTCGGTGCGCTTTATACCATAGTTACCCAATTAGCTCAATAAATAGCGTATCGAATAATATTTTTTTTGAGTCGGTAATTTAATAGTAATGAGTCCTTTGGTTTAAACAGGGTTGCTATTATTTTGTCTAGCACCAACGCTCAAAATTCTTTATAGTTACGCTATAAATTTTTATTCAAAAAAGTGTAGAGAACTCTCATGGCAGGACTAATCAAAACCCCAGAAGAAATAGAGAAAATGCGTGTTGCAGGTCAACAAGCAGCTGATGTATTAACTATGATTGAACCGCATATTAAGAAAGGTGTAACAACCAATGAGTTGAATCAACTTTGTCACGACTATATAGTCAATGTACAAGGTGGTATTCCAGCACCTTTAAATTACCACGGTTTTCCTAAATCAATCTGTACTTCATTAAACTACGTTGTATGTCATGGAATTCCAAATGACAAACCATTAAAAGACGGCGATGCCCTGAACATTGATATCACTGTAATCAAAGACGGTTACCACGGTGACACATCAAAAATGTTCATGGTTGGTAAAGGAACTATTCTTGCTGAACGTCTATCTCGTGTTGCACAGGAATGCTTATACATTGGTATTAATATGGTTAAACCTGGTGTACGTTTAGGCGATATCGGTGCCGCGATTCAAAAACATGCTGAAAATCACAACTACTCAATCGTACGTGAATATTGTGGCCATGGTATTGGTGCAGGTTTCCACGAAGAACCACAAGTATTACATTACGGTAAAAAAGGCACTGGCGAAGTATTAAAAGCAGGACAATGTTTTACTATTGAACCTATGTTGAATGCCGGTAAACGCGACTGTAAAGTACTTCGTGATGAATGGACAGTTGTTACTAAAGATAAAAAACTATCTGCACAATGGGAACATACTTTATTAGTAACAGAGACGGGGGTTGAAATTTTAACATTACGTCCTGAAGAGACAATAGAGCGTATTATTAACCCAGCATAAACGTAAAAACAGCCTGCATGCACTCTCTTGTGTGCGGGCTATAATATCGAGGCTTTAAATGGACTTTGAACAATATTCTCCGATAAATATTCAACCACAAGATCTAACGATTCCTTTTCTCAAAAATCATCTCCAAGCATTTTCTGACTGGCAACTTGAACAGTTTAAGGCTAAACAACATATTAACGATATTGTAGCTATGCGTGCACTGTATGTGGATGAACTACTGGGTCGACTATGGGATCTAGTGGGACTAGATGAAAGTTACGATCTAAGTTTATTAGCAGTTGGAGGGTATGGCCGAGGTGAGTTACATCCAAAGTCTGACATTGACGTATTAATACTCTCAGACCATGGTTTTAGCCAAGCTTCTGAAGAAAAAATAGGCCAGTTAATCACCTTGCTCTGGGATTTAAAGCTCGATGTAGGTAATAGCGTACGCACCATTCAAGATTGCATCGAGCAAGGCAAAGCAGATATTACTATTGCCACCAGCATGATCGAGTCTCGATTATTAAAAGGTAACCAACAAACCTTTGATAAGCTACAAGAAGTGATTGCTGAAGATGACTTTTGGCCATCGGATAAGTTTTTCACCATCAAAAAAGAAGAGCAGTTTGGTCGCCATAAAAATTGCCGAGGTGACGGTTATACACTAGAACCTGATATTAAAAATGGTTGTGGTGGTTTACGAGATATTCAAACCATCGCTTGGGTTTCTAAACGCCATTTTGATGCACAAAGCTTATTAGAACTAACCTCATACGGTTATATTACCCAAGCTGAATACCATGAAATCAGTGACTGCCAATCGCAATTATGGACAATTCGTTTTGCTCTGCATACCGTGACTAACCGTCCAGATAACCGCTTATTATTTGATTTTCAAAGTGATGTAGCCAAGTTATTAGGTTATACCGGACAACGTAATGAAGCCGTAGAACAGATGATGAAAATGTTCTATCAAACCATTCGTCGCGTTAAAGAGCTTAATGAAATGCTATTACAATACTTTGATGAAGCGATCTTAGGTAATGTTGCAACAGAGTTTCATGAAATTGACGAACACTTTAGAATTCGCGGAAATAAAATTGAATTGACCACCTCGGGCTATTTTCAAGAAAACCCAGAAGCTATTATTCAATTATTTGTTCATATCGCAGATGATACACGTATCAAAGGCATCTACTCAGCAACCTTAAGAGAGTTACGTGAAGCACGTAGATGTTTGACCCATTGGCTACAAAATATCCCGGAGTGCCGTTCGGTATTTATGGAGATTATCAAGCATCCTCGAGGCATGGGCTTACCTTTTACTTTAATGTATGAACATGGTGTATTGGCTGCTTATATACCACAATGGAGCCGTATTGTGGGGCAAATGCAGTTTGACCTATTCCATGCTTATACAGTAGATGCACATACACACAAACTTGCTAAGTTAATTAATAATTACCCTAATAGTAAAGTTGAGCATCCTTTAGCTCACGAAATATTCAAGAACTTAGAAAAGCCAGAACTACTGTTTTTAGCGACAATTTTCCACGATATCGCCAAAGGTCAACAGGGAGATCACTCTACATTAGGTGCTGTTGATGCTTTAGCATTTTGTGGTTTGCATGGTTTAACCCGCTATGAAAGCAAAGTAGTGGCTTGGTTAGTTGAACATCATTTAACCATGTCAGTAACGGCACAACGCCGTGATATTAGTGATCCTAATGTGATCATTGAATTTGCTAAAACAGTAAGAGATGAGAAACACCTTAATTTACTTTATTGCCTTACTGTTGCTGATATCTGTGCGACTAATGAAGATACGTGGAATAGCTGGAAAGCGTCCCTATTACGTGACTTATACTATAAGACTTTAACCATGTTACGCCGTGGTTTAGAAAACCCGCCTGATGTTCGAGACAGAATTCGAGATCGCCAATTTAAAGCCCTAGCCATTTTAGCCGAGCAAGGTATTAGTGAAGCGCAAGTTCGCCCTTTATGGAAACGCTTTAGACTTAACTATTTTTTCCGTTATACCTCGGCACAAATCTGTTGGCATACTAAGCATTTGTTAGCACATCAAGATCACGAGCGTCCTTTGGTATTAATTAGCACCGAAAACACACGTGGTAGTGAAATATTTGTTTATAGTAAAGATATTCGAACGCTGTTTTCATCAGTGGTTACTGAAATAGATAATAAAAAACTCAGTGTACAGGATGCAAAAATTCTATCGAGCCGTGATAATTATTCACTCAGCACATTTACTGTATTAGAAGAAGATGGTGAGCATATTGATGTTGATAAGATCCAACGCGTAAAAGAAGCGATCATTGATACATTATTAAAGCCCCACATAGTTAACTCTAATATTATTCGTTTAGAGCGAGTAAAAAGGCCTTTTAAATTTGAACCTCAAATTACCTTTTTACCTACACGCCGCAAACGCACACAAATTGAAGTGGTTGCCTTTGATGCACCAGGTATCCTAGCGAATATAGGCACAGTATTTGTAGAGCATGGTTTAATGTTGGATACAGCAAAAATTACTACGATTGGTGAGAGAGCAGAAGATTTGTTCATCGTTTCCACTGTTGAAGGTGATGCGTTAACTAAGGAACAGGAAGACGCCTTAAAAACTAGCCTAATGTATGAATTAAGTCCAAGTACATAAGACTCAGCATGTGATCAAGAACCATAGTAAAAAGCCAGTGCTCTAAACACTGGCTTTTTACTAAGTGATAAACTAAAGATTAAAAAGTTAATCACAGATTTAATCAGCAAACACAACAAAGTCATGGTTCAGTAAGCTTAAAGTTACTTTATCCCCTTCTTGGAAGAAAACACTATCGCAAGTATGATTGCTGTACTTAATCAAAAAGTCCTGCCCTGAAAATTGCGCAGTGATCTGCTGAGAAGATCCTTGGAAGGCGACTTGCTTAACAACAGCCTCACCACTTTCATCAGGTGTGATATCGATATGTTCAGGTCTTAATAAAAGGCGTAATTCTGCTTCTTTAGGTTGTGTTATTTTACCTTGCGTGTATAGCACACCAAAACAACTTTGATAGCTGTAATCATCTAGTATGCTCAAGCCAATATAATTCGCCTGTCCCATAAAGTCGGCAACATAAGCTGAATTAGGTGCTCGATATAACTTTTGTGGGGTATCGATTTGCACTATTCTCCCCGACTTCATCAATGCAATACGATCAGCAAAGGCAAAACCTTCCTCTTTAGAGTGAGTAACAAATAAAGCACTCATTTGACGTTGCTTAAACAGATGACGAATTTCATGAATGAGCTGAAAACGAACGTGCTGATCCAGATTAGAGAAAGGCTCATCCAATAGCATCAAATCAGGTTGATAAGCTAATGCACGTGCGATAGCAATGCGCTGCTGCTGCCCACCTGACAATTGATGTGGAAAACGTTTGCCCATTTCACTGAGTTGTACCAAATGTAACACTTCTTCAACACGTTGTTGCTTTTCACTTTTAGGCATATTAGTTGCCAAGGAAAAGGCCACATTATCAAATACATTTAAATGCGGAAACAACGCATAATCTTGGAAAATAAGCCCTATTTTTCTAAGCTCTGGTGGCATATTGATTTGTGGGTCGTTCAGTACTTTTTGTTGGATACTAATATTTCCGGTAAGCTCAGCTTGTAATCCTGCAACCGCTCGTAATAAAGTTGTCTTCCCACAGCCACTCTCACCTAAAAGACAAACAATCTCGTTATTTTCTAAAGTGAGATCTAATTCCGCCAATACAGGCGTTTTTTGATACGCACAACTTAAATTTTGAATATTTAACGCACTCATTAATGCTTTTGCTCCAACAAACGGTTCACTACAATAAATGGAATTAAGCCTAATGCAATAATCATTAACGCTGGTAAAGCGGCGTATTCTATCATCTCATCAGAGACATATTGGTATACATAAGTAGCCAATGTTTCAAAATTAAAGGGGCGCAATAATAACGCCGCAGGTAATTCCTTCATTGATTCTATAAACACTAAAATAAAAGCGGTTAATAAACCTTTTTTTATCAGCGGGATATTAACACGCCACAGCGTTTTTGCAGGTCCATTACCTAGGGTTCTAGACGCTAAATCCAATGAAGGCGACACTTGTACTAAGCTACTGTCAACGCTACCGACAGCGATAGCACTGAAACGCACTAAATAACCCAACACTAAAATGACTAATGACCCAGAAAAGATTAACCCTACCGGTGATACATCCCATTTAATTAACAGATCATTTAATAATAGATCAAGACTCGTCAGTGGTATTAATACGCCAATAGCAACCACGGTGCCTGGAACAGCATACCCTAACGAAGATAAACGAATACTAGACTTGGCAAAGACTCCTGGGCTTAAACGCTGATAGAAATTAACAATAAGGGCCACCAGCAGTGCCAAAATGGCAACTAAAAAGGCTAACCATAAACTATTTAGGGTATAGCTAAATAATTGGTCATTTAATGATTCACTAAAATAATGAAAAGCATAATAGATTAAAGTACCGATCGGGATAAATAAAGATAAGCCCAATAAAGACCAAGTGAAGAGCAAAACGCCCCACTTTTTCCATCCCGTTAAATAAAAACGCAAATCCGTACTGCCGCTACTATTACGTTGATAAACTTGCTGTTTACGACGGCTATAATTTTCTAATGAGATCAAGATAACTAAAACTAATAACATCAGTGACGATATCTTCGCTGCAGTTGTTAAACTACCTAACTCGAGCCAGGTATCATAAATAGCAGTGGTTAGTGTATGCACTGCAAAATAATTAACAGTAGCAAAATCACCTAATGTTTCCATTGCGATTAATGAAATACCCACTGCCATCGCAGATCGTGAAAGAGGAATACTAACCCTCCAAAAGGCACGATAAGGCGATAAACCTAATGTTCTCGCGGCTTGAAATAAGCCGGCAGACTGAGTTAAAAAAGCCCCGCGTAACAACAAATACAAATAAGGAAAAAGTGATAACGCTAAAATAAATGAAGCACCAAACAAGGTACGGATATCAGGAAAGTAATAATCATCAATTGACTGCCAACCAAACCAGCCTCGTAAAGCAAGCTGAACAGGACCGGCAAAATCTAATAAGTCTGTATATACAATGGCTACAATATAAGGTGGCATGGCTAAAGGTAGCATTAAAATCCATTGCAACTTTTGCCTAGTAGGGAATTCACAGCAAGCAACAAACCACGCACAAGGCAGGGCAAAAACAATACTAATCAATACAACAGAAACGATAACTAGGACAGAATTACTAATATAGGTAGGTAATACGGTATTTAGAAGGTGTTCAAAACTACCACTTTCATCGAAGCTGAAAGCGTTTAAAAAAATAGCAAGAACAGGGGATAACAAAATACAAGTTACTGCCCAAGGCAGTAACTTGTATGGGTTGAACGATTTAGAGATCAAATTTCACTTCATCCAGTAACTTAATAGCTGCTTTATGTTGTGCAGCTACCTCTGATAATTTAATCTCATCTTCTTTAAATTCTCCCCAAGATGCAACTAATTCTGATGCTTTTACACCAGTTTTAACAGGGTATTCGTAATTAATTTCAGCATACATTTTTTGCGCAACATCACCTGATAAGAATTCCATCAATTTAATAGCATTCTCTTTGTGAGGAGCATGCTTAACTAACGCAACGCCACTGACATTCATATGAGTACCAGTTGTTGCTTGATTAGGGAAGTTAATATGCACTGATTCAGCCCAAGATACTTGTTTTGGATCATTTAGCATTTTACCAAGGTAATAGCTGTTAGTTAATGCATAATCACATAACCCTTCTTTAACTGCTTTCACTTGTGCACGGTCATTACCTTGTGGTTTACGAGCTAAATTAGCTTTTAAACCTTCTAACCATGTTTTAGCTTTAGCTTCACCTTCATGAGCAATAATAGAAGCTAATAAAGAAACATTGTACGGATGTTTACCTGAACGCATACACACTTTGCCTTTAAAAGCCGGCGTAGCAAGGTCTTGATAAGTAATATCAGGAGCAGGGCCAACACGTTCAACAGAAGAATAAATATTACGAGTTCGACTAGTAAGTGCAAACCATTGCTTATTTTCGCCTTGGAATTTAGCAGGGATATTTTTATCTAAAATTTTACTTTCCACTGGTTGAGCTAAACCATCTTCAGTGAATAGTGCTAAGCGGCTGAAATCTGAAGTTAACATTATATCAGCTGTCGATAATTGACCTTCGCGTTTAATACGCTCAATCAAACCTTTTTTAGCGAATAAAATATTCACTTTGATACCTGTTTCAGCAGTGAACTCTTTCATCATGGGATCAATTAAAAAGGGCTGGCGATAAGAATATACATTGACCTCTTCCGCTGCAAAAGAGAGCGAGCTAGTTAATACAGAGGCACCAGCAAGTAAAATAGTTAGGCCTTTTTTAATAGACATATTTCTTCCTTTAAATAAGTAGTGAATTAATTTCACACCATTCTATTGATAATAGTTCTTATTTTCAAGACATAAACTGTCGTAATCTCTCGTTTCAGTAATTATTTATAATTAACATAGCTTATCTTCAAAGTACTAAGCGGGTAAGGCAACTCCTTGTTCTTTCATACGTGCAATTTTGTAACGTAATGTTCGTGGACTTATCCCTAATAATTCAGCAACATCTTTACGTTTACCGCGACAAGTTTGTAACGCATCCAAGATCATCTTTTGTTCCTGTTGCTTCAACCCTTGCCCTAAACCATCATCACTGGCTATAAGTTCCGATTGAGCCTGTTTTTTGTGCATAGGTGCAGCATTATCCGTAACAGAAAAAACCGGTGCATCTATTAATGTCGGTTGCAATATATGTTCAAATTGCTGATCTTCCAATATTAACGTTTCACACTCAATAATATCCCCCACGGACAAAATAAGTGCTCGTTGCATGACATTGTCCAATTCGCGGACATTACCCGGCCAGATATAGTTAATTAACAACTGTTGTGCTTGTTCAGATAGCTGAGGAATCGGTAGCCCTTGGTCAGTGGCATGACCAGCAAGTAAATGCTTTGCTAAAGGTAAAATATCACCTTTACGTTGATGTAAAGGTAACCACTGTAATGGGAATACATTAAGGCGATAATATAAATCTTCTCGAAAAACACCTGCTTCTACGGCTTTTTTAAGATCTCGGTTACTTGTTGCTAATACACGAATATTCAATTTAATCGTTTTACGGGATCCTAAACGTTCTACTTCTCGCTCCTGTAATACGCGTAATAACTTAACCTGTAATTCAAGCGGCATTTCAGTTATTTCATCTAATAGAATCGTACCATTTTGTGCTTGTTCAAATTTACCTGGACAAGCTTGAATCGCACCAGTGAATGCGCCTTTTTCATAACCAAACAAAGTCGCTTCCAGCATGTTTTCAGGAATAGCGCCGCAGTTAATCGCAATAAAAGGATTATCTTTACGTGCAGACTTATCATGTAAATATCGTGATAACACTTCTTTACCTGATCCACTTGGCCCAGTGATCATTACTGACGCATCTGTTGCTGCGACTTTTTCTGCCACACTTAATAAGGCAGCTGTAGAAGGATCGCCAAATACTGGTGTACAAGAAGGCACTTTATGCACAGGCGCATAACGACTTACTTGGTTTAATAAGACTTCCGGAGAAAAAGGTTTTGCCAAATAGTCTATTGCACCATCACGAATTGCTTTTACCGCATCGTCAATGGTGGCGTAGGCCGTCATCAATAACACAGGTGTTTCTGGGTATTTGCTTTTAATGTTTTGCAGCAGGGTTAAACCACTCATTCCTCCCATTTGAATGTCACTGACGACCAGATCGAAGGTTGATTTACCGAGCTCTATCAATGCTGATTCAGCACTGTCGACTTCTTGACAGTCGTAACCAGCCAATAATAATGTGTCAATTAAGGCTTCGCGTAATCCAGCATCATCTTCTACAACTAATAATTTACCTTGTGATTTATTATGATTCATCATTACGCTCCTACCACTTTACTTAATTGCACACGATGAAGTGGTAGCACCAGAGTGAAACAACTGCCCTTCCCGACTTCAGATTTAACTTCAACAGTCCCTTTATGGGATTGAACCACACCTTGCACCACCGCTAAGCCTAATCCAGTACCTTGTGATTTAGTGGTATAAAAAGCTTCCATCACTTTAGCTAAGCGTTGTTTTTCGATACCAGGTCCGTTATCCATCACTGAAATTTCAATTTTATCTTCACCTCGCTGTATCGCACCAATATACAAATGAGCACCTTGTCCGGTTGCTTCTACGGCATTTGAAATCAAATTGGTCATCGCACTAGTGAGCGCATTTTTATTCGCTAATATAAACAGATCTGGATCTGGTAATTTGCATTGCAGATTACCAGAGACACTCAACATCATCGCATCACTGGCATTCTTAACTTCTTCTAACAGGGCAGCAACGGATACCTCTTCTACAATTTTTTGCTCACCACTACGTGCAAATAACAACATATCATTCACTTGCGTTTCTAAGTCTTGTAAACGATTCATCAACTTACCTTGAAAGCGTGCACGAGCAGTTTCATTAAGTGTTTTATTCGCTAAATTAGCACCATATAACATGGCTGCTGATAAAGGAGTTCGGATTTGATGTGCTAATGACGCCACCATTTTTCCTAATGAAGACAAGCGCTTTAAGGTCGCGACGTGCTCTTGTAATTGGCGAGTATGCGTTAAATCAGTCAGTAGGATAAGTTGCCCTGGTTGCCCCTCTAATGAAGAGATAGAAAGCTGAATACGGCGACCATTTTTTAAGGATATTTCATGACCATCGTCATTTTTAGGGCTGAATGAGCGTTTGATAATATCCCTCCAAGGCATATTCTCTAATGGCTCCCCTAATAGTTGTATCGCAACACGATTAGCTTGTTCAACGATTCCATTGCCATCAATGACAATCAAACCAGAAGGTAATTCATTGTACAACTGATCCATGTAGTTAGCCTGAGCACGAAGTTGCTCTAGTTCCCCTACATAGCTTTCTGTTTGTAACGATGATTCTTGAGTTGATTGCGATATGGTCATGGCGACACCTAATAAACAAGTACAGATACCAGTACTAAGCAGTTATTATGCCAACCAAAAAATCCTATTAATTTACAAGTAGATAAAAATAAATCGCCATAAAAATGACAGTATTAAAAATAAAAAAACCGTACTAAAGAGTACGGTTCTAGGAAACTCAAATAAGGTTAATTAACGAGATTACATTTCTTTATTCAGGCCATATTTTTTCATTTTTTCAACCAGAGTCGTACGACGCATTGACAATAACTCTGCGGCATGTGACACCACACCATCTTGCGAATCGATCGCTTGTCGAATCATCTCAATTTCAAACTCCACCAGCTTATCTTTTAAATTCATCCCTTCAGCTGGTAAATGCCCTAAAAACCCCAATGACTCTTCCTCTGCCTCACTTTCATCAGATAAAATAGGTGTACCACCAAACATACCAGATAAAGCATCACGCTCCATTAATTCTTCTTGTTCCACACTATATTGTACTTGATCTAGCACTTCACCTTGATTATCCGAATAACGGTATTTGACTGGTAACTCGGTAATATCAATGATTTTATTACTGTGTAAAATCAATAGACGCTCTAATAAATTAGATAATTCACGGACGTTCCCCGGCCAGCTATGTTGCATTAATGAGTCTAATGCACGCTGAGTAAAGCGTAATGTAGCCTTATGCTCACCCTCTAAACGAGATAAAAGCTCCTGTAGTAATAGAGGAATATCTTCTTGCCGATCACGTAAAGCAGGTTTTTCGATCGGGAAGACATTTAAACGATAAAAAAGATCTTCTCGGAAAGTTCCTTCGATAATCATTTCTTCTAAATTGCGATGTGTAGCAGCTACTACTCTTACATCAGCCTGAATCGACTTGGTTCCACCAACACGCTCAAAAGTGCGCTCTTGTAATACGCGTAACAACTTGACTTGCATTGGCATTGGCATATCACCAATTTCATCTAAAAATAATGTACCGCCTTCTGCCAATTCGAAACGTCCTTTACGCGAAGAAAATGCACCGGTAAAGGCTCCTTTTTCATGGCCAAATAATTCACTTTCTAACAACTCAGCAGGGATAGCACCGCAGTTAACAGGAACAAATGGACCTTTTTTACGGTTTGATACTTCATGTATTGCTCGAGCGACAACTTCTTTTCCTGTACCCGACTCCCCTAACACCAATACATTAGCGTTACTTTCCGCCACCTGCTCAACTAGATAACGAATCTCTTGAATACGACGCCCTTTACCAACTAAAGACGTAATCAAATATTTATTGGCTTTGCTTAACTGATGATTAGGATTCAAGAAGTTTTGGCAGTAATGTAACAATTGCGTTAATTCAGAATAAACAATAGGCACACTTAGCACACCAATATGGTTGCTATCGAGATCTGTTACATCTCCAGAAAAGCTAATAAAAGGGACTTTGGGGAAGCGTAATAGTGCAGCATCAAGATGACTCGCTTGGTCACCATATATAATTGCTAGGGCAGGACTTTCAGCTAACTGCTTTTCGAGATCTTCAATACTTATAATTTGATAAGTTTCCCCAACAAATTGTAAAACGGTTTCTAATATTGCTGTTTGTTCCGTTGTGGTATCGACTAAATAAATTGAAGCTCGTTGCTGCATAATTAATATCCATAAAAATTAAACTACCTCTTAGTGTAGAGTAATTTTTTATTATTGCATGTAAAATCGTCAAAAAGATGACAATGACCGTAAAATGACACTTAAAATAATTATTATATGGTTGAATAGTATACATAGAAAAATATTTTAACCATATAAACTATAGAATAGGCCTGATTTTTGCTTAAGTATTGCTATAAATCTTAATAAGTCATAAAACTGGCTTTTGAAATATGTTACAAAGCATGTCTAGCACTAAAATAGGCAAAATTGCTGCTAAATAAAATAGCTGCAACTATCAATTGTTGTTTTTTTAATATTAGACATACATAAAAATATCATAGATTAACTGTTTTTTAGCAAGGAAAGTAATATGCGTCGTTCGCTTCAACAATATAAAAACTCGAATATGAATAACATTGAGCAAGCAGATCCTCATACTTTAGTCTCTTTGATCATGCAGCATATACAGGGAAACTTAGCCGGTGCCAAAGGGGCTATAGAGCGTAAAGAAATTGAAAATAGAAATACTATGCTGACACGAGTGATTGGGCTTATTGGCGAATTACAAAATAGTTTAGACATGGAAAAAGGCGGGGAAATATCCACTAACCTTTATGACTTATACGCTTATATGATCCGCCGAGTTAATCAAGCAAATCGTCAAAATGATGCTGAGCCATTAACAGAAGTACTTAAATTAATTACTGAAATTAAATCTGGTTGGGATGGGATTCCATTAGATATACGTCAACAATATAATCGTTAATCATTCAGTAGGCCCTCATGACCAATGTACAAGCAAGTATCGATAGGTTACTAGAATCGGAAAAGCACCTTCATAAATTATTAGATGAACAACAATATGAGCAGTTTTTGCAACAGCAAGAGATCTTTGGAAATCAACTAAAAACTTGTGTGGATAGCTATACAGAGGAGCAATTACTAGATGTGATTGCCCCACTTAAACGGCTGCAAGAAAGTCTTAATACATTGCAACAGAGAGCTGAAGGTATCAGTCTAGATCTTAAGGAAAAATCGCTTATCCTACAGCGAAATAAGAAAAAGATAAAAGCTTATAAATAATATTTACTTACTCCTCGCAGCGTTATTTAACAGCTTATAACTACATATTTCTGTGTGGTAAGTTTCATAAAGACAACCATTATTTATGTCACTTACACTTTTTATACACAAGATATAGAGAACATATTTAATGGATTAGACTGATTTTAGTCGCACAATAGTTATGTGCGGCACTCTCCTGCCTAACGGCTAGTTGAGCTTATTTCTCTTTCGTATACCCTGGCAGCGCATCTAAGGCAGATTTCAAATAGTCTTTCATGGAATTGAGATTAGAAACAGCGGTATCCATGGCATTAAATTGTGAATATAGGCGCTCTTCTAGATTCTCCATTCGGAAGGTTAAACTCTCTTTTTCTTCCTGCAACGAACCAATTTGTTTGTATAGAGAATCAAATTTAGTATCAATAGTAGAGCCACTGACATCGATATCACCGTCCGACGAGCTTACATTAGAGTCAATAATGCCATCGAGCATACTATTGAGCATTGAACTAATGCCTTGAGAATAGGATATCTTACCTCTATCTCCTAGCTCCCCGCCTGTGACTTCGGCTTTTAACCCTTTTGACTTGCCCTCTGTTGACTCTAAAAATTGGCCTCGACCTGACGCGGCTTTTCCATCAATTAACCCTTCAACATTTTCACCAGCGACTCCGCCCGCAACCGTTAAACCTAACTGTGAAGAAAAGAAACTAGGATCTTCTATCTCGGTTATTGCGACTGTAGACATAGAACCATAAGCATTAGAAACAATAGAAATCATGCCTGCATTTTCTAGAATACTGACATTTAAATTGTTTTCGACGAAGTTAGGATCTGAATTTATTTTGGATTGTAACTCTGTAGTAAACTCTTCAATAGTGTCATAGGTTTTTGAAGCCAGCTCAATATCACCAGATAAGTAGCCATCTAAACGCATTTTAAAACTATCATTATCTTGATCAATACTGAAGGGAACAGAAATAGCAGATGAAGCAGTTAATTCACCTCTGCTTGCTAATTTTGTTACGGCAATATCATAAGAACCAGGTACCGTTGAGCGCCCTTTACTCTCATAATCAATATAACTATCTGTCGCGCCACCTGAAGCGGTGAAGAAGTCAGCAACACTTTGCATATCGGTATTCATGATCTTATTTAACTTTTCAGCGTCTAACGCTAAAGTACCATCACGATTCGTTAACATACCTAAATCGGCGAAACTGCGCACACTACCATCAAGATGTGAGATGTTAGTGTTTAAAATATCACGCATTTGCCCTTTAATGTTTCGTACCGTTGAGTCGCCACTTAAAATACCATTACTTCTTACATCTGCTCCATAGTTGCTTAAAGCATTCATTTGCTTAATAGTGCCATTATAATTTTCAACAAAAGCATAAATCTGCTCTTCTACTGTACTCATATCAGGCACAATAGTAAGTGACACTTTGGAGTTTGGTTCCGTCTCACCGGCAATATTCAGCGTTACACCTTCAATCACATTAGTGATGTTATTACTTGGACGGCTAATTTCAATCCCATCCATAACCATTATTGCATTTTGAGCAACAGAGGTTTGCTGCATATTTTTAGTGTCGCTGGTAAAAGTAAAGGCTGATAACCCTGTACCGTCGTTATTAATACCATCATCATCTTCAACGGTTAGTTGCATGGCATTTTCTTCACCCGTCTCCTTATTAATTAACACTAAGCGGTAATTATTGCCGTCATTAATTAATGACGCGGAAACGCTATAGTCGCCTTCATTGATGGTATCGCGCATCTTATCTAAAGAGTTATTCTCAGCATCAATGGTTAAGGTTTCAACAGGTTTATTGGGGTTAATAGAAAATGAGCCATCGTCATTGTAAGTGCCATAACTCAAACTAATGATGCCTGTGCCCACTTGAGAAGTCGCTTCAGAATAAGATTTATCGGGAGAAGAGGCGATGGTTTGTGCTTTAGCTTGTTGTTTAACTTCAAAACTCCAACTACCTGTTTCAGCACCTAGCCCCAAGGTTGTGGTTAAGATCGATTCATCACTACTAGTGGCACTCGTCGCAGAAAAGGTGGAAGCACGAGATAAATCAGCAAAGGAATCTTGGAAATCTGAGAGCGCACTGTTGATGGTACCAAAAGCGGAGATCTTTTCAGTGGCTTCTGTGGTATCAGCTAATATGGAAGCAGCAGCGGGATCTTTTTCCGCTGCAACAATGGCAGTAACGATGTTATTAATATCAAGACCAGAACCTAGGCCTGTTGATGTAATCGATGTCATTGTTGTTCCTCATTACTCTGTTTTTTTTGCTGTACACTTATATATAAAAGTAAGCAAAAACTAAGCCATAATAGTATTTGAAATACTACAACTGAACATAATTTTAGTTAGATTCAGCAGTTATTTATACTTTAGTATCAAATAAAATACCGGCTACGTCATCCATCTTTTTACGCAAGACCACTAACTCCTCTGAAGGGATCTGTCGAATCACCTCATCACTATCTGAATCTTTAACAATAATGACACTTTTACCTAACTCATCATCTATTGAAAATGATAAATTACGTTTCATATCATGCAAAAAATCATTCATTTCTTGTACTGTTTTGGCTATTTCTTCTGCACTAAGTGGCGTTGCTGTTTCCGTATACTCATCGGTAAATTTTTTTTCACCTCTAATATTTTGAGTTAAACTATCCATCACCTGACTAACAGACGTCATTGGTTTATCTATTTTCGCTGTTTGATATCCCGTCATTGGAATCACGCTATTGAGCTCTGACATAATCAACCTCTTTTATCGTATCTAATAAGCAAGAAAGCCCCCTAATCGATAGGAGGCTATTAAATCAATTACTTAGTAGCCATCCTAATGGATTAACCAAGTAGTGATAATACACTTTGAGCAGATGAATTAGCTTGTGAAAGCATAGATGTACCTGCTTGTTGTAATATCTGTGCTTTACTCATATTAGATGTTTCTGAAGCAAAGTCAGCATCTTGGATACGAGAGTTAGATGCAGATAAGTTTTGAGAAACATTTTCTAAGTTAGAGATAGTAGAATCTAAACGGTTTTGAATCGCACCTAAGCCAGCTCGTGAAGAACTGATTTTAGATAACGCATCATCCACTTTAGTAATCGTATTTGAAGCACTGTTCATCGTTGATACATTTGTACCTAGGCTATCAATTACTTTACCACCCATTTCGCTCTGCATACCCAAGGTTGTTAGTGCAGCAGTACGACCTGCTTGCGTAGAAGCACTTGACGTTACTTCAATACCAACACCATCTTCAGCAGAGAATTGGTAACCTGCTGCAGCTGTACCTGAAATAGTTACACCTGTTTGATCTGAGTAAGAGTTAATATGTGCAATTACGTCAGCATCTGTAGCAAGTGTTGCTGGACCAATATCAACACCATTGATTTGTAATTTATCTGCTTCAGTAATGTTGGCCGTTGTTGCAACTCCACCAGTGATAGCATCTGCACCATTCGCTACAGTGAAACCAGCATTAGCTGTCGCAGTCCCCGTCACAGAGATAGCTTTATCATCAGCACTGTCTAGTGCAATGTAACCAGTGTAAGTACCATCAGTCACGCCTGTTGAAGCACCTTGACCACCACCAACGGTGATATCTTCACCCGTGTCGTTAGTCATGATTAACTCACCATTATCGCCTAAAGAAGCGGTAACACCAGATACATCACGGTTAATTGTTTCAACTAAGCTATCCATTGAAGATGTTGCACCTAATTCTATTGCTGAATTAGTACCCACTTGAATAGTCATACCGTTAGTAACACCTGTTACTGTTGTGCTTTCATCACTACCTTGAATAACATTGTATGCGCTTGCAGTTACACCCGTTTCAGCTGTTTTAAGGTTAATTGCTTTTGCAATATCAGTTGCTGATCCACTTTCAGATGCAGGGATATCAACACCATTTACTAACATTTCACCAGCAGTGCCTGTTGTTGCAGCTGCAACACGACCACCATTAAGTTCACCTTTGTTTAAACCACCGTTTAAGCCAAGATCATTAGTTGATACAGAATCGATAGAAAAACTTAATGTTTGTCCTTCGTTTGCACCAATTTGTAATGTTGCAGTCCCCGCAGAACCATCTAATAATTTCTTACCATTAAATTCAGTGGTATTAGCAATACGGTCAAGTTCATCATGTAGTTGATCAACTTCTTCTTGGATTGCCTGACGGTTAGATGAAGAGTTTGTATCATTGGCAGACTGTACAGATAGCTCACGCATACGTTGTAGGATGTTAGTCATTTCATCCATCGCACCCTCAGCAGTTTGTGCCATTGAGATACCATCATTCGAGTTACGAACAGCTTGCGTTAAACCTTTAATTTGAGAATTCATTCCCGTTGAAATTGCTAAGCCAGCAGCGTCATCTTTTGCGCTGTTAATACGCAAGCCAGAAGATAAACGTTCCATTGCTTGGTTTGATGCTGCTTGCGTTTTGCCTAATTGACGTTGTGCATTAAGCGACATTACATTTGTGTTTACTACTGATGCCATGATGAGCTCCTTGGTTTATATCTTTCTAAAATTCATAATAATGAAGTTAGTTGTAATTGTTTGTCATAGTGTTTTATCGACCGCTTAAAAAATAACTTTAATGTTTTTGATTAATTACTTTCTGTTAACGGTTCCTTGTTAAAGCAGTCAATGTTCAGACTTAATTACTATATCGACCATCGGAAAAAGATCTTTAGCCCTTTTATTAAATTAATTAATATTTTTTAACCATAAAAAAAGGCGCTGAATCTTCAGATCCAACGCCTTATCTATCAATTTTTAAATCTAACTATTTGAATTAAAAGTAAACACGTACAACTGAGACCGCAACACATCCTGGTCGACGTGTCCCTTGGATCTCAACAGAGATCTCTTTTTCGATCTCAAGGCCTCGTTTAATAGGAGAAACTTTAATTAAACGACTATGCGCTCGAATGACTGAACCAGTTTTAACAGGGTAAGGAAAGCGTACTTTATTTAACCCATAGTTAACCGTCATTTTGGCATTCGCATATGCTGGACGCTCTGGATCAACACTATCTGTCAAATAAGGTAATAATGACAATGTTAGGAAACCATGGGCAATAGTCGTTTTAAAAGGAGACTCTTTCTGCGCTCGTTCAACATCATTATGAAGCCACTGATGATCACCTGTTACATTGGCAAATTGATCAACTCTATCCTGGGTAATTGTTAACCATTCCCCCACGTGAACTTCTTCACCAATTTTAGTTTGTAAGCATAAAAACAATTCTCGAGCTTCTGATGAAACTTGTATAGGTTGTTGTGCAACTTTTACAGAACGCCCATTTTCTAAAACCGAATATTCTTTAATCCAAGCTAAAAGGTGAGCTCTTTTATAATGTGTTGTTTTTAAAAACAGCGCATAATAATCGCGCACTGCTGGTGACATCCATTGCTTAAAATCAAACGCAATCTTTTGCATGAATTCTGTTTTATATTTATTAATATCGATTTTTTTCATAGAGCTTGAGCTTCCATAACGATCTAAATTTATCTTAATGAATCGTTAATATTATTTAGCACAGTAACAGGATCTTCAGCCTGTGTAATAGGTCGACCAATCACTAAGTAATCAGAGCCGCTATCGATTGCTTGCTTAGGTGTTTTAATACGACGCTGGTCACCGGCATCACTTCCCTCTGGGCGTATACCAGGCGTTACTAACTTAAATTCGTCACCTAGTAAGGCTTTTAATTCTTCAGCTTCATGTGAAGAGCAAACCACCCCATCTAAGCCAGACGATTTAGTGAGTAAAGCAAGACGTTTAACCTGCTCAGCAGGTGTCAAGTTAATACCTAACTCAGTCAAGTCACTTTGGTCCATGCTTGTTAATACTGTTACTGCAATTAATAATGGCGCTTTATCACCGTAAGGTTCTAAAACAGCTTTAGCAGCTTCCATCATTCTACGGCCACCACTAGCATGTACATTTACCATCCAGACTCCTAGATCCGCAGCTGCTTTTACTGCTTTAGCGACTGTATTTGGAATATCATGGAATTTTAGGTCAAGGAAAATATCAAAACCTTTAGAGACTAATAATTGTACAAATTCAGGTCCAAAATGGGTAAACATCTCTTTACCAATTTTTAAACGGCAAGTGGTTGGATCTAGCTGCTCGATAAACGCAAGTGCTTGTGCTTTGTTATCATAATCTAAAGCAATAACAACTTTTGGGTCGACTGATTGACTCATCTCTTTTCCTATCTTAGAGGGTTAACTAATTTTTTATTACTAACATATTTATTCGCCATCTAAACCTCTAATTGGTTTAATTCGTCCCCAACTTTTACAGGATGGACATTGCCAAAATAATTTCTTAGTGGAATAGCCACATTTTTGACAGCGATATTGAGGTCTAAAGGTAATCTGTTCGCTTACTAATTTATGTAAAAATAACAGGCTCTCTTTTTCATTATCTGATTGTGCTAAACTCAGATGATAAGTCATCAAATGATTAAAGCCTTTCATTGTTGGGTTGCGGCGCAGCTCTTGTAACATAAAGGTTTGGGCTTTTTCAATGCTTTGAAATTCTGCAATCAATTTAGCCAGCAAAATAACCGCACTTGCGCCAGCACCTAATTGGATAATTCGCTTCAAATACAACATTAGCTCTTGCTCAGTATTGGCTTGCTTATGTAGTGTGTGCAACTTTTCTAAGATGACTTCTGTAAAGTCTATATCTAGTTCAGGAACTTGCTCTAATATCTGTAAGGCTTTATCTAATTGCTGGTTTTGCTCATAATAATCAGCCATTGCTAAACAAGCACGAATACATTTTGGAAAGGTCACTAATGCTTTTTGGTATAGCTTTACCGCTTGCTTTTGTTGTTCAGGCTTTTTCATTTGATCAGCCAAACTACAATATAAATAGGATAAGGTTCTTGGCTTAGCCTGTGCTTTGCCTATCTTATCCATTTGCTCAGTGCAATTAATCGCTTCTTGCCAATCTTTTAATTGTTGATAAATAAGTAACAGATTCTCAAGTGCAACTTGTCTGTATTCAGGAGACTCTTTGAGTTGAATAAAGGTTTCTTCACTGCGATCGAACAAACCTGATTGGTAAAAGTCTTTACCCAATTGCAGCATAGCTAAGTCACGTTGTTCTAGTGTCAAAGAAGGCCTAGCAATCAAATTTTGATGGATGCGAATAGCGCGGTCAACTTCACCGTTTTGGCGAAATAGATTACCCAGAGCAAGATGTGTTTCAATGGTTTCATCATCAACATCAAGCAAAGCAATAAAATGATCAACCGCTTTATCCGGCTGTTCATTTAACAGGAAATTTAACCCCTGCACATATTCCCTGCTTAGCTGATTACCTTTCTTTTGTTTCTTTTGATAAACGCTACGCACGCCCATGTACCAGCCATAAAAGGCAGCTACGGGGAGTAGGAGGAAGAATATTTCTTGCACTAAGAATTAATCTTTTTCGATACGGTCACGTAAATCATTCAACTCTCGGCGCTGCTTTATATTCAATTTATTCAATTGGCGACATTTCATTTTTAAAGCGAGGTGGAAATAGCTACCAAGACACAACGCAATTATAAAACCAAAGGAAAATATAACCGCTAATAAGGTTGATAAGCGTAAATCATTTTGCGCAATAAGATAATTAAATGTAACCGACTGTTGGTTTTGTAAACCTAATACAATCACGATAATAAAAAATATCACTGTGATTAATATAGTTAGAAATCTTTTCATACTGATACCCACACAAGAACAGAAGTACTGAGTGTATTATAAATCAATCAGGGAATAAATCATTGATATGCTTCGTTTATGATTATCGACTCAGATAGTGATCAAATTAATACAGTTATAAGAAAAGGGATGATAAAAGCAGGTAAAAATAGACAAGTAAAAAAATGGTGCCTTTCGGCACCATTTGGATATTTAGGTATTTAACGCATTAACACGTTCTCTCAACGCTTTACCCGGTTTAAAGTGCGGAACATATTTACCCCCCAATTCAACCTTATCACCTGTTTTAGGATTACGGCCGATACGTGGGGCACGGTAATGTAAAGAAAAACTACCAAAACCTCTTACTTCAATTCTTTCGCCAGAAGCGAGAGAGTTCGTCATCAGAGTTAATGTTTCTCTTACACTATCTTCAACTTCTTTAACCGACAATTGAAAGTGTTTGCTGGTTAGCCTTTCGATTAGATCAGACTTAGTCATAACTTACCTCGTATTATGTGAATACAAATTAAAAAAGACTCCAGGTTAATGCTTTAAACGTGGCTGTTAACAGCCACATTTAATTATTTACCTTTAGCAGCGTTAAACGCGTCTAGCATTGCATTACCCATGCTTGCTTCGTCTTGTTGCTTCAAGCTATCGATAGCATCTTTCTCATCAGCTTCATCTTTCGCTTTGATAGATAGACTGATTACGCGATTCTTACGATCAACACCTACGTATTTAGCTTCAACAGACTCACCAGCTTTTAGTACTGTAGATGCATCTTCGATACGGTCACGTGAGATATCTGCAACACGGATGTAACCTTCAACGCCTTCAGTAAGAGTAACTGTAGCACCCTTAGCATCAACTTCAGAGATAGTACCAGTAACGATAGCACCTTTCTTGAATTCTGCTAGGTAGTTATTGAATGGGTCAGCAGCGATTTGCTTGATACCTAGAGAAATACGTTCGCGCTCTGGGTCAACTTGTAATACAACAGCTTCGATTTCGTCGCCTTTTTTGTAGTCAAGTACAGCTTTTTCGCCTTCAACTTCCCAACTGATGTCAGAAAGGTGAACTAGGCCGTCGATGTTACCGTCAAGACCGATGAAGATACCGAAGTCAGTGATAGATTTAATCTTACCAGAAACTTTTTGTCCTTTATCGTGTGTTGAAGAGAACTCTTCCCACGGGTTAGCTTTACATTGCTTAAGACCTAGAGAAATACGACGACGTTCTTCGTCGATGTCTAGAACCATAACTTCAGCCATATCACCTAAGTTAACAACTTTAGATGGGTGGATGTTTTTGTTAGTCCAATCCATTTCAGAAACGTGAACAAGACCTTCTACGCCTTCTTCAATTTCAACGAAACAACCGTAATCAGTTAAGTTTGTAACTTTACCAGTTAGACGAGTTGATTCTGGGTAACGCTTAGCGATTGCAACCCATGGATCTTCACCTAATTGCTTAAGACCTAGAGAAACACGAGTGCGCTCACGGTCAAACTTAAGGATTTTAACGTTGATTTCTTCACCAACAGTTACGATTTCACTTGGGTGCTTAACGCGTTTCCAAGCCATATCTGTGATATGTAATAGGCCGTCTACACCACCTAAGTCTACGAAAGCACCGTAGTCAGTTAGGTTCTTAACGATACCTTTAACTTCTTGACCTTCTTGTAGGTTCTCAAGAAGTTCATCACGTTCAACACTGTTTTCAGTTTCGATAACAGCACGACGAGATACAACAACGTTGTTGCGTTTTTGGTCTAGCTTGATCACTTTGAATTCAATATCTTTGTTTTCAAGGTGAGCAGTGTCACGTACTGGACGTACGTCAACTAATGAACCAGGTAGGAAAGCACGGATACCGTTTAATTCAACAGTGAAACCACCTTTAACTTTACCGTTAATAACACCGATAACTGTTTCTTGGTCTTCGTACGCTTTCTCTAATTGGATCCAAGCTTCGTGACGTTTAGCTTTTTCGCGAGAAAGTTTAGTTTCACCGAAACCGTCTTCTACAGCGTCTAACGCTACATCACAAACATCGCCAACTTCAACTTCAACTTCGCCAGCAGCGTTCTTGAACTCTTCAACTGGGATAGCAGCTTCAGATTTAAGACCTGCATCAACGAATACTAAGTTGTTGCTAATACGTACGATTGTACCTTTAACAATTGTACCTGGGCGAGTTTCTACTTGTTGAAGAGATTCTTCAAATAGTTCAGCAAAAGATTCCATCATCTATTTATTCACACTTATTTTATACAACCACATACAGTCCATTCGTATGGGAGGCAAGAAAGATTACCACTTCATCCATGAAGTAGTTTTAGTACACAACTGATTATTCAGTTGCAATTTTTAATTTCAGCGCCGTCAAGTTGAGTATTTGCTCAACCACTTCATCGATAGTTAATGAGGTAGAATCAATCACAAATGCGTCATCAGCAGGTCGTAATGGAGCAACAGCTCGGTTACGGTCGCGATAATCGCGCTCTTTAATTTCGCTTAAAATTTGCGCGATGCTAACATTAAACCCTTTATCTTGCAACTGATTAAAACGGCGCTTAGCGCGTTCTTCAGCGCTCGCATCTAGGAATATTTTCACTGGTGCGTCTGGAAACACCACGGTTCCCATGTCTCTACCATCAGCGATCAAACCAGGGGCTTGTAAAAAAGCTTGTTGACGAGCAAGTAGTGCCGCACGTACTTGTTCAATTGAAGCGACTTCAGAGGCAGCTTGTCCTACCACTTCAGTACGTAATTTATCGCCAATATTTTCGCCACTTAATAAAGTATCTACACCACTGCCATTAGACACAAAAGATACATCAAGTGTTAAAGCTAATGCAGCTAACGCATCTGAATCATTTAATGGGAGTTGTTTTTTTAATGCTGCAAATGCCAATATACGATACAACGCACCACTATCTAACAAATGCCATTTTAGCTTTTTCGCTAAAATATGGCACACGGTGCCTTTTCCTGACCCACTTGGACCATCAATAGTGATTAAATTTGAAACTGACATTTTGCGTCCAACCTTGTAATTAACTGACGTGTTTATTGACTATTTTATTCTGTAATTCTTTAATCTATTTCATCTAAGAAGTCGCTTAGATCCGCTTGCTCTTGCACTTGTTTATCAGCAGATTGCTGCTTAAGTTCAAAGAACTCATTGCTATCTTTATGCAGCGCATTTATGCGCGACTGAATATAAGCTTCTTTTACAAAAGTATATGAATCAAGTGATTGCTCTACTAATACTTCTTGTCCTAATGCACTTGAGCGGGCATCCAAACCATCAAAAATCCAGATAGTCGCCGTTTGCCACCAAGTAAAGTAAGTCGTTGGGAAATAGAGGTTATCGACAATACTGCCGACTACAATACGTGCGCTGCTTGGCCCTGTAACGGGTACCATTAGATAAGGCCCTTGAGGCACATACCAATTACCTAATACATTACTAAAACTTTCTCTACGGCGCTCTACCCCGCCGTACTTAGCAACATCAAACAAACCAAATACACCGAATGTAGAGTTAAATGCAAAACGGAAAAAAGCATCAGTTGCGTGTTGAAACTCAAGCTGTAGCAAGTTGTTGACTATCGTTGAAGGCTCTTCTAGGTTTTGTACTGCATTATTAATTGCTTCACGACCAGCTTTTGGAACCCAATCAACATAGCTTTCTGTAACTGGTCTATAGATGTAATCATCTAATACGTAATAGTTAAAGTCCCAAACTAAACGGTTAACCGGTTCAATTGGGTCACTCATGTAAGTTTCTTTATTGCCCTGAACAGATTGAGCGAAAGCAGAGCTGCTCACCATTAACAGGAGCGTTGGCAATAAGATTCGTATAAACATATAGATACATCCATATAAATTAAGATTGTTGATTAATAATAATACTAATAGGCGTTGTATCACCTGATTTTACAATATGACTTTGTCCAAACCACTGGCCACTTTGTGTATTCGCAGTACCGTCAGCTGTAATACGTGCTTTTATGATAAATTGCTCATAATTACTGAGTTTATTACCTTCAATCATTGCATTCGCATCAGACAAAAAAACCTGTATTGGAAAAGTATCAATAGCTAACTTAACGGCCGCAATAGGCATAGGGGAGCCATCAACGGCTTGTGCATAAATAAAAATACTGCTGCCGGGCGTATATGATACCTGTTTTGCTAGCGTAATACTGATCTCATATTGTTCTAAGTCAGCCACTGTATTATTTTTTTCTTTTTGTAAGGCCAATTGTTGTCGAGCATAGGCGATACTGTTATTTAAAACGCGTGATTGCTCGCCGCTACTATCGCTCAACAAAGGCAAAACGGTTTGCCAACGTTTAATCGCAATTTCAAAATTCTCTTGCTGTAACGCCAAAAGACCATACATAGACCAAGCTTGATAGTTTTCAGGATGCTGCTTTAAAAAGTTTTTAAGTTGCAATTCAGCTCTAGCCTTTTCATATTCGTCACCAATTTTCATTTTTAATTCAATCGATTCAAGTACAATTTCAGTATTCAGAGGTTGAGCAGCAACAGCTTTATCAATTGCTTCTATAGCAAGTTGTTGATCATTAAAGATACTGCCTAAACGGCTGTATAAAACCCACCCCTTTACATCACCGGGTTGATCGACTAGATGAGTTCGCAATCCAATCATTAGATCTTGCAGATCTTTCTGTTCTGGTTCAGTTGCATTATCTCCAAATAACTTTTGATAAACATCGGGATAGCGTTGTAAGGTATTTTGCCATTCACTCACCTGTTTGAACGACCCAACAGACCAATATAAGGCAATACTAGCAATGATTAAAAATGCGACACCAGGTAACCAAATTAATTGATTAGTGTTAGTTTTAAGTTGGTGGTTATCATCAATATCATCGAGTAAGTTGTATTGTAACTCGGCGACTATACTTTGTTTATCTAACACTACTCCTTGTGCTAGGTCGTCTTCAACTTCCTGTAAGCGGAGGTCGTAGAGATCATGATTTAATTGATTACGACGTTGTTGATTAACCTCAGTCATTTTTCTATGGCGGATAAAAGGCACCAAGATTAACCCTGAAAAAACCAATAATAATATCATGATAATAATTACAAGGGAGGTGATCATTTTTCTATTCCCTTAGTATGCTGCTTTAATAGAGAGGCAAGCTTTTGTTGCTCCTGTGGTGCTAACGCAGCCTGTTTGGTTTTGTTCTTTTTCACTTGCTTGAATAAAATTAACAACCCACCAATGACAAACAATAAAGGACCTAACCACAAAAAAATAGTCGCAGGTGTTAACGGAGGATCATAGCGAACAAAATTCCCAAAACGAGCCACCATATAATCTACTATTTGCTCTTTGCTTTGCCCTTGTTTAACTAATTGATAAGCCTTATTACGCAGATCTTTTGCCAATTCAGCATTGGAGTCGGCAATATTTTGGTTTTGACATTTCGGACAACGCAATAATTTAGTTAATTCATGGAAAGTTTGCTCTTGCTGTACATTATCAAACTCAAAGGTATCAATAGCTGCTTGAGCAGAGTGGGTTGCTAAAGTAATTAGCGAGATTAACAACCCAATATAAAAGAACATATGACGGATAGTAATCATTGCATCTCCTCGTAAATAGAAGATAACTTATCATTCCACACCTGTTCATTAAGGTCACCAACATGTCGGTAACGAATAATGCCGTGGCTATCAATTAAGAAGGTTTCAGGCGCGCCATACACACCTAGATCTAATCCTAATAAACCGCTTTCATCAAATAGACTGATTTGATAAGGATTATGTAATTCGTTCAACCAACGGATCGCTTTTTTACGGTTATCTTTGTAGTTCATACCAACGATATATAAACCTTGATTAGCTAATTTATTTAAATAAGTATGCTCTGCATAACAAGTTGGGCACCATGTAGCCCATACGTTAAGCAGCATTTTCTGACCTTTAAAAATATCAGCATTGTATTGTTTATCCTGGTCGAAGATATCTTGTAGTGTAAACTGAGGTATCGGCTGACCAATTAACGCTGACTCTAATTTACTAGGATCACTGCCTTTTAATAATGGGGTAGCTAAAAAAACAGCACCAATAATGAAGATAACAAAAGGCACTAACAACATTAATATTCGACGTTTGTTAAGCATTTTGTTCTCCAGTTTCATTTTTAGAATCTGTTAATGGCTGTTTTTTGGTTCGATAACGTTTATCACAGATCATGATAAAGCCAGCCAACGCCATGATTAACGGCCCTAACCAAATCCAACGAATAAACGGTTTATAATAAATGCGCACAGCCCATGCACCATCAGGTAATTGCTCACCCATGGCAATATAAAGGTCCCTAATAAAGCCGGCATCAATGGCTGCCTCAGTCATCGGCATACGCTGTACTGTGTAAATGCGCTTTTCTGCGTTCATTACCGCTATTTTTTGTTGGTTATGTAATACAGAAAAGGTACCGACTGTTCCCACATAATTTTGACCATTAAGCGCACTAATTTGGTCAAAATGAAAATCATAATGTTCAAATCTAATGTGCTCTCCAACCGCTAATTTGACATCTTTTTCAATGGAATAGTTTTGCGTCATGGTAATGCCTATGATCATTACTGCTAATCCCAAATGCCCTAAACTCATTGCCCAGTGACTATTGCCTAATTTAGTAATACCGATAATAAATGAATAACGATGAGTTGAACGTAAATAGATTTCATACCCCACACTGACTATGATCCAAAAGCCTAAAAATACGCCTAACATCGCTAACCAGGTTAATGCAGGGGCAAAAACAAACAAAAAAACAAGGCTCGAGCAAAGGCTAAGTAAAAGAATAATTAATATAGGCTTAACTAATTCACTTAGCTTTTGACGTTTCCAACGAAATAGCGAACCAATACCAAGAAATAACGCAAAAGGTACAATTAAAATAGTAAACATACGATTGAAAAAAGGTTCGCCAATAGAGATGCTACCTAACCCGATTTCTTTGTGTACTAAAGGCAATAACGTCCCTAATAACACCACGATCAATGCAGCGATTAGCAAAATATTATTCAACAAAAGTAAACTTTCTCGTGATGCTAATTCATAACGTCCACGGCTTTTCACTTTAGATGCTTGTACTGCATACAGAAGTAACGCTCCGCCGATAACTAAAATCAGAAAGCTAAGAATAAATAAACCACGAGTAGGATCACTAGCAAAGGCATGTACAGATACGAGAACACCAGAACGTACTAAGAAGGTACCTAATAAACTTAATGAAAATGCACTTAATGCTAATAATACCGTCCACGACTTAAATACGCCTCGCTTTTCACTCACCGCTAAAGAATGAATTAATGCAGTACCCGCTAACCAAGGCATAAAGGATGCATTTTCAACGGGATCCCAAAACCACCAACCCCCCCAACCTAGTTCGTAATAAGCCCACCAACTGCCTAATGCAATACCTACGGTTAAAAACATCCAAGCAGCCATGGTCCATGGTCGAGACCATTTAGCCCATGCACTATCTAAACGTCCTTCTAATAATGCGGCAATAGCGAAAGCAAAGGCTACAGAAAACCCCACATAGCCCATATATAACATAGGAGGATGAATCACTAACCCAAAGTCTTGTAATAACGGATTTAAATCACGACCATCAATTGGGAAATACGGTAGCGTTCGTTCAAAAGGGTTAGAGGTGAGAATAACGAAAAGATAAAAACCAAAAGCCAGTAAGCCTAATACCGCTAATACACGCGCCATAGATTCAACAGGTAAGTTTTTGCTCATTAATGCAACGGCAATACTCCAGGTTGCTAATAAGAAAACCCAAAGTAATAGTGAGCCTTCATGCGCCCCCCACACTGCAGATAATCGATAATACCAGGGTAAAGCTGAATTAGAGTTAGTGGCAATGTAGCTCACACTAAAATCATTAATAAAGAAAAGGTAAGCTAAAATAACAAAAGAAATAGCCACTGCAATAAACTGTAAAACAGTAAACATTTTAGCGCTACGAATAGCTCCTTGATGACCAGTGCGTACACCATACAATGGGTAAACCGTCTGTAATAAGGATAATATACATGCCAGTATTAAAGAAAATTGGCCTATCTCAGGAAGCATTAATATTGCCCTTTTATTGTTCGGTTTTTAAATTAGACATACCTTTAACAGCATCAGCTACTTCGGGCGGCATGTAATCTTCATCATGTTTTGCCAACACTTCAAAAGCATCAACACTATTTTTACTTTTTAAAGTGCCTTGAGCAACGATACCTTGCCCCTCTCGAAACAGATCTGGCAAGATCCCATCGAAATACACAGTCACTTGTCCCGCTTTGTTGTCTACTAAATCAAAACTCACCTTCAGACTATCAGGGTCACGCTTCACCGAACCAGTCAAAACCATACCGCCAACACGTAAACGTTGTCCTATCTCAGGTTTAACACCGGTTTCATTTTTCCCCTCTAAAATCTCATTAGGAGTATAAAACAGGTCGATATTCTGTTGTAAAGCAAACAGAGTTAAGCCCATTGCCAAGGATAAACCAAAGATCAAAGAGCAGGTAATCAATAAACGTTTTTTACGCCTAGGATTCATAAACTATGCTCTCTATTATTAGCTGCTTTTATGCGTTTTTCACGTTGAAGGCGTTGCTCTACTTGCTTCAATATTTTTTTACGGGTCAATACGCTATGGGTAATTAAGGCGATCACACTGACGATAGAAACCCCATAGGCTAGCCAAACATAAAAGCTATATCCTCCCATTGCAATAAAATCTGAAAATGATGTAAACGCCATATTAACCTCGCCCTTTAATTTGCACTAACTTAATCACCCAAGCTCGGTGTTGTTCTCTTTGTAATAACTCACTACGAAAACGATATAAGATCATAAACCCCAGAAAAGTGGCAAAACTAAAAATCATAATTAGCAGAGGAATTAGCATTTCAGTAGCAATAGAGGGCTGTTCAAACTTCGTGATTGTGGCACCTTGATGCAAGGTATTCCACCACACCACTGAAAAATGAATAATCGGTAAATTAATGACCCCCACTAAAGTTAAAATAGAAGCCGCTCTACCTGCTAATACTTTATCGGAAAATGCATTATATAAAGCGATAATCCCCATATAAACAAATAACAAAATTAACTCAGAGGTTAGTCTCGCATCCCAAACCCACCACGCGCCCCACATTGGTTTCCCCCATGCAGCGCCTGTAAATAATGCAATAAAAGTATAGATAGCTCCAACAGGTGCGGCAGCTGCAACAGCCATTTCAGCTAAACGTAGCTGCCAAACAAGGCCAATAAAAGCGGCAATAGCCATAGTTGAATAAGCGGCCATCGCCATCATGGCAGCGGGAACATGAATATAGATAATACGAAAACTATCACCCTGCTGGTAATCAGCCGGAGCAAATGCAAGCCCCCAAACAATGCCAATGATGAAACTCGGTATTGTTAATACCAGAAACCACGGCATCAACTTACCCGCTAGTGCATAACTGTGCTCAGCTTTGGCGTAAGGATGTAACCACTTCCACATAATTAAATCTCTAATTTAAACATAGTTAACTGACACTGACCCGTAATGCGGCGGCGATAGCAAAAGGCGCTAAGGTAATTGCACCTACTAACATAGCTAATAACAGAGCGATAAATCCTAAGTATGATTGCCCAAAAGAGGCAGCCTCAATAGCCATGGTAGAAAAAATTAAAATAGGAATACTAAAGGGCAACATGATTAAACTCAACAATATTCCACCTTTACGCAAACCCACAGTTAATGCAACCCCAATAGCGCCTAATAGACTTAATATTGGTGTTCCAATGAGTAGCGTTAGAAAAAGTGCACAAAAAGCATCCATCTTTAATGATAAAAAAACCGCTAATAAAGGAGAAACTAGTAAAATAGGCAAACCTGTTAATACCCAGTGGCCAAATATTTTAGCGCTGACTAACCAAGCCAATGGATAAGGTGAAAGCATCATTTGCTCTAGTGACCCATCGATGAAATCATCTTTAAAAAGGCGCTCAAAAGAAAGTAATGCAGCTAATAATGCCGCTACCCAAATAATACCGGGCGCAATACGAGATAATAAAGTGGGATCAGAGCCTAAACCTAAGGGGAATAAGGTCACCACAATAACAAAAAACCAAATTGGATTTAAAATGGCACTTTGATGGCGAAATGCAGCCAATAAATCTTGACGAACCACCTGCACAAAAGCATCAAACATATTGTTCCTCTTCAGCTGGCGCACTTAATCTTAGTTTTTTATAAGCTGATTCAGGTATAGATAGCTCATGATGTGTGGTTAAAACAATGGCTCCACCTTGCTCTGCGTGCTTAATGAGACGTTTTTCAAGCACCTGAACGGCATGTTTATCAAGGGAAGTAAAAGGTTCATCAAGTATCCATAATTTACAATCAGTGATATACATTCTAGCTAACGCAATACGTCGTTGTTGTCCCGCAGAAAGCTGTGCAGCTGGGACATACTCGTAACCAACTAACCCGACCATAAGCAATGCTTCAAATAGGTCTGCATCAGCTTGTGTAGAATATAAACGTTGAAAAGATTGCAGATTTTCTAGAACGGTTAATTCAGGTTTTATCCCAGATTTATGTCCTAGATAAAGGAGTGCTTTATAATAACTTTCTCGTTGTTTGATGATGTTTTCTTGTTGCCAATAAATATCACCAGAATAAGCTGAGGACAAGCCCGTCAATAAGCGTAATAAACTGGTTTTACCCGCGCCATTAGGCCCTTCTAGATGTAATATTTCACCAGCAGAAAGCATGAAGTTTAACTGTTTAAACAAAACACGTTGTTCTCTAACACAAGTTAAGTTTCTGCACTCAAGCATTAATGCTTACCCTTATTAAAAGACAATCAAAATAGCAGAGGATCCTAACATAGAAAACACACATGAGTAACTATCAGCAAGGGCTAGTAACAGTAAGAAAAAGTATGAGTATTATAAGAGCAATGATAAAAGAAAACCTAAGTGAGGTAATATTGAGTTAAACACTCAAAAAATAGCGTAATTAATGGGCCACTCTGCAGCCAATAAGGTCGAAGTGAATGTGATTAGCCAACTTGTTTGTGATTAATCACACAATTCACTATCTAAATAATAAACTGCCTAAAAAGCTATTAAGTGCTGCTTCAGAGGTGTATAGCCATTATTTACGATGTAAATTTAATAATAACTCAGCCTCTGCACGTGGTAATTCACATTCCTGCATTAACTCTTCAATACTCGCTCCTAACTCAACCATTTTAGTGGCACGGGTATAGAGTCTATTTTCAGGCGCAGAAGCCACTAAGTCTACTTGATGCTCTTGTATCTTATTTACCGTATGATCAAGTTGCTTTAACTTTTTACCTAAGCCTATTGCTCCAGAGTGCACCTCTGAAAATTGCTTTTTATTACTTTCTTGCTGCGCTAATAGAGACTTAACCAGTATTTCAAGACTACGGTTTTTCTTATTTACTCTTTTCAATAAAAAAAGCGTCGTAGCAAAACTCACAATGACTAACAAAATAGCTAGCCAAGGAATATATTGTATAAACATATGCACCTAATTTAGGTAATAATCACTTACAGTAAATGTAGCTCATCCCATTCGTCATCAGTAAGTAATTTATTAAGATCAACTAAAATTAATAAACCACTATCACGATTACATACACCTTGGATGAATTGTGAGCTTTCTTCAGTCCCCACATGCGGCGCAGCTTCGATCTCTGATTTCTTCAAGTACACCACTTCAGCAACACTATCTACTAAAATACCGATAACTTGCTTTTCTGCTTCAATAATTACAATACGAGTACTATCAGTAATATCAGCAGGCATTAATCCAAAACGAGTACGTGTATCGATAACAGTTACCACATTACCACGAAGATTAATGATACCTAATACATACTGTGGTGCGCCAGGTACGGCAGCAATTTCAGTATAACGTAAGATTTCTTGCACTTGCATTACGTTAATACCGTAGGTTTCGTTATCTAAAAGAAACGTTACACGTTGTAAAATTTCATCGTTAGACGTTTTATCTGACAAACTAGATTCTCTATTCATTTTATCTCTACTTAAAATTATTGGTTAATTAAATTCAGCTTAAAAATTTAGCTGCGAATGTCCATTCCCTGATCTAATAATTTCACTAGCTCTTCAGCATGGATTAAAGCACACATTTTTTGCTTAACCATCCCAGCGAGCCATGGTCGTGAGCCTTTTTCCTCACGCCATCTAATTTGGTCTTTATTTAGCGTTTCAGTGCCAATTAACTTTTCACAAGATAAACCCCAAGCGGTACTACCTAATAAAATAAAATGGCTATATTGAAGATCCTCAGCATTTTTGTCTAATTGTAACCAAGATGCCGTATCAACGATGTTGTATAGCCTTTCATTATGGCTCATCACGCCACGAAACCAAGCTGGCTTACCCATTAAAAAGTTAAGTGAATCACTTAACTGATAAATCCCGCCTAAATCAGTTAACGGAATAGCAAAAGTCACCTGATTTAATTCGAAGAACAAAACTTGAAAATTATCTTCAACCTGAAGATTTTGCCACTGCTCAGCAGGTGCTGGTTCCTCTTCATCACTGGCTTTTTCAACGCCTACAATAGACTCAGAAAAAACCAAGTTCTTTGGTAATGTTGATACATCCACAGGAATAGGATCTGCAAACTCTGTTTGCTTGTTCTCTGGTTGCTCTGTAGCTTGGTCATCTCGAAGCATTGAATCAAAATAGTTTTTCATTGCTTCGTTGTTGTTATTCTTCATCTAATTATGCTCGGTTTGTAACAAATAATTTAACAAAGTTTCATAGGCAAATGCCCCTCGACAGTTCTTTGTATACTGCGAGATTGGTAGATGCGCTAAACTCGCATCTCTGAATTTAGTATCGATTGGAATGACACCTTTCCATACTTTGCCCTGATAAGTTTTTTGTAAATCATTTAACGTATTAATTGACGCTCTGGTTCGTTTATCAAACATAGTAGGAATAATGCAATAATTAAAGTCATTGCCCTTAGAATATTGCATTATTCCCAAGGTTTGTACCATTCTTTGTAAGCCCTTTGAGGCTAAAAACTCAGTTTGTACTGGGATCAAAATACGTTCGCAAGCAGCTAATGCATTCACCATCATTACCCCTAATACAGGAGGACAATCTATCAATACAAAGTCGTAATCATCTTCTACTAATTTTAGTTGTTTCTTTAAGAACAACCCCATCCCTTCTTGGTTTCCTAATACTCTATCCAAGGTAGCTAATGACATAGAAGCAGGAATCAAAGAGAGGTTATCAATTTCCGTTGGTAAAATAAGTTGTAATAATCCAGACCGAGTTGTTGCTGGGTCTTGAAACAAATCATATAAACTAACCGGTAACTGGTCTGAGTCATATTGTAAATAACTGGTTAATGATGCATGTGGGTCCGTATCAATTAACAATACACGGTAACCTCGGTCTACCAATAATCCTGCCAGTGAAATCACAGTCGTGGTTTTACCTACCCCACCTTTTTGGTTTGAAATCGTCCAAATTTTCACCTTCACTCCTGCCTTGTTGTAATGATGAGTCGCCCATCTGGACGGTATATTTCACGAATTTCATCGCTATCTGGTGTTACTACACGTGGAACCTCTGGCTCTACTACTTCATTATTTTTACTTTTATTTTCAACCACTTCCTTTTCAAATACAGCATATTTAGAAATGGCAATCACAACTCGTCGACTTTTAAGTTTATCCTCAACACCATTCTCATTGATAACAGGCTGAAATTTCCCATAGGCTTCAATCACCATGCGGTGTTGACCCACACCTTGCTCACTCAATGCTTTTAATACACTGATTGCTCGCATGGCTGACAATTCCCAGTTCGATGCATATATTTCATTAGAAATATTATCTGGGTCTGTATATCCACGAAGCCTAAGCATATTGTTAACCGGTGATAAAACGTTAGCTATCTGTTTAATATTACGTTTTGCACCATTTAATAAAGTATGGCTAGCATTAGCAAATAACAAGGGGCCACTCATTTCAATGGTTAACCAATCACCATTTAAGTCGACACTAAATGCCCCACTTTCTAATTCTGTTTTTAATGCTGATTCTAAGGATAACTGTAACGCTTGTAATGACTTCCCGGTATAAGTTTGTGCAGGGCTAGATAGTTGTTCACTTTCAAGCTCACTTACATGCCCTAATGCAAAATCTTCTCCGTCACTGAGTAAAGCTGGCCCAGTATTCTCTTTTATATCATTACTGCGTTTAGTTAAAATACCATTCGCATTCGACCCACTATGTGGTGCCTCGACAAATTTGCTCGCTTGCTGAATAATTTCAATTACCTCTTGATACTTTTCTTCATTATTCGAAGAGACTGCATACAAAACAACAAATAGCGCAAACATCAAAGTCATATAATCTGCATAGGAAACCGTCCAACGATGGACATGATTACTATGCGCTTTATGTGCGTTACGTCTATGATAAATAGGCATTAGTAAACCGCTCTAGCTAAATACCCATGTAATCGACGCTCTAGTAACAAGCTATTTTCACCATGTGCAATGGCAATCACACCTACCATGGTCATTTCGTTAAATAACGCCTTATGCTGGTAATTCAAACGTATTTTGTTGGCAATCGGTAAGAACAAAAAGTTTGCAAAAGCCACACCATATATAGTTGCGACAAATGCAACAGCAATGCCTTGACCTAACAGCTCAGGTTGGTCAAGAAACGCCATTGCTTGGATAAGGCCTAATACGGCTCCGATAATTCCTATGGTCGGGCTGTAGCCTCCCATTGCATCGAAGACTTGAGCACTGCGCTCATGTTGGTCCATTTCTAATTCAATTTCTTGCTCTAAGATCTGTTGTAAATCAACCGGATCACAGCCATCAATGAGCATTGCTAGGGCCATTTCTGAAAAATGATCTAAGCCTTCATTGTTTTGCTTTTCTAAACTTAACAACCCTTCTTGTCGCGAGATGACTGACCAACGTTTTATTAATATTATCTGCGTATCCAACAGTACCGATGGTTTTGCAAATAAACTTAACAATTGTTTAAAGGCATGACTTAATTGCTTGAATGAAGATTGAATTAAAATGGCACCTAGTGTGCCGCCAAAAACAATCAAAAATGCAGCAAAATCAAAGAGGCTACTCAAAGGGGCATCATGATAAAGCTGTGCAAAAACAATGCTTACAGCAATAACAATAAAACCAAGTAGCCCTATTTTACTCATGCTTTAATTCCACTAATATCCGTTGAGCAACTTGATCTAATGGTATTGACTCTGTTGCAATGCCTGCCTTAGCAACCGCTTGAGGCATACCATAAACAACACAACTTGCTTCATCTTGCGCCCAGATTTCAGCACCTTTATCTTTCAATAAACGAGCGCCATCTCGACCATCCGCTCCCATACCAGTCAAGATAACAGCTAATACTTTGCTGCCGTAAGATTTAGATAATGAAGCAAAGGTAATATCAACACTTGGTTTATAGTTTAATGCTTCATTACCTGGGTGTATTTTAATTTGGCCATTCGGACCAATTAACATCTGTTTGCCACCTGGTGCTAAATAAGCACAGCCAGGCTTTAAAATATCCCCCGTAGCCGCTTCTTTAACTGATATTTTACAATTACTATTGAGTCTATCAGCAAAGGCTTTGGTAAACGTACCCGGCATATGTTGAACTAAGACAATAGGTAATTTAAAGTGTGCCGGTAAAGCTGTTAGTATTTTTTGTAATGCAACGGGGCCTCCCGTTGAAGTACCAATCGCTAACACATTATAATTCTTACCAGATGCTTTATGGCGTTTAATAGGTGATGGCTTAGCAGTTAGTTCACTGCGATCGTTGATCGTTGATAAACGGTTCAAAGTAGGTTTTACAACCGTACTTGTGTTACTAGTTAGCGTTGGAGATGCCTTCGCTGTAATCCCTGATTTTTTATCAGCAACTCGCATAACACGACGTTTAGCAATTTGTTGAATACGCTGCTGTAGTAACGTTGTCGCTTCTTCTTTATCGCGAGCAATATCTTCAAACTTTTTAGGTAAAAAGTCACAAGCACCTGCTTCTAAAGCATCTAACGTAGCACTCGCACCTTGGTGAGTTAATGATGAAAACATTAAAATAGGTGTCGGAGCGACATCCATTATTTTTTGTACCGCTGTAATGCCATCCATTATCGGCATTTCAACATCCATGGTAATCACATCAGGTTTGTGTTTGAGTACCATCTCAATAGATTCTTTACCGTTATTAGCCGTCGCGATAACTTCTAAATGAGGAGATGCATTGATAATCTCACTTACTCGACGACGAAAAAAATTAGAATCATCGACTACTAACACTTTGATTGCCATTTACAGTTCCTTTATGCGTAATGCTTTAATAAGCTAGGTAGATCTAAAATCAAAGCAATACCACCATCACTAGTAATGGTTGCACCAGCCATCCCAGGTGTACCTGATAGCAATTTATCTAAGGCTTTAATAACGACTTCTTCTTGTCCTAATAATCCATCCACTACAAATGCTACTTGTTGGATACCAAGTTGAACGATAACAACATGTCCTAAGCCATCCGCTTTCTCATTACGAGGTGCTTGTGGCGCGAGCCAATCTCGTAGATAAAATAATGGTACGGCATGATCACGAATTACTACGGTTAATTGTCCATTGACCACATTAGTTTTTGCTAAATCAAAATGGAAAATTTCATTTACGTTAGTTAAAGGTAATGCAAATGTTTGATTCGCGACTAACACCATTAAGGTCGGCAAAATCGCTAAGGTTAGCGGGACTTTAATCTCTAAACGTGTGCCTTTACCAATTTCGGAGTCGATAGAGATGGTACCGTTTAACTTAGTAATACTGGTTTTAACCACATCCATGCCAACACCGCGGCCAGAAATATCCGATATTTCTACTTTAGTAGAGAAACCTGGCGCAAAGATAAGTGAATAAGCATCTTTATCAGTCATACGCTCGGCCGCATCTTGATCTAAGATGCCTTTACCGATAGCAATTTGTTTTAACTTCTCTGCATCCATACCAGCGCCATCATCTTGGATAACTAGCAAGATATGATCACCTTCCTGTGCAGCTGATAGTAAGACTCTACCTTGTGTTTCTTTACCTGATTGCATTCTAATTTCAGGCATTTCAATACCGTGGTCCACAGAGTTTCGCACTAAATGCACCAATGGATCGGCTAATGCTTCCACTAGATTTTTATCTAAATCGGTCTCTTCACCCACTAAATCTAAGCGAATATTTTTTCCAAGTTGACGAGCTAAATCCCTGACCACACGAGGAAACTTACCAAATACCTTTTTAATAGGTTGCATTCGGGTTTTCATCACAGAGCCTTGTAGATCACTGGTAACGATCGCCAAGTTAGCTACTGCCCGAGATATTTCTTCATTTTCGGAGGTAGATTCTAGACTCACTAATCTATTACGAACCAGTACCAGTTCTCCAACCATATTCATGATTTCATCAAGGGTACTTGTATCAACACGGACGGTTTGTTCTGCTTGAGGTTTAACAGGTACTTTTGCAGCTGGCTTTTTCTCAGCTGCAGGTTGAGGTTTAACTGCTGCTGGAGTGGGTGCCGCTTTAACAGGTTCAGACTGAGTAACTGAAGGAGTAGTTTTAGGTGTTTGTTTGACTGTTTCCTGTATAACAGGAGCAGCCGTATTCATTTTACCTACACCATGTAATTCATCTAAGAGAGACTCAAATTCATCTTCTGTAATTTCATCAGAAACAGGTGCTGGTTTTTCAACCTTAGGAGCACCACTATGAGTTCCTTTACCATGAAGTTCGTCTAGTAAATTCTCAAACTCATCCTCACTAATTTCATCACTGGCAACGTTTTCTGGAGCTTTATCAGCCTTTGCAGGTTTATCTCCATGCTTACCGCTACCATGAAGCTCATCTAGCAGTGATTCAAATTCATCTTCTGTAATCTCATCACTAGTGGCTTGATTTTCTGGTGTTGAAACCACAGGAGTAGGGGAATGTTTGCCTGCTCCATGTAAATCATCTAATAAGCTTTCGAACTCATCTTCTGTAATTTCATCACTTACTGCCTGTGCAGGGGAATCAGCGTCAGGTTTAGTGTGTAATTCATCTAATAGACTTTCGAATTCAGCTTCGTTAATGTCGTCAATACTACTTCCAGTAGCTTGCACCGTTTCTGCAACAGGTTCAGGAACTTCATCGACAATAGGCTCAGCAGTTTCTGCTTCAGGCTTACTTAATCGGTGTAATGACTCTAAAATATCTGAAGAGGCTTTTTCTGCAGCTTCACCATTTTGTACCGCAGAGAACTGTTCATTGATAATGTCTAATGCAGCTAAAATGGTATCCATTAACTCAGAATCAACTGAACGGGCTCCTTGACGTAATCCATCAAATACATTTTCAGCACCATGGCATGTTTCAACCAGCTCAGTTAATGATAGAAAGCCTGCTCCTCCTTTAACGGTATGAAAGCCGCGGAAGATTGCATTTAATAATTCAACATCATTTGGATTATTTTCTAATTCAACAAGTTGTTCTGAGAGTAACTCTAGAATCTCTCCTGCTTCAACTAAAAAATCCTGCAGGATCTCATCATCTACTTCAAATGTCATTTCCTAGTTCCTTTAAAATCCTAAGCTTGAAAGCAGGTCATCTACGTCGTCTTGTCCGTTGACAACGTCAGTACGGGATTCGGCATCAATAATTGGCCCTTCCGTTTTAATAGTATTCTTCGTTTCTTTAACTGAACTTTGTTTTTCAACAGAAGAATCTAACTCACTTTGTTTACTGCATACTTTTAGAATAACCACTAATTTCGATTCAATTTCTTGTACTAGTTCGATCACGCGGTTAATAATTTGACCAGTTAAATCTTGGAACTCTTGTGCCATTAAAATTTCAGTTAATTTATCGCGTAACTGATTTGCACTCTGTTTCGAATAATTTAAAAAATCATCCACTGAATGACACATTAATTTAAACTCACCTAAAGCTAAATCACGAGTCATTAGATTGCTCCAACTTGGCATAACCTCATCCAAGTCATTAATCAACTTATCAGTCACAGGTAAACAATGATCAATTGCATCCATAGTGGTATTGGCTGCTTTGTCAGTCATTTCAATAACGTAATTCAAACGATTTTTTGCATCAGGTAAATCATGACCAGCTAAATCTAATAAACGCGTATCATTATGAAAACTTAGTAATGCTTCATGTAACTCACGGGTTAACTCGCCCACTTGCCCAAACAAGACGCTTTCAGTGGTATTAAAATGTTTAACACTTTCTACAATTTTATTAGCATCTTCTATTTGGTCTGCTTCTAAATGTGCAACTAAGGCTTTAGCTTCTGAAAGTGATAGGTGTGGCATTACATTATTTGCCATACTTAACTCCTTAAATTAAGCTAAACGCTCAAAGATTTTGTCTAATTTTTCTTTCAATGTACCTGCAGTAAACGGCTTAATTATGTAACCGTTAACACCAGCTTGTGCAGCTTCAATGATTTGCTCTCGCTTTGCTTCTGCAGTTACCATTAATACTGGAAGATGTTTTAAATTAGGGTCTTTACGGATCTCTTTTAACAGTTGGATCCCTTCCATAATTGGCATATTCCAATCAGTTACAACAAACTCGAAGTCACCGTTTTTTAACATCGGCAACGCCGTGTGACCATCATCTGCTTCAAATGTATTGGTAAAACCTAAGTCCCTTAATAAGTTTTTAATTATCCTTCTCATTGTCGAAAAATCATCAACAATTAAAACCTTCATTTCTTTATTCAAAATATTCCCCTAGAACAAAAATCTACCTATATCTATATATATGTTATATATAGATAAAAATTGCAAAAAAATACATTAATTTTTTAAATTATCTTTAGCTCAACACGATAATGTGAGCCACTACAGATAATTACCCCTTAATAGTTACATTTTAGCAGAGTTAACTTTAGATTTCAGTTTATGCAAAGCTTGGCTAAGAATTTGACTGACGCGAGACTCACTCACCTCTAAAATTAACCCTATTTCTTTTAAATTTAATTCTTCGTCGTAATACAGAGATAATACTAATGCCTCTCTTTGTGGAAGAGTCTCTATCATCTCAGCTAATTGCTTTGTAAATTGGTTTTCAGCAACATTATCAAAAGTGCTATCTGCTGTTGCACTAGTTTGTGCGAACATATCATTAGGATTGGGCAAATCCTCATAAGCTACTAATTTGGCACAATTTACGTCTTGTAACATTTTTTGGTATTCACCCAGTGTTACTTGCAAATAATTGGCCACTTCTACTTCAGTTGCACTTTCACCCGTTTGCTTTTCTACCGCATCAATTGCTGCTGCAATGGTACGACTGTTCTTGTGAACGGAACGAGGAACCCAATCTCCTTTACGCATCTCATCAAGCATCGCACCGCGAATACGAATACCGGCAAATGTCTCAAAGCTTGCGCCTTTAGTTGCATCAAAATTACGCGCGGCTTCTAATAAACCGATCATGCCAGACTGCACAAGATCATCGACTAATACATTAGCAGGCAATCGAGCCATTAAATGGTATGCAATTTTTTGTACTAACTCTGAATGACGACCAATCAAATCAGATGTATCAGATTGATATCCCTGCGCTTTAATCACTTATAAACATTCCCGCTTTAGTTATTATCTATAACAGCTATCTATAAAAGTTCTTTAATACTTTCATCGTTATCGTTTAATAATAATTTTTCAATGAAAAACTCTAAATGTCCACCCGGTTGATGTGGGATCGGCCAATCAGTGGCACGGTTTGCTAATGCTTTAAATGCCAAAGATGCAGGGGTTTTAGGGAAGGCATCAACCACAGTTTTTTGCTTTCTAACAGCTTGACGCACATTGCCATCAAAAGGAATACAAGCAACCAGCTCTAAAGAAGCATCCAAAAAACGATCTGTTACTCGGGTAAGCTTAGTAAAAAGGTCTTGTCCTTCACGGAGACTGCGTACCATATTCGCGACGATCTTGAAACGATACACACCATTTTGCTTACTTAGTATCTTAATCAATGCATAGGCATCGGTGATAGAAGTAGGCTCATCACACACTACCATCAACACATCTTGCGCAGCTTGAGCAAAACTAACCACCATATTTGAAATACCAGCAGCGGTATCAATTAATAAGATATCAATAGGCGTTTGTAATGAACTGAATGCTTGAATCAATCCCGCATGTTCAACATCTGTTAATTCAACCATAGATTGCGTACCAGAAGTTGCTGGGATGATCATCACCCCTTCTGGACCATGAACAATCACTTCGTCTAACGTACATTCACCAGATAACACATGAGAAAGATTTTTAATTACTCGGATACCCAATAAAACATCGACATTTGCTAGTCCTAAATCGGCATCAAGTATCATTACTCGCTTACCCATTTTTGCAAGCGATACAGCCATATTAAGCGTTACATTAGTTTTACCTACGCCGCCTTTACCGCCAGTTACTGCAATAACTTTCACTTGGTGATTTGCCATTCGTCTTAACCCGCTTGCTTGATCTGCCATCATCTTACTTACTCATTATTTAAATTAATTAAACCAACATATTATGTACTATAACACCGAAATTAATCGTCTGTATTGCTATACCATTGATGTGACTCTTCTTGTTGCTGGTTTTCCATCATTGTTAACGTATCACTGATTAAACTTTCCACTTTTGCTATTTCAATATCTTCAGGCACTCGCTGCCCAGTTGTGATATAACTAATCGGTAAAGCATGCTTCATTGTGACACTTAATACTTCACCTAAACCTAGACTTTCATCAATTTTAGTTAAGATACATCCAGATAACGGAATGCGTTTAAAGTGCTGTAATGCTTCTTCAACTACACGACGCTGCGCAGTTGATGGAACCACTAAGTAGCTCTTAATATTCACGCCACTGCTACTCATTAACGTTTCTAGCTGTTCTGAAAGACGAACATCTCGTTGGCCCATGCCAGCAGTATCAATCAACACTAAACGCTTTTCTCTAAACTGATATAAAATTTGTGATAATTCATCGGCATCTTTGGCAACTCTGACTGCGCACCCCATGATTTTACCGTAGGTCGCTAACTGTTCATGTGCGCCAATACGATATGTGTCAGTAGTAATTAAAGCCACTTGTTCTGGCCCATATTTAATGGCAAATTGTGCAGCCAACTTGGCGATTGTCGTTGTTTTACCCACCCCAGTAGGACCTAATAGAGCAATCGCACCACCTTTTAACAGTATTTCATTTTGTCCGATAAAAATTTTATCTTGTAATAATGCCTGTATATATTGTTGCACTTCACTAGAAGAAGCATCTTCAGGTACGTAACTTGCTAAGTTATCGGCAATTTCGTCAGAAAATCCAGCACTATTTAACCATTTAATGATCATTGCTCGAACGGGCTCTTTTCGCTCCATCTCTTGCCACATTAAACCAGATACTTGATGCTCTAATAACTTACGTAATGACGCGACTTCTTCACTTATTTTTGCCATGCCTTTATTATCTTGAACGCGATTTGCAGAAGCGGTTTGTTTTACCGATGCGTGACGCGATTCTTGACGATGCCAATTCTGCTGTTCAGCTAATGTTGGAGGTTGTGAAGGTTCAGCTTTTTTAGTTTGTTTCTCCATTTCTTCATTAAAAGAGAAACTCGGTAATTCACTACGCTTTTTAGGTGCAGGCTTTTTATTCTGCTGAGCATTGACCTTACCAAAAAACGAGTTAAGTGATTTAGCAAAATCCTCACCACTTTCTTTACGATTACTACGAATACTGTTGGGTAATTTAATTTTAGGAGCACTCTTTTCAGCTCCTTTTGAAGATAACTGCACGCTATCTTCCTTAAGCTGCGAAAAGCTATCTGTTTTTTCTGATTTTGGCTCTGCAGCCTGAGATTGGTAATCAACCGCAGCGACTATTTCAATACCACCGACTACTTTTTTATTAGACATAATCACCGCATCAGGACCTAATACTTCCTTAACTTCAACCATTGCGGTACGCATGTCTTTTGCAAAAAATCGTTTAATTTTCATTGATTACAACCATTATTGCCCAACTGAGCTAATTATTTTAATTTGCTTATCATCTGGGATTTCCTGATAAGACAATATATGTAGGCTCGGAATTGTATTTTTAACAAATCGAGCTAATGTGCCACGTAATACACCGGATGTTAATAACACCGCCGGTTGCCCTACTAATTCTTGTTGCTGAGCCACTTCGATCAACGAGTTTTGAATGCGTTCTGCTAACCCAGGCTCAATACCAGCACCATCAGCTCCGCCAGCTTGTATAGACTTATGCAGTATTTGTTCCAACTCTGAAGATAGCGTAATAACAGGGATTTCCGGCTCGCTGCCAATAATTTCCTGTACTATCATGCGTTTTAATGAAATTCGACAGGCTGCTGTCAAAACTTCGGCATCTTGGCTTCTCGGTCCATAATCCACTAAAGTCTGTACGATAGAGCGAATATCTCGAATCGCTACATTTTCATTTAGTAACCCTTGTAACACTTTTACTACCGTACTTAATGACAGCACTTCAGGCACTAACCCTTCGACTAGTTTAGGATGTTTTTTAGCTAACATATCCAGTAGATTTTGCGCTTCTTCATGACCTAACAGCTGTGCAGCATGATTACTGAGTATTTGACTTAAATGTGTTGCTACTACCGTCGCAGTATCTACTACAGTATAGCCTAATGCTTGTGCTTGCTCTCTTTGTGAATCATCTATCCAAACTGCTTCTAATCCAAAGGCAGGATCTATACCGGCAATACCATCAATAGGGCCAAACACTTGCCCCGGATTAATTGCCATATCTTTATCATGGTAAATATCTGCATGTCCACAACCAACCCCCATCAAAGAAATACTGTAATGATTAGGTGATAAATCGAGGTTATCGCGAATATGCACAGGTGGAATTAAAAAGCCCATCTGTTGAGATAACTTTTTACGCACGCCTTTAATGCGATCTAATAATTGCCCGCCTTGAGATTTATCCACCAATGGGATCAAGCGATAACCAACCTCTAAACCGATCGTATCAACACTGCGTACATCATCCCAACCTAGCTCTTTGACTTCAGCAGCACCTGCATCTGCAGCGGCACCACTTTGCTGTAAAGCTAATGCAGTTTCCTGTTTGGTTTTCAAACGTTTCAATTGCCAATATGCACCACCAGCCGCCACAGCACCTAATGTTAAGAAAGCTAGGTGCGGCATACCAGGGACAACCCCCATCACTAACAGAATGCCTGCGGTGATCATTAATGCTTTGGGGTCATCAAACATTTGCCCAAGCATACGGTTGCCCATATCCGCTTCAGTATTTTCACGCGTTACTGTGATCGCAGCAGCTATCGATAACAATAAAGAAGGAATTTGTGCCACTAAACCATCACCAATGGTTAATAGTGTGTATATCTCTGCCGCCTCAGAAAGGGGCAGATCATACTGCACCATCCCAATAATAAAACCGCCAATAATATTGATAAATAAGATCATGATCCCTGCAATGGCATCACCTTTAACAAATTTACTCGCACCATCCATTGAACCGTAAAAATCTGCTTCCATGGTCACTTCTTCACGTCGTAAACGCGCTTGATCTTGATTAATCAATCCGGCATTTAGATCCGCATCAATGGCCATCTGTTTACCCGGCATCGCATCCAATGTAAATCGAGCGCTCACTTCAGAGATTCGACCGGCCCCCTTGGTAACAACCACGAAGTTAATGATCATCAATATAATAAATACGATTAATCCTACGGCAAGGTTACCGCCAATCACCACTGAACCGAAAGCTTCAATAACGTTACCAGCTGCACTACCGCCTTCATGCCCTTCTAATAACACCACACGTGTTGAAGCAACATTTAACGCCAAACGTAATAAAGTCGCAATTAATAACACAGTCGGAAAAGCGGCAAAATCCAGAGGACGTTTAGTATAGATAGAAACTAAAAGTACAATTAACGCCAAGGCAATATTAAAGGTAAATAAGATATCTAATAGCAATACAGGCATAGGTAGAATAACCATACCTAAAATTGCAAGGACCAGAATAGGCGTGCCTAACCCACCGAAAATAATTGCCCGTTTAGACCAAAATGATGCGAAGATTGCGTTAATAGTGTCACCTAAAAATAAATATGTTAACTAATATTAAATATCTAATAGTGGCTACTCTAACCAACTAATTTAAATATTAAAAGTGGTGGATGCTTTGTATACGAGATAAGCACGATTCAAAATGAAGAAATAATGACTAAATACATGTTAATAGTGTCAAATTATCTTCTGCACCTTAGTATTAAGCAAATACAATACCAATTAATTATATAAGCGAAAAACAACTTTCAATGAATGATCGGATAGGAAAGGAACTAATTCGGATAGAGGAAATCATCCGGTACAGGAATCTCAGTTGGTAACGCTTTAGGTCGGCCAGACTTACCTTTCCTAAACTGCTCTAACTGATAGATGTAAGCTAAGATCTTAGCAATAGCGATAAATAACTCCTCAGGAACATCTTCACCAATGTCAGTCGTATGATACACCGCACGACATAATTGTGGTGACTGCATCACAGGGACTTCATGCTCTCGTCCCACTTCACGGATTTTCAAAGCCATAAAGTCAACACCTTTGGCAACCACATAAGGTGGACGATCGCCGTCTTTATCGTATTTAAGTGCTACAGAGTAATGAGTTGGATTGGTGACAATCACATCAGCATCAGGGACATCTCCCATCATAGTTCGTTGTGACATCTCATATTGTAATTGACGAATACGCTGTTTTACTTCGGGTTTCCCTTCAGAGTTACGAAACTCATCTTTGACCTCTTGCTTGGTCATCTTCAATTCATCATTGTGCTTATATATTTGGTAAGGAACATCAACAGCAACAATCACTAATAACGAAAGACACAACAATAAAAACATCCAGCTGAGCATATCCAATGCTTCAAAAGCGCTGCCCGGTAATTGGCTTATAGACAGATGTAATATGTGCTCAAAAGTGGCTGCTAAAATCGCCCAGGCAACGCACATGACCACGGTTACTTTTAAAATAGATTTAATCAGCTCAACCCAAGCTTGCATACCAAACATACGTTTAAAACCGGCTTTAGGACTCATTCGACTAAATTTAGGCATCATTGCTTTAGTACTAAACAACATACCACCTAACAAAGAACTGCCTAGAATAGAGATAATAAATAACATCAGTAGAATAAGAAAAACTGGCATACCTAAACCACTGAAACCATCAACTAACACATGCCACATATGTTCTGGTGAATAGATATCAGCACGTTCAAAAGTGAAAGCGCGTTTCATCATGACTGACAATTCATAAGCGAGCTTATCACCAAAAACAAACATTGATAGCGCAGCAGCAATTAACACCGACGCGGTCGCTAACTCTTTAGATCGAGCAACTTGTCCCTTTTCTTTGGATTTGCGTACTTTTTCGGGCGTGGCCTGTTCGGACTTATCGGTACCGTTTTCATTTTCAGCCATGACTTAACCCCTTAATATACATAAGTAACCCGCTAAGGTTTGGCACAAGGGTTATTAAGCATTTCACACATACTCGTTACCCCTTCTGTCCATTGGTTTTGAAAATGCATTGGCACATTTAGCAGAGTTATCCATAATACAAACAGCCCAAATACCATACTAATCGAAAACCCTAAGCTAAAGATATTTAACTGTGGTGCTGCTTTAGTCATAATACCAAAGGATAAATTAACCAATAACATCGCCACCATAGAAGCGATAGAAAAAGCCAAGGCAGCATGAAACATAGTAGAAAGCCAATCAGCTACATGATAATAATCTAATGCTAATAACCCGCTTTCAGAAACGGGTAAAGTGCTAAAACTTTTAATGATCATTTCAATCATTAAGAGATGGCCATCTACTCCCAAAAATAATAGAGTCACTAACAACACATAAAATTGCCCGACCACTGGTGAACTTTCGCCACTTAAAGGGTCGGCCATAGATGCAAACCCTAAACTGGTTTGCATCGCTATAATTTGACCTGCAATCACGAAGGTTTGCACAACAAAAACAGAAATAGTACCTATCGCAATACCGATCAGGATTTGCTGCATCACCACAATAAAACTATTAAGTGAAAACAACTCAATATCATCAGGTCCAGCAGGGATAGCAGGCAAGGCGATTAATGTAATAGTTAGCGCATAAAATAAGCGAATACGAGTAGGTAAGGTATTAGAGCCAATAGCAACCATCACCATCATCATGGCGGCAATACGACTAAATGCCCATAGGTAGCTGGCAATCAGATCTAAAATAAGATCCGCAGAGAAAACCATTAGCCAACCACTTGTGGAATCTGATCAATCATAGATACAAAGAACTCCATTAACTTACCAAACCCCCAATGTGCGCCAAATGCTAACGCTACTAAGGTCATAATAAGACGAGGTAAAAAGCTTAGTGTCTGCTCATTAATTGAAGTTGCAGCTTGAAAGATAGCGACCACTAAACCTACTATCAAGCTGGGTATGATCACCGCAGAGACTAGAATCAATACCAACCATAATGCTTGTCTAAAAATATTAACAAAAACTTCCGGTTCCATAAGTCTCCTTACAACCCGAAACTATTAGCTAAACTGCCCATGACTAAGTTCCAGCCATCTACTAATACAAACAACATTAATTTAAAGGGTAGTGAAATAATCATTGGTGATAACATCATCATCCCCATTGCCATTAAGATACTTGCTACCACTAAATCTATAATCAAAAAAGGAATAAACAACATAAAGCCTATTTGGAAAGCAGTTTTTAATTCACTAGTTACAAAAGCAGGTATCAATACTGTAATTGGCACTTCTTCAGGTGTATCTACTTGAACATCAGCAATTTCCATGAACATCTCAAGGTCTTTTAGGCGCGTTTGTGACAACATAAATTGCATCATCGGCTTTTTACCTTCTTCCAATGCTTGCACAATGGTCATTTCTTCATTGAGATAAGGTTGTAAAGCCGTTTCATTAATACGATCAAACACTGGCGCCATGATAAAGAAGGTCAAAAACAGTGCTATACCGTTAATCACCTGATTAGATGGAGAGCTTTGTAAGCCTAGAGCTTGACGCAGAATCGACATGACCACCACAATACGAGTAAAAGAGGTCATTAAAATAAGCATTGCCGGCAGGAAGCTCAATGCCGTCATAAAAGCTAAGACTTGCAGCGTAACACTGTATTCTTGATCGCCTGTAGGGCTGGTTGTCACTGTTACCGCAGATAAGGCAGTAGGATCGGCCAATACTTGAGGTACAAACATTATTAGGACAGAGGCTAATAACCAGAGTAGTTTATTCATTATTTTTCTTTCCTACTTTGGATAGTACGCTAGCAAACGCAGTTTTGAATGAAGGATTTTCAGGAATATCAATATCTTCTTCTTGAGCTGGATCTAATTGATCGAGCAAGTTAACAGAATGCTCACTGACACCTAGCAGATATTGTTTACCACGCACCTCTATTATTTGCACCCGACTTTTATTAGTCAGCGCTTGCGTGGAAATCACTTTAATTGGACTGTGCTGACCACCATGACGAATCAAGTTGCTCTTTTTCATCAAGAATGCAAATAGGAAGATACAAGCAAGCACCAAAATCAAAGAGCCCAGCATAGTACCAATCGCTAATTCTGGGCGTTTACTTGTTTCCTCTAGCGCCATTACAGGCAAACTTAATGTCGCCATTACAACACTTATAATCCATGTGAGCGGCTTCATTTTAGTTTTTTAATACGTTCGGTTTGGCTAATCACATCGGTTAAACGAATACCAAATTTATCATTAACAACAACCACTTCACCATGGGCGATCAAGGTACCATTAACTAATACATCTAGTGGTTCACCCGCAATACGCTCCAGCTCTACAACTGAACCTTGATTAAGCTGTAACAGATTACGGATATTAATTTTACTGCGCCCTACTTCCATGGAAATAGTCACAGGAATATCGAGAATACTGTCTAAACGTTCCAACTCATCATCACTCATTGGCTTTTTAGTATCTTTGAGCTCATCTAAATCAATGCTTTTTGCTTCGGAACCAGCATTTTCTGACTCTTCTAATGCTGCTGCCCAATCATCAGCCATATCTTGTTCTGTACTCATTATTTGCTTCCTATTATTGCATCTACAATGGTCTTGCTATTTTTCTCTTAAATCTTCTAACTGAATTTGTGTTTTTTGCACTTCAGGACGATTAATTTTTTCGGTGACTTTTAAAGCATAATTGTCATTGGCTTTCCCCAAAGTTGCACGGAAACTAGGTAGACCTTCTACTGATACTAACAAACTTTCAGGAAGATCAATGGGAATAATGTCACCGCTTTTTAAATGCATTATCTCTCGCAAGGATAGCTCTTTTTCCACAACACATGCATCAATCCCCACTTCCACATCCATAATTTCATCTTCAAGTGCTTGAGACCAACGTTGATCGGTATCCTCTTTATCACTTTGAACACCTGCATCCAATAATTCACGAATTGGTTCGAGCATCGAATAAGGCATAGCGATATGGAAATCACCACCACCACCGTCTAGCTCAATATGGAAGGAATTAACTACAATCACTTCCGTTGGACTGACAATATTAGCCATCGCAGGATTCACTTCAGAATCAAGGTATTCAAACTCTGCATCCATCACTGGAGCCCAAGCATTATGGTAATCTTCAAATACTATTTTTAATAGCATTTGAATGATACGACGCTCAGTAGGAGTAAACTCCCTACCTTCAATTTTGGCGTGATAACGACCATCTCCACCAAAAAAATTTTCCACTAGAATGAAAACTAAGCGAGCTTCCATAGTTATCAAACCAGTTCCTTTCAACGGACGAAAACGCACCATATTCAGGCTAGTAGGGACAAATAGGGTGTGAACATACTCACCAAATTTAAGCATTTGCACGCCATTGATAGACACTTCAGCGGTATGACGTAACATATTAAATAAACTGATACGTAAATGACGGGCAAATCGTTCGTTAACCAACTCCAAGGTTGGCATACGCCCACGTACAATCCTATCTTGTGATGAAAAGTCAAAATGGGCATGGGTATCACCCGAGTCCATTTCTCCATTATCACCACTTTCCTCATCGACATCATCAACACCATGCAATAGCGCGTCGATTTCATCTTGGGATAATAAATCCATGCTTAACCCTTATCTATTACTGTAAAACAAAACCGGTAAATAATACCGTATGGATTAATGCACGTTGCTCAACCAAATTAGTCGCTTTATTAAGCTCTTCAAGCGCGGTCATTCGTAACTCATTCTTCCCTTGAGGACTACGTAATTGTTCTACGGAAGCTTCTCCAAATACAGTCACCAACGTACTCTCTAATAAAGGAATATGTTTACGTACTAATACAGTATCAGCTTTGTTATCAACAATTAACTGTACTTTAATTTGTGCCGTTCTATTTCGATTCCCTTCAGTGACATTAAATACAAGGGGTCTGGGCATCGGCACATAATTAGCTTCTAGTTTTTGTACCTCTTCCATTGCAGCATCTTTTACTACCTCTTCACTTTCTGGCTCGCTACTAAAGAACAGAAAAAAAACAGCTGCACCAGCAATGATTAACACTAATACCGCTGCTGCGATGATAATAATTAATTTCTTTTTGCCAGCAGGTGCTTCACCTGACGCTTCATTTTCTTCAGCCATTTATACTCTCCTTAAAATAACCAGTGTTTATAGCGTCTTAATCTAGGGGAATAATACACTGATTTTAATTGTCATTTCGCCGTTAATCCAAGATGTTTAAAAAATTATTATGCATAATAATCAATTCCTTGATCATTAGAAGCAATTTTTGAAGGCATCCAAATGGCAGTACTATTATCTTCAACTAAATCTGCATCATTAGCACCACGACTATTCATAGCCTGCATCGATTGATGCTGTCCAGACTGTTGTTGCTGTTGAGATTGCTGTTCAACATTAGCATCACTTAATTGAATTCCTTGTTGTGCTAATTGCTCTCTTAAGCGTGGCATATTTTGCTCAATAATATCTTTACTTAAACCGGCCTGGGTTTGAATATTTAATTGAACTTGATCCTGCTGAACCTGCACCTTAATAAACATAGACCCTAACTCCGCAGGATCTAATCGAATTTGCACTTCTTGCTTGCCTTCGGATAACATCATCATCACGCGTTCCCCCATCAAGTGGGCGGCCTGTTTAGATTGAATATCTAAAGGTTCTTGCAGTAAATTATTAGTGGCTTGCATATGTTGATTCATTGACACAAGTTTATCTGACTGAATGATACTAGTTTGAATAGGTTTAGCGCCATTAACATCAACCATAGTTTGTGCAGCCGCTTGCCCTTCCACTTTTAATGTAGTCGAGATACTAGCTGGATTGTCTAATTGTCCATCCTCTTCTGTTACAAGCTCTGGTAACGCGATTTGTGGCTCGTCTTTAGCAAGAGATAATATTTTATTGTTTAATGTTGATAAACCTTCTTGGCCATCACTCTCTACCCCAATTTTTTGCTCTTGTAATAGAGTATGCTGGGAAGCTTGAAGGTTAGCTTTTTTACTTAATACGTTTATTTGATCGATACTATCAAGACTGTTTTCATTGCTATTATTAACATTAGTATTCATTTGCTGTGCATCTCGAATACTAGATAGTAGTTGCGCCTGCTGAGACTGTGTCGCTGGTCCATTATCAGTTACTAATGTTGTATTTGCATCTTCAAATGAATCATCACTGATACTCGATCTTTCGATGGTTGCTTGACCATTCAAATTATCAAATCTAACAGTGGCTTTATTATCTATATCTAAACTTTCAACATCACCTTCCTGCAATATACTTTGTTGGGTAACCACATTATCAAAAGTGAAAGTCTCATTCTTATCCATACCTAAGCTTTCGCTATCACCTTCCTGCGATGCACTTTGTTGAGTAACCACATTATCAAAGGTGAAAGTCTCACTCTTGTCCATATCTAGGCTTTCGCTATCTCTTTCCTGCGATGCACTTTGTTGAGTAACTACATTATCAAATGTAAAAGTTCCCCCTTGTTCTAACGCGGCTTCTATATCGTCACTTTCATCGGTATCATTGGTTTTTTGAAAGTCTTTTGAATTTAATTGACTACTCGTTGATAAATCACTGTTTACTGTTGAAGGTTTCATTGCCGTTTGCTCAGCAGTTACCCCACCTATGCTTTTTTCTGGGAGTTTTTCATCAGAAGCTTTATTAGTAGATTGGAGAGTATTTTTGTCTGCTAGCTCATCCTGTTCAATAACATCTGAGCTAAGTAGCGTTTGAACAGGACTATCCGTAGAGATAGCTACATCATTATCTTGGCCGGTGACTTGCGTTGATGAGACTGATAAAAACTCAGTATCCTGAACATTGAGCTCACTTTCATCACTCTGACTCTCAATAGTTTGTCGTTCAGTGGCGTTAACCATTTTCTTAGCGTCAGCTAAAGCCGTTGTTACTGTAGGTGCTTTATTTTCTTCAATCTTATCATTTAATAATTGAGAAAATCCCTGTTGCTTTTGCGCAGGCTCACTCTGCTCTTCAGATAAAATGGATTTACCTAAGATTTCATTCTCTTTATGTGCTTTTAAATCACTAGTTGTAGTACTAGCAAACATTAAAGGCTGCACCATAAAAAACTCTCTCTATATTAAAACGGTTTCTACTGTTAAGTAGTTCGCTATAATCACTATTCTAGCTAATGATTAGTTATATTCTTGTTGTGATTGTTTATTTCTAAAAAACTGAAAAGTGGCAAATTCATCTAATAACTGTTGCTCTTTTTTATCTTCTAACTTCGTCTTTTCAAGCGCCTTTTTCTCTAACAATAACCCCATCGCTTTATGTGCTATTTGACTATCGGTCCATTTCCGCTTTGCTTCACGTACCGCATATTCAAACTTAACCAGAGAAGATTGTTGATTACTTAAACCTTGGTCTATTTGAACAATGAATTGCTGGTATTTACCCAAAGTAGAAATCGTCAACCCCTGAGATCCCTTCTCACTTAACTGAGCAATATATTGACGACGATATTGATGCAGGTTTTGCAACTGATTACGTTGCTCAAAGAGATCGTTTTTAGCCTGTTGATAAACTTTTAACGCTTGATCAACTTGTTTCTCTCTTTGCTCATATACAAGCTGTAATGCATTCACGGCCATGATGTAATCCTTTAGCTATTCACAAACTCCTGCGTTAAAACGGCAAGTTGTGTCAAACAATCGTTGTAACTGATACTGTCTTTCATACCTTGTTGCAAGAAATGATCCAATCTAGGCTTAATTAAAATTGCTTTATCAATACGTGGGTCACTGCCACGGGAATAAGCCCCTATAGTGATCAGCTCTTTGTTCTCTTCATAAAGTGCATATGCTTGTTTTAGTACTCGCGCAAGGGTTTGATGTTCATCAGAAGTGACCATCGGCATCACTCGACTAATTGATTTAGCCACATCAATGGCAGGAAAATGACCAGCGTCAGCTAGGTTTCTAGATAATACGATATGCCCATCTAAAATGGCGCGAGACGCATCAGCAATTGGGTCTTGTAGATCATCACCCTCAGTTAATACGGTGAAAAAAGCACTAATTGATCCTTGATTGTCATTACCATTACCAGCTCGCTCAACTAATGCAGGTAGCTTGGCAAAAACAGAAGGTGGATAACCTTTAGTGGCAGGAGGTTCACCAATAGCTAATGCAATCTCACGTTGTGCTTGTGCAAAACGTGTTAAAGAATCCATTAGTAATAATACATTCAAGCCTTGATCACGAAAGTATTCGGCAATAGTTAATGCCGTTTCACAGCCTTTTAGACGCATTAAAGGTGATGCATCAGCAGGAGCGGCAATAACCACCGCCCTAGATCGACCTTCTTCGCCTAATATTTCTTCAATAAACTCTTTAACTTCACGACCACGTTCACCAATCAAGCCAACGACCACCACATCAGCATTTGTGCCACGAGTCATCATGCCTAATAACACACTTTTACCAACGCCAGAGCCTGCAAACAAGCCCATTCGTTGACCTTGGCCAACGGTTAATAAAGCATTAATCGCTTTAATACCTGTATCTAATGGCGACTTAATCGCTTTGCGGGAAAGAGGATTGATACGTGTATTTTGGTAACCACTCATTCTATTGGTTTTAACGTCGCCCTTTCCATCAATCGGATTGCCCATACCATCAAGTACTCGGCCAAGCAGTTCCATACCAACCGGAATACCCACCTCTTTTGTTTGAGGGATCACTTTTGCTCCAGGTAACACTCCTGTTAACCTTTCACTTGGCATCAAAAATAAGCGGTCACTGGAAAAACCAACCACTTCTGCATCAATATAACCATCATTGGTTTCAACTTTACACATACTACCAACGGCAGCGCTGCACCCCACGGCTTCTAAAGTTAATCCAACGACCCTTACTAATTTACCTGCAACTACGGGGTGAGTAATAGACTCGCCCACTTGGTACTGGTTAAGACGCTGCGCTAGACTATTCATTATCTTCAGTTGCCGTTTTATTATTTTTTTGCGGCTCTTCAATAAGGTTTTCAGCAACGTCTTCTATCGACGGCTCTACATTGTCTATATGTGCTTCGTTTTCTTCCTCTTCGGCTTCAGCAGCTTTATTTAGCATATCTTCAGTTTGCATTTCATAATCTACAGGCTGTTCATTACTCAAGTCACCATCATTACTTACTTCCGGCGTATTCTGATAATTTTCTTTTAAAAAATGTTTTAAGACTTGGGTAATACGTGTTGAAAAAGCGTAATCAATACTCGATGTTTGAGTTTGAATTTGGCAGTCTCCACGCAATAATGTTGGTTCAGATCTAAGATCCCAGCCACGCTTTTCACATTCTTTTTCAGAAAATGCGTCTTGTACAAAAACTAAGTCTTCGGGATTTAAACTGATAATAATATGTTGTTCATTGACAGGAAGCGCTTCAATACCTTGCTTCAACGCTTGTAACACAACTTGAGGATTCACCGTCACTTCACAACGCACCATTTGCTCTGCAAGGTTTGTTGCTAATGTGATTAGTTGGAATTCAACATGCTCATCTAACTTTTCCAATGGCCTATGTAGACGTGAAACTAATTGTTGCCAATGTAAAGTTTGTACATCTACTTTGACTTGCCCTTCTGTAAGACCTTCTTGTAATCCTTGTGCAAGCCCTTCTTTATGACCTTCGCCTAAGCCTTGCAATTTACCTTCTTCCAAACCTTTGTTATAACCCGCTTCCTTTCCCTCATTAAAACCATCTTCGTAAGCGGATGCTCGAATTGCTTCAATATCTTCTAGGGTTAATGGTTTGGGGCCTTCTTCTTTCGTTTCACTCTCTTCAACAGGCGTATCTTGATACCAGCTTGCAGGACGACCAAATAGATCGGTATCATTTTCACCAAGTGAAATATCCTCTTCGAAGTCAGGGATTGCCCATTTTTCGAATGCATTATCATTATCGTTATTAGAAGTCATCCATTTACCTTTTTAACCGACGAGTGCGAGTTACTATTTTATGATTATAAGAACTCATCTCCACCGCCGCCGCCTAGCATTAATTCACCTGCATCTGATAATCGACGAGCAATATTAAGGATCTCTTTTTGCGCAGCTTCAACTTCGCTGATCCTAATCGGGCCCATCGCTTCGATATCATCAGCAAGCATTTCAGCAGCACGTTTTGACATATTAGCCAGCACTTTATTCTTAAGCAATTCATCAGCACCTTTCAAGGCTAATTGTAATTGCTCTGGTGGCACTTCACGTAATAGCGTTTGAATACCACGGTCATCAACATCGATAAGGTTATCAAATACAAACATAAGATCTTGAATTTGTTGACTCATATCTTCATCAGACTCACGTAAAGAATCCATTAATGGACCTTCGATAGCCGTATCTAAGTAGTTCATAATGTTCGCGGCTGCTTTAGCACCACCCATTTTCGCAGCTTGTGCACCAGCTTGACCAGCAAACTGTTTCTCCATGATCTCGTTCAATTCTTGCAATGCTGCTGGTTGAACTTCTTCTAAATCTGCAATACGCATCATTAAGTCGAGACGTACCTTTTCCGGGAATTGCGTTAAGATTTCAGCTGATTGTTCAGGATCCAAATATGATAAAACAATGGTTTGAATCTGAGGATGCTCATTTTGAATAATACTTGCAACCTGACGTGCATCCATCCATTTCAGAGAGTCTAGACCTTTAGAACCACTGCCTAAAATAATTTGATCCACTAAATTTCCAGCCTTGTCTTCCCCCAACGCTTCGATTAAAGATGAACGAACAAAGTTTTCACTGTCTAAGCCGATGTTACTGTATTTTTGAATATCTTCGATGAATGCACGATGCACGCTACTCACTTTCGCCTGAGAAGAATCTTCTAATGCAGCCATCTTCATACCTAGTTTTTGTACTTGTTTTGGCTCTAAATTTCTGAATATTTGTGCCGCATCAGCAGGTGTTAAACTCAACATTAACAATGCTGATTTTTCTACACCGCTTAACTGAGTAACATCATAAGTAGCGACTTTAGTTGATTCTTTGTTGTTTTCATTCTCACTCATCTTGTATTAACCACTCTTTAATTACTTGTGCCGATAAACCAGGCTCGTTGGCCACTAAAGATCTTACTGCTGTTAACAGATCTTCATCCTTATGTAGGTCAGGTAATTTAAACTGACCATTGCTCATCCCAAATTCAAGACTCTCATTATCATCATCTGATAACATTTGTAGATTATCATTCTCTACAGAGCCAATTGCTCCGCCTAACTCGTATTCTTCAGCACTTTCAAGTGACTCTGGGTATAATAGTTTTTTCATGATTGGACGAACAATTAATAACAAAGTCAAAATAATGACAAATAAGCTTCCACCAAATCTTACGTAACCTTGAAAGCTTTCCGTTTCCCATAGTGCTTTTTCTGGCTCCACTGGTAATTCAGGACGATTAAAACTCACTGATGCCAGCGCCAAAATGTCGCCACGCGCTACGTTGATCCCTAAGCCACCTAATAATAGTTGCTTGATATTTTCTACTTCTGCCGCACTTCGTGGTGTATAAACGACTTCACCAGCTTCATTAGTTGACTTGATATAATCTAATGCTACTGAAACCGCTAGTCTGTCTACCTTACCCACTTTATGTTTAGTATGCGTAATGGTGGTATCAACTTCATAGTTTCGTGTCGATTCGGTCCGAGACGCACCATTATTTTCTGCTTTTGCATTTTCTGCAGCTTCTTCTAACTCTTCAGGAATTGCACCATTGGCAGGAGGTTGATTAGACAACGCCCCAGGGACAGAGCCAATGACCGCACCTAACGATGATTTATCTTCAATCAACATTTCACTGCGAATCGCTTGATTAGAAGGGTTAAACGTTTTTTTAGTTTCCTCTACGACGGTGAAGTCCATCACCAAATCAACTTCAGAAGTATAATTTGCAATACCTAATACAGGTATAAGAATAGCATCAATTTTTGACTTATATTCGTCTTCTCTTTCGCGTTGCATTGCAAATTCTTTGCTAGTTTGAGCAGAACTGCCTGTACTGCTACCTGAATGCAATAAACGGCCTCTTTGATCTGTCACTGTAACGTTGTTTGGTGAAAGTCCTTGTACCGCTGATGCAACGAGATCAACAATTGAGTCCACTTCCTGTGCTGATAACGCATAAGAACGTGCACTAGTTACAACAACCGTAGCACTTGCTTGTCTTTCTTTACGAGCAAACACACTTTCTTTAGGAATTGCTAATAAGACCTGTGCATTAGTAATGTTTTTCATTTCTTTAATCGCGAGTGCTAATTGACGCTCACGACTTAGCTTTAACCTTTCTTTTTCAACACGTTGACTTACACCGAAGCCCATATCTTGTAATAAAATATCATCGCCGTTGTCTGCATCGTCATTTGCTAAACCTGCACGTGTCATCAGCAGTTTAACTTTTTGATATTGATCGGACATAACAGAGACGTTATTACCTTCAAGTTTATAAGGAATTTTTTGTTGATCTAAAAAATCCAATGTAGAGATCAACTCATCTGTTTGATAGGTACCTAATGGGCGATATTCAGCTTCCTTGCCCCACGACCAAATGATTACAACAATCGCTAACACAATTAATAAACCAATAATCATGCTAATTTGTCGTAATACATCTACATTAGAGAAGAATGATGAAACCGCGCTTTTTTGCGGGGTTACCACTTCACTATCACTCCCTTCTAGCAATAAATTTGCGTTGCTTGCTGAATCAGACACAGGACTTCCTTTTTAACGAATTGACTTTAAACAAAAGCTGATTAAACAGGCATGCTCATAACTTCTTTATAAGCTTCAACCATTTTATTGCGCACCTGTACGGTTGCATCAAAGGCTAAACTTGATTTGTTTGCTGCAATCATCACATCAGATAAACTGACATTTTCATCACCCATTTCGAAACCATTGCGTAATTCAGTGGTGTTTTGCTGTAAACCATTCACATTATCAATAGCTTGTTTCAGCATGGCAGAGAAGTCAGCAGGAGCAGGGTTAACTGAAGAGGTGTTTAATTCACGACTCAAACCTTTTGCTTCGACACTTTGTGTTTGTAACTCTTTAAACATTGATGCTGCATTAATATTCATATTGATTAGCCTATTTTTGACACTGATACTTGTAAAAAGCAATTACTATGCCATTAACTAAAAATAGGTATTAATTTATATTAAGGGTGAGGTGAAGATAACCTCTAATGTAGGAAAATAGTAAAAAATGCAGAGAGAGGGTAATGGATAGTGAACAATGGCATTAAGTTAAATTAATGCCATGAGTTCATTAAGTTAATTATTGAGCGTTTAGTTTTTCAATCTCTTTATCTAAAGCAAGATCTGCACGCTCTGCTTTAAACTCTTGGTACAAAATATCTTTTTGTTGTGCATTAACAGTTCGCTCAGATGCGCTGATCAATTGTTCGAAAATAGCTTGCGTTGATTGTTGACCAATACCGACTAATACACATAAATTAGTTTTATCAGCAATATTCACAATATCCGTTTGAATTGGATTAGTACCCACTAAGGTTTGCTGAGTCACTTGTTTAGAAACACTTGAGAAAGTTGTACCAGATTCAACACCGGAAGATGCCTCAATTTTATCACGGTATGTTTTATCCATTGCACTAACACGCGTTTCAATTCGTTGTGCTAAAGAAGTACGCGCATTTGCAACAGCTTGCTGCTTATCGATTGACATATTGCCAGACCACAAAACACATTCAGAAACAGCAATCCCATCGTCAATCTGTGGGTTTAAAATCCATCCAGGAATATCGCCTACAGCAGTTTCTTGTACAGGTTCACTTGAAGAGCAGGCAGTCAATAACACTATGGTAGATAGGCTTAACAGAGACTTTATTTTCAACATTATCATTCCTTAATTAACATAATAATACCAACCACTGCTTAATGTCATTGGTATAACAATCATCCTCTCATAACAGTCTAAGTTATTTATAAATTATTTACATAAAAAAATCCCCATTTTAATCATTAAAATGGGGATTTAAATTATTTTAATAGTTAACTTGCACCATCAATGATGCGTAACTTATTAATTATTAGTTTTTAAATTCAGGGTAAGCTTCAACACCACAATCGTGCATATCCATACCTGCATCTTCTTGCTCAGCAGTAACACGGATACCCATAGTTACTTTGATGATAGACCAAACTACCCATGATGCGATGAATACAAATCCGAAGATAACTGCTGCGCCGTAAAGCTGAGTCATTACTGATGCACCGTCGTTAGACATTGGTACAATTAATAAACCAAATAGACCACACACACCGTGTACAGAGATAGCACCTACTGGATCATCAATTTTCAATTTATCTAGACCTACAATGCTGTAAACAACAATTACACCAGCAACTAGACCGATAAATGCAGAGGCTAATGGTGATGGAGATAGTGGATCAGCAGTGATTGCAACTAAACCAGCTAATGCGCCGTTTAGAATCATAGTTAAATCTGCTTTACCCCATTTAAATTTACTTACTAATAGTGCTGCAATAGCACCAGTTGCTGCTGCGGCATTAGTATTTAGGAAGATTTGACCCACTGCTGTTGCGTTTTCTGCATCAGAAAGAAGTAATTGAGAACCACCGTTAAAGCCGAACCAACCCATCCATAAGATAAATGTACCTAATGTAGCAAGTGGCATGTTTGAACCTGGAATTGGGTGAACACTTCCATCTTTACCGTATTTACCACGACGAGCACCTAGCAAAATTACCGCTGCTAACGCTGCTGCAGCACCAGCCATGTGAACGATACCTGAACCAGCGAAATCACTGAAACCAGCTTCACTTAGGAAACCGCCGCCCCATGTCCAGTAACCTTCCATTGGGTAGATAAAACCAGTTAGGAATACTGAGAAGATTAAGAATGCCCATAGCTTCATACGTTCAGCCACTGCACCCGATACGATAGACATTGCTGTTGCAACAAATACCACTTGGAAGAAGAAATCAGACTCTAAAGAATGATCTGCACCTTCAGAAGGTGAACCAATAAGAGAGCCAAAAGAAGGTAACCAACCACCAGCGCTGTTATCAACATACATAATGTTGTAACCAACTAATAAGAACATAGTACATGCGATTGCATATAACACGATATTTTTAGTTAAAATTTCAGTTGTATTTTTAGAGCGAACTAAACCTGCTTCTAACATGGCAAAACCTGCTGCCATCCACATAACTAGCACACCTGATATTAAAAAATAAAAGGTATCCAACGCAAATCTTAGTTCTGTAACTGTTGTTTCCATAATAGTAATCCTTAACTTATATAAACTTGTGGTTTAAAGTGCTTCTTCGTCGAATTCGCCAGTACGAATACGAACAACTTGCTCTAATGGCTGAATGAAAATCTTACCATCACCCACTTTCCCTGTATTAGCTGCGCTAATAATAGCTTCAACTAAACGTTCAATATCTTCGTCTTTAACCGCAATTTCTAATTTCACTTTAGGTAAGAAATCAACTTGGTATTCAGCACCACGATATAATTCTGTGTGGCCTTTTTGACGACCGAAACCTTTAACTTCAGAAACAGTGACACCAGCGATACCAATACCCATTACAGCTTCGCGTACTTCATCTAATTTAAATGGCTTAATAATTGCGGTTAACATTTTCATCATATATTCCTTTAAGGTGTATTAAACGTTTTGTTCATAGTCATCTATTAACAACTAACGTGCCAGAAAAAAATAAACCAACAATAACAACAACTTAACAAATAACCACCACTAATTACTTATTTGTTCTGCACCATAACAGTGCAACAATAAACCAGCTAACGCACCGATATGTATCAGATGAAATATTTGTCACAAAAATAATTAATGAACTTTGTAAATGATTGATTGTCATGATCCTTTATGTTGATAAAAGCTAACTTTCGAGCATCAAAAAAGTGACTTTTATGAGCATTTAATCCTTTATCTCTCCGGTATAAATGACCATGAAATAAAAATTAATTAACCAACTAACCTGCTTAGCCCTTAGCAAATAAAGCTTCATCTGCTATAGTGCGTAACAATTTTTCGACTTAACAACCTTGAAGGTATGTAACATGAAAAAAATAAGCCTACTGCTTATCACTTTCTTACTTAGTATTAACGCGCTAGCCGCTCCAATGATTGTTCCTAAAGCTCCATCAATAGCAGCCAAAGGCTACCTATTAATAGACTTTGATTCTGGGAAAGTCCTTTCTGAAAATAATAGTGAAGAAACATTAGAGCCAGCTTCTTTAACTAAGATGATGACCAGCTATATCATCGGACAAGAGTTAAAATCTGGTAACTTAAAGTTGACTGATAAAGTAACTATCTCGAACAACGCTTGGTCTAAAAACTTCCCTGATTCTTCAAAGATGTTTATCGAAGTCGGTAAAGAAGTAACAGTTGAAGACTTAAACAGAGGTATCATCATTCAATCTGGAAATGATGCTTGTGTAGCAATGGCAGAACATATTGCAGGTAGTGAATCAGCTTTTGCAGATTTAATGAATTCATGGGCTGCGCAATTAGGTATGAATGATACACATTTTGTAAACAGTCATGGTTTACATGCAGATGGACATCATACAACGGCTAAAGATATGGCGATATTAGCTAAAGCTATCATCACTGACGTACCTAATGAATACAAAATCTATAGCGAAAAATCATTCAAATACAATGGTATCGTACAATATAATCGTAACGGTTTATTATGGGATAAAAGCTTAAATGTAGATGGTATGAAAACCGGTCATACTAGCGCTGCGGGTTATAGCTTAGTATCTTCTGCAACAAAAGATGGTATGCGTTTAATCAGTGTTGTAATGGGAACTCGCTCAGATGAAGCACGTAAAGTTGAAAGCAAAAAGTTATTGAACTGGGGCTTCCGTTTCTTTGAAACCATCACTCCTTATAAGGCTAATGACCAATTAGCTAATGAACGTATTTGGATGGGTACACAAGCAAACATTCGTTTAGGTGTTCCAGTTGATACACCATTAACGCTACCACGTAACCAATCTCAAAACTTAAAAGCGGATTTCGTTATCGATAACGAGCTACGTGCACCAATTCAAAAAGGTGACAAAGTAGGTCAAGTTAACTACACATTAGCTGATGAAGCGGTAGCAAGTTACGACTTGATTGCCTTAGAAACCGTTGAAGAAGGTGGTATTTTCAGCCGTATCATCGATTACATTAAATTATTATTTATTGGTTGGTTTGGTTAAAATAGTCCCCATATATACCGTTCACATTTAGGTATAACAATTACCCAAATAATTAAAAGTGAGGCAAGTCCTCACTTTCCAATATCTAACTTGCTCAGGAACCAATCATGGCATTGAATACTAAATTTGATGAATTACTCGACTTTCCATGTAACTTCTCATTCAAAGTAATGGGCCTTGCTGACCCAAAACTTATCCCAGATGTGTTATCTGTTATTCAAAAAATCGCACCTGGTGATTACGCACCGACAGTCAAACCCAGCTCTAAAGGTACTTATCATTCATTAGCTATTCCTGTTATTGTGAATAGTAAAGAGCAAATTGAAGATATTTATACTGCTTTGAATAAACTCGATCTTGTACGTTACATTTTATAAGCCGATAACATGACTGCAATTCAAGACAAATTGATCATTCGCTACTTAGGGGTTACACCTTACCAAGAAACTTGGCAAGCAATGAGTGATTTCACTGAGCAACGCGATCAAGATACGATCGATGAAATTTGGTTAGTAGAGCATACTCCGGTATTTACCCAAGGACTTGCCGGTAAAGCAGAGCACTTATTAAGAACCTCTGATATTCCTGTTGTTAAAAGTGACCGTGGTGGACAAATAACCCATCATGCACCCGGACAATTAATAGCCTATTTACTGATTAACATTCGTCGTAAAGACTTCAACGTACGGAGCTTAGTAAGTATAATAGAACAGGCTATTATCGATTTGCTAGCAGACTATAATGTTACTGCTATTGCAAAGCCAGATGCACCAGGCGTTTATGTTGATGGTAAAAAAATTGCTTCATTAGGATTAAAGATCCGCAAAGGTTGCTCATTTCACGGTTTAGCCTTAAATGTAGATATGGATCTCAAGCCTTTTTTACAAATTAACCCATGTGGTTATGCAGGATTAGAGATGACTCAATGTTGTGACTTAGGTATTAATGCCTCTGTTGCGGAGTTATCGCCGTTATTGATTGAGAAGTTGAATCAAAATTTACACTACACACAGATAGAGAGTTTTATTAATGAACACTAAGCCAAGTCAATTAACTGCGGGCAACAAACTGCGCGATGCAGATAAAATGTCTCACATCCCTATTAAAGTTATTCCTTCAGATAAACACACGGTACTTAAAAAGCCATCGTGGATGAAGATAAAATTAGCAGCGGATAATACACGTGTTAGTGAAATTAAAGCGGCCTTACGTAAAAATAAATTACATTCTGTTTGTGAAGAAGCTTCATGCCCTAACTTAAACGAATGTTTTAACCACGGTACGGCAACCTTTATGATTCTAGGTGATATCTGTACTCGTCGTTGTCCATTCTGTGATGTTGGCCATGGTAAGCCTTTAGCTGTCGATAAAGATGAACCAAAGAAATTAGCAGAAACCATCAAAGACATGAAGTTAAAATATGTGGTAATTACTTCGGTTGACCGTGATGATTTGCGTGATGGTGGCGCACAACATTTTGCAGATTGTATCCGAGAAATTCGCTTATTAAATCCAAGTATTAAGATTGAAATCTTAGTACCTGACTTTAAAGGTCGTATGGATAAAGCATTAGCGTGTTTTGAAAAAGATGTACCAGATGTATTTAACCATAACTTAGAAACAGCACCGCATTTATACAAGCAGGTTCGTCCAGGCGCTGACTATAAATGGTCATTACAACTGCTGAAAAAATTTAAAGAACAACACCCTACGGTACCGACTAAATCTGGTGTTATGATGGGGTTAGGTGAAAGTAACGAACAAATAGAAACAGTCATTCGAGATCTTGCAGATCATGGCGTAACAATGCTGACACTTGGCCAATATTTACAACCTAGCTTACAACATCTTGCGGTAGAGCGTTACGTTCCACCAGCAGAGTTTGATGCTCTAGGTGAAATGGCTAAGTCGGTTGGTTTTGAACATGCAGCTTGTGGTCCATTAGTGCGTTCTTCATACCATGCTGATTTACAAGCTTCAGGTAAAGAAGTTAAATAAACTTACTTTATGACTCGCCAAAAAAGCCAGCTTTCAAGCTGGCTTTTTTGTGGATATTTTATATTTATTCTTGGTCGCTTTTCTCTTGCTGTTCAGCTTGTTGTTGGTTTTGTAACTTATCGTTATCTAAGACTTGTTTTAAATCAGCTAAGTGTTGACGTACTGCCGCGCCGTAATGTTTATCGTCGCCCCAAACATCAGCTAACTCCTCTAAGGCACTTTCATCGTACTTTTTAAATAGATCACCCGCTTTTTCTGCAAATGAAGGTGATTCACCCAATAACTTCAGTGCATCTACACCTAAATTCACTGCAGAATCGAAACTTTCTCGTCTGAAGGTATGTACGCCTTTTTGAAGAATACGATAAGCATGTGTCCTATCAATAGCACGCACCACTATTTTTAAGTTAGGAAAGTACTTTTGCGCTATGTCGATTATCTGTAAAGACTTTTCAGCTTCATCCACTGCAATCACTAATAACTTCGCTTCATCAGCACCCGCAGACTTTAATAAGTCACCGCGAGCAGCATCACCGTAAAACACTTTAATACCAAAACGACGTACTAAATCAATCTGTGCAGGGCTGTGATCTAAAATAGAAAGGTGATAGCCCTGTGCGGTTAATAAACGCCCTACCACTTGTCCAAAACGTCCATAACCCACGATAATCACATGGTCAGTAGACTCTAAATGTTCAGGGTCATCATAGGCAGCTGTGTACTTATCTTTTAATAACAGGTGTTCATATATCATTAATAATACTGGCGCAAATAACATAGAAATGGCCACTACTAAGGTAGTAATTTTAGACTCTTCAGCAGTCAGTATATTCAAGGTACCGGTTAATGAAATCAATACAAAGGCAAATTCTCCACCCTGCGCTAAGGCTAATGAAAATAGTATTTTCTGCTTAGACTTAAGTTTAAAGAGTAGCGCAATCCCATATAAGACCAGGCCCTTGAGAACAATTAAGCCAATAACTAATCCCATGATTAATAGGAACTGCTCGGATAACAGTTGAAAATCAATGGATGCACCAACTGCAATAAAGAATAAGCCCAGTAACAAACCTTTGAAAGGTTCGATATCGGTTTCTAACTCATGCCTGAATTCACTTTCCGCTAAGACAACACCAGCTAAGAAAGTGCCTAATGCCGGTGATAGACCTATCTTTTGCATGATCAATGCAATAGAAACAACCAAAAACAGCGTAAAGACAGTAAAGATCTCCCTTAGGCGTGTATCAGCAATATAACGGAACAAAGGCGTTGAAACGTATTTACCAATAAAGTAGATACCACTGATCACTAACAATGAAATACCTACCTGCCCCCATGCAGGAAAGTCTTCGATCAAACTACCATGACTTTCAATATCAGAGCCTGAATCACTAAAAGCCAATAATGGCAACAATGCTAAAATAGGGATCACTGCAATGTCTTGAAAGAGTAAAATAGAGAAGGTATTTTGCCCTGCTGGTTGCTTGATCCAACCTTTTTCCGTTAGCGTTTGTAATACGATTGCCGTTGATGATAGAGCTAACATTAAACCTAAGGCTAATGTAGTTTGCCAATGCATATCAAATAATAAGTAACAAGCCCCCCAAATTAATAAGGTGCTTAACCCAACTTGTAAACCACCTTGTAGCACTATTGAATGACGCAATTTCCATAAACGACTAGGTTGTAACTCTAAGCCAATTAAAAATAACATCATAACCACGCCAAACTCTGCAAAATGCAGCACCTCAGATTGGTCTCCCACTAAGCCAAGTGCAAATGGTCCGATTAAAATGCCGGCTAACAAATAGCCTAAAACAGAGCCTAACCCAAGGCGCTTAGCAATAGGAACAGCAGCAAGTGCTGCAGCAAGGTAAATGACAACAATTTCTAGCATTAGGGTCCTTAAGTGATAATAAAATAAATAGAATGAAGCATAATGGTTATTAGTTTAATGGATAAGCCCTAACAAATATCCCTTATTTTCAATTTAGCTGCAATCTTAAATTTTCTGCTAAATACACAAAAGCCTCTATCTAAGAGGCTTTAAAGTAATATGCATAAACTAATAATGATTAATTATTCAAAACCATAAAACCCTGGAAATATAACGATTGAAGCTAAGACTAATAACTGTAAACCGATAAAGGGAACAACCCCTTTATAGATATCCATGGTTTTCACCTGTGGCGGGGCAACACCTTTTAGGTAAAATAGACTGAAACCAAAGGGAGGTGTTAAAAAGGAGGTTTGTAAATTCATCGCAATTAATATTGCAAACCAAGTTAAATCAATCCCCATCATTTCTGCAATTGGATACAACATAGGAACCACAATAAATGATATCTCAACAAAGTCGATAAAGAATCCTAATACCAAAATAACCAGCATTGAAATGATTAAAAAGCCCCATTTCTCACCTGGTAAACTGAACATGATCTCTTCAATGATCTCTTCGCCACCAGTGTAGGAAAACACCATCGAGAACGCAGTCGCTCCAATAAAGATAGCAAATACCATAGAAGTTACTTTAAGAGTTTCAATTGAAGACTCCCAAATAACTTTCCAAGAGCATTGCCTATATAGCATAGCTAATAGAATTGCTCCCACCCCACCAATAGCAGAAGACTCGGTCGGTGTTGCAACTCCATAGAAAATAGATCCTAACACAGCAAAAATAAGCGTTAATGGTGGTGCAATTGCCTTAAAAGCTATCCAATAAGGCGTTAATCCACCTGTTCCAGACAACGCTGACTCAGGTAAAGCAGGTGCAGATTCAGGTTTAAAATAAGCGTAAATTAAAACGTATAAAATAAATGCAGCAACTAAGATTGCTCCAGGGAATATTGCAGCTCTAAATAGATCTCCTACAGGTACCCCCATTACATCCCCAAGTATAATAAGAATAATTGAAGGAGGAATAATTTGACCTAATGTCCCAGAAGCACAAATAACACCAGTGGCTAGTTTTTTGTCATAGTTATACTTCAACATAACAGGTAAAGAAATAACTCCCATTGCCACAACAGAGGCCCCAACAACACCCGTTGATGCCGCTAACAAGCAGCCCACCAAGATGGTTGAAACAGCAACACCACCTCGCACACGCCCAAACAATTGCCCCATTGCTTCTAACAACTGCTCTGCTAATTTAGTTTTTTGTAAAATATTCCCCATGAAGATAAACATAGGGACAGCCATCATGATTGAGTTTTCCATGATACTCATAATGCGATAAGGCATGAAAGCGAATAACTCTACTCCTTCCGCAAAAATGCCAAAGATCAGGGCAACACCTGCAAACACAAAAGCCACAGGAAAACCCGTTAATAGCAGCAATAAAGCGACTCCAAACATAATAATGCCAATCATAAAAATTCCCTTTAAATGTTGTGGTTAGTTATGTTGCGTAAACTTTTTATAAGTACGCCAAAGGCACTTAATGCTAACGCGAATGCAGAAAAAGGAATCATTGATTTAATGATCCAACGATGAGATAAACCACCCGGATCACCACTGGTTTCTTGTAGATTGTAGGACTCTAAAGCGAAACTGTAGCCGTACCATATGATCAGAACACAAAAAGGAAGTAAGAAGAATAAACAACCTAAACAGTTAATCCATGCCTTTCCTTTCACACTTAATCTTTCATAAATAATATCAACACGTACATGCCCCTCTTCTTTTAAGGTATAAGCAATGCCTAATAAAAACATTGAAGCAAATAAGTGCCATTCTAATTCTTGTAAACCAATTGAACTGGATTTAAAAAAGTAACGTGCCACCACATCGTAAAAAACATTAACCAATAATAAAATCATTAATGTGGCTGCAATTTTTCCAACGATGTCAGAAAAGCGATCAAATACATTTTGCAGACTTTCCATCTAATAATATTCCTTATAGATAAAGAGTGGATAAGCAACAATTAAAAGCGACACAATCCATAGTGTCGCTTTTAATAATCAAGCAGTTATTCTTTAGTACTTTGAATGTAACCAAACTCTGAAATATCAGTCCATACTCGTACTAATTTCAAGTAATCTTGTTGAGATTTAATGATTTTAGCGGCCATTTCATCACTTGCCGCTTTTTCAGCAAGAATTTCATCGTTGGCTTTTTTCATTGCAGCTAATACTTCAGGTGGGAAAGTTTTCACTTTAATATCAGGGAACTCTGAAGTCATTTCTGCCCAGTTTTCAGCACTTGATGCGTAGGATTGAACATACATATCGTAAGAGGCTTTGTGCATAGCCACTTTTAAGATAGCTTGTAGATCAGCTGGTAATGAGTCTAATTTCTTTTTATTAATGATAAACATTAATTCTGTAGCTGGCTCATGCCATCCCATGTAGTAAAAAGGAGCTATTTTATGGAAGCCCATACGCAGATCTAACGAAGGACCCACCCATTCTAATGCATCAATCGTGTTACGCTCTAACGCTGTGTATAACTCACCTGGCGGTATATTTACCGGTGTTGCACCTAATTTTGCTAAGACTTCACCAGCAAAACCAGGAATACGCATTTTCAGGTTTTTCAAATCATCGAGATTATTGATCTCTTTACGGAACCAACCACCCATTTGCACGCCTGTATTACCACCAGGGAAGGCAACTAAATTATGATCGGCATAAACTTCATCCATCAGTTCCTGACCACCTCCATATTGGAACCAGGCGTATTGCTCCATAGCCGTCATCCCAAAAGGCATAGTTGTAAAATACAGGGTATTAGGTACTTTGCCTTTATAATAATAACTTGCTGAATGCCCCATATCATATTGGCCACTTTTTACCATATCAAAGACACCAAAGGCAGACTTATGCTTATTTGCTGAATCGACACGGATTTTTAAACGGCCATTTGACATCTCTTCTGCCATCTTCACCATATTTTTAACTGAGTCACCAAAAACGGGAAAATTAGGCCCCCATGATTCAGCGAGCTTCAAACGATAAACTTTATCTGCTGCAAACAAATTCACACTTGTGACCATCACAACTGCGGCTACTAAGGTTTTTTTATATAAAGACTTCAGCATGTTAAACTCCATGTAAAATTAGGTTAAACGTCTTGTTTTAAAACAATAAAGTGAAACTAAGAAAAGACTCTTTTTCACTTGCTCATATCACGTAAAGTGTTATGAGCTTGTTAACAGACTGCCACTATCACAACAGATATGAATCTGTTTAATCGTCAATTTGATGCATATATCACAGGGGGCTTGTTTTTTTTAAGAAAAAGCAGTGCTCGCGCAATAAAAGAGCAATTTAAAAAAGTACATTCTCCGATCCAAGTGCGCTTATTTAAACTCTGTCTCTTACATAGTAAAAAATGTAGGTTTAGCAATCACTTAACAGTGAGTAATAAAACATTTAACATTCGTTGCATTACAATTTTAAAGGGCATAGAAATCAATGAGTATTACCGACAGCATTTTATATCAGCAGATTAACTCAAGCCCTTTACAAGCCATTACCCATCCTTTGTTAACAGAAAAAGCAATCCACTTGTCAATTAAACGAGATGACTTATTACATCCAGAGATAGCGGGAAATAAATGGCGAAAGTTAAAATACAATTTGCTACAAGCTGAAGCACAACAAAAAACACACCTACTCAGTTTTGGTGGTGCGTTTTCTAACCATATCCATGCATTAGCTGCTGCCTGCCACCACTTCAAGTTTCAAGCAACAGGTATTATCAGAGGTGAAGCTCACTATGCAGCGAATCCTACCTTATCTCAGGCTCAACAATGGGGAATGACATTACAATTTGTTAATCGACAAACTTATCGTTTAAAAGAACAGACTGAATACTTATTAAAATTACAACTGCAATACCCAGAGGCTTACCTGATTCCAGAAGGAGGCAGTAATGCTTTTGCTGTTCCAGGTGTCGAAGAGATCATAATTGAATTGGCCGACCAACATCCTACTGCTATTGACCATATATTTACGGCAACAGGCAGCGGAGGGACGTTGGCAGGATTAATCAGTGGAGCAGCCAAATATAGCCCTACAACACAAGTACATGGTATTGCCGTATTAAAAAACGCACTGTATCTACAACATAATGTAAAACAATGGGCTAAATCAGAACATGAAGTTAGTTGGCACTTACATACTGAAAATCATGAGGGAGGATACGGTAAAATCTCCAAACCGTTAGCTGATTTTTGCCACCAATTTAGTAATGAGACTCAAATACCCATAGAGCCTATATACACAGGAAAAATGTTTTACGCGTTGTGGCAATTAATTGAACAAGACTATTTTGCAAGAGAAACAAATATAGTCGCCTTACACACAGGAGGGTTGCAAGGCTTAGCAGGGTTAAAGTTGCTTAAAAAATTTTAAATTTATAACAATGGATTTAGTTTATTAGCACGACAACATTTAACTAATGTCTATGGCACGCATCCGCTTAGGAGAAGTAAATAACCCGCCTTGGCCTGCATAGACACCTAAGCGAAGTAAGCACTTCCATTCTTGCTGGCTTTCAATACCGACTGCAATCACTTTTGCATCACTATTTAAACAACTGGCCAGCAGACTTTGAACCGCCACTTGATTGGTGCTTCTGAGATGAATATCTCTCACTAAACTACTATGAAGTTTTAAATAATCGATATTAAAATCCAAAATATACTGGGTATTAATAACGTATTTACCCACATTATCAATTGCTATCTGACAACCTATTTTTTGCAAGGGAACAACTGCAGTTCGTAAAGGATAATAATATTTATCAACCAAATGCTCTGAAATTTCAATCACTAAATTATTACGCAACTTTTTAGATTTTTGCATAAGCTCGAATAAAAACCACTTATAGTTTTCTTTATTCATTAATAAATGCGAGCAAACATTGACTGAAATCGCTTTAGAGGATTCCCCTCTTTGTACCAATAACGCTAAGACCTTCTCTAACATTTGTCTATCTATCTGCGCTTGTAGCCCACACTTTTCAGCCATCGGCATAAATGTGCCAGCAGAAATAACTTCTTGCTCATCACCCAGGATACGCGGCCATAATTCAGTATAAACGATCCCGACAGCATCACGCTCCATAACGTGCTGCTGATATAACAATAGTGATTTTTTCTCCAGCACGTCTGTTAATAAAGTACGCCAACGCACCGTTCCTTTAGCAATAACAGTATGCTTGAGGTTCTCTTCCGATATATGCCAACCACTCACCTTCTGATGTTCTGCAACTAACACTGCACGATTAACATCATCAATAATGAGATCCGTTTTACTACCATAAGGAAAGTTAACCACTCCAACATGGAAGAAGTTTTCAATCATCTCTGGATCAGGTAATTGTAATTGAAATAAAGAACGGGTGAGTTGTTTGGCCACGACTTTGGTCTCATCGTAGTCCATCTGCGGCAACAAGATAACAAACTCAGACTTATTTGCTCTACCATAAAAACTGTCATCAAAACGGCGACAAAAATGATTTAATAAATCGACCATTTGCGAGATTATTTTTTCACTTTCTGCACTACCAAAACGATATTTCAGGGTACTTAATTCAGTTAAACTAACTAAAATCAAACTGCTTGACGCAAAGCTTTCATCCATTACAACGGTATCGAGTCGATTATCAAATGCTAGGCGATTACCTATCCCCGTTGCTTCATCTAAAAAAGCTTTTCCACGAATATGAATATCAAATACGCTGCGCTCTTTACGGCTATTTTCTAATCTTTCTGATAACACATCTAAAGCTTTGCTGGCTGCTTTAGGCCATTCACCTTTTTGAGCGAAGCGAGCCGTTGGATTATTTTGCAACAAGTAACGTGCTCGTCGCTCTAATAACTCAGCCCCATAGAAAGAACGCTTAATCCAACGTAATGCAAAATATAATAAACTCAAAGACAACAATATCGCAGTCCCAACACCAATCAACGGCCAAAAGGTAAACTGTAGCTCTGAAAAAGGCTGACGAGTGTGTAAAATTAAATGTACGTTGGGATACCTCTCTAACGTATAAGAGTAACTAAGTAATAACCGCATTGGGTAATATTCACGGCTTTCAAAGTAATTTTGATAGACAGTGACATCATCACGTTTAACCTCTAAACGTACAATTCCAGATGCATCAAGCAGATCCGGCAACCAGTGATCAAACTGAGTCTCAGTGGTTTGCTTATCTAACTGCTTTTCAATCACCTCGATAATACTATCGATTCTTTGCTGATGATATTTTAATGAAAGTGAGCGTAAACTAACCAAGCCTCCGACTAAGACCAAGCTAATACACGTCAATACAATCGCACTAGTAATAAACGTAAATTTATTAGTGAATTTCATAACATCCCTGTGACAAACTATTTTAAAGGTAAAGGTGAGTAATAGTTAAAATAACAATATAATACCGAGCCAAGTATCCACTTCCATTGGTATAATGGCATTTTCATCATCATTTAGGCTTCTAATAATAAGCTGTAATAGGAAATTTTCATGGCACTTCACTCGACCTTTTCAAATCCAAGCCAAGTTTTACAGCGTAACGAATCTTTATTCACTGATAAATCAATATTAGTTGCAGGCAATATTGATGACCACTACCCTATCCACTTACAAACAATAGCATCATCAAGCACTTTTTGTTTTAATGATTACCGTTATTATGAGCAATTAAAAGATCAATTAACCAATTCAGATGTCCACTTTACTGCCGATTACCAAGGTAATGAAGAGCAACAGAAATTTGACTTACTATTAATCTACATTCCCAAAGCCAAAACAGAAATTGAATACTTACTGGCAAACTTAACACCTCATTTAAAAGAGAATGCAGGTATTGTGCTGGTTGGTGAAAAAAAATGTGGTATTAAAAGCGTTGCCAGCCTACTAAAACCCTACTCAGAATATAGTAACCCTATTGATTCTGCACGACATTGTAGCATTATTTATGCAGAACTAAGCAAGCCTGTTGCCGTATTTAATCAGCAGCAATGGATCAAAGACTATCAACTTAAGGTTAATGATGTAAGCCTAACAATTCGTTCTTTACCAGGCGTATTTAGTTTTGGAGAACTAGATAAAGGGAGTGAATTATTATTAAATAATTTACCAGATGAATTACACGGAAAAGGATTAGACTTTGGCTGTGGAGCTGGCGTGCTATCTTGTTACCTACTCAAAAAACATCCTCAATTAGCATTAGATTTAATTGATGTAAACGTTTATGCTTTAGCTAGCGCTAAATTGACATTAGCCGAGAATAACTTACAAGCTAATGTATTTGCATCAGATGTCTTTTCAAAAGTGACAACAGAATACGATTTACTGCTTTCCAATCCTCCTTTTCATTCAGGTCAAAAGACTAACTATGACGCGGCAGAAAGTTTTATCAATGAATCCGCTAAGTTTTTAAAGAAAAAAGGCAGGCTAACGATAGTCGCGAATAAATTCCTACGCTATGAGCCACTTTTAATACAGGCTTACAATACATTTAGTGAAGATGCTCAAAATAATAAATTTAAAGTATTGAGTTGCCTCAAATAATTATCATGTAACTCTGTTACCTTAGTGTTTTGTTGTTAGTATCAAAAGTTAAATAGATTAATAAACAGGCGCTATGTAATTCCAATATCGATTGTATTAAAGGTGTGCTCTTAATGATTAGAAGACAAATGATTTAACTGCAGTATCAGTTGATGTAGACAGAATTTTCCTTAATAACTCTAAGTTCAAAAACGACCAGCTGATCCATCATTAAATAGAGCGCATTATTAGTAGGCTTGATAGAGACATAGTTTTTTAAAATTTAGATATGTGGAGGTTCTATGGCTGATATTTTGGCTATGATACTTGCTGGGGGTGAAGGCTCTCGGCTTTTTCCATTAACTCAGAATCGAAGTAAACCCGCCGTTCCTTTTGGCGGAAATTATAGATTAGTTGATTTTGCATTAAATAACTTCGTTAATGCTGACTTAATGAAAATCTATGTACTGACCCAATTTAAATCTCAGTCTCTTAATATTCACCTCCGCCGCGCATGGCGATTATCAGGTATATCAGATCGTTTTATCGAAGCAATCCCTGCGCAACAACGAGTCAATAAAAACTGGTATTCAGGTACCGCGGATGCCATTTATCAAAACTATCGTTTTATTGAAAAGAGTAAGGCTCATCACGTATGTATCTTCGGTAGTGATCATATTTATAAAATGGATGTACAGCAGATGGTTGATTACCACCAAAAAACGGGTGGAGAGTTAACAGTAGCAGCGATACGAGTACAAAAGAGTCAAGCCCATCATTTTGGTATTATTGAGATAGATGATGCTGGGCATATGATAGGTTTTGAAGAAAAGCCATCTAATGAAAAAGCCAAAACTATTCCTGGAGATCCCGACCATGTTTTAGCTTCTATGGGTAATTATATTTTTAAAACGGATGTGCTGCTCAGTGAATTAGAAAAAGACGCCTTCGATGAAAACTCTAGCCATGACTTTGGTAAAGATATTATCCCTAAATTATTCCCACAGGGTAAAGTCTTTGTTTATAACTTTAACGATAATCAAATTCCAGGCGAGCCAGAAAACGCTTATTGGCGAGATGTAGGTACAATTGATTCATACTGGGAAGCGCATATGGATCTATTAAATGATGATCAGCCAATCTCTTTATATAATAAAAACTGGCCATTACATACCTATCACCCACCATTACCTCCAGCCACTTTCCGAGACCAAGATGAATCGGAAAGCAGTGTATTTAAATCTCATATTGGGGCTGGCTCTTATATTAATGGGGCTGAAATAGAAAACTCTATTCTTGGTTTTAGAAGTCATTTATGCAGAGACGTAAAAATCAAAGGGTGTGTATTTTTAGGCAATGCCAAAATAGGTAAAGGCGCTCGCCTAACCAACGTTATCTTAGATAAAAATGTCGAAGTCGCCCCCTATACGGTAATTGGTGAAAATTTAGATGAAGATCGTAAACAGTTCACTGTTTCTGAAAAAGGTATTGTAGTAATCGGCAAAGGCAGTCGCATAGGCTTTGCGTAAGCGTTAATCAGCATAATATATATTGCTATTTTTATTACTTATATGAGGTTTACTCATGGCAAAAGTTCTCTCTATGATTTTAGCTGGCGGAGAAGGTTCTCGTCTTTACCCACTTACTCAATCACGCACTAAACCTTCAGTGCCTTTTGGCGGTAGTTATCGACTTATTGATTGTGTATTAAATAATTTTGTTAATTCCGATCTATTACGTATTTACGTACTCACTCAATTTAAATCACAATCACTCAATGACCATTTACGTAAAGCATGGGAGTTAAATAGCTTCACTGACACTTTTATTGATGCGATCCCAGCACAAATGAATAAAGGCAAACATTGGTACACAGGTACTGCAGATGCTATCTATCAAAATATTCAATTTATTGAGGCGGATGAAGCAGAAATTGTCTGTATTTTCGGTAGTGATCATATTTATAAAATGGATATCCGCCAAAAAATAGAGTTCCATAAACAGAAAAAAGCAACCCTTACCGTGTCTGCAATCCGCTTGCCCAAAGAACAAGCCTATCATTTTGGCGTTATAGAGGTGGATGTTAACGGGAGAATGGTTGGATTTGCAGAAAAACCAGCAGTAGAAGATGCTAAAACAATCCCAGGTGATCCTGATCATGTACTCGCTTCAATGGGTAATTACATTTTTAACTCAGTTGCATTACAAAAAGAGTTAATTCGTGATGCAGAAAATGAACACTCCAGCCATGACTTTGGTAAAGATATTATTCCGCATCTCTTAAAAACAGAGGATGTTTTTGTTTATGACTTCACCACCAATAAAATACCCAATGAAAATGGAGAGTCTTATTGGCGCGATGTAGGGACGATTGAATCGTACTGGGAAGCCAATATGGATCTTATTAAAGCGACACCACTCATCTCTTTTTATAATAGAGCGTGGCCAATGCATACCTATTATCCAGCATTACCCGCAGCTAACTTTCAAAATCATGATGGTAATACTTGCTCTATACGCAAATCTTTAATTTCTGATGGAGCGTTGATCATCGGTGCAACCGTTGAAAAATCAGTATTAGGATTTAACTGCTTTCTTGACGAGGGGACAAATGTTTATCAATCCGTATTACTAGGTGATACAAAAATCGGTAAAAACTGTCAAATAATCAAAACGATTATTGATAAAGATGTAGAAATCGCAGATGGTGTTAAGATTGGTGTAGACCTAGACAATGATAGAAAGCGCTTTACTGTCTCCGATGAAGGAATAGTTGTGATCCCTAAAGGCGCTAGAATTGGCTTTAATAGTTAACCCATAAGCAGCATATTGATGCGAAAATAAAGGCGTTTAAAATGGATTCTAAAAAACTAAAAATCCTATTCATTTCATCTGAAGTGGAAGGATTCTCAAAAACTGGTGGCCTTGCAGATGTAGCTAAAGCATTACCATTAGAGCTTCGTAATATGGGCCATGAAGTTGTTATTATTACCCCATTTTATCGTACTCTCGAGCATCGCGAAACTGCACACCAGGTACATCAACTCCATTTAAAAACAGATAACGCAAGGCCCGATATTCCCTTTTCGGTACAGGCGCTCTCTTTAGATGGTATAAAAGTATTAGCCATTGATAATGCGCATTACTTTGACCGAGCTGGTTTATACGGTGAAGAAAATAATGCCTATGCTGATAATGGAGAACGTTTTGCTTTTTTTGGTCTCGCAGCCTTATTAACAGCAATCGCAGAAGATTTTTCTCCAGACATCGTCCATTGTAATGATTGGCACACCGGACTGGTGCCTTATTTATTAAAAGCACGATTCCATAATAATAACCACTTTATTGACACTAAGACCGTACTTACGAGCCATAACTCTGCTTACCAGGGTATTTTCGAAAAGTCTCAATTGAATTTAATTCCTGAAGTAAGTTCTTGCATGGACGAACGTGTTTTAGAAGGTTATAGCTATATAAACTTTTTAAAGGTCGGTGTTATTTATGCAGACAAAATCAATACCGTTAGCCCTAACTACGCCAGTGAGCTATTAACAACACTAGGTTCACATGGCATGTCAGATCACTTTATCGAACGTATTCACGATTTTGAAGGTATTTTGAATGGCTGTGATTACAACGATTGGAGCCCTGAGACAGATAAACTAATCCCTTACCATTTTGATAGCAACGATTTATCGGGCAAAGAAAAATGTAAGGAAGCATTACAGAAAGAAGTCGGATTATCGGTCAATGATACACCTATTTTTGGCATGGTATGTCGTTTAACCGATCAAAAGGGGTTTGGTTTAATCATTCCTATTTTAGAAAGCTTCCTAAGACATAATGTACAACTAGTAATTGTTGGCTCTGGAGACCCAGCTATAACAGGACATTTAACCGCATTAGCTGCACATTACTCGGATAACTTTAAGTTTATTAACGGTTATAGTAATGAGTTATCACACCTTATTGAGGCTGGCTCTGACTTCTTCTTAATGCCATCGATCTTTGAACCTTGTGGTTTAAATCAGCTATACAGCTTAGCTTACGGCACGTTACCTATAGTACGTGCTGTAGGTGGTTTAAAAGATACGGTTATCGATTATGATCAAGATCCTGATAACGCTAATGGTTTTATGTTTTATGAACCGAGCGCTAATGAACTACTCAATATTTTAAGACGCGCTTTATTACTTTATATTGAACACCCAGAAGAGATGCTACGTGTAAAAACACAAGCAATGCGTTCGCACTTTTATTGGTCTGACTCGGCTAAGCATTATGAACGTTTATATCATAGTGCTCTGCATATTAGACCGCAGTGGTCATAATCAATAAGACTAAATAATAGATATAAAAAAACCTGATTTAATCAGGTTTTTTTATATCGGTTTAACTTAAGATAAATTAACTAAGAATGGGTCTCGAGATAACTTCTTATTATTATCAGCTTGGAACCAATTAAGCTTAGTTGATAGATTAACGACTTCACCTATAATCATAATCGTTGGACCTTCTAAACCACCACCTAAAGTAGATAATTCAGATAATGCACCAGTAATGACTTGTTGTTCATTGGTCGTCCCTTTATTGATTAAAGCCACAGGCGTATTAGCATCACGGCCATTAATTAACAAATTTGTTTGAATCTCTTGTGCTCGTAATAAGCCCATATACACAACCAAGGTTTGATGTGGTGTCGCTAAAGACTTCCAGTCCAATGCTTTACCATCTTGCTTTCTATGCCCTGTCACGAAAGTGACCGATTGTGCATAATCTCGATGAGTTAATGGAATACCGGCATAGGTGCTACACCCTGAAGCGGATGTGATCCCTGGGACAACTTGAAAAGCAACGCCAGCTTCAACTAATTCTTCTAGCTCTTCTCCACCGCGCCCGAAAATGAAAGAATCACCACCTTTAAGGCGCACCACCTTCTTACCTTGCTGTGCAAACTCAACTAACATTTGATTAGTACGAGATTGCTCAACTTCATGTTTACCAGCGGCCTTACCTACAGAGATCAGGTCAGCATCACGACGAACTAAATCTAAGATCTCTTTTGATACTAATCGATCATATAAAACGATATCTGCCTGTTGCATTAGTTGTAATGCTTTAAGCGTCAGTAAAGATGGGTCACCCGGACCAGCACCAACCAATGCAACATCCCCCTGAGCCACTTCATCAGTCAAATTGTCTTCCATAAATTGCTGTGCTTTGTCAATTTGTCCTTTTTGTAGCAAGCTTGCTAAATCGCCATTACCGAATAATTTTTCCCAATAACGACGACGTAAAGACTCTTTAGTAATAACTTGTTTAACACGGTGTCTAAATTCACCGGAGATCTGTGCTAATCGTCCTAAGTGCATCGGCAATAAGCTTTCTAAACGCTCACGTATCAAACGAGCTAACACAGGAGCTTTACCACCACTAGAAATAGCAACAACAATAGGAGAACGATCAACAATTGAAGGCATAATGAAGCTACATAATTTAGGCTCATCAACAACGTTAACTAAGATTTGTTTTTGCTCTGCAAGTTGTGCAACATGCTCATTAATATGAAGCTGATTGGTAGCCGCAACCACTAACCATTTACCATCCATAAGATCATCTGAGAAAGGTGCTTGAATCACTGATAGTTGCTTATTTCTGGCTTTCTCTAATAACGAATCACAAATATCAGGGGCACAGACAGTAATGGTGGCATTCGCTTTTAATAAAAGGTGCACTTTACGCGCAGCAATATCTCCACCACCTACCACTAGGCAATGACGGTTCTGTAATTTGGTAAAAATCGGAAGATAATCCATATATATCTCAGGTTAACAAGTCGAGGTCGACACTATAAAGAATAACGGGTGTAATATAAAATACTTAAAATATATTATTTATGAAGATTACATATATAAATAAACCATCCTAGTTTATTTAACTAATTGCTTTATAAGCAGTAAATATACACCCAATGAATATTAAACTACATTACTCCTAATATGAGGAAGTAGATCAATCGTTACACAAAAGAGTAATTAACGGATCAAGGCCCTTACCCCATCATGAATAGTAAATATGCCCAAAATTTCATCTTGGTCAAGAACAGGTAAACAACTAATATCGTGCGTTAACATTAAGGTTAATGCATCTTTAACTGATGTATCTGGTGCGACTGTGACTGGAGAGCGAGTCATCACTTGATGTGCAGGGCGCTGAGCTGTATTAAGGTCACGCATTAGCTCTGCCTCTGTATCTAAAAAAGGACTTAAGACTCTTAATACATCCCTATCACTTATTACACCTTGTAACTTCCCCTCTTCCACTACTAATAAATGATGAAAGCCAGCCTGTGAAAGAATGTTTTGAAGAACAGGAATACGGTCATCCATGGTAACGGTGACAACTCTTGATGTCATTGCTTCTACAACTTTCATACCCACTCCCTTTTAAACCGTACTTAACTTTCCGCAGAGCCTTTCATTTAGATATAAAAAAAGGCCAGTACAACTGGCCTTATTATAAACGCTTAATAGCAAAAAAATAGATTAGTTATTAACGAAGTCAACACCTAGTTTAATATCAGCATGTAATACTGATAGCATCTCTTGTTTCTTCGCTTCTTCGAATGCACTTAACTCACCACAAGGTAGAACACGATCAATACCGTTTTTACCTAATAATAAAGGTTGAGCAAAGAATGGAGAATCTGGGTTTCCACCATCTACATAAGCATTCTGAATAATACCTTGCTTACCTGATAACGCTTTAACAAGATTGACACCAAATACGGCAGCTGCACGCGCCATAGATAATGTAGCAGAACCACCGCCCGCTTTTGCATTAACGACTTCAGTACCAGCATTTTGGATACGGTCAGTTAAATCAATAACTTCTTGGTCTGTAAATTCAACATTTTGAACTTGAGATAATAAAGGAAGAATAGTAGTACCGCTGTGGCCACCGATAACGTTCACAAATACGTCTTCAGATGGGATGCCTTTAAGCTCACCAACAAACTCTTCTGCACGAATAACATCTAGCGTAGAAATACCAAAAAGTTTGTTTTTATTGTAAACACCTTTTGCTTTTAACACTTCAGCAGCGATAGCCACAGTCGTATTTACAGGGTTTGTAATAACACCGATACATGCAGTAGGCGCAACATCAGCAACTTTGCCGATTAATGTTTTAATGATGCCAGCATTGATATTAAATAAGTCTGAACGGTCCATACCTGGCTTACGTGCAACACCCGCAGAAATTAACACTACGTCAGCACCTTCTAAAACAGCCGTTGGATCATCGCCACCAACACCGTCAACAGTAACGCTTGAAGGGATGTGACTTAAATCTTTTGCAACACCCGGAGTAACTGGAGCAACGTCGTATAGTGATAACGTAGAGCCTGCTGGTAAATCTAATTTAAGTAATAAAGCGAGGGCTTGACCGATACCACCTGCAGCACCAAGAACAGCAACTTTCATATTTTTCTCCAATGAAATAAAAATGTTTAAGTATTTAAGAGTAATCATATCTATTCTAAAGTGAATAAATACGCATGTGTGAAATATGTTAAATAATTGTGACTAATGTTAAAGATTAGCTTATTTGTAAATGAATGGGTACTACTAAATTCCTTTGTTCAACACTAGTTTTGAGGAAAATATTGATCATAAATTTGTTTATAAGTACCATTTTCAACAATTAACTTCAAACCTTCATTTAAACGTAAACGTAAATCATCATTGCCTTTTTTTACTGCAATGCCATAACCTTTCGAAAACTGCTCAACAAACACAGATTCTGTTCTACTGATCACCAAAGGTTGCTCTTGCTCAACTTGTTTACTCAAGAAGTCATTCACAACTTCAAAATCTGCAAAGACAACATCGATTTTGTGACGCTGTAAATCCTGCAAAGCCGCTTTAGATGAGAAATAAGGGACAATGTAACTATTTTCGGGGGCGAACTTAATCAGATAATTTTGGTTCGAGGTGTTTGCTTGCACGCCAATCAATTTACCACTCAGAGAAAAAGCAGTTTGTAATTGCTCTTTACTAACAAAAACCGGCGGTACTTTATAATAACTGTCACTGAAATCGACTTTATCCAATCGCTCACTAGTAATATCTAATGCAGCAATCACCGCATCATATCGCCCAAAGGGAAGGGTTAACAATAAGCCATCAAAACGGTGATGTTCAAAACTACAACTCATATTCATTTCAGCACAAATAGCATAGGCAATATCGATATCAAAACCGGCTATTTTTTTATCTGGAGTTAAAAATTCAAAGGGGTAGTAGTTGGCATCTGTAGCAAATCTAACTTGTATTTTTTCTAACGCTTGGGCACAAAGAGAGGTTGACAATAAGATACTAATAAACACAAATTTACGCGTTAAAAAAGTCATAATATATCGTCCTGATAAGATTTAATTGAAGCAAATGTTAGCAGAACTCCAGTTAAGAAAGTAGCTATCCTGCAATAAATGCATTTATTTTATAAAAAACGAATAAATATGCAAAAAAAGTGATATTTAATCTATTAACTAGGTACTAATTTAGATTAAAATAAACCCTTTATTATAAATAGATGGGAACAGCAATGCGCAAAGCTTCTGAATTGATGGACTTTTTTAAATGTTTGCTTAAAAAAGAGCATTTAAGCTCACAAAGTGAGATTGTGGACGCTTTAATCGAAGCTGGTTTCACCCACATTAATCAATCCAAAGTATCTCGAATGCTGAGTAAAACCGGCGCTGTACGAACGCGTAATGCAACCGGTGACATGGTGTATTGTTTACCTGTTGAGCTTGGCATTCCAACGACGACCAGCCCGCTAAAAAACTTAGTTGTAGATATCGACCATAATGATAGCTTAATCGTCATTAGAACCAGTCCTGGTGCTGCTCAATTAATTGCTCGCTTACTTGATTCAATGGGTAAAGCAGAAGGGATTTTAGGCACTATCGCCGGAGACGATACCATTTATATTGCCCCTAGCAACACAGCGAAAATTGAAGAAACGCTAGTGGTTGTACATAAATTATTTGATTAACTAATAACGTAACCCAACGAATAAGTTAATGCTTCAGTGAGTATTAACTTAAATAGTGCCCAATACATGTGCCATTTTCACTTACTCCCCCGCAATATGACTAACCATTCATCATAGAATACTTAGCTAAACTCCGCTGCAAGCTAATTTTAAAAATTTTTCTATACTCAAATAGGTTCATACCGCTTACGGCAATGCAGTAATCAGTACAAAAGGAGAGGGAAATGAAATGGGATCGTGGTTTTACCTTAATTGAATTACTCATTGCGATAGTTATTCTTGGCATCATTGTCAGTATTGCTTATCCTTCATATCAAAATTTTCTGCTAAAAACTCGACGAGTAGAAGCTCAAACAGAGCTCATTAAAGCGCAAGTAGAACAGAGTAGTTACCGCATCACTGAACCAAATTACAGCACGGACAACAATCAGATAGGCTTACCAACGACACATGACTTTTATACTTTTAGTATTGTTTCAGCATCAGCCCACACATACCTTTTAAAGGCGCAAATAAAAGATGGTAGTACACAAGCGAATGACCAGCTGATTTGCCAAACCCTGTATATTAATCAAAGCAATGTAAAAACAAGCGATGGGGAAAAAGAAAACACCGCTTGCTGGTAAAATTAATTACCCCAAAGCGGTGTTTAGTGCAACAGCCACAACTTAATATTGTAATGAGTAAAGTTGTTACGGGTTAATACCCGCTTGATAGCTCTTCACTTTTTAAGAACTTCAATGGCTTACCGAAAACATGTTGATAAATCACATTATAAGCGAGTACATTTTGTACGTAAGCGCGAGTCTCATAAAATGGGATAGTATCTACCCAGCTATCGATATCAATGCCTTTATTGCCTTTTTTCTTCTCTTCACTAGTCCATCTTTCAACACGGTGAGGCCCCGCATTGTAAGCTGCAGTGGCTAAAACTCGGTTACCGTCATAACGTGTTAATAAGCCATTAAAATAAGCGGTACCTAACTGAACATTTAATTCACCTTCATTTAATTGCTCTACGTTAGAATATTCCGTTAAACCAATTTTTTTCGCCGTTTCCTCTGCTGTCTTAGGCATTAATTGCATATAACCACTTGCACCTACAGGAGATTTTGCATGTTGATCAAAACTACTTTCACGACGAGTAATTGCATAAATATAGGTTGGCTCAACATCATATTGTTTAGCCGCTTCAACAAACAACTCAGATTTAGCATTAGGAAAACGTATGTTTAATGCATTCCAACTTTTTGAATTAATGCTGGCGAGTACAGATAAATATGGCCAATTTTTATTGTAAGCATATAACCCCAACTGCTGTTGTTTTGTTTTACTCTGGTTACTCAGTAATCGCTGCCATTGTCGTTTTGCTGGTACATTAAGTTCATGGTAAAGCAGTTCCTCAATCACTGATAACTCACTCTCTAAACCAGTTAAACTGCCCTTTTTCTCAACAATCGCCTGTGCGTTAAGTGAAAAGTCGACGCCAAGCTTTTGAGCTGCCATAAACCCATGGAAATTTCGGTTTTTAGCTACTTTCTCAAAAAGTGCATTTGCTTGTTCAGATTTACCTTTATTGGCTAATACACGAGCTTGCCAATATAACCAAGCCGATGAGTTGCGTTTATCATCAGGTAATTGAGAAATCCAAAATTCAATATTTTTCCAATCATCAAGTTTAATAGCATAGCGGATACGTTGCTCAATCAGCGACACATTACCTAATTTACCTAGCTCATTATCTAACCAATTAAAATACTGGCTTTTATCTCGCTGTACAATAATTCGTGCAAACTGTGTTTTAACTTGTTTCTCTTCACTAGTTGTAAAAGCAATTTTTTTCGCATAGAAGTTATAGTATTCCATGGCTTTACCTAAATCTTGATTTGCTAGACGCTTGATCGTAGGTATTAAAAAGCTAAAACTTGGTGCTGAACGAGATGGGAATAAGTCACTGTTTAATAGTGTTTCAGGCTTTTCATGTAAGTCGTACAAGTTTTTAGCCAACGCTAATTTATCTTTATCCATTCTTGCCATTAAAAAGCGCATTAAACCACGCTTATTATTCACAAAGCCTAACTCAAAACGTTTCCACACATCATCTTGAGTTAGTTGGTTAGCGTCTTGATAAAACACATACACATCGTCACATGCGTTAGGTAAAGAAGTACTCGATAACCAATATTTCTGAGCATCAGGCCAAGCTTTTTCACTATTCCCTGTCGCAATAGCAGCCTCTAAATAATGACACTTCAACTGTCGATTATTAGGCATTCTCGGATAGGTGGTCATAAATTGAGCCCAGTCCTTTTCTTTTGACAAGTGAAATAGGTAGCTGCGTTGCAGATCATCGGCTGCAATCTTGCCTTTGTTTTTTGCAATAAAGTCCAGAACAGCTTGATCACTCACCGTATCCATATTTGCTTTCAAATAATAATAGTCAGCAAGATAAGCTATTGGGTAATCAGCTATTTTTTGAATATTTTGATTGGCTTTTTGCCACTCTTCTTTTTCTTGTAATGCTAAGGTTTCAGCAAAAACGTCTCGCTGCGCATCTAAACTTAATGCACTTGCGAAGCTTGATGTTGAAAATAACAAACACCCTAAGATTAATCTTTTCATAACACCTCAACATAAATAATAACTAATTAAAACATCATTTCACAAAACAACTGACGATAGCAACTCTTGAGTATAACTATGCTTAGCATTTTCAAATATCTCAGAAGTCGAGCCTTGCTCTACAACTTCTCCCGATTTAAGTACTAATACTCGATGACTAATTGCTTTTACGACAGATAAATCATGACTAATAAACAAGTAACTTAACCCCAGTTCCTGCTGCAAAGACTTTAACAATTCAATAATTTGTTTCTGAATACTTCTATCTAACGCCGACGTTGGCTCATCCAAGACAATTAATTTAGGCTTTAAAATTAATGCCCTTGCAATAGCAATACGCTGTCGTTGTCCACCAGAGAACTGATGGGGGTAGCGATTTCCAGCATCACTATCCAAACCAACTTTTAATAAAACTTGCTTCACTTCATCATCTATCGCTTGTTCACTGAGATGGTTATGTTCATTAAACACATGCAACCCTTCCGCCACAATATCTCGCACCGACATTCTCGGGCTCAAACTTGAGTAAGGATCTTGAAACACAATTTGTAGTTGTTGACGTACTCGCTGTAATTTATTTTTGTCTAACTTACTGACTATTTCTCCTAAATAAACCACTTCGCCACTATATTTATTTAATTGTAATAGTGACTGCGCTAACGTACTTTTACCAGACCCACTTTCACCAACAATAGCTAACGTCTCACCTTTATGAATGCTTAAAGAGACATCTTTTACCACATGTGATGACTTAATCACTTTTCCCCAAAAATTATTTTTAATAGGGAAGCTAACGTTCATCTTGTACGCAGTTAAGATAACTTTAGGATCAACTAATGCAGGCATTTCACCAGTAGGTACTGCATTTAATAAGGTTTTAGTGTATTCATGCTGCGGGGCTGTAAATACATCTTGTGTTTTTTGATACTCAACCTGTTGCCCCTTAGACATCACTAGTACGTCATCAGCAAACTGCCTAACCATATTCAAATCATGAGTAATTAATAAAATGCCCATATTGAGCTTCTTTTGCAAAGACTTTAGTAAAGCTAATATCTGCTTTTGAATCGTTGCATCTAACGCCGTTGTAGGTTCGTCAGCAATTAATAGATTAGGTTCATTTGCCAACGCCATTGCAATCATTACCCTTTGGCGTTGTCCTCCTGAGAGCTCGTGGGGATAGGCATTCAATCGCTCTTCAGGCCGTTCAATGCCCACTAGTTCCAATAGTTCAATCGTTCGTAGCTGTGCCTGCTTCCCTGTTAACCCTTTATGTAATAATAGTGTTTCACCAATTTGTTTTTCAATGCTATGTAACGGATTCAAAGAAGTCATTGGCTCTTGAAATATCATGCTGATTTTATTCCCACGAATCGCTTCTAACGCTTGTTCAGGCTCACCCATTAATGATTGCCCCTGAAAGTAAATATGACCAGCAGGATGATGTGCGTGTGGATACGGTAATAATTGTAAGATAGATAATGCTGTTAACGACTTCCCGGAGCCACTTTCACCCACTATCGCTAATGTTTTTCCCTGTTCTAAAGTAAAACTAACATCTGATAAAATGGACTGCTCAGCAAAACTAACAGCAAGGTTTTCAACAGCTAACAACGGTATTTGCATACTCATAATGTTTTCCTTGGATCAAAGGCATCCCGAGCTGCTTCACCGATAAAGACCAATAATACTAAGATACTAGAAAGTGAAATGAATGCTGTAATCGCTAACCAAGGTGCATGCATATTATCTTTACCTTGTGAGATCATTTCACCGAGAGAGGCTGATCCTAAGGGCAAACCAAAGCCAAGAAAGTCTAAGGACGTCAAAGTGGTTAATGCACCTGTGAATAAGTAAGGCATAAAGGTAAGCGTCGCAATCATTGCATTAGGTAAAATATGTTTGAACATTATTTTACTATCTTTAACACCTAATGCTTTTGCAGCTTTTACATAATCTAAATGGCGTCCGCGTAAAAACTCTGCTCGCACCACACTCACTAAACTTGGCCAACTAAACACAATCATTAATCCTAATAACCAAGTAAACGTAGGCTCCACGAAACTAGCTAAAATAATCAGCATGAACAGCATAGGTAACCCTTCCCAAATTTCCAACAAGCGCTGCCCAATCAAATCTATTTTACCGCCATAATAACCTTGTATTGCCCCAACAATCACACCTATCACTGAACTGGCGATGGTTAACGCTAATGCAAATACCACTGATATCCGAAAGCCATAGATTAAACGTGCTACCACATCGCGCCCTTGATCATCAGTACCTAACCAATTCATAGCATCAGGTGCAGAAGGAGCAGCTGAAGTAAGCTCATAGTTGATAGAGTCATAATAAAAAGGGATCACCGGCCAAATCATCCAGCCCTCTTGATTAATTTTATTCGCCATGTAAGGGTCTCGATAATCTGTGGTGATATCAAAATCACCCCCAAAAACTTGCTCAGGGATATCTTCAACCACAGGAAAATACCAATTCGACTGGTAAGAAACCATAATCGGTTTATCGTTTACCCACACCTCGGCAATCAAACTTAAAAAGAACAATAAGCTAAAAATCCACAACGAATAATAACCACGTTTGTTAGCTTTAAACTGTGCCCAACGTTGATGATTACTTGGATTTTTTCGCATGCGTTGCCAAGTTAATAATAACGACATTATTGCCCCTCAAATGTAATGCGTGGATCAATTAAGGTATAAGTAATGTCGCTAATTAACTTCAAGACTAAGCCCACTAAAGTAAAAATATACAACGAGCCAAAAATAACCGGATAATCTCGAGAAATAACTGATTCAAAACTCAATAACCCTAAACCATCTAATGAGAAGATCACTTCAATCAGCATCGCTCCAGTAAAGAAGATACCAATCAACGCGGCAGGCAATCCAGCTAATACCAATAACATCGCATTTCTAAAAATATGCCCATACAAAACTCTATTTTTCGAACACCCCTTCGCCCTAGCTGTAATCACATATTGTTTATTGACTTCGTCTAAGAAAGAATTTTTGGTAAGCATGGTTAAAGTGGCAAAACTGGCTAAGACGCTAGCTAAAATAGGTAAGGCTAGATGCCAAAAATAATCTTTAATTTGACCAAGCCAGGAGAGTTGCTCAAAGTTATCAGACGTTAAACCGCGCAATGGGAACCAACTAAAATAAGAACCACCAGCAAAAAGTACGACTAAAATAATCGCAAAGATAAAGGCAGGAATAGCATAGCCAACAGTAACAGCAGTACTGGTCCACACATCAAAACGACTACCGTGGCTAGTTGCTTTTTTGATCCCTAAAGGAATCGAGATAAAGTAAGCTAATAAAGTGGTCCATAATCCAAGTGAAATGGATACCGGCATTTTTTCATAAATTAAATCAATGACGCTTTTATCGCGATAAAAACTATCCCCAAAATCAAAGTTTATATAGCGCCATAACATGGAAAAATAACGCTCATGTAAAGGTTTATCAAAACCATACAACTTTTCCAAGGCTGCAATATATTCAGGATCTACCCCCTGCGCACCTCGATATTGACTTTGCTTGTTTGCTCCTTGCTTTATCTCACTTTCAGTACTTGAAGTTATACGAGAACTGGCATTTGCATCAATACCTTGATACTTAGCAATAGCCTGCTCTACTGGTCCACCTGGGGCAACTTGTACAATGAAAAAGTTTAAGGTCATGATGCCTAACAACGTAGGAATTATTAACAGCAACCTTTTTAAAATATATTGCTGCATCTATTGCTCCTTATCATTATTGGATGAGATCGCTTCCTTTGACCACCAAGTATCTATACCAAGTTCATAATCGGGTGCAACCTTCGGGTGCTCAAATTTATCCCAATAAGCAATGCGCGAAGCTGGTAAATACCACTGTGGAATAACCATATCCTGCGATAATAATACTCGGTCTAATGCCTTGGTGGTGTCCACTAACTCTTGCCGGGTAGTCGCGGTAATGAGTTGATTTGTTAATGCATCAATGACAGGTGAACATATCCCTCCCCAATTGGATGTTCCCACTTGGTTAGCACTTTCACACCCCCAAAAACTCGCTTGCTCATTACCAGGAGAGATAGATTGCCCTTTACGTAATGACACAAGATCAAACTGAAAATTATTTAAACGATTAATAAATTGCGAAATATCCACTAAACGAATATTCGTTTTAATGCCTATTCGCTGAAGATTACGACGGAATGGATGAATAATCCGCTCGAAGTCATTGCTATATAACAAAAATTCAAAGCTTAATTGTTCACCCTGTTGATTTTGCATTTTGCTGTCTTTTAAGGTGTAACCCGCTTCTGCTAATAACGCCACTGCTTCACGCATTTGTGGCCTAACGTTGCCATCAGCGTTTGTTTGATTTTTGACTAGAGGAGCAAACACAGCGCGAGGGAGTTGATCTTTATAAGGCATTAAAATAGCTTTCTCAGTATCGCTAATCATTGCTTGTGTTGCTAACTCAGATCCCGAGTAAAAACTCTCTATACGTGTATAAGCATTGTAAAATAGAGTTTTATTTGCCCATTCAAAATCAAATAATAATGAGATCGCTTTACGCACTTGAGGATCTTTAAACTTATCTCGACGTAAGTTGAACCAAAAACCTTGCATTCCCTGCGGATTCTTATCAGCAATTTGCTCTAATTTAATTTGGCCTGTATCGAACTGTTCCCCTACATACCCCGTTGCCCAACGCTTAGAAGAGCTTTCTAAGCGATAATCAAAAGCCCCAGATTTAAATGCCTCAAAAGCCACTGCATCATCACGATAATAGTCAAAAATTAGTTGGTCAAAATTGTAGCGCCCTTTATTAACCGGTAAATCTTTTGCCCAATACCCCTCATTACGTTGATACACAACTTGCTTTCCCGCATCAAAATGCCCAACACGATAAGGCCCTGAACCGATAGGTATGATGAAACCACTTTTAGCGAAGTCTTTATCTTTCCAAAAGTGCGCAGGTAAAATAGGGATTTGTCCAATAATTAAAGGCAGCTCACGGTTTCCTAACTCTTTGAATTGAAAAGTAACCCTCAATCTATCATCCACAACAACTTTATCCACACCAGCATAATAGGAGCGGTAATGCGGCGCACCTTCTGTGGTTAAAATATCAAAACTAAATTTAACATCTTCTGCGGTAATTGGCCGACCATCCTGAAATGTTGCGTTAGGGTTAATTAAAAAACTCACAGAACCGAAGTCATCTGCGACCTTCACTTTTTCAGCAACTAACGGATATAAACTAAAAGGTTCATCACTAGACTGTTGTAATAACGTATCGTAGATGTAAGAAACACCTGCCGCGGCATTTCCTTTTACAATATATGGATTAAGTGAATCAAAACTACCAATTGATGCTTGTTTAAAAATACCTCCCTTAGGCGCATCAGGGTTCACATAATCAAAGTGTTGGAACTTGAAATCATATTTTACGTCCCCATACATACTAATAGCATCATGCCAAGATGCACTATGAGCAAAAAAACTCATTGTAAAAAGGGTGCAAAATATGTAACTGTGTATATGCTTAATCTGATTCATAAAACAAAGTAGCTCTAATAAAGTAATCGCACAAGAGTATTTAAGATATCAAATGATTAAGTTAAAGAAAGATTTTTAAACACAAAAACAGGAGATTAAAACTGAAATAAACAAATAAAACTCATTTATGATTTGTACAAACTAAGTATCGCAATTCAGCAAGTAAAAATTGCAATTTTTTTTAAAAAATATGCTTAGATCAAAGATTAAATTGGTTTATCGAGAAGGCTTATTTTATGTGACCAAAATCACATTTAAATTAGATTGAAAAGCCTAATCTATTACTGAACACAATAAGTGTATAACTAAAAGGTGTCCTATATGAGAATTGAAATTACTAGCAAACAAATGACTATCACAGACACAATGCGCGCAAAAGTAGAGGAACGCTTCGAAAAGTTACAGAAACTACAAGTTTCACTAATCAAACCACACTTCATCATTACCAAGGAACCTAAAGGCGTCAAAATTGAAGGCACCATCGGTGTTCCAAACGGTAAAATATTTGCTCATGCAGAGCATGACGACTTATACGTTGCTATTACGCAACTATTCCAAAAAATCGAGCGTCAGTTAAACAAACACATTCATAAAGACGAAGCAAACCGAGCGAAAAATAACGGTAAAGAGTTATGTCGTAACGGTGAAATTTCAGGTGAGCCGATAGAAGAGCCAGAGGTTGAAATTGAATCAGATGCTGAAATCAAAATGAATAAAGAATTTGCTGCATAAAGACTTTGGCTTCAAAAGATAAGCCATTATAAAAACAACAAGGAGGCACATTGCCTCCTTTTTTGATCTTGCGATTCAACTTGCTTGATACTAATCGCAGTCATTTCCCCTGTTTTCTTAATAAAATAGTTTATTTTCTTGGCACTCGTCTTGGTCAAGGAACTATGACTTGATATCTCAATTTGAGCCTCAAACTAACTGTGTAAAGTTAACATCACTTATTTATATAATAGCTATTTTACCAACTCCGATAATATTGACCTATTTATGCTTGTTAAAATATATGCTAGCTGCGTTATTCACTTTGTCTTAGAATAACTAGTTACTGCAATCAAACTCTTGCTTTCATTCATTTTCGCTACGCCTAAATAGAGTAGTTATTTAATGAATTTACTAATATTTTTAAACTTTAGGCAATAAAAAAGGAGGCCAATGCCTCCTTATATACTGGTTACTGATTATTATTTATTCTCGTAGTGGCGATTATCATGTGCCTGTTGCAGCATCACGCGGCTTTCATCTAAGAATAACGAGGAGTAATCGCCCATCCAGTTAGTCACAGACTTAAAACGCTCAATAAACTCTTCACGATTATTATTTTCCAATAGCTCAATAGCATCAGAGAAGTGCTTATGGTATCGCTTGATCATCGTTAAGTTATTTTTTTGCGATAGGATAATATCAGCATATAGTGCTGGCTCTTGTGCAAATAAACGTCCTACCATTGCTAACTCTAAACGATAAATAGGAGAGCTTAGATCTAATAACTGCTCTAAGTCTGCATCCACTTCTTGCAGGTGTACACCGTATACAAAACTAGTAAAATGTCGTAAGGCTTGTATTAACGTCATCGACTCATCATGAGTAGGTGCCGCAACAGGATAAAGATGTGCACCCCATATTTTCATCTGCTCAATTAACCATTGGTATTTATCTGCGCCACGTCCATCACAGTAAACAATCACTTGTTTTGCAAAGCTAGAAATATCAGGACCAAACATTGGGTGCAAGCCGACTACAGGGCCTTCATGAACCGCTAACATTTCAGTCAAGGGTTCATCTTTAACACTGGTGATATCTGCTAAAATACAGTCTTTAGGTAAGAAGTTAAGCTGCTTAATTACATCTGTTGTTACATCAATCGGTGAACCAACAATCACTAAGCCCGCTTTGCTACAAATAACTTCTGCTTGATCCCAGTTAGTGCGACCTAATACGTCAACTTCGTAACCCGATAACTTAAACATCTCAACAAAACGTTGTCCTAATAAACCATTACCACCAATAATCACAATACGTTTCATATCAGGGTTAACTGTTTTAAAACCAGTTTCGTTTTCACTAGCGTAAGACTCACGCATAGTACGACGTAAGATATCTTCAATTAAATTTGCAGGGACCCCTTTTGCTTCAGCTTCTTCTCGACGTTTAGCCAGCATTGCAGCTTCACGATCTGGGGCATATATAGGTAAACCATGTTTAGTTTTTACTTCACCAACTTCACCTACTAAGCGTAAACGCTCAGCTAATAGATCAATAATTTGCTGGTCAACAGCATCAATTTGATCTCGTAATTTACTTAAAGGCATAATTTACTTCTTATCTAGTTTTGATAGCGTCTTTTAATAACACAGTCGCTTGCTCAAGTAGTTCACATGTTGTCTGCCAGTCAATACATGCATCAGTAACAGATACACCGTATTGTAACTTTTCAGCAGATAACGAAGCAGGCTGATTACCAGCATTAATGTGGCTTTCTAGCATAATACCAATAATTGATTTATTACCTTCAACGACTTGATGGAAAACATTTTTTGCAACTAGCGGTTGTAATTCATGGTTTTTGCTAGAGTTTTCATGGCTACAATCAACGATTAGGATCTCTTCCATATTCGCTTTTGCTAACGCCTGTTCGGCTAATGCAACATTGATCGAATCATAGTTTGGCTTACCGCCACCACCACGTAAAATCACGTGTCCATCTTTGTTACCCGCTGTTTGTAATAATGCACTTTGGCCAGCTTGGTTAATCCCCATGAAACGATGTGGAGATGAAGCTGATTGCATTGCATTTACAGCTGTTGATAGGCTACCGTCAGTACCGTTTTTAAAGCCAACCGGTGTTGATAAACCACTTGCCATTTCACGGTGAGTTTGTGATTCAGTGGTACGCGCACCAATTGCAGCCCAACTAAATAGATCACCAATGTATTGTGGGCTAATTGGGTCTAACGCTTCAGTTGCAATTGGTAGACCTAATTCAGAGATCCAAAGCAGTAATTCACGTGCTTTTTTAAGACCTGTTTCGATATCAAAAGAATCGTCCATATGAGGGTCATTGATTAAACCTTTCCAACCAACAGTAGTACGTGGTTTTTCAAAATAAACTCGCATTACAATATATAGGGTATCTTTATATTGTTCATGTAACTCTTTCAAACGTGATGCATAATCTTTAGCTGCTTCAATATCGTGAATAGAACACGGGCCACAAATAACAAGAAAACGCGGGTCTTTTTTGTGTACGATATTAGATATAGTTTGACGAGATTCATTAATGAATTGATACACACTATCAGAAGCGGGCAAAGACGCTTTAAGCTCTGCTGGTGTGATTAAAATAGTTTCTGATTGAATGTGGATATTTTCATTTTGTTGCGTAGTCATTTTACTCTCATTGACAATTAATAGTGAAAACATAATAGCATAGCAAAATAATAGATCATGCGATTAAACTGCAGAGGTCAAATAAATGCGGATTAAATTAAACTAATGCCTCTATTTACCTGTTTTCTTTTACAATAAAATATAATCTTTCTTAATATATTGGTTTAAATCACGATAATATTAAACAAAATTGCTTAGTTTCTACTTAATAAAAGAACACATTCTATCAATGTGATTTTTATAGCTAATTTGCAGATAAGGTATTTATTACAATATGTCAGTTATTACCTCTTATGTTATGACCTCGTGGTCTGAAATAAAAACATTACAAGCTAACTGGAATACCTTATTAGAACAATCTGATGCTGATAATATATTTCTCACTTGGGAATGGATGGAGAGCTGGCAAAAAACTTGCCCTTATGAAACTCAGTTATTTTTTATTGTATTAAAAGAAAATAACAAACCGATCGCTATAGCTCCCTTTTATATTCAACCTTACCGTCTCCTTAACACATTAACCTACCAAGTATTGCGTTTTGCTGGTGATCAAGGGATTGGTTCAGAATATTCTAATTTTATTGTGAGAAAACACGACAGTGTAAAACTAAAAACACAACTTTGGCAGACACTACTATTAAAGCAAGCCAGCTTCCATTGGGACCTTATTTGGTACACTAATGTATCTACGTGGACAGTTGGTGGGCAAAGCCTATTAAAATCATTGGCACAAGTTCCTGAACTAAATACAGCTGCACGCGATGTTGATTTTGCGAACACCGATTTGACTCTGCTTTCGGATCAGCTCCTACCAGCTCTTTCAAAAAGCTTACGCACGAATATTAAGCAAACAAAAGGTTATTTAACCAAACATGGGAAATGGCAAGTAACCTGTTGTGAAGATCCTAATCTCCTGAGTACTGCATTAAACAAATTATTTGAACTACATAACTTACGTTGGCAGAAAGCAGGCCTTAAAGGTTCATTTCAGCGACGCCCAGAAATGGCGAGTTTCTATCAAGACTTTGCTCATAAAGCTTTACAAAAAGGTTGGTTAAGATTAGCTGAATTAACGTGTGATGGCGAAACCCAAGCAGTACAAATTGGTTATGTATATCGTGATCAGTTTTTTGCTTTACAAGAAGGTTTTAACCCTGAATTCCAAAAAGGCACAGGGCAAGTTTTACGTTACCACATGATGCAACAATGTATTGAAGAAGGGTTAACAGATTATGATTTCCTAGGGCAATACACAAACCATAAGAGACGCTGGTTAGCGAAGCAACGTAATGGTCAACACTTACTTATTTGGCCAAATAAGATAAAAAATACACTTTTTAACTTTTTAACTATTTGGCCAACGGGGAAATATTTAAAACCAACTCATTAACAATTTATTTCCAGACAATACTGGTGACAAATTCACTATCTTGATTGATATCAGCTGTAAGTACTAAGGTGGCAATTGGAATTTTTTGATGGTAGCCACGGCTCAACCAACCTAATGAAGGTGTTTGAACATCATCATTAGGAGCACCTCGAACTAGTGTTGCTTTAACTTGTTCGGGTAATGTAATAGCTACCTCATTATCACCTAGTATTAAATAACAAGTCCCTTCTTCAATACGTATATCCTGACAAAATTCCGATAAATGGAAATAAATAGCAACTTGATGCTGCGCTTGTGCTTTAACATGGTCAGTTATAATAATTTGTTGCTGTGTTATATCTAATTCAACATCGCGTTGATGTGTGACAGGTGATGTTAAACGTTGATAACCATCATGTGCTGCAGCTATTTTGCCACCACTTTTCGTTGGAGACCATTCTATACAAGTTGCCTGCGCATGCGATTCCCACATAAAAGGCCCAGTCATAATGGATTGATCTAGTCCATCAATTTCCAATGTATTATGCGCTTGTGTTTTACGAAAATGATTACGCCACTCAGGAAAGCTAAAGTAATCATAAGTACCTGTATCAACAAATAAATCATGCTGATTAATACGTACAACGCAACTTAAAGCATCGGCATGACCATGAGCAGCTATCGCGGTATAACCTAATTCTGCAACATCCATTAAAATACTAGCTTGATTATTGTCGCTGACCTTACCACCTTGTAGTAAATAGTAACCTGAATCCTCAAAGGCTGTAGAACTTAAACCAGAGCCTGCTAATACGCCTTGATTAATTTTTTCTTGTCTATTATTAAATAACCAAAAACTAGACTCACAAGCTTGAGTAGTTGCGAAAATCGAATCATCATAAAAATAGCCAACTACATCAGTAAGTGCATTAATGTCATGTACATGATCTCCAAGATCTAGTACATAACCATCATCTTGGTCGCCTAACATAGGGTAATACTCGCCACCTTCAGCAATACGAACAACAAATTCCGATAAGCGCTTTAACGTTTTCCAATAATTCTCAGAAAAATCGTCACCGGCCCACTTACCAGCTAATCCTGTAAAAAGATAAAACTGCAGTACAAAAAACTGATAACTAAAAGCATGCTCTTTAGTGCAACCATCATTAAAGGTTTGTGCAACAATCTCTCTTTCTAAGACTTGTTTGCTAGTATCTCGCCATGTCGTTGCATCTCTTAACATTGAGAAATAACTAGCTGCAATATAAGCACCAGCCGCCTCTCCCACTAAATGGTTGTTAGCTGAAGTACCTTGCGAGAATTTACTGCTTACATCACGACAATGTAGAAAAACACTTTCTAATAGGCGCGCTTTAAAGTCCCCTACAAATAATCCACTATCTTTAATAAGATCAATCGTCCAAACCCAATTGATTAGGCGAATTGCCAGCTCTAATGGACTTCGCCAATTCATGCCTTTACCGTAAGGGTTTTGATCTAACCAATGAGTGATTTGTGTAACCGCAGCTTGTGCATATTTAATGTCGCCAGTCACTTGGTAGGCTCTTGCTAATACCAACATTTGATGATGACGATTGGGCTCCCAGACTAGCTTACAGTCCCCATTTAGCTTGAAGTCACGATAATTGACATCCAATATATGTCCAGTATTTGAATAGATATTCGCACTATGATCTTTATGCCAATTAATAGGGGTTTCTAGGTGCTTATTATGTAAATCAAAATAACTTAATTTGTTTGCTATCACCATCTCAGCTTTGGCTAATAAAGGCGCTTTCCATTCAGTATTATAGGCAGATAGTTGACCTGTAAACACACTAAAGCCAGGTTTAAAATCCGTGCTAGATTGATAACCTTTAACAAACTCCGCTTTAGGCACCCAATTAAACTGCACTCTTATACGTTCAACCCAAGCTGCTGATAATGAAATAACCCGCCAGGTGATTTCACTCAAACTCATCATCTGAATGCGTTTAATATACCAAGTAACAGTTTGCATCGGATTTACTACCTCAAATTAAGATTGATTTGGATTAAGATAAGCTGTAATAAACTTACTTAATTGTTGTTCAGCGCCCGCTTGATCATCACCATCAAAATCAAAACTAACTGCGACTAAAGTAGCACCAGGTTGCCCTATTAACGCCGCTTTAACTTCCGCTAATTTAGCGATTTTTTTATCGCTAGTAACAGTCTCATTAATGACATACCAAGAAGCAACCAAGCGGTATCTATGTGGAGATTTTTTTAATACGACTAAATTAGCTTGGTGTAATATTGGATTTTCCGAAAGCAGCAGCTTTTTATCTGCCACTTCCATCCAAAAATCTTCATCAAATAAGTAATTTTCTACAAAAATCATCTCTTTGGCTTGTTCTTGTTTATAGTAATCAGCTAGATAAACCTGAAAACCTAATGACTTATCAATGTAATAGGAGAATCGCTCTTGAGTGGCGCCTTGTGAATAAGGTTTCCAGCTTGGGCTATAGGGTTTATCACGACTGACTAATTGATAATTATCTAAGCTTGGTTCAACAAAAGCATAATTTTCATCATATCGAGATGGGATCCAGTAAGAGGCTGCCACAAAAGTAATTAAAATAAATAAAGTAATAGACGCCTGTTTTTTATTTAAAGAAGACTCATCACTAGTTTCAGGCTGAATAATCTCTTCACTCTCATCTTCAGGTCTTTCTTCAAAATAAGTACGGGCAATATATATAAGTGGAATTAAACATACAGCAAACACGATCCAGCCAAAGGTGAGGTGGTCATGCACTATAAAATGATTCATCTCAGTGTAAGTCCCCACTATGATGATAATCATCACCCTTAACCAATTGGCAATAATAGCTACCGCCAAGCTGATAAATAAAAACATTAAGGTTCTTTTAGTGGAAAGTTTATTAAAATAACTCACACAAAATGTAAGCAAAGCGGCCACCATAAAAAAACCTAACCCAGAACAAGCAGGGTCAACATCAAACATACCACCAGCAGTCGATAATCGATAATGTTCTCGGTCTACGGCAATGCCTAGTAACTCAGGCCCCCATACTCCAGCTTGCGTTGACAGCTCACGTAAAGGCAACTGCAACATATTCCAAACCGGTAAAATAAGTAGCAGCATCAGTAAAGGAATGAAAAAAGAGCAAATAACCTGCCATCCATAAAAGCAGAAAAGCAGAGAAACTAGGATACTAAAAAAGGCTAATTGCTGTAATTGTTGGATACTAGATAACAACGCAACCAAAGAAATAGACAGACTCGACACCAAACACACTAAAGCAAGCGCGTAATGCCTTTTAGATAAAAGAGTGATCTGTAAGTGATGTCGTTGTAGATAAAAAACGTAGGCCACAACAATAATCCCTAAAAACCCATGGCTATAGGGCCCGTCACTATTCCATTCGTCGAAAATAGTGAGTAAAACAGGCGCACTGACCACAAGCAATACAAATAGAGAGGCTACAAATAAGCTATGTACTGAAATTCTTTTAAACAAAATAAGCTCCTAATATAAATAACCTCATTACATGAGCACTTCATGATAAACAGCAATGGTTCTCTCTGCTACTTTTTCTACATGGTATAGCTCTCGTGCTAACTGCTTTGCTTTACACTGCATTTTATTGGCAAGCTCAGGATCATTTAAAATTAACTCACATTTATTAGCAATATTGTGTTCATCAAAAGGATTGATCAAATAACCTGTTTCGCCATTTTTTACCATATAAGGCATACCACAACGGTTAGAAGTTACCACAGGGACTCCTACGGCCATTGCTTCTTCGATTCCCATAGGAGAATTTTCTTCCAGAGAAACTAATGCATATAAAGTTGCATTACATAGTTCAGCTTGGACTTGAGCAGTGGGTATACGCCCTAAAAGAGTGACATTTTTTTGTAAGTTATTTGTCTCAATAAATTGCGTTAGTTGATCTGCATAAGCTTGATCCGTAATACCACCAGCAATTCTTAGCTCAACCTCAATGCCTTTATCAGCAAGTATTTTCAACGCTTTAACTAGCTGCAATACATTTTTACGAGGGGTGATCACTGCAGATGTAAATATAATCTTCTTATTGAGCTGTTTTGTTAAATCAAAAAAAATGCCTGAGATAGGATTATCGATATCAAAAATATGTGCTTTTGTTACACCAGTTAAACGTTCTCTAACATAAGGACTAATGGAAATAATATTAGGTTGTTTTCGCCAACTCGACTTCTCGATAAATTCCCATATTCTAGAACGTATCGCTTTAAATTTTCCATTTGCTAATAATGTATCCCCATAAATAAAGCCATGGATAGTAAATACTTTAGGGATACTTAAATCCTTAACCATAATGCCGTAAGTATCATGAGCATGAATTAAATCGGGAGATATTTCTCTGATTTTATGTTCGATCAACCGTTTGCCAGTTGTTAATGCATTTATTAACTCACTTCCAGAAGGTTTGGGAATGCGGTGAATAGTTATATTTTCAAGCTTTTCAATGGATTCAAGCTTGGTGTCTGGACACAAGGTTATTACATGTAGTTCAAATTCAGAATAGGCGGCTAACGCAGGTACTAAATTAGCACTAACAGCTTCAACCCCACCATGTGGTCTACCTAGTTCAATAGGAAACTGGGTTACAAACGCTAATCTAATTGGCATTTATCCCCCTTATTGTGATAATTCAGCGAAAATAGCTTCGAAACGTTCCATCACTTGGTTAACAGAGTGATTCTTTACATAATATTCACGCGCATTATTAGAATACTGTTGCCATAACTCAGGGTCAGAACATAACTTTCTAATACCTGATACCAAATCATCTTTTGTAACAGCATCAAAGCCTAACTGACGATCTCTGATAAGGTGGTCTGGGTCAAAGGTAGAAACAATAGGCACCCCTTGGCTCCATGCTTCTAAAAAGGTATTAGGAAACCCTTCATAAACCGATGAACAACAAAACACACTTGCACTACGATATAAATTGGGCATATCAGCACGAGCAACCATACCTAAATAGGTCACGTTATGGAGCTTATTCATCGTATTTAATACGCTTTTAAAATAGGCATCTTCTTGTTTAGGGCTGCCACCAATAATAAACTGATACTCAGGAAGACTTTTTGCGACTTCTAAAAACAACTCTAATCGTTTACTTTCATGGATTCTCGCTGCCCATAAAATAGAAGGTGATTTTTGATTTAAAACGATTTTTTCATACTCATCACGATTAGGACCAGGGCATGGCATAGGCATTATTTCAGAATTGAGTTTAAAGCCAGACTTTAGAGAGTTCATCTGTTTTTTAGTTTGCGATAAAATATAATCCGCATTGGCTAAACCATAACGATATAAAATCCTTTCTCGATAGGTGTTCATTACTGGCAATTTATAATCAGCATCAGAATCATTTGCTAAAGAGTATAAAAAATTTTTGTTATGCAGCTTACACCATAGCGCAACTTGCCCTGTTATGTATTCACCACAGTTTTGATAATAAACATCAGCATCGGCACGCTTCATTGCACTATTTAAACCAGTCCAACGAGGATGAAAGAAACGAAGTCCTTTTAAACCTGAATCTTGACGACATATTTTAATCACATTGATGCCATCTATCACTTCGTCTTCATCGGATCCTTCAGACCAAGTTAACAAAGAAACTTTATGCCCTCTTGCCACCAACCATTTAGCCATCAAACTCGTTTGTCGTTCCACACCACCAATTGAGCCATGACTTCCACCAGTAACTGCACCATAGGCAAAATGAGCAACAAGACAAATATTTAACATGATAATTTACAACCCTAGCAATGAAATAGATAAAACGAGATAGTTATTATTTCGTATTAAACAGGAATAACAGTTCAGGAATTGTTTTATGCGCAGGAAAGTTAAAACGTTTTAATGTCATTAAATCATCCTTTGATTGACACAACCCAACATCCGTTGAAAATGCAGCTTGATAACCAACTTCTTTTACCAACTGTTTAGAAAGCTTATTATAATTGCCATTAGGATAACAAAAATAATCACATTTGACTGCTAATTCCTTTTCAATACAGATTTTTGATTGCTTTATCTGTGATAATATTTTGCTTTTTATTAAGCAATCTAAGCGTAAATGATCCTGAGTATGGCTTGCAACATCAATACGATTGTCTGACGTTAGTCTTTTTAGAACGTCCCATGTAACAATTGCAGACCAATCATCTTCATGACAAATATCTTTTAAAGCAGATGCTGAACGCTTTTCTAAGGTTTCACACAAATAATCAAATAGATTATTGAGCTCAATATCGTCGCTAAATTTATCCTTACAAATATCACGAAATTTTTTGTAGCTAATAGTTAAAGCATTACGGCTTGTTGCATCAAAGGTATAAACTTCATTATTATAGGATAAAGAAATAACCTCTCCCGCATTTTGTTGCAAAGCATAATCAATACGGTCAAACCAAAAAGGAAGCCCTGAATTAACATGATTAGTAGCAACAAATAAAACTGGCTTGATATTATATTTCTCACAAATAGGAAGCGCATAATCAATATTATTACGGTAGCCATCATCAAATGTAATCAATAAAGCATTATCAATAGGTGGAATTTTACCGCTTAAGATGTCGATAGACTGTTGTACGGTAATAAAATGATAGTACTGAGAAAGCATGCCTAGAGTTCGGTCGAACTCTTTAACAGGAAGTTGCTTACGAAGTGGAGACCAAATAGTTTTGGTATCAATATCCATGACACCATGCACCATTAGCACACAAATTTTATGACGGTTTTTGTGATGTAGGATCCTTAACAACCCAGTTCTAAATAAAGCCTTTAAAAATATTCTCTTAATAAAAGCTTTAGTTGTCATAGTTATATATCTCTCGAATCAACAAAATTAACGGGAAAATTATTTCTGGTACTCAAGTAAATTTTTATAATGATTAGATACATTATCTACATACCTTTCAATACTAAACCTTTGTAAACCTTTCTTAGCAGACTCAACTAAATTACTACTCAAATCACTGTCAGATAATACATTAGTTATCTTCTCAGCTAAATCTTGCACGTTGTCTCTTTCAAAAAGAAGGCCGTTATTACCATTTTCTATGATCTCCGGTATTCCTCCTGTATTTGATGCGACACAAGGTATTCCAGATGCCATTGCCTCTACAAGCGCTGCACCAGCACCTTCAGAACGAGAAGGAAAAATAAAAAGGTCACTTTCTTTTAATATGTAAGGGATATCATTTCTATTACCTAAAAAAATAACTTTCCCTTCTACCCCTAACTGCTGAATTAGCGTCATTATCTTGTTATAAAATACGGTGGAAGTTTTTTTACCTACGAGCAATAATTTCGTATTTGGGAACTTTTTATATACCTTACTAAAAGCTTCAACCGCTATATCCCAACCTTTAACCTCTGCAAAGTGGCCAACGGCAGTAATAACAATATCACTTGAGGAAATATTAAATTCTTTTCTTATTTTTAATGCACCTTCAAGGTAATTGAAAACATCTAGATCAACAGGCACTTCTACAACAGCAACTCTATCTTGAAAGCCAACTTGCGCAGATATTTCTTGCTTTGCAGCATTACTAATAGCTAAGACCTGGCTTGCTGCCCAACAAGTAATACGAGTACTTGGCATTAATTTTCTTAAGCCTTTAGGAGAAACTCCTTCTTCATAATAAGAAGACATTGCTAACTTAGACCAAAGCCTTATAGGTACATTCGCTAGTCTTGCAGCTATAATAGGGCTCGTATGATCATTATAACAATGAAATATTGTGCAGTTTATTTTTAAAAGAAATTTTAAATTTCTATAAATACTTTTATAGTCAAAATTACCCTGCGATCTTGGGTGATAAATAACTTCACATCCAGCTTCTATAAAAGGAGTAATTAAAGATATATCATCAGGTTGCTTGGATAGTACCAGCCAATTTTTCCAATTATTAGCAGCACATTTTTCAACAAGCTTTAAAGCACTTAGCCATTTAGAAGTTGCAATAATAGGAAAGCCTCCCCAATAATGGACAACATTTATAACATTACTCAAAGAACTCTACCTATAATTAACAACACAAAAAACTGAAATAAAAACTTAAACCACATAAATATTTTAGAAAGTAATTTTAATTATTTTAATGAAACAACAAATACCTATAAGTAAATAAATTAAAATAACTTTTTGTTTTTTAAAATAAACTGTCAAGCACCACATATAAAGAGGTTATTTCATTTAAATAATTCCTAACTAAATATTCATACCCCAGCATGTAAGTAAAATAAGGTTAAACTCCCCGCTTTGAGAAACATGAATGATAAATTATCATTAAGTTATCTACAAAAACTAGGATTTATAGAAATAACTTCTATAATCTTATGATACAGACTATTTAATTTTAAAATTACTTATTGTTTATTAGTTGTCACTATCAATTTGTATCAAAGCAAGCATGGAGCAAAAATGAGCCGTTTATTAAAATATGGAACGTATTGTATATTGACACTTTCTACGACCAGTTTTGCTTTTGAGTACCCAACGGGTATACCTGCAGCTTGGATAGTCCCTGATGTTGCAGCGCCTACCCCCCCCTCAGATTGGAGTTCCGAAGTAACTAATATGTATTATATTGATGCTTCAAATGAAAATTGCTCTTTGAAATTAACGTATGGCTCTGAGAGTGAACCTCTATGCAGACTCCCTTCTTCAATGGCAGCTGGTTCTTATGTTGAAGTCCATGGTGGACCTTACGAATACACTAGTACCATCTATCTTAAGTCCGAAGGTACTGAATCCGAACCTGTTTGGATCGTTGGTGCAGAAGGTAACTCAATAAAAATGTCACTTGTATTATATGGAACCTACCTATATGTAGACAATTTAAATATCAGTGGGGATAAAGGGATTTCTGTTCGCCCTTATCGTGATCTGCAAACTGATCACATAATGGTGCGTAATACCGTTATTACAGGCACAGGTTCATTAGAAAGTGGTGCAACTGGCATTGCAGCAGGAGGTAGTAATGGACTACAACTTGAAGGTTTCATTGCCTATAACAATACCATCTCATATATGGGTGATTCAGAGTCTGAAACAGAAAATGATCGACATGCTTTACAAACAGGAAGCTATATTAATAATGTTTGGCATTTATATAATACCACTCATCATAATGGTGGCGATGGAGTTCAATACTCTCACGGAGGTGTAGATGCACATCACTTTTATTATGGAGGAAACACAAGCTATAGTGAAAGAGAGAATTGTGTAGACATAAAACAGGCAGACGATGTAATCATTAGTGGTAATACTTGTTATGATATTGAAACATCTTCATCTTCCCCTGGTGAATGTATGGTAGTGCATTATGATCCTAGTAGGATTTGGTTCATTAACAATGATATATCTGAATGTATAACTGGTATAAAATCCACAGGTGCTTTTGATGTCTACATTACGGGTAATAATATCCACGGTATGAAAGAGAGCGCTAACGAAACACATGGTGATATATCTAGCTATCAAACTGGTGTGGGGATTACTGCTTATAATACCGGTAATGTTTATATTAGTAATAATACTATTACAGATGCAATTAGAGGCATTGCCTATGAGGCAGTCTCAGGGTATGAAGCTGATATAACAAGTAATATTATAGCAAACCTACATGACGGAGCTTATACCGGAAATAGCCAATATGCGATAATGTTAAAAGGCGATGATACCACTGTCGATAACTCTGATATTGAAAACAATCTTTTCTATAATCCTTTAAGACTTTATATTGATGGAAAAACATATACTGATTTAACTTCGTTAGTTTCATCGGGCAAATGTGATGATAACGGAGGAAGTTGTCTTAATGCAGACCCAAGCTTTTTAGATGATGGAAATTACAGTTTATCTTCAAGCTCTGCAGCTATAGATAAAGGCACTAAAGCCAGTTTTTATGCGCTATATGAAACCCTTTATGGAGAATCAATCACATCAGATATACTAGGCTATATTAGGACTGATACAACTATTTGGGATATTGGTGCTTATGAGAACTCTGCAGGAGGTCAAACAGAACCTTCTTTATATAATCTACCTGATGCACCTGAAATTTTGAGTATCGACATAACAAATTAATCGGTTAAAAAATACAAGGCAGATTAGAGAAATATACCTTAACTTCTTTAATCTGCACCTACCTTCAGCTTACCCATGTAAAAATTAGTTAATTTTATAGCAATTCGCTCGAGTATTATTCATCTAAAAGTAAACTATTTTTATTATTTCTTTTTTTGTTACGTTCGACATAAACTCGTAATAACAAGCCAATTGCCGCCCACATACCAACAGAGCCTTCTCTAGGATAGAAAGACTGGCTTCCTATAGAAGCAATTAGAAAGGCTCCTATTAATGCAAAGGAAACCCCTCCAGTAACTACATATAAACGGTTAGAATTATCACGAAACAGGCTCCAAGAATATTTCAAGAGCAGTAAATATAATAAAAATACAGGTAAGGCACCTATAAAGCCGTTATCTTGAATCCATTGTAAATAAGAGTTATGCGGATGAGGAAAACTATCTGATACGCCATATAAATCCTTCATCTGGAGTGTAAGCCCTATATTTACCATAGCATCTCTACCATAACCAAAAAATGGGGCCTCTAAAATGGACTCCCACACTAGTGGCCAAGCTAAATTCCGGCCAGAAGTGACTTCATACAAGTCAACTCCATCTTCTTCGAAATTAGCCTCTTGAGTGTATAAATTTTCATCTGATTTAAAACCAAAGCTAAGTCGCTCAACCGAAGATGGTGCAAACATAATCACGGCTATGTATATTAATGGGACTAATAAAATATATTTTTTCCACTTAAACAAACAATAAAGCAAACCTAGTACAGCCCAAGTTCCGTAGCCTGTTCGGCCTCCCGTTAAAGCCATAGCAAGAAATATCATAAGGCAACTGGGCAATATAACAAACCAGTAATGTTTTTTACTAACTAACTCTTTTAAACAAAAAACGAGCCAAAAAGCGCCACTCATCATCATTGAGATATTAACTCGGTGGAAGCCAACACTATCAGAGATAATTTTTAGCGCTTTATGCTGTAGCGCATCACCACCTAAAGTCAATGAACCTAACTTCATTGCCTTAACAACTTGAAAGGCTAATAAAATGAACATCAGAGCTAAGGAGCCCAATGCAAAATTATACTGCTTTCTATTACGGCAACCATCAAAAATAATCATGCTTGGAAAGACCCACTTAAAACAATTAATCAAGTATTCGTTGATATCAGAAATAGCTCCTGGTGGAGAAGCATTAATCACTTCATACCATTCTAATACACCACTTCGATCTGACATGTATCTGATGACACTCAGTACAATAAAAAAGCCATATATAAATAACAAAAAATTAATTTTACGTGGCATTTCCCACAGTAACTTCTGCTTTCTTCTATTAGAAAGCCAAGATAAAACTACATTTAGAAATAAAAAGTTCCAATGATTTAAACCAGGTATTCCCCCAACAGCCTTAGGCATATCAGGATGCTGAAAGATAGCGATTAAAAGCACTAACCAGCAAGCACCACGAAACCAATCCTTCCAAGCATAAACACTTAAATAAGCAATGAGTAAGGTCAATAATGTAATTCGAATCATAAGTAATGGGCTTAATTTATCTAACTGGTAAATGTTGCATATATTTTCTGCCAATGTTGTGAGACTGCAGGAACAGAAAATTTTGTTGTAGAGTGATACGCATTTTCCGACAATTTTTTTAGTTTATTTTCAGAAGAAAGTATAGTCACATAACTATTTGCAAAGCTTTCATTGGTTAACGGAGTTATAAGATAACCATTTTTATCTTCTTTAATTAAATCACTTAAATCGCCAACATCAGAGTTAATGGCAGGGATCCCACACATCATTGCCTGAATAAGTGCCTGCGATAAACCTTCGGAATCTGAGGTCAACACAAAACAGCGAGATTGCTGAAGCCAATATTCGACATTATTTTGCCACCCTGCAAAATATACATCATCAGCAATACCTAACTCGATAGCCAGCTTTTGTAATTTTTCTTTATCTGGACCATCACCGACAATTACCGCATTTAAATGAGGAAGTTGTTTTTTCGCAATTTGTATCGACTCCAAAAACCGATCGATTCTTTTTACTTCAGACAAACGACCTATTAAAATTAAATCATATTGTTTTTTTATTTCAGGCCTAGGGCAAAATACAGAATCATCGAACCCGCCAGGCACAATTTCAAAGTTTGTCGAGACACCTTTATCTTTAAAATAACGAATAGCAGATGTTCCCATAGACACGACAAGATCCATTTCATTTACTGACTTAACTAACATTTTTTCTATAAAGTCATCAGGCTGTCCAATTTTGTTAAAAATTCTATTTTCAGTGTTAACCCCACCTCCAACAACTTCTCTTGGCCCACCACCACAAATGTAGACAGATTTAGCACCAATCAGTTTCGCTAACACCACAACAAACAAACCATTAAGTAAAAGGTGAAACCCTACTAAAACATCAGGCCTTTTAGTGATCGCTACCCATGTAAAAAAGAGCAAACGAGCACCTACCTGTCCGAATATTTTACTTAACCAGCGCGGAGCATACTGTCCAGAAACTTTATCTATATTTGGTACAGAAGTAGATGCCACCATCAATAAATGCTTACACTTATCAGCATTAGCCATAGGGTGTAAATGAGTCATTAACCAATGGTCAGAATAAAAAGTGCCTGTCGCTAATATAGTTAATTGCTTAGTTTTTTTAGTCTTATGAGGTATTAACTTAAATAACTTTAATATTAAATAATGCAAAATAAGCATTATCCTTAATAACCAACGATAACAGTTCCGAAGAAGATTAACTTTCTTATCAAGCATTTTTAATTATCCATTTTAGGAAAGACTAATCGCTCCCATCCGATTGAAATACTAACTAGTCCCGAATCATCCTTGTCATTAATGATTATACGATGACACTTTACGCCATTAATATATAGTAGGGTTAAATCAGGATTTTCCACATACCAAGTCAGACCTTGAATATCCTCGCCGCTGTAATCTGTAGTAAGATAGATATGGGTTTCTTCACCTATATGTTTAACAGAGAAATCCAATTCTTCAACTGTACGGTTATAGCCTAATAAACGGCGAGTAGTGGTAGTTAATATTTTTTGGTTACCTTGATACTCAGCTAGTAACTCAAAGGCTTGCCTCGTTTCTTCAGTGAACGGTTCTTCGGTAGAGTGCACTTTACCTAAATGGCTATATAGAACACTACAACCTTCATTCTGCACCAAGGTATCTAACATCTCTTTAGTTAATACATGATGAATACCACGTGCTTGATCGAAACAAGAGACCCCCCCCCATGCTGGGTTACAACGCATAAATTCAATAACTTCAGTACCGTCTATTAATGTTGCTTTACGTAGTACTTTGTTAGCTTTATGCATTGCATATTTTTGGTTTCCAAATCGAGCCAGCCAACCTTTAATAAACTCTAATGCAATGGTTTTAATAGATGCTTTAATTTTCAGCTTGTTAAATAAACTTTGATAACTGCGTTTTGCATTTTGCGCAACACAACTCGTCACCCGACCTTTCCAAATAAAAGGCAGACCACCAGACTGTACTGTAAGGTCACTATGATAAGCTGTGGTACCTTGCTCAGCACCGCGACCTTGCATAATGTCATTATCCAAATTAGTTGGGGCTTGTGCATGGTCTACCCATACCTCAATTTTTCGTTTTCCTGATTGAATAGTATTCCAATACTTTTCAATTGATACTCTGTCATCAACAAAGTCACCAAATGAGTGTAGGCAGTCAATATGGCCAGACTCAATTAATTGATGAATTTTGCCCCTTCCATCATCATCAGTATTTGTATAAGAAAAATTATGGCTTGGCATATCAAAATAGATCGTATTACCAACCTCTAAGCCAACCCCTTTTCCTAAAGACGTTTGTTCAGTTGTATTTAAGTACTTTGCCGTTTCAAAATAAATTTCTTTGTTAGGTGTTTCATCAAGATCACTACAAATAGCAAGCATTGCTTGGTAAGGGTATGGATATTTTCTTAGGCTAACCGTATTTTTCTTCTTCATAGTGATTGCAACTTAAATCGAGATAAACACTTTTTTCGTAGCTTCATTGGTACTAAGTAATAGAAGTAAATAGTTAAGGTAACAACACCTGCACAACCAAAAAACAACCAAGCATTTAACCACTCACCTTGATTATATTCATTGCGAGATAAAGAAAGCAGGGTAAAAAAAGGAATAATATAAAGAAATGGCTTAAGTAAACTATTGAAAATATAGGTTTTTAAAGAAAGCTTAAGCTCGTTACATGCATAAATAGGTACAATAATGCCATAGACAATATTCATTGGAATAACAAACAATAGTGCGGCTGTAGTTAATTCCCACTGCTTAACACCCGTGAATAAAAGCCCTATCCCAAATAATACAAAAATCGCAACAAAAGCAAAAAGTGAAATACGGCCATGTTGATTCATGCCCATTAATATACGAATCGAAGTATCTTGCCCCATTGGAAGTAGCTGGCCAATGGCTAAAATCATTACTAATGGCCAAAGTGCATATTCAGGCCCCATCCAATAATGCAGAACAATATCACCATAGATGAACAACAAACCTAAAGTAGGCAAAGCAAAAGCAAAGCTTAATTTGGTGGTATTAATGAACAACGCCTGAATTGCTTGCGCATCTCCAGCCCCCTGCATGGAACCTGTTGTAGGAGTCAGCATCAAAGTAAACTTAGTCATGAATGTTTTGATTTGCTTAGTTAACGCCATAGGGCGAGCAAAAATTGCAAGCGCAGCAGGGCCAATAGAACTCACCAACATCACACTGATCGTCTGTAACAAAATGATAGGAGGAACATTAGATAGCATACTTTTAATGCCAAACTTTAATAACATTTTAGTTGTTTTCCAGTTCGCCATCTTTAAATTAAACTTAAATTCCTTGCAGATTTTATTAACAAATACAAATCTAAGTGATTGGAAAATAATAGTTGAAATCAAGTAGCCAATTGCCATTCCAGCAACATTCAAATCAGTGAAATAAAGAGCAAATACCATTAAGACAATAGATAATATACTATCGCCTGCATGCAGTGCATTATGTATATCCCACCGATGGTAACCGGTTAATAATCCACTTGCCGAACCAGAAGCCATTTGAAAAGCAACTCCTGCACCTAAAAAAAGAATAACTAACTGAGCCGTATGAGTATTCTCAGCAAGGTTTTCGCCAAAATAAGGTGGTAGTAATAGGTAAAATAAAACGGTAACCGACATTGCCACAGCAGCAAATATTAACTGAACAAATAAGGCTGAATTAGCAACATAATTAAGTAAGGTCAGTTCACCTGCACCTCTATGCTTGGCAACATAGCGATTGAAGCAAGCCCCCATGCCGAGACCAACCAAGCTTAAATAGCTGACAAATGACCAACCAAAATCCCATATACCTAAAGCCGCTTGTCCCACTTTATCATCCACCAAACGCGGCACAATAAAGCCAGAGAAAATCAGCACTAGTTGGCTGATCCAACTCACCATCAAATTCCATGCAAAACGGTCTTGCCCGGTTAAATCAATTTTTTGTTGTTCAACTTTATCTGTCATTTTACTTTATTCCACATAACCAAGATGGCGATGATAATCACCGGTGACTTGATAATATGTTTGTAACTCACCTTCACTCAATAAAGTTTTCCAACGATCATCTAGCTGGATGACTTCTGAATCATCCAAGCGCATACCGTTACCGACGACATGATGCTCAACAGTTTTAAAATCTAAGCGTTTTTTAGCAGGGTCTACACCGATAAACTCAAACAAAGTATCTAGGGTTTGCTCAGTGTTATTACAAATATCTTCGTAGTGCACTTGTATCCAATTCTGTTTAGGCATGGTCGCTAATACGGCTTCCGCCTCTTGATTACAACGCACCCATTCATGAGCACCAACTTCAATTCCTCTTCCTTGCTCTTGTGTTTTTCCTGCACCACCGCCACGTAACTTTGGATTTTTAGCATCGGCAAATTCTGAAGGTTTTTTATAGGCTAAAGAAACACCTCGGCCATCGCGGACAACCCAAATTACTTTAACGTCTAAATCAGGGTTCTTTAATAAATACTTCAACCGAATACCAATTTTTGAAGAGTCAACGACAATATCCACACCTGCTTGCTCAGAGATTGAACGTGCATAATCAGCATTGCGTTTTTGCAGCAAAGGTAGACTTTTACGCCAAACTGGAGAGCAACAAAGCAAGGTATCACGAACTAACTCCATCAAAGGCGAACGCACTAAAGGTTTTAATAAGCGTAATACGTAAGGAGTCGCGCCAGTGCGAATATCTGTTCCAGCCTCAGAAATACAAAAATCATGGCCTTTATCCGCCATTTTCTGAGTCACGCCTTGCCAAAACCCGCACTCCCCCACCAGCGTTTTACAAGAGCATAAATAACTATTTTTATCGCCTAAATTTACCGCCTTTAATTCACCAACACTGCATAAGTCAGGGTGGGCTCCTAATAGCATAGCCGTCATAGTTGAGCCTGAATGGCTAGCAGCAGCAAGATAAACTAGTTTTTGTTTTTTAATTGTCATCTATTTTCTTTATGATTTAACGGGCTTTAAAAGCTCTTTTATTAACATCCAAATAAACAAAGTATTAGTGATTAAATAACGTTTCCATAAACGCTTAGGTTCTTGTAATACACGATAAAACCACTCCATTCCCATTTTCTGCCAAATTAAAGGCGCACGCTTTACTTTTCCAGCAAACACATCGAATGAACCACCAACGCCATGCACGACAGGTACTCGCATTACTTCCCCCCACTTGGCCATAAACTGTTCTTTCTTAGGAGAAGTGATTGCGACAAAGAGAACATCAGCCTTAGCTTGCGCAATATTTTCTGCTACTTGCTGTTGTTGTTCGTCTGAGAAATAACCATTTTGACGTCCTGCAATAACAAGACCAGGGTAATGCTTAGTGATTTGTCGCTCAATTTCTTCTGAGACAGCCTCTGTTGCCCCTAAGCAAAAAACTCGATAATCTGATTTATTACCTCGTTCCATAATGCCATACATTAAATCGATCCCTGCAACACGTTCAGGCAACCTTTTATTAAGAACTTTACTTGCTGTCACGACTGCACTTCCATCCGCCAAAATCAAATTAGAAGAAGTAACGCTCTCTCTTAAGGCTGGATTTTTTTGCATATTGACAATCTTAGCCGCATTAAGCATGCCTATATGTAATGATTGCCTAGAAGTGATACATTCATGTACAACATCTAATGTTTGAGACATTTTTAATGGGTGTATATCAATACCAAACATTGTAATGGTAGGTTCTTTTAAATGGTATCGGTTGAAAGGTTCACTTGACGAGGAATACTCTTCTTTCACCTAGCCTCTCCTTAGCTTTTATGATGGCTTATTTTATCAAACATAACAGTAGTTTTTTGTGTTGTAAATCTTAACGGAATTTAATAACATTTTTTTACAATAAAAAGATAAAAAACTAGCCTTATTAGGTATTAACTAATTGAACAGGAAAGGAAAAAATGAAAAAAACAGATTACTTAATAAGCCTAGATTATGAGCTTTTTTTTGGAAAAAATACAGGCTCTATAGAAGACTGTATGATTACGCCTACCAATAAACTGATTACCCTATTAAATAAATATAATAGTCGTGTTTGCCTTTTTGTAGATGCTGGCTTTTTAGTTAAATTAAAAGAATATGCAGACAGTTTCCCTGAATTAGCAAAACAATACCGTGATATTAAGCAACAATTATTAACACTCTCCAAAGCGGGTCATGATATACAGCTTCATATCCACCCCCATTGGGTAGATACTACCTACGACCAAGATGGCTGGCATATTGATACCAGCAGGTATCGATTACATGACTTCTCTGACTCAGAAATAAACGAGATTGTACGTAGCTATAAAGCAGAGCTCACCACCTGTACTTTACAACCGATATTTGCATATCGTGCAGGAGGGTGGTGTTTACAACCCTTTGATACACTATCTAAAGCCTTATCAGACAATGGTATTTGGCTGGACAGCACCTTGTTTAATCAAGGTTACTCATCGGATCCTACACGCTATTTTGATTTCACTAATATGCCGCAACAACCTTATTGGACTTTCTCGACAGATCCTTTAAAGCCCGATACTCAAGGGCAGTTTCTAGAAATACCTATAAGTGCTTTCAAAACATCGCCTTTATTTTTTTGGAAACTTGCCTTCCATAAGAAGGTTTCAAGTAAAAAATTTAAAAGCTTTGGCAATGGCCAGGCGATGGTAGCCAATAAACAATATTATATAGAGAGGCTAACTAAAACGACCTATGGTCCGGTAATGATTGATGGCGCTAAAGCAGGACAGCTAGAAGCCGCACTAAAGTCACATCATAAACAAAACGCTGGTGCTATCTTCAATATTATGGGCCATCCTAAGAGCCTTGCCCCTTATTCATTAACTAAACTAGATCAGTTTTTGAATAATAACCCACATCTTCAGTGCAAAACCTTTCAAAACTTTAGGCACTTAATGCCAAATAGAATACAGGGTTAAAAAGGTAGAATTAAAAAACCAGTGTTTAACTAATAAACACTGGTCTAAATGCTACAACTAATCTATTTAGATAACGCTTACTCTGACACTTCCTGCCAATGTTTTTGAATTTCAACATTATCGGGTAGTAACGTTAACGCTTTCTTAATTAACGGCCTAGCTTCAGCAGTTTTTCCAGACTGATACAGAATCCAACCATAGGTATCTAAAACAGCAGGGTTATTCGGTGCAACTTCATAGGCTTTAGCAGCTAATACTTCTGCTTTAGGATTTTTCTCTAATGAGTATAACCATGCAGCATTATTTAAGCTCCTTAGTTCATTAGGCGACACACTCAAGACCTTTTCATAAGCCTGAATAGCAGCTTCGTTTTCACCCTTGGCTTGTAATAACATGCCGTTGTTTAAATTTGCATATAAGCTAGAAGGCGCAGCAACTAACCATTTACTTAAAAATGCTTCAGCTTTACTTTTATCGGACTGCTGATAAATTTTATAGAGCTCAACGGCAATTTCGTCATTATTATTTTTGTTCCATTCGTCTGTTAATAACTGTATTGCTGTTGTGTCATCTTTTTGGGTCATAGCCAACTGAGCTTTCAATACCACAACTTGGGGATTATGAGGTAAAATAACCTCTACTTGTTTCAATACTTTATCTGCTTCTGCATATTGACCTGATAAGGTCTCAATCGCAGCTAATCTCATTAAAAAGATTGGTTTTGTAGGAGTCAATTGCAACTGTGCCAGAGTTAATTCTCTTGCACTGGTATAATCCTTAGATCGGATTGCCGCAATAATTCTTTGGTTACTGATTTGCTGTTGTAATGTATCACCTTTATCCACCAGCTCTACGGGGAGATTAACTGCTTTCTTAATCATTTTATCAGCCTGAGAAAATTGCTTTTTCTGAAACTGATAATCAGCTAACACAAGTGCCAATACACTTGGATTATGCTTATTTGATAAGCTTTCTTCCATATTAAGTGGATCTTTGTTTTGCTGTTGAGTGCTAATAACAGCCCCGTAATAAGCTTTAATTTGCTCAGGATACAAATCTATAATTTGATTATAATAGGTAAATGCTGATGACCAGTCTTGCTGTAGCTGTTTACTTTGCGCTAACCCATAATATGCTTGAACATTATCAGAAATTTTGAGGGTCTGATTAAATGATTGCTCAGCTAAAGCATATTGATTTCTGTATAAATAATAATTGGCAATTAATAAACGAGTCCCTACTGCTTCTCCAGGTTTATTGACTTCATTAGCAATAAAACGATCCGCTTCTTCCAAACGTTGCATTGCGATTAGTTTTTTTAAATAAACCGTTTGCAACGAAAGGTCTGAGCTATTTTTAGCTAAACCAGCGGCCAATAAGTCTAGTACTTCTTGCTCTTTGTCTGGAGATTTCTCATTCAAATAACTGCTTTCTATTAAAGTCAGTTTAGGTGAATCTGGAAATAGTTTTTTGATACGCGCAATCGCTATATCTGCTTTATCAAATTGCTTTTCAGCAATCGCGGCAATCGCATATAAGGTCAATGTATCTAAACGCTCCTCATACTCAATAACGCCATCCAAAATATCTAAAACGTCATGGCTTTGATTAAGCTTAAGTTGAGTCATTGCATAGATTTGGGTTAATTGAGGCGTGTTAACTTCAGGATCAATCATGCCAGATAAGTATTTTTCTGCGCCATTAATATCCCCTTCCGTATATAAAATAACACCAAGCATAGTAGATGCTTTTTTATTTTTAGGGTCTATTTCTAATATTTTTTGTAAAGCTTCTTTTGCTTCACCTAACTGCTTTCTTTTGTAATATTCTTGCGCTGAAACATAATACTCATTGATCGTTGTGGCTGTAGGGAATTCATCACTTAAAATACGAGAGTATAATAGCGCTTCTGAGCTGCGACCTTGTGAAGTTAAAATCGATGTTAACGCCTTAAGAATATTAATTCGCTCTGGCGTAAATATATCCGATGAAGGTAATTCACTTAATGCAAAAGACAGTGTGCTTTCAGCTTGCTCTATTTGACCTTTCTCAAGTAATAAAAAGCCTTTTAACATTAAGGCTTCAGTATTTTTAGGCTCATTCATTATCGCTTTTTCTAACAGTGTTAAAGCGGCTTCTTTGTCATTATTACCCGCGGCAATCCTTGCCTCACCGATGAAACCATCACTTTCAAAACCTGCTTGCTGTTGTAGCTCAGTAAAGCTTAATAATGCTTGCTCAGGTTTATTTTCTAATAATAACAACTTCGCCTGTAATAATTTGAAGCTATTTCCCTTTGAAGACAATAGCTCAGATTGTTGCTCAATCAGCTTATTTGCTGAAATAACTTTCTTAGTGCGTTGGTAAGACTCTAATAATAATAAATAGAAATCAGCATCTTTTTGCCCCTGGTAACGGTTTAGAACCTCAAGCGCTTGATTAGACTGTCCAAGCTTATTATAAACTTTTGCTAAGATAACATAGCCATCTTGATGATCAGGGTAAAGGAGAACAGCATTACTTGCGGAATTAATTGCTGCTTTGAATTGACTTTGTTCTAGATAGGTTTTGCCTTGTTGACTATATTGAGCCAATTCAGCAACATTTTCAGCGTTAGAGTCGTCATTACATGCAGTAATAAATAAACTACTGGCTAATACTAACGAACTAAACATGACGGTAGATGATTTTTTCATTTTCTTCCCTTATAAAAGGTAGCTGAACTAGCTTTATAATTATTGCATATCGTATTTTTTCATTAGGTCATACAAGGTTGGTCTTGTGATGCCTAATGATTTAGCGGCTGCGCTGATATTATGATCAGAGGCAATTAATGCTTGTTTTAATGCATTCACTTCTGCATTTCGTCGAATCTCTTTGAGGTTTAGCGGCGCAACTTCTTCATTCGCTAACCCTAAATCTAACGCACTGATATATTTAAGATCGCACATGATTGCTGCACGCTTAATTTTATTTTCCATTTCGCGTACATTGCCCGGCCAAGTGTGATTTTCAATACCATTAACGGCATCCTCTGAAAACCCGATAATTTGTAGTTTTTGTTTTTTTACATATTTATTTAATAGGTACTTCGCTAATAATAACTTATCTGAGCCACGCTCTCTTAAAGGGGGGATATCGATTTGTATTTCAGCAATACGGTAATAAAGATCTTCTCTAAACTCACCGGTCTCCACTAATTTATCGAGGTCTTTATGTGTTGCACAAATAATACGCGTATCGATATCTATCTGTTTCCTTCCACCAACACGCTCAATCACTCGCTCTTGTAAAAAACGCAATAACTTAGCTTGTAAATGAAGTGGCATATCACCGATTTCATCTAAAAATAGTGTACCTTTATGCGCTAATTCTATTTTACCGACAGTACTTTTTACTGCGCCAGTAAATGCCCCTTTTTCATAACCAAATAATTCACTTTCGATAAGGTTTTCAGGAATGGCTGCACAGTTAATCGCGACCATTTTATTATCTTTGCGTAAACTTAATTGATGCAATGAATTCGCAATCACCTCTTTACCAGTACCACTTTCACCGATTAATAAGCAAGAGGCATCTGTTGGTGCTATTTTTTCCACCATATTGCAGATTTTTAACATCTTAGTATCACTAGCAATCAAACCATTCAACATCGACTCCTGTTGATTGTTTAATTGCCTATTTTTCTCTTCAAGATGATAGATATGAAATGCACGTTGAACGATTAAGTCCAAGGTATCAGGGTCGACAGGCTTAGCATAAAAGTCATATGATCCTAATTTAACCGCTTGCATTGCATGTTCGTTACCTTCATTCCCTGTCATGACAATAATTTTCATGTGTGGACTTAAATGTAATGCTTGTTGCAGTAGCTCAAAGCCTTCCGTTACCCCATCTTCATCTGGCGGTAACCCTAGATCTTGAATCATTACTTTTGGCTCATGCAATCGTATCGCAGAAATTGCTTCTTTCTGGTTAGCTGCGGTAATGACATTGTAGTCCGCAAAGTGCCACTTCAGTTGAGTTTGCAACCCCAAATCATCTTCAACAATTAATAATGCATCTGCTTTATTATTTTTCAATCTTCAATCCTTAATATTTAAACTCGACACTCGCGGTATATTGCATCTCATCATAGCTATTGGATTCGTTCTCTACAGACTGTTTATAATAATTAGCTTGTAAAGAAAAACTTAAATGAGGGCGGAAGGCATAGCTACTGCCAAGAGTCGCGTTAGCCGCTTGTTTATCGAAATTAGTATTCACTGTTGATTCACTATAACCAACTGATAAAAACGTATTCATTTTTTTAGTCGTTTGTAAGCTAAAATAAGTAGAAGCTCCCCAACGCGGTTCGACATCATCGCTGACAATTTCAGTTTCTTGCTGATAGTACAAAGTATTACTATTACTTAGGCGGTTTGTAATAAAGAACTGATGTTGTAAGTCAACTCTATCTACCCATTGAATTTCTGCATCATCACTAGCACTTTCATCACTGTTATCTAATACATCATTACCGGAGCCCAATGATGAATCGCTTAATTCTCTTTGTGCAGTTAACGAAAGGCTTTGTCGACTAAATTGGTAACTATAAGATAACTTGAAAATAGCCCCTCCTTCGTCCCCTTGATCAGAAGTTAGGTGGCTATAACCTAATTGCACCAGATATAAGCCTTCACGCAGTTTACCGTCAATAGAAGCATTAACATTAGTTTGTGTGTAATCAAAATTCGAAGAAAGATACTCTACTTTATTAACATCCGTTGCAACTTCTAAACGAGCTTTTGCTGATAACTCATTATACCAAGTTACTCCAACACCATGGCGATTAGTGTCTTGATCATCATCGTCAGTGTAGCGAGTTGCAGTAAAATCATAATCAAGCTCTATACCCGCTCTTGATGAGTAAGGAATAACCCAAACAGGATTAATGGTGAAGACGTCTCTGTCTCCTGTGTTTTCAGGAACATCAAGTCCGGCTTCATCCAATAAATAAGAGCGCCTAAAGTGCGTTAAATTGAGTGTTAGGTTTTTACTAAAAAGCTGCTGGCTGATACTTAAGCTACCTGAGACATCACCTTCATTGTCTAAGCTATCTTCACTATAGGTTGTGTAATAAGCAGAATAATCTAATGCAGTGCGATTAGTTGCTGTTTGGTTAAAATAACCTACCCCTAGATCTGCTTGTTGTTCATAGCCAGATTGCTTATTACTGTTGGATTGAGTGATATTATCACTTTGTGTGTGTGATAACCCAAATGACACATAACTCTCACTAACAGAGCTAGGTAAATCATTTGCTAACGCGATGCTTGGTAATAAACCCAAACATCCCATTTCGAACAACCTCAGATAGCATTTTTTTAGTTTCATATTCACACACTGCCTATATTAAACCTTGTAATGACTCATTTTCGTTATGCAGATTAATAAACACGTAGCGCTTAATAATTTAATATTCAGGATTACGTATTACTGCTACCCATGTCATGCTTTACACTATTATCTTTAAGCTTTTCATAAACATTTCAAATAAGTATTACTGATTATTAAGAACGACCCCTGCTAATTTATCTTTTCCTAGTGCATCAATGCCCGCCTCGACTTGCGATGAATTAGATTGTCCATATCCAACAACCAATAATGCGGTATCACAAATAGACGCTAATATCTGTGTTTCTGCATATAAACCAATAGGCGGCGTATCAATAATAATGAACCGATCTGGATAACGGTTTTTAACTGAGTTAATAAAGTTTTGCATTTTATTAGATGAAAAAAGCTCTGCCGCATGAATCGTATTATTACCTACAGGGATAACGCGAACTCTAGGAATGCCTGACGGATAAATAATGTCCGTAATCGCATCAGTATCCCTTGCTAAAAAGTTAGTTAAACCTAAAGTCGGCTTCTCCTTGAGGTAAGAAGCAATACGTGGTTTATAGATATTACAATCGATCACTAATGCGGTTTTACCTTGGTCTAAGGCAATACTGGTTGCTAAGTTCATGCTGACATGACTTGTCCCTGATTGTTGAGATATGCCCGTCACCATACAAATAAAATTATTATGCTGCATTTTATTAAATAGATTGGTACGTAACTCTCGGTATGCATTCAAAGTTTTGTAATCGTCTAAACCAGGGTAAATAATTTTTAATTGATCAAGTTCTTTTGCAGATAATAAAGGTGCTTCTGCCATCTCTGCTATCTGGTTGGTATTAACCGAATCAGGCATCAAAGCATCATTATTTTGCAATGCAGTTGTATTCGTCGAAGAAGTTTCAGATACAGACATATTAAAACGCTCCTAATCTAATAATGTTGTCTAACGAGGCGCCATATTTAAAGGCAAGCGCAATGGCAACATAACCAGACATACAGACAATATAATAAAGTAATAAAAAGGTATTATGTAAACGGCGTGTTTTACTTTCAGAACGGCAAGTCGCATGCGGAATGCTCGCCAATAACATAGTGCCTTCGATATTTTTAATTTCTGATGAGAACCTGATTTTTGAATCAACTAGAATTTTAGCGACAAAAACACCAATAATAACTAACAATGCAACCAGTGGTCCGGCAATGAAAAAGTGAATAAAACGAGCACCAATAGGTTTATTTGGGTACGCTGCAGCTTCTTGTAGTTTGTAGTTCACTCCCTGACCTTGGATATCAAGCACCATTGAAATTCGTGCTTTTTCTTTTTTAGTTAACATCTCTTCATATTGTTCCTGGAAAACACTGTAATCACGTGTTAACTCTGACAATTCAGCTTTATTATTAGCGATACGTTTACGACGTTCGTAAGATTCATCTAATAGCCGATTAAAGGCTTTTAATCGATTTACTAGCGTACGATTCTCAACTTGAGCAGCAGATAGTAAGCTTCTTAACTCTTCATATAAGGGATTAAAATCTCCACTCACAGTACTCTCTGCACTCTCTTTAGTGCCAATTTCAGAAATTACTTTTTCCAAATCATTAATTTGATAATTGATATCAATAATCGCAGGATAACTATCTTCATAGTTAACCTGTAAGGCCGCTTTTTGCTTTTTTAATTCTCTTAACTGACTATTGTAAACAGCACTTTCATAATTATTATCGGCATATTTACTTTCTCTTGAGAGCTGTCGTCTTAGGCTACCTACACGTGTATTACTCTCTTGAATTTGAATATTCATCTCTTCAATAGAGGCACGTAAACTAGCAATACGGCTATTTACTTCATCTTCAGTGCCATCAAAATTATTCGATTGAAAACTTTTAAGCTTTTCTTCGGCATTTAATAGCAATGATTTATAAGAAGCAGCTTGTTGATCAATAAAGTTGAATGCACTTCGACTCTCTTCACGCTTTGTATCTGCGCTATCTTCAATAAACACAGAAACGACTTTATTTAATATTTCAAAAGTCTTATCTGCACTATCGTCTTTATAAGACACTTGAATATAGTTACCTGAACGTCCTTCGATAGTCAGATTTTTACGTACTTGGCTAATTTTAATATCTTTCGATAACGGTGTTGGAAAAGCATCTTCACCATACACACTATCAACTACCTGAGACAAAATACGAGGAGAGTAAATAATATCTCGTACTTGATTACTTCGATTCTGCTTAAGCTCAGTGACCGATGCTTTAGACCCCAATAAGGGCTTAATAATATTTTGGTTATCGGCAAAAATAGTAATAGAGCTAGAGTAGCTTGGTGGTCGCAGTATGCCGACAAACATAATCGTAAAACTAATCAAGGTGACCACAAAAGCCACCTTAAATTTCCGCTGACACATTTCACGCCAAACAACTGCGGCGTACTTAAAGATCTCAGTAATATCCATTGTTAAAACACACTCTCAGGTATAATTAAAATATCAGATGGACGTAACGTGTAATTGGTCTCTAATATTCCACGATATAAGATATCCTCAACATTGACATGGTAAGGCTTAATACCCTCGGGAGTTTTTCTGTATAAAATCGATTCATCTGCATTAGCAAATTCAGTTAATCCACCCGCCTCTAACACTAGATCTAATACGTTAAGATCGGTGTAATAAGGAATAGATAATGGCGCATTCACAGCACCAGTAATGCGCACTCGACTTGAGTAAGACGCACTGTTTGCAGCTTGTACAACCACAGTAACATTAGGCGCTCGGATATATTTACTTAGCTTATCAGCGAGTTCTGTCGCCAATGCTTCAGGTGTTAACCCCTGTGCTTGTGCATCACCGACTAACGGCATTGAAATTTTACCATCAGGACGTACTGGTACACTGATTGATAACTCTGTATTTTTCCATACACTTACTAGTAACTGATCATTGTTCCCTATTTTATATTCAGAAAACTTCACTCGATCAGCATAAGGTGCTTCACTCAACACTTCTGTCTTTGCACATCCAGAAATAATCACGGCACAACACAGTGCTATAAGGTAATTTTTCATATCCATCTCTCTTTTAAAATTTAACTAATAAACATTATATTAAGAGTAAAACATTAATCTAATGGCTACTCCCTCGCACTTTAACATTCCATCTATGATAACTGTTTTGAAAATTGTTAATTAACTTAGCATGGGTAAATATATTGAAAATTTACTCCCTATCTGAGGCGTGCTTTCAACAATTAATTCACCATTTAAGCCATGGATAATTTCACGAATTTGAAAGGCGCCAATGCCCATCCCTTCATTTTCTTTGGTGCTGTTAAATGGCTGAAACAGCTCATTTTTAATAAACGCTTGGTCCATTCCAATACCAGTATCAGTAATATCTATCCAAATTTGATCATCATGACTACGTAGATGTAAAGTCAGCGTTCCATCATCAGCCGTGGCATCTTGAGCATTTTTGATTAAATGATTAATAGCCATTAATAACTTATCATTATCCCCATTAATAAAAGCACTATCGCAATCAGAAGTAAAAACAGGACTTGGCAATCCGTTCATATTCATCTTTACAGCTTGTTTAAGCAATTCATGTAAATTAATAGTTTTTGACTCAACTTCTCCCTTTATTTTTTTAAGGAGCTGATCCATTTTATTCACCGAATTTGCAATAGTTGCAATAACATCATCAATAAACTCTGGATGATGTTTATATTTTTCCGCATTTTTTACAACTAACCCCTGTTGAGCAATTAAATTTTTAATATCATGAATAGCAAAAGCAGATATTTTATTAAACATGTCAAATTGCTGATTTTGGATTAGCTTCTCAGATGCTTGCTCTTGACTAATATAACTGGCAATTTGGCGGCCGGTTAACTTAAGCAAATCAAGATCTTCCCACGTTAATTTTTCTTTTTCATTCAAATTACTTTTACACAATACAGCAAAACCGATTAAACCGGATGCACTATTAAGAGGTAGTATTATCCATATCCCTTCAATATTAGGCACCCACTCAGGTAAATAAGAGTTATATTGAGCATCGTATTTATTGGCGTATTCGCTTGCTTGAAAAATCCACTCCTCTTCTTCTAGCTTTTGTATCAAATCACTATGGTGTGACTCAATAGGAAAACTTCCTGAGAAGTTCAGGTTTTGTGTGGCGACAGAGGTATAAAATTGCTGCCCTTTCACCCAAATACCACCAGCATTACAATGAAATATGGTTTTTAATGCATTAAGCGAAATATCATAACAGTTTTGATTTTTGTGCTGTTTGGATAGTAATGAATCAAGTTGAATCCACTGTTTTTTATAATCATATTTATGTGCAAAGAAATGTTTACTTGTCCACACAACAAAGCTATCTCTTATTTTTTCAGACAAGGATAAGGCAATCAGCAAGAACACTGCGAGTACATATAAAATTACTTTTGATGCACTTAACCAACTAATTTCAAAATAATCAAAGGCAGAGGCAAGTAAAGCAATCGCAATTAAAAAGCCACCGACCACAGTTAAGCTTGTATTGAAAATAATCACGCTATTAGAAAGCTTGAAACGGCTGCGCTCTTTTAATTGATTCGCATAAAATATAATACTTAACGCTAAGATTAATGAAGTAACCGAGCTAATAACCGTTCTGGTTTCCCATAAAGAAGCATGTAAATCACTGCTTAACAACAATAACGAAAAAACAATAATGTCATAAGAAAAAAGAATAAAAGCAACAAGAGCAACTAACTTGGTCATGCGACTAGAATGATCATCTCGAATCAACTGTTCACAAATAACCACTCCAAATAACCCTAATAGGATTTTAAGGTACAGCGCTAATACAGGAGAAGGGAATAGCGCTTCGTTATCTATATTATATAAAAACAGGACTAATATAATCGTCAAAGCTGTGTACAAACTATACGCCCAACTATTAGGCAACTTTGATTGCCTGCTGAGCATTAATAGATAAAGTAAAACGATGATCCAAGACAAATATCGGAGTGATTCTAATAATAGAAAACTCCATGAAAAGGACGCTGCAGAGATAGACTCAGGTACTGAACTATGCCAAATAACAGAAATAACAGCGCAAGCAAATAGACTAATTCTAATACGTAGAATAGGTACTTTAAAAAGAATAATGATCGCTAATGCTATTTCCACACAGCTTTTTAACCAGTTCCCTTCTAGTAAACTGAGACTAAATTCCATTTATGACTTCTCTTCTATGCATCCATACTCACAATAAATTCAAACAATTACATCAAAAAAAAGTATGAGGTTATTAAACAAAATCAATTATAGCTTCCAAGATAAAAAAAATGCAACGTTTGATAGTACACACTACCGCTATAAAGTTTGAATTATCTAATATGGAGTAGTCAAAGACGCTTACCAAACTGGTTAGTGATTATTTTAAAGTGATACAAATATACGAATAAAATAGTTTATTTAACGAACAAATAGCTAATCAAAAACTATACTATTCAATCAAATAAATACATTAAAGCTAAACTATGCACATTTAAAAGCACATGAATAATATGAAATGCACCTCAATACGCTTGTAATGCACTAGTATACATTTCCATTAATAGCCCATTGTTTTAACACTTAGCCAATGAAAAAGTTTAAGTGCCGTACAATACCCACTTCCTAGCATCCAAAGCCAGCATCATAAAATATTTTGTGATGGTACTTTTTATCAAGAGAACCCTACATTTTGGGAAGGCTTACAGCGACATTAATTTAAAACTGGGCAGTTCCTCAGAAAAGGTGAAAATAGCAATGATTTGTGGCTTCAAGCCACCTATAACCTAAGCGTAGATCAAAGTAATAAAGTAATTAAATTCGCTAGTAACATTACACATAATGCCGAACATGAAGCTTTAGTTAAAAATGCATCGATGCTCGCAGACCAAACCAACTTATTAGCATTAAATGCAGCTATAGAAGCTGCTAGAGCAGGTGAACAAGGTCGAGGTTTTGCCGTGGTAGCAGATGAAGTAAGGCAGTTAGCTTCATGTACAACAGAGTCGACCAAAGAGATATCAGATGTAGTCACAAATAACCAAGAAGTAACACAAAATGTGCAACAAGCTATCAATGCAGTATCTGAACTTGCAGAGAAAGGGAGACAGCAAGTTCACCATATTGAACAGGCAATGAGTGGCATTCAATTGGCTGCTCATAATGTCTCTGAAAGCGTAGATAGCCTAAACAAAACCTAATAGACGAACATGACTTAAATTTTTCTGTACCGCTATTATTTCTGGTTATTCATATATCTAGAAATAATATATTTAGCATTAATAAAACTAGAGTTATTCACGCTAAGTGCCATGCAGAGTAAAGCACAACTCTTAGCTTGAACTGACTATTCATAATAATATAAAGCCGGTTTTAAGTATTAGACTTAGTAACATCAACATATACTTGAAGCTGCTGACCTATCTTAATGTACTTACTATTTTTAATTTTATTCCAACGAATTAAGTCTGCTGTTTTCACTTTAAATTTCTGTGCTATACCACCTAAAGAATCTCCCGAGCGCACATGATAAGTGACTTTTCTGGTAATATTCTTATCTTGCGTAATAGCTAAAGTCGGCACAGCTTTCCAAATCGTTAACTTCTCTCCTAAACGTAATGTTTTTTTAACGTTAAAACCATTCCACTTAGCAATTTGCATAGAGGTTACTTTATACTCTTTACTAATATCCCAAAGCGTATCGCCCTCTACTACTTTATGTATTACCTTTTTATTGGTTGTCGCACTTGTTGCAGCTATTTTTTCATACTGTTCTGCTTGTAAAGATAAATTCTGCTGCTGCTCTTTAGTTGCAATCGGTATTAATAACGCTTGGCCAACTTTAATAAATGAACTATCTAAATCATTAATCTGTTTTAAAACACGTGTTGTTGTTTGTTTTCTTTGAGCAATGACACTCAAGCTATCCCCCGATCTCACTAGGTAACGATCCCAACGAATGCGTTGGCTTTTATCTATTTTAGCTAGCTTGTTTGAGAATTGCTCCGCGATCGCTGTCGGGAGTAACAAACGATGTGGTCCTTCAGGGGAAGTTGCCCAATGATTAAATGCAGGGTTCAATAATTGAATTTCAGAGACCGTCAGTTCGGATAATTCAGCCGCGTAAGCTAAATCCATCTGAGATTCGATATCGACATAAGTCAGGGCTTGAGTATTAGGGATATGTGGTAGCTCTATACCATAAGCTTCATGATTACGTAAAATATCCACTAACGCTAGGAACTTAGGTACATATTTTTGCGTTTCTTTAGGTAAAGACAGACTCCAATAGTCAGTTGGTTTACCGGCTTTTTTATTTTTTCTAATGGCTCTTTCTACTCGCCCTTCACCAGAATTATAAGCAGCAAAGGCATATAACCAATCCTTCCCTAAATAATTGTGTAGCACTTGCATATAGTTTAAAGCACTACGAGTTGATGCATAAACGTCTCTTCGCCCGTCGTACCACCAATCTTGTTGTAAACCAAAACGTTGTCCTGAAGTTGGCATAAACTGCCATAACCCTGATGCGCCAGCAGGTGAATAAGCAAAAGGGTCAAAGGCACTTTCCACAATAGGTAATAAAGCAATTTCAAGTGGTAGGTTGTTATTTTCAATTTGCTCGACGATCAACCACAGAAAAGGCTCAGCACGTTTTGATACACGCTGTAGGTATGCAGGATGTTTTAAGTAGTAATCACGCTGTGCAGTAATGCGAGGGTTATCAGGCACTTCAAATTCAAAACCTTCTGCTAATTTAAGCCAAAGGTTATCATAGTGTCTTTCAGCAAAAAGAACCTCTACTTCGACATTTTTAGTGACATTAGCGTGTTTCACCACTCCGCTATTGCTTACTATCTGAGTGTTATCTAAAACTTCTTCGCTAGATAACTCAACAGGGGCAGTTGTTTGTAATGAAGTGCTTTGACAAGCACTCAGGAGAAAAGTAAAAAATATAGAGAAAAACAATTTCATTGTTGAGCCATTTTCAAAAAAGTAGGCCGTGTATTCTATGTGCTTTTCTCTATTGAATCAAAAATGATCTTTGTGAGTACGCAAAGCCTTGAATAATCCCTCTCCAGCAGTTATTGGCTGGGCTAATATATTCTGCACATTCGCTAACAATGCAGGATCTTCACAACGTAAAAAAGGATTTATAAGTTTTTCCTTTGCAATCGTCGTTGGAATGGTAGGTACCCCTTGTTGGCGTAATTTACTAACTTGCTTAATATAAGCTAATAAATCTTGGTTATTTGGATCAACAGCTAACGCAAAAATCAGGTTGTTTTGTGTATATTCATGGGCACAATAAACTTTAGTATTATCATTTAATGAGCTTAATCTCGATAAGGCTTGATACATCTGTTGATGTGTCCCTTCAAAAACACGCCCACAACCACCTGAAAATAGAGTATCTCCACAAAATAGAACTTGTTCATTGAAGTAGGCAATATGATCTAATGTATGGCCTGCTACTTGGCATACTTTTAAGGTTAAGCGGCCGTCTAATAATGAAACTTGGTCATTGTCGTCAACTAATGTAGCTCCCTCAAAAAGTGGCGCTTTGCTAAATACTTTGATACCAGGGTTATCTGCTATTAATGCTGCGACACCACCAGTGTGATCATGATGGTGATGAGTGATCAGAATTGCTTCAATAAAAAGATCCTGCGCCGCTAATATTGCTAATACGGGCTCTGCTTCACCGGGATCAACAACAACACAGCGTTGGCTTTGACTATCTTTAATAAGCCAAATATAGTTGTCATCAAAAGCAGGTATAGTTAATACAGTAAACATAATTTGTCTCAACTTTCAGTTTAGGGGGTGAAAATAGATGAAAATAGCAAAAACGTCACGTAATTTAGCACCCATAACAGATTGGTTACAATTAAATAATGGGCGTTACTTACACGCACAAACACAACATTTGATAGATGAGGCTATTTCACATAGCTTTGGCTATCATCTATTAAAGCTAGGTCATTTAAGCACACAATTGAAGACCAATAAATGCCCTATTCTCCATCAAATTAATTGTGCGCAAGATGGTCAGGATATCGGCTTAAGAAGTGACTTGCACCACTTACCTTTTCAAGATGCGACTATAGACCTGTGTATTTTAGTCCATGAGCTCGACTTTTCTAGCGACCCACACCAGTTGTTAAGAGAGATAGATAGAGTCTTAACGCTAGATGGCATATTAATTATTAGTGGCTTTAATCCATACAGCTTATTTGGTTGCCGATCATTACTTTCTTCAAAAAGCGAACATACTGCCCGCCTGTTTGCACCTAACCGAGTGATAGATTGGTTGCATTTACTAGGCTTTGAAATAAAACAAAAAAAACACTTTGATTATATTTCTCCACAACCTAAAAATGCGATTTTATCATTGATAGAAAAAATAGGCCGACAATACCTATCAACCTTTTGTAGCATCTATTTTATTGTAGCAAAAAAGCAGTGCACGCCTATGACGCGCATAAAAACAGGGTTTAAATTTAACAAAGCAATTATCAATAACCGTCCTGTCGCCACTAAACAGTCACATTCGAAAACATCGTCTTAACCGTCAAACCCTTGATCCACTTGAATAGGGTTTGCTTCCGCCGCTTCTCGAGCTAAATCATCACAACGTTCATTTTCAGGATGTCCAGAGTGACCTTTTACCCAATGCCAATGTACCGTGTGTTTTTCTTGAGCTGCATCTAATGCTTTCCACAGGTCAACATTTTTAACTGGCGCTTTAGCTGCTGTTTTCCAGCCTCGTTTTTTCCAATTGTGGATCCATTGTGTGATCCCTTGACGCACGTATTGGCTATCAGTAGTAACATCAACTTCGCACTTTTCAGTTAAACTTTCTAGTCCTTTTACACAAGCAAGCATCTCCATTCGGTTATTGGTAGTTCTCGCATAACCTTCAGACAACTCTTTGCGATGCTCATTAAAAATCAAAATAGCGCCGTAACCACCTGGGCCAGGATTGCCAAGACATGAACCATCTGTATAAAGTTGGATTTTTTTCATTATTACCATCACATAAATTTGTTAGACTAGTACAATAATACTTAGCGAGTTATGCAGAGCAAACTGCGCAACAACTATAAATAGAGATGGCTATGAACACAAGTAAACTCACCCGACAAGTTGTATTAGATACTGAAACCACTGGTATGAACAAAGATGGCCAAATATACGTTGGTCATCGCATTATTGAAATCGGCTGTGTTGAAGTAATTAATCGTCGTTTAACAGGTCGGCATTATCATGTTTATATACAACCTGATATGTTAATTGATCCTGAGGCAATGGCAGTACACGGCATCACTGATGAATTTTTATATGATAAGCCACGATTTGCAGACATAGCAGATGAGTTTATCGATTTTATCAAAGGGGCAGACTTAGTTATTCATAATGCTCCCTTCGATGTTGGCTTTATGGATCAAGAGTTTCGTTTTTTAAATAAAAAGACACAACCCACTGCAGAAATATCAACGATTACCGATACATTAGAGATGGCTAAGAAAATGTTTCCTGGAAAGCGAAACAACTTAGATGTTTTATGTGACCGTTATGGTATCGATAACAAGCATCGTGTATTACACGGAGCATTATTAGATGCAGAGATCTTAGCGGATGTTTACCTGTTAATGTCAGGTGGCCAAAAAGATCTTAATTTAGCGAATAACGAATCAGGTAGTCATGATACAGGTCGCCGGATGCGCCAACATCGATCACCACTACCTGTTATTCATGCGAACCAAGAAGAGTTAACAGCGCATGAGTCTCGATTAGACTTAGTAGCTAAATCAGGGAATTGTTTATGGCGATAATCAATAGTAAATGGATAGTCTTTATATGCTTAGCGCTGTCATCGTTCAATGCAATGACACATACTATTTATGCGCCTAACGACATATCATTATTAGACAACCGTTTTAGAATAGATCCTAAAACAGAACAAGTTACTATTATATTAAATCATCCTGCACACCCTCAAAAGGTCGTACTGGTGAAACCTGATGGCAGTAAGTGGTTTTCTCAACGCCACCCAGAAAGCCAAGTCGCTTGGGTTAATAATCGTAACCAAGATATTATCACCATTCAGAACCCTACACCGGGACCTTGGCAGGCGATAGCCACGTTACATGGCGATAACCGCATCCAATTATTAAGCCCAGTAACCTTAAATGTTAAAAAATTACCGCTAAAAGTCTATCAAAAAGAGTATCTGACGACCTATGCTTCCTTAATGAATGAAGGCAAGGTAATGACAGACAAAGACTTTTTGCGCAGCGCTCGACTTACAGTTTCCCTAGTAAATGATCAGCAGGACTTAATATCCCTTTATCAAGATAATGGAGAGTATTATGACTCACTGCCATTTGATGGGGAGCTAACAACACATATTTTCATGGATTTAGCACCGGGCCGTTACTTACTAAATGTTAAAACTAAAAATAATATATTTACTCGAGGTTATAATGCCGATGTAGTCGTTTTCCCGCAACCAGTGACCTATCATGTTGAGCAACTTGATCAAAAAAGTGATGATGCGAATTTTATTTTTAAAGTCGATTCATCAGAGATTGCCCCTAAATCTGTGATTGTCGAAGGAATTATCAATAACACGACCTTAAATACACGCGAGCAGCTTTTAGTGCATTTTTCAGATGAAACAATCGCTCATGACACACTTTCGTTAAAAATCCCGCTCCCGCATACCTCATATACCTTTTCAGGAAGGGTTTTTGCCAACACGATTGATGGCCGAGAAGTTAACTTTTCCTTACCTGAATATAATTTTGAGCTCGCTAAACCAGAGCCTGTTATAGAAGAAGTAACAACACCTGTTGTTACCTCAAGCTCAACAGCAGAGACAATATCGGATGACACCCTAGAGCAAAACATTCAAGAGGAAAAAACAAGTAGCAGTTTTCAATATTTATGGATAATAGTATTAGCCTTGATCCTGTTAATCGCGATTAGTATTGCAGTCGTCCTTTTTGTACTAAAAAGAAAACAGAAGAAATTACTCTCAGAGGGTGACTTATCACTCAACACGCTTTCTTTAGATCAGCTAAAACCATTAGAAATAGATGAAAGTGAAGTTAAAAAATAAACGCTGTGGCGATAAAACGAGCAGTTAGACCTTTTACCTTGTAAATATTGTGTTTTTTTTGTTTTTCGTTATTGACTCAGTACATGCAACTCCGTATTATCTGCGCCTCAACGGAGTTGCATATTATGTAACGTTGATTTTGCTGGAGTGGTAGTTCAGTTGGTTAGAATACCGGCCTGTCACGCCGGGGGTCGCGGGTTCGAGTCCCGTCCACTCCGCCAATACTTTTTATATAAATTCGTATTGGTGACTATTTCTAGCAAAATCTAAAGTTGAACTGATGATTATCACGTGGAGTGGTAGTTCAGTTGGTTAGAATACCGGCCTGTCACGCCGGGGGTCGCGGGTTCGAGTCCCGTCCACTCCGCCAACTCATCTTTAATTAGATGTTAGATAATTATCAAAAGCTTGAACTGTAATACTCCAGTGGAGTGGTAGTTCAGTTGGTTAGAATACCGGCCTGTCACGCCGGGGGTCGCGGGTTCGAGTCCCGTCCACTCCGCCAACAGTATTATATAAAAGCTTATTGGTTTATTTCACCAATCATTTATATGAAAAGAAATAACTGTAACACACTCGTGGAGTGGTAGTTCAGTTGGTTAGAATACCGGCCTGTCACGCCGGGGGTCGCGGGTTCGAGTCCCGTCCACTCCGCCAACAGTGTGTTAAATCGTTATCACTACGATTAAAATTGATTAAAATAAGCGGTCTGTCATGCCCTCAGTTAATACTGTCAAAAGACAAAACTGTTATACACTCGGAGGAGTGGTAGTTCAGTTGGTTAGAATACCGGCCTGTCACGCCGGGGGTCGCGGGTTCGAGTCCCGTCCACTCCGCCAACAGTGTATAAACGTTTACCTTTCAAAAAATTAATCCCCTATCTATATTTCATACTTCGCTCAGTTCTAATAGCTTTATTAATCAATATTTTTTTCTATTAATTTATCTATGACTTAATTCATATATCAATTCATTTAAAATAACTTGAATAAAAATACATTAGACAATAAAAAAGCGCCGAAGCGCTTAATAACTCTATAGTCTAATTGAAATACTACGAATAAGTTAAGTCGTTAATGTCCCCTAGCTGTTTCGGCTCTAAACTTAAACTACTTTTACTTTTTGGCTTCACTTCCGGCTCTGCAAAACTGCCTTTATCAAGTTTAAACTTAAGTGCTAAGTTGGTAGGAGAGTCGGAGTTTTTAATCGCTTCTTGTTCGCTAATTAAACCTTCTTTCACCAAATCAAACAGAGCGCTATCAAAAGTTTGCATACCTAATTCTTTAGACTTTTCCATTACCTCTTTTAAGCTTTCGAAATGTCCACGCTTAATCATGTCTCGAATGGTTAATGTTCCCATCATCACTTCAATCGCAGCACAACGTTTGCCATCAATTGTGGGAATTAAACGTTGCGAAACAAAGGCTCTTAAATTATTACCTAGGTCCATTAACAACTGAGCACGTCTTTCCTCTGTAAAGAAGTTAATGATACGGTCAATCGCTTGGTTAGCATTATTGGCATGTAACGTAGAAAGCACTAGGTGCCCAGTCTCAGAAAAGGCTAATGCATGCTCCATAGTTTCTGTATCGCGTATTTCACCAATTAGAATAACGTCTGGTGCCTGTCTTAGGGTATTCTTAAGTGCGGCATGAAAGCTACGCGTATCAACGCCAACTTCTCTTTGGTTAATAATACTTTTTTTATGACGATGAACGAACTCAACAGGATCCTCGATAGTGACAATATGGCCGGATGAATTTTCATTGCGATGGTCAATTAAGGCTGCTAGTGAAGTCGATTTACCTGAACCAGTCGCTCCGACAAATAGTATCAAACCATTTTTAGCCATCACCACTTTTTTTAGTACTTCAGGTAATCTTAAGTCAGCAAACTTAGGAATGTTAATTTTAATGTTTCGCACGACGATTGACACGTCATTTCGCTGTTTAAAAATATTAACTCGAAATCGCCCTATTCCACCGATAGAAATCGCCAGATTCATTTCTAAGGTATGTTCAAACTCTTCAATTTGTTCTGGATCCATAATGTCGTAGGCTATCGCCTTAACATCACCTGGTTTAAAAGAAACATCACTTAAGGGAATTAACTCACCTTGAAATTTAGCTGAAGGAGGTGCTCCTGTGGCCAAATAAAGATCAGAACCATCTTGTTCTGATAATTGACTTAACATTGCATTAAATTCCATCACTGTACACCCACCTTAAATATTCCATTATTATATTTTTTTATATAGTAATAATTTACTACTAATAATGTCATGCTGCTATGTAAATGAGTATTAAATTACTAGTAAATGATAAGCCATTGACAAAATGTAAAAACAGCTAATAAATAGAATTTAAAATCACAAAAACAGCATAACTATTCACGATTCCTTAACTTTTATACCTTTCTTAAAAAGTGATTTAGTTATTAAATCAATAAAATACTTTTTATTAATAAATAATCTTAGCTCACAAAAATAATTCAATAGATAACTATTGTGATTAACTGCTCACTTTTTATTCAAAAAAACATGATCTAGCTCTTCATCCCTCCATAGATAAACAAAAAAATTAACATACTATTAACAGCGATTTGACGAAATAGAAGATTTTTTCTTTAGCAATACAGTTAAGTGATTAAAAGTGAATGTTTATTTTTTTGACTTTAAAAGTGATTATTTTAAATACAAAATTTAACCTTTTTCTTGAAATCTCTTCTGACTAATAACATTAAGGAGAATAATAGTGAGTTTTGAAAATGAAGAAAAAGCAAAGGGGTATTGGGATGAAAACCTCAAACTAGTACTCAAACTCTTAGCAATTTGGGCTTTTGTCTCATTTGGCTGTGGTGTGTTATTCGTTGATATATTAAATGAATTCAGTTTTATGGGATTTAAATTAGGATTTTGGTTCGCCCAACAAGGTTCTATCTACGTTTTTTTACTCTTAATTTTTGTATATGTAAAAAAATCTAATGCGCTTGACCAAAAATATGGTGTTGACGAATAACAAGGAGTAACAAGATGGATGTTCAAACATTAACCTATATCGTGGTTGGCGTTACTTTTGCCCTTTATATCGGTATTGCAATTAAATCACGAGCAGGCTCAACCAAAGAATTTTATGTCGCAGGCGGAGGTGTTCCACCGGTTTTAAATGGCATGGCTACAGCTGCAGATTGGATGTCAGCCGCTTCCTTTATATCATTAGCAGGGATTGTCTCTTTCGTTGGTTATGATGGCAGTGTGTACATAATGGGTTGGACTGGCGGTTATGTATTACTTGCTTTATTAATGGTTCCTTACCTTCGTAAGTTTGGTAAATTTACCGTGCCAGATTTCATTGGTGACCGTTACTATTCACAATCAGCACGTACTGTTGCCGTTATCTGTGCAATCTTCATTAGTTTTACCTATATCGCAGGTCAAATGCGTGGTGTAGGCGTTGTATTTTCACGCTTCTTAGAAGTAGATGTTGATACTGGCGTGTATATTGGCATGTGTGTAGTTTTTTTCTATGCGGTTTTAGGTGGAATGAAAGGGATTACTTACACACAAGTCGCACAATACTGTGTGATGATTTTTGCTTTCATGGTACCCGCTGTTTTTCTTTCAATCATGATGACAGGCCATATTTTCCCTCAACTAGGTTTTGGTGCTGAATTACTCGATGCAACAGGAAATAGCTCAGGTATCTATCTGCTTGATAAACTTGATGGACTTTCTACAGAGTTGGGGTTTTCACAATATACCCAAGGCTCTAAAGATATGATTGATGTGCTATTTATTACTGGTGCATTAATGTTTGGTACCGCTGGCTTACCACATGTCATTGTACGTTTCTTTACCGTACCAAAAGTGAAAGATGCACGTAGTTCAGCGGGTTGGACATTATTGTTTATCGCAATTATGTACACCACTATCCCTGCTCTCGCTTCCTTCTCGCGTGTAAATATGATTCAGTCAATCAATGGTCCAGAAAGCCAAGGTGTACCGCATGCCGAAGCACCAATTTGGATTGAAAACTGGGAGAAAACAGGTTTAATCAAATGGGATGATAAAAATAATGACGGTAAAATGTTCTACTCAAATACAGAAACAAATGAGATGAATGTTGACCGCGATATTATCGTATTAGCAACACCAGAGATGGCAAACTTACCTGCATGGGTTATTGCGTTAATGGCTGCCGGTGGTCTGGCTGCTGCATTATCAACCTCAGCAGGTTTATTACTGGTTATTTCGACCTCTGTCTCCCATGATTTACTGAAAAAGAACTTAATGCCCAATATCTCCGATAAAAAGGAGCTAATGTATGCGCGGTTAGCATCGGCGGCCGGTATTATTATGGCAGGTTACTTTGGTATTAACCCTCCAGGCTTTGTAGCTGCGGTGGTCGCAATCGCCTTTGGTCTTGCAGCCTCTTCTTTATTCCCAGCGATTACTATGGGGATTTTCTCTAGAAAAATGAATAAAGAAGGTGCTATCGCAGGTATGCTAGCAGGTTTATTATTTACAACTGTTTACATTGTATATTTTAAATTTATTAACCCATCTGCGAATGTGTCTGATAACTGGTTATTTGGTATATCACCAGAAGGCATAGGTATGCTAGGTATGGTAGTTAACTTCGCAGTGGCTATTCTCGTCTGCAAAATGACAGCTCCAACTCCGCAAGCCGTAGTTGATATGGTCGAATCTATTCGTTTCCCTAAGGGAGCAGGTGAAGCACAAGATCATTAGGACAACCTCAATTTAAAGCGCTTCGGCGCTTTTTTTTTGCATCATTTTTTATTAAAAAAGCACATCAATAAAGCAATTAATACAGATGAATAAAAGGAAATATAACCTAAATACACTAACATGAGATAGATAGGTAAATATGGATAATAGTGAACTACAACCCATTTTTGACTTCATGCGCAAGTTAGCGCCCTTTGATACTTTGCAAGAACAAACCATTAAACAATGTTGTTCAACATTGACCATTGTTTACTACAGCAAAGCACAGAAATTAGTGCATGTAGATACCAATCAACCACAGCTTTATATTGTACGAACAGGAGCTTTTGAAGTTAGTACACAGCAAGGTGAATTAATTGACCGTATTGGTGAAGGGCAATTTTTTGGTTTCAGCGGCATGCTTTCTGGCGAGAAAGTAGTTAATCAAGTGCATATTTTAGAAGACGGTTTGGTTTATCACCTCCCCGCAAGTATGTTTGATCAATTGCGTGGTAGTTGCTATCAGTTTGATCGCTTTTTTAATCGTGCATTTGCAAAACGTTTACGCAATCAAAGCTCTCTAGATCGCAACGCGATTGACACTGCGCGTATCACTAACATTATGTCTAAAGAACTGACCACAATTGCCCCAGATGCAACTATTCATGAAGCAGCTATGCTAATGTCAAATAAACGAGTTTCTTCATTAATTGTTGTGGATCAGAAACAACTATGCGGTATTTTAACTGACCGTGATTTACGCAGCCGAGTATTGGCTAAGGGGTTAGGAGGTAATTTATCAGTAGCGTCAGCAATGACCCAAGATCCAACGACAATTGAAAGCAACTCATTAATATTTGAAGCAATGTTAAAGATGAGTGAAAACAATATCCATCACTTACCTGTAATGAGTCATAACAAACCTATTGCAATCATCACTAGTACAGATTTAATTAGAAGCCAAAGCTCTCAACCTTTACTCTTAATTGGACAAATACAACGCCAAGCCAACCTAGAATCATTAATTCAGGTGAGTCAAAAAATACCAGACTTATTATACAACTTGATCAGCAGTGATGCTAAAGCTAGTGAAATAGGACGTATATTAACATCGGTCACCGATGCCTTAACACGCCGATTAATTGCATTAAAACAGAAACAATTAGGACCAGAGCCAATGCGTTTTTGTTGGTTATCCTTTGGTTCGCAAGGCCGCCAAGATCAAATGGCAGGTTCAGACCAAGATAATGCACTAATATTAGAAAAAGAAACCACTGAACAAGAAGCCAAATATTTTAAACAGCTGTCAGAATATGTATGCTGCGCATTAAACGAATGTGGCTTTCCTTTTTGTCCCGGTAACATCATGGCACAAAACCCAGTATGGCAACTCACGCTACAACAATGGTTACAACAATTTTCTAAATGGATAAAAAGCCCAGACCCAACCGCGTTATTACATGCATCAATCTTCTTTGATATGCGCCCTATCTATGGTGAGATAAGTCTCTTCGATCAATTACAAACAAGCGTTTTAAAAGATACAAAAAATAATGATATTTTTATTGCTGCACTTAGTCAGAATGCCCTGCAATCAACACCACCATTAGGCTTCTTCCGTAGTTTTGTTATTGAGCGTGATGGTAGAGAAGTAAAAGGTATCGATCTTAAACATAAAGGCAATGCATTAATTAATGACATTATTAGAATATATGCACTCTCTGTAGGCATTGACGAGGTTAATACTAGTAAACGTATCGAAAGGCTTGTAACGCAGTCTGCAATTGATAAAGATATTGCAATGAACCTATTAGATGCCTGGGAGTTTATTGCACATAAACGTCTCACTAATCAAGGCCGCCAATTTAACCAAGCTCAAACAGTATCAAACTATATTTTACCCGATAGCCTCTCCTCTTTAGCAAGACACCAGCTAAAAGATGCATTTAAAGTGATTTATGAAGCCCAAAGTACTATAAAACTTAAATTCTTAAGGCAATTTTAATGTTTCAAAAATGGTGGTTAAACAATAAACTTAAGCGACTTATTAGTAATAATAAGTTAAACAAATCAACTCACCTACAAAGACATTATCAATACCTTTTCACACAATTAAACAAACCTGTTTCAGACATTAATTTTTTAGCATTAGATATTGAAATGACTGGATTAGATCATAAAAAAGATGAAATGGTCAGCATAGGTATTATTCCTATTATAAAAGGTCAAATACAACCTGGATATGCACAGTACAAGCTATTGAAAATTCAAGGAAGTGTTGGGCAAAGTGCAACGATTCATGGAGTACATGATAGAGACTTAACAACAGCTTTAGATACTTCAGAAGTAATAGAGTGGTTGTTACAACAATGCCAGGATAAAGTATTAGTCGCACACCATGCATTATTGGACATACAATTTATAGAGCACGCTCTGTTAAAACTAGGAATACCAGTCCATCAACTATTTGCGGTTGATACCTTACAGCTAGAAAAACAACGTATTTATCGAAAAAAACAATTCATAAAAAACGGAGAGTTAAGGTTAAATGCCTGCAGAGAACGTTACTACTTACCAATTTATTCAGCCCATAATGCATTAACTGATGCGCTTGCCTGTGCAGAACTGCTGCTAGCACAACTCAATAAAATGGGAGGGTTAGAGCATATTAAACTGCAGGATATTCTTAGAAAGTATTAAAAACACAATAAAAAAAGCCTGCTTAAAGCAGGCCTATTAAAAAAGTGAGTAAACACTAACCAGCCCATGAATCTCGTAAGGCAACGGTACGGTTAAAGACAAGATGCTCGGCACTTGAGTCTTTATTATCGGCACAGAAGTAACCTTCACGTTCAAACTGATAAGCAACTTCAGGTTGCGCTTCAACAAGACTATTTTCAACAAAGCCATGCTTAACAACTAATGATTCTGGATATAATACTGTATGGATATCTTCAGCTGCAGCAGGGTTTTCTACTGTAAATAGACGATCATAAATACGGAACTCTGCAGGATGGTTAGAAGCAGCACTTACCCAATGGATAACACCTTTTGGCTTACGTCCATCTTCAGGGTTTTTACCTAATGTAGTAGGGTCATATGAACAGATAATTTCTGTAATATTACCTTCCTCATCTTTAACCACTTCTTCTGCTTTGATCATATAAGCATTACGTAAACGAACTTCTTTGCCTAATACTAAGCGCTTGTATTTTTTATTAGCTTCTTCACGGAAATCCGCGGCATCAATATACAATTCACGAGAGAAAGGAATAGTTCGTGTTCCCATACTTTCATCTTTAGGATGAGCAGGTGCAATCAGTTGCTCTAACTTACCTTCTTCGTAGTTTGAGATAGTTACTTTAACGGGATCAATCACAGCCATAGCACGTGCACCGTTAGCTTCTAAGTTCTCACGTACACAAGCTTCCAAAGCAGCCAACTCTACCGTATTTTCTTGCTTGGTTACACCGATACGCTTAGCAAACTCTCGTAATGAAGCTGCAGGATAACCACGGCGACGCATACCAGAAATTGTTGGCATACGAGGGTCATCCCACCCGGTTACGATGTTTTCTTCAATTAGTGCGTTTAATTTACGTTTAGAAGTTAATGTGTACTGTAAGTTTAAACGTGAAAACTCAATCTGACGTGGTTTACATTCAATGCTGATATTAGCAAGTACCCAGTCGTACAATGGACGATGATCTTCAAACTCTAATGTACATAAACTGTGTGTAATGCCTTCGATAGCATCAGAAATACAATGGGTGAAATCGTACATTGGGTAGATACACCATTTGTCACCAGTTTGGTGATGGTGTGCAAAGCGAATACGGTAAATAACTGGGTCACGCATTTTCATATTTGGTGAAGCCATGTCGATTTTAGCACGTAACATCATCGTGCCTTCTTCAAACTCACCTGCTCTCATGCGATTAAACAGATCTAAACTTTCAGCGATAGGACGATCACGAAATGGGCTGTTTTTACCAGGAGAAGTCAACGTACCACGGTATTCACGAGTCTGCTCAGCGTTTAGCTCACAAACGTAGGCTTTATCATTTTCAATTAACTCTACTGCATAATCAAAAAGCTGTTCAAAATAGTTTGAAGAATAACGAACATCACCTTGCCATTCAAAACCTAACCAAGACACATCTTTTTCAATTGCGGCAACATAATCTGCATCTTCTTTAACAGGGTTAGTATCGTCAAAGCGAAGATTACAGGCAGCATTAGGGTAATCAGATGCTAAACCAAAGTTTAAACAGATCGATTTTGCATGACCAATATGTAAGTATCCATTGGGCTCAGGTGGAAAACGTGTATGAATTGTCTGATGTTTACCACTCTCAAGATCGTTTTCAATAATAGTGCGTATAAAATTACTTGGGCGTGTTTCCAATTCGGACATTTTAACCTCTAAAAGACATGATTCATAAAAACAACAATCATCGTATATTCTTGGCTTAACCTCAAGTTAAATAATAGAAAATGCCTACTATCACCGCGATATCCTGTGGTTATATCAACCCCAATAAATAAGGGCCTTATAATTATTTATTTTCGGGCCATTTCCAGAAACAAAAAAGGCACGCAAAGCGTGCCTCAACAAGACAAGTAATAACGTTAACTATTTTAATAATTTCATGCGATTAGCAATACTTTCTGCTTGAGGGCCAATAATAACTTGTAGGTTCTTTTCACCTAGCTTGACCACTCCCATCGCCCCTAACTTTTTCAAATTAGCATCTTCAATAATATTACGGTCTTTTAAAGTTAACCTTAGGCGAGTAATACAAGCGTCAATCACTTCGATATTTTTTATGCCGCCTAACGCCGCAATATAATCATTCGCTAATGCATCGCCATCTTTCGCTACACTTGATTTACTTTCTGCTGGTAGTTCTTCATCTGCTTCACGCCCCGGAGTTTTAAGATTTAACCATTTGATTAATCCTAAAAACACAAAATAATAGATAGCAAAGAAAGCCACACCTTGTACCAGTAGCATATACCACTGTTTAGCAAGTGGATTTTGCGAAGAAAGCACCATATCCACTAGACCAGCAGAGAAACCAAAGCCTGCAATCCATTCCATATTAGCGGCAATAAATACAGATATCCCAGTTAGTACTGCATGCACGACATACAATAATGGTGCAACAAACATAAAAGAGAACTCTAAAGGCTCAGTAACCCCAGTGAAGAAAGAAGCTAACGCAGCTGCTAACATGATAGAAGCCACTTTTTGTTTATGCTCACTACGTGCGGCAGTGTAAATAGCTAATGCAGCACCAGGTAAACCAAACATCATAATAGGGAAGAAACCAGCTTGATACATACCTACTGTCCCTAATGCCGTTTTCCCTTCAGCAGCAAACTGTATAATAGTTTCCTGACCAGCTAGGAAATTAGGAATATCATTAATACCCGCTACATCAAACCAAAACACTGAGTTTAATGCGTGATGTAAACCTACCGGGATAAGTAGTCGATTAAAGAAAGCGTAAATACCGGCACCAATATCCCCCATTCCAGAAATACTTTCACCGAAATGCTGTAAACCAGAAAAGATAATCGGCCAAATCGCCATTAAGATAAACGACACAATGATCATCACAACCGAGACCACAATCGGTACTAAACGACGACCAGAGAAAAACGCGAGCGCATTGTGTAATTCAACATCAGAAAATTTATTGTATAACTCAGCTGAAATGATACCAATAAGAATACCTACAAACTGATTTTCAATTTTCCCAAAGGCAGCATGTGCGACTTCACCAGTAATTTGCTCAACTGCGCCGGGCGACAGTAAAGTAGTGACCACTAACCAACCTACTAAACCAGATAAAGCAGCAGCACCGTCTTTGTCTTTAGACATGCCATAGGCAACACCAACAGCAAATAATAACGCCATGTTATCAATAACCGCAGCACCTGCTTTAATCAAGAAAGCAGCTAAGGGAGAATCGCCTCCCCAACCGTTAGGATCAATCCAATAACCAATCCCCATTAAAATAGCAGCCGCAGGTAATACCGCGACAGGCACCATTAACGCTCTTCCGACTTTTTGCATATATCCTAATATATTCACTGTAACGCTCCTTGATCACTCAACTTAATTCGCACTTATTATTATTTATTTTAATTACTAACAAATAACCTATAAAAATTTAAATATGTATCAAAAACAAGCTATGACTCTAAAGTTTTTCTAAATGGGCGCAAAGTATTTTGAAAGTTTATGTGACACAAATCACTTAAATTTACACTAGCATTATATTCAACAAGCTATTACAATCCACTTTATTCGCGATGAGAATTAATTGTTTTTAATATTTGGAGATTACCATGCGCTTAATCCCGCTTGAAAATGCATCACAGGTTGGACTTTGGTCTGCTCGATATATAGCTGATAAAATTAATCAGTTTCAACCAACACAGGATCGCCCTTTTGTTTTAGGCTTACCGACAGGCGGTACACCATTAACCACTTACAAACAATTGATTGCACTTTATCAAGCTGGAGAAGTAAGCTTTAAACATGTTGTCACTTTTAATATGGATGAATATGTTGGTTTACCGCGATCACATCCAGAAAGTTACTATAGCTTTATGTTTAATCACTTTTTTAACCATGTGGATATTCAAAAAGAAAACATTAATTTACTCGATGGGCAAGTAAACGACCTAAGTGAAGAATGCCAACGTTACGAACAGAAAATAAAAGCATACGGTAAGATTCATTTATTTATGGGTGGCATGGGAAATGATGGACATATTGCCTTCAATGAACCAGGTTCATCATTAGCTTCTCGCACTCGAGCAAAAACCTTAACAACTAATACGCGTTTAGCTAACTCCCGTTTTTTTGACAATGATATCAATCAAGTACCTAAAAAAGCATTAACCATAGGTGTTGCTACTTTATTAGATGCAGAAGAGATTTTAACGCTTGTCACTGGTCACGCTAAAGCGTTAGCATTGCATGCCGCCGTTGAAGGTCCTGTGAATCAACAATGGACAGTGAGTGCATTACAACTCCACCCTAAGGTAGTGGTTGTGTGTGACGCTGATGCCACCCTTGAACTCAAGGTTAAAACGCTTAATTATTTCACCGAAGTAGAAGCAGACAATTTAGGTAATCTATAACCTATTTTAAAGGAGAAGTTAAACATGTATGCATTGGTTAATGGCATTATTTATAGCCCTGAATCAGTTCTAACTGATCACGCAGTGATTATTGAAGGGCAATTAATTAACGCGATTGTACCTGTTGCAGACCTGCCATCATCATTAGCGAAAATAGATCTACAGGGACAACACTTGAGCCCTGGTTTTATCGATTTACAACTTAATGGTTGTGGCGGAGTGATGTTTAATGGCTCTGAAAGTGAGCAAACACTATCAATAATGCATTCTGCAAACCTTAAGTCTGGCACAACAAGCTTTCTACCAACGTTTATTACAGATAGTGACCAAGGCATCGAAAAAGCCATGGCTGCGACGCGTCAATATATGCAAACCACCAGCAATCAAGTATTAGGTTTACATCTAGAAGGTCCCTATATCAGCCATGAAAAAAAAGGGATCCACCCAGCTCAATGGATACGTCCTGCTGAAGCTGAAATGGTAGATCTAATTTGTAAAAATGCAGATATCGTAGCGCAGATTACTATCGCGCCAGAAAAAATGCCCCTTGAATTTATTAAACAATTGAGTGATGCCGGTATTGTTGTATCACTTGGTCACAGTAATGCGAATTACCAACAAGCAACTTTAGCGATTGAGCAAGGTGCTAGTTTTGCAACGCATCTATTTAATGCCATGTCTCCTATGACAGGAAGAGAACCAGGCATGGTTGGTGCTATTTACGATCACCAACTGTATGCGGGTATTATTGTTGATGGTTTCCATGTCGCTTACGAAAATATACGCATCTCCAAACGTTTGATGGGTGATAAACTTATCTTAGTGACCGATGCTACCGCACCAGCAGGCGCTGATATTGAACAGTTTGATTTTGTAGGTACAGAAGTGTATTACAAAGATGGTAAGTGTGTCGGTAAAGATGGTACTTTAGGTGGTTCAGCAGTCACTATGATCGAGTCCATTCAACAATGTGTTGAACATGTTGGTATTCCGTTAGATGAAGCCATTAGAATGGCTAGTTACTACCCTGCTAAAGCGATTGCAGTTGATCACAAGCTAGGCTCCATAACGGCCGGCAAGGTAGCTAATTTAACGATATTTGATCAACAATTTAATGTGACTGCCACCATTGTTAATGGATATCATCAACTTACAATTTAATGCATTGATATGTAAAGGAAGAGAATGAATGAATGTCGGGGATCAGGCAAACACACCAAACACTATCGTTAACCTTGATCAGGTAAAACAACTTAATAGTGCAACTATTTATAAAGTTATCGAACAGTATGCCCCTATTTCTCGTGTAAAAATAGCTAAAGTAAGTAGTCTGGCTCCTGCCAGTGTGACTAAAATAACCCGCCAGTTAATGGAAAACGGTTTAATCTCTGAAGTCGATTTACAAGCATCAACCGGAGGCCGACGTGCTATCTCTCTCGCTCCCAATGCCCACAACATTAATGTTATTGCAATCAAACTAGGAAAAAGCCTGTTATCTATTGCACATTATAAGTTATCTGGAGAAAAACTCCTGAGTAAACAAATCAATGTGCCAACGGTATCTGATAGCGCGGCTTTGATAGATTTTTTCATTTCTGAAATCGCTAAGTTTATAACTCAACCGACCTTAATCAATGAAAAAATATCAGCTATTTCTATGACCATCTCTGGTTTAGTTAACCCTAAAACAGGGGTTGTTATTTACCATTCAACTTCCCCGTTGCAAAACACTCCTTTAGTTAAAGAGATAGAACAGGCCTTTAATATCCCAACCTTTATTGGCAACCATACGCGTTGCTTAGCATTGGCAGAACATTACTTTGGTGCCACTCGACAGTGTCAGGACTCTATCTTAGTTAGCGTCCATCATGGTGTTGGTTCAGGTGTCATCATGGAAGGAAAAGTACTGTTAGGTAAAAGTTGTAATATTGGAGAGATTGGCCATATTCAAATCAATTCTCTAGGTAAACAATGTCATTGCGGCAATATTGGGTGTTTAGAAACAGAAGTAAGTGATAATGCCATCTTTGACAAAGTTAAAACAGCGATTGCGGCAGGTAGCCCTTCTTCGCTCAGTACTTCCGATTTTACTATTGACGATATCTACTTAGCAGCAGCGAATAAAGATCCTTTATGCCAGGCAATAGTGCAACAAGCTGCCACCTATTTAGGCAAGAGTATTGCTATCTTAGTGAATCTATTAAGTCCGGAAAAGATTGTGATCACAGGTAAGATTATTTTATCCGGCAACTTAGTGTTCGATACAATTAAACAATGTACTGATACTCAAACCCTACCTGATTTTCACCATCAACTATCAGTGATTCCCACTGAATTAACAGCAGACCTAACACTCGCGGCTTTTGCTTTAACCAAACAAGCCATTTATGAAGGCGATCTACTACAACGAATTAAAGTTTAAGGCTTTAAAACAAAAAAACCTGAACAATAATGCTCAGGTTTTTAAATGGTCGTTTTTTTTGAGCGAACTACTGCTCGACAAATACCAGTTGCCCATCTTTCACATCCACTAAAATAGGATGGCTAGTACTTAACTCACCGGATAAAATTTTCTGTGCTAAAGCATTTTCTAGTAGCTGCTGTATTGCACGTTTTAATGGTCGAGCACCATAAGCTGGGTCATAACCCGCTTCTACTAATAACTCAATAGACGCATCATTAAACATCAACTGGTACCCTTTTGCTTTCAAACGAGTTTGTAACGTATGAAGCTGAATCGTCGCAATCGATTTAATGTGTTTTTCACTTAATGGGTGGAATACCACTGTTTCATCGATACGATTTAAGAACTCAGGTTTAAAATGATTTCCTAAAATAGTTAATAACTGATTCTTAACATCATCATAAGCGGCTCGCGGAAACGCATTTTGTATCACTTCTGAGCCAATATTCGAGGTCATAATAATCACAGTATTACGGAAATCAACAGTACGTCCTTGACCATCAGTCAAACGTCCATCATCTAATACTTGTAACAAAATATTAAACACATCTGGATGCGCTTTCTCTATTTCGTCCAATAAAATGACAGAATAAGGTTTACGTCTTACTGCTTCGGTTAAATACCCACCTTCGTCATACCCCACATAACCAGGAGGTGCGCCTACTAAGCGAGATACCGCATGTTTCTCCATAAACTCTGACATATCGATACGCACCATATTATCAACACTATCAAAGAGGAAACTTGCTAATGCTTTACAAGACTCAGTTTTACCTACCCCCGTTGGACCTAAGAATAAAAATGAGCCTATCGGGCGATTTGGATCACTTAGTCCAGCACGGCTTCGGCGAATAGCATTAGAAACAGCTTCAATCGCTTCATTTTGTCCAACCACTTGCGAATGTAAGTGTTTTTCCATTTTTAATAATTTATCACGCTCACCTTCGAGCATTTTAGACACAGGGATCCCAGTCCAATGCGCTAAGATATCGGCAATTTCATTCTCAGTCACAGAATGTTTTAGCAGTGTCATTTCTTGCATTTCAGCTTGAGAAGCAAGATCTAACTGCTTTTCTAAATCAGGAATACGACCATATTGCAATTCAGACATACGCGTTAAATCCGCAGCACGACTGGCGACCTCAAGGTCTAAACGAGCTTGTTCTAGGGCTTGTTTAATATTTTGAGTACCCGATAAGGCGGCTTTTTCAGTTTTCCATACTTCATCGAGTTCTTTATATTCTTTGCCTTTGCTTTTAAGAGTTTGGTCTAAATCACTTAAACGTTGCAAACTTGCTTCATCTGTCGCATTTTGTAATGACTTTTGCTCCACGGTTAATTGAATTATTTTACGGCCTAATTTATCTAAATTCTCCGGCTTAGAATCCATTTGTAAACGGATACTAGATGCAGCTTCATCAATTAAATCAATAGCTTTATCAGGTAATTGGCGGTCCGAAATATAACGATGTGACAAAGTCGCCGCCGCAACAATTGCCGGATCTGTTATTTGCACCTTATGATGTAGCTCATAACGCTCTTTCAAACCACGTAGAATAGCGATGGTATCTTCGACAGTAGGTTCATCAACTTGTACTTTCTGAAAACGACGCTCTAATGCCGCATCTTTCTCAATATACTGACGATATTCATCTAAGGTTGTTGCGCCTACACAATGTAATTCACCTCGGGCTAAAGCTGGTTTCAACATGTTACTAGCATCCATTGCGCCATCGCCTTTACCTGCGCCGACCATGGTATGTAACTCATCAATGAATAGGATCACTTGCCCTTCTTCTTTAGCGAGTTCAGCTAATACACCTTTTAGGCGCTCTTCAAACTCACCTCGATATTTAGCCCCTGCAATTAGCGACCCCATATCCAATGATAGAACGCGTTTATTTTTTAAACCTTCAGGTACTTCACCATTAATAATTCGTTGGGCAAGCCCCTCTACAATTGCGGTTTTACCTACACCTGGTTCACCAATGATCACTGGATTATTTTTAGTACGACGTTGTAATACCTGCACCATACGGCGCACTTCATCATCACGACCAATCACAGGATCTAGTTTACCTGCTGCGGCGCGTTCAGTAAGGTCGATAGTATATTTATCTAATACTTTTTCAGGGCCATCGATATCATCGACATGCTGACCTTGACGAATTTTCTTTAAAGACTCTTCGACTTTTTGCTTCGTCAGACCTAACTCATTGAGTACTTTTCCTAATTCACCTTTATCTTCGCACACTGCCACTAAAAACAGTTCAGAAGAGATGAATTTATCTTTTGCTTTTTGAGCATATTTATCGCACAGGTTGAAGGTAATACCCAGCTGACTTGATAGCTGCACATCCCCACCGATGCCAGATACTTTAGGTAATTTATCGAGCATAGTTGATAGTTGTGAGCGCAGTAGATTTATATTAATTTCAAGATCAGACAAGATACCGCGGATTGCTCCACCGTCTTGATTTAACATGGCTAACAGAACATGCGTGGCCTCAATATATTGATGGTCACGACCTAGTGCAATAGACTGAGCATCAGCTAATGCTAATTGAAATTTACTGGTTAATTTATCTAAACGCATCTTAATTCTCCCAACAAAGATTACTCTTTATAAATGGGTATAAAGATTATAAATTCAAGGTCGTTCCAATTATATTAAATAAGTAATGCAAATTTTGCGGAGGAAAGAGGATTTCATTCACGGCGTAATGTGAGTTAACCAGTTGTTATATTTATGAAAATAACAACAATAAGATAAGTTATTTTAACCAGAAAAATAGATCAATTAATTAGCATGATTGGTATAAATTAAAAATAAATTGTGCGATTAACAAGCGCCAATTGCCTCTTATTTAATCAGCACAACGTTAATCAAGGAAAGAAAAGGCGTTAGGGTTAACCTAAATAGATAAATGTTGCTAAGCGCCCTGTTTGACCATCTCGGCGGTAGGAATAAAATAAACTTGAGTCACTGTAAGTGCATAATGGCGTGGCGCTAATATTAATGCCAGCAAAAGAGGTTAAACGCAGTCTTGCTAAAGCGTGTAAATCAGCAAACCATTTGCTAGGAGAGCCTGCAATGAAAGCGTGTGCAGCTAATGGATTATGTTCCACAAATAAGCAACGCACTTCATCACCAACCTCAAAAGCATCAGGACCAATACAAGGACCTAACCACACGAGTAATTGTTGAGTAGGTATTTCCAGTTCTTTACAAATATCAGTGATGCTATTTTCGATGATGCCGTCATATAAACCACGCCAGCCTGCATGTATTGCAGCAACGAAGGAGCCTTGTTTATCAGTGACTAATACAGGCAAACAGTCCGCAGTCATCACCACACATGTGCGTTGTGGTGAGGTTGTCCAACTCGCATCAGCGTCAATACCTTGCTCAGTTGAAGGGAATACCTTTATTAATCTATTACTGTGGGTTTGATTCAACCAACAAAAGTCGCCAGCACCCTGTGCTTGCTCACTCAGTAATCGGCGGTTAGTCATAACCGCTTGTGGATCATCTTGTACATGTAAACCTAAGTTCAACCCCGTGTACTGTTGCTCACTCACTCCACCTAAACGAGTGGTAGAGTAAGCATGTACATGAGCAGGAGCATCCCAATTAGGTTTAATTAATTGCATAGCAGGACTTAATAGTCTTGAGTTTGATTTTCATGTGCAATGGCATCAGCACGTAACGCAGCAGCTAACACTTTAAAATCTTCTGGTGGTTCTGCATGCCACTCCATCTCTTCACCTGTAATAGGGTGATCTAAACGAAGCATAGTTGCGTGTAGCGCTTGACGTCTAAAGCCACGTAGTGCATTACTTAACTCTTCTGAAGCACCTTTTGGTGGACGAGGTCGGCCTCCGTAGACAGGATCACCTGCTAACACATGGCTAATAGACATCATGTGTACACGGATTTGGTGAGTACGGCCTGTTTCTAAGCGTAAACGTAAGCGCGTATGAGCACGGTATTTTTCTGAAATACGATAGTGCGTGATCGCTTCTTTACCGGCAGTATGATTGACAGCCATTTTAGTACGATGTACTTTATCTCGACCAATCGGTGCATCTACTTTACCACCAGCCGTAAAACAACCTGTTGCAATAGCATCATATTCACGCGTCATTTGGCGTGCTTGTAAACTAGTAACTAAATGCGTTTGAGCAGGTACGGTTTTAGCAACCACCATTAATCCCGATGTTTCTTTATCTAGACGATGCACAATACCGGCGCGTGGTACTTCAGCAATACTTGGATAATGATATAACAGTGCATTTAACAATGTACCACTCGCATTACCTGCACCAGGGTGAACAACTAACCCAGCTGGTTTGTTTATCACTAGAATATCTTCATCTTCATAAACAATGTCGATTTCAATTTTTTGCGCAACAAAAGTAACTTCATCTTTTAATTCTGCATTAACGTCTATGACTTGCCCTGTAAATACTTTTTCACGAGGAGTGGATGAGACCGCGCCATCGATTTTTACCAAACCGGCTAAAATCCACTCTTTGATACGAGAGCGTGAATAGTCAGGAAAAAGTGCTGCAACCGCTTGGTCTAATCGAAGTCCTAACTGTTCATCTGTTACTTCTGCAGTTAGGTGTATTGCTTGGCTCATAATGTTCTCTTCTTATAATATTGCGCTGTAATAATGTATTTTTTAAAAAGTATATCGTTTAACAACCTAATCTTGTCACATTTTGTCTTTTTTTACTTTTATTTCGTTCAACGATAGCTGATACTGTTACTTTTTAATATTGGCCAACATTATAACACTTATGAATAAAATCCTTAGACTAATAACGACCAGTTTTTTTATTGCCATTTTTATTTCGGGCTGTTCATCGAAAAAAAATACTAAACCCAAAGTAGCTGATAAACCGCCAGTGGCATTATATCAAGATGCATCTAATGCATTGGAATCAGCTAACTTTGAAAAAGCAGCTGAAATTTTAGAAGCCCTAGATAGCCGCTACCCATTTGGGCCTCACTCAGAGCAAGTACAATTAGATCTTATTTATGCTTACTATAAACAAGGTGACATGGCGCTTGCACTGGCAAACATAGACAAATTTATCCGTTTAAACCCAACCCATAAAGATTTGGATTATGTATATTACATGCGTGGTTTAACCAATCTAACCGTTGATGAACAATTTTTCCAAAACCTATTTGGTGTCGATCGTTTCAACCGAGATCAAAGTTACTCACAACGTGCTTTTAAAGATTTTAATCGTATTTTAAAAAGCTACCCAGATAGTGAATACGCTAAAGATGCACGTCAACGTATGGTTTACTTAAAAGACCGTGTAGCAAGATATGAAGTGGCTGTTGCTGAATGGTACATCAAACGTGAAGCTTATATTGCTGCCATCAATCGAAGTAAAATAGTACTTAATAACTATCCTGATACAGAATCAGTAAAAGATGCGTTAGAGATTATGATAGAAGCTTACGAAGAGTTAGGTTTAGAAGAGCCGAAGAAAAATGCATTGGCTATTTTAGCGTTAAATTACCCTGATAATAAGATAGTAAAACGCGGTGGAAGCCTGAAACTATTTGACTGGTAATATCCTTCGTTAGTATATAAATAAAAAGGAGAACATAGTTCTCCTTTTTTGATCCGTTCACTAAATATTTAAAACAATTACATTATAAAAATGTATTTATAATGATCTAATTGCGATAAAAATTAAACAGCTTCACCATCTTCTTCACCAGTACGAATACGAATAACGCGCTCTACTGAAGTTACAAAGATTTTACCGTCACCAATCTTACCTGTTTGAGCTGTTTTCATTATCGCTTCAATACAACGCTCGACATACTCTTTCTTTACCACCAACTCGATTTTTACTTTTGGTAGAAAGTCGACCATATACTCAGCCCCACGATATAGTTCAGTGTGGCCTTTTTGACGACCAAAGCCTTTTACTTCTGATACTGTCATACCTGTAATATCGATGTCTGCTAGTGCTTCACGTACATCATCCATTTTAAATGGCTTAATAATCGCTTCAATTTTTTTCATAATAAACTCTTAAGGTTAATTTCAACACTATCACTCAGGATAGTTTGTCATTTTAAATGCAATATCTAAGGGAAATTAACAAGCATACTACACTATTCATAATTCAATAAAAAACAAACTTTCTAAGAGTGAGGGTTAAATACGTAGAAAATGTGATCTATTTTGAAATGAATTATACAAGCTGTTTTTGGGGAGCCTTTTCAGGCATTAATAATAATATAAGCCATATTATTAGAACATAATAGTTACTTGATAATCTTGAAAACTACTTACTTATCCAAAATAATAATGATTAAAAAAGGGGGGACAAATTTTTCAATTTGTCCCCCCTTTTTAATGGTTCGCTAAGAAAACCATGATTTAATACAGCTGGCGCCAGCTTATTGGTCCAGTAATATTTAAATCATCATCAAAACAAGTTTGTTCGTTAGTACTTAAGGTAATACATGTTAACCCCTCTGCACTTTCAAACACTGTTATCTCCTCAGTAGTTCCATCTTCATTAGTGATGGTTTCAGTTGAAGTTGTCACTGAAGCAACTGAAGTTAAACCTGTTGCTACACCATCAATATAAGTATTTGAACTATCTTCAGGAATCTCTTCAGATTCATCTACTGTTGTAGATGGATCATCTTCAACTTCAGTCCCTGTATCCCATGTTTGTCCGGTATAAAGATTTAATTCCATATACCAACCACTACCACCCGCAACACAAGGGTCAGTCCCTGGTATTAGCGTTACAAAACTGACCTTGGTACCTAAGATAGTACTAGCAACCACTTGGCGTTCACCATAGTTATTAGTATTACCATCCTCAGTATTCACTAAATCAATATAGAAACCACTAATATTATCCCAATCTAATGAATTGCTAGACAACAGACGGTTAGTACTACTTTCTTTAGTAATTGATTGTTTCTGTAAATTGCTAAAGCCAGAAGCTGAACGTGATGCAGTGACCACGGTACTACCTAGTTTATCCTCGACCACATAAAAACTTTGTGTAGCCTGATCATCAGTGGACGTATCGTCTGATTCAACATATTTCCCTGTACCAAAGGCAACTAATACACCTTCACCATCAGGATGACGAACAACAGATGGACGACTAGTAATAGGCTGAGACATATATTCAACACCATCTAATGTTGGACTGACAGCAGTGAATAAAGGAGCGCCGTTAGTTTTCTTAATTCCCCAGTCGGATGTATCTGAACTTGAAATATCAAATACCCACATATTACCGAATAAGTCACCTGAATAAATATAATCAGCAATACCATCACTGTCATTATCAACCAATAAGGGCTGTGCTAGTGCATTTGGTCTACCTTCGCCCGTTGGGTCAGTTTGAGCGCCAACAGTTAATTTTTTAATTAAACTACCATCAGACAAATCTGCAATATAAATGGCGCCATCATCATCTGAAGAGTTATAACCATTGGCAAAAACAACACTTGCAGTACCATTTGCTAATTCAACAATAGTTGGCTCAGAAATACTTAGTCCCAACCCTTCAAAACCATCAGTATCAGTGGTAATTTCCCACTTCATCATATCCGTTGAAGGGGTACCGATGTCAGAAACATCAATTGCGTAAAGTCCTTTATAACCAAGCCCTAAACGACCTACTAAGGTAGTTCTTGCAACGGATGTTGATACACCATCGATATCAATATCAATCATATCATTATCATCAGAGTAGGCATTAATGCCACCGTCTACTGAATATTCATGAATGTAAGCAGAATCAACAATATTACCAAGAGCGTCATACACACCACTTGGAATATAAGCGACTAACTCCTCTCCATCATCAGCATCAACAATATGTACCATGCCGTCATTGGCTGCAAAGGCAACAACCTCTGTCCCAACAGTATGACCTTTCGAAGTTGAAACATAATAAGGGCTAGAATTAATAACATCCCCCATAATGCTACTGCGCTCTCTAAAGCCATCTAACGTAGTTGTCACTTCGTTATCTCGCTCACCGCGAATATAATTAACGACATTGGTTAGGTAAGCGAGTTTCTCTGTAGTCGAGCCTGTTGTATCACCCAATAGGCTAAGTAATTGGCTATCGGTAAAGACGCTGGTTAATGAACTAAGATCTGCCGATATGATACTTGTCAGTAAATTATCTAATACTGATTCGCTGATCGCATCGGTACTAAACTCAAATACATTACCTTGGCCACCTAAATATAACGCTTCATTACTGCGTGTATAAATTAGACGGTCATCAGGAGACATTGCATCCAATTGCGTTGCTGCACTCCAAGTCGCACTACTTGTATAGTCTCCAACAGAATTCACTTTATAAGCATTAACATCACCATTCCATGTTTCTTCTTCAAAAGATGATTGGTAAGCCAATGAGCCACTAGTTAATAAATTAGAAGAGAAAGTAACCGATGATCCCGTCAATACTCCGTCATAAGCTAAATCAAATGCAGCGGCTAATTGATCTTTTAACTCACCAGCATTAGTTACGGGGAAGTAGTTATCCGGATCACCATCAGCACCACCATCATCTGCACCACTTGTATCCCATTCACTATCAAGGTTAGGGGTTCCATCGCCATCTGCGTCATTAAAGCCGCCCCATTTTGCAGCATACCAAAGTGGTGAAGGTAAGAATTCAGCAGCATGATCATCACTAGGGAAGAAGTTACGAGTCGCTTGTAAACCTAATTCAGTCTCACTTCCGCTCTCTTTACGACTCTCAAATACTGTACTATCAGGCGTATCTAGATAATATTCAATATCTGCACCACTTACATCTTTAACTTCTAAGTACATACCATCATTAGTGGTACCAGAAATAATATAACCAGCATGTTGATCAACACCACCAGCGGCATAAGTTGAGTCTAAGGATATTTGTACACCTTTACCTGTTTCTACACATTGATTACCGCTGTACTCTTTACAAAGTCCATCTAACACTTCATATGAATATTTTACAATCATATCCATATCATGATCGGCCCCTTGTTCAACATCTTCATAGTTGATACGGAACACGCCGGTTGTATCGGTTATCGATTCAATATACCAGTCAACAATAGTATTCGTTGGTTGAAAATCGCCCTCATCATCAGATATGTTATTCCCCCAACCGACCGATTTTGCGAAAGGCACTATTTTAATAATCTCACCATCAACATCCACTTCAATCTCAGGTAAAGTAGAAGCTAATGCAACAACCATAGTGGTTACTTTTTGATCTTCGTCTTTAGTTAGATGAATATCATTATTATGGCCATAATAAGCGACAGCTGCAGAACTATAACTACCTTTTTTAGTTGGTTCTGCCGGAGCAAGACCACGAACAGAGCCTAAACCAGAAATGTCTTTTGCAGTAGGTGCCCCATCGTTGTCTGAGCCTGATTGCCCAATGAAAAATTGCCCAGACGTTTTTCCTTCTGAATTTGAAATTGTAGACAATAATGAAGTAACACTGAAACCTGGTAATGTAGTGCCATCGTATGTTTCATCATTATTACTTGAACTCGTAAATTGACTGTATGCACCAGGAAGCTGGTCAGAGTCATAGGATGGATTAATGTCACTAATCAATAACACATTTGGATTTGCACACGTACCACGGCCATCATAAGGGTCATCCCAATCAGGACTGGTTAAACCAACTTCTTCATCATAACCACCTGATGTCGAATAGCTTGGGCTTGCAGATTCCGCACCTGAGAAGTAACGCATCGCTTCGTAAAGCATTTCACCAGCAGGGTTTCCCCACGAAGCACACTGTCCGTCTGAAATAGCACCATCAACGACCCATCCACAATTTGTAGCATAAGTTTTATTACTATATTTAAAACCATGTACTCTTAATTTATCAATGGTTGCCACAATACCATCTTCAGTAGAAGTGTATTGCCCAGTTTCATCATCTACTTCTGCAGAAAATTCACTAATTGCTTGACGCAATACACCACCAGAAAGGTTCTTATTATAACTACCAGTTAGTAAACCAAATAGCATTTGGTCACTTTCTCCGTAATCGTGTAATAGCCCAGTTGGTTTATAATACCCGCTCGGATACAAATCACAATTAGTGCCCTCTGTAAAACCATCAACACATGCTTCTACTCTAACAACATAATCATCGCCACTTGCATTAAGAACAGGTCGCTCAGTTGATGCCCAACTCCAGACTCCCCAGTCATCGCTAGAATAGCTAACATTTTCACGCACACGTAAGATAGGGTCTTCGCCTAAACCAGTGTAAGTCACTGTACCGAAGAAATGCTGCTTACCTGAGTTGGGGATAGAATAAGGTGTATAATCTGATATATCATAACCATCCACTGCTACTGATGTATAAGATTTTGCCCAACTATGTGCATCTTGAGGAATAAATACACGTTCTAATACAGTTGTATCTTCGTCATCCGTACTACGCGTTCCGCCGTAAAGTACTTTACGTAACACATCCATACGCGTCATAGTTAAATAATTAAGAAAGTTACCACTCCAATGATCATTATTTGAGCAAACTGTTTCAATTACTTTAGGTTTAAATCTGGATTTTCCGCTTCTGTATTTATAACAAGCCGTAGAATCAAAATAACCTTCATAGGTATAATCTGGCTTAAAGGTAGTATCAAGCTCTCCATCACCATCAAGGTCAGACGCATCATTATAAGCCTCATAAAATAAGGTATGGTCTCGCCCCATAGTAAGCATCATCATGGGTGCTTCTGAAGTTCCTGTATAAAGTGGTTTAGTGGCAAGGTCAAGATCTGCCGCATTGACAGTTATTGACAGTAAGCAACCTGTTGTTAATGACACTGTCCTTAGTAATTTTTTTCCCACAATAATATCCCTATTCATTACCAACAATCTGATGCATCAGCCCCTGTGCTACCAGTATGTGTTATCGTTAATGTTCCACACTCATCTTCACTTTGTGCACCTGTTGATAAAGGTGCTGCGGATAAAGTAAATGTTGATGCTGTCGCAGCACCCGTTAATTCATAATATTCACTAAAGTCATCACTAACAATAAAGTCTGTAACCTCATCATCACTGGAAATTGCACCACTGTAATCTAGGTTCATGGAGTAATAACTTTCCATTAATTGTGATGCTTCTAATAATGTACGTATTGCTTCTTGTCTTCGAGTCTTTTCTAATACGCCTTTATAACTAGGATAGGCGATAGAGGCTAAAATGCCAACAATAGCGACAGCAATAAGTAATTCAATTAGCGTAAAACCTTTTGTTTTATTTTTATTCAATTTTCGCATGTTTTTTCTACTCTAAGGTGATGTAGTAGCTTTGTAAATAAGCAACTGAATTCCCCTTCCCCTGTGCTTTAACTGTCACACGATAAAAACGTTTGGTCAAATTACCAGTACCTACGGCAAGACCTCCCGTACCATCATCTTCAATTAAATATGAAGGCGTTTCAGAACCAGCAGAGATTAAACTGCTAATAGCAGTTGCACCACTCCAGTTATTGGAATTTTTCCACCAATTAGTACCAGTGTTAATATCAACAGCTAATGCTTGTAATGTTGGTGGATCAAGAAAGTTCTCTGACATGACACTATAGGCTGCAGATAAAGTTGACTCCGCTGAGTTTAAACTTAAAGTTTGATCATAATTAGCCGTGGTTGTTTTTCGTAAAGAGATAACCTGTTGACTCACTGCGATCCCCAAAATCGCGATTACTACGACCATCAATAACGAGGTAATTAACGCAGTACCGCACTGCTTTTTATATGTTTTTTGCATCTTATTACCCTCCTTGATTACCTATAATCACAGTTTCCATCACAACGCTTCTATAGTTGGTGTCGTTTGCAGCGCTAATAGTTTGATTGAAAATCGTGTAAGCATTAGCATTTGTTAATCCATGTGCAGATACGTCTTCAGAGATCAATAATCCCACCTTCACTCTATTAATATCGGTCCAATCCGAAACTTCTGAAGCAGTAAAATAGCGATAATCGTCCTCAGTGCCATACAACAACTCCATGAACTCGACATTTTCATCTAATAAAACAGGGTCATCATTATTATCTTGGCACATTAACTGATTACTTGTATTGACATATAAAAGCACTTCATTGTTGGTTGATTCATCTAAATCATCACCAACACAAGAAACAATTCCAGCTTCTGCTGCCCCTAAAAAACGTACCACTAAAATATCAGAATCAGCTTTTTCATCATCTATTTCACTCGAACTAGTCATCCCCTGAATAACTTGCCCATACTCCCAAGTTTCTCCAGCATTAGATGTACCAGAGCTAAATGTTGTCTCATTCTTTAATGCTGCTGAGTCTCTAAAGCCAGCTTGTTGTATGTACAGCCTTATTGTCTGAATAGCCATACGACTTTTCGTCACTAGCCCTTGAGTGCTTCTTGCTGATTCATAAGAGCGCATATCGCCCATCACTGAATAAAATAAACCAGCGAGGATGAATAGCGACACCAATAAGGCAATCATTAACTCAATTAAACTAAAACCAGCATTCGATTTTCTCATTGAACCCATACTGACATGCTCCCACATTGGTATGAATTTAATGCTGTTGTATCACAAACACCACTGCCAACACCGGTTTTAGCTGCATCCCAAATTAACATCAGGTTATAGAGATTTGCATCAGAAGAATCTACTTCGACAGAAAAACGTGGTGATGGTAAATTATTTTGTAAATGATCAAACCACTCAGCAAGCTCTTCAGTAGCAAATTCATCTTCATCACAACTATTTTCAGAGCAATCCTTGGTCGCCACAATATCAGCACCATCACTTAAATTACTAAAAACAAAACTACCAGCAAGATCTGAGTTAGCACGCATTCGTTGTGCTAAATCTAATAAAGCAGTATTAGCAGTTTGAGCAAAAAAACCTTGTTGAGCAACATTCATTGACTTAGCTTGCATTTTGGCATGTCCTAACACACCTATTGCAACAATAATTAATGCAATTAACACCTCAATTAATGTAAATCCTTTTTGAGCTTTCATCCCTAGCAGTCTCCTGATGCTTCTTCATATGTAATGCGCCCCATCCTACTTAATACCATTTTATACACCACCGCATTGTCAGTATTACTACAAATTTTGAATGTATTGGCTAGTGAATGCCCTGTAGGAGTAAACTTAACTTCTTTAATCTCGCTAGTTATTGCATCGGTTTTAGAACTAATATTGGCAATAATTGTATCATCTTCATCCAAATCGCCACTGCTATCATCGTCTTGATAAATTAACCAATCACTTCCCCAATCCGTTGTATCTGCACAACTTTCACCGTCATTACTACTGCATAGATAAACATTGACTCGTTCACTTTGGGCTTGTTGCTTAGCTGAATAAATTGCACTTACTAAAGAGTCTCGAGTCGTGCGCTCTTTGCTCGACTCAATAATGCTATTGAAAGAGGGAACCACAATACTGAGAAGAATCGCTGCAACAGCAATAGTAATAAGCATCTCGATTAACGTAAATCCTTGTTGATGCTCTTTTGAATTAATAAACAGGTTCATAACATCCTTTGTTATAATTATATGTTCTTTGAAGATGCTTTCTTAGATTACTCTTTATACAATGAATTTTATATAAAAAGAATATAGTTTTTACTCTAAAAGAATAGTAATAATGATAATGAGAGCAAATTCAAATTTAGAAGGTAATAAAGAGGTAATTTTTCTTATTAAAGTTGAGAAGTATATAAGGTGTATTAAAAATTCAATACACCTCTTAAGAGATAATCTGGAAGGCTGGCTAATCAACCTGCTTAATACGCAATTCCGCAGGGACTTCAAAAATTATATTTTCTTCTACACCTGGGTTTTCGATAGCGATATCACCGCCTAGTTTTTGCAACCTTTTAATCACAGCTTGAACTAACACATCAGGCGCAGAAGCACCGGCTGTCACACCCACAGAGTTAACTCCTTCAAACCACTCTTCCTGAATATCTGATTCATTGTCTATCAAATAAGCATTTGCACCTACGCTACATGCCTTTTCACGTAAACGATTTGAGTTTGACGAATTAGGAGAACCAACAACTAACACTAATTCCGCTTTATCTGCTAAATCTTTCACCGCATCTTGACGATTTTGTGTTGCATAACAAATGTCATTTTTACGCGGTCCTTCAATCTGTGGAAACTTCATTCTTAAAGCATCAATCACATGTGCCGTATCATCAACAGATAAGGTTGTTTGCGAGCTATAACATAAGCTTTCCGGATTTTTTACCGTTAATTTATCCACATCTTCCGTAGATTCAACTAAGTAAATGCCGCCCTCTTCGCTATTATATTGTCCCATTGTGCCAATCACTTCAGGATGACCTTGATGCCCGATCAAAATACACTCTTGGTTACGACGACTTGCACGTGTTACTTCCATATGTACTTTAGTCACCAGAGGGCAAGTGGCATCGAACACTTTTAATTCACGGCGTTTTGCTTCTTCACGTACACTTTGTGCCACACCATGCGCACTAAAAATAACGATATTATCATCTGGTACTTCATCAAGCTCTTCAACAAATACAGCACCACGAGACTTTAAATCATCTACTACATATTGATTGTGTACCACTTCATGGCGAACATAAACCGGTGCAGGGAAAATCTCTAGGGCGCGATCAACGATATTGATAGCACGATGCACACCGGCACAAAAACCACGTGGATTAGCTAAAATAATTTTCATAACAATCTCAATATAAAATAATGGGCAAATGAGGTTGATAAAAGTGTAACAACCTAGCTTATATTTGCTTTATAAAACTTCTAATACATCTACGTCAAAGGTAACGGTTTGACCTGCTAACGGATGGTTAAAATCAACTGTAACACTATCGGCTACAACTTCACGGATAATACCCGGTAATTCAGTTCCATCGGGTTGAGTGAAGCTAATAATAGTACCTATTTCAGCAGGAACATCTGCTGAGAACTTGCTTAATTCAATATAATGGAAATTATCTGGATTTGGTAAACCAAATGCCGACTCAGGAGCCAAAGTAAAACTTTCTGAGCTACCTTCAGTTAACCCTAGTAAACAAGCTTCAAATCCCTCAGTAAGGCTACCATCACCCATGACAAACTTAGCAGGTTTATTATCCACTTTAGTGCTATCTACTGCTGAACCATCACTTAATTTAATAGAAAAGTGCATCAACACCTCGCTATCTGCAGCAATTACTTTTTTTTCATTTGTCATTCTTTGCTTCTTCCTTTGCTTTTTCACGTTTCTCAGCCCAAAACAGAGAGTCGATAATAATCATTGCGGCACCGATAAAGATAGCAATATCAGCAACATTAAATACAGGCCAACGATAAAAGCCTAAATCAAAATCTAGGAAATCAACTACATAACCAAAGATTAAACGGTCAATTACATTACCAATAGCACCAGATAAGACTAAGGCATAAGCGCTATTCATCCAGCGATAATTGGCTTTAGTCGTTTTCAATAAATATATCAAATATCCAGAAACTGCAAAGGCAATCCCCGTAAATAAATATTTTTGCCAACCACCAGCATCACCTAAAAAGCTAAAGGCTGCGCCATAGTTACGCGCATAAGTAAAATTGAAAAAAGGCAGTACTTCGTAAGATTCATAAAGATCTAACATCTCGATTGTTAAATACTTAGTAAGTTGGTCAATGATTAACACAACCAAAGATAACCATAGAAATGCTAAACCTGTTGAAGATTTAACAGCTGAACCTGAAACATTGTTTGTCATAGTATTTCCTAAAAAAAACGCCTTAAATCATTTTCATAACTAAGGCGCTTGCTATCAGATTAATTTACAGCTTAACGAAGCTTAAGCGAATTGACGAGACTCACCTTCACCATCAACATTTGTGATACAACGACCACATAGTTCAGGATGCTCTTCACTTTGACCAACATCTTCGCGGTGATGCCAACAACGATCACACTTCGCAGCAGCACTTTTTTGTACTGTAACAGATAAGCCTGCCACTTCTGTAGCAACAGCATCTGCAGGAGCATCAGCTATAGGTTTCACTACAGCTTGTGAAGTAATTAATACAAAACGTAATTCATCATCTAATGTAGATAATAACGCATTGATTTCATCAGAAGCATACAGTGTCACTTCAGCTTCTAATCCGCCGCCAATAACCGCTTCTTTACGAGCCAGCTCTAATACCTTGTTTACTTCTGCACGAACTGAAATAAGTTGAGACCACTTATCGTTATCTAATACTTCATTATCAGATAAACCAAATAAGCCGTCGTACCATGTTTCAGTGAACACAAATTGATTACGTTCACCTGGTAAACGTCCCCAAATTTCATCTGCTGTAAAGCTTAGAATTGGTGCCATTAGACGTACTAAAGACTCAACAATATGGTAAAGCGCCGTTTGACAACTTAAATGAGCATTACTGCCAGTTTTCGCTGTGTATTGACGATCTTTAATAATATCTAAGTAAAAGCTACCTAAATCAATTGAACAGAAGTGCATTAGTTTTTGATAAACCACATGCATATTGTAGCTTTCGTAAGCTTCAATTACTTCGTGTTGCATCGTTAGTGTTTTAGCAACGATCCAACGGTCTAATGCCACCATTTCAGCGGCAGGCACTAAGTCAGTTTTTGGGTCAAAACCGTTTAAGTTCGCTAATAAAAAGCGAGACGTATTACGAATACGACGGTAACTATCGGCACTACGGTTTAAGATTTCATCAGAAACAGTAATTTCACCTGTATAATCTGTTGAAGCAACCCATAAACGCAAGATATCTGCACCTAGGTCATTCATCACCGTTTGTGGTGACATCACATTACCTAATGACTTAGACATTTTTTTGCCGTCGCCATCAACCACAAAGCCATGGGTTAACACCTCTTTATAAGGCGCAACACCATTAATCGCAGTACTAGTTAATAATGAAGATTGGAACCAACCACGGTGTTGGTCAGAACCCTCTAAGTACATATCAGCTTGCGCTTGTGTACCATCTTCTTTGGTAAACTCATCACGAACACCAACCACTGCGGCGTGTGTTGTACCAGAGTCAAACCAAACATCTAGGGTATCTGTTACTTTACGGAACTTTTCAGCTTCAAAACCTAATAAAGATTCTGGTTCTAAATCAAACCATGCTTGAATGCCTTCTTTCTCGATTTTTTGTGCAATCAGTTCCATCATTTCAACAGAGTTTTCATGCAACTCATCCGTCTCTTTATTAACAAATAAAGTGATTGGCACACCCCAAGTACGTTGACGCGAAACACACCAATCAGGACGACCTTCGATCATTTTCTCAATACGGCTTTGACCCCAACTTGGGATCCATTTAACTTCTTTAATCTCTTTTAACGCACTGTCACGCAAACCTTCTTGATTCATTGAGATGAACCATTGTGGCGTTGCACGGAAGATAATAGGCGTTTTGTGTCTCCAACAATGTGGGTAACTATGCTTAATGTTTACGTGATGAATTAGTGCATCGCGCTCTGTTAATACTGCTAAAACCGCATCATTTGCTTTAAAGACATGTAAGCCAGCAAAGAACTCAGTATCTTCACGGAACACACCGTTATCATTAACTGGGTTAGCAACTTCTAAATCATATTTTAAACCAGCAGAGTAATCGTCTTGACCGTGACCAGGTGCGGTATGTACACAACCAGTACCCGCATCGATAGTGACATGATCAGCCACAATAGCAGGCACCTGTAAGTCTAAGAATGGATGTTGGAATAATTGCTTTTCAAGCGCGGCACCGGTTGTAATCGCTAGCACTGTAAACTCTTCGATACCGTAACGAGCCATACAGTCAGCCACTAGGCCAGTTGCTAAGATTAAGCGACGTTGGCCTGCTTGTACTAATGAATATTCAACTTTCGCTGCTAACGCGATTGCACGGTTTGCAGGTAATGTCCAAGGTGTTGTTGTCCAGATAACTGGCGAGATAGTACCGTGTCCTAAGTCATCACCTTGTTTATCAAAACAAGCTAATACCGCATCGATATCAACTGCATTAAATGCAACATCGATAGCTGCTGATACTTTATCTTCATACTCAACTTCCGCTTCCGCTAGTGCAGAACCACAGTCAGTACACCAATGCACAGGTTTTGAACCTTTGTGCAGATGTTTATTTTTAATGATACTTGCTAATGCACGTACGATGTTTGCTTCCGTTTCGAAGTTCATGGTTAAGTAAGGCTTATCCCATTCACCTAGCACACCTAGACGTTTAAAGTCTTTACGTTGGCCATCAACTTGACGAGCAGCATATTCACGACACTTAACGCGGAATTCAGCAGGTGTTAACTTTTTACCTGGTTTACCGTGCTTCTGCTCTACTTTTAATTCAATTGGTAGACCATGACAATCCCAACCTGGTACGTAAGGTGCATCAAAATCAGATAATGTTTTAGACTTAATAATAATATCTTTTAAGATTTTATTAACCGAGTGACCAATATGAATGTCACCGTTTGCATAAGGAGGACCATCATGCAGAATGAATGTTTTCTTACCTTTTTTAGCCGTACGAATCTTGCCGTAAAGGTCTTCTTTATACCAATTCTTAAGCATATTTGGCTCGCGATTAGCTAAGTTAGCGCGCATCGGGAAGCCTGTTTTTGGTAAATTTAATGTACTTTTGTAATCACTCATCGGTTTTTATTCCATCTAACGATCTATTAATTAAGCAGATGCCATTCTCTAGCTTGCTGAATATCTTTATCAATTTGTATTTTTAAGTCTGCGAATGACTCAAAACGAGTTTCATCACGCAATTTATTCTCAAGTAACACTTCTAATTGGCGACCATATAAGTCACCTTCAAAATCAAATATATGCACTTCTAACTGTTGCCTTTCACCATTAACAGTTGGACGACAACCAATGTTTGCCACGCCAGAGTAAACCTTATTGTCTATGCCTAAAATTGACACAACAAAGACACCTGAAACAGGTGATACTCGACGTTTTAAAAACAAATTAGCCGTAGGAACGCCAATAGTTCGGCCTAGTTTTTTACCATGGCCAACACGCCCTGAAATGCTGTATTTTCTACCCAGCATTTGCTCCGCTTGTTGCAACTCACCTTTGGCTAATGCACTACGGATGCGTGTACTGCTTACGCGGCAGGTATCTTGCGATAGACTTTTAGTATCCACCACTTCAAAACCATATTTTTTGCCCGCTTCTTTAAGCAACGCAAAATCCCCTAAACGTTGATAACCAAAATGGAAATCATCGCCTATTACCAAAAATTTTACATTCAGCTTTTTAATCAATAGTTCTTCAATAAATTGATCGGCGCTTAGATTAGCAAATTGATGAGTAAAGGACACGCACAGTAGACGATCTAAATTTAATTTTTCAAGTTGAACAAACTTATCGCGTAAACGACTCAAACGACCAGGTGCATTTTTTCCTGCAAATAGTTCAGCAGGTTGAGGCTCAAAAGTCATCACCGTAGACGGGACTTGCAAACGCTCAGCTTCTTTTAGCAAACGCGATAAAACAGCACGGTGCCCAAGATGAATACCATCAAAGTTACCAATGCTTAACACACAACCTTTAGGTTGATGCTTTAAATTATGAATACCGCGTATTAATTCCATAAATAATGTCTTAATTGATTGCAAAACTAAGCGTTGAAAATATAAAAGAGCCGATTATATATTAAGGCAACAAAGTATTCAGCTTTCATTTTAACGATTTACCATTAAATCAGTTAACTGGCTTTAAAATGGTATAAACGTAAACCTAAAATAACATTGCTGATTAAATAGACTAAAGCACCACCAATAATTAATCCCACCAATTGTAGAACCGCATCAAATAAACTTAACTCTACCCACAGGCTTAGTGCAGGTGTTACATATAACAAAGCAGCCACCATCACAGCCCCCGAACAAACAATGCGAATTAACACACTAATACTGTGTGGTTGACGTTGGTATACGCCACTTTTATACAAACCAAACCATAATAAGCCGGCATTCAATGTTGCGGATAACGAAGTAGCAATCGCCAAACCAACATAACCAAATGGGATAGCAAAAATAACATTCAATAACATATTGCTTACCATAGCAATAACCCCAAACTTAACTGGAGTTCTAGTATCTTGGCGAGAGTAATAACCCGGCGCTAACACTTTTACCAACATGAAGCTTAATAAACCAGTGGCATAAGCGAACAAACTCATCGCAGACATACTCACATCTTGAATATCAAATTCACCGCGCATAAACAAAACGCGTAACATTGGCTCAGCCAAGATCATCAAGCCCAACATAGCAGGAACACCTAAAAAGCAAACACTGCGTATTCCCCAATCAAGGGTTTTAGCAAACGCTTCAGGGGACTTATTGACATGAGATGACGATAAACTAGGCAAAATAACGGTAGCGATAGCAATACCAAATAGCCCTAATGGAAACTCTAATAAACGATCTGAATAATATAACCAACTGATTGAGCCGGTTTGTAAGAAGCTAGCGATTAAGGTATCCAATAGCAGATTAATTTGGCTCACCGACACACCAAATAAAGCAGGAATCATCAAAGTGCGAATTTTTACCACGCCAGGATGGTGCCATTGCCAACTAGGTTTAACTAACAGCCCCTCTTTTTTAAGAAAAGGAATTTGGAATAGAAACTGCACTAGACCACCAATAAAAACACCTACTGCTAAACCAATTTCTGGTTCCGATAACTGTGGTGAAATATAGATAGCAGATCCGATGATCGCGATATTTAAAAAAACCGGTGTAAATGCTGCAACAGCAAATTTTCCTAAGGTATTTAAAATAGCACCGGATAGCGCCGTAAAAGTAATAAACCACAAATAAGGAAAAGTAATTTTAAGCATATCTGAGGCTAATTCAAACTTATACGCCTCAACGCCACCATGCCACCACTCTAAGAACCAACCAAAACCAAATAACGCAGTGATCACAGAGGAACCCAGTACCCCTAAAATAGTGATAATGGTGATGATCGTCCCTAAAGTACCGGATACTGCCGAAATGAGCTCTTTTACTTTGTCCCGCGACTGAGTTTTCTCATATTCGGTTAATACAGGAACAAAAGCTTGTGCAAAAGCACCTTCTGCAAATAAACGACGTAAAAAGTTAGGAATTTTATTAGCAAAGAAAAATAAATCTGCAGCGGCGCCAGCGCCCATTAAATTAGCAATAACAATATCGCGTACTAACCCTAAAACACGAGACACTAAGGTCATAGAACTTACGATCATGCCTGATTTTATTAACTTTTTACTCACACTGAATGTCCTAAAAACTAAGCCATCATAAGACTTAGAAAACTGAAAGATAATATTCGCAACCACAAAATACACGTTTTCATTAAATTTAATAGCAATAACAATGGATATATCAACGAAACAATCGACACTGGATTTGCATCTGTAATGGGTTGAGTATAAAATGCGCACAGTTTAACCATCCACCTGGTTTCTTACCAGTTATTTTATTGGTTAATAAAAAACCATTTGACAATATACGTGTTACAAGGCATATTCCACGACCTTTGATTATCCCTTGTTATACAGAATTTAGGAGTTAAGGTCTTGGCTAATATCAAGTCTGCTAAAAAACGTGCTTTATTATCTGAAAAAAGCCGTAAACATAATGCAAGCCGTCGTACAATGATGCGTACTTTCATCAAGAAAGTTGTTGTTGCAATCGAAGCTGCAAACAAAGAACTAGCTGCGGCTGAGTTCATTAAATTACAATCAGTTTTAGATGCTTACGCAACTAAAGGTCTGATCAGCAAAAACATGGCTGCTCGTAAGAAAAGCCGTCTTTCTGCTAAAATTAAAGCACTTTAATTCTTACTAAAGAATAAGTCTTTTATTTAGAATATTAAAAAACCGACCTAGCGTCGGTTTTTTTATATCCAAAATTTATCAAAGAGCGATATAGGTTAGTTTTAAATCCCCATACCTGATAACGCATTAATTAAGTCTTTCACAAACTTGCCAGCTATTGGATTTGTTTCTTCAAATTCAACTAACTGTTCTGTTATTTTTTTATCTTGGATTAATTTCGCTGGGTCGCGAGAAAGGATCGCTTGTTGTAACTGGTCATGGACTGTTTTTAATTCGCCTGCTGTACATTCATCTGCAATCACACCGTTAGCTAAAATATCGGTCAATTTTTCAAATTCACTCTGCACTTTTTTAATTGGCATATACACCTCACTTTTCATCGAAAATTAGATAATACCAATTACATTAAATAAGTGATCTAAATTTTGCGCAGGAAAAGTGACTCAGTTCAAGGCGTAATTTAATCCTTTCGACGATTAACTTGGTTAACAGTCTGTCGGAGAATTAACGGAAAGATGTTAATTCTTTAATAGTTGTTCTATTTACGAAAATTACAACGAAGAATAAGTTATTTTAACAAGTAAAGTAGATCAGTTAATTAGCGTAATTGATATAACGACTTTAACATCAGTCTATTGCTGGCTTTGTGATAAAGCGGTCAATAAAACGCGTAAACAATAAGTAACCTATCACAAATACAATACTCAGTCCGATTAATCCAACCTTAAACCAACTATATACTTGATAAGCTTGTAAAAACTCACTGGAAATGTAGATAGCAAATAGCCAATAAACAATACGTAATAGGTAGCCCCAAATAGGGTACCCCTTATCTGTTAACCATAACTTAGCCATCTATCTTCCTTTGAAATCAAAACCAATTATATTAAGTAAGAGAACTAGTTTTACCTAGAAAAAATGGCTTAGTTTAAGGCGTAATTTGAAGTAAAGGGTTACTTTCTTTACGAAGATTACAACGAAAAATAAGTTATTTTAACAAGTAAAATAGATCCGTTAATGAATATGATTGATGTAACTGGTTACGAATTATCGATACTAAAGCTTAAGACATCATTAATATGATCTTGTTCAGTCGCCAACATTAATAATCTATCTAAACCTAAGGCAACGCCAGCACAATCGGGTAAATGATCTAAGCAATCCACAAACTTTTTATCGATCGGCATTTCATCTAATCCCATCTTGGCTCTTAATTTATTATCCGCTTCAAAACGCTTCAATTGCTCAGCACTACTGTTCAACTCATAAAACCCATTCGCTAGCTCAATACTTTTATAGTAAACCTCAAAACGATCTGCCACGCGCGAATCCTGAGTATTGATCCGTGCTAAGGCCGCTTGAGAAGCTGGGAAGTCATAAACAAAACAAGGGGATACTTGGCCAATCTTAGGTTCGATAGCGATACAAAAAAGTAACTGTAAAATGGTATCTTTATCATCTTCATTGTCTAAAACATCACCTAATTCAAGGTGCGCGCCAGCCGATTTAAGTTGCTCATTGGAAACACTTAAAGGGTCTACTTGTAAATGTGTTAAAAAAGCCTCTTGATAAGTACATCGCGTCGGTTCTGCACAGTGCAAAATAGCCATTAATAACTGCGTCATTTCATCCATTAATTGATGATGGTTAAAACCAACACGATACCACTCTAATAAAGAGAACTCAGGGTTATGGTAGCGTCCAGACTCTTCGTTACGATACACTTTGGAGACTTGATAAATAGATCCGCTACCAGCCGCTAACAGCCTTTTCATATGAAATTCGGGAGAGGTTTGTAAATATAAAGGAACAGCCCCATCCACCAGTGGTTTATCGCTAATATTACGCCCTACAAATTGTGTTTTAAAACAGTGTAAGTGAACATCAGTGACAGCCGCTTGGCTAAGTGAAGGCGTTTCTACTTCTAACACTTGTAAGCGACTAAAAAAATCTCTAATCGTGTTTAACATCTTAGCTCGTGCAGTAAGCTGAGCTAGTGAAGCATTGGGTAACCAGTTCATTATATCTCCTTTAAGAAGCGCTATTTTACCTAAGCTTTAATACCAATCATACTAATTAACTGCTCTATTTTGCCTACGTAAAATTTACAATACTTATTTAATATAATGGGCATCGTTTTTCGGAAATCATTAAAAGCAGAAAGCGGATACAAAAAAACCAGCGCTTGGCTGGTTTTATTAAACTCAATCATGGATTAAGCTTTATTTTTTAACACGACCTACATATTCACCAGTACGCGTATCAACTTTAATGATTTCGCCAATTTGGATGAATAATGGAACACGTACAACAGCACCTGTTGATAAGGTTGCTGGTTTACCACCAGTACCTGCAGTGTCGCCTTTTAGACCAGGGTCTGTTTCAGTCACTTCTAACTCAACAAAGTTAGGTGGCATAACCGCGATAGGTGCATCATTCCAAGTAGTGATAGTACAAATGTTTTGTTCTACTAACCACTTGTCCATATCACCGACTGCGTTTGCATCAGCAGCGATTTGTTCGAAAGTATTGTTATCCATAAAGTGGAAAAACTCACCATCGTTGTACAAGTAAGCTAAATCAAAATCCATTACATCAGCAGATTCTACTGTTTCATTTGATTTAAATGTTTTATCAACCACTTTACCTGAGATAAGCTTACGGTATTTAACACGACTAAATGCCTGACCTTTACCCGGTTTAACATATTCATTTTCCATGATCACACATGGTTCATTATCGAGCATGAATTTTAGCCCGCCTTTAAAATCACTGGTACTATATGTCGCCATTACAACCTCTATAACTGAACTGATAAAAAATGCTTAAAATAATTGACGTGAATAATACCGCTGACTTGCCAACATGGCAAAAGGAACTCGCTAATGCGGTCAAAAATCCACAACAACTGTTACAAATATTAGAAATTGAGCAAGAAACGACACGAATAAGTGAGCTTGCTAAGAAACAATTCCCTATGTTGGTACCTATGCCTTTCGTCAATAAGATGAAAAAAGGCGATATTAACGATCCTTTATTAAAGCAAGTATTGCCTATTCATGATGAAGAATTACACATACCTGGTTATAGCACAGACCCTTTAGTTGAACAAAACAACCAGCACAAAGGATTACTGCACAAATATAAAAGCCGAGTGTTAATTATTTTAAAAAGCGGTTGTGCAGTGAATTGTCGTTACTGTTTTAGACGCCACTTTCCCTATGCAGATAACAGTGTCAATAAATCACAGCTCACTAATATCGTCAGCTATATCCAAGCACACCCACAGGTTAATGAAGTTATTTTAAGTGGCGGTGATCCATTAATGACCAAAGACAAACAACTTGCAGAGTTACTTGATCAGCTAGAAGCATTGCCGCAATTAACACGTTTACGCATTCATACACGTTTACCAGTTGTGATCCCTTCACGTATTACCGATACACTCACTACGCGATTACAACAGAGCCGCCTGAAAATAGTCATGGTGTTGCATATCAATCACGCACAGGAAATTGATAAACCTTTTGCAGAGGCGATGCAACGCTGTCATCAGGCAGGCATTCAACTGCTTAACCAAAGTGTATTACTTAAAGACGTTAACGATGATGTCACAACCTTAGTTGCGCTTAGTGAAGCTTTATTCTCAGTGAATATATTACCTTATTACCTATTCTTATTAGATAAAGTACAAGGAGCTGCACACTTCGATTTAAATGAACAAAAAGCACAACAACTGCATAAACAGATGCAAGCCGAACTACCTGGTTACTTAGTGCCTAGATTAAGCAGAGAAATCGCAGGTGAACAAAGTAAAACGCTAATACATTCGTTATAATAACCATTATTTTAATAATTGAATTGCACAGGAGAAAATAATGAGCAAAGAAAGCGTGCAAGCACAGCTTCAAGAAAACATTAAGATTATTTACCACAGAGCTGTGGATGCAGACCAAGCGTTAACTGAATTGCGCAAACAAAAAAATGCAACTTTTGCACATATTTTTACAGAAGACACACCATTTAAACAGCATGCGAATACCTTCTTACCTTATGTAGAAGAGCTAGCAGCAGATTTACAGGCAATGGAAGTAGAAGATGATGAGCAATATAAAATGCAATTACCTGCATTAGTGGTAAAAATTGAATTGTTATTTAAAACCTTAAATGCTTTCAAAGAGAAACTGAAATCTAAATAACCTTGATTTTAAAAATGCTAGCGCCGCAGAGTAGAAGGAGATTAAAGATCTCCGAATCAAGGTAATTTATAGCACAATGTCATTAAACAAATTATCTAAATTTTGCGCAAGAAAGTGACTTAGTTCAAGGCGTAATTTAATCCTTTCGACTATTAATTTTGTTAATAGTCGATCGGGGAATCAACAGAAAAGCCTTACTTCTTTAATAGTGATTCTATTTGCGAAAATTACAATGAGGTAATAAGTTATTTTAACAAGTAAAATAGATCAGTTAACTAGTGTGGAGGGTATTACAAGAAGGTTACTTCTGAAAGCACTTGTATAACGCTGTTGGGTCTATAAATCACTCTGCATAGCCGTTTTTTTTACATTAAAGGTACTCTTAAAATGCAATCATAAAGCAATTTAAAGCTTTGTTATAATTGGTATTTACCACTTTTTTAATGCATCCATAATAGCAAGGTAATTCTCATATCTGGTGCTAACAATCTACACATTAAACACAAAATTTTGTACGCCCTCAGACATATTATACCAATTACATTAAATAAGTGATCTAAATTTTGCATAGGAAAAATGACTTAGTTCAAGGCGTACTTTGAGCCTTTCGACGATTAACTTCGTTAATAGTCTATCGGAGAATTAACGAAAAGAGGTTAATTCTTTAATAGTTGTTCTATTTACAAAAATTACAACGAAGAAATAAGTTATTTTAACAAGTAAAATAGATCAGTTACTTAGTGTGATTAGTATTAAATTTAACTGCCATATAATATTTCCATTATCAATAAGTAACTTTAATATTCAGTTTATACTTTTAAATTTATAGATAAATCTTCTATTGATTTGGTAATTTCTTGCGGAGTAATTGCACCAAATCCAAACCTAAGATGGGTAGGAGTCGATAAATTACTGTATTGAGTGCTTAATGTTGCATCTTTATTAGTTAAATTATTAAATGTTCCATCTTTAATCATTTTTTCTATATTTATCCAAAGTGCCATTCCCCCTATTGGTAATTTAAAAGAAACTTTATTCCCAAAAACTCTTTTAAATTCATTTGCAGCAAAGTTTCTCCTTGTTTCGTATTGTTTTTTTGTTTTACGGATATGTTTCTTTACCTCTCCTGACTTCATTAATTCTGATAAAACATGTTCTGTTATTGTATTACCTTGCCTATCAATGAGGACGATCTCCTGAGCTGCTCTTTCAATGAATGTTTGATCTGCTGAAATATAACCGAGCCTTAAACCAGGAGCAAAAACTTTAGACATCGAGCCTATATGAATAACGTTTTCAGAATTTGGTAAGCTTGCTAATGGTGGAATTGGTTTGTTTTCATAATGAAATTCATGATCATAATCATCTTCTATTATCACAAACTGATGCTGTTTTGATAAATTAAGTAACTCTAATCGCCTATCAATAGGCAAGGTTACTGTTGTAGGATATTGATGATGAGGAGTAACATAAATACCAACAATCTCATGTTCTGCTATCAACTCTTTTAATGCTAAAATATTTAATCCATCGTCATCTAGTTTACAGCTCAATATTTTAAAACCATTTGATTCAAAAGCAGCTTTTGCAGGTAAATAGCACATTTCCTCTACTATTATTGCTCCTTTTTTAGGGTCTAGTATTCTTGATGCTAGATAAATCCCCATTTGACTTCCTCTTACGACACATATTTGCTCTAGGCTACAATTCATAAATCGATCTTTAGATAACATTGTTTGAATTGACTCTCTAAGCTCCTTAATACCTCTAGGGTCTTCATAGCCAAGGCTTGAATAGCGACTCAAATGTATACAGGCTCTTCTATATGCCTTAGCAAGTATTTCATAAGGAATTAAGCGAGTATCTGGCGTTCCATCATTAATAACACAGTTATTATTGATACTAATTGCATCTTTATAAAGATTTTCAACTAATAAAGAAGCTGACTTACTTTTATGAGCATTGTTAATGAGTTGTTTATTTTCTTTAGACAAATCTTGTTCTGGAATTATATCGGCAACAAATGTACCGCACCTAGGCTTAGTAACTAGCCAACCTTGAGACTCAAGCTCTTCGTAAACTTGTTGAACTGTTTTCCTGTTCACACCTAATTGATTCGCTAAAGACCTTGACCCAGGTAACATACTATTAACGCTAAGGCGCCCACTTTTAATATCTGTAATTAACTTCTCAAGCAACTTAGCGTGAAATGTTTTATCCGAGCTAGATTCTAAAAAAAATTTTGTTTCCCAAGGTCTTAACATACGCTCTCCATCTGGACCACTCAAAGTTAAATATCTGGATGTTAGCTATGGTCCAGTGCTTTGTTATCTTGCCTTTGTTATTAAATAAAAGCAAATAGAGCAAGGAGTACTATATGAAAACAGCTTCAATGACAAAAAAAGAGTTAATGGGTAATGCTCAATTAGAAATGAAAAAAATCATTCAAGATTTTATACTTTCAGATCGTGAAAAACTGGCACTGACTTGTCGAATTTTATTTGATAAGGGCCATGACTCAGGAATAGTAGGACAAATCACTTGTCGCTCTGAAAAACCAAACACATTTCTTACACAACGTTTTGGCTTAGGTTTTGAAGAAGTCACCGCAGCTAATTTAATGGAGGTCGATCATGATCTTCAACCATTAAATGGCGAAGGTATGGCAAATCCCGCTAACCGTTTCCATACATGGGTTTATAAAGAACACCCAGAAGTAAATTGCATTATTCATACTCACCCAATACATATCGCCGCACTTTCTATGTTAGAGGTTCCATTGGTTATTTCTCAAATGGATACTTGTGCTTTATATAATGATTGCTCTTTCGTCAAAAATTGGCCAGGTATACCTGTTGGAAATGAAGAAGGGATTCTTATTTCAGAAGCTCTAGGAAGTAATCGTGCTCTTTTTCTTGCACATCATGGTCAATTGGTAACAGGTAAAACTATTGAAGAGGCCTGTAACCTTGCAATTTTAATTGAACGCGCAGCAAAGCTTCAATTATTAGCGATGGCTGCAGGAGAGATTAAACCCTTACCACCAGCATTAGCCCAAGAAGCACATGATTGGGTCTCTACGGAAAAACGAAACAAAATTAATTTTGCATATTATGCAAGACAAGCACTTAAAAAACACCATGATTGTATATAAGGAAAAAAAATGAATTTATCAGGAATTATAGGCTACCCAGTGACACCTTTTAATGATGAAGATGGAACTATTAATCTTAAGCAATTAGGCAACGTGATCGATATTTTACTCGACTCAAAGGTTGATGCTATTGCTGCTTTAGGTAGTGCAGGCGAAGCCGCTTATTTAGATGAAATAGAATGGGAAAAAGTAGCTGAATATACCGTCAAACATGTTAACGGTAAAGTTCCAGTAGTAATTGGAATTGCAGAATTAACAACAGAAAAATCAATAAGCCGAGCAAAATATGCACATAAAATTGGTGCTGATATGATCATGGTATCGCCATTCTCATACTATAAATTAAGTGAAGATGAATTATTTATTCATTATGAAAGTATTTCAAAAGCAACTCCTTTACCGATAATGATATATAACAACCCTGCAACTTGTGGTGTAGATATGACACCTGAATTTATGTTGAAAATGGTGAAAGACATTGAAAATGCATCTGTAATTAAAGAAAGTACAGGTGATATTCAACGTATGCATAAGATTTATAAGCTATCGAATGGCAGCGTTCCATTTTTTAATGGCTGTAATCATATGGCTTTAGAAGCCTTTAATGCTGGAGCAACTGGATGGTGTACTGCTGCACCTTGCCTTATAGGAGGTAAACCTAAAGCGTTGTTTGAAGCAGTTCAGAAAGGCGATAATAAAAAAGCAAAAAAACTATTTTATGAGCAATATGAATTTCTTGAGTTTATTGTTACATCAGGATTAGCAGCAGCGATTAAATCCGGCTTTTCACTTCAAGGTAATGAAATTGGAGGACCGAGAAAGCCCCTACTACCTTTAACTCACTCCACTAAATTGCAATTAAAGCATATGTTGCAAGAGTTAAATTGCCTTAATTAGACAATGATTAAAGACCCATATATTCAATATATGGGTCACATCCACGCACTAATATTGGCTCTATTACTGGTTATTTAACACTCTTAATATCTTAATTTAAAATATACTAATGAGCATATCATTGAGTACTTAATCTAACGAACTCGATTAAGATTCACTATGGTAGCAACACACTTTATTACGACCAGTCATTTTTGCTTCTTGTAAAGCTTGTTTAACAAACTGTATCTGTTGAGAAGCATCTTCAATATCTTCCACTTCTTGTACTTGCATTAATCCAATGCTCACTGTGAAATCAATTTTTTGTTCATTAACCACTGTTGGCATTAAGTTTATTTCACTTCTAATACGTTCCATTAAAATAAGAGCATTGCTTTGATCCGTTCTTGGCATTAACAGAATGAAATCTTCACCACTTAATCGGGCAAATACATCTGTTTGACGCATCTGGTTATCAATTCGCAGCGTAAAATCAAGTATCACCTTATCGCCAAGATTATGCCCAAATCTCTCATTAATACCTTTGAATGAGTCTATATTTAACATCGCTAGGCAATAAGGCTCTTTATAACGTAGGTAGCGTATATGTTCTTGCGCCATGTGAATTTCAAAATAGCGACGATTATAAATATTAGTTAAATCATCATGAGTCACTAAGTGTTGTAGTTTTTTATTATTATCCGAAATAATATTATCTTTATCTAAAATTGTTTGTATATAGCCTTTTATCACCTTAGCTATTTCACTAATATCATCATCACCTTTAACAGCAATACGATATTGGGCTTTACTGTCACCGGCATCAATAACCTGTCGAATTAAACCAATTCTACGTAAAAGGTTGGTTTGGAATACGATTAAAATGATAGCAACCACAACACAGGTTAATAATAGAAGGTAGAGAAAAGATTCCCTTACCGAAATTTTCTCTTCTACTTTAGTTAGATTCGTTAAAAATGCTTTTTGCGCAGATAAAACACTATCTCCCATCACGGTAATGATCGACTGAGTTAGTTCTTTATGCTTTTCTTTTAATGTTTCCAGTACTGCGAGTTGTGCGGAATACGCTTGGTAATCCACAGAGATCGATGACGGGCCTACTAATAAAGTAGATAAACCTTCGTAGTCTTGCGTCGACATGACTGATTTTAATGGTGATATTATGGCTTCAATAGCAGATGGTTCTGTTTCAGAATAAGCCTTAAGCAATGGATTAAATAATAGCAGTACATCATCAATGGCCAGTGCAATTTTAGTTTTGCCTTGTTTTAGTGTATCTCTTCGGTATTGCTCAATACTCTTATAATCCGATAACACTTGCTCAGATAATGCTATTTTTTTCATCATAGCGGCGGAAATAACATCACTCTGATCTGATAGAGTAGTGGTTAGAGATAATAGCTCCTGATAAGAGTAAAGGTTATTAGAATACTTTTCTGATATTTTTACTATCCAGTTAGCTTTATCGGCAACATATGCATCACCCCATTCAAGATCCTTTTCATTCTCCGCAAGAAACATATTACTGGTTGCAGCAAGTATCTTATTGGTTTGAATTTTGAGTTGAGTAATTTCCAATAAACTATCGAAGTGTTCATCTTTAACACGTTGGTAATCATCTTTAAGTTCATTTAATGAAGCAATAGCAGACATCCCCACAACACCAGTCATGATAGTGAGGGTAATCGTCATGATAACAACTCGTAAATTCAATTTATGTTTTAAGCGAGGCATATTATCCTTGAAAAATGCATGTATAAAATAGCTCATCAAGAGCAAAACTAATCCTTAAGGATAGTATTATATAGTAAAATTAAATAAATTTATTAAATGGTCATTCACAATTTCAAGAATAAAATTTTAATAAAGAGAAACAATGACATCAATTCCTAAATAACTCCAAAACGACAACAAGCATGTTATTGAAATAGGTAATTGAGCATAAAAACACCATACAAAGGATAGACAATAGCCTGTGTTTGTATGAATTTGAAGCAGTTTTATAAACCTAAGCAATCATGATCAAGATTTGCTAGTATCGCGGCCTTGTTCATAATCAAATTGCGTTTTAAATGATTTTAAAGGGACCCGCGCAATCTACTAAAAGGTATCTTTATGTTAACAGTACTTAATGCTTTGAATGGTCTATTATGGGGGCAAATCCTCGTTTATTTACTGATAGGTACGGGCGTTTATTTCACAATACGTTTAGGCTTCATTCAATTCCGTCATTTCTTCCATACTTTTACTGTCATGAAAGGCAGTCGTCAATCAGATAAAGAAGGCATCTCTTCTTTTCAAGCTCTTTCCACCAGTTTAGCAGCACGAGTAGGTACAGGTAACTTAGCAGGTGTTGCTATTGCAATCACAGTGGGTGGCCCTGGCGCTATCTTCTGGATGTGGTTAATTGCGATATTAGGAATGGCAACCAGCTTTGCAGAGAGTACACTTGCGCAGGCTTATAAAGTGCACGATGAAGAAGGTAATTTCCGTGGTGGTCCAGCTTATTATATGGAGCGTGGTCTGAACGCTCGCTGGATGGGTAGCTTATTTGCAATTTTTCTAATCATCGCTTTTGGTTTAGTGTTTAATGCAGTTCAAGCGAACTCAATTACTGCCGCACTAAACGAATCATTTAATATCGACAAAATGACCGTGGGTATCATACTAGCGCTAGTATCAGGTGCCGTTATTTTCACTGGTATTCGAGGCATTGCCAAAGTAGCTGAAAGAATAGTACCAGCAATGGCACTTATCTACCTATTGATCGCAGCCTTTGTTGTGGTAATTAATGTCACTGAGTTACCAGGAATTATTGGTCTGATCTTTGATTCTGCTTTTGGTTGGCAAGAAGCAGCAGGCGGTGCATTTGGTGCAATGATCATGACGGGCGTACAACGTGGCCTATTCTCTAATGAAGCAGGTATGGGTAGTGCAGCTAATGCAGCAGCGACAGCCTCTCCTTATCCGCCACACCCAGCATCACAAGGTTATGTGCAAATGCTAGGTGTTTTCATTGATACCATCATTATTTGTACTGCAACTGCCTCAATCATCCTTTTATCGGGTGGCCTAGATTCATTCTCAGGCATGGGTGGTGTAGAAATCACACAACGCGCTTTAGACTTCCAAGTAGGTAACTGGGGTGGTTCTTTTGTTGCTATTGCTCTGTTATTTTTTGCATTCACTTCCATTATTGCAAATTACTCTTATGCAGAAACTAACCTAGTATTTTTACAACATAAAAATACACGTGGTTTAATCGTCTTGCGTATTGCAGTGTTAGCAATGATTCTCTTCGGTGCAACACAAAGTAACAATGTCATCTGGTCTTTAGCTGATGTTTCTATGGGACTAATGGCGATTGTTAACCTTGTAGCGATACTATTACTTTCAAACGAAGTCATTAAGTTAGCAAAAGATTACAACCAGCAACTGAGTGCCGGTAAAGTGCCTACTTTTGATCGTACTAAACTACCTGAGCTAGACAAAAAAATAGAGCCAGGTGTTTGGGAACCTAAAAAGTAAAATAAACACCCAACAGACCTTACAACATCAAAATGGATGAATGTGCTAAGGTCTGTTACTCCCCCTCTCTTTTATAAACTCCCAAAACCTTCTTTTTATTGAAAATTCAGCCTAAAAAAACACCAAATTAACCATAAAATTAATTGATCTTTTTTCGTGATAGTTCAAACTATAGACAATCGACAATATACTTAAGGAGAAGTAATGTATCCAAACCTTAGAGACATCGGGATCCGTAACCCAGAAAATATCAAACGCTATTCACTGCGCAAAGAAGGCGATAAGGATATTTTAAAAGTATATTTCCGAAAGACGGGTGGTATGTTAATTGGACGTAGCAGTAAATATAAATTTCAACGTCAAATCAAAACGGTGAGTGGCGGTCAACACGTACAACATATACAAGGCACTACAGAGTTATCAGAGATTAACCCAACACTGCACAAAATTATTAAAGAACTGGATAGCTTAAGTGTTCAAGTCAGTAGTGAAAAAGAACTAAAACAACAAGTACTATCAGACTTAAAACACCTACAGTCAGTGGTTGATAATAAGATTCAAGAAATTGAAGGCAAGCTAGACAAGCTGCAGTAAACTGATCAACACAATGTGAATTGACTTAGACATTATTAAAAACGAACATTTTTGTTCGTTTTTTTATATCTGAATACCTAACCTATTTATCCTCCCCTATTAAGCCTCAATCATATTTTTAAATAACCAAGTTTGATCCTGTGACCTAGTGCTCGTATTGGAATAGTACGCCCGCCAGTTTATTGTAATTAAGTAATACAAATGATATAAATTGATCATTATTAAAGGTTTAATAACGGCATCAAATCGACACAATTAATGTCGATTTTTGTTTAAGGTACTTCCCTTGAATAGCTTAATAACCTGATATTTCATTAACATTCCTTGCAGTTGAGTAACTTACCATTGCTGGGCTGGTATAAATTTATTAATTTCATAAGTAGAGGTTTAAATGTCTAACAAATCTTTTGATGCGATCAAGGCGATTAAATTAGAAAACGACAAATCTGCTGGTAATCTTCTTGATGTGATGCCAGTTCAAGTTCAAAAAGCTGATATTGATCTGTCTTTTTTGGATAATTTGAGTGTAGAGCACCCTCGTCTATTGGTTCAAAGTAAAGATCTACCTGCTTTTAGAGCTAACCTGAAAGGTAATGCAGGCTACTGCAAGTTTGATGCTTTCATGAATAACTCAACAAATAAATTTTTAGACGTAGCACCTTATGAAGAACCAAAAGCTTACCCTGAAGAAACCGTTGGTAAAGCTTCATTGTGGCGTCCTTACTGGCGTCAAATGTACGTTAGCTGTCAAGAAGCTTTCAACGCAACTCGTAACTTATCAATCGCCGGTATCGTACTAGAAGATGAAGCAATCATCGCCAAAGCAAAAGCATGGACATTACAATTAGCTGCTTACGATCCAGAAGGTGTAACCTCACGTGGTTATAATGATGAAGCCGCGTTTCGTGTGATTGCAGCAATGGCTTGGGGTTATGATTGGCTACATGCATACTTCTCTGATGCAGAACGTGAAACAGTAAAACAAGCACTTATCATTCGCTTAGAAGAGATCATGCATCATCTACAAGTAACAGTAGATCTACTGGCTAACCCACTTAATAGTCATGGTGTTCGTTCAATTTCATCTGCGGTGATCCCAACCTGTATCGCACTATACAATGAATACCCTAAAGCACGTGAATACATTGAATACGGTATTGAATACTATGCCGTACATTACCCACCATGGGGCGGAGAAGATGGTGCTTGGGCTGAAGGTCCAGATTACTGGAACACGCAAATGGCCTTCCTAGGTGAATCTTTTGACCTTCTGAAAAGCTACACCTCTATCAACATGTTTAATAAAGAGTTCTACAAAAATACAGGTGACTTCATCATGTACTGTATGCCTGTTCACTCCAAACGTGCAAGTTTCTGTGACCAATCAAGTATTGGTGATTTCCCAGGTTTGAAATTAGCTTACAACATCAAACATTTTGCAGGTGTTAACAACAAACCTGAATACATTTGGTACTACAACCAACTGAAAGCACGTGACACGGAAGCACATACTAAATTCTACAACTTCGGTTGGTGGGATTTTGGTTACGATGACTTACGCTTTGATTACCTATGGAACGATATGCCTGAAGTTAAACCTTCAGACGAACCACAGCTTAAAGTCTTCCCAATCACAGGTTGGGCTGGTTTCCATAGCAACATGACAAACCGTGATGAGCATATTCACATGGTTTACAAATGTAGCCCATTCGGTTCTATCAGCCACTCACACGGTGATCAAAATGCTTACACATTACATGCATTTGGCGATACCTTAGCAGCCATCACAGGTTACTACGGTGGTTTCGGTGTAGATATGCACATCAAATGGCGTCGTCGTACTTTCTCTAAAAACTTACCGTTATTTGGTGGTAAAGGTCAGTACGCTGAAAATACAACGACTAACTTTGAAGGCGAACATCAAGATCGCTACTGTGTGGAAGCTGGCGGTAAAATTACCGACTTCGATACAGAATCAGACCTGTTATTTGTTGAAGGTGATGCATCAACGTCTTACCAATTCCACAACCCAGATCTTGAATCTTACAAGCGTAAAATCTGGTTTGCTAAAGGTAAAGTATTTGTAATGCGTGACCTAGCAACACTTAAATCAGAGCAAGATCTAACTTGGTTACTGCATACAACATTCAGTACTGAAACAGCGACAGACACTTTCAAAATCATTGGTGAAAACGCACAACTAGACGTTTCATTTATCAATGACAGCAAAGATGATCTACTTTCAATTGAAAATGTAGAAGGCTTTGGTGAAGTTGACCCAAGCGAATACAAAGATCTTGAAATTCATCGTCATGTTGAAGCGAAGTTTAAAGCGAAGAAAGAGCACAACATTCTAACGCTATTAGTACCAAGTAAATTGAACGGTCCTAAAACAGAAGTTTCGTACAACCTAACAGATACAACATTAACACTGAATATCGACGGTGAAGATGTAGTGATCGAGCTATAACTCACTCCTTATAAGGTTTATTTGTTATAAAGCCGCTTATCATAAGCGGCTTTATTGTTTTACAGGCTCACTTTCACAATGAACTAAAAGAATCCCATCGGATTAATATCGTAGCTCACCAACATGTTTTTCGTTTGTTGATAGTGCTCTAACATCATTTTATGGTTCTCACGTCCAATACCAGATTGTTTATACCCACCAAACGCAGCATGGGCAGGATAGAGATGATAACAGTTTGTCCATACGCGCCCAGCTTGAATACCGCGCCCCATACGGTAAGCAATATTACTATCCCTTGTCCATAAACCCGCGCCTAATCCAAACTCACTGTCATTAGCTATTTTTAAAGCATCTTCTTCATCTTTAAAAGTAGTAATACAGATCACAGGCCCAAAAATTTCTTCTTGGAAAACACGCATATGATTACTGCCTTTTAATAAAGTAGGTTGAATGTAGTAACCATTATGTGCCCCATCCACCTTCTCAATGGCCCCACCCGTTAACACTTCTGCGCCCTCATCTTTACCGATTTCAATATAGGATAAAATCTTGTCATATTGCGCTTTAGAAACTTGTGCACCGATTTGACTGTCAGTATCAAATGGATTGCCTTGTATAATCTTTTGAGTACGCGCAATCAAACGCTCGATAAACTCATCGGCAATTGACTCTTGCACCAGCAAACGAGATGGACAGGTACATACTTCCCCTTGATTAAAGAACGCTAATGCAGCACCTTCCAAACATTTATCGATAAAAGTATCTTCATGGTTCATCACATCGGCAAAGAAAATATTAGGTGACTTACCGCCCAGCTCAACAGTAGAAGGGATCAAATTATCTGCCGCACATTGCAAAATATGTTTACCAATAGGGCTAGAGCCAGTAAAGGCAATCTTAGCAATACGTTTAGAAGTCGCTAAAGCTTGCCCTGCTTCTTCACCAAAACCATTCACAATATTCAACACGCCAGCTGGTAATAAATCACCAATAATCTCCATCAAAAACAAAATAGATAATGGCGTTTGTTCGGCAGGTTTAAGCACAATACAATTACCAGTAGCCAATGCAGGGGGTATTTTCCAAGCAGCCATCAATAGCGGAAAGTTCCAAGGAATAATTTGTCCAACCACACCCAAGGGCTCATGAAAGTGATAAGCCACGGTATGCTGATCAATCTCACCTAACGAACCTTCTTGCGCTCTGATACAACCAGCAAAATATCTAAAATGATCAACAGCTAAGGGAACATCAGCTCCCATCGTCTCTCGAATACATTTACCGTTATCCCACGTTTCAACTAACGCAAGTAACTCTGAATTAGCTTCAATTCTGTCTGCAATTTTAAGTAGAATATTAGAACGCTCAGTGACAGAAGTGCTCGCCCAAGCTTGTTTAGCCTTATGCGCAGCATCTAAAGCAAGGTCAATATCTTGCTGATCTGAACGAGCAACTTCACAAACATCTTCACCAGTTACTGGCGTTTTATTAGTAAAATATTGCCCATTAGCCGGTGCGACCCATTGCCCATCAATGTAATTATCATAATGAGATTTAAACGTAATTTGTGACTCTGCAGAACCTGGATTTGGATAAATCATAAACACCTCTCAGTTATTTGTATGCCTCTGTGTGATATTCATCCTATCCGTAGATTTTTTATATGCATGACTGTTAATTCAAAAATATTGACTGTCAGTTTCAAATGGCAGGGAGTGTGACAAAAATGATAAGCCAACATGTTCAAGATCAAAGAAACAACCCTCAAGTTTTGGTAGAGAACAAAACATCTTTTGCCGGAGAAGATGCTGAATTGAGCATATATGACACATTTGAACCTGCGACCAACGTTAAGCTCGCCTCTGATCAACTCATGTTTTGCGGCATGCTTTCAGGCAAAAAAATAATGCACAGCCTACATAGACGCTTTGAAACAGAGTTTTTTCCACATGAATCATTCATCATGGCACCTAATCGCCCTATTCAAATTGATTTCCCAATGGCTAGCCTAACCACCCCCACCACCTGTATTGCCATTGAAATTAGCCATAACAAAGTAAAAAAAGTTTGCGATAAACTAAACGCTAATGCGCCATTATCAACCTATCAACAGGAGTGGCAATACGACAATAAACTAATGCACACGCATCATAATACGGAGACTCAAACCTTATTAAATCGCATGATCAATATCTTTTCAGAGAACCATCCAGATAGGAGTTTTATGGTTGATCTCGCGGTGAGTGAGCTCATTACGCGATTATTGAGAGAACAAACTCGCGACTTTATCATTTGTCACAGCCTCAACGACCCAGAGCACAATGGCATTAATTCCGTGGTTGCCTACTTATATAAACACTTAGGAGAAACGATCAATATTGAAGCTTTGATCAAGCTATCATGCATGAGTCGCACTAAGTTTTTTTCTGAGTTTAAACGTACTATCGGATGCACGCCTCAAGACTTCCTATTCCAACTACGCCTCAAAAAAGCAGCAGAAATGCTAAGGAAAAACAGCTCAGTAACGCAAGTTTGCTTCGCCACAGGTTACTTAAGTACGAGTCACTTTAGCCGTAGCTTTAAAAAGTTTTTCGGGGTTAACCCAACCCAATATAAACTCAGACATAGTCCTGATTTATTAAATAGGTACACTTGAGCATCTCAATATGCCCTTACCTTCGGAGCTGAACCATCAGATCGCACAACCTTTATTAGCCGCTACACAGCTTAACTTGCCGTTTATAATGTGAGAGCTTATCATTCATACCATTAACTGGTACTTATCCGAATGTCTATTGGCATCGCAATACACCACCTATGCATACATACAGGAAGTAACATGAAAAAACAGACGCGTTTATATACTTCATTACTCGCACTCACCTTTCTATTATCAGGCTGTGAGTCCGTTTATTACTCTACAATGGAAAAAGTGGGCATTCACAAACGTGACATTCTTATTGACCGAGTAGAGGAAACAAAAGAATCGCAAGAAGAGTCACAAGAAGAGTTTCAATCTGCACTTGATCGCGTAACAGCCTTAATTGACTTCAAAGGCGGCGACTTGCAAAACACCTACAACGCATTAAACGACGATTACCAATCCAGTTTAGATGCAGCTAATGAAGTTTCAGAAAACATAGACAAAGTAGAAGATGTCGCCAATGCACTGTTTGCAGAGTGGAGCGAAGAACTTAAACAATACAAGAGCGCCTCTTTAAAACGCCAAAGTAGCCAAAAACTAACTAATACAGAACGTCAATTTAATACTATGCTGCGCTCAATGCGCAACTCAGAAAGTAAAATGCAACCAGTATTATCTTCTCTAAACGACAACGTCCTGTACTTAAAACATAATTTAAATGCGCAAGCGATGTCAGAAATAAAAGGCGAATTCACCAATCTTAAGCGTGACATTCAACAACTCGTTAATGATATGAACCAATCTATTGCTGATTCAAACAAATTCATTGAGCAAATGAACAGCGCCAACTAATAGCAACAACTGATTAATAAGCCTGATGATAAAGGCTTATTAATCAGGCTTTAATTTTCACACATATTCTCAGCATCGCTAACAGCCAGCAATTTAATACTTTATCCACCTTACAAATCATTATTTAAGCCCCGATCAAACAACTAGCTCCCAAAAGCCCAAACACATTTAACGTAATCCAAGCAAATTCAACTATCTTCCTAAATACCTAAAGGTTAGAATCCGTGCGCTAATTTTAATTTAGCAATTCTCAGGGCGGGGTGAAATTCCCCACCGGCGGTAAACCTATTAGGTGAGCCCGCGAGCGCTTTATTGATTATTTAACCTAGTAATACTAGTAATAAAGGTCAGCAGATCTGGTTTAATTCCAGAGCCGACGGTGATAGTCCGGATGAAAGAGAACACAAAGCACTACATACGTAGTGCTATTTAGCATCGCCTAATAATTGGGTGATGTTACTCTCATGCCCTGATTCTGGTAACTATTCAAAGGAAAATACCATGAGTCAGTCTCTATTAAGTTTATTCGGTGATGCACACACGCGTGTATCAAATGCCATTCAATCAATCAAAAACGGTTCAGGTGTATTGGTCGTTGATGATGAAGACAGAGAAAATGAAGGTGACTTTATTTTTGCTGCTGAAACATTAACAACGCCACAAATGGCGATGATGATCCATGAAGGCAGTGGCATAGTGTGTTTATGTTTGCCAACCAAAACCACGCAAAAGCTACAACTTCCACAAATGGTCAGCAACAACACCAGTCAAAATACCACTGCTTATACCGTGAGTATTGAAGCAAAACACGGTGTAACCACAGGTGTTTCTGCAGCAGATCGCGTCACCACCATTAAAACCGCCGTTGCACCAAACGCAACAGCCGATGACCTCTCTCGCCCAGGTCACGTATTCCCTCTACAAGCCGTTGAAGGTGGTGTATTAGTGCGAAGAGGACATACCGAAGCAGCAGTTGATTTAGCCACATTAGCAGGGTTTGCACCCGCAGGTGTTATTTGTGAATTAAGCAATGAAGATGGCTCAATGGCACGTTTACCAGAAGTCGTTAAATTCGCACAGCAACATGATATGCCAGTGGTCAGTATTGATGATTTGGTAAATTATATTAAAGCAGAGCAAGTAGCTTAGTTCAGATACGACTAGGTGTAGTTTTGGATTTCCAAAGCGTCTAAAACTGAAGTGAGTTATAGCCTTGTGGGCTGTCTATAGAAATATAGATGGCCTTTTTGTTCCGACGATAACAAATACCATTTATATAGATTAACATTAATAATTCACTCTAAAAAAATAAAGAAGCTCAATGTTATATTAGGCATTATTTTATTTATAATTTATTTATGGGAGTTAAAATAAGGAACTAATATTAAATGCTTTTAAAGGAGTAACCGTATCGCAAAATCAAAATGGACTGATTCGAGATCAGCTAAAGAATTACTTACTCGCATTGAAGCACTTAAGTTAAAAGAAAATCAAAGATGTAATGCGATTGTGAGTAACAAAAACTTCAAATCCTCTTTTAACTCCAATGGATTTGACAACTATCTTATGCTTTTAAAAGAACTTACTAAATTTCATCATGAAATTCCTGATGTAGTAAAAACAGAGTTGGTGCAAAAAGCAATTTGGAAATCAGCTGACGATAAAAAATTTCATGAGGGTTATGTTGGAAATATGCTTAAAAGAGCAGAGAAAGAGTACTTAGCACAATCATCACAAAAATATTTTCTAGTCACTGGTATATCCATAACAGGTATAAGAAACAAGCGGCTAATCAAAACACAAAACTCATTAATAACAATTTCAAATTACCTCCCTAAAAAATATAAGAGCAGCTATAATTTCAAGCAAGCTTTATCCTTATATCCACAAATTAATCAAAAAGCCTATTCATGGGTTACTGTAGAGGTTACTGCTAGATGTATTCATTCAGCAACAGAGCTTGCACTTGAACAATTAGACTACTGGCGAGGCATTATTAATATATACTTCAATTATAACCAAAGTAGAACTTCATATAGTAAACCAGCAGCAATAAATAAAATATTTAAGTATCCATATCATTCACTCCATTTAGAAAATGGAGATAAAGCAACAGAACTCTATTGGTTTGATCCAAACTACTGTAATGCGATTAAATCATTTGATATTACTGATAAATATGACAAGTCAAAAAAATTCTACCAAGCACTATCTAGAGGCATTGATAATAGTGGGGAAAGTTTATTTTTCATTAAAGTACTAAATCGATACTGCTCCGCACTTGATACTACCAATATGAATAGCTCGTTTTTAACTTTATGGTCGTTATTGGAAACATTAACGTTCACTACAAATGAAAATTACGATGTCACAATATCTAGAACTTTAGTTTTGTTTAAAGATAAATTCAAATTTAAACTTGAATTAGAAACACTAAGAAACAAACGTAACATGGCAATTCATAGTGGGTGTCAATTAGCTGAAGCTGAAAAATATGCTTATATTCTAATGAATATAATTCATGAGTATATTTTCTTTTTAATAAATGCGATTGAAAAAAGTAAATCGAGAGAGCAATTAATATCTGTATTAGACCTGCCTTTAAATAAAAACAAAATTTCCAAAATTCGTCAGGGTTATGAATCTGAAATAGAAAAATTAGATTTAATAGAAAGCTTAATATGCATTGAAAATTAAAGCATAAAAAATAATGGGTTCAAGTCTTGTTTTTTGCCTTTTAAAAATGCTTCCCACAAAACCCTAAGAAAAACGATGTTCAATGTGGCTGCAACTCCCCTACCGTTGAGCTTTCTCTAGCGATAAATGTCTTTCACCAACAGCAAACAGGACGTTTGCTGTATGAACTGGTGCGTTAAGAAAGGCAATTAGCGGTTGGATAAAAAGCAATTCAGTAGCCAGTGTTTTGCATCCTTTCTTCTCTGGTAAAAGAAAGGATGTCGTCGACAGAACGAAAACACTGCCAATAAATAGCTAGCTGTCAGAATGGGTGCAGACGAAGAAAAAGAAATCCAGCTTTATCAATCCCCCTTAAACATCAAAAAATGCGTAGGTTCTTGTTTCAATGCTTTGTCTTGGTTTGTTGTGTTCGCCCTGATTAGCTAATGGGAAAGCGGTATGCATCGCAAAGCGAGCGCTTGAGGGTTCACTATCAAAGCCTTTAATTAATACGGCTTCGCTACCATCCATCTCAGGGTAGTAATACCATTTTTGGTGTTTATTCTTTTTCAGTGCGAATATCTCACCTTGATGCTTTTGTGTTGAGTGCATATCGTTAAATGAAATATTAGCCTTCACTAAATCGTTACTATCTAGCGTAGAGAAATCCAAAAATGCTAAGGGATCTTTCTCTATCACACCATCAATTGAACGCCATAGGTTTATTTGAACCATGCGCTTTCCTGCAAAGCGTTTTAGGATAGCGTCGTCCAATACGGTTTGTGCTCTTATCGGTCCGGTTTGATGTGTGTAATCGTTATGCACATGGTAGGCAGGATGACGGTTGGAAGCTTTAATGCCACGGCGTACGGTATGATCAAATGCAACTACATGCGCTGCGCCCGTCTGTGCTTTTATCAAAGCTTCTACTTGCGGATAATAGTCAGCTTTAACCGTTTCACTTTCTAAAAAATCAACTTCATTGGGTTCAAAATTCGTAAGCTGAAAGCCAGCGTTATCTAAGTTAAAAACAGTCTCTGTTGAAACGGATCTTGCATTGATGACTTCCGTTTCTTCAAAGCCATAATGTGCACTATATTCCTGCTGCTCATCAAAGCCAGAATAATTGATCACGGGTGTACCTGTAGCACTTGCCTTAATAAAATGAAGTGTTGTTTTTTCAACTGTATTAGTGCTCATATCAACCTCTGCTATTTAACTATAACTATCAACTGCTGTTCATTCTCGTTGTTAGTTATCCAAATTAAATTTAAACTATCTACCGATAGGTATCTATCGGTTATTAAAGATTAATTAGTTACTAATAGCAATCTATATTTAGTCACTTTTTAATGCGATCTATAAAAATGAAGGAGTAAAATCCCAAAAGTAATTAAAAATCAATAAATTAAAAATTCAATTAAATGAGCTAGCTGTAAGGCGAGTTTGATATGAGTGCCGCCTTCTGCCTAAAACTCACGGAAAAGGTTTTTGGATAAGAGACAATGAAATTAGAATATTTTGGTTTAGGCAATAAGTGGGTTATGAAAATAGTAAGCAATAAATAGTGAGGAAGTACTTAATAGGATATGACGCTGGATACACTTAACATTACAGAGAACTAAGTGTACCCACGATATTTTTACTGGGTCGCTAGTTTAAAATAGCTGTGGTCATTCAATGCCTTGCTGATCATCATTGCACCTTCTAATGTGCTAACGGTAAGGATAGCTGCATGTAATGGTTCATTTTCTCCATTAGCAATATGGGCCTTTTGTAACCACGCTAAGTTCAGGTCAAAAAAACGTTTTACTTCTGCACGAACCTTTTCAGGTAAGCTTTCATTTTGAGCGCCTAACAAACCACACAAACACATTTTGTCATCATTAAGTAACGCGCTTCTGAACAGTTGTGTATAAGCTTCAATAGGATCTTTATTCGCAGCTTTAAGTTCATCTACATCGCCTAATGCTCCTAAAAAAGCATTCGTATATTGATGAGCTAATTCAGCGCCTAAGTCCGCTTTGGTAGGGAAATGGTAGTGGACACTGGCACTTTTTATACCCACTTCATTAGCGATCTCTCGGAAACTGAAATTATTATAGCCACCTAGTCTTACTTTATCTTCTGCAGCTTTTAATAATGCTTCTTTTTTGCTCATTCTTGTATTCCCCATCATTGAATATAAATTATCAAGCAGAGCATCACTATTTACAAGTAATAATGCATTCTGAGTAAGGCAGTTAGTCGCTGAAATCCCTTTTAAAGTTGACTTATGTACAATTAAACCATATAACTATCTACTGATAGATAAACTATTATAGGAAAATTGGAGGTAATATGAAAATCGCAGCTGATTTTAGTCAACGCGCTGTTGTACACAGCCAGCTTCAAGAGTGGGTAGCATCACCTATGGCGGGCGTTTACCGCAAGCCCCTCGATAGAGTAGGCGCTGAAGTAGCAAGAGCAACTACCATCGTTCGTTATGAGCCAGGCAGTGAGTTCAGTGAACACATTCACACCGGTGGGGAAGAGTTTATTGTGCTAGAAGGTATTTTTGAAGATGAGCATGGACAATTCCCAGCTGGTTCATATATACGAAACCCACCACAGTCTCGCCATCAACCAAGCTCTAAAGGCGGTTGCACTATGTTGGTAAAACTTTGGCAGTTCGATGCAAACGATCGTACACATGTTCGTTTACAGATGAATAAAATGGGTAAAACACAACTTCATGATAATAACCAAGTTGCTGTCACTCCGCTTTATTTAGATGATATTGAAGAAGTTAGTGTATTGCACTTTCAAGCAAATGCGACCTACTCGCTTGAAGCAAAAGGCGGCGCAGAGTTATTGGTACTTGAAGGCTCAGCACAAGAGTCTACAGATACCCTAAATAAACACAGTTGGTTACGTACCCCAATAGGCAGTAACTTGCAGGTTAAAGCGGGTGAACAAGGCGCAACGATATGGGTTAAGACCGGACATTTAACACAAGTTGAAGAACAAATAGCACGTGTAACAAATGCATAATCCTATAAATGGCCACTGTTTAAGTGGTCATTCCTTCCTTTAAAACAGCTATTACAACTCCCCAAAAAAATAACCTAGAAACACATCACTTAATCTAACTTATTGTTATTTTTATTGTTATTAAACACATTAAAAATTTAAATACATGCGTTGTTTAGAGTCACGTTTGAGCTAGGATTTTTAAAAGGGGTTATGACGAGAAGATGGTTTAGATAGATTGGTTTTGCTGTTAGAAAAAGAAAAAAGCAAGAACACTGTTTATATCAATTACCTTACCGTGATTGATATAAAGTGTCCTTACTTAAAATGAACTAATTTACTTAGGTCATGTGGAAGAAACAAAGTTTGTTGCCATCCAAGTCATAAACGTATGACCCATAGAAAAAGTCAAAACGTTGACCAGGTTCGCCGGCGTCTGTTGCACCTAGTTCAATGGCTTTATTGTAAAGCGCTTGTGCACCTTCAATTGAACCACCAGGAATAGCAACTTGTTGACCGTTACCAGCACTTTGTGGGTTGTTATCATGAGGAGTACAAACAGCTAGCATTGCGCCACCAGCATCTGTTCCGTAGAACTTAATTCTATCCATTTCCAATAAAATTTTACCGCCAACTAACTCAAGTAGTTCATTGTAAAAAGAAACTGCTTTATCTAGGTCTTTTGAACCAATCGTAGTGTATCCAATCATAATTTAATCCCTGTTTTAAAAAGATGAAGTAACGTTATTTAAGTCTCAATCAGTAGCCACTTGGTAACGTTGTGTCGTTGTTAACGACACGAATATTTACATACCTACCGATAGATAGTCAAACTATTTTTTGAAAATAAACGCTATCGAATAACAAGAAAAGTGATGAATATTCAAAAAGAGGGGTTAAATAGCATTAACAATCAATAAGTTATATTTTATTGGAAAAGTTATTTTTTATAATAAAGTGTGATCATAACCAAGCGATTAAGATCATCACTTAGAATACGCACAATAAAAGGGGAAAAATAGAAGTATTAACTGCCCATTACAAATAGTAAAAAGCAGTTAAGGAAACAGACTAGAGGTATTAAACAATCGAAGACTGTTGTACTAAGTTATAACCGTAAGCAGCAATAATTAAGACCAGTACGCCTAACCCTTTTAATAAACCTTTTTTATTCACTTGTGGTTCAATTTCACATCGCTTACCAAATAAAAAATGCCCGATTATTCCCGCAAAAATACCATAAATAAGCGCGACCATATCAGTTTGCTTAGCAACAACAAATGGGTCATACAAATGATGAATTAACTCGCTGGTTAATAAAGGAATCTGCACTAAAAAGGTTTGAGTAAGTAGCATATAAGTAATAAAAAAAACAAATATAGCAAAGGGCAATCGGTAAGGAATAAGTTTAGATTCTGTCATTTTTTTCTTCTGTTTAATTAGGGTAAAAAATAAATGGTTATCGTATCGATAATCAAATTTATTTCATCTTAATAAGTATCATCATATTAGTCATTGATTATTGTTGATTATGCCACAGCTTACTCTTTCATATGTGAGCTAATCCCCTATTTGCCCTCAGTTCAGGTTAATGGAAACGAAACATTATATAAAATCAGATAGTTAAACCATTTAATAAGCAATACAAATATCAAGCGATGCCTAAGCAAAATAATAAATAACAATTAACTATCAATTATTAAAATTAAAACGATTTTACCTATTGAATTAATACTCGTATATTAGCTAAAAAGTTTAATAGGGACATCAAATGAGCCAAATACCAGTACCATCATTCGCTAATACACCTAACTGTGAAGCAACCCAACCCGTTAAAGAAACCGCACTTGTTGTTGAGGGTGGTGGTCAGCGTGGTATTTTTACAGCAGGCGTATTAGATAGTTGGTTAGCGAAGGACTTTAATCCTTTTTCTATTTTAATTGGTACTTCGGCTGGTGCTCAAAACCTATCAACTTATATGACTCGTCAATCAGGTTACGCTAAACGATCGATTATGCAGCTTTCCAGAGATCCTGAGTTTTTTAGTATAAAACGTTCTTTTACTAAACGTAATGCAATGGATCTTGATTGGTATTTTGACCGTGTTAGCGAGCCTGAATATCAGCTCAATATGCAATGCGCAGAAAACCAATTAGTTAACCGCCAGTTACTTTTTTCGGCGACAAATATGAATGGCTTCTGCCCTACTTTTCTTGAACCTACGGCAGACAACTGGTTAACCATGCTCAAGGCATCCAGTGCGCTACCTTATTTGTATAAAAAAGGCGTGGCAATTGGAGCTGATCACTATGTAGATGGTGGCGTGGCTTTACCTATTCCGATTCAAGAAGCATATAACCGCGGTGCGAAAAAAATTATTGTTTTACGCACCGCGCCAACGGATCGCAATGTAGGTTATCCGTGGGCACGAAAGTTAAAGTCTTGGGTGTGTAAATCCAATAAATGCCCGAAGGTATTAGATATTATTACTGGCTATGAGAATGCTTATAACCAAGCCATTAATTTTATCCAGCAACCACCTGAAGATGCACAAGTGATTGAGATATCTCCACCTACAAAGCTAGCCAGCCGTATTTTAGGAAGCAGTGACAAAGCGTTAATGGCAGATTATCAATTAGGTGTTGAAGTGGGTCAGGCTTTTTTACAGAGCCAGTCAGCACAACTATTTAAAATGCATTAATGGATACAAAGGTAAAATGGTAACCACTGTTTTATCTTTGTTTGTATTGTGTAGAGCAGTAAGCTCGACTAACTTCAGGCGACCTTAGTTTTAAATGCTTGGTTTTTCTACCACTGACTCTGGCACGCCATAATCTGAAGCTACCTGGCTTTAATTGCCCACGCATAAAGCTAATTAATGCTTTTTCACTTAAACCAAACTGGTCTTCAATTGCTTCAAAAGGCGTTCTATCTTCCCACGCCATTTCAATCACTCTTGATACTTCACTTGCTGTCAGTGCCATTGTTCTTTCCATCAAATTTTAAAAAGTCTAATACGAACCTGCACGTGACAAGGTTTAATCTTTGCTTACTTTTAATTAAACACTGGTTTTAATGATGGTAATAAATTTGTCATCTTACTGCTTTAGTCTAGAGCTCGATTTTTATCCCCCCTTTAAATAAATGAAAAAGGTAATAAACATGACGGATTTATTAGATAAAGAAACGGACTTTAGCAGCATGATTGACGCACGTTTATCACGTCGTCGTTTCTTAATGGGCACAGCAGCAGTCGGCGCAGGTGCATTTTTAGCCGTTAGCCCAGTAGCAAAAGCGATTGCTGCAAGCATGGACAGTAAGCTTTTAAACTTCACACAAATTCCGGCATCAACGAGCGATAATGTTGTTGTACCAAAAGGTTACAGCACAAGTAACTTGATCTCATGGGGTGACCCAATTTTCCCAGATGCGCCAGCATTTAATGCCAACGGTAAACAAGATGCAAAAACACAAGCCATGCAGTTTGGTGACAATACTGATGGGATGAGTATTTTCCCACTTTCAAAAGACCGTGCCATTATGGCGATTAACAACGAATATACTAATTACCAATTCCTTTTCGACCATCAAGGTAAAGCGATGACTGCTGATGATGTGAAAAAAGCACAAGCAGCTCATGGTAATACCATCGTTGAAATAGTTCGCAAAGACGGAAAATGGTCAATAGATAAAAACGGTAAAGCGAACCGCCGCATTACCGCAAATACTGAAATGATGATGACAGGTCCAGCTGCTGGCGATGACTTGTTAAAAACTAAAGCGGACCCAACAGGTACTAAAGTATTAGGGACTATCAATAATTGCGCAAATGGTGAAACGCCATGGGGCACTTACCTAACATGTGAAGAAAACTTCAACGGTTTATTTGGCTCTGAAGAAGAAGTTGCATTAGATGATAATTTCAAACGTTACGGTATTAAAACAGACGGTAACAAATACCAATGGCATCCAACAGACAAGCGTTTTGATCTTGCTGTAAACCCACAAGAAGCAAATCGTTTTGGTTGGGTTGTAGAGATCGATCCTAAAGATCCAACATCAACGCCAATGAAACGTACTGCATTAGGCCGTTTTAAACATGAAAATGCAGCGGTTGTTGTCAACGATGATGGCCATGTTGTGATTTACCTAGGTGATGATGAGCGTGGCGAGCACTTATATAAATTTATCTCTAAAAATAAATACCAAGAAGGCAATAACAGTGCAAACCGTCAACTGCTTGAAGAAGGTACTTTATACGTCGCTAAGTTTGAAATGGATGCAGATAAATTAGAAGGTGAAGGTGAATGGTTAGAGTTGACCTACGGTAAAAATGGTTTAACTAAAGAGAATGGCTTTAATAGCCAAGCTGAAATACTTATTTTTGCACGTAAAGCAGCTACACAAGTGGGTGCAACAACTATGGACCGCCCTGAATGGGTTGCCGTTCACCCGGACAAAAAACACGTATTCTGTACACTGACTAACAATAAAAACCGTGGTGTGAAAGAAGGTCAAGATGTTGATGGTGTTAATCCACGTGCTGAAAACCATTATGGTCAAATTGTTCGCTGGATGCCAACTAATGCCGACCATACAAGTGCTTCATTCAAATGGGATTTATACCTGATTGCTGGTAACCCTACAGTACACCAAGGCGATTTATACGCGGGTAGCGCAAACATTAATAAAGACAATATGTTTAACAGCCCTGACGGCCTTGGTTTTGATAAAGCAGGTCGTTTATGGATCCAAACTGATGGTGATTTCTCAAACAAAGGTGACTTTGCAGGGCAAGGTAACAATCAAATGTTATGTGGTGACCCTGAAACTGGTGAAGTACGTCGTTTCTTAACAGGCCCAATAGGCTCTGAAGTGACTGGTTTAACTTTCTCTGAAGACCAAAAAACTATGTTTGTAGGTATTCAGCATCCAACAGGCCACTTCCCGGCAGGTGGTGACAGCAAACCACGTTCAACTATTGTGATGATCACTAAAGATGATGGCGGTGTAATCGGTAGCTAATACCGATATTAAGATCAACTATACTTAACTATTAGCTCAATAAAAGGGAACCTATCTGCATAAGGTTCCCTTTTTTTATTCCTTTTAAAACGCTTTATTTATCAATCAGTGCCACAATCAATAAATCCACAGAAGACGTATTAACAAGCCCTCCGACTGTTGGACTAACCCTGCTCCAAAAATCATGGTGGTGCCCGCAAATAATTAAATCAATACCCGCCTCTTTCACAGGCGTTTCTAAGCTATGACTGATATCGCCATTAACCACATACGTGTGGGCAATATCATAATCAAGTTCAGAGGCTAGTGTCTTTAATTGTTGGGTAAGTTCTTCCAAGTCCGGGTAGGCGGCTAATCCTGCGAGGCTTAAATCCATTAAACCTGTAAAACCATACTCTCCCAATAGTTGATTAACATGAACCAGTGAAAGCTTAGCATCGAGTGATTTAGCCAAGTTAATGCCTTTATCGATAACTAATTGGTTGTCTTCTTCAAAATCTACAGTAACTAAAATATGACGGTAACTCATGGGTAACCTCCTTCATCAAGATATCGCTTTATAATATTAGTACTAAAGATAAAGTGAACCTGATACCACCAGCACATTACTGCAAGATTACAGACCTTTTTACTATTCTAATGACCTAGATCAAAGCTAGAAAAACGATATAAATAAAAGAAGTTAATTAAGTTAGATGAGTTATGAACAAAGTAAATCGCTCACATGAAGAGGATAAAACTAAACTATTTTGTGCGGCAAAATAGTTTAGTTTTTTGGTTGAGTTAAACGGTTAGTTATTTAAGGCTTCATCCAATTCTTTGGCAATGCCTTCTGCGGCTAGCATGCCACGGTTGAGAGACCAAAGTGCTGAAGACACCTGCACCATTTGTCCTGTTTTACTTATTTTAAGTAATTTAAATAATGGATTATTTTCCCAGCTTTCCAACACTGTGACGGGCTTGCTCCTTACATAGAATAACCAGTCTGGATTAACACGTAACAACACTTCTAAGTTAGCTTGTATTAAATGATTATCCTGCAAATCAGGTAATGCTGATTTCAAACCAAGATAACTAAACAAGCTACCAGTAAAAGACAGCGGTCCATGCATCCACATGCCACGTTCATTAACTGTCGTAAATTGAATCGTTTCGTCACTCTTAAAGCGTTCACGATAACTATTCATTAACTGTTTATGTTGGCTAATACGCGCTAACATTTCTGACTCTTTACCAACCGCTTTACCAATCACTTTAGCGGCTTCAAGTGCATCTAAGTAACTTTCTCCACGGCTTTTTAGCAACATGGTAGGGGCTATTTGAGAAAGATCTTCATAACTGACACGATGACGGTATATATCACCAATAATCAAATCAGGTTTAAGGCGTGCAATCACCTCTAGGCTAGGCTGAGAACGCATGCCGACCGAAGTCCATGGATCAAGTAACTCACGTACAGCAGGAATGATTCTTTGTGGGTCTAGATCATCTGCAACACCAACAGGTGAAATACCAATTGAAGCAAGTGCATCAATAAATGAATACTCTAATACCACGATACGTTTAGGCGCTTGTTGTAAAGTTAACGTACCCAGCTCATGCTCTACTTCAATGCTTGCCTGTACTGACAATGCAGTACAAAGCAGTATTAAAGCGCCGAGAAGGCGCTGATAAACAAACTTAAACACAGTTAGAATTTACCTGATAAGCTGAAGGTGAGATTACGTGGATCACCGGCGTAAATATTAGTATCACCAGAACCACCGTAGTAATAGATTTCATTAAATAAGTTTTCAATATTTAATGATGCGCGGTAATGCTCAATTTCATAATGAAGACCAATATCAACAGTTGTATAACCTGGTAGTTTAACGCGGTCTGTTGAGTCTTCATCAGTGTAACGAGAACCCTCGTAATTTGCCCCTAATGTAGTCCCTACGATACCGTCAGCAATTTTGTACGGGAAGTTATACTTAGTCCACACATAAGCATCATGCAGAGCACTCGCAGCAGTACGGTTGCCTTCAATATTATCATCAGGGTTATCTGACACTCTAGCATCAACGTAAGCGTAACCTAGTTTCACCTGCCAGTTCTCTATCGGCATCATTAACAGCTCTACTTCAACACCCGTGCTCTTAACGCCACCTAACAACTCATCTTCACCGGTTGTTAGGTTCTCTTCAACCACATTGGTTTTTTTAATATCAAAGTAAGCGATAGATAAGTTTGCTTTGTTATTAAATAGATCAGTCTTGGTACCCACTTCATATTGACGACCTTTTTCAGGGTCGAAATGGTCACCGTTAGCATCAGTGTCTTCGATACTATTTGGGTTAAAGCTTTCACCGTAACTAGCATATAATGAAGTTGCTTCAGATAAGTGATAAACCACACCAGCTTGAGAAACAAAAGCATCACTCGAGCTTGAATCAGTTGTCCCTCTATCTACTCTTTCAAAATCAGCATCTTGACGGGCATATCGAATACCAGTCATTAATGTCCAAGTCTCATTTAAATAAATTGTATCTTGTAGATAAGCTGCGTAGTTCATGTAGTCTGTAATACGATGGTTAACACTCGAATCGCCTTCATGCCCAGTTAAATCTGTTGGATTAGAGAAATCTACAGTACGAGCATCATCATAAGTTAAACGATCAAAATCTTTTTGTTCATAGCCAAAACTTAAGCCAGCTAATAACTGGTGCTCAACGTCACCCCACCACAAACTGCCAGTGGTTCTAGTATCAATAAAGTGATATTGACGTTTATTATCATTCTCACGGTCAACTAAGCTAACAGTATCAGTAGTATTATCAACTGAAGTTGTTCTGTAGTATTCACGAGTATCTTCATGCCACACACTTCGCCAATCAACTGTAATATCAAAGTCATCAGTGACCATGGTATTAAAAGTAGCAAAAGCCACCAAACCTTTATCTTCACCATTATCATCAGCAGATTGATAATGTGTATCTATTTTAGCAATTTGATTGATATCGTTATCTAACACGACTAAACCATCATCTGGAACACGTTGTTCAGTTTGTAACTCTAAACCAAATGTCACTTCTGTTTCTGTATCAGGGCGGTAAGTTAGCGTTGGGAAAAAGTAATAGTTTTGAGAATCAACATCATCACGATATGAATTATTATCTTCAGCACTTACTATAAAACGATATAACCATTTTTTATCATCCGTTAACGGGCCTGTTGCATCTATCGATCCTGTAAAGCTATTGTCATCACCAAATTCACTGACGCCAGTACTATAGCTATTACCTGAAATATCAAAACTAAATGATGCTTCCTCTTGTGGTTTTTTAGTGATGATGTTCATCAAACCACCCGGTTGCACTTGCCCGTACATGATAGAAGCAGGGCCTTTTAAAATTTCTACACGTTCAACATTAGCCGTTGTTGGAGAGCCAAAACGAGAAGCTAAACCCGGTAAACCATTCACTTGAATGTTATTAAGGTCAGTATCAATACCACGTAAGCTAAAACTATCGGCATTTGTACCTGATTGACTTAACCCAGTTGTATAACCGTAAGCATCAGACAATGATTCCGCACGGATATCCTGTAAAAACTGTTGGTTGATAACATTGACCGTCAGCGGTGTATCTTTAGGGTCTACATTACTCTTAGTGGCAGTGCTTACTTCTGGGTTTAAATAAGAGTTTTGTTTACCAACAACGACCATTGTTTCAAGTTCTGTAGTCGTTTCTTCAGCGGATACGTAAGAGGTTAATCCCAAAATTAGGGCGAGACTGTGCGTCACAGGATTAATAACAAATTTCATTGTCGATTGCTCATTTTGTAGTTTAGGTGATAGAAAATCCGTTTAAGGCCTTCTGCATACAATTTTTTGGTTCAACTCACTCATTCCAGTGGTGTTTGAATCTATATGCGAATAATATTGATAATCTATATCATTAACAAGAGCAAAAAGTCGTTTTGACTAAGTTAATCCTTTTATTTGATATTGATTGTTATTACTCTTTAAAATAGAATCTTCGACATCTAACAGGTGATATGACTTTTGTTGTAAGGCCTAAGCGAATAAACAAGGTAGCTTCTTCCTTCACTTAGGTATTTCAAAATATTATGCCCCTCTCTATTCGATATATTTTGCTCTTTGTTTGCGCATTTACTTTGCTCTTATTTAGCTTTGCTTGTTCTCTTATTGCTTGGTCTAGCTTCCCGCTTGACCTGTCACATATCTCAGCTTATTTATTTAATTTCGATAGTCAGAGTATTGAGCAGCAAATATTAGCAACCACGCGTATCCCAAGATTATTAGTTGCGATATTAATTGGTAGCAATTTAGCGGTAGCCGGAGTGCTGATGCAGGGCTTAACACGCAACCCTCTTGCTTCTCCCTCTATATTAGGCATTAACTCTGGCGCAGCTTGCTTTATGGCACTAGCCAGTATTGGTATTAATGTTTTAGGAGAGGTATCGAGTTTAGTATCAGCATCAGTTGGCGGTTTGATCAGCGGTGCGTTAGTGATTTTTCTAGGCGGTTTTTTCTCTGCTCGTAGTAACCCATTAAAATTAATTTTGGCCGGGATCGCGATTAATGCTTTATTAATTGGGATCACTCGCGCAGCAATCATCTTAGCCGATGATAGAGCGTATAGCGTGATCACCTGGTTATCCGGTTCTTTAGCAAGTATGGATTGGCAACAATGGCAGTTGTTATGGCCAAGCAGTCTAGTTGGTTTAGCCATTGCTATTTATGTCGCTAAAAATCTTAACCTACTTGCACTAGGTAATGAGGTAGCGACGAGTTTGGGCATTAATATCGCCTTCACTCGCTTTTTATCTTGTATCGCAATTATTTTGTTAACCGCTTCCAGCGTTTCTGTCGTTGGACCAATTGGTTTTGTGGGGTTAATCGTGCCGCATATTGCAAGACGATTAGTGTGCAATAACTATCTTTTATTGTTACCTGTTAGTGCATTATTAGGCAGTTGTTTAATAGTTTGGGCAGATGCTTTATCACGTGGCATTGCCTTTCCCGCTGAAACACCAGTTGGTGTGATCACGGCATTAATTGGTGCGCCTTTCTTCGTATTTCTCAGTATTAGGAATAAAGCCCTATGAGTCGTTTAACGCTCACTTCACTGTTGCTTATTTTATTACTGATTAGTGTTGGCAGTTTGTTTATTGGTGCTTCAACACTTTCTGGACAACAAATCATAGACACTCTACTGCATAGTGGCGAATATGATTTCATTGTTAATCAATACCGTTTACCTCGACTATTATTGGCAATTGGTGTTGGTGCAGGGTTAGGTTTATCTGGTTCTCTGATTCAAGGTGTTATTCGTAACCCTTTAGCTTCCCCTGATTTAATGGGAATTAGTGCAGGTGCAGGATTAGCCGCTACCGCCTTATTGGTCTTTTATGCTGCGGCACCGGTTTATCTATTATTATTAACCGCTTTATCAGGTGGCTTAATCGCCGCAGCAATTATTTTATTGATCGCCTATAAAACTAAGCCAACACCGATCAGACTAGCGTTAATCGGTATTGCCATTAGTACTTTCTTATCCAGTGGCATCGATTTTTTAATTATCGTTAACCCTGTTGAGATGAATACTGCGATGGTCTGGTTAACGGGTAGTTTATGGGGAAGAAACTGGACGCAAGTACCTATTATTTGGGCGACACTTGCCATTGTTCTGCCTTTTGCCTTCTGGTTAGCATGGCGATTAGATGTAATGGGACTCGGTGAAGACTGTGCAACGTCCTTAGGTATTCGTCCATCTAGATTACAATTAATTGCATTATTAACGGCAGTGATCTTAGCCAGCATTAGTGTTGCAGTAGCAGGAACGATTGCTTTTATTGGATTATTGGCTCCCCATCTTGCGCGTATGTTGTTTGGGCATGATCATAAATACCTGATCCCTGCCTCTGCTTTATTAGGTGCTTTGATGTTAATTATTGCAGATACATTAGCAAGAGGTTTACAGCCACCATTGGAACTACCTGCTGGTGTATTAACATCATTAATTGGCGCTCCCTATTTCATTTTTTTATTACAACGTTATAAGGCTTGGTAATGATATCAACGGAAAATCTCACAGTATCCTATGGTGACAAAACTATTATCAAAGATCTTAATTTAACCTTGCCCAAGGGAAAAATTACCGCCTTAATCGGTCCCAATGGCTGTGGAAAATCTACGCTTTTAAAAGCATTAGCACGTATTAATAAAGCCAATGCAGGACAAGTGTTACTCAACAACCAACCTTTACAAACGTTTGCTGACAAACAATTAGCACAACAACTGTCATTATTACCACAAATACTGACCACGCCAGAAGGTGTCACTGTACAGCGCTTAGTGGAATATGGCCGCTCTCCTTATATTTCTCACTGGGGAAAGTTAAGTAGCCTAGATAAACAAATCGTAGCGCAAGCGATGTTCGAAACCCAAGTCAGTGAGTTTGCAACTCAGACAGCTAGCTCACTTTCAGGCGGTCAGAGACAACGAGCTTGGATTGCCATGGTGCTCGCACAAGATACCGAAGTGGTCATGTTAGATGAGCCCACTACTTATTTAGATTTATCACATCAAATTGAGTTGATGAAATTAATGCAAGCGATGAAAGCCAAGGGGAAAACCGTGATTGTCGTACTACACGACCTTAACCAAGCCTGTCGTTACTGCGATCACTTAGTAGTCATGAAGCAAGGCGAAGTCGTTGTGGAAGGCGAACCAGAAGTCGTATTTACAGAGCAATTATTACAGGATGTCTTCTCCCTCGCCGCTAAAGTGGTTCCCGACCCGATTGCTAATACTCCAATGTGTGTTGCTTATTAACCTCTAGAAAAAATGTCTTTCAATTTCAGATTGATGGGCATTTAATAGCACAGTAAGATAAATAATTTACTTTATGCTTTCTTACCCCTGCATTAAATTGAAAAGGAATATTCTGTGAAAAAAACGCTCCTCGCAACGCTTATCTCATCAACTTTGATTATCACAGGCTGTAATGACAACAATGACAGTTATTCAGCAACATTACGTGTTCTTGAAACCTCAGACATTCATGCCAATGTGATGGATTATGATTACTATAAAAGTAAACAAGATATCACCATTGGTCTAGCTAGAACGGCTAGCTTGATTAATATGGCACGAAACGAAGTTGAGAATACTTTATTAGTCGATAATGGTGATTTACTACAAGGTAGCCCAATGGGTGATTATATTGCTAGCGAATTTAAACAAGGACGCGAGTTCACTCTCCACCCTAGCTATAAAGCAATGAACCTATTAGATTATGAAGTCGGTAATATAGGTAATCATGAATTTAATTATGGTTTACGCTTCCTTGAAAAAGCGATAAACGGTGCGAACTTCCCTTACATTAATGCCAATGTATATTGCCAGTCAGACTGTTGGGAAGATAAAAAAGAAGGCGATAACCTATTTACACCTTACCTAATTAAAACAACTGATATCATTGATAATGAAGGTGTAAAACGCACTATTAATATTGGTTATATCGGCTTTGTACCTCCACAAATTCTGCAATGGGACAAACAAAACCTAAACGGCAAAGTCACAGTAAAAGGCATTGTAGAAACAGCACAAAAATTTATTCCTGCAATGAAAGCAGCAGGTGCTGATATTATTATTGCGATACCCCACTCAGGCATAGGATCCAGTGAAAACCCAAATGATGTTCATGCAGAAAACGCAACCTATGCACTGACCACTGTCGCAGGAATTGATGCGATTATGTTTGGTCATAGTCATTCAGTTTTTCCTAGCCAACAGTTTGCAGAGATCCCTAATGTTAATATTGAAAAAGGCTTAATTAACGGCATTCCTGCGGTGATGCCAGGCCGATGGGGCGATAACTTAGGCGTAATAGACTTTGACTTAACCTACCATGATAATCATTGGATTATTAATGATGCTAAATCTGAGTCTCGCCAAATATTTAAACGTAACAAACAAGGTAGTAAAGTTGCGTTAGTAGAAGCAGATAAAAGAATTTATGATGCCGTTGCTGAAGACCATAAAGGCACTTTAGACTTCGTAAATGCACCTATCGGTAAAGCGAACAGTAATATGTATAGCTTTTTGACCTTAGTGCAAGATGACCCAACAGTGCAAATAGTCTCTGATGCACAATTGCGCTACATGAAAGATCAAGTAGCAGCTTCAGATAATAGTGCCTTAAAGGGGCTACCTATTTTGTCCGCAGCGGCTCCCTTTAAAGCCGGTGGGCGCCATAGCACGGCATCAGATGTTGATGCATACGTGGAAGTGCCTAAGGGTAATTTGACCTACAAAAATGCGGCGGATTTATATCTTTACCCAAATACGGTAGTTGCATTAAAAATAACAGGTGAACAATTAAAAGATTGGTTGGAATGCAGTGTGAATCAGTTTAATCAAATTGATAGCACTTCAACTGAGCCACAATATCTGATTAATTGGCAGGATCACCGTACTTATAACTTTGATGTGATTGATGGCGTCAACTATAAAGTCGATGTAACCCAACCAAGTAAATTTAATGGTGATTGTTCTGTCATTAACCCTGATGCTCAACGTATCGTTGATCTAGCCTATACAGATGACCAAGGTAAAACGTTAACGGGCAATGCATTAATGAAACAAGACTTTATTATTGCCACCAATAACTACCGAGCATTCGGTGGTAAATTTGCAGGTACAGGCGCTGAGTATGTCGTCATGGAACAACCTGATACTAATCGTGATGTACTATCTGCTTACATTAGCGCAGAAACCAACAACAATGGCGCAGTTGATCCATCTGCAGATAATAACTGGGACTTTCTTGATATTAAAACGGATACAACCTTAGATATTCGCTTTGAAACACAAGACAGTGCGCTAGCGGATCGCTTCATCGCTGACAATGCACTGCGTACATTAACCAAACGAATTGAACCAGATAGCTTAGGATTTGCCGTTTATAACATCGATTTAAAAGCACAATAAACTAAAGGTTAATAAACGTAAAAAGCGAACCAAATGGTTCGCTTTTTAATATACACAACTCATTGCTATTAAGGTTTCTTTTTAGACTGCTCTAATAAATAACTGATGAAATTTTTAATGCCCGTCAGATTTAATTCTGCACTCATCATATGATGGTCTAAATCATTAATTTCATGTTCTTGCTTTAAAAGCTCACGACGTTCCACTTCCGCTTTTAATTCAATTAATGTTGCTTGTGTTTCATTAATCAATTTATTTAATCTTTCAGTGGTTAACACTTGTAAATTACTCATCTGACTTTCCTCAATAATACTTTTTCTTAATCGCCAATAACTAAAATAGATTAAACAATACTAGTCACTGTTAAACACACCGCAGGGACAACAAAGAACACACCTAGGATATAACCCAAAGCTGCAAACTTGTTTTCTGCTGCTGTTTGACCTAATGCTTCAGCGGCTTTAACTGGTAAATTACGTAGTGCTGGAATACCGTAAATGACCAACACCCCTAAAATGTTATATACCAAATGAATAAAGGCAATTTGCAAAGCCGCTTGAGCATTACCAGTAACGGCAGTAGCAGCTAATACCGCGGTAACACAGGTACCAATGTTCGCCCCCAGAGTGAATGGATAAATATCTTTTAATTTAAAGGCACCTGAACCAGCGAGAGGAATCATTAATGAGGTAGTTGTCGAAGATGACTGCACTAAAATAGTGACCAATGTGCCAGACGTAATACCTGAAATCGGACCACGTCCAATAGCAGTATGCATAATGCCCTTTGCTTTACCTACCATTAGCTTTTTAAGTAACTTACCAACTAAAGTAATTGCCACAAAAATTAATAAAATTCCGACAATAATTAACGACACACCACCAACTTGATCACCTAATGAACTACCTACACTTTTAAATGAATCAACAACTGGAGCAGTGGCTGCTTTAACAAAGTTAAAGCCTTTAATTGAGGTATCACCTGCACCATAAAACAAGCTTGCTAACCAGCCGCCCATTTGCTCTAAAAAGCCAAAAGCGATCTCTAGTGGCAAGAAAATAACCACTGATAATAAATTAAAGAAGTCATGAACTGTTGCAGCAGAAAATGCACGCTTAAACTCTTCTTTCGCACGAACATGACCAAGTGAAACAATCGTATTAGTAATAGAGGTTCCAACGTTTGCTCCCATCACCATAGGCACAGCAAGTTCAACAGGTAAACCACCTGCTACTAAGCCCACTATAATAGAAGTCACCGTTGAAGAAGATTGAATTAAAGCGGTCGCAACAATACCAACCACTAAGCCAGCAAAAGGGTTACTCGCAAAAGCAAATAATTCCTTTGCATGGGCACCCACTGACATTTTAAACCCACTGCCAATGATGCCAACGGCACAAATAAGTAAATAGACTAAAAATGCAACGGTTATCCATTGCACATAATTATTAGAGTTTTCTGATTCGCCTCTGTTAGGCAGCACTGCTTGTACATTTTCCATAGTAAAACTTTCCCTGTGTCATAATTGATAACAGGGATGCTATAAATAATGTATTACAAATAGATTACTAAAAAGTGACGTTTTGATTGCTACTTTTACAAGTATTCACTAACTCACAATAAATAAAGTTAAGTAAATAACAGATAAATTTGAGACAAAAAAGCCATCAACAAGGTGATGGCTTTTTTTATTAGCTTCTTAGCTAAGTCTAAAACTAATTAACTAAAGAGGCAGTATATCGACGTCTAATAGCGATTAAAGTAAGTACAGACAGTGCGATAAAACCAAGGCTACCACCACTAGAGCTGCTTGAACTTGTTGTCGTTTCTGTTGTATCCGATGAAGTAACGATCACCTCATCAGAAGTCTCTGTTTCATCTTCAGTGGTGTCCGATGAATCATCTGCTACTTCATCCACAGTATCAGCTACATCCGCGTCACTATCATCATTAACTAATAATTCTGCGGTAAATACACTATCGGTAGTGATAGCATCATTCAAATCGAACTCGATTTCACAACTTGAAATATACTCTTCAGTAGAATATAAGAAAGTATCACTGCAGGCATCGCTAAGAGTAATGGTATCGCTGTAGCTATCGTCATTGAAAGTTAATTCACCAATATCCGAGTAAGTTTCTAAATCGTCACCATATTGATAAACACTCAATAAACCAGAAGCATAGGTCTCACTATCAGCATCGTAGATTGCTACTCCCTCTTCGACTACCTGTATACCGTCAATATTCTCTAGAATCCAAGTTCGTAAATTACTCACGTTAGTGTAAACAGCGGGAGAGTCAGAACAAGACGTAGCTCCCCAACTAACTAATCCGACTAAAGTTAACTGCCCATCAAGGTCAGCAAATACAGGGCCACCACTATCTCCAGAGCAGCTATCAATATCTATATCGTCATCAGCTGTATAACCTGCACAAAACATATTATCAGTCATTGAACTTGCCCACTGACATTGATTAGTAGGGATAAACGGTAATTCTGCTTCTTGAAGCGTTGTTGGGATAAATTCTTCTGGAGTAGCATCCTCATCCCCTGACATTTTTCCGTAACCTATTACGGTCAATATATCGCCTTCTTCTATAGCACTAAATTGACTCGCTAACGGTAATGCCGGACCAGGTTGATAATAAGCAGAGTCTAGTTTTAGTAATGCAATATCATAATCAATACTATCATCATCGTAGTTAGGTTGAATTATTACATCACTAAATTCATAAGCAGAGACACCACTTCCCTCTGCTGCATTGGTTGTTGAGTAATGTGTTGTGCCGCCGATGATTGCGCTAAAATCCGCAGCATCCAAAGCAGTGGCATTGCCATCACTATCATCAGTGTCGTAAACACAATGCGCAGCTGTTGCAACCCAATTAGAACTAATTAGTACGCCGCCACAAATAAAGTTACCTGAACTATATAAAGCCACCATCCAAGGGTACTCTCGTTGCGCATCATCGCCACCAACAATATAAGTGGTTGGTGTTAATGAAAGAGTATCACTATCGACCGTGCCCTCTACTTCTGTGGAAAATCGTAATGAATAACTCTCATATTCATCAGCGGCAAATGATGGTGTTGATAAGCCTAGGGTTAAGCTGGTGATACTCATTACAAATGCTGAAATTTTAGTGGTTAACGTCATAGTTGTGTTCGCTCTGTCCATGTAATGTTTAAAGGCAATATTAGCCTGTAAAATGCAGGTTATCTCGTTAATTTATTAATTTCACAACTTACTTTGTATTTACAAAATAGCATTGCTAATAAGAACAAGCATTTACGGTTCTAAAAACAGTTTAACAAGCTCACTTATTAAACTGTAAATACCTAATTATAGCTATATATTGGTAATTACCCACTTATCCTTTAAGAAAAAACCGTTAAATAACCATTACAATGCATTACAAATAAGCAATAACACATAAAAATCAATCAGTTGAAAAACTTAATTTAGAAAAATTTTACGAATAGTTTTTAGTTAAAAAGGGATATACATTTTTCTATAAAAATATGTAAATTGAAATGAATGATGAAGTCATTACCTTCAGGCTATAATGTCCAGCTCTATAATGTGTTCCCAAAAGATAAAATAATTACTGGTCGGCTATGCTTTTAACACTTGCCACGCTTCGCAAGCTTTCAGGAATTTATCTTTATCCCCTGTTGGTCTATCTGGGTGCAGTTTCAGTGCTAGTCGTCGCCATTGTTGGCGTATCTGTTGTGGTGAGGCTTGTGTATCTAACTCGAAGACATGTAACGCATTCGCTTTATCAATCGTATTTATCGCAGGGCTAATGGTCTGATGATAACGATCCCAAAAGCCTGTCAGCATCACTTCTATTTCATCTGAGTCTGTTTCAAAATACTGCCAATCTAAATAGTAACTGCGTAATGCAGATGTCTGTTCAAGAGCCACCTCAATGTTAGTAGGTGGATGCTCAAATAGTTGAATGTTCATCGCTTCAACTTGTAGCCATTGTAAAGGCAATAGCATTGTTTGTAGTTGATATAAGGCATTCATCAACAAGAAGTTTCTTTTAAATAAGTCTTTATTGGGGTCCTTATCTAGTTCTTCCAGTAATCCATTTTTTTGCAGCTCTGTGGCTAGGTGGTGAATCTGACAGTTTTCTTCAGCGGCTTCAATTAAGGTTAACAACGGCCAAATTAACGGGTTTTCAATATTGTTATTCATGAACAGTCTAACCACCTAAAAATATCAATAAAAAAAGCGAGTATTGATAATGAACAATACTCGCTTTCTTTGTCAACTTATCGCTAAGCTTTAAATCACTCTAAGATGTTATTTAGCTAATACGCTCAAACAATAAATCCCATACCCCATGGCCTAAACGATGACCACGAGATTCAAATTTAGTCAGTGGACGCCAATCTGGACGTGGAGCATAATCACCTTCAGTACTGATATTTTTAAAATCTGTCGCAGCTTGTAAAACTTCTAACATGTGCTCTGCGTAGTTTTCCCAATCTGTCGCCATGTGGATAACACCACCAATCGCTAATTTAGGACGCATGTTTTCAATGAAGGCAGGTTGCACGATACGACGTTTATGATGACGCGCTTTATGCCAAGGATCTGGGAAGTATAATTGGAAAGTAGATAAGCTTTGATCAGGGATCATAAACTCTAATACTTCAACGGCATCATGGTTCATTACGCGTAAATTAGTCACGCCTGCTTCACCGGCATCAGCTAAACATGCACCAACACCAGGACCATGCACTTCAATACCTAAAAAGTTTTTCTCTGGTGCATTTTTAGCCATTTCAATCAATGACTTACCCATACCAAAACCGATTTCTAAAACAACAGGGTTGGCATTACCAAATAGCGCTGTAAAGTCGATCTGTTTTTCTTGGTAATCTACACCCATAGTTGGCCATAAGTCATCAATAGCAGTTTGTTGACGTTTAGTCATGCGCCCTTCACGTTTAACAAAAGAACGAATTTTACGAATATACTTTTCTTTCGTGTTTTCAATGTTGTTTTCTTCTGTTCCATTATCTGTCGCAGACTGGTCATGCTCTGTCATTTTCTTACCTTTCAGTTTTTGGTCTTGGTCTAATTAGCCGTGCATTATGCAATGTTATATTAATTGTGCAACTCTGCTAGACTAGCGCTCTTTTTTATTATTGAAGAGTTTCTAGTGAGTGAGTTGCATTTTAGCCAAAGAATCAATGATTGGCACCAACAACATGGCCGTAAAACCTTACCTTGGCAAATAGATAAGAGTTTATATAAGACTTGGGTCAGTGAAGTTATGTTACAACAGACGCAAGTAGCGACTGTAATCCCCTATTTTACTAAATTTATGCGCTCATTTCCTTCTATTTCCTATTTGGCGAATGCACCTATTGATGAAGTATTACATCACTGGACTGGATTAGGTTATTACGCCCGTGCTCGTAACTTACATAAGGCAGCACAAATCGTCAGAGATCAGTTCAATGGTGAATTCCCTGAACAGTTTGATGATGTATTAGCGCTACCGGGCATTGGCCGTTCGACTGCAGGTGCGGTGTTATCACTGACCTTGAATAAACACTTCCCTATTCTTGATGGTAACGTAAAGCGTGTCTTAACGCGCCATCAAAAAATTGAAGGTTGGACTGGTGAAAAGAAAGTTGAAAATCAACTTTGGGCATTAGCAGATAAAGTGACTCCCAAGAAAAACACTAACATTTTCAACCAAGCCATGATGGATATGGGGGCAATGATTTGCACACGCAGCAAACCTAAATGTGAAGAGTGTCCTGTATCTGACGATTGTTTAGCGTTAGCAGATAATTGCATGACTGATTACCCAACACCAAAAGCCAAAAAGAAGATTCCAGTAAGAACGGCTGTGATGTTGGTGTTAAAAGACAAGCAACAAGGTATTCAATTAATACAACGTCCACCAACCGGCATTTGGGGTGGATTATGGTGTTTCCCTGAATTCACCGATAATGAGTCGGCATTAGCCAGTTTATCTGATATCGGTATTACCGAATACAATGCCACTGAGTTACCGACTTTCCGTCATACATTTAGTCATTATCACTTTGATATTTCGCCAATACTAGTGGAGTTTGGTAAGCAAGAAAGTCAGCAAGTCATGGAACAAACTGGCCAACTTTGGTATAACTTACAACATCCACAAAAAGTGGGATTAGCGGCAGCAACTAAAAAAATATTAAATACCGTTAATAAAATAACGCACAAGGAATAAATGATGTCTCGTACTGTATTCTGTACCTATTTGAAAAAAGAAGCGCCTGGTTTAGCGTATCAATTAATTCCAGGTGAAGTTGGCAAACGTATTTACGACAATATCAGTCAAGAGGCATGGGCTATATGGCAACATAAGCAAACTATGCTAATTAATGAGAAAAAATTAAATCTAATGCAAGCGGAAGATCGTGCTCTGATCCAAGAAGCAATGCTAGGATTTTTGTTTGAAGAAAAAGATGTGGAGATCGAAGGCTTTACACCTAAAGATTAATCCAACAAGGTTGAGTGTTCACAATTAGAGCACTTAACGTTCAAAGCACGAGCAAACACACTAAAATGTTAATAAAACTGTAAAAATAGGTTGACGATACACACTAAAGTCTATTTAATACGCCTCGTTCCTGCTTAGTTAGCTCAGTTGATTAGATTCAGACAGAGTTAAAAAGCAAAAAGAACAGTATGCTTCGTTAGCTCAGTCGGTAGAGCAGAGGATTGAAAATCCTCGTGTCCTTGGTTCAATTCCGAGACGAAGCACCATTATTTAGTTTTTACTGAAAAGATTAATTTCAATCAGTAAAAAGAGCGAAAGCTCAGAACGGTTTATGTGCCGACTTAGCTCAGTAGGTAGAGCAACTGACTTGTAATCAGTAGGTCACCAGTTCGACTCCGGTAGTCGGCACCATTTACAAGGCATCGTAAGATGTTAAAATTTATTAAAATAGTTAATAAATAAAAATTTTGCTTCGTTAGCTCAGTCGGTAGAGCAGAGGATTGAAAATCCTCGTGTCCTTGGTTCAATTCCGAGACGAAGCACCATCATTTAAGCCACAACTACTCATTTAGTTGTGGCTTTTTTGTATCTGCTCGAAATGTCCTTGGTTAACACTTTGTTTAAAAACCAGCGAGACGAAGCACCTCCGTTCAAACCACAACTATTTTTTAGTTGTGTTTTTTGTTTCCTTACTTAAGATAACTGATAACCCAAATTCAATGTTTTGACCTTGGCGCTGGATTTATCCTGCTTTCTTTGATTTTGCTTTCCTTGTAAATAGCAATTTCGATAATGATTTATTCATTGATGCTTGCTAAAAAAAATTTTGGTTTTGTCATTAGAATAACTAGCTACTGCAACTAGTACGCTTCTTTCATTCACTTTTCCTACACCTGAATAGAACCGTTAATTAACCAGCTAGGTATAACCATTCTCTTTGAAATATCGACATAAAATTTTAGCCTTACGGCAAACTAACAGGTAAGCTCATCATTTATTTTGGTTATAAGGTTTATTGAGTGTTTTACGAAGGTACTGAAAAACGATTATTCATTTGCACTAAAGATCTCAACCTTCTAACGTTTGAGCAAAGTTTTTGGCATGATTTAGTCTCTTATGCCGGTGCTGAAATAATCTCTAGTATCAACAATACACAGCTTACAGCCTTTCTATTATCTGAATCCAGTTTGTTTGTATGGGAAGATAAACTACTACTCATCACCTGCGGTAATACGCAATTAGTCAAAGCAGCTTTATTTATTCAGCAACAATTGAGTAAAGAGAAAATAAAGACACTTATCTTTCAACGCCATCAAGCGCTTAAACCGCAATTACAGCCAACAAACTTTCAGCAAGATAGGTTATTGCTAGAAAAGCAATTTAATGGTCAGCAGTTGCACTGGAGGGAAGATTATCAAGGTGATCTCTTTGTGTTTGGCGAAATATCAACACAAACTATCTCCACCCAGGGTATTTATATGCTACATGGCTTACGTGGCGAGTTTGCAGAGAATTTACAAAGCCAGCATATAGATAAAACGTCTATTTTGAAGAAGTTAAGGTTGTCGGAATTTTTTAATGATTTTATGATTGATCATTTCAGCTTTAAACCTAAAGGTTATTCATTAAATGCAATTAGCCAGCAAGATTACCTAACTATACACTTAACGCCAGAAAAGCTAAGTACCTATTTGAGTATTGAAACCAGTTTATCTGAAACACAAAGCGCCCCTTTTATCGCTTACTTGGTGACGCTTTTTTTACCACTCAGCCTTAAACGAGTTCACTTCCAGTCTGACAATAAACAGTTAAAACTCATTACTTGTTAAGGCTCTAATAAAAACACGGCATCAACACTGTCTGTAATAGTAATTTGATTATTTTGGTAACTTGAAGGTATTTGGTCACTTTCCATTGCTCGCATCAAAACAGGACGAGCACTACTAGCTTGGTAGTTGATAGAGAAGATATCCCCTAGCGTTGCTTGATAGTTATTCGCTAACCCTTTAGCTTTATCAATTGAGTCTTGCACCGCTAAGTTACGTGCTTTTTCTTGCCATTGTTTTGGGTCTTTTAAAGCGTAGTTAATTTGCCCAATATTAGAGATATCACTTTTCACTAACACCTGTAAAAACTGATTTACTTTAGTGACATCATCTAACTGATAACTAAGGTTACGAATAGCTTTCACGCCAATTTGTGTTCGCTGCTTTTCGATGTATTCAAATTCAGGACGAATTTGAATATCAGCACGTTTTAATAGCGCTTGAGAGAACCCTCCCTCTTTTAAAGCAATTAATATATTATCAACTTGTTTATCAACAACTTGCTTAGCGTTATCACTATCATTTTCTACAGCAATAGACTGAAACTTAATGTTAACGGTATCAGGCTTCACTTCTAACTTTGCTTGACCTGATACGGAGATATGAGGCTGAGCAGGTAAACTATTAGCGTTAGCCCAAGAAAAAGGGGTAAGTAGGCAGATCAACAACGCAAGATTTGATTTTTTCATGGGACTCTCGAATTAAGAATAAAGGAATATAGTAATAATTAATCGACCCATTGAGACCGTGAAAGTTCATCTTTTTTTTACAAAAATAGAAAAGAAAATATTTTAATTACTCAATCTTAATCCAGTAATTTAACTTGCTGATTTTAAATTATTTTATCATTGTCAATTATCCACCAAAAAATTAAGTTAGTGAGAATTACTTGTATTAACACGCAAGGAATGTATGTTGATATGTACTATTCAACTTGTTGGAGATAATTATGAAAATATTTGAAAAACAGCTTAATAGATTTAAAGAAGAGTTAGGCTTTATCGCCGCGCTTGATCAAAGTGGGGGCAGTACGCCCACTGCACTTAAGACTTACGGCATAAATGAAGATGCGTATACTAGTGAGCAAGAAATGTTTGATTTGGTCCATGCCATGCGCTCTCGCATTATCACCAGCCCTTCTTTTACAGGTGACCGAGTATTAGGGTCTATCTTATTTGAAAATACATTAGATCGTGACATTGAAGGCAAAGCCTCATCATTATATTTATGGGAAGAAAAAAACATAGTGCCATTTCTTAAAGTCGACAAAGGGCTAGAAGCAGAAGCAAATGGCGTGCAATTAATGAAACCAATCCCTGGATTAGATGAGTTATTAAAAAAAGCTAAAGCAAAAGATGTGTTTGGTACAAAAATGCGTTCTGTTATTAAACTCGCTAATGCAGAAGGAATAGAAGCATTGGTTGAACAACAATTTAAAGTCGCTAAACAAATCTGTGCCGCAGGATTAGTGCCCATAATCGAGCCAGAAGTTGATATTAATAGCCCAGAAAAAGCAGCCGCTGAAGCCTTATTAAAAGAGCAATTATTAAAACAGCTAGATTTACTTGATGCTAATGAATTAGTCATGCTGAAAATCTCATTACCTGAGTCTGCAAACTTTTATGATAGTTGTATCAGTCACCCGAATGTAGTCAAAGTAGTGGCGTTATCAGGTGGTTACCCTATCGTAGAAGCTAACCGTCGTTTAACGGAGAATAAAGGTGTGATAGCGAGCTTCTCTCGTGTATTAACCGATAATCTTTATAACGGGCAACCTGATGCAGACTTTAATGCTGCATTGGCAGCAACGATAGCCCCAATCTATGAAGCATCAAAAACTTAATGAGAGATTAAATTTTGGGTATAAAAAAGCCAGCGATTAAGCTGGCTCTTTATTCTACTGAAAAGTCAGTAAAATTATAGTACGTCTACAGCGTTAAGGTCAGCAAATGCTTTCTCTAGACGAGTTACCATTGATGCTTGACCTGCACGTAACCAAACACGTGGATCGTAGTATTTTTTGTTAGGTGCGTCAGGACCAGTTGGGTTACCAATTTGACCTTGTAAGAAATCGCGGTTAGCAGCTTCGTAAACACGAACGCCATCCCAACATGCCCACTGTGTATCTGTATCGATGTTCATTTTGATAACACCGTAACCGATAGACTCTTGGATTTCTGCTTCAGAAGAACCAGAACCACCGTGGAATACGAAGTTTAGTGCGTCAGCAGCAATGCCGTGCTTTTCAGAAACGTATGCTTGTGAATCACGTAGGATTGTTGGAGTCAGTTTAACGTTACCTGGCTTGTATACACCGTGTACGTTACCGAAAGAAGCAGCGATAGTAAAACGTGGGCTGATTTTTGATAGTTCAACGTATGCGTAATCAACTTCAGATGGTTGAGTGTAAAGTAAAGACTCATCCATATCAGAGTTATCAACACCGTCTTCTTCACCACCAGTACAACCTAATTCGATTTCTAGCGTCATACCCATTTTTTCCATACGAGCTAGGTATTTAGCACAGATTTCAATGTTTTCTTCTAGTGGCTCTTCAGAAAGATCGATCATGTGTGAAGAGAATAGTGGCTTACCAGTTTCTGCGAAGTGAGCTTCAGAAGCGTCTAGTAGTCCGTCAATCCATGGTAGTAATTTTTTAGCAGCATGGTCAGTATGTAAAATAACTGGAACACCGTAAGCAGCAGCCATTGCGTGAACGTGCTTAGCACCAGAAACAGCACCTAAGATTGCAGCTTCTTGACCTTCAAGTTTAAGACCTTTACCAGCGTTAAATACAGCACCGCCGTTAGAGAACTGGATTACAACTGGTGCTTTAACTTTAGCAGCAGCTTCAAGTACAGCATTGATTGAGTCAGAACCAACAACGTTTACCGCTGGTAGTGCAAATTTATGTTCTTTTGCTACTGCAAAAACTTTTTGAACATCATCACCAGTGATAACACCAGGTTGTACAACGTCTAAAATCTTAGTCATGAGATATATCCTATCTATTGTTTGTAATTTGAATAAGTTTAATTCTGCGTATTAATGTGGCAATTATGGCACAAAGAATACGCATTAAAAAGCGAGATCAAGATCTCACTATAAACATTTGATTAATCGTTGGCACGTAGCTCTAACATTGCTACAGCTGGTAACTCTTTACCTTCAACAAACTCAAGGAAAGCACCGCCACCCGTTGAGATGTAAGATACATCTGCTGTGATATTAAATTTATCAATCGCAGCAAGTGTGTCACCGCCACCAGCAACAGAGAATGCGTCTGATTCAGCGATTGCTTTAGAGATACCTGCAGTACCTGCTTCAAAGTTTTTAAACTCAAATACGCCAACAGGACCATTCCAAAGAATTGTTTTTGCTTCTTTTAGGATAGTTGCTAATGCTGCTGTTGATTCAGGACCTAGATCGAAGATCATGTCGTCATCTTGTACATCTGCAACGTTTTTAATTTCAGCTTCAGCATTTTCATCAAATGCTTTTGCACATGCAACATCAGTTGCAACAGGAATTGCACAGTCAACCATTAGCTTTTTAGCTGTATCAACTAAATCTGCTTCATATAATGATTTACCAACATTGTGACCTTGTGCTGCGATAAATGTATTAGCAATACCACCACCAACAACTAGTTGGTCAGCAATTTTAGATAGAGACTCTAATACAGTTAATTTAGTAGATACTTTAGAACCACCAACAATAGCAACTAGTGGGCGAGCTGGATTATCCATCGCTTTGCCTAGTGCTTCTAATTCAGCAGCTAAAAGTGGGCCAGCACATGCTACAGGAGCAAATAGACCAGCACCGTTAGTAGAAGATTGAGCACGGTGAGCTGTACCAAATGCATCCATTACGTAAACATCACATAATGCTGCTAACTGCTTAGATAATGTTTCGTCGTTTTTCTTTTCACCTTTGTTAAAGCGAACGTTTTCAAGTACTACTACTTCACCAGCATTTACTTCTAAACCGTTTAGGTAGTCAGTTGCTAGGCGAACAGGTACATCTAGAGCTTCATTTAAGTAATCAACAACAGGTTGTAGAGAGAACGCTGCATTTTCTTCTGCAGAAGCGCCTTCAGTAGGACGACCTAAGTGCGACGTGATCATCAACTTAGCACCTTTTTCTAGTGCTAATTTAATTGTTGGAATAGAAGCACGAATACGCGCATCAGATGTAACTTTGCCATCCTTAATTGGAACATTAAGATCTTGACGGATAAATACTCGTTTACCGGCTAAATCTAGATCAACCATTTTTTTTACTGACATGATGTGTCCTCTCATTTTTAAAAACTATAGAATTCTTATTTCTGTCTACATGTTTATAGGCTCAGTATTTACACCCTTCTACAGTGTAATATCATCGAGCTTTCCTTTAATACCGAGCGCATTATAAACCAAACTGTTTGTTACATCGATCACAAATAACATTGCAGTGTAATTTACCTTTTTAATCAAGGGTAATGGTTTGATTTGCATCATTATATATCACGCTTTTTTTAATCAATCGCTCATTAAACCTTATTTTTTATTGTTAATAATGTGAAATAGACTAATAATTTGATCTTACAAAACAGGCTATTTACGTTAGCCTAATAACTATTTCATTGATTATGATTAATAAATTTACGCGGAAAACACTCAGCTAAATGATGGAATCGGTATAAAACAATATAAACGAATTTATTCTCTTAGTTTTATTCTGTTATCAATAAAATTAAGATAAACAAGAGTACTTGTATTGAAAATGTTTTCGTTAAATAAAAACACCTGGTTAATCTATTACTGCTTGATTGCTATCAGTAGTTTATTGCTGATCACCAGTATTAATGCGCGTTATGATGAACTACTGTCTAAAAGGCAAGATGAGCAATTCTACGTCACTAAAATCGTTAAATCAGATATTCATGGGATCCTTACTCACTATGAAACTATGCTCGATTTGATCAATGAAGACTTCACTGAAGACGAGCATTTTAATCAATTTATTCTAGAACGGATTTTACAAAAATCAGAACTATTAATTGGCTTTGTTATCTTTAACCTTGATGGCACCTTATTAGCTAAAAGCGACAATCTCCCCGACAGCTTATATAAAACACGCTCCAGTGATTATTTCGATAATGGTTTCCACGGCAGCTTAGAAAAAGACAGGTTGATGATAAGCAGTGCCATCCTATCGCCAGTGACTAACAAATGGATTATTCCAATCCGCAAAACCTTACTGGACAATAACGGTGAAGTAAGAGGGTTTATTGCATCAGCGATTATCTTAGATAACTTAAAGAATAAATGGTCACATGCGCAAGCTTTTGGCAATAGCATCATGTTGACTCTCGACCATAATTTTTATCAATTCTTACATACCGGAATGCCACCAGAAAGATACAATGCAACCTTTGCCCACCCACTCACTGAAGAGCAAATTACAGAAACGGAAACGGCACTAAAGGCACAGAATCTCAGCTTTAACAAATTAAGAGCGAATAATGCCGTCGCACAAGTGATGATGTCCCCCAGTGATATTCCACTACTACATAGTTTAAGCTATGACAGTAAATATAAATTTTGGGTGCATACTAGTCGTCCATTGAGCGATATCAACCAGCCTTTGTTATATACGGCCATCTATTATTTTGCGCTATATCTATTATTCCTCTCCCTCACTTTCTTACTCTTTAAATGGATATTAAACACTGAAAAAAGTAAATTAACCGCGCTCACTTATATCACCGAACATGATGATTTAACCGGCTGCTTTAATCGAACGGTATTAGGAAGGTTAGTGGGGCGACTCAAAAGACATCAACAACCCTTTTCACTTTTATATATTGACCTAGATAACTTCAAAAATATAAATGATTCATTTGGTCACAAATATGGCGATATTTTATTGCAAGAGGTGAGCCGTAAAATACAAGAGAGCCTGAGAACTATCCCAGGTAATTTAGTACGCTACAGTGGTGATGAATTTGTTTTACTATTAGAAAATAATAACGAAGATGTGATCCGAGGCTTTGCCAAGCTACTTTTACGTAATATGGCCAAACCCTACTCTATTAATAATAACTCCTTTTATATTACTAGCTCTATTGGTATTACTCGTTACCCTAATGATGCTAAAAGTTTAGATACCTTAATTAGTTATGCCGAAAACAGCATGGCGATGGCAAAAAGTACCAAAAACCAATATATATTCTTCTCGCAAGAGGTGCATCAACAGTTATTGAAGCAAGCAAAAATAGAACAAGCCTTACACCATGCAATTGAAAATAATGAAATTAGTCTTGCTTATCAGCCACAATTAAACAGCCAATCTAAACTATGTGGTGTCGAAGCATTAGTGCGTTGGCAAAGTAGCGATCTTGGCTTTATCCCTCCAGAAGTATTCATCCCAATTGCTGAGCAAACAGGTTTAATGCCTAAGCTTGGCCAATATATTTTAAATAAATCCATGTATGAAATAACTGCATTACAAAAAAAATTAAACACACGTTTTTCATTAGCAATTAATGTATCGGTTAAGCAGTTTATTCAGCTCAACTTCTTTGATGTATTAACACAAAGTATCGAAGACTTTGGAGATAAAAGCTTACCGTTAACCATCGAAATCACAGAAAGCCTGTTTATAGAAAGCGTGGACGTATTATTACCAGTATTTGAAAAAATGAAACAACACCAAATCTCTCTTGCTCTTGATGACTTTGGTACCGGCTACTCTTCATTAAGCATGCTCCGTGAAGCGCCAATTGATGAACTAAAAATAGATAAAAGCTTCGTAGACCATATCACTGAAAATAACGTGGATAAGGCGATGGTAAAAAGTATTATCAGTATGGGTAAAAACTTGAATATGCGAGTATTAGCAGAAGGAATTGAAACATTAGAGCATGCAAAAATCTTATCTAAATATGGTTGTGATCTTTTTCAAGGTTATTACATATCAAAGCCATTAAACATTGAAGAGCTAGAAGTATATGTTAACACCATCCGAAAACGACACTAGCGTGAACGGTGCAATAGTTTATTAACATTAAACTGTTGCTCAAAAGCGGCAGATTGCCCTTTTATCCAGCTTATAAAATCAGAGACTTGCGGCCTATCTGCTAACTTTTTCAGATACATAACATAAATACCTCCATCCTCTACTGAGTGGCCAAATAACGGCACAAGTCGACCATTCTCAATCTCTTTCGCCACTAAGGCATGACGGCCTAATGCAACACCTTGTCCATTTAACGCAGCTTGTACAATCAAATCCACTTGATTAAAACTATAACCACTATTACAACTAACCCCTTCAATATTTAGCTCTGACAACCAACGCGACCAAGAGGTGCCAAACTTAGCATTCGGTAATGAATCATGTAATAAAGTGGTTTTATTTAAATCTTCCGGTGTATTTAACGTGATCTTTTTTAATAATTCAGGACTAGCAACGGGGTAAATATAATCTCTAAATAGTAGCTCTTGCTGCATATCTGTTTGATCGCATTTACCATGGCAAATACCAATATCCACCTCTTCATTACGATATATAGGCTCAGCAAAATTAGCAGCAAGATTCAAATCAATATTAGGATGAGCATCATAAAACTCATGAATACAAGGCATTAGCCAACGGCTAGCAAACGCAGGCATAGAGTATACTTCTAACTGCCTGACCTGTTTATGAGACTCAATATGATTGACTGTGTCACGTATCTGATTTAACGCCTGATGCATTGATTTAAATAACTCTTCGCCATTTTCAGTTAAATGTAGTTGCCGTGGTTTTCGGTCAAAAACCTTATACTGTAGATGCGCTTCCAGTAATATTATTTTTTGGCTTACCGCACTTTGAGAAACACATAACTCTTTCGCTGCAGCAGTAAAATTTAAATGGCGGGCAGCACACTCAAAATAGCGTAATGCTTCCAATGGCGGTAAACGAGTCCCCAAGTTAATCCCTTATTACACATTTTCCATAAATCCAGACAGACAACATAGTAAAAGCAAATTTTACGCCAAGCCATAAAAAGCAATGCATAAGAATAATAAAAATCAAATTCAAGCGGTGGTGCTAAAGACTTTAAATAACACTAGGCACGGGAGGCTTTAAACACTTTGTTTTTTGAAGAACATTCCCTTAGCGCCTCTTGCGCGCATCATTCGCACCAAAATATAGCATTACAAATACTTATGGATAGTGATTAGAAATCATCGTTTGTCAGATAGCTCATTATTCAAGCAATATAATACTCAAGCTGTTCGCTCACTTAGCTCTTAATTCACTTAATGATCAAGGATAATCGTTATGAAAACTCTACTACTACCGTTAAAGAAAACATTACTCACTGCGAGTTTACTGTGTGCTACTTTCACTCAAATAGCACAAGCGGACTTACTTGATGATATTAAGCAAAAAGGTGAGATAGTCATTGCGACTGAAGCCCGCTACGCACCATTTGAGATGTTAGAAGATGGTAAAATTGTTGGTTATGGAAAAGACATTCTTGATGAGATATTAAAAGATTTACCAGGAGTTAAATTAACCCAATTAGATTTGCCCTTTCAAGGTATTTTGGCTGGGTTAAGTGCTAAACGTTATGACTTTGTTGCCACTTCACTCACTATTACCCAAAAGCGTATGGATAAATATGCCTTCTCTTACCCAATTTCTACAGCCGCTATCGCTATTCTAAAACGTAAAGGCGATGACCGCATTACCAAACCCGAAGATATGGGTGGTATGCGTATCGGTACACAAGCAGGATCTTCACAACTTACAGTGATTGAAAACTTCGAAAAAGAAGTATTGCTACCGCAAGGAGAAGGTTACAAATCTATTAAACACTTTACTGATTACAACGAAGCCTATGCAGCATTAGCATCAAGACGCATTGATATTGTGCCACAAGCTTTACCCAACCTAGCACCAATCGTAAAACAACGTCCTGATATATTTGAAATTGTACAACCTGCTTTTGGCCCAGAAACTTACTATGGGTGGGTAGGCAGAAAGGATGCAGATTCAACTTCTTTAGTACAATTTTTTAGTGATGGCATCGAGAAGTTACAAAAAAGTGGAAAGTTAGCTGAATTACAACAAAAGTGGTTTGGTTTCACTATGGACTTACCAGTTGGCGAGCTACCTACTCCCCAACACTAATATAAATAAGGGTAACTAACCCTTTATCTCCATTTTATTAACTAACACATCAAAAATAACGTGATTATTTAGGAAGAAATATGACTCAAGATCCCCAACAATTACCTCGTTATAGCGGTATTGCCACCTTTATGCGCTGTCCTTATCAACCACAATTAAATAATGTGGAAATAGGCTTGATTGGTGTGCCTTTTGACGGTGGTGTAACCAACCGAACTGGAACACGCCATGGCCCCAGAGAGATTCGTAATCAATCTAGCTTAATGCGCTCGGTCAACCAAAGTACGGGAATTGATCCTTTTACGCTATGTAAAGTCGCAGATGTAGGTGATGCATTGCCAGAGAGTCCTTTTGAACTGGAAAAAAGCCATCGTTCTATCGAAGCCTTTTTTAACGATATTGTCGGTGCTGGTATCCTGCCTATTTCTGCAGGCGGTGATCATTCCATATCGCTCCCCATTCTCAGAGCACTAGCTAAAGATGGCCCGGTTGCATTGGTTCATTTTGATGCTCACTGTGATACGGGCGGTCATTATTTAGGGTCAAAATTTCACCATGGCTCTCCTTTCAGAGTCGCTGCTGAAGAAGGTTTAATTGATCCTAAAAAAACTATTCAAATTGGTATTAGAGGTTCAGTAAATCATAAAGATATTTGGAAGTTTAGCCATGACAGTGGTATGCGCGTTATCTATATGGATGAGTTTTATAAGTTAGGCGTTGAAGGAATTTTAGCAGAAGTACACAAATTAGTAGGTGATACACCAGCCTATGTCACCTTTGATGTCGATGGTTTAGATCCAGCTTTTGCTGTAGGCACAGGTACACCTGAAGTGGGTGGTTTTACCACTTTTGAAGCATTGCAAATGATTCGTGGTTTATCTGGTTTAAACATTATAGGCGGAGACGTGGTTGAAGTGGCTCCTCCCTTCGATCCTTCAGGGGCAACAGCATTAGTCGGTGCCACTATGATGTATGAAATATTATGTGTGGCCGCGGAATCACTTGCTAAACGTCAGCCTTTAGGAGATTGATATGTTCGATTTCAGCGTTGTTTTAAAATATAGCGACTCATTATTAAATGGTTTATGGACAACAGCTTGGATCTCTCTTTTATCTATTCTAATCGGTTTTGTGTTAGGTATTGTGCTGTGTTTGGGGAGATTATCTTCCCACTCTGTTATTCAATACTGCTGTCGTTTTTATATTAGTGCCGTGCGTGGTGCCCCCTTACTCGTTCAATTAGCTATTGTTTTTTATTTTTTGCCCTATTGGGGCATCAATATACCGCCTATCGCAGCAGCGATCATTGCACTTTCGTTAAATACAGCGGCCTTTCAAGCTGAAATATTACGTGGTGGCTTTCAAGTGATCCCGAATGGTCAAAAAGAGACAGCTTGGAGTTATGGTTATAGTGCTTGGCAATGTTTTCGCTATATCGAGCTACCACAGGTATTAAGAAATACTCTGCCCTCTTTAACCAATGAGACGATAGATATCATTAAAAATTCAGCATTAATTTCAACCATTGCTGTTACTGACTTAATGCGTATCACTCAAACTTATTCATCTACCACCTATCGTCCCATTGAGTTCTTTGTGAGTGCAGGATTGCTGTACTTATTACTGACTTCTTGTATTAGTGTGCTCGGCCGCTATCTCGAAGCTCGATTAACGCCATATTAGGAGATATTAAAATGGATTTAAGCCTCTTTATAACCTACTGGCCAATACTGTTAAAAGGGTTGATATACACTCTTTATGTTTGTTCTGTGGGTGTCATTATTGCCTTAGTTGGAGGGTTAATACTGCACCTTATCAGTCGGTTAGCAGTTCCTTTTATAGACTTGTTATACACCACTTATTTAACCATTTTCCGTGGTACGCCTTTATTGGTACAAGTTTATCTAATGTATTACGGCGGTCCATTTGTTGGCATTGAACTGAGTGCCGAACAAGTGGGTATTTTAGGATTGGGATTATATGGCTCAGCTTACTTTGCTGAGATATATCGTTCTGGTTTTGCCAGTGTCCCCAAAGGTCATATTGAAGCAGCCTATGATTTAGGTTACTCACGTCGACAAACTTTAGTCTCAATTCAATTACCACAAATGTTAGGGTTGATTATTCCTCCTGGCATTAATCAAACAATTATTTTAATTAAAGAATCAGCGATTCTTTCTATTATCACCGTACCAGAGCTGACCACCGCGGCTGTCACTATGTCAACACAGACATTTAGTGTTATTGAGCCTTACCTATTTTTAGCGGTAGCTTATTGGGCGATTACTTTCTTGGTTGCCAAAATAGGTCAATGGTGCGAAAACCGAGCCACTGTTCACCTAGTGCGAAGCTAATTAGAGACTCTGGAGGAGTTATGGAAAAACAACCACATAAAGCAATCAAGTTAATTGATTTAAAAAAGCATTACGGTGAAAACCAAGTCTTAAAAGGCATTAACCTAGAGATTGATTACGGGCAAGTCGTTTGTATTATTGGCGGGTCAGGATCAGGCAAAAGTACTATGTTAAGGTGTATGAACTTTCTTGAAAAATACGACAGTGGTGAAGTGCAAATTAATGGCAAATTATTAGGGTATGGTTCAGATGCCCAAGGCAACTTACAATTAGCACCTAATCACATCACACAAAACGATTTATCAGAAGTGTGTATGGTATTCCAACAATTTAATTTGTGGCCACACATGAGTGTGTTAGATAATGTTATGTCGCCCTTATTACGAGTGCATAAACTGGGCAAACAAGCTGCACGAGAGAAGGCAATAGCTGTGTTAGAAAAAGTGGATATGGCACATAAAATTGATGCCTATCCAGGACAACTATCAGGAGGGCAACAACAACGTGTTGCCATAGCACGCTCATTGGGCACAGACCCCAAAATAATGCTTTTTGATGAACCGACTTCAGCACTAGACCCTGAATTAGTCGGTGAAGTATTGAAAGTGATGAAGTCTTTAGCAAATGATGGCATGACCATGGTTATCGTAACGCATGAGATGGGGTTTGCTGCACAAGTCTCAGATAAAGTAGTGTTTTTAGCTAAAGGCTTCATCGAAGAACAGGGCCCACCAAAAATCTTATTCACAGCACCTAAATCAGATAACTTAAAAAGTTTTCTAAGTACTTGGTCAGAGCGTAATAGTGGAATTGTTTAAATGAAACGAGTGTATCAATTCGATTTATTTAGATTGATACACTCGTCCTCAGAGCGGATAACCTCAACACCTTTCTCTTGCAAGTCTGATGTTGCGTTATCAGATAAATTAGCATCAGTGATCACCAAGTCTATTTTCTCAATATCCAAGGCATGGAATGTTGCGATTTTGCCATACTTCGACGCATCTGAAATCAAACAAACCTTCTTTGATACTTTAGCAATAGCACGTTTAACGATAATTTTATTTTCATTAGGCGTTGATAACCCTCTTAAACTCCAAGATGAGGTGGATATAAATGCAATATCTATATTCATATCCAATAAAAAATCAGCAACTTTAGGCCCTACGGTAGATTGGTTATCACGATCTGCTTTACCGCCAGTATGATAAATCTCATGAGAAGAGTGAGCCATCAACAAGGTAGCTATTGAAAAGTCATTAGTAATGATCACTAAATCTCCTCTATTACTCAATTGATGCGCCACTTCCAAAGAGGTGGTGCCTGCATCTAAATACACAGTCGAGTTAGGAGTGATCAAATCCACAGCAAGTTTGCCTATTTGCTCTTTTTGATGAGAAAACTGCATTATTTTCATATCACGTGATAACTCACTATGCAGCACTTCAGTGAGTTGTACCCCACCAGAAACAGAGTTTACACGTCCCTGCTTTTCTAATTTTTCTATATCTCGACGTACAGTCATATGTGAAACATCAAGTAAATCAGCTAGTTCAACAATACTTACTACTTGCTGACTTCTTAACATAAACAGAATTTTTCGTTGTCTTTCAGCTGGAATCATAACATCTCTACTTATTCACCTATGGGATGATAAAGAGTAACAGATAAACATTAAGTTGTTAATAAATGTGAAGTTATGTGTGAACATTTACTAATTTCCATTCAATTTGCTTTAAAAGTGTTCAAAAATAACATTTACAGTGACAGGCAAGATAAAAACAACAACAAATGTTAAATAATGTTAAATTACGTTAATTAATGTGATTTAAGACGCATTATTTATTAACTTGAGTATATATACTCCTTTCCATAAACATAAATTAACAACTATTTAACGGAGATAACATGTCAAATGAAGTGAAATCAATTGGAATCATTGGACTTGGCTCAATGGGTATGGGTGCAGCAAAATCTTGTATTAATGCCGGCTTAGATGTTTACGGTATTGATTTAAATGAAACAGCCCTAGCAACATTGAGCGATGCAGGTGCAAAAGCCGTTTCAACCAATGCATTAGACTTTTCTCAACAATTAGATGCCGTATTAGTACTAGTTGTTAACGCTAAACAAGTTAACACAGTCTTATTTGAAACCGGCTTAGCGGCTAGTTTAAAGCCACAAACCGTAGTAATGGTATCTGCAACTATTTCTGCAGAAGATGCCAAAAGAATCGAACAACAACTTAACGCTCACGACCTCATCATGTTAGATGCGCCTGTTTCAGGTGGAGCAGCAAAAGCAGCAACAGGTGACATGACAATCATGGCATCAGGATCATCAGAGGCCTTTTCAAGGCTAAAACCAGTACTCGATGCAACAGCAGCCAAAGTTTATAACATAGGTGAACAAATAGGCCTTGGTGCGACGGTAAAAATTATCCATCAATTATTAGCGGGTGTGCATATCGCAGTAGGCGCTGAAGCGATGGCTTTAGCGGCACGCGCAAATATTCCTTTAGACCTAATGTATGACGTAGTGACCAATGCAGCTGGTAACTCTTGGATGTTTGAAAACAGAATGAAACATGTTGTAGATGGTGATTACTCTCCAAAATCGATGGTCGATATTTTTGTTAAAGACCTTAATTTAGTGGCTGATACCGCTAAAGAGCTGCAATTTCCATTACCACTATCAAGTACCGCATTAAATATGTTCATTTCCGCAAGTAATGCTGGTTTTGGACAAGAAGATGATAGTGCCGTGATCAAAGTATTTGATGGCATCACATTACCTGGCGTGGAGAAATAATATGTTACTTGGTGTAATTGCAGACGATTTTACCGGTGCGACAGACATTGCTGGTTTCCTAGTCGAAAATGGCATGCGTACCATCCAAGTTAATGGGATCCCAAATCAGGAAATGCACATTGATGCTGATGCGGTCGTAATTAGTTTAAAATCCCGTTCATGCCCAACAGAACAAGCAATCAAAGATTCTCTTGCTGCGTTAACTTGGCTCCAACAACAGAACTGCCAACAGTTTTATTTTAAATATTGTTCAACATTCGATAGTACTGAAAAAGGCAATATAGGCCCAGTAACGGATGCTTTACTTGAACAGTTAAATGAAGATTTTACGGTTATTTGTCCAGCACTTCCAGTTAATGGACGCACTGTATTCAACGGTCATCTATTTGTATTTGACCAGTTACTCAGTGAGTCTGGCATGCGTAATCATCCTGTAACGCCTATGACTAACTCTAACCTAATGCAATTAATGAATGCACAAGCAGCAGGTAAAACAGGTTTGGTGGATTACCTTGATATCGAGCAAGGTGTTGAGAATATTGTTAATAAACTTCAGCAACTTAAAACAGAAGGTAAACGTTATGCTGTGATGGATACGTTTAATACAAACCATTTAAATGAAATTGGTAAAGCCGTTCATCAACTTAAACTAATCACTGGTGGATCAGGCTTAGCAGCGGGTATTGCTAAAAATTGGTCTGCACATTTACAGGATCAAACTCAAGCAAAACAAGCTGGCTACCCTTCAAAATTACCTACGGTTGTATTTTCTGGGTCTTGCTCAGTGATGACTAATCAACAGGTCGATCATTACAAAAGTAAAGCTCCACATTTTGCAATAAACGTCGAAGATTGCTTGAATAATCAAGATTATAGTAAACAAGTTTGTGAATGGGTATTAAGTCACTCAACAGGTTCACTCGCGCCACTTGTTTATGCAACAGCAGATACAGATGCATTACACAAAATTCAACAGCAATACGGCGCAGAAGCATCGAGTCTTGCAGTAGAAAACTTCTTTAATGATCTAGCGATTCAATTAAAAGCGGCTGGGATATGTAACTTCATTGTAGCGGGAGGGGAAACATCCGGTGTTGTTACTCAAAGTTTACAAGTAGACGGTTTTCATATCGGTCCACAAATAACGCCTGGAGTACCTTGGGTTAAAGCAATCAACGACAACCTTTCTCTCGCATTAAAATCAGGTAACTTTGGCGATCCTACTTTTTTCACTAAAGCGCAGGAGTATTTTCAATGAATGAAGCTCAATTAAGACAACAAATGGTTGATCTTGCTCGCTCTATGTTTGAACGAGGCTATGCAACTGGCGGCGCAGGTAATTTATCTATTAAGTTGCCAAATGGTCAATTTTTAGCAACACCTACGGGTTCATCTTTTGGTCGATTAATCGCTGATGAGTTATCTGTTGTAGATAAAACGGGTGCACATATTTCCGGTAAACGCCCTTCTAAGGAAGTTGCTTTTCACTTAGCTATCTATGAAAAAGACCCTGAATGTAATGCAATTGTACATTTACATTCTACTTATTTAACCGCTCTTTCTTGTTTAGAAGGGTTAGATTACAGCAATGCGATTAAAGCATTTACTCCTTATTATGTGATGCGAATTGGTGAGTTGCCTGTGATCCCTTATTACCGCCCAGGTGCGCCAGAAATTGCACAGGAACTATCAAAATTAGCAGGGAAGTACCGTGCCTTTTTATTAGCGAATCACGGCCCTATTATCACAGGCACTGATTTTTTAGATGCGGTAGATAATGCTGAAGAGCTAGAAGAGACTGCAAAATTAGCGCTTTTATTAGCTGACAAACCAACACGTTATTTAACCGATGTTGAAATAGAAGACTTAAAAGGGAGAGGAAAGTAATGCCTAAATTTGCAGCAAACCTCACCATGCTTTTCACTGAAGTCGAATTTTTAGACCGATTTGAACGAGCTCACAACGCCGGCTTTAAGGCAGTAGAGTTTTTATTTCCTTACGCCTTTAGAGCGGATATCGTTGCCCAAAAGTTACAACAATACAACCTTGAACAAGCTTTATTTAATATGCCTCCTGGTGACTGGGATGCTGGTGAAAGAGGCTTAGCAGCTCGACCAGGCAGAGAGCAAGAGTTTCGCGACAGCGTTGAAACAGCGCTACATTACGCAACAGCATTAAAGTGTAAAAAAGTACATGCGATGTCTGGCATTATCGACCCCAATTTTAGTATTGAAGAACATACTGTCACGTTTATTAACAACATTAGATTTGCCGCTGATGCCTTTGCCAAGTTTGATATTGAATTAATGATTGAACCATTAAATTCACGTGATGTGCCCAATTACTTTATTGCTCATCAAAGAAAAGCTGCAGAGCTGATAAAGCAAGTCGACAGAGCAAACGTAAAACTTCAACTGGACCTTTACCATGCGCAAATAATGGATGGTGATTTAACCACACTTATTCAAGATCTTGCAGATGTAACTGGCCATATTCAAATCGCTTCTGTTCCATCCAGAAATGAACCCCTCAGTGGTGAAATAAATTATCCATATTTATTCAATGCATTAGATGCATCTGGTTACCATGGTTGGATTGGCTGCGAATATAACCCCAAAACACAAACTGAAGAAGGCTTACATTGGGTTACCCCCTACTTGTAAACATTCAACTTAAAGCCACCATTAAATAGTTTATTTAATTAACTTTTTAACCTACTTATGTAAATAAAAGGAGTTCCTCATGGATGGAGCATTGATTGGAATTATTGTTGGCATCATTGCCATGATGTTAATGATTGTAAAAACACGTATCCCTGTAGCGTTAGCAATGATCATCGCTAGTATTATCATGGGTCTGTTTGCAGGTATGGTACCTTCTGACTTAATTGCAGCAATTAAATCTGGGTTTGGTGGCGTCTTAGGCGGCATCGGACTAATCATCGCATTTGGTGTGATTATGGGAGCCTGTTTTGAACGTTCTGGCGCAGCTGTTCGCATGGCCAAAACATTCGTAAAATTATGTGGTAAGGGGCGTGAAGACTTAGCACTTGGATTTACAGGTGTACTTGTTGCGATTCCGGTTTTTTGTGACTCGGCATATATCATTTTACACTCGTTAGTTCGTGCTATTTCACGTGATACAGGGAAATCAGCTGTGGGACTTGGTGTAACGTTAGCATTAGGTTTATTGATTACTCACGCTCTAGTGCCGCCAACACCAGGCCCTGTTGCTGTGGCTGGTATTTTAGGAGTTAACCTTGGCGAGTACATGATGTGGGGGCTATTGGTATCTGTGCCTATGATGTTACTCTCAATGATCTACATTCGTCGTGTGGGTAATGAATATTACCGTGTACCTAATGGTGAATTATGGATCACTAATGCGGCTGAATGGGCTAACCTTGAAAAAGTAAAAGCAACTGACGAAAGTACATTACCAAGTAACTTTCTATCATTCGGCCCAATCTTAATCCCCATCGCCCTGATCCTTATTGATACTTTGTTCGGTGAAGGAAGTTCATTTTTCCACTTAACTATTCAACTTATAGGTAATCCAGTCGTTGCTGTTGGTTTAGGTGTATTAATGGCACTGTACGGCTTAACTCGAAATATTGAGCGTAAAGATATGGTTGGTTCAATGGACGATGCATTATCAACAACAGGTTTAATTTTAATTGTAACTGGTTGTGGTGGTGCAATGGGTGCAGTACTTAAATCATCAGGTGCAGGTCCACAAGTTGCAGATGCTATCGCAAGTAGCGGTATTCCACCATTATTAGTGCCGTTAGCTATCGCATCAATGCTACGGTTAATTCAAGGTTCTGCGACAGCTTCAATGATGGTAGCAGCAACAATGACTTTACCATTAGTGGAAACTTTAGGCTTAGACCCAGTATTTGTTGCATTAGCTTGTGCTGTTGGGCCAGTCGGGTTCTCACATTTAAATGATTCATACTTTCATATTATTAACCGTACGCTTGGTATCACTGAGTTAGCAGATCAATTAAGAATTTGGTCAGTATCCTCAACCGTGGCTTGGGCAATTGGTGCCAGTATCATAATGATATTAAACTTAATATTCGGTCAAGGTGGTACTTGGATTGACCCTGTCGTCCCTATTGCAATTCTAGGAATGATTATGACATGGATAAAAATAAAATATCCAGCAGCTCCTAGTCAGTTAGCAGTCGCTCAATAAGAAAAAGGCCTAGTAAATTGAAATACTAGGCCTTTTAATTGAAGGGATTTAAATAGTTAGTTTATTTTAAACCTGTTACTAAATTGTTCGCTAAGTTGTTCAATAAGATGAAATAAGCTTCTGGACCTTGCTCAATATCAGAACCCAATGGATCTAAAACGCCTGTTTTAGCACCAGAGCCTTCGATAATCGTTTCTACTAGGCTTGATTCAAATTGTGGCTCACTAAATACAGCTCGTGCCCCGGTTCTTTTTACGCGTTCACGGATTTCACTAATACCTTTAGCGCCAGGCTTTCTATCTGGATCAATCGTTACAGAACCTACTGCATTCAAATCATAAGCAACTTCAAAGTACTGATATGCAGAGTGGAAAGCTAGGTAAGGAACGGTTTTAACTGGTGCTAATTTTTGTACTAACTGTTGATCTAACAACACTAGTTTTTCTTCTAATTTAGTTGCATTTTCTTGGTATTGAGCTGCATGTGCAGGATCGATTGCAATTAATGCTTTAGCTGTCTCAATAACCACTCTCTGAGCCATTTTAGGATCTAACCAAAGGTGCATATCGTTTACTCCATGATGATGCTCTTCGTGGTCAGCATGATCTTCATGTCCTTCGTGATCATCATGTGCAGCATGCTCTTCATGGCCTTCGTGATCTTCATCATGGTCATCATGTGCTGCGTGCTCTTCATGACCTTCGTGATCTTCATCGTGGTCATCATGTACTGCGTACTCTTCATGACCTTCGTGATCTTTATCGTGGCCTTCATGAACATCACCATGTTCATCGTGATGCTCATGTTCATCCCACTCAGCACCATCACGTGTCTTTAATAATGATGATTCCAGTACTTCAGCTAATTCTAATTGCATTGCATTATCTGCAACAGTCTCTAATGGTTTTTCAAGAAAGCTTTCCATCTCATGACCAATCCAAACCACAAGATCTGCATTTGCGAGTGCTCTTGCTTCTGAAGGACGCAGAGAATAAGCATGCGGAGAACCTTTTTTGACTAACAAGGTAGGTGTTGCCACGCCTTCCATCACGGCACTCACTAATGAATGAAGTGGTTTAATACTAACAACCACTTTAGGCGTTTCATCTGCCATCAATGTCTGCAATGGCAGTACAAATATAGATAGACAAATAAATAATAGTTTTTTCATGTTTAGTCCTTTAATATAGTTGATATGGTTAATGTTATAATATAACATTTTTTATTGTCAACTATCTACTTAAACATACTCTGTTTAGATCATGACAAAACACCGATCAGGAACACTTTAAACAATGGTATTTTGCAAAACATGCTAACCTCAAAAAAACAGGATACGAGCCAACCGCTCCTCACGTTAACCAATGTTAATTTAACAATAGGTGAACGTTCTTTACTTGAGTCCGTCGACTTAGAATTGCACCGAGGCGAAATCGTTACCGTCGTTGGGCCTAACGGTGCAGGTAAAACCACTTTATTACGTGTTGCACTAGGTTTACAAAAGCCAACGTCTGGTTCAGTGAGTGTTGCGTCGAACGTCACCATTGGCTATGTACCTCAAAAACTACATATTGACCCAACCTTTCCAATCACTGTGAGACGATTTTTAGCCTTAGCTAAAGCTCACAATAAACATTCATTCGAAAGTTTATTAAATGATGTGGGGGCAGAACATGTCATCGACTCTCCATTACAAAACCTATCAGGCGGTGAGTTACAGCGCGTATTAATGGCCAGAGCATTAATGCGTGACCCAGATATTTTAGTATTGGATGAACCGGTTCAAGGTGTTGATGTGCATGGCCAAGTTGAATTATATGATTTGATCAGTCGTGTACGTACTGAACGAGGTTGCGCTATTTTGATGGTATCCCATGACCTACATTTAGTAATGGCTTCTACGGACCGAGTATTCTGTTTAAATAAACATATTTGTTGTAGCGGTACCCCAGAAGTAGTGGTGAATGACCCTGCTTATACTGCACTGTTTGGGCCATACGCAGCTCGACATTTAGCAATTTACGTACATGACAAAGAACATCAGCATGATCATGACCATCATGAATGCTGTGGTGATGAGGAACATAATCACAATGGATGATTTTTTATTAAGAGCGCTGTTAGGCGGATTAGGTGTCGCACTAGTTGCAGGTCCTTTTGGCTCTTTTGTAGTGTGGCGACGCTTAGCTTATTTTGGTGACACATTGGCACACTCTGCTTTACTTGGTGTTGCCTTAGGCTTCCTATTACATATCAATCTAACTTTAGGTATTTTCCTTATTTGCCAAATGTTAGCGATTTTGCTGTTTGTTAGCCAATATCAACGGCAACTAGCCAGTGATACATTACTGGGAATATTTTCTCATGGCGCATTGTCTCTCGGATTAGTGGCATTGGCTTTTATGGACAATGTCAGAATCGATTTAGTCAGTTATCTGTTCGGTGATATTTTAGCGATTGGCTACAGTGATCTGTTTTGGATCTATGGTGCAGGCGGGGTAGCATTGCTTGGTTTAATTTGGATCTGGAAACCACTTTTATCGATAACCATTCATGAAGATTTAGCACGTGTGGAAGGTATTCCTGTTGATCGAATCAACTGGTTATTCTTAGGCTTAATCGCATTAATTGTAGCGATTATGATGAAAGTGGTTGGGATGTTACTAGTAACTGCACTACTCATTATTCCAGCAGCAACCGCTAGACGCTTTGCTAATACACCTGAGAGTATGGCACTAATTGCCATGCTAATTGGAGCTGTAAGTGTCGGTTTAGGCTTATTAGGATCATTCCAATACGACACACCATCAGGCCCTACTATCGTGGTCGCCGGTTGTATCTTATTTATTGGTAGTATTTTGTTACCGAAAAGACATTAAATAACAGCTTAAAGCTGCTAATTAACAACAAAAAAGGAGCTAATAATTAGCTCCTTTTTACTTAGTCATTGAGTAAGATTAACGTACTGATTATTTACCCCACTCAAAGATCTGCCATTCAGGATGTTTAAGTGCTTCTGCGGATAAGCGTTCACAAGGGTTCACTAAATACGCGTAATCGGCATATTCACATAATGGTAAATCATTAATTGAATCACTATAAAAGTGTATTTCATCAAAGGTATTAGCCTGCTCTGTTAGCCATGCCTGTAAGCGTAATATTTTCCCTTCGCGATAGGTTGCGATACCGGTGACTTGATTCAAATAGCAGCCATCTTTACTCACAAGCTCAATCCCTAACGCATCCTCTATCCCAATCGCTTGTGCCACTTTTTTCACAATAAAAGTCACTGTCGCTGAAATCACTAGGCAATTAATTCCATTCTCTTTTAAGGATTTAACTAAGGCTAGTGCCTCTGGGAAAACTAAAGGTAAGATATCAGAGCAAACAAATTCATCGACTAAACTATCTATCTCATCCTGTGGGATATGAGTGATAGGCGCTAGGGTATAAACAATATACTCCTCCATATCTAGCTCGCCTTTAGCATACTGTTCCATCAAGGCTTTATCGTTTTCTATATAATCAGGCTCAGTTACAACACCTTTTTTCACTAGGAATGCACTCCAGAGACTAGCGCAATCTCCGTTCACTAGAGTTTCATCCATATCAAAGATATGTAGTGGTTTACTCATATTATGCTCTCACCGGTTGTATTTCATTTAAGTTAAACATCAGTTCGAGGGAACTACCAGCTGCCATTAATCGCTCTGAAGAACGATTAAGCAGATCAACCGTTAAGGCTTTCTGCTCTACTTCAATGCTGTAACGAATGACATTACCTAATAACTGATGGGATAATACAGTGCCTTGTTTAGCTACTGAGATATGATCGCCATATTGGCGCCCCGCTTCTCTGATATAAATAGACTCAGGGCGAATCGCGACCTTCTGTTGACTATCAAGATTAAACCACTGATTCGCTGTTTCAGCCTCAATCAAGTTGTAATGCCCCATAAAAGAAGCAACAAATTCATTAACCGGTTTAGTGTAAATATCCTCGGGTTTGCCTTGTTGTACTATCGCCCCTTCATTCATCAAAAAGATGCGGTCTGATAATAACATTGCTTCTTCTTGATCATGGGTAACAAACACTGTGGTGAGGTTTAACTCTCTTTGAATTTTTAATATTTGCAGGCGTAGGCTTTTACGGATTTTTGCGTCCAACGCAGATAGTGGCTCATCCAATAACAAAATACGAGGCTTCACTACCAAGGCTCGAGCGAGGGCAACACGTTGTCTTTGCCCACCAGATAGTTCACGAGGATAAAACTGCTCTTTACCGTCTAATTCAACAAGCTCAATCATGCTTTTTGCTTCAGCACGTGCTTTAGCTTTATTAATTCCTTTCATTTTTAGGCCAAAGGCAACATTGTCTAATACTGTCATATTCGGAAATAACGCATAAGACTGAAACACCATGCCTATTTCTCGGGATTGCGGTGCAGTATCAGTAATATTTTCTTGATCAACCCAAATTTCACCAGCATCAACCTGATTTAAGCCCGCTAAACTACGTAGCAAAGTCGATTTACCACAGCCGCTTGGCCCTAATAAGGTAATAAACTCACCTTTTTCAATAGTGAAATCAATCTCTTCAAAGACAGTAACATCACCAAAGTGTTTAGCCAATTGGCTAACTTTTACATAACTCATTATTCATTCCCTTTACTGAAACGGGTGGCTAGCCAAGTGCACACAAAAATAAAAGCAAAATAGGTCATCACTAAAGCCGAGGTAAAATGGCCACTGGTTTGGCGCATGTTATAGAGGTAGATTTGTAAGGTTTCGTAACGTGTTCCAACCAGAATATTCGCGAACACAAACTCACCTAATAAAAATGAGAAAGATAAGAATGTCGAAGCTAATAAGCCTTTCTTCAAATTAGGTAAGATAATCAACAAATACGCTTTTGTGGTACTCGCTCCTAATAAATGTGCAGCATCCACTAAATCCCTTAAGTTAATTGAGGTAAAGCTATTAGAGATAGCTCGATACATAAATGGCAAGGCAATAGTGAAATAGGTACCGATTAAGATCCACGGCGTACCAACCAATTGTACCGAACTATCTGCATACAGCTGTAATAACCCTACTGAAGAAACCACTGGTGGCACCGCAAAAGGTAATAAAATTAAAATATTCATCACCTTATCTAGTGCAGGGTAATAGTAAAACACCACAAAAATCATAGGCAACACTAGCAGCATGGCTAAAATCAACGATGAAATACAGATAAATAGTGAGCGCCCAAACGCTTCTAAGAAACGTGGGTCAGTTAGTAACTGCGTATACCATTTAAAGGTAAAACCATCGGGCAACATAGTCGCGCCCCAACTAGAGGAAAAGGAATAAATTAAGGTCGCTAAAATGGGAATAAACAGTAGTCCCGATAGTCCATAAACAACACTTTTATGGAAAAATAAATTATTGTTATCCATGGTAACTCCTTGCAATTAACCATTGATTAACCGCTGTGATCACCGCGAGTAATAACATTAATAAGGCCGAAATAGCCGCTGCTAAATTTGGCTCTAAAAACAGATCCCCTGACACCAAACTCGCAATACGAATAGTCACCATGTTGTAGTTACCATTTGTTAACGCATAAACACTGGCGTAGGCACCAATGGCATTGGCAAATAAGATAATAAAAGTACCTAACAAAGCAGGTGAAAGAATGGGTAAGCCTATTTTCATCCAATATTGACGAGAACTTGCCCCTAATAGCTGTGACGCTTCATAGGCATCTTTTTTCAACGCATCAAAAGCAGGATAAAGTAGTAATGCACCTAATGGGATTTGAAAATAGATATAAAGTGCTAACAAACCAGATTTACTATATAAATCAAAGTCTCCTAGCAATCCCCACTGTCGTAATAATAGGGTGACAGCACCATTAGTGCCTAAAATAATAATAAAGGCAAAAGCCAATGGCACGCCTGAGAAGTTACTGCTCATATTAGTAAAAGCGACAATCGCATCACGTATTCTGCTATTGAGATGGCGTAATGATGACACTAATATCGCAGCTAAAATTAAACCAATAAAACTCGACCAAAAAGAGATCCAAAGGCTGTTACTAAAACCCTGTAAAATAAAAGCAGAATCAAATATCTCACTATAGTTTTCAATGGTCCATTCGCCATCGTAGATAAAACTATTGATTAATACCCAGATCATAGGGGCGATCTGAAATAGATAAAAGAAAGCAATAAAAGGCAGTAACCATAATACTGGTTTGTATTTACTCAATGTAAAAGTCCCTTGTTGCGTGGGCTTTGTAATGCTCATAAACGATCCTTCAATTAAGCCAACGCATCTTCGCTAAATGCTTTCTGGTGCTCTAACTCTAATAACTCACAGACCAATCCACAAAGCTCAGTTTGTTTAATAGCAACATCAAGATGGCTAAAGCGATCTCCTATTAAATAGAGAGGTACTTCACGCTCTTCCACTAGAGTGCCACCATGTGATTTATCATTATTCATACCATGGTCACTGGTGATCAAAATTTGGTAACCTTCTTCAATCCAAGTAGGTAAGAAGTCAGATAAAAGAATATCTGCATGGCGAGCACTGTTTCTATATTCTGGAGAATCTAACCCAAATTTATGACCTGCATCATCGATATTCATGGAATGCACTAACAAAAAATCAGGGTCAAACTCTTGGCGTAAATACTCGGCATCTAACATCAATGCTTGATCGGGATAATGATCCCAATGATAAAAAACACCATGTTGAATTTGTAGACTTTCATTATGTGTATGACGGTCTCGAATTGCATCATAGGGTGATCGATTATATAGCTCACTGACCCAATGATAGGCTGCTGCTGCCGTTGTTTTACCTTGTGCTTGAGCCAAACTAAACACAGATTCAAACAGAGATCGACGCGTTACATTATTATGCACAATGCCACTTTCAATCGGTGTCACGCCAGTTAATATACATTCGTATAACGGGCGAGAAAGTGATGGTAGTTCGCTGTACAGCGAGTATTGAGTTGCTTTCTTGTACTCCACTAAACCATTTAAGTAGCCCAAACAATCTTGGGCTACTTTTAGGTTTAAGCCGTCAAGAACAACAAGAATAACCTTATCGTTCATTTGAGCCCCTTTTTTAGTTTTGGTGAATTAACACACCTTCTTGCCATTGACGAGGTAGTTTGCGTGCAGATTTTTCCCATGCAGCAAAGTCTTTGATTGGATGAACTGATTTGTACTGCTCATTTGGAATCAATTTCGCTTGGATTTCATCAGGTAATGTCACGCTAGTACGAATTGGACGAGCATAACCATCGGCTAAGTTAATTTGACCAGCATCACTGAAGATATGTTCACGCGCTAATTTTGCAGCATTCGGGTTTTTAGCCCATTTATTGATAATAGTTGTGTAACCAGAGATAATTGAACCGTCTTGTGGAATGCTTACTGTAAAGCGAGAGCGGTCAATTTGGTCACGGTAGTTAAGTGCATTAAAGTCCCATAAAATAGCCACTTCAATTTCACCTTTTTCCAAGTTGGCAACACTTGGGTTGGTATATGATAAACGCCCTTGTTTTGCTAGCTTGCCAAAGAATTCAATAGCAGGATCTAAGTTTCCTTCATCCCCACCATTTGCGATCGCAGCGGCTAACACTGCATTATTGGCTTGTGAAGCGACCCCGACATCACCGACAGTCACTTTATAAGAACCCGTTAATAAATCCGCCCATGTTTTGGGAGCATCTTTTACTAAGTTGTTATTAGAGATAAATGAGATAGTGCCAGTATAAGCTAATGCCCAATGGCCATCTTCATCTTTTGCCCAATTTGGTACATCATCCCATGTGCTTGGTTTATATGGCTGAGTCACCCCTTTTTTCACTGCAACACGTGCAAATGCAAAACCAACATCACCGATATCAGCAGTTGCATTAGATTTTTCTGCATCGAATTTAGCAATTTCTTGTGCGGAGCTCATATCAGTATCTTGATGTTCGATACCATATTGTGTTTTTAAATCTGCCCAAGTGTCTTTCCAGTTTGCCCAGCTATCAGGCATACCGACGCTGTAAACTTGACCTTCCTTTTGAGCGGCTGCCACGAGAGAATCGATGTTAGCTGATTCAGCGGCATAAAGTGATTGTGATAAAGATAGTGCGATTAGTGTTGTTGTAACTTTAAATGTATTCATTTTACTTCCATCCTCTGGACTAGTTCAGTGAGTTCATTTTTCATACTACAAGAGAAACATTACATTTTTTTTACAGTAAGTTAAAACTTTTTTTGCAATTTATTGTGAACTATTTTTGAAATTCACCCTTTAAACACCAAGTTTACTAATATTAATGTATAGTAAACAAACAAATAGCAAAACAAACTGGACTAGTTCAATTATGAAAAAAAACGCTGACAATCCTAAAATGAAAGATGTTTTACGTGAACAAATTTTTGGTCGAGCGTTATTACCCCTGCAAAAATTACCTTCGGAACGCGAGTTAAGCGAACTATTTTCTACTACGCGGATCAGCGTTAAAGATGCATTAGGCGCATTAGAAACCGAAGGGCTTATTTATCGAGAAGATCGGAGAGGTTGGTTTGTTTCACCACCGCGTATTCGTTACAACCCATTATCACGCTGCCACTTTAATCAAATGATCAATGAACAAGATCGTATTGCTGAAACACAATTAATTAATATCAGCACTATTATGGCACCTAGTGATTACGCCAAAGTATTAGAATTAAAGGAATTAACTGAAATTCATGTGATAGAACGGTTACGTTATATCGATGGCAGAGTAGTGTTGTTTGTTGAGAACTGCTTAATTAGCCATTTTTTCCCTGGAATCATTGAAGAAAACCTGACTCAATCATTAACCCAGTTATATCAAGATAAATACCAATTCACTACCAGTCGTTCACGTTTTGATGTTATTCCCGCGGCTGCGCCTGCCCATGTAGCAAAAGCTTTAAATATTAGCGCAGGGCAACAAGTGCTAAAAATATGCCGAGTAAATTATAATCAACAGGGGAAAATCATCGACTGTGAGTTTGAATATTGGCGCCCCGATGCAGTAATGATCAGCATCGACAGCATAGAGCATAGTTAAGCTCTGTTAACACAGAGCTAGGAAGGGAGTGTCAACAATAGAAAAAGCGATTAAAACTTGACGATCTGCTTACCTGTAAAGCCGCCATTAAGCTGACGATGTAAGGCTTCTGTTACTGATCTTTGATCAAATTCAACCTCAGAAATGTGCGGTAATTGAATCTTATTTTCTGCTAAATTTTCTAATAACAACTTACATAGAAAGCTCATTTTTTGTTGTGCGCATAGACTTTTAGCTAACCATGCTCCACCTAGTGAGACAATGCTAATAGTAGGGGCTTTTAAGAACATTAATCCATGGTCAAGCACTGGTAATGGCTTCAAACAGGCAATACGTCCACAAAACCGCATCAATTCAATATTACGATTTGTCGCGTCACCACCTACGGAATCCAATACCGCATCAAACCCTATTGGCCCAAGTTCTTTACAGATTTTTTCACGCAGTTTTTTATCTTGATAATCAAATACAAAGTCAGCGCCCAATTGCTTAACCAGCTTATGATTACATTTAGAAGCAGTTGTAAAAACATCTGCACCGCGTTGTTTAGCAAACTGAATGGCGAACTGGCCAATAGCGCCAGCCCCTGCTTCAATTAAGATGTTTTCACCTTCTTTTAAATGTAATTTATCTAAACAGATCAAAGCTAACATACCAGCACAAGGTAAGGTCGCTGCCTGCTGTGCTGAAATATTATCTGGCACAACTGAGACTGCATAGTTAGGGACTTTAGCATATTCACTTAATACACCTTGTTGTGCAATATTGGCATGCCACATCACTCGCTCACCGACATTTGGATATATTCCTTTTGCCGCTTTCACTACCACACCAACCGCATCCAGCCCCAAAATATGTGGGTATTGCCATGGTGCAAAACCTTGTTTAGCAAACATCCCATCTATTTGATTTAGACCTACGTATTCGATTTTTACTAAGATCTCGTCAGGTTCACATTGCGGAACGGGGAAGTTCATTTCTGATAACGTAAATAGATCACTTGCCTCATTTATCGCTAGAGCCTGCATTGTATTAGGAATAGTTTGTTGCGTTGATGTGTCGAAATTAGGCATGTCTACCTCTAAGTATGACAACCATGTCTATGTGAATAATAAGAATATTGTACAGCTATTTTGATTGAATTCTCCCTCTGTGACGTTAGCAAGTTCACAGAAGGAGATATCAAGATAAGGAGTAGATTATTTATCTAGGGACTCAACTTGCTTTACAGAGTCATTAGCCTCTTTTTTGGTTTTACTGACTAGCATATAAAACACTGGTGTTAGTAACAAACCAAATACGGTTACCCCAATCATCCCAGAGAATACTGCATTCCCCATAGCGTGGCGCATTTCAGACCCCGCACCAGTCGCTAATACCAATGGGACAACCCCAGCGGTAAAGGCAATTGACGTCATCAATATCGGACGTAAACGCATGCGACAAGCTGCTAAAATCGCTTCGATATGAGATAACCCATTATCATTTTGATCTTTTGCAAACTCGACCATTAGGATGGCATTTTTAGACGCTAATGCCACTAAAACAATCAAGGCGATTTGGGTGAAAATATTATTGTCTGAACCCACTAACCACACACCTAACAAGGCAGAAAAAATAGTCATAGGCACAATCAATATAATCGCTAATGGTAAACGTAAGCTTTCATATTGCGCAGCTAACACCATGAAGACCAATAAGACCACCAGCGGGAATACATAGACCATGGTATTACCAGCAAGTACTTGCTGATAAGTTACTTCAGTCCATTCATATTCAATGCCTTTTGGTAACGTATCTGCTAATACTTTCTCAATGGCAGCTTGCGCTTGGTCAGAACTATAACCTGGTGCAGGACTACCATTTAGCTCAGCACTTGGGTAACCGTTGTAATGCATGACGCGGTCAGGTCCAATACTCGGCACAACAGTTAACACAGAGCCCAGTGGCACCATTTGTCCTGTATTATTGCGTACTTGCAGGTTAAGAATCTGTTCAGGATCTTGACGATATTGAGCATCAGCCTGCGCATTCACTTGATAAGTTCGGCCAAATAGATTGAAGTCATTCACATACACAGAGCCTAAGTAGATCTGTAATGCGTTAAACACTTCATCCAGTGGTATTCCTTGTATTAGTGCTTGCTCACGGTCAACGTTAATATCCATCTGTGGTACTTGAATACGGAAACTTGAGTAAAGCCCAACTAATGCAGGGTTTTTACGTGCTTCAGCAATCACCGCTTGTAAACTACCAAACAACGCATCAAAGCCTTGATTTGATCTATCTTCAATTTGTAGTTTAAAGCCGCCAGTTGTGCCTAAACCTTGAATTGGTGGAGGTGGGAAGACCCCTACAAAAGCTTCATCAATAGAGGCAAAACGTTGATTTAATTGTGCCGCGATTGCCATTGCTGATTCACTTGGATCAGTACGTTTATCAAAGCCTTCCAGCGTTGTAAATACAATCCCGCTATTTGGACTGTTGGTAAAACCATTTACTGATAGACCAGGGAAAGCAACGGTATGTGCAACACCCGGCACTTCTAAGGCGATTTTTTGCATTTCCGATAATACATCTTGTGTACGATCTAAGCTCGCCGCATCTGGTAATTGGGCAATCGCAACTAAATATTGTTTGTCTTGCTGTGGGATAAATCCACCCGGCACTACATCAAATAATTTAACAGTGCCCCCAACTAACGCGACATAAGCAACCATAACAATCACACTTAAACGGATCAGTTTTTTGACTATTTTTTCGTAACCAGTTGCGCCTTTATCAAAAATTCGATTAAACGGTTTAAACAGAAAACGTCCAAATAATTTATTTAACACACGAGTAAACCAGTCTGGCTTGCTATCGTGTGATTTCAGTAATAGTGCCGATAATGCTGGCGATAACGTTAATGAGTTAAAGGCTGAAATGATTGTTGAAATAGTGATCGTTAAAGCGAACTGTTTATAGAATTGTCCTGATAAACCGCTGATAAAAGCAGTTGGAATAAATACGGCAGACAATACTAAAGCAATCGCAATAATCGGCCCTGTTACTTCACTCATAGCAACACGGGTTGCTTCAAGTGGAGATAAGCCTTTCTCGATATTTCTCTCTACATTCTCAACGACAACAATCGCATCATCGACAACAATACCAATGGCCAGTACAAGACCAAATAATGACAAGGTGTTAATCGACACGCCTAACCACTGCATAACAGCAAAGGTACCAATTAAAGAAATAGGTACAGCGATTAATGGAATGATAGATGCACGCCATGTTTGTAGAAACACAATAACGACTAATACAACAAGTACAATCGCTTCTAATAACGTACTAATAACTGCATCAATAGAGCCACGTACAAACACAGTTGGATCGTATACGATGTCGTATTCAACACCATTTGGAAAATCTTCAGACAAACGAGCCATGGTTTCACGTACTTGGTTCGATAACTCAATGGCATTTGAACCTGGACGTTGAAATACTGGCATTGCGAGTGCTGGTTGGTTGTCTAACTCTGCTCGTAAAGAGTAGCTATCTTGGCCTAATTCAACACGAGCAACATCTGATAAGCGTGTTAACTGACCTTCTTCACCAACTTTAATAACCACTTCACGAAATTCATCAATATTATTTAAACGCCCTTTCACATTTAATAATATTTGGAACTGGCTATCTGTAGGGACTGGTTGCGCGCCTAAGCTACCTGCGGCAACCTGTTGATTCTGTGCACTTAATGCATTAACTACATCACTTGCAGTTAAGCTTCTTGCTGCTAATGCATCTGGATTCAACCACACACGCATAGCATATTGACCACCACCAAATAAACGCACGTCACCTACCCCCGGTAAACGTGCAATTTCATCTTTAATATTAAGGTCAGCATAGTTCGATAAGTATGCGGTATCTAATGTATTTTCTGGTGAATAAAGGTGCACAACCATTGTCAAATCTGGAGAAGATTTTTCAGCAACAACACCTAAACGTTGAACTTCTTCAGGTAAACGTGGCAAAGCACTATTCACACGGTTTTGAACTTGTACTTGTGCACGGTCTAAATCTGTACCCAAAGCAAAGGTCACTGTTAGTGTCATTGCACCATCACTGGTTGCCTGTGAGAACATGTACAACATATTCTCTGTACCATTGATTTCTTGCTCTAATGGCGTTGCCACGGTTTCAGCGATAACAGTAGGGTTTGCACCAGGATAACTTGCAGATACAACAACCGTTGGTGGTACAACTTCAGGATACTCACTCACTGGTAATTGGAATAATGAAATCCCACCAGCAATTAAAATAACTAGCGATAACATCGCCGCAAAGATAGGGCGCTGAATAAAGAAATGAGAAAACTTCATTACAGTTCCTTAGTACTTGCGGTCAAATGCTTAGTTGATGCAGACAGAGTAAAAGTCACATCCTTAGTATCGATGTTAACTAGGTTAGGATCAATTGGCATACCTGGCCCCACACGTGCAGGACCGTTAACAGCAATTTTATCGGTTGCCGTAAGGCCTGATGTGATCACGCGTAAATGGCCATAACGATCCCCCACTTCTACTAGTTTATATTGCAGTACGTTATCTTCACCTACCGTTAATACAAAACGGTTATTCAAATCAGTGCCAATCGCTCTATCTGGAATAACAATTTGGTCGGTAATATTGTTTGCAGCTAATCTGATACGTGCAAATGACCCCGCACGTAAACTATCATCTTGTGCTTCAAATACAGCACGTACACGCAATGTACCCGTGGCTGCATTAATGCGGTTATCGATAAAATTGATATAACCAGAATATGGGAAGTCTTCTTGTCCAACTTTTTGCATCACTACTTTTTGTTGGCTTGCCGCAGTCACATCATTAAATGAACGATTCCAAGTACGCTCATCCACATCAAAGTAACCATACATGCTTTTATTAGAAACGATTGATGTTAAAACCGTTTGCCCAGCAAGAATATTATTACCTTTAGTCACGTTGGTACGTGAAATAATACCGTCGATAGGAGAACGAATAGTGGCAAAGTCTAAATCAAGCTGAGCAGCAACTAATTGTGCTTTTAATGCAGCCAGTTGCGCCTCCCCTTGTGTTAAAGCAGATGCTCTTGATTCTGCTAATTCAGTGGAAATAGCTTTCTTTTCAATCAAACGTGATGCACGTTTTGCTTCACTACGCACTTGTTGTAATGATGCTTCAGAACTCTGTACTTGTGCTTTTAAACCTGCAACCACTGCTGCAAATGGTCGAGCATCGATTTTAAACAACAGATCCCCTTGCTCAACATGGTCACCTTCATGAAAAGAAACTTGCTCTATCACACCAGATACACGTGGCATTAAAGAGACCTGTTCAGGTGCTTCTAAACGTGTCGTATAGGTGTGCCATTTTTGAACTGGTTTAACTAAGACTTCAGCTACATCAATTGGTTGTAAAGGTTGTTTAGTTGCGGCTTGACTAGGTGCTTCACCACAGCCAATGAGTGTAAGAGTTGTAACAGCGATCATTGCTGTAATGAAATATTTGCGCATAACGATGCTCCTTTTCTGATGGACGCATAATACGGAATAAATTAGTGCACAAAAAGCATCGTTTTTTAAATTCATTAGTGCCAAAATAGCAACAATAAACATGTAGGAGTTCAAAATGGATATTACCAGTCGCCTTTTAATTTTTCTCGAAGTAGTAGAACAAGGATCGTTTGCCAAAGCAGCGGAAATCAGAAACATAGACCGCTCCGTAATATCCAAACAGATCAGTCGTTTAGAGGATGAATTAGGAGTACGTTTATTAAATCGTTCAACCCGCTCTTTCTCGCTAACTGCAGCTGGAGCTGAAATGACCAAAAAAGCAGTAGAAATACGTGAACTATTAGGTGAAACACTACGTCTAGCTGAAAACTTTCACCAAGAGCCACGAGGCATCTTAAAAATTACTAGCTCATCTATTATTGGCAGACGTTATTTACAACCTGTTATTAATGACTTTCAAAAACGCTTTCCACAGGTTGAAGTTGAATTACGTTTAGACGATCGCGTAGTGGATATTATTGCAGAAGGCTTTGATTTGGCCTTTCGTATCGGTAAACCTAAAGACTCTTCGCTAATTTCTCGTCCATTAGCACGTAATCGTTTACTTATTCTAGCTGCACCGGAGTTTATTCAGCATTATGGTAAACCAGAAAAAATTGAAGATTTGTTACCTTTACCCGCAGCCAGCTTTGCGAATGCAACCATTCGTGTCAGAGATATTAAATATATTGATAAAGATGGACTTTCTAAGGAACAAAAAATTAACAGTATTTTTCGTAGTAACGATCCTGAAACACTGTTGATGAAAGTATTATCGGGTAGTGCTTATTCAGTTACCCCTGCCTTTATGATCAATAATGAAATTAAGGATGGCTTACTAGTGCCGTTATTACCTGATTTAATATTAGAAAACTATCACCCAATGTATGCTGTTTATCCCCATCGTGATTTACCCGTAAGAACACGTTTATTCTTTGATGCCGTTCGTGAACACATTGGTAAAGAAGTACCAATTTGGGAACAATCGATTCCAAACTTTGAACAGTTATATCAACAGTAACTCACTTTTAACAACAATATCATTCCTAGGAATATGCATGATATTGTTGTCTTCATTTATATAAAAAACAATAATTTATATTGAACTTTTTTCATTTCAATTAAACCTGATAACTATTACATCTGACCCTGTAAATAGTTCATACCTAACCGCTTCAACAGTCCCATAAAAAAACAAAAAACCTTTAAAAACAACTAGATAAAAAACTGGCACAGTATTCGCTATGTTATCAATACACATCAATTAAAGGAGACAAAATATGAAGCGCATGACAACTATTGCACTTTCGACTGTACTACTTACTTCATCAACACTTGCATTAGCAGGCCAACAAGATTGGAAAGATGAATCACTTGATGCATGGATAGATGGTAAAGCTGAAACCACTTTACTACTTAATACCAATCTCAACTCTTTTGATATAGATACCGAAGTAGAAGGCGGTGTAGTGACATTAACAGGTGATGTTAATAGCGGCATTGAAAAAGCGTTAGCTGGCGAATTAGTAACTGGATTAGAAGGTGTTAAAAGTGTTGATAATAACTTAACCATTTTAAATGAAGATGCTGATGCAGATATCGATGATAAAGCACTATCAGCATTAACTGATACCAAAATCACTACTGTCGTGAAAACACGCTTATTAATGGCTGATGATATCAGTGCCATGGATATTGAAGTAACAACGACTGACAATGTGGTGTTGTTAGCAGGTAATGTAAAAACAGATGCAGAGCATGATTTAGCAATGAACCTAGCTCGTAATACCGACGACGTAACATCAGTTATCGATAAACTTGAAGTCACTCAATAGACTCATATTTCTTAACCATTTATTAACTTTCCATTAACCATAAGTTAACCAACAACCTTATATAACTAGGAGCTACAACATGATTCGCTGGGTATTTATATTCCTAATAATCGCTTTAATCTCAGCTGTACTGGGTTTTGGCGGTATTGCAGGTGCAGCTGCGAGTATTGCTAAAATTATATTTTATCTATTCGCAATACTGTTTGTTGTATCAGTCGTTTTTAACTTAATTAGTCCGAAGAAATAGGAGACACAATGAATAATTCAAACACATATAGATCATTCGCCGCAATCGGTGCCGCATTCATGCTATTGAGTGCATGTAGTGAAGGGCCTGCTGAAAAAACAGGTGAAAAAGTAGATGATGCTGTAACAGATGTACAAAATAGTATTGAAGATACATGTGAAGATGTAAAAGATTCACTGAATACAGAAGATAAAGATTGTTAATAACTGTTACTCATTAGTGGCGTACTAACGTACGCCTACTTTTTACATTGAGCCCACTATTCCCATTCATATACGCACAAGGAATAAACAATGAGTAATATTTTTGAAGAACTACGCGAAAGCCACGAAAAACAACGCCTATTAATGGATGCATTAACTAGCACAAAAGGTGACTCTGCAACTCGTCAAATTTTTTATGCAGATTTAAAAGAGGAATTACAGCAACATGCTATTGCTGAAGAGCGTTATTTTTATGCCCCTTTAATTCAAAAAGATAAAACCGTTGAGTTATCTCGACATGGCATTGCCGAACATCATTCCATCGATAAAATTATTGAGCGATTGGACAATACAGAGTTTAATTCACCAGCTTGGTTAACCATTATGCAATCGTTACAACATAAAGTACTGCATCATTTAGAAGAAGAAGAACATCGTTTTTTCCAAATGGCAGGTAAGGTCTTTACTGAAGATCAAAAACTCAATTTAGCGGCCCAATACCACAAAGAGATGGTTAGCTAGTCATCCTTTTATGGTCACAATTTTCATTATCTAACCTATGATAATTAATATCTATAACCTAGATATCAGTGAGGGAGCCCATGTTTATTACTAAATATTATTTACTCGGCGTTTTACTAAGCGCAGCACTAGCCTGGTTTACACCTTGGTTAGTATTGAAATTATTATTTACATGGGTAGCCCTATCTTTAGCCATTGTTAGCTTCGCATATCTTTTTAATATCCCTTCTGTTTTTAGAAAAAATAGTGATGGAAAAATTGTCTACTGGATACAATGGGCCTTTATCCCTTTTATGTTGGGAATTCGAGGTTATAACGCTTGGGCAAGAAAATATGACTCAGTCCCTGCCATCCAAAAAATAAGTGATGACCTATATCTTTCAAGACGCTTGCTTCCCTCTGATCTCGATTATTTAAAATCCCAGAATATTGATTGTATTTTAGATTTAACGGCTGAATTCGCTGGACTTGAAAGCGCTATGACGGATAAACATTTTCAATATTTAACACTGCCTGTTTTAGACCATAAAGCACCATCATTAAACAAATTACGACATGCACTTTGTTGGATTGATGCACAGCGTTCACAGTCACGATCCGTTGTGATCCACTGCGCATTAGGCCGCGGCCGCTCAGTATTTGTGATGGCAGCTTACCTATTAAGTCAAGACCCAGAGTTAACTGTCGACCAGGCTTTAGCGGATATTCACTCTATTCGTTCATCGGCTAATTTAAATAAACGGCAATACAAAGTACTCACCTCGATACATCAAAAACAAAAGCTACTGTTACCAACACCGACTTGGATGATAGTTAACCCGGTATCTGGATCTGGAAAATGGCAACAACATCAACAACAGTTGATCAGAGAACTCACCAAAAAATACTGTTTAAATATTGTAGAAACCAGCCGACAAACAACGGCGACAGCCTTAGCAAAACAAGCCGTCAAAGAAAATGCTAAACAGATCATTGTTTGTGGTGGAGATGGCACAGTAACAGAGGTTGCTGAGCAAATTATAGAGACAGATATTGTATTAGGTATTGTACCTTTTGGTACTGCTAATGCGCTATGCCATGTACTGTACGGGCTTGAAGCTAAATTTTCTCCCGTCGAAAGTGCCTGTAAGGCAATTTTATCAGATCAAGTTCGTACGATTGATACAGCACGTTGTAATGATAAATTGATGTTGTTAGTAATGGGCATAGGTTTCGAGCAGCAGATGATTGAATCGGCGAATCGTGAAAATAAAAACCAATATGGTCAAATGGCTTATTTAAGCGGATTTTTTAATGCTATTGCCTCTGATAACCCGCAAAAATTAACGATTAAAATAGATGACCAACCATTAACAGAGGTAGATGTACAAAGTTTAGTTGTTGCTAACATCGCCCCGTTCAGTACGGTATTAGCACATGGTGGCGATGTACCTGAACCAGATGATGGCAAATTACATGTCACTTATTTGGATTATAGAAATAGTATTTCGGAAAGAGTACTGGCGTTATCTGACTTAGCATTTTCAAGTTTAGGCATGCAAGATAAGTCTACTGAATTTGAATATCGCTCAGGTAACCATATCGATATTTTTGCTAAACATGAAATAAACTACGTTGTAGATGGTGAACAATATTCTGCTTCACATATTTCTTTCAGTATTTTACCTTCATCTTTAAAAGTAAAAGCCGTCGTAAAATCTTAATCCCCCACATTTTCCCTTTTTATTGAGCAGGTTATTTATACCTGCTCTACTTTTTCGAGCTCTCTTCAAACATTAACGCCTTTATTTAACTAATACAATGACACAACTTTCACGCCTCTGTGAAAAATGAAATCATTATAAAATTTGACAAATTTACTTTGCATCGCGATGATAAGAATCCCCTATCAAGAGTTGATTCGTTATCGTGAGATCAAATTAATGAATAAATTAAGCTTATTACTAAGCGTACAGAACGAATCATTACGCCAATCTATATTAAATAATAACGAATTAAATCAATTCGATGTTATCAAATTGCCAACACACCAGGATTGGATATCACAACTAAAAAAAACCTGCCCTGCTGTTGCTGTGATAGGCGTTAATGAATTTAGTGAAGCCGATTACCAAGCTTTATCTGAGCTTGAAATACTAAATGAAATGGATCTTATCCTAATAAGTTCTGGCTTACCCAATATAAACCTAGATAAATTAATGCAATTGGGGGCTATTTTTCATTACCGTATGCCCTTAGATCTAGATATATTGTCAGAAACATTACAAGATGTAAGACAATCACATCTGTTAAAAAGCCCGGTGGGACAAAAAGTAGCCACTAGCGATTTAGACCAGTTTGGCCAATTAATTGGCTCCTCTAGTCCAATGCACAAGCTTTATCGTATTATTAGACGTGTTGCCAAAACCGAGGCGTCCGTTTTAATCATTGGTGAAAGTGGCTCAGGTAAAGAATTAGTCGCACAAACTATTCACCAAGCGAGTGAGCGAAGTAATCAACCTTTTGTTGCTATTAACTGTGGAGCTATTAGCCCCGACCTTATTGATAGTGAATTATTTGGTCATGATAAAGGTGCTTTTACAGGTGCTGATAAGCCGCACCAAGGTGTATTTAAACAAGCACAAGGTGGTACTTTATTTCTTGATGAAGTCACTGAAATGCCTATTGAGCATCAAGTTAAATTATTACGTGTATTGGAAACAGGTGAATACCGTCGTGTTGGTGGACAAACCGCTCATTTATCTGATGTACGAATTATTGCAGCGACAAACCGCGATCCGCAAACAGCGATTGAAGAACATACATTACGTGAAGATCTATATTTTCGCCTTGCACACTTTCCAATTACAGTACCTCCTTTAAAAGATCGAGGTTCGGATATTGTTGGCTTAGCAAAACACTTTATTGCTCATCAAAATGCGCAAGAAACAAAAGCAAAAACCATTTTAGATTCTGCCATAGAAAAAATTGCGAATTATGATTGGCCTGGTAATGTTCGAGAATTAAAACATACCATTGAAAGAGCTTTTATTCTCGCCGATGAAGTGATTAAAGCGGAGCATATTATTTCAGAAACGCCTTCTTTAGAAACGCAAAATGCCGTTGAAAGATTGGTTCCAATTGGAATTCCTTTAACTGAAATAGAAAAAACGGCAATAGTAAATACATTGAATAACAATGCAGGCAATAAAACTAAAACAGCTCAAGATTTAGGGATCAGTGTTAAGACCTTATATAATAAGCTAGATAAATATGAAGTTCCTTAAGCTCTTGGTTATGTAATAACAGTAAAATGTTAAAACATAACCTTTAATAGCTCTTATAATTTGAATCTGCAGTATAAAAAGATTGAGAGATAATATTTAAGCATATTATCTCTCTTTTAAAATAAGATGAATGCGGCCAAATATGTCCAACCTTTCTAATACTGTACTAACACAAACCAATAACGGAACCCCAATTAGCATCCCCATACTACCCCATAACCATCCCCATAAAATCAGCCACATAAAAATAATTAATGGATTAAGATTAAAGCTTTTACCTAATAAAGTAGGAGTCACAAACTGACTTTCTAGCATATTAATAAACAGATATATTGAAATAACGATAAAGGCATAGCTCATGGAGTCAAACTGAACATAAGTCACAACGGCAAAACAGATCATCGAAATCAGCGGCCCTAAATAAGGGGCAAAATTCATAATGCCGGCTAAAGCTCCCCATAAAAATGGGTCATCCACGCCTAGTATTGAAAATACAATACCAACCACCACACCTAATAATATGTTGATGAGTGTGACGGTCCCTATATACCGAGATAAATCATGCTGAATAGTTCTAACTAGCTCAACAGTTTTGCGTTTATTCTCAAAACTATCAAATTGCATTAATAAACCAGTAAACAACGATCGGCCATAACTCAGCATAAAATAAGCCATGAACAAAGCCATCATAAATTGAGTAAGCATAGTGGGTGTTGCCATGGCAATACTTTTCACTAAAGACACCATGGTATCACTTTTAAATTCACCAACATTACTGTCATTCACAATGGCCTGATTAGCCGCACTATTAAAGCTGGTATTATTGGCTGCAGTACTGATCTCTTGAGAAACATCTTTTACCAAAGTCGGTAGTTTAACCCACCATTCTTGTGCGGGTCCGCTCAATAGACTTAACCCACCAAATATTAGCCCCACAATCACAAAAATAACCGCCAATACACCAATTAATCTTGGTAAACCAATTTTAACTAAGTAATTAACTACTGGGCTACACAATAAAGCGATAAAAGTACTCGCGATAATCGGCAACAGAATAGATTTAGCAAAATAGATACTAACCATCAGCACGATGAAAAATATAAAACCAAACCCCATTGAGTATAATTTACTTAAGTCTGCGCTTTCATTAACGTAAATAGGCTGTTCAGTAGTATTAGGTGTGGCTTCTGTGGATGTTTTTTCTATTCCATCGTTCAAGGTTTTAACTCCATTGAGAGTACTGGCAGGCAAAAAAGACCTGTATTTACATTGCTTTTCTATTGAATTTTTTACTGATTATTGCGTTTAATATAGTTAAAGCCTAATGAGGCAAGTGGATAAAAGGTTTTTATTTTTCGTCTATATTTGCTTAAGATAAAACCAGTCAATACACCACCGATAGTCACGACTAGTGGGTGTTTTTGGGTATGTTTATTTACGTCATTTAAAAGTAGCTTTAAGGATAAATCAACCTGTCTTATATTATCCTTACCCTCTAATCTTTTTAATTTAATCGAGTGATTTAGACGCTTTAGAGACGACATCTACCCCCTCCTTTATTTGTGCAATTGTTTCTTTAAATCCAATCATTTTCATTAAACGTTTTTGCCAATAAGCTAATGCACCAAGTACGGCGATCATTGATAATAAAAATGTACCTACTCCAATCAATAGCAGGCCTGTTAAACTATAAAAAACGATACCAACAGCAATACATGTACTAAAAACAAACAGGATTAATAAAGGAATAAATAGGACTTGGCAGAGCAAGAACTGCTTACTAGCATTAACGCTACGTAGCAGCTCCATAAAGAACACTTGTATCGTCGATTCAGACCATTTACCAAGTGTATCTATTGTGTCTGATAACTTATTAAATAAACTACTTACTTCGTCGATTTTTTGATTAATTTTTTCAGTATCTAATAAGTTATCTGGCTTAGCATCATCAGAGATCTTATTTTCATCGCAAACTGGTTCGGTGTTGTTTGTCATAAAATCTCCGATTATTAAATTACTTAATTAATTTAGATATAGCCCAACCTGCTAAGAATGCGCAACCAACACTTAACAGCGGACGCTCTTTAATAACGTTTTCAACCTGAGCTGTTGTCGTTTTAATTTTTTCTGAACCTTCCGCTAATGATTCTTGTGCTTTATTTTTTAAAGAGTGAACAGCTTCAGTCGCAGCTTCTTCAGCTGAATGATAAGCATCTTCTACTTTGTTTTGAGTCTCTTGAGTTTTTGCTTTGGTAGTTGTAGTAGCCATTTTTCAATCTCCTTAATAATAGAATATGTCGCTTTCTATCATGTTAAAAATAATAGAGGGTTTATATTCCCCTATTCTCGATTGTTCAATATAACTGTTGCGAAAGTCATGCCAACTAATCAATAAAAACATAAGATATTGATTTTAAGTAATATTAATTGTTTTGGCTCATGTAATTATAGTTAATGAGTAATGTAGTTTTTACAGTAACCTGAAATAACCCTGTAAAATTTACTCATCTAAAAAGTGAATAATGGCCATAGTGAAAAAAGCTTAAAAAGATGAAGCGAACGTCATATCACGTAACACTTCACCAAACTTATTGATGTGGAGGTAGTTACTCTGCAGGCTTCAAGAAATAAAGCTCAGCTAAACCATTATGAATAGCTGCTAATTCAACTTGAATGTTATCAATATAGTCATGTAGATAACCTTTTTCCAACTCACGTACGTCTTCGCTTTTTAACTCATCAATCGCATGGTCGATGGATTGATTAATCTCCGATGCATTCGGTAAAGGTTGGATTAATACTTTTAACTCTTGTAAACAGAACAATATCGAGCGAGGGAACACCTCACTGTGCATGATAAATTCAATAACATCAGAACGCTGTACTCGCACGCTCATCTCTTGACGGTACATCTGATAAGCGCTAAGTGAGCGTAATAGGCTTATCCATTGTATATTCTCGTAAGGTTTTGCTTCTGTACTAGTGATTAAGGTTTCTGAACGAATATCTAAAATACGTGATGTCATATCAGCACGTTCAATCATCAATCCAATACGGATAAAAGTATACCCAAGGTCATGATTGATAGTGGCATCTAAAGTACCAAAAATTTGATGGGCAGCATCAATAATGGTTTTTAAATAAGTAAATCGACCTCGTTTGCTTAACCCCTCATTTTGATTATCCTTTACGTAATAATAGAGAGAATTTATCTCTTCCCATACATCTCTTGGAATAACATCTCGAATAGTACGTGCGCTCTCACGAGCTGATATAATCGAATTTAAGATAGAGGAGAAATTATCCTTACCTACCAATAGATAACGCAACGCTTTTTGCTCAGAGAAGTCTGTATGCGTTTCTAAGTAAGCTTTTCGTGCTCCAATGATATCTACTAAAGGCTCCCAGCCTGTACTCACCCCTTTTGGTAAATCCATCATCAACATATTATTAACATTGATTAAGCGAGCGACATTTTCTGCGCGTTCAATATAGCGAGATACCCAATATAAAGTTTCACCGACTCTTGATAACATATTATTTAGCCTCCTCGTCTACAATCCAAGTATCCTTACTACCACCACCTTGTGATGAATTTACCACCAATGAGCCTTTAGTCATTGCAACGCGTGTTAAACCACCTGTTGTAATTTGAGTATCTTTGCCAGAAGACAAAATAAAGGGTCTTAAATCAGCATGACGACCGTCAGGAGTTATGCCATCTAAAGTAGGGACAGTGGATAAATCTAAGGTTGGTTGAGCGACCCAGTTACGAGGATCCGCTTTAATTTGCGCAATGGTTTCTTGTTGCTCTTTTTTAGTTGACTTAGGGCCAATCAGTAAGCCATAACCACCCGACTCATTAGCCGGTTTAATCACTAATTTATCGATGTTCTTAATCACATGCTCACACTCTTTAGGATCAAGACATTTAAAGGTAGGAACATTGGCTATTTTTGCATCTTCACCTAAATAATATTTAATGATTTCAGGTACGTAGGCATACACGACTTTATCATCTGCTACACCTGCTCCCGGCGCATTTACTAGAGCAACATTTCCCTTGGACCATGCTCTCATTAAACCAGGAACACCTAATTGAGAATCAGGCAAAAATGCTTCAGGATCTAAAAAGAGATCATCAATACGGCGATAAATAACATCTACACGTTGTAATCCAGTAATTGTTCGCATGTAAACACAATCATCTTTTTCAACCACTAGGTCGCGACCTTCTACTAACTCACACCCCATCTCTTGCGCCAAGTAACAATGCTCAAAATACGCTGAATTAAATACGCCTGGAGTTAACACCACCACTTCAGGTTTGTCATCTGGGCGAGGTGACATTGCAGCTAACATATCAAATAGTTGGGAGGGGTAATCATCGACGGGTAAAATAGGGACTTGTTCAAATAGTTCGGGGAAGACACGTTTCATTACTGAGCGGTTTTCAAGCATATAGGAGACACCTGAAGGAACCCGTAAATTATCCTCTAGGACATACATAGTCCCTTTGCCATCCCGCACTAAGTCAGAACCGCAAATATGTGCCCATATTTTGTTAGGGGGCGTAATACCCACACATTGCTGACGAAAGTTAACAGACTTTTCTAATAAACCTTTGGGGAAAACACCGTCTTTTATTATTTTTTGGTCATGGTATAAATCATCAATAAATAGGTTTAACGCTTCAACACGTTGTTTTAAGCCAACTTCTATACCCTGCCACTCTTTTTTACCGATAGTACGAGGAATAATATCAAAGGGCCAAGCCCTGTCGATCATATTACCTTCGTTATAAACAGTGAAAGTAATACCCATCTCTTTAATAGCTAAATCAGCGACAGCTCGGGCTTTTTTTAATTCATCACCAGACAGTTTTGAAAAGAACTCTGCCAGTTGTTTTCCATGTGTTCTAACATTCCCTTTGGCGTCAATTAATTCATCAAAAAAACCATTCGTTTGATACGCTTTCCAATCAATTTCCATACACTTTCGCCTTTTCATTAACTCATGTTTAATAATGACGTTGTCTAATTACCCTAATCGAATCATATCCACCGCAACATCTAATGCCTGAGAGCCTCCACCAAATACCACGCCCTTTAAAGGAGTAACATCTGAGAAATCTCGTCCAACAGCTAAGGTAATATGCTGATCTCTAGGTAACACATCATTTGTAGGATCAAAATCCAACCAACCATAGCCAGGAACAAAAATGGCAAACCAAGCATGTGTTGCATCGGCTCCCTCTAATTTCTCTTCACCTTCTGGTGGCAGTGTTTCTATATAACCACTTACATATCTTCCCGCTAATCCAATGCTACGTAAGCAAGCTAGCGCAAAGTGTGCAAAATCTTGGCAAACGCCCCTTTTTTGTGCAAAAACAACACTTAAAGGCGTACTAATCGTAGTAAAACCAGGGTCATACTGAAACTCATGAAAAATTCGTGCCATTAAATCTTTACATGCTTCTATCAGGCTTGCCTTTTCGGTAAAAGAGACTAGAGCATAGTCACGAATACCCTTTTCTAATTGGGTAAGTTGCGAAGGTAAAATAAATTCAGATACTTTTAATAACTCGCTTGTATTAGGCGTTGCAAGTATATCTCTGGCTTTTACCCAAGGCATATCGATACGCTTAAGGTCAATATTTTCTGGTACCAATAACTCCACTTCACTAACCATAGTGACAGCTAATACTTTATGTTGAGTAGTAATTTCAAACACAGTGACTCTATTATTAAAATAGTCCGTATACTCTTTTAAATAACTACTTGGAGGATCTATTTGTATATGACTGCTATGACATATCTGCGCTCGATTTGTTTTCGGCGTTAAACGCGCTTGGTTTTGACATAAGCTTACAAAATCAGCGTATTGATAGGTGGTGGTGTGTTTTATTTTATATTTCACGATTGAGCTTGCTCAATGTTAGTCCAATTTAATTTATTGGCAGTTTGTGTATGAGAAAAGTATTGTAATAGTAATACATCACAAAAGGTATTTAAGTTGCTACGAATGTGATGATTGAACTCTATTAATTGTTCACGCTTGCCTTCCGTACTCACTTGTAAATAATCTTTTTCGGTGACGTAACAGGTGGTTTTTGACAATACAATTGCTTTTTCATGAGCCGCAATCACACCCGGTCGCCTTTTTGTCGGCAAATGCTTACAAAGCGTATTAATCTGTTCTAATTGAAATAACAGCGAGCGCGGGTATTCTGCATCTAATAATAAGAGTTCAAGTCCTGTGCCAATACTTTGATGCATACGATAACGACGCTTGTGGGTCACTAAGCTGACCTGACACGTTAACACCGATTCCAGTAAAGCAATTTCAACTGGTTCTTCTAGCTCTTCGGTTAATAGGGCTGCGCTTAATGAGGTAATTTGCAAACTACGCTCAATACGGCGCCCAATCTCTAATAAAAACCAACCGTTACTATTTGGCATACAGTCCGCAATCGAGCCATTGAAAGCCATTATTGAACCAATCACTTTATCTAAACTGGTTTGTAAGGTACGTGAGCTTGTATTAATGTTAACTGACGACAGAGCTTTTACCTGTTCATTGATTTCATCAATAATACGGCGACTGTCATAGGACAATAGCTCTTGAATTTGTACTGCTGCATTCGCTAAATACTTAAGAGTATTAACAATACTTCCTGCACATTGCTCACCAGCTAATAATTGAAAGGCCATGGTTTTAGCACTTTCGTTATTTAATGTTTGCAATACAGGCTCTTGCTCAATATAAGGATAAACAATATGTTGGGAGTGTATTGCACTGAACAATCGAGTAACCATGGAATGCCGCATTGCGTCTGGATAGATAGCTAACTCAGTATAACGATCGATAAAAATACGTAATACTCGAACAGTACTTTCAGCTCTTTCTAAATAGCGACCCAACCAAAATAGATGTTCTGCAGTACGGCTTGATATCACGCCTTCTAATAGGGTCACATCCATGCGTTTTCGAACGGGTATAGAAGCAATTGGGTCAGCAACTGTATTCTCATCATTGGCATTAATCCAAGTATCTTTGATCCATCCAGATAGGCTTGGGTAATGGCTAACTTCATTAGAAAAACATAGTGCAGAAGGTAATACTTCCACCCCATGCTCGGTATTTAAAGCATAACAACGGAATACCACAGGTTTAGCAATCAGTTGTCCGCCACTCCAAAAAGGCGCACTACTAAACGTGGGTTTATCTTGGAAATAATAGTTTTCAGGTTGTGTGTTAATCAGTTTTTTAATTTGCTCTATGTTGGCGGCACCGTCTAATTTAAACGTGCTATCTTGATAACTTAATAACTCTAACCCTCTCCACTCAACTTCTTCAACTTGATCCACCGCATAATAACTGGCTTGACCGAGCAACAAAGGCTGCGCTAATAATTTTTCAGATAAAACGGCTAGATTAGCTTGTACTGCAGGAGATGATAGGATGCCACTACCAAACGGATTTAATACTTTGACAGACCCTTCACGCACTGCTTGTAATAAGCCAGGAATACCATGTAATGAGTATTCTGTTTGTTCTAGGGAATCAATACTATGATCAGGCAACCAACGTAAAATCACATTAATTTTCCCTAACCCTTGTAATGACTTTAAACACACCTCTGCGTTTCTCACGGTTAAGTCTGCACTTTGTACTAAGGTGTAACCAAAATAAGTGGATAAGAAGGCGTGTTCATTGTAATTAGGATCATCGATACCTTGCGTCAAGATAACTATTCTAGGATCGTCCATATAACGAGTGTATTCATTAATCGTATCTTGGAATGCTGCTAAAAATTGTTTTATCTGCTGAACATTACATTCAGCAAACTCTTCAGCCATCACTCGACGGGCAATGACTCGGCTTTTTAATAACAAACCTAAGCCTAATGGACACTGACAATGGTCAGCTAAAACTTTAAAACCACCGCTTGGCGTACGATAAACATCAATTGCGGTAAAAAATAACTTTAATTCATTGCCGGGAAGGCTGAAACCTTCACGCAAATACCGTTTATCTTGAAACAAATATTTGGCTTCAAGCGAACCATCCATTAATAGTTTTTGCTCACCATAAATATCTTGTTGAATTTTATTTAACAGCGTCACTCTTTGTTTAATACCTGCTTCTAGTGACTGCCAATCTTGCTTGGAAAACATAAAAGGTAAAGGATCAAAGTGCCATTGATGATTGCTTTCATGTTTAATATTGCCATTTTGTAATAACTGACTGATTTCAATGGCACGTCCAGTGACCTCTTCCGCACTTAAGCTAGATAGACGATTGAATAATGTATCCCAATGTTTAGGTAGTAAACCACTATGGTTAACAAGCTCATCATGATCATGTGATTTATTTAGATAGAGGGACAACCATTCTGGCAATTCCGGCATACTGCTGTTATTAATGTACATGCTGAAAATGCTCCATTTTTAAGACATCATTAGTTAGTAATGATCTATTCAGGCAAGAAAAAAGGCATTCCACTTTAATAAATTTCAAAGTGGAATACTACTTTTATCCAGACTTATTTAAAGGCTGGTTGACGACGTAAATCCAAGGTATGTGGGTAATCTTGGTTAGTACTTTCTTCTGCTGGAACTACAAACTCAGTCACTGATTCGGCAGCATGAAAAGTATGGGTCGCAGCAGATGGTATCCAGCTAGGTTGGTCTGACATCAATAACGATGGCGTATGGCCATGCTCCCAAAATCTCGCCACTCGACGCCCTTCAGCTTCAAATGCATTAACCGGTAATGTTTCTGGATTACGACCACCAGCATGACTTACATGATATACAAACCCACCCAGTGAACGACCTTCCCAAGTATCGATCAAGTCAAAAGTTAAAGGAGCATGTACACCAATGGTAGGATGCAATGCTGTCGGTGGTTGCCATGCACGATAACGAATACCTGCCACCATCTCGTCTTTTGCTTTACCTTTCACAGCTTTTAACGGCACACGACGACCATTACAAGTCACTACATAACGATCACTGATCGTTCCTTGTACTTTGATTTGTACCCTTTCTAATGAAGAGTCTACGTAACGTGCAGTTCCAGATGCACTCGCTTCCTCACCTAATACATGCCAAGGTTCGATGGCTGTTCTTAACTCTAAGGTCACATTATCAAGTTCACGCGTACCGCATACAGGGAACCTGAATTCAAAGAACGGATTTAACCAACCTAATTGGAAAGCAAAACCTGCTTGTTGTAAATCACGAGTCACTTCTGCTAAATCATTCTCTACATATTGAGGAAGTAAGAACTTATCATGTAACTCTGTTCCCCAGCGTACTAAAGGTTTGTGGTACGGTTTTTTCCAGAACCAAGCCAATAGTGTACGTAATAACAACATTTGTACTAGGCTCATTTGTTCGTGCGGCGGCATTTCAAAGCCCCTAAACTCTACAATTCCTAAACGACCTGTTGCTGAGTCAGGAGAATACAACTTATCAATACAGAACTCTGCACGATGCGTATTACCCGTTAAATCCACCAATAAATTACGTAACAACCTATCCACTAGCCACGGCTCTGGTACTTCACCTTCTGGCATGTGTGAAAAAGCAATCTCTAACTCATAAAGCACTTCATCACGAGCTTCATCTACACGTGGCGCTTGGCTGGTTGGGCCAATAAATAAACCAGAAAATAGGTAAGATAACCCAGGGTGATGCTGCCAATAAGTGATAAAGCTACGCAAAATATCTGGGCGACGTAAGAATGGACTTTGATCTGGTGTTTCACCGCCTAAGGTTACATGGTTACCACCACCAGTTCCGGTATGACGACCATCGGCCATAAACTTATCTGTGCCTAAACGCGCCTGTTTAGCTAGCTCATAAAGTATAGTGGTTCTATCTACCAGCTGCTCCCAAGATCTAGATGGGTGAATATTCACCTCAATAACACCAGGATCAGGCGTCACAGCATATTTTTCTACGCGGCTATCTTTAGGTGGGCTATATCCTTCAATCACTACTGGCATCGAAATTTCTTTTGCCACACTTTCAATCGAGTTTAATAAACTTAGGTAATGTTCAAAATGGCTAGTTGGCGGCATAAAGATATATAAACGCCCATCTCTCACCTCTAGTACCATCGCTGTTTTGATCATCTCTTTGCCAATAAACCCTTTTTTCAATTTTTTAGGTTTAGCAAAAGTATCCGGAATATCAAAAGGGTCTCGATCAATAATATTATCTGTCCACGCCAAGCTGTCTAAAGGTAAGCGATAACCTAATGGTGATTCACCCGGTAACAAGAAACAGTGTCCACGTTTAAATTCCCATGCACAGGATTGCCAGCAGTTTTTACCATCATTCCATTGTAAAGGTAAGACATAACCTACTGGTTTATCTATGCCTTTTTCCATCTTTTCTAAAAAACCTTTGCGGCTCATGGCATGTAATAATTTAGCATCTTTTGGTCCAGGCTCTGAAGGTAACGAGCCCTCTTGCCACATGTGATAAATAATATCCTCATAGGCAGTGGTTAATGCTTCTTTGCTTAAGCCTAATGCCTCACTGAGTTTTTCAGCAAATTTTTGGCTGTCGGTATGGTCTAACTCATAATCTTTATTAGGATCAGCTAATAAACTAGTATCCTTCCACAGAGCCACTCCATCTTTGCGCCAATAACAAGCATATTGCCAGCGTGGTAAAGGTTCACCTGGATACCACTTACCTTGACCATAATGGGTAAAACCACCTTTAGTGAAGACTTTATTCATCTCCACGAATAGGTTTTGTGCCAAGACTCTTTTTTCTTTACCGTCGGCTTCCGTATTCCACTGAGGATGCTCCATATCATCGATCGATATAAAGGTTGGCTCGCCCCCCATAGTAAGATGAATACCTTGATCATCATAAATATCATCAACATGCTGGCCTAAACGATTAATCGCCGACCACTGCGCTTCAGAATAAGGCTTGGTCACGCGAGGGTCTTCATGAACACGCGTTACTTTATTATAAAAACTGAACTCTGATTTACAGTCATCAATACCACCTGTCACTGGGGCAGCAGAACTTGTCTCAGGCGTACAAGCTAAGGGGATATGTCCTTCGCCGGCAAATAAGCCAGAAGTAGGATCTAAACCAATCCAACCCGCTCCTGGAATATAAACCTCAGTCCAAGCATGTAAATCAGTAAAATCTTCTTCGGGGCCACTAGGCCCATCAAGTGATTTCTGATCTGAGGTAAGCTGTACTAGATAACCTGATACAAAACGAGCAGCTAACCCTAAATGGCGAAATAACTGCACCAATAGCCATGCGGAATCACGACATGACCCAGTTTTTTTAGTTAGGGTTTCATTTGCCGTTTGTACGCCAGGTTCAAGACGAATACCATAACCGACCAGCTCATAAATAGCTTGATTTACCGCCACTAAGAAATCAACACTGCGAATAGGTTCTTTGGGTGTTAAAGAGGCGATTAGCTCGAGAAGCTTGGGGCTAGCTTTACGTTTTTTTAGATAAGGAGCTAATTCAGATTTGGATATTTTATCGTAAACGAAAGGAAATTCTTCTGCATATTCTTCTAGAAAGAAGTCAAAGGGGTTAATAACCGTCATTTCTGCAACTAAGTCTACGGTAAAACTAAACTCGGTGGTGGGTTCATTGAATACCACCCTGGCTTGATAGTTACCAAAAGGATCTTGCTGCCAATTGATATAATGGTCTTCCGGTGTAATTTTTAATGAATAACTTTTAATTTTTGTGCGGCTATGTGGGGCTGGACGTAAACGAAATATATGCGGCCCCATGTTTACTAAGCGGTCATATTTATATTCAGTATGATGCGAAATACCAACAGTGATTGTCATCGACTAATTCCCCTTTAATGATATGCAGCTATATAAATAGCACGAAAATGTTACTGGGTGTTGATTTATTTTTTGCAATATTTATTCCACTTGCATGAAATATAATGGAAATAAGTCATTAGCCTTAATTAAGGGCCTTCAATCCTAAATTAATGGGTTTCATAAACAAAGACTACACTAGGATAATAATTTAAGACGTGCCGACTGGTGCAATAAATGCACTAAAATAGAACTAAAATTTAGAATAAGAACAACATAGTTCATATTTTTATTTGCCGGCGCATGAATAATATCCCTCATTATCAGAGCATTACACCAGCCTGCTAGATTTAAAAAATAGTTCATAATAAAGCTGCTCTGTAGGTTAACAATAATGCTATGATAGAGCATATTTTGAGCATTTATTTAACATTAAAATAACTGCGAAAAAACTCAACAACACCATAACGATTTATTCACCTTAACAACCACACTTAACACTACCAAATGGGATACAGCCTTATGCAAAAGCTAACAGATATTGGTGAACACTTCGTCAACGAACTCTCTTCTCGTTATGGCTTAAGCCAAGATGCCATCGTACATATGCTCGTTGCGGTAAATAATGGCGGCTGCTCCATGGCACAATTTAACTGCCCGGAATTAGGTGGGTCAGGACAATGGATGCGTGGGGGAATGACCATGGTAGGTGATATGTTTAATAGCGGTTTAAAAATGACCGTTGATAATTTATGTAACGAGTTGGCTAATGTTTTGACTAATAATCAAATATTCCCTGTTGTCCCTGCTGGTACACCAGGTAGTAATCAATGGTGGCCAACAGATTTAGGACAACCCTTCAGTAGTGGAGCGCAAAACAATATTCGTTATGCTGTATTTCCTAATAGGTTAGCGGTTGAGTTAAATGGTCAAATCTCTATTTACGATACACTTGACCATAATATCGGCGGTGTTAGCCAGCAACAGGGAAGCAACGATTCACTTACTTTTAGTAGCCAATGGGGCAATATTCATATCAGTAGTTTGCCTTTAATTTCAGGCCAATCATTACCCGCTTCAGGCAATACCAATTTTGCACAAGAAAATCATTCAGTAACGCAGTCAACTGAAGCACCGACAACAACGGCAGAAATGCCTAATGAGCAGTTTAACGCTGCTAATCAGATGATTGAAATTATTACTAAATTGTCGGAATTGAGAGATATGGGAGTGTTAACTGAAGATGAGTTCACTAAAAAGAAAACAGAACTATTAAACAAAAGCTAAATACTGCTTTGTTAGCACTTTATACGGTAAAAAGATGAAAACATTTAAATGTAATTGTAGTGAGCAGCCGATTCTATTTTTTGAAAGTAGCCACTGCCTTGCCTGTGGAAAAACAGTTGGAATTGATGATCAATTTGATCAAGTTGAACCCTATGAAATAGAGCCAAAAACAGGACTCTTTTATAAACAGGGTACTCCACAGGTAAAATATAAGAAATGTGATAACCACATCCAATTTAATGCCTGTAATGGCATGGTGAATCTAAGCACTTTCAGCCCAATTGCTGACAGTGATGAGGTATTGTGTTTTGCTTGCCGATTTAATGAAACGGTACCAGATTTAACTATCATAGAGCACATTCCATTGTGGCATAAAATGGAAACAGCAAAACGACGAGCACTTTATACGCTAAATGCTTTACCTGTGCCTTTACGTAATCTAGCAGAAGATCCGGTAACGGGGCTGAGCTTTGATTTCATCGCAGATCGTAATGTAAATGATCATTTTTCTAGCCCATTAGCTGGTCAAGAAACCGTCTTTACTGGTCATGACTGTGGACATATTACTATTAATTTAGCGGAAGCTGATGATGTTGCTCGTTCGCAAACCAAACATGCTATGGGAGAACGATACCGGACGCTACTAGGCCATTTCCGCCATGAATTAGGCCATTATTATTTTGATCAATTAATAGCTCAAACACCTGAAAAACATACTCTATGTAAGCGATACTTTGGAGATGATGAATTAGATTATCAAGAGGCGCTCGACAAACATTATAAACAGGGTGCACCAGAGAATTGGCGTGACACTTTTATCAGTGAATATGCGACTATGCATCCCTATGAAGATTGGGCAGAAACATGGGCTCATTATATGCATATTATTGATACCTTGGAGACTGCACAAAATTTCTCTATTAGTGGCTCTACATCGGGGCATGATACTGAAGAGTTTGAGGCTTTGAATCTACCGCAAGATGCTTCTTACTTTATGGGACAAAAAGACATTACGCAGATTCTCGATAGTTGGGTAGAGTTCTCGGTGATGCTGAACTCTTTGAATCGAAGTATGGGATTGGCAGATGCTTACCCTTTTATTTTAACGCAGGCGGTAAGAACCAAGCTATCATTCATCCATCACGCGATACATAACAAATTACACCTGCTTCCTAAGTTAGGGAAAGCAGAAGCAAATAAGCTCACTATTACAAAATAGGCGACAATAAATGGATATCCACACCGCTTAACAATCAGCGGTGTAAATACATTAATAAAGCGATGCTTTAATTAATGGTTTTAATAAATAGCTAAGTACAGTTCGCTTAGCGCCAAGTATATCCACTTGAGTTATCATACCTGGCCTAATTGGCAATTTTTCACCATTACGTTCAAGATAATTTTTATCTGTATGTATTAAAACTTGGTAATAATATTCTTTACCTTTTGCCGTATCTTCTTCAAATGTATCCGCACTGATTTGTTCCAATGTACCTTCTAAATCACCATAAATAGTATAGTCATAGGCGGTAATTTTCACTTTTGCTTTCATACCTGGTGCTAAAAATGCAACATCTTTAGGTTTAATACGTGCTTCAATTAATAGCTGGTCATCAACAGGTAACACCTTCATGATCGGTTCACCAGGTTGAATGACACCACCTCTTGTTGTGACTAAAATATCGTTAATTTGTCCACGTACTGGCGACACAATTTGAGTACGTTTTAATTGATCTTCCTTCTGTACTAATGTTTCCATTAACGCATTTAAATAGCCTTTTTTCTCGGTAAGCTCTGTATAAGCGTCCTGCATATAACTATTATTTACACTAGCCACCTTCCCTTTTAACTCTTCGATGGTTTTATCAACTTTCAATAATTCCATCTTACTGACAGCTTTACGTTTTACTAATGGTTTCAGTACAGAATACTCTTTGTTGGATATATCAATTTCACGTTGCAAAGATGCAATTGTTTGCTGTTTTCTATCTCGACGAGCTTTAAACAGTGCTATTTCAGATTTCGCTTCAGGTGTATCTAAATCGAATCCATCGGGGAAAGTGATCGTATTTTGATTTTTTACTTCTGAGTCTAATCGAGCAATCGCTGCTTTCAAGGCAACAGCTTGGCTAAGCCCTTCCATGTAAGCTGCGTAAAATCTTGTTTGATCTAAGCTGACTAACACTTGCCCAGCCTCTACCATATCGCCTTCATCCACTAGCAGAGCTTCAATAATTCCCCCCTCTAAGCTTTGGATCATTTGTAAACGGCTCGAAGGGATAATGCGCCCCTCACCTCGTGTTACTTCATCTATTTCTGCAAAACTTGCCCATACCACGAATAAAATCACCGTTAAGATACTTAACCATAAGCCTGGTTTTGCCGCAGGGTGCATAACCGTATACTCTGGGTCATTTAAAGACCTTAATAATCGTGATTGCTTATGCTGTTTAGACATTAGACTTGCCCTGTTTATTAGTAGAAAGAATTTCTTTTAATGAACCATCCATGATCACTTTCCCTTTATGCAGAACCACTCCTCTTTGCCCAATCGATAACATCCTTCTTTTATGTGTGGACATAATAAGTGTCCGTCCTTTCAGCCATTGGTTAAGAAAAACCAATACTTTTTCTTCACTATTTTGGTCAAATGCAGCAGTCGGCTCATCCATTAAAACAATGCGTGGATCTTGTAATATAATACGCGCTAATCCAATTGCTTGTCGCTGTCCACCCGACACACTGCCATTCCCTAAAATAGGCAAATCTAGACCTAAAGGGTGCTCTCTGGCTGCAGTACCTAAACCGATTGCATCCAACGCTTCGAATAATTCATTGTCGCTATGGCTTTCACCATCGAGCAATAGATTATCTCGTAAAGTACCATGAAATAATGCGATATCTTGTGGCAGATAACCTATCCCTTGACGTCGATCACTAGGGTCTATTTGTCCTAAATTGACATTATCCATTAATACTCGACCATCACTTGGATCGCTTAACCCTGCTAATATTCGCAATAACGTCGACTTGCCGGCACCATTACAACCCAATAGCATAACTCGACTACCAGCTGTAATTTTTAAGTCTTGAATATCTAGAGTCAATGCATCTTCTTGAGAATAACGAAACTTAATATTATCTACGTGATACTCGCCCTTTAAATCAGGTTTACGTACAAACTTACGATCCACAGTACGTTCAATAGGTGCATTCATTAGTTCATCTAGGCCTTCAAGGGCAACTTTTACATGTTGCCAACGAACCAATACACCGGCCATTTGATTTACAGGCGCAATAGTACGAGAAACCAACATGGTACAAGCAATCAAACCACCTATCGTTAGATTGCCATTATTGATTTCGAAAACACCAATAATTAGCACGCCAACATAACAAAGCTGTTGAGTCATCGAAGCACCTAAAGTTAAAAAGGAATGAATTCTTTTAAGTAGCACATTTTCATCGGCTAGTTGCGCTGACAACTCTTCCCATAACTTTAAATTCCTCCCTTCTGCTCGCGTCGTCTTTACTGTTTCTAAATTGTCTATTACTTCTAACATTAAACCGTGTTTAATCGCGCCTTCTCTAAGGTTTGCACGAGATAATTTAGCTAACTTTTTTTGCATCAATAAACTAGGTAGTAACATTAATAAAATACCGATCACAGGTACCCAGACTACAGAACCACCAATGTAAGCAATCACACTTAAGAAGATAATAATAAAAGGAAAATCACTGATAGTCGCTGCTGTTGAAGAGGTAAAGAATTCACGAACACTTTCAAACTCTCTAATCTGGCTGCTGAAAGCACCAGTAGATCCAGGTTTAGCAGATAAACGAATCTGCATCACTCGTTCAAACAATAGAGAGGATAGTTTTATATCCAGACGCTTCCCTGTGGCATCTAATAAATGCGCACGTATCACTCTAATAACAAAATCCAGAATAATGGCGAGGATAACTCCAGAGGAGAGAACAAAAAGCGTATCAAATGCACTATTCGGTACGACTCTATCGTAAACTTGTAAAGCAAATAATGAAGTTGCTACAGCTAATAAATTTGCGACAAAAGAAGCAACTGCGACTTCTGCATAGGCAGGCCAACAACGAGATAATGGCCCTTTAAACCAGTGTTCATTTGCTTCTTTTGCATAGTTTCCAGCACGATCATCTTTTCTAAACTTAGGTTTAGCAAGAATAGCAGTACCTGTATAAATATCTTTGAGTTCATCAAGGCTGAGATCATTAATACCGCCTCCAGTCTCTGGCAATAAAACTTTTGCTGTACCTTGTTTAAGATCTAACTCTGAAAGAATAACCGTAGTACCAGACTCAGTTAATAATAACGCTGGCAATAAACGTTCAAAGATATCTTCAAGTTCAATATCCACAACACGTGCAGACAAGCCTATACGAGCAAGGGAACGCGGAACATAATCTAATGCCAACTTTCCTTCATGCAGTGGATAACCATCAGCTAACTCAGAAGAGGTTACTTTTCGGTCAAATAATCCACAAAACAAAACAAGGCCTTTTCTTAAAGGATCTTTTTGTACTTTTGTAAATTGGAATCGACGAGAAGAATGAGGAAGCGTTTTTTCTTGTTGTTGTTCTGTTCCTTTTTCCATTAGTATCTTTCTCTCTCACCTTGCAGCAATAATAGCTTATTCAACATGCCTAGTTTTGAAGCGGTACGATAAGGCAACATTTGATATTCTGATGAAGCACTAATTAACTGCGTTTTTAATTGGAATGTCTCCGCTTCATTGGTCAATAGATCTTCAATAGTTCTTAAACCTGCACTGAATTGGTCTAAATAAACTTTGACTAAATGCGAAGATTCTTTAACTTGATATTTTAACGCTTCGACTCTTTGTCGTAACGCAATTCTACTTTCACTATCAGAACCAAACTCTCGTGCTAAATCACGATGTACTGACTGTAACTCCCATTTTGCAGCTTCTACTAATTGTAGTTCAGATTGCGCTTGATAATAGGCAGATAGACCTTGGTTAATTTGCATTTTTACATTAATGCCAATAGAAGAGTCTTTAGTAAGTACACCATTTACATCTCTTTTTATCGTACTTGCTTCCAACACCACATTAGGCTTCAAGCCCGCACTGGCACTTTTAGCATCAAATTCAGCAATATAAATATCTTGCTGAGCTTGCATATAATCAGGAGATTGAACAATATTTTCCTCTAATTTATCTTGAGTATTCAATTGTTCAAATATGTCGAATGACTCAGTAAATTGAGGTAGGGTGCTAGGAGGTTGTCTAAGAAGTAATATATAAAGCCGTTCTGCCGCTTTAAGTTCGCCCTGAATAGTTGCAAATTGCTCATCAACATAAGCTTGATATTTAAATACTTTACTTAATTCTGAGCTGTCGCTAAATTGATAATTATCTCGTTCTTTAGCTAACAAATAAATACTATGTAGCTCACTTTGATACTGCTGTAATACGTTTAATTTTTCCCGCGCAGTGTAGATCTCATAGCAAACCTCAATGACCTCTAATGCAACTTCCGATCGAGCACTTAATAAAGCATGTACTTGTTTTACTTTCTTCGCTGTGGCTGAATCGATATTACTCGCTACTTTCCCCCAGTCATACAAGGTTTGTGAAAGAGTCACATCGTAACCTAGCTCTCCATATAACCCGTGCTCTGGTCCAACCGATAAATCTAAAGAGGGCCAATAGCCCCCCTCTTCCACTTTTATTTGCGTAATAGCACTTTGGATTTTCGCCTCTTCTACTTTGATTTTAGGGTTATTTGCTAACCCTATATTCACTAACTGCACTAAAGAAAACTGATTAGTACTTTGATTATATTCATCTAAAGCATAAACACTGCTGCCCTTAGCACATAAAAGCAGCATAACTATAAAGTAACGTTTAATGGGCATATTAAATAGTTGTCCCTATCTCTTCGTCAACATACAAGGTTGTAGTACCTAAGTGATACTCGTTATAAGCAACTCCATTCACTACCGAACTTCCGGCAAATGTAGCACCTTCCATATCAACAGAATCATTAGCATCACCATTAATGGTTAACGTATCTTCCTCATCCGTTAATGCTTTCACCGTTTCTTCAGTGAGTTTTAACACATTACCAGTTTCGCCTTCACTTAAGTCAATCGTTTCGATATTAGTGATAGCACCGATGTTGGCATCGCTCAAGTCTAAATCTAGTCCATCATCAAGCATTAAAGTATCACTACCTTCACCGCCATCAATACTTTCAAACTGACCACCTGAAATAGAGATTAAATCATCTCCATCACCACCACTGAAAGTATCGCTACCGCTACCATCGATAAGCATATCGTTACCAGCACCACCGATTAAATTATCATCACCAGATCCTCCACGGATAAGGTCATTACCACTGCCGCCTATCAATACGTCATTATCACCGTAACCATATAAACGAAGGCCGCTTGAACTATAGCCATAGTCCATTTCGTTTTGACCGCTATCACCTTCTTTAACCGTATCAATATCAAATAGGATATCGTTAAGAGCATCAGCACTTACGAGGTCACCTAATGAGCCACTACTACTTGCACCTTCTGAATCAGTTGCCGTGATCGTTAAGTTATTTAACACATCAGCTTGTACATTTAATTCAAGCGCTCCGCCTAATAGCCCTTCATTATCATAAAATTGAACTGTTGCTAGTAATTCATTAATTGATTGATTATCTATTGTGCCGCCATCTACTGCGGTAATAGTGAGCGTCGAAGAAGCTGTAACAAGCCCTAATAAACCAGAGTTATTACTGACTTCTATTTGTAGCCCTAACTCGGCAGCCATTTCGTTTGATGCAGCTAATGTTAGCTCTGTTAAGCTGACATCTAACAAGGCTTGGTAATTCACTTCCACACTAGTCAAGTTACCATCAATATCTATTGCAGTAAGGGCTTGGTTATCTAAGTTAATAATGTCTAACGCTTGGACTGCTACTAACCCTAATAAAGAAGTATTCGAAGCACACACGATTGGTGCAGTATTATCAACATTTGAAATAACCTCTGGAGCAGCACCCGAGCTTTCAAAATCAACGGTTGCTTGGGAAATATCACCATCACCATCAACTAAGTCAATATCGATAGTTGTAGTCCCACCTAGAACATCGTCTCCTAAGGCGAGGTCATCAACTAATAAATTGCCATTCGCAAGTAAGTTTTCAATAATATCTTGGTCAGTAGAAAGCCCTTCTGTGATATCTACTCCACTAAATATGATGCTTTGATCAATCTCTGCTGTTGTATAACCACCTTGGAAGTCACCATCTGCACTGATATAAAGTGTTGTATCTGTTCCATCAAATTCAAAGTGTAAGAAGTTAGATAAATTACCTGCACCTGAGGTACCTATTTTACCTTCGCCATTTAATAATTCAGCAAGGTCAATAATATCAGCACCACCCGCAACAGGTCCCATTTCAAAGTCGGTAATAGTATCAACACTAGCTACATCAACGGTTTCCCAACGGAACACATCATTTCCTGTACCGCCAGTTAAGGTATCATTACCTATTCCACCAATAAGGATATCGTTACCTGTTCCACCATCTAATATATCGTTACCAGCACCACCACGTAATAGATCTGCACCTTCGCCACCATTTAAAGTGTCATTGCCACCGTAACCATAAATACGTTCGCTGCCAGTTAAGCTTGTATTTGTATTTGCATTATCATCGCCTTCAAACAAGTAATCAGGACTATCACCTGTTGATAAAAGTCCAAGAGAAGCGAGGTCCGAGTTCGTAGAACTGACAGCATTGCCTTCTGAGTCAGTAGCTGTAATTGTTAAAGTAGGTAATACACCAAGTGAAACACCAACTTCCTTCCAATACACACTTCCAAGAAACTCATTCAATTGTTGATTAGTAATGGTTGAATCATCTAAAGATGTAATGATAATTGAGGCAGTAGTCCCAATTAAAAAGCCTAAATCATCTGTAACGATTTTCAGACCAAACTCTTTAGCCATATCAATTGAATACTTGAAACCAGCATAACCTAAGTTAACACTTATACTTTCAGTAGAGATAACAACCTGTGTTATATCATTATTAGCATCAATTGCAGAAAACGCTTGGCTCGAGCTGAAATCAATAAGATTCAAAGCATCAACGCCTACTAATCCTAATAAAGAATTATCTGCACCTAATGCGACTTCAGGGCTAGATTCAACGGTAGCTTCAACGTCTGCAACTCCTGTTGTGGTATAGCTGTATTCACCTGAGGCTAAATCAACGGTGATAGTTTCACCTTTAATAGTATCTATAGTTAATATTTGAGTGTCAGTATCATAGTCTGTTTCCTCAAAAGCATTCACAATATCAGAGCTACCATAAGTGGTAATTAAGTTACTGTCAGTATCGTAACTAAAGGTATATCCATCTATTGTGATAGTTGATACCTCAACGCCATCCGCACCAGCGTTAACCACAATATCGCCACTATATAAAGTATTAACCGTATCAACGACCTCCTGTTGATATGCGATTACACTAGCAATATCATCTATAACATTGACAACTAACTGCGCTGTTTCACCAATATTACCAACGAGATCTGTCGCCTCAACACCAAATGCGACAGTTAATTCATCACTTCCTTGGGCTATATGATCAAGTGGAGCAACTAAGTCGAAATTATAATTACCATCACTATCTAATGAGAGTATTGCTACATCACCAGAACTAGTGCTACCTGTTAATATCTGCGTATTTTGCGCACCTGTTGTTAAGGTCCAAGTAACGGCTTCTCCTTGTGATGTATAAACATCTGTAGGTGCTATTAATGTAAGGTTACTTAGCTCCTCAGAAATGGTTAAAGAACCTGAAACAGAAACTGTAGTCGCAAGATTTGATTCATCTATCGTTAATAATAGATCGTCTACAGTAGGCGCTGTTAAATCAATGGTAATTGTGCCGGTTGCAACGTCACTGCTGTTGTTCGCCGTATCCGTTGCCACCACACTTACTGCGATGTCACCCTCAGTCAGTGCTGCTAATTCGTTATCCGCTAACGTCCACGTGCCATTACCATTGTTCGTTGCTGTATATTCAATATCATTGACCGTCACCACAACCGCGGCCGTTGGATCATCAATCGTACCGGTGATCGCAGGAGTTGTATCGTTTGTAGTGATTGACGTCACCGCTACCGTTGGCGCTATTAAATCAACGGTAATTGTGCCAGTTGCAACGTCACTGCTGTTATTCGCCGTATCTGTTGCCACCACACTCACCGCAATTTCACCTTCGGTTAATGCGGCTAATTCATTATCAGCTAATGTCCACGTGCCATTACCATTGTTCGTTGCTGTATATTCAATATCATTGACCGTCACCACAACCGCGGCCGTTGGATCATCAATCGTACCGGTGATCGCAGGAGTTGTATCGTTTGTAGTGATTGACGTCACCGCTACCGTTGGTGCTGTTAAATCAACGGTAATTGTGCCAGTTGCAACGTCACTGCTGTTGTTCGCCGTATCTGTTGCCACCACACTCACCGCAATTTCACCTTCGGTTAATGCGACTAATTCATTATCCGCTAACGTCCACGTGCCATTACCATTGTTAGTGGCATCGTATTCAATACCATTCACGGTCACAACAACCGTAGCATCATTATCATTTACCGTGCCACTTAACGCAGGCGTTGTATCGTTTGTAGTGATTGACGTCACCGCGACTGTTGGCGCCGTTAAGTCTAAAGTGATGGTGCCGGTTGTAGCGTCACTGCTGTTGTTCGCCGTATCTGTTGCCACCACACTCACCGCAATTTCACCTTCGGTTAATGCGACTAATTCATTATCCGCTAACGTCCACGTGCCATTACCATTGTTAGTGGCATCGTATTCAATACCATTCACGGTCACAACAACCGTTGCATCATTATCATTTACTGTGCCACTTAACGCAGGCGTTGTATCGTTTGTAGTGATTGACGTCACCGCGACTGTTGGCGCCGTTAAGTCTAAAGTGATGGTGCCGGTTGCAGCGTCACTGCTGTTATTCGCCGTATCTGTTGCCACCACACTCACCGCAATTTCACCTTCGGTTAATGCCGCTAATTCATTATCCGCTAACGTCCACGTGCCGTTGCCATTATTAGTAGCATCGTATTCAATATCATTGACCGTCACTACAACCGTTGCATCATTATCATTTACTGTGCCGGTTAACGCAGGCGTTGTATCGTTTGTAGTGATTGACGTCACCGCGACTGTTGGCGCCGTTAAGTCTAAAGTGATGGTGCCGGTTGCAGCGTCACTGCTGTTATTCGCCGTATCCGTTGCCACCACACTCACCGCAATTTCACCTTCGGTTAATGCGACTAATTCATTATCCGCTAACGTCCACGTGCCATTACCATTGTTAGTGGCATCGAATTCAATGCCATTCACGGTCACAACAACCGTGGCATCATTATCATTTACCGTGCCACTTAACGCAGGCGTTGTATCGTTTGTAGTGATTGACGTCACCGCGACTGTTGGCGCCGTTAAGTCTAAAGTGATGGTGCCGGTTGCAGCGTCACTGCTGTTATTCGCCGTATCCGTTGCCACCACACTTACTGCGATGTCACCCTCAGTCAGTGCTGCTAATTCGTTATCCGCTAATGTCCACGTGCCATTAGTATTGTTGGTTGCTGTATATTCAATATCATTAACCGTCACTACAACCACTGCTATCGCATCGTCAACACTACCCGTTAACATCGGTGTGTTATCGGTAGTAATAATTGAATCGACGCTCACCACTGGTGCGGTGGTATCAATCTCAATGGTTGTTGTTGCACTGTCGCTATGGCCGGCCTCATCACTCGCAGACACACTCACTTCAACATCACCTTCGGTTAAGTCAGGTAAAGTATCGGCCGCTAAACTCCAGGTCCCATTTTCGTTATTCACTGCGGTATACTCAACCGCATTAACCGTCACAATCACGGTCGCAGTTGGGTCGTCAATACTGCCGCTTAACGCAGGTGACGTCTCGTTAGTCACTAACGCATCAATACTCACGTTTAAGCCAGTCGTATCCACTTCAACCGTGCCAGTGTTTGTCGCGCTATTATCCGCCGCATCTGAAGCAGTGACGGTAATAATGGTTTCACCATCATCCAGTGCAGGTAAGGTGTTATCCGCTAATGTCCACGTACCATTAGCATTGTTGGTTGCTGTATATTCTTCACCATCGACTGTGATAGTAACCACAACATCTGCCGTGGGATCATCAATCGTACCGGTGATCGCAGGAGTTTTATCATTGGTAATAATTGAATCGACGCTCACCACTGGTGCGGTGGTATCAATCTCAATGGTTGTCGTTGCGCTGTCGCTATGGCCGGCCTCATCACTCGCAGACACACTCACTTCAACCTCACCTTCCGTTAAGTCAGGTAAAGTATCGGCCGCTAAACTCCAGGTCCCATTTTCATTATTCACTGCGGTGTACTCAACCGCATTGACTGTCACAATCACGGTCGCTGTTGGGTCGTCAATGCTACCGCTTAACGCAGGTGACGTCTCGTTAGTCACTAACGCATCAATACTCACGTTTAAGCCAGTCGTATCCACTTCAACCGTGCCAGTGTTTGTCGCGCTATTACCTGCCGCATCTGAAGCAGTGACGGTAATAATGGTTTCACCATCATCCAGTGCAGGTAAAGTATTATCTGCTAATGTCCACGTACCATTAGCATTGTTGGTTGCTGTATATTCAATATCATTAACCGTCACCACAACCACTGCTATCGCATCGTCAACACTCCCCGTTAACATCGGTGTGTTATCGGTAGTAATAATTGAATCGACGCTGACCACTGGTGCGGTGGTATCAATCTCAATGGTTGTTGTTGCGCTATCGCTATGGCCGGCTTCATCACTCGCAGACACACTTACTTCAACCTCACCTTCGGTTAAGTCAGGTAAAGTATCAGCCGCTAAACTCCAGGTCCCATTTTCGTTATTCACTGCGGTGTACTCAACCGCATTGACTGTCACAATCACGGTGGCTGTTGGGTCGTCAATACTGCCGCTTAACGCAGGTGACGTCTCGTTAGTCACTAACGCATCAATACCCACGTTTAAGCCAGTCGTATCCACTTCAACCGTGCCAGTGTTTGTCGCGCTATTACCTGCCGCATCTGAAGCAGTGACAGTAATAATGGTTTCACCGTCATTCAGTGCAGGTAAGGTATTATCTGCTAATGTCCACGTACCATTAGCATTGTTGGTTGCTGTATATTCTTCACCATCGACTGTGATAGTAACCACAACATCTGCCGTGGGATCATCAATCGTACCGGTGATCGCAGGAGTTGTATCATTGGTAATAATTGAATCGACGCTCACCACTGGTGCGGTGGTATCAATTTCAATGGTTGTTGTTGCGCTGTCGCTATGGCCGGCCTCATCACTCGCAGACACACTTACTTCAACATCCCCTTCGGTTAAGTCAGGTAAAGTATCAGCCGCTAAACTCCAGGTCCCATTTTCGTTATTCACTGCGGTGTAATCAACCGCATTGACCGTCACAATCACGGTCGCAGTTGGGTCGTCAATACTGCCGCTTAACGCAGGTGACGTCTCGTTAGTCACTAACGCATCAATACTCACATTTAAGCCAGTCGTATCCACTTCGACCGTGCCGGTATTGGTTGCTGTATTACCTGCTGTATCAGTGGCCGTAGCCGTAATAACGATTTCACCATCATCCAGTGCAGGTAAGGTGTTATCCGCTAATGTCCACGTACCATTAGCATTGTTGGTTGCTGTATATTCAATATCATTGACCGTCACCACGACCGCGGCCGTTGGATCATCAATCGTACCGGTGATCGCAGGAGTTGTATCATTGGTAATAATTGAATCGACGCTGACCACTGGTGCGGTGGTATCAATTTCAATGGTTGTTGTTGCGCTGTCGCTATGGCCGGCCTCATCACTCGCAGACACACTTACTTCAACATCCCCTTCGGTTAAGTCAGGTAAAGTATCAGCCGCTAAACTCCAGGTCCCATTTTCGTTATTCACTGCGGTGTAATCAACCGCATTGACCGTCACAATCACGGTCGCAGTTGGGTCGTCAATACTGCCGCTTAACGCAGGTGACGTATCGTTAGTCACTAACGCATCAATACTCACATTTAAGCCAGTCGTATCCACTTCGACCGTGCCGGTATTGGTTGCTGTATTACCTGCTGTATCAGTGGCCGTAGCCGTAATAACGATTTCACCATCATCCAGTGCAGGTAAGGTGTTATCCGCTAATGTCCACGTACCATTAGCATTGTTGGTTGCTGTATATTCAATATCATTGACCGTCACCACGACCGCGGCCGTTGGATCATCAATCGTACCGGTGATCGCAGGAGTTGTATCATTGGTAATAATTGAATCGACGCTGACCACTGGTGCGGTGGTATCAATCTCAATGGTTGTTGTTGCGCTATCGCTATGGCCGGCTTCATCACTCGCAGACACACCTACTTCAACATCCCCTTCGGTTAAGTCAGGTAAAGTATCAGCCGCTAAACTCCAGGTCCCATTTTCGTTATTCACTGCGGTGTAATCAATCGCATTGACTGTCACAATCACGGTGGCTGTTGGGTCGTCAATACTGCCGCTTAACGCAGGTGACGTCTCGTTAGTCACTAACGCATCAATACTCACGTTTAAGCCAGTCGTATCCACTTCGACCGTGCCGGTATTGGTTGCTGTATTACCTGCTGTATCAGTGGCCGTAGCCGTAATAATGGTTTCACCATCATTCAGTGCAGGTAAGGTATTATCCGCTAATGTCCACGTACCATTAGCATTGTTGGTTGCTGTATATTCAATATCATTAACCATCACCACGACCACTGCAGTGCTGTCGTCAACACTCCCCGTTAACATCGGTGTGTTATCGGTAGTAATAATTGAATCGACGCTCACCACTGGTGCGGTGGTATCAATCTCAATGGTTGTTGTTGCGCTATCGCTATGGCCGGCTTCATCACTCGCAGATACACTCACTTCAACCTCACCTTCGGTTAAGTCAGGTAAAGTATCAGCCGCTAAACTCCAGGTTCCATTTTCGTTATTCACTGCGGTGTATTCAACCGCATTGACCGTCACAATCACAGTCGCAGTTGGGTCATCAATACTGCCGCTTAACGCAGGTGACGTCTCGTTAGTCACTAACGCATCAATACTCACGTTTAAGCCAGTCGTATCTACTTCAACCGTACCGGTGTTTGTCGCGCTATTACCTGCCGCATCTGAAGCAGTGACGGTAATAATGGTTTCACCATCATCCAGTGCAGGTAAAGTATTATCCGCTAATGTCCACGTACCATTAGCATTGTTGGTTGCTGTATATTCTTCACCATCGACTGTGATAGTAACCACAACATCTGCCGTGGGATCATCAATCGTACCGGTGATCGCAGGAGTTGTATCATTGGTAATAATTGAATCGACGCTGACCACTGGTGCAGTCGTATCAATCTCAATGGTTGTTGTTGCACTGTCGCTATGGCCAACCTCATCACTCGCAGACACACTCACTTCAACCTCACCTTCGGTTAAGTCAGGTAAAGTATCGGCCGCTAAACTCCAGGTTCCATTTTCGTTATTCACTGCGGTGTATTCAACCGCATTGACCGTCACAATCACAGTCGCAGTTGGGTCATCAATACTGCCGCTTAACGCAGGTGACGTCTCGTTAGTCACTAACGCATCAATACCCACGTTTAAGCCAGTCGTATCTACTTCAACCGTACCGGTGTTTGTCGCGCTATTACCTGCCGCATCTGAAGCGGTGACGGTAATAATGGTTTCACCATCATTCAGTGCAGGTAAAGTATTATCCGCTAATGTCCACGTACCATTAGCATTGTTGGTTGCTGTATATTCTTCACCATCGACTGTAATAGTAACCACAACATCTGCCGTGGGATCATCAATCGTGCCGGTGATCGCAGGAGTTGTATCATTGGTAATAATTGAATCGACGCTCACCACTGGTGCGGTGGTATCAATCTCAATGGTTGTTGTTGCGCTATCGCTATGGCCGGCTTCATCACTCGCAGATACACTCACTTCAACCTCACCTTCGGTTAAGTCAGGTAAAGTATCAGCTGCTAAACTCCAGGTTCCATTTTCATTATTCACTGCGGTGTATTCAACCGCATTGACCGTCACAATCACGATCGCAGTTGGGTCATCAATACTGCCGCTTAACGCAGGTGACGTCTCGTTAGTCACTAACGCATCAATACTCACGTTTAAGCCAGTCGTATCCACTTCGACCGTGCCGGTATTGGTTGCTGTATTACCTGCTGTATCAGTGGCCGTAGCCGTAATAATGGTTTCACCATCATTCAGTGCAGGTAAGGTATTATCCGCTAATGTCCACGTACCATTAGCATTGTTGGTTGCTGTATATTCAATATCATTAACCATCACCACGACCGCGGCCGTTGGATCATCAATCGTACCGGTGATCGCAGGAGTTGTATCATTGGTAATAATTGAATCGACGCTGACCACTGGTGCGGTGGTATCAATCTCAATGGTTGTTGTTGCGCTATCGCTATGGCCGGCTTCATCACTCGCAGACACACCTACTTCAACATCCCCTTCGGTTAAGTCAGGTAAAGTATCAGCCGCTAAACTCCAGGTCCCATTTTCGTTATTCACTGCGGTGTAATCAATCGCATTGACTGTCACAATCACGGTGGCTGTTGGGTCGTCAATACTGCCGCTTAACGCAGGTGACGTCTCGTTAGTCACTAACGCATCAATACTCACGTTTAAGCCAGTCGTATCCACTTCAACCGTACCGGTGTTTGTCGCGCTATTACCTGCCGCATCTGAAGCGGTGACGGTAATAATGGTTTCACCATCATCCAATGCAGGTAAGGTGTTATCCGCTAATGTCCACGTACCATTAGTATTGTTGGTTGCTGTATATTCAATGCCATTGACCGTCACCACGACCACTGCAGTGCTGTCGTCAACACTACCTGTTAACATCGGCGTGTTATCAGTAGTAATCGTTGAATCAACACTGACTACTGGGCTCGTAGTATCAATTTCTATTACTTTTATATTAGTATCACTATTTCCTGAATTATCTTCAGCAACAACAACAATCTCAATTTCTCCTTCTGCTAAGTCAGGTAAAGTATCAGCCGCTAAACTCCAGGTGTTATCACCGTTATTCACTGCGGTGTACTCAACCGCATTGACCGTCACAATCACAGTGGCTGTTGGGTCATCAATACTGCCGCTTAACGCAGGTGACGTCTCGTTAGTCACTAACGCATCAATACTCACGTTTAAGCCAGTCGTATCCACTTCAACCGTACCGGTATTGGTTGCTGTATTGCCTGCTGTATCAGTGGCAGTAGCCGTAATAACGATTTCACCATCATCCAATGCAGGTAAGGTGTTATCCGCTAATGTCCAAGTGCCATCAGTATTATTAGTCGCGTCATACTGAACACCATCAACTATAACTTCAATAGAAGCTGTAGGATCATTTACAGTCCCTGTTAATTCTGGAGTAGTATCATTGGTATTAATTGAATCGACGCTGACCACTGGTGCGGTGGTATCAATCTCAATGGTTGTTGTTGCACTGTCGCTATGGCCGGCCTCATCACTCGCAGATACACTTACTTCAACATCCCCTTCGGTTAAGTCAGGTAAAGTATCAGCCGCTAAACTCCAGGTTCCATTTTCGTTATTCACTGCGGTGTACTCAACCGCATTGACCGTCACAATCACAGTCGCAGTTGGGTCATCAATACTGCCGCTTAACGCAGGTGACGTCTCGTTAGTCACTAACGCATCAATACTCACGTTTAAGCCAGTCGTATCCACTTCAACCGTACCGGTATTGGTTGCTGTATTGCCTGCTGTATCAGTGGCAGTAGCCGTAATAACGATTTCACCATCATCCAGTGCAGGTAAAGTATTATCCGCTAATGTCCACGTACCATTAGCATTGTTGGTTGCTGTATATTCTTCACCATCGACTGTGATAGTAACCACAACATCTGCCGTGGGATCATCAATCGTACCGGTGATCGCAGGAGTTGTATCATTGGTGATAATTGAATCGACGCTCACCACTGGTGCGGTGGTATCAATCTCAATGGTTGTTGTTGCGCTATCGCTATGGCCGGCTTCATCACTCGCAGATACACTCACTTCAACCTCACCTTCGGTTAAGTCAGGTAAAGTATCAGCTGCTAAACTCCAGGTTCCATTTTCATTATTCACTGCGGTGTACTCAACCGCATTGACCGTCACAATCACGATCGCAGTTGGGTCATCAATACTGCCGCTTAACGCAGGTGACGTCTCGTTAGTCACTAACGCATCAATACTCACGTTTAAGCCAGTCGTATCTACTTCAACCGTACCGGTGTTTGTCGCGCTATTACCTGCCGCATCTGAAGCGGTGACGGTAATAATGGTTTCACCATCATTCAGTGCAGGTAAAGTATTATCCGCTAATGTCCACGTACCATTAGCATTGTTGGTTGCTGTATATTCAATATCATTGACCGTCACCACAACCGCGGCCGTTGGATCATCAATCGTACCGGTGATCGCAGGAGTTGTATCATTGGTAATAATTGAATCGACGCTCACCACTGGTGCGGTGGTATCAATCTCAATGGTTGTTGTTGCGCTGTCGCTATGGCCGGCTTCATCACTCGCAGACACACTTACTTCAACATCCCCTTCGGTTAAGTCAGGTAAAGTATCAGCTGCTAAACTCCAGGTCCCATTTTCATTATTCACTGCGGTGTACTCAACCGCATTGACCGTCACAATCACGGTCGCAGTTGGGTCGTCAATACTGCCGCTTAACGCAGGTGACGTTTCGTTAGCCACTAACGCATCAATACTCACATTTAAGCCAGTCGTATCCACTTCAACCGTGCCAGTGTTTGTCGCGCTATTACCTGCCGCATCTGAAGCAGTGACGGTAATAATGGTTTCACCATCATCCAGTGCAGGTAAAGTATTATCTGCTAATGTCCACGTACCATTAGCATTGTTGGTTGCTGTATATTCTTCACCATCGACTGTGATAGTAACCACAACATCTGCCGTGGGATCATCAATCGTACCGGTGATCGCAGGAGTTGTATCATTGGTGATAATTGAATCGACGCTCACCACTGGTGCGGTGGTATCAATCTCAATGGTTGTTGTTGCGCTGTCGCTATGGCCGGCTTCATCACTCGCAGACACACTTACTTCAACATCCCCTTCGGTTAAGTCAGGTAAAGTATCAGCTGCTAAACTCCAGGTTCCATTTTCATTATTCACTGCGGTGTACTCAACCGCATTGACCGTCACAATCACGATCGCAGTTGGGTCATCAATACTGCCGCTTAACGCAGGTGACGTCTCGTTAGTCACTAACGCATCAATACTCACATTTAAGCCAGTCGTATCTACTTCGACCGTGCCGGTATTGGTTGCTGTATTACCTGCTGTATCAGTGGCCGTAGCCGTAATAACGATTTCACCATCATCCAGTGCAGGTAAGGTGTTATCCGCTAATGTCCACGTACCATTAGCATTGTTGGTTGCTGTATATTCAATATCATTGACCGTCACCACGACCGCGGCCGTTGGATCATCAATCGTACCGGTGATCGCAGGAGTTGTATCATTGGTAATAATTGAATCGACGCTGACCACTGGTGCGGTGGTATCAATCTCAATGGTTGTTGTTGCGCTATCGCTATGGCCGGCTTCATCACTCGCAGACACACTTACTTCAACATCCCCTTCGGTTAAGTCAGGTAAAGTATCAGCCGCTAAACTCCAGGTTCCATTTTCGTTATTCACTGCGGTGTATTCAACCGCATTGACCGTCACAATCACAGTCGCAGTTGGGTCATCAATACTGCCGCTTAACGCAGGTGACGTCTCGTTAGTCACTAACGCATCAATACTCACGTTTAAGCCAGTCGTATCCACTTCGACCGTGCCGGTATTGGTTGCTGTATTACCTGCTGTATCAGTGGCCGTAGCCGTAATAATGGTTTCACCATCATTCAGTGCAGGTAAGGTATTATCCGCTAATGTCCACGTACCATTAGCATTGTTGGTTGCTGTATATTCAATATCATTAACCATCACCACGACCACTGCAGTGCTGTCGTCAACACTCCCCGTTAACATCGGTGTGTTATCGGTAGTAATAATTGAATCGACGCTCACCACTGGTGCGGTGGTATCAATCTCAATGGTTGTTGTTGCGCTATCGCTATGGCCGGCTTCATCACTCGCAGATACACTCACTTCAACCTCACCTTCGGTTAAGTCAGGTAAAGTATCAGCCGCTAAACTCCAGATCCCATTTTCGTTATTCACTGCGGTGTAATCAACCGCATTGACCGTCACAATCACGATCGCAGTTGGGTCGTCAATGCTACCGCTTAACGCAGGTGACGTCTCGTTAGTCACTAACGCATCAATACTCACGTTTAAGCCAGTCGTATCCACTTCGACCGTGCCGGTATTGGTTGCTGTATTGCCTGCAGTATCAGTGGCGGTAGCCGTAATAACGATTTCACCATCATCCAGTGCAGGTAAAGTATTATCCGCTAATGTCCACGTACCATTAGCATTGTTGGTTGCTGTATATTCAATATCATTGACCGTCACCACAACCGCGGCCGTTGGATCATCAATCGTACCGGTGATCGCAGGAGTTGTATCATTGGTAATAATTGAATCGACGCTCACCACTGGTGCGGTGGTATCAATCTCAATGGTTGTTGTTGAACTATCGCTATGGCCAACCTCATCACTCGCAGACACACTTACTTCAACATCCCCTTCGGTTAAGTCAGGTAAAGTATCAGCTGCTAAACTCCAGGTTCCATTTTCGTTATTCACTGCGGTGTACTCAACCGCATTGACCGTCACAATCACGATCGCAGTTGGGTCATCAATACTGCCGCTTAACGCAGGTGACGTCTCGTTAGTCACTAACGCATCAATACTCACGTTTAAGCCAGTCGTATCCACTTCAACCGTACCGGTATTGGTTGCTGTATTGCCTGCTGTATCAGTGGCAGTAGCCGTAATAACGATTTCACCATCATCCAATGCAGGTAAGGTGTTATCCGCTAATGTCCAAGTGCCATCAGTATTATTAGTCGCTTCATACTGAACACCATCAACTATAACTTCAATAGAAGCTGTAGGATCATTTACAGCCCCTGTTAATTCTGGAGTAGTATCATTGGTAATAATTGAATCGACGCTGACCACTGGTGCGGTGGTATCAATCTCAATGGTTGTTGTTGCGCTGTCGCTATGGCCTGCCTCATCACTCGCAGACACACTCACTTCAACTTCACCTTCTGCTAATTCAGAAAGAAGGTCACCATCTAAAGTCCAAGTCCCATCGCCATTATTTACCGCATCATAATCAACACCATTAAGTGTTACTACAATATCTGCTGTAGCATCATTAATAGAACCTGTTAGCGTTGGTAGGGTGTTATTGGTAACTAAACTATCTATTGTCACTTCTACAGGGATCATATCAACAATAATAGTGTCTGTTATAGTGTCGGCATTGCCTTGTTCATCAATCATAGTCACCGATAAAGTCGTCTCCCCTTCATCTAGAGGTTCAACGGTATTTTCATCTAATTGCCAAGTGCCATCACCATTATTAGTAGCGACATAGTCAATGCCTTCAATCGTTAATATAACTTCTGCATTAGGATCTTTTACTGACCCCTTAAACCCTGGACGTTTAGTATCTAAACTAAGCTGGCTTACTGTAATTGATGGGTCGGGCTCTGCTGAAGATTCATCACTGCTTGAAGATGCTACAGCAGTTGCAGCAACGGCAACTCCAGCAGTAGAAGCACCAACAGCAGCAACTGAAAGCCAAGGAACAGCATTAGATGCAACCTGCGTGTAACCAAGGCTTTGATAAGTACTAAAACCATCACTTAGATTCCATGACAAGGCATCTTCTAGGCCTGTCTGAGGGACATAATCATAATAAATCCCTGTTTCAGAAATCCCTGTTAAAGCAGGAGGCTGTGGGAGATCGTAATACCCTTCAATGATCGCATCAACAGGAGTATCTACCGTCGCAAACTCATCAAAACGTAGCTCTAGATCAGATCCATTTCTGGAAACTAACACTTGTTGAGGTGCTAATTGGGAATCAACCGCGCGTAACTCATAAGCTACTCCGTCTTGTGCTTTGAGGACAGTGGGACTTAGGCTATCATTGGTGACGATATTAGCTTCTAATTGACCTTCAGTACCCTGTGTTAAAATATTAATATCATTAAACATTTTGTCCTCCTAAAACCCTGTTAATAAAATTGAAACAGTGTTTATTTTGTTGCACTTAAAGTAGATTCATCTTGATAATTACCCCATAACTCAACACTCACACGTCTATCGGGTTGTAAGCAGTCAATTAATGATTTTTGAGATAATTGGCTTGAACATTCAGAATCTGTAATGGGTTGTCGGCTTCCATAGCCGATCGATTCGATTGGAGCTCTGACTTCTTCGGAAATCAAATAATTAACAACAGCCTGAGCTCTTTCTTCAGAAAGCCTTTGGTTGTAACCAGCCTCACCTAAGCGATCACTATGTCCACTCACCACTATGCGGGTAACAGAAATATCAGAACGATTTACTTGCTCTAATATGTGGCTCATATTCTTTTTTACTAACTGTTTATTTAAAGTCGCACTATCAAAAGCGAATAATGCATCAGCAGATAACTCAATATTTTTTAATTTCACATCTTGCTTGGGAGGAGTCGCTTCAACTATTGGAGGGTGACACGCTTCAACTTTTCGATTAACTAAAAATGTCCTATTTACAATTTTTCCAACGACTTTTTCAGCATCTTTTTTAGTTGTAATATTGGTAGCAATAGTCCCATCTTGATTCACAACAACCCCTAAATAAAGAGGTTGATCTTTTTCTATTTTAAAACTTCCATAATGAGTATTAGTGATCGTATCTTGAGCATGAAAGCCTTTCTCTCTTTTTTCAAAACGAAGTACTTCCTCACCAACACAAAAAGCCGAATAAAAATATAATTTATCCAATAACGCACCCAATAAGCGTGTTTCTGAATGAACTAAAACTGATTGTTTTTTATCAGAATCATCACTTTCAAAGTAGAATAAAACCTGAACTTTATCTAATTCATCGGAGTTAGTTGAAGCCTCAACGTCTTTAGTAGGACCAACCAGATAATGCTGGTCAGAAGTACAACCGACCAACAGAAATAAGCATAAAAAAAGATATATTAATGGCTTATTATTTTCCTTCATAGACATCCCTCACCAGTAAGAACTAACTCTAACAGAAACTTTATTTGATCTAAAATTCACAATCATTATACATAAAATGAATAATTAAATACAAAAACTACTCAAAAAGTATAGTTAACTTCACCAATTAGGATGGTTTTGTGATGTACAAAAGAGATCTAGTTTGCATTTTTAAAGATATATTTAAGATGGGAATTGATTTATATCATTGCGACAGCTGTTACTAATTAAAAAAATAGTAGCTATAAGTTATTTCCGTTCAGAGTCCCTTCAGGCTATGTAAGCCGAATTTCCCCCATAAAAAAACAAAAATTAAATAGCATATTTATCTATCTAATTATATGAATCTCTTGTATTTATCTTTGACTCTGTTTAACTATATAGAGCAAAGTTTAGATCACTTATTTAATGCAATTGTTATGAAAAGAAAGCCGACACCATCACTAGGAATTACAAATGTTCGAAATCACTATATTGCTAATAACAAGTATCATGATGTTTGTTACTTTCGCACCTTTTTCTCCCTCAAATCACTGGATATCAAGAGTTTGGGAATTTCCAAGAGTACAGATAGCAGTGATTACGCTTGTATTAATATTTGCTAGCAGTTTTATCGATTCGCCAGTCCTATGTTTAGCCTTACTTATCACCAACGCATTATTAACTAGCTATCAATTAATGTGGATCTTTCCTTATACAAGATTGTGTACTAAGCAAGTCCCTAAAAGCTCAGGAATTCAAGGCCAACCATCAATTAAAATAATGACCAGTAATGTGTTAATGCCAAACCGACAAGTAAACAAATTAATTGATCTCGTTAATCATCACCAACCAGACGTGCTAGTAACACTGGAAACAGACCTTTGGTGGGAGACTCAATTAGCATCAATTCACAAGGATTACCCTTATAGAGTAAATCACCCTCTCGATAACCTATATGGAATGCACCTCTACAGTAAATATGCTCTAGAGGATATCCAAGTATTAGAGCTAATTGAAAAAGATATTCCTTCTATTCATTGTTATTTAATTCTCAATGAAGACACTAAGATTAAGTGTCATTTTCTTCATCCAGCTCCACCTAGCCCTACTGAAAATGATACTTCTACACCTAGGGATAAAGAGTTGCTGGTAATAGCAAAACAGATAGCGAAAAAAACAGAAGCAACAATAGTGACCGGAGATTTAAATGACGTAGCTTGGTCACCAACCACCAAAGCATTTAGACAAATAAGCGGCTTAAAAGATCCAAGAATAGGCAGGGGAATGTTTAATACATTTCATGCTGACTACCCATTTTTACGTTGGCCATTAGATCATATCTTCCATAGCGAGCACTTCACTTTAAGTAAAATAGAGAGAATGCCTTCTGTTGGTTCTGATCACTTTCCGCTATTAAGCGAGCTTATCTACGATCCAAAGTAAAATAGTCCTGTCTGTAAAAATACAGTAGATCAAGTATTAACTCTGTAAAAATTACACTATAAACAATAGTTAATAGCTTATTTTCACTTAATTAATAACAACTTAGTCATTGGCATAAAACTTGATATAAACTTATAGATCTCTGAATTTAAGAGATAAGCTCAGTTATATTAATACCGACTAAGAGAGTCTTATGCCAACCAAGATTAATTTAAAACAAAGAACTCGCCAGTTTATCGATTCAAAACATATGCTTACTGGGATCACCATCGCTTCGTTTTTAGAATCAGTGATCGTCCCTATTCCACTAGAAGCAATCTTAGTTCCTTTAATGCAAGCTCGTAGAGAGAGATTATGGATTATCGCATTAATGGCAACAATCGGGTGTTTGATTGGCGCACTCTTTGGTTACACATTAGGCTATTATTTATTTGATGCCGTTGGAGACTGGGTAATCAATACGCTATCAACACCAGAGCAATTTGAAATGGTAAGGCAAAAAATGCAAGCCCAAGGTTTTTGGTTTGTTATGACCTTAGGTATTATTCCCATCCCTTTTCAAATTGCCATGCTCGCCGCTGGGGCAACTACATATTCACTGTTATTATTTTTAATGGCCGCCACCATTGCACGATCGATACGTTACTTTGGATTAGCAATCATAGTTTACTATGCAGGGAACCAGGCAGAGAAGTTGATTAAAAAGCACAAAACCAAAGCAATGATCTTTATCACTGTAACTATTTTAGCCATTTGGGCGATCAGCATATCGCTATAATATCGATACTTATTTAAAATGCTTTGAACTAAAACATCTTCATTTATTTACAATACATAGCGAGGAACATCTCTATCTCTGTTCACTTTCGCCAATTGCTGATGATGCTTACTAGAACACAATTAGTAAATACAACTAAATACTCACTTTTAAATAGTTATGTGATTTAAATATAATTTAATTTAACAATTATCTGTAAATCTGTATTATTTCTTATATTGAGATAGTGGTAATGTTTTTTTTAGTTAATTTGACCTATTCAGATTATAATCAACAATGTTAGCCACCAAAAAATACTATCGAATAAATGCTCGCTCCAATTTTTTAAGAGGGTCATGAATATGTTTTTTCGATTTGCTATCGTTTTTTATATTATCTTTTCAAGTCTTACGACTCGCCTACTGGCTGATGAAAACCAACCATTACGTATTTTACATGTCCCTAGTTACCATATGTCATGGGAGTGGAATATAGATCAGCTACAAGGCTTTAAAGATGGCCTAGCACTTAATAATGTAGAGTATAAGATTGTTGAATTAGACACTAAACGAGCTAGTGACCCTATCCTTATCCAACAAAAAGTAACTATAGCAAAAGACTTAGTCACTCAATGGCAACCTGACTTACTTTATAGCAATGATGATAATGCACAAAAGTACTTTGCTCAGGATTATGTGAATACTACCTTACCCATCGTATTCAGTGCCGTTAATCGAGATCCTTCGCTCTACCATTTTTCAAATTCCAACAATGTCACTGGAGTTATGGAATATGAACACTTTATTCCCGCAGTAAACTTACTCAGATCGTTTAACAAAAATATAAAACGCATTGCAGTGATCATTGACTCTGATCCAATGTGGGCAGGGGTTGTTAAACGCATAAAAGAGAAGCTAAAAGCAAATCCAGATATTGAAGTTACACAATGGTACCTTGCTAACACATTTAGTGATTACAAAGACATGATGATGTCATTACAAACTAAGGTGGATGCGGTTGCTTTACTAGGTGTTTTTAATATTAAAGACGAAAATAACAAGGACATTGATTTCAAAGAAATTTTAAAATGGACAGCAGAGAATAGCCAACTCCCAGACTTCTCATTTTGGGAGTCTCGTGTTGACTTAGGTACGCTAGCAGCTGTAGCGATCTCCGCTTATCAACAAGGGTACATTGCTGGGGGAATGGCTAGAAAAATATTAGTTGATGGGGTTTCCCCAAGCGATATTCCTATTAGCTCAAGTGAAAAAGGTGAACCAATGATCAGCCTTGCACGTGCAAAAACACTAGGAATAAACATCGATGTGCAACTTTTACTCAGTGTAAAAACTAAGAAACAGTACGATTGGAGCGAATAATGCCCATTTCACTCACCAGTAAAATAGCAATCTTGTTTACCGTGAGCCTAACTCTCATTACCTCAATCATTTTATTTGTATTTACGATAGAAGTTTATAATACCAACAAAAATTTATTTATTCAGCGAGGTGATATTGCCGTACAAGAGCTCATCTATAAAACAGAACGTTTACTGCAGCTTGGTTTATTACCTAATGAATTTTTTGGTTATGAAGCACTATGCCAAAAATTGGTAGATAATACAGAAGGCCTCATCTACGCGGCATTAATTGATGAAAATGGAAAAGTTCTCTTTGAATCAACCCCTCTGAACAACCAACAGACTACCATATCAAAACCCAACCACTTCATTTCACAAGATAACCAGTATTTAATCAAAAAATCCCTACCGCCTGTTACTCAGCAACAACATTACATAATAGCAACAATAGACCAACACCTACTTGAGTCTAAACTCACCGAATTTCTCATAAAAATGCTTATGTATGCGTCTTTGATCATTTTTACAGGGGTTATTTTAATGATCCATTTTTTACGTAATAATTTAGGCAAACCTATTAATTCATTAATCAACCATATTAGAAATATAGACTTAGACTCTCAACAAGGAACTCACTGGGATCTACTGCGAAGAAGAGATGAATTAAGCACTGTGGCAATCACCTTTAACGCAATGATGAGTCGGTTATCTAACAGTCAAAATTCATTAGCGGATTCAAATTTAAAATTACAAAAGCTTACTAATGAATTAGAAGAACGTGTTGAGTCCAGAACAAAATCACTTAATAAAGCAAACAAACGTTTATATAGCCTTGCGAGAACCGATCCATTAACTGGATTTCATAATCGTACGAAGCTAGAAGAGCTATTGAGTACTCGATTTGAAAATGCTAAAAAAAGAGGCCACCACTTTGCGGTATTAATGGCAGATCTAGATCGTTTTAAATATATTAATGATAACTTTGGACATGCGGCAGGTGATACGGCATTGAAAACAATTGGAGCACGTATACTTACTTCTCTTCGTCAGCGTGATAGTGCTTACCGTGTTGGTGGAGATGAATTTATTTTTATTATTGAAGATCACACTAATACTAATTCTTTAGTCAAAGTAGCAGAAAAAATAAAAGTCGCTGTTGAAAAACCTATCCACCATGAAGGACAAATTTTATCTTTAGGCGTCAGTATTGGTATTGCATTTCTAAGTAAAGAGGTGGATTGTGATGCTGAAGGGTTATTGTCCTTTGCAGACAAGGCAATGTATCAAGCTAAAACAAAAGGCTTAGATTATGTTATCAGTGAATACTAACAACTAGTTTCCCATTTTACTTATCAACCTTGTAATACATTGCAATTCAATTATTTTTCAAACGCTTCTGCTGGCAGATTTAAATAATTTACGCATTGATTTCTACCTTTTGCCTTTGCTTGATACAAGGCAATATCAGCTTGATGAAGTAACTTTTCAAAATCATTATACTCGCTTCCTGAAGTAGTAAAACCAGCACTAATAGAGATAGATAACGCAACCCCCTCGTAACGTACAGGTGTATCACATATATTTTTTCTTAGCTTTTCAGCGACTAAAGCCGTTTCTTGAATGTTAGTTTCAGGTAAGAAAACCACGAATTCTTCTCCACCATAACGTCCAATAACATCTACCGAACGCAGCACACTTTTGCAGCGTTTAGCCACTTCCTTCAACACTTGGTCACCAAATAAATGGCCATTGCGATCATTGATACTTTTGAAATTGTCCATATCAAAAATAATTAATGAAACCTTACCGCCGTATCTATCTATTCTTTCCACTTCATTTGCAAATGCTCTTTCCCAATGTGCTCGATTGAATAATTGAGTTAGCCCATCGATACTACTAATACGCTCTAATTCTGCACAAGCTTCCTTTAATTGCATAGTAGAGATAGCGATATCTGTCATATCTTTAATAGATATACAAACATATTCAACCTCATCATCCTGATTACAGATGGGTGCAAAGTTACAATTTTGATACATAAACCCTAAGTGACCCGTCACCGATCTACCATGAGAAAACTGCAATAAATATGGTCTTTGTTCCCATGAAGTATAAGACTCATGATTAAGTAGGAAAACGCTGTTTATCTTTCTTTCAAGCCATTTTTGAGGAAGGTTTTGAAAACACTCAAAAAAATTTCTACCAATGATTTCACTTTCAGTGAAGTCACTGTGCACCTCCATAAATTTATTCCACAGTTGGATAGTAAAGTTCTTATCAACAACGAAAATGCCATTATCAAGACAATCAATAATATTATGAGTGTAAGCAAATTTATTCGTCATCAGATTTAAAACTCATCCAATAGTTTATCTAAAATACTTTGTAAATATTTAATAGAGCTATCAGGTAACAACAATAATAAATCACACTTAAAGGAGTGTTTTTCAACTTTATATTCTATTTTTATTGATAGAGCATGATCCCATCGAATCTCTTGTTGAGATAATAAGTTATCAACAGGCATAGACTGGCCGATAATAGAAGGTGGCGTATTAAAAAAACGCTCAGAGAGCTGCTCTGCAATACCGCTTAAACAAGCTCCATTGATAATATTGGAGATTTCTAGCAAAATTTCCTGTTCAAACTCGGGTGTCATTTCTTCGTCAAAGGCAAGCAATTGAGCGAGATTATCAAAACTGGTATCACTGAAAATCGTTAAGGATTCACCACAAAACTTAGGGTTAGTTACATGAGTATAAAAGCCTTGGCTAACAACAGAGATCGTTTCCGCAGGAATTAAGCGGCGTAATACAGAATTAAGCTCTGTCGCCTTAATAATTTCAATCGCTGGAACCGACAGTGTTACATATTGCTCAAACAACATCGATAACGACTCGCCAGCCTGCCCCATACCTATATTGCAGATTTCTTGTAGGTAATCGCGTTGATCTTCATTGAAGTTTAGGCTTTCAATCATAATAATCCATGTGTATTTAAAACACCTATTAATGCCGATTCGGAAACAGGCTTCCTAATAAAATCAATTGCGCCATCCTCAGCTACTTTATTTCTTGCCTCAATCTGTAAATCAGCAGAAACAACAATTGTTTTTACTTTTAAGCCTTGTGCTTTAATATTTTCTAAAACCTGAAAACCATCCATCACGGGCATCGTTAAATCTAAAAATAATAGATCAAAATTCCCCATTTGCAATGCTTCAAGTGCTTCTTCACCATTATTAACCAATAGCGCACTTTCTTTCCATTGTTCAGGAAGTGCTTTTTTTAATTGTTTTCTAGCAATATTCGAATCATCGCAAATTAAAACAGAAACCGTCATGTTACTTCCTTAAGCTTAAAATAATTAACCATAACAGACTTAACTGATATTAGTTTTTTTATTATTGTTAATTGATTTGATAACTAAATATTTCATTTACTAGAATATTTAATGTGTAAATTAAAATAAGTCGTTACGTAATATTTAGTAGTCGTCATTGCCCTTCACGAAAACATTTTAAGTATTAAAAACTTAAGTTTGATAGCTGGTCTTTATCGTAAAATAAACCACTTACTAATAACATATTTTATATATCGGCAAGTTCTATAATAAGATGAGTAAGTATTTAAAATCAATAAGCCTATCAGCGGAGCAACCTTTAGCACAGAATAAGAAGAAAAATTTTAGACAATAGATAGATTATTTTTAGAGAGCTACATAGATATCACAGGAAAAGTGTTAAAATGGATGCACAAGTAACTTAAATAAGCTGCTTCAAATAATCCCTCCTTTTGCCTTTACTGCTTACACATTTTTTATCACGCCCTATTTCCATAACAATTTTCATTATAAATATATCTAAATATTTATTCTTTACCCCAATACCTTAATGCTATTTAGATTTAGGATTTACTGCTTATTTTAAGTAATTTTTCGTTTAAAAAACTGGATAAATACCCCCAAAGTGCTACTTTTATAAGTAAAAATTAGGAATAAATATGAAGAATGTATTAAAAACATTGCTTGCTTTAACATTTTCTTTACCGCTCAATGCGCAAGAAATTAAAGTTTTTATATGGGAGCACTTCATTTCAGAAGAAATTATTAATGAGTTTACTCAGAAAACTGGGCACACTGTAAAACAATACTTTTTCGATAGTGAAGTTGACCGAAATGCACTTTTAATGAATGGACAAGGCATTCGTTACGATTTAGTACTCGTCGATAATGCAACTGCCAAGAGATATGGAGAAACAGGTGTTTTAGCTGTACTACCAACTCTTGAAATAGATAACCTGCAAAATAATAGCTTGAAATCAAGAGAGTCATGCGGTCAATATGGAGTTCCTTATTCCACTGGAACGATGGGTATTGCCTATCGCTCTTCTATTGCCAAGAAAAAGGTTGATTCATGGAATGATATTATAACTCCGGCCGATGAACATATTGGAACAACCATGATGCTGAAAGATGATCTAGATACGGTCGCGGTTGCTTTACTTGCTCAAGGGTTTGGCCCATTCTCTAATAATAAAAATGAATTAAAATCTGCATATGCTTTACTCAAAGCACAATCACAATACTTACTTGGATACGGATACCCCCTCAGTTATGTTGATGAGCAAAAAAGTGCATCTAAATTGACGCTTTCAGTTATTTACTCCGGTGATATTTTTAACCTTAAACAAGCAACAGGACAAAATGACTGGACATATGTTGTGCCTAAAGAAGGCACTCTACTTTTTATCGATTGCCTAGCAGCACCAGGAGGAAAACCAATAACAGAAGCCACTAAAACTTTCCTTTCTTTTATTAATGAACCTACCGTTGCCTATAAAAATGCATCTGAAATGTGGTTTTCAACGACTAATGAAGCAGCAAAATTAATCGCAGATGATGATTATAAGAACGACAGTGAAATATCGCCTAACGCAGAGGTCATTAATAGAAGTGAATATTATAAAATAATATCTGATGAAGACCTTGTGATACGTAACCGTATGGTATCTATATTAAATATCCAAGAGTAACTATACAGTGAAACTTGGAAAGAAATTAAGATACATTATTTTACCTGTAATAGTACTCGTTTCTGCGGCCGTCACGAGTATCTACTATGGTATTTATAAAACACAACTGATCGACAATAAAATTTACTCTCTTAATGAATACCTTAAAAATACGGTTATGAAATCAGAGTACGAATTAGCTTACGCGCAAAGCTATCTTCAACATAAAATTGACAGCAAAGAAGCATCACTTATCTTCACACAGAATGAACTTGGTATTAAATTAACAGCCCCTTACATAAGCCAATTTTTAGAACAGTTTATTGATAAGACAAACAAAAAAAGCAATCCCTCACATATTGTAAATGACTTTATTATTTATGATAAAAATGAAAAGCTCATCATACACATTAATACTCAAGATCCTTTTGCAGCTCCTATTTTGCAAGAGCAGACCCAAACTATTTTGGATAAAATTAAAAATAACCCAAATCAAAAAATATCCCAGTATTATTACTTTATTGATAATACTAAACATAGGTTATTTAATATAATTCAAGTTTTTTCTCCTTATCAACTAACATCAAAACAACATTATGATCCTCATGACGATCTCTATATTACTCAAACTCAACTTGGTAGAGGTTTAATCAGAGTCGCAATAGAGGATCTGATCAAAGCTAATCACGGATTCATCACATCCAAAATAACGCTAAGTAAAAATACAATAATAGATAAAATATCCGCTAACCTTGTTCCGTTTCAGTCTATGAATCACGATGCATACCAAGCCAAGATCGAAACTGAACTGTTTACTATAGAGATAACACTAGATGAGAGTTATTTTGCAAAAGATTTAAACGCATTCCTCATTAAACTTATTTTGGTCAGCTTAATACTGATTGGGTTAAGTTACTTTGTAGTTGTTAAGCTTATTGATAAGCAAATTATTTTTCCCATTACCGCATTGGCTAAAAGTATCAAAGAAGTTGAAGCCTCTTTGACCGTCGAGTTAAAGCCATTATCGACCGATGACGAAGTGTCAGACTTAAATGAAAGTTACATTTCTTTGATTATAAAAATAAATAACCTTGCTAATAACGACCCGCTTACAGGGCTTGCAAATAGAGCAAGCTTTAATGAAACTTTATATTCTCTCCCTGAGATTAAAAATACACATTACATTGCACTATTTTTTATAGATTTGGATAACTTCAAGTATGTAAATGACACCTGTGGACACGATACTGGCGATCTATTATTAATCACATTTAGCCAAAGATTAAAAAATATGCTGAGGATGAGTGGCAATATCAACACGAATCAACAAATAATGAGTATCGCAAGGCTTGGAGGAGATGAGTTCGTGATTTTACTGAGTAACATGACATCTATTTCTGAAATACAAAAAATCGGTAAACAAATTTGTCATATTTTTGATGACAGTTTTAATATCGGCTCCAATAAATTTACTATTCATGCAAGCGTGGGTATTGCCTATACAAAAGACAAAACTGAAAGTGGAGAAGTACTCCTCAATCAAGCTGACAGCGCAATGTATTTAGCAAAAAGTGTAGGCAAAAATAATTACAAATTATATACAGCTGAACTTGAAAATAAGATAAATAATGAAATAAAAATTGGCAATAAACTAACTGATGCAATACAGAATAATGAATTACAGCTCGTCTTTATGCCCGCTTATTGTGCAGCAAGTTTCGAACTTAAAGGCTATGAGGTCTTATTAAGATGTCCAACGTTAACTAACATTGGTGTCGGACCAGATATATTTATTCCCATTGCGGAACAAACCGATTTAATTTTAATGATTGATTTATGGGTAGCGGAACATGCTTTCATTAAACTTCAAGAGCTAACAAACAAAACTGATTTTGCAGGTTTCTTTGCCATCAATGTTTCATCCAAATCATTACGTAACGATGATTTTTATATTCGATTAAAAGCACTAATCGATAAATATGATCTAGACGTTAAACAGATAGAACTCGAAATAACAGAAACCTGTTTAATGCCAGAAGATTACCAAGCTATTACAAGTCTTAAACAACTAAAATCTTTAGGAATGAGTATTGCCATAGATGATTTTGGCACGGGTTATACCTCTTTTAATCAGTTAGTGAATTACCCATTAGATACCTTAAAAATAGATCGATCTTTTGTACAAAGTTTAAGCAACACCCCAATAGGTAAAAAACCAACGCTGGATATCATTTACGAGCTTGCAAAAGTATATGAGCTTGAAGTAATTGTAGAGGGTATTGAAACAGAGGCAGATATTAAACATGCTCAACTACTACCTGATGTAATGGTACAAGGCTTCTATTTTACGATGCCTCAAACATGGGAAGATGTTGTAATAGAATGTGAAAAGAACAAAATAAATGAATCACTTACGTCATTTAAAACAACTTAAACAGACTGTTTTTAAAACAAAAAATACTATTAAAGCAGTAGGTGATAGATTTATTCTATTACCTACTTAAAGTGCGATTAGTTATTCGTAGTTTCAGAAAAAGTACCAGCCTTATTAGTCATAACACTTAACTCATAAATCTAAAGTTGATTGTACTACTTGAGAGGCAATACTTTCATTGCTTGCAGTAGAAGCAATATGAGGAGTAACAAATACTTTATCCATGGCCATCAGATTACTGTCTTTTGGTAAGGGCTCTGTTGAAAAGACATCTAAAAGAGCACCACGAAGCTGGTTATTATTCAATAATGTCTCTAGATCTTTCTCCACTAAATGAGCACCTCGCCCACAATGGATTAATGCGGCTTTACTCGGTAACTTTGAAAGTAAATCCAGATTAAGGATCCCTTTTGTTTGTGAATTTAAAGGCAATAGATTTACTAGTATATCCAGATCTTCCAATAGTGTCGGTAGCATGGATTGTCCATGGTAGCTTGTTATGCCATCAATTTGTTTTTCTGTTCTCGACCAACCGTAAACTTGATAGCCCATAGCTGCCAGCTTTTCACCGACATAACCACCTAACTCGCCCAAACCTAAAATACCGATTTTGATACTTTGCATGGTACGCTGAGGCAGAGGGTTCCACTGTTTTAGCTTCTTATCTTGATTATATCGGTCCATATCTCGTTGGTAATATAAAACGCCCCATAACACATACTCAAACATCCCAATCTTTTGTCCATCGTCGATAATACGGTTTACTTTTACCGATGAATTGAGTAACTCCCCTAAATTATCCACACCAGCTCCCACTGAATGTAAACATTGTAAATTGGGGAAGTCTGTTAATATTGTTGCAGGTGGGTGCCAACAAGCGGCTACTTTTGCTTGTATTGCTAAAGGGTTATCCGGCAACACCCATTCCACTTCGGGATGATTTTTTTTAGCACAGACCAACAGTTGCTCAGTTAACTCTTCATTATCAATCATGCTCAGTACAACAGGTTTCATTCTCACTCCTTATATGATGGATCAAGTTGGTCAAGTTTTCTTAACCATGCATCCCACACTATTTGTCTCTCATACGCCACTTTTTGAAATTGACCTGACACATAACTTGCGAGCTTATCGGGAATAGTTTCAATAGAAGATAAGCTCGACATTTGCCCTACTGCTAATTGAATTTCACAGGCTTTATTCAAATAGAACATAATTTGAAAGGCATCTGCAACGGTTTCACCGACACTTAATAAACCATGACTTTTTAAAATCAGTGCCATATTGTCACCGAGAGATGCTTGGATTCGCTCTCTTTCTGCTAAGTTAAATGCCACGCCTTCATAATCGTGATACCCGACTTGTTCATGAAACTCTGCACTGATTTGATTAAGATTCAGTAAACCTTTTTCACAAGCTGCGACCGCCATGCCAGCTAAAGTATGGGTGTGAATGACACAATGGGCATCATCACGAGCATTATGTACAGCACTATGAATAGTAAAACCAGCAGGGTTATATTTTGCATCGCCACTCACAATATGACCTTGAGCATCAACCACGATTAAATTACTGGCAGTGATTTCATCAAACATCAAACCAAAAGGGTTAATTAAAAACCGCGGTTCACCCTCTCCAGGTAAGCGCACAGAGAAGTGTGTATATAAAGTATCTTCCCATCCAAACATAGCGGCTAACCGATAAGCTGCGGCTAAATCAAGGCGTAACTTTTGTTCTTGCTCGTCCATTAGGCAACCTTCCCCATAAATTCTTTAATACGTTTAAAATCTTCTGTCTGCTCTGGATTATTGATAATCTCATTAGGACTAGCATCTACTTGCACTATGCCCTCTTCCATCATAATCACTCGATCTGATACCGATAGGGCAAACTCCATTTCATGAGTCACAATAATCATTGTCATCCCCTCTTTAGCTAAATCTTGAATCACTTTCAATACTTCTCCAACCATCTCAGGATCTAACGCAGAAGTCGGCTCATCAAACAGCATAATATCAGGCGACATAGCTAACGCGCGTGCAATTGCAACTCGCTGCTGTTGCCCTCCAGATAATTGATGGGGATATTTATCCGCATGCGCTAATAAACCAACGCGGTCTAATAAAAACAGTGCCTGTGCTTTAGTTTCTGCAACTGAGCTATTTTTCTGGTGATAATGAGGCGCAATCATAATGTTTTGTAACACGGTTTTATGAGGAAACAAGTTAAAGGACTGAAACACCATACCAATACGTTTAATGCCTTGGTACACATCGTGTTTAATACTTTCTTGTTTAGGTTTAATAAAGTCTTCACCAAATAAAACGATTTCACCATTATCAATTTTTTCAAGATCATTGATGGTTCTAATCAAGGTTGTTTTACCTGACCCTGAAGGGCCAATAATACTAATTACCTCGCCAGATTTAACAGCTAAATTAATCCCTTTTAGTACCTGATGATGACCATAGGACTTTTCAATTTCACGCAACGACAGAGCATGAGGCATCCCCTGTTGATTGGGGTCGATTTGTTCACTTTTTATCGCTATCGCCTGTTGACGTAATACATCACACTCCTGATCCGATAATGTCTCTGGTGCACGAGATGGAATATCCATTTTTTTCTCTGCCCAATGTAAAACAGAACCAAAAATAGTCACAATCCCCACATAATAGACAGCAACGGCTAATAGCGTTTCCAATACAAGAAAATTTTGAGAATAAAGACGCTGCCCTACTTGTAATAGCTCCGACAATGAAATGGCAGACACCAATGAGCTGAGTTTAATAATAGTAACAAATTCATTAATCATCGCTGGCATCGACACACGAATCGCTTGAGGAATAATGATAATGCGTTGAATCCCCAAGAAACTGATACTTAATGCGTGCCCCGCCTCTTTTTGACCTTTTGCCACAGACAGCAAACCACTACGATGGATTTCAGCCATATAAGCCGCTTCGGTCACCACTAAACTCACCAAACCAGCAAAGAAAGGCACACCTAAGAACGCACCTGTAGATGGAAAAAGTTGCGGCATGTTATAAACAAACACCAAAACAACTAGTAAAGGCACACTGCGGAAAAACCAAATAAACAACGATGTGGGTACCGATAACCACCGTTTTTCAGATAACTTACCACAGGCGATGATGAAACCTAATACCGCACCAATTACCCAAGCTAAAATACTTAATACAATCACCACAACACAGGCTTCGTAGAAAGCAGACATGGTAAACAGAGAGAAAAAATACTGCCAATCTAAACTCATAATAACTCCTCTAGAAGTACACTGCTTCTAGCCAATACTAAAAAATATAATAGAAAAGCGTTATGGTGCTTGACCATAACGCTTTCTGATCACTCAGTGACAGGAGTTAATTCATATTTGATAATCAACTGTTCGTACGACCCATCGGCTTTAATCTCAGCCATCGCTTTTTCTAGTTCTGCTTTTAACTCTTCATTACCTTTTTTGATGTAAATACCTAAAGTCTGAGGGAAAACAAGCGTATCTGAGCTAATTTGAACACGTCCTTTAGTGCGCTCTACAAACATGGTTGCCGCACCAGCAATTTCCAATTGCGCTTGTACATTTTTAGACATCATTGCTTGCGTTACTTCAGGTGCAGTAGGAAATTCTTGAACGATGATAGGTTTAAGACCATTTTCTACGCAATATGAAGTGGATAAATCATTTAAAGTCTTAACCCAAGTAGTTCCTTGTTGGAGGCCCACTTTAACACCACATAAATCTTCACCGGTTTTAGGTTGAATATCACTACCTTTAGGCACCATAATTGAAGCACCAGTTTTCGCATAGGGAATAGCATCCGCTTTTTTAAGGCGATCTGGAATGATATACATACCTGAAATAACGGCATCGAACTTATTCGCACTTAAGCCGAGAATTAGCCCAGTAAACTTATTATCACTGAATTCATAACCCACTCCCATTTTATTGGTAAGTAACGCCGTTAACTCTGGGTCAAATCCAACCACTTTGTCCCCTTCATAGGATTCAAATGGTGGATAAGTGATCTCCATGCCAACTGTTAACTTACCTTCAGAGAGAGTTGATGCCGCCATTGCACTAGCTGAACTTGTCGCTATTGCCGCTGCAATCAGTGTTGTTGTAAGTAATTTTTTTGCCTTTTCCATAAGTATTCTCCTTGTTAAAAAATTAGTTTTAATTAAGTTTGATATTGCTATGCTTTCTGTTTCTTTAAATGTCCAAAGGTGGCTACGCCTGTTGCTCGCTCTGGCAATGACAACTCCCCCTTTGCTACTTTCTCTCGTAAATAACGGTAAGTTTGTAACGCTTGGCTATACATATGTTCACCAATACTGAGCTCTTTATATTCACTTTCACCATCATCAAATTGCGGTAACGGCTTAACAAGTGTGTCGTAGTCACAAGCAAAAAACAGCGGAAATGAATAACGTTCGTGTGCGACTTTTCTTACTCGGTGTGAAGTTGCAACAAATCGACCAGCGGTTAACACCTCTAACATATCGCCAATATTAATCACAAACGCCTCTTCACCCTCTACAGTTACGGGAGGAGCATCTACCCAGACTCCATCATCATTTAATACTTCCAACCCAGGTTGATCTGCTAATAACATGGTGAAACATTCATAATCCGTGTGTGCACCAATACCTGGACGATCTACTACATTTTCATCATATGGATAATGTATTAAACGTAACTTAGCTGGTGGACAAGTCACCATACTGTCAAAGTAGTTTTCTGCTAACCCTAACGCTAAAGCAAAACCAGAAAAGAGTTTTCTACCTAACGCAAACAGAGTGCTGTAATAATCTAAAATAGGCTCACGAAAATTAGCTAACGCTGGCCATTCATTTTCACCAATTAATGGTGTGTTATTCAATACGTAAGGGTTGTTTTTAGGTGCTGGAAAACCAACATCGTAGGCTTCTTTGTTATCGGGTTTACCGGTACCGTAAATTTCTTCTCCTTCCGGAACAAAACCTTTATGCGTTTTAGAATCACCAATATAATGTTGCATTTTTGTATCAAATGGTTGGCTAAAAAAATGTTTCGCAGCCTGACGTAAATTGGCAATTTTATCTTTCGGGATACCATGACCAGTAACATATAAAAAGCCAACTTCGGCAGCAGCTTTACCCATTTCTTGTGCAACTACTTCACGCTGCTTTTTATCATCACTAAATAATCCAGAGACATCGATCACGGGAATGCTGGTGAATGTATTTTTTTGAGTGTTCATATTAAGCCCTTCAAATCCGTTAATTAGTTATATGCTTTATTTACAATGATCGTTTAAAGCGAGAAAAATGTGCTCTTTCTTCCTTGGCTATCCAATCATTCAACGACCATAAATCAGCGACAGGCACATCAGTAAAAGGCAGGTGGTGTAAATAGCCATCAGGGCCAAACTCAGTAGTCATTGTGGTGATTTTACGGCCTTGTGCTTGATGATTTTTCCAAACCTGTTGCCATAGGTTTTGATGAAATGCTAACGCTGTTTGATATTCTGGTGCAGCAGGATGGGGAACTTGCGCCCCTTGGTCATACCCTACTCTAGCTTGTAAATGAAAGACACGATTTAAGAAAGCTGACAAGTCATCTTCTGGTCTATCTAGTAAACGTTCACATACTAGAATCCAATGGCTAATATCCATAGTGAATAACATATCAGGCACTTTTGTCATTAACTCAAGCGTTACCCAAGGGCTATAAAGAGAAGTCCCTCTATGTGTTTCGAAGCTACAAGTAATACCAGCTTGTTTTGCTATCGCGACCGCTTTATTAAAAAACTCAACTTGAGTTACCATTGGCCAACGGTCATTTCCCGCTAATACATTAACAAATTGAGCACCAAGCTCTTTCGCATACTCTAACTGCTCAGCTAACACTTGTAAGTGGTCATCCACTGTTTTACTTTGATCAGGAATAACATCACCACCAGTAAAAATAATCGCGATATAATCTAAACCCGTTGTTGTTAACGCTTGTTTAAATGCTTCTCTGGTATCAGGATCGTTAGGGATCCTACCTTCGACACCATCAAATCCAGCTTCACGTAACTTATCAGCTAAATCAGTGATCGGCTCTGTCACACCCCATAATGTTCGATATAATGCGAGATCCATCTTTTCACCTATCCAATATTAATGTTTATTTTTTTAATCTCTTTTCAAAGCTTGGCACATGCAATGTACACCACCGCCACCTTTAGTAATCATCGAAATATCAGGATCAAAAACGCTTAATCCACGCGCATTACATTGATCTCTTAAGGTCAAACTATCCGATGGAATTAACACTCTTTCATCACCTAACGACACGATATTACAACCTAGCTCCATCGCCTCTTTGTAGGGAATATCAATAATGTCGATGTTTTTACTTTTTAACCATTTCAATAAGCTATCTGGCGCAACAGCAGTACATACTGCCGCTAATTTCTCAGCAACCATGACGCACTGAACATCCATATGTAAAAAGTGAGGATCAAATTTAATTCCTTGGAATTCCCACCCCTCTTTCTCAAACCAGCCTTTTACCTGATTCATCCCAGCCTCATTAGTGCGCTCTCCTGAATAGCCACAAAGCACTACACCGGGTTCAATCAACATAAAGTCACCACCTTCAAAATTCCCAGCAGTCACAACATCAAAAATAGGGATATTTTTCTTGGTATAAAACTCTAAAACCGTTAACCACTCACTCTGCCTCCAAGGACTGTACATTTGACTAATAATCGGTCCCCATGGCGTCATCACAGATGAGTCTCGAGCATAAATAGAATACGGCTGCTCTGATTTAGCATTTAAAAAATGCACATTCACCCCAGTTTCACGGTAAACATCAAGCATTTCGTTATATTGTGCTTTGGCGACATTTAAATCATAACGCTCGCCTGCCTCCATGTGACGTCGAGATGTTGAGTTACCTGAACGCCATTCAAAATGGTCAATGGCCCCAACTAGTACTTCTTTTAAGCGTCCTGTTTCAGAAGTAATTCCCCAATCAGTTAACGCAGTTGTTCCGCCATTGACTTGACGGCGACTTAATAAATTATCCATTTTATCCTTCCTTTTATTGTGCTAATTGCATCAAGCTATGCAATAGAACATTACCACCAGCGATTAAATGCTCAGGTTCAACATGCTCTTTTTCGTTATGGGAAATGCCATCTTTACATGGCACAAAAATCATTCCAGTAGGTCCAACGGTAGATAAATAAACTGAATCATGGCCTGCACCAGAAACTATCGGCATTGCAGTTAAAGACAACTGCTCAGCTGCTTGTGTTACTACATCAATACAGCGAGCATCGAATACAACCGCAGGAGATTGCCATAACACATCAACTTGTGAACCTAAGAGAGAAGGAACCTGCTGGCAAAGACTTAACACCTCTTCTGACATTTTATCTAGTATGCTTTGCTCTGGATGTCTTAAATCAAGTGTAAAAATAACCTGTTCCGGGACAGTGTTTGGAGAGGATGGGATAGTGGTAATTTTACCTATGGTGATCCTAGCTTGTTCGCCATACTCTGCGACTTTAGCGTATAAACTGGGTAACATGGCATGCAACCCTTGCACTGGATCTTTACGCATTGACATTGGTGTAGGCCCTGCATGGGTAGTTTCACCAGAAATAGTAACTTGATACCAGTTCATCCCTTGCACACCAGTCACAATACCAATGCTTTTTTGCTCAGCTTCTAGAATAGGACCTTGTTCGATATGGAGCTCTAATGCTGCAGCAAAGGGAAAAGATTGGCATGGCAACTCACCAAGCTGCTCTGTGGTAATAAGAGCTTGTTGATAACTAACGCCTTGGTCATCAACAGATTGATAAAGTGTCGATTGTGATAATTTACCAGCAAAAACACCAGAGCCTGACATAGCAGGACTAAATCGAGATCCTTCTTCGTTACTCCACACCACAATTTCAACAGGGTGTGTCAAAGTTATGTTTTGATCATGTAACGAAGACATCACTTCTAATGCAGCAAGCACACCATAAACACCATCAAACTTACCACCAGAAGGTTGAGTATCTAAATGCGAGCCCATTAATACAGGGAGTTTTGTGGTATCTGTTCCTTTGAAATGAACAAAGATATTACCCATGCTATCAAGTCGAGCAACACCACCAATCTCACTACACCAGTTAAGAAATAAAGTACGACCGATGCGATCTTCTTCGGTAAGCGCTTGGCGGTTACACCCGCCATTAGGTGTACCACCAATATTTGCCATTTCAGTGATAAATGAAAGTAATCTTTCTGGTTTAATTTGTATTTGTGCCATCAGTATCTGCTACCTTGATAATCGTTAAAATTATCATAGAGAGAGAAACTACTGAGCGCTATTACCCAATTGCGGTATAGACATACTTAAAGCAAAAATTAATTTGGAGTGAGGTTTACAATATCGTCAAATATCTTGGCTAATAGCTCATGCTGAGAGTTTACTTGCAGCTTGGTATAGATATTTTTACGGTGTACTCTTTCGGTTTCAGAGGAGATATTAAGCAAACGTGCTGCTTCTTTACTGGAGTAGCCCCGAATCAATAATAACGTGACTTCATGCTCTCTAGGAGTCAATACATCCATACCAAACTGTTCAATATATTCCTTTATTTGAACATGAGAATGACGGTCTGGTAAATGTTGTGTCTTATCATGCATTTTCACTGCAGAGCTAAAAATAGGATATAACTCTCTTAACCTTACTAACATACGGTCACTGAATTTAGATAAGGTTTTAGTTCTCCCTAAAGACAACAGGTATACATTATCGTCTGCGCCTTGTACGGCAAAACAGGTCTCATCCACCAATTTAGATTGACGAAAATAATCCTCATAATATGCACTTTGATAAAAATCATCGGGCACAATTTCATCTAACGTAACAAAACCTTCTTTTCCCTGATTAACCCCATAATTATAAAATGGGCTCAATAAGTAAGCTCCTGCTAGATAACGATCCCACACCGCCATTTCATCAGTTGCAAAGGAAGAATTTAAGACTGTCGGCGACTCTGTAGGGTGGTAAATTAAAATAACATAATCATCAAAGCTCGCTGCAGATTTTAACAAGTAGGTTAACTTGTCAAAAAAAGCTGGATCGCCAATAGATAGAATTAAATCAGCAATACCATAGGTGATCATATTATTAAAAGTCAGTTGGTCTTTATGCATAAATATTCTCATCAATTCATTTAGACATAAATTACCAAATTGCGAGGGAAAAGTAGACAATATAATAAAAATGAACATGCTAAGGGTTGCTAAAGACTATAAAGAGAACAGTTAAAATGCTTTGACCGTTGGTGAATAGCAAAAATCCCTTTTATGATTTTTATAAAAGGGATCTGTATTAACTCACTTTTTTATCCAGCATTGAGATTAATTTAGTTTAAAGCGACTCACTAATGCAGCAAGTTGTTGATTTGCAGTTACTAAATTTTCTGTACTGTTTGTTGTTAACTGGCCATTTTCGGTTAAATCATTCACCATATTTTGGATTGATGACATATTGCGACTGATTTCATCTGCAACCGTACTTTGTTCTGAGGCAGCAGTAGCAATTTGTGAGCTTAACTCATTTACTTCTATAATAGATCCCACCATTGCATCTAAGCCACTCCCCACGCGTATCGTATTATCAGTCGTGCTTTGACAGCTCTCTCTTGTCACTTCCATTGCTTTAACTGACAGCCCAGCATCACTTGTTAATTTTAACAGTATTTCATTAATTTCAGCGGTACTGGTTTGGGTTCTTGCTGCTAACGAGCGAACTTCATCAGCAACCACGGCAAATCCTCGACCTTGCTCACCTGCACGCGCAGCTTCAATCGCTGCATTTAGAGCAAGTAAGTTAGTTTGATCGGCAATAGCACCAATAACACTTAATACCGATACAATCTCCTGTGTATTTTCGTTCATAGTATTAATGCGCTCTGAAGCTGTATCAACCTCAGTAACAAGCATCCTTACACTTTCAGAAGATGTTTGAACAAGTTCTTTTGATACTAATGCTTCATCGCTTGTTTTCTGTGTACTTAAAGCTGTTTGTCTTGCGTTGTCAGCCACCGCATTAGCTGAAGCACTCATTTCGGTAATCGCAGCTACCACTTGATTTGTTTCATCAGAATGCATTTTCAACGACTGTGTATTCGCGAGCGATGCTTGTTTAAGTTGTTTGATTTCTTCTGATATTTCAGCAGAGGAAGTTAGCACATCAATTAACATAGATTGCAGTTGGCTAATAAAGGAATTCACATCCATTGCTATTTGCGCAAGATCATCATTTCCTTTAACGTCTAAACGTTGTGTAAGATCGCCTTCTCCCTGAGCTAGACTACCAATTCTTTCTTTTAATGAAATAATTGGTTTATAAACCTTGGCTAAAGTTAGCCACAGTAAAATAATCGTCACTAATATTAATATCGCAGCAGTGATAATCGCCGAGCTAAGTTGATCATCTAAAAATTGATAGACAATCGACTCATCAATATCCATGACAATATGCCATTTTTTACCGCCAAGTAATGTTAAATCAGAAAAAACTGCTTGCTGCTGATGACTCCCTTTTTGATAAAAGAATTTACCATTATCAGTCGTTAGTACTTGTCGCTCCAATGCTTTATCAACCATTCGATCGCCAAACTTACCATTTCCAGAAGTGCTAATTAAACCTCCATCTGCATCATAAATACTAATTTCAGCACCTTTAAAGTCAATATCTTTGATAAAATGGTCAACCGCTGCTAAAAATATATCTCCACCAATTACCCCGTTATTTTCAACGTCTAAAAAGCTAAACATATATTTATCAGAGATACCTTTATCAAAGTAAATATCAGTAATAATTAACTTATTTGCTCTTTTTGCATCTTGATACCACTCTTCTTGAGTCGCATCATAATTATCAATAACACCTGCATTGCCTACGGTAAGGCCTTGTTGGTCAGCAAAGTTAACCGCATCTAAAGGAGTTGAAGCTACCAGTAACTTAGCAATTTCTTCTTTTTTAGCTGTATCATTACTATTTAATAATTTTTTTGCACTCGTGATCACTACCTCACTACTTTGCAACCACGCGTTGATATCTTCTTTAACCTTCTTTAAAACTGCGTAAGAATTTCTTTCTACTTCAGCTACACTTTCTGCCCGAGTCGTACTATACGACACCCAATTTGAAACTAATAAAGACGCACCTAACAAAAGTGTCGATGCCAATATTATTCGTTGTTTAAATCCGATCGAAATAGCCATTATGGGTCCTAAAATGTAAAGTTAAGTAGTTTGTGAGATTACCTACCACAAAGAATAGATTGAATATCAACCAATTTAGTATATCTATATGGTTAGTTTATAGTGATATTACCTCTATTCTGTCTTTTTTAAACGAAGTAATGATATTTACTTAAATAAATATAGGAGAGTTTTAATACTTAACAAATAAGTTATTGTTTTTATTAATTCAATATTGATCATTTCAAATGAGTCATGCTCATTCTACTTCTTCTTTCACAGCTTGAGACATAACTAGTTTCGATCAACTGGTTAAGTAACCGTTAAACTCTATAAATGCCTTTAGATTACTTTTGGCTTCGCATAGATGTACAAAAAAACATCTGCTATTATCAAAAATAGCTCTTTTCATAATGCTTATTATATAATCCACCAGCATTATTCAGTTCTTTATTCATAATAGCGAAGATATTAATTACGTGACTACTGCAATAAGCTCGACAGATACGAACTTAATGATCTCCTGTGAAGAATGCGGGTTAGTTGTCGCTATTCCTGAATTACACGAGAATCAAAAAGCACATTGTCCTAGATGTGAACACCTGCTGATACAAAAAATTGCATTTCCTCATCAAAAAGCGGTAGCTTTCGCTTCTGCTTGCTTAGTTATGTTGACATTAAGTATCTCTTTTCCTTTTATGTCCTTCTCAGTACAAGGGTTAACCCAAGAGATTCACTTGCTACAAGCGGCCCAGATGCTGGGTGAATATCAAAATACACTTCTAGCCTTTTTATTATTAAGTACGGTGATTATCTTACCAGGCTTATATATCAGTTTGATGTTATACCTTTATTTTAAGGCAACGAAGCAACCACCAACTACAATGAGCCATAAGCCTAGAAAGGTGATTAAGAACCTGTGTAAATTGCTATTTATGATTGAGCCATGGTTAATGGTTGATGTATTTCTACTTGGTGTTTTAGTCAGCTTGGTTAAAATAGCCTCACTTGCTGAAATCAGCCTTGGATACTCATTTTTTACTTTCTGTATTTACGCCGTTTTAGTCGTTAAATGTGTGGCGATTGTTGATAAGAGCTGGCTTTGGCAACAACTTATTCCCGGTAAACCGGTTAAACAAAATTATCTGGGTGATACTCACCATTCTAATACGCATCTCAGCTGCCATATTTGTCATCAAATCAACCCTAATGACCAAACTCAGAAACAGACTTGTATAAGATGCGACACACCACTTCATCATTTTGATATGGATGCTAATCTACAAAAAGTATGGGCTTTATTAATCACAGCCATCATCTTTTATTTCCCGGCCAACTTATACCCGATGATGTATACCGTTAGTCTAGGATCAACTAGCCCATCGACAATTATAGAAGGGGTTATTCTTCTATGGCAATTAGGCTCATATCCAGTGGCGGCAATCATCTTTATTGCTAGTGTGTTTATCCCATTAATTAAAATATTTGCATTAGCATGGTTATTTATTACAGCGAAAACGCTGAACAACTTACCTGAGAGCGATGCAATTAAAAAATTAAAAATATATCGAATAACTGAATTTATTGGACGTTGGTCAATGATTGATATTTTTGTAGTAGCAATATTAGTGGCACTAGTTCAATTACAAAAGCTGATGTCTATTTACCCTGGTCCAGCAGCCCTTTCATTTGCAGCAGTTGTGATATTCACTATGCTCTCAGCAATGAAATTTGATTCTCGTATGTTGTGGCGTAACACCAACAATATAACGCCAAAAAGCGTCAATAAAGCAGCGCTATATACTCAACCAATAAATGATTAAAAGAGATAACCAATAATGAGCGATGAGACTCCAGTACAAGCAACAATAAAAAAACAGAAAAAGATATCTGCAATATGGATCATTCCAATATTGGCCCTGCTTATTGGTGCATGGATGTTATTTCAATATGTAAATAACAAAGGTACAGAAATCACCATCATCATGCCAACAGCAGAAGGGATTAAAGTAGGAAAAACCGAAATTAGATCTTTAAATGTGAAAGTTGGTATGGTCACTGCTGTAACACTTAGTGAGAATTACGACCACATCGAGATAACGGCACAAATGAGTAAAGATAGTGAAAGAATGCTCAATGATAAAACCCAATTTTGGGTGGTTAAACCACGAGTAGGTAGCGAGGGTATTTCTGGTTTAGAGACCATTTTGTCTGGTGCTTATATCCAAATACAGCCTGGTGACTCTAAAACTAAAAAGCTCACTTTTGAAGCATTAGACCTTCCTCCTGTAGCCCCTTTAGGTAGTAAAGGAAAACGAGTCATCTTAAGCCATAATAGTGCAGGGAAACTCAGCGTCGGCGATCCCGTTTCTTATCAAGGGTTCACTGTTGGCCGGGTAGAAAAGACCTCTTTTGATTTAAAAACTAAAAAAGCCTTATATCAGCTATTTATATTTGAACCCTATGATGATCTATTGCTTTCTGGCTCACAGTTTTGGTTAACTTCAGGCGTTGATGTACAACTCAATGCGGATGGCATTAAAGTACAAGTGGATTCATTACAAAGCTTGGTCTCTGGTGGCGTTACTTTTGGTATTCCTTCAGGCGAAAGAGCGGGCACTCCCTTTGCTAGTGATGTGGTAAAATTGCCTCTCTTTGATAACTATGAACAAGTACAGAACGGGCTTTATAAACAGTATGTGAAATTCATTATGGAGTTTGATGAAACGATTCGAGGCTTAACGGTTGGCGCGCCTGTTGAATATCGCGGCATTCGCATAGGAACAGTATTACAAGCCCCTTACGACATGATGGTACCTCAAGGCGATACTTCATCGGTGAAGATCCAAGTATTAATCAAAATTGAGCTTGGTAGATTATTTAATGCTGATCGTAACTTGTCTTTGAGTAATTTTCGAGAAACCATTGAGAAACACTTTAAAAGTGGTCTTAAAGGCCAATTGAAAAGTGGCAATTTATTAACAGGAGCGCTCTTTATTGATACAGAATTCGACACGCCAAATCCCGATTTCAAGATAACTAAAGTAGGTGAATACGACGTTTTCCCCACCAAAAAAGGAGGACTGGCCATGATTCAGCAACAAATATCATCATTCATGGATAAGTTTAATGATATTCCTTTAAATGAAGTAGCAGGGTCAATGACTAAAACAATGGATTCTTTAAATCAGACCTTAACGTCTGCTAACAACACCTTCGATAAACTCAATGAGATAATCTCACAAAAAGAGGTGCAAGCAATACCAGCAGATGTACAGACTAGCTTACAACAACTGCAACAAACACTAGCGGGTTTCAGCCCTAACTCTGTCATGTATAACGACTTGCAGCAAACGCTCGACAAAGTTGAAAAAGTCATGCTTGAGCTACAACCCGTCTTAAAGCAAATTAACGATAAGCCAAACTCACTCATTTTTGGTGAAGACCAAGTGACAGACCCAATGCCAACTAAGAGAGCAAACTAATGAAAAAGTGGTTATTAATACTTGTTATATTTATCGCTGGTTGTAGCTCTAATGTAGAGCAACAAAACTCACTTTTTTTATTACCTGAAAATACTACAGCGGCAATAGCAAATAATAGCTTACCTATGCTACTAGTAAGCACTAACTTAGATACCTACCTAGACCAAGCTAGTTTAGTCTATAGAGTGTCAGATACTAAAATTGTATTAGCAAAGCATAATCGTTGGGCACATCAAATATCCGAACAAATTAATCAACGAATGGTGACTAATTTACGTACTAATCAAGGTACATTTTGGCCAATAGAGCGCAATGCATCAATACAGTTAACGAACCAACCTAGCCTGCAAATTCATTTCTCTAAATTTAATGGTGTCTTCACTGGTGACGCTGAATTAAGTGGTGAATGGTTACTGATTGACGGGCAAGGCAACTTAATAAAAAGTGACAACTTTCAAATCAACATGCCATTACAAGAATCAGGCTACGATCAACTAGTGTTCGCCCTTACACAAGGCTTAAATCAACTAAGTGAGATGATCACTAAGCAAATTAGCTTGCTATAAATAAAAATAAAACAAAAAAGATAAGATGAGAGATACAAAGAAACTTCAACCAAATGTCTGAAGTTTCTTATTTAAATAACGATGAAGTACTTATTAGTAATAATAATCTATAGGTAATTTTTCGAAAGAATCACTAACGGATACAGTTAAGTAACTGCTTTTCAAATAATTCATCGAATTGTTCAGCAATTAGCTCAATACGACTTTCCCGGCATTCCTCTAATGGTGTTTCAGTTAATCCATCGCCAGTAAGGTTGTAACCCAAAATACCCTTGTCAGTAATTAACACCGCTTTCATACGTTCCACTTTCAACGTAGAAAATAATGACAACAACTGTTTGTGATCAAATATTTTTGTCGCAGCGAAACGCCAGCCAATACTGCAAAAACCTTCACCTTTATTAACTGCTTTAATGACACCACTGTTCGGCATAGCCGCTTCTGATGCAAGCGGTTTGTTATTAGTATGATGGTGACCAGGCAAAGATTGCTCAACAAATATCGCACTGTCCAACTCAGTTAAACAGAATGAGCCATGTTCAGAAAAAACAACTTTTGTACTCGGTCCCGCTATTTTTACTACGTAATCTTGCAACCTATCAGCATCACCTACTTGATAAAGATCCTGCTTATTACCCACGACAACATCAGCAATTGCAATTTGTTGGTTAAACGTCTCATGCTCAGTATACCGAGTATCTGATAAATTACGGGCATCAACTAGAGTGATATTATGCTGAAGTTGTAAAATATCGCGATAATACGCGGTAGAAAGCACCTGTAAAACTTCCTTAGGATGTCCCAATCCAGTGGGCTCAATCAATAAACGATCTGGTTTTGCTTTTAATAATAATTGATTAAGCGCAGTTTGCATCGGTAGACCGGCAGCGCAACACATGCAACCACCAGGCACTTCTCGAATATAAACTTGTTGCATTTCACTGTATTCGCCCTGCATTAAACTACCATCAACACCAATTTCACCAAACTCATTCACTAAGACAGCCCAGCGTTCATTTCGAGGCTTATTTTTAATAAGATTGAGAATAGCAGAGGTTTTCCCCACCCCAAGAAACCCCGTAATAATATTAGTTGGTACTCCTAAAATGGGTTGTTTAGTAGAGCTCATTATTGACCCCTGTACTGTATCGATATTACTACGCTGTCGTTCATTAAAAATTTTCCTTAACATACTGATTTAGCTTAACTAGAAGCCTAATACCAATCTCACTAACCTGCAAATGCTAAACGCATCGCAGCAGAGGAGTGCTCAATCACTTGTTGGTCGGCATAGACTAAACAACCATTCACCCACGTTTTCTCAATCTGAGCAGAAAAACGGTGCCCAGCAAAAGGTGACCAAGCACAGTGATACAAACTATTTTCATTAGTCACTAAAGTACCAGCTTTACTATCAACTAATACTAAATCAGCATAATAACCTTCACGAATATAGCCACGATCTTGAATACGATAACGAATAGCTGGATTATGTGCTGTTTTTTCAACAATCTGCGGTAGGGTCATTTTCCCCTGTTTCACTTGATCAAATAAACTCAACAAAGCATGTTGAACTAAAGGCAAACCCGCTGGTGCTTGTTCATAAGGGACTTGTTTTTCTTGCCAAGTATGCGGCGCATGATCAGTGGCAATAATATCAATCTGCCCTGTCTTTAATGCTGCTAATAAACTATTGCGATCATGCTCTGTTTTAATGGCTGGGTTACATTTTATTTGGTTGCCCAATACAGCGTAATCTTTCTCGCTAAACCAAAGGTGATGTACACAGGCCTCTGCTGTAATAGATTTGTTATCAATCGCCCCAGCTTCAAACAATGCGAGCTCTTTTGCACTGGTAATATGTAATACATGCAGTTGGCTATTATATTTTTTCGCTAATTCAACTGCATATGAAGAAGAAGCATAACAGGCATGCTCATCTCGTAATACAGGGTGATCATCTATAGCAAATTGCGTTTTACTACTTAATAATTTTTCTTGGTTTGCTTTAATAACAGCACCACTTTCACAGTGCGTCACAATCAGCACCGGTGCATCACGGAAAATAGCTTCTAACGCTTGTGGATCTTCAACTAATAAATCTCCCGTTGAAGCGCCCATAAATACTTTTACACCACAATGTTTGCGAGGGTCTAATAACTTGATTTGCTCTAGGTTATCTTCAGTTGCTCCTAGATAAAATGAATAATTAGCCAATGAGCTTTGTTCTGCAATATCAAACTTACGCTCCAATGCCGCTATGGTAGTTGTTGCAGGGTTAACATTAGGCATCTCCATATAACTAGTAATACCACCAGCAACCGCAGCTCGTGACTCACTAGCAATCGTTCCTTTATGAGTTAAACCTGGTTCACGGAAATGCACTTGGTCATCAATCATCCCAGGCAATAAGAAAGCGCCCTCAGCATTAATAATTTGGTCACCTGATTTTGCTTCTATATTAACCGCGATACGCTCAATACGTTGGTCAACAATACGTACATCTGTGTAGGTAATAGAGCCTTCATTAACCACGTGGGCATTTTTAATTAATGTCGCAGACATAAGTTTTCACACTCCTTTGAGGAAATAATATAAGAAATAGTTTAAAGGCAGGTCTGAAGCACTTTATTCAACACATTGATCGCATATATCGTTGATTTCAATCTGTGAATTAACCACAGTAAAACCTTCTTGCTGGGCGTTTGATTTAAGCCCTATCATCATTTGAGGATCAATTATTTGTTCATTGATTTTGTTACATTTTGCACAGATCAAAAACTGCGGAGTACCATGCTCATCTTCGCAAAGAATGTGCCAACAAACGACATATTGGTTAGATACTGTTAACTTATGCACAAAGAGTTCTTGTTCAAGAAAGTCTAAAGTACGATAAATTGTCATAACCTGCATAGCCTGCTTGAAATGAGTTTGGCAATAATCTAACAATTCATAGGCAGAAAGTGCTTTGTTAGCATGCAGCAGTGTCTGTAAAACTAATTTACGCTTTGGCGTTAGTTTTTTACCGCGTGTTTTACAGCTTTGCTCTACATAATCAATGATGGCATCAAATTCACTCATGAGATCACACTATATCCAAAGTGAGTAATAATCGTTTTTCATTTAACTTTAAAGCAGGTGAGCGATGCACTAACCCCATATTTTCATTGCCCTCCCAACCACTCCCCTTTAATAAAGCAACATCACCTGACTGCATACGTTGCATCGTAAAATCATTATCAGAATGACTTGCCTTATTGCCTGTGCCTAATTGGCTGCGATCTACGTGATGATTCTCTAACCACTCTGTTGCTGTGCCAGCATAAGTACTCACTAAACGACATGGTATTTGATCAACATGAAATTTCGGACACATCGCTTTATCTAATGTCGTCAGCCGCAACCCAGCTTCTTTGGTCTCAAATAAACAGCAGAACATATCGACAATTAATGCAATATCGTCACTCAAAGCATTTGCACAAGCATAGCCATCAAGTTTATATCTGATCCATTCTGCTACATCATCAGGTGTCACGTATTTAACGAGCGCCAATGGTTTACTGACTTGTAACATTTCATGAATAGAAGTTGTCATCTCTATTGGTAATGTGCGTTGCCAGATCGCGATATTGTTTTCTGGTTGGTAGATATCAGTTAATACACTTGATTGCTTATCGATTGGTAATGGTAATAGAGACTCAACCACATCACCTTTAACAACTGTATTAAGACTCATAGATTATCCTTCACTTCATTTGCCCAGTTTAAATACTATTTGTTAATAATATTCAAACCAAAATAGATACGTTATAACATAACATTATTAGAAGGATAATTGCTACTGGTAGATATATTTTATTTATTAAATAAAACGGTAACCTAAATGTTTAAAAATATTGAAAAGAAATGAGGTAAGTAGCATTAGATTTACTTTTAGGAAAAGAGTGATAAACAAAATAAGTTCAACAAATTATTCGGCAGTAAAGTGTCAACTTTACTATTAATCCACAGCTTAACACCTGAAAAATAAACTAAAAATATTAGCGATTTCAACGGTATTATCTTTTTACGGCTGTTTTGGTAACGAGTAAACAACACTGGTTAAAACACTTTGATTGGTAACGGAACTATCTCTTAAATGGGTTTAAACTAACTCAATATATTCTCGGGATTTTTGCTCAGATTCAAACGTTATTACAGCCTTTTTAGGCTGTCGTATTCCAAGTGCAATAATAACTAATAGCATCGCAGTTATATCAAGCCTAGTTAGGGGTTGATCGAGAAATACAGCACAAGAAAGCATTGCAACGATTAATTCAACTGCCCCTAACACAGCAATAACTTCAGGCTTGGTTTTAACGGCCCCTATCACAAACAAGTATTGAGGTAAGGCTGCGGCAATAAATGCTAAACCTAATAAAGCCCACCAAGCATTTATCTCATGAGGGAGGATCACCTTAGGAGAGGTATACATCACCAGTGGAATGAGAACAATTAAGTGACCTAGCGTGCTCCAAGCTACTCGACTAAGCGCCATTAAATTCTGCTTAGGTTTAGCTAAGTATTGTATTTGAAAAGCAAAAACCATAGGAGCTAAAAAACAGCCCAATAATGCCCACTTTGACTCCATAGATAGCTCCGAAGGTTCTATTACCAATGAAGCAGCTATTAATACTAAGGCTGCAGACAATAGAGCATTGACGCTTAACGATCGTTTGAAGATCAGAACACCAATCAATAGGGAGAAAAATGGATAAGTGTAGTATATCAATATAGCGCTAGCTGCAGTTAAATTCTGCAAAGCATAGAAGTAAGCCAATACTCCTAAAGCATTAGCAAAACCAATAATAAGCATACGGCCAACTTCTGGCCATAATACTGAAGGTACTCGCAGATAGAATGACAAAACAACGCCAGGTAATATAAAACGACAAAGAGTAACAACTTCTACTGACATACCTTGAGTAAATAGAATTTGGGCAAAAAGTGGATTAAAACCAAACCCTATAGCCGCGAGTAAAACCATCACTGCTCCGCTCATTTGTAATTTAACTCCCCTTGCTTGTCTCATCGTATTCCATTCTTTTTTAAGACTGTAAACAGACTATATTCGTTTATATGCGTATTTGATGAGCTAGACAATACTCGAAACTACATTAATATATAAGTGAATTATAATGTTTATACATGCATTATATTCATGTATTAACTTAATAATTTGGCCTCTTTATGAAACTAGAAATTAGACACTGGCAAATGCTTAAAGCACTCTCTGAATTAGGCAGTATCGCTCAAGCAGCAGATGCGCTCGGTATTAGTCAATCAGCCTTGAGCCATCGAATCGCTGAGGCAGAACGTCGTATTGATGGAAAATTATTTGAAAAAGAAGGACGGCGCTTAAAATTAACGCCAGCTGGTAGTTTAATCACAAAAGTTGCATTACAAACCTTACCAATCTTAGAACGTGCTGAAGCGGATTTTGAGCAAAATGCACACCTAGAAAAACAAATAGTTCGTTTAGGCGTTGCCTCTTACTCCAGTTATTACTGGATACCTGATTTTATTAAATTTGTTAATCAGAAAGCAGGTCACCTCAAGTTAAGATTAGTCGCGTCTGCTACACAAAATCCGATTTCAAGCTTACAGCATAGCTCTGTCGATATTGTAATTGCACCTGGTTACTTGGCCACGCCCGGTATTTTTAACACACCTCTTTTTATGGATGAACTTGTCTTAGTGACTCCCTATGCTCATTCTCTTAGCCACCAAGCTTTTATTAATCCCGAAGACCTCAGAGATATTCAATACTACACCTATAGCCAAACGGTCTTACCAGGCTTTGAATATGAACGCTTTATTCGACCGTCAGGTGTTATCCCACACCAAGTCGAAGTGGTTGAAATGACAGATGCAATCATCGAGCTAATTAGTGCTGGTTTAGGGGTAAGTATACTCTCTAAGTGGGCTGTTAATGCAGCAATTGAATCGCAACGAATTAGTAGTGTTCAGCTTGGACAAAAAGGGCTTGATCTAGCATGGTCTGCGCTCACCCGAGAGAGTGAAAAGAAAAACAGCGCTAGCGAACAACTCGTTAAATTATTGGTAGATTGGCATAAAACCTCTTAAGTAATCTATAACACTAATGAGTATGACTTTTACCCTTTTTAGAAAATGAATAACCTGACCATTGGCAGGTCAGGTTATCTATTAAGTTAACTGTGTATTAATGACCATTTACGGCGGCGCTGAATAATCATTACCAAAGCAAGTAATGCAAACGTAGGAATATAAATAAGTTGTTTAATAGGTTGAACTTGCGGCGTCTCTACTAAGGTAATCACTTGATCAAAGGTTAAACCAGCTTGTTCCGCTGGGCTATCATAACCAACATAATCGACAATTATTTTTCCATCCTTATTGATTAGCTCAATGCCAACTTCAGCTAAACGCTCTGAAATATCAGCTCCTTGACCTAAGGTCATAGTGACAAGAAATGTTCGTTCATTACCAACACCATCAACTCCATCAACCCAAAAACGCACTGCAGCACCAGATTCAATAGTAGACTTTGGCTGCACTAATTCAGTGGCTGCTAATTGGTGGTAAGGTGCAACAATCATATCCATCCAAAAACCTGGACGAAATAATGAAAATGCAATCAATAACAACAATAAAGATTCGTACCAGCGGCTCTTAGTAAGGAAAAATCCTTGAGTTGCAGCAGTAAAAATAAGGATAGCTATAGTTGCTGCAATAAAAACAAACACACCTTCTAGCCAAGTAACATCTATTAATAATAAGTCAGTATTAAAAATAAATAGAAAAGGTAATGCAGCAGTACGTAAACTGTAATTAAAAGCGACAAAACCAGTCTTAATAGGATTACCTCTTGAAACAGCAGCAGCTGCAAAAGATGCCAATCCAACAGGTGGCGTCACATCAGCCATAATACCGAAATAAAAGACAAACAAATGAACCGCTATGAGTGGAACGATCAAACCAGATTCTTGACCTAATAAAACCACCACTGGTGCTAATAATGACGAAACCACAATATAGTTAGCCGTTGTTGGTAAGCCCATCCCTAAAATTAAGCTTAAAACAGCAGTCAAAATGAGCATTAATAACAAGTTACCCATTGACAATATTTCAACGAGATCTGCTAATACTGAACCAACCCCAGTCTGCGAAACCGCTCCCACGATAATCCCTGCAGTTGCCGTCGCAATACCAATCCCTATCATATTACGCGCACCAACAATAAGGCCATCTACCAGCTCTGCTCCACCTCTACGTAATTGAGAAGTAGTATCTTGTTGTTGGCGAAAGAAAGCCATAATAGGTCGTTGTGTGATCAAAATAAACAGCATTAGCATGGTAGCCCAAAATGCTGATAACCCAGGAGATAATCGCTCAACCATCAAACACCAAACCAGTACTACAACGGGTAGTAGGAAATGTAATCCAGATTTAACCGTTGGTGCAACTTCAGGCAATTCCAGCATCTGCGTATCAGGATTATCCATGACTAAATCTGGAACTGAAGAAGCAATGCGTAGTAAATAAAGATAAGTAATACTCAACAAAACGGCAATAATTATTCCAGCATAATCACCAAAAGCCGGTTTTATCCAACCGATACCGAAGTAAACAGCGGCAGCAATAACAGCGGTTACCATAAATCCAGTCAATACGCCCATTACACGCAGATGCCAAGGTTTAACTGCACTACGACGTGGTAACCCCTGCATATCTAATTTAAGCGCTTCCAAATGTACAATGTAAACTAATGCAATATAAGATATTAATGCTGGTAAAAAGGCATGCGTAATCACTTCAACATAACTGATACCAACATACTCAACCATCAAAAATGCAGCAGCTCCCATCACTGGTGGCATAATTTGGCCATTGACGGACGAAGCAACTTCAACCGCGCCCGCTTTTTCAGAAGAAAAGCCAACACGTTTCATCATTGGAATCGTAAATGTTCCTGTTGTTACTACATTGGCAATAGAAGATCCGGAAATTAATCCTGTGAGACCAGAAGCAACAACAGCCGCTTTTGCAGGACCTCCGCGCATATGACCTAATAGAGAAAAGGCAACTTGGATAAAATAATTACCCGCGCCTGCTTTATCTAATAAAGCACCAAATAAAACAAATAAGAAAACAAAATTAGACGATACCCCAACAGCAATACCAAAAACACCTTCAGTAGTTAGCCACTGGTGGTTAACAAGCTCTTTTAATGTTACGCCTTTGTGAGCAATAATTTCAGGCATGTAAGGACCAGCTACGGAATAAGTTAAAAAGATAATAGCTACAATCATCAACGGTGGTCCAAGTGTCCGTCGAGTTGCTTCAAGCAAAAGTACAATACCAATAACAGACACAACTAAGTCTTGTGTATTAGGTAAGCCAGGTCGTGTTACAAGTTGGTCGTAAAATGTGAATAGATAAGAAGCACAAAAAGCAGCAATAAGACTAAATACCATATCACTTAAAGGTACTCGATATTGCGAGGATTTAGAGGTGGCAGGAAATGCAGTAAAGGCTAAAAAAATCGCAAACCCTAAATGGATTGCACGTACTTCAGTATCATTAAAAATACCAAAGCTACCAATAATTGGCCAATCATAAAAAGGGAGGGGGGATGCTATCCATAATTGAAACAATGACCATATTAGTGCTGTCCCAAGTAATACCGCTCCTTGCCACCCCTTTGGAATACGTGCACCAGTATCATTTGCAGCGACCATATCTTGAAGTGCTTTATCATCCATTTCTGTCGGCTGTTTAGGTGGACTAATCATATAAGCTCCTGAAAAGTTAAAATAAAAAAGAGATGCAAAAAGCACCTCTTAATGAAATAGTTAGACTACATCCAACCACGTTCTTTATAATAACGAACAGCACCAGCATGTAATGGAGCAGATAAACCGTCAGTGATCATTGTTTTTGGATCTAGGTTTGCAAAGGCGGGGTGTAAGCGCTTAAAGTTTTTGAAGTTATCAAATACAGCTTTCACCATTTGATAAACAACTTCGTCATCAACTTTTGCAGAGGTCACCATAGTGGCTGCATTACCAAAGGTTTTTACATCAGTATCATTACCGTTATAAAGGCCCCCTTTAATAATCGCTGGTGCGTAAAAATCATTATCGGCAATAAGCTTGTCTATAGCAGGGCCCGTTACAGGTATTATTTTCGTATCACAAGAAGTCGTTGCTTCTTTAATAACCCCAGAAGGATGCCCGACATTCACTAAGATCACATCAAGTTTATTGTCACATAAAGCTTGCGATTGCTCTGATACTTTTAACTCAGCAGCCAGTTTGAACGTGTCTTGCGTCCAACCTTTCTCTGCCATAATAATTTCCATTGTACCGCGAGTACCAGATCCTGGATTACTAAGGTTGACACGTTTTCCAACGAGATCATCAAAAGTTTCTACACCTGAATCTGCGCGAGCAACAACAGTGAATGGTTCACTATAAAGCCCAAATAGAGCACGTAAATCTTCAAATTTTCCTTGCTCAATAAAGGAAGTATGCTTAGTGCCCGATAAAGCATATGACTGCCAATCTGATTGTGCGACACCGAAATCTAACTGACCTTGACGAACAGCATTAATATTAGCAACAGAACCACCTGTTGACGGTGCAGTACACTTAATACCATGATCATCTGTCCCTTTATTAACTAGACGACATATAGACTGACCAGCAACATAATAAACACCTGTTTGTCCTCCCGTGCCTATTTTTACATATGTTTGCTCAGCACTGACAACCGCAGTACTAAATGAAGCCGCTAAACCAATAACAGATGGTATAAATAGTTTTGCAAGTTTACTTTTTCTAGACATAACATTTTATCCTTAAAATAGATGTTCAAAATTAATGCATTTTTCTTGTTAAAATTTCTAGAATTTTCTCTAGAATAAATCCCAAACCTCTTTGGTATTATCAGTTAACTATTTACAACGAATAACTTAGAACCAAGAGGTTATAGAATATTGCCTAAACAAATATCAGCTATTGCTGATCGCTTTGGTAGCTGTTAAAAACTCTTCTATATCTTGCAGGTTGTGACAGTGGATTGGTGATACGCGGATAGCACCTTTTAAATCAAATGATTCCAGCATTCTTGATGAGTAAGGGCTTGATAAAAGACGTTCAAAAGCAATAATGCCTAATTCTTCATACATATCTACTGCCTTTTTATACTCGATATTGTCAAAACCAATTGCCATAATGAAGTCTTTCTTGGTTAAGTCTTTGTAGTCTAAATAGACATGAGCACCTGCTATATGTCTAAGGCCTTCTGTATTTTCTGTCCCTTCTAACATTGCATTCATAAGGGCTCTTTCATGCAGTTTTATTCGTTCCATCCCTTCAACAAAAAGTGCCCTTCTATTATTTGAAGTATTAAACTTCTCACCTATCCAGCAAACATAATTAACCACCTCGGTGAGTGCAGCAAAATGTGCAGGTGCAGGACTACCAAGCTGCCAACAACCTTGTGGCTTAGCAATCAACTTATTGTGAGGAATTTTCGAGAGTCTTTCTGACACATAGCCCACGCCAAAACCGCGCGGACCAAAAAATTTATATGGAGCAAAATTAATGCCATCAACAGGTACTTTAGTAACATCAATAACGCCATGTGGAGCATGTTGAACGGCATCAGCAACGATATAGAGATCCGGCTTGATTTTTCTCGCCTGTTCAACAATTTTTTGTTCATCTAACAAGGCACCAGAAACATTTGATGCATACATAAATGTTAATAAACAAGTATCTTCGTCAATCAGCCTTGTTATTTCTTCAACATCAACACCACCAGTTAAAGGGTTGGTTTTAGCAACTCTGAGTTCCTTCCCATTTTGTTCAGCAAAAAAGACCATCGCATCATAAGCAGAAGGATGTTCCAACATAGTAGTTACCACGTTACCACCAGGAATGTTCTCCATCACTAGTCTAACCATATCGAACATAACCATTGACGCTGTGTACGACGTTACAATACTACCGGTGTCAAAATTGAGCATAGTTTTAATTGATCTATAACCTTCCTTTTGTATATCCATCAGCCATGTCGCAGTTTTATTACCATGTTCAGGACAGTCCGGTAACTCATCTAATTGTTTAAATTTATTACTTGCGGATTTAAGTCGAAAAGCACCACCAGAATTATCGAAAAATATTCTTTTTTTATTTTGTATTGGATCGATATCTACATGATAAAATTTTTCTTTAATTTCTTTTAAAAGTGAGTCACTAAAAAACTCACCTTGCTCTATATTGCTTTTCATTATGATTTTCCTTCACGCTTTTAAAACGCTAATTAAGCCGATATTTTCCCTGCTAGTAGCCTATTAGATAGACAATTTTTGTACGCATTTAAATCTATCAACTTTTTAAATATTAAAATAATGAATTAAATTGCATTTATATATTCATATTATTAATATTTAACTATTTGAGATAAATAATGAATATTGAGCAGATTGAAACTTTTTTGATGATTACTGAAACAAAAAATCTATCTATAGCAGCTAAGAGCCTTTTTATTTCACAGTCGGCTGTCAGCCACCGAATTCGTTCTTTAGAGGAAGCTTTGGGGTGTGAATTATTGATTAGATCACGAGGAGAAAAGTTTGTCAGCCTAACCTTAAAAGGGGAGGAATTTATTGAAATCGCCACTCGCTGGAAAATCCTAAGTAACGAAACTAAGCTTTGGACACTTCAAGAATCTAAGATGAATTTAAAATTAGCAAGTATTGATAGCTTAAATACGTGCGTTTTTTCAAGTCTTTATAAAGATATTATCGATAGTAATAATGCTATTTCTCTTAATGTCAGCTCACATTGGAGCAAAACAATTTACGATTTAATTGAAAGTAATGAGATTGACATCGGATTCACACTCAATTCATTAAAATACCCGAATGCCATTGCCACTCCTCTATTTAAGTCTAGAGGTGTGGTTATTTCATCAATATCTTCAAAATATCCGGAAGAAGTGCATCCTCATGATTTAAAAACCTCGGATGAAATACTCTTTTCTTACATACCTGAATATGAAATATGGCATAACTTTTGGTGGGAACATGATCAAAGTGAGTATTCTAGTGTTGATACCGTATCGTTGCTGTTCACTATGTTTGATCTGAAGGAAAAGTGGGCAATAGTGCCGGTATGGATAGCTAGAAAGTTCGAAAAGATTCATCCTGTTAAAATCTCAGAGCTTTCTACTGAGCCGCCGGAGTATGCTTGTTATCATGTATTTAACAGAAACCCTAAACCTAGCAAAATAAAAACTATTAAGCAGTTTTCAAAGGCTCTTGAAAGTTATATGAAAACAGAGCAATTCCTTAATAGTATTAAATAATCCCCTTAAAATGATAAATAAATAGTTTATGGGGATTATCCAGTTATTACAGGAAAACAGAAAAATTAATAAAGCTAACCTGCATCTATTACAAAAATCCGTCTCGAGATGATCGATAATACGTTACTTACAATTGTATTCTTAAAGAAAAACGAGCTACTTATCCTCTGGATGTTGTTGTAAGTAGGCTTTTTTAGCTAAATGTTGGTTCTGAGTAGTATCAGTCATTTTTACTTTGTAATGTAAGCCTGCTTTCCCTAGCATATGTGCAGCAACGGGAGCTGTGATCAATAAAAACATACTGATCAATACTTCTTTTAAGCTTACGTGGCCAAGTTGCACGCTGAAAAATATCATCGATGCCACTAATATACAGGCAACCCCTAAGGTACTGGCTTTCGTAGGAGCGTGTAAGCGAGTAAAATAATCAGGGAGTTTTGCTAAGCCAATAGAGCCGATTAGCATTACCATACTACCGAACACTAATAAAACACTCACCACTACTTCTAACAATACAGTCATCTCTTTTCCTTATTCGATAATATCGCCACGTAGTAAGTACTTACAAAAAGCAGAAGTACTTACAAAACCAAGCAGCGCAATTAATAATGCACTTTCATAATAAATGGCAGAGCCTTGATGAAGCCCTAACAAGATGATCAGCGCAATACTATTAATGTACATGGTATCAACGGCGATGATTCTGTCTGGTGTAGTGGGGCCAATGATTAAACGCCACGCATTTAACGCTAAAGCGCAAGAAATTAATCCACAAGCAATCAGTATAGCGACACTTAACATCCGAAAATCTCCTTTAAAGGTGCTTCATAACGATCTTTGATAAGCTTAATTAATGCCTGCTCATCTTCAAGGTGTAATACATGCACGTATAACCACTTCCTATCCTCAGATAACTCAACACTCACAGTTCCTGGTGTTAATGAAACACTACTTGTAAAAATAGTCAGTGGCACAGGTTCTTTAATATCTAAAGGGACAACAATGAAAGCTGGCTTTAAATGACGATTACTTTGTAATACGCGCTTCGCTACATCGTAATTAGAGACAGCAATATCAATCAGCAAGCGAAACGTATACGTCAACGCCTTAATAGGTTTTTTTGCTACTGCTGCTTCTTCACTCAGAGGAGCTACAATCCAAGGAATAACAATCGCAAACACAGCACCTAATACCATATGTCCACGACTAAAATCATGTAATATTTGCCACACTAGCCATAGTAATATGCTGTGGTAAGGCGTAGGAAACCAAACAAATTTACGTACTTTGTCCATTATTTAGCGACCTCATTAAGTTGTTGTAAACTTAAACCAGCTTTAAGTTGCTCTGCAGCCAATTGCGTATAATCATTTACAGTTCCACCAAAAATAACCATCAAAGGCAGTATTCCGACTAATAAGCCAATAGCAATATATTGCATAGGATGACTTTTAAGTGCGCTAGTATTTTCACCAGTAGTTTGCCAGAACAAAGACGTACCAGCGCGTGCTAAAGCAATCATTGCTATCAACCCTCCCACAAGTACCAGTGGGAAAACCCACATTGCTTGGCTTGCTTTAGTAACTGATTGCAAAATTAACGCTTTACCAACAAAACCTGATAACGGTGGCATGCCAATTAAAGCGATCGCTAATAATGCAAAGATAAAGCCTAAAATGCCAGCTTGCGACATTGCTCTAGCAGCAACAAAACGATCTTCCGCTTGGCCACGTTGTTGTTGAATTAAGCCAGCTAACAAGAACATAGCAGCACAAGCGACGGTACTGTGTATTAAGTAATAAATTCCAGCTGAAGTGGCCTGTACCGTATTCAAACTAATGGTCACCAATAACGTACCCACAGATACAATGACCAAGTTACTACAAAGCACTTTCAAACTTTTACTGGCTAATACCGCAATACTAGCAACAGCAATAGTTAATAAAGCAATTGGCCACAACCATGGTAAGGCGATATTAGCTAGTTCACCTGCTTGATCACCAAATATCACTCCATGCACTCGCCAAATACTATAAATACCCACTTTAGTCATAATGGCAAATAATGCGGCCACTGAAGTGCTTGTAGAGGAGTAAGCTTTGGGTAACCAAAAATGCAAAGGGAGCATCGCTGCTTTCAATCCAAATACAGCTAGTAATAATAAAGCGCCAGACTTAGCAATCAGTAGCTCATTGTCTGAAAGCAACGGAATTTTATCTGCCATATCAGCAAAATTAAGTGTCCCTAACGTGCCGTACAAGGTGCCCAGTGCAAACAAAAATAACGATGAACCAATTAAGTTAAGAAATACATAATGGATATTAGCTTGTGTTTTTTGCTTACCACCACCGTGTATCATCAGTGAATATGAAGCGATTAATAACACTTCGAAAAATACAAATAAGTTAAATGCATCACCCGTTAAAAATGCACCGTTAATCCCCATTAATTGGAACATAATAAGGGAATGAAAGAAGGCACCTGTTTTATCTTCACCAGCACTCGCATATAGCGTGACTGCTAAGCCTAAAATAGCACTTAAACACACCATTAATACCGAGAATAGATCTGCAACTAATACAATGCCAAAAGGCGCAGACCAATCACCAAGCGCATACACTTGGATACCTTCGCCTTGAACCTTAAATAGCAATGAAAAGGCAACGACAACCATTAATACATTAGCAGTGATACTCACTACACGTTGTTTATTTAAAGAATTATTTAGCCCTGGAAAAAGCAGAGCAACAGCCACAATAAAAGGGATCAGTACCGGAAAGATAGCTAAATGGTCAAACAAACTCATTAGGATTTTTCCTCAGCTAAAGGATCAAAAGGCTCTATACCATCTACATGGTCACTGCCTAGGTCTGCTCGTCCGCGCATCGCTAAAATTACAGCAAAAGCAGTCATCGCAAAGCCAATAACAATAGCCGTAAGTACTAACGCCTGCGGTAGTGGATCTGCATAATTCTCACTGCTGTTTAGTACAGCTGGTGCACCTATCGTTAAACCACCACTAGCGAATAGGAATAAATTAACTGCATAAGACAATAAAGTAAGCCCAATAACTAAAGTAAAAGTATGCCCACGTAGCATCAAAAAGATACCGCAGGCACTCATAAAGCCAACACAAATTGCATAGACTAATTCCATTATCTTTCTCCTACTGTAAGTCGTTCTGTCGTGGTTAACTTACCTAAGCTTGCTAATATAAGTAATGTCGCACCGATCACGGTGAAATAAACACCAATATCAAACACCAATGCACTAGCAAGTTCGAACTTACCTATCCAAGGCAAGGATACATACTCAAACCAAGAAGTTAAAAATGGTCGACCAAAAGCCCAACTACCTAAACCAGTTAGTCCGGCAATGGTTAAACCAATCGCGATCATATAGTGATAACTTACACTTACTCTTTTAGCCATCCAATCCACACCGTGTGCAAGGTATTGTTGAATTAATGCAATAGATGTAATCAAACCGGCAATAAAACCACCGCCTGGTAAGTTGTGTCCGCGCATAAATATATAAGCAGAGATAAGTAAAAATAGCGGTAATAAACTTTGTGATACAACCGATAATAGTACAGGGTATTTCTCTTTAGCCCATAAACGCCCTGCGTAATCTTTAGTGCGCATTGATAAACGCATACGCGCGATCAACTTATGAATGCCTAATGCAGCAATACCTAATACTGTTATCTCACCAAAGGTATCAAAGCCACGGAAGTCAACCAGAATAACGTTCACCACATTGGTTCCGCCACCGCCGATTTTTGCATTTTCTAAGAAATACGCGGAAATACTATCCAAAGGATGGGTCATTAACGCAAAACAAATGGCGCCAATAATACAACCGATAAATGATGCAACGGCTAAATCACGCACAAAGTGACTAGGTCGACTTTTACTGGTTGGAGTTTGTTGTGGGAAAAAGTACAGTGCAAGCAATAATAAAATCACCGTTACGATTTCTACCGAAAGCTGCGTAAGGGCTAAATCGGGTGCAGAGAAGTAAGCAAAGGTTATCGATACCACTAATCCCACTAACGACAACATTAATAAAGCAATAAGACGATAATGACTCCAGATGATAGTGGCTAGCGACCCAGCAACGATCAAAATGGCAGCCACTATCACAGCACCGTTTATAGGTGTACCAGCTAAACTTCCCTTCGTCGTCTCTAAGTCAAATAGAGGAGGAGCAATCAATAATAACGCGAAGAAACACAGGCAAAAAGCATAGCGCTGTAGAGAGCCCGTCTCCATTTTAGTGGTTATTTTTTGTGACCATTTTACACAGGCCTGAATACAATCTTCAAATACCAATTTTGCGTCAACATCCGGGAACATGCCTGCAAATTTAAACAAATGTTTGCGGTTCAAATAAATCGCCACACCACCAATAATAGCTAATGCACTCATTAACAAAGGAAGGTTAAACCCATGCCAAATAGAAAGGCTATATTCAGGTAAGGGATGATTAAGCACCACTAATGAAGTACTTTGAAGCAAAGGTCCAATAGTGTAGTTAGGGAAGATACCTACCAACAAACATATTGCCACTAAGATTTCCACTGGCACACGCATATAACGTGGAGGTTCATGAGGCGTTTTAGTTAACCCTTTCGGTTCACCATTAAAAAATACATCATGTATAAAACGCAGAGAATAAGCAACAGAGAAAGCGCCAGCAATCGTTGCTAAGACAGGGATTAACCAAGACATCGCCCCTAAAATACTTTGTTCTAACGTCTCAGCAAAGAACATTTCTTTAGATAAAAAACCATTGAGCAACGGCACGCCAGCCATCGAAGCCGATGCCACCATTGCTAAGGTAGCGGTAATAGGCATGTACTTCCATAACCCATTAATTTTACGCATATCTCGCGAGCCGGATTCATGATCAATAATGCCTGCAGCCATAAATAATGACGCTTTAAAAACAGCATGATTCATAATATGAAATATCGCAGCAATTGCGGCTAATTCAGTATTTAAACCGAGAAGCAGTACAATCAAACCAAGGTGACTAATGGTTGAGTAAGCTAATAGCCCTTTTAAATCATGTTTAAATAATGCGGTATAAGCACCCAATAATAGCGTAAACAAACCTGTCAAAGAAACCACAACAAACCACGTTTCTGTACCAGCCAATACCGGATAGAAACGTGCTAATAAGAATATTCCTGCTTTTACCATAGTCGCTGAATGCAAGTAAGCACTAACTGGCGTCGGTGCTGACATTGCGTGAGGCAACCAAAAGTGGAATGGAAATTGGGCAGACTTTGTAAATGCACCAATTAAAAATAAACTTAAAATAGCAATATAATATGGACTTTGTTTTACCAACTCAGCACTGTTAAGAACGACATCTAATTCGTAACTGCCGACCACTTGACCTAATAGAATAATTCCGGCCAATAACGCTAAACCACCCGCTCCTGTAATAGTAAGCGCCATTCTAGCGCCTTTACGGGCATCGCTATTGTGTGACCAAAAACCAATTAGCAAGAATGAGCTAATACTAGTCAACTCCCAAAAAAACCAGAGTTGTAGCATATTGTTCGACATAACAATGCCAAGCATTGCCGTCATAAACATAATTAAATAACTGTAAAAACGCCCCATATTATCTTTTTCAGATAAATAGTAACGCGCATATAAGATCACCAGTAAACCAATCCCCAAGATCAATATACTGAATAATGCAGCTAAACCATCCAGCCGAAATGACAACGATAAACCTAATTGAGGGATCCACTCTACGCTTTTACTAAAAGACTCCCCTGCAAATACCGCTGGTAAATCGAGGAAAATTAAGCAAAGTGCAAGAGCAGGCAACAACGCAGTAGCCAGCGTGCATGCGCTACGATTAAGTTTATTGGTAAGTAAGGGAACAAGTATCCCGAACATGGGTAAAAATGGCACCCAGAAATAATGCATTTAAGCGAAGCTCCGTTAGCTAAGTGGTTGGTATTTTCAAACAACGATAGTGATTAATGGGGTAAAAATCAATGCCTTATTATGTCAAATAGCATTAAATAATTGATTATTATACACTTCTATTTTTATGTTTAAGCTACAACCCTCATAATCTTTCCTACCGTGACGTTTTTTGATGCTTTACTTATGCTAATTGTACTCTGAAGAAGCGAAATCAGAGATCTTTAATATCAGATAGTAATGGAAATTAGCAGTGTTATAGTTGGAAATGCTATGTGAGTACTTGGATTGACAGCCAAGTGAATAAATTAAAAAACGATTAAATGTGTAAAATTTATAATCATTCAAGTAAAGCTTACACGAGCAATACCCATTGTATTCAGTTTTATATCATTTCCTGATTTATGTAAGTGAGCGAACACCTTCTATTCCCTTGATAATTATAATATTTCCCTTTTCCCATCATGGTATACCGCGCTTTTTATTATCCTGGCACAGTGATTGCTCATAATATCTGTGTAACTAACGTAAAAAGTGATGGATTAGTCATTCAAATGACTGGTATCAAAGTAAAAAGGCAACAGGCAGCTTACTCATAAGTACTCTGCGAGGCTGGATGGTTAATGGCAATTGGCGCATAAAGAATGCTTTCTACCCACTCAACTTTCAGCCAGATCCTGTGCATTTATATTGCTACATTACTTATCGGCATAGGTGGGCTTCACCATTTTATTGCCGGTTCTGTTAGATTGTTTATTGGATAACCTCATGTCAGCCAATATTACATTAATCACAATAACACCCGTTATCTTATTAACTTTATTGGGTAATGCCATTGGCTGTAGTATTTTTATTACATTGTTAAATTATAGGCAGATAAGAGGTTTCAATAAGTAATCAAACATCATCCAATCACAACTAGATTGAATTTTACAATTAAAGCATTTTAAGCGTAATAAGGAGAGTAAAGTGACATCATCAAACAAATACTTATCAAACTTGACGATTAATGGTAGAGATTATAACTATTTCGACTTATCAAGCTTAGATATTGATATTAATCGACTTCCTTTAACTGCAAAAATTTTATTAGAAAATTTACTCCGCCACAGTGAGCAACTGTATGTGCAAGAGGATGATATTAAAACCTTATCCCAGTGGGATACTAAAGCTGCACTTGATACAGAGATTGCATTTGTCCCATCACGTGTAATTTTACAAGACTTTACTGGTGTCCCTGCTGTTGTTGATTTAGCGGCAATGCGTAATGCGATGCTTGAACTCGGTGGCGATGCCAATAAAATCAATCCCTTAAAACCAGTAGACTTAGTCATAGACCATTCGATCATGGTAGATGAGTTTGGTAAAGCAGACTCCTTTGAAAAAAATACTGAAATTGAAATAGCACGAAATAAAGAGCGTTATCAGTTTTTAAAATGGGGACAAAGTGCATTTGATAACTTTAAAGTTGTCCCTCCAGGCAAAGGTATAGTACATCAAGTTAATTTAGAGTTCCTCGCAAGAGTCACCTTTGTTGATGATCAACATGATACTCCCCTGCTCTATCCAGATACCTTAGTGGGAACCGACTCACACTCCACCATGATAAATGGACTAGGAGTACTAGGCTGGGGCGTTGGCGGTATAGAAGCAGAAGCAGCGATGCTAGGTCAACCTGTCACCATGTTAATTCCAGAAGTGGTAGGAATGGAATTGACCGGGAAATTACCAGCGGGTGCAACAGCAACAGATTTAGTATTAGCCGTCACCGAAAAATTAAGAGCACATGGCGTAGTCGGTAAGTTTGTTGAATTCTTTGGCTCAGGCATACAACACTTAACCGTGGCTGATCGCGCAACGATTGCTAATATGTCACCTGAATATGGTGCAACCTGTGGTTTATTCCCAATTGACGAACAAACATCAAAATACCTCGAGCTAACGGGAAGAAGCCAAGAACAAATCGATATCATAGAAGCCTATGCAAAAGCGCAAGGTATGTGGGGAAGCGAGTCTCAGAAAAATACTGAATACCATGCCCAAGTTAGTCTCGATTTAGAGAAGGTAGTTCCTGCTATTGCTGGCCCTAAGCGCCCACAAGATAGAATTAATTTAGACCAAGCAGCATCAGCTTTTGAAGACTGGATTAAACAACAAAAAGAGTTATCAATCATTCCTGCGGAACAACAAAACAAACGTTTTGATGATGAAGGTGGCGCTAAAAATATTGGTTCAACAGCGGTAGCGCCCAAAACATCTGCCTCTTATCACCTAAAAGGACAAGATGTAGAGCTCCATGAAGGCGCAGTGGTCATCGCGGCCATCACTAGTTGTACTAACACATCGAATCCATCGGTACTGGTGGCTGCCGCCTTACTCGCTAAAAAAGCCAATGCATTAGGGTTAGCCGTCAAGCCTTGGGTAAAAACCAGTTTTGCACCTGGCTCACAAGTGGTAACTGAATATTTAAATAATGCAGGTTTATCAACAGAGCTGGATAAACTGGGTTTCAATTTAGTAGGTTATGGTTGTACCACCTGTATTGGTAATTCAGGGCCGTTAGCAGAGCCAATAAGTAATGCGATCAAAGAAAATGATTTAACCGTTACTTCGGTATTATCTGGAAATAGAAACTTTGAAGGTCGCATCCATTCAGATGTGAAAGCCAATTACTTAGCGTCACCACCACTTGTTGTTGCTTATGCGTTAGCTGGCAATATGAAAATGGATATTGCTAATGAAGCATTAGGCATTAGTCATGAAGGGAAGCCTGTTTATTTGAAAGATATTTGGCCAAGTCAGCAAGAGATACAAGACATTGTGACTCGCGTGGTCAACAAACAAATGTTCTCGGATAAATATGGTTCAGTTTACGATGGTGGCGATAGTTGGAAAAACCTCGAAACCGTTGATAGTGATATTTATAACTGGCCGACAAGTACCTATGTTAAAAAACCAAGCTTTTTTGACAACATGAATGTGCAACCTGAACCAATAAAAGCGATTGAAAATGCACGTTGTTTATTAAAACTAGGTGACAGTGTGACAACCGACCATATCTCACCTGCCGGCTCTATCGGAAAAGAAACGCCAGCGGCCAAATACCTTGTTGAAAACCAAGTACAAGCAAAAGACTTTAACTCGTACGGTTCAAGACGCGGTAATCATGAAGTAATGATGCGAGGTACATTTGCTAACGTCAGGTTAAAAAACCAACTTGCCCCCGGCACAGAAGGCGGATTTACAACTTATCAACCTGAAGGCAAGCAGATGACTGTATTTGAGGCGGCACAACAATACACGGCCAATAATGTATCTACAGTCGTGATTGCAGGTAAAGAGTACGGAACAGGGAGTTCTCGCGACTGGGCAGCAAAAGGACCTTTATTATTAGGCGTAAAAGCGACCATTGCAGAAACCTATGAACGCATCCATCGCTCAAATCTGATCGGTATGGGTATATTACCGTTACAATTTAAAAAAGGTGAAGGGGCTGAAAAGTATGATTTGGATGGTACCGAATCTTTTTCAATTGAAGCGATTACAGCAGAACAAAAACAAGTCACCGTTAATGTAACCAAAGAAAATGGAGACGCGTTTTCTTTTGAAGCAGATATCCGTATTGATACCCCGAATGAATTTGAATACTTCCGTCATGGTGGAATACTTCAATATGTAATGAGATCACTGCTTTAATTGATTATAAACGTTATTTAGCCATCAACAGGCTCGAAATCCATCACACAATATTCTTGATAGGTTTCGAGCTTCCATAACCCATTCGGGTACTGTCAACTTATGTAACCAGAATGACTAAAGGCTGATTAATTCAGCCTGAATCTAAATTTGGGCCACCTCTAACTCGCCTCCATTCAGAGGAGGAGCGTTCTCGAAACACCCAATAATGTTTTGCTTGTATTAAATGACGGCCAAAACGAAACAGGTTATTTGACCATCCCAAGACAACTCAAAAACGTTGGGTTTAGCCTTGCGATCTAAACTTACGCATCTGTTGTTCTTGTTGCCGAGTTGGCTGATATATTTAGAGGTGTCGGAGTTGATAGAAGTACTGCAACGAGAGTATGCCATGATACAAATAATCGCATTGATTTTGAAACGCTAGAACTACTATGCAATTATTTAGATTGCACTGTGGGAGAGTTACTTGAAGTTTACAGTGAGCAAGATAAAAATAATTTATAAAGGATAAAGATAGGCTTGGGCTACAAGAGGGCGACTTTTGGTCCCTCGGTGATTTTCAATAGATGCCAGAAACAAAAAAACAAGCATAAGAGCTTGGTTTTAAAGTATAAATACTTGGAGCGGGCAGCGGGAATCGAACCCGCATCATCAGCTTGGAAGGCTTACAAGAATATTTTTACAACTTACTGAAAAAAAAGAAAAACATTTAATTACAAGTACTTACTTTCAGAAATAACGACACCGTTTAATGCCAAATTTAACCATTTAAAATTTAATTTTAAAAAAATGGTCACATCAAATGAGCAAAAATTAAATTTAAAATACAAAATCACTGAGCTTCTTTGTTGAAAAAATTCAACAATTTTGTATTTTTAATACGTTGATAAACTATCTAAATCAGAAAATATTTTATATTCCAGAGCTTATTTTTAAGCAAAACGTAACCTAATTTAATTACAATAAATAAAAAAATGTAATCAAAATAAGATACAAAGTTTAAGTATAAGATTAAATCTTACTTAGAATTTTAATCGAATTTTCAAAAATAAGTTCTGAAACATGTTTGGGGAAATCTTCAGGAAGCTTTTCTTTCAGTCGAAGAATAGCTTCTGGTAACTGTTCTTTTAGATCTATCAAAATAGCTTCCATTTTGACTTGGTTAAACTTTACAGCTTTAGCAGTATCAATAAAGTGGCGAGGTAAAATTTTATTTATCTCATATTTCTTACCTTTTGTTGCTTTTAAACCCATTGAAAGTTTTAGTTGTCTTATATTTAACCCACGCCCCCCAAGGATAGGGTAAGCAGATAATATGTCATAAAATGGAGTTAGCTTATAACTTCCACCTCTCCCTATAAAAATAGAAAAGTTTTTAGCATGCCCATCTGTAGCTCCTATGATCCATTGAAATACTTGAAATCTCATAAAGTTATATTGATCTTCAAGTGCATTACTCGAGCCCATTAATAGTTTCATTACTTCAGCTATTCCAGGCCCCCCATTAGATTCATATTTAATCGACGAGGGTTTTCCAAATACCTGACAAATATCTTCTTGGGGTAAACGTAATATCTTCGTTCTATCTTTACTCCAACGTCTATCAAACCGTTCAATAGCGAGTGCCTTGATATTTTTAGTTTTTATTATTTCTACATTTGGGACTTCAAAACCAAGCTCTCTAGCTAGTTCAATACAAAGGTATTCATTCTCCACACTATCCTTTAAATCCAACGTTGCATTTGCTTGCTCTATCTCACCAATAGGTAGTTTTATTATATGTGTTGTCGGCGTATTACCTTTAGGTATGCACCATTTTCCATCTAACAAAAGCAGAGCAGTTTTCTCTTGTACGCCAGCAACTGATATCCTAAAATCTTCTTCCCCAGCGATCATCCCTAAAGGAAACTCAGACTTGTAAGCAGAGAGCACTTCTTCTAACCTTTTCTCATCTAATACTTCATAATTAAGGGGTTCGCTTCTGTAGGACTGTTCAGGAGGTAATAGCATTACAGCCCCAACACTATCTTTACCTATTTCTTTGAGAAGATCGAAAGGTTGTTTCGATGTCGTTTGATACCTGGTGACAATTCTTTCTCGAACTAAAGGACTATCAGGTAAAAGATTATCAAAATAATTAATTACGGCATCTGAATTGATAGGTGGTAATTGCAACTTTAACGATAATGATAATGGCCGGGCTTTGCTATTGTTTACCCAACTTTTTCCATATTGAAATGAGTGAGCACCATTAGATAATTTTTTTAAACTACCTACAAGCTCGCCATTCATATATGCGATTAACTCTTGCATTACCAGTCCTCATCGTTATTGTTATATTTTTCTTGAGTAACATCTTCAATTCTTAACGTTAAATTCATAGCTTGAAGCAGCTTAAAAAAGGTTGAAAGAGTTGTTTTGTCTGGCGTGTTTTCGAAGTTTGAAATAGTTGCTTGTTTTATACCGACTCTTTTTGCTAGTTCTTTTTGAGTCCAGTTATTTTTTTGCCTTATTAAAAGCATCAAATCAGCGAGTTGCTTAGGGCTATATATCATATCAAAGTTCCTTGCTATTTATTCAAACATAGAAAGGTACATAATAAGAACCTTCCCTAAAAAATATATCTGACAAAAAGATAAATGCAGGAATACCCCTTATAGGGGTAAGCTTATAAATATCCTCTAAAGGGAATAAGAAGAACAATATCCTCTCTAGAGGATAAGTGCAACAATATCCTTTGTAGAGGATAAATAAAACAAGAGCCCTTCAATAGAGTTAGCCCATCAAAATAAGGTATTAAGTAGCTATAGCATTAATACTGATGATTATCAGGGACGTAATCTAAAGAAGGGTGTAGCCAAGTAAATTTTGGCTACACCCTTCTTTTATTTTCAATAGTTATCACCATTGAACTCGCTTTTAATTATTTAGACACAATAATCAGAGATCGAGTAATTCATCATAGCCAACCAAATCAATTTGCTGATTTTTAACCGAACTTTTATTTTGATCAGCAATCTGAATTTGTAATTTTTGAGATAACCTATTAACCTCATCGACTCGTTCTGGTACCGAAATACAAGGCACGGAAAAAAATGGGTGCCTAAAATCAGAACGGTTAAAAAATGAAAAAAAATATTCCCCATTTACTCTTGTGATAGAAATTTTTAGCTGATGAAAATCAGTAACATCTTTGACTTTTAATGCTTTAAATAAGTGTAAATTAACCATCAAAACCAGCGTTTTTTGGTTAGTTGACACATCAATTAACTCAAGCAGATCCGCACATTCTAATTTTTCAGTTATGGCACAAACCAAAAGCTTTCCACTATCAAAAAACAAAAAACTTTGCTCCTGTTGCTTGATATTGTTAATTTTAATGTAATTTGATAACTCCAGTTTCAATTTATAAGCATCTAAAACAGCACTAAAAACAACTTCTTTTTGTATTTCAACTTTTGATAAAAGATCACTATAATCAGGTAAAGATATAGAGGTTTTTCTGTCATTAGATTGTAGAGTTATTCTATCATTCTCTATTTCTATCCCTATTTCGTCATCACTACTATTTTGACAGGCTCCCACAACTGCATTGATCGTATTTTTATCTAAAAACAATTCCACATCTAGATGAGAATTAGTCCCTAAATTTTGTTCAAAGACTTCTCCATCGCGTAAAACCTTGACCGAATCTGTATTATTTTCATCTGATTTTAATAATACAGATTCAAATGGACTGAATTTTTCATTTACCAATTGGACAAGATCTAGTAGTGCTGTCCTATTATATTTTTTATCTGTTAATTCATAACTATTAGACAGGTAATTTAAGAAATCTTGATTCGGTTGATCAGAATAGCCCCTTCGAAATCGCGGCAGCCCTGGGAATGACATTTCTATAGTTTCTAGACAATCTTTTTTCAAATAAATATCGAAATTATCAACTACTCCAAAAAGAGCCTCAATCATAATATCCGCATCAAATGAAAAAAAACATTTTTCTGTATCATTTGATTCAATATTAATTTTAGTTAATGTGAGACTGCTCATTTGTAATGAATTACCTGCAACTAATTTCAATATTTTATTTTTTGGATCTAGTTCAAAAACAATTTGCCTAAAATCTTTCGATTTTTTATCCGCTATTTTCAGTAATGAATTGAGCTCATTAATTTTTTCATTGTTTAATTTTAGTTTTGTAAACATGGGTACTTTCCTCTTAGGTTATAAATAAATTGTGCAATAAATGTTTAGTAATTTTTTAATGGGAAAGTTTTTTAATGCTAGACTCACCTCCACCCTGCTTTTGCCCGAACTTATAGACTCAACAACTAATTTAGAGCGGCCAAATAATAGATTTTTTTCGATAAACTCTCGTTTATGATTACTAGCGGTGTGTTCATTTTTAAATAAAATTATTTGCCGCTGAAAAATCGAAAATTCAGGTAAACCAAACAATTTTTTATAATGAATTAGCGACTTATTAGTTAAAAACATTTCAAAGCTGCTGCTTTCAATATCTAAATTAGAGAGAAAATTTTTGATAAGTTTTTGCGTCGGTTTGTCGTAGTCTATACGGGGGGTATTTCTATAGACCAAAAGCTTAATTTTAGATAATTCCGACCAAGTTATGAGTGATTGGGTAATTGATTTTTTAATACTATGGCGGGTGATAACATCAAAAGTTTTCGTCGATTTATCCAGCTCATTTAGCCACCCACGAACCCAGTTAAAACTATCAATAATAGGTGGGTTTTTATGTAACCAAGAAAGCCCAGAACCACCTCTAACGGTCATTTCAGCAACTCGATTCGTGAGTAACGTAGCAGAGCTATGAAAGAGAGTTTGACTATTCGATATATCTTTATCTAACAAGATTTTAACTCGACGAGAAATATCATTTGAATGAGCGGGTAAATCAAATAAAAAACGAAGTTGTTTTTTTGAATAGCAAATAGCTTGAGGCTTAAAGTAATCAATTAGCCATTCGTGGCCATGTAGATAACTGCTGCGAGTTGTATCAAATAAACTATGGCCAATCATTCCAGCTACCTCATCAAATGCTACAGCTGAGTTAATTAATTTAATTGATCGATTTTCTAACCAATATGAAAATCGTTTTTTAATAAATTCAGGATGTAACAACCTATTCAGATAGGGACAATTATGTTTTTTTCCAATTTCAGTAAAAAGCAATAATGCTTGGTTAGTCAGGACAAAAACACCGCCATGTCGCAGATGATGAAAACGACATTTAGAACCACAAATCATTTTAATTGCACGTGTGATTGGTAAAATATATTGGCGTTCACGAGATGATACCAACTCACCAGAAAACCCAATTAATGGCGAATTACAGTTTTCGCTCTGTTTGATTTTTAAAACACAACGAAGAAGTTGCGCCTCTTCAATAGGAAGGTTTACGTGTACGACTCTCGTTTTTCTATTCTTAGTTTTCCCTTCTACAGTATTAGTTACAATAACCCGGAACAGTGCCCCTTTATGTTCACAAGGTTCTATATCCCTAATCCTTAAACGGAGAATCTCTCCTCGTCGGAGAGAAGCATGAAAGCTGAGGCTAATCACTACCAGAGTAAATAGCTTCTGCATTTTTGACTCAGCATCCCCTTTGAATAACATCAGCATGATTTCACGTAGTTCAGTAGCAGAAACTAAATTAGCATCAGTTATTTTAGGTAAATAAATAGATTTGAATGCACCGACATTTAACGAATCAGTGATCTCTTGCTCCGCCATAAAACGGAGAAAATACAATAAATGTTGCCTAACCGATTCAGAATCCACATTTTGATAAAATGATTTAGCCCAGCTGTTTAGGGGTTCCTCATTCATTGCCTGTTCTAAACTTAGTGGGTATTTGGTTAAATAATTTTCACCGTTGGTGTAGGTTTCAATAGATGAAATGGCTAAATTATCTTTTTTTGCACCTCCGTATGTAATAAGTTCAACAACATATAGGTAATATAATTGTGGTAAGATATTATGTTCCTGCCAGGTTATAGGCCCCGCTTTTTTCACCTCCGCTAATAAAGCTTTTTTACCTATTTTTTTATATCGTTTTAACAAATTTTTATGCGGGAAACGTACCTTCCCACTAACATTAATATTCAATGAAATATAAGAATCAAAAAGTGTTTTTTGATTTGGAAATTTCATTGTTGTTTTACACTGAACCAGAGACTTGTAACGTTCAGGAGACAGTGCAAACTGATGAGTAGGATTCATGAAATCATCTAGAAAAAATTGAGGCAGGATTTTTTGCCAATGACATGCAACGATTCTGTTCAGTTGACTATCTGAAGAGATCTCAATATAAAAAGGTTCAGAAGCTAATAACTTTTTTATTTTTTTACGTAGTACGTTGACGTTAGATATTGATTTATTAGATTTAAAATAATTTGTTAGCAATCGATATGATAATGCACCTAATTTATAACGCGCAGAGTGGGAACTTTGACCTATTTCACCAAGATTAATTGGGTAGGAAATTGTCGCTACACCATTAATTTCCTCAACAGTAGCTGGATGACTCAGTAGATAGAATATTGATGGCAATGGTATGGGGGCTGTATCTAATAATAGAGAAATCGCTAAAAACTCCACCTGAAAAACAAACGCTGTTTTGGCTTTCTCTTCAAGAAGAGTTTCATAGCCATTTAACAATTTTTGAGCATTAGCAGATTCAGCAGAGATTAATTGATACCTAAGATTTGAAGCATCCTGAATTTTACGTTTTTCAGCAAGAGGTATAGACCAACGTAAATGCTCAGACAAATACTCAACAATCACCTCGAGAGCTCTACGATAGGCTCTACGTTTTCCCGTTGATATCTTTCCGATCGATTTCTTTATATCAACCAACATTTCAGATATTAATTTTGGTTCGTTGGCATTATGCAGCTCTAACCAATGCTCCAGCACCCAACTAATTGATTCACTAAGTACTGTATTTCTATCCTGATTAGTTAACCAGTTTGTAACCTCAATTGGACTAATCATGACTAAAACAACTCCATTTTAAAAATGGTAGGAAGACGATTTAAAAATGTTAAAATTTCACGTTCTTCATATGGAAAAATAGTCACAGCGCCATCATGTTCTCCCAATCGACTATGCCCCATAACTCTAGAGATGAGGTGATTGGGCATGTGCAACTCCATCAATGTTTGAGAAAAAATCTTCCGTAATTGATATGGGACATGCCCGACCCAATGCTCACTCAAAAACCGCCGGAGATTCCTCGCGGTTAATTGAACTGGCTCATTTTTCTCATTGATGAGAAAAATCATATATGGAGACGACTCGAACAATGACGTTGAATCTAAAAGACGCTTTTGGAGATTTTGATACCTAGATATCTGCTCTTGTAGAAACCCACACAACAAAATATTTCGAGCTTGACCCTTATCATAAATACAAAAACGATCTGAATAGAATGATGAGAGCAATGGGGAAATTGCATGAGTGGGTCTAATACTCGAGAGCGTGATGAACTGCAATGCCAAAGAGTAGGATACTAAATTGTAATAATTAATGAATTCTCCGCGACGGATAACTCTATTTTTAGCCGAAGTAATTTTATTATTTAATAGCGAAAATAAATTTATAACACTAGCCCTACTCACTCCACTCGTTGTACCTATTTTCACATTAGATTGTGTAGTTATCTCGCGATGATGTTCATAGTACTCGATCTGAATTTCACTGATCATTCCTCGTGTTTCAATTAAATATGGAGGTAATTTTTCATTCTTATTCGGAAGAATATCTCTCTGATCGATTTGTCGTATGAATCGAGATAATACTTCCCATTTTTCAGCTTCTTGCACCAACCTAAGAACGGCATTATTAATAGATTGAAAAATCTGATAACGCACTGATTCTATACTCTCACTCTGATAGGCGGTTGCAGATGAGTGATGCAGCATCGAAAAATAAAATTCTATCGCATTACTAGATAGTATTGGATCAGCATGGCAATAACTGGAGATATAATTTGACCAAACCGTTTTTTGAGCCATTTTTACATTAGAATTACTAGGCGTTCGATATATCGCCTTCATCCAAAAATGATATAAATCAGCAATTTCAATAGTATTCAAAATCGGCTTTTCATAATTATTATGTTGCTGCAATACTCTCCAAAATAGATTTTTAAAAATCTTAGGAACAGGCATCCAAACATAATTATCAGAAGCTCCTTCAATCGAATATTCAACCCATGAAACACCACCATCACGAATTATTCGAACTGCGTTTTTGGATGCTGCTTGTGAGGATTTTAAACGGTAAAATTTAGGAAATTTTTTCAATTCTTGGACCGATTTAAAATCATGCTTCAACCAAATTAAGAGTAAAACCATGAGCTGACGATTAGAAAGCCGACTTTCATAGAAATACAATAATTTTTGCATATGAGCATGTACAGGAGGAAAGGGAGCTCCAGAAGATTTTAATCTGTTCGTTTTTTCAATAATTTTATTACGCATATTCTTCATATTTATCTCCTAAAAGTTGATCGTTTTTTATTGGCTAGGCGTGATAATTTCGCTATAGAAATAGGCTGACACCCCATCAATTTCAGTTTTTGATAGCGAGCATGGATTGTTTTAGATATGTGAGATGACGAAATTAATGATAACGATGGTAGAACTAAATTTAAGGTTAAAATTAACTCTAAAAGCTCTAGTTTATTTTTTGGTGAATGCACTAATACATTGACGTACATATTTTTTGCAGCGGGATGCCTAGACAAAATGTTGTACACCACGTTAGGGGATAGTAATTGGTATACACTGCCTTCCAATGGCAAAACATTTAATACAATATTTTCTAGCAATATTGATAATTGTGTTTCACTCAGTTCATTGATACTGCAATCTGCATTTAGGTCAACTACATCGCCTGTTACCAAATCTCCAACTTTGGGATGTAGTTGAAGCCCTAAACCGCTAATTTTGATTCTTTTCATATTTCACCTTTTTTTAAATTTATAAAGTTCTATTAAGGTGAAAATAAAAAAACATTACGTTTTAAGGGTATTTTTTTTGAACCCTTAATTAATAAAATCAATATAAAAACAAATAAACAATTGATTTAAAAGTTAATTTTCAATTTAATATGGACAGGAATATTAATTTTTTTAGAAAAATAATTGATAAAAATGAAATTTCATTTATCACAACGAATTAATTTGTAGATAAATATATTTTAGGAAGGTATTGCCAACTTATGTAATCAGGATGACTAAAGACTATAAAATTAGCCCTAATCTAAATTTTGAACGCAACTCACCTGCATCCATTCAGAAAAAGAGCGATCTCGAAATGCTCGATAATGTTTTGCTTGCATTAAATGACGACCAAAGCGAAATAAATTATTCTCCACGCCATTGCAACTCAAAAAACGCTGAGCTTACCCTGTGATCTGAAGCGTCGCATCTGCGTTTCCTGTTGCCGAGTAGGTTGATAAGATAATTCACATCCATTATTTTCATACTGAACGGTTGAATGATCTACACTTGGCATTATTTCTTTTTTTGCAGCAGAGTAACTTGCTAGTTTATCTGTCACCAATCATGATTGGTGTGGCGCCTCCACCTTTCAATAAGCGTTTAAAAAAAGCGTTACAGCCCCTTTTTCTTTGCGCTTTTGGACTAATATATAAACCTCATCACCATCTTGTTCACCGTTCGCCAAAGGTAATGTAGACGCCATTTATTTTGATGAAATCCTCATCCAGATACCAAGTATCACCAAGTTGACCACCGTTCTTTTTGATCTAGTTACAATAGATAGCGCTGTATTTTTTACATCACTGCCGGATCGTCTCATAAGTAACAACAATGCCTCTAGCTGCAAGCAATTCTTCGATATCTCGAAAGCTAAGTGTAAAGCGATGATAAAGCCAAACTGCATGGATAATAATTTGTGCAGGATAACGATAACCGGCGTAGATGTTTGAATTTTTCATCAGCAGATTATCGCATAATTGGTTGGTCGGTTGTTAAGTTGACAATCCCCGTCATCTCTACCTTGAACGCAGTGATGCAGTGGTTCTTGGAACTTTAGCGGAAGCTTATTTGATGAATTAGGAGAGCTAAATATGGTGAGACTTGAACCACCCATTCATATAACTATTATGTATCATTATGTGCACAAACGTAACGAGTACCTTGTACCCGCTTTGACGGCAACCCTTAAAGAAATGCATGCTAACGGACAGCTTCAGGTCATTAATGAAAGCATAAAGGTTTTGCAAAATTAAGATTAAAACGAAGTCGATCTTGTTGATTTCAGAGTTACGTACTTAAGAAATTTTGTATTTCTATCATATCTAGCCATTTATCTAGAAATATTCATTTTGCTCGGTATTGGGAAGTTTCGAGGGTAACGACTACGCTTGGATTCGGGAAGAGGCTTGTGTAAATGAAGTGCTTATCAACAAAAAAATAGAGTAAAAGTTCTAAGGAGGTTTGTGCACCGTAGAAAGCTAATTGAAGTAAGATAGGAATCTGAGTAAGTAAGTCATCATAACTTTTTATAGTCAAAAAAAGTTGAGGTAGTCGTTTGTATTACAGCAGAGTAAACTGAACCGTTTAGGTGAAAATACCATGCTCAAGTCTGCCAATAACATTCAAAACGATCTCAGTATCTTTATCATTTGATAGCATATCAATAGGTAACCTGCCTCCTAAAGCCTTTATTGGCGTTTTTAACCATATCAAAGCCTCTTTCTCATTTTCAAAGAATTGAACTGCCGAGATTAAAACTTTAGCATATCGTTCTGATTCATCGTCATCCAATTTAATTAAACTCTTGTTTAGGTCAGTAAATTCAAGAGCTGAATCTTCATACCTAGAGATTGCTGGCCACAATACTTCATATAGGATTGAATTATTGTCATCATGAGAGTCTATCAATTTATCAGTTAGGGCTATAGCTTCTTCGTATTGTTCTTTTGATGTAATACCGCCACAGTCAAACGGGAGTGCTTCTTGAAGTTGACGCGCAATATCAATAATTTTTTGAGTGTCCATTTGATCGCCATTGAAACAAAATAATATACATTATACTCTTAGTCTGAGTATTCCATTAAGGTTGCATCTAAAAATAATTACCTAAGGCTCTAAGTACGCCGAAGCGAGCCTGAAAAATAAGGCGTTAACGTAACGCTCCGAAACTACTTATACTGAATTATTCTTCATCATAAAAGGAGACTTACGTTGCACCAATCGCTCTTTAAAAGAGCTTGATGACATTACACGGCCTGCTTGCATATCACTTTTTGCGAAGCTAACTAGGTTTAGTAAGGCAATTGCTTCTTCACGTTTATCTCTATCTTGAACAGATTCAATAACATAAACTGGCTTACCATTTTTTGTAATCGTCAATGGCTCTTCTAAAGGTAGATTTGCGGCGTTTTTTTTCAAAAAACTTATTGTTTCTACATTCATAATTTAACTCTCCCATTAGTAAAAGCATTAGCTTCAATTTATTTTAACACGTCACAAATAATTAGTAAGTTGAAATGAATTTGGAAACATCGCCAGGCTTTTTAGAGTTTTTTATTACATTTCCTAACTCATTAAGTGCCCCTTTACGAGCTAGGAAGCTAAGTCGCAAACGCCCCCAAAGCGACTTAGAAATGGATATCATTGATCATAATTTAAAAGTCCGCTGTGAGCCTAAAGCGGTCTTTAAAAAAGTACTTTTCTACCGATTGGAACCACGAAGCAAGATAGCGCACTAAGTTGAAAAGGTCGTAAAGAATGGTAACCATTTACACTTGCAATTTACCACTTTTTTGAGTGTAGCAATACTCCTGTGCTTACTAATTAACACAACCAGTAAGTTTACTTAGGTGCTTCAATCTCTTTTATGTCTTTGCGTTGATTACGTTTTACGACCAAAACACCAGCTAATATACATAAAATGCCAAACAACTGTGATAGTTCCCCACCATTATTGATAATATCCCAAACAACCCCTGTAAGTAATTGACCTCCAATAACGAGCAATGCGGTCAGCGTTGCCCCAATTCTTGACAGTACATAACTATTTATAGCGACAAATAAAGCGCCTAAAATACCGCCAGTCCAGCTTGCGGCAGGAGCATCCATAATTCTTTCAAGCGGAACTATTGATGTAAAATATACAATTATACTTAGGAAAATAAACCCTATAGCATGATTCCAAAGAGATGCGTAGAACGGGCTGGTATCCTGACTTAGTCTTCCATTAAGTATTCTACAAAAACTAATACAGCATCCGTTGAATAGAGCAATCATAATTACCATTGTCATTAATATCCCCTTCCGAACAATGTTACTAAACAACCTACCGCCATTAGTATTAATGCAATAGCATCATTAAGGTTCATTGAACGTTTATCTAAACCAAACAAGCCTAAGGTATCGCATATAAATCCAAACAAGACTTGACCTGCCATAATTAATACGATTGAACCGGACAAACCTAGTGGGCTATTGACCGTGATAGCAGCCAAAATTACGGTAAAAGCGCCTGGTATGCCTCCCAAATAAGCCCAAATGGGAGTTTTTGACTTGGAATGCGAAGATATTTTTCCTTTAACGAAAGCACTGGCTAGCATTAACACCACAAGGGAAACTATTGTACCAACTCCGTGTGCAACCCAGGACGCAAGCAAAGGTGAGCTAAAAGTGGCTAGTTTACTATTAACTGCAATCATACTGGCAAGCATTACCCCGCCTGCAAGTGCCATAGAGAGATTGATTGGTTGTGTCTTCATGCTATTTCCAAATGATTTAATGTTGTTATGTAATATATAGAGTTTCTATTAGCTTGATAATCCACTATATTGTGAACTCTTTGTTTCCCACAGGTAAACAGTAAAAATGGATACATTTTCAACTATTCCGGTGTTCACTGCCGTAGTCGAACTGGGCAGTTTTTCTCAAGCAAGCCGCAAACTTGGGGTAACCAAATCAGCCGTGAGTAAGCAAATTAGTTCGTTAGAGGCACATCTGAGTGTAAAACTGATTCAGCGAACAACTCGTAAATTAAGTTTGACAGAGGCGGGTGAACAATATTACAGCTATATCCATAGAGCTAAAAATTTAGTCAATGAAGGTGAGGATGCTATTAGCAGTCTTCAAGGAACTCCCTCTGGGCATCTCAAAGTGAGTGTTCCCATGGTGTTTGGACAACTTCATATTGCACCTTTGTTAAGTGAGTTTTTAATTCGTTTTCCTAATATAAAGCTTAGTTTATCAATGGATGATAAAGTCGTAGATCTAGTTCAAGATGGATTAGATATGGTATTAAGAATCGGTGAATTATCTGATTCAAATCTTGTGGCACGTAAGCTATCTCGTTGTCGTAGTGTACTCTGCGGATCCCCTAGTTATTTTAAAAAACATGGTAAGCCTCAAGAATTAAATGATCTAAAACAGCACAATTGTTTGTACTATTCCTATTATAGGTCGGGTCTTGAATGGGTGTTTGATGGCCCCAATGGTTCTGAGCGGATCAAGCCAGATGGTAATATTCAGGTAAATAACAGTGATGTACTCAAGTTGTTGATGCTCGATGACATTGGTCTCTGCCAAATGCCACTATTTCTTGTCGAACAAGAGTTGAATAGCGGTGCATTAGTAACCACATTGGAACAATACAAACTACCTGAGCACGGGATATACGCAGTTTATCCTCAGCGCTCTTTCATTCCAGAAAAACTCAAGGTATTCCTTAATTATCTAGAAGAAAAATTAGTTCTGAAGAGTCAAATATGGTAAGTGTTGATGCTAATTAAGGTAGGCAACAATTTAAGAAACGTCTAACAGATTTGGGGCAATATAGCTTAGAAGTCGTACTCTATTCTATCTAAATTATATTCAAGGTTAACGTCTGCTGTGTCGGAACAGCTGACGTTATATTTTGTAAACACACACAAATTCTAAGCCACTTTGTGCCCCGAAGCGTGTCTGAAAAATAAGGCGTTAACGTAACGCCTCTGAAACTACTTATACTGAATTACGATTCGTCATAAAGTAAATCTTCTAAGTTACTCATCTTCGCTCCTTTTTTGCTTTCAAATCATTTTTGGTCGAAAGCTCTGATCACTAGGTGAGCATTTAGTTCAATCCTTATCCATAATTCAGGTTATACAGAAAAATAGAGAGGGTCACATGAATACTATAATCATCGGGTTAGATATCACAAAGCCAGCTTTTATTTTATTTGGATGGATGAATCGGGCAAGATATTAAAGAAAAAACAGTTAACACGGAAAAAAGACGTTTGAATATTTATCTAATTTATCGCCCTGTATTGTCGTCATGGAGGCTGTACATAATAGAACAGCATTAAGTAATTAAATACGAGATTTAGTTATTCCTAAAGGATTGACTTAGAAACCATCTCAAACACCTTAGCTGTTAACTTACTATCTAGCGATAAAGAGAATATCTACCCCAGCAACTTGTTTACGAGCATATAAATCTATTACGATAACTAGGCATGCCCAATGGTTTCCTATCCAATATAACTGATATCACCGCACCAAATTTCATTAGGTTTACTCATATTGAATTGACACTGAAGCAAGTTAGGTATGGCCAAGTGTTCGTTAATTTAGGAGTACGATATCGTACTCAATGTAATACCATCATTTTTCGATATATCTACTAACAACCTAACCCAGCTGGATTGGAACTAATGTTAAATGCTGCGCATGTCTATATCGTTTTTAGCTTAATCGTTTCCAAGGCTTCGATAGTTGATATTTATAGCGACTTCGATAAAAATAGGTTCTAGACTCAATTCTGACAGTCGTAAATTGAGTCTAGAACTATCAAGATTTATAAGCTTTGGTGTCCTGGTTGTACTTTAATTTCAGGGTTCTCATTAACTAATTGTATGAGTTTATGTAAGCTGTCATGACTACCTTCTCGATCAGTTGAAAAACCACCAGGTTCAACGCCGTGATTCCAACCCCAAGCAGTATGAGTCGCATCACCCGTAAGCAATAAAGGCCCTTCTGTTGTATTGACAAAGTATGCTGTTGAGCCAGCAGTGTGACCAGGAGTATGAATAGCGAACAAGCTACCGTCACCAAATATATCCACATACTCTGCAGTCCATTCTTGTAATGGAGGCCTACCTTCAAGCATAGTGTCTACCGCGCCTCTAAATGCAGCGTACAAAAAGTATTTCTCCTTAGTTTCCCCACGTCCAACATAAACTGGAACTTGTTTATCTATAGCTGATATACCACTAATATGATCAAAATGTAAATGTGATAAAAACACTCCTTTCAATTTAAGATTCTCTTCTTCTAAATAATTATCCATAGCTGTTAGCAATTCCATTTTATCTAAGTTTAATTTTGGTTCCAACCAACTTGGAAAACCTAGAGACTGTGGGTCATTAAAGAATTGGTTACTGACACCAGTATCAATCAAAAAGTCACCATACAAAGGGTGATTAATGTGAAAGGCATAAATTTCAATCTCTTCTTGATGGTCTTCTAAACCGGCTTGTTTTGCTTCCGGTGAGTCAAGATTGATTAAACCACTTAAAGGAACAACCCAGTTTGCAGATTTAATTTTTTTCAGTGATACCGTACTTCCTGATACTAGGCTATTGATAAGTTCTTGTTTGTCGCTTTGCTTGCCTAACACTGAGCTGACAACTGGATGTCGTGTTTGAGTTGCCTGACTAATCCAAATTATAAAAGATATTAGTGATAAGCTGACAAAGCCTACCGCACAGGTTATATAAAACTTTTTATTAATAGTAAAACTCATCTTAATTTACTCCTAGGTTGTTGATATAATTTATCTGACTTCGATAAAAAACAGACTGTTATAATTATCTGTTTACCAAATTATGTAAATCAGCTAAAAATCGATTGGTGTATCCAAATATGAATAGAGCGGAATTAAATTGGCAAGACCTTAGATTTTTTTTAGCTGTAGCGGAGGCAGGCAGCTTTAGTTCTGCTGCACGCAGTTTGAAATTAGGGCAGCCTACTTTAAGTAGGCGTATAGCAGATTTTGAAGAGCAACTTGGAGAAACCTTATTTTTCCGTAATAGTTATGGTTGTGAACTAACTTCATTGGGAGCCAAGTTATTACCGTCTGCAAAACAAATGGCTATTTGGTCGACTGAAATCCTCACACAGACGCAAATACCTGAGAAAATTGAAGGACGTGTACGCATCACCGCACCACCAAGTGTTTGCTTTGCAGTACTCCCTCAAGTAGCACATAAACTGCACACAGATTATCCAGGTATTCAATTGGAAGTCCTTAGCAATATTAATACATTAAATTTAGCTCTTGGAGAGGCTGAGATATCGGTCCGTACTGCGTTACCTAAAGATCAAGATTTAATCTGTCTTGCTTCTTTTTATAGTCGGATGAAAGTATATGTAGCCAAAGACCTTGCTAAAAGCCTGAGTGATAATGTTTCCATTCATGATTTAAATTGGATTTGTTGGTCAGATGACCAAAATCACTTAATCTCTAATCAACTCCTCAAGCAAGAAATCCCAAATTTTAAACCTGTATTTAGTTCTAATGATTACAATGTTCAAATTGCTGCATGCAGTGCAGGTTTAGGAGCATTAATTCTCCCCGATGAATTAGCTAACAACCTACCACTAAAAAACCTTAAACCTTTAAATATCGATCTGAATAAATACTCCGCGAGTGAGCTACATATCATTGTCCACAAACGTCAACAGTACATGGCAAGAGTTGTTATAGTGTCTGAATTACTTCAAAAGCATTTTAGATAGAGTGTTCTTCGAGCACTATTAGTCTTTTTTTAAACTTCGTGCTGTGAAGAAGAAGGTATTCTGTATTACTTACTTGTAATTTCTCCGTAACGTGATTTGCCCAAATACTTGGGCTTATGAAATGCGATTTATCGTCGCTTCCTCCTTTACCAAGAAAAGGCATTTTAATGAGGTTACTCAAATCATTAGCCTCTAGTACTTATACTAAGAAATAGTTTATTGATGGAAGTTAATCCAGGGCCGTGGCTTATTGTTTGAAAAAGCTACATATGTAAGTTATCAACGCCCGATTTAGGAACAATGGAAGTATAAATTCAATATTGCTTATCCACATCTCAGGTTAAATACATACCCATTGTATTCACTCACAACAATTAACTTAATGAAAATTATTAATTTTAAAGACAGTTCACCTGTTTATAATTATAAATTTCCCACGCCACCATCGATTAACAATTCCGAACCTAACATGAATGATGACTCATCAGAAGCCATAAAAACGATAGCTTTAGCAATTTCTAATGGTGTGCCCATTCTATTTAAAGGAACTAATGCCTTTACTTCATCTATTAATGCATCCTTCTCTTCCACAGGTAGACCAAATTTATCAAATGCCTCTGTGTACGTTGGTCCTGGGCTAATGCTATTTACACGGATACCACGATTTTTGAGTTCTCCAGATAATGTTCTAGATAAAGAGATGAGACCCGCTTTACTAGCTGCATAAATACTACTTTGAGCTAGTCCAATTTGAGCTGAAACACTACCACACAGAATAATTGAAGCTGAATCTGACAATAGCGGCAGTAAATATTGAATCAAAAAAAATGGACCTTTAAAATTAGTATCCATGACTTGGTCAAAAGACATTTCGTCCCAGTCCTCTATTTTTTTGTGTGTGACATCACCTGCATTTATATAAATCACGTCAAGCTTTGGTAACTTTTCAATAAGTTTATTTGCCAAGTCCCTTTGTTGACTTACATTAGAACTATCATTTTTTATAAAAATAGCCTCACTACCTAATATAACTCTAGCTTTATCTAACCCTTCTTCATTGCGCCCAGTTACAATGACCTTTGCTCCTTCACTTTCAAATTGCTTGGCTGTTTCCAAGCCAATTCCTGCTGTGCCACCAGTAATAAGCGTATATTTATCTAAGAGCCTTTTTGTCATAATTATTCCTTAACATATTAATTTAAGATGGAAAAAGCATTATGACGCTGTTAGTATAATAAAAATAGTAGGTACCAAATGGATACTAATAAAATGAAAAAAAAAATACTACCTTCTCAATGTCCGATGGTTGATTTTGTAAATATTATATCTGGGAAGTGGGCTATTCCAGTGTTGTATAGATTAATTATTACTAACGATGCAGTACGTTTCGGAGTATTACAAAGGGCAATGGGCACTATTACACAAAAAGAATTAACTAAGCAATTACGCTCATTTGAAGCACTAGGTATAGTTACTAGAAAAATATTCTCGGAAATGCCACTGCGTGTTGAATATCAAATTACAGAATTGGGGAAAACCTTAAAGCCAACACTTGATTCCCTTGCTTCTTGGATGAATGAACATAGAGAAGAATTATTAGATCATGATAAATATTCTAAGTGAAAATTGTAATTGTTCTCGGTGTAAATTATATTTTAATTTACACTCTCTCCTGATATAAAATACCCATGGATCTGTATTGAAGTTTCTTTCCTACCCTCTATAGTTTATCGATTAAAATAGAGCTTTTTCATTTCAAATAAACAACATTTAAAACTAAATATTGCTGAAGAATACTCAGAAAAATATGAATATGCTCTTTTTCAGTGTCCTTCCTCATTGCTTTAACAGTCAGGCCATGAAACTGAGGGGTAATGAGAATCAACTTCGCCAATAACTCTTGTTCTTTAGAGGTCATACTTTTCCTTTAGATAACTCCACTTATAACAATATTATAAGTTGACGTTTCCATATAAAAATTTAAAACTATTAGAATGAATAGTTTTAAATTAATGGATCATTAATTATGCGTAATTTAGATTTAGATGCGCTTAGGTGTTTTGTATTAGGGGTTGAGTTAGGTAGTTTTGCACTTGCCTCTGAGCGACTTAATCGTTCGCCTTCTGCTGCCAGCGCGCAACTCAAAAAGCTGGAACAACAATGTAATAGTGCTTTAGTCACTAAAGTTGGCCGGCACCTCCAGCCAACAGAGTCAGGTGAAATCATATTGGCTTACGCTCGACGTATGCTGCAATTAAATGATGAAGCACTGCAAAGGCTAAAAGGAAATACGCTAGAGGGAAAAGTCGCCTTTGGCTTACAAGAAGATTTCAGTGAAGTGTTGTTATTAAAACTACTAGCCGCCTTTTCACGATCTCACCCTCAATTACAGTTACAATCATTCGTTGGGCGCCACAAAGAACTAAACGAAGGAATACAAACTGGTGAATTAGACTTTTCATTAGGATGGGAAGGCGAAAAAAGCGCCCCCTACAGTGAATCCTTAGCAGAATTACCATTGCATTGGTATGGACCAGTAGATCCCCATTTACGAGAGGTAATACTGTCAAATAAACCTTTGCCATTAGTTATGTTAGACGGTGCCTGTGGTATTAGACAACAAGCCATAGAGGCATTAGATCATCATGGTATTCCATGGAAAATTAATTTTGTGGGTAGAAGCTTAAGCAACTTATGGCGTGCGGTTGAGGCAGGATTAGGTGTAACAGTGCGGTCCTCTTTTGACCAACCTAATAGCATTAGCAAAGTAAACAGCTTGCCTAAATTAGGGAGCCTTAGAATGTGCCTTGATCGAAACCAATATCAGCTTAAAGAAGTACAACAACAGCTATACGATGAATTAAAACAACAACTTCAACATTACCTTGAAAGATAGGTTGCTATAACTCACTAAAAAGAGCGCCAATTTGGGCACCCTTTGAGAGATTTCTTATAAACACTAACGCAAAAAAACGCATTAATATACATTGTTTTAACAAGACATACTTCCGCTTTATGAGAAGCTTTAAATACAGGGCAACCGTATTATCACTCCTAAATAAATAAAATTTTATTTATCTATTAATTTACTTTTTATATTAGGGGCAATGGCTGTCAAATTATCATTTGAAAATGAATAGTTAATATCTTTGTTTATTATTCTGATATTACCATGTCCATTTTAATGGTAGGTGCTTTATCAGTTTCCACAATATAAAATACAGTGAAAACAGCGGGTTGATTACTTTCGTTATTAAATTTCATAATATTGACGTTCTGAGGTTCAAAAAAAGTATCCCCTTCTTTTAAGATCACTTGCGATTTTCCTTGCTCTTGAAAGACAATCATTCCTTTATTTATCACGCCAAAAGTCGGTACTGGATGAGCATGAATAGGAGCAGAAATACCTGCCGCTATCTCAACTGTCTGAGATTTAACAAATGTAAATTTTTCTCCAATGTTGATTGGTTGAAAAAATTTATCTTTTCGTGTGATTGAATTAGCACTAACTGAGTGTATAGTCATCATTAACAACATTAAACCTATTATTTTATTCGTTACACTCATTGTTTACTCCTTAATTTTTAATTTTTTAGATACAATAATTATCAATTGATTCAGTTAGTATAAATTCACTTATTAATTTTTAAAATCAAGATTATCAGGATTGATAATTCTGATTTTCTGAATGGTTAGGTTGTTGAGATTAATTCAGAGCTGAATTTGTTTTTTAAATGAAGGTTCGTTTTAAAAATATTAACGATTAAATATCTATTTCACCCTGTCATAATTAAGCAGCTTCGATAGAAAAAAAACTGCCATCAATGAACTGTCTAATGGTCTTTACCCTAATTTTTTATTAAAACGTAAAGAAGCAATAATGAGCCCGCCTAGAATAAACAAACCTAACCAGATTGCATCTTTGCTTAACAAAAAGATGTTGGCATCTCTTAATACAATGGCTCTAATCATGCGCATAAAATGTGTTGCTGGTAATGCTTCAGCAATCCATTGTGCAGCAGATGGCATCGCCTGATAAGGAAACATAAACCCTGAGAGTAATATCGAGGGAAGTAAAATAAAGATGGTCATTTGCATCGCTTGAAGTTGTGTTTGGGCAATGGTTGAGATCACTAGCCCTAAAGTTAAACTGGCTGCAATAAAAAGAATAGAACCAGCGAGTAAAGACCCCATACCACCATGAATATTGACCGAGAAAATCCAATAGCCGACACCAAGAATAATCGCAACTTGTGCTAAACCAACCAAGACATAAGGCAATATTTTTCCAACCATTAGCTCAATAGAACGCACTGGTGTTGTAATTAAAAACTCCATATTGCCCTGTTCTCGTTCACGTACCAATGCAGATGAAGTAAATAAAATCATGGTCATCGTTAAAATTACTGCGACTAAACCGGGAACAATATTAACGACTGTTCTTTGCTCTGGATTGAAATACTGTACGACTGCAAAGCTAGGCGTTTTTTGCGAAAAAGAACGCCCCGCTATTTCATCCAAAGGCATGTTTCGCAGCGCCCTAATAGTAGATGCGATGACAGTATCAGAGCCATCAACTACCCACTGTCCAACAGGTTTAGTCATTACCGAGTAAGTTTGCTGACTATTATAAAGAGGATGATCAAATAAGCGTCTAGTCATATCACTAGGTAAATACAAGAACGCTTTTATCTTACCTTTGATAATAGCTAATTCTGCATCTTTAATAGAGTAATACTGCGATACAAAATTAACGGATTGTGTCGCTGAGATAGCTTGTTCAATGGATCTACTTTGAGAAGTTTGGCTGAAATCCACCAACCCAACAGGGATATGCCTTGCGTCAGTATTGATGGCATAACCAAATAACATGAGCTGCACTAAAGGGATCATGATAATCATCCCAAAGCTCATACGATCCCGGGAAAGCTGCTTTAACTCTTTAATAAAAATAGCGTAAATTCTATTCCACATGTCGACCCCCGGTATTAGCAACGAACACATCTTCAAGACTTGGACGCACGATTAAGGCTTCTCGATTATCACTTATTTTTGCGATGAAATCTAAAGGCTCTAGTACACTGTGTTTTACTAACACTCTGAGTTGATTTCCCACTTGTGCCGCTGATAACACATTTGAGTTTGCTGTAAGTATCTGCTTTAATTGTCTTAAATGATCGTCACTTATTTCAACTACATGGGCTGGAATAGCATCCATTAATGCTTGAGGAGAACCATCTGCACGCTTATTCCCTTGTTCTAAAATAGCCAATGCATGGCAACGCTCAGCTTCATCCATGTAGTGTGTGGATACTAAAATAGTGGTTCCAGCATCACTTAAATCAAACAATCGTTCCCAAAATTCACGTCTATTTTCTGGGTCAACGGCTGAAGTGGGCTCGTCAAGAAATAACAATTCAGGAGAGTGCAATATTGCACACGCCAACGCTAAGCGTTGCTTTTGCCCACCACTCATAGAACCAGCGAATTGTTTCGCTTGCTGTTCTAAGTCATAGAGCGCGAGTAGTTCTGTCACTCTATTTTGTTTACGCTTTCCTGAAAAGCCATAAATAGCGGCAATAAAGTTAATGTTTTCTTGTACCGTTAAGTTGTCATATAAAGAAAACTTTTGGGTCATGTAACCAATACGATTTTTAAGTGACTCTTCGTGGCCTAGTAGTGGCTCACCTAAAATAGTGACATTACCCTCTGTAGCCGTTAATAAACCAGTGAGTAAGCGAATGCTGGTTGATTTACCACACCCATTAGGGCCTAAAAAACCATAAATACAACCTTTGGGGATATTTAAATCAAGTTTATTAACCACCACTTTACTGCCAAAATGCTTGCTTAACCCCTTTGCCTGAATAGCATATTCAACTCCGTTTATTGCTTGCTCACTATTTATATTCATGGCAAATGTACCTCGACGGCTAAACCAGTTGGCAAATCACTCTCATTCACTAAGTCAATATCAGTCAAATACATTAATCGCGATCTATCTCGTTCATTGAGCGCATAAAAGGGACTATAAGCTGGTTGAGAACGAATATTACGAACCTTACCTTCAACTGTTTTTTTAATACCATCGGCATAGACTTTAATGGCACCGCCTGCCTTTATTTTAGTTAAAGCCGATGCTGGCAAATACACTCTAGCAAAGGGTTTTGCATTGGCTAATACATTAACTAACTCGGCTCCTGCGTTGGCAAAATCACCTTCATGCCAAGGTAGGCTATCAACAATGCCGTCAACTGGAGAGGTAATAGTTAATTCATCGACTGCTTTTTGTTGCCACAATAAAGCTGCTTTTGCTGCACGGACCCGAGCTTCTGCTTGATCTAAATCTTCTTGGCGAGCACCATTTTTCAATTCTAACCATTGCTCATAAGCTTGTTGTTTCTTAGCTTTACTAGTGTTTCTTTGTGTCTTTACGACATCCATCTCAGCAATACCTACAGCCTTGTCTTTGAACAATTTACTAATACGTTTATACTGTCTCTCAGCTTCTTGACTGTCAGCTTCTGTCTCCTCCAACACAGCTTTAGCGGCATTCAATTGTTCAATACGGGTTCCCTTATTCAGTGCATCTAATACCGAAATAACTTGAGCCAGCTCCGCACGTCGCTCACTAAGCATCGCATTGGCTCGGCTAGCATCAAGTTGTATCAATACATCACCTATATGAACAATCTCACCCTCATGAACATTGATATAAACAATTTTTTCTGACGCAGGAGCTGAAAGCTTAATGCGATCGCGCTCAACCGTTCCCATTGCATAATTGACATCCTGAGTTCCACATCCAGTTAAAAAAAATGACGTAATTAATAAAAGTAAAGATATATCTTTTTTGATCACGATTTTTCTCCCTCAACATCGCTAACTTTAGAGCCTGAGAATTTAAACAGACCTTGCTCTAAAAATACCTGATTATGTCCAGCCAAATGCATTAACCAGTCTTCATTTAATTCAATACCTAATTCTTTTTGTATTGATACAGGCGCCAATAAAGGAAACACCATTAAGCTAATAAAGCTTAAAGGAATTAACTTAAGATCAAGGTTTGGATTCAAATCCCCTTGTTCATCAAATGTATTTATCCAACTTTCAGTCTGCTTCAACAAATCATCAAACACTTTGCTTAAAATAGTGAACGTCTTAGGGTTATCTTTTTGATTAAGCACATGCAGCATCAGTTTTGGCAACAAGGGCGCTGTCGCCATAATTTTATAATAAGTCTGCATAAGCATTAATGGATTATGTTGAGAAGAATGCGTCAGATCTTGTCCAAGTTGCTCGAAGATGGGGGCAAGTGTTTCTTGTATTACCGCCTCAAACAACCCCTCTTTTGAACCAAAATAATAACGGATCATTGCCGCATCAACATTGGCTTTTTTAGCTATTTTTCGAGTTGAAACACTGTCATAACCGCGCTCTGAAAAACAGACTTTAGCAGCTTCAACTAAATTATGTCTTGCTGATACATGGTAGGAATCAAGTTGTTTAGGTCGACCTGCTTTTACGTTTTTTACATTCATAAAACTCCCTGTAAATTAATTCATCTTATGTTGAATATAAACCACATCTACATTGCTTGATATCAGCATAATTCATCATTTGGCAGTAAAAAGGGAATTTTAGAGTCCATTTATGTTAGCAATTTAGAATAGACTTATACCATTAAAGGTTTCAAAAATAAGTACCTACAAAAAGATTATTAATACCCCGAACAGTTTTTTTAATTTAAAAAACTTACATATTAGTTTGATAATCAACATAAGAATAAATGTTAAGGAATATGATGACTGCAAGAGCAAAAATATTATTATTAATAGGCGTCTTGTTAGCCTTTTCTATTTTAACCGTATCAATCGTTGGCTATTTAAATTTTAAATCCGCATCCAATTACCACAATGGGGCTTATACTAAAGAGCAAGCTTTTTTAATATCCAAAGCTCTCGATGAAAAAATGAATCGTTATTTTGATACGTTAGAGGTAACTACAGATACTATTGAAATAGATAAGAGCGGATTATTAGATATCGATAAAACTTTACTTATGCTGGATTCATTAACTAATAAATTAGGTGTTTTAGATGCTTTTATTACAACTAAAAATGCAAAAACCTATGCTTATGGTTATAAAGGTCTTAACCCAAATTTTAACGCTCGTGAGAAAAAAAGGGAGTGGTTTTTACGGCCTATGTCAGGAGAAAAAAGAGTTATCACTACACCCTATAAAAGTACTCTTGGCCCTGATGTAATGTCATTAGCAGTTCCTATTAGAAGAAATGGTGAAATAGTAGGTGTTTTATGCTTGAACATTAACATTACTCAAATAACAAATTTCATTAATAAACTAAACCCCAAAAACCAACTTTTTGTTAGCCGTGAAGATGGCTATATCATGGCTGCTAAAGATAAAGCGATGATAGGTAAAAATTTATATGATATACGTCCATCTTATAAAAAATATCAAAACGATATCACCAGTTATCACAATTACCAACTTGACGGGAAATCTTATTCTGTGACATCACAACAATCTGCAGAGTTTGGTTGGGTAACCTGGTCATGGAACACATGGGATAGTATAAACCAAGCATCTAATGCAAATTTAAAAACAAGTTTATTAATGGCCTTCATCTTTATTCTTGTTTCACTTTGTCTTGTCTACCTGATTGTAATGAAAATAATTTACCGCCCAATTGGTGGTGAGCCCATTGAAATAGAAGGTATTGTACAAAGAATTGCACAGGGGGATTTACAAAAAATTCCAGTTTCAACTGGTAATGAAACAGGTATTTACAAAGCATTACTCATAATGATTGATAGTTTAAAAGAAATTATCGAAGGCATTAACACCTCAACAACACAGTTAACAGCTTCTTCTGAAACTATCTCTGAATCTGCTAAAAGCGTGAATAGCAGCTCTGAATCACAAATGATGCAGTTAGAGCAAACTTCAACAGCAATGAATCAAATGACCGTGACCGTTGATGAAGTCGCGCGTAATGCATTACAAGCTTCTTCTGCTGCAGACCAAGCAAACACTCATTCAAACCAAGGGATTGGCGTGGTGAATGATATGAATACCAATATTGAAACCTTAGTAGAGGGGATTAACAATGTGCAACATGTAATGAATAACTTGGAAGGTGAAATTGACAATATAGGAAAAATTATTGAAGTGATACGCGCAATTTCAGAGCAAACGAACCTTTTGGCTTTAAATGCAGCTATTGAAGCAGCCCGTGCAGGGGAGTTTGGACGAGGCTTCTCTGTCGTTGCTGATGAGGTCAGAAGCTTAGCGAATAGGACACAAGAAAGCACTTCTGAAATACAGAATATGATTAATAGTTTGCAAAACGAATCTAAAAACTCTGTAGAGCTGATGCACATTAATGTTAATAACGCTAATACAACAGCTAAAAAATCACAAGAAGCAAATAATGCACTAGAAGAAATACGTAACTCAGTTTCTATTATTCAAGACATGAACAATCAAATTGCAACAGCTGCAGAAGAGCAAACACTTGTTGCAGGTGAGATTAATGAAAGCATTGTTGATATTAATGACATTGCGAAAGTCACGCTGAGTACGTCAGATAAAAATACAGAAGCAGCACAAGGGCTATTAGATATTGCAGCTGCACTGAATAAACGAGTAGAGATATTTAAACTTTAAATAAGAGAATTCAGTCGTATTTGAAAATTTAATGCAACTGATTTTTTTGCATTATTAATCATAACTATATCTCAGTCATAACTAAAAAATAAGATGGTCTCACAATATAAGTTAATCGGCTGAACGGATTATGGTTGTTATTAAGGTATTGTAAGTAATGACACATCATATTCATGACTTTACTTCATATAAATGAAAATACATCTAAGATAAAAACGGAAAATGCAAATGAATAATAAAAATTGTGTCTATTTAGGCGTGGGTAATATGGGGTTTTCAGTATTCAAAGCTACAGCACCATATTTTTTAAAATCATGGAATGTGACAGTCGTTGATAAAGATAGAGAAAAACTCGAACACGCTAGGGGTTTGGGCGCTCATAATATCCAAGAATATCTACCTACCGATATTGATATTCTTTTTTTAGGGGTCAGACCTCAAGATCTACCAAATATTTATTTAGAAGATAGCTCCCCGTCTTTAATCATTTCGATGATGGCAGGCGTGTCTTGTGAAGAAATTATTAGGCATTCGCCCCACTCAGCAATTGTTAGATGTATGCCAAATACACCATGTGAAAACGGAGATGGTATAACTCCAATATACTTCAATGGTATATCTGACTTTAATTACTCCTCATTTATTGAATCAGCCCAGTACTTAGGTGAATTATTTTTTGTAAATGAAGAGAGTCTAATTGACTCAGCAACTGGTATTAGCGGAGGAGCCCCTGCATATATAATGGTTATTGCAGAAGCTATGATTAAAGCTTCTCAAGAATTAGGTTTTAGTTATTTTGAATCTAAAAGACTAGTTGCCAAAACTTTAGAAGGTAGCGGTAAGATGTTACAGAAATCTGATAAATTACCTGCTACTTTAGCTCAGGATGTTATGACTCCAAATGGAACAACAGAACAAGGTGTTAATGAATTAAAAGCACAGCATGTAGACCGAGCCATTTATGAAGCGCTTTTGAAAGCTTCTCATAAAGCAGAAAAAATGGCAGTTCCAGAAAATAGAACTTAATTTGATAAATAATGAATTATCAAGCTTACTTTAAGTTACTTTACCGGAAAAATTAATTTTAAGGAATAACATCAATATGATGGAAATAAGTTTAATTGGAATCTTTGCAACTGTTGCTTTTGCTCATTTTTTAGCCCTTATTAGCCCTGGCCCCGACTTTGTTATTCTAGTAAAAAGTGCCTTAAAATATGATAGAAAAAAAGCTGTTGGTGTCGCACTAGGAATTTCAATTGCAAACGCATTATATATTGCATTATGCTTAATTGGAGTTGGCTCGTTATTAGCTAACTCAGTATTTATTATGATCGGATTAAAAGTTTCTGGAGGGCTCTTCCTATTATATTTAGCAATCCAAGCTCTACGTACAAAAAAAAGTGATTATGAAGATTTATCAGAGCAAGTAAGTGATGGATTGGATAATGAAACTACATTCTTTAAGGAATTTATTGTTGGTTTTATGTCTGGAATTTTAAACCCTAAAAATGTCCTATTTTATTTGAGCTTATTTACAGTTGTATTAACCAAAGATGTAAGCCTTACATTTAAGATTCTACTTGGTATTTGGATGACATCATTAGTATTTTTTTGGGACTCTGCAATTGTGTTTGTTTTATCAGGTAAAAAAGCAAGGCGCAAATTTTCAAAAATTGCTTACTATATAGACAAAGCAACTGGTGCTATTTTAGGTTTAGTAGGCCTTACAATTGTGAAAACAGTACTAACTAGATAAAGCCTGTATATGAATATCCCACTCCAGGTATCAGTACCTGCAAATAGCAATGTAGCAAATACAACAAGTGATGCTTATTTTTATGATGCTTGGAAAATTAATTCGATATTACCAGAACTGGACCCATTAGATCAGTTTCTTAGAGTTTTAAGCACAACTCCAAGATGGGTTGATTTTTTGATGGTATTAAGAAACCACATAGCTAGGCTATTTGGGCTTAAGAATTTGGGGAAGCTCTCTGATATAGATCTTTGTAAACCGAGTTCTGAATATAAAATTGGAGAGCGCGTCGGTATTTTTACCTTAATAGATAAAAATGAACATGAAGCATTACTGGGAGATAACGATAAACACCTTAAAGTAATAGTATCTATTCATAAAAATTTAGAGCCATTAAATGGTAAAGTACAAGTGACAGTATCTACTATAGTACATATTAAAAGTTGGGTAGGACGTCTATATATGCTTCCTGTTAAGCCTGCTCACCATATAATTGCACGTAGTATGACTAAAATAATTGGCAATGCTATATAGTAACAAGAGACCAGAGGGAAACCAATGGTAAGATTTAACTATATAGTTACAAATTTTTTAAAGCGGCTACTAACTACCTCACCTGAATAACCAAACAGAACTATCTTTAACATCACTGATGGTGGATAAGCTGCGGCACCACCTTTGTCGTTGTCATACCATTTATCAAATAAGCTTAAATCAATGTGTTTATCGACGATGTGTGAAAGTGCGTATTCAAAAGTGCCGGGGATAATTTGCTGTATGAAATCAACCTGAATTAATATACTTTTGCAAGATAAGTCAGGTTTGTAGTTACCCATAGTGTTTATCTATAAACGAATAATAACTATTAGGTCACACTCGCCCAACTCAATAAAGGTTGTTTTTTTTACAGCCAGACTTAATCGGAAAAAGATAAAAACACGCTCTTGGGGGGAAACTCTACAGCCTCAACGCAAAGCTCACCGGCAAACATTGCAGCGTATTGTTAGCTGCTGCTTCATGGCTGTCTATCAAAAACTTTGACTCCATCAGGAATCTGATACCAATCTTGTTTCTCGCTTACCCAAACATGAATAGTAGGGTTAATAATACTGGTGTCTGATAAATTACTAGGCTTAAGTTTTAGCTTACTAGGCTCATTGGGATCAAAGTGGTAGATTCTATTCCCACATCTAGGGCAAAACATCGCACCACTGGTATTACCACTATCCGCAACCCGACTCCAACTCTTCATTTCTCCTTGAAACTTGACGCTATCCACATTAATCATAGCAGTTATACTAAAAGCACTAGTGGATAATTTTTGACACTCTTTACAGTGACATGCAGCAACGAACAAAGGCGGCTCCAATAACTCATACTGAACTCCGCCACATTGGCATGAACCTTTAATTGGATATTCTGTATTACTCAAATTTTTCTCCTTATTATGGTGGTCAGCTAAACCCTCGTTAAGAGGCAATAAAATAGTTGGCTAAAATAAGCAACGGAGGAGTAAAAGCCAACTGTTTTTTGTCCTTGTAAACGACTTGTTAGGCATACTCTATTCCTTAATCTATCAGAGATAAATCGAGGCTCACATTAGCAAGTATAACTTTTGACAAAGTTTCTTTTTTAAAGTTTTGATGATAGTCATCTACTATTGTTCCAGAACTTTTAACAGCTTTTACTGCATATGCCATCGACTGCGTTCTCATGTAGCAAATTAAATAATCCTTACCATTTAATTCAAGTTGAAAAATGTTTCTAAGACAACATGTTCGTTTTTGAGAGTAGATAGCGCCTCTTTTTTGTTTTGGTTAATAAAATTAATCCAATCTTCAACTTGGTCTTTACTATTACTTTTTAATTTCAATGAGTACACTTTGAGCTTCCATTTCACTGGATTTCCCAAGTATGCCCAACTCATCATCATTAAAAGGCATAAAATAGTTGGTTAAAATAAGCGAGTCACGAGTAAAAACCAACTATTTTTTGTCCTGCTTTAATGACTTGTTATGCATTTCTCCAGCTTTGGGCGAGTTCTATAGCTTGCTTTAAGTTTATCCAATTTAAGAGACTTTCTTGGTACTCTCCGGCTTTACCTTGAAGCTGGATACCATATGCTTTTAGCCTAAAGGCAAGAATAGAATAAAACGCATCGACTATACCCGCAGAGTTGAACATAAATGGTAAATGTGCTGTTTCGAAAATCTGTTCAATGCGAATTAACTCATTTTCAATGTCGGTATTAAACTCTAATAATGGTGTAACTTGCTCTAGTGAAAATGGGCATTGTGATCTTAGCCACATAAAACCGGAGTGTAACTCAGCACACAAACTCCGAGCCAAAGCTCTTTCAGAGCTTTGGCTCGGATAAAGAGCACCTTCAGAACATTCATTAAAAAATTCAGAAATTGACAGCGAATCATGAATCACAAAAGTACCTTCATTTAAGGACGGGACTAAACCAGTTGCTGAGTACTTTAAAATCTCTGATTTATAATCTGGCTTGGTTAAGTCAATTACGTTAATTGCGACATCTAATTGTGCTAATTGACTACATATCCAAACTCTTAATGACCATGTTGAAACATTACCAATAGTTAATTCCATTTATTAAACTCCGAGTGATAAATTGACTAAACTCATAACGCTTTGCACAGTCGAAAAATGCGAACGCCAGCGAGTAGTTTTTCCAATGCAGCAACTTGTTGTGTGATTATTTATTGTTTGCCCCTGCTAATGCAATGCCTGCAACAATAAACATACCACCAGTGATTCGATTGAATATAGTCACAAACGTACTATTAGAAAACTTTTTGTTTATTCTTTTCCCTGTTAGTGAGTAGATAATTTTAATGATGTAATCAATTATCAACCAAGTAAACATAAGAATAAAAAACTGACCAATAATTGGTTGTTGAGAGTTAATAAAAACAGGAAATAAAGCTGCAAAAAAGACTAGGTCTTTCGGGTTACTGATACCTGTAAAGAAACCTTGTTTGAAAATGGAAATGTTTGATTCATGGTTTAAATTATTTGTGTTTTTATTGTTTGTTGTTACTTTTGAATTACGCCAAGTTTTAACTCCAATATAAATTAAATAAACCGCACCAAGATATTTAACCAAAGAGAATAAGGTTTCAGATGTTGAAATTAAAACACCTAAGCCAAGAGCTGATAAAACCATTAAAACTAATGAACCGAGCAAATTAGCTATGATTGTATAGTTGCTTTTTTTAAAGCCGTATTGATAGCCATGCATTGTAATTAACAATGATGAAGGTCCGGGAAAAGCTATAAGAGCAGAAATCATTGCAACATAAGAAAGCCAAATTGTAAATTCCATATTATCTACCTTATTCGAATGATTATATTAAACATAACGCCCCGTTAAGAGGCAAAAAATTGTTGGCTAAAATATTGAGGAACGAAAACAGCCACTGTTTTATGCCCTTCTTTAATGCATTGTTAGTTGTTGATAGTTAAATATTTTAGTTATCAACAACACTAAAAATTAATTGATGGAATTGAGTATTTAAAAACACCACCGTAACTTAGCCACTAAAACGAACTTTGAATCATTTACTAATCTACTGATTATCTCTACCAACAAAAGTTAGGCAAAAACTATGTTAACAAAAACACCAAAGCCAATGAATAAATTGAAAGTAGACACAAGAAAGGAAGGAGATAAACACTAATCCTTTAATGTGAAATACCGCACGAGCAGTCTTGTTCAATTATATTGAGGTGTTTTACAATTGAAAGCGATTGTATAACCACCTTGGCCATGTGTTTCCAGACTAGTATGAATAAAGATACTTAATTGAAAATTAAAATGTCTATAAAGTCGGCGGAAGACCGTTAGATGGCACCTTGTTATTTGTCTATACACGAAGTTGAATAGCTTTTAGTGCTAAATCAACGCCTATAATACTATTTCTCATAACATTGAATTCTCTCAAGTTGTAGTAGCTCAAACTTGGGCCGACGGGTACGAGGAGACCAACTATCTTGTTAAGATTAATATACTACGACAGCATGTTCACGGTATAACTTCCATGAACCACTGGATTTATCAAGCATGAGATTAAAAATAATTTTCTTTGGGCCATACCCCAAGTCCATCTGCCTTGTAACAATGACATAACCAGACTGATCACGTCCGTCAATATAGTTGTATTCCGCTGTTTTATCGATTGGTGGTGCACCAGAATCTCTTAAATTACGAAAGAATTCCATGTTTTTCTGATAATCGAAATTTAAAGTAATACCATCTGGCTGAAGCATAACAATCATCAATTCTGGATCATACAATGTTTCAAATTCGTCAAGCCGATAGTTACAAGCTGCGTCTATCAAGCCCTCAATTGCTTCTTTAAGCTCTTTCTGAATTTTATTTAGTGACATGTATATATACCTTTTCAAACCATACAATATCCATCATTGACAATGGTAACGGATTAAGAATTTATAAATTAGCACAAACAACAATAATATTATTTTTGTAGGAACTAAACGGAACACCAAAATATTTTTTAAACACTACATTTTTAATAGACAGAGAATCATAATATTTTTATACATACTTCTTTTTAAAACCTTTATTGCAATAACTATATTCTAAATTGCTAACATAAATACACTTTAAAATTCCTCGTTTATTGTTAACTGATGAATTATGGAGATGTCAAAAAGTAATATCGATGTGGTTTATATTCATAATTAGATGAATTAATTTACAGAGAATATTTCTACTTGCTTCTAAAAAATTATCTAAGGCGATTGAAAAGTACAATGAATACAAAACTAAAAATAAAATAATTCAAAGTATGCTAGGTATTAAAAATGTCGTTGTTTTTAATTTATTAAGTGACATGCTCGAGTTCGGGTATTTAACCAATAAATAAGCTGCATCATTAATTGGTGTTTCACTATTTAATATATAAAGTGTGCATTATAAAGGTCAACGGAATAATCGAGAAGGCCGCCATAAAAGACAAATAGTGATTTAGATGGCAATGGTGTCAACAATGCATCTTTCTCCCGCTTTTAAAAGGGCATTTCAGCGTTTATTAGCGGCGGGAAAACCAAAGAAAACAACTATTATCGATTGTATTCGTAAAATGATAATCAAACTAAATTCAATGGTTAGAGATGGTGTCATGTGGGATCCTGAAATGAATATAAATTAGGGTTTGACACCATAGTCACTTGTTAGGCATTTTTGGCACACAAAGGTGATTGCTCACCAAATCTGTTAGCTATTTTAACAAAAGTAACACCGTAATCTTTATTAACATCATTGAGGCTCAACCTTACTTGTTCGATATAGTCTACAAACAGAAAAAAGTTATTTATATTGGGTAAAATTTTTTATCATTTTTAATGATAAAGGCATCCTAAAGAAATGGGCGCAGCGGAAATAAATCATTTCTTAACTTATTTAGCCGTTAATAGAAGTGTTAGCGCAGCGACTCAAAATCAAGCTTTATGCGCGTTAGTATTTATGTACAAGCACATGTTAGAACAACAATTTGACGGTTTAATTTTTCATACGCTAAGCGTCCTAAAAACATTCCAACTGTTCTTTCTCCAAATGAAGTAACAGCTATTATTAGCCACTTAAAAATGCCTTATAGGCTAATTGCTTCTATCCTTTATGGCTCAGGTTTACGTTTAAATGAAGTGTTAAGGTTACGTGTAAAAGATATCGATTTTTCAAACCAAACGATATTTATTTTTAGAGGGAAAGGACAACAAGATAGATTAACAATATTACCTAAAGAGCTTAATGAAATTATTACTCACCAAATAAACCAGGTTGAAGCTATACACAAACAAGATTTACTTGATGGATTTGGTTTAACTTCAGTACCAGCGTCATTACATAGAAAATATAAAGCAGCAATGAAAGATTTTCTTATTCCCTTCCTCTACTCGTTGCGAACATCCTATCGATGGATATATTTGTCGCCATCATATTCATCCATCAACATTAACTCGCCATTTGCGACAAGCGGTCATAAAAGCAAAGATCAATAAAAAAGTATCAGCACATACATTTCGACATAGTTTTGCAACGGCCTTATTACTTAATGGGACTGATATAAGAACAGTGCAAACGTTGCTGGGGCATTCGGATTTAAGAACAACTGAAATATACACACACGTGATTGGAGAAAGGCACGCTGGAACAGTCAGTCCATTTGATAATATTTTTCATAAATTATAAACATAGAAAAATACTTTACAATTTGTAATGGTCTTATTGCATATGTGCTTTCTTGAGAGATAGGTAAGCGTGAATTGGATAATTCAACAAATAAATAGAGCAAAATTTCTATCTCGCTATATGCTCCTTTGTGCGATAAAAGCTAAAGTGTTAGCGATACATAAAGTGATTCAAAAGTAGAAGGCTTAATTGTGTTAGCTTTGATTGTAATCAAAGGATCAAATCAATGTTGAATATTCAGCTATTTGGTTACTTGAAGCCCCAAGAGGAAGTGAGCACCTCAATGTTAAAAGATGTATTTACCGCAACAACTTAAAGCTCGATTCAAACAGTATTAAAAAAACATAGTCAGTACTTTGAATTAATGTCTATCAACCGAAACATAACATGTGATTACGGGTACGGGTGGGCAGAAAAGCCAGCCGTCACTTTTTGTAACCGCTGACTTTTTATTTTACTTAAAATTAACTTAAAAAATAATCTTGCTTTAAACTATTCAACTTCATTAATAAACGATTCTGTAATTCACTAACAGGACAAGAGAAATAAGATTGATTTAGCTCTACTAATTGCTCAAGCAACCACTGTTCCACCATTTGAATATTGGTTAAATACTCGTAGCCACATAACAAAGCCACTTCTCTTTTATTTTGTGTTATGTATAAATTACGACAAATAATTTGAGCAACTTCATAGGTCGATCTTAATAACGATTTAGTTAGTGTTACACGCTTTACTTGCAAGCTTAATAAGTAAGCTTCACCTTGTGATATTTGGCTATCGAGCTGCTGTACTATTGGATGATCTTGAATACTAAGCATTACCCTCTCCTTGTGTATCAATATAACGTTCAAAAGCACTACCGTCTTGCCTGGTTAAGTTGGGTACATAACGTGAATAAACACGGAAAAGCATAGTTGTAGTGGTATGTCCCATCTGCTGTGCAATCCACTCAGGGGACTCACCAGCTGCAAGTAGCAAAGTGGCATAGGTATGTCTTGTTTGATATGGGTTCCTGTATTTAAGCTTTAATCGTTGTAACATTGGCTCCCAAATACTACGACTAATAGATTGATAGTTGTGTGGTTCTCCATCTGGTTTGCAAAATACAAAGGATTTACAGTGTTTGGTTATCTTCAACTGTTTATATAATGCTTCAACGACCCTATCCGTTAATTTGACAACTCGATTTGAACCATCAGTTTTTACATCGCTTATTATTCCTTTAACCAAACTTTGCGTGATGTAAATTTGCTTATTAATTAAATCCACGTTACTCCATTTCAGGCCATCTATTTCACCTGTTCTTAATCCGGTGAAAAACCGCGTAATGTAATAAGGCTTAAAGCTATCAGGTGCGGTATCAATTAAGGCTTCAACTTCATCAAGTGAAAATGGATCTACTTCAGTACGCGGTACCTTTAACGCTTTTATATTTTTCCAAGGTGACGTAAACTCATAGCGGTCAGCGGCTTCATTGAGCAGCATTCTTAAAGGTGTCATAATATGATTGATACGCGATGGAGATAATACTTTTCCTTTTCGACCCTGAACTTTGGCGAGAGCAGATCGAAAAGTTAAGATATCTTGTTTTTTGATGACGCTGATTTTCATCTTTCCAAAAGCAGGTAGAATATGTGACTCTAATATTCCCTGAATCGACTCTTTATGACTTTTACGCCATTCAATTGCCTTTTCTTCAAACCAAATATCGGAAAATTCTTTTACTGTTGGTGCATCAGCACTGTTAAAATGATGGGATGCTGTTTGCTTGCGTTGTTTATGCTCTTCAAATTTTGTAGCTCGTTTTGAATCTGGAAAATACTTACAAAAATCAAAAGTGCCAAGTACGATTTCAGCTTCGATTATTTTTAATAATTTCTGCATACGTTTACGATTTACAGAAGTATCTAACAACTTTGTTTGCTCTCTACATCTGATACCTTGATTTCGAAATTCTACAACTAGTTTTCCACTTCGTGCGCTAATATTCCCCATAATTACATCCCCGCTGTTAATGAGTTAATTGAAATACCATGTAACATTTCTTCTTCAATTCGTTCCCACATATATAAAATCTTTCTTCCACCGAATGGGCGAATGTAGTGCACTCCTTCAAAAAGAACTGAATCCTTTAATTGTTCTCGAATAGTGCGTTGATCATATTTAATACGTTGTGATAACTCAGATGTTGTCATATAGGTAATATCCATCGTACAATCTCCTAATATTCAAAATTACATCTTAAAGAGCACAATGCTCTCTAGGAGATTAAAATATAGCATTAAAATTTGTCTTTGCAAGACTTTTTAACTCGCTATAGAACATTTTTAAACATTGGAGGTCATTTTGAAGTGTCATTTATCCACAATAATGGGAAGTAAAAGACTAAAAATTGCAGATGTAGCAAGAGATACTGGTATTAATCGAGGAACAATTACTCGCTTATATAATGAAACAGCAACAAGAGTCGAATTAGAAGTTGTAGATAAACTTTGTGAGTATTTAAATGTATCTGTTGGTGAGATTTTTGAATCAGAGAGTGAAGCTCAAAAAGAAGAGGTTTAAAACTTGCTGTCACAAATTGGCCACAAAGCGGCCACAAATTTCATTTTTAAAACAGCAGAAACAAAAAAACCAAGCACAAGTGCTTGGTTTTAAAGTAGAAGTAGTTGGAGCGGGCAGCGGGAATCGAACCCGCATCATCAGCTTGGAAGGCTGAGGTAATAGCCATTATACGATGCCCGCAAATATTGCATCGGTAGCGTTAGCTACATAGCAAAAAACAATGCTATTGCATTGTTCTTTACTTACTCACTGTGACAAGTGAGATAAAATATGGTGGAGGGAGGTGGATTCGAACCACCGAAGCTTTCGCGACAGATTTACAATCTGTTCCCTTTGGCCACTCGGGAACCCCTCCAGGACTTAGATGGTGCCGACTACCGGAGTCGAACTGGTGACCTACTGATTACAAGTCAGTTGCTCTACCTACTGAGCTAAGTCGGCGCTGTCTAAGTGCCGCGAATATTAAAGAACTTGAGCTTGCCTTGCAAGTGTTTATTAGCAAAAAAACACAGTTTTTTGTTTGTTTGCTCAAAAACAAATCAATTTTGTTAATTTAGCCTAATTATTCGCCAAACGTAGTGATATTTCACCACCGATGTATGGAGTGACTTGTTGATCAACCTCTAACAGCAATGCCCCCTGCTCGTTGATTCCTCGACAAATTCCTTTTTGGATTTTGTCAGCCATAATCAAATTAACGTCCTGATTCAAGAAACAATCTAGTTCAAACCAACGCGCTAAAAATGGTGCGAGCCCTTTTTCTTCATAATCAGCTAACAAAGTTTGTAATTCAGTAATCAATAACCCAGACAGCTGATTACGATCCACGGGTTGGGAGTTAATAGTATTAAGATCGGTCCAGGGTTGGTCAATGGCACCGGCTTGATGTGCAGGCATCCTAATATTAATACCAATCCCAATCACACAATGGCATACCTCCGAAGCTTGCGCGTTTAACTCAATCAATATACCAGCAAGTTTTTTCCCTTGGTAATAGAGATCATTAGGCCATTTTAAACCCACACCATGAATACCAAGCTTCTCTAGGGCATTAACCACTGCAATCCCCACCAGCAGGCTTAAACCAGAGGCTTTTTCGATACCAGCTTCTAAACGCCAATAAATAGAAAAATAGAGATGCGATGCAAACGGTGAAACCCACTGCCTACCACGTCTGCCACGTCCAGCAGTTTGACACTCAGTAATACACGTTTGTCCATTTACTAAATTTGGAATTTTATCCAATAGATATTCATTAGTAGACGGTAAAATTTGCTCCACATGAACATGAGTCACACCACTAATGTCACGAATCGCTTGTTGGTTTAACAAAGCTAGCGGTGTTGCACTGCAATAACCTTTACCGGTAACTTTGTAGATATCTAACCCAATCTCTTGCAATGCTTTGATGTAGTTATTAACAGACGTTCTTGATACACCTAATAACTCACCTATTTTTTCACCAGAGTGAAACTCGCCATCAGCTAACAAAGCCAGTAGTTTATTGCCTTTTTCATTTAATTCAGACATTGCCTGTAACCTGTAATAAGTTGGTTTCACCCTGTGCGCCAATAAATCGCACCTCATGCTCTAATAATACTGCAAATTTTTGTAATACTTGCTCTCTGACAAACCAAGCTAATTGAATAACATCATCAGCAGTAGCTCTTCCATCTTCATTAATCAAGACTAAAGCTTGTTGTAGATGAACCGCTGCACCACCAATCTTATGACCTTTTAAACCACACTGATCAATTAACCATCCTGCCGCTAATTTCACATTACCATCTTGCTGAGGGTAATGTGGCATATCTGAATGATGAGATAATAATTGATCACTTAAATATTCACTGACAATGGGATTTTTAAAGAAACTACCTGCATTGCCTAACACTTTAGGATCAGGCAGTTTCTCAGTACGGATACGACAAACACTATCAAATATTTGCAGTGCACTTACTGACTCTTCGGTTTCATTTAAACCTTGTAGCAGCCCGTATTGGCAATGTGCTTGCCATTGCTTAGGGAGTTTCAATGAAACTGAGGTAATTAATACACGATCTTTTAACTCACCTTTGAAGATACTGTCTCGATAGGCAAACTTACATTGTTCATTAGTTAAAGAATGAATACTGCCATCCACTAAATCGATATAATCCACTTGTTCACAAAAATCTTTTAGTTCAACACCATAAGCACCAATGTTTTGTACAGGTGCAGCACCAACTACCCCCGGAATTAATGCCAAATTTTCTAAACCATTGATGCCTTGTTCTACCGTCTGTTCAACAAGCTGATGCCAGTCTTCACCTGCGGCGACTGCTAATAAGTGATGTTCAGATGTTTCTGTGTGCTTAATGCCCATTAACTCAACTTTAATCACTAACCCATCAAAGTCATCACAGAATAGCGTGTTACTTCCACCACCTAATACCAAAATAGGTCGGCTCTCTTCTCTTGTTTTTTTAATTAATTCTAGTAGCTCAGAAAGCTGAGATAAAGCGGTAAAATGGAAGAGCAGATGCGCCTGAGCATCAATTGAAAAGCTATTAAAGGCCTTGAGTGAGCTGTTTTTTTCAATCATGATAATCCTTTATGGTATTAATTTAACTGCGCGTACTTTTATTCATAATACCTTATCAAGCATTTGAAACAAATAAACAGGATTTTCGATGGATGTTAAGACATTACAATGTGGCGAACTGGATAAGCTACAAATCCCTTTAGTAAACCAATTTTATAAGCAGGTATACAAGAAAGGAGCAGCGAACAAAAGCGAACGGGTGTTTGTATTAAAGACAAACCAAATAATTTGTGCAGCAAGGTTAAAAGAAGTAGATGGTAATAAGTTATTAACTGGTGTTGCCTGCGACCCTGCTTATCGTCATCAAGGGTTGGCCAGCCAATTAATCCAATATATTTTAAGGTTACAAACGGAAACCGTTTATTGTTTTCCTTATCCACATCTACAGAGGTTTTATCAGCAGTTAGGGTTTCAATTACTGTCAGCGGAGTTGCTACCTACCAAACTAGCCGAGCAGTATTCTCGTTACAATAATCGTACCCCTTTACTATCAATGAGCTACAAAGTAAGCAACTCCACGCGTTAAGAAAATAAGTTTAATAAATGCTCATAACCTTGTTCTGCCATTTCCTCTTTTTTTACAAAGCGTAATGATGCTGAATTAATACAATAACGTAATCCCGTTGGCGCAGGGCCATCGTCAAATACATGCCCTAAGTGTGAGTCGGCCTGTGCACTTCTCACCTCAGTACGTTGAGAAAACAGTTTAGTATCAACTTTTTCGGTTAGTTCGGTATTTTCAATCGGCTGAGTAAAACTTGGCCAACCACAATGTGCATCAAACTTATCTAAAGAGCTAAATAAAGGTTCGCCGGACACGATATCCACGTAGATACCTTCTTCTCGGTGATCCCAGTAGATATTGTTAAAAGGCGGTTCAGTACCTTCCAATTGAGTCACTTGGTATTGCATTTCATTTAATTGGGTTTTTAATGCATCCTGTGATGGCTTTTCAAATTTGCTCATGCGATTTCCTCTCTCTTATAGGTAGTCGATAGTACGATGTTTTCAATAAAAGAAAAACACACAAAGATTACGGTCATTTCTTTGAAAAAGACCACCTGTGATTATTTACAAGTCCATTAGCAACAATTTAATTATGTGTTCTTCATTTCAAGCAGGTAAAATATCCCTCATATTCGATATAATTAAGTATAAGGATTTGCAATGAAAGTCGTGGTTATTCCCGTTACCCCTTACCAGCAAAACTGCAGTTTAATCATTTGTGAAGAAACCAAAAAAGCAGCGATTATTGACCCCGGCGGAGAAAGTGAACGTATTTTAAGTGCGGTGAAAAATTATAATGTGACTGTGGATAAAATTATCTTAACACACGGACATTTAGATCACGTAGGTGGCACAGAAGCACTGTTAGAAAAACTCGATATTCCAGTACTTGGGCCTGAGAAAGAAGATGCTTTCTGGCTACAGCAACTCGAAACACAAAGTACAATGTTTGGTTTTCCACACACCACTAGTTTTGAACCAACAAAGTGGCTGGAAGAAGGTGAAGCGTTGAAGGTAGGGAATATTAAACTCGATATTTTACATATCCCTGGCCATACACCGGGTCATATCGCTTTATTTGACGGCAAAAGCAAACAAGTTATTGTTGGAGATATTTTATTCAATGGCGCAGTAGGGCGTTCAGACTTCCCGCGTGGCAATCATCAACAATTGATCTCAGGTATTAAACAGAAATTGTTAACACTGCCACAGGATACTTTGGTTTACCCAGGTCATGGCCCAACCACAACCATTGGCCAAGAGCAAAAAAACAATCCTTACTTACGTTAAGGGTCATTAACGAATAATCACTTTGTGTAGTGGTTATTCGCAGTTTTAATGCCTATAAAACTGACCGAACTACATAGGTATGACTCGATCGTTTACTATCAACTCCCCTCTATCTAAAGTTGCCTGTAAACTTAATTTATCTGCGTCTTGAGCCAAGATGCCATTGTTTAAAGCCATTTGTAAAAGGCCTGTAAAAACAGACTCCCCAAGTAACGATTGCGGTAAGCTGAGATTTAAAGTTCCATTACTGTAATCAATTAACATCAGTGGATTATTAGTAACAGTTTGTAACGCAACATTCGGTTGAACATCCATTTTCAAGTTAGCACTCACTTGCCCCCAAGGCGTTTTTGAATGGAGCTTATCCAAATCAACATTTACACCTAAACTCACTAAGTAACTTAAGGCTTTGTGCATAACCTCAGGATCATCGATATTCATCTTCAACTCGTTCAATGCTGCAATATTCAATTTATTAAGCGCTAAAGAGAGCTCAGTATCAGTAAACGTTTGTGGTCCATTGTGTAAACTTTTCACTTTCCATGTATTTTGGCTATTCAGTGTTAATCGGTCATCGGCGGTTGTACTCGCGCCACTTAAACTAGCCTGTTGTAAGGTCAGCTGTTTATCCGCACGTTGAAAATCAAACTCTCCAATATCAGCTTTGTATTGATAATCGACGAGATTCGCAGCCTCTAATTTGATAAAAGAAGCGACAATAGAGATATCCTTTGCCGCAAAATGATCGCTTTCTACCACACCATTAAAACCACCCCAGTTCAACTTCATATCACTTTGTTGGTTTTTTAAGTCGTAATCATAAGTTAATGTTAATGGCCCTGTATTTAACGTCTCTTGTGACGTTTCATAAAGACCTTTAGGTAGAGATAGTTTGCCTTGTACTTTACCAAACACATTAATTTCTTCTGTAGAACTAAACCAATCTTCGGTTTGGAAGAAAGTGTTCAACTTATTCTGCAACGCTTGATCAGATAATTGCATTGTATTCACAGAACGAGCTTTATAAGGGTAATGAGTAATATCAGATGCCATTATAATCTCTAACGGCGCGCGCTCTGGCAGAGAAACTAACACTTTAAAATCTGCGTGAGTATGAAAGAACGACTTGTGATAATCAAGTAACTGAACATCCACATCAGGGCTATCAAGTTGAGCAATTTGCTCCTTTAATGTTTTTTCTATTTGAACGCCAACAAAGTAAGTGCTACCCAATAACAGACAACCTACGATTAATATACTTATAATGAATAATTTTCTCATTATAACCTCATCAAAAAAGCGGATAATTAAGACACGCTCAAATCAATAGAAAAGAGAGTGAGATTTACCTCATTATTTATGTAAAACATTATAGATTACAATAGTCAGAGCACATATAGAGGTAGATTTGACTAAAATAAATTAAATCAAACTGCAGTGTTAACCGATTTACGTAAATAAGTTTGATGATAGAACCTATCTCTAGGGGCTTTTATGACCCCTTCTAGTATTGCTTCAGACAGGCGTTGCGATAACTTTCAGGATTCCATCAGACAAAAATATTCATGAGTAACAACTTAAATCAAACCTAAAAGGATTAAAGAGCGTAAGTAATAACAAAGCGGATGCTGGTTTATTGCGGGTATGAGCTTTACAATGTCGTTAATTATTAGCGATATTATCTGCAAAGAGCCGAAGTCTCTGATGACTGTTAAAGAGCAGTTTCACTGACCTCAACCATTTCAGGTATTATTGATTACATTATATTAATGAAAGCACTAAAGCGGAGTAAATGCATCACGCAACTCCACTATTAAAAGTCTGCCCTTGTAGGCTTTATATTATTGATAAGGAACACAACATGGCTACTGACCAAATCTCAGAAGAAAAACATTTAAAGAAAATGAAAGCAGTGAAAGAAAAACAAGATCAAAAGATCGCTGCTGCTAAAGAAGAGCGTGGTGTCAGTATTTTATTAGCCGGCCCAGGTAAAGGTAAAAGTAGCTCTGCTTTTGGTATGTTAGCGCGCTCACTAGGACATGGCCATAAAGTTGCAGTAGTCCAGTTCCTAAAAGGTGCGATGTCGACAGGCGAAGAAAAGTTTTTTAACAGTCATGACAATGTTGATTGGTACACTATGGGTGATGGCTTCACTTGGGAAACTCAAAACCGTCAGAATGATATTGCCAGTGCAGAGAAAGCATGGAAAAAAGCGGAAGAATTGCTTGCTGATGATTCATACCAGTTGGTGATTCTAGATGAAATCACTTACATGTTTAAATATCAGTACCTTGAACTACAACCAACACTAGATGCACTTAAAAATCGTCCTCGTGACATGAATGTAGTATTAACCGGTCGAGGTCCAAAACAAGAATTAATCGATGCGGTTGATACTTACAGTATGATCCTTGCTGAAAAACATGCTTTTAAAGATGGCGTAAAAGCACAAGCTGGCATTGAGTGGTAATAACCATACTACTAGGTAATCGCTACAGCTGATTAAAACAAAAAGGGCTTGTCGTATTATAACGACAAGCCCTTTTTAATTGCAGCTAGAACTGTTCGTCCAGCTTACTGAATACCTGAATGACGTAATAACGCATCAATTGATGGCTCACGTCCCATAAAGTTTTTAAACAAGGTCATTGGTGCTTCACTCCCCCCTTTCTCAAGAATGTTATTTAAGAAAGAACGCCCTGTCTCTGCATCAAAGATACCATTTTCTTCAAAACGTGAGAACGCATCTGCAGATAATACTTCAGCCCATTTGTAACTGTAATAACCAGCAGCATAACCACCAGCGAAAATATGGCTAAAACTATGTTGGAAGCGATTAAATGACGGTGCATTAATCACTGCAACTTTAGCTCTCACTTCACTTAAGACCACTTGTGCTTGGCCAGTATGACCAGCCTGATACTGATGATGTAACAAGAAATCAAACAGTGAAAATTCAAGCTGACGAACCATTTGTAATGCACTATTGTAATTTTTAGCCTGTAACATCTTTTTCAATAAATCAGATGGTAAAGTATCACCCGTATCAACATGTCCGGAAATTAACGCTAATGCTTCTGGTTCCCAACACCAGTTCTCTAAAAACTGACTTGGTAGCTCAACAGCATCCCATGCAACACCATTAATCCCAGCTACACCAGAGGCTTCAACCTTGGTTAACATATGGTGAAGACCGTGACCAAACTCATGGAACAGTGTTACTACTTCATCATGCGTAAACAACGCTTCTTGTTCACCCACTGGTTTATTAAAGTTACAAGTTAAGTACGCCACTGGTAATTGTAAACTACCATCAACCTTACGGCGGCGACCTCGACATGTATTCATCCATGCTCCACCACGTTTGTGCGCGCGAGCATATAAGTCAAGATAGAAACTACCTACTAGCTCTTTTTGACGGTTATAGATTTCAAAAAAACGCACATCCTGATGCCACACATCGACGTCTTTTGACTCTTTAATGTTTAAATCAAATAGGCGATTTACAACGTCAAATAAACCCGATACTACTCGGCTTTCTGGGAAGTAAGGGCGTAGCTGTTCATCAGAGATTTGGTAGCGTTGCTGTTTTAACAGCTCTGCATAATAGCTTAAGTCCCAAGACTCTAACGTTTCTAAACCATCTTTTTGTCGAGCAAAGGCTAATACTTCATCTCGTTCTTGTTCTGCTTGCTTTGTTGACTTTTCAGCAAGTTGAGTTAAGAAATCAATCACTTGTTCGGGTTCGTCAGCCATTTTAGTTGCTAAGCTGTATTCGCCGTAATCATTAAAATCAAGTAACTGTGCTAGTTCATGGCGTAATGCTAAAATTTGCTCAATGATATCGCTGTTATCAAACTCATTGGCATTTGGTCCTTGATCTGAAGCACGTGTCGCAAAAGCCGTGTACATCTCTTCACGTAGTTCACGATTTTCAGCATAAGACATTACCGCTAAGTAGCTTGGGAAATCTAAAGTAAATAAGTACCCTTCTTGCTCTTTTTCTTGCGCCGCTTGTTGTGCCGCTGCAATCGCTGTTTTTGGTAAACCAGCTAACAGATCAAGATCTGTCACTAATTTACTCCACGCTAATGTCGCATCCATAACATTATTGCTAAAGGTTGATTGTAACTGCGAAAGTTGTTGTTTAATTTCACCGTAGCGTTTTTGTTTTTCTTCACTTAGTGCAATACCCGCTAATTTAAAGTCGCGTAGTTCATTTTCAATGACTTTTTGTTGTGCGCCTGTTAATTCTGAGAAATCACTACTGTTAGCAATGCTGAGGTATGCCTCATATAAACCTTGGTGTTGGCCAACGTAAGTGCCATATTCTGAAAACAAACCAAGGCAAGCATCATGTGCTGTACGTAATTCATCGTTACTGACCACTGAGTTCATGTGCGAAATTGGGGACCAAAGCTTGCCAAGATGGTCATCTGCTTCATCTAATACGGCAACAAAGTTATCCCAAGTGTAGGTATCTAGCTCAGCTAATTTTTGTTCAATTAAGGCTTTATTATCGGCAATAGTTTGTTTAACAATCGGCTCAATTTCAGCGATTTTTAATTGGCTAAACAAAGGAAGGCCATCTGTTTTTAATAAACTTGAATCTTTTATTGTAGTCATAGCATTCATCTTATCTGAGAAGGAACTAATAATATGAGGCTAAGAATCGTAAAATTCAAGGTATCAGCACCGTAAGCAAACATATATTTCGGGCAAATAACTAAAACTTATCTAATATAATGACTTAGCGACTCATAAATATTTTAAAGGCGAGGTCTAAATGGTAGTCTTACCTACAACGATTTGGGTAGTAGGTTCATATAAATGTTAAGAAATAAAATGCAATCATTAATTAATTTACAATCTTTTAGAATGAAAAATAGTTTGTCGATTCGTCTGTTTTCTTACGTTTTAGTATGCAGCTTTGCGCTGGCTGTGATTATTACCCTATTACAGCTATTATTCGATTATCAAAATAACTTAGCCAAAATTAATGCCAATATAGCTCAAGTTGAATCTAGCTTTGTAGAGCCCTTAGCAAATAGCCTTTGGAACTTTGATAAAGAACAAATCGAAGCCCAAAGCAAAGGCATTATAAACTTGCCTTATATGCAATACGTTAAAGTCTATGAAGTGGTAGGTAATACTGAAGTAGCTATTTCTCATCAAGGTATATTTCAAGAGAAGTATGACATAAGTGCAAAGTTTGATTTAGTACACCAAAGACAAGTGGTAGGCACTTTATTTGTCGCGGCCTCTTTAGATCAGGTTTACCAGCAATTACTTGATAATGCGCTATCCATCTTAGTTAACCAAACACTTAAGATCATGGTTGTTGCCCTCAGTATTCTACTCATTATCTATTACACTGTGATTCGACATATCAATAAAATCGCTTTGTACACACGTCATATCAAGCTTTCCTCTCACAATAAAAACTTGGTACTGGATGGACGAAAAGCCAACCTATCAACTTCCAATGATGAGTTAGATGAATTGGTTTACCTACTGAATAAGATGCAAAGACGGATCGTGGCAGAATTAACTGATAAAGAGATAGCCATTAATGAATTGCAACAAGAGCGAGATTTCTCAGCCACTATAATTAACTCCTCTAGTACTATCATCTGTTGCTTAGATGCAGATTTCAAAATAGCCACCATTAACCCAGCAGCGGTTATACTAACTGGTTACTCTCAAGAAGAGTTAAACCAGAAAAATTGGTTAGACATTTTTGTGTTAGCAGAGCGCCAACCTGAGTTACAAGAAAAGCTATCTGAAAATGAGCCTTTAGATGGGATTGAAATAGAGATGCACGACCAGATGGGGGAAGTAAACACCCTACTCTGGACCTTCTCAGCTTTCTATGAAGGCATGGATATTAAGTATCTAATTGGCTTTGGTCACGATATTACTCAGCAAAAACAAGTTGAACAGCAAATACTGCAACTTAACGATCAATTAGAAGATAAAGTCAATAAACGAACCGCAGCATTAACCGCAAGTAATGCGCAAATGGTACAGACTGTTGAGCAACTAAAACGTACCCAACAAACCTTAGTGGAGTCTAAAAAAATGGCTTCGCTAGGCAGTTTAGTGGCTGGCGTTGCACATGAGATTAACACGCCTATTGGTATGAGTGTGACCACAGCCTCCGCTTTACAAGAAGAGATTACAGCCTTGAATGAGCACCTTCATGAAGATGAAATTTCTCGATCTTATTTAAACCGTTTTGTAGAACAATCTCAAGAATCAAGTAAGCAACTACATAGTAACCTAAAACGAGCAGCTGAACTGATCAGCAGTTTTAAACAAGTTGCAGTAGATCAATCATCAGAATCTTGTTATTCATTTAACCTGAAAGAAAATGTTGAACAAGTCGCAATCTCTTTAAAACACAAAATAAAACAAAGTAAAACGCAGGTGCATATTGATTGCCCAGAGGCACTCTCTATGTATAGTTTCCCTGGCAGCTTTGTACAAATTTACTCGAACCTCATCATCAACTCTATTATTCATGGTTTTCACGATTGGCCAGGCGAACGCAATATTTTCATCAATATTGCATTACAGGATAAAACATTAATTATTGATTACCGAGATACCGGAAGAGGCATTGCTGAAGATATTGCACAACGTGTGTTTGACCCCTTTGTAACTTCTCAAAAAGGCTCTGGTGGCAGCGGTTTAGGTACACATATTGTTTACAATATCGTCAGTCAATTATTTAAAGGAAATATTGAATATATCGCTGAAGCAGAGGGAGCACGCTTTGTTATGTCTATTCCCTATCGTGCCAGTATGAACGGATAATAAAGAGGTATAAATCCCTGTCGTAGCCACTACAACAGGGATTAAATGGCTAGTTTTCGTCGTTTTCTTGTATTGGTGTTTCTACTGTTTCTTGTTCAACTTCAAGCAAATCATGTTCACCATACCATTGCGCAATTTTACGCTCTAATACATCAACACCTAACCCTTTTAATGATGAAAACAGTTCTACCTGTACATCGCCTTCAAAGTTTTTTGCTTCTTCACGCATTTTTAGTAATGTCGCTTTACGAGCACCCTGTTTCAACTTATCAGCTTTAGTTAATAGCGCTAACACAGGAATATTGGCATCGATAGCCCAAAAAATTAACTGTTGGTCTAGATCTTTAAAAGGGTGGCGAACATCCATTAGTACCACTAATCCTTTTAGTGACTCACGCTCTTGTAGGTATTCACCTAGCGACTTTTGCCATTTCAGTTTCATCTCTAATGGTACTTTCGCAAAACCATAACCAGGTAAATCAATTAAGCGTTTACCTTCTTCCACTTCAAACACATTGATTAACTGCGTTCGACCAGGTGTTTTACTGGTTCTTGCTAAGCTTTTTTGACGAGTAAGACGATTCAAAGCACTTGACTTTCCAGCGTTAGAACGTCCCGCAAAAGCAACTTCAATACCACTCTCAACAGGTAAATGCTTATCTAAATGACGAATATCTGGTGCACTAATTAAAAAGTGCGCTTTTTGAAAATGTATTTTTGGAAACTCCACGATATGCCTCATCTGTTTTATATAGCAATTTATTATATTCTTGAAAAACTATCTTATGACGGTTTTTATTTGTGCGCATTATAGCACGGCTAATTCAACAAACTTTAGGAATTAAATAGAGCGATGATGAAAATTTATTGCGCTCAAATTCCAGGTAATAAGATCTCTTCAGAATAAGTTAAGTCATGTTTCCTAGTTAACCGAAAGGTGATAAAAATCTTATGCTTAGCCTACACTCAATAGAAAGTCTCAGACGCGTTGTTTAGCTCATGAAAATGACTTATTAAATATAATTCTACAGCACATAGATTTAAGACCTAATAAATAGCCATTGATTAAGGTTGCTTGATTGCTAAGCACCCTACAAACCTGTTATTCTGCGCATCATTAACATCCCCAATTTTGGTGTGTAAACACCACTGTTCTTAATGTTATGAAATGTACTAATGGCATTAAGATAAAACTGATATTTAAAGGTAACTATAAACATGTCTCGTTCTAAAAAAAGCCGTACAGCGGGTAACAGTGACGCTAAATTTGATGGCCGTAGAAAAGAAACGTCAACACAAGCAAAAGAAGCACGTGAAAAGAAACGTAAAGAAAAATTAAAAGGTAATAAAGCCGGCAATCGTAATGCAGTTGAAAGCAAACAAGGTGCACAACAAAGCCAACGCCAAGCAAAAAATGACAAGCGTGTTGGCAGCAAGAAACCAGTTGCACTTACGCTTAACGACAAACCGCAAGAAGCGGTTAAGCCTAAAATCGATATGCAACCAAAAGTAAAAGTGGTTAAAAGCACACCGGCTCCACAAAAGGCGCCAGTTAAAATTTCACCAGAGAAAGAGTTAGCAAATATCGAAAATGATGACCGTTTGAATGATCTTTTAGAGCAAGCTGAAACTGACCACGCTTTATCGAAAGAAGATCAAGCTTGGGTTGATCAGCAACTAAAACGCCACCAAGAACTAATGAAAGAGTTAGGTTGGGTGGACGATGAAGGCGAAGAAGATTTATTGCAACAATTTGAAGATGCAAGCTCTGCATTAGACGAGTTTAGATAGGTTAACCTTAATATGAATACAAGTATGATATTAGCAATTGTCGCTGTTGTCGTTATTTTAGCGTTGGCTTTTTATGCAGGCATGTTGCTTAACAAAATTAAAACCCATAAAGCGCGAGCATTAAAAGCAGAACAAGCCCAGGCTGAGTTTAAGCAACAAAAAATCCAAGAGCGAAATGATAATATCGTAGAAAGTATTCGTTTTATTGCTAAAGCGACCATGCAAAAGCAATGTAATGTATCGGAAGCTGCAATACGTTTAACGGTATTATTAGAAACCTTACAACTTGAAAAACCAGTTGATATTGCAGGTGACTACCCTGCTTTGACTGCAATGTTTGAAAAAGTTAAAGATATGCCAACCCATGAAGAGCGTAAGGCGCGTCCGGTAAAAGAGATTAAAATATTAGACGTGAGACGCGAGCTTTTTGAAGCCGAAATGGAAGAGGCGATCATCAAAGAAAGCGCACTACTCGCAGAATTTACTATTTAACCTCAGTTCTGAGTAATGGAAGCGAAACATTATATAAAATCAGATAATTAAATAATTTAACGCAGAAATCCGTATAAATAGCGGTGTTGACTCGCTTTTCTTATCCAGAATTGAAATTATTTAGTCTAAATCAATAGCACTTTTTATTAGCTAAGCAACTGATGCAGCTCAATAAAAACGTGCTATTTAGCTGTTATTCTACCCTCACTCATAACCAAAGCATAATAGAGAGTGATAGATGCAACAGCTGATTTGGGATCAAGCCCTAATTGAAAAATACAATTATAGTGGCCCACGCTACACTTCATATCCAACAGCCTTAGAGTTTAACGAAAGCTTTAATCAGAGCGATTTATCAGCAGCAACACAGCAATACCCTGAACGCCCTTTATCCTTATATATCCACATCCCTTTTTGTCACAAGCTCTGTTATTTTTGTGGCTGCAATAAGATTATTACTCGCCACCAAGAAAAAGCAGATAAGTACTTAGATTACTTAGCAACAGAGATTGCTCACCAAGCTAGCCGAATGAAAAATCGAGTAGTCACCCAGTTACACTGGGGTGGTGGTACACCTACTTTTTTATTACCCGCGCAAATAACTCGCTTAATGACATTGCTACGAACACATTTTAATTTTGCCAAAAATGCAGAGTTAAGCATTGAGGTTGATCCAAGAGAGATTGAATTAAGCACCATAGATCATTTAGCAAAAGAGGGTTTTAATCGTCTGAGTTTAGGGATTCAAGACTTTAATAAAGCGGTGCAAAAAGCGGTGAATCGCGAACAAGATGAGATTTTTATTGAGCAGTTATTAGCGCGTGCGAAACAACAAGGTTTTCAATCCATTAACCTCGATATGATTTATGGACTACCGCTACAGAACCAACAAAGTTTTGCTTATACTCTACATAAAGTGCTCGCTTTAGATCCCGCTCGTTTATCTGTATTTAATTACGCACATATGCCCAGTTTATTTGCAGCTCAACGTAAAATTAATGAAGATGAGATGCCAAAACCGGCAGAAAAGCTAGTTATGTTGCAGCAAACTATCGAATTATTAACTAACTCGGGTTATCAATTTATCGGCATGGACCATTTTGCTAAACCAGACGACGAGCTTGCACTAGCTCAACAACAAGGTAATTTACACCGTAACTTTCAAGGTTACACCACACAGCAAGAGGCTGATTTATTAGGAATGGGCGTCTCAGCAATCAGCCAAATAGGCGATTGTTACTCCCAGAACCAAAAAAAACTCAAGGCATATTATCAACAAGTTGAAGAACTAGGTCATGCTCAATGGCGTGGTATTCAATTAACAAAAGATGACTTGATCCGTCGTGAGGTGATCAAACAATTAATCTGTAACTTTAGTCTAAACAAAACCACCATCGAACAACAATTTACGATACAATTTGATCATTATTTTTCGCATGACATGCAATTATTAACGCCTTTTTTAGAGGATCAACTGATCACTATGGATAAACATCACATTCAAGTTTCAGCAACAGGTAAGCTTTTGATCCGTAATATTTGCATGTGTTTTGATGTTTACTTGCGTCAACAAGCACGCCAACAACAATTTTCTCGAGTTATTTAGTTAATGAGTAATGTACCAGGTTTATATTTAGGGTTAATGTCGGGCACTAGCTTAGATGCAATTGATGTTGCACTATGTGAACGGAACGAAGAAGGCTTTATACAAATTGCCGGTACTGCAATCGAATTAGCACCTGAGCTGCGTCAGCAATTACTTTCAATATGCAATGAAAAACACGCTAGTCTGCATCAGTTAGGTGAAGTAGACCATCAATTTGCAGTTGCCTGTGCACAAGCAGTAAATAGCCTTCTGAAAAATGAAAATATTCAAGCCACCTCTGTCAGCGCTATTGGTAGTCATGGACAAACCATTTACCATTCCCCTGATACTAAGATCGCTTTTACCCAACAAATTGGTGACGCAAATGTGATCGCAGCACAAACACAAATCCCCTGTATTGCTGATTTTAGAAGAATGGATATGGCTTACGGTGGTCAAGGAGCACCTTTAGTGCCAGCCTTTCACCAAGCCTTGTTTGCAAAAAGCGGTGAACAACGGATTATTTTAAACATAGGCGGCATTGCTAACATCAGTGTATTGAATGGCACTGAACATGCTTTTGGTTATGATACAGGTCCTGGTAATATGTTAATGGATGCTTGGATTAATCTACATCACCAACAAACCTATGATAAAAATGCTTGGTTTGCCAGTAGTGGTATAGTTAATCAGTCATTATTGAATTTGTTATTAGCCGATCCCTATTTTGCATTAGCTGCCCCCAAAAGTACGGGACGAGAAAAATTTAATCTCTCTTGGTTAACTGAGCAAATAGCTAAGCAAAACTACCAAGTACAAGATGTACAACGTACCCTACTGGAATTCACTGCACTCACAATTGTCGATCAAATAAAACTACAAAGTAAAGGTGGTACGGTTTACGTCTGTGGTGGCGGAGCCTTAAACCCGTTATTAATGGGACGTTTAAGTGCATTATTGGTAAATCACCAAGTACATACTACTGATGCTTTAGCGATTAACCCAATGTATGTAGAAGCCGTTGCCTTTGCCTGGCTAGCTGAGCAAAGAATGTTAGAAAGAAAAGTCCCATTGAAAGCTGTGACTGGGGCCAGTAGAGATGCGATTTTAGGCTGTATTTATTTACCCTAAACCCTGGTCTGGCAATCAAGGTATATTGACTATGTACCGGTTAAGCGGTAATAACACCAAGCGATTAAATGTAATCCCATTAAAATAGCGGTAAGCATAAGAAACATTAGAAAAGCCACCCGTTGGACCGCTAACCATTGCTCTACATTTGCCAATAAATAAATACCGGACAAGCCAATCAATAACACTAAGTTAATCGCCATACATTGGTTGCAACGGCCAATTTTATCTTTAAAAACACTACTCATACAACGATTACAAGCCACTCAATTCCCCTATCTCTTGTTAATCAAGATGAGTTTGATTAATATTTACCCACTATTTATCTATTGAGCAAACATTATGCATTACTTTATCAGTCTCTTATTTACCCTGGTAATATTTTCAGTAGGGGCAGAAGAAAAAGACTCAGCTGTACCACATAACAATGGTACACAAGGGCTATTAAAAAACACCTTTATTGAGCCTATCGATAATTTTAATAGTATCGGCAGTGAACTTAACAAAACTAAAAGTTCAGAGAAAACACCCACTCCAAAACAGCAAACAGGGGATCAAACACAACCAACACCTTCAACTAATAATAGTGAGGGCACTATTCCATCTCTCCCCGCAGTATGATCAGCACAACCACTATTCAATAATAATCCAGCAGAACTCCCTAATTAAAACAGACTCTACCGACACCAAGCAAACTTTTTACACCCTATCTCAACGCCCTCTTATAATAAATAACCTCTTAAGTCGTTTACTGTTTGACCTACAGTAACCATTAGATATACTGGTTATCCACTTGAATTTAAGAGCTTAATGAATGAAATATATTGGCGCACATGTTAGTGCCTCTGGCGGCGTATTTAACGCGCCTAAAAATGCCTATGATATCGGGGCAACAGCTTTCGCTTTATTTACTAAAAATCAACGACGTTGGGATGCTAAACCACTTGACGACAATACAATCCGTAAATTCAAAGCGGCTTGCTTACGTTATAAAATTCAAAGCCAAAATATTTTACCTCATGACTCATATTTAATTAATTTAGGTCACCCTGAAGCAGAAGCTCTAGAAAAATCTCGCAATGCATTCTTAGATGAGATGCAACGTTGTGAACAATTAGGGTTAACCTTATTAAACTTTCATCCAGGTAGTCACCTTAAAAAACTATCTGAAGATGATTGTTTAAAACGCATTGCCGAATCAATCAATATTGCATTACAGCAAACTAGTTCGGTTTCAGCGATTATTGAAAACACAGCCGGTCAAGGCACTAACTTAGGTTATCGTTTTGAGCACCTCGCGAAGATTATTGAGCAAGTCGACGATAAACAACGTGTGGGCGTTTGTATTGATACCTGCCATACTTTTACTGCAGGTTACGATTTACGGGGCATGGCTGCAACAGAAGCAACCTTTAAAGAATACTCAGATGTAGTGGGGTTTGAGTATTTACGCGCCATGCACATCAATGACAGCAAAGTACCTTTTGCTAGCCGTGTTGATCGACACGCTCCTTTAGGGGAAGGTGAAATTGGTTGGGATTGTTTTGAATTTATAATGAAAGACAAACGCTTTGATGAGATCCCACTGGTCTTAGAAACCACTGATGAAAGTTTATGGCCACAAGAGATAAGTCGTTTAAAACAATGGTCAGAAGCGGATTAGCCGCTATTTGTTGCTTTATGGCATTAAATACTTTGAAACTCACTAAACTGCGATTATGCTACTAAAGTAACGTTAAAATAAGGAAAGTAATATTCATGTTCCAAACACTAAAAGCATCTATTCAAACCTATATGACAGAAGAGCATGTTGCCTTTGTCGAACGCGCGTATCATTATGCATATGCGGCACATGATGGTGTGAAAAGAGCAAGTGGTGAACCTTATATTACCCACCCTGTTGCAGTGGCTGAAATTCTTGCAGGTATGAAACTCGATTATGAAGCGATTTCAGCTGCCTTAATGCATGACGTATTAGAAGACACAGATACTACACATGAAGAGTTAGCAGAAGCATTTAATGCAGATGTGGCACAACTTGTAGAGGGTGTGACGAAGTTAGATAAGTTTAATTTTGAGAATCGTGAACAAGCACAGGCACAAAACATTCGTAAGATGTTAATTGCGATGTCTAAAGACTTTCGAGTGATGTTAATCAAGCTTGCTGACCGCGTACATAATATGCGAACCCTAGATTCTTTACGCCTTGATAAACGACAACGCATTGCTCAAGAAACCTTTGAAATCTTTACGCCAATTGCAAATCGCCTAGGCTTACATCATTTAAAAAATGAACTTGAAGAACTTGCCTTTAAAGCACAAAACTCGGCTCGTTACCATGTATTAAAAGAAGCCATTGCTAAAGCTCGCGGTAATCGCCAAGACTTCATCGAAAGTATTTGTGATGAGATATCTGAGCAATTAACCTCAATGTCTATCGATGCACAAGTGATTGGTCGTGAAAAGCATCTATATAGCCTGTATAAAAAAATGCGCAAAAAAGGCTGTCAATTCCACGATGTTATGGACGTATATGCTTTTAGAATTATTGTAAAAGACTTAGATACTTGTTATCGCGTATTAGGTCAGATACATCATCTGTATCAGCCAAAATTAGAATTCTTTGAAGATTATATTGCCTTACCAAAAACCAATAGTTACCAGTCTCTACATACCACGTTAATCACCCATCAAGGTGTGAATATCGAGATCCAAATTCGTACTGAAGATATGGATGCGGTAGCAAAACATGGTATTGCGGCACATTGGAGCTACAAAGAAGGTAAAAAGACCACTAATATCGCAGCACAATTACAAACACGTAACTGGTTCCAAGGCCTAACAGAACAAGAAGATAACAGCACCAACTCTATTGTCTTGTTAGAAAATATTAAACAAGAATTGGGTAAAAACGATATTCACGTACTAACCCCTCAGGGTAAAATTATCGTATTACCTGCTTTTGCGACTGCAGTAGATTTTGCTTACGCAGTGCATACCAATATTGGCCATCACTGTATTGGTGCCAAAGTAGATAATGAATATTCAGTGTTAAGCCAAAAACTAGAAAGTGGTCAAACCATTGAAATAATTACAGGTAAAGAGGCTAGCCCAAGCCCTGAATGGTTAAACTTTGCAGCGACACATAGAGCTAGAAACAGTATTCGTAACTATCTTAAACAGTTACCTCAAACGACCACTATCCCATTAGGTCGACGCTTATTAAAGCAAGCATTGAATGCCACCAACTTAACAGATATTCCTCAAGAGAACATCGACAAAGTGATTGCAGATCATCACCTCGATGGCTTTAATCACCTATTACATGAGATTGGTAGCGGAAAATTACTCAGTTTAATCATTGCCAGACGTTTACGTGGTAATGCAGGTGAGCTAACGGAATCACAACATAAACAAAATATTCGCCAAAGTGCTATTAAAGGTGCAGAAGATATTATGTTGTCTTATGCAAATTGCTGTAAACCATTACCAGGTGACCCGATTGTAGCTCATACCAGTAGCGGAAAAGGTTTGGTGGTCCATGTTACAAATTGTCATAATGTAAATGGATTTGAAAATGAACTTGATAAGTATATTGCTGTCGAATGGGACATGAAGTTTATGAACCAATATGAATATTCCAGTGATCTGGTTATTCAAATGGCAAATCATAAAGCTGGCTTAGCTAAAATGTTTAATGTGATAGCAAAAAGTAACGCTAACGTTATAGATTTACAAACCACTGCGGTGACCAATCAAATTTATTCCATTAACGTCACTTTAACCGTGATTAATCGCATACATTTATCACGTATCATGCGTCAAATTAAGAAGCTAAGCGGCGTCAAAAGCGTTAAACGAAACAATAAAAAATAACCAAAAAAAATGGTATCGAAATCAATTACTTCACATGATAAGAAGTATCATTTATATTGTTAATAATAAGAATAATAAATAAACAATATCTACATATTAAATGGATTAAATATTATGAAAACTGTTAAAGCGATTACACTTATTCTAAGCAGTGTAGTTTTGGGTGCTTGTACTGCAGAAACACAAATAATACCGCAAGAAGTAAAAATAGAGCAGCTACAACACAATTGGAAATTAACACATATTGATAATATTCAATTGGCTACTGTAATCAATAGCACATTAATGATTGATCCTGCTAATAAAAGCACAGGTAATCTAGGCTGTAATAACTTTGTTGGTACAGCCGAATTCAGCGATAACCAATTACGCATTAGCAAAATGGCTAATACACGAAAAATGTGTGGTGAACTGAAAAATGGTGTTGAAATGGATGTGACTAGCGTCCTTAGTGACTGGTCAAATGTCATGGTTGATAATGACTCTTTAATTATCGGTAATAACAAACATTCACTCACTTACCAATTAGCTAAATAATAATCTAATGAAGTCGATTGTTAGCTTGCTTACAATCGACTTATACCAATGACATTAAATATAACTTATTAGCTTCACGGTTTAGCTATCGTGCTTGTTTATTTCAAAGTAGTGATCTCACTCACACTAATCCAATAACACCACTTTTGTTTCCATAAAACTGCAACCTCCAATAACAATTACGTCATAAAAATATGCTAATTTTTAGCTGTTATCTGATATTTTTTCAGCTTTTTTAATACGCACAATAACGTAATGAGAGGTTCGAAATGAGTAATATACACCAACTTAATAATTTACCTAAGCAAGCCACAATTAACCTTATTGCGTCCTATAAAGGTGATTTTGAAAATGGCTATTTTGATTACTGTCAACTGTTAGAAAAATTACAAGATGTGATTTTACGTGGTCACTTTATGGATCAAGAAGATAATGCAGCTTGGATGATGCACAGAGGTCATGATTATCTATCGAACCCTAAACTTTTTGCTCACGCACCATTGACCTATTTATGCGCCTTTCTCAGTGAAACCTTTAAAAAAAATAGTTTAAATGAGATTGAGAGAAGTATTCCTTCGGCTGTTTTTAGTGCTATTTTAACGCGCCTAAATGACTTTAAATGAACGTTGAAGCAAACATAAAGCAAGGCTAAATAAATAAAAACCAAAGGCAATATCATGGATTTTATGTCAACTTGATTTGTGCTTAATTACGATTGCATTACACTAGCATTTTAGCTGTTACTAAAAGAGTAAACATGGATTCAATCACTCAAATAGCATTAGGTGCTAGTGTTGCTGGTATTGTAGGTACAAAGTCTTTTGGCCGTAAAGCGTTAGTCACAGGAGCCATTTTAGGCACTCTTCCAGATTTAGATGTATTATTAAATTACCAAACAGCTATTCAAGACTTTACTTTTCATCGCGGATTCAGCCACTCTTTATTAGTATTAAGTGCATTAAGCATCGTTATTTATTATTTAGTTTTACTCCTGAAACCTACATTAAGCTCTCATAAAAAAGCCTTATTCTTAGTTATCTTTCTGCCTTTAATTACCCATCCTTTACTCGATGCTTTAACTACGTATGGCACCCAGCTATTATGGCCAATCAATATGCCACCTATCTCTTGGTCAAGCATCTTTATTATTGATCCTCTTTATACCCTACCTCTGTTATTTGGCGTCATTGGGTTATGGGTTAAACGAGGCTCAGTGAGGTGGCAAAAAATCAATGCCGTTATGTTAGGAGTAAGCTGCTTATACCTTATTCAAGGCCAAGCACAGCGTGTACAAATCCACACGCAATTACAACATGACCCAATAGCACAGACGGGTGAGATATTTATTTCTCCCACACCTTTTAATACCTTATTATGGCGAGTTCTGAGTTATCAAGAAGATAGATATTATGTCAGTTTCACCCACGCCTTTAATCAACAGCCACTATCATGGCAACCTTTTGATACTGGACGGGAGCTATTAAACGGCTTTAACTCAACTGAGTTAGAGCGCTTAGAATGGTTTAGCAGCGGTTTTTTGCAGTTTACTAAACAGGAAGGTCAATTGATTGCGACTGATCTACGCGTAGGGCTAACACTTTATTATCCCTTTGCATTTAGTTTGGCCAAAGACGAAAATCAATGGCAACCTGTATTATCCGAAAAAATGGCAGCCCCTAAAATTAATTGGACAAAATTATTAGAGTTGCTCCACCTTTAAGCCCGGTTAATTAATCGAGTCTTGGCATCAACGACACAGCTCTTAAATAAAGAAATGTTATAGAGTATCCACATACTGCTTAATTTCAGATAAGAATTCTTCGCCATATTTATCTAGTTTAATATGACCTACGCCAGTGATTGACAGGAATTGTGAGTCATTGGTTGGCATCATTTCGCTCATTTCTGAGAGTGATACATCACTGAAAATAACATATGGAGGCAGATTTTCTTGGTCCGCTATCTGCTTCCGTAAATGACGTAACTTAGCAAAGAGCTTACTATCTGCATTCGCAGAAATACTACGGCGTTTTTGCTTCGCAGTGGTTTTTACTAGTTGTAATCGCGGTACCGCTAACATTAAAGCTTGTTCAGATTTTAATACGGTACGAGCGGCTTCTGTCAATTGCAAAGCAGACCCCCGTGTTAAGTTCTGCATCAATAAACCACAATGAATCAGCTGTCTAGCTATACTAAACCAATGCTCCGTAGTCTTATCTTTACCAATACCAAAAGTCGATAACTGATCATGCCCTAGGCTCTTAACACGTGCTGTTTGTGCACCACGCAAGACCTCAACCACATGTGTGATACCAAAATGCTGCCCAGTGCGATAAACACAAGATAAAATCTTTTGCGCATCCACAGTCGCATCATAGCTTTGCGGTGGATCTAAACAGATATCACAGTTACCACAGGCTTTAGGGCTATACTCACCAAAATAGTTTAATACGACTCGACGACGGCAAGTTTGTGCTTCTGCAAAGGCCACCATTGTATTGAGTTTATGTAATTCAATGCGTAACTGCTCTTGATTAGGATTCTTTTCTAATAAACTACGAATACGTGCAGGATCGGCAGGATCATAAAACAACATAGCTTGTGCAGGTAGGCCATCTCGCCCAGCACGCCCAGTTTCTTGATAATAAGATTCAATATTTTTCGGGATCTCGTAATGCACAACAAAACGCACATTAGGCTTATCGATACCCATACCAAAAGCCACGGTTGCCACTACAATCTCTACTTCATCTTTAATGAATAGGTCTTGTACATGCTGCCGCTCTTCTAGAGGTAGCCCTGCATGATAGCAACGAGAGTTAAGCCCTTTTGCCGCCAGTTTACCCGCAATCTCTTCTGTACGTTTACGGCTAGTACAATAAATAATACCGCTTTCATCTTTATGCTGATCTAAATAATTAAACAGTTGCGTTAATGGACGATATTTTTCAATCAACAAGTATTCGATGTTAGGGCGATCAAAACTACGGATTTCAATTAATGGATCCTGCAATTGTAAACGCTGTAAAATATCCTGCTGTGTTGCATGGTCAGCGGTCGCCGTTAAAGCCACTAAAGGGATATTAGGAAAATATTCTTTAAGATGACCTAATTGTGCATATTCAGGTCTAAAATCGTGGCCCCAAGAGGAGATACAATGTGCTTCGTCCACCGCAAATAAGTTAATCGGTAGATGTTGTAATCGCGCAATAAAGTCTTGGCGTAATAAACGCTCAGGGGCAACATACAATAACTTTAAACGACCTTGATATAAGGCGTTGATAATCTCATTTTGTTCTTGATAAGAAAGCGTTGAGTTTAAATAGGCGGCAGCGACACCACAAGCTTGTAAGGTATCAACTTGATCTTTCATTAAAGAGATTAATGGCGAGATAACAATGCATATCCCTTCTCGCACTAATGCTGGGATTTGAAAACATAAACTTTTACCGCCGCCCGTTGGCATCACGACTAACGCGTCACGCCCTGCTATCAATTCATTGATAACCGTTTCTTGACCATCTCTAAATTGGCTGTAGCCGAAGACATCTAACAAGACATTCTGTGCGGGACTAGTCATATTCTGACTCAAAATATAGCAACCTATTGATCATCGAAGCGGGTAAAAGGGCGAACATTGTAAATCAGTGGCATAAATATTTCAGCTTAAATTTCCTCTTTACAGACGATTAAAGTGCTCACCAAACTGTTCTACTTTTTGCCAATCCGTTAACTCCATATCCTGTGTTTTGTCAGTGCTTCCACCGGTCATTTTCATGATCAGTTGAATCAATAATGTCTGCCACCAATTATAACGAGAATACAATAAAGCACCGGCGAACACCGCTTTGTGTTGAGGCTGCCACGCTGATAACTGTTCAAATTTTTTCATATAAGCGTTGTTTTCAGGTACCGCTTTTTCAGGTTTACGCGCAGTTAAACACACCACAAAAAAGGCATTCTGCAACGCCTCTAACTGTTGCTTATGCTGATTTACAAAGTTAATCATATTCTTTCTAAAATTACCGTAGCGAATAGATGCGCCCACTAACACTTTGTTATATAGAGTAAAATCAATTTCCAGCTTATCATCAACGTTAATAACGGTTACTTCACCTTCAATAGATTGTTTAATACGATTGATGATTTTTAATGTTTGCCCATCTACTGAAGAGTAGAGAATTAAGGTGTTTGCAGGTACTTGTGTTGTAGACATCATTTAATTTTTCCAAAAAACAGGGGTAAAGAGAACCAACAAGGTAAATACCTCTAATCGACCGAACAGCATGGCAATCATCATAATCCACTTAGACGCATCACTCACATCATTAAAGTGTAACGCCACATCACCTAAACCAGGGCCTAAGTTATTTAACATGGCTGCAACTGAGGAGAAAGCACTTAACTCATCCATACCAGTCATTAACAAGGCTAACATACAAATAATAAACACCAACGCATAGGTTGAGAAAAAGCCCCATACTGCCTCTACAACACGGTCGGGCAAGGCTTTATTGCCTAACTTAATTTTATAAACAGCTTTAGGATGCACAAGACGTTTTAGCTCACGCTGCCCTTGTAGGTTTAATAACAATACGCGGATCACTTTTAATCCACCGCCCGTTGAACCTGCACATCCCCCGATAAAACTAGAAAAGATCAATAATACCGGTAAAAACAATGGCCAGTCTGAAAAGGAGGTCGTTGTGAAACCTGCTGTCGTTGAAATAGAGACGGCTTGAAATAACGCGTGTGAGAAAGTAGTTTCAATGGTGCTATAAATATCATTACCCATTAATACCCAGAAACAGATCCCAGTAAGGAACAATTGAATAAAAATAAAGGCACGTACTTCAGGGTCTTTTCGATATACTTTTAAGCTAAATTCCTTCGCAGAAAAAGCGGTAAAATGTAACGCATAGTTAATACCGGAAATAAGTAAGAACACCACAGTGATCATATTGATCACATCGCTATCAAAGTGCCCCATACTAGCGTCATAAGTAGAAAACCCACCAATCGACACAGTAGAAAAGCTATGTCCTAATGCATCAAACAGCGTCATGCCAGCAAGCCAAAAAGCCAACATACAAGCTACGGTTAAACATAAATAAACGTACCAAAGTGCCTTTGCGGTTTCTGCAATACGCGGTGTCATTTTAGAGTCTTTAACTGGCCCTGGGGTCTCTGCACGATATAGCTGCATACCACCTATACCTAACATCGGTAAAACAGCAACGGCTAATACAATAATCCCCATGCCACCAAACCATTGCAGCATTTGTCGGTAGAAAAGAATCGACTTAGGTAAATCATTGAGTTCCGCAATAGTGGTTGCGCCAGTGGTAGTAAGCCCAGAGAAAGATTCAAAAAAGGCAGTGGCCAAATTCATATCCACACTGGAGCTCATCAGGAAAGGAATCGCACCGACACTGCCTAGGGTTGCCCAAAACAACACCACAATTAAAAAGCCTTCACGGGCTTTTAATTCACTTTTATAACGTCGATTCGGTAACCAGAATGCAAAGCCAATTAGTAACGTCACAAAAAATGCCGCTAAAAAGTCATTACCACCACCATCTTGATAGATATAAGCAATAAAAACCGGAGGTAGCATGGTTAAACTAAATAACCCTATTAGCATGGCTACGATTCTGATAATTGAACGGATAGCCATTAGTTAACCCAATTCATTAACAGAACGATTAATTTTTTTTGCAATGACTTGTCCCTGCATCAATGATTGTAATTTTTGTTTAAACAAACTGACCTGTTCCCTATCAACTTCTATCAATGCTTGAACAGTCTGTTGATAATCGACTTCAATAAGACGTCCTGAATGCGCTGACAGTATATGTTCTAACGTTGCCATTTGCGCATAGTTGCATTGTAACTGAAATTGCTCAAAAAAACGCTTTTCCATTGTTGGCATAGTTGGGCATAACTGTTGCAAACCGTTACTATAAGCACGAACTAACCCTCCTGTCCCCAACTTAATGCCGCCAGAGTACCTAACAACAACCGCAACCATCTCTCCAACATGACTACCTTGTAGAACAGCTAACATCGGTTTTCCCGCAGTACCTTTTGGCTCACCATCATCACTACACCCCATGTTTACACTGTCTTTAGGGCTACCACCAATAAAAGCCCAACAGTGATGACGAGCATCTTTATGTTCCGCTTTAATATCCGCAAGAAACTGCATGGCCGCTGCTTTGCCTTTAGCTGGCTGTAAAAACGTCAGAAAGCGGCTTTTTTTAATCTCTTCTTGAAAGAAAACCGCTTCTTTTAGAATTAAATACGGCTTATTCACTTTGAATCAATAACCCTTGTCGTTGCCATTCAATAACTCCACCAGCAACAGAATATACATTTTCATACCCCATATTCTGCAATGAAGCAGCGGCTAATACACTTCGAGCTCCAGAACGACATAATAAATAGATAGGAAGCTGCGCCGCCGATGCTAAACCTTCAATTAAGTGCTGGTAAGCAGGTAAGCCAGTTAACTGCATCTCTAGTACACCACGCGGTATTAACTCACTGCCAACTGGATATCCCGCTGCAGTTTCATTAGGCTCTCTGATATCAATAAACAGTAACGGTGTATTATTTTGTAAATGCTCATACACTGTTACACAGTCGACTTCATTAACTTCCGCACGTAACGACGCCACCAATGCTTTTCCATCTAATAACATACTTTTCCCTATTGGTCGGATAAACAATCTAACAACTGCTGTGCAGCGTCGATTGTAAAACGTTGTCTATCAAGCTGTTTAATAAACACCTCAATCACTTTTTGATCAAATGGTTCAATACTTTTTGTGGTTAATACTCTTTTACTCGCGGTAATCAAATCTTCATCACTCTGTTGAAAATCTAAGATTAATTGTGATAACACACAATGATAGCGCAATCGCGTCTCATTTAAGTGAGCGCTCAGCACTTTTATGAATGATAGGTGACTTATTTCAATAAAGTCGCCATCCACCCTCACTATATTCACAGTTTGTAGTTCAAATAATAACAATCTAACCCGTTCCGCTATGCGTTGTACTGAAGGTACTAAAAAATATTCAGCTTCAACAAAGGGTAACAGCAGCTTCATCATTTGTTCAAGCGAGGTTCTTTGTATGCGCTTTATTCCCTTTGTATATTGAGAGTGCTTATTTAATTGTATTAAACAAAAACTAAGTAAAGCAGGCAAAGCAAACAAATGCACTATGGTATTACGGTAATAGGTTAATTGTGCACTTTGACGACTATTTGCACTGATTACGTTATCAAGCTCAGAAAATTTATTGATCGCCAATGCCTGTTGATAAACGATTTCAGGCGCTTGTGTTGGATACGTCATTAACGTATTTTTTAACGATAACCCAAACAACTGCTGATGCAATGCTATCAAGTTAAGTAAACGCTGTTTACTTAACTGATGATGTGTACTGGCTAACAAAATTGCTGCACATAAGGGTAAAGCATTAACAGCAGTTGCTTGGTTAATACCTTGCATCACTTGGCCTGCAATGTGGTTCACATGCTCAATTATATCTTCTTTCGCTAACCTATTTTCTCGCCATTGAGGTGTTTGTTGATCAAAATAGTTCTTCAAACTAATCGGCTCTCCAAAATTCACAAAAGCACGACCAAAATTACCTAATTTTTTTATTATCCCCAATACTTGCCATAGGTTTTCTTGCTTTTTCTGCTTGCCTGACAACTCTTTCATGTAAGTACTCACTTCCATGATATGGTCATATCCTATATATATCGGCACTAATACAACATTGCGATTAGTTTGTGCTAAAAAAGTATCGACACTCATGGTCAATAGGCCAATTTTCGGAGGTAATAACCGCCCTGTCCGACTACGCCCACCTTCAGTGAAAAACTCTATAGGATAACCTTGCTTAAATAACATAGAAAAATAAGCTTTAAATACCTTGCTATACAAAGGGTCCCCCTTAAAGCTACGACGTATAAAAAATGCACCAGAACGCCTAAAAATACCACCAGCAGGAAAAAAGTTAAGATTCACTCCGGCTGCGATATGCGGAGGCATTAGACCTTCTTCATATAATAGATAAGAAAGTAACAGGTAATCCATGTGGCTACGGTGACAAGGCATATACACTATTTCAGCACCACTTTGCGTCGCATCTCTCACTGTTTGGGCGTTGTTCACCTCAATACCTTGATAAATCCCGTTCCAAACTCGACCTAAAATAGTGCGAAAAAAACGTATAAATCGATATGAAAATTGGCTGCTTATTTCTTGTAAATAAGACTGACATTGCTCTGTCACCTGTGTTTCTGACAAGCCTGTTTCTGCACAATATTGATTAATTTCTTGCTGCAATTGTTCACTTTCAAGCAGCTGTTTAATAATTTTTTGTCGAGCAGGAATAGCAAGGCCAATACCGCAACGCTGCAATCTATTAAAAGAATGTAACCCGACTTTTGCTAACCTATGAACGTATTTTTCAACCTTGAGTTCTGCATTTTTTTTTAATAAAACGTGAGCAGAAATAGGAGAATTAAATTGTATCAACAGTTCTCGGCCAAAGCGCAGAACTCGGGAGGCTTTTTGTAAACGATTCAGATCACTAAAATGAGGTGAACTATGTTGTGCGACCTGACTTCCAGGATTTCTTCCCCAGAAAAAAGTCACAGGGATTAATTGCACATCTAATTCACGATGTTGATGGAGTAAGTTGGATAACCGCTGGTACTGATTAATATGCGTTGCTTGCTGTTGCTTTAACTCTGCTTTTTTAAACCAATACTGCTCATGCAAAAATATCATCGAAGAAAATTTTTCTCCAGCAATATTAATTGATTGAAAAGGGTCAGGCAAAGCAGCTTGTTGACAGCCCTTTTGTAACGCAAGCAAATCACTAGGGCAATTTTGCGCTAACACATAAATAATTGGCCGGTCAGAGTCGATTGCAAAGGTTGACAATGGATCGCGTGGTACCACTGTATTTTTAACCCAAAACCGATTCGTTATCCGTGACCCCAAAGTCCCTGTTGCTAACACATACTATCCTTGTATCCTTTGTCTTTAAGCATTGTAGTTTAACATACCCAAATGATGCGTATAAATAGATAAAACAGTTCTGCTATTTTGACAAATCAATCACAGCAATACACAGCTAAATGATGACCAAAGGCCGTCTATTTGTTAAAGTACCTTTCTTGAATTTATGCCAATGAGCTCATTTATCAATGCAAAAAAACACTGGATTAAAGCGCATCTGTTTAGCACTGGGTTATTCTACTAACGGTTTAAAAAGTGCATATAAACATGAAGCAGCTTTTCGACAAGAGATATGGCTAACTTGCATATTAATTCCAACTGCGTTTTTTATAGATGTAACTCAAGTAGAACGTATTTTACTCATACTGCCAATCATACTCATGTTAATGTTTGAAATGGTCAATTCTGCTATTGAAGCAGTAGTGGATAGAATTGGTAGTGAGTTCCATGAACTAGCAGGCAGAGCTAAAGACATGGGTTCAGCAGCAGTGTTGGTCAGCGTGATCTTAACCGCATACATCTGGATAGAAATTCTGTTTTTTTAATCAACTTCACTCGTTAGGATTTTAATATGGCGGACAAGCCAGCTTTTACCAAACAAAAAAATAACACCATGAACTCACCGATCAAAACGGTTCCTCACTCTTTTGAGGCTGAGCAAGCGGTTATCGGTGGCTTATTATTAGATAACGATACTTGGTCTGATGTTTCTGAGCGAGTGGTTGATCGTGATTTTTATACTCGTGCTCATCGCCTAATATTTTCAACCATTGAGAAACTTAGTAGTGATGATATCCCTGTTGATATCGTGACACTGTCTGAAAAACTTGAAAACACACAGGACTTAGAAGGGATAGGTGGCATCGCCTACTTAGCTGAGCTATTACAGAATACACCTAGTGCCGCGAATATTAATAATTATGCGGATATTGTACGTGAACGTGCCATTGTCCGAGAGTTAATCGGAGTAGCTAATGATATTGCCGAAGCCGGTTATGATACAGAAGGTCGCGATAGCTCAGAATTATTAGACTTTGCTGAAACCAAAGTATTCCAAATAGCAGAAGCGCGTAATAATAAAAATGAAGGTCCACAGGCGATCAAAGACATCTTGAAAGAGACGGTCGCTAAAATTGATGATTTATGCAAAAACCCACGCGATGGTATTACTGGTTTATCATCGGGTTATAACGATTTAGACCAAATGACTACAGGTTTCCAACCCGGTGACTTAATCATAGTTGCTGCCCGTCCATCTATGGGTAAAACAACCTTTGCTATGAACTTAGCAGAGCATGCGGCCCTCAATGCCGACAAACCAACGATTATCTTCTCATTAGAGATGCCTGCGGATCAGATCATGAACCGTATGTTGGCATCATTGGGTCGTATCGACCAAGGTAAAATCCGTACTGGTCAACTTGATGAGAACGACTGGGCATCACTGTCTTCAACTATGTCTATCTTATTGGATAGAGGTAAAATGTTTATTGATGATAGTTCAGGCTTAACCCCTACCGAGCTGCGCTCACGAGCACGACGTATTGCTCGTGACCATGGCGGTGTCAGTATGATCATGGTCGATTACCTGCAATTAATGCGCGTTCCTTCATTAAGTGAAAACCGTACTTTAGAGATCTCTGAGATATCTCGCTCTTTGAAAGCATTAGCCAAAGAACTGCGCTGTCCGGTTATCGCACTATCTCAGCTAAACCGTGGTCTAGAGCAACGTGCAGATAAACGCCCGATTAACTCAGATTTACGAGAATCAGGCGCAATTGAGCAGGATGCCGATTTAATCATGTTTATTTACCGTGATGAGGTTTATCACGAAGACAGTGAACATAAGGGCATTGCAGAGATCATTATAGGTAAACAGCGTAACGGTCCAATCGGTAAGGTTCGCTTAACCTTCCAAGGACGTTACTCTCGTTTTGATGATTACACAGGGACTGCCTACCACGGCGAAGAGTGATCCTTATCAAGATCTCCTAATCTTAAGCAGTGTATAACTGTTAAAAAGATCAAGGGGTTCACAATGTATACCAACAAGCTTAAGACATTATTTAAAAACACAAATAAGTGCTTAAGCTTGTATCGCTTTTCATTGCCTCTGCAAAAGCCAATCAACTTTAACGGCCACCAACTCACACAACGACAGGGTTTATGGTTAGTGAAACAAACAGCCGCTGGTGATTATTCAATCGGTGAAATTGCGCCTTTACCTGGCTTTAGTCATGAAACATTGGAGGATTGTGAAGACTACTTATTAGCACTATTGCACAACTCAACAATCACCAAACAGCAAATAGAGACCCTACAAACACTGCCTAGTGTGCAATTTGCAATACACTGTTTATTACAACAAATTCCATGGCAAACTCTTCCCAGCCTTGATCAACAAAGTATTGCCCTATTCCAAGGTAAGCCTGCTGACATTATCCAGCGATATAAAGTATTGAATAATCCCAATGTAGCTAAATTAAAAGTCGGTAGGCTAACAGTGCAAAAAGAGGTTCAACTGATCAAAGCGTTAATCAAAGTGAACCCTAAGATACGTTTTAGATTGGATGCAAATCAGCAATGGGATAAACAAACCTATGTTTTTTTTCTAAAAAATATTAACGCGCAACATATTGATTATATAGAAGAGCCAACTCAGTCAATGGCAGATAATATAAGAGTCGCCCAACGATATGAGAGTCGTTTAGGGTTAGATGAGAGTCTCTTAACTGCCGTAACCTTACCTATTGATAGTAGCATTAAAGCATTGGTACTTAAGCCAACTTTAATTGGCGATCCTGATCGTATCAATGATCTACTGATTCATGCACAGCAATATAATCTGCAAGTGACTATCAGTGCATGCTTTGAGTCCCCTATTGCCCTTAACCAACTGCGAGCTTTAGCACAACACTGGCAACAACAAACACAGCTTAATATTGCGTTAGGCTTAGACACACAACAAGCGTTTACTGAAGACATTCAGCATCGAATAATAAGTACAAGGGCTCAACTTGAGGCTTACTTAAAAAAGGCGAAACGCTTATGGTAACTTTAATCGATCAATGTCCAGTTCGTTATCATGCGATCAATCAAGGGCAGCAAATAGCAATACAAGATGATCAACAACCGTTAACTTACCAACAACTAGATAATCAATTGACCCTACTGGCTGAACAACTAGAGCAACAAACAACATTAGTTTCATACCAAACAAAAACAGATAAATCTGAAGCTAATAGACTCATTTGCATTGCAAGTAACGGTCTGCAATTACTATTGTTACAACTATTATGCTTACGCACAGGCTGGTTATTCTGCCCTTTAAACCCCCGCTTTACTGATACAGAAATACAACAGAGATTAACAGTACTAAACAGCCCTTATTGCTGGGTAGAAGATGATTCTTGCCACGAGGGATTAAAAACAATAACTATCAATTTCGCTTTTTCCCCTTTACCTAGCAAGCAATCAACGGCGTTAAGTATTGATTCCCTTCAGCCCTGCAATATTATTTTCACCTCAGGCAGTAGTGGTTTTCCAAAAGCGATTGTGCACCATTACCAGAATCACTTTTTCAGTGCATTAGGCTCACAAAGCTTAATCCCACTGCAAAACAAAGATCATAATTTACTATCGCTACCACTTTTTCATGTTAGTGGTTACGCTACAGTAATACGAACTATTATCGCAGGCGCTACCCTTGAGTTAAGCCATCAACCACTCAGTTATGACCTCATATATGACAGAAAGATAACTCACCTTTCCTTAGTGTCTACTCAATTAATACGCTTATTAAAAGACGCTAGGTTTTCTCCACAAAAGACCAAGATTAAACACCTCTTATTGGGTGGCAGTGCTTTCTCAGAGACATTATTAAGCGCATTAGCAATACGCTCATTTACTTATCACCTCAGTTATGGCTGTACTGAAATGGCTTCTCAAGTAGCGACGTCAAATAAGAATAACCAATTGACAATACTGCCCTATCGACAGGTAAAAATAGAAAACAATGAGATATTCTTGCGTGGAAAAACACGCTTTATTGGCTATTTTGAGGAAAATAAATTGCTCACAATCCCCCCACAAAAATGGTTAAGTTGCGGTGATTGTGGGCAATTACAAGGTAATCAATTAATTATTTCGGGAAGAAAAGACAGGCAATTTATTAGTGGTGGAGAAAATATACAGCCCGAAGAGATAGAAATACTTTGCTTACAACATAATAATGTAGAAAACGCCTATATCTACCCAATTCAAGATCCACAATATGGGCAACGCCTTGCCCTTTTTGTTGCATTTACTGAGATAGACTCAACTTACTTTAGGCAATATTGTAAGCAATTAGAGCACTACCTTAGCCAACAGCTAACAAGTTTCAAACTTCCACTACATTATCTACCTTGGCCAACACTAAAAGGTGCGAACACGCTGAAAGTTACTCAACAACACTTTAAAGACAGTTTATTAAAACGAGGATTAATTGCCTAAACCACGCCTAATGCCTTGCTCATAAACCACTTGCTCAGCTTCTTTAATCAAGGCAGATAAGTCATCATGAATCGCTGATTTATATTCAACAATGCCAGTGTCACATACTAAACGATAGGCTAAATCAGCCTCTACATTAAATCTTTTAATTGCCTCATCTAAACGTGCAAACTTCCCTGAGTCAATCACCTCGTATTCACTATCATTCATTAAAACAACAAACTCGTCATTACCGATGCGCGCAATAATATCTGTTTCACGGAATGTATCTTTTAATAGTTCAGCAAAACACGTAATTAACTTTTCACTTGCAGCAGTACCATGCTCTGCGCTTATTTTATTAAGCCCTATAATATTTAGATACAATACAAAAAAGGGTTTCTTCGCTCGTGCTGCAAGACGGAAATAGTTCTCGCCAGCATTGATTAAACCACGGTAATTTAATACTCCGGTCAACTCATCACTTAGTACTAATTCATGATTCTTATCTAATAGTGACTTGTTAATGGTGATATCGTTAGTTAACTCCACAACACCTTGAATCTTTTTATCTACTGTATAATAAGGGTGGTAACTGACTTCATAAGTAAATGCTTCGCCTTGATCATTATGTTTGATAGTTTCGATACGTTGTGGAGCCTTTAATATACGACTTTTATGTAGCGCACAAACACTCGTATGACACTCCATACAACTAAATACCGCTTCACAATCACTGCTTAAGAATTCATTAGTAACCCCGCCATTAATCATCCTCAATGCTTTATTAACGTAAGTTACATGCCCTTCTAAATTAAATATCCTCACGCCAAACGGCAGAATATCCATAAACTGGGATTGATCAAATAAAGAGGATTTTAGCTTTTTATTAAGAGACTTATAATTACTGACATCATTAATATAGCCAACAAAACCTTGCTTAGGCATCCCCTGTTCAGCCATTGAAAAACAGTACATTTTATAAGTTAAATCTTCATCACCTTTAACTTGTTCAGATTCAACTTCAAGATACCCACCAGCTTCTTCGACATCAGACATTGGGACCTTAAAAGCTTCAAAATCATGATCATAACTAGCATCTCGATTAAATAGTTTCCTTTTACTTAGTGCAAAAAATTCACAAAAAGCTTTATTGGCACCACAATATTGATTGTTATTGTTTTTAAGATAAATAGGAAATGGCATGGCATCTAAAAATCGCTGAAATGACACTTTTATTTGATATAAGTGGGCTGATTTTTTCAGTGCATATAAAAAGATAACAACTAACAACAAGGCTAAAATAAATGTAATAACATTAAATTCTGCACTAGAGATATAGAGTTTCATCGTCGGCATAAAGGTCACTAGCCCCCCAACGTGGTAACCATATATATTGCTAATAGGCATAAACATAACCACGCCATCACGCCCATTAATCTTCGTATTAAAAGAGAAACGTTTGAGCTGTAATAACTTTGCACTCTGCTCAGCAGTTAATTTACTTTTTAATTCTGTTAAGTCTTCATCGGATAAGGTCGCTTTATCTGTATCTTCATTGCCTCGATTAAGGCTAATTAAAAAACTCTTCGATAGAGGCGTGTTCCGATAAATATTATTTTTTCGTGTTACCGCTAATAAAGGTCTTTTTGCCCACATATATTGAGACGTAACCTCGCTCCCATCAGCTAAAGAGTTTTGTATTTTTGCCAAGGGAAGGGATAACTCAACAACCGCAATAAATTCATTAGAAGCATTGAAAACAGGGAAGAAATATCGATATACATAACGCCCATTCTTTAAGGACAATCCAGAAAAAGGTTTATGTTTTTTAATGACTTTTTCCAAACCAATTTTATTATTAGCAAGCTGAACATCAGAAGCCCCTTGTTGATCCAAATGAAGTAACAATTGACTGTTAGTCAGATATATTTGCTGGAAAGGAAATTTTTTACGGCTGATTTTAAACTGAGGTTGCAGGCTCTGATATAGCTGTTCGGTTACTTCTTGTAATTTTTCGGGCGACTCTTTTGCTTGATTCGCTTGATCTAAAAGCATTGCAATAGCCTGATTTCCATATTGCAATTCAAACAGTAATGTTGCGTTGGATTTGGTTTGAGCAAGTGTCGACATAAAACTGTTATATACAGTTCTTTCTACTAATTTACGTTGCTGTCTTTGGCTTTCATCGTCTGACATCACAATAAAAATGGCAATAATTAACGCCATCATTATGCTAAAAAAGATAAAATCAAAAAAGTAAAAACGCTTTGCTCTCAACATTTTAGACCTAAAATAATCAAAAATAAAATAGAGTATATACTAACTCACTTAAAATATTCAGCTACAAAATAGTCATTTGAAGTAATAATCGGTAGAATAAATCCTCCTGAAAATAGAGAGCAATTTATGGAAGCATATACACTAAAACTGAGTTTTATTCACCCTCGATATTGGCTATCTTGGTTAGGCATTTGTGCTTTATTTTTATCCTCATTGCTTCCTTATTCCACTCTACTTAAACTCGGTAGATTGGTAGGCCGTATTTCAATTCCCTTTGCGAAGCAACGTTTCCATACCGCTCGTCGTAATCTTGAACTATGCTTTCCAGAATTAAGTGAAGAGGAGGTTGACGCCAAGGTTAAAACCAATTTTGAGAATACTGGTATTGCTTTGTTTGAAATGGGCATGGCATGGTTTTGGCCTACTTGGCGTGTGCGTGGTCTATTAAGTGTACGAGGTTTAGATAACCTTGAACACGCAATGCGACAAGACCAAGGTATTATCTTTTTAGGGGCCCATTTCTTAACCTTAGAAATGGGAGCGCGAGCATTGGGATTAATACACCCGTGCTATCCAGTTTATAGAAAAAACAGCAATCAAGTTTTAGATTATTGGTTTTACCGAGGTCGTAGTCGTGAACATAAAGCGATGTTAGATCGTAAAGACTTCAAAGCGATGCTACGTGTATTAAAAACTGGCCAATCATTATGGTATGCACCAGACCATGACTACGGCAGACATAAAAGCAGTGTCTTCGCACCGTTTTTTAATGTGGAGAAAGCGAATACGGTTTCTGGCACCAGTACCTTAGCTCGCGTTAAAAACAGCGTAGTAATTCCTTTATTTTTAAAACGTTTACCTGGCACTGAAGGCTATGAGCTTATCTTTAATCCTCCGCTTGTGGATTTCCCAAGTAATGATGTTATTGCTGATACGACTCGTACCAATCAAGAGATTGAAAAAATGGTGAAGGAGTGTGACGACCAATATATGTGGTTACATCGTCGTTTTAAAACCCGCCCTGAAGGCGAAGCCTCGTTTTATAAATAGTCTTTCTATAATGAGTAAAGCTAACGACAATAGTTAGCTTTACTCAGAATTTTCAAAACTTTCTTATTACTGATTAAAAAGCTGTTTCCAAATTGCCACTACCCATTCTCTTTCTTCAGCAAATTGATCCACCACTGTGATACGAGCTTCTTTACCTAACGTTAAACGGTGTGCTGTATCTCGAATATGACAATAGGCATTACTCAATTGTGTCGTTTGCTTTTCAGTTAATAATCCAGCCTCTCGGCAGGCATTAAAAATACGTAAGTTATCCGACCATTGTGTGAGCAACTCTGGATGTTGATGTGCATATGCTAATACGAGATATTGCGCAATAAACTCAATATCAACCATGCCTCCTGGCGATTGTTTCAAGTCAAACTGCCCTGCAGTTGCTCTATTTAAATGAGTACGCATTTTATTGCGCATCGCAACAACATCGTTACTCAATTTATCTTTATCTCGTTCCTGACTTAATACTTGGCAACGAATAGCCTTAAACTCTTCTAGCATATCTTGATCAATAAAAACTGGACGAGTGCGAACTAAGGCTTGATGCTCCCATGTCCATGCTTCTTCTACTAGATAGCGTTTGAAACCACCTAATCCGGCTACTAATGGCCCTGCATTACCGGAGGGGCGTAACCGCATATCAATTTCATACAATATTCCAGAGTTAGTTCGCGAGCTAAACAAGTGGATAATGCGTTGTGCTAAACGAAAGTAGAATAAACGATTATCAATAGGACGACTGCCACTGGTCTCACCAGCAATATGCGTATCATGTAAAAACACCACATCAAGATCGGAACCATAACCTAACTCAAACCCACCCATTTTTCCGTAAGCAATGACAGCAAAGCCTTTACGGTCAGTCCCTACAACATTACTAGGAAAACCAAATTTATCAGTAATCTGCGTCCACGCTATCTGTACCACATAGTCCAAAATTGCTTCGCTCAAGGCAGTCAGATGATCACTAACCTGCGGTAATTTAATACCTTTGGCAATATCCGCAGTGGCAATATGCAAAAATTGCATCTGTTTAAACTGACGTAATGCTTCCATCTGTTGCTCCATATCCTCTTCGGGAATACGTAACATAAACTGCTGTAACTCACTACGATAGTTATCTAAACCTGTAGGATGGTAAAGCTTTGCAGGGTCTAATAGCTCATCTAACAAAATAGGATGACGAGCCAATTGTTCAGAGACACGATAACTCTCCGAACATAGCTTCAATAATTGCTTTAATGCACCTTCATTCTCATTTAATAATTCTAAATAAGCGGTTCGACGCATGATCTTGATGAGTAGGTGATGGATACGATCAAACAATTGATCTGGTTGAGGATACTCACATATCAAAGCAATGATTCTCGGCAATAACTTATCAATCGTCTCTTGTCCTCTTGGCCCGATTGGACGACGACTCATATCTTGCTTAAGCGAAACAATCATCTTAGCGAAATGGGTTATTTGTATTGTTGTGACCTGCTCACAGGTAACACTGTCAGATAAGAGAGGCTCCATCTCTTCGCTAGCAAGTGCTAACTCCCAAATTTCAACAAAGGCTTGCTCTGCTTCATGGTGTTGCTCTTCAGACTCACCCACCACCCAATTAAACTCATTATTTACCTTCTCCATGACTCGCGTTAAGTGTGCATAAAAACCTTGCCAATCTGCAAATTTTAATACTGTGACTAAACGTAATCGATCTAACTCATTATCTGGCAGTGTTTGAGTTTGTTGATCACCTATTTGTTGGAGAACATTTTCCACCGTGCGTAGGAATCGATAAGATGCTAGCAAACAATCAACTCGTTGTTGTGGCAATATCTCTAAGTCAGCAATCACCTGCAAAGCTTGCTCTAAGCCTTTACACTGTAATTCGATATTGCGACCGCCATGAATTAATTGAAAAGCCTGTACCACAAATTCAATTTCACGAATCCCACCCATTCCTAATTTAATGTTATCTTTTAAGCCCTTTCTTCGCACTTCAGCACTGATCATTGCTTTCATTTTTCGTAAAGAATCTATTGCACTGAAGTCAATATAACGCCTAAATACAAAAGGCCGCAACATCGCTATTAAGGCAACTTTATCAGGTCCCTCTTTACCCAATACTCGCGCTTTTACCATGGCATAACGTTCCCACTCTCGACCATGAGTTTGGTAATAGTCTTCTAAAGAATTAAAGCTAGACACCAGGGGGCCGGATTCACCAAAGGGACGTAAACGCATATCCACTCGATAGACAAAACCATCGACAGTGATTTGATGAAGTGCAGCAATTAAACGCTGACCTAATTTTGTGAAGAAAACTGAGTTTTCAACCTGTCTACGTCCACCTTGAGTATGACCTTTTTCAGGATAAGCAAATATGAGGTCAATATCAGAAGAAAAGTTAAGTTCTTGACCACCTAATTTACCCATCGCAAAAATATATAAGCGTTGCTGTTCACCAGATTCACCAATTGGAGTGCCTTGCTCTTTGCACTGACGTTCATATAACCAATCTGTACTTTGTTGTATCAGTTGATCAGCAAGGAAGGAGGTCTGCGCTAAGCTTTCTTGAAGCGAACTTATGTTTAACAGTTCTCGCCATGCAATCACCACCATATGCTTGCGTCTAAATAATCGTAAAGTTTGATGTAATTCAAGCTCGGTTTGCACTGTCTCTAATTGTGCTTGCAACTCACTTTGTATTAACGTATTTCTATCTTCACTCTGCAGTAACTCACTGGCAAAAAGTATTTCAAGCAAGTTAGGCTGCTTTATTAATGACTCAGCAACAAAGTCACTCAAGGCACATAAATCATATACTTGCTGCTTCTGTTGTTCATTTAGAAAAGATAAGTCCAAACGTTCACTGAGTTGTAGAAAATGTTTATCTGCGATTTCTATTAATAAAGACATAAAGTACCTAAAAGAAAGGTTAAACCATTCATTAACTTAACAGTTGTTGTGAAACCGATCAGTAGTTTTCAACATTTAATCATTGAAAACTAATTTAAACACCGCATTATTATAATATTGGTCACAGAGCGGACTTATTAATAATCATTATGCACAATTAAGACTTTGTTCATTATCGCAGCAGGTTGAACGATCAACTTGCATAAATAAAAACATAAATCCATTGACATATAATGACAAGACTACTAAATTAATAGTCACAAGACATTTAATGTCAAACATGGTTAAGGAACACGATGAATATTCATACTATTGCTACCCATTTAAATAAGTTAGCAGACGATACCGAAACGGGCTTTAATTTTGACTGTACACCAATCAATGGCGAAATAGATGTGCTACAGGTAGAAATCATTGGTCGCGAAGAGATCCCTATTTTTGTTTCTATTAGTGATAACCAAATTTTATGCATCGCCTACTTGTGGGGTGAAGATGAGATTAAAACTGAACTGAAAGCGAATATGATGGAAGCAATGTTAGAGATGAACATTCCAATGCCATTATCAGCTTTTGCTAAAGTCGAAAACAAATATGTTGTTTTTGGCGCGCTATCTATTAACTCAAGCCTTGAAGATATTGAGCTTGAACTAGTCACTTTAAGCGATAATAGCCTTGAAGTAATTAGTGAAATGGATAGTTACTTAAAATAATTTGGAGTGAATAATGAGCATATTTAAAAAGATTATTACAGCAGTACGTGGTGGCGCAACTGAAGCCGGTGAAGCAATTGTTGACGCTAACGCAACACGCATTTTTGAACAAGAGATCCGTGATTCTGAAAAACATATCACTATCGCAAAACGTGACTTAACTGAAGTGATGGCAAAACAGATGCAAGCAGCGCGTGAATTAGCGCAACTACAAGCAAGTATCAAAGAGCACGAAGGTTATGCAATGCAAGCGCTTAATCAAGGTAATGAAGCCTTAGCGATTGAAGTAGCAGAAAAAATAGCTGAATTAGAAAGCAGTGCAGCTGACCAACAACAAGCAAACGAAAGCTTTTTAAGTAGCGCAGATCGTTTGAAAGAACTGATCAAGAAAAGTGAACGTCAATTAACTGAATATAAACGCCAGTTAACCATGGTAAAGACCACTGAAAGTGTGCAAAAAGCAACATCAGCGATTACCGATAACTTTTCAGCAAGTAATTCTAAACTATTGAATGCTAAAGATTCATTAGAAAGAATTAAGAAAAAACAAGCTATGTTTGATGATAAACTAAAAGCAGCTGAGCAATTAGAGGCTGAAACACCAGAACAAACATTAAAAAGCAAACTACAAGATGCCGGCATTGGCGCACAGCAAACCAGTGCACAATCAGTGTTGGATCGTTTAAAGAAAAAATAAGGGCTTTGTAGTTTAGCCCTATCCAAAACACGACCTGCACTTGCTCGTCGTGTTTTTTGCCATATAAAATAGTATATAGTACCAATCTTGCTTGTTTAAGGAGCACCATGAGCTTTCTATCTTCACTATTTAAAAAGAAACCCGTAGCACCTACTCGTATTCTTAATGAGCCTAAGCAATTATTACAAGGTGATATATTTTGTTTTGGTGATAGCTTTGCGTTACCGGAAGCAATGCGCAAACAACAATTACAAGTCACTGATATCACGACTGTTGAATTTCAACATGAGCACTATGTTCAATTAACTAGCCAAGGTGCAAGTGATAAATTGGTTTACTTAAGCTTTCCCAAGAACCCTAAAAACTTAATCAAATGTAGTTTGCTATTAAGTCGTGCAGAGGTTGAGGCTTTATTTGATTTAGATGCATTTTCTGAGATTTTTGAAGCGCCTGGTAAAGCCAGGTTAACGCCTCTTACTGAACAACATAATTACGGTGACATGTTAGCCTCTGAATATATCCAACAAGATTTTGAAACCTCGGGTTATATCCATCAAGCAGACTATCGTGATACTCAACCACCACAATTTACTGATCAAAACCACGGTAGAGAGTTTCAATATTTTTCACTTGAAGGTAATAAAGAGTTACGAGGCATTGATATTTTCATTTTTGAAAATGGTGATACTGACGTTTATTTATCTAGTTTTCGACCTGCCAATGATATTGCAGAATTATGGATCAAAGGAGAGTAAGCATGCCAAACGGTGAATTACCTAAAAAATGGCAGCAATCGGCTAAAGTAGTCAAAGCAGTACAAATTGCTTTTGATATGGATAGCAAATTGCAATATAGCATTCGCCGTAGTGCCTTAGATGAAGGGATTAGCCCTTCAGAAAAGATCCGAGATTTATTAGAACTGCCAACACATAAAAAGCCAAAACGTCCTCGTTTAACCGTAAGCTTAAGCGCCGATGATTATGTACAGTTGGGCTTACGTTATAATATCCCTGCTGAAAACCAGTTAGATATCAAAAAGTGTGTCGTTGAAGAGTTAACACAATTTGCCTCTGGTAGTGAATATTTTGAGCAAGCAGAATAAATAGGTAAGCAATATCAGAATAGATATTGAAATCAACCAATGCATTACAATAAACTTGAAAACAAGCACAGTTAAATTGTGCTTATTTTCACACCTAATCGCTATTTTTTCACTAATAACACCGTGTAACCTAAAATTTCATCAGTCATTTCAGTCACTTCTTGCAGCACCACTACAGAACCTTCGACTATCTCTTTCACCTGAACGAGATTGGTATTAATGTCATCGGCAACAGTAGCTTGCTCTTTAGCCGCTGATGCGATTTGGTAGTTTAAGTCTGAGATGTGGCTTACTTTACCTACAATATTCGATAACTTAATGCCAGCTTTCGTTACTTCAGTTACTCCAACTTCCGCTTCTTTCACACTACTGTCCATTAATCCTACTGCCTGCTGTGCACTTTGCTGTAATAGTTCAATCATCGCTTGAATCTCAACAGTTGCATCTTGAGTACGTTTCGCTAGATTACGCACCTCATCGGCAACAACCGCAAAGCCTCGGCCTGCTTCACCAGCACGAGCCGCTTCAATTGCAGCATTTAAAGCCAGTAAGTTAGTTTGGTCTGAAATGCTACGAATAGTATCAACAACACTACCGATACTTTCTACTTTTGATTCAACATTATTCACTGCCGTTGCTGAATCATCGATATTACGAGAAAGAGAATTAATCGAGGCAATGGTTGCATCAACTGCTTGACGCCCTTCCTCTGCAACCATTGAGGCTTCTAATGTAGAAGCAGAAGCACTTTCAGCATTATCTTCAACTTCACGTACCGCAGCTGTCATCTGATTCATCGCAGTTGCTAATGACTCTATTTGATCAAACTCTTCGGCAATAGAATCGTTGATCATTTCCATGCATGAGCCAAATTGCTCAGTGACTTCATGCAATTTTCCTAGGGTATTTTTATCTGCTTCACTTTGTTGGTTAGCGCCAGCAGCTTGGTTACTGGCAAAAAAATACAATTGTGAAAAAACGCCTTTTAATTGTTCTGGTTGAGATAAGTCCGGATCTTGAAGATAGCTCTGTAATACCGATAACTGCTTTTGATTGCAGTAGTCCTGCCAAACAACAAAAAGACTTAATAAAAATAACAGAATAAAAACAGGGATCAGGCTAAACGAAAAAAATTGACTAAGTATCAGCGCAACGACTGCACCCAATACAAATAAAAGAATACCTTTACTTAATGCAGAAGTATTAACGAGTTGTTTTTCTAAACCGTTTAATTGTATTTTTTCCATAAAATCGCTCAAATGTAAGTAAATAATGGCAATCATATTAAGTTAATCTGATTGCCATAAAGTAAAGGAAGATAACCATGAATAGGTTATCGGCCTTTAGATTCAAAACATTAGCTTAATCTACCGAAAAAATTATCCAATTAGGAGTAAATATAAAGGGATTGTGATCCACTCACTATTATAAGGCTCACTTCTCCCTGTTACGGAGAAAATTTAGTGCTCAGACTCTAACCAGTACATTTCATTCGCAACCGCATATTGTTTAGATTGCTCGATGGCACTTAACAATGAATACTGTTTACGTTTCACCCACTTTAAGTATTCATTTCTAATTTCATTATCTTCCTCTTCGAGCGCCTGTTCATAGATAGCGTCTAACATTGAAAGCTCCTGCATTCCTTGGTAAATATCTAACCATGGATAGCAATACTCAACACTACGCTGTGCATCAAATAGATTACCAAAACTAAACCCAGTCATTAAGTTCGTCGCTAATAACCCTTGATGCTGTAATAGGTTTTCAATCGTTAATATTGGCTCTGCAGATAATTCAGCTTTTAATTTAGACCACCCCTCGGTTAATACTTTATCTGAGAAAGATAATAGGGAGTCTGAGTTTTGCTCTTTCTGAGCCGTCTTTTCTAGTTTAATTAACCACTCAGTTAACCCTAATACAAAATGGCAATAGCGCGAACTATGCAACATGTTGAAGATATCTTCTTCACTCGGTAAAGCTTGCTCTGCTAAACGTAGATTCTTTTGAAGTTGCTTTAGTTTCGGTAACTTACGAATGTAATAGGCTTTATTTTCTAATAGCTTTTGAAATACCAAGCGCTCATCCACCCATGAGAAGCTTCTTGCTAACCATTGTAAGTCCTCTACCCAGCTATAACCTTTAAAGGAAGTACCAGCATCATGGAACAAGTGAATATTTTGATGCAAAAACATAATACTTTTTTGTAATTCAACCAACGCATTAAAGTCTCCGCCTTCAAGATAGCAATTTTCATGGTATTGAAGGTGTTTTAGGCCATGTTGAAAATTCACAGACAAGGCTTCTTTTAAATCCATTTCCGGCTGTAAATCAGAAAAGTCGATAGGCTTGACAGCAAAACTCGCACCTTCATTCAACATATAGCCACGTTGCGCTTTACTCACATTACCTAAACGAACTTGTGGCAATGAGGCAATATCTTTGCCTAATACAAATAATTGCGCTTCATCACCTTTCACTAACTCCAGCTCAATTTCACAAATATCAGCTTCTTCTTGCGTCGCTGTTATTTTACCGCAGTCATAAGCGACTTCGATCAAAGTGCCATCAGCCATCTCTAATAACCAATGTAAACGTCTAAAATCAGTACTAAACAAGGGTGATAGTTGAGTTTGTAACTGTTCAATATCACAACCTTCAGGCCAAATTTTCTTATTAAATAGCGCTAATTGTGGCTCTAAACCGTCTATCGCTTCATTATATTCAGGTCGTTGATGCAAACCACCAATAACACGACCTGATGTTTTAATGGTTTGTGTGCACTGACCATCAATACGCCTAACTCGCAAGCCCATGTCCATTGATCTTAACGCACGTGTAGGTGTTTCAAAATAAACGTTGTATAACATTTGATTTTTATGGGAAATTACCGTGTATTGGCTGATTTTATGCAATAATTCATCGGCAAAGTGTGCATTGAAAAAAAACTTAATTTCTATTTCTGTTTCCATAATGTTTACCGAAATTACCCTTATTTTGGTGGTTTGGATCATTTTAAATCGTAAATTTTACTGAATAATACTAAATTGATGTTCTATTGTGTGCAAAAGAAAGTTAACATGCGCCGCTTAATAGAAGTCAATAGAACTAGAAAGTGGCAATAATGCCATAAAACTCGAAGGTGAATCATGCCAGTTAATTCGATATTTGGAGTATTTGCAAAATCTCCAATTAAACCAATCCAATTACACATGGACAAAGTCGCAGTATGTAGCGAATTATTGTTGCCATTCTTTGAAGCAAGCTCAAACAATGATTGGGTAAAAGCGGAACAAGTACGTCAACAAATATCTCAGTTTGAACAAGACGCCGATGAGCTTAAGCGTGAATTACGTTTAACGCTACCTAAAGGTCTGTTCATGCCGATTGACCGAGCTGATTTAATTGAGCTAGTTAATCGCCAAGATAAAATTGCTAATACCGCAAAAGATATCGCAGGACGCGTATACGGACGCCAACTACAAATACCAAGTGAAATCTTTGTTGATTTCATGGCGTATATACAACGTAGTTTGGATGCGATCCAACAAGCAAAAAATGCGATTAATGAATTAGATGAACTACTTGAAACCGGCTTTAAAGGTCGTGAAGTGGACATCGTTACTAAGATGATTGAAGTACTTGAAACGATTGAAGATGATACAGACTCATTACAAATCAAACTTCGCCGCAATTTGTTAGCCATTGAAGATAACTACAAACCAGTAGATGTAATGTTTTTGTATAAAATTTTAGAGTGGGTAGGCAGTCTAGCTGACCATTCTGAACTGATCGGCACTCAACTAGAGCTGATCCTAGTAAGATCGTAGCGTTAAGGACTAAATCATGGATATTTTAAACACATACGGCAGTATGCTAATTTTGCTTGCCGGTACAGTCGGCTTTTTGATGGCTTGGGGTATTGGTGCAAATGACGTGGCAAATGCTATGGGCACCTCTGTAGGATCAAAAGCATTAACCATTAAACAAGCGATTATCATCGCGATGATCTTTGAGTTTTCTGGTGCTTATTTAGCAGGTGGAGAAGTAACATCAACAATACGTAAGGGTATTATTGATGCAGCTTACTTTATCGATCAACCTGAATTACTCGTTTATGGTATGACAGCAGCATTATTAGCAGCAGGTTTATGGCTAATTATCGCATCTTTCTACGGTTGGCCTGTCTCAACGACTCACTCGATCGTTGGTGCGATTGTTGGCTTTTCAGCAGTGGGTGTTGGCGTAGATAGTGTTACTTGGAGTAAAGTTGTTGGGATCGTGGGTAGCTGGATTATCACCCCTCTTATCTCGGGTATTATTGCCTACTTGATATTTATGAGCTCTCAAAAGCTAATATTTAATACCAAAGACCCGATAACCAATGCTAAACGTTACGTACCTTTGTATATGTTTTTAGCTGGTTTTGTATTGTCACTAGTGACAATTACGAAAGGTCTTAAACATATCGGCTTACACTTCACAACATTTGAAGCTGTTATCTTAGCAATAGCAATTGGTGTGATCGTAGCCATTATCGGTAAAGTATTTATTAACCGAGTTAAAATAGACCCTAAAGCTGATAAAGAGATGCATTTTGCTAACGTAGAAAAAATCTTTGCTATCTTGATGATAGTAACAGCTTGTGCGATGGCCTTTGCACACGGTTCGAATGATGTAGCAAATGCAATTGGTCCATTAGCTGCAGTAGTTAATATCGTTGAACATGATGGTGAAATTACAGCTAAAGCACAACTTGCTTGGTGGATCTTACCGCTAGGTGGTCTAGGTATCGTATTAGGTCTTGCTATATTCGGTAAGCGCGTAATGGCGACTATTGGTAATGGCATTACTCATTTAACACCAAGCCGTGGTTTTGCCGCTGAATTAGCAGCAGCTTCAACCGTTGTTATCGCATCAGGCACTGGTTTACCTATTTCTACAACACAAACATTAGTAGGTGCGGTATTAGGTGTAGGTATGGCTCGTGGTATTGCGGCATTAAATTTAGGTGTAGTACGTAACATAGTTATCTCTTGGGTGGTAACACTACCTATTGGGGCTGGATTATCTATCTTGTTCTTCTACCTATTAAAAAGTATTTTTTCTTAGTAATTAATACTTCTAAACGAAAAAGAGAGCTTAGGCTCTCTTTTTGCTTTTACTGAGCGGCAATTGCTTTTAGAATGATTGCTCAATTTATTTGTTAAGGGTTTTTCTTTTGAAATTAATCAAATTATTTTTGCTGTGTTTACTCTTCCCGATCAGCAGCTTTGCGGCAACACAATACGTAAGTGACGAACTTTCTATCTACATGCACTCTGGTCCAAGTTTACAATATCGTATTATTGGTACGATTGAAGTAGGTACTGCGGTAGATACATTACAGTATAACGAAAAGACTAAATTCTCACAGGTAAGAACCTCTACAGGTCGTGTTGGTTGGGTAAAAGCATCAGAAATTCAAACTCAACAGCCAGCAAAATCATTACTACCTGCACTACAAAAGAAATATCAAGAGAGCCAGGATAAGCTCAATACGATTAATAGTGAAAATGAAGCGGCTAATGCAGAACAAACGCAAGCAATCATCGATAAAGATAGCTTAATTGCGCAATTAGACAGTGAGAAAAGAGCACTTCGTGACACCATTGCTGATTTAAAAGAGCGTAATATGGAGTTAGATTTACTACAAGACACAAAAGATGAGCGCGTTAAAATGGAATGGTTGATGTACGGAGGAAGTGTTTTATTCTTTGGTATGTTAGTTGGTTTGATTATCCCATTTTTACCACGTCGTAAGAAACGTACGGATAACTGGTAAAAAACTTTTATCCCTAATAAGAAACGCACTTCGGTGCGTTTCTTATTGCTTAAACACCATCCAATAACCCTGAAATTAATGTCGCTATTAACCTTTCCAATCCTGTAAAGACTCAATAGTGAAGCTTTGCCCACCTAAACGGAAAACGCTCTGTTGGGGCAGTATATCCACCAGCTCAATATCCCCCACAAAATCTCCTACTCGCATATCGACACCATTGATTCGGATCCAACGGTCTGCTTCATCACTAGAATACACGTGTGAATCATAACGCATGGTTGGGATTTGCTCCTGAAAACGAATTGGCATTTCATGGATCTCCGATGCAACGACTTCTTCGGGTCCTTGTTCAATAACTTGATCTCTTAATACGCCATTTTTTTCTTCTTCAACAGCTAAAGCAAAGCGCTGTTTCAGTGAGTCAGGCACATTATCTAAATCAATATCCGATAAAACTGTTTGATCTTGTTGCCTTGCATTAATTGCATCTAACTTATCCTGTGCAGTGACCCCATCCTCATTGATTGGCTCAGGCAATGCAGGATCTTGTTCGATAGTCGTCACTGCTGCAGCTGTATCCCAAGAAGGTGCAGGAGCTTGCCTAATTGGCAAAGGGATTGTTTTAAACTGTACTTCACTGACTCGGCTCTCTGACTGCTCAAGAGGCCCTATATTTTTTGTTAAAACAACAGGCTCTGATGCTAATACTTCAGCGACAGGTGTCGCAGTTGGCTCCGAAGTTTGTGAGGCAGGGCGTAACAATAAAAAGATAACTACCCCTAATAATATAGCGATTAAAAGTAATCCGGATACTACCATGACCTTCCAACCGTTATTGGCAATAGGTTCAACTGGTGATGTGACACCTTGCGCTTTACTCTTTTCTAATGCTTTTAAAATGGTCGACATAATGCCTCTATAATAATGACGGAATTTTAGGGTCTAACTGCTGTGCGAGTAGCATTAATGTTTGTTGCCCAGCAATGCCATCTGCAACTAAACCATTATCTTCCTGAAACTCAATAACTTGCTCTTTCAACTTCCAGTCAAAGCGATCTTTCTGTGTATCTGGCAAGCCATATAAACGATTAAGTTGCGCCGCAAGCCACATTACTCGACCACTTTTTTCACCAAATTTTAATGGCTTTGTTATATCAAATGGTGGTTGCCATAATAACGTTAATTCACCGCTCCAGTATTCACTTAACCAATCACGATCTACCTTTATTTTTTGAGTACCAATTAATAACTCAAATTGATCTTCAAAACGATATAAAACGGCGTAGATAATATCTTCATCGGAAGCTAATTCAATCACAGCAGGATAGTTTAACGTGGTTAGCCTATCCAAAGAGGTATTGGTTGATAAACATAATAATGAAGCTCTACTCGCTTGCTCACAATTAGCCCTACTCAACTCAACTTGATAACCCCACACCGCGTATAAAGTTTGCAATGCAGTTGCGAACTCACCTTTAGATAAATCCAGTGCAGGGTAATTATCAAACCAAGATAAGTTATCCTGTATTGGTACTGGCGGCGCAGTTAATACTGGCGAATCAAACACCGCTTGTTCTTGCACTTGTTGTTCAACAGGAATGACACTTAAATGTAATTCACTTACTGTTTCAAAGGCTTGTTCAGGCTGCATTAAATGATGCCAAATTTTCGGAGCCTGATAAACGGTAATCCCAATAAGTGTCACCAGAAATAACACTCGCCAGCCATATTTAAATAAATTTTTGGTACTGTCGGGCTCTAAGCTTAGGTCAATCTCTTTGACTGCTAAATCAACCATACTTGCTGTTACTTTTGGTGTGTTCTGACTAAACGCACAGAGTAAACTACGGTCGCATATAAGATTGATTAAACGAGGAATACCTCGGCTGTATTTAAAGATCCTCTTTAATAGCTTAGTCTCAAAAATAGGGTAGCTGGCACCTGCAACATTAAGGCGATGTTGAATGTAATACTCTGTTTCTTGTAGCGTCAATGGCAATAAGTGATAACGCGCGGTAATGCGCTGAGCAAGCTGACGTAATTGGTTTTCTTTTAGTTTTTGTTGTAGCTCTGTTTGGCCAATAAGAATCACCTGTAACGGTTTTTTATTATTTGATTCAATATTGGTTAACAAACGTAATTGTTCTAATACGGCAAAACTCAAATGCTGTGCTTCATCAATTAAAACAATTGCACTGCGCCCTTTTTCTAGGTTATGTAACATCCAACCACTGATTGCATCAAATAGGCTTTTTAAGCTCGCTCGTTGCTCATCATAGTCAATCTTAAACTGGTCGCAAATAGTTGCTAGAAGCTCTACTTCAGTTTGTGCAGGGTTCAGTACAAAAGCGATATCAGTTTGCTCTGACATATCCTGTAATAATGCACGGCAAACCGTGGTTTTGCCAGTTCCAACCTCACCTGTGAGTAAAACAAAACCACCGTTCCCCTGCAGGCCATACATTAAATGTGCTAATGCCTCTTTGTGTCGATCACTTAAAAATAGAAAATCAGGATCGGGGGAAATGGAGAAGGGTTGCTCTTTCAAAGAAAAGAATTCTTGATACATTTTAAACCTTACGCTCGAGTGGATCCGTGTTCATAAAAACCGAAATAAATAAGCTAATTATTACTATGTTAACACCATATTAAAACATATATCCGTGACAATCATTATTAATGGGACGCACAAGCTTCTGCATCTTTTAATAGTTTGGTTATAATAAGAGTATTGGTGATTAAGGGGATAGATAATGCAGGTGTTTTTGGTCGGTGGTGCAGTAAGAGACAAGTTATTAGATATCGAAGTAAAGGATCGAGATTTTGTTGTCACAAATAGCACGCCAGACAATATGTTAGCAAAAGGTTTTACTCAAGTAGGTAAAGACTTCCCTGTATTTTTACATCCCACAACAGCTGAAGAATACGCATTAGCGCGAACTGAGCGTAAGCAGGGAATTGGCTACACCGGCTTTACTTGTTATGCCGGTGAAGATGTCACCTTAGAGGATGATTTAGCACGCCGAGACCTAACCATCAATGCCATAGCTCAAGCTACGGATGGTGAGTTAATAGACCCCTATAGAGGTCAACAAGATTTAGCTGATAAAGTATTACGCCATATCAGCCCCGCTTTTAGCGAAGATCCACTTCGAGTATTACGTGTTGCACGTTTTGCCGCACGTTTTGCCCAATTAGGTTTTAGTATTGCCCCAGAAACCATGCTGCTCATGTCTGACATAGCGGCAAGTGGTGAATTGCAAAGCTTAACTCCAGAGCGTGTTTGGATAGAGACAGAAAAAGCATTACGTACCGATAGTCCGCAAGTATACTTTCAAGTGTTGCGAGACTGTGGCGCATTAGCAACCCTATTTCCTGAAATCGATAATTTATATGGCGTACCAGCTCCAAAACGTTGGCACCCAGAAATAGATACCGGTATTCATACGTTAATGGTTGTAGAGCAAGCTTGTTTATTATCTGATTCCGTTGCTTTTCGCTTTGCTTGTTTAGTACACGATTTAGGTAAAGCCTTAACCCCTGAAAGTGAATGGCCTAGTCATAAGGGGCATGGTATCAAGGGATTAGCAGTCATTAAGAAGTTCTGTAAACGCTTGAAAGTACCTAATGAATGTCGAGATTTAGCACTCTTAGTGAGCGAGCACCATACTAATATCCACAGCGCTTTTGAGTTACGCGCAAGCACTATGGTGGGCATTATGGATAAGTGTGATGCATGGCGTAAGCCACAACGTTTCCAACAAATGTTGCAGTGTTGTGTGGCTGACTCCAAAGGCAGAACAGGCTTTGAATTATTACCTTACCCTACTGCCGATTATATGTGGCAAGCTTTTCAACAAGCCTTAACAGCGGATATCCAAGCGATTATTAAGCAGGGATTTCAAGGCCAAGAGATCAGAAATAAACTACAACAACAAAGAATTGACTTGGTACAGGACTTTAAAAATAATAACCCCAAACCAACGTAAATATTCGCTTAAGGTTATATTGATTGAAAACTGCAAACGTCCACAAGGCCGTTTGCAATGAGTTAACTCAGCACGTAAAACAATGCCACACCTAGTATCAAACGATATATAACAAAAGGTAACATGCCTACTTTATTCAATAGTATTAAGAAAAAGTGAATACATAAAATGGCACTGATAAAAGAAACACCAGCGCCCAGCATTAAAGCGCCCCAATCTACATATTGATCCGATAAGATAAATTTAAGCAAATCGTATCCAGATGCCATAGAGATAATTGGTACCGACATCAAAAATGAAAATCGTGCTGCGGCATTACGTGTCAGTCCTAGCATCAAACCTGCTGTAATAGTAATACCTGAACGAGACGTACCAGGAATTAGGGCCAAAGCTTGTGCACAACCTAAAAAGATTGCCCCTTTTAACCCTGTTTGATACTCAGTTTTAACCTGTACCGCTTTAGCATCTGCCCACCATAATAACAGGCCAAAAAACACTGTTGTAGCGGCAACTACATAACCGCTGCGTAGATATAATTCGATATAATCTTTACCAAAAAAACCAATCAATGCAGCAGGAATAGTCGCCCAAATAATCCACCAAGCTAATTTGCTATCTGGTGTCGTTTGTTTATGTTTGATCGAGTTACACCAGGCCAATGACATATTGCGTAGGTCTTTATGGAAATAAAGCACAACTGCAGCTAAGGTACCAATGTTCAATACGAGATCAAATGCTAGACCTTGGTCTTGCCACCCTAATAAAACAGAAGGTAGCAATAAGTGTGCAGAACTTGAAATAGGTAAAAACTCAGTTAAACCTTGAATCAAGGCTAGAACGATAACTTCTAAAAAACTCATATTTATCTCTTTTGGTTACTATGATGATAGTGATTCGATGATAACAGGTGGATCCACCTTCCATAATTTCTGTTTATCAGCTGGGTATTGTGACCATAAAGTATGGTAACTAAGCTGCAAAACAGGATGCAATAATGTAGGTGCTAACTCTGCCAACGGTTTTAATACAAATGCATTTAAAGTAATTTCTGCACGAGGGAGATCACGACTATTATCAATGACATCGTCGTATAATAGTAGGTCCAGATCTAATGTTCTTGGTGCATATTTTAATGCTTTTAATGGTCTGCCTAATTGTATTTCTATCGCTTTTAACTGTTTTATCAGCTGTTCGATGGATAAATCACTGGATAGTTCCACCACTAAATTATAAAAGTGGCTTCCTTTAAACCCCACCGCTTCGCTTTCATACACTTTGGATAACCTCAGCTCACCAAATGCTTGTTGTAATGCTTGTATCCCTAAACGAATATTTTCACGTCGATTGATGCTTGACCCCACCCCAATGAAAATATGAGCCATTACTTAGCACCACGCTCGATTTGTACCCCTAAGCTTTGCGCTTTAGGTAGTGCGCCTGGTTTGTGTAACGTTAACTTAATCCAAGGAACTGCAAACTCTTCCATTATTAATGCCGCTACTCGTTCCGCCATGGTTTCAATCAATTCAAACTGGTTTTGTTGAGCAAATTGGCTAACACGCTCTGAAACACTAAAATAATTTAATGCTAGCTTAATATCGTCATTAGCTGCTGCAGGTTTATTATCATGTGCCATCTCTAAATCAAAATAGAGTTTTTGTTGTACACCCTTTTCCCAACCATACACACCAATTGTACTGATCACTTGCAGCTGTTTTATAAAAACGATATCCATATTTCTATCCCATCATTGTATTTTATTTTGATGCCACTACACTTTTTTTTGTTGCGGTTAGCGAGTAGACTCAGATGTTAACCTGAAAATTATAATTGCTCTTGCCACTGACTTTCTTTGTAGACAATATATAATTGACTCGCATTTTACCTTAATAGGATGAAATAAGTACCATGATTATACTGGCAACACTTATTTTTAGCATATCGGCCTATTTTCTTGGTGCAGTAAACGGCGCCATTTTACTGTGTAAGTATAAAGGCTGGCCAGATCCTAGAACACATGGTTCAAAAAATCCTGGTGCAACCAATATGCTACGTATGCATCATGCGCAAGCAGCAAGCCTGGTACTTATCTTTGACCTGTTGAAAGGCACAATCCCTGTTTATCTTGCTTACTTTGTTGGCATTCCACCATTTGCTATTGGCTTTATTGGTATTGCTACCTGTTTAGGTCATATATTCCCGCCCTACTTTAACTTTAAAGGAGGGAAAGCCGTTGCAACCGGACTTGGTACATTATTGCCTTTAGGTATGGATATGACTGGATTAGTTGTGATCACTTGGTTATTAACAGTCGCAATCAGTGGCTATGCTTCTTTAGCCGCGATTATCACCGCCATTGCAGCTCCTGTTTATGTTCATCTCATCAAGCCAGAATTTACCTTACCTGTGTTAATGCTATCGTGCTTAATCATATTGCGACATATCAGTAACATTCGTCGTTTGTTAATAGGCAAAGAGAAAAAAATAGTTAACTGGAAGCAATAATGAATACCAAGATTAACCTATCATTAAGACCATTTATGATAGGATCTAAATAATCGATAAGAAGCGAGAAATTGATCATTTAATTATTTTAATGAAAGGAAAGACTTATGCGTTTATTACACACTATGTTACGTGTTACCGATTTACAAAAATCGATCGATTTTTATCAACAAGTATTAGATATGAAACTATTACGTCAATCAGAAAACACTGAGTATAAATATACACTGGCTTTTCTTGGTTATGGCGATGAAGTGGATACGACAGTGATCGAGTTAACTTATAACTGGGGTACTGACAGCTACGATATGGGTAATGCTTACGGGCATATTGCCATTGAAACCGATGACATTTACGAAACTTGTGAAAAAATCAAAAGCTTAGGCGGTATTATTACTCGTGAGCCAGGGCCAGTAAAAGGTGGTTCAACAGTGATTGCATTTGTTAAAGACCCTGATGGCTATATGATTGAGTTAATTAATAAAAAAGATGCAGGTAAAGGTTTAGGCGAAAGCTAATATCCAAACTACCTACTATAAAAAGGGCTGATAACATCTCATGTTATCAGCCCTTTTTATTAATTATATTTTCACTAAACAACTATTTAGGCAAAAAACCAATACGATCGTAAACCTTAGCTAAAGTCGCTGCAGCACGTTCACGAGCTTTTTCTGCCCCCACTCGAGCCATTGCTTGTAATGCTTGCTCATCTGCACGTAACTCTTTAAAACGAGCTTGTATAGGCTCTAATAAAGTAACAACAGCATCTGCAGTATCTGATTTCAAGTGACCATACATTTTATCTTCATATTCAGGAATCAAACTATCAATTGAACGGTTTGTTGAACATGACAATAAAGTTAATAGATTAGATACCCCTGGTTTTTCAGCAGTATCAAAGTAGATTCGAGCTTGTTCATCAGAATCAGTCGCGGCACTTTTAATTTTTTTCGCTATTTTTTTCGGATCTTCTAATAATGCGATAAAGTTCTTTTCATTATCATCAGACTTAGACATTTTCTTAGTCGGATCTTGTAGACTCATGATACGGGCACCGTGCTCAGGAATAGCTGGCTCAGGTACCACAAAAGTATCGCCATAAGCATTATTAAAACGAGTCGCAATATCACGAGCTAGCTCAAGGTGTTGTTTTTGGTCGCTGCCCACTGGTACATGTTTTGGACCATACAATAAGATATCTGCAGCCATTAATACCGGGTAGCTGTATAGACCAGCATTGATATTAGTAACATTTTTTTGCGACTTATCTTTAAACTGCGTCATACGATTTAACTCACCCATTTGTGTATGACAGTTTAAAATCCAAGATAATTCAGCATGTTCAGGTACTTGCGATTGAATAAACATGGTACTTTTTTGTGGGTCAATACCCACTGCTTGATACATTGCTAAGCCATCATAGATCGCGTTACGTAATGCTTTAGGGTCTTGACGAACCGTAATAGCATGTAGGTCAACCAAACAGAATAGACAATCATTGGTTTCTTGCATCACTACCCATTGGCGTAACGCACCCATGTAGTTACCAATCGTTAAGCCGCCTGATGGCTGGCATCCACTTAATACAACGGGTTTAGTCATTTTTACTTTCCTTCATTGCTCTTACAGCAATGTTAATAATTCATCGAAATGATTAACAATATAATCTGGGTTAATCTGTGCAATCGGCTCGCCAAAGTTGTAACCATAAGTTAAGGCGATGGTAGATACCTTGGCATTCTGTCCGGCTAAAATGTCATTACGTGAATCACCAATCATAACCGTCTCTGAAGCACCAATATTGAAGTGCTCACAAGCATATTCAACTTGCATAGGATCTGGCTTATTACGCGCTAATGTATCGCCACCAAGTAGGAGATCAAAACATCGGTTAATACCAAAGTAGGCAAGTAAATCAGGTAAGAATTTTTCAGCTTTATTAGTAATGAGTGCAATCTTATAACCTTTGTCTTGCAGTTTAAATAAGGTGCTTTTTACCGCTGGGTATAAGCCAGACTCCGTATTTAAAAATTGCTGATAATATCCCTCGAAAATACTCACTGCATTAGCGAGTACGTCCTGAGAAAAATCATTACCGTTGACATGCTGTAAGCAACGTTCAACCATTTTAGGAATACCATCCCCTACCCAAGTTTTTACCACTAGATCATTAACATGAGGTAAAGATAACTCTTCTAACATAGCATTTAAGGATAAACGCAGGTCAGGAACACTATTAACTAGTGTCCCATCAAGATCAAAACAGATTAATTTAATATCAGTAAGTTGAGTCATAATCAGTAATTTATTTTACTTCAGCCAGTTGCTCACGCATTTCATCAATGACTGCTTTGTAATCAGGTTGATTAAAGATAGCTGAACCTGCAACAAACATATCTGCACCCGCTTCTGCAATCTCTTTGATATTATCTGTTTTAACGCCACCATCAACTTCTAAGCGGATATCACGACCACTTGCATCGATTAATTTACGTACTTGACGTAATTTTTCTAGTGTATGAGGAATAAATGATTGTCCACCAAAACCAGGATTTACAGACATTAATAGCACGACATCTAATTTATCCATGACATGTGTTAGTTCTTCTAAAGAAGTGGCAGGATTTAATACTAGACCTGCTTTGCAACCGTAAGACTTGATAAGTTGTAATGAACGATCCACATGTTTAGATGCTTCAGGGTGGAAAGTGATAATAGAAGCTCCTGCTTCTGCAAACTGAACTATCATACTATCTACTGGTTCAACCATTAAGTGAACATCAATAGGTGCAGTGATACCATAGTCACGAAGCGCTTTACACACCATTGGACCAATTGTTAGGTTAGGTACGTAGTGGTTATCCATTACGTCAAAATGCACCACATCAGCGCCATCAGCTAATACTTTTTTAACATCATCACCCAAACGAGCAAAGTCTGCAGAAAGGATTGAAGGTGCGATTAAATAGTCTGTCATAATGGTCTGTTCCTAAATAGAAATAAGCTAAAGTATGAGTGCGTTATTCTACCTAAGCAGGGACTAACACACTAATTTTTATTTGCGATGTTTGCGTTTGATTTCGTTTTAGCTGGAAAAAAAGCAAATAACTCGGCGACAGGTTTACGGTCAGTCGACTTGCTACTGATAGTACGAGATACAAATATTTTATCGCACTCAGCATCACGGTATAACTCCTGAGTTAACGTTGTATCGTGATTGCTTAATAACACTGCTGCTTTACTTTCACGCGCCAACTTAGCTAATTGAGCTTGATCATCCAAACTAAAACCTTGCGTTGCGTAACTAGTAAAAGAAGCACTTTTACTTAAAGGCACGTATGGTGGATCACAATACAACACATCGCTATCACGCAAATACAAAAATAGTTTTTGATATGGTTTACAAGTAAAAGTGGCTTTTTTCGCTTTTTCAGCAAAAAACAGCAGTTCGCTTTCAGGAAAGTATGGTTGTTTATAGCGTCCAAAAGGCACGTTAAACCCACCACTTTTATTATAACGGCATAAGCCATTGTAGCCGTGACGATTCATGTATAAGAACAATAATGAACGAAGATAAACGTCATCACTTTTATTAAATTTTTCACGTAATTGGTAATAAACCTCTTCCTGATTATATTTTGCTTGAAAATATACTTTAGCATCTCGGATAAACTGTTTAGGTTTACGCTTGATAATTTTATACATTTCAATTAAATCAGGATTAATATCATTCAGTACATACTCATCGAAATCGCTGTTTAAAAACACTGAGCCAGCACCAACAAAGGGTTCTATTAATCTATTAGCTTTTGGTAAGCGTGCATTAATTTGTTCAGTTAAGGTAAACTTCCCACCAGCCCATTTTAAAAAGGCTCTATTTTTTTTATTCATTATTTAACCGCAAATCATTGTGTACTGCTTGCCATGACTTTATCCAAGTAGGCATACCTGCAAATGCTCTTGGCAAGTTTTTAATTGCCAAGTTTGCAGATGCTTTTGATGTGTATTCACCATAAACGACAACAAACAAAGGTTTATTGTTACGGATAGTTTGATAGGTAAATACATTTTCTGTTGAACCAAACTTCCGCTTAAAATCTGCTAAATAAGATCGCGTCGACATAGCCGAAATTTGTATTGTTAAGTTGCTAGGTTTTTTACTCAATAAAACCCTGGGAGCTGTCAGTAAACTATCTGTTGATCGCGTTATTTCAGGTTGAGGCTGATTCTGTGTTGTCACATTTTCAACCTCTTCAGTATTCTCTATCACTGCTTGTTTAGTGATTTCAGATTTTTCTTTTATCTGCGCTTGCAGTTGTTCCGCAACACTACTTTCTGCAGCCTCAACTTGAGTATTTGATTTCAATAATGGTGGTATAGCATGTTCCTGCATTGCTTGAGGCGCTTCTTCCATTTCATTATTCGGCTGTTCAACAAGTACAGATAACTCTATTAATTGATCATTAGAGATAACCACCCGCTGTTCTGTTTCATCGGATAAGCCCACCAGACTTTCATTATCATCAATATCTAAGTCAAAGCTAGACCACCCACCAGCCAGTGGCTCAGAAATTGAGCTTGATTGAAGATTTGATTCCGTTTCAAATTCAGGGAGAACTTGTTCCGCTACCTCAGGTACATCGTTCTGGGGCTGTTGCACCGGAATAAACTTAGGATACAAATAGACTCCAAGTGCCGAGACAATAGCAACCAATGACAGCATTAATAACGCAGCTGGTAGCCATGTTTTAGCCCAAGCATGTTTATCTTGTTTAAAGCCTCCCTGACTAAGCTCTTCTGCTAATAAAATAATCTTTTTCGGGTTGCCTGCACAGAGATGTAATTGATGATTTAACGCATCTTGATGTTGTAATTTAGCCTCATAGCCCATTTGTTGGAAATTATGCACTAACAATGCCGTTGCCTCTTGGATTGTTAAAGCAGGCAAGACTAGCTCTAAACGATTAACTCGATGACTTAATCTTTCAACTAGATGTGAATCTAAATAACTTAAAAAGTGCTTAGTTGATGCAGGATCCACTAATAACATGACATTAACCGTCGTCTCTTCAGTTAATTCAAAGGACGCTAATAATTCACATAACTCAATCAAAAAATCCGTTGGTAATAGATGTGCATTATCAAGAATCAACAACCGATTTTGCGGTTGACTAAACTCTTCTTGTAAACGCTCTACTGAATCAACTAGTTTGTCCTGGGCATTAAATAAAGCACGGTCAAATAACTGCTCAATCACTTTTTGTCTTAATACCGGAACAGTAGCGACATTAGATAAAGACAGATAAACCTGTTTTAAGTCGGGAGGTAAAGTATTAGATAAGTTTTCAGTCAGTGTCGTTTTACCAGATCCGGTTTCTCCGGTGATAAAAATAAGAGATGAAGATAAATAGATATGGTGTTGCAGCCGCTCTAAAAGCTGCAACTGTGAAGGAAGCGAAATAAGCGTTCTTTCGACCATAATAGATTAAGATTCTATTACATCGCGAAGCACAATCTCACTCACATTATCAAATAATGCACTGGTACCAATAGACGTTGGTAATACTAAACGCAGTTTCCCATCCAACACTTTTTTATCTAACTGCATATGCTCAGCAAAATGCTTGTATTGCATGTTTTCTGGTGCTGCTAACGGTAGATCAAAAGCTTCAATTAAATCGATAATACGATCGACATCATCGTGCTCAATTAAGCCTAAAACAAAAGATGTTTCAGCGGCTAATACCATACCCGCAGCGACGGCTTCACCGTGTAACCAATTACCATAACCTTGCTCAGCTTCAATGGCATGACCAAAGGTATGTCCTAGATTTAATAATGCACGGATACCATGCTCTTTCTCATCTAATGCAACCACTTCGGCTTTAATTGCACAACAACGTTTCAACATATAAATAATAGACGTTGGGTCTAACGATTTAATCGCTTCGATATTTTGTTCAAGCCATTGGAAAAACTCTTGATCGTATATAATGCCGTACTTAATGACTTCTGCCATACCTGCTGCAAACTCACGTGCAGGTAAGGTTTTTAAGCACTCAATATCAATCACAACAGCCTGTGGTTGATAAAATGCACCAATCATATTTTTACCTAGAGGATGATTCACTGCAGTTTTACCACCAACAGAAGAATCAACTTGAGATAATAACGTGGTTGGTATTTGTACAAAGGCAATACCACGTTGATAACATGCAGCAGCAAAGCCTGCCATGTCTCCAATCACACCACCACCTAGTGCAATAATAGTAGTATCACGAGCATGTTTTTTGGCTAATAATTCACTTAAAATGATTTCAAAAGTGCTTAGGTTTTTATGTTGCTCGCCATCCGGTAAAATTACGTCATCTATTTGATAGTCTTTTAATGTATTTTTACAAGCTTCTAAATAGAGCGGAGCAACAACATCATTAGTCACAATCATGACTTTTTTACCTTTTATCGCACTGCTTAACAAGCCAGTATCTGATAGGAGGTGTGAACCTATCGAGATAGGGTAACTACGATCACCTAGATCAACGAGTAACTTTTCCATTAAAAATCCAATAAAGCTATAATTTGACTAGCAACAACTTTGGCACTTTGCTCATCAGTTTCAATAGTGTAATCCGCAGCTTCTTCGTAAAGTGCATTACGTTTTTCAGCAAGTGTTTCTAATACTGATTGTGGATCATCTGTTTGTAGAAGTGGTCGACGTTTGTCTTTTAATGTTCTTGCTAATTGCTTTTGTACGCTTGTTTTTAAATAAACAACAATACCACGAGCAGATAAGTGCGTTCTGTTTTCTTGACGAATAACGGCACCACCACCTGTTGCTAAAACAATACCATGTTTTTTAGTCAGCTCGTCTAACATCTCTTGTTCACGGTTTCTAAAACCTTCTTCGCCTTCGACATCAAACACCCAAGCGATATCAGCGCCTGTTTTGCGTTCAATTTCACTATCTGAATCAAGGAAGTCTAAGTGCAGCATTTGTGCTAGTTGACGGCCAATTGTGCTTTTACCAGCCCCCATTGGGCCAATTAAAAATATATTACGCTGTTCTGCCATGTTGAATTTTTACTCAAGTGGTTGATTATTGGGAAGCCCCTTAAAAATTAAAGAGAAGTGCCTTATTATCGCAATTGTTAACAATATATTGCAAGCCATAAAAAAAGAAGCCCGAAGATAAACTTCAGGCTTTTTGAATAACTTAAGAAAAATCTAACTTAGTATTTTGTTTGCATCACAATACGTGGTGTAACAAAAATGAGTAGCTCTGATTTTGTATTGTCAGTAACCGAGTTTCTAAAAAAGTAACCTAAATAAGGAATGTCACCTAAGACTGGCACCTTACTGATCGTATCTGAGATTTGTTGTTGGTAGATACCACCTAAAACAAGGGTTTCACCATTATCAACTAACACTTGAGTTTGTATCTCTTGTGTATCAATAGATACTGACTCACCATCACTAGTTGTTACCGTTTCACCAACAGAGTCCTGTGTGATAACTAAATCTAAGATCAATTTGTTATCCGGCGTTATCTGTGGTGTTACTTGTAAGCTTAATACTGCTTTTTCAAAGCTCACCGTCGTTGCACCTGATGAAGAAGATTCAACATATGGAATTTCGGTACCTTGCTCAATATAAGCAGTTTGTTGGTTAAGCGTTGTAATACGAGGACTCGCAATAATCTCCGCTTTACTCTCTTGCTCTAACGCTGATAACTCTAAATCTAGAATATTACCATTAGCTAACGTTGCGATTTGGAAGCCTAATGTACCCGCTGATGAAGCAACTGGTAGATTTACATCTAGCGTATTCAATCTTGAATCAGAACTTGCAGAGTCTGTATCTAGCCCCCAACTTACCCCTAAGTCTTCTGCAACAGAATCACTAACAGTAACCATACGCGCTTCAATAACGACTTGGCGAACAGCAACATCTAATACTTCGATAATTTCTTTAACAGAATCAATCACCGCAGCAGTATCTTTAATCAATAGAATATTAGTTCGCGTATCTACTGTTACATTACCGCGTTCAGAAAGTAAGCTTGCACTCTGACCAGATAATAATGCAGCGATAGTTTCAGCTTTTGCGTAATTAATTTGAATAAACTCTGAATATAATGGAGCTAACGCAGCAACCTCATTGTTAGACTCTAATTGCTGACGCTCAGAAGCTGCTAGTTCGGATGCAGGAGCAACCATTAATACGTTACCATCCATACGCTTACCTAAACCACGTACTTTTAGGATAATATCTAATGCCTGTTCCCATGGAACATCATCTAAACGCAATGTAATATTACCGCTTACAGAGTCAGTAATAACTAAGTTAAAACCATTAAAATCAGCAATTAACTGTAACACTGTACGTACAGGAATATCTTGGAAGTTAAGCGAGATAGCCTTACCTTCATATGGCGCATCAGCTTCATCTTCAGGTTTCTTAGACACTTCAATCATGAATAAGGTATCTAGTTGATCGTAGCGATAGTTGTATTCGTCTTTGATGTTGAAAACAAAACGCGTTGTACCATCTTCACGAAAGGTCTCAATTTTATTCACAGTCGTGGCAAAATCGACCACATCCATGATGTATAAGAAATCATCAGGAATAAATGTACTTTGAAATTCTACAATAAGCTGTTGGTCGCGGCGTTTAATATCGACAGCAACGCTAGAGTTATCTAGATAAACAAATAATTTACCTTGGCCTTCAGATCCGCGTTTAAAATCGATATCTGCGATGGTATTAACATAGCCTTTAGGACGTTCAATTAATGCTGCTTTACGTGCTTTTTCAGCCGCTTCACTTAATGTATTTTGTGCAGTTTGATCACCAGATTCTTGCATGATTGCAGCTGCAATCGCTGATTCAGATTCTGTAGCAGCAGATTTTTGTTGAGTATCCCCGAAACGGACTACTAAATTCTTACCTTGCTCCGCAACATAATAAGGCATTAGCTCTTCAATATTGATAGTTAAACGTAACCCTTCGCTCATACGTTCAGCTTCAACGGTTTTAACACCATTTTTATCAATGGTAATAGGGTTTAACTCAAGCAAAGAGCTCGCGTCCGCGACATCAATAACCAGTTTATTTGGGCGATAATTTAATTTATCAGTATAACTGCTGATGGCTTCATTAAATTCAAACTTTAATTCAAACTTCCCTTCTGAAAGAGGATTAACGTTTAATTTAACCAATTGCGACTCGGCAACTGCAAAAGGAGATAAAATGAGCAAAAGGCTACTAATACTCAACAGCGCAATTTGCTTTATATTTAATAATTTCATGATTTCCGTTTCATCCCTGATTAACTTTATTTTGAGACTAATTTAATCTGTGTAAGCCGTTCTTCCCAACAACCATTTTTATCTGGTGCGAGCTCCAACAGATCAATTTGTTCTTTATTTATTTTTAGTACTTTTCCGTAATTTAACCCTAAATAATTTCCTGGCTTAACACGATGTACTTCACTACCAGATATTTGTACTAACGCCCATAATTGATCGTCCTTAAGTAAGGTGCCACGCATTTGCATTTGCCCTAATGAATACATCTCAAGCGCCTGTTTTTTACGTTCAAAATTTGGTTGAGGGCAACTTTTAGGAGTATCCTTTACTTCTGCAATGACTTCAAGCTTAGGTTGAGAAAAAGGATTCCTTCCATCTGCCTGTGTAAAGTTAAGAGTGTCGATTTTTTTCAGTGTAGGCACTTCATTTTTCACAGGATAAACTTTAGATTTCGTATCAACAACAAACTGATTCAAGTCTTCGAGGTTTGCCTCAGAACAAGAAAAAAGTAAAAAAACCAGAGGTAAAGGTAATAAATTTTTCATTATTTATGTCCTTTGTATTGGTAAGTTTTTGCAACAATATCAAGCATTAAGGTATTTTCATCATTATGCTTTAATCGTAAATTATCTAATATCACAATACGGGGTAAAGCTGCGATGTCTGCAGAAAACTTACCTAATTGCTCATAGGTACCTACCACTTTAATACTTATTGGAACTTCCTCTGCTAACTCTAATTGTTTTTTTACACCCCAGTTAAGGCTTTTAAATTGCAACCCGTTATTTGCACCAATAAAACCAATATCATCTAATAAACTAGCAAGTTCTTTTTTGGTTGGTAATTTATTCACTAATCCAGCTAATATTACCTCAATTTCAGTCATTTGTTCTCGATATGCTTCAAGGTTTGAAGATAATGCAGCTTTGACTTTAAATTCATTTTTAAGTGCTAACTCTTTTGCTTCGACTTTATCTAATTGCTTAAGCTGATCTTCAATAACATAATAATAAAAACCACCAATCAACAAAATACAAACAATCGCAATCACCACTGTTTTATGCAATTTAGGCCAACTGCCTACATTATCGAAATCCATATCATTAATATGCATGATTATTTCCCGTCTTCATCTTCAGGTAGAACAATAAAGTTCATCGAAAAATTATATAACTTGATAGGCTCTGTTGGCCCACTCACAATGGAAGGTAGCGCAGCGTCACCTAACCAACCTGAACTATCAACATTTCTTAGCATATTACTTACTTGTCCTGTTGAATCAGATAACCCTCTAACATCTGCTTTTCCTTTATCAAAGGTGATAGAGTTTGTATAAACACCTGGAGGAGTTACTTCAGGTAACGTATTAAAAAACCTTGTAATCGTATTTCGCTGCTCTTCAAGCTGTTGAATTAAATTAATACGTCGAACCAATTCAGCTTTTTGTTTTTTAATATCACTGATTTCAGCAATACGACGATCTAGAATGATAGTCTCTGTTTGTAAATATTGATTCCTTTCATTTTGTGCATTAATTAAGGAGTCTACATACATTTTTCCAGCATAAGATAAACCTAATGCCACCAAGGCACTAATAGCCAATATAATAAAGAAGGCTGTTTTCTTCTGCTTTTTATAATTCTCGCGCCATGGCAGTAAGTTAATATTCGACATTATGAAACGCCTCTTAATGCTAACCCGAGAGCCATCATATATTTAGCCCCAGATTCTTTTAATAATTTATTTTCTTCTTCGCTTTTACATTCAAGTGCCAGCGATGGGTCGGCAATTTCTACTTCAAATTCAAGCTCTTCTTGCAATTGTTTTGCTAAAGGCTTCATCAACACACCACCGCCTGTCAGAATAAGCTTCTGCACATCAACATTATTAGGTGCATTAGTAAACATGCGTAAGTCAAAGCGTAAGTGATTAACAGTCATATTAACAAAAGGAGTAATCACATCGACTTCGGCATCAACAGGAAGGTCCTCATTAATTTTAGCTTGTTCAGCTTCTTGAATTGGCATGCCATAACGCTCCGAGAGCATTTGACTACAAAGCCCTCCACCGTGACTTTTACTACGGGTAAAAATGACATTCCCCTGATATAAGATATTCAGCATCATTTGCGAGGCACCAATATCAACTACTGCAACGCCTCGATTGTAATCATCAGAGGTCATAATCACCTCTGCTGACCGTGCTAAAGCATGGCTGGCAATATCTACAATCGTTGTTTTTAATCCACTATTATCAACACATTGAGCTTGGGACAAAACTCGCTCTTTCCGAGCAGCACTCACTAAAATGTCATTTAATGATTTATCATTTTCGCTAGGCCCCATCACTTCAAAATCAATAAATATCTCATCCAATGGGAAAGGGATGCTATTCTCGACTTCAATTTCAACACGAGATTCTAAGTCTAGTTCATCTAATGAAGCGTTCATTTTCATGACTTTAGTAATGACATCAGATCCAGTGACTGCAATCGCAACATTTTTAAGACTAGAAGGGAAGCTGTGGCGAATTTGTTTAAGAATAGCGGTGATTTTATCCACTTCTTCAAAGCGATTATCAACGATCAACCCTTTTGCTACTGGCGCCTCAGCGATACCGTCAACGCGATACGTTCCTTGTCCTTTTGAGATCGCAATGGCTTTTATTGAACTTGACCCAAAATCAATGCCAATAACGCTGCGAGAACCTAATTTTTTCAATCCAAAAAACATAATTTCCTTGCTACCTATAGCTATAATAAATAATTTTTTAAATTAGTGTATGATGATAATAAGTTTAATTTCGATAACTTCCAAGCCGATAAGTCACAGTTCGCTCTTTAACTCATAATTTATCACTATATACTACATACCCTATATATCTAACATAAAAGTGACTTAGTCACGATACCGATGGAATTATTTAAATATGATGAAATGGCTCAAGAGACTTTTTTTAGTTGCTATTATATTGACTTTTATTGGCGTAGCCGCAGTATTTGTCATTTATTATCAACTTAAGTCTGACCTACCTGATGTTACTAGTATCCAAGATATACCTCTACAAGTACCAATGAAAGTATTAAGTAAAGATGGAGAGCTCATTTCTCAATTTGGTGAAAAGCGACGTATCCCATTATTACGCAAAGAAATTCCAGATCAACTAGTAAATGCATTTATTGCAACAGAAGATAGTCGTTTTTACCAACATGTAGGTATGGATCCAATCGGAATATTGCGTGCAGCGAGTGTTTACATCATGTCAGGTAGTGCGAAACAAGGAGCAAGTACGATCACCCAACAGGTTGCACGAAACTTCTTTTTAAGCAATGAAAAGACAATTCTTCGTAAAGTTCGTGAAATATTTATCGCAATACAGATAGAGCAGATTTTAACAAAAGATGAAATATTAATGCTGTATCTTAATAAGATTGCATTAGGACATCGCTCTTTTGGTGTTGGCGCAGCAGCACAAGTTTACTTCGGCAAAAACGTATCTGATTTAACATTATCTGAAATGGCCGTACTAGCCGGCTTACCTAAAGCCCCATCTCGTTTAAACCCTATCTATTCAGTAGAAAATGCAACAGAACGACGCAATCTTGTGTTAATGCGGATGTTAGATGAAGGGTATATTTCGCAAAAAGAATATGAAGATGCACGTAATGAGGTGGTGTTGAGTCGCTATCATGGTGCAGAAATCACATTATCAGCACATTATGTCGCAGAAATAGCACGTAATAAACTGATTGAACTGTATGGCAAAGATAGAAGCTATAACGAAGGCTTTAATGTTTACACCACTATTACCAGGGAAGCACAACAAGCAGCAAATGAAGCTGTTATTGAAAACTCCCATAACTACGATATGCGACACGGTTACCGTGGTCCAACAAAAGTATTGTGGGAAGAAGGTGAAACAGCTTGGTCTACAGAAAAGATTGCTAAGACATTAGCTCAAGAAACTAACTTCGGTAAGTTACAACCCGCTGTTGTAATGGCAGTAAAAGACAAAAGTATTGAAGTACTAATCAAAGGTCAAGCAGAACAAAAATCAACCATTGAATGGGATGGATTAAGCTGGGCTCGATCTTTCATAAGCGATTCAAGACAAGGTTTGCCACCGAAAAAAGCGGCCGACATTGTTAAAGTAGGTGAACAGATCTGGGTACGTCAAATTGACGTGACTAAAGATAATAAAGTAACAAAACAACTACAATTATCACAATACCCAGCGGTTAGCTCTGCATTTGTATCTTTAAACCCACAGGATGGTGCCATTACCTCATTAGTTGGTGGGTATAGCTTTGTGCAAAGTAAGTTTAATCGTGCAACACAAGCAAAGCGTCAAGTAGGCTCTAACATTAAACCATTCATTTATTCAGCCGCTTTAGATAATGGTTATACCTTAGCAACTTTGGTTAATGATACCCCGATTAACCAATGGAGTGGCAGTGCAGCATGGCGTCCCAAAAATTCTCCTGCAGTCTATGCAGGGCCAATTCGCTTACGCCAAGCACTAGGACAATCTAAAAATGTTGTCTCAGTACGTTTAGTTGAAGATTTAGGGTTAACCACTGTCATTGACCAACTGACTAAATTTGGTTTTAATGAAAATGATATGCCAAGAAGTAACTCGATTGCTTTAGGTTCAGCATCAATGACACCTATCGATTTAGCAACTGGTTACGCCATTATTGCTAACGGCGGTTACAAAGTAGAACCTTATATTATTGAACGCATTGAAGATGCATACGGTACTGTTTTATATCAAGCAGAACCTAAAATTGCTTGTCCAAAATGTGCTGAAGAATATCAAGCACAAGCTTCAGCAATCGCGGCTAATCCATTAGCGACTAAAACAGTTAATGACCATAATGCAGAAGTCTGCGCAATCTCTCCTGTAAGCCGCTCACAAATAGCTGAATCAGCAATTTCTCCTGATACTGCATTTTTAGTTCGAGAGCTATTACGTACGGCTGTATGGGGTGGCGGTAATAGGAAAAATAAAACTAACTGGAATGGTACTGGTTGGCGAGCAGCACGTGCAATCGGTAGACAAGACATGGGCGGTAAAACAGGTACCACTAATGACTCAAAAGATGCTTGGTTCTCTGGTTTTGTAGGTAACATGGTAGCCACTTCCTGGGTAGGTTTTGATGACTTTAATCGAGAACTAGGTCGCGCAGCTTACAATAATAATCTAGGCAGGAACCAGGTAGCAGGCGGGGAATTCGGTGGTAGAACGGCATCACCAGCATGGAACATGTTCATGAGTAAGGTAATGAAAGATAAACCTGAGTATAAACCTGAGCGTCCAGCCTCTATTTCAACAGTGCGAATCGATGCGGCTACTGGGTTATTATCCACAGCAACAGATGAATCAACGTTATTTGAGTTCTTCAGAGCAGATCATATCCCAACAGATTATGTACCAGAACCTATTTATGGGAGTTCAGACTCGCAAACAGGCGGGACTATCTATGATGATGAGCTATTTTAAATAGCGACCGTTAACAGTAACTGAAAAGCTTACAATGTATAGTTGTAAGCTTTTTACTATTTTGATTAATAGTCACGGCATTCAATGGTACGTTATGTATCAACACTACTTATTTAACATTACGAGGCAGCTATGAGTAATTCATCACCAATTTTACCAACTATATTAAGTAAGAGTGTTGCCGCATGCAGTCGTTTTTTTAAAATTGAAACATTACAACTTAAATTCAGTAACGGTGAACAGCGGGAATTTGAACGCATGAAAAGTAGCACACAAGGTGCTGTATTAGTGGTTCCTTTTTATGACGAAGACACTATTCTCTTAATTCGTGAGTACGCTGCTGGTACTCATAGCTATGAATTAGGCTTTCCAAAAGGTCTCATTGACCCAGGTGAAACACCTATGGAAGCAGCTAATAGAGAACTTAAAGAAGAAGTGGGTTATGGTGCAAAGGAGTTTACTGAGTTAAGAAAAGTGGTGATGGCACCGAGTTACTTTAGCAGTGAAATGACCTTATTTATGGCTAAAAATTTATACTCAGAACGCTTAGTCGGTGACGAGCCTGAGCCATTAGAAGTGATCAAATGGCCAATTAGTAAAGTAGATGAGTTATTGAATAGAGATGACTTTCAAGAAGCACGTTGTATCAGTGCTCTATTATGGGTTATGAAAAACTATCGATAAATTTAATGGGCAGCATCATCTAAACTGCCCACATATTCACCTACAAAACTGACCTTAAAATAATCTATTTAAACCATTTAAAGCTGCCACTCGGTATGCCTCAGCCATGGTTGGATAGTTGAATGTAGTACGTACAAAGTATTCAATGGTGTTACCTGCCCCTTCTTGCTCCATGATGGCCTGTCCAATGTGAATGATTTCCGCCGCTCTTTCGCCAAAGCAATGAATACCTAAAATTTCTTTGCTTTCACGATGAAATAAGATCTTCAAACTACCCACGTCAGAGCCAAGAATTTGTGAACGTGCTAAATCCTTAAATTGCGCTCGACCAACTTCATAAGGGACTTTTTGTTGAGTCAACATTTGTTCCGTTTTACCCACTGAACTGATCTCAGGAATAGTAAAAATACCCGTTGGGATGTCTTTAATTAGCTTTTTATTACCTTCACGTGTAATGATTAAGTTGGCGGCAATACGTCCTTGATCATAAGCGGCACTAGCTAAACTTGGATAACCAATTACATCACCAACAGCATAGATGTTATCCACAGCGGTTTGATAATGCTCGTTAATCGCTAATTGACCTCGCCCATCGGGTGTTAAACCAACTGCTTCAAGGTTTAATAAGTCAGTATTACCGGTACGACCATTTGCATAGAGTAAACAATCTGCTTTCATTTTTTTACCAGACTTAAAGTGAATAACCACACCTTCTGCTGTAGCTTCTACTTTTTTATACTCTTCATCGTGACGAAGAATAATGCCTGAATTTCTAAAGTGATAAGACAAAGCATCGGACATCTCGGCATCTAAAAAAGATAGCAACCTATCTCGAGTATTAATTAAATCAGTTTTAACACTTAAGCCTCTAAAAATAGAAGCGTATTCACAACCAATAACACCCGCACCATAAATAACAATATTTTTAGGCTGATAATCCAATGACAAAATAGTGTCACTATCATAAATATTGGCGGCTTCAAAATTAATATCAGTAGGGTGATAAGGCCTAGATCCAGTAGCAATAATGATATCTTGTGCAGTAATGATTTCCACAGAACCATCTAGATTTTTAACTTTGATGGAGTGGTTATCAACAAAAGATGCTTCGCCAAAATGTAATGTACAGTTATTACGATTATAAAAGCTACTGCGCATCTTAACTTGCTGACCAATCACTTGCTGAGTATGGCGAAGTACATCGGCAAAGGTAAAAACATGCTTTTGTGGGTAGTTATTAGTAAATAACGCGTTATTTTTTAATTCAATCAATTGCGTAACACTATGTCGCAATGCTTTCGAAGGTATGGTTCCCCAATGAGTACAACCACCGCCAATATCTCTATATTTTTCAACAACAGCTACACGTTTACCCGCCTTTGCTAGCTTCATTGCAGAGCCTTCACCGCCGGGGCCAGTACCAATAACAATTGCATCATAATCATAATTTACAGTAGCGGCTTTTGGACTTTTTGGTGTAGACATTAGACAACCTCAAATAGGAAATAAAAGTTATATTAACAATTTGATAGCATTTGTCACACATTCTTACAACAATTCGCGCGTAGGGTAAAATTTTTAGAACAACTTCAAGATCAGGTGCTAAGCTCTCACCATCGTTATAAAAAACAAGAAATAGGCATGGGTTCATGCTATTTTTAGATTTCAGATAGCCAAATTCTAGGAGTGATAAAATGCAAGAGAGCAACATATCGGTTAAATGGTTAATTTATACTTTTTTAATAGGTTTATCGGCCAACGCCTGTTTCTCTATTTTAACAATCTCACAAGTGACTTTTTCTCTTTTTCCATTTGTTACTTTGTTTTTCTCTATCAGTCACTTTTATCGTTTATATATCCATGAAGCGAATAATGAAACCAGTATTCGCCCTGCTTGGGCTGCATTTTTTATTGGCATTTTCTCTTATGCCGCTTTTACTGGTGCCTTATACCCAGAGCTAGGATCTAACTTCCTGTCTATTACTATCACACTCATATTGGCAATTTGGCTAATGTATAAAATGATGTTTGGTGATAAGCACTACTCTGCATAATTTTTATCAAAAGGTAATACTATGGAATATATTACGCGTGACATATCGCAGTCTAAAAAAATTGCGTTAGTTGCACACGACCACATGAAAGATCTACTGATTAACTGGGCTGACAAACGCAAAGATCAGTTAACAAAACATGATCTTTATGCAACAGGCACCACTGGTGTTTTATTACAAAAAAAGACTGGCTTGCCAATTCAATGTTTATTATCTGGTCCAATGGGTGGTGATCAACAACTAGGTGCAAAAATAGCCGAAGGCAACCTAGACCTATTAATCTTTTTCTGGGACCCAATGAATGCAGTACCTCATGATACTGATGTAAAAGCATTATTGCGTTTAGCGGCAGTATGGAATATTCCTATTGCAACTAATATCGCCACTGCCGACTTTATTATGGATTCGTATCATATCGATAAAGTCTACGCGACACGCATTCCTGATTATGCAGGTTACCTACGAGAACGAACTACTTAAGGAGTGAGCATGCAAAGCTTAACAGATCTCTATATTTATCCAATTAAGTCCACTAAAGGTATTCAGTTACCTCAAACATTTGTTGAGGAAAAAGGCTTAACTAACGATAGGCGTTATATGTTAGTAGATCTTGATGGCAAGTTTATTACTGGTCGTACTCACCCACAATTGACACAGGTTACTATAGAATTTTCTAAAAAAGGGTTGTTAGTGAGCGCACCAAAGCAACCCAGTATTTATATTCAACCAGAGCATTTCACTGAGCAGATGCAAAAAGTAGAGGTTTGGGCTGATAATATGCAAGCTCAACATTGCCACCCTGATTATGATCAGTGGTTTTCAACTTACTTAAAGCAAGATTGCCAACTGGTTTATTTTTCAGAAAATACCACTCGCTGTGTTAAAAACCGCACCACTCAAGTTTCCTTTGCTGATGGTTATCCGCTTTTGTTAATCAATCAAGCATCTGTAGATGAGCTTAATACTCATTTAAATAAGCCAGTAACAGCCCTGCACTTCCGTCCTAATCTTATTGTTAAGGGAGAATCGGCTTTTATTGAAGATACCTGGTTACGCATTAAAATTGGCGAAGTTGAGTTTGAAGTCAGTAAACCTTGTTCACGCTGTAACTTTACTAATGTAGATCCTTTAACCGGTGTGCCAGACTTAGAACAACCTTTGAAGACACTGGCTGGTTTCCGCTTCCATGATGGTGATATTGATTTTGGGCAGAATTTAATCCCACTTAACGAAGGAGTGATCTGCGCTGGTGATAGTGTTCAAGTACTAGAAACCCAACAACCTCCACAATACACCTCCATGTTAGGCGAAGAAAAACTAAGCCATAAAGCCATTCAGATATATTTTTCAAAATCAGATATCAAAGTGGCAGGTAACGATAACGGTTTATTATTAGAACAAGCTGAAGCCGCTGGTATTAATATTCCTTTTTCCTGCCGTGGTGGTAAATGTGGGCGCTGTAAAACTAAATTACTATCAGGTGAAGTAAAAGTACTGAATAACCAAGGTCTGTTTAAAGAAGAGATAGAAGACGGTTATGTGTTAGCTTGTAGTTGTATTCCCAAGACTGATATCAGTATAGAACATTAATCTGTAAGGACTGTAATGTGAATTACAGTCCTTTAATCGAATTCAGGGGGATATAGTTAGATTGGGCATCCACTATGAAATTTAAAATCTGTATCAGGTTCACTGATCAGTCGACCTTCTAACTGCCCAAAGTAAGCTATTCGATCAGAGATATCCTGACCGGCAACCTGCTCAGCTAACGTTAAATAATCTTGATAATGCCTTGCTTCTGAACGCAATAAAGAGACATAAAATTTATTTAAAATTGGGTCAAGATGCTCAGCTATTTTAGCAAAGCGCTCACAAGATCGCGCCTCAATATAAGCACTACAAATTAATTTATCAATTAGAGTGTTTGGTTCATGTGTGGTGACATGGCTTAGTAACTCTTTTGCATAACGACTAGAGCCAACAAAATCAAAATGAATATCTCGAGCTTGCATAATCTCAACGACCTGATAAAAATGATGTAGCTCTTCTTTGATCAACAAAACCATTTTATCGGTCAAGTCTTGTCCATAAACAGTCCCAACTTTAGCAACGATGTTTTTAGACAAACTATTATTAGATAATGCCTTCCAATCCCCTTGTTTGCGGTAAACATAATCATTGTAAGGCGTTAACCATGCCATTAAAGCATCGCCACTGTCTTTGTCTACAGCGTAACGACGAATTAATAACATGGCTGTCTGTGCCGCTTTTAGCTCGCAAATCATATGATCAACGAGTAAAGCTGATTGATTCTCCACAAGCTTAGCTTTATCTATCCAAGCTTGTGGTGTCTCTACGTATAAAAACGCCTTAATTGGGGCTAATAAGTCCTGTTCTATAGACATTTAGTAACGTTCAAACAGTTTTAATAGCGCATCGCTGTTATCAGGTGCAAAATTTTCTTCTTGCTCTTTACCGTAAACGCTATCAGCTAATTTCTGTTTACGTGATTGTAATGCTAATACGCGCTCTTCAACGGTTTGTTCACAAATTAGTTTATACACAAATACCGGTTTATCTTGGCCAATACGATAAGCTCGGTCAGTGGCTTGGTTCTCTACCGCAGGATTCCACCATGGGTCGTAATGAATCACAGTATCTGCAGCAGTTAAGTTAAGGCCTACACCACCTGCTTTTAGAGAGATTAAGAAAACAGGTACATCGCCCACTTGGAATTTTTCAATGACTTCAGTTCGGTTGCGAGTTTGACCGGTGAGTTTTACAAAATCAATGCCTGCTTCCTGTAACGCATCACCAATTAAACCAAGCATTTGCGCAAATTGTGAGAAGATTAAGATACGACGTCCCTCTTCGACCATTTCCGGTAGTAGCTCCATTAAAAAATCTAACTTCGCTGAACTCTTAATATCTTGTGCATGCTCTAATTTCACCAAACGAGGGTCACAACAAGCTTGGCGTAATTTTAATAATGCATCTAAAAATTCAATGCGGCTTCTAGCCATACCTTTCTCACGTAATAAGTCTCGCACTTTTGCTTCCATCGTAATACGAATGCTTTCATACAGAGTACGTTGATCGTTTTGTAGGCCAATAGTATGGATAATTTCAGTTTTCGCAGGTAACTCTTTGGCTACATCATCTTTAGTACGACGTAGTAAAAATGGTTTAGTTTTTTGAATCAACCATTGTTGAATTTGATGGTTACCTTCACCTTCAATACCTTTACGATAAACACGATTAAATGTGCTGTATGAACCAAGAAAACCTGGCATTAGGAAATCAAATAGTGACCATAGTTCACCTAGATGGTTTTCCATTGGTGTACCGGTCAAACATAAACGTTGTTTAGCATCGATCAATTTAATACTTTTAGTCATTTTTGCTAACGGGTTTTTGATGGTTTGAGCTTCATCTAAAATCAAATCCGAAAATGAATAATCAGTAAATTCTTTAAAATCACGTGCAATCAATGGGTAAGTCGTGATCACCAAATCATAATCATTAATTTCTTTAAAGAACTGATGACGGTTAACGCCGTGTAATACTAATACTTTGAGGTCTGGCGTAAACTTGGTAGCTTCATTCAACCAGTTGCCCACTAACGACGTTGGACAAATAACCATTGCAGGTTGCGATAACAGTTGATGCTGCTTTTTATACAATAAATAAGCGAGTGTTTGTACTGTTTTCCCTAACCCCATGTCATCGGCTAATACGCCAGAGAACCCATATTCATTTAAGAACATTAACCAATTTAAACCCTCTTTCTGATAATCACGAAGATCTGCCGCTAATCGATTTGGCGCATCAATATCTTGAATACCACTAAAGTTAGCGAGTTTTTCTGCTAATGCTTGAACATGTTCACCGCCAATCCAACGATTAATTTCAGGTAACTGGGCTAATAATGCAGCTTGGTTTTGTGGTAAATTAATTTTGCTTTCATTGACTTCACCTAACTCTTGTAAGATAGATAAGATAGGTTGAATCGACTCTCGTTTAACACGTAATGGGCGACCATTACCTTGTGCTAAGAGGATATCGTAGCTATTTTGTTGCCAATCTTCATTGCTTCGTAACCATTCTAGCAATAATGGTAATAACTCAATGCGTTTTCCATCGACTTCAATAGAAACACCTAGATCAAACCAGTTACCTTTTTCATCAATATCAATATCAATGCTATCTACCTGCTGACTTTGTAATGCTAAATCTTTAGCAATATCAAACTGCCACCCCAATACTTCTAAACGTGCTTTATGTGCAGTTAGTAGTGATAGCCATTGGAACTCTTGAGTGCCTCCTAATTCAGGTGGCAAAATACCTTGTAAATCTTTAGTTACTTTGTATTTAGGGTCGTACATATAAACATCAAGCAAGCACAACTCGTTAAACTCATTAAGTGCAGCAGTTTCCGCTTCAATATCGCGATTAATGCTAACTATTTGGCCTTTGTGCATATACTGGTTACGTTGTTTATCTTCCAAAATACTTGGCGTTAAAATTAACTCCCCATATTTGAAATACAAACGTCCCAAAAATAAAGACTGACTTTTAATCGTCTGTACATCCAACTTAAAGATAACCTGCAACGGCTCGTCAATTTGCTGAATATCATAGTGTTGTGGATTAGGTAGTACATCCTGTGCAAAGCCTAATGAGACTTCCTGCGTAAAATGCGCTCTCTGTTCTTCACCTAATGGTGGAGTCTGTAATAATGATAACAACCAATCACGATTGAACTGCGTGGTTATTTGCCCTGCTTGATGACGAGTTAAGTCGTAAAAATAAGGTGTTGGCGTAGGAATTAATAACCATTCTTCACAGTCAGCGAGGTTTACTGTTAATTGTTTCAGGTCATCTTCAGCACTTTCCCAATCTAAATTTAAAGCACGAGGGTCTGCAGATGTTATTTTTTGATCTAAGGTTTCCCAAAAACAACGTCCAGTGGCTAATATTTTTTGTAGGGCTAATAGATCCAACTCAGTCTTAATATAAGTTTTACCTAGTTTAGTCGGACGCCCCTCTTTAGTTAGCAATAAACGTAGGATCTCAACATCAACATCTTCTACCCATTTAAAGCTTTCCATCCAACTTTCGTTATCTGCAACAGACACTAAATCTTTTTCACTGAATACATAGGTATTTTCACTTTTAAGGAAGCGCACCGTCCCGTATTCGAGTTTGATGTAACGATGTTCATGGTTTAACACTTTTTTGTCGAAAGAAAAACGGAAGTGACCTTGGTAGGCAGATGCTCTTATTTTTTCTGGTACAGCAGCTTTACTACTTAGCATCTCATACCAAGTTTGATAACTGTTTTCGACGTTATAATCAGGGGTATCTGCCTGATAAGCTAATAATAGCGCGACAGCGTGTTTACAATTCCACCCTACTTTACAAGAGCAGGTGCTGTGAATGATATACCCGCCTTTATTGGAAGGCTTGATAGATGCTTTGGTATTATAGGGAGTGTCGCTACTCCCTCTGACGAGTCCCACCAGCGAGTTAGTGGATTCATCGAAGTCGCAAGCTAATACACGACTTTCTTTAAAATACTGGGTACCTCGGTCAATAATGTTACGACCAAAACTTGTTGAAATATCTTGCTGAGTCACTTTAGGCATCGGAAAAAACCATCTAAAAAACGGATCCTTAATGATAGAGAGATAGTCCACAGAAATAAAGCATTAATCACATAATTCAAATATTCGGTAATAATCAAGTTCATTTATTTACTAAAAAAAACAATTATAGTAAGTTAACTAAAATATTTATTTATCATCAACATTAGCTGATATGATTATCATTTAGCCAATAGAGAACAGCCATTGACCAAAAAAAGTACACTACATTCATTTTACTCTTTTGTTCTTGCTTATATTTCATTACAAGCTTGGATCTTTCCTATTGCCAACCAAATCAATCTCTATAATCTTTTCTTTCACACCATTATTTCTATCACGCTATTCGTTTTATTAGTCAATTTAAATAAAGTGAAATATAACTTGGCCGTTCATAAGTTCTTAGTGAGTGGATTCTTTTTTCTGTTTACCGCAACTTTAACTAACACCCTAAACGAGATTTTCAGTCAGCCTTGGTTATTAGCCGTGTTCTTTAAAGATATCGTTCAGCTGTGTGGTTTTATTCTTGTCTCTTATGGTATTCACCGTTGGATCACACAAAATAGTGACCATTCAATAAAATTAAAGCAGTTATCAGAAAAAGATGAATTAACCAATGTCTATACACGCCGCTATTTCAATGATTTACTGTCAGATAAGTTACTTACACAGCATACGAAAAAAGGCTCATTTTCTATATTGCTGATCAATATAGATAACTTTAAACAAATTAACGAACTATATAATCAAACAGCTGGAGATGCAGTCCTCAAAAGACTCGCTAATAAATTAAAAGACTGTATTCGAAAAACCGATCTAGTGGCTCGCTGGGAAGGCGAAGAATTTATTATATTACTTAATAATAGTAATGATGAGGTTGCCCAACAGGTGGCAGAAATGATTCGTAAAAGTACCGAGTTACTTTGCGTTCAATATGAGGATGAAATAATTAATATTACGGTTAGTATTGGTGCAGTCACTTACCGAAATGAATTAAAAAGTAGCAAATTAGTCGATTATGCTGAACAAGGTTTGTTTCAAGCAAAAAGTGAAGGTAAAAACAGAGTTCATTTATACGCCCCTTAAACCAGTTATCGCAGTTATATCTAGTACTACGATAACTCAATCACCCGCAATAAACATGGCTATTATTTATAACCATTAGGGTTAGCAGATTGCCAGCGCCATGTATCTTGCATCATCGCATCTAAATCACGTTCTGCTTGCCAACCTAAATCTGATAAAGCTTTTTCCGGTGCAGCATAACAAGCAGCTATGTCGCCTTCCCTTCTAGGAGATACTTGATATGGAATCGCTTTACCGCTGGCAGCTTCAAAGGCCTTGACCATATCTAATACAGAATAACCATTCCCCGTACCTAAATTATAAATAAAGACACCCGTTTCACTTTTAATGCGTGTGAGGGCTTTTAAATGACCAATGGCTAAATCAACAACATGGATATAATCACGTACACCAGTGCCATCGTGAGTATCATAATCATCGCCAAATATTGCTAATTGGCTTAACTTTCCAACACCTACTTGTGAAATATATGGTAATAAGTTGTTTGGGATACCATTAGGGTCTTCTCCAATTAAACCAGATAAATGAGCTCCAACTGGGTTAAAGTAACGCAAAATAACAAAAGCCCAACGTGGATCTGATTTCGCTACATCAGCCAACACCATCTCTACCATTAACTTAGAGGTACCATAAGGGTTGGTTGTACCGCCGACAGGAAAGTCTTCACGTATTGGTAAACTTGCAGGATCCCCGTATACAGTAGCTGAAGAACTAAAAACTAGCTTAAATACACCCGCCTCTTTCATCGCATCTAATAAGGTCAAGGTGCCTTGAACATTATTTTGGTAATAAGAAATAGGTTTAGCAACCGACTCGCCCACTGCTTTTAATCCAGCAAAGTGAATAACGCAATCAATATCATGTTCGACGAAAACACTATCTAAAAAAGATTTATTTAAAATATCACCTTCATAGAACAAAGGCGTTTTACCAGTTATCTTTTCAACTCGATTTAAAGATTCCAATGAAGCATTAACTAAATTATCAACAATAATAACCTGCTGACCTTTATTCAATAATTCAACAACGGTATGAGAACCGATATAACCTGCGCCGCCTGTTACTAAGATTGTCATTAGTAATTCCCAATAATATTAAGGTTAAAAACAAAAAAACCACTAATGATAGTGGTTTTTCAAGTCACCTTTTAGGCCCAATTATAGGCTTAAGTAAGGTAAGATCTTAGCTAAAGTAGCACTACCTATACCACTGATATTAGTTAAATCCGCTAAGTCAGTGAAGTCACCATATTGCTCACGGTATTCAACGATTTTTTCAGCAATTGACGTACCGATACCAGAAACAGAGGTTAACTCTTCTACCGATGCACTGTTGATATCGATTTTTGAGCTATTAGCGCTTGAACTAACAGAACTTACTTTATCTTCTGCGCTAGTCGTTGCTGAGCTTACTTTTTCTTCTGCACTGCTTGTTGCAGAATTTACTTTTTCGAGACTTGAAGTAGCAATACTCCCAAAGTCAGCAGCAAATGCAGCTTGGAAGCTTGTTGGTACTAAAAATAGTGAAGCAGCCAGTGCGGCAGTGCGAACAAATTTGATATTCATATTATTTTCCTTGTTATTATAATGTGTCTTGGCTAATACAATTTATGTCATTTTAATCAATAAACTATAAACTGCCAATAGTCTATATCGCTATATTTTTCATATACCTATATAGTACTAGTCCTTTGATATCATGGATTAGTAATTAATCCAGTTCAATACCATCTAACACCAATAACATTAGTTAATATGATGACTTGTACTACTCCAATAATTAATTTTTCGATAAGCTTAATTGATTAGATCAATTAACACCTAAACGAACCTATTTTATTCCGTACAATCTTATTCATATGGTTAATACTATCGGTACAACTATCAGACAGTTCTAATTAAATTAGTTCAGTTGATATGAATAGCAAGTTACACCATCAATATTATTAACAGTTCTATCAATATATTTTTTGCTACACTCATAAAAAATTATAGGAAACGCTATGATATCCTTACACCGTTTTGAACATCTTCGCTTAGCCCAAGCATTGTCAGATTATTTAAATAGCCAAAAAATCAGTAATATAATTCAACATTCTGAATTTTCTTATGAAATATTACTTGAACAAGAACAACAATTAACGCTCGCAGAAAAAGCATTGGCTGAGTTCTTAGCTAACCCAACTCAAAGTAAATATCTCTCAGCAAGTTGGGAATCAGGCAACTTAAAAAGTGCACCAGATCAACTATCTTATGCTAATGCTGATTTATTCAGTAACTTTAAACGCCAGGCAGGCATATTAACGCATAGCTTATTTGTTATTTGCTGCGTTATTTATGCACTAATTGCGTTCGGTGTCTTTAATCCTTTGAATTCATTCTTAGGATTTTATCAACAGCAACCTTTTGATTATCTTCAGAGCTGGCGCTTTATCACACCTGCTTTATTGCATTTTAGCCTGCTACATATTGTATTTAATTTACTGTGGTGGTGGCAATTAGGTGGCTTAGTAGAAAAACAACATGGTAAACAGCGCCTCATACTATTATTTTTATTTTCAGCCGTTGCCTCGAACGTCTCTCAATTTTTCTTAGTCGGTCCGTACTTTGGAGGGTTAAGTGGTGTCGTTTATGCATTGGTTGGATATTGTTGGTTATTTGGACAATTAGACAAAACCAGCAGAGTACAACTTCCAAATGGTATGTTCGCTATTTTATTAGGTTGGCTAGTACTTGGTTTTCTTGATATTTTGCCTACTAACCTAGCCAACTATGCGCACCTAGTTGGTTTATTAGCAGGACTAATATTAGCTTTTGTTTGCCATAGATTGAAACTTTAACAACAGCCCACAGGTGATTATTGATCTAAGTATTTAGTAAAAAGTAGATCTTCTACTGGTCTATCACCTGTGATTTCAAAAATAGCATCATTAATTTCATTTAAACAACGTAACCTAATCGCTTTACGCTCACTGATAGAACGAATTTGTTGCTCATTTTGTTCGCCTAATACCGTGATAATACGATCTCGAATTAGAGGTTCATGAAGTTCCACTTCCTGAAAAGCTTTAGTCGACTTGACCATAAGATCAATGCCAACTCTGATATAGCCAAGTCGTTTGCCAGGCTTAATATAATTAGTGATGATGTCAGGGTCTAATGCAAAATACTGGTAGTCTGATGTGAGTTGAGTCGATTCTTCTTCAGCCACAACAAAATTTAATGGCGACAATAACACCAAAGATAAAACGCAAAATAATACTTTTTTAAACATTCTAAATTCCTAAAAACTATAATAATATTTTTTGCGGTATATGATAGCAGTCACAGCTGATTATTGTGGATAAAAAAGTAGCAATAATAAAAAATATCATGATATTTTCTGCATGCCCTTGAGAATAAATCATAATTTTTTATTAAGTTAAGTTAATAAACCAAACAGTATTGTTATAATCAGTATTTATCCGTCACCTTCAGCAATTTACTGAGTTAGGTAGCCTCTATTCTTTTATTAACATCAAAGAGCCTACTAATGAGTGTGATTAATACTATTCAATGAAAGGCTTGTATGTTTAACCAACTGCTTAATATTGCTTCATCGACCACTTGGCAAGAAGCCCAGTCAGTCAATAATTGCTCGCAGCAAGTACTTTCATGGTTATTAGATGAGAGTTCATTAACTAAAAAACTTGAACAATATTGCCAAACATTTAAGGTTCAAGTTCGCCAACAAATCACTACCAATGCAGAAATTACACCACTCTCTCCACATTTTTCAAATGCTCGAAAAATATTGGTACGAGAAGTGTTTTTGTACTGTGATCAACAGGCTCATGTTTTTGCACAAACAGAAATACCTTCAGATACTTTGTCAGATAGCCAACAAGCATTAGCTCATATTGGCAGTGAATCACTAGGTCGTTTCCTCTTTCAAAACACATCTTTAAAACGTGGCACAATAGAAATAGCCGAATTTAAATCAGGCTCTTTAATACATCAACTATGCCAAACATTAGCGCAAAACTGTGACCATTCACTTTGGGCAAGACGTTCTATTTTTTATATAGAAAACAAACCCTTATTAGTTAGCGAAGTGTTTCTTCCTGCCTCGGAAATTTATCAATGATCTCATATATAAACGCCCCTAAACGCCAAGCTTTTATTCAACTAATGCGAGCAGATAAACCCATTGGGACATTATTATTGCTCTGGCCCACTTTATGGGCGCTATGGATTGCAGCGGAGGGGTTACCAAACCTGGGTACCTTAATTGTATTTTGTTTAGGTGTCTTTGTTATGCGCAGTGCGGGTTGTGTGATTAATGATTTTGCCGACCGTAAAGTAGATGGCTTTGTAGAACGCACTAAAAATCGCCCATTACCTTCTGGACGGGCTACCAGTAAAGAAGCAATATACTTATTTATAATATTAGCCTTAGTTGCTTTTTTATTAGTACTGACACAGAATACATTAACGATTCAATTATCATTTATTGGTTTACTGTTAGCCTTTATCTACCCATTCATGAAGCGGTTTACTAATTTACCTCAGTTTGTATTAGGCTTAGCTTTTAGCTGGTCAATTCCCATGGCGTATGCAGCACAAGCAGATCAAATTGATAATGTTGTTTGGTTATTATTCATCGCTAACCTAACTTGGACGGTCGCTTATGACACTATGTATGGCATGGTGGATAAAGAAGATGATTTGAAAATAGGCATAAAATCTACAGCTATTTTATTTGGCCGATTCGATAAAGTTATCATTGCAGGTTTTCAGTTAATAACTTTATTGCTGTTATTCACAGTAGGCATATTAGAAAGCTTAAATAGCTTTTATTATGTTGCTCTTATTGTAGTGGCTGGCTTATTTGTACAACAGCAAATACATATTAAAAATAGACAGCGCGCTAACTGCTTTAAAGCATTTTTAGATAATAACTACGTGGGTATCCTAATTTTTGTAGGCTTATTTTTAGCTTACCTTTAAGTTATACAACATCATCATTATTAAGTGTCGCTATATGAAACTCTATCGATACAGCAACACTTAATCTCACTTTTTACAGTTTAGCAACCAGGTCCACACTCCATACATTCGCTGATCATCGCAGATCCCAGTTTCAGTTTTGCATTAAGGTCTCGCAAGGCGGTTCGCACCCCTTCTTCTATCACCGGATGATAAAAAGGCATTGCTAACATTTGAGATATAGTCATTTGATTTTGATGAGCCCAGGCGAGTAAGTGAGCAAGGTGCTCTGCTTCAGGGCCGATTATTTCCGCTCCTAAAAAGCGTCCAGTTCCTTGTTCGCCATAAAGGTGTAATAAACCTTTATTTTTAAGTATAACACGACTACGACCTTGATTTTCAAAGGAGACGCTTCCCGTTTCAAAACAACCACATCCTCCCAGTTTCTCTGTTACCTGTTGATAACTTAACCCTACCATTGCTAATTGTGGATCGGTAAATACTGCAGCAATCGAAGAACGACGTAAACCAGCAACAATATTTGGATAAATACCGGCATTGCTACCCGCTATTTTGCCTTGGTCTGCCGCTTCATGTAATAAAGGAACTTGGTTACTGGCATCACCAGCAATAAAAATTGAGGGTATGGACGTTTGCATTGTATGAGGGTCAGCAACCGGCACACCTCGATCATCGACATCTATTGCTATTTTATCTAACCCTAGGTTATCCACATTAGGGCGACGTCCCGTTGCAGCAAGTACATAATCAACGTGCTTAATTTTCTCTTTTCCCTGCTTATCAATATATGTTATTTCAACTAATTCTCCATTTAGTTGCATATTACTAATTTTTGCATCCGCATCTAAATAAAATTCATCACTAAAAGTTTTTTCAGCGTACGCCATAATGTCAGAGTCAGTAAAGGGGCCTACTTTTCCTCCCATGCCAAACATCAACACTTCAACACCTAGTCGGTGTAATGCTTGCCCTAATTCTAAACCAATCACGCCAGGCCCAAATACAGCCACTGAGCTTGGTAAATCTTGCCAATCAAATACATCATCATTCACAATTAACTTATCCCCAAGGTCATTCCAAGCACTTGGATAAGTAGGGCGAGATCCGGTAGCAATAACCACGCGCTGTGCATTCACAGTGGTGTGTTCATCAAGTTGTAATTGTGTTTCTGTTACAAACTTAACATGACCTATTAACTTATCATGTGGATCTATCTCATCAATAGCACCCACCACCAATCCTACAAACCGATCACGTTCGTCGCGCACCCGTTGCATTACTTTTTTGCCATCAATATTTATTTGCCCATCAATAACAATACCAAAGGGTTCAGTGTGAGCCGCATTATGAGCAACCTCTGCAGCAGCAATTAATAACTTACTTGGCATACAACCGACACGGGCACAGGTAGTACCATATGCATCGCCTTCAATGAGCACCACTGAATCTGTTTTTTGTTTCGCCGCTCGATAGGCTGACAAACCCGCAGATCCAGCGCCAATAACGGCAACTTGAACATTAACTTGCTTCATAGTGTTCTCCACTTTTGACTAAGGTAAATAATGATAATTTAAATCATCGCCGTTCTTCAAAAAGAGGCTTAAAGAAAAACAGGATAAAAAAAAGCGCATGCCTTAATAATAAAAACATACGCTTATAATCAATAATGATCGAGGAACAGTTTAGCTATTTGCGTAAGCGACTGCTGCGTCACTATCACCCAGGTGCTTACCGTCAACAAATATTTGCGGTACCGTTGTTTGGCCAGACATTGCTTTTAGCGCTACGCTAGTTGCATCTTTGCCTAATACAATCTCTTCAAACTTAATACTATTGTCTTTTAAAGCGGCTTTTGCTTTTTCGCAGAAAGGGCAACCTGGTTTAGTTAATAACGCAACAGCTGAAGGGGCTTTTGCATTTGGGTTGATGTAATTTAACATCGTATCAGCGTCAGACACTTCAAACGGGTCTCCCGGTTGATTTGGCTCGATAAACATTTTATCAATCACGCCATCTTTCACTAGCATGCTGTAACGCCAGCTACGCTTACCAAAACCGATGTCATTTTTATTCACTAACATCCCCATGCCTTCAGTGAACTCGCCACTGCCATCAGGTACTACTGTAATGTGATCTGCTTCTTGATCTGCAAGCCATGCATTCATCACAAACGTATCATTAACGCTTAAACATACCACTTCATCAACACCGTTTTCTTTTAAAACAGCAGCTAATTCATTATAACGTGGAAGATGTGTTGAAGAGCAAGTTGGTGTAAATGCACCAGGTAATGCAAATACTACTACCGTTTTATTTTTAAATAACTGGTCAGTAGTGATATTAACCCACTCATCACCCTGACGAGTTGGGAAAGTAACATTGGGTACGTGTTGACCTTCGATGTTGTCTAACATGTGTGACTCCTAATAGTCTAAGTTTAGTATTAAAGTTGCGAGCAAAAACCTATTTGCCGCAAACAAGTTGTGAATCCTTTCTAGGCCTATCAACCTCTGTTACTAATTAGTAGAAAAACTCGACACCAGCGAGTATTTAAATCAATCAAACAATGCTTTTAAGCTGGCAATACCTTTATCTGCTAACTGCTGTTTCTGTTCTTCAGTGCGTTTTTTAGGCCCACTTTCCCACTCTACATCTTCCTGTGGCAGCTCATTTAAGAAGCGACTCGGAACCGGTTTAACGGTTTCCCCGTATTGACTGCGTTCTTTAGCAAGGGTGAAAGTTAGTTCTTTTTGTGCTCGAGTAATGCCAACATAGGCTAAACGACGCTCTTCTTCCACGTTATCTTCATCAATACTCACTTGATGTGGTAATAATCCTTCTTCCATCCCAATCATGTACACATAAGGAAACTCTAGACCTTTAGACGCGTGTAATGTCATTAATTGTACTTGATCTAACTCTTCTTCATTTTCATTACGTGACAACATATCACGTAAGGTTAAGCGCGCGACGACTTGCTCTAGTGTCATCTCTTCATCGAGATCATCGCCTTTTAACATTTCAGTTACCCACTTAAATAGCGTAGATACGTTTTTCATTTGCATCTCTGCGGCTTTCGGGCTCGGGCTACTTTCATATAACCAGTCTTCATAGCCAATATCACGGATTAAATCACGTACAACTTCGATGTCATCTTCACGTTTTAAACGGTCGTTTAATTCAACTAGCCAACGTGTGAAAGCTTGAACTGATTGTAATCCTTTACCATTTAAGGTTTGCTCTAAACCTATTTCAAAACTTGCAGCAAACATACTTATATGACGTAAATTTGCATAATTACCAAGCTTTTCACGGCTTACTGCACCTATTCCTCTCGGCGGCTTATTCACAATACGTATAAATGCATTCTCATCATCATGATTCACCAATAATTTCAAATACGCCATGATATCTTTTACTTCACTACGCGCGAAGAAAGAGGTACCACCGCTAATTTTGTATGGAATGCGGTTTTCCATCATTACTTTTTCAAGTAATCGACTTTGATGATTGCCTCGATATAACACAGCGTAATCTTTAAAATTAGCACCATTCATGAATTTATGACCAGACAACTCCATTACTACTCGTTCTGCTTCGTGCTGCTCATTTTTAGCAAATAACACTTTAATGGATTCACCGTAAGCTAATTCACTGAACAAACGTTTATCAAACTCATGAGGATTATTAGCAATTAACACATTCGCCGCTTTTAAAACGCGTTGACTAGAACGATAATTTTGCTCTAACTTAATCACTTTTAATTGTGGGAAATCTCGTTGTAACAAAACTAAGTTTTCTGGTCTTGCACCTCGCCATGAGTAGATCGACTGATCATCATCACCTACCACAGTAAAACGTGCACGTTCACCCACTAAGGATTTAATCAGTTCATATTGACTAGTATTGGTATCTTGATATTCATCCACCAGCAAGTAACGAATCTTCTTTTGCCAACGTAGGCGTACTTCTTCTTTGAACTTTAATAATAAGGTAGGTAAAACAATCAGATCATCGAAATCTAATGCGTTATACGCTTTTAATTGGCGTTGGTATAAGTCATAACAATGCGCAAAAATAACATCTCGCTCACCCTTCGCTTGTTTGATCGCTTGTGCTGGTAAAATCAACGCATTTTTCCAGTTGGAAATCTGCGTTACCAAAGCCTTAATCAAATCGATATCTTCTTTTAACTGTTTCTCTGTTAACTCTTTCAATAATGCTAAAGTATCTTGATCATCAAATAGCGTAAATCCCGCTTTCATTCCGAGCGTTTTAACTTCTCGTTTAATAATCTCTAAGCCTAAAGAGTGGAAGGTTGAGACCATTAATCCACGCGACTCTTTACGACCTAATGTTTCACTTACACGCTCTTTCATCTCGCGTGCCGCTTTATTAGTAAAAGTAACGGCAACGATATTTTTAGCATGGTAATCACAGTGTTGTACTAAATAAGCAATTTTGTTAGTGATCACTCGGGTTTTACCACTACCTGCACCGGCAAGTACGAGACAAGGTCCGGAAATCATTTTGACGGCGGCATCCTGACCTGGATTTAATTTCATGAGCTGTCCTAAGTTAAAAAAGAGCCATTAGATTTTACGGATCTTTATATAAAAAGTCAGTACAGCAAAAAAACTATACTCATTAACACTAATAAATATACAAATTTTTTATAAAAATAATTTAAAATAGTCCATAATGGTCACAAAATATTTTTCCACTTTAATATTGCAAAACGATGTCATTAAACGATAATGAACATTCATTCATTTTTTGAATAAGATAATGCAAAAAAAAATTAAAATTTTAAGAGCGACAGAAACAGTACTAACCGAACGTGGTTTTTACGCTTTCTCAATGCAGAATTTAGCTGAGCAAGCAGAAGTGTCTATTGGCACGATTTATCGCTACTTTGAGAATAAGGAAGTCTTACTCAACGAATTACAAAAATTCATTTGTACTGAGTCTGCACAAGAGGTTTTCGAAGGCTGGGATGCAAACCTATCTGATAAACAAAAATATGATCTCGTTTGGCAAAATATATTTAACTTTGTCATTGAAAATCCAAAACGCTTAACCTTATTAGAGATGCTGCACTATGTACCTAATATTGACCAGACAGAGTTAACACTGTTTGAGAATGAAACCTTTAAATTACTCATTGATTTCTATCAAGAAGGGATCGACTCAGGACGTTTTATCAATTGGCAGTTATTCGCATTAATAGCGGCCAGTATTGAAACAGCAGTTGCTTTAGCAAAACAAGTTATAAGAGGCAGAGTCACACTTGATCAAGAACAGCAAGATCAAGTTAAAAATGTATCTTGGAATATCATCCAAAATCAACACCTTAATCAACAGGACTAACATAATGAAAAAATGGATCGCTTCGGCAATTATCTTGGCAATTGTCGTGTTTGGCAGTGTCATTGGGTTTAACATGTTTAAAGCGCAAAAGATTAAAGAGTACCTTGCTTCTCGCCCTATTCCTGTTTTTTCAGTTACTGCTACAACAGCACAATTGGAAGATTGGACACCACATTTACGTGCAATTGGTTTTATTGAGCCGATTCAAGGTGTAACCATTGCTAATGAAGTGGCAGGTAAAGTAGCAAAGATCAACTTTACTTCTGGACAACAGATGAAGAAAGATGAGCCTATTTTATACTTAGACAGTGAAGTAGAAAAAGCAAATCTAAAAACAGCCAAAGCCCGTTTACCTGCGATCGAACGTAATTACAAACGCCTAAACTCGCTACTTAAAAAAGGCTCTATTTCACAAGGTGATGTGGATGATGCAGAAGCAGAGTTCCTTGCGTTACAGGGTGAGATAGAGGGTTATGAAGCCACTATTAGCTTACGTACTATTCGCGCCCCATTTTCAGGTATCGCCGGGCTACGTAATGTATTCTTAGGTCAATACTTAGCAAGTGGCTCTGATATTGTACAACTAGAAGACATTAGCCGCATGCAAATGCGCTTTACCGTTGCGCAAAACGATTTGAATAAGTTACACATTGGTCAGGCGATGAATATCTTCATTGATGCTCAGCCAGATACAGCCTTTACCGGTAAAATTTCTGCTATTGAGCCTGCCGTAAATTCACAAAGTGGCCTCGTCCAAGTACAAGCCTCTATCCCTAATGACCAACAAATATTACGTTCAGGTATGTTCGCTAAAGCCAATGTGATTTTACCAACCCTTGAAGCTCAAATAGTGATACCCGTTACTGCTGTTAACTACACTTTATATGGTGAAACAGTTTATGTAATCACAGAAAAAGAAGCGGATGATGGTAGTAGTTACTTAGAAGTAAAACAGCAGATTGTCACTTTAGGTAAAACTAAAGAGGACAAAATACACGTATTGTCAGGCATTAAAGCAGGTGACCGAATCGTCACTAGCGGGCAAATACGTTTGAGCAATGGCTCACATGTTAATGTTGTTGAATCTGATGCGCTTGATACTCCCTCTGTTCTTCCAGCTCTATAGGTGATTGAATGAAGTTTACCGATATTTTTATAAAACGCCCTGTTTTAGCAATATCTCTGAGCTTGCTCATTGTACTGCTAGGCGTACAAGCGCTGAGCAAAATGCAGGTACGAGAGTACCCCAATATGACCAATACCGTAGTAACGGTTACCACCAGTTATTACGGTGCCAATGCTGACTTGATTCAAGGCTTTATTACACAGCCTATTGAACAAGCGATTGCACAAGCTGATAACATTGATTATATCAGCTCGCAAAGTACCTTAGGTAGTTCGGTTATTACCGTTAATATGAACTTGAATACTGACCCAAGCGGTGCGGTAGCTGATATTCTCGCCAAGGTTAATGGAGTTAGCTCACAACTACCTAGTGAAGCCGAAGATCCAACGATCGATGTAAGTACAGGCTCTACTACTTCTGTTATCTATATTGCTTTTTCTAGTGATCAATTAAATTCTAGTCAAATTACCGATTATCTTCAGCGTGTAATTAAGCCACAGCTATTCAGTATTAATGGGGTAGCAAAAGTTAACCTTTATGGTGGTACTGAGTTTGCAATGCGTATTTGGTTAGATCCCGAGCGCATGGCTGCATTTGGATTAAGTACCTCGGAAGTCATTAGCATTCTACAGGCAAATAATATTCAATCTGCTACTGGCCAAGCAATGGGCTATTACACCTTGTTTAATGGTAATGCAAAAACACAGGTAACGAGTGCTGAAGAGCTTGAGAAGCTAATTATTGCAACTCGTGATGATGGCAGAACAATACATTTACAAGATATTGCTCGTGTTTCATTAGAAAAAAGCCATGATGCTTACCGTGCAATGGCAAATGGTAATGATGCAGTTGTGGTTGCGATTGACTCAACACCTACGGCTAATCCTTTAGATATCACAGCCGATGTAAGAGATATGCTACCAAGCTTGGAAAAAAGTAATCCAAGTTCAATCAATATGGAAGTGCTATACGACTCGACTATTGCTATCGAAGAGTCCATTGAGGAAGTGGTTAAAACCATCGCTGAGGCAGGTTTAATTGTACTCATTGTGATGATCCTATTCTTAGGTTCATGGCGTGCGGTTTTAATTCCAATAATTACTATTCCACTATCACTGATTGGTGTGGCTGTAGTAATGCAGATGTTTGGTTTTACCATCAACTTGATGACACTACTGGCGATGGTATTGGCAATCGGGTTGGTAGTAGATGATGCGATTGTTGTTGTAGAAAATATCGATCGACATATTAAAGCCGGTGAAGACCCTTTCCGTGCAGCGATTATAGGCACACGTGAAATTGCAGTCCCAGTAATATCAATGACCATCACACTTGCAGCCGTATACGCTCCTATCGCGTTAATGGGTGGTATTACCGGTTCATTATTTACCGAGTTTGCTTTAACACTCGCCGGCGCGGTATTTGTATCGGGCATTGTTGCCTTAACATTATCCCCAATGATGTGTAGCAAGATGTTAACCATTAATCATCAACCAAATCGATTTGAACGTGGTGTTGATAAAGTATTAACAGGATTAACCAATAAATATGGTAATACACTTGATGTGATTATGACTCGCCGTCCTGCTATTATCATCTTTGCAATATTAGTATTTATTTCACTACCTTACTTATTTAAATTCATTCCATCGGAATTAGCACCGAAGGAGGATAAAGGGGTATTAATGATGCTCTCTAAAGCCCCTTCTAATGCAAATCTCGATTTCATTGAAAATAGTATGCGTTTAGTGACTGATGAGATTTCTAGACAACCAGAAGTAGAAAGTAGCTTGGCCATGTCTGGTATCCCGAATGCTAACCAGGCATTTGGTATTGCAATCATGAAGCCTTGGAGTCAGCGTGAAAAAGGCCCTGCTGAATTATCTGCAACCTTAACCCCCGCCTTTGGAAAGATCCCTTCTGTTGCAACAGTAACCTTCCAACGACCTGAATTACCAGGATCTTCTGGTGGTTTACCGGTGCAGTTTGTAATCACTACATCTAATCCGTTCCAAAGCTTAGTGAGCATTGCTACAGATGTCTTAGCTGAAACCCAAGCGAACCCTAACTTTGTTTATTCAGAGCTAGATTTAGCCTTTGATTCAGCAACAATGAATATCAAAATAGACCGCGACAAAGCAGGTGCCTACGGGGTAACTATGCAAGATATCGGGATAACACTAGGGACATTATTAAGTGACGGCTATTTAAATCGTATTAACTTAATCGGGCGTAGTTATGAAGTAATTGCACAAGTAGAGCGGAAATATCGATTAGCGCCAGAAAAATTAGGCGATTTTTATGTCCCAGCTAAAAATGGCGATATGGTACCGTTAAGCGAGTTAATTACAATTGATGTGATTGCAGAGCCACGTTCATTACCTCACTTTAATCAGCTTAATAGTGCAACTGTGGGGGCTGTATTATCCCCAGGAGTGACTATGGGCACGGCGATTACTTTCTTCGAAGGATTATCGGAGACGAAATTACCACAAGGTTATACTCATGATTACTTAGGTGAAGCTCGCCAGTTTGTAACGGAAGGTGGGGCATTGTATATCACCTTTATCTTGGCGCTATTTATCATCTTCCTAGTGCTCGCTAGTCAATTTGAAAGTATGCGTGATCCACTAGTCATTATCATGACGGTTCCACTGGCAATTAGTGGTGCGTTGATGGTACTTGCCTGGGGTGCTGCAACCATGAACATCTACACACAAGTCGGATTGATTACCTTAGTCGGCCTGATCACTAAGCATGGTATTTTAATTGCAGAAGTAGCAAAAGAAGAACAGCTACATCACGGATTAGATCGTATCGCTGCTGTGAAAAAAGCTGCGACGGTTCGTTTACGTCCAATTTTAATGACCACAGCAGCCATGGTAGCTGGTTTGATTCCACTGTTATTTGCATCAGGTGCAGGTGCGGTCAGTCGTTTTGGTATTGGTATTGTAATCGTAGCAGGTCTATCAATCGGTACTTTATTTACCCTGTTCATTCTGCCAGTTATCTATTCATTCATTGCAAGCAAACATAAAGCAAGCCCTGAATTTGATGAAGATAAAGTGCCAATGGTAAATAGCAAAGCTGAATCATAAATGAGAAGCTGATAAAGCTATTTGAATAAAACGTAAAAAGGCGAAGCATCACTGCTTCGCCTTTTTTATATCTAGTCATTCGTTAAATCAAACCAGTAACTAATCACACTTAGATTAAACACATGATTCGTTTAAGATTAGATACCGTATTGTGCACGGTAAGCCTTAACAGACTCAAGGTGTTGTTGCATCTCTGGTAATGTTTCAAGGTAAGTTACCACATCCGCTAATTTAACAATTGAAATCACTTTTGCATCGTAGTCACGTTCCACTTCTTGAATCGCTGATAACTCAGCTTTACCTTTCTCTTGGCGATCTAAAGCGATTAAGACACCAGCTAGCTGTGCTTGATGCGCATTAATAATGTCCATTGATTCTCGAATCGCAGTACCTGCAGTGATCACATCATCCACCAGCATAATTTTGCCTTCTAAATCAGATCCAACCAAGCTGCCACCCTCACCGTGCGTTTTTGCTTCTTTGCGGTTGAAGCAGTAAGGAACATCAAGATCATAATCATTAGACAATGCTACCGCTGTAGTTGTAGCAATTGGAATACCTTTATAAGCAGGGCCAAATAGTAAATCATAGTCGATACCTGAGTCCTGTAATGCAGCTGCATAAAAACGACCTAATCGAGCTAAGTCTCTGCCAGTATTAAACAGGCCAGCATTAAAGAAATAAGGACTAATACGCCCAGATTTTAGGGTGAATTCACCAAACTTCAACACCTGTTTTTCAATTGCAAACTCAATAAACTCTTTTTGATAAGCTTTCATTTTTTACTCCATCTCCAATGCTTTTTTCTGCTCGATAATTAACTGGGTAATACTGCTATTGGCTAATGCCAACATTGCTAGTAATTGTGGGTGGCTAAACTCGCCTTGTTCAGCCGTTCCTTGAATTTCAATCATACCGCCTTGCTCTGTCATCACAATATTCATATCGGTTTGTGCTTTTGAGTCTTCCGCGTAGTCTAAATCACAGATTGCAGTATCTTGGTAAATGCCGACAGAAATAGCGGCGATCATCTGTTTTAATGGACTTTTCTTTAGTTTGCCCTTAGCAACCATCCAATTCAGTGCATCAGCCAAGGCAATACAGGCTCCGGTAATAGCTGCGGTACGTGTTCCTCCGTCTGCTTGGATAACATCGCAATCGACAGTAATGGTATATTCACCTAATGCTTTTAGATTGACTGCTGCACGTAAAGAACGAGCAATCAAACGTTGAATCTCTAAGGTGCGGCCATCTTGTTTGCCTTTTATCACTTCGCGTTGATTACGCGCATGGGTGGCACGTGGTAGCATCGCATATTCAGCTGTTATCCAACCTTTTCCTTTGCCTCTTAAAAAGCGAGGTACAGAGTTAGCAACACTGGCATTACATAACACTTTAGTTTTACCAACTTCTATTAATACAGAGCCTTCGGCATGATCGGTATAATGTCGAGTGATGGTAATGTCGCGATGTTGTTCGGGAGAACGGTGGCTAGGACGCATAAAAAGCGGGCCTTATGAGTAAATAAGCGCAGATTATACCGATTATCTCAGCAGGTGCAAAACACCTTAAAGAACAAGCAATAGAAGAGACTCACAGAGAAGTGATTGCATCAAAACACCCCTTACTACTCATAAAGAGCTTATGTAGAATGCTTGCTATTGATCGCTATTTTTTGTAAATGACTAGTTTCCCTTTTCCTTTATCTTGAGCTTGATATAAAGCTTGCTCAGCACGGCGACTCAACTCATCTTCTAAGTAGTCGCCATTAGATACCATGCAAGCAGCACCAATACTCACTGTAATCGAATCAGGTTGACTCATCCCTTTAAACGAGAAACTCCAGCTGTTGACCATGTAAAAGATTTCCGCCGTAAGTGCTTTAACGCCTTCCTCGGAAGTATCTGGCAATAGAACAGCAAAGGTATCCTGTTCAAGTCTCGCTAGCAGATCCGCTGGACGTTGAATAACATTATTTAACCGTTGAGCTAGCTCAATTAAGCATTGGTCCCCTGCACTGCGACCATGCTGTTCATTAATCAACTTTGTATTATCAACATCAATTAACAATAACGAGATATTTTCGCCTGAACGCCTACTTCTCACCCACTCTTTTTTAAAAAACTCATTAAAATAAGCCTGATTTGGTAAGCTCGTTAAATAATCACGCATAGCTAATTTTTCTAGATGGGTATTTTTTTTCTGTAACTTTACATACTTCATTTTATTAGAAAACAATAGTAGTAATAACAAGAAAATAATAAGAGACATTCCGATAACAGCAATTAAATACCCCTGCACACTGGTTTTTCTTTCATATAATGCAGGTAACCATTTATTTAAAATTTCTTGTTTCTTTTGTAGGCTAATCGATTCAATAACTTTATTAAAAATACTTAATAGAGGTAAATTACCTTTTTCAACTGCGAGTGCAAATGAGTAATCACTTTCAAATTGGTCCACTATTTTTAAATTAGGATAACCATGTTGAATCTGATTAACCATTACAGGTAAGACATCAATAAAGCCATAAATATCACCATCACTAACTGCATCTAACCCCTCTTTTAAAGTGCGAAATTCATGAAATTGAGTATCCGAGTACCTTTCACTTAACAGCTCACGATATGAACCATCTTTTAACATCCCCAACGGTTTATGCAGTACTTGCTGCAATTTATAGGGATGGTTATCTTCTTCTGTTATTAATGCTAATGGGAAAGTCACATAATCTGGCGTAAAAGATAAAAACTCCTTACGACTGGGCGTATTTTTAATCGTCGGCGTAAAGTCACAGGTCCCATCTTTTAATGCCTGCAATGTTTCAGCCCAGGTTGAGGTTTCTAATAGTTCAATCGGGCTGCTAATGCGCTGTGCAAATAAGCGTACAAACTCTGCGGAAATACCGATATGTTTACCATGACGAATCGCTTCTATTGGAAGCCAATCTGGGTCGACACACATAATTAATGCACCATGCTTGTCTAAATAGTTTTGTTGTCTAGAAGATAAAATAGGCAGGCGGTCTTGATAGTTTACTGCGTAAGAAGATTTACCAAAGCTGATTTGTGATTTCCACTTTTGATGCAATTTATCGATGTCTTGTTTATTCAGCGACAACAAACCTTTATCGAGAATGTCACGTAATATTAAATTACCCTTCTGCACCCCCATAAACTTTGGCAAATAATGAAAAATTTTATGGTCTATTAATGCAGTGTTGACTAAATTTTGAAGTAAAGAGCGTTCTACATAATAATTAATAGCGTCATAAGAGTCTAAGACACCATTCACTTTCTCTTCTACCAACAACTGAATAGCTTCTTCTGTTGTATTGGTAACCATTAAATGAATATCAGGATAATATTTACGGAGAAGCTCTTCATAGTAAAAGTCTTTTATCACAGCAATTGATTGTATATCGCTTAAATCATTTAAAAAAACTTCACCAGAACGGGTAAGTAAACCATCTACTGAACTTAAGGTTTGATAATGGGTGAAGGTAGTAAATTTTTGTCTTTCGGGGGTAATTTTCATATTAGAGATAACATCTATCTCTTTGTTTTTGAGTTTTTCTAAATATTCACTCCACTCATAACCAACAACAAATTCAATGTTTAAACCTGCTCTTTCTGCAACCAGTCGAATCAAATCATTGTTATAACCCGATGCTTTGCCATTTTCGATATAATTAAAAGGGTGCCATGAAGCTGCAGTGTGAACTTTAATAATTGGATGATCTTTAATATATTGCTTCTCTTGATCAGTAAATTCTACATCCACTTTCTCTAGCTGTGCAAAAGCATTATGAGCAAAAGCCAGTGTCATAAATACAATATTAATCATTGTTATTAAAGCAGGGGGCAAAGACAGCCGCATGAATATTAACCTTTTATTTTAGATCAAAGGATTCTAACAAATGTCATTAAGTAACATAACAATTAAAAAATAAAAATAAAATACAACGAAGCTAATGTGACTTGAGTAACATCTCGCACATCAATATGGGCCAAATTATCATATTTATCAGGTAATTATGGATATAAAAAGTGAAACAAGAAGTATTTAAGAGAGGTATAACAAGTTTAAAATCACGATAAAACAACCAAAAATTAGAGGTTTATTAATTGTCTTATCATGAGTTTATTTTATTTTTTTATTAACTGTTCCGCTTGCACTAAGTAAGCTAACTGAGAAAATAAAGCGAGCTATTAGTCTTTGTATTAGAATCCGTATAAGAGCGTCATAGTCGTTTCAGTGTCAGTGCTTTTAACATCTTCAAGTGGTTTATTATCATAACGAACCACAACAGCAAATTTCATGGCTAATGAACCTACTAGATTAGCTGAGATCGATGTTTCTGAACGGCCATCCAGCTTACTCCCCCAATCCGCAACAAACTTTTGTTGAAACTTAGCAGAATCACCAATTTTAGTTTGGAAATCAACAACGATATGCGCAACAGCGCTTGCATCGTAATCTTCGCCTTCAGTTTCCGCTGAATCATCATCATATTTTTGGTAAACATAACCAGGACCTGCTTCAGCAGTTAATGACATGCGTTTCGTATCAATAAAACGGTAACCATAACCAGCAGATGTACTAGATGAGTAGTCATAACCTGAGAACGGGTCGATCTCATAGTTAGTATTAGCAAATAGATAACTTAAATCATCAATTTGATAGTCACCTTGCACTTCGAAGTAATAACGTTTTGCTGTTACTTCATCTTCATCTTTTTTGTAGGTACCATCAAAAGAGTAAGTATTTTCCCAATCAGACAGTTCTTGTTTTATCTCTAAAGCAGCTTTAAATGAAGAGGTATCAGTGTTACCTGTTGTGACTGTTGCTCCTAACTCGGCTTCACCACCAATCGTTGCGTCACCTTCAACAAATTCGCTTTTTTCATCAGCGGCATAAGCACTTAATGGTAATGCTAATGCAATAGCCGTTGTAAATAGTATTTTTTTCATACTGTTCGTCCTTTCGTTTTTATTGTTATAAATTTACTCTGTACTTATACCCATTACAGTAATTAATAGATCAATTTTTTACCTCAGTAAAAACTGACTTAATTTCATGTAATTGGTCGCCCTCACCACCCTATTCAAATAATACAGATGATCTAAAAGTTATCCTCATATCGAGCTTGCTTCAGATAACTCTCCATCTATTTCATATTCTCACCATAAACAAAAGCCCTTATAGGCTTTCGCCTAAGGGCTTGAATAGAGAGTCATTAAATGAATTTTCAGCGAGTTCCTTACCTGTGTACATTAAGTGTGAGCCTAATCACTTATAAAAGTTCACACATTATTAATGAAAAGTAATATTTATTTTGGTGCAGTATTTAACTGTTCAACACTTGAAATAGCGACTTCAGGCGTTAGTGATAGAGGAGCTTCCTCACTAAACTTTTTGCCTTTGACTTGAACAATTATTTGTTGAGCGGCGCTTTTATCAAAAAATAAGCGGGTATAATATTCCTGTACTTGTTTTAAGGTTACAGATTGTAACAGTTCGATATGCTGTGATTTTGTATCGATTTTATCTTTGTTACTCATCCACTCACCAATCAGATAAGAAAATTCTGTACTTAGATTGCTTGGTTTTGCTAAATAGTTAGCAATATGCGCTTTCTTTATCTCTTCAAACTCACTTTCAGTGGTATTCGCTAATACCGTTTTAAAACTCTCTAAAAATGCTTGAAAACGCCCATATAAAGCCGCGCTTCCAATGGTTGGACTTTGTGTGAACAAACCAAAACCAACGCTCTTATCGACTTCAATACTGGCTGTGAAAGGAGAGTAAGTTAATTGCTCTTGGGTACGAATTTGATCGTAAAAAGCAGGTTTTAATAACTTATTCAATAATTCTGCTTTTGCTTGTGAGGTAGGATCTTGGTCGGCCATCAGATACACACTAGCTAATGCATCATCTTCTAATTCTGATTGACGAACAAAATTTAACGCACCTTGTTCTGGATCGGCATGTAATCGCTGGACGGTATAAAATGCATTCGGTTGAATCTTCACCTTCACTTTTAATTGCGCAGTTAATTGCAATACATCAACAGCAGAAAAGTTACCTAGGGCCAATAGTCTTACACTTGATTGGGATAGTATTTGTTTAATTAGTTGTTTTAGGTCATCCGCAGTCACGGGCTCAACCGCTTTTAGTAATGTTTCATTTGACCAAGAGGGAGAACGCACCACTTTTCTAAAGCCATCTAACCCTAAGTCCATCGCTTTCATTTTAGATTGATTCTTGAGCCTGCGTATTAGCTCTTGTTTAGCTAAGGTTAACGATTGTTGATCAATTTCCATGCTGTCTAAATAACTCAACAACGTCAGTAATAACTCTCCCTGCTTGTCACTATAGCCACTGGTACTGATCAATAGTCCGTCGTTACTGCTAATAGAAAACCCAAGCCCGGCTTCTTGGGTAACAAAACTTAACTCTGCTAATTGTTTTTGTAATACATCTAACAATAGATTTATTTTGATACGTGCAGCAGGACTTCGATCATTCAAATCATTATTCAATTGTAACTTATAAGCTCCTTTAGGCTGGTTTAATTGGCTTTGTTTGATCCAAACCGATAATCCAGACTCTTTAACCAGAGAAATAGCCTGCTTACTTTTCTCCTCTTGAACTAAAGACAGATCTTCAGGTAACCATTCATTACGCACAGGCAGAGTCATTTGCAATTGAATATTCTGAGCAGACCTCAACCATTGCTGTAGGCGAGATGATTTTATTTTATGCTGCGCATACTGTCCTTTATAAAAGGGAATATTTTTATTCACAGATGCATCTGGGGAGACAACAAATACACGGCTATTCTCGGGTGTTAAATATGTTATTAGTTGAGCTATTAATTTAGGTTTAAAACCATCTAAACGAAATGAATAGGACAATAGATCCTGTAAAGGATATTTCTGCATATTTGCAGATAATGACATCACATATTGAAAACTGGCTTGTTTCGGTAAGAACTGGAAATAGTTATCTAAACTTTTTTTCTGCTCTGAATATTGTAACTGATTAATGCCTTTATCTTTAATCAACTGAATGTAAGCAAATAGGCTCGCCAGTACCGTATCTTGCTGAGTTAAACCTTTACTAGTGAGTTTAAAGGTCATACTAAACTGAGAATACTGTTCGCTTTGTGCAGCATAAAACCCCGCAGAAACTGATTCAGCTAAACCTTGTTTTTGCAGATAATCAGATAAGCCTCCTTTATGATCAGATCCTAATAAACGACTAATATAACCACCCGGTTGATACATATATTCATCTTTCACGCTTGGGATTAAAAAATTCACTTGCAGCAATTTCAGATCAACCGTTGGTTTCATCTGTATTTCTAAAGCTAATTGTTGATCAGTGACTAATGGAGTCATGATCTCTGGAGTGGTGGCATTATTATTAGGAATTTGTGTTAAAAATTTTGCAGCAATAGTTTGCATGTCTTTGATTGGGCGAGGGCTAATCAAAGCGACCTTCATGTTATTTGCTGAGTAATGCGCTCTAAAAAAAGCAGTTAATTCTTCTTGCAAGTTACTATTAGGTTTATCTACTAATGTCTCTAAATTACCAGTGCTGAAACGTGCCATGGGATGTTCTGGGTTTAGTGAATAACGCTGAAGGGCATATAATTTACGCATATCATTATCAACATAGGTCTCATTTTCAGCATTCACTGTATGGCGCTCTTTTTCGGCATACTGCTCATCTAAAAGAGGCTCACTCATTACATCACCCAACCTATCTAAGGCTTCACCAAATGCACTATCATTCACTTCAAATCCGTATACAGTCACATCTTGTGCAGTATAAGCATTAGTATACCCACCATTTTGACTCATGAATTTACTATATTCATTAATCACAGGATAACGCTTAGAACCTAGGAATAGCATATGCTCTAAATAATGTGCTAAACCAAGCTGTGAATCTGGGTTATGCATACTACCGATTGGCACAGATAAAGAAGCAGCACTATTTTTTAAATCAGGGTCGGAAATAAGCAGAACCTCCAATTGGTTCGCTAAACGGATCACTTGATATTCGCGCTTATCATTAGGGCTTTGGATAATGGAGTTGTTAATCACTTCAATATTTTTCATAGTAGACTCAGGAGAGGAATTAGTAGCCGCATAAACGGAAGCAGAAAGCGTTAAAGACAGGCAATAAAATAGTAGACAAATAGGCTTAACTGGCATCATTTAATGAGCTCTTTTAATTATATTATGGAAGCAAATGGTTGAGACAGTGGACTATGCAACAAGTTAAAGCAAAATAAAAGTCTTCTCACGATGAATAAGAGTTTTAAGAACTCAACTACCCAATAATTATTATTTTCTGTTTACACGCTTATTATTTGTATTATTATTAAACTATAATAAGATGCTACCGATATACTGTATAAGCACGCCTTACCCAACCAATGGTATACATATAATGTTACTTTTTATGACAAGATTTTGGCCCCCAAAAAGCAAGTATCAATATGCAAAAAAGCAAACTGGCTTTACACTTATTGAATTATTAATCGTTATAGCCGTTGTCGCTATTTTAGCGCAAATTGGGTTTGCTTCATATGTCACAGCAGTGCAAAAAAGTTATCGTTACGAAGTACAACAATCAATGGTTGAGTTAAGTCAACAATTAGAACGTTACTACTCTCGTAATGGCGATTATTCAGGTTCAAGCGCAACGGCTAGTGACTTCAGTACTGACTATTATACGGTAAGCTTTAGTGAATTAGAGGATGATGAGTACACCATCTCAGCGGTGCCTATTTCAAGCACTAGCCAATCTAGTGATAGTTGTGGCACTTTAACCTTTGATTATCTTGGTAACAAAACGCCAAGCACTTCTGGATGCTGGAAATGATAATGACCAAACAACATGGTTTCACACTGATTGAACTTATGGTCACCGTCGCGATTGTTATTATTTTATCCATAATCGCCATTCCCAGTTGGACCGCTTTAATCCGTGATAATAGTATTTCCGTTGCGGTTAACCAAGTGCAAAGTATTTACCAATTAACACGCTCTGAAGCATTAAAACGTAATGAAGAAGTGACCTTAACTTCATCAAACAACCGTTTAACTTGGACATTAACAAATCAGGTGTCGGGAGCGGATAGCACCATTAAAACCATTACCCTAGCTACAGATCAAGTCTCTATTGTTCCCTCCGCTGGTAGTGCTAGTGAAGTATCCATTGCCGTACAAAAAACGGGTTTTGCAGAAAATGAGCAACTCGCTTTTACTTGGGAAGATGAATATCGTTGTTTATCCATTTATAGCAGTGGCCAAACTCAGATCAGCACAGATAGTGGAGACTGTAATTAATGCAAGATTCCTTTAGTCGTGTCACACATAATGGTAAACAAAAAAGCAAACAGAGCGGCTTTACTTTAATTGAACTACTGATTGCCATCCTAATTGCTGCTTTATCCGTTTTAGGCTTGGCTTATACACAAAATAAAAGCCTGCAATATGCACGAAGCAGTAGCCAGTATACGCGAGCAAGTATTGAGGCAAGCAATACAGTAGAACAGATTTGGAATTCACTTTGTGAGTTAAAAGATGGCTCTGAAGCGCTCGATGATTTAACCTTAGCAGATGGATTTACTCGTACTTTTGATCCAACTACCTTTGATATTACCAATACATTAAAAATCACCATAGACTGGGGTGATCAGCGTTTAACTGATGTAGAAGATGAAGTATCCGTGCAAGCTGTTTTTCCAGATATCTGTCCATAGGTGAATAAAATGAAACCACTATATAAGACAAAAGAAACTGGATTTAGTTTAACTGAATTAATGATTGCAATGGCTTTGTCATTGTTGATTGTATTAGGCATAGCAACGGTATTCTCAAGCTTAAAAGAAACCTCAACTTACTCGCAGCAATTAGAAAACACACAAGAAGTACTGCGTTTTAGTAATTCAATTTTTAGCCGAGCAATACACCGAGCAGATGAAATGGATGATAAATCCTATACTGGTAGTGATGGTAATACTTACAAGCAATTAGATTTAACTTTTAATCTAGACAATTTAGATACAGGCGAAACTTATACCAGCTGTTTAGGTAATGGCATGAGTAGCCAATATTATGAAAGCTATCGCCTGACTGATGGACAATTAATGTGTGCAGAATATACAACAGCGGGTTTAGATGATGCCAGCAAAAGCTTTACTGCTATTGGTACTAATATTGATACATTAAGCTTTGCAACTACCGATAATTTACTAACTATCACTATTACACCAGCTGATGAAACTGATTCAATACAAATGATGTTTGCACAACGCCAAGCCATTTTAGGCTTGAATGAATAGTTTAGGGAATGAACATGAACACCACTAACACTCAACCTAAAGAGAACCAAGGTTTTGCATTAATTACCGTATTAGTGATCTCATTTCTCGGTAGCTTAATTGTGTTCGACACCATCCAAGAAAACCTCAATCAAGAGCGTATGGCGGGTAATTATACCAAAGAACTTAATGCCCGGTTACAAGCTGAAAATGGGCTTGCTGAAGCTTACAATATGCTCAGCACAGACAGTAGCCTATCGACCGATGATATGATGACTCAATTGAACAGTGCACAAAATAGTTCTGGTGGTTATTACCACAATATTGATGCTTGGTTAGATAGTGATATCAGAGAAATAAATAGCTCAGGTTTTCACTACGATGGCACATATGCAATGCGCGGATCATTTTCATTAACTTCCTCTTCAGGAAACTCAGTCTTTACTGGCGCAATTACTACCTGTGATGGCGCAACATTAGGAGGCAGTGGCACCATTGATAGCTATGATTCAAGCGAAGGTGCTTATGACTCCAGTAATCCAGGTAATAATGGTGATGTTTCAGTATTAAACGAAGATGCTAGTGGCTTAACTTTAAGTGGCAGCTCACCTATTGATGGAAGTGTGTCGATTAATGGCGACTTAACCATGTCGGGATCAGCTTCTATTTCAGGTGATGCACATGTATCAGGTAATATTGATTTAGGCAGCTCAGGATCTATTGATGGAAACGCACAGGCGACCGGTAATGTCACCAACTCCTACTCTTCAACAACAATGGATAGTATTAGCGCCAACGGCGATGTCACCATACGAAACAGTTTTGATAACCCGATTTCATATAGTGGTGAATTAAATTATCCTAGTTATGGCAGTGTTAGTAATGCAACCTATTATGATACAAACCAAGTTAGTGACGTTGGTACTGAAACCTGCGACATATTAGATTTAGCCAGTGAATTTGCCAACACAACGGATGGTGTAGGTAGTTTAGGAAGTGTCTCTCCAACCGCTTACTCTTTTTCCTATTGGCCTTACACTGACTATGTATTTACCGATACAGGACTAGAGTCATATAACAAAAGCAGTGGCACCACAGATAGCTTTGATACAGAAACAGCAACTATCGACTTTTTAGGTGAAGCAACAGAAGTCTATGTGATGAGCATTGATAGCTTTCAAAGTGGTAATACAATCACTATCGAAAGCGGTAATAATGTCACTATCTATTTAAGTGGGGATACCTCTATTGAAGATAAAATTTATGTGGAAGATGGCGCAACGCTAACCATTATCACCGAAGGTACTTTTACAACAACAGCTGATGGTGGTGTATATGCTTTAGATAGTGATGGTAATACAGCTACTTCGGCAGTAAATAGTGATGGTGAAAATTCATTTATTCTATACTCAGGGTATGACTCTGACGGCGATAATAGTGATTATGGTGTTACCTTGTCTGGCTCAACGGATATGTTTTTAACCGCTTATGCACCCGATGCGGCAATCAAAGTTACAGCAAGTGGTGATATCTATGGCTCTTTACGTAGTGATTATCTAAAGGTAACTGGCGGTGCAGGCGTTCACTTTGATGAACAAATCACCAGTACGAATATAGGCAGCTCAGGCTCTAGCTCATCAACACCAGAAATCACACGTTGGTTTTAAATAAAATCACACTCCTATCGAATTTACCCATAGTATTCTAATCTTTAATGCTATGGGTTTATCACTAGCCAAGCATTCACTTTCAGCGAATTAAACCTGCAACCAAAATGTCGTAGGTCCATCATTAGTTGAAGTCACTTGCATATCTGCCGCAAAAATCCCATTTTCAACATGGCAACCTAGCTGCTCACATTGCTTACTGAAATACTCATACAGGCGTTTCGCTTCAGCAGGATCTGCGCTATTGCTAAAACCAGGACGATTCCCTTTTTTAGTCTCAGCGACCAAGGTGAATTGAGAAATAACTAACAAGTCACCATTAGCTTGTTTGACATTGAGGTTCATTTTGTCATTATCATCGGCAAAAATACGGTAAGCTAATACTTTTTCAGCCAAACGTTTAGCCTGACTCTCTGTATCACCCTTCTCCACGCCTAATAATACCAATAAACCACCATCAATCTGCCCTACTACAGCATTATCAACAGATACAGATGCATTATTAACACGTTGTATCATGGCTATCATGAGGCTTCCTCAAGCTCATCGAGCTCGGTTTCTTCAGGATAAAAGAACTCATCTAAGGTAGATGTCACCTCCGCACCTATTAATACAATTAACCAACTAAAGTAGATCCAAACAAACATAATAGGGATAACCGCTAAAGCGCCATAAATAATTTGTTGAGATGGGAAGTTGGTAATGTATAAGCTGAATAAGTCAGTCGCTAAATTAAACATTAACGCAGCAACAAAACCGCCAATAACAGCACAACGAAGTGTGACACGTTGATGTGGTACTAAAGTATAAACCCCTGCAAAAGCTAACCATGAGAACAGAAAAGGCATAAAACTTAGCAGCTGCTGCCCTACTGACAAGAAACCATCAGTTTGCACAATAGAAAAGAGGTAAGAACTTAATGCAATGCTACCACCGATAATAATTGGGCCTAAGCTCAAAATAGTCCAGTAGATGGTAAATGCGTGAATAGTTGAGCGTTTTCTATTACAACGCCAAATACGATTCAAGGTTTGATCGATCGTTGAGATCAATAGCAGAGCAATTACTACCAATGAAGCTATCCCGACCATACTCATCTGTTTGGTGTTTTCAATAAAACCAGTCATGTGCTCTTTAACGGCATCACCTGCTGTGGGCACAAAACTGTTATAGATCAGATCTTCGATAATGCTGTTTAACTCAGAAAACATGGGAAAAGCCGAGAGCATATAAAAAACCACAGCAAGACAAGGGACGATCGACAATAAAGTCACGTAAGCAAGGTGGCCTGCGGGTACTTTGATATTATCTTCTTTACTGCGTTTGAAGAGAAAAATGCCATAGCCATAGAGCGCTTTCATTTTTCCTATTAATATTTGCTGGTCTAGTTGAAACATAATACTCCTCAGCATCATCAATGAATGTTAGCCATTAAATGGCTAGCACTAAATTTAACATAAAAAAAAGGCCTTACAATCGTAAGGCCTCATAGTAACAAGTTAAGCGTTTATGTAAACGAATTAACCTTTAGCTGGACGAGCAGCACGTTTACGTTCGTTCTCTGTAAGTAGTTTCTTACGAATACGAATGCTTTCAGGTGTTACTTCTACTAATTCATCAACATCAATAAACTCTAACGCTTGCTCAAGTGTTAGTTTGATTTCTGGTGACAACGTTTGTGCTTCATCTGTTCCTGATGCACGTACGTTAGTAAGTTGCTTACCTTTCACACAGTTTACTGTTAAATCGTTAGCACGGTTATGAATACCGATAATTTGACCTTCATATACTTCAGTACCGTGACCTAAGAATAGGCGACCACGATCTTGTAAGAAGAATAATGAGTAAGTAACCGCTTTACCTGCTTGATTTGAGATCAATACACCATTTTGACGTTGACCAATAGTACCGCCTTTATGAGGACCGTAGTGATCAAAGCTATGGTATAGAAGACCAGAACCAGAAGTGATTGTCATAAACTCAGTTTGGAAACCGATTAAACCACGACTTGGAATCATAAAGTCTAAACGAACACGTCCTTTACCATCTGGAATCATATTAGTTAGTTCCGCTTTACGGATACCTAATTGTTCCATGATAGAACCTTGATGCTCTTCTTCACAGTCAATTGTCAATGTTTCCATTGGCTCATGTAACTGGCCGTCAATCACCTTTTCGATAACTTCAGGACGAGATACTGCTAGCTCATAACCTTCACGACGCATGTTCTCGATTAAGATACCTAAATGTAGTTCACCACGTCCTGATACTTTAAATTTATCAGGATCTTCTGTTTCTTCTACTTTAAGTGCTACGTTATGTACTAGCTCTTTGTGTAGACGATCTAAGATATTACGTGAAGTAACGTATTTACCTTCTTTACCACAGAATGGAGATGTATTTACTTGGAATGTCATTGTTACCGTTGGTTCATCAACTGTTAACGGTGGTAATGCTTCAACGTTTGTTTGAGCACAGATAGTGTCAGAAATTTTAAGCTCGCCTAAACCACTGATTGCAATAATGTCACCCGCTTCTGCGACTTCAACATCATGACGCTCAAGACCTAAGTAACCTAATACTTGGCCAACTTTACCTTTACGTTCTTTACCGTCAGCACCAACAATAGTAACTTGTTGATTAACTTTAACGTTACCACGTGTAATACGGCCAACACCGATTACACCAACGTAAGAGTTGTAATCAAGTTGAGAAATTTGCATTTGGAAATCGCCTTCGCGATCCGCTTCAGGTGGCGCAACAGTATCAACGATAGTTTGGAATAAATCTTCCATGTCATCTTTTTGCTCGTCCATCTCAATACTTGCCCAACCGTTTAATGCAGAAGCATAAACAACTTGAAAGTCTAACTGGTCATCAGTTGCACCCAAGTTATCGAACAAATCAAATACTTGATCCATTACCCACTCAGGACGTGCACCAGGCTTATCAATTTTGTTAATAACAACAATTGGCTTAAGGCCATGTGCGAATGCTTTTTGTGTTACGAAGCGAGTTTGTGGCATTGGACCATCAACCGCATCAACAATAAGACAAACACTATCTACCATAGATAGAATACGCTCTACTTCACCACCGAAATCAGCATGTCCAGGTGTATCTACGATATTGATATGGTAATCATTCCATACAATTGCAGTGTTTTTTGCAAGGATGGTAATACCACGTTCTTTTTCAAGATCGTTAGAGTCCATTACACGTTCTTCAGAACCACCGCGTGAATCTAATGTACCAGACTGCTCTAACAGTTTATCAACCAATGTTGTTTTACCATGGTCAACGTGAGCAATGATGGCAATATTTCTTAATTTATCTAACGACATGATGCGCCTCAAAAATAACTTACTATTAAAAATACCAATTAGATAAAAGTAGACGGATCTACTTTTATTTAATTGGTATAAAAAGAATTAGGCAATAAAAGCACAGGAAGTGTTCTAGCCAAATGTGCGCACATTGTAAACATAATTTCAAAAATAGAAAGTTTTAAGTCTGTCACAGATAGTTAAAATGGATAAAACACCGAAATAAAGCAGCGTAATTATCACACTAAAACACCAATGCACCAAATAAGTGCACAAACGCACCAAATAAGTTCAAAAAAGCGCTAAATCACCCTTTTTTATGGTGCCAACCGTCAAGCTTGATGGGGACAATCGAGTTGGCATATTTTAAGCAACATGATATATATAAGTTTAGAAAGTCGATAAATTCTTATTTCTTTATCAAGAAATATAATTTTCAATTCATAACATTTCCGATGTCAAATGAGGTTCTACAACATGTCTGTACAAACAATCCAAGACGTTTTAGCTTTAATCCAAGAGCAAGATGTAAAATTCGTTGATTTACGCTTTACTGATACTCATGGTAAAGAGCAACACGTATCGATCCCACACCATCAAGTAACGGAAGACTTCTTCGAAGAAGGTAAGATGTTTGATGGTTCTTCAATTGCAGGTTGGAAAGGCATTCAAGACTCTGACATGGTGCTAATGCCAGTACCTTCAACAGCGGTACTAGACCCATTTACAGACGATGTAACACTTAATTTACGTTGTGACGTATTAGAACCAAAAACCATGCAAGGCTACGACCGCGACCCTCGTTCAGTTGCTAAGCGTGCTGAAGCATACATGCGCTCTACAGGTATTGCAGACACAGTATTATTTGGCCCAGAACCAGAATTTTTCCTATTTGATGACGTGAAATACGGTAACAGTATTGCTGGTGCTTTCTACTCAATCGATGCAAAAGAAGCAGCATGGAACTCAGGTACATCTTATGAAGACGGTAACACAGGTCACCGCCCGGGCATCAAAGGTGGTTACTTCCCTGTAGCACCTGTTGATTCTTCACAAAATACACGTTCAGCTATGTGTTTAATCATGGAAGAGATGGGCTTAGTAGTTGAAGCTCACCACCATGAAGTAGCAACGGCGGGTCAGAATGAGATCGCTTGTCGCTTTAACACTATGGTTGAAAAAGCCGATGAGATTCAAATCTACAAGTACGTTGTACATAACGTGGCACACGCATACGGCCAAACAGCAACGTTTATGCCTAAGCCATTAGTTGGCGATAACGGTTCTGGTAACCACTGTCACCAATCATTAGGTAAAGATGGCGTTAACTTATTCTCTGGAGATGGTTACGGCGGCTTATCCGAATTAGCGCTTTACTACATTGGCGGTATCATTAAGCATGCGAAAGCAATTAATGCATTTACTAATGCATCAACTAACTCTTACAAACGTCTTATCCCAGGCTTTGAAGCACCAGTAATGTTAGCTTACTCAGCAGGTAACCGTTCTGCATCTATCCGTATTCCAATCGTACCAACAGCACGTGCAGCACGTATTGAAGTACGTTTCCCAGACCCAACAATGAACCCTTACCTAGGTTTTTCTGCGATGTTAATGGCTGGCCTTGACGGTATTAAAAACAAAATCCACCCTGGCGACTCTTTAGATAAAGATTTATACGACCTACCAAAAGAAGAAGCTGATGCAATCCCGCAAGTAGCGGTTTCTTTCGAAGAAGCACTAGCAGCACTAGATGCTGACCGTGACTTCTTGACGGAAGGCGGCGTGTTCTCAAACGAAGCAATTGATGCATTTATTGAGCTAAAAACTGCTGAATGTGAAGCTGTTTCACAAGCAACACATCCAAAAGAGTTTGACCTATACTACAGCGTATAATCCTTCTCTCTTTTTAAATTTAAAAGGACTGCTTCTTGCGGTCCTTTTTTGTTTTCATCTACAAATATCCCTGTAAAAACAAAACTGGCTTACTTCTTGCTAAATTCTTGTTATCTAGTTGTCATAACTTCATATTTTAGTATCTAATAATAGTTATCACAAATAACAATAGCGCTATTAATATCAGCAAGGAGCATTACATGAGTGGAAACCAAGTCCGCCTACAAGCAATTGAACAAATTACTAACCGTGCACCAAAAGAGGTCGCTCAAACTGAGCCACTAAATCAAATCTGGGCTACTGATGTTTTTAATCTAGCTAAGATGGAAGAAGCGGTATCAAAAAATGCATTTAAAGCGATCAAGAAAACAGTTCAAACAGGTGTCGCTTTAGATAAAGCAACAGCTGATATTATTGCTGCAGCAATGAAAGACTGGGCGCTATCTAAAGGTGCTAAGTTCTTCTCTCATGTTTTCTACCCAATGACTAACATTACTGCTGAAAAACATGATGCATTCATCCTGACTAACTCTGAAGGTAATGCAATTAACGAATTTACAGGTAGCCTATTAATTAAAGGTGAACCAGATGGTTCTTCTTTCCCTAACGGTAGCCTACGTATGACTAACGCTGCACGTGGTTATACTGCATGGGATCCAACAAGCCCTGCTTATATCCAACAAACAGCGAATGGCGCAACATTAATGATTCCAAGTGTATTCATGTCTTGGACTGGTGAAGCACTAGATAAAAAAATCCCGCTATTACGCTCTAATTCAGCAATGGATACAGCAGCACAAAAAGTACTTAAATTAATGGGCGAGACAGAAGTTGCTACATTAAACTCAAGCTGTGGTCCAGAGCAAGAGTACTTCTTAGTTGATGAAAACTTTGCTAATGCACGTCCAGACTTACTATTAGCTGGCCGTACTTTATTTGGTGCAGCACCAGCTAAAGGTCAACAATTTGATGATCACTACTTCGGTGCAATTCCTGCACGTGTTCAAGTGTTCATGCAAGATTTTGAAGACAAACTATACAAGCTAGGTATCCCAGCTAAAACTCACCATAACGAAGTTGCTCCAGGGCAATTTGAAATTGCTCCTTACTACGGTGCAGCAAACGTAGGTGCAGACCAACAACAATTGTTAATGACAATGATGAAGCAAACGGCTAAAGAGCACGGCTTCCTATGTCTATTGCATGAAAAACCATTCGCAGGCGTAAATGGTTCAGGTAAACATGTTAACTGGTCTGTTGGTAACAGCACACAAGGTAACTTACTTGATCCAGGTAAAACACCACATAAAAACCTACAGTTCCTATTATTCTGTGGTGCGGTAATTCGTGGTGTACACAAATACGGTCCATTATTACGTGCAGTTATCGCTTCTGCTGGTAATGACCATCGTTTAGGTGCTAATGAAGCGCCACCAGCAATCCTTTCTGTTTACCTAGGTGACCAGTTAGAAAAAGTATTTGATGAAATCAAAACAGGTAAATTAACAACTTGTACTCAAGGCGGCGAGATGGACCTAGGTCTTTCGCAAATTCTTAACTTTGACCGTGATCCAGGTGACCGTAACCGTACGTCTCCATTTGCATTCACAGGTAACCGTTTTGAGTTCCGTGCTGTAGGTTCTGAGCAATCTGTATCAGGCCCATTAGTTGCAATGAACACAATGCTTGCTGATTCATTAAACTGGATTGCAGAAAAACTAGAAGCTGCTTTAAAAACTGAAGATCAAACAGCCGCAGTTATTACTGTACTGAAAGAGTTAATGGAACTACACGGCAACGCTGTATTCGGTGGTGACGGTTACTCAGAGGAATGGCATAAAGCCGCAGTTGAAGAACGTGGTCTTAAAAATATCCCAACAACGGCAGATGCTTTACCTGCATTCAAATCACAAGAAGTGATTGATCTATTCCAAAACACGGGTGTACTAACACCGGTTGAACTAGAAAGCCGTTACGAAGTTTATGCTGAACAATACAATCTAGCGATTGAAGTTGAAGCTAAATTAGTAAGTGATATTGCTAAAACTAAAATCTACCCAGCAGCAATTGCTTACTTATCAGAGCTAAGCCTAGCTGCTACATCAACACAAGACTTAGGTATTGAATTAGATTCAAGCATTACTAAGCAAGTTGCTGAACATGTAAATGGTCTATTAGCTGCAATCACTAAGATTGATACTGAAGTTGCTAAGCATGATTTTGCTGATGCAGAAGCACATATGCGCCATAGTGCAGACGTTCTTTGTCCTCTTATGGGTGAAGCACGTGAGCACGCTGATGCACTTGAGCTACTTGTTGCTGATGAGTTATGGCCATTGCCTAAATACTCTGAAATGTTATTTATTAAATAATAGTAACAAAGCCGAATCAGGAGTGGGCTGTTGCTCACTCCTTTTATTTTAACGTTTTCATATAAAAACTAAGCAAAATTATCAATAGAAAATGCAGACCACTGTTACATTGAATAACCTCATTATATGAGCAAAGGTTAACATTTATAGAATAACCTCGTTTACAGTAAATTTTTTTATTGTCTTAATCCTTTAGCTATTCGACAATCAAGTATTTACTATTAAGGTTTAGATTATGAAATTAACTACATTTTTAACATTATTACTTTGCACCTATTCCACGCTTTCCTTTGCTGAAACAAAAATATACCGTTGGGTGGACAGCCAAGGCAAAACACATTTTGCAGATACCGCTCCTCCAGGAACACCACAAATAACAGTTGAAAATAAAAACCTTGTTTCCAATCAAGACCCTATTGATACTCGCACAGTAAATCCTGCCAAAAAAAATAAACAAGAAACAGGTAAAGATAAAAAAGCAGCAGTTCAATACCAGGCCGAAATTGTTTATCCACAAGATGATACTGCTATTCGCAGCAATGAAGGCACATTGGAAATTAATGTCAAAACAACACCAGAAAAAGAAAGCACACAGTTGCTACAATTATATTTAGATGGACAAGCATTAGGATCTCCACAAATGTCACCAACCATCAGAGCACTCAATGTCGACCGAGGCACACACCAAGTACAAGCACACTTACTTGATGAAGATGGAAAAGTACTAGCAAAAACACAAATTGTTACGATTCATTTACAACGTATATCCATTAAGTAGATTGCCAATATATGCAAAAAGAACCTAGTCTCGATCTTATCTCTACCTTTCTTGAAGAAGCAAAAACAGCATTTGTAGCTTTAGATTCTTCATTAACTCTGATCTATGCAAATCCAGCTAGTGAGCAATTGCTATCGCAAAGTAAACAGCGATTATATGGTCAGACCTTAAAAGCTATCGCCGAGCAATTTCACTTTTCACCGGAGTCGATAGAAAACCTATTATTAGAAGAATCTTCATTTACTGAAAACGAAACAACACTGTTAATTGATGGCAGCCCGCTACTTATCGATTTAAGTGCGAGTTATATTGACACTAAAGCCACACCATACATACTGATAGAAATGCGTTGTATCGAACAACAGAAACGCATTAGCCAAGTACATTATCAAGAGCATCAACAAAAAGCAGCGCAAGAGCTAGTACGTGGTTTAGCACATGAAATTAAGAACCCATTAGGGGGTTTACGTGGTGCAGCACAATTATTAGAAGCAGAGCTGCCTAACCCAGATCTTAAAGAATTCACGCAAATCATCATTGAGCAAGCAGATCGACTCAGTGCACTAGTAAACAGATTACTAGGCCCACAAAAACCGGGCGCTAAAAGTATCCATAATATTCATTCGGTATTAGAAAAAGTACGTAAACTAGTGAGCTTCAATGTCCCAGATAATATTACTCTGAATATTGATTACGATCCGAGTATTCCAGATTTTGAAATGCAACCCGATCAACTACAGCAAGCATTTTTGAATATAGTGCAAAACGCGGTACAAGCATTGCAGGACCTGCCAGAAAATCATTCCATTACTTTACGTACACGCACTGCGCATCAAGTAACCATTAATGGTTTACCACAGCGTTTAGCGACAGAGATAAAAATAACAGATACAGGGCCTGGTATTCCAATGCACCTCCGTAGCACTCTTTTTTATCCGATGGTCACTGGACGTAAAGACGGCACAGGTTTAGGGTTATCCATTGCCCAAGAATTAATCAAGCAACATCATGGACGAATTGAATTTAAAAGTAGTAAAGGCAAAACAGAATTCTCTGTGTTTTTACCAATTTAACGTTAAATATAATAATAAAAAATAAGGAGCTATAATGGCCGCTTGGATTGTAGATGATGACCACGCCATTCGCTGGGTATTAGAACGCACATTAAAAGCAGAAAATATTGAACATGCTAGCTTCCCTGATGCAGAATGTTTATGGCAACAACTGCTGATTGAACAACCAGAGATTATTATTTCTGACGTGCGTATGCCTGGCATAGATGGCTTAGAGTTGATGCAAAAAATACATCAACGTTACCCGCTGATACCGATCATTATTATGACCGCACATTCAGACTTAGACAGTGCTGTAAATGCTTATCAAAGTGGTGCCTTTGAGTACTTACCTAAACCCTTTGATATCCATGAAGCAACAGATCTAATCAAACGTGCGCTTAACCATAGTAAAGAGCTGAAACAGCAAAGAAAGCCTAATACACAGCCTATTGCTACACCAGAAATCATTGGTGAAGCGCCAGCGATGCAAGAAGTTTTCCGTGTAATTGGACGTTTATCTCGTTCAAGTATGAGTGTATTAATTAACGGTCAATCAGGCACTGGTAAAGAGTTGGTTGCACAAGCTTTACATAAACATAGCCCTCGAAAGAATGAAACCTTCATCGCCTTAAATATGGCAGCGATCCCAAAAGAGCTGATCGAAGCTGAATTATTTGGACATGAAAAAGGTGCTTTTACAGGTGCTGCAGCTAATCGCCAAGGTCGTTTCGAACAGGCTGATGGTGGCACACTATTCTTAGATGAAATTGGAGATATGCCATTGGATGTGCAAACACGTCTATTGCGTGTATTAGCCGATGGACAGTTTTATCGTGTTGGTGGGCATCAAGCTATTAAAGTAGATGTACGTATTATTGCAGCAACTCATCAAAACCTTGAGAAAAAAGTACAAAGTGGCGATTTTCGAGAAGATCTCTTCCACCGTTTAAATGTTATCCGCTTACAGTTACCTGCGTTAAAAGAGCGTCGTGAAGATATTGCTTTATTAGCCAACCACTTTTTACAAAACATAGCCAACGAGCTAACTGTAGAAAGTAAGCAACTGACAAAAGCAACGATTAACTATTTAAGTGACTTGCCTTGGCCGGGTAATGTTCGTCAATTAGAAAACATATGTCGATGGTTAACGGTGATGGCTAGTGGTCAGGAAGTGCATATTAGTGACCTACCTCCAGAGTTAAGTGAGCAGGAAGTACCTCAACAAGAAGGCGAGCCAGTTATTTGGCAAGAAAGCTTAAAGAAATGGGCTGATGCACAACTAAAAAATGGTGAAAGTAATATTTTAGGGCAACTATTACCTGAGTTTGAAAAAATAATGCTACAAAGTGCATTAAAACATACTCAAGGTAAAAAGCATGAAGCTGCTAAATTACTAGGCTGGGGAAGAAATACTCTGACTCGTAAACTAAAAGAACTTAATTTATCTGATTAAGCTTTAGAAATATTAACACCTAGTTTATTAACCCTAAGCTAGGTGTTTTTTTACTAATCTCTCCCTCCAATTTACACTTGAGCATAAACCGGTTTATCACCTAACCAACGTTCCACCAGCGGTTTAATGTATTCAGGGTGAGACTGAATGATAGTTAATGCCAACTGCTGTACTTGTGGAATTAATAGCTGATCTCTTAACAGATCGGCAATCTTCATATCCGCGACACCCGTTTGTTTTGTGCCTAATACTTCACCGGGGCCTCGAATCGCTAAATCTTGCTCTGCGATATAAAAACCATCATTGCTTTCTCTCAGTACATTAAGGCGCTTTAAGGCTGTTTTAGACAAAGGATATTTATACAGCAACACACAATGGCTAGCCACCTCTCCACGCCCTACACGGCCTCGTAATTGATGTAACTGTGCTAAACCAAGGCGTTCTGGATTTTCAATGATCATTAAGCTGGAATTAGGTACATCTACACCAACCTCAATAACAGTGGTTGCCACCAACAGATCAAGTTCACCCGCTTTAAATGCATCCATCACATACTGTTTTTCAGCAGCCTTCATTCGCCCATGTACTAAACCAATGTGTAAGTCAGTTAAGGCTAGCTGTAATTCATTTGCAGTATCTTCAGCAGCCTGACATTCCAGCGCCTCAGACTCTTCAATCAGCGTACATACCCAATAAGCTTGGCGTCCCTCATTTTTACAGGCTTGATAAACTCGCTGAATAATCTCATCACGTCTGGAATCAGCAAGCGCAACGGTTTGAATAGGCGTTCTTCCTGGTGGTAGCTCATCAATCACAGAGACACTTAAATCCGCATAGGCGGTCATTGCTAAAGTACGAGGGATCGGCGTTGCCGTCATGGTTAATTGATGAGGTACCAAGCCATTATTAATCCCCTTTTCACGTAGTGATAAGCGCTGATCAACACCAAAACGATGTTGCTCATCGACTATGATTAGTGCTAGGTTATGAAACTTTACATTATCGGAAAATAAAGCGTGTGTGCCCACCACCATTTGTGATAACCCTAGCGTAATATTCTCAGTTTGGTCACGTTTCTCTTTTACCTTCATTTTACCTGACAGCATACCAACTCTAATATCCAATGGTTCAAACCAACCTTGGAAGTTCAGTAAATGTTGTTCAGCTAATAATTCAGTAGGTGCCATTAATGCAACTTGATAACCGGCTTCAATGGCGGTTAATGCCGCTAATGCAGCCACTAACGTTTTACCTGACCCAACATCACCTTGTACTAAGCGCATCATCGGCACACTTTTTATCAGATCTTGCTGAATTTCATGATTAACTCGTTGCTGAGCACCGGTCGGTGTAAAAGGTAAATTGGCAAGTAATTTATTCGATAATGCACCTGTGGCGCTCAATGCTGGCGCTTGATGCTGTTGCGCTTGGCTGCGCAGCACCAACATACTAATTTGTTGAGCTAATAATTCCTCAATAATTAATCGTTGTTGAGCAGGATGAGAACGATCTTCTAATTGTTCAATGCTCGCCGATGGAGGTGGTCTATGGATCGTCATTAGCGCATCAAATAGACTAATTGGATGGGTTAATAAGGCGGTAGGAATTAACTCTTCAACTTGGTTTTGTTGTAGGTGCTGCAACGCTTGTTCAGTTAATTGGCGTAAGCTATTTTGCTTTAACCCTTCGGTTGTTGGATAAATCGGTGTTAATGCTTCTGCCATGGAAACAGTAGTATTTTCACTCACCAAGGAATAATCGGGATGAGTGACCTCTAACCCTTGATAACCTCGCTTAAACTCTCCAAAACACTGGATCCATTGCCCTTCTTTAAAACTGTTTTTTTGCCCTGCGTTAAAGTGAAAAAAATTAAGTGTGGCAATGCCTTCACCATCGCTTATTTTACACTTTAAGATACGACGTTTCCCAAACTGAACTTGGCAACTGACTACCTCACCTTGCACACTCACTTGCATCCCATCTTTGATCGCTTTAATAGGGTAAATTCGAGTGCGATCTTGATAATGTAAAGGTAAATGAAATAACATATCCTCAACTGAGTTTAAGCCTATTTTACTCAATCTTTCAGCTACTTTTGCACCAACACCCTTTAGTGCTGATAGAGGAATTTTATTTAATTTCATTTTGAATCCTAGCAACTTATAAGCTTAATAATCTATACGTAAACTTATAATAGTTTAGACTGAACCAACATTAACGATAATGTAATACATAAACTTTGTGGTATGCATCTTTTATTTAAGGGAATAAGTATGCGTTTTATTTTTTTTATCTTCATAACAACATGGAATGTTTTTGCATTGGCTGAAACAGAGCCACTCGTAGAGCCTATTGAAGATGATGTTACCTTGTTACCAGAAACAAATGCCATCGATGAGCGATTAGAAGATGAGGCAATTAGTGAACTGGTTAATTTTTCAATTATACCGCATAAACCTAACTATTTATTACCCTTATCTTTTAACGATAAAATCCAAGATTATGATATATATCAGAATGATGGTAATACGTATCGACGCTTAGAGGTGAAGTTTCAAATTAGTTTCAAAATGCCTTTATTTCATAATATAGGTGATTTGCCTATCTCAGGTTATGTGGCTTATACACAACGGTCATTATGGCAAGCTTATAATACTGCCTCATCATCCCCCTTCCGTGAAACAAACTATGAGCCAGAAGCTTTTTTAATCTGGGATGCCGATAAAAATTTAGGCTCTAGTTGGCGTTTTAAAGCCGCAAGCATTGGCTTTGTGCATCAATCTAATGGCAAGTCAGAACCAAGCTCGCGTAGTTGGAATCGCATTGAGAGTAATCTTATCTTTGATCGCCAAAACCTAGTTATCTCGATCAACCCTTGGTATCGACTAGAAGAAGCAAGCTCAGATGATGATAACCCCGATCTATTAGATTATTACGGTCATGGTAAGGTGATTATTGCCTATAAACATAATGAACATGTGTATTCATTCACTAGCCAAAACAATATAGAAAGTGGCTTTAGTAAAGGCACAGTTGAAGCAGCATGGAGCTTCCCACTCTATGGGAAAGTAAAAGGTTACTTACAAGTAACCTCTGGGTATGGCAACAGCTTGATTGAATATAATGAATATACTAATACCGTTGGTTTAGGTATTTCTATTTCAGACTTGCTCTAAGCTTGTATCGTTTAATCAGCTACTTTGCCTTCACTGATCGCCGCTAAAGCGGTGGTGATCTGCTCGATGATAAGCTGTTTTTTATCTGCTAACAGAGGTTGGTCACTATTATTAGAGGCCAACCATTGTGGGTGCTGCCGTGCTCTACGTAACCATTTTCCCCACTTTTTAGGCAGCTCTATTTTATCTGACTGAACAGTAGCTAATGAAACTTTAGTCATGCTAGCGTGACCACGTTGTTGTAGTGCAAGTAACAAACTCAACTGTCTTGCCCATAACACTTGTAATGTTAAGTCATCGGCACATAGATAACGATGGCCGGTAACCTTGGCTTGAATTTCATCATAGTAACGTTGCTTCACCCCCCATAACACGCCAGCAACACCACCCGCTAAAGCAGCAGCACCTAAAGTCATACCAGCGGCAACCAAATCAACAGCGACACCAACCCCCGCTCCCTTTACAAAGTTACTGGTCGCTTTAACACCAAACTCTTGTAAATTATCAGAAGAAAAAAGGTCTAACTCCCATTGTCCCTCTTGAATCGGCAAATCATGCTGGTCAATATCATCTTGTTTAAACTGATAAAGTGCTAATAATTGCGTTAGTGTTTGCCTTTCCAACTGACGAATACGTGATTGCAATTTTTCACTATATACTTCAATGCTTTGTTCATTATTATCTGCTTTGAAACGACAAGCTGCTGCTTCTACTAACAACTGTGCAATAAGTTGTTGTGCAGCAACCTCTCTTTCTTGCCATTGCTGTTTACGTTGCTCAATAAGCTGCGCAAGTTGCTGTTCTCTGTGGGCCAATAAGGTCTGCATCTTTTGATAGATTTTTAATTCATCAGAAAAACGAAATACTACGCTATCAAAGCTCACAAATGCATGTAGGTTTAAACGTGCCAATTGTGCTTGCCATGCTGCAACATCTGCTCCCGGTGAGTCGATAAAATTTAATACTGGGATAATAGGTTTAGCCGCATAACTTAATATTTTTAATTCATCGCGGTATTTTCCTAAAATAGGCTCACGTACATCTACCACATAAAAAATAATATCGTTGCTTAACAATGCCTTTAATACTTTAAGCTCTTGGCTTAATTCAGGGAAGTTAACTTCATGTTGAATAAAAGAGAGTAAGCGATCCACACCATCATTTTGGTGTGATTGCCCATCAATCACTTGCAACAAATTAATCGAATCTTCTAATCCAGGTGTGTCATAAATCACTAAGTTTTGATTGTTATCAACACGGATTTCAGCGCCTTCAACGTGGCGTGTAGTGCCCGCTTTATCAGCAATCTCACCGAAGCTAGCGTCACGTAACAAGGTGCGAATTAAAGAAGTTTTACCCGTATTCGCATGACCTACTACTGCAACTGATAATAATTGTTTATTCACTTTCAACCTCATTGATTTGCTTGTAGGTGATACGACTTGCATCAATACCTGCCTGTGCAGCCATTTCAATCCAATCCTTAAACCGGAGCGAAGCTCTCTCATCTTCTAGTAGAATAACCTCTCCTAAAATAACCAAATAAATCATCATTGAAGGATCTGTATTACACTTCTTCACAAAGCTTAACCAGCCTCGATCAGGTACACGCTTTATATCTACATACAAAGCTAAATCATTGACGTTAGAATCACTAATCAAAGAGATTGCTTGCTGTTGAGTCTGTCCATCGATGACGTTGATTAATGAAACAGAATAAATGGGATCAATCTGTCCACGAACCTTAGTTAATAAAGCGCTATTTAACTCAATGGCGAGTGGTAAAGCATCAGTTGGAAAGCGACTATTTCTTACCAAGTCATGACGATCGGCCAAGTCAACACTATCACGGCCCTCTGAATCAGGGTCGCTAATAAAAGAACGGTTACTGACTGGCTGTAATTGCCCTTTTAATTGCACATAATAAGGTAAAGAGAAGTTAACCTGAAACTGCCTCTTTTTAGATTTCACTCGGTGTTTAAAAAACAGCATCAACATAACGCGAGGCAACAATGCGTAAACCGTTAAGCTAAAAATTAATAAATTAGCCCAACTCACTCTGCTTTGTTGAGCAGAACTTAGAGAGTTGATCGCACCAATACTTGCCTGTGCCACATCATTGGCATTCGGTACAGTGATCCCTAAAAAATGAGGCGGAGTCGTTAATAGTTGCGTAATTTGAGTAAACACACTTTCACTTAAAATAGTGGTTTGCCAAATAAAGTCCACTTGATGTGTCGCTAATACCAATAACAGAGATAAGGTGGCGCCCAATAAATAACAAGTCCACCATAAGTGGCTCACTAAAGATAAACGAGCACGTCCAAAATAAGCACCGAATTGATGCTCAAAATAATAACGAAACAGCGACGTATAATAAGGGTGTTGATCATGAGCTTTATGCAGTAACTTATCTAATAATGAAATAAGTGACAGGCTTACGTTTGCTAACCAAGATGAACTCAATGCACCAGGTTTGAAAAATACAAACAGCCATATGATAAGTGATAATAGATTAGGAGCAAGAAACAATACGATAGCCCAAAAAAAGTTAATCTGTGAATTACTTTGATTAACTAAAAGCTGTGACACGCTAGATGCACCTAAAATAAAAAACAGAATACTCAACAATCCGCAAAATACAGTAAACAGTTGTTGAAAGTGCTTTAAAACAGGCGCAATTTGATAACGTAACTCAGCTAATTTAGTACGTTTAGTTAAAGCTTGTTCAAAGCTTAGCTCAGCGTAATCGGCATGAAATTGGTCTGATGGAGTACTTTTTTCAATGATACGTATGCCTTCCGTCAATAAACGGTCTTGGTATAAGCTCATTAACCGCTCCCTTTAATTATTTACGTCCGCGAATAGCATTCCACCAGTCTTCAGAAGCGGCAATTTGGCCCTCTTCATCAAGTGGCGGATAAGGTAAGCTTTTTTCACGACACAATTGACGGTAAATTGGATGACCACCTTCAAATAAAATACGGTGTTGCTCTTCTTTAGGTAATCGGCAAACTTGATCATACATACCAGCTATTTCACGCTGACGTTGTGCTTCATACATAATCAATGCAGATGCGACCGATACATTCAATGATTGACACATGCCAACCATTGGAATAATTACATCTTGGTCAGCTAAGGCTAATGCCTCATCACTAATACCATACTTCTCTTGGCCCATTAAAATAGCTGTTGGTTTCGTGTAATCAACTTCTCGGAAATCAATGGCAGTATCCGATAAATTAGTCGCAATTATTTGCATCCCTTGTTCGCGCATGACAGCGACCGCATCTTGTACCGTATCATGAGAATGTACATTAACCCATTTCTGACTACCTGACGCAACATTTCGCGAAATACGTGTTGAATCTATATCCCACGTAGCATGCACATTATTAATACCCATAGCGTCGGCTGTACGAACGATAGCAGCTAAGTTATGTTGCATGTGCACCTGTTCCATAAAAACGGTTAGGTCAGGTTGACGGCAGTTTAACATGGAAGTAATACGGGCAAAACGTTCAGGAGTCATACTCTCTCACACAAAGAAGTTATAAAAGAGTTTATTATATAGAAAGTTTGAGCTCGGCTAAAGCAGTGTCAAAAAAGCGTTTTCAAAACACTGCTTTAAAGCGAGGATAAAGAGAGGATTTACTTCAGCGATATATAGTTATTACGAGCATATTGGGGACGAGCTGCTTTTAATACTTCCGCTTCAGTCTCTGTCAATTTTCCAACAGGTAATCCTATCACCTTGTGGGTTAAGTGCTCTCTTGCTTCAATGGCAATAGACAGTTTGATAATACGACTGCTTCCCTTAATTTCTTGTGTTTCAAAAGCTGGCGCTAGTACACCAGAAGCTAATAAATTGCTCACCGCAGGTTCCGTTAGTGGCAAAGCCAATACGGTTTTACGTTGAATAATAAACTCTCGTAATAAGGCTTTTTCTTCAAAGTCTAACTGACGGATCATCTTGTTTCTACGCACTATTAAACGCTGGTTCATGTAATACTCTTTTAACCCAGAGAATGAAAATGATAACAATCGAGTCAATAGATAACAGCCAGTTAATAGGGTTAACACCCATATGTAAGGTGCATATGAAGCGGGTAATAGATCTGAGTTATTGAGAGAAAATAATGAACTAGGGATAACCAATAAAACAGCACAACTCACACACATCCACATCATAGTCGTGGTGATCCCTTGTTGCTCTGTCATGCGTTGTAAAAAGTGTTTCATAATAGCTCCTGCCAATAAATTGTTGCACAGCTATAGAAAAGCAGGAAACATGCCAAGAATAAAAATCATAAAGAACAAGATGTATTTGTATTTACTTGGACCGGTAAATAATCCAGTAACACGAGTAGTTGGATATGGTACGATAAAAGTATTATATATTGTGTAAGGTTAATGTTATGAATTTCAGAGATCTCGAGTACCTGATTGCTTTAGAAGAATTAAAACATTTTAGAAAAGCCGCTGATAGATGTTTTGTCAGTCAACCAACATTAAGTGGTCAAATTAAAAAATTAGAAGAAGAGCTTAATGTTCAATTAATGGAACGATCTTCAAGAAAGGTTATCTTCACACCTGCTGGCCTAGATATCGTAGCGAAAGCGAAAACAATTCTATTGGAAGCCAAGTCATTAAAAGAGATTGCAAAGAGCCATAATGAGCCGATGCGAGGCACATTACATATTGGTCTGATCCCAACTGTTGCTCCTTACTTACTCCCATTAATTGTTCCAGTAATGAAAGAAGCATTCCCTGATTTAGAGTTATATCTACATGAGAATCAAACCCAGACTCTGATCAAACAGTTAGAAGAAGGTGAATTAGATTGTTTAATGTTAGCGTTAATGCCAGATATGGAACAATTTAAACAACTAGTACTTTACGATGAGCCACTAGAACTCGCATTATCTGATAAACATGCATGGTCTAATCAACGCCATATTAATTTACAAGAGCTAAGCGGTGAACATGTATTAATGTTAGCCGATGGGCATTGTTTACGCGATCAAGCGTTAGGATTCTGTTTTGCTGCAGGTGCGATTGAAGATAATAGCTTTAAAGCAACGAGTTTAGAAACATTACGTCATATGATCAGTGCAGACAACGGTGTTACTTTGCTGCCTCAACTGGCAATACCGTTAAATCGTTATCAGGCTGGTGTAAAATATATCCCGTTTGAACCACCAGTACCATCACGTAAAATCGTACTGTTAAGTCGCAATAACAGTGCACGACAAGCTTGCTTTGATAAGTTAGCGGAAGTAATTAATAAAGCCGTGCAGGCGCGATTAGACGAGTACCTTTAAGTACAACAAACTATCTTACTAATATAAGGTAGTTTGAATTTCAGACACAAAAAAGCCGAACATAAGTTCGGCTTTTTTATTGCAACTATAAAGAAGCTTACGCTTCTTCGTCCGCTACAACTGGACGGTCTACAAACTGGATGTAAGCCATTGGAGCTTTATCGCCAGTACGGAAACCACATTTAATGATACTAGTGTAACCACCAGGACGAGTCGCGTAGCGAGGACCTAGTTCATTAAATAATTTTGCCACTACTGCATCATCACGAAGACGAGCAAATGCTAGACGACGGTTAGCAACGCTATCCGTTTTAGCTAATGTAATTAATGGCTCAATTACACGACGCAATTCTTTTGCTTTTGGCACTGTAGTTTTAATAACTTCGTGCGTAGCAATAGAGATTGCCATATTACGAAACATAGCCTGACGGTGGCTGCTGTTTCGGTTAAGTTGACGTCCACTTTGACGATGGCGCATAACCTAATCCTTATTTATTCGTGAATCGGTTTAATACTAATCTTCGATTAGACTTGCTGGTGGCCAGTTTTCTAAGCGCATGCCTAGAGACAGTCCACGTGATGCAAGCACATCTTTGATTTCAGTTAGAGACTTCTTACCTAAGTTAGGCGTTTTTAGAAGTTCAACTTCAGTACGTTGTACTAGATCACCGATATAGTGAATCGACTCTGCTTTCAAACAGTTAGCAGAACGAACAGTTAGTTCTAAATCATCTACTGGGCGTAAAAGAATTGGATCAAACTCAGGTTTAGCTTCAGCTACTGGTGCTTCATAAGTAGTGCGCAGATCAACAAATGCGTCTAATTGCTCAGCTAAAATTGTAGCTGCGCGACGAATTGCCTCTTCTGGCTCTAAAGTACCATCTGTTTCCATATCGATAACAAGCTTGTCTAAATCGGTACGTTGTTCAACACGAGCTGATTCAACACTGTAAGCAATACGCTCAACAGGACTGAAAGTCGCATCGACTAATAGACGACCAATTGGACGCTCATCTTCTTCGCTATGAATACGAGATGAAGCTGGAACATAACCGCGACCTGATTCAATTTTAATACGCATGCTGATTTCAGCATTGCCTGTTAAATTACAGATCACATGTTCTGGGTTGACTATCTCTACATCACCATCATGAATGATGTCGCCTGCAGTAACAGGACCAGCGCCAGATTTAGTTAAACTAACTAAAACTTCATTTTTACCTTCAAGCTTTACAGCTAGACCTTTAAGGTTAAGAAGAATCTCTAGGATGTCTTCTTGAACGCCTTCTTTTGTGCTGTACTCATGTTGTACACCATCAATTTCAACTTCTGTTACCGCCGTTCCCGGCATAGATGATAACAAAATACGACGAAGAGCATTACCCAAAGTATGGCCAAAGCCACGCTCTAGTGGCTCAAGAACCACTTTTGCTCTAGTTGTTGAAACTTGTTCGATATCAACTAATCTTGGTTTTAGAAAATCAATTACAGAACCCTGCATTTGTGCCCTCTCTTAACAGTTAACTTTACTTAGAGTAAAGCTCGATGATTAACTGTTCGTTAATCTCAGCAGATAAATCTGAACGTTCAGGTTGACGCTTAAATTCGCCTTCCATCTTCGTTGTATCAACTTCTACCCAAGCTAGGGCTTCACGTTGACCAGCGATTTCTAATGCAGCGCCAATACGTGATTGCTTTTTAGCTTTCTCACGGATCGCGATAACGTCGCTAGGTTTAACGTTGAATGAAGGGATATTTACAACTTTACCGTTCACTAGAATAGCTTTATGGCTAACTAGTTGACGTGATTCAGCACGTGTTGCGCCAAAGCCCATGCGGTATACAACATTGTCTAAACGACCTTCAAGAAGTTGAAGTAAGTTTTCGCCAGTGTTGCCCTGTAAACGAGCAGCTTCTTTATAGTAGTTACGGAATTGCTTTTCTAATACACCGTACATACGACGTACTTTTTGCTTTTCACGTAATTGTAAACCGTAGTCTGATAGACGTGGTTTACGTGCACCGTGTACACCTGGTGCATTTTCGATCTTACACTTAGAATCGATCGCGCGGACACCTGATTTTAAGAATAAATCAGTTCCTTCACGACGGCTAAGCTTAAGCTTAGGACCTAAATATCTTGCCATTGTTCTTTCTCCAATTACCTTAGAAAGCTGCGATTAAACGCGACGTTTCTTTGGTGGACGACAACCATTATGAGGGATCGGTGTAACGTCAGTAATATTAGTTACACGGAAACCCGCCGCGTTTAGTGCGCGAATCGAAGATTCACGACCAGGTCCTGGTCCATTTACAAAAACTTCAACGTTTTTAAGACCGTACTCTTTAGCTGCTTCAGCAGCACGCTCAGCAGCAACCTGTGCAGCGAACGGAGTAGATTTACGAGAACCACGGAAACCAGAACCACCTGCAGTAGCCCAAGAAAGAGCATTACCTTGACGGTCTGTAATAGTTACGATTGTGTTGTTGAAAGAAGCATGGATGTGAGCCATACCATCAGCAACTTGCTTTTTAACGCGCTTGCGAGCACGAGTTGGTGTTTTAGCCATTATCTCTTACCCTATTTCTTAATTGCTTTACGCGGACCTTTACGAGTACGAGCATTCGTTTTAGAACGCTGTCCACGTAGAGGTAAGCTGCGACGGTGACGAAGTCCACGGTAACAACCAAGGTCCATAAGACGCTTGATGCTCATAGATACTTCACGACGTAAATCACCTTCAACGGCGAATTTAGCTACTTCTGTACGAAGAGCTTCGATTTGTGTTTCATCCAGATCTTTAAGCTTAGTAGTTTCAGCTACGCCTGACTCAGCACAAATAATTTGTGAACGAGTCTTGCCGATGCCAAAAATAGCAGTTAATGCGATAACTGCATGCTTATGATCAGGAACGTTAATGCCAGCGATACGGGCCACTATGCACTCCTTAAAGTTAACGATTCATTTGTGAAAAGCCCGGTAGGATACTCGACAAATGATAAATTAGCAAACAAAACACAGCTTAGATGAAAAATTCATCTAAGCTGCTGATATATCCTAAATCTATCTAGGATTAGCCTTGGCGTTGTTTATGCTTTGGCTCTACGCAGATAACTCGCACCACACCGTGGCGTTTGATAACTTTGCAGTTACGACAGATTTTTTTAACGGATGCACGAACTTTCATTGCAACACTCCGTGATTATAACTATCAGACTTGGTTATTTACCGTAGTCTTTCAAGTTAGCTTTTTTCAAGACAGAATCATATTGATTAGACATCAAATGAGTCTGCACCTGTGCCATAAAGTCCATGATAACAACAACGATAATTAATAACGAAGTACCACCGAAGTAGAACTGCGTATTCATCGCCACCATCATAAACTCGGGAATCAAACAGATAAAAGTAATATACAACGCACCAGCTAATGTTAGACGCGTCATCACTTTATCAATGTAACGTGATGTTTGTTCTCCTGGACGGATTCCTGGGATAAAGGCACCGCTTTTCTTCAGATTATCTGCTGTCTCACGTGGATTGAACGTAAGTGCAGTATAAAAGAAGCAAAAGAAGATAATAGCAGCTGCATATAACATCATATGCAACGGTTGTCCTGGCTGTAACGCCAAAGAAACATCCGATAACCAACTTAAACCTTCAGTCTGACCAAACCACTGGGCAATAGTACCAGGAAATAAGATAACACTCGAGGCAAAAATTGCAGGGATTACACCAGCCATATTTAATTTTAATGGCAAGTGAGTGCTTTGCGCAGCAAAAACCTTACGGCCTTGTTGACGTTTTGCGTAGTTAACGACGATTCGACGTTGACCACGTTCTACAAATACTACAAACGCAGTAGTTGCAAAAACGATAACAATTAATGCTAGTAACACTAGAAGATGAATTTCACCTTGACGTGCTTGCTCAGCAGTTTGCCCGATTGCCGATGGCAACCCAGCAATAATACCTACAAAGATAATGATAGAAATACCATTACCAATACCGCGCTCAGTGATTTGCTCGCCTAGCCACATAAGGAACATAGTTCCTGTTACTAAACTTACAACTGCCGTTACATAGAAACTAAGACCTGCATTTTCAACAAGTCCCGGCATCATAGTTGGCAAACCGGTTGCGATACCAATTGCTTGGAACGTACCTAAAACCAAAGTACCGTAGCGTGTATACTGGTTAATCTTACGACGACCAGACTCACCCTCTTTCTTTAACTCAGCTAAAGGAGGATGAACTACCGTAAGCAATTGGATAATAATAGACGCAGAAATATACGGCATTATACCCAATGCAAAGATAGAAGCACGCTCAAGCGCACCACCAGAGAACATGTTAAACATTTCAATGATGGTACCCTTTTGCTGTTCGAATAAATCAGCTAGGACAGCGGCGTCAATACCAGGAATTGGAACAAAAGAGCCTGCACGGAACACTAAAATAGCGCCTAAAACAAATAATAAACGAGTTTTAAGTTCGCTTAAATTGCTTCCTTGTGCCGCTTTCGGATCTAACCCTGGTTTCTTAGCCATTGCCTATTATTCCTCGATTTTTCCGCCCGCCGCTTCGATTGCAGCACGAGCACCTTTAGTAACACCAAGGCCTTGTACTGTAACTGAGCGAGAGATTTCACCAGATAGAACTACTTTTGCAAACTTAACAGTGTTTACAAGTAGACCTGCCTGTTTCAACGTTTCTAGTGTCACGATATCGCCTTCTACTTGTGCGATTTCGTTCAAACGAACTTCACCGGTAACAAGAGATTTACGAGATGTGAAACCAAATTTTGGTAAACGTTGTTTCAAAGGCATTTGACCACCTTCAAAACCAGGACGTACTGTACCGCCTGAACGAGATTTTTGACCTTTGTGACCGCGGCCACCTGTCTTACCTAGTCCAGAACCGATACCACGGCCTACACGTTTAGCAGCAGGTTTTGAACCAGCTGCTGGAGATAGAGTATTAAGTTTCATTATTACCCCTCAACCTTAACCATGTAGTAAACTTTATTAACCATACCACGTACTGCTGGAGTATCTTCCAACTCAACAGTATGACCGATGCGACGCAGACCTAAGCCTGTTAATGTTGCACGGTGCTTTGGTAAACGGCCAATTGCACTTTTGGTTTGAGTTACTTTAATCGTTTTAGTAGCCATGCTGAATTACCCCAGAATATCACTAACGTTTAAGCCACGCTTAGCTGCGATTTGCTCAGGAGAGTTCATGCTCTCTAGTGCATCCATCGTAGCGCGGACAACGTTAATTGGGTTAGTTGAGCCGTAAGCTTTTGATAGTACGTTTTGTACACCAACAACTTCTAACACGGCACGCATTGCACCACCTGCGATGATACCAGTACCTTCAGATGCTGGTTGCATGTATACCTTAGAACCAGAATGACGGCCCTTAACAGGATGCTGCAGAGTGTTACCTTTTAATTGGATTTCGCTGATATTGCGACGTGCTTTTTCCATAGCTTTTTGAATAGCTGCTGGAACTTCACGTGCTTTACCATAGCCGAAACCAACACGACCATTACCATCACCAACAACTGTTAGTGCTGTAAAGCTAAAGATGCGACCACCTTTAACTACTTTTGAAACACGGTTTACTGCGATTAGCTTTTCGTTCAGATCACCGGTTTGAGATTCTACTTTTGACATAATCTTTACCCTTAGAACTGTAGACCAGCTTCACGAGCTGCGTCAGCTAGTGCTGCAACACGACCATGGTATTGGAAACCGCTACGGTCAAAAGAAATTTTAGTAATTCCTTTCTCTACCGCACGTTCTGCAACTAATTTACCAATTAGTTGAGCTGCTTCTTTATTACCACCGTTGTTAACTTGGGCAATCACTTCTTTTTCTAATGTAGAAGCGCTTGCTACGACTTGTGCGTCTGCTGTAATTACCTGCGCGTAAGTATGGCGAGGTGTACGGTTGATCACAAGACGAGTTGCACCAAGATCTTGCAATTTCTTACGTGTGCGGGTAGCACGACGAAGACGAGATGCTTTCTTATCCATAGTCTTACCTTACTTTTTCTTCGCTTCTTTACGACGCACATTTTCATCAGCGTAACGAACACCTTTACCTTTATAAGGCTCTGGTGGACGGAATGCACGAATCTCTGCAGCTACTTGGCCTACAACTTGTTTGTCAGCACTTTCTAATACGATTTCTGTTTGGCTAGTAGCCGTTGCAGATACCGATTTAGGTAAAGTGTAAACAACAGGGTGTGAAAAACCTAAAGTTAGGTTGATTTCTTGACCTTTAACTTGTGCACGGTAACCAACACCTTGAAGAAGAAGAGTCTTCTTAAAGCCTTCAGTTACACCTACAACCATGTTGTTAACGTTAGCACGTGCAGTACCTGCTTGTGCCCATGCGCCAGCTACACCTTCAACAGGTGCAAATGTTAGTACGCCATCTTCTAATTTAACAACAACAGCATCATTAAGAGTACGAACTAGTTCGCTTTTACCACCTTTTACAGTGATCTCTTGACCGTTTACTTTAACTTCTACGCCAGCAGGAACAGTAATCGGTGCCTTAGCTATACGAGACATAGATTACTCCTTAAGATACGTAACAGATGATCTCACCGCCGATGCTTGCATTACGCGCAGCTCGGTCAGTCATTACACCTTGAGAAGTTGAAACAATCGCAATACCTAAACCAGCCATAACCTTAGGAAGATCGTTTGCACCTTTATAGATACGAAGACCTGGACGGCTTACTCGTTTAATAGTATCGATTACTTTTTTGCCTTCGAAGTACTTTAAAGTAACTTCTAGTTCAGGCTTTGTGTCACCAGCAACAGCGAAATCTGAAATGTAACCTTCAGCTTTAAGCACAGTTGCAATTGCAACTTTTTGCTTAGAAGAAGGCATCTTAACAGATACTTTGCTTGCTGCTTGACCGTTACGAATACGCGTTAGCATATCCGAAATAGGATCTTGCATGCTCATAACTATTTACTCCGTGATTAGTTTGATTACCAGCTGGCTTTTTTCAGGCCAGGGATTTCTCCGCGCATCATATGCTCACGAACCTTAATACGGCTCATGCCAAATTTACGAAGATAACCATGTGGACGACCAGTAACGTTACAACGGTTACGTTGACGTACTGAACTTGAATCACGAGGTAGCGATTGAAGCTCTAACACTGCATTCCAACGATCTTCGTCAGATGTATTTACATTGTTAATAGTTGCTTTTAATGCTGCACGCTTTTCAGCGAACTTAGCAACTAACTTCTCACGTTTTACTTCACGCGCTTTCATTGATTGTTTAGCCATTTTCTAACTCCTTACTTACGGAATGGGAAGTTGAACGCAGACAAAAGTGCGCGTGCTTCTTCGTCAGACTTAGCTGAAGTAGTAATTGTGATATCTAAACCACGTACTTTATCAACTTTATCGTAATCGATTTCAGGGAAAATGATTTGCTCACGTACACCCATAGAGTAGTTACCACGACCATCAAATGACTTAGCATTTAGGCCACGGAAATCACGTACACGCGGGATAGCGATTGTTACCAAACGCTCAAAGAAATCCCACATACGCTCTCCACGTAGTGTTACTTTACAACCAATCGGGTAGCCTTCACGAATTTTGAAGCCTGCCACAGAGCGGCGTGCTTTAGTGATCATTGGCTTTTGACCTGAGATTGCTGCCATATCTGACGCAGCGTGCTCTAGGACTTTTTTATCAGCCAGTGCTTCACCAACACCCATATTTAGGGTGATTTTCTCTATTCGAGGGACTTGCATGACAGACGTATAGTCGAATTGCTTTTGCAAATCAGACACCACGTTGTCTTTATAGAAATCATGCAGTTTCGCCATCGTAAACTCCAGTTACTTCACAAGTTCATTATTAGACTTGAAGAAACGAACTTTTTTGCCGTCTTCTAATCTAAAACCAACACGATCTGCTTTACTCGTTGCCGAGTTGTAGATCGCAACATTTGATACTTCAATTGGTGCATTTTGTTCAATGATACCACCAGTCACACCCGCTTGAGGGTTTGGCTTTTGGTGTTTCTTCTGAACATTTACACCTTCAATAATTACTTTACCGTTAGCTAAAACTTGAGAAACTTTCCCAGTTTTACCTTTATCTTTACCGGCAATAACAATTACTTCATCGTCACGTTTAATTTTTGCTGCCATTTTCGGTTCCTTACAGTACTTCTGGCGCCAGTGAAACAATCTTCATGAAATTTTCATTTCGAAGTTCACGGGTTACAGGGCCAAAGATACGTGTACCGACTGGCTGGTTGTTTGCATTCAAGATAACCGCAGCGTTGCGATCAAAACGAATAACAGAACCATCGGGACGACGTACACCTTTTCTGGTACGCACTACCACAGCTGAATGAACATCACCTTTTTTAATTTTACCGCGAGGAATTGCTTCCTTCACAGAAACTTTGATGATGTCACCGATTGCTGCATAACGGCGATGCGAGCCACCAAGGACCTTAATACACATTACGCGTCGAGCGCCACTATTGTCGGCGACATCTAGCACACTTTGCATTTGGATCATTATAGTGCTCCGCTATTTACTATTGATACTCTCTAATGAGTCGTGTTCCCTTTTTTCAGGGAGCGGCATCATACCACCAACTTTCTTAGAAAGATAGTCTAAAAAAACGGCACTCATCAAATGAGTACCGTTTCGCTTATGTAAACAAACTTAATTAACTGAAAACAGTTACTTATGCTTTGCTTACGATTTTAGCCAATGTCCAAGATTTATTCTTAGATAGAGGACGACATTCAGTAATTTCTACGTAGTCGCCTTCATTACATTGGTTTGTTTCATCATGTGCTTGAAGCTTAGTAGTACGCTTCATGAATTTACCGTATAACGGATGCTTCACTTTACGTTCAATAGCTACAACGATAGATTTTTCCATCTTTGCACTGATTACTTTACCTTGAAGAGTACGAGTGTTTTTATCGCTCATTACGCACCTGCCTTCTGATTTAATACAGTCTTAACACGGGCGATGTCACGACGCACTTGTTTAATTGAGTGCGGCTTTTCTAACTGACCTGTGTTTAACTGCATACGTAAGTTAAATTGCTCACGTAATAAGTTTAGAAGTTCAGCATTAAGCTCTTCAACGCTTTTTTCTTTAAGTTCGTTAGCTTTCATTACATCACCTTACGAGTTACGAAAGTTGTTGCCACTGGCAATTTAGCTGCTGCAAGAGCAAATGCTTCACGAGCCAATGCTTCTGGAACACCTTCCATTTCATAAAGAACTTTACCTGGTTGAGTTTGAGCAACCCAATATTCCACGTTACCTTTACCTTTACCTTGACGAACCTCTAATGGCTTGCTGGTAATCGGCTTATCAGGAAACACACGGATCCAGATTTTACCTTGACGTTTAACATGACGAGTCATTGCACGACGTGCTGCTTCGATTTGACGAGCAGTAATTCGACCACGACCAGTTGCTTTTAGTCCAAATTCGCCAAAGCTGACTTCCGCACCTTTAGAAAGACCACGGTTGCGGCCTTTCATCATTTTACGGAACTTCATACGTTTTGGTTGCATCATAGCGTATTTCTCCTACTTACCGCGACCTTTGCGTTTTGGTTTAGCTGGCTGTTCTTCTTGTTGAAGTGGTAAACCACCAAGAATTTCACCTTTAAAGATCCAAACCTTAACGCCAATGATACCGTAAACAGTCAATGCTTCTGATGTTGAGTAATCAATATCGGCACGAAGAGTATGTAGAGGTACACGACCTTCACGATACCATTCGTCACGAGCGATTTCTGCACCACCAAGACGACCACTAACTTGAACTTTGATACCTTTAGCGCCTAGACGCATAGCATTTTGTACCGCACGCTTCATAGCGCGACGGAACATAACACGACGCTCTAACTGAGAAGAGATTGAATCTGCTACTAGTTTTGCGTCAAGTTCAGGTTTACGAACTTCTGAGATATTGATTTGAGCTGGAACGCCGGCCATTTTAGCAATAGCTGTGCGTAGCAATTCAACATCTTCGCCTTTCTTACCAATTACAACACCAGGACGAGCTGTGTGAATAGTCACACGTACGCTTTTCGCTGGACGTTCAATAGTAATTTTAGACAAAGAAGCATTTTTCAATTTCTCTGTTAAGAATTTACGGATTTGAAAATCACTGTATAAGTTATCTGCAAAATCGTTTTTGCCTGCATACCAAGTAGAGCTAAATGCTTTAGTGATACCTAGGCGAATACCGTTAGGATGAACTTTCTGTCCCATTGTTTAACCCCTGTCTGATACCACTACTGTGATATGGCAAGAACGCTTCATAATGCGATCGGCACGGCCTTTCGCACGCGGCATGATACGCTTCATTGTTGGACCTTCGTCTACACAAATTTTTGTGATAACTAGCTCATCAACATCAGCGCCTTCATTATGCTCAGCGTTTGCAATTGCAGAATCTACAACTTTTTTAACCAATACAGCAGCTTTCTTAGGGCTGTATGATAAAAGTTCTAGTGCTTTTTCTACTGGAAGACCACGTACTTGGTCTGCTACCAGGCGCGCTTTCTGTGCTGAAGAACGAGCATATAAATGTTTAGCTAAAGCTTCCATAATAACCTCTATTTCTTCGCTTTCTTATCCGCAGCATGGCCACGGTAAGTACGCGTTGGTGCAAATTCACCCAGTTTGTGACCGATCATTTCATCAGTTACAAATACTGGCACGTGTTGACGCCCGTTATGGACAGCGATAGTTAGACCAATCATATCTGGAATGATCATTGAGCGACGAGACCAAGTCTTAATAGGCTTTTTCTCGTTGCTATCAACCGCTTTCTCTACCTTCTTCAGCAAGTGTAGGTCAATGAAAGGACCCTTCTTGAGAGAACGTGGCATGGCGATACCTCTGCTTATTTCTTATTACGACGACGAACAATATACTGATCAGTTTTCTTGTTCTTACGAGTTTTGTAACCCTTAGTTGGAACACCCCAAGGAGAAACAGGATGACGACCACCACTTGTTTTACCTTCACCACCACCATGTGGGTGATCTACTGGGTTCATTACAACACCACGTACGGTAGGACGAACACCACGCCAACGCGTAGCACCAGCTTTACCTAGTTGACGTAGCATATGTTCTGCATTACCAACTTCACCGATTGTTGCACGACACTCAGCAGGGATTTTACGCATTTCACCACTACGTAAACGTAGAGTAACGTAAGCACCATCACGAGCTATAATTTGGCTGTAAGAACCAGCTGAACGTGCAATTTGTGCACCTTTAGCAGGTTTCATTTCTACAGCGTGTACTGTTGTACCTACTGGGATGTTACGCATTGGTAAGCAGTTACCCGCTTTAATCGCCGCATCTTCACCAGATTGGATAACATCACCAGCAACCATGCCTTTAGGGGCAAGGATGTAACGACGTTCACCATCAGCATAAAGCACTAGTGCAATGTTCGCACTACGGTTTGGATCATATTCCAAACGCTCAACTTTTGCTGGGATACCATCTTTATTACGTTTAAAGTCAACGATACGGTAATGATGTTTATGACCACCACCAATATGTCTAACCGTAATACGACCGCCATTATTACGACCACCAGATTTAGATTTTGACTCTAAAAGTGGTGCGTATGGCTTGCCTTTATGCAGATCGTTGTTTACCACTTTAACTAAGTGGCGACGACCTGGAGACGTAGGCTTACATTTTACAATAGCCATCTATAATTCCTCTACTCAGCGCCATCGAAACTAATATCTGCACCTTCAGCCAGAGTAACGTATGCTTTTTTCCAGTCGCTACGGCGACCCATACGTTGACCTGTACGCTTGGTTTTACCCTTCACGTTTAGTGTGCGAACACCAGTAACTTCAACATCAAATAACTTCTGAACTGCCGCTTTGACTTCTGCTTTAGTCGCAGTACCTGCAACTTTGAATACCATAGTGTTATGGTTTTCAGCAGACAAAGTTCCCTTCTCAGAGATATGCGGAGCTAGAATAACTTGCAGTAAACGTGCTTCACTGATCATGCTAGGCTCTCCTCAATCTTTTTCACTGCATCAGCAGTTACTAAAACTTTATCAAACGCGATAAGGCTAACTGGGTCAATGCCTTGAACATCACGAACGTCAACTTTGTACAAGTTACGCGCTGCTAAGAATAGATTTTCATCTAATTCTTCAGTGATGATTAACACATCTTTAAGATCCAGGTCTTTTAATTTAGCTGCAAGCTCTTTAGTTTTAGGAGCCTCAACAGTAAATTTCTCGACAACGATTAGACGATCCTGACGAACTAACTCAGAAAGAATACTTCTTACTGCACCGCGGTACATTTTTTTGTTAACTTTCTGGCTATGGTCCTGTGGACGAGCTGCGAAAGTTACACCACCACCAACCCAAATTGGGCTGCGGATTGTACCTGCACGTGCGCGACCAGTACCCTTTTGACGCCATGGCTTCTTACCACCACCGCGAACTTCACTACGGGTTTTCTGAGCGCGAGTACCTTGACGAGCACCAGCTGCATATGCAACGACTACCTGATGTACAAGGGCTTCGTTGTATTCACGTCCAAAGGTAGTGTCAGAAACTTCAAGAGCACTTTGTGCATCTTTCAATACCAATTCCATTACTAACTCCTCGGCTATGCTTTAACAGCAGGTTTGATGAATACGTTGCCATTTTTCGCACCAGCTACTGCACCTTTAACGAGCAGTAAGTTGCGTTCAATGTCTACGCGAACAACTTCAAGGTTTTGAGTCGTAACACGCTCAGCACCCATGTGACCAGCCATTTTCTTGCCTTTAAATACGCGTCCAGGTGTTTGACATTGGCCAATTGAACCTGGAGCACGGTGGCTTATAGAGTTACCGTGAGTCGCATCTTGCATAGAGAAATTCCAACGCTTAACGCCGCCTTGGAAGCCTTTACCTTTAGATTGACCAGTAACATCTACTTTATTAATTTCGTTGAATAGCTCAACGCTTAGCTCAGCACCGACTTTGATATCTGCACCTTCGTTGTCATCAAGAGTAAACTCCCAAAGACCACGGCCAGCTTCTACACCTGCTTTCGCAAAGTGACCAGCTTCTGGCTTGTTTACACGGCTTGCTTTTTTAGAGCCAGCTGTTACTTGAATAGCTTGGTAGCCATCAGTATCAAGTGTTTTAACTTGAGTAACACGATTTGGTGAACATTCAAGAACTGTAACTGGGATAGAAACACCATCTTCAGTAAAGATGCGAGTCATACCAACTTTACGACCTACTAGACCGATTGTCATTACGATAACTCCTTTCTAACCCAAGCTGATTTGAACATCAACGCCAGCAGCTAAATCTAGCTTCATTAGTGCGTCAACAGTCTTTTCAGTTGGTTCTACGATATCAATCAAGCGCTTGTGAGTACGAATCTCATACTGATCACGTGCATCTTTGTTTACATGCGGTGATGTCAGTACTGTGAAACGCTCTTTACGAGTAGGTAGTGGAATAGGACCACGTACCTGAGCACCTGTGCGCTTTGCAGTTTCAACGATCTCCGCCGTTGATTGATCGATCAACTTGTGATCAAAAGCTTTAAGGCGGATACGGATTCTTTGGTTCTGCATGGACCAAAACTCCTAGTTAAAAATACAACATACAAATATACACCTGACAACCTATCCTAGATAGATCTCAAGTGTATATTCAAACTAGTAGCTCCCCAATCGGGAGACATTTTTCGATAACCAATATTCTTATCTGGCTATGGGCTTAAAAACCCACCTGCCTTATTGGCAAGTGGGCGTATATTACACTATCTGTAGACTATGGCAAGTACTTCTTACTATTTTGTGTAAAAAACATGCAAAAGGATCTCACTGGTACTTTTAACCAATAGATCCCTTCGTTACTAGACTGAGTTAACGTTTTTTATGTTACATTTTATACTTAACTACTATTTTTTAACCGATTAGGATCTCCTGTGTCTGCTCACCTGCATTTATATCATTACCTTAAACAATTAGCTGAACACACACATCATAGACAATTATTTAGTTTACAAGGCAGCCAGTCTTGGTGCTTTACCCAGATGCTACAAATCATTAAACAACAAACAAACCAGTATCAATGGTGTGGAGAAGGTCCCTCTTCTATTACAACCACACCCTATGCACAGCTATTAGGTCAAGATGTCGACTTATTAATCCTCAATATGCAACCAGGCTTTGATGCCAATATGTTTGCAGCCGCAGAAGGTTCTGTTCGTGGTGGCGGCGTAATTATCTTGCTTTTACCTGATAGCTCAACAAAACAGGATAACTTCTTCAACTATATACAAGTCGCACTTAAGAGGCATTCATTCCCCTGTATAAAAGAGAATGATTGCAGTCAGCCTTTTTTAACGCCTTCCTCTGTGCCTACTAGTGTAACTAAACCTATGCAACTGCATTTAGACGAGCAGCAACAAGCAATACAAAGCATCATCAAAACACAAACAGGCCACAGACGCAGACCTTTAGTCTTAACAGCTAACCGAGGACGCGGAAAATCGGCCGCACTAGGTATCGCAGCAGCCTCACTTATTAATCAGGGTGTTAAACACATCATTGTGTCCGCACCAAGTAAACAATCTGTCACCACCTTATATAAGCACGCCCAAACAACACTACAAGTAGCAACAGATATTAGCCGCTTACAATTTATTGCACCTGATACCTTACATAGTGAACAACCTAAATGTGACTTACTGATTATCGATGAAGCTGCAGCTATCCCGCTAAAATTATTAGTTACTTTTGCACAACGCTACGCGAGAGTAGTTTTCTCTAGCACTCAATTTGGCTATGAAGGTTCTGGACGTGGTTTTGCTTTACGCTTCCAACAACAACTCGATGTGATCGCACCAGACTGGCGAAAGCAACATTTATCACAGGCAATTCGCTGGGCAGATAATGACCCAGTTGAAGCCTTTACATTATCAACCTTATGTTTTGCAGATCAGTCAAATGGCGATAAACAAGACATAATAGATAAACCTAACATACGCTTAATCAATCAATCCGAGTTATTACAATCACCAGGATTGATTAAACAGATATTCTTGCTATTAGTGAATGCTCATTATCAAACTAAACCTTCAGACTTAAGCAGCTTGTTGAATGACCGAGATTTATCAATCATCATCATGCAACAAAAGCAAAAACTGCTCGCTGTGGCTGTTATTAATCACGAAGGTAATTTCGACCAAATCGCCTGTCAACAAATCTATCAAGGACACCGTCGCCCTAAAGGCCATCTTATTGCACAATCATTAACTTTTCATAGTGGCTTTCCAGAAGCAGGCATGCACAGTTATGCCAGAATACAACGGATTGCCGTGCAACCTCACTTACAAGATAAAACCTTAGGTAGTCAATTAATTGATTGGGTAACAAATTGGGCAATACAGCAACAGTTTGATCACCTTTGTGCAAGTTTTGCTGCTAGTGAGAAACTCTTATCCTTTTGGTTGCAACAAAATCTACAAGTATTACGCATTGGTACTAAACGAGATAAAAGCAGCGGACAGCATTCATTTATGGTGAACTTACCTATTAGCGAATCCGGTAAAATATTGCACCAATCAATCCGCACCGCTTTTATTCGACAAGTAAAAGTACAGTTCAGTAGACAATTGCAACATCTAGATCCAAGTATTATCCAAGTACTGTGGCCACAACTTATTACTCATAATCCACCACGTATGCTGATCAATGCATTATTTGCTTATATAAATGCCAATCGCAGCTACGAAAATGTAGAATACCTACTTATTGAACTGCTTTACCATTGTTCATTAACAGTATTAACCCAACAACAGCAAGCTGTTGTGATTGCAAAAATCATTCAAAACCATAGTTGGTCAACTATAGTGAAGGAATATGGGTTCACTGGACAAAAACAAGCACAAGCATTTATAAAAGACTGTATCTGCGATTTACTTACTCACAACCAAGAGACAACACATACTAATGAGACTTGATAAATTTATCTGTGAATCAACAGAACTGACACGAAGTGAAGCAAAAAACGTAATCCGTAAAGGCATGATCAATAACCAATCAGGCACTTTACGAAGCGGTGCTTACAAAGTGGCAGCCGATGATGTCATCGAAATGAAAGGACAAGTACTCACCACTCGTGGTTTTCGTTACCTGATGTTAAATAAACCACCTGGTTACATCAGCTCTAATGTTGATGAACAGATGCCGAGCTTATTAAACTTAATTGATATTGAGAAAAAACAGAATGTATTTATTGCCGGTAGATTAGATGCAGATACTACTGGATTAGTCCTGATCACCGATGATGGTCAATGGTCACACCAAGTAACCAGCCCACGTAAAAAATGCGAAAAACGTTATCGTGTTCACTTACAAGAGCCCGTTGATCAAAGTACCGTTGATCTGTTTGCTCAAGGAATACAGCTAAAAAGCGAGCCGCAACCTTGTTTACCCGCCAAACTTGAGCTGATTAGTGAAACTGAAGTGTTATTAACCATTAGTGAAGGTAAATATCATCAAGTAAAACGAATGTTTTCTGCGGTAGGTAACTTTGTAACAAAGCTACATCGAGAACAAATTGGTTGCGTACAACTAGATGCAGGCTTAGCACTAGGAGAATCGCGCTTTTTAACGGAGCAAGAGATCAATGGATTCAAATAAATCATTTAATGAAAAATGTTATTCGTTATTAATGCAAATTCCTCGTGGCAAAGTAGTGACCTACGCAGATATTGCTCATCACCTTGGTGGCAAAGCCTATCAAGCGGTAGGTAATGCCATGGCCAATAATCCAACACCAATCGTAGTGCCCTGTCATCGAGTTGTTAATAGCAATGGCGCAATAGGAAAGTTTGCCCTCGGGACGGCTAAAAAAATAGCCTTACTTAAAGAGGAAGGTATCTTGATAGATGAACATAAAGATAGCGCAAAAATTGTTAACTTAGATAAACAACGCCATACCTTTTAATAACATCACTCAACATTAGAAAGGTAGCATCACGCTGCCCTTCTAATGCTTAAATCGATTAATCAGCACTTTCAGCTAATAACGTTTCTAAACAATGATCTGAAATACCATAATAATCTTTAATATCTGCAATTTGTTGTAACAGTTTCTGTTGTTCTTTTTCATTATGCTGCGGTTTTTTCACCGCCAGAATCATCTTGTTCTTATTAGTATGCTCTAAACTAATAAACTCAAACACTTTAGTTGTATAACCATTTGCTTCTAACAACAAAGCACGCAGTGAATCTGTGATCATTTCAGCTTGTTGTCCTAAATGAACACCATATTGCAACATTGGTTGAAATAATTCAGGGCTTTGCATCTGAGGACGTATTTGTTTATGGCAGCAAGGAGAGCACATAATAATACTCGCATTTGCTCTAATGCCATAGTGGATAGCATAATCAGTGGCCACATCACAAGCATGCAATGCAATCATTACATCGGTATGCTTAGGTGCATGTGTCTTAACATCTCCACATACAAAGTCTAACCCTTGGTGGTCTAAGCTCTGTGCTGCTTCATTACATAAATCAGCTAATGCCTGTCGTAACTCAACCCCCGTCACTTGCGCATTATTTTCTAAGGTATGACGAAGGTAATCATGAATAGCAAAAGTTAAATATCCCTTCCCTGAACCAAAATCAACAACATTTAAAGGAGTGCTTTTATCATGAGGTGACACTTCCAATGCCTGGCTAAATATCTCGATAAACTTATTAATCTGCTTCCATTTATTAGACATAGCAGGAATTAGCTTTTGCTGTTTATCTGTTACTTTAAGAGCAGTCAAAAAAGGACGCTGAATATCTACAAAACGATTCTTTTGTCTATTATGAGTCGCTGCCACTGCATGTGTTTGTTTTGCTTTATGCTGAGATATTTTAAGTTTACCTTTCTTACTAAACTCAATTTGTACTTCAACATTTGCTAATGTCAGATAGGCACTTTTAAAGTCTTCGCCAATTAACTGTTTGATTTCATTGAGTCCCACTGAGTGAGAATGATTTTTAGTAATGTGATTCGTTTGATGTTCATAAACAAAACTCAATACCGACTCACTTTGTAAGGTAATTGGTCGGATATTAATACGATTTAAGCTTTTATCCGCCCCTCTATATTTACTTAATAACAACTTCACCAGCTGATTATTCTCAAGGCTTTGTGATAATAAATGGTAAAAATCTTCGAGGGTATTAAGTACAACAGAGGACATAACAATTTCCAAGCAATCTAAAAGGGCATAATTGCTGTAGTTTAACAGCTAAGCCTATCTGTAAACTAGAAATGTTTCCCCTGAAACAAAAACAATATTTAAGCAACAAATTAACACTCATGACTTCACTACAACTGAACTTTTTGTGAATGATAATTGATATCAAAATAATTTTAGTTGATAATAGGTATCGTTACGCTAATTATCTATTCTTGGAGTGTTTTTTTATGTATCGTTATTTCTGTGCAGCATTGTTATCAGTAGCGATCCATTTCCTTATTTTTGCACCTTTGCTTGAACAACCTGCAATGGCCATTCCACTTGCTCAACAAACGCAAAGTGTCAGCATTAGCTTTACTAAACCAGCCAAAGTTGAACCTAAAAAAGTCGAGCCGCCAACACCACCAGTTGTGGAAGCAAAAGAAGTCGTCAAACCAACACCTAAACCTGTAGCAGCTAAACCAGTCAAACCGACTGAGAAAAAGCGTATTGTTAAGCAAAAAACCAAACCTAAAGAGATCAAAAAAGAAACGCCTAAGCCAGTACAAAAGGTAGTTAAAAAGAAACCAATTTCTAAAGAAGAGCCGAAAAAAATTACAGAACCACCCAAAGAAGTGGTGAAATCGACACCAGCTCCTCCGGCTCCAGTGATCAAAGATAAAATCGAAATCACTAAAGAAAAAGTGGCACAACAAAGTAATGAACTACAAAGCAAGCCGCAGTTAATACAAAAAAGTCGCTTTTTAAGTACACCTACACCACCTAAGTACCCTCGCATGGCAAAACGCAGAGGAATAGAAGGTACTGTTACCTATGAAGTGTGGTTAGATGAAAAAGGCAAGCAGACTAAATTATTATTAAAAGACTCATCGGGTGCAAAAGTACTTGATGTAGCAGCCTTAAAAGCCATCAAAAACTGGGAGTTCTCTCCTCATATTGTTAACGGCAAACGTATTGCACACCGTATCTACATACCTATTAGCTTCCAACTGGATTAATCATGACCTTATTTACTATTTTACAAGAACAACTAGGCTTAATGACTTGGCCTCTTATCATTTGCTCTGTACTCACCTTAATGATCATCAGTGAACGACTTTTGAAATTAATTAGCTCTGGTTCTCTGAGTAAAAAAGAGATTATTAAGATATTAGAGCACCATGATCCTAAACAACCTGAAAAATTACAATCTCTAAGTATTCGCTTAAAAACTGAAAAAAACTTAGCAAAACGTGGCATGTCGATGTTATTTGCTCATCAACACTTTAGCCAACAATTACGAGAAGATACCGCAAGTATTTGGGTACAAGATAAACGCCAAGAGCTACGTAGCGGTTTAAAAATGTTAGCGCTCATCGGTATGATCAGCCCTCTTTTAGGGTTACTCGGTACAGTGCTAGGTTTAATCGAAATGTTTAAAGCGATTGCATTAACAACAGGTTCAGTAACCCCTAATGACCTAGCTGATGGATTAGGCATTGCTATGCGTACCACGGCAGCTGGTCTACTAGTTGCTCTACCTGCAATTTGCGGTGCACAACTATTAGGATTATGGGCAGATAAAGTCACTTACCGCCTAGAGTTTACGCTTAACTTCTGTAATTTATGGTTGCAAGGTGTGGACTTCCCAGATCAAAAACGTGCACCTAAGCCTAAATCGACTAGCCAGGAAGTACGATCGTGATACGCAGCCAAGCTAAAAATGAATCTGAATCAGTACAGGTAGATTTAACACCGTTATTAGATATTATTTTTATCGTGATGGTGTTTTTAATGCTCTCTGCCAATATCAAACTACAATCGCTACAGGTTGACTTACCAACAACAGATACAAGTGCTGTACAGGTTGTAGATAACAAAGCCGTTACTATTAATATCTTGGCAGCAGAGCCGCGTTGGGCAATCGATGGGGAAACCTTACCTGATTGGGCAGCTTTTCAGGATCATTTAATTAAAACGGTACAAGAGAAACCAGATACCGAATGGATCATCGCTGCTGACAAAACATCAGATGTACAATATATGGTTAAGTTGCTAGGGTTTTTACAACAACATAATATCCAAGCAACACAACTCTTAATTGACGACGAAAAATAGTGTACTTAGCCTATTAACTAACTTAGTTAATAGGCTTTACTTTCCCATAACAACTTCTCTCTTATTCAGATAAATCTGCGCTTCCTAGCAAACTTTTTAAAAAGTCATACAAATACTAACTTTTTCACTTCATTGTCGTTATTATGTGCTCAACAACTCACTTTCAATAACCTGATAAAGAGACTGAATATGACTAAAGCATTAACCCTAGAAGCTTGTATAGCAGCTGCACAAGAACTATTAGCAAGACGTAAAACCAACATACAAGGTGATCTGCTTGCAGAAGCAATTCGTCCTACCAACTTAGACGATGCACTAGCAATTCAATTTGCTACTGTACAAGAAAGTGGTAAAGGAATTGGTGGATGGAAATGTTTAGTACCTCTTAACCCAGAACAAATGGTTGTTGCGCCTGTTTTAGAAGGTACAGTACAACAAGGTGATACCTGCTTAGTAGAGTCAACTGAACCAGGTAAAACCCTTATCGAACCAGAAATTGCGTTTGTATTAGGGCAAGACCTACCTGCTCGTGATAACGCTTACTCTGAAACTGAAATTGACGGTGCAATTGCCTCATGTCACATGGCTTTAGAGTTAATGCAGCGTCGTTACCTGCCTGATGATAATCGTGTTTTCTTTGATAATTTAGCAGACTGCTTATTCAACCAAGGAATTTTTGTTGGTCCAGAGATCAGTAAAGAACAAGCATATCAAGCAGGGACGATTGATATTACTTTTGAAACAATAGGCGAAGACGGTAAAACCACTATAACGGAATATGAAGGAAAGCACCCTAACCTTTCCGCACACAAACCGGTTTACTGGTTAATCAATTTTATGCGTGAGCGTGGTGTTAGCTTCAAAAAAGGACAAGCAATTATTACAGGCTCTTACGCCGGCGCAATTGAAGTGCCAATCAATACAATGGGCATTACTTACAAAGGTTTAGGAGAATATAAACTCACCTTTAAACCTGCATAACATGCATAACATGCATTGCATAACGCTTATTCAAAAGCGTTATGCAATTACTTTAGACTTTTACTGTAGAGTTAAGTGCTTTTTTAAAAGAAAACCCCGTCACTAATATTGTTCCCGCAACGACTAATAAAGCTCCTAATAATGTATTAAGGCCAATCTGTTCACCTAAAAATAACGATCCCCATAAAATACCAAACAATGGCACTAAAAAGGTCACCGATAAAGCAGAAGCAGGCCCATCATCTTTGACTAATCTAAAGTATAATAAATAAGCAAGTCCAGTACAGACGATACCTAAGGTCAATACAGATAGACTAATTGGCAAGGTGATTGGGTCACGCATTGGGATCAAAGGTAATAGAGGCAAGACTACAATCACCGCAGCCCACATGCTGCCATGAGCATTTTCAAAAGGAGCAACAACCGGTGCAACTTTAGTGTAATTAGCCGAAAATCCATACATCATCGCAGCTGCTAAACAGGCTAAAATAGCCCATACACCTTGCTCGCCTAATGTTAAGGCTTGATGACCAACTAACACAGTCACACCAATTATCCCCAATAACAAACCAATACTCGCTTTTAATTTAATACGCTCTTTTTGCCAAATACTCGCAATCACCGCTCCAAATAAAGGTGCAGTAGAATTCAGAATCGCCAGTGTTGAGGCATTTAATGTTTGTGCTGCATAAGCAAACATCAAAAAAGGAAAAGCCGTATTAAACGCCCCAACAATAAAAAAGTGTTTAACATTCGACATAAAAGCTAATGTTCTACGTAAATAATAACTGATCAATAATAAACACAATGCAGCGGCTAATACCCTACCTTCAATAAGATATGCGGCGCCTAAGCTATTTGCCGTTAAACGCATGAACAAAAACGAACCACCCCAGATGGACGCTAATAAAACTAAACGTAAAACACTTGTCAGTGACATGTTTGATCCTTGAATAAATAGGTAATGTAAGAGAGTATGAGCATTATAAAAAGATACAGGAGAAACCAATGCTCATATTTTATATTGTTTGTGGTGTCGTCGTATTTGCACTTTCTAGCTTTTTATTTCACCGTAATCGTTTAGCGATTTACCGTCGTCGTATCATTCGAGATATTAGTGAAAGTAGCCAAAAAAGCCCCTTCATGCTAAGTACTCAACAAGAGCAGAAAATTAAACAATGCTTTTTAAATGGAGTTACTCGAGAAGAGTGCGTTAACTTATTAATGAGTGAACATTAACCAAAACAGTTAAACACTGCCTTCACTTTCTACGACTAAAATTCTTGCTTCACCAATAGGAGAAGCGACATGTTCAGTGCCTATACTTGCGTAAAATATATCCCCGCTTTCTAATAGTACGGATTGCTCGATGCCTTGCTCTTTATAATGCATCTCAACAACACCGTCGAGCACGACAAAAACCTCTTCGCCATCATTAACATGCCATTTATAAGCTTGGTCTGTCCAATGTAAGCGCGTAGTAATACCATTCATATTGGCAATATCTTTAGCACCCCAAGCACGGTATGCAGTGAACTGCTTGCTTCTGATAATATCCATTTATCAACCTTCGTTTAAATAGCTTAGCCTTAACCCTGATCTCGTTTATCTTCTAATTTAGCTTGTATCACATGATCATCATCTTCGTCAGTTTTCACCCATTCCGCCTCAACATCAATAATATCCTTATCACGGTTAGTACGCTTAATAGTGGCTAAACCAACCAATAAAAAACCATTAGCAAACGTACCAATAAATAAGGTCGGAAAAATCAAAATACGCGGTGCAAAAAACAGCAATAAAATACCAATAATGACAGTACCAAAACAGAAACCAATCCAGGTAATTCCCACAGAGATGGCTGCAGCCCAAAGCATTACGCCAATAATAATTTGTATCCAGCCTTTTATCATAGGAGCCTTATTTTATTAATATATATGAAATTTCATCCATCTTATGGAAGATAAAGCCTAGATTACTCTCTATCGGAAAGGAACAAAAGAGGTGTTTAAATGATTAGAATAATCAGATGGAAAATATTGTGGAGAACCGATAGAAAAACGCTACTGCCTATATACAAACAATAGCGTCAATAAATCAGAATTTAAAAAGCAGCTTCAATAGTCCCTTTATAGGTTTTTTCTAAGAACTGGCGTGTTGCTTCAGACTGGAAGATTTCAACGAATTTTTTGTAAGTTGCATTATCTTTATCCTGTGCACGAGCAGCAATATTCATTACCGCAAACTCAGCATCTTTGGCTTCCAAGTAAATACCTTGTTCTTGTGGGCTTAATCCAGCTGACATCACATAGTTCATGGTAATGACAGAAGCATCAACATCATCTAGTGTACGTGGTAGTTGAGCCGCTTCAACTTCGACAAACTCAAAGTTTTTTGGGTTTTCAACAATATCGTAAACTGTCGTTTTTGCACCCGCATCAGGTTTTAAAGTAATCAAATTAGCGTCAGCTAATAATAATAATGCACGTCCACCATTCGTTGGGTCATTAGGTATAGAAATACGAGCATTATCTGGTAAATCTGCCACTGATTTATATTTATTCGAATAGATACCCATACGCATTAAAATAGAATGGCCGATCGACACGATTTTTTGTTCACTGTTTTTATTAAAGTTATTCAGGAAAGGTAAATGCTGGTAGCTGTTTAAATCAAGACTGCCATCAGCTAGTGCTGCATTCGGTGTAATGTAATCAGAGAAAATAACCACTTCAACTTGTAAGCCTTGTTTCGCAGCTTCTTCAGCTACCGCTTCTACCACTTCGGCATGGGGGCCTACTGTTGCGCCAACTTTAATCACTTCACTTTTTTCCGTTTCACCACATGCTGTTAATCCAAAGATTAATGGTAAGACATAAAATAACTTTACTAATTTTTTGTTAAACATATTCCACTCCCTTAAAATCATATAGCCGTATAGACATCCAAATAGAATAATACAGAGAAGCGCTAAATCTACAAGTGTAATTTTAAGAATAAATTATTCGTTACTAATGTCATAAACGCATAACCAAAGCAGCGAGAAACAAGTAACAAAAAATATGAAGGTTATTATTGAAATAAATAAGGAAGATTTTCAAGAGGTAATAATATTGGCAGATAACTAGGCTGTAGTTATCTGCCTTATAAACAGTAGCAAGCAGCTAAATAGTCACTTGCGTTATAAACAATAGCAAGCAGCTAAATAGTCACTTGCGTTATAAACAGTAGCAAGCAGCTAAATAGTCACTTGCGTTATAAACAGTAGCAAGCAGCTAAATAGTCACTTGCGTTATAAACAGTAGCAAGCAGCTAAATAGTCACTTGCGTTATAAACAGTAGCAAGCAGCTAAATAGTCACTTGCGTTATAAACAGTAGCAAGCAGCTAAATAGTCACTTGCGTTATAAACAGTAGCAAGCAGCTAAATAGTCACTTGCCTTGTAAACAGTAGCAAGCAGCTAAATAGTCACTTGCCTTGTAAACAGTAGCAAGCAGCTAAATAGTCACTTGCGTTATAAACAGTAGCAAGCAGCTAAATAGTCACTTGCGTTATATATATAGAGCTCTAGCTATGAGTCGCTCTTTCACCCCAAATTTCTTGTAAACGTTGGTCTCGACCACAGTTCCAGCGATAAGCTTTATAGCGGATTGGATTGTTTTTATAAAAATCTTGATGGTAACTTTCATTGCCCTTAATAGGATAGAAGGTACTAGCATCAAGAATCGGTGTAACTACTTGTTGATCTGCAAATTCATCAATCACCGCTTGTTTAGACTTTTCAGCTAACTGTCGCTCTTGTTCATTAGCAACAAAAATCGCACTTAAATAACTATGTCCTTTATCGCAAAATTGACCTCTGTCATCGAACGGGTCAATGTTTACCCAATAATGATCCAAGATATCTTGATAACTCACTTTTTCTGGGTCATAAGTGATCTCCACCGCTTCATAGTGGCCTCGATGATTACCATTATAAGTAGGGTTTTCTACTGTTCCTCCAGTGAATCCCGATACGACATCGGTAACACCAGGTAACTTTTCAAAATCTGACTCCATACACCAGAAACAACCACCTGCTAATACTGCTTTATCAGCATTTGCTAAAGGCGTAAAACCAAGTATCGATGTTGACAGTATCAACCCTATTAGTTTTTTCATAAATCTCTCACGTAATAAACACCATTCCCATAACAAGACCTACCGAAGCTAAAAATAATTTCAGGTATATTTAAATTAATTAAAAATTAATACGCATTTGATTAGTTAAGGATCAATAATGAAATATATTAATTATCAAAAAGATAGTAATAAATAGTGTATTGAAACTTGAATGGAAGAACGAACTGTTTATACTCAAAGAGATATATATTGGTGAATAGCTATTGATTAGCTTATATAGTCAATAGCATATCCTAAATAATGCCAACGATAACAATCAATTAGAATGACAACACGCAATGGATAAAGAAGCTAATAATGACAATAAATAAACAACTCACTATTTTAATGCTTCTTATCACTCTTTTTTCTACAATCGTGGGTATTAGTACTTTAAAAGTCTCAGAAGTATCACGCTTTCACCAGCTCAATAGCCTGCACTTCAATTACGTTCTAGAGCTTAATGAGCTAATTAACAAGAGTAAAAATGGTATTCCAGATACAACTGTACTCAAAGAAGTTGTTAACAACATTAAAGCTCAACCAACGACCTGTGTAGCAATACCTGGACGATTAGATCTTTTGCTAATGGAGCTAACCAATACGCAAAGTATTGTCACAATATGCCAAAACGATATCGATGTGGCTGATGAGCTATTAAAAAATATCGTGCTATTCGAAGAACGTATAATCAATCACAATACAATAAAAAAACAATTAAATGATAGCTACACGCAGTTTAGAATTAACTCCGTTGAGTTTATAAAACCCGTTGATAAACTCACTTCATTTATTACAAAGTCCTCTCAAACAGCGGTTATCACACTATCTATCGCTTTTTTCTTAATAGCATTCGCTATTGCTAAAGCAATTTTAAAGATAGTAAAAAGAATGCAAAAAACCAGTAATGAACTAATGGTCAGTGAAGAACGAAATCGTTTACAAGCCAATAGAGATGCACTAACCAAATTACCAAACCGTAATGCGTTAGATCTAAAAATAAATCAATACATTGCTTTAGCTGGCCAAAAAAGACTAGCCGTCTTCTTTATTGATCTTGATCGATTTAAAGATATCAATGATACCCGAGGTCATGCTCAAGGTGACAAGTTACTCATTACAATCAGTGACCGTTTATCTGAAGCAATGCAAGTTCATGACTCTGTCTTTAGGTTTGGTGGCGATGAATTTGTCGCTCTAAGCCATTTCACCAATGCTGAAGATATAAAGCGCGTAGCAGAATCGTTGGTAAAGGCTATCTCAAAGCCAGTTTTTTTAGGAAATACAGAACTATACGTAACTGGTAGCGTAGGTATTTCAATCTACCCTACAAATGCCAATACAGCAGAAAATCTAATAAAATATGCTGATACCGCCATGTATGAAGCGAAAAAAGAAGGTAAAAATCAATACCTCTTTTACAAAAACAGCTTTAGTCAAAAACACACTCGCCGACTATCCCATGAATCAAAATTACGCTATGCACTAGACAAAGGCCAACTACAGGTCATGTACCAACCTGTTGTTGACTTAAACACCTTTGCCACTGAAGGAACAGAAGCACTATTACGTTGGCAACTAGACCAAGAAACCGTTATATCACCAGACGTTTTTGTTCCCATCGCAGAGTATTCAGGACAAATGGTAGAGATAGGTGAATGGGTCCTCAGAATAGCCTGTAAACAAAATAAAATATGGCGAGATAGTGGCGCTAAAAACCTCAATATGGCGGTTAACGTCTCTCCTTATCAACTATTTGATCCTAACTTTTCTCAACTCGTGCAAAATGTGATCACAGAATTTGAGATCCCATATCACTGTCTTGACCTTGAAATAACAGAAAGCATGATCATCACTGAGAATGAACACTTCTTAAAAACATTAAATGAGCTGTCTGAGATGGGTGTGAGACTATTAATGGATGATTTTGGAACAGGTTACTCATGCCTTAGTAACCTAAGAAACCTGCCTTTTGACATATTAAAAATCGATAAAAGCTTCGTAACTAACTATGACACCATCGCTTCTACTATTATTGCCATGGGCAAACAACTAGATATGAAAATTGTCGCAGAAGGCGTAGAAACCTCAAAATCACTAGAAATCCTCCGCCGTCAACAATGTGATTTTGCACAAGGCTACCTATTCCAAGCGCCTTCAATTGCCAGAGATATTGATATATTTAAAACATATACCCAGTAAAAATTACTTTAGTCTACTACCTACAAGTTATGTACTTATAATGTTAATCCAAGATGGAAAAGAGCAATAGCTGGATATTTTATAACTCATTTGCGTGATACACCCCAAACAAAAAAGATACCACCAATTGATTATTTACAGATCTTAATTATAGTTACATCAAAATAAAACAAAAAATATAATTGCATCTTTTAATGCCAAAGGTAATCTACATTTTTCATAAAAATGAAGGTACTTTGAAAAGATGAAAAAACTATTAATATTAATATTGATTGGTATCGCAGCAAACCAAATTTATCAAAAATACAACGTCCCTGTTATCACCAATGCAGATATTGAACAGCTAAATAAACCTGTAAAATTAAGTAATTTTAAGAGCCATAAACAGCAATATTCATGTGATGGTCGTCAGTATTGCAGTGAAATGCATTCATGTGAAGAAGCAACGTTCTTTATTGAGCACTGCCCTAATACTAAAATGGATGGGAACCATGACGGAGTTCCCTGTGAGCGTCAATGGTGTAATTAAGTGTAAACAATAAAGTTAGTGGGTATTTTTCAGGATGAAAGATACAAAATAGCGAGTAACCGCATGAAAGATATTAAAGGATTTCTAAGCTTAATACTGGATTCAATAGCAGACCATATTACGGTAATTGATAGTACAGGTACGATCCAATATGTGAATAAAAGCTGGACGGCGTTTGCTGCTCAAAATGGTTGCTTGATTAAAGAAACGTGGCTAGGTGTTAATTATATTGAAGCTTGCGATAAAGCCAGTGAAGTTCACGATGACTATGGAGCTCAGGTAGCACAAGGTATTAGAAGTGTTATTGACCAAACTATTGAAAGCTTCTATTTCGAGTATCCATGCCATAGTCCAAAACAAAACCGTTGGTTTATGATGCGAGTAACCCCCCTTGTATTTGAACAAGTTCCCTATTTTGTTATTTCCCATCATAATATCAGTGAACGTAAACTGCCGAAGAAAAAGTAAGAAACTTAGCTAGAATGGATGGCTTAACGAATATTGCCAACCGCCGTTATTTTGATGAGTTTTTAAATGCGGAATGGCGAAGATGCCTAAGGTTAGAGTTACCAATTAGCCTAGCAATCATCGACTTAGATCATTTTAAATTACTCAACGATACCTATGGGCATCAACATGGTGACCAATGCTTAATAAAGATAGGACAGTTACTTAAACAATTTGTTAATCGTTCAAGTGATATCTGTGCTCGTTATGGTGGCGAAGAGTTTGCTATTGTTTTAGGTAATACTTCAATAACAGAAGCACAAGCATTACTGATCAGTCTTTTAGAAGAGATAGCCCACCTAGACATAGCTAACCCAAGTTCTACTACTCAACCTTATTTAACCGCTAGTATTGGCTTATCAACCATCTACCCAAGCTTTGGAGCCCATGAAAGAATATTAATTCACCAAGCAGACAATATGCTTTATAAAGCTAAAAAAAGAGGGAGAAACCGCTTAGAAAGTTAACTTAATTTATAATTTCGTTACATGCCTCTTGATAAGACTTAGCACATAGTCAAGAATATAACACTAAAGTTATATTTTTTGATTTAACGGTAATTGTAGCTACATTGTAATAATTGCCATTATTTTAAACTCTCCAGCTACATCGATATCCAGTCTAGGGGCCTTTCAATGCATCAAGTTACTGATTTTACTTTATTTAAAGAAGTAATGGAGATTTTACCTACCCCGGTACTAATCAAAGATAGCCACCTTCGATATATTTTCATAAACAAAGCCTTTGAAGCATTATTCCAGGTTAATCGAGTAGATGTGTTAGGACAACTAGATAAGGAAGTATTTGTTGATCGACAAGTTGCGCAATGTAATGGCGGCGATTTGCGTGTACTCGAAACCGGTGAAATAGATGAAGCCTATGAATCGGTGTTTGATAGTAACGGAGATCAACGTGAAGTGATCACTCGAAAAAGCCGCCTTACGATGGCCAGTGGAGACGTTTATTTAGTAGGCACCATTTACGATATCACCGATGTTACGGTAATGAATCAACAGTTGATAATTAATCAAACCAAACTTAAAGAACAGTCTGAGCAATTAGAAAACATGGTTAATACCGACCCGCTAACAGGTTGTAATAATCGACGAGCCTTAGATATCCAATTACCTACTTTATTTGAACAAGCTTCATTTAAAGGCGGCTTATTAGCCATTGATGTCGACAAGTTTAAACTGATCAATGATAACTATGGGCACCATGTTGGTGACCTAGGTTTACAAAAAATGGTGAAAATTATTGTAGAGACACTTTCAAGTGAGCATCAGCTAATTCGCATGGGAGGAGAAGAGTTTTTAGTCGCCTGTGCAGGTATTGAACATAAGCAATTAATTGATTTAGCAGAGCAGTTACGCAGCAGTATCGAAGCCAGCAAAAACCAATTTGCAGGTCACCATATTAGTTTCACTGTAAGCATTGGTGTAGTACATACAGATACATTTAATAAATGGGATTTAGATAAACTAATCAATGCTGCTGATAAGGCTTTGTATAAAGCCAAAGCCTTAGGTAGAAACTGTGTTTATTATAAGCTGCCATAAAGAAGCCAATAAGCCACACACTGTTTGACTCCATCATTAAGTAAAGGCGCTAAATGGTTAATCACAAAAATGGCTTAGTTTAAAATGTAAATTGAAGAAAATGACGCGCCATATGCCACACTTACAACAATACTATTAGCATGATGAGATAGCAGCATTAAGTTGTGATCTTATCACCCACCAACCTTAAAAGATGCTTAACTGCTTTTGATAAAATTTGGTTTTTACGCACCACGTACCCCAAACTGGTGCAAGGGAAGTCGGCTAAAGTCACCACTTCCGATTTTAAATGAGGTCTGCTGTCTAATGAGAAATCAGGTACAATCGCCGTACCAAATCCTGCTTCAGCCCAGTCTAATTGAGCATCGACACTCCCCACTTCCATGATCCGATAACGCGGTATATTTAAAGAAGGCAAAGCATGATCAATCAAATCACGAGTTCTTGTATCATGACCTAGTAAAATTAAAGTCGGCAGGTCAGCGCTATCTTTTTGTACCACCTCGCCTTGTACTAAAGCTAATTGATGTCCAACAGCGCACCAATGTACCGCTTTTAACTCACTAAAATGTAAAGGTAAACTTTCTTTTTGCTCGATCACAAAGCCTAATTCAGCATCTGCGCTTTTCACTAATGATGAAGCCTGTGAAGAAGTCGTATTAAATAAAGCCAGATCGATATTTGGATACGCTTGTTTAAATAACTGAAAAGGTTCAATCAGCAAAGCTCTAGAAATAATATCACTAGCAGCAATGGTCAATGTTCCTTGGTGAAGCTCATTCAAGGCATTAATATCTGCTTGGCAAACCTTCAATTCCTGCAAGGTTTTTTGACTGCTTTTCAATAAACGCTGTCCGGCTTGTGTTAACCGAAATGGGCTACGTTCTATCAACTTAGTGCGTGTCACTTTCTCTAACTGTTTTAAATGCAAACTAACATTAGGTTGTGTCATATGTAGCGCGATAGCTGATTTACCAAAGTGTTGTAACTCCGCTAAAGTTACAAAGGTTTTTAACCAATTAATATCAAGCATAAGATCACGTCCTCATTCAACTTAACACACAACAAATTATATGAGTTACTTATTAAAGTAATAACTATTATTAATTTATCATATTAACATTGATTATGTAGCATACCCTTTTCATCATTCAAGGGGTAAAGCATGACATCAATAGTGGTTGTAGGCGCAAACTGGGGCGACGAAGGTAAAGGCCGTATCGTTGACTTTTTAGCAGAAGATGCAAGCGCAAGTATTCGTTTCCAAGGCGGTAATAACGCTGGCCATACCGTGGTAAATGACTTCGGTACCTTCAAATTACACCAGTTACCAAGTGGCATCTTTAACCCAAATTGCTTAGCGGTACTTGGCCCTGGCATGGTGATCAGCCCTTCTGCATTAACTGAAGAAATCAATGAAGTTAAACAAGCAAATATTGATGTAAAACTATCTATCTCAGACCGCGCAACACTATGTTTACCGTTACACGCTTTAGAAGACACGCTAGAAGAGCAACGTCTTGGTGATGCAGCCTACGGTTCAACAAGACAAGGTATCGCACCCGCTTACGGTGACCGCGTGATGAAAAAAGGCATTCTAGTGGGTTGGTTAAAACAACCTGAAGTACTACAACAACGTATTCAATTCCTACTAGATTGGAAATTACCTCAATTAAAAGCGCTGTACCCTGATCATGAGTTTAATCAAACAGCAGAAGAGATGACTAACTGGCTATTAGAAGTGACTGCGCCTTGGCGTCAATTCATTTGCAACGTCACAGAGCCACTAAAAGCGTTACAAAAAGAAAAGGCTAACCTAGTATTTGAAGCGCAACTAGGTGCGGGCAGAGACTTAGTCTACGGTGAATACCCTTGGACAACATCATCGAATGTGACGGCCGCTTATGCGGGTATCGGTAGCGGTTTACCTGCGCTATACCCTGAACGTGTTGTTGCCGTCGCAAAATCATTTAGCTCATCAGTAGGTACAGGCACATTAGTAACAGCCATGGAGCATCAAGATAACTTCCGTGAAAGTGCTAATGAATACGGTGCAGTAACAGGTCGCCCACGTGATATGGGATTCTTTGATGCAGTAGCAACACGCAATGGTGTTGAGTTACAAGCAGCAACTGAAATTGCTTTAACAAAAATCGACTGTTTATCAGGCATGGCTGATTTAAAAATCTGTGTTGCCTATGAAGGGCAACACCCAGAAAACCCAATTTGGCCACAAACAGCATCATTAACACCTGTTTATGAACAAATGCAAAGCTGGAATGAAGATATCAGCGGCTGCCGCACCTTTGAAAGCCTACCGACCGCAGCACAAAACTACGTAACTCGCATTGAAGAACTGATGGGCGTACCAGTAAGCATGGTCTCTGTCGGTCCAGAGCGCGAGCAAATGATCATTCGATAATCGTTGCTGTAATGACATTTCACGCTATTAACTGTTAAGTGATGATAGAAAACAAAAAACCGACTTTCGTCGGTTTTTTTATATTAAGCTAAATAATTATCTAACTCAGTCTTATCCACTCTGGCTCATCTAAACCAACACGCGATAAACTTGAACTATATTGAACAACTATCCGTTGGGCATATAGATCTTTTAATTCAAAAATAAACTCAAATTTTTCTGTTAATTCTTCTGAGTAGTAAAAAGGAACAAAATACATTTTTTCACTTTCGTCTTCAGCTTTGACAGTCCCTTCGGAAGAACCAGAAAATTTAACGGTTCGCATATCGTAAATTGATTTACCAAGCTTTAACTTATCACCACCAGGTGTTATAAAATCAAACTTACTATCTTGATTTACAATGGACAATGATAAAAATAGAAATCTTCTTGCCTGTTGCTCATCAACCCTCACGGAGTCGCAACGCTGCTGAATACAAACGTAATATGAACCTTCCTCATTATTACTTTTGACAACAGTACCAAGGGTTAATACTGGGGTATGATTGTCATATTTAATAAGATCTTTATGTTGGCAAAGTAATGCAAAATCTCTATTTAAACTTTCGTCTTCACCGCTTTCATGAAATAAACTAAAAGCATATTTCTTATAGTTATTTTTAGCACTATTTGCACTAATTCCTTTAGATATCAAAGCATTAATGATTTTTTGTTTAACATCCTCTGATGAAACCAGTAAAGATTTTAAAATATCTTTATCTCTACTAAAGTTTTCCGCTGTAGGTTTACCAGAATTATCTAACTTAGCTCTTTCTTCTTCTTCGATATATTGTTCAATCCAAAGCTCAATTACCTCCGTATTGATACTACTGCTAAGATTTTCAACTCTTAAAATTGAAGTGAATGTGTCTCCTAATAATTCAACTAGAAGTTCATTAGCATCATTAATGTTTGGTAATAATGATTTATGAGTTAAATACGCAGCATCTAATTTTTTTGAAAAAATATTTAATACCTGAAAGAAATTTTTCCTAATCACAGTCAAAGCTTTTAAAGTAAAATTTGATAAAAGCCCATTAGTCATTTTGGCAAATTCATTATTAATGAACTCTGGTAACTGCTGATATGTTACTTCTTTGTCTCGTAGAGCAGGATTATGTGTTCCTCGCCCATTACCACCATTAGACTTAGCCCTAACCAGAATTTTACAGCTACCTGATACAACGCAACAATCATCATCTCCAGAAAGACTAAAACCGCTAATTTCTTGAGTAGTTAAATAACTTAATATTTCTGTAGCTATATTATTTAGGTCTGTTTCGCCAGTGTATACCAATATTAATTTTAGACTATTTAGCTTACTTGGGGAGCCTAATAAGTTTCTGATAATACATTTAGTGTAAGAGCCTCTTATATCGTCATCATCATCATCTTCATCGCTTTCTGTCGCAGATAACTCGGTAGAGTTCTGTATAATAATCTGCCAATCTAAAACTGTCACATCAGCTTTAGCAGCAATATCAGAAAAAAGCTGAATATCAGCTTCTTTCTCTGGTTGAAAAACTGAGCAAATTTTATGATTACTAGCAAAACCTCTAGTAATTGTCTTGGCATCAAAGTCATGTTGAGTATCAGCGCCATCTACCGCGGAATATGCTTTATCATCTATAAAAACTACACTTTGTAGAAAGTCCTTTGCTATCTCATTTGATAGGCTTTGAAAATTATCAGTCATCCTGTACCACTTTAGCTATTTTAAATGTTACATTTGAATCAGATCTAGGTTCAACTAAACTAAGGGTATAACCAGCAGCTTCGAGCACCTCATTACTTATATGTAATCCCATCCCCCTACCATTTTCTTTGCGGCTGAACCCTAATTCAAAAATTTTCTTTTTATCTTGTATAGGTATTTCAATGCCGTTGTTAGATATATAAACAGAACCATCATCATCAGCATGTAGTCTTATTGTTTTTTCCTCATTGCCACTTTCATTTAACCAATGAATAGCGTTATCCATAACATTAACAAAAACAGGATAAAAGGAAGATCTAAAGCCTCTGATATGATTGCGAGCAAAACCTTTGGTGTGCTTAAAAGATATTTCATGACGAGCTAAACGGCTTTTAAATAAATCAATCAAGAAAGTTTTAACTTCAAGTAGCTTTATGTCTTCAGTTTTACGCGAGAGTCTTCGATTTAAAGGGGTAAATAAGTTTAAATAACCATCCAAATGTTCAAAACTTATCTTAATATTATTGTAAACACCTTCGAGGTGTTCATTTACATCTGACCAAGCTTTTAAATCTTTAAGACTTGAACGAACAGACCTAACTGTACTATTAAACTCATGATGAATGACACTTACTGCTAACCCTAATTGACTCAATTCAACATCAGTAGAAACCTTCTCTCGTAAAGTTTCTAATTCCTCACCTAATGCACTAGTAATTTGTTCATTAGTTATGTAATTATTATTATCGTCTTTTACCCAATAAATACCCTCTAATTGCCGAATAATAGTGTCCAGTATATTAGTGTTTCGCTCACTAATTGAGGTTATTTGTTCTGATAACTCATTCCTCTTAGCAACTAGATCAATATCAGCTTCATTTTCTACAGAAATAGTTTTAAATTTATCTTTAACCGTTCTTATTTGATCATCAAGGTCTATCATTAGCTCAGTTGTGAGCTCTTTAACTCGTTTATTAATTTCACCTACAGAGTCAGTAGCATTTTTTTTCTTTTCAGTATTGATTTGTTTCGCTTCTTTAGAAATATAATCAACAGCTTGCTCAAGGCGTTTTCTCTTGCTAACCGATATTTCCAATTCAGATACAGTACTCTCAACAAGCCTATCTAACTTACTAAAAGTTTTAGAAAATAATCCACTTTCTAATTGATCCATCTCCTCAATATATGTTTCATAATCAGTCTTTAACTCCCCTCTAACTAAAAAACCTTTTGGAGTGGATACAAGAATTGATTTACGATAATCATTTATCTTTTGTCTGACCTCAGACTCTAAATCTAATATTTTTTGGCTTGCAAGATCATGATCTTTAATAGAATATATAGTATTAAAAGACTGCTCAGCTTCTGTAAAAAGAGTTTCGACTTCCTGCAGGATAAGTCCAGACTGGTTATCAGTAAAAAATTTATCAAGAGCTTTTTCAAACTTTCCCTTACGAACTTTAGCCTGTTTATTTCTTTTTTCTAATGCTTGATGAGAAGCAAATAATTCACCTCTTTTTTGTGCCCAAACTTCTGCTTTAGGGCCTGCTGAACTCCCTTCTCTAAAAAAATCAGCTGCAAGTTGAATAAAGAAATTTTTAAGTATATCTCTTAAATGCCTATAGGCATGATCTTCAATAAACCCTTCTCGTCCAGCTTTTTCTTTTAACTTATAGTTATTAGTTTGAGATAGGTTTATGACACCAAACATTCTTCTATAAGAAAAAAAAGCTTGGGCTGCATGTTTACTTCTTCTTTTTTCGAACTCTAAAAAATCATAGTCAGAATCACCATACGGCAATATTCTAATATTATCTTTATACACATATAAACCACCAAACTTATCAGTTTTAGCTATCAATCTAGAATGATTTTCTAAATCAATAATAGAATCCTTCTTTGTACCTTGAATATACGCGAGATTAACCTCAAACGAGCCACAACTTGTTTTATTAAGATTATTACCTCGCCAATTAATGATGTGTTCAAACGTTTTTTCTCTGTATATCTTAATCGAGCCTTTAAACTGACCAAACTCATCAAAATAACCATGTATATGATGATCAGCTAATTTAAAGTCTTCAATTGTAAAAAAGTGCTCTTTATCAATAACATCAGTATAAGTACCATCTTCACTTCTATAATCTCGAAATACAATATCTAAAAGAGGTTCAGGATGTTCGGGAGTCATTGTATTATGAAAACCCATTAGCATCTTTTCAATCTTAGTGGCATCTTTAGCATTTGAATTGCCATCAAGATCAAATTTTAAAACATCTTCGACAGAAGAGACATAAAAACAAGTTCCTCCGGAATCTAGTTCATCAAAAGGTTCACTTCTTACTAATTGTTTATTTAGATCCTTAGGTGAGACATCAAAAGAATCAACTGTTAATAAAATATCTTTATACTCTTCTTGGCTAATATCATCTTGTACTAACAGTTTATCAATAGAACTTATTAATTCATTTTTCATCGAAACAATGTCATTCATGTCTGGTAGTGAACTGAACGATTTCACTGGAACAACGATATCTTCTAAGTTAAGTCCTGGAAGTTCAAAGATTTGCCAATTAATTAACGCTGCTGTTATTTGAGGGTGACCTTTTGCTTTCGTCACAATAAGAACTTGCTTACCAATTGAAGCAATAGCTAATCTTCCAATACCTTTTTCACCCATAGGTATTCTAAGGGTTTTTGAACTGTCTATCGGGGGAGGGGAAAATCTTCGATGATTTGTTTTAGACTCTGTTCCTAGTGTTAACCACCTAGTTTCAAAATCATTTCTAGTCATTCCGATACCGTCATCACGTAATACGAAAAGACCTTTTAACCTAAAGTAATCAATATCCACTTTATCGGCATAAGCATCATGAGCATTTTTTAACAACTCATTGATTGCTGTTGGAATACCAGCTATTTGTTGACGACCTAATAAGTCTAATGTTCTCGCTCTAGTTTTGAAATTTGCCATGATAATTTTCTATTATTGCTAATCCAATTTGCCTTGCATATTCTGGAGGAACTGCATTCCCTATTTGTCTAGCAATAGCAGCCACACTACTACCAAAAAACTTGTAATTTTTAGGAAAAGACTGCAAGGTTGCTCCTTCCCTTAATGATAAAGCTCTATTTTCTTCTGGATGTGCAAATCGCCCATTTGATACACTGTAAAACTTAGTTGTTATTGTGTTGGCTGGTTTGTCCCAAGACAACCTACCAAAAGTATCCATAAAAGATTTATCTTTACCTACAAAACATGGGAGCTGAAGCTCAGGATCATCAGCGAAGTCTAGACGGTTACCGCCATTTTTTTTAACTTTTAACAATCTTTTCAAGGTAATCGGAGCAATATTAGAAACAGTATGCAAAAACTCTGTTTCATCTACAGTTCCAGCCTCTATTTTTTTAAACCCATTCTTTACGCCAAGTACATCGGCTACAGTTTTTCTATCTTTTACTTTTTTGGGGAATACTTGTTTATCATTAACTCGATTAGCAACTAATGTAAATCTTTTTCTATTTTGTGGAACACCAAAATCATAAGTGTTATGAATTTCGAAATGGACTTTAAAACCATTTACTTCTAACCAAGTTATAAATTTATCCAGCCCACTTTCTTCTTTGCGTTTCAATACACCAGGTACATTTTCCACAACAACATAGCCCGGATTTAAAAATTTAACAAAGCGTTCGAATTCAACTAATAAACTTTTAGATTTTTCAGATTTCTTCTTATCTGTATTTATAATGCTCCAAAATTGACAAGGACTACATCCTATTAAAATTAAACTGTCATCATTCTTTTCTAACCCTAAATTATTTTGGATAGTTTCTTCTTTTAATTCAAAAACATCTGCGTGTATGAATTTAGCTCCGATGATATTTTTCTCATATGTACCTTTACAAGCAATCTCGTAATCAATACCACCTAATACTTCAATGCCAGCCTGAAGCATTCCACAGCTCATTCCCCCACCACCACAGAAGAAATCAACCGCCTTCATAAAAAGCCTTTTTATTAAAAATAATTTTCATTTCAAAAAACATCACATTAAACACCATTATATTATAAAGTGATAATATCAAAGATATTTACTCCATGTAGCATAGTTTCAAATAAAATATAACTAATTAAATCGATTAACAATCGTCCATTTCACCCTTCAAGGACTGCAACGGATAAGCCACTCTCAAATGACTCTAGTAACAGCCAGCTCCCAAGGGTAGCGTCATTAGATAAAAAAGCTTTTTGCACTGAACAAGGAAAAATATATTTTACGCCTATTCAACCGTAACAGCCTTCGCTAGGTTACGTGGTTGGTCTACATCAGTGCCTTTGATTAACGCAATGTGGTATGACAACAACTGCATTGGTACTGTATGGAAAATCGGCGCAATGATTGGATCAACATGTGGCAGTGAAATAATTTTCATTCCGTCACACGCTTCAAAACCAGAGTTTTCATCGGCAAATACGTAGAGTAAACCGCCACGTGCACGTACTTCCTCAACATTAGATTTTAGTTTCTCTAATAAGTCGTTATTCGGTGCAACAACAACAACTGGCATATCTGCATCAACAAGTGCCAATGGCCCATGTTTTAACTCACCTGCTGCATAAGCTTCTGCGTGAATATAAGAGATCTCTTTCAGTTTTAACGCCGCTTCCATAGCAATCGGATAGTATTCTCCACGCCCTAGGAATAATGTATGGTGTTTATCAGCAAAGTCAGACGCTAAAGCTTCTATCTCTTTATCAAATGCTAAGGCTTTTTCAACTTGTGTAGGCAATGAATGTAAAGCACGTACGATATCCGCTTCTTTTTGAGCATCGACTGTGCCCTGCTCTTTACCAATGGCTGTTACTAAAATAAGCATCGCCGCCAATTGTGTAGTAAAGGCTTTAGTTGATGCTACGCCTATCTCAGTGCCCGCTCGCGTCATAAAGGCTAAGTCTGACTCACGTACTAGTGAAGAACCAGATACATTACAAATAGACATTGCTGACATGTAACCTTTCTCTTTTGCCAAACGTAATGCCGCTAATGTATCTGCGGTTTCACCCGATTGAGAAAGTGTTAATAGTAAGCTGTTTGGTCTAACAACAAAGTCGCGGTAACGGAATTCTGATGCGATTTCGACATCACAACTAACGCCAGCAACAGACTCAAACCAGTAACGTGCAGCCATACCTGAATTGTATGATGTACCACAAGCGATAATTTGCACATGCTGTACTTTTGCTAGTATCTCTTTTGCACCATTGCCAATGCTTTCAACAACAATGCTGTCATCATTAATACGACCTTCCAATGCACTAATTAGCGCGCTTGGCTGCTCAAAGATTTCTTTTTGCATGAAGTGACGATATTTACCTTTACTACCAGCATCGTGTTCAACGTTAGACTCAACCATTTCACGTTCAATGGCATTACCTTTTAAATCAAAGATAGACACTTCACGACGGGTAATTTCTGCTACATCACCTTCTTCAAGATAAGTGAAACGGCGTGTCACATTTAATAGTGCTAACTGATCAGATGCTAGGAAGTTTTCACCGATACCGTGTCCAATAACTAATGGGCTACCTGAGCGAGCAACCACTAAACGCGATGGGTCACGACTATCTAGCGCAACCATGCCATAAGCACCTTCTAATTGCGGAACGGTCTTTTGTACCGCTTCACGAAGTGATGATGAGCTTCTTAGTTCCCACTCCACTAAATGTGCAATCACTTCTGTATCAGTTTGAGAGTTGAAGATGTAACCACGTTCTTGTAATAGTGTGCGCAGCGGTTCATGATTTTCAATAATACCGTTATGTACAATAGAAATATTCGCAGAAACATGTGGATGTGCATTCGCCTCTGAAGGTTCGCCGTGTGTTGCCCAACGAGTATGTGCAATACCAGTACCGCCCATAGCCTGCATTTCATCAACTGCATCAGCTAATGCTTGTACTTTACCTAAACGGCGTACACGAGTTAGTTTACCTTCGCTATCTACGACGGCAACACCCGCAGAGTCGTAACCACGATACTCTAATTTTTTTAGGCCTTCGATTAGGATTTCAGATACTTCTCTTTGCGCAATTGCACCAACGATACCGCACATATACTTCCCCAGATGATTAGTTAAAAATTAATTAACGCATACTTTAGTGTATTTATTATAAAAGATCATCATAAAAACAGCTAAAACATGCAAATAAAAAAGAAAACACAAACAAATATGCGTGAAAACAAAAATAACCAGTAAAAAAGCGCAAGATTATGCGTGTATGCTTGTTATTGATATCGCTTAAACATCGCTATTTTTACACTTATCTATTCACTTCTATAAAATTACTGTTTAAAGTTACAGTTCATTTATTCTCAGTTGGAAGTCTCATGCTCAATCATCCACTCACCAAAGCCTTATCTCTTGTTTGGAAGTTATTAACAGTATTGATTTTGCCAATTATTATGGCGATTTATGTAGAGATAGTAGATACCTATTATGGACCTTTTGTTTTTTCTGATTTAGACCAAGGTAAGAATTTACATAAATGGGGCATTATCGGTATTTATTTAACTTTCTTACTGTGTTGGAACAGGCTTAACCCTCATGTGATCAGTGCTTTGAAAAAAATGGAATACTAGTATGTCTGTGGCGTTATTGACCGACAATAGTTTTGCAGTATTAGCTATATTAAGCATTATTTTTGTCGTATTACTGTTATTGGTATTCAATAGACTAACAAATGTTAAAAACCAACTGGCAGAACAACATCTCACCTTAAAGCTCACCGAGCAGCATTTAGCGCAGCAAGAGCAGCAAAACCAAATACTTGAAGATAAAGTGCGCGATTTATCATTACATAATGAAAGCTTACAAATGCAGGCTAATAAACTAACAACACGAGTCAGAGAATCGGACATTCGCTTACAAGCAGGTGAACAACGTTTGCGCGATCAACAGGCAACTGAAGCGAAGTTAAGCCAACAATTTGAAGTGTTATCACAACGTATCTTTAACGATAAATCGACACAGTTTAAACAATTAAATGAACAATCAATTAAACAGCTGCTGGACCCATTAAGCACGCAGTTAGAAGGCTTTAAAAAACAAGTCAGCGATTGTTACATCAATGAAAGTAAAGAGCGCTTTAATTTAAAACGAGAAATCGATCAACTCGCGAATTTGAATAGTTTGATGCATCAAGAAACACAAAACTTAACGAATGCCTTAAAAGGTGATAACAAACAGCAAGGTAATTGGGGTGAAGTCGTTCTACAGCGTATTTTAGAAAATTCGGGGTTACGTGAAGGCCATGAATACCAAACTCAGGTCAATTTAAAAGACAGTAAAGGCCAACGTTTTTTACCTGACGTGATTGTTAACTTACCACAAAACCGCAATATCATTATCGACTCTAAAGTGTCTTTAGTGGCTTATGAACGTTATTTTAATAGCCAAGATGTTGGCGAGCAAAAACAAGCGATTGACGCACATTGTTTATCGATAAGACAACATATTAAAGGCTTAGGGAAAAAAGATTACCAAGATTTAATTGGCGCGAATACTTTAGATTATGTATTACTGTTTGTGGCCGTTGAACCTGCTTTTATTGTGGCTTTGGAGCATGATCCAAGTTTAGTGCAATTGGCATTGGATAATAACATCTTACTGGCTAGTCCAAGCAACTTGATGATTGCCCTACGCACTATCGAGAATCTATGGCGCTTTGAACGCCAAGAAAAAAATGGCCAATTGATAGCACAACAAGCAAGCAAGCTATACGATAAATTACGCCTGTTCAGTGATAACTTTTTAGAAGTTGGCTCACAGATAGATAAAGCTCAAAAAACTTACCAAAGTGCTTTAAAACAGCTAAGTGATGGTCGTGGTAATGTGATTCAACAAGCAGAGCAATTAAAGGGACTTGGAGTACCTATTAAGCGCCCTATTGCGGATAAGTTAACCGCCGACAATAACCAGTTAAGTGACCCGGCTAACCGTACCAATAGCGACAATAATTCAATCACTTAACAACGTTTTGATTGTATCTTCAAACCATTGATAACGCGCAGGTAACTGACGGTAACGCTTCTGCGTTAAATACAGCGAATCTTGAATAACATGCTGTAATGGTAAGACTTGCAATAATGATTGTTGCTGAAATTGCTCAACGGTGCTTTTTGCTAAGACGGTATAACCAACCCCTTTCGCTACCGGTAATAGAATCTGTTGCAGTTGATTAACATAACCTTTAATCGTTAAGCTGTTTGGACCTTTATAATCTGCTTTAAAATTAACCGATAACACCTTTTCAGCAAAGTGCAGTCCGTCTGGGTGGTTGATAAAGCCAATTTGGTTCAAATCCTCAAAACTAAATGCACCTTCAAGCTTCACACTTGCCGGCAACACCAGCTGTAGCTCTTCAACTCCCACTAAGGTTTGCTTGAGTTGTTCATGAGAGCTTTCTATGGTCACAATGCCTAGATCAACTTTGTTACTTAGCAAATCAGCAATGATGTTCTTATTGGGTGCAGCTTCAACAAATACACTCAACTCAGGATGAATAGTCTGTTGTTGAACAAAGTGAGGATACAACAGGTTAGCTAATGCGCCAGAACAGGCTATTGAGCATATCCCTTTGGTCATTTCATCATGGTTAATTTGTTCGTTTAACTGCGCTTCTAGCTCACGCATGGTTAATGCAGTTTGATAAAGTTTCTCACCCGCTAAGGTTAACTCAAACTGTTTACCATAACGCTCTAACAACAAAGTATTAAAGTGCTTCTCAAGTTTTTTAATATGTTGCGTCACACCAGGCTGCGTCATGAATAAACGCTCTGCCGTTTGAGTGAAATGGCGAGTTTCCGCTAGTGTTATAAATGTATTTAAATGTTTTTGATTAATCATCATTTACCTTTGCAGCGAACGCGTAATGTTGAAGCATATATAAGTTGAAGGAATCCAAAAATTTAACGACGCCAGAAGTGTCGTGTCAGCATCACGGCAACGGTCAAAATCTCTAAGCGTCCCATTAACATTCCAATCGATAACACCCATTTCGATGCATTAGGAAAGTCAGCAAAATTACCTGATGGGCCGATTGCAGGCACTAACCCAGGTCCAACATTTGATACTGCAGTTATAGAAGCAGTTAGAGAAATCATAGCCTCTGAGCCAAATGCGGTTAACAATAACGTGGATACAGCAATCGTCGCCATATAAGCGAGAATAAACGCGACTAAAGAACGTAAAATCTCATCACTGACTTTACGATTATTGTATTTTTGAGGGAATAACGCATGTGGATGCATTAGTAGCATCAGTTGACGTTGTAATAAACTAAAGGCTATTTGAAAACGAAAAATTTTAATGCCACCAGATGTTGAGCCTGAACATGCCCCTGAAAATAATAACCCAGCAAACACCACAACACTAAAGTCCCCCCAAGTTAAGAAGTCATCTAAACCAAAGCCTGTTGTCGTAATGACAGAGACCACATTAAACATACTTAAACGCAAGGCATCTAACCACATAAACTGCCCAGAATTAACAAGGTAGACTGTTAAGCTTAAGGTACAAGCAATAATTAACTTAGCAAAACCTTGTATTTGCGCATCTTGCCACAATGGTGTTAAAGACTTTTGCTGCATACTTTTAATCATTAAGAGAAAAGGTATGCCGCCTAAAAACATGAAAACAATAGCATTCCAATGAGCAAAATGAGAGAAGTGCCCCATAGAACTATCGGAGGTTGAGTAACCCCCCGTAGAGATAGTGGTCATGGCATGGTTAACCGCATCAAAATTTTCCATTCCAGATAAACGATAACCAATATAACAAGCGATGGTTAGGGTGATATAAACCATTAAAATATCCAAGGCAACCTGGCGCGTTTTAGATGCAGACTTTTCAGACCAATCTGAAGATTCCGTTTGGAATAAGCGCATACCACCCACATTTAAGAAAGGTAAAATCGCAACCCCCATCACGATAAAACCAACGCCACCTAACCATTGTAAAATTGAACGCCAAAGTAGAATACTATGATGCATGGAATCTAAGCCATGTAATACGGTACTACCAGTAGTAGTGATACCAGACATGGTCTCAAAAAAGGCATCGCTATAACTAATATGCTCTATAAATACAAAGGGTAACGCGGCAAATAAGCTCGCCAGAATCCATACTCCCGTGGTGAGTAGGAACATCTCCCTGACACCTAGATGAGAACGTTGTTTCTCACCACCAAAATATAAGAAAACGATTGAAGCAAGGTGAGTGATCACTATCGATAATAAAAATTCCATACCACCAAAGGTAGCGGTGTAAAAAGCCAATATCATCGGGAAGTACATAAACACTGCCATTTTTGACAGTACTAGCCCAGTAATAAAAAACAGTGGACGATAAGTCATTGTTTACTGCTTACAGGAAGAACGGACTAGGTTGGAATAGTTTTTCGATATCACTGATGTACTTCTTATTCACTAGGAATAGGATCACGTGGTCATCAGTTTCTATCACGGTATCATCATGGGCAATTAATACTTGTTCTTCACGTACAATCGCACCAACACTGGTTCCTTTTGGTAGTTTTAATTGTGAAATCTCTTTGCCCACTACTTTTGATGTCATATTATCGCCACGAGCAACAATTTCAATGGCTTCAGCTAAGCCTTCGCGTAATGAATAAACGTGTTTTAAATCGGCTTTACGTACATGGGTTAACAGCGCGGATAACGTCGCTTGTTGTGGGGAAATAGCAATATCCAAAATATTACCTTGGATCAAGTCAACATAGGCAGTACGTTGAATCAGTACCATAGCTTTACGAGCACCAAGACGCTTCGCTAGCATCGCAGACATGATATTCGCTTCATCGTCATTGGTCACAGTAATAAACAAATCTGTTTGATCGATATGCTCTTCTAATAACAGGTCTTGATCTGATGAATCACCACAGAAAACAATGGTATTAGATAAGGTTTCAGATAAGTGCTCTGCACGTCGGAAGTTTTTTTCAATCAGTTTGACCGAATTTTCTTTTTCCAAACGTTTCGCAAGGCTTTCACCAATATACCCACCGCCAACAATCATAATACGCTTATAAGGATGCTCTAGTTTCTGCATCTCCCCCATGATCGCGCGAATATTTGGGCTGGCGGTGATAAAGAACACTTCATCATCAGCTTCAATAATCGTAGTGCCCTGTGGACGAATCGCTTTACCACGTCTAAAAATGGCAGCGACACGTGCTTCGATATTAGGCATATGCTCTTTTAATGCTGAAATAGCATTACCCACCAGCGAACCACCGTAATAAGCACGAATAGCAACTAAACCTACTTTACCATTAGCAAAGTTAGCTACTTGCAGAGCCCCTGGATACTCAATCAACTGAGCAATGTAATCACTTACTAACTTCTCAGGTGCTATAATGTGGTCAATTGGAAAGGCATCTTTATTAAATAACTCTTGTTCATGCATCACCACGGTTTGTGAGCGAATACGGGCTATTTTTTTAGGCACGTTAAATAAGGTAAACGCAATTTGACAGGCAACCATGTTGATTTCATCGCTATTGGTCACAGCGATCAACATATCAGCATCCACTGCTCCAGCATTGCCTAACGTAGTAGGACACGACGCACTACCTTGTATTACACGTAAATCAAAACGGTCTTGTAACTCTTGTAAGGCTTCATGGTTTTCATCAACCACTGTGATATCGTTATTTTCGCCAACTAAATTTTCAGCTAAAGAAGCGCCTACTTGTCCTGCACCTAAAATAATAATTTTCATTTCGTCTCACTAGTTATCGATAGACTATTGTCGTTGATATCGTTTTATAACGCTTTTTGTAGTTTCGCGTAATAGAAACCATCCATTTTTTGCTCATTTGGCAAAATTTGACGCTGACAAACCGTGTCATTGACCTTACTTGATAAAGGAATCAATGAGGCATCACTAGTGGATGCTAAAAAACGTTCGATTTGTAAATCATTTTCATCGGGTAAAATTGAGCATGTTGCATATAATAATACCCCACCTGGTTTCAGGTTTTTCCATAATGCCTGCAGAATATCTTGTTGCAATGATACTAGGTCATTGATATCACTATCACGACGTAACCAACGGATATCTGGGTGACGACGGATCACACCTGTTGCACTACAAGGTGCATCGCATAATATACGGTCAAACTGTTCACCTGACCACCATTCGTCTGGCTTAGAGGCATCACCATGGATCACGGTTGCTTGTAGGTTTAATCGATCAAGGTTTTCCTGCACGCGCAATAAACGTTTCTCATCAAAGTCCACGGCAACCATCTGTTTAAGCTCAGGTTGTAGCTCTAATGTGTGAACAGTTTTACCTCCCGGTGCTGAACATGCATCTAAAATCAGCTCATTTGGTTGCGCTTCTAAATAATGTGCCGCTAACTGTGCCGCCCCATCTTGCACAGACACCCAGCCATCTTCAAAGCCAGGTAATTGATAAACATCACAAGCACTTTCTAAACAAAGCGCATTGTCATTGTTATCAGTACCTTCAGCTTGCTTATCTTGCGCTGTTAATAGTGCAAGGTATTGCTCACGATCATGAAAACGCGCATTAACACGTAACCACATCGGTGCTTGTTGGTTGTTTTCAGTCATTATCTCGGCGGCTTTTTCTTCACCATAGGCAGCCTGCAGGCGTTTAACTAACCAGCTTGGGTGACAATATAATAAAGCAGGTTGTTGATCTGCTTGCTCAATCAAGGCTTCTTGTTCACGTAAAAAGCTTCTTAATACGCCATTAATCATCCCTTTTAAGGCTGGTTTCTTTAGTGCTTTTGCACCATTTACTGTTTCACCTACTGCCGCATGGCTTGGAATACGGGTATACAGTAATTGATACATTCCTACTAAAATTAAAAAGTGCAAATCACGTTGTTTACCCGTTAATGGTTTTTTCATTAATGAGCGACAAAAGAAATCTAAGCGAGGCAAAGTACGTAGTACACCGTAACAGAGCATTTGTACTAGCGCTTTATCTTTAGGTGTGAGTTCTTGTTGTATGGCTGGCAATGCTTGTGATAACGATTGCCCCTTTTCTACCACTTGATTTAATACTTTAGCGGCAATCGCACGTACATTCATTATTATTAACCTTGTTCGAGTAAGTTGCTTGATGTACTAAACAGATCATGACGAGAGTTTAAAACATCCGCGACAGGCATCGCTTTTTTGCCTGCTAATTGGATAACTTCTAAATTTAAAACACCTTTGCCCGTCGCAACTTGAATACCTTGTTTATCGACTTTTATTACCGAGCCAGCTGATGCAGTTGTCTCAGCGTCAATAAGTTTAGCTTGGTGTACTTTTATTACTTGTCCTGACCATTGAAAGTGGCTAATAGGCCAAGGATTGAAGGCACGAATACAGCGATCGATAAATTGCGCTTCATCTTGCCAATTGATTTGAGCTTCTGCTTTACTTAATTTTTTAGCGTAGGTCGCAGCGCTTTCGTCTTGCTTTTCAGCAACTAATTCACCAGCTTGTAACTGTTTAATAGTATCAATCAATACTGACGGTGCTTGCTCTGCGACTTTTGCATATAAAGAGGCACTAGTTTCATGGGCATCAATCGGGCAGCTGACTTTTTTCAGCATGTCACCAGTATCTAAACCTTCGTCCATTTGCATGATGGTCACACCTGTTTCTTTATCGCCTGCCCAAATGGCGCGTTGGAAAGGTGCAGCCCCTCGCCATCTTGGCAATAATGAGCCGTGTACGTTTAAACAACCTAAGCGAGGTGTAGTTAACACGCTAGTTGGTAAAATTAAACCATAAGCGACGACGATCATTAAATCTGCATTTAATGAAGCTAATTGCTCAACACTCTCAGCTTGTTTAAAGTTTTCTGGTTGATAAACTGCAATATCATTCGCTAAAGCCACTTCTTTAACAGCGCTAGCCGTGAGTTTTTTGCCACGCCCAGCTGGGCGGTCAGGCTGACTATATACTCCGACTATATCAAACTTAGCATCAATCAATGCTTGCAAATGGTTAGCAGCAAAATCAGGGGTGCCTGCAAAAATGAGTTTTAGTTTTTCCACAAAATAACCTTAAACCGTTGAATGAATAATTATGAGAATTTTTTCTGCTGACGTTTTAATTTTTCTAATTTTGCTTTAACGCGCTTTTGCTTAAACGGTGAAAGATAATCAATGAATAGTTTACCTTTTAAATGATCTAATTCATGTTGAATACATACCGCAAATAAACCGTCAGCTTTAACAACTTGTGTTTCACCATCTAAATCTTGATATTCTAAAGTAACAAATTCAGCACGTTGCACTTCAGCATTAGTTTCTGGTACAGATAGACAACCTTCTTCAGAAATTTCAACACCATCACTTTCTAAAATAGTTGGGTTGATCAATACTAGTGGTTGATTGCGTTCAGCAGAGACATCAATAACCACAATACGTTGATGTACATTTACTTGCGTTGCAGCAAGGCCGACACCATCTTCGTCATACATGGTTTCAATCATATCTGCAGCGAATTGCTTGATTTCAGGGGTGATCTCTTCGACAGGTTTAGCAACCGTTCTTAAACGATCATCTGGAAAATGTAATACTTCGAGTAAAGCCATGGTATTATCGCTCTCATAATTAATGTTAAAAAGTTAATTCTAGTCATTTCCTATTATAAAAAACAGTTTTATTAATCACAGAGCAAGGATTGTTATGAAATTAAAACTTATTGCATCGCTCCTCATTGGTGTTGTGTTATCAATGACGGCGCTTGCTGACACGCTGAAACTAAAAGCAGATCATCCAGAAACATATACAGTGAAAAAAGGAGATACACTATGGGACATCTCAGCACTGTTTTTAAATAGTCCCTGGTTATGGCCTCGTCTATGGGAAAACAACAACCAAATTGAAAATCCACACCTTATTTACCCTGGTGATGTATTAAATCTTATCTGGGTTGATGGTGAACCACGACTATCCCGTAAACGCCTTAAAAAGCTTTCTCCAACACCACGCATTCAAGATAAAGACCAAGCTATTCCTATCATTCCACTGAATAGATTGTCAGCCTTTTTAACAAAAGACCATGTTATTGCGCCTGAGTTAGTAGAGGATTCACCTAAAGTATTAGGCGATGCAGTTGGTTCGCCACGTTTCTTTGAAGGTGATATTTTTTACGGTCAAGGCCAATATGATGAGAATAAATTGTATGGAATCTACCGTTTAGGCGATAACTTCAAGGGAAAATATAGCGAAAATTTAGGCTCTGAACTACTCTTTATCGGTCAAGCGCAAGTGTCACAAAGCCCTAATGTTGATAAAACAGATAAGGTAACTCCACTAAGCTTGATTAGAAGCTCTAGAGAAGCGCGCCAAGGTGACCTAATCTTGCCGATTCCTGAATATGAAACATTACCAGCTTATTTCATTCCTAAGCCAGTAAGTAAATCATTAAAAGGTCACATTTTATCATCGTTAAATGGGCCATCAGCAATTGGTAAATGGGATGTTGTGGTGATTGATAAAGGGTCACGAGATGACGTAGAGATCGGTTCAATGTTCTCTATTTTACGCTCAGGACAAGCCATTCTGGTAAATGATGACATTATTTATCAAGATGATGGTGATGCCTTTGACCAAATCGGTGATCCTGATTTAACCCTACCAGCAGAACGTGTGGGTGAATTAATGGTATTTAAAGTCTATGAAAAACTAAGTATTGCGATTTTAATGCGTGGTACTGATGTTATAGGCTCGACATATAAAATTGAAGGGCTAGCGTTTTAAGCCTTTTTATTAAGGTAGGTTACTATTCAAGGTTCATTATTTGAAGATGATATAACCAATAATCCTCTTTATTGCTGGATAGCACTTGATGCTATTCCAGCAATACAAAAACGTAAAATATTTTCGTTACTTGCACATTATTCTATCCAATCACTGTTTCAACTCGATGCGACACAATTAGCTAAGCTTAAGTTAAATGAAGCGCAAATTAATGCCTTTTTACATCCTAACCAAGCGCATATTGAACAATGTTTATCTTGGCATCAGCCTTTACTTAATCAATATATTATTAGTTATGACGATCCAAACTACCCCGCACTATTGAAGCAAATTAGTAGTGGCCCTTTGTTGTTATTTGTTAAAGGGAATATCGCACTGCTTAATGCGCCACAAATCGCTATTGTGGGTAGCAGAAGCTGTACCCCCTATGGGCAGGAGAAAGCACACGATCTTGCACAGCAATTGTCTAACATTGGCTTAACAGTTACCAGTGGGTTAGCCATTGGTGTTGATGGTATGGCACATAAAGGCGCCTTAAAAGGTCTAGGCTCAACCATTGCTGTTTTAGGTACTGGTTTAAATAACATTTACCCTAAACGACATTTTGAGCTCGCTCAACAAGTTAGTGAACAAGGTTTATTAGTGTCGGAGTTTTGGCCTGATACCCCTGCTTATCCAAGTAACTTTCCTCGACGAAATCGCATTATTTCAGGGTTAAGCTTAGGAACATTAGTGATTGAAGCCTCAGTAAAAAGTGGTTCGTTAATCACAGCACGTTATGCTAATGAACAAAACAGAGAAGTTTTTGCATTACCAGGTTCAATAGATAATCCACAAGCTTACGGCTGCTTAAAATTAATCCAACAAGGAGCAAAATTAGTCTTAGAGTGTAATGATATTATTAATGAGTTTCCGGCTTTACAGTTGCCAAAAATAACCAGTAATACAGTACCACCAGCAGTAAGTAAGCAGTCACCTTTAGTGGCATTAATCGATTATAACCTAACCAGTTTTGAGACTTTGCTAGCACGAAGTGGATTAGATGTGGTGAGCTTACAAAATCAGTTAATAGAATTAGAGATAAATGGTATAATTACCGTCCAACCGCAAGGTTATACTAAGTTAAAAGGCTAGCTATGTTCGAAATTATCATGTATCTCTTTGAAAGTTATATCCAAGTTGACCAAACGATGGAGCTTGATACGCAAGAGGTGACCGATGAATTAATGCAAGAAGGCTTTCAAAAGTCTGATATAACCAAGGCATTAGCTTGGTTAGACAATCTAGCTAACATGCATAATCAAGAGCCTCAAAGCCGCGCGACCGCTGAAAAAGCAACCTCTCACCGTATTTATAACAAGCAAGAACAGCGTCAAATTTCGCTGACTTGTCGTAATTACATTAATTACTTAGAAGAAGCCAAAATCCTCACCACTCATACCCGTGAAATGGTGATCGACTGCATCATGGCATTAGATAGCGGTGAATTAATTCTTGAAGACGTTAAGTGGTTAATTCTGATGGTATTATTTAATGATCCAGTAAGTGACGATGCATTCCTACAATTAGAATCAATGGTAATGGACTTTGAAGAGGGGCTGATTCATTAAATGAGCAGCCTGACGACACACCATAAAAAAGTCACTGAACCATGCCCAAAGTGTGGTTCAGCATTGCATATCAGAAATGGTAAACAAGGCCCCTTCTTAGGTTGTAGCGCCTACCCTGAGTGTGACTACTTACGCCCCTTGCACGAAAAAAGTGATATAAAGAAAGTGCTCACAGGTACAAGTTGCCCTTTATGCCAAAATGAATTGGTTTTAAAACAAGGTCGCTTTGGTTTATTTATTGGGTGTAGTGACTACCCGACCTGCGAACACACCGCGCAACTATCCGAACAAACAACTCAACCTGAAAAAACGCAAGCTGACGTTGCTTGCCCAAGCTGCAAAAAAGGTCATCTAGTTGCCCGACAATCGCGTTTTGGGAAAACTTTTTATGCTTGCGATAACTACCCCGATTGCAAATATGCTGTGAATGACAAACCAGTTAATGAGTTCTGCCCTGAGTGTAAGTGGCCAATATTAGTTGAACGAAAAACCGCTACCGCTACCCGTATGCTTTGTCCTAAAAAAGGGTGTGGTTATCGTAGTAAGCCTATATAATTATTGGCTGTTTGATATTAAAACGGCTTAAGCCAGTAATAAGTAGGACTGTTAATGACAATCAATAAAAACCAGCTTTCTCAAGCGCTTTCAGCTTTAACAGCAGAAGGTGTCATTGCTTATCCAACAGAATCCGTGTTTGGATTAGGTTGTGATCCAGATAGCGACCTTGCCATTCAAAAAATTCTCGACTTAAAACAACGCCCTGCCCATAAAGGTTTAATCTTAATTGCCGCTAATATAGAGCAGTTAGAAAACTATGCTGACTTTTCATCACTTAGCTCCGAGCAACTGGATAAAATTAAGGCGACTTGGCCAGGTCCTTTTACGTGGGTTGTACCTGTACAAGCTTCACTGTCTAAGTTAGTCAGCGGTGATTTCGACAGTATAGCTGTACGTGTTACTCAACACCCTGTTGTACAAGCGATATGTAACGAATTTGGCAAGCCAATTATCTCCACCAGCGCCAATTTATCAGGTGAAAAATCTTGTATTACAGGAGAGCAAGTGGAGCAGATGTTTGCTAACCACCCATTACTGAATTATGTAGTTAATCAACCCGTATCAGGTTTAGAGAATCCCTCACAAATTCATGATGCAGTGACAGGTAAGCGTCTACGTTAAGTCACTTCAAGACCCATGACTCTATGAACCAAAACCTTCACGATTATATGTCGAGGTTTTTAATATTTTTATCTCAAAACTCCCCCTTCTAATTAACTAGTCGAACTTTGCATCTTGTAGGCTAACGGGTATATAATCGCGCGCATTATAAATAATTCCCTATTACAGGAGTATGTATGAAAGTTGGTATTATCATGGGCTCTAAGTCTGACTGGCCGACCATGGAACACGCGGCAAACATGTTGGATTCTTTTGGTGTTGAATATGAAACTCGTGTTGTTTCTGCACATCGTACTCCACAACTACTAGCTGATTACGCTTCTAGTGCTGCTGAGCGTGGCATTAAAGTAATTATTGCCGGGGCTGGTGGTGCTGCGCACTTACCGGGAATGGCTGCTGCTTTTACTAGCTTACCTGTATTAGGTGTTCCAGTTCAGTCTAAAGCACTTAAAGGCATTGACTCGTTATTATCAATTTGCCAAATGCCTAAAGGCGTTGCCGTTGGTACACTGGCTATTGGTGAAGCTGGCGCAGCCAATGCGGGATTATTAGCGACTCAAATTCTTGCATGCCAACAACCAGAACTGCTTGCTAAAGTTGATGAGTTCCGTCAGAAGCAAACAGACACAGTATTAGCTAATCCAGACCCAGCGGTTTAATATGAATATTCTAGTATTAGGTGCAGGACAACTTGCACGTATGATGAGCTTAGAAGCAGCACCGTTAAACTTAAACGTACGTGCTTATGATGTTGGCTCAAAACAAGTGCTTCATCCACTAACATTACAGTCATATGAACAATCTCTTGAACAAGCTATCGCGTTAGTTGATGTGATCACCTGTGAATTTGAGCATATACCTGATGACGTACTTGCTCTATGTAATGACAGCGGTAAGTTCTTTCCGGGTAAAGCAGCAATCAAAGCTGGTGGTGACCGTAGTATTGAAAAAGCACTGCTTGACAAAACAGGCGTCCCTTCCGCTCCTTACAAGCTGATCACAGAAAAGCAACACTTAGTAGATTCTGTATCGTTACTTGGCTTACCATTAGTGATTAAAACCTGTCAAGCGGGCTATGATGGTAAAGGCCAATGGCGCTTAAAGTCGGTTGATCAGTTAGATGCTATTTGGTCTGAAATGGCTGAGTTTATTGCAGCAGGAACTGAAAATTTCCCGCATAGTATCATCGCAGAGAAAATGATCCCTTTTAACCGTGAAGTATCAGTGATTGGTGCACGTGATAAAGCGGGCAATATTGCGATCTACCCTGTGACTGAAAATCAACATACTAATGGCGTATTAACGCTATCATTAGCCACTAAGATTGAACTTAACATTCAACAACAAGCTATTGATGCATTTAACAAACTGTCTACAGAAATGAATTACGTGGGTGTATTGGCCATCGAATTCTTTGATGTTGACGGTCAGTTAATGGTTAATGAGATTGCACCACGTGTACATAACTCAGGTCACTGGACTCAACAAGGCACAGCTTGTAGCCAATTTGAAAACCACATGCGTGCCGTTGCTGGTTTACCATTAGGTGATACTCAGCTACAAAAAGTCAGTGTGATGATCAACGTGTTAGGGCAAGCGGATATCAGCGAACAAGTACTGAGTATCAGTGATGTTAAAAGCCACTGGTATGGCAAAGCACAACGCGCAGGTCGTAAAATGGGACATATCAATGTGTCAGCGGAATCGGATGCTGCATTAGCAGATAAGTTACTGCAGTTGGCTGAAATACTACCTGAGCAAGATTATCCTGGTGTAAAAGCGACTGCACAGCGTTTATTAGAAAATTAATATAAGCGAATGTAGGAATATAAGCCGAGTTTTAAACTCGGCTTTTTTATGTCTGCTAAAGCGTTAACGCTACGATTTTTAATGGATGATTATCATCAAAAGAAGGAAAATCAGCATGACAGTCTAACCATTCTACTGCTGTTACTTCTCTTCCCTGCTTTTCAACACAACGCACTAAGCTTTTAAACCAGGCTTGCTTGTCAACTTTAGCTACATTATTACAACAAATAATCGTACCGCCCGTTTTAGTCGTTAGTACTGCAGGTTTAAATAAACTTTGGTAATCATTAACTAAATCAACCGTACCAAAAGCACTTTTAGCAAAACGAGGTGGATCTAAAAAGACTAAATCAAACTGTGAAGCAGACATTTTAGGGTAGCTTGGTAGCTTTTTATTATTACGACTCGTCACCTTAAGTCCAGCTAACTGGCGTAGTGCAGGGAAAGCATCACTTTGAATAAACTGACAAACTGATTCTACGTCATTGAGTTGCGCATTTTTACGTCCTGCAGCTAGCGCAAAGGAAGAAAAATCTACATTCACAACTCGCTTTGCACCACCTACTGCCGCTGCAGTGCCGATTCCACAAGTGTAAGAGAATAGGTTTAACACACTCTTTTTATGACTGTGCTTTTTCATGAATTCACGGCCAACACGCATATCTAAAAATAACAGCGGATCTTGCCCTTCATGACGCAATTTACTGGTAAACAACACGCCGTTTTCAGAGATCACTTGATCACTTTGCGCAAAAACGTCAGCTTTTTCATCTAATTCATTAATAATACGAGAATTTTTATTAGACCTATCGTTATAAATCAGAGGTAAATCAGCAACGCTTAACAATACCGTTTTAATATCTGTTAACTGTTCTTCAGTTAAGGTTTCATGAAAGGTTTGAATTAACCAGGCATCACCGTAGCGATCGATATTAAGCCCATTTACCCCTTCTACTGTGCCATGAAAAACACGAAAACAGTCTGTTTTAGGTTGTTGCTCAACAGAAAGGTTATTAATAAGAAATTCACGTTTCGCTAAGGCAGCGGTTAATAAAGCAGTTATTGGCATAATCAAAAACTCAGTAAAGGAAAGTAGCTATTTAGCAAAAATGAATGCCAGATAATGAAAGGCTATTCTAGCAAACCGTCTCCAGCAACAAAACAAAAACCCAGCTTATGTTGATAAGCTGGGTTCGCCTCTATCGACTTTGATGAAATTAAGCCATATTCGACTGTATTGAGCTTGTATTTGACGACTTAGCCTTATTATCTAACACACCACTTAAACGGGTTAACAATAAAGCGATGACAACAATCACAGCACCAACCCAGGGCGTATGCATTAGCCCAGCGTTATCCACGATAATACCGCCACCCCATGCACCTAAAGCAATCCCCACATTGAAAGCAGCAATATTTAATCCTGAAGCAACATCAACGGCATCGGGAGCATATTTTTCAGCTAACTTAACCACATAAACTTGCAAGCCAGGGACATTACCAAAAGCAAATGCACCCCATACTAAGATAGTTAACACTGCTGTAATGGGATTGAACGCAGTGAAGTTAAAGATGATCAACACACTCGCTAGGCCAAAGAAAATAATAGTTAATGCTTTAATTGGCCCCATTTTATCTGCCATTTTACCGCCCATAATATTACCGAAGGCAACAGAGACACCGTACACCAACATAATTAAGCTTACCGCACTGGCATCAAAACCAGAGACTTGCTCCAAGATTGGTGCGAGAAAAGTAAAGGCAATGAATGTACCACCATAACCCAACGCAGTAATCGCATATACCAACAATAAACGTGGTTGAGTAAGTACCTTTAACTGCGTAGAAAGTTTAGTCGCTGTTGCTTGCTTTAAGTTGTTAGGAACAAGTAGCGCACTACCAATTAATGCTAGCAGACCTAATAAAGCAACTGTTAAGAAGGTTGCTTGCCAACCAAAATGTTGACCAATATATGTACCTAATGGCACACCTGTGACTAATGCAACGGTTAACCCAGTAAACATAATAGCAATAGCACTGGCGGCTTTTTCCTTTGAAACAAGACCAGTCGCAATGGTTGACCCAATAGAGAAAAACACACCATGTGCTAATCCTGTCATAATTCGCGCCATAACAAGGCTGTTATACCCTGGAGCTTGCCAAGCAAGTAGATTACCCATTACAAATAATGCCATTACCGATAACAGCACATATTTCCTATTCCACTTCCCTGTTAATGCAGTTAATACTGGCGCACCAACCGCAACACCTAATGCATACAAGCTGACTAATAGCCCTGCAGAAGGTAACGATACATTTAAATCCATCGCCATCGTTGGGATTAACCCTACGATAACAAACTCTGTTGTCCCAATCGCAAAGGCGCTTAGGGTTAATGCAAATAAAGCTAATGGCATTGTTGTTCTCTCTTGTTAGCGATCTCTTTTCAATCAATCAGCTCACTCATCAAGATCAGTGTGGAGCAAATTAAACAAAATTAAGATCAGTCATTAATCATTGAGGCCGCATTATGAACAAGCTATTTATTGACATAAACAGTGTCCATTACAAATTACTTTTGCTATAACTACAAAAGTGTTCCCATGAGAGTATCGCTATGCAAACCCGATCCGATGACTTAACCATTTTACTTGCCGTTATTGATAACGGAGGATTTTCTGCCGCGGCTGATAGACTGGATATTCAAGTAGCGCGCGTGTCGCGATCCGTCAGCAAGATAGAAAAACAATTGGGTGTTTCTATTTTAAATCGCACCACACGGCGTTTAGAGTTAACCGATGAAGGTCAGCAATTTATTCAATCAGTACGACAAGGTTTATTACAACTTCAACAGGCTGAAGAAGACTTAGTATCACGTGGTGAATTACCCAAAGGTCGGTTACGAGTCGATGCCGCCAGCCCATTTATTTTTCATCAGTTAATTCCACTTATTAAAGGTTTCTCAGAGGTATACCCTGATATCCAACTAGAATTAACCAGTAACGAAGGCATAGTGGATCTGTTAGAAAAGAAAACCGATGTGGCAATTCGTATTGGTCGTTTAGTAGATTCAACCTTACATGCTCGACCATTAGGAAGAAGCTTATTAAACATTGTGGCAGCCCCAAGTTACCTTTCGACTCATGGGGTTCCGCAAACCACGGCCCAGTTAGCAGATCATCAACTGCTTGGGTTATCTGGTGCAAAAGTACTTAACCAATGGCCACTTAAAGGCTTTAATGGTATTCAGCCAAGCATCACATCAAGTAATGGTGAAAGTGTTCGACAGTTAGCTATTGCAGGTAATGGCATTGCTTGCTTATCTGCTTTTATGGTGCAAAAAGATATCGAAGCAGGTCTGTTAATCCCTTTACTAGCAGATCAAAAACAGGTGAGTCACGACCGTGAGCAAATCAATGCCGTATATTATAAATCGTCGGCCATTGCGCGCCGTATTTCTGCTTTTATCGACTATATACAACCAAAATTATCGTTATAGGTCATCTTCAGTAAATAAAAATATCTTGTGTCGATACACTGAACAAAGCAGACATGTTAAATTAAACTCAGACTAAATTTATTGAAATTGGAGCTCACATGGATCAGTACGCTGTTTTTGGCAACCCTATTAAACATAGCAAATCGCCTTTTATTCACACATTATTTGCCAATCAAACACAACAACAAATGACCTACGGTATTATTGAAGCGCCTGTTGATGGGTTTACTGCTTCCGTACAAGCCTTTTTCAATAGCGATGCAAAAGGCTGTAATATTACAGCTCCTTTCAAGGAAGAAGCCTTTCAGTTTGCACAATCTTTAACAGATCGCGCACGTTTAGCTGGTGCAGTGAATACCCTAAAGAAAACCGATGACGGTTTAATTATTGGTGATAATACTGATGGTGCAGGTTTGGTCTTAGATTTAAAAAACAATCATGTTGATCTCACTGGAGCACGCATCTTGTTGCTAGGAGCTGGTGGAGCGGCTCGCGGTGTATGTAGCTCTCTTCTAGCTGAAAGCCCTGCACAGTTAACGGTCGCTAACCGAACCTTTGAAAAGGCACAAAACTTGGTATCTATTTTTGAACAATTGGGCAATATTAATGCACAGCCTTTCGATCAATTAAGTGGCCCCTTTGATCTTATTATTAATTCAACTTCTGCAGGTTTACATGGCAGTTTACCAGCTATTTCTAGCAGCTTAATTACCCCTGAAACGGCAATTTATGACATGACTTATAATGCACAAGTAACCGCATTTAATGCTTGGGCAAAAGACAATGGAGCACGACTCACTATTGATGGGTTAGGCATGTTAGTAGGACAAGCGGCAGAAAGCTTTGCGATTTGGCGCGGTGTAAAACCAGGTGCAAAGCAAGTTTTAAATGAATTACGTCATAATTTAGCTGGTTAACTTAATATGAATCAAAACATTCTATTTTCTGATAACGAATACTATAACCATGATTTGCAACAAGTGGAGTTTCACGCTCAATGCCAAGGACGCTTAATTCATTGTGTCATCTCTTGGATAACATTAAACGCACTTGATCAGCCGAATACGCCACCAGCAACTGCTAATGAGAGAGCTGCATTAGCACTGTTTGAAGCGGCGCGATTTGATATTGAAGATCTCGCCGAAGCATTGATTAATCAGGAAGCTTTTAATGATGATGGGAGTATAGAGCTCAACCATTGTTAACCATTTAATAAAGGGTTTTAATTATGCAGAGTCACCGTATTAACGAGATATTAGAGTTAATAAAACCATATTGGTTAAAACACCAAGATCTAGATTTATTAACGCTGTTAAAGCACATTGCCACTGAATCAGGTTTTGATGGACCAATCGATACATTAACTGATGAAGTAATTATTTATCACCTAAAAATGGACCAAACTGATAAAGATGAAATGATTCCAGGGATTGCAAAAGATTGCGAAGATGATTTTCAAAGTGCATTATTGAAGGCAAGAGGTTTACTATAATACCGAGTGCATTAAACAATATTAACTAATTTAATGTAGTTGGGGCAATCACTAGACAGGGAGAGCGCAATGTTAGAGAACTACAAAAAGATGGATGTTAATATGTTATTAAGCATTGTTAATATGAAATTGAGAAATGAGCAAAAAACATTGGATGACTTGTGTGCAACTTACGAAATGGATAAAGCACTGTTAAAAGAGCGGCTCGCGAGTGCTGGCTTTATTTATGATTTAAGCAATCATCAATTTAAGCAAAGTACCTATTAGCGAACTATAGATACCCTGCTTTTGTTTGTTAACAGTGGTTTCGAAGACGACACGGATAACCTAACCATGCGCCTTTAGCCGAGTGTTTCTTCTCATGTTTAACAGTATGTTGAGTTAATTTTTTAACTTTTAAACTGCTGTAACTAAACACGCCAATAAATAATGTTGCCAACAACATAATAATAGTTGGTGCGGGTGCACTGTCGATAAAGAAACTCAAGTAGATCCCTAATATTGCGCAGCTACAAGAAACTCCAACACTAATCACCAACATCTTGTAAAAGTTACGTGTCATTAAAAAAGCTATCGCCCCAGGTGTTATTAACATAGCAATCACTAGAATCATACCTACCGATTTTAACGCAAATACAATCGTAATCGACAACACTGATAACAACGCATAGTGTAGAAATCTAACGGACAACCCTATTGCCTGTGCATGCTGTTTATCAAATACATATAATAATAAGTTTTTACCTTGTACAAACAAGAAAGTACACACTACTAAGCTCACGATCGCCACTTCCATAATGCCGCTCCAGCTACTACCTAATAGATCGCCATACAATATTTGGTCAAGGTGAACATCTGTCTCTATTTTAGTGATTAATAGCAAGCCTAAAGCGAACATCGCTGAGAAAACGATTCCCATTACCGTATCTTCTTTCAAACGGCTATGTTCTTTAATGTAACCAGTAAAAACAGCACACCCGATACCTGCGACAAAAGCACCGATGGCAAAAGGGATAGCCAACACATAAGCGATCACAATACCTGGTAACACTGAATGAGAAATTGCATCACCCATCAATGACCACCCTTTTAAGATTAAAAAGCATGACAATATCGCAGTTGGTACCGCTAAAACCAGCACCATTACAAACGCTTGTTGCATAAAATCAAAGGCAAAAGGAGACGTTAAGTTTTCAAATAATGCTGTCATGTAATTATCCTTGCTTAACGGTTAATGATTGCTGCTTTTTTCTATTACTAATCAAGCCATACTTAGGCGAGAAAAAGAAAGCAGATAAGAAGATAAAGGTTTGCAATAAAACAATAATGCCGCCAGTCGCTCCATTGATGAAATAGCTTAGGTATGCCCCAATTAATGAACTTAACGTACCGATACTAATACTGATAAAAATGACATTACTGAATTTATCACTAAGCAGATAAGCCGTAGCACCTGGGATCACGACCATCGCAATCACTAGAAAGGCTCCTACTGTTTGCAGCGCGGCTACTGTTGATGCACTTAATAAGGTAAAAAAGATAATTTTTAACGCATTGGCATTCAAGCCAATACTTCTTGCATGCTGTTCATCGAAAAACAGCACCATAAAATCACGCCATTTCACGGTTAATACCGCTAGAGTGACCATGCTGATGATGACTAACTGCAAGGTATCATAAGGTGTGATTGCCAAAATATTGCCCATGACGATGGTTTGTATATTCACTGATGTTGGACTCAAAGAGACCATGAACAATCCCAAACCAAAAAATGAGGTAAAAATAATGCCTATAATGGCATCTTCTTTTAATCTAGAGGCTTGGTTTAGAAACAACATCACTGTTGCTGCTAAACCACCTGAAAAAAACGCCCCAACTGCAAATGGCAACCCTAACATGTAGGCACCCGCAACCCCTGGAACGATAGAGTGTGATAAAGCATCACCGATCAACGACCAACCTTTCAGCATTAAGTACACAGATAAAAAAGCACAAACACCACCGACTAATGCACTCACCAAAATCGCATTTACCATGTAATCGTAACTAAAAGGTTCTAATAAATATTCCAACATCCCCCCCTCCTATAGCTGATTCAGCACGGTATTAGTATGTTGCTCTCCGTATAGAACAACTGGGCGTTCATCATCACTGATCACGGTAACTTGGCGTTTATCATCATCGGTATGTAACAGATCACCACTTAACACAAAGTGACGAAGCGCACCGCCAAAGGCTTTTTGTATATTATCTGGTGTGAAGACCTTCTCAGTTGGTCCCTCATCCAACACAGTACGATTAATAAAGACCGTTCTATCGCAAAATTCAGGAATGCTACCTAAGTTATGCGTTGATACTAAAATGACTTTACCCTCCTCTCGCAATACTTTTAGCAATTGCATAATGTGCTCTTCTGTTTTTACATCAACACCTGTGAAAGGTTCATCTAATAAAATGACCTGGCTCTCTTGTGCTAATGCGCGTGCTAAGAATATACGCTTTTTCTGGCCACCGGATAACTCGCCAATTTGACGGTGACGGTAGTCTTGCATGTTCACACGACGTAAAGCTTGATCAACCATTTCACGGTCTTTAGCTGAACTCATACGCAACATATTCATATGCCCGTAACGCCCCATCATCACCACATCTTCCACTAAGATAGGGAAATCCCAATCGATCTCTTCTGATTGGGGGACATAAGCAACAATGTTGCTCTTTAGTGCTTGTTTGACTGATAAACCTAAGATATTTACTGAACCAGTTTTTAAATTCACTAAGCCCATAATAGACTTAAAGATAGTCGATTTACCGCTGCCGTTGATACCCACTAACGCAGTGATAGAGCCTTTAGGTAAAGTAAAACTGGCATCATGAATAGCGGTAAAGCCATTTCTGTAAGTTACTGTAATATCATTTACTTTTATATTGTTTGCTGTTGTTTGTTTATTTAGCATCTTGGTTTACTCCCGCTGCAATCCGACTTAATGTCGTCGTTAACAAGTCAATATAAGTAGGGACAGGACCATCTGTATTACTCAATGAATCAACATAAAGGACACCCGCGTATAACGCCCCCGTTTCTCTTGCTACCTGCTGGGCTGGTTTAGCGGAGACCGTACTTTCACTAAACACTGCATTAATATTATTTAAACGCATCGTATCAATGACCTCTTTAACTTGTTGTGGTGTGCCTTGAGCATCTGAGTTCATTGGCCATAGGTATAGCTCTTTTAAACCATAATCTCGCGCTAGGTAACTGAATGCGCCTTCACTGGTCACCAACCAGCGTTGTTGCTCTGGTACTGCTGAAATTTGGGCTTTGAAAGGTGCAACCGCAGCAATAATCTGCTCACTATATTGCTTAGCGTTAGCATTGTAAGTTGCTGCGTGACTTGGATCGTGCTCAACGAATGCTGCTCGAATATTATCAACATAAATCAATGCATTAGGAGCTGACATCCAAGCATGTGGATTCGGTTTGCCAGAATAAGCCCCTTGTGTAATACCCATCGGTTCAATACCATCAGAAACAATCACTTTTGGCACATTTTTTAAGTTATTAAAAAATTTATCAAACCATAGCTCTAGATTTAACCCGTTATAAAGGATCATATCTGCGCCCTGCGCACGACGTAAATCACCCGGTGTAGCTTGATAATTATGGATTTCCGCATTAGCTTTAGTAATTGACTCTACAATGGCGGCATCACCGGCAACATTTTTTGCCATATCAGCTATAACAGTAAAAGTGGTCACCACTTTAAATTTGTCATTCGATGCTGCATACCCTGCTTGAGCCTGAAAAATAAGCATCAACACAACAAATAAAGTTCTTAACATACAACCCGCCTATCCAATTAGTTTAATAAGTAAACTAAAGATAGCAGTTCAATATTGCAATCGCAAATGATATTCATTATCAACTTGATAGGTGTTACGGATTGATTGTTTTTGCATAAAAAAATACACTGGTTTATCTATCAATTACAAATGGGGTCAAAATGAAAAAAACAGCGTTAATTTTATTAGGTGGTGTATTACTTGCTGGTTGTCAAACTACCAATACAGAAACAACTGATAGCAGCACAACAGATACAACAAGCACAGTAACTAGTTTAACCAATAACCTACTAGACACTAATTTTCCAAGCTTAGCTTGCGCTGAGATCAAACAAACGTTTGTGGATTATGAAGCAAAAATGACTAGCCTAGAAAGCAGCTCTAGCCTATTAACAACTGCAGGCATCAGTACTGCAACGGCAACAGAAAAAATGCAAACAAGCTACGACACAGCTAAAGAGATAGCAACACCTGTAATGACTGCCAAAGGTTGTACTGAAACACTGTAGTATTTTCTTTCTTATATAAAGTACTCAATATTTGAGTACTTTAATTTTCTCCCAAAAAGTATCAAGTATCTTATCAAAACCACTCGAAACTTAAGTAAATTATTTAAGCTCAGCTATATCAATCACTCATGAATTTGTTATCTTATATAGACCGTATTAACATTTTACGTATAAAAAAATAAATATTTTATAGGGGCGCGCTAATACATTGGCTGCGCCTTTTTTATTGGAGAAATATAATGTCAAATACAAGCCAAACCTATCAAAAATTAACCCCTGAATGCCAACTAGATGCACTCGCGAGTATTGGTATTTACCCTGAGACAGGCTTGTTAGCACTCAACTCTTATGAAAATAGAGTTTTTTCTTTCACCGATGAGCAACAACAGCGTTATGTGGTAAAGTTTTATCGTCCAGAACGTTGGAATGAACAACAATTACTAGAAGACCATGTATTTTCTAAAAAACTCAGTGAAGCAGGCCTGCAGTTATCAGCACCTTTAGAGATTGATGGCAGTACATTGCATAATTTTGCTGGTTATTTCTTTGCATTATTTGAAAATTTATCTGCACGTTCACTCGCCGTGGATGATGTAGATAGTTTGTATGAAGTAGGCATAGCGTTGGGTAAATTACATAAAGTAGGCGCTCAGCATCAATTTACCCAGCGTCCTTCGTTATCTATCGACAGCACCATAAAAACCGCCATTGAAGCATTAAGAAACTGTCAATTTATACCTACAAGTATTCATGCAGACGTATTTCAAACATTGCAAGATTTACACTATAAAATCACCACAAAAAAACTACCTAAGCTGACGATGATCGCTATACACGGTGATGCGCACGCCAGTAATATCTTACTAAAAGAAGGGCAACCGTACTGGGTAGATTTCGATGATTGTAAAATGGGTCCTGCGGTACAAGACGTGTGGATGTTATTACATGGCGATCGAAATGAGCAGTTATTACAAATTTCTATGATTTTAGAAGGTTACCAAGAAGAATATGAGTTTGAAACGGAACAATTAGCTTACATTGAAGTCCTACGTACTCTACGCATGATTAATTACACTGCATGGATTCATAATCGATGGGAAGATCCGGCGTTTTCTCGTAACTTTCCATGGTTTATAACAGAACAATATTGGAAAGAGTGGTTACAATCGTTACAACAACAGTTAGTATTATTAGATGAAGCACCTATCATGCTTCAGCCACACTATTAATTTTTACATCATAAAATCACAACAATGATAATAAAGGATCACATAATGAAAAAGGTTTTTGCTCTATTAATCGGTTTGTTTTTACTGCCGTTAAGTGTTCAAGCTGCAGACTTTGAAGAAGGTACTCACTATGACGTTATTAAACAAACAGCGACTGATAAACCTGAAGTATTAGAGTTTTTCTCTTTCTATTGCCCACACTGTTTCAAGTTTGAACCGCTAATGAAAAACCTTGAAAAAGAGTTACCTGCTGATGTAGCTGTTAAGAAAAGCCACGTTAATTTCTTAGGTGGAGCAATGGCAGACGAAGTCACTAAAGCTTATGCTGCTGCAGATCTGTTAGATGTGAAAGAAGAAGTAACTAGCATTATCTTTGATCAAATCCACGTACAACGTAAAGCGATCAATAACGAACAAGATATCCTTGATATCTTTGCTAAGGCAGGCATCTCAGAAAAAGAAGCAAAAGGTGCTTTAGCTAGCTTCCCTGTAAACGGTATGGCAGCACAAATGAAACGTAATACTGAAACATTTAAAGTGCGTGGTGTACCAACTCTAATTGTTAACGGTAAATACAAAGTAAATACAGGTTCAGTTAAAAGTACTCAAGAATTCGTTGAATTAGTTAAATTTTTAACTAAAAAAACAGACTAAAAACTTAGTTTTAAACACCCCAATTTAAAATAAAAAGCCACATTAGTGGCTTTTTTCATTTTTATGGCATAATAGCGGCGTCAAAAAGGGGAGATGACCGTTGAAAACCATGTTTAATAATTCAGCACAAATGAAAAGTGCTATTAAAGAACTGCACAACAACAAAGAGTCTACTAAGGCTCAGATTGTTGCTATCAGTGGAATTGAGGGCAGTGGCAAACGTGAACTAACCGAAAAAATTGCAGCAGCTTTAAGATTAGATGGCCTGAATGTCGCGGTAATTCACACCGATGATTGGGAAGCCAGTAAGGATGTTCGCTTCAATATAATGAACAGTCCAGAAGAATATTACCTAAATGCATACCGTTTTGATGAGATGTTTGAAGAGTTAATTCTTCCACTTAAACTATTTGGTAGCATTAAGACATCAGTTAACTTAGATGATGCAGAATCACCTCGTACCGTTGATTACCACTTTAATGATATCGATATAATCCTGATCGAGGGGGTATATCTGTTACAAGAAGCTTATCTAGATTTATACGATTACAGTTGTTGGGTGAAAAGTAATTTTGAAACAGCACGTAAACGCCTACATGAACAAGTTAATATTGAAGAATCACAGGAAGCCTTAGTTAATCTATTTGAATTGTTAATTAAACCAGCTGGACAATACCACCTCTATGCAGATGACCCTATTGGTAACAGCAGATCAATTTATCTAGAAGAAGCTCAGCTCGACAATGAATAGCCATTCAGCGTTTAACCCAGAAAACCGCCATAGTGCATACATACAGTTTGAGCGCGATGAATGGGCTGACCTACGCGACAATGTAAAGCTCACTTTGTCAGAAGAGGATATCAAACAATTACAGGGGATTAATGAATCTTTATCCATGCAAGAAGTCATTGATATCTATCTACCCTTGTCGCGTTTACTTAACTTGTACGTAGGTGCGCGGCAATATCGCCATACGGTCCGAGATAAATTCCTTAACTCACATAATGAAAAAGTCCCTTATATTATTGGAATTGCCGGCAGTGTAGCGGTTGGTAAAAGTACTTCTGCACGTATTCTACAAGCGTTGTTATCACGCTGGCCAGAACACCCAAAAGTGGCCTTAGTGACAACAGATGGCTTTTTACGCCCTAATAAAGAGTTAGTTGCACGTAATTTAATGCATAAGAAAGGTTTCCCAGAAAGCTTTGATATTAAAGCTTTAATTGATTTTGTTTCGGCAATAAAATCTGGACAAGAGAAAGTAACAGCACCGGTTTATTCACATTTAACTTATGACATTATGACTGATCAATCTTTGCATGTTGAACAGCCTGATATCGTTATTTTAGAAGGGCTAAATGTACTACAAACAGCAGCCTCAACTGAGGGTGATCAATCACATCGTACGTTTGTTTCTGATTTTGTCGACTTTTCTATTTTTGTTGATGCTGAAACCGATCTATTAAAAACTTGGTATATACAGCGTTTCTTAAAATTTCGAGAGGGGGCTTTCACTGATCCTAACGCTTATTTCCATAGTTATTCGAAAATGAGTAAACGGGAAGCAGTAGGCATTGCATCGAAAATTTGGGATGAGATTAACGGTGTGAATTTAGAGGAAAATATACGTCCAACACGCGATAGAGCTAATTTAATTCTGAAAAAATCAACCAACCACCAGGTCAGCCAGGTGCAATTGCGTAAATAAAAGACAATAAAAAAGACGCTAATTGCGCCTTTTTAATGTCTAATGAACTTAAAGAATAATATCTTTTAAGTTTGGATCTTTACGGTCTAGGTAGTGCGTAGACTTAATACGACGCACAGTACGCGACTTACCACGTACTAATAACGTTTCAGTCGTTGCTAGACGACCGTCAATTGATACGCCTTCTACTAAGTCACCTTTAGTAATACCCGTTGCAGAGAAGATAACATTATCGTTTTTCACTAAGTCTTCTAATTTTAAGACTTTGTTTACTTCGATACCAGCAGCTTCACAACGCGCTACTTCTTCTTTACCAATTTTAATATTCTCTTCTGATGGCTCTTTAACCATTGGACGAGGAATTAAACGAGCTTGCATGTTGCCATCTAATGCTCGTACAACAGCAGCCGAAATAACCCCTTCTGGTGCACCACCAATACAGTACAAAACATCTACTTGGTTATCAGGCATACAAGCCAAAACAGAGATAGCAACATCACCATCTGGAATAGCAAATACACGAATGCCCATGCCTTGCATATCTTTAATGATACGGTCATGTCGTGGTTTAGCTAATGTAGCAACAGTCAACTCAGAAAGAGATTTACCTAATGCAAATGCGATTGCTTTCAGATTTTGCTCAAGAGAACGTTCTAAGTCGATAGCATCTTTAGCATTTGGACCAACAATTAATTTTTCCATGTACATATCAGGTGCTCGTAAGAAGCTACCTTTTTCGCCTACTGCTAATACAGCTAATGCATTTGACTGGCCCATTGCGGTCATGCGTGTACCTTCGATTGGATCAACAGCAATATCCACAGCATCGCCAGATCCTGTTCCTACATGCTCACCAATATACAGCATTGGCGCTTCGTCAATTTCGCCTTCACCAATCACAATTTCGCCATCGATATCAATTTGGTTGAAAATCAAGCGCATTGCTTCAACCGCAGCACCATCTGCTGTGTTTTTATCACCTCGACCTAACCATTTGTAGCCAGCAAGTGCAGCGGCTTCTGTTACTCGAGAAAATTCTATTGCTAATTCGCGTCTCATTTTATGAGCTCCCAATTTTTAAATCTAATTAAAACAAAGTGTTATTAAAAAATTAATAACAAACCTTGCTCTTATGCATCTTTATTAACGATAATTTTTACAGCTTGTTTTAGTTTCAGCATCGCTTGTTCGATAAGCTCATCTGAAATATTCAAAGCAGGTGCAAAACGTAATACGTTAGCACCTGCAACTAAGATTAATAGACCTTGTTCAGCAGCTCCTAGAAAGAAGGTTTTTGCTTGGTCTTGATATTGTTCATTTAATACAGCACCTAATAGCAGTCCAGCACCACGAACCTCTTTAAATACTGAGAATTCTTGGTTAATTTCTTGTAAATGCTGACGAATTAACTGCTCTTTACGCTTAACACCATCCAACATTTCTGGTGTATTTATTAAATCGAATGCTTTACCTGCAACAGCACAAGCTAAAGGGTTACCACCAAATGTAGTTCCATGTGTGCCTACTTTAAAGTGCGCTGCTAGGTTGCTTTTGGTTAGCATGGCTGCAATTGGAAAACCTGCCCCTAATGCTTTTGCAGAAGTCACAATATCTGGCGTGACCCCCAACGCCATATAAGCAAACAATTCACCTGTTCTACCCATACCTGTTTGCACTTCATCAAAGATCATTAATGCATTGTGTTTATCACATAAAGCACGAACACCTTGTGCAAAATCAGGTGAAATAGGCAAAACACCACCTTCGCCTTGTAAAGGTTCTAGAATCACTGCACAGGTCTTATCTGAAATTGCTTTTTCGAGTGCTGCTAAGTCATTATATTCAAGGTGCGTTATATCCGCAGGTTTAGGGCCAAAACCATCAGAGTAAGCCGATTGTCCACCAGCGGTAACAGTAAAGAATGTACGTCCATGAAAACCTTGATAAAATGCGATAATTTCTGTTTTATCAGTGCCTGCTTGATCAAAAGCAACTCGACGCGCAAGCTTTAACGCTGCTTCATTCGCTTCTGCACCTGAGTTGGCAAAAAACACTTTTTCAGCAAACGTATTATCCACTAATTTTTGCGCCAAGCTCAACGCTGGCTCATTAGTATAAATATTACTAACATGCCATAATTTTTGAGCTTGCTCTGTTAGTGCTGTGACTAATTCAGGGTGCGCGTGACCTAGCGCATTAACAGCGATACCACCTGTTAAATCAAGGTATTCGTTATCTTGTTGGTCCCACACTCGAGAGCCTTCACCGCGTACAGGGATCATTTCTAACGGAGCATAGTTTGGCACCATAACTTGATCGAATAACGGACGGGTGATGTGAGTGTTTGACATAAAGAATTCCTTTAACAATTTGAAACAGTCATAAAATAGGGGTTATAACAGCTTAATATACGCACTTATTTTGACAATCCAATAGATTGCTCAATAAAATTATTCAGGAGCGAGAGTCCTTGTTCTGAGCGAATACTTTCAGGGTGAAATTGTACCCCTTCTAACGCCATATGTTTATGACGAATCGCCATTATTTCTTGGCTTTCTATCACTCTGGCTGAAATATCAAAGCAATCAGGTAATGTATCTTCCTTCACAATCAAACTATGATAACGCGTTACGTTCAATGGGTTAGCTAAACCAGCAAAAACACCGCGATTATCGTGATCTATTAATGAGTTCTTACCGTGCATTACTTTATTTGCTCTAATTACTTTTGCACCAAATACTTGGGCAATGCTTTGATGGCCAAGACAAACACCTAATATTGGTATCTCACCAGCAAAACGCTCTATCGTTGCTAATGACACACCCGCTTCATTGGGAGTGCAAGGGCCCGGTGAAATAACGATATGGTCGGGGTTTAAATCTGCAATTTCTTTTAAGTTAATTTGATCATTTCGCTTTATTATTACTTGTTGCTTTAGTTCTCCGAAGTACTGAACTAAGTTATAAGTAAAGGAATCATAGTTATCAATCATTAACAGCATAAATAGTGGCCATCTAGAACATAAAGATCCATTTTACCATTAGTCTCGTATCTAATCCTAATAACATTAAGGGGCATTAATGACTCAACAAGCTGAAACAAAACAAAAAGTATTGATCACTGGTGCATCAGGTTTAGTTGGTCGCGCTTTGACCCCTTTATTAACTTCTCAGGGTTATCAAGTCTATACTTTGCAACGAACCGTAAGCGACACGGAACCTTATTGGTTGATCGACCAACAGCAAATACACCTCAATTCAGCACCTCAACCGGACATCATTATTCATTTAGCAGGTGAAAACATCGCTAATCGACGTTGGACTGAAAAAGTAAAACAGAAAATAACTGATAGTCGTATCCAGTCAACACAACTCATCGTTGATTTTATTAATAACAGCGATACGCCTCCGAGTCTGTTCATTTGCGCTTCCGCCATTGGCTTTTATGGGAATAGTGGTCAGCAACCAGTCGATGAAGGTTCACCACAAGGTGATGAATTTGTAAGCCAATTAGCGGCTCAATGGGAACAAACTAGCCACCGAGTAAAGACTAATAGCACTAGAGTCGTTAACTTACGAACAGGAATTGTATTAAACAAACAAGAGGGAGCATTAGCTAAAATGTTGCCTGCTTTTAAAATGGGTATTGGCGGTAAAATCGGTAAAGGTGAACAAATAATGAGTTGGATAGACTTAACCGATCAGGTTAATGCTATTTTATTTATTATGCGTAATGTGGAATTATCAGGCCCAGTTAACTTAGTTTCTCCTCATCCGGTCACTAACCGAAACTTTTCAGTGATATTAGCCAATATTTTAAACCGACCTTGTATCTTACCTTTACCTGCACTTATGGTTAAATTACTGTTTGCTGAAATGGGCGAAGCGTTATTGCTTTCAAGTACCAATGTTCGACCAACTAAACTATTAGATGCAGGGTTTACTTTCCAATATGATTTATTAGAAGAGAGCTTAAAGCATCAATTACAAGGCTAATAATAGAAGTATGGGACAGTATTTATAATTGAAGTTTATTCAGATAAGTATTTTTTAATATTGCAGAAATAGGAAAGGGCAGCCGAAGCTGCCCTTATTTTAGTCTAATCTATCTGATCCATGATAGTTGATGCTCCCTGCGTTACATCCCTTTGACTAATGCCATACTAGGCGTCCACTTCCCAAATCCTTTGGGCTCGTTCCTTGTTACATCCTTATGAGATAAACATCCTGTTTACCCGTCATCTCCCTTTCCTTAGGAGGTGTCCTTCTTTGCCATCCTGGCTTAATAACCACAATCCTAGTAGTCACTAATAACTTCATCCTGAAGTGTCCTGCTTTCCCTAATTATAAAACATCCTGTTTTATAAACTCTCATCCTGAGAGGTCCTAATTGCCATCCTAGCAATACATCGAGTCATTGTTTACATCCTGTAAAGCGTTTCCCCTTTGCGAGACAAAGAATACGACCTTTTTCTAAATAATAATGGCATAAGAGAAGAAATTTTATATTGCATCACAGAACAAAAAAACAACAAACAACTTAATAACAATGACTTAGTATAATATTTATTGATTAAAAGAGTATTAAACTTGTTTTAAATAATGCAATAACCTCTCTTAGCAATGGTCGATCTCTCACAAGATAAAAACATACGGTAAGATATTTATTATTCTAAATTGGTTAATGGTATAAAAATACAACTATTAGCGGGTGGGAGCTGTTGAATAACTGCTAAAAGGTGAGCAGTACAAACAAAAAATCCCAGGCAATGCCCGGGATTTTATTTTAAATCTAACTTATTAGTTGATTAGAAGTTGTAACGGATACCCGCTACTAAAGAATCTTCTGCATCATCAATTTGGTTAAATTGGTAAGTTACGTATGTACGGATTGATTTGTTGAAACGGTACTGACCTTCAACTGCGTAGAAATCAGCAGTATCTACATCATCAATCTCTTGTTGAGCAATAATACCAATCATACGGAATTGCTTAGTAAACTTGTATTGCAGTGCAATTTCGATTGACGTCATATCAGAAATTTCATCTGCCTCATTAAATGCATCACCCGTTGCGTATGAAGCAGCACCATAGAAATCACCTACAGAGTAAGCTGCTGCGATAGTTGTTTGTGTTTCATCTGTTTGTGCATCTGTATGTGCGATACCTAGGTCTAAACCGAAGTCACTAGAGTAAAGAGCAGAGATAGCAACAGAATCTTGATCATCTTCATCAGAACCTGTGAAGTTAGCTTGCACTGTTACTGAATCAGCAAATGTACCTGAATATAAGAAAGTTGTGTTTTCTTTATCAGATGAAGCATCAAATACTTGTTGGTAACCTGAATGAACAGAAGCAATATCTGTCATATCAGAAACTTGTACGTTAGCAGTATCTTGGCGACCGTAAGAGAAATCACCAATTGATGTACCAAAGCCAGCAAATAAGTAACGGTTATCAACTGTTTCACCAGGTTCGATTTGGTATTCCATGAAACCAAAACCTGTTAGGTTGTCAGTAATTTGAGTTTTGCCGCCAAAGTTAATGCGAGCACGGCTTTTATCTTCAACAGAACCATCACCAGTATCTTTAAACTCAGCACGTACTTCAGCACGACCACCAATTTTAAGTGTAGTACCGTCTTGATCATATACAGTTGCAGATTGAGCCGTTGCAGAAACAAGACCCGCCAAAATTGCTGTTGCTAATAGTGTTTTTTTCATGATTCATCCGTGTTTAGATTTCAAATAATATTTAAGGAATATAATTTTTTGTTTTGCAGCTTATTGCTGTTTACGGAGAAGCAGTCTAGGGATTGAATATGACAAAAATATTGCGGATATATTACATTTTAAAAAAGTTCAATTTCTTTGTAGGAGTTATAATAGAAGGGTGGAAATAAAAAAGCCGCAATACAGCGGCTTCATATATCATGGAAAATGGTAATTTTATTTACCAATACAGAAGCTAGAAAATATACGTCCTAATAAGTCATCAGAGGTGAACTCTCCAGTGATTTCGCTTAAGTGTTGCTGCGTGAGACGTAATTCTTCGGCAAGTAACTCACCGGCTTTATATTCTTCTAATTGAATCTTACCTTCTAAAAGATGTTTCTCAGCTTGATCAATCGCTTGCAAGTGACGACGACGAGCCATAAAACCACCTTCAGTATTACCTTGATAACCCATAATATCTTTTAAATGTTGTTTTAATTGATCAACACCTAAGCCTGTTTTCGCTGAAATACGGTAAACAGGGTGGTTATCATGCTCAGTCATTTGCAATGATTCACCAGTTAAATCTGCCTTATTACGTACCACAGTTAAACCAACATCTGCAGGTAATTTTTCGATAAAGTCAGGCCAAATCTCATGCGGATCTTCTGCATTAGTTGTCGTTGCATCTAACATAAATAAAATACGATCAGCATTTTTTATTTCTGTCCAAGCACGTTCAATACCAATACGTTCAACCTCATCGGCACCTTCACGTAAGCCAGCTGTATCAATAATATGCAAAGGCATACCATCAATATGGATATGTTCACGCATTACATCGCGTGTTGTACCTGCTATATCGGTTACAATCGCACTTTCTTTACCTACTAATGTATTAAGTAGACTAGATTTTCCGGCATTAGGGCGGCCAGCAATAACGACTTTCATACCATCACGTAAAATAGCACCTTGTTTTGCCTGTTCTTTTACCGCATTTAGGTTATCAATAATCTGATATAAGTCTTTGGCAATTTTACCATCACTTAAAAAGTCCACTTCTTCTTCAGGGAAATCAATAGAAGCTTCAACGTAGATACGTAAATAGATTAGACTTTCAACAAGATCATTAATTTTATGAGAAAATTCACCCTGTAACGAATGCAGTGCACTTTTAGCGGCTTGCTCAGAACTTGCTTCAATTAAATCAGCAATTGCCTCTGCTTGCGCTAAATCGAGCTTGTCATTCATAAATGCACGCTCAGAGAACTCACCAGGGTTTGCACTACGAAGGTTTTTGATAGTTAGAATAGCTTTGATCAACATATCCATCACCACTGGACCACCATGGCCTTGTAGTTCAAGTACATCTTCCCCAGTAAAGGAGTTAGGTCCTTTAAAGAGTAACGCAATTCCTTGATCTAAAACTTGTTTATCTTGGTCATAGAAAGGTAAGTACTCGGCATAACGTACTTTCGGCTTTTTACCTAAAATAATCTCTGCTACGGCTTCTGCATCAGGACCAGAAACGCGCACAATGCCTACACCACCACGCCCTGGCGCAGTTGCTTGAGCAACAATAGTATCAGTAGCTTTTATCATGTTCTGTTCCTAACTTAAAAAGTGAAGCCAATAAAAAAGGCGACTATTATAGTCGCCTTTTATCAATTACTAAATAATAGAATTATTTCTTAGCACTTAAGCCGTTTTTTTCGAATTGACGATAAATAACGGTTTGTTGTACTAGTGTCACGATATTACTCATTAACCAGTAAAGTACTAGACCAGCTGGGAACCATAAGAAGAAGAAGGTAAATACCACTGGCATAAACTTCATAATCTTCTGCTGCATTGGGTCTTGAACTGTTGCTGGAGACATTTTCTGAATAAAGAACATACTCACACCCATTAAGATAGGTAAAATGTAGTATGGGTCTTGTACCGATAAATCTTGGATCCAGAACATAAATGGTGCATGGCGTAGTTCAACCGCCTCCATTAATGACCAGTATAAAGCGATGAATATAGGCATCTGTAACAAGATAGGGAAACAACCACCTAATGGGTTCACTTTCTCTTCTTTGTACATTTCCATCATTGCTTTTGATACTTTCTGGCGATCTTCTCCGTAACGCTCACGTAACGCTTGAATTTTAGGTTGTAATAAACGCATTTTAGCCATTGACGTGTATTGTGCTTTTGTCAGTGGGTATAAAAGGCCTTTCACTGTGAATGTAATTAAGATGATTGCAACACCCCAGTTACCCACAATACCTTGGAAGAATAACAACAGTTTGAATAATGGTTGTGCAAGCCACCATAACCAACCGTAATCAACAGTTAGGTCTAAGCTTTCGCCCACTTGTGACATTTCATCTTGCAACTTAGGACCAATCCATAAGTTAGTAGAGAATTTTTCAGTACTGTTAGGTGCAATCGTTTTGATTGGTGATTTAAAACCAATAGCTGCATCTTTGTTTTGAATAACATTAGTGTATAACACATTATTATCATTAGCATTAGGTACCCAAGCAGAAACGAAGTAGTGTTGTAGCATCGCTACCCAACCACCTTGAGTCGTCTCACTTAAGTTACGCTCAACCATATCGTCAAATGTGTATTTACTGTATTTAGTATCATCTGTTGAGAATGCACCACCACGATAAACAGGCATCATTAAGTTAGTAGAGTGCTCTTTTAACGATTCTTTTAATTGACCGTATAATTGAACATTTACATCACTCGCTGATTTATTTTCAATTGTGTAATCAACTGTTACGTTGTATTCACCACGTTTTAAAGTAAACGTTTTAGTAAATACGTTACCGGCTTGGTCTACATAACGTAACGCAGTAGATACAGAATCTTCACCATCCGCTAAAACGTTTTCTTTACTATTTGTACTGTAGTAAGGGCGACCTTTAGGGTTTGCATCTGGGCCTTGTTTACCAATCAATCCACTTTGTGCAATATAGGTAAAGCCGTTTGCATTTTCTAATAAACGAAATGGAACACCAGAATCTAACTCGTCATCATGTTCAATTAGGTCTGCAACAACAACATCACCGCCTACTAAGGTTATTTCTAAACGTAGTTGGTCATTTTCTAATACAGTAATTGCATTAGTCGGCGCTTGTGTTGGTACTTGTGCTGCAACAGAAGAATGGTCTTCAGAAGAAGCTGGAATATCAGCGCTATGATTACTAGTCGATGGTACTGATGATTGTGAAGTGCTTTGTTCAGTCGTTTGCGCTGCAGCAACTGGCTGAGGGTTTTGCTCGGTAACCCATGCTTGATACAGCAAAAAGCTAACAAACAATAGTGCGAGGAAAAGTAAATTGCGTTGTGATTCCATAACGTATTCGATCTCTAAGGTTTAGGTTTATTTTTAGTTGCGCAACAAGGAGGTACAGGATCATATCCTCCTTCATTAAAGGGATGGCATTTTACAAGACGACGAGCGGCTAGCCAACATCCTTTTATCATACCATGACTCTTTATGGCAGCTATCGCATAATGTGAACAACTTGGCGTAAAACGACAACGAGGTCCAAGAATGGGACTTATAACTAGCTGATAACCACGAATGAATTTAATTGCTATCCATTGCAACGCTGCACTAATTTTCGCCATAACTTATCTAATACCTTATGAAGCTCTTGATTTGATAAATCAGCAATACCAGCTTTAGCAACAACGACAATATCGATGTTAGGAAGCTCATGTTGTTGAAGACGGAAATGATCTCTTACTATGCGACGGATACGATTACGACCTACAGCATGTTTAATGTGCTTTTTAGGAATAGCCATACCAATACGAGGATGTTCAAAGGTATTTTTTCTAGCAAGAAGAGTTAAATGCGGAGATACTGCTGGAATAGCATTTTTAAATACAGGTTGAAAATCTTCGGGAGTTAACAGACGTAACTCCCGAGAAAACGAATAATTCACCACGTCTGGTAAATTATGCGCTTAAGCTAGCGCGGCCTTTAGCACGACGACGAGCTAATACGGCACGACCGTTCTTAGTCGCCATACGAGTTCTAAAACCGTGTGAACGCTTACGCTTTGTGTTGCTTGGTTGAAAAGTACGTTTCATGCTCTTTTCCACTTATTGTTAAGTACTGTACAGTAGCTAATTTTTTCAATCTAGTAGTGCTTAATCACTTCGGAAAGTCATTAACCAATATTAATCGAAAGCGTCAGCCGATTAAAAAGAGAGCGAATTCTATTGATTGATCGACTAAAAGTCAATCAGAGATGCTTCTTTCTGGTAGATTAAATTCATTTTCTTTAGAATTAAATAATAAAGAAATAAATAAACACTACGAGCCAAACTCAAAAGTTAGGGTGGCGCGATTATATATAAGCGACACTAATAAGCAAGGATCTTCCGCGATCTTATAAATTAAGATTTGTAAATAGTTAAATAAGTATGTTGTGGATAAAGTTCTGTGCCCTTGATGTTACCTAGTTAGAACCTTGTGGATGCTTTAACCACTGAATGAGATAAATTTCAAGGATCTTTTTTTTCTTTTTGTTGCTTGATCTTATGGCATCATGACGATCTTATCGGTAGAATTATCCGCCCTAATGAATCTACTGGAGTTCCACAATGTCCCTGGCTATTTGGCAAGAATGTTTAGCACAATTAAAAGACGAGCTATCAGCTGGAGACTTTAGTACTTGGTTACGCCCTTTACAGGCAGAATACGACAATCATACTTTGTCATTATACTCGCCAAATAAATATACTAGTGAATGGGTACGTGAAAAGTACATGGATATCATTGAAACTAAATTGCAAACCTTGGCACATGAAGTCGATCCTAATCTCAGCATTAAAATACGTTTATTAGTCGGCACAGCAAATGCTGCAACGAATAATCCAACAGTATCAAAAGCAGCACCGGTACAAAATACAAACCAACCTTGGGAAGGCGAATCAAAATCTTTAAATATCGCCCATAAAAGTAATTTAATTAAAAAATATACCTTTGATAACTTTGTTGAAGGTAAATCGAATAATTTTGCTATTGCTACTACCCAACAGATTGCAGAAAATCCAGGCGGTGTTTACAACCCACTCTTTTTATATGCACATCCAGGTTTAGGTAAAACGCATTTATTACATGCTGTAGGTAATGCCATTGTTTCAGAAAACCCTGAAAGCAAAGTAGTGTATATTCGTTCTGAACGGTTTGTACAAGATATGATCAATGCAATTCGTAACAATACCATTGAACAGTTTAAAGAGTATTACGCATCTCTTGATGCACTATTAATAGATGATATTCACTTCTTCGCAGGTAAAGAACGCTCACAGGAAGTATTATTCCAAACATTCAACTCTATGTTAGATGGCCACCAGCAGGTTATTTTAACCAGTGACCGCTTTCCAAAAGAGATTGAAGGTATCGATGAACGATTACGTACTCGTTTTGGTTGGGGTTTATCTATTCCAATCGATCCACCTGAATTAGAGACGCGTGTTGCTATCTTGATCAGTAAAGCAGAAGAACGTGGTTTAACATTGCCTGATGATGTAGCCTTCTTTATTGCTAAGCGTTTAACCATTACTGATGTTCGTGTATTAGAAGGTGCGATTGCCAACATCTCAGCTAAAGCTCAGTTTACCGGTCAAGATATCACTATCTCACTGGTACAGGATGCATTACGTGATATGTTAGCGGTGCACACTAAGCAAACGACTGTAGATAATATTCAAAAAGTAGTCGCTGAACATTACCGTATTAAAATTTCAGATATGTCTTCAAAACGACGTACACGAACCGTTGCGCGCCCACGTCAAATTGCTATGGCACTTGCTAAAGAGTTAACACAACATAGCTTACCTGAAATAGGTGAAGCTTTTGGTGGTCGTGACCACACAACGGTATTACACGCTTGTCGTAAAGTTGAAGAACTACGTCGTGAAAATAACGATATTCAAGAAGACTATAAAATACTTATTCGCACCTTATCGATGTAAAAAAGGCTTATCTCATGAAGTTTACTATTTCCCGTGAAATATTATTAAGACCATTACAACTTGTGGTTGGCTCGGTTGCAGGTGGTCGCCCAGCTTTACCGATCATGGGTAATATCCTGATTGAAGTAAAAGATAACTTTTTAAACTTAACAGGTACTGATTTAGAAGTTGAATTAATGGCTCAAATACCATTAGAGCAAGCTTCTGAAGAGGGTGCTATTACCGTACCAGCACGTAAACTATTGGATATATGCCGTGGTTTAGCAGACCCTTGCGAAGTCACTTTTGAAGTGAAAAATGAACGCGTTACTGTAAGATCAGGGCGTAGTAGGTACTTACTATCAACTTTGCCTTCAATCGATTTCCCGAATATTGAATCTTGGCAGAGTCTGATTGAATTAACTGTGCCACAAAACGAATTTAAAAAGCTAATTGAGTTCACTCAGTTTGCAATGGCGAGTCAAGATGTTCGTTACTATCTAAATGGTATGTTTTTTGAAGTATCAGGCAATACTTTACGCAGTGTATCAACCGATGGTCATCGTTTAGCTTCATGTGCCATTAACATTGATCAAGCCATTGAAGAGCAATCTGTAATTGTGCCTCGTAAAGGGGTATTAGAGTTAGTTAAGCTACTTGATAAAGACCAAGCAAATGTCACAATTCAATTGGGCAAAAATAACTTACGTGCAGTGATTGATGGTTTTGTGTTTACCACCAAGTTAGTGGACGGGCGCTTCCCTGATTACCGTCGAGTTATTCCACGTAATGGTGATAAAGAACTTATTTCTAGTCGTGAAACACTTAAACAAGCTTTTAGTCGAGCTGCTATTTTATCTAATGAGAAATTCCGTGGCGTACGTTTAACCTTGTCTGAAAACCTTTTAAAAATTACCGCTAATAACCCTGAGCGAGAAGAAGCTGAAGAGTATATTGATGTTGATTACCAATCGGCAGAATTAGAGATAGGCTTTAATGTAAGCTATGTATTAGATGTACTAAACACGTTAAAAAGTGAACAAGTTAAAATAACATTTAGCACTTCAGACCACAGTGCGTTAATTGAGTCACTTGATAGTGATGACTCACTATATGTCTTAATGCCAATGCGTTTATAGCAGTCTAATATCTTATCTACTGATGATATCGACAAAATGGCGATAACAATTACCGCATACTACTTCACTCAGGAAACTGATTAATGTCGTTACAGAAATTAATCATTAATCAGTTCCGTAATATCGAGACTGCTTCTCTTACTTTTGATGCAAAAGTAAACCTGATCATTGGTGATAATGGCAGTGGTAAATCTTCTCTATTAGAAGCAATTTACTTTCTTGGACTAGGGCGTTCTTTTCGCACCCATCTTACAAATAGAGTCATTCAATACGAACAAACTCATTTCACAATTTACAGTGAAATTAATCATCAAGATCGTGTATTTCCGATTGGACTACAAAAGTCCAAAGGCGGTGAAACTACTCTTAAAATTGATGGTCAAATAGTCAAGAAATTAGCATCTCTAACCCAATATATTCCGATGCAATTAATCACTCCAGAAAGTTATACTTTATTGTCTGGTAGCCCTAAGAATCGTCGCGCCTACTTAGATTGGGGTGTTTTTTACCATGATCCGATGTTTTACAGTAACTGGGCTCGCATAAAGCGACTTTTAAAACAAAGGAATGCCGCTTTAAAGCAATGTAACGCTTACAAAGAGCTTCAAGTATGGGATAATGAACTTTGTGTCTTGAGTGAGCAGATAAGCGCTCAGAGGGCTGATTATTTTGCAAAATTACAGCCTTTAATAACACAAACTATTAAAGATTTTTTGCCTGAGTTTACTATCGAAAGTAAATTCTTTTGTGGATGGGATAAAAATAACAAATCGTTAGCTGAATATTTATCCGATAATTTTCATCGAGATAAGCAATTAGGTTATACGAGTATTGGTCCACAAAAAGCCGACTTAAAATTAAAAATCAAAAGCTTACCTGTTGATGATGTGTTATCAAGAGGACAATTAAAGTTACTTGTTTACGCATTACGATTAGCACAAGGTTTATTTTTAAACGCAGTGGATCATAAGCAATGTGTTTTTTTAATAGATGACTTTAGTTCAGAGCTAGATAAAAACAAACAAGTGGTATTAGCAAAACATATTAAAGAGTCTAGTGCTCAAGTATTTATCAGTGCCATTAGTGAAAATGGAATTGATGATTTATTTACAGAATGCAACCTGTTTCACGTGAAACAGGGGAAAATTACAGTAGAAAGGTGAAAGTTTTATGGCTGAGAATAGTTATGATTCGTCAAGTATTAAAGTACTAAAAGGGTTAGATGCCGTTCGAAAACGCCCTGGCATGTATATCGGTGATACCGATGATGGTACCGGTCTACACCACATGGTTTTCGAAGTTTTAGATAACTCAATCGATGAAGCTTTGGCAGGTCACTGTAACGATATTATTTGTACTATTCATAGCGATGGTAGTGTATCAGTACGAGATGATGGCCGTGGTATCCCAGTAGATATTCATGAAGAAGAAGGTGTATCGGCAGCAGAAGTTATTATGACTGTTCTGCACGCAGGTGGTAAATTTGATGATAACTCTTATAAAGTATCAGGTGGTTTACACGGTGTTGGTGTTTCAGTAGTAAATGCCTTATCAGATAAGTTACGTTTAACTATTAAACGTAGTGGACACATTCATCAACAATCATACTCACTTGGTGAACCAGATGCACCAGTAGCGGTTATTGGTGATACTGACCAAACAGGAACAGAAATTCGTTTTTGGCCAAGCCCATCTACTTTCTCTAAAACGACGTTTAATTACGACATTTTAGCAAAACGTCTACGTGAACTATCTTTCTTAAACTCAGGTGTTTCAATAAAGTTAATTGACAAACGTGAAGACGATAAATCTGACCACTTTCATTATGAAGGTGGTATACAAGCATTTGTTGAATACTTAAATCAAAACAAAACACCTATTCATAATAAAGTATTTCATTTTAATACAGAACATGAAGATGGCACAGCAGTTGAAGTTGCAATGCAGTGGAATGATGGTTTCCAAGAAAACATCTATTGTTTCACAAACAATATTCCACAACGTGATGGTGGCTCCCACTTAACAGGTTTCCGTGGTGCTCTAACCCGTACTTTAAACTCTTATATTGAAAAAGAATTGGCTAAAGTCAAAAATAATAAAAACAAAACGACAACTGAAGGTGGAGACTCTCGAGAAGGTTTAACGGCGGTTATTTCAGTAAAAGTACCTGATCCAAAATTCTCTTCACAAACAAAAGACCGTTTAGTGTCATCAGAAGTACGTCCGATTGTTGAAGGTGCAATGAATGAACGCCTACAGGATTTCTTATTAGAGAATCCTACCGAAGCTAAAATCATTGTTAACAAAATTGTTGATGCAGCAAGAGCACGTGAAGCGGCGCGTAAAGCCCGTGATATGACGCGTCGTAAAGGTGCATTAGATTTAGCAGGTTTGCCAGGTAAACTAGCAGATTGCCAAGAGAAAGACCCAGCGCTTTCTGAACTATACATAGTGGAAGGGGACTCGGCTGGCGGAAGTGCGAAACAAGGCCGATCTCGTAAAAACCAAGCTATCTTGCCACTTAAAGGTAAAATCCTAAACGTTGAAAAAGCGCGTTTTGATAAGATGTTATCTTCACAGGAAGTAGCAACACTGATCACCGCACTTGGTTGTGGTATTGGACGTGATGAATATAACCCTGAGAAAACGCGTTACCATCGTATCATTATCATGACCGATGCCGACGTGGATGGTTCTCACATCCGTACACTGTTGTTAACTTTCTTCTATCGCCAAATGCCTGAACTGATCGAAAATGGTTTCATCTACATTGCTCAGCCTCCTTTATACAAAGTGAAAAGAGGTAAGCAGGAAACTTACATTAAAGATGATCCAGCATTACAAGCTTACTTAACCTCATTAGCTATGGATGGTGCATCTTTACATGTGAATAATGAATCTCCAGGTATTTCTGGTGTTGCGTTACAAGGTATGATCGATCGCTACCGTAACGCTCAGGATACGATTGTAAGACTATCTCGTCGTTACCCTAACGTTGTCCTTGATAAATTAATTTATCGTCCAGAATTAACCGCTGGAGGCTTAGCTAAGACAGATGTAGTAACTCCTTGGGTTGAAGAAATTGTTGAAGTGTTAAACCGTGAAGAGTTAGAAGGGACGATCTACAAAGCAGAGATTGCTAAATCAGATAATGAAATATCTAACAAGATTATCTTCACTGTACGTAAACATGGTGTTGACACTGTTTACACTTTTGATGAAGAGTTCTTTGGTTCAGTTGAATACAAGGCATTGGTGACATTAGGTACAGAAATCCAAAACCTATTGGAAGAAGGTGCTTATATTCAACGTGGTGAACGTACTAAACCAATTGATAACTTTATTGAAGCAGTTAACTGGTTAATGCATGAATCTAAACGTGGTTTATATATCCAACGTTATAAAGGACTAGGTGAAATGAATCCAAGTCAATTATGGGAAACGACCATGGACCCTAATACACGTCACATGCTACAAGTGACTGTTGAAGATGCGGTAGGTGCAGATCAATTATTTACTACATTAATGGGTGACCATGTAGAGCCTAGACGTGAGTTTATTGAAAAGAATGCATTGCGTGTAGGTAATATAGATATTTAATTACATAAATATCGATGAATTATCTGAAAAATCCAGCTTTTAAGCTGGATTTTTTTTAATTAAAATTTTAGAAATTAATACCTAATTATAGATATCAAGAAATATTATTGCCATATTTGATGGCTACTATGCGCCTGTCACTATTATGAAGAGCGCATTATGTCTATTAACTTACTTACGAAAATTATTTGTAGCTGTATTGCTGCCTTACTATTATTTATTTCAGGATTTATCATATGGGCTTGGCAAGAGGTTGATAAACCCTATCAAATAAACCAGTCTTATCATGCAATAAAATCCACATTGGAAAACGACATTGCTATCTCATTGGAACAATACTTGGGAAATGGGGATACTCAAAAATTATTAAATGCAGAAAATAAATTAGAAATATTAAAAACGACCCCAATTGACTGGCTTAACGCAACACAATCAGAGTCAATAACCAAAGAGATAGTTAAATTAGAAAAGGCAATTGCAGGTACCAGAGAAGCAGGAAAATTAGCAGCAACACCCGATCTACTGCTCATTAATAATGAGATAGAACGACAAGGTTATATCACTGATCTAGGCCGTTTAATTAATAAATCAGAAGTTAATTTAAATATAAGACAAAACTATTACCGACTGTTATTAAACATAAATCAAAATTTACACCAAATAGCGGTATTGAGACAAAGTTATATAGAACAAAAAAGCGATACGATTAAACATAATTTGATTGAACAAAATAATACTATTATGGAACATTTAAAAAGCATCAGCGAACTACCTACACTTAATTTATTTTATACAGAAACAGTAGATGAGTTCAGTTTTGATCAACCGGAAACTGTCGATTTAACGTTAGAGGTAATAGGGGAGTTGAAAAGCTTAACCATTCGTTACCCAAAAGAGTTATCAAATACTCGAACTATGTTGTCTTCCGTCATTGATAGCCGCACTAAATTAAGTGTTCAATTATCTACCTTAATAAAAACCTTTACTGAATATTCAACTATTGTTGATCGACAAAAACAATCAATAACCGAAAAAGTACGTTTAATCGGCTCATGTACATTGCTGTTATTTACATTAATGATCGTATTATCAGCGAACTTACAATTTAAAACATTACAGTTCATCCGCAGATTACTGCCTTTTTTCGATGCATTAACATCAGGGGACTTTGGACAAGCACTTAAGGTAAATAGTCGCTTTTCTGAGTTTAATATTGTTAATAATAGGAGTGTTAGGTTACAAACCTATTTAAAAGAGCTCACAGCCTCCTTACAATCGCAATCAGAACAAGCTCTTAATGCTAGTCACCTTTTGCAAAAGCGAGCAATACAGGCGCAACAGAGCAGCCAGCAACAGCACCAACAAACCGAATTGGTAAATACTTCAATCATTGCTTTATCGGATTCCTTTACTGAAATTACAAAAAATGCAGTAGATACCAGTAAACAAACAGATCAAGCGGTTAAATTAGTTAATAAAGCAGATTTTGTTTTAGCCAGTGAAGTGCAAAAAACCAAGCAATTATCTGACAATATTCTTTCTCTCAGTAAAATTGTTAAAAAGTTAACGGCAGATACTTACTCAATTAATAATGTATTAGAAGTCATTAATAACGTCTCTAGCCAAACCAATTTACTCGCACTTAATGCAGCCATTGAAGCTGCACGTGCTGGTGAACAAGGGAGGGGGTTCGCAGTAGTTGCAGATGAAGTAAGAGCATTAGCAATTCGTACCTCTAGTTCAACGGAAGAGATTCAACATATCATTAACCAATTAGTTGATACGGCAAACCAAGCAAATGAATTTGTCCTACAGCAAAGTGATGCAGCCATCGATTGCGCCAACCATAGTTTAGAAGCTCAAGAACAACTAAAATCAGTATCGAATATAATTAATGATATTTACCTATTCAATAATACCATCGCAACAACAACAGAAGAGCAGACTGCAACCATTGAGCAAGTTGTAATAAATACCAATGCCATTAAACAACATGCACAACAAGTCAGCGATAATCTCCAAGAGATTAACCAATCCAGCAGCATCATCAAAGATATTAGTGAAGTATTGAATAATTTAATCACGCAATTAAAGCGTTAAAAGTAAGAAAAAATAAAGAGGAAGGTATTAAATAAAGTGTGTTTCACGTGAAACACACTTTACATTTCAATAAAAATTAGACGTTTTCTGTATAGAGTTCATTGACTAAATCAGCCAATATATTAATGCCACGCTCTACTACGTCGCTATCTTGTGCGTAATTAAGTCGAAGACATTCTTGGGTGTGTTGCCAACCTTGATCCAAACCAGGGAAAAAGTAATGACCTGAAACAACAATCAAGCCTCTCTCTTTTAAGCGCTGGTATAGTTCATGTGAAGTGATAGGTAAATCTTTAAACCAAAGCCAAAGAAATAATGCACCTTCTGATTTGTGAATTCTGAAATTTTTACTGTGTATTTTTTCAGATAATAGTTTAATAGCAACTTCAGATTTTTGTTTATAAAAAGGCCTAATAACCTGATCACTCAATTCAATAATCTCTTTACTTTTAACTAATGGTAGTGCGATTTCAGGGCCGATACCACCTGGTGATAAAGCCATAATGCCAGATAAATTAGACATTGCTTTAATAACTTCTGAATTAGCAATGACTATCCCACAACGTGCACCTGGTAAACCAAACTTAGATAAACTTAAACATAAAATAGTATTAAGGTTAAAGTGAGGTTTTACCTCTTCAAAGATAATATTTGGAAAAGGAGTGCCATAAGCATTATCGATAATCAGTGGAATATTATGTTGTTTAGCTAGCTTATCTAACTTTTCAATCTCTGCATCAGTTAATACATTGCCCGTTGGGTTAGTTGGTCTAGAAACACAAATAGCACCAATATCATCTGTTATATTCAATGCATCAAAATCAACGTGGTACTTAAATTGTTGGTTTGGTAGTTCTGTTATCTTAGGTCGAACAGCGACAAAAGTATCTTCAGAGACACTGGCATCGGCATAGCCAATATATTCTGGGGCGAGAGGGAATAAAATTTTACGTTTTTTACCCTGTGAAAAATCACCCGCTAATAAATTAAATAGGTAGAAAAACGCATTTTGGCTACCATTTGTTAACATGATATTGTCTGTAGATAAATCCCAATCGTATAGATCATTGAACAATTCTACTAATGCATTAATAAATGCATCTTTACCTTGTGGTCCATCATAGTTCCCAAGGGTATCCATTAGTTTCCCTTGGTCTAATAACTCCTGCATTAAATCAGTGAGTCGTTGATGAATAGACGGAATACTAGCAGGGTTTCCGCCACCTAACATTAAAATATCATCGCCACCTTTTACACCTTTATTTAAGTCGTCCATTAGCTCATTGATGCCAGAATGCTGTGTAAATTTATTTCCAAAAGTTGAATAGGGCATTTATAACAATCCTAAATATAAATTTTAATTATGCAGTTTCAAAATAATTTGTTTCACGTGAAACCTGATTTTGTACTTTTACCACTGATCTTATAAGCAATAAAAAAGCTTCATCTTAAATTTTTACCTGTTTATTTTATCCTACTGATCAATATAAGCAGAGCGAATATTCATAAATATAAAGGAGAAAAGTAAGGTTTTTAATGATGAGGGCCATTATGAAATAGGTAAAAACTCACATCAAAAGTTCAAATTAAACAAGCCAAAATAGTCTAAACCTGTTTCACGTGAAACAAAAAAGCTCAGTAAAAACTGAGCTTTTTTGTTGAGATTAATGTTTTATTATTACGATAAATTACAAAACAGAAACATCAGCAACTCGTAAGAACAAGTTACGTAAACGGTTTAAAAGGGCTAAACGGTTGTTTTTTACTGCCAAATCGTCCGCCATTACCATCACGCTATCGAAAAAATCGTCTACAGGCGATTTTAAGCTAGCTAACTCGAACAAGGCTGACTCGTAGTCTCCTTCTTCAAATAAAGGGCTTAGCTTGCTTTCTAGAGCCTCTAAAATTTCAGAAAGTGCTTTTTCAGCGTCTTCTTGGAGTAAATTTGCATCAACTTCACTGTTAATTTCATCATTTACTTTAGCAAGAATATTACTAATACGTTTATTTGCAGCAGCAATAGGTGCAGCTTCTGGTAAAGTTTGGAACTTAGCTACTGCTTTAATACGTTTTTCGAAGTCTACAGGTTTAGTAGGACGACGCTCTAAAACAGATTGAATAAGCTCAACTGAATATCCACCAGCTTGATAAGTTGCACGGAAACGACCGAACAAGAAATCAACAACATCATTAACTACGTTGTCGTTAGTTAATTTATCGCCATATTGGACTTTAGCGATTTCAACCAGGTCAACGATATCTAAGTCTAACTGTTTATCAGTAATGATACGTAATAGACCAATGGCCGCACGACGTAAAGCAAACGGGTCTTTATCACCTTTTGGAGCTTGACCAATACCAAAGATACCCACTAATGTATCTAACTTATCAGCTAAAGACACAGCACAGGCAACTAAAGAAGTTGGTAGTTTATCACCAGCAAAACGTGGTAAGTATTGCTCGTTTAATGCAACAGCAACATCTTCATGTTCACCATCAAAACGAGCGTAATACATCCCCATTACACCTTGAACGTCAGGGAATTCCATCACCATCTCAGACATTAAGTCTGCTTTAGATAATAGGCCTGCACGTTGTGCATGCTCAGTATTAGCATCAATTTTAGCCGCAACTTTTGCAGCAACTTCACTAATACGCTCAGATTTCTCTTTTAATGTACCCAGTTGTTTTTGGAATAATACAGTTGATAGAGAGCCTAAACGGCTTTCTAATGTTTTCTTTTTATCTGTTTCAAAGAAGAACTCAGCATCTGCTAAACGAGGACGAACTACTTTCTCGTTACCTGAAATAACTTGTTTAGGATCACGACTAACAATATTTGAAACAAAGATGAAGCGAGGTAATAAATTACCTTCTTTATCTAGTACTGGAAAGTACTTTTGGTTATCTTTCATTGTGTAGATAAGCGCTTCAGAAGGAACGGCTAAGAATTTCTCTTCAAAAGAACCCACCAGCGTAACAGGCCATTCAACTAATGACGTTACTTCTTCTAATAATTCTTCATCAATAGCCGCAACACCGTTTTCATGCGCAGCAACAGCTTCTACTTGCTCACGAATGATTGCTTTTCGACGTTCATAATCAACAATCACTTTACCAGAATCGTCTAGTAATGATTGGTAATCGTCTGCGTGATTTAACGTTAACTCAGCTTCACCTAGGAAACGATGTCCTCGGATAACTCTGTCTGAAGCAACACCTAACAACTCACCTTGGATTAGCTTGCTACCAAATAACATTGTCACTGTATGCACAGGACGAATAAACTGTGTGCTTTCACTTCCCCAACGCATTGGTTTAGGGATTGGTAGTTTACTTAATGCAGTCGCCGCGATCTCAGGAATTAGCTGACTAATTTCTTGGCCTTTAACTGATGACTTAAATAATAGCCATTCACCTTTATCCGTCACTAGGCGCTCAGCTTGTTCAACACTAATACCGTTTGAACGAGCCCAACCTTGCGCGGCTTTAGTCGCTATACCTGAATCATCAAATGCGACATTAACTGCTGGTCCACGTTTTTCTACAATTTTATCAGCTTGTGCGGCTACTAAGTTAGTAACTACTACTGCTAAACGTCTTGGAGAAGCTAACCATTCAACTTTATCAAAAGCTAATTCAGCTTTAACTAATTCTGCTTCAACATTGTTAGCAAATGATTCAGCAAGTTTACGAAGTGATTTCGGTGGTAACTCTTCTGTACCCAACTCAATCAATAAATTTTCATGTGACATTAAACTTGCCTCTATTTATCTAAATTTTTACAAAGTGGGAAACCAAGTGTTTCACGTGCACTGTAATAAGCCTCTGCAACTGCTTTTGAAAGTGAACGAACACGTAATATATAACGTTGGCGTTCTGTCACAGAGATCGCATGGCGCGCATCTAACAAATTAAATACATGCGATGCTTTCATTACTTGCTCGTAGGCAGGTAAAGGTAAACCAGCTTCAATTAACTTTTGACTATCTTTTTCACATTGATCAAACTGTACAAAAAGTGCATCAACATCAGCATGTTCAAAGTTATAAGTTGATTGTTCAACTTCATTTTGGTGGAAAATATCACCGTAAGTAACTTTACCCATTGGCCCATCAGTCCAAACAAGATCATAAATACTATCGACCCCTTGGATATACATTGCTAAACGCTCTAAACCGTAAGTAATTTCACCCGTTACAGGAGAACATTCAAGTCCACCAACTTGTTGGAAGTAAGTAAACTGTGTCACTTCCATACCATTTAACCATATTTCCCAACCTAAACCCCACGCACCTAGTGTCGGCGATTCCCAGTTATCTTCTACAAAGCGAATATCATGAATCGATGTATCGATACCGATCTCTTCTAGCGACTGTAAATATAGTTCTTGGATATTTTTAGGCGATGGCTTTAATACAACTTGGAATTGGTAATAGTGTTGTAAGCGATTAGGGTTTTCACCGTAACGGCCATCGGTAGGACGACGACATGGTTGAACATAAGCACTGCTCATTGGCTCAGGACCAATTGAACGTAAGAATGTTTGAGGATGGAATGTGCCAGCCCCAACTTCCATATCGAGTGGTTGTACAATGGCACAACCTTGACGAGCCCAGAAGTCTTGCAAAGCAAGAATTAGCCCTTGGAATGTTTTTGTATCGAATTTTTGCATGATTTAGGCTTCGAGTTAATTAGAAAAAATGAAATTTATTATACCCATTTGGCGACAATTATACCAATGACAATCAATTACATCGCTTAACTTGGCAAGTCAATACTTAAAATAATCAGCAGCATAAAATATCTACTATAAACACCTTGGAGATTTACAGGTTAATATCAGTAAAACAGACAAATGAATATGTTATATTTTATCTATTCCCTAGTAACACCATCAGCTATTAATGAATACATATGCCTATAAAACTACAAGAATCTGACCTGTATTTACCTATAAAGCATTTTTTAAGCAATTTAGGCTATCAGGTGAAAGGGGAAGTAAAAAACTGCGATATCGTGGCAATCAAAGACCAAGAGGTGTTAATTATTGAATTAAAATTAACACTTAACATTACTCTTTTATTACAAGCTGTAGAGCGTTTTACACTTGCTGATAACGTCTATATTGCAATTCCTAAACAAGCCACTATTTATAAAAATAAACAGAAACAACTTAAAAAATTAATTGCTCGTTTAGGATTGGGCTTAATTGTCGTAGATATACAAAAAACACAACAATATGTAGAAGTGATCAATGATCCTAAAGACTACACTCCAAAAAAGAATAAACGTAAACAAAAAGCCCTGTTAAAAGAGTTTAATTTACGTCAAGGTGATACTCAAAAGGGCGGTTCAACTAATAGCGCGGCAGGACTAACAGCCTATAGACAACGTGCCATTCGAATCGCTGAATACTTATTACAATCACCACCAACCTCAGGTGCTTCAATCAATAAAGCTATTGATGAACCACAAGCAACACAATTTCTATATAATAATCATTATGCTTGGTTTGATAAAATACAACGTGGTCTATATACCCTATCTGAAAAGGGAAAATTGGAATTAATTGATTGGAAGAAAAAACAAAAAATATCAATCAATTAAATAATTAATAAAAATAAATTAATTATTTAATAGAGGTTTTTTTTGTGATATCTTGCGTCCAGTTGACAATACATTGATTGTTAATATACATATATAATATAAGGACTCATTATGAAATCTATCGCTAAATTCGCCGTTGCTGCTGTTGCCGTTGTTCTTCTTGCTGGTTGTACTGGTACTACTTACAACAGTGCTAAAGATTGTTCTATGGACTACCTACTAGTTCCACAACTATCTATTCCTGCTGCTATCGGTGCATGTGGTGAATAATATTTAATATCTTTCTGATATTAAAAATAAAGCGTAACTCCTGGAGTGCGCTTTAATTTTATAAGTTACTGCTTCTTTTTCTACTCTAATAATTAATCTTTTTTTACATATCCCTCACTACTTATTTTAAAACCTCAATTCAATCTCTATTTTAAAAAAACTAAGTTTGATTAGATAAAATTACCTAAGTTTTCTGTCTTAAAATAAATAACTTACATTTATTTAGCCCCAAAATAAGCAAAAAAAAGGCGACCCATAGGCCGCCTTTTTAATGAAAGTGTAAATATCTACTTACGTGTTAACTTAATAGCACGTAACTGAGCAACTGCTTGCGCAAGTTGAGCCGTTACTAATGCAAAGTCGATATCCTTATTAGGGTTAGACATTTGCGCTTCAGCAGCACGTTTAGCTTCTTCTGCTTTCGCTTGGTCAAGATCTTGACCACGAATTGCAGTATCAGCTAAAACAGTAACGCCACCAGGCTGTACTTCAAGAAAACCACCTGAGATATAAATGACTTCTTCGCCACCATCTTGTTTCACTAATTGAACCATTCCTGGCTTAATCGGTGTCAATAATGGTGTGTGACCATGCATAATGCCTAGTTCACCTTCTTGACCAGATACTGATAAGTGAGCAACCAACCCTGAAAAGAGTGATTTTTCTGCACTTACAACATCTAAATGTGTGGTCATTGCCTTAGCCATAGTTACCTCCAGCTATTACATTTTTTTAGCGTTTTCGACAGCTTCTTCAATTGCACCTACGTATAGGAACGCTTGCTCAGGAATGTCGTCGTATTCACCAGCAATTAGACCTTTAAAGCCAGCTAATGTGTCTTTAAGTGGTACATAAATACCAGGGTCACCTGTAAATACTTCTGCTACGTGGTAAGGCTGAGTTAAGAATTTCTCAACTTTACGTGCACGAGATACGATTTGCTTATCTTCTTCAGAAAGCTCATCCATACCTAGAATAGCAATGATATCTTTCAGCTCTTTATAACGCTGTAAAATACCTTGAACACCACGAGCAATATCGTAATGTTCTTGACCAACAACTAATGGATCAAGTTGACGAGAAGTCGAATCTAACGGGTCAATCGCAGGGTAAAGACCCATAGATGCGATATTACGGTTAAGTACAACAGTTGCGTCTAAGTGAGCAAAGGTTGTTGCTGGAGATGGATCCGTTAAATCATCGGCAGGTACGTATACCGCTTGGATAGATGTAATCGAACCTACTTTAGTCGATGTAATACGCTCTTGTAATACACCCATCTCTTCAGCAAGAGTTGGTTGGTAACCAACGGCTGATGGCATACGGCCTAATAGTGCAGATACTTCTGTTCCCGCTAGAGTATAACGGTAGATGTTATCAACAAATAATAGTACGTCTTTACCTTCATCACGGAAACGCTCAGCCATAGTAAGACCAGTTAGGGCAACACGTAAACGGTTTCCTGGTGGCTCATTCATTTGACCGTAAACCATTGCTACTTTTGATTCTTCAGGTTTTTCAACGTTTACAACGCCTGCTTCCTGCATCTCATGGTAGAAATCGTTACCTTCACGAGTACGCTCACCAACACCAGCAAAAACAGACAAACCTGAATGTTTAAGTGCGATGTTATTGATAAGTTCCATCATGTTTACTGTTTTACCAACACCAGCACCACCGAATAGGCCGATTTTACCACCTTTTGCGAATGGGCAGATTAAGTCGATAACTTTAATACCAACTTCTAGTGTTTCAGCTGATGCCGACTGCTCTTCATAAGAAGGTGCTGCACGGTGAATCTCATATTGCTCTTCAGATACAACTGGACCACATTCATCAATTGGCTCACCCAATACATTCATAATACGGCCTAATGTAGCCGTACCAACAGGTACTGTGATTGCATGTTTAGTATCAGTAACTTCTAAACCACGACTTAAACCTTCTGAAGCACCCATTGCGATACAACGTACTACGCCGCCGCCAATTTGTTGCTGTACTTCCATTGTAAGGTTCTTTTCAGTCACGATCAGTGCACTGTATATATTCGGTACGCTATCTTGTGGGAATTCAACATCCACAACAGCACCGATAATCTGTACGATTTTACCTGAACTCATTTCTGATCCTCTAAAATCTTTATTTTAAAATTATACCGCAGCCGCACCACCACAAATCTCAGAAAGCTCCTGAGTAATTGCAGCTTGACGTGCTTTATTGGCAACAAGTTGTAAATCATCAATCAAGTCACTTGCGTTATCTGTTGCAGCTTTCATTGCAACCATACGTGAAACTTGTTCACACGCTAAGTTTTCAACTACCGCTTGATACACTTGAGATTCAACATAACGAACTAATAACGAGTCTAAAATATCTTTAGCGTCACCTTCGTAAATGTAATCCCAGTGATGGGCAGCTACTTCATCATCGTTTTCTGCTTTAGGCAGAGGTAATAATTGACTGACAGTAGGTTCTTGTACCATGGTACTAACGAATTTATTGTTCACTATATACAAGCGATCAAGTTTTCCTGCGTCGTAAGCGTCTAACATGATTTTTACCGAACCGATTAAATCATCAACGGTTGGTGCATCACCTAAGCTTGTTGCTTGTGCAACAATATTAGCGCCTAAGCCACCAAAGAAACTAGCTGCTTTAGAGCCGATAACGGCTAAATCAACTTCAACACCAGCTTCGCTGTGTTTTTTCATTTCTTGGATAACCGGTTTAAACAAATTAATGTTTAAACCGCCACATAAACCACGATCACTTGAAATGACAATGTAACCAACACGCTTAACTTCACGTTCTTGAAGATAAGGGTGGTGGTATTCCAAGTTACCTAGTGCGATATGACCGATCACTTTGCGCATAGTAGATGCATAAGAAAGACTGCTTTCCATGCGCTGTTGCGCACGACGCATCTTAGATGCAGCTACCATTTCCATCGCACCAGTGATCTTTTGAGTGTTTTTAACACTCGCGATCTTATTTCTAATTTCTTTATCGCCGGCCATTTCTTACTCCTAATTAATGCTTAATTAACAACAGTTGTTGTTAATTAATTACCAGGTTTGCGTCGCAACGAAAGATTCCAAGATAGCCTTGAATTGCCCTTCGATTTCTTTGCTGTAAGCGCCAGTTTCATTAATTTGAGCATAGAACTCAGCATGCTCATTTTTAGCGTAAGAGATTAAAGATGCTTCAAAGTCTAATACTTTTTCAACATCGACATCATTTAAGAAGCCTTTCTCTGCAGCAAATAATGACAACGCTTGTTCAACAACTGACATTGGAGCATATTGTTTCTGCTTCATTAATTCAGTTACTTTTTTACCATGGTCAAGCTGTTTACGAGTTGCTTCATCTAAGTCAGATGCGAACTGTGCAAACGCCGCTAATTCACGGTATTGCGCTAGTGCAGTACGGATACCACCAGAAAGTTTCTTAATCACTTTACACTGAGCAGAACCACCAACACGCGATACAGAGATACCTGGATCAACAGCTGGACGAACACCATTATTAAATAGTTCAGTTGTTAAGAAGATCTGACCATCAGTAATAGAGATTACGTTAGTCGGTACGAATGCAGATACATCGCCCGCTTGTGTCTCAATGATTGGTAATGCTGTTAATGAACCAGTTTTACCTTTCACTGCGCCTTTAGTAAATGTTTCAACGTAGTGCTCGCTTACACGAGAAGCACGCTCAAGTAGACGTGAGTGAAGGTAGAAAACGTCACCAGGGTATGCTTCACGACCAGGTGGACGTTTAAGCAGTAGTGAAATTTGACGGTAAGCAACAGCTTGCTTAGAAAGGTCATCATATACAATCAGTGCATCTTCACCGCGATCGCGGAAGTATTCACCCATTGAACAACCAGCATATGGTGCTAGGTATTGTAGTGCAGCAGCTTCAGAAGCAGATGCAACAACAACGATAGTATTTTCTAATGCGCCATGCTCTTCAAGTTTACGTACTACGTTAGCGATAGTTGACGCTTTTTGGCCAATTGCTACGTAGATTGAGTATAAACCTGTTGATTTTTGGTTAATGATTGCATCGATTGCAATAGCAGTTTTACCTACTTGACGGTCACCAATGATAAGTTCACGTTGACCACGACCGATTGGAATCATTGAATCGATTGATTTCCAACCAGTTTGAACTGGTTGATCAACTGATTTACGATCGATTACACCTGGTGCAATTACTTCAATTGGAGAGTAACCATCGTTTTCGATTGGTCCTTTCCCATCAATTGGCTCACCCATTGTGTTTACAACACGACCAAGAAGACCTTTACCTACTGGTACTTCAAGAATACGACCAGTTGATTTTACCTTTTCACCTTCTTTAAGGTTACGGTAAGGTCCCATTACTACCGCACCTACCGAGTCACGCTCAAGGTTAAGTGCCATAGCAAAGCTACCATTTGGCAGTTCGATCATCTCACCTTGCATACATTCAGCAAGGCCGTTGATGCGAATAATACCATCGCTTACAGAAACGATTGTACCTTCATTTCGCGCTTCGCTTACCGCTTCGAATTGTCCAATTCGTTGCTTGATAAGATCGCTAATTTCAGTGGAATTCAGTTGCATGCTAACTTCCCATTAAGATTGTAAAGTATGTGATAAACGAGTTAGTTGACCGCTAGCTGTGCTATCAATCACTAAATCTCCAGCAGTAATTACCATTCCGGCAATTAATGACTTATCAATACTACAATTTAGGTTTACTTTTCGTGCGAGACGTTTTTCTAGCGAAACACTTAATTCTTTTTGTTGTTCTTTAGAAAGGGCATAAGCAGAAACGACATCAGCGTCGACCTCTTTTTTATACTCTGTTTCTAAATCAGCAAAAAGTTGTGCAACGCGAGGCAAAACACTCAAACGTCCATTTTCAGCTAATACTTTAATAAAGTTTTGACCATTCTCATCGAGTTGGTCGCCACAAACATTAATAAACAGTTCAGCTAACTCTTGTGGTGCTTTATCGCGTGTTAATACATTTGCCATGGTTGCATTTTGTGCAACTTCAGAGGCAAAAAACAGCATTGCAGACCAAGCTTCAATGTTGTTATTACTCACAGCAAATTCAAAAGCGGCTCTTGAATAAGGACGAGCTACAGTAGTCAATTCAGACATAAGCTAGCTCCTTATAGTTCAGCAACTAATTTATCAATAATATCGCTGTTCGCTTCTTTATCGATAGAACGCTTAATGATTTTCTCAGCACCAGCTATCGCTAACGTAGCAACTTGTTGACGTAACTCTTCACGAGCACGGTTACGCTCAGCTTCTACTTCAGCTTCACCTTGAGCAATAATTTTACTGCGCTCAGCTTCACCTTCGCTTTTAGCTTCTTCAACAATTTGTGTACGACGCTTATTAGCTTGATCAATTATTTCTGCTGCTTGTGCTTTAGCTTCTTTCAGCTTTTCAGCTGCTTTAGCTTGCGCAAGTTCTAGATCTTTTCCTGCACGTTCAGCTTGAGTTAAACCATCCGCAATTTTCTTTTGACGCGCTTCAATCGCATCTAAAAGTGGTGGCCACACGTACTTCATGCAGAACCAAACAAATATCGCAAATGCGATTGCTTGGCCAATTAGGGTTGCATTTATATTCATAACAGCTCCTTAGTTAATTAAGTTAATTAGGATCCGTTATTAGCCCGCTAGTTGAGCTACAAATGGGTTTGCAAAAGTGAAGAATAATGCAATACCAACACCGATCATCGCGATTGCATCGATAAGACCAGCAACGATGAACATTTTAACTTGTAACATAGGTGCCATTTCAGGTTGACGTGCAGCACCTTCTAGGAATTTACCACCTAAGATACCAAAACCGATAGCTGTACCAGCAGCGCCTAAACCAATTAGAAGTGCTACAGCGATTGCAGTAAAACCTAATACTGTTTCCATGAAAAATTCTCCAAAAATAAAATAAATTGTTTTAATGTTTAAAAGTAATTACTTAAAAAGTAAATATTAATGTTATACCCAAATAATTAATGATCTTCATGCGCCATGCTGAGATATACAATCGTCAACATCATAAAGATGAAGGCTTGTAGAACAATAATTAAAATATGGAATACGGCCCACGGGAAGTACAGTGGTAATTGCCAGTAACCCAATAAAGCTATCAATATAAAGATTAACTCACCAGCATATAAGTTTCCGAATAAACGTAGACCTAATGAAACAGGTTTCGCTAATAGCGTTACAGCTTCAAGAAGGAAGTTTACTGGAATAAATGCCCAATGGTTAAATGGTTGCATAGTTAGTTCTTTAACAAAACCGCCTACACCTTTAACTTTGACAGTGTAATAAATGATTAAAGCGAACACACTTAATGACATACCAAGTGTAACGTTTAAATCAGTTGTAGGTACAACTTTAAGATAAGGTATCCCGATGGTTTGCGCAGCGTGAGGCAGTAAATCAACAGGGACTAAATCCATCAGGTTCATTAAGAAAACCCAGACAAAAATAGTCAATGCTAAGGGTGCTATCAGGGCATTCTTGCCATGAAAAGTATCCTTTACATTCTCATCTACAAAATCGATAACCATTTCGATGAAACACTGTAACTTACCAGGTACACCAACAGTCGAACGTTTTGCAACACTACGAAACAACCAAAGAAATAATACACCGAGGCCTACTGCAACCAGTAGAGAATCGACGTGAAAAGTCCAAAAACCAGCATCATGTGCATTCCAACCACCATCAACACTCCACGTAAGGTTTGTTAAATGATGTTGAATATAACTTGATGATGTTAGAGCTTCACCTTGACCAGCCATGTTTTATCCCATCGTTGTTATAAAAAAAGAAAGGCGCTAACCACTGCGACACTACTAATAATGAGAAAGAGATATAATAAGCAGTCAATGATAACGCTCCATATTTCAAAAACACCACGAGTAACAACACAGTTAAAAAGAGTTTTATAGCCTCCCCTGCGTAAACCCCCCTAAGCACCTTTTTAGCCTGCCTAGCCCCCGCATGAGCGAATGCTAACAGTACAAAAATGAGATTAGGAAGTAAAAAAGTGATCCCTCCAAATAATGCTGAATACCCAGCTTTATTCGAAAAAAACACTGTTGAAATCAATGCAAAAAATAGCACTAATAAAAATTGAAAAGCCACCAATTTCAATCCAGAAACCTGACTTTTTTTTGCTAGTTTATCAACCACTTTGATTTCCCTTTACTAGCTAACTTGAAGTATAGAAAAATGATTTATTCAACCAGACTTTTCCTACAAGCTAAAACCTGCGCAAATTATACCGACAAAGCCATTCAATGCAATATAACCATTGAATTAGAAGACAACAGGTCTGCTAGTTTATTTGGTTATATTACTAGTAAATGGCTTAATTCGAATTTGATTCAGATTAATAATGGCTAAGATCGATTAACTTTTTTCAATTAATGTGATCAATGCATCTAAGTCAGTAATAGAAGTGTAATCTATAACCAATTTCCCTCGACCATTTTGACTATTTTTAGCAGTAACTTTGAGGCCGAATTTATTTTCTAAAGTTGTAACTAATGACTCAGTTTTTGGACAAACTGAAGGGGGAGTTTTCACTTTCTCTGGCGCTTGCGCTTGTTTTACTAATTTTTCAGTATCACGTACGCTCAATGCTTTGCTTACCACACTTTTTGCAAGCTCTGATTGTAACTCACCTTCACAAGCTAATAATGCTCTAGCGTGGCCCATTTCTAAGTCACCATGCTCTAGCAATAATTGCACATCTTGATTAAGGTGATTTAGACGTAACAAATTGCTCACTGCAGTGCGTGATTTACCGACTGCTTTCGCGACTTCTTGATGGGTTAATTCAAACTCATCAACAATACGTTTTAATGCGATAGCTTCTTCCATGGCATTAAGGTTTTCACGTTGAATGTTTTCGATAAGAGCAATCGCGATTGCTGCATCATCTTCAACGTTTTTAATCAAACAAGGAATAGACGATAAGCCGACAATTTTAGCAGCACGCCAACGACGTTCACCTGCTATAATCTCATATTTTTGATGACCGGTCTCACGAACTACTAAGGGTTGAATAATGCCTTGAGCATGAATAGAATTTGCTAATTCTTGCAAAGCATCAGAAGCCATATCTCGACGAGGTTGATATTTTCCCACTTGCAACTGATTAATATCAAGATCCTGTAAAGCGCCTTGCTCATTACTCACCAGTTGCTGTGTCTTTTCAGCATGGATATCGTGTGAAACTTGTTTATTACGCGTAACAGTACTGCTACTCAACAAAGAATCTAACCCTTTACCTAACCCTCTTTTTTTACTTAGCATCTTCAATGACTTCCTGCTCTGTACTAATAGATTGCTCTTCTCGTCTCAATATTTCCCCAGCTAAAGATAGGTAAGCTCTTGCTCCTGTTGAGCTTTTATCATAAAACATAACAGGCTTACTAAAACTTGGTGCTTCAGCTAAACGAATATTACGTGGGATAATTGTTCTGTAAACTTTGTCGCCAAAATGCTTTTTAAGCTGATCTGATACATCACTTGATAAGCGATTACGTGGATCGTACATAGTACGTAAGATCCCTTCAACCTTAAGATCCGCATTAACCACGGCTGTTAATTTGCTGATCGTATCAATAAGCGCAGTTAGGCCTTCTAGAGCGTAGTACTCGCACTGCATAGGCACTAATACTGAATCGGCTGCTGTCATCGCATTAACAGTTAACATATTTAACGAAGGAGGGCAGTCTATGAAAATATAATCATAAACGTCTCTAGCGCCTTCTAAAGCAGTTCTTAACCGTGTTTCACGAGCGAAAAAAGTCATTAACTTAACTTCAGCAGCTGTTACATCACTATTTGCAGCAACTAAGTGAAAACCACCACTGGTTTCAGTTTCTACAACATCAGCAAGCGGTAGTTCGTCGATCAATAGATCATAGGCAGTATGGGCAACTTCATATTTATCGATACCACTACCCATGGTTGCATTGCCTTGCGGGTCAAGATCAATAATTAATACTTTACGTTTCGTCGCCGCCATTGAAGCAGCTAAATTGACGCACGTAGTTGTTTTACCTACGCCACCTTTTTGATTTGCAATTGCTATTATTTTACCCACAAATACCTACCTAAAAAATTATAGTCACTACGATACACGCTTAACTTTTACTAAACAGCGTTCACCATCTAATTGTGGGACTTGTAAGGTAACTGACTCTATAAATTCAAATTTAGAATCTAAATGAGTGATCTCAGATTCAGGATATTGTCCTTTTAGTGCTAAAAAATGCCCATTTTCATTGGGTAAATGATGACACCAAGACAACATATCTTCTAATGAAGCAAAAGCACGACTTAACACACAGTCAAACCCTTGCTCTGGTTGAAATTCTTCAACACGACTTTGTACTATTTCCACATTTTTCAAGCCTAAGCTTAATATAGCTTGTCTTATAAAACGTAATCTTTTACCTAAACTATCTAATAACACAAACTGTTTATCTGGATTTAAAATCGCCAGAGGTAGACCCGGTAAACCAGGACCCGTTCCAACATCAATAAAACTATTACCCGATAGATGCGGAGATACGACAATGCTGTCCATAATATGTTTCACTAACATTTGTGAAGGATCGCGCACCGAAGTCAGGTTATAAGCTTTATTCCACTTTGCTAATAGTTCTACTAGTTGCACTAATTGTGTTGTTTGTTGTTCACTGATATTTAAACTTGTTTGTGCCAATAAAGCATCTAATTCAGTACGTAAACTCATTAGACAGCCTTACGACGCACGCCGCTCTTTTTCAGATGAATAAGCAAAATTGAAATAGCCGCAGGCGTTATGCCTGAAACTCGAGATGCCTGGCCAATACTTTCAGGTTTAATATCATTCAACTTAGCTGTAACTTCATTTGATAAGCCTTTGATCTCTGAATAATCAAGATCACGTGGTAATACCGTATCTTCATGGCGCTTCAGCTTAGCAATTTCATCTAGCTGGCGATCAATATAACCTTGATATTTGATCTTAATCTCAACTTGCTCTGCTGCAATTGGATCTTCGATAGCAGGACCAAGGCCTTCTACTTTCATTAATGTTTCATAATCCACTTCAGGACGACGTATCATTGCTTCTAACGTGCTTTCACGTTGCATTGGAGTCTTCAAAAGTGAATTAATTTGCTCTGCATTGGTTGAACCTGGGTTTACCCAATGCGTTTTTAAACGTTGTAACTCTTTTTCTACCGATTCTTGCTTTTCACTGAAAGCTTTCCAACGGACGTCATCAACGAGGCCTAATTCACGGCCTTTTTCAGTTAAACGAGTATCGGCATTATCTTCACGTAACAATAAACGATATTCAGCACGACTAGTGAACATACGGTAAGGTTCTTTAGTGCCTAAAGTAGATAGGTCATCAACTAAAACCCCTATGTATGCTTGATCACGACGGGGTGCCCAAGCTTCTTTATCTTGTACTTGTAAGCCTGCATTCATACCGGCTAATAAACCTTGCGCACCAGCTTCTTCATAACCGGTTGTACCGTTAATCTGACCTGCAAAGAATAAACCATTGATATATTTGCTTTCTAAGGTTGATTTTAGATCTCGAGGATCAAAATAATCATATTCAATAGCGTAACCTGGACGAGTAACAAACGCGTTTTCAAAACCTTTCATCGATTGAATAAACTTAAGTTGAACGTCAAAAGGCAAGCTTGTAGAAATACCGTTCGGATAAACTTCATGTGTTGTTAACCCTTCAGGCTCAACAAATATTTGATGAGAGTTTTTATCTGCGAAACGCATAATTTTATCTTCGATAGAAGGGCAATAACGTGGTCCAACACCTTCAATAACACCTGAGTACATAGGGCTGCGATCAAGATTCTCACGAATAATATCATGTGTTTTCTCATTGGTATGGGTGATATAACATGGTATTTGACGTGGGTGTTCTTCACGACTCCCTAGGAAAGAGAATACAGGAGTAGGATTATCACCATGTTGCACTTCTAGTTCAGAAAAATCGATGCTACGAGCATCAATACGAGCAGGTGTACCAGTTTTAAGACGTCCCATACGTAAAGGCATTTCTTTTAAACGATCAGATAAAGTAACTGAAGCAGGATCACCCGCTCGACCACCGCTATAATTCTTCATACCAATATGAATCAAACCATTTAAGAATGTACCCACAGTCAAAACAACAGTTTTAGCTGAAAAACGCACACCCATTTTAGTGATTACACCAGTAACGCGATCATTTTCAATAATTAGATCTTCCACTTCTTGTTGGAAAATCTTGAGGTTTTCTTGGTTCTCTAATTTTTCACGAATAGCTGCTTTGTACAGAAGACGATCCGCTTGTGCTCTTGTAGCACGAACAGCAGGTCCCTTACTTGAATTAAGTGTTCTAAATTGAATACCACCCTTATCGATAGCCGAAGCCATTAAGCCACCTAAAGCATCAATCTCTTTTACGAGATGTCCTTTACCGATACCACCGATGGCAGGGTTACATGACATCTGACCTAACGTTTCAATATTGTGAGTTAATAATAGGGTTTTTAATCCCATTCTAGCAGGTGCAGCAGCAGCTTCTGTGCCTGCATGGCCACCGCCAACTACGATAACGTCAAAATGTTCATGGTAAATCATAATATTCCAAATACAGCTATATAAAATTTAAAGCAGGATTTTACTCTTTTAAAAAATAAAGGAAAGCGAAGAGCGGATTTAATAGCAAAAGAATAGTATTAGTATTATATATAGATCTTTAAAGATCTTTTATTACTACACTTATTAAGCAAAGCAAGATCTGTGTAAAACACTTATATCTGATTAAAGATCAGGATCTTAAAAGAGATCCGATCGTGTGCATAATAAGGGATCTTAATGCGATCAACCTGAGTATAGAAAAAGCCTTTATACACAGGCCTTTTTATACACATTATTATAAAGCGATTACACAAAACTAATTCAAGAGTTATAAATGGATTATGCACAGAAGCTTGTGGGTAACTTACAAATTAATTTGCAGAATTATTAAGATCTTTTATCCAAGTTGGGATCCAGTCTATGACCTTATCTTCTGGAATAGGAGATTCAACTACATCAATGGTGAATAACTCTCCAATACGCGATGCTCCTTTTGCTATTAATAATAGATCCAATTTTTTTGCTGCATAACAATAAGTATCGTAATTCGAATCACCAACACCAACTAAACCAAAACGTATATTAGTAAGCGCCTGTTTATCTAATTGGTCTATTTGGTTTGCAAACACTTTAAAGTTATCTGGATAATCTCCTGCACCATGTGTAGAAATGCAAATTAACCATAATTGTTCAGAAGTAACATCTAATACTTCTATATTAGGTATAAAGTGTATTTCTGTGGTAAATCCAGCCTTTTCCAAAATAGGTTGCGTTGCCTCTGCAACATACTCAGTAGCGCCTAACGTACTTCCTACTAATATATCGATATTACTCATTATGTAAGTCTCCACTATATAAACAAAAATGAACCCAATTATGAAAGGCATCATTATAACCAGTTAAAGACCATAAAAATGGATAAATTAGTATGAAAATCCCCCAAGTTGTTCGCTAAATAATCATTCAAACTTAAATTCAAAAAAAACGTTAATAAACGCTTGCCAATGTGATCTTAATCCCTATAATGCGACCCCACAGACACGGGACGGAACGCAAGTTACCCAGCGAGTTTGAGAACAAAATAAACGCGTTAACTTCTTCTTAACTAAGTTAAAAAGAAAATTAAATAAGACGTTGACATTGTTCGAAAGGCGCGTAATATACGCCGCCTAGCCGAAAGGCACGCTCTTTAACAATTTAATCAAACAATCTGTGTGAGCACTTATTGTTGATGTGATTTCAAAAAAATCAAAGTCCTACTTGTTAGGCAACATCAATAGAAGTGACACACGAATTAATTCATTAATTCAGAATAACATTGTACTTAGGTACATAGTTTTAGTCAGTAATATTGAGTCGCAACTTAGGTTGCAAATTAAACTTTAAATTGAAGAGTTTGATCATGGCTCAGATTGAACGCTGGCGGCAGGCTTAACACATGCAAGTCGAACGGTAACAGAAAGTAGCTTGCTACTTTGCTGACGAGTGGCGGACGGGTGAGTAATGCTTGGGAATATGCCTTATGGTGGGGGACAACAGTTGGAAACGACTGCTAATACCGCATAACATCTCCGGATCAAAGTGGGGGACCTTCGGGCCTCACGCCATAAGAGTAGCCCAAGTGGGATTAGCTAGTTGGTAAGGTAATGGCTTACCAAGGCGACGATCCCTAGTTGGTCTTAGAGGATGACCAGCCACACTGGAACTGAGACACGGTCCAGACTCCTACGGGAGGCAGCAGTGGGGAATATTGCACAATGGGCGCAAGCCTGATGCAGCCATGCCGCGTGTGTGAAGAAGGCTTTCGGGTTGTAAAGCACTTTCAGCGAGGAGGAAAGGTTGTACTTTAATAGAGTGCAGCTGTGACGTTACTCGCAGAAGAAGCACCGGCTAACTCCGTGCCAGCAGCCGCGGTAATACGGAGGGTGCGAGCGTTAATCGGAATTACTGGGCGTAAAGCGCGCGTAGGCGGTTAATTAAGTCAGATGTGAAATCCCAGGGCTCAACCTTGGAACTGCATTTGAAACTGGTTAACTAGAGTTTTGTAGAGGGTGGTAGAATTTCAGGTGTAGCGGTGAAATGCGTAGAGATCTGAAGGAATACCAGTGGCGAAGGCGGCCACCTGGACAAAGACTGACGCTGAGGCGCGAAGGCGTGGGGAGCAAACGGGATTAGATACCCCGGTAGTCCACGCAGTAAACGATGTCTATTAGAATTTTGTGGCTATATGCCGTGGGATTCAAAGCTAACGCATTAAATAGACCGCCTGGGGAGTACGGCCGCAAGGTTAAAACTCAAATGAATTGACGGGGGCCCGCACAAGCGGTGGAGCATGTGGTTTAATTCGATGCAACGCGAAGAACCTTACCATCCCTTGACATCCAGAGAATCACCTAGAGATAGATGAGTGCCTTCGGGAACTCTGAGACAGGTGCTGCATGGCTGTCGTCAGCTCGTGTTGTGAAATGTTGGGTTAAGTCCCGCAACGAGCGCAACCCTTATCCTTATTTGCCAGCGGGTTATGCCGGGAACTCTAGGGACACTGCCGGTGATAAACCGGAGGAAGGTGGGGACGACGTCAAGTCATCATGGCCCTTACGGGATGGGCTACACACGTGCTACAATGGCAAATACAAAGGGCTGCTAACCAGCGATGGTATGCGAATCTCCTAAAGTTTGTCGTAGTCCGGATCGGAGTCTGCAACTCGACTCCGTGAAGTTGGAATCGCTAGTAATCGTGGATCAGAATGCCACGGTGAATACGTTCCCGGGCCTTGTACACACCGCCCGTCACACCATGGGAGTGGGCTGCACCAGAAGTCATTAGCTTAACCTTCGGGATGGCGATGACCACGGTGTGGTTCATGACTGGGGTGAAGTCGTAACAAGGTAGCCCTAGGGGAACCTGGGGCTGGATCACCTCCTTACGTAAAGAAACACATCCTTTGTACTTAGGTACATTGGCGCAAGTAATAATGAGTGCCCACACAGATTGTTTGATTAGAAAGTAAAGAGACGTATAGATAGACTCTAGATGGGTCTGTAGCTCAGTTGGTTAGAGCGCACCCCTGATAAGGGTGAGGTCGGCAGTTCGAATCTGCCCAGACCCACCAATTTCTTGTATTGAAATTGGATTTCTATTTATACATACCATGTTGGGGCTATAGCTCAGCTGGGAGAGCGCCTGCCTTGCACGCAGGAGGTCTGCGGTTCGATCCCGCATAGCTCCACCACTTCATCTTGTTTCAAGTTTGATGTGACCAACATGATAGAAGCCTTAGATAAGTTACACTATTTATCTAAGGCTTTTTTTAACGAAAAAGTCTGCTCTTTAACAATTAGGAAAGCTGATAAATGTTCTTATTTATCGCACAAAAACAATAACACTTCGGTGTTGATTGGTGTGATAAATAAAACGAAATGTTTAATTCATTACGATGAATTAAACGAGTTCTCAATATTAAAACCTCGGTTTTAATGTTGTAATCAAGCAAAAATAAAATGCACATTACATGCAAATGTAATGAGTACGTATCTACACACTCTTCTGAGTGTTAGGTGCACGAAAAACGTAAACGTTTTTCATATGTAAATATGAGAGTCGCAAGCGTCTTGGAAACAACATACAGCAACCCAGTTGCGTATTTATGCAATTTAGGATGTTTTTAACATCATATAAATTGCTTAATGACACTTCTTAGGTGTTGTATGGTTAAGTGAATAAGCGTGCACGGTGGATGCCTAGGCAATTAGAGGCGATGAAGGACGTGGTAATCTGCGATAAGTCCAGGGGAGTTGATAACAAGCGTTATATCCTGGAATTTCCGAATGGGGCAACCCGGCACTTAGTGTCATCGTTATGTGAATACATAGCATAGCGAAGCAAACGAGGGGAACTGAAACATCTAAGTACCCTTAGGAAAAGAAATCAACCGAGATTCCGAAAGTAGCGGCGAGCGAAATCGGAACAGCCCTTAAGCTGTTTAAAAGTTAGTGGAAGGCTCTGGAAAGTGCCACGGTACAGGGTGATAGTCCCGTACACAAAAACTTCTTTACAGTGAAAACGAGTAAGTCGGGACACGAGAAATCCTGATTGAATATGGGGGGACCATCCTCCAAGGCTAAATACTCCTAATTGACCGATAGTGAACCAGTACCGTGAGGGAAAGGCGAAAAGAACCCCTGTGAGGGGAGTGAAATAGAACCTGAAACCGTGTACGTACAAGCAGTAGGAGCGGATTTATTCCGTGACTGCGTACCTTTTGTATAATGGGTCAACGACTTAATTTCAGTAGCAAGGTTAACCATTTAGGGGAGCCGTAGGGAAACCGAGTCTTAACTGGGCGAATAGTTGCTGGGATTAGACCCGAAACTTGGTGATCTAGCCATGAGCAGGTTGAAGATTGAGTAACATCAATTGGAGGACCGAACCCACTAATGTTGAAAAATTAGGGGATGACTTGTGGCTGGGGGTGAAAGGCCAATCAAACCAAGAGATAGCTGGTTCTCCTCGAAAGCTATTTAGGTAGCGCCTCATGTATCACTGTTGGGGGTAGAGCACTGTTAAGGCTAGGGGGTCATCCCGACTTACCAACCCTTTGCAAACTCCGAATACCAACAAGTGCAATCATGGGAGACACACGGCGGGTGCTAACGTCCGTCGTGGAAAGGGAAACAACCCAGACCGCCAGCTAAGGTCCCAAAGTATATGTTAAGTGGGAAACGATGTGGGAAGGCTTAGACAGCTAGGAAGTTGGCTTAGAAGCAGCCATCTTTTAAAGAAAGCGTAATAGCTCACTAGTCGAGTCGGCCTGCGCGGAAGATTTAACGGGGCTAAACATATCACCGAAGCTGCGGACGCGTATTTATACGCGTGGTAGAGGAGCGTTCTGTAAGCCGTCGAAGGGAAAGGTGTAAACCATCCTGGAGGTATCAGAAGTGCGAATGTTGACATGAGTAACGATAAGGGGGGTGAAAAACCTCCCCGCCGGAAGACCAAGGGTTCCTGTCCAACGTTAATCGGGGCAGGGTGAGTCGACCCCTAAGGCGAGGCCGAAAGGCGTAGTCGATGGGAAACGGGTTAATATTCCCGTACCCTTATATTTTGCGATGGGAGGACGGAGAAGGCTAGGTGGGCCTGGCGATGGTTGTCCAGGTTCAAGAGTGTAGGCGGGAGATTTAGGTAAATCCGGATTTCTATTAACGCTGAGACTCGATGTCGAGCTACCAAGGTAGTGAAGTCATTGATGCCATACTTCCAGGAAAAGTCTCTAAGCTTCAGAAATATAAGGATCGTACCCCAAACCGACACAGGTGGTCAGGTAGAGAATACCAAGGCGCTTGAGAGAACTCGGGTGAAGGAACTAGGCAAAATGGTACCGTAACTTCGGGAGAAGGTACGCCCTTGACGGTGATGAGACTTGCTCTCTAAGCTGTTGGGGGCCGAAGATACCAGATGGCTGCAACTGTTTATTAAAAACACAGCACTCTGCTAAATCGTAAGATGACGTATAGGGTGTGACGCCTGCCCGGTGCCGGAAGGTTAATTGATGTGGTTAGACTTAGGTCGAAGCTATTGATCGAAGCCCCGGTAAACGGCGGCCGTAACTATAACGGTCCTAAGGTAGCGAAATTCCTTGTCGGGTAAGTTCCGACCTGCACGAATGGCGTAATGATGGCCATGCTGTCTCCACCCGAGACTCAGTGAAGTTGAAATCGCAGTGAAGATGCTGTGTACCCGCGGCTAGACGGAAAGACCCCGTGAACCTTTACTATAGCTTAGCAGTGAACTTAGAGCCTACATGTGTAGGATAGGTGGGAGGCTTTGAAACCGCGTCGCCAGATGCGGTGGAGCCAACCTTGAAATACCACCCTTGTATGTTTTGAGTTCTAACCATGGCCCCTGAATCGGGGTTTGGGACACTGTTTGGTGGGTAGTTTGACTGGGGCGGTCTCCTCCCAAAGAGTAACGGAGGAGTACGAAGGTTGGCTAATCACGGTCGGACATCGTGAGGTTAGTACAATGGTATAAGCCAGCTTAACTGCGAGACAGACACGTCGAGCAGGTACGAAAGTAGGTCATAGTGATCCGGTGGTTCTGAATGGAAGGGCCATCGCTCAACGGATAAAAGGTACTCCGGGGATAACAGGCTGATACCGCCCAAGAGTTCATATCGACGGCGGTGTTTGGCACCTCGATGTCGGCTCATCACATCCTGGGGCTGAAGTCGGTCCCAAGGGTATGGCTGTTCGCCATTTAAAGTGGTACGCGAGCTGGGTTTAGAACGTCGTGAGACAGTTCGGTCCCTATCTGCCGTGGGCGTTTGAGAATTGAGAGGAGCTGCTCCTAGTACGAGAGGACCGGAGTGGACGAACCGCTGGTGTTCGGGTTGTTATGCCAATAGCATTGCCCGGTAGCTACGTTCGGAATCGATAACCGCTGAAAGCATCTAAGCGGGAAGCGAGCCTCAAGATGAGTTCTCACTGGAACTTTAAGTTCCCTAAAGGGCCGTTGGAGACTACAACGTTGATAGGCAAGGTGTGTAAGTGCGGTAACGTATTGAGCTAACTTGTACTAATTACCCGTGAGGCTTAACCATACAACACCTAAGTAGTGTTGCTGTTAACCAAGATTGTCAAAGAAGACGTTAAAATATAACGCTTGTGATAGCGTATTTACATAACTGCTACGATTATACAGAACGACTAAAGAACATTAGACTGTCACTTTCCTAATTAAATTTTATGCTTGGCGGCCATAGCGCTGTGGTACCACCTGATCCCTTGCCGAACTCAGAAGTGAAACGCAGCTGCGCCGATGATAGTGTGGGGTCTCCCCATGTGAAAGTAGGTCATCGCCAAGCGCCTAATTCGAACAATCCCTGTTGACTATGTCAGCAGGGATTTTTTCGTTATTAGCTGTTGGTTTTATAGCGACTTGAGCATGGGGTAAATAAAGTGCCACGTAGTGGCTGGCCTTATGTGTGATAGCTAGGGGCGAATGATACGCCAGTATCGGTTTATGAGCGGGCTAAGCTCCGCGTGCCCTGGTGGATCCGCGACAGCGATGGCCCACGATCGGAGGAGCGCTGCGACGACTTTTCATCGCCAAGCGCCTCATTAAACAACCCCTGTTGATTAACATCGACAGGTTTTTTTATATCTAAAAACCTACCTAGCAATTAATAAAATACGTTTTAGTTTTATTTACTTCATTGATTGTTATTAATACTTGTATTTAGAGATACTCAGGCAGTCTTATTAAAAAATCATTTGTAGAGAGCATACGACCATGACATTAGGTAGCCTTTAATTTAAACAGTCTGCCCACAATAAGTATGCTTGATACTATTCATGGCTATAAAAAGTGGCTTGTCGAATTACCTACTTATAATGCTAGTCTATAGTTTCATTGAACTATCTAGTATCCACTCTAAGTAATCGCTACTGTTACTTTTTTATCATCGCTAATTTCCTAAAAACTTTAAATATGTTTTTCTATTATTTAAGTTATTAACTACATGGTTTTACAAATATTTAGTAGATGTTGATTTTATATTTAAGCTTATTTGTATATTTTACATTACTAAATGAGTAGATATTAAAAGTAATAGGTACTAGTCTGTGTTTATAAATATTGTATTGATTAGCTTTTATATTAAATCCTTTATATTGGAAATATGACAATGAACATTCTCATCAAATTAACTCTTAGTTTTTATTTAATATTATCTGCATTTAGTTTTGCTGATACGAATGTGAATTTTGATACAGATAATAATGGGTTATATGATGATCAAGAACGGAAAGCTTTATTAGATTATTTACAAGTAAAGTATCCGGAATTAATTGCTAATTATGATTTAGATGGTGACGGTGCTGTTTCAATTTTAGAGCAAACTGAGGGACGTTTACCTTTATCAATGCGAATTGCAAAAGATGATGTTGCTGATAATGAGGAGAAAGTGACTTGGGCGTTAAATCTTTTCCCTGAGTGGATTATGACGGCGTACTTTCAAGATGATGTGGATATTGGAAAAGTAAGTACCCATGACGCTAGAGGTAATAGCATTCGTAATGCAACTCAATCAACATCTAGTTTAGCACCTGAAAAATTTTCTAATAATAATGGTATTGAGTTTAAAGAAAATTCTGGTCAATTTTTAACAATGAGTGGTCAACGAGAAGCTAGATGGGCTTATCGTTGGACTATTTTTACTTTTCGTATAGATGCCGATTCGGGTGATGATGATACCACTGTGATGGTTGATATTAATCGAGGTAATGCTTCAAACAAATCTTCTCCTAAAATTTGGTACAACAAAAGCACAGGGTTAAATATTCAGTTCGTTGGGCGTAATGAAAATGGCCAGGATAAACGAATAATGACAACCAAAACAGCAGTAGTTGCTGATGGAGAAACTTGGAATGTTGTAGTGACAGGTATTCGTTATGGTCAAATGTTTGCTTCTGTAAATGGCGTTAACCTTTCTACTGAATCACCTCAGCCTGAACGTTATGCTAATGCTGAAATTGGAAATGATACTTCGTCTTATATAGGGGACGATAGTGATGGCAATATGGCTTGGGCCTACGATACATTAGCTTTTGGTTTAACTGAACCGACTGAAGCAATGGTAAGAAAAATGACTGGCTGGGCTGCATACAGGCTAGATAGCAGTGATAATGGCATTATCTTACCTAATGACCATGTTTACAAAACGAGTAATCCCGTGATGGATCAAGAAGATTTTCCTTATCGTTATGTTCACGACAATGATCAATGGAGTGAATGGGGAACAAGTATTAATAGCACTGACGTCAAAGTGAATGGAGGTGGTTCTCCAGTTGAAGTAGAGGGATTTGAGCGTGTTTTTTATGATGATTTTAGAAATGACCGTGTAAAAGCTAGTTATAGTGGTGAATCAGACCTTTGGTCTGCTCCTGGTTTTAATACTGCAGTTGGTTCTTCAGCGACATTAATTGCTCCTAGTGATACGACAAATGTTTATGAATACGATGAGTCTGAGCAAAAGCAGTCGCTTTCTTTATTAAAAGTAAATGATAGATGGAAAGCAGCTGCATTTTATAGTGTTAATGATCTTGGTTATGGGTATACCTGGAAAGGGCCTAAAATATTTCGTATTCGCAGTATGTTTCCTGAAGTTGCACAAGCTGACTTAGCTGGCGGATTGTTTCCTGCTTTTTGGTCGTATGATCCCGATTTTCTATTCTGGCGAACGGCCAATAGAATTGAAGTTGACTGGTTTGAGTTTGATGGAAAAAATGGCGCTTGGCTAAATGGACTCGCTTCCCATTATCACTATGCTGCTGTAGATAATATCTTTGCTAAAAATGCTGAAAGTTATACAAGTTATAAAGCATATAGCGGTCAATTGACTGAAGCCAAAAGCAAAATTGAAGGTGGTATGAAGTTTTGGGATGGTGAGTACCATACCTGGGAGTTTGTGATAGATGATGATATGACCTATATCAACGTGACTATAAAAGACAGTGATGGTAATGATAAATGGGTTGAAGTAGGCAGAGTTGAAACTCCTCCAACCTACCTAGAAAGACTAGATCTACAATTAGATTATGCTCTTAATTCATGGGATGGAGAACCAAGCTCAGATCGTGAAGACTTTACTATTGATTCTATAGAAGTACTGCAAAAAACCAGCAACATTATGGAACTCCCAGACATCTTTACTAGCAGGCCTACTATTACGGGAGAGCAAACGGAGGGAAGTACGATTACTTGCCAGGCAAATGTAGAGGGTATTACAGATATACGCTACTACTGGTTTGCAAATGCTTATCCATTAACTTATACCGCGAGTAATGAGTATGAAATTACATCTGATGATGTTGGTAAGAGTATTAGGTGTATGGTAAAAGCTGTTGGTGCTTTAGATATGCCAGAAGCATGGACAGAATCAATACGTGTGCCTGCGGACAATACACCGGTAGCACCATCAGAACTTAAATTACAAAAATCAACTTAATACCCTGCGAAGTACCCTATCAACAGAATTAGGCAGTGACATATTCCCTGCCTATTTTTTATATACATAAACGCTAACATTTCAAGCTAACCTACCATTTGCATATTAAACCCTCCTTTATATTGGAATCACCATAGACTTTTAAGGTTGTTAATATAAATGTCACAGAAGCGCCGTAATATCTTCATAAATTTATAAAATTAGTTTAATAATAATTTAATTAATACTTTTAAATCAGTTGTTTATATTTATTTTAATCATTTATGTTAGGAGCTTTTATATGAAACGTGTACTTACTTTAGTGGCTGCTTCGGTATTAACTATTAATACTGCTTCTGCTGCCTTTTCTTTAGATAGTCGTTACGTCGATAACGATAATGACTTAGTAGCTGATATCCCTACCGATAAATCTAAATTAAAAGATCCAAGCACGTTAATTTTTGCTTATACACCGGTTGAAGACCCAGCAGTTTATGCAGATGTTTGGTCTGGTTTTTTAGAACATATGGAAAAAGTAACTGGCAAAAAAGTTAAGTTCTTCCCTGTTCAATCTAATGCTGCACAAATTGAAGCGATGCGAGCGGGCCGTTTGCATGTAGCAGGATTTAATACTGGATCAAATCCATTAGCTGTGGCTTGTGCTGGTTTCCGTCCATTTACTATGATGGCTGCAAAAGATGGTTCTTTTGGTTATGAAATGGAAATTATTACATACCCTAATTCCGGTATTGATTCGCCGAGTGATATAAAAGGTAAAAAGTTAGCATTTACATCTCAGACTTCTAACTCTGGCTTTAAAGCTCCTTCAGCAATATTAAAAGCAGACTTTGACTTGGTTGCTGAACGAGATTTTGAGCCTGTTTTCTCTGGCAAGCACGATAACTCTATTTTAGGGGTTGCGCACAAAGATTATCCAGCTGCTGCAGTAGCCAATTCAGTGTTAAAACGCATGATCTCACGTGATGTTGTAAATGAGTCGCAAATTAAATCAATTTATAAATCTCAGACTTTCCCAACTACAGGTTATGGCGTTGCAAATAACTTAACTCCTGAGTTACAAGCAAAAATTAAGGAAGCTTTTTTCACTTTCAATTGGGAAGGAAGCAAGCTGCAAAAAGAGTTTAGTAAAGAAGGTCAATTCTTACCTATTACTTTTAAAAGCGAGTGGGAAGTTATTCGTAAAATTGATACTGCAAATGGTGTGTCATATACCTGCCAATAGGAAATTTTGTGCTTAAAATTCAACACTTAAAAAAACAATACAAAAAAGGCCCTCTGGTATTAAAAAATATTAACCTAGTTATTCCAGAGGGGCAGATTGTAGGCCTTATCGGTCCCAGTGGCGCAGGGAAATCGACCTTAATTAGATGCATTAACCGGTTAATAAAACCTTCCTCTGGTGATATCTCTTTAGGCGGCATTAACTTGAGTAATGCATCTCCTCGGCAGATTCGTGAACAAAGACGTTATATTGGTATGATTTTCCAAGAATACGCATTAGTTGAAAGATTAAGTGTTATGGAAAACGTGCTTTCAGGTCGTCTTGGGTATTTATCTTTTTGGCAATCTTTCACTCGTCGTTATCCGCAACAAGATATTGATAATGCCTTTGATTATTTACAGCGTGTTGGCTTGATTGATCATGCCAATAAACGTGCCGATGAATTATCGGGAGGCCAGCGTCAACGAGTAGGTATTGCACGAGCATTAGCGCAAGATCCTCGTTTATTATTAGTGGATGAACCAACAGCAAGTTTAGATCCTAAAACCTCACGTCAAATAATGCGTTTGATACAGTCTATTTGTCGTGAAAAAGGCTTACCTGCGATTATTAATATTCATGATGTACCTTTAGCAATGCAATTTGTTGACCGTATTATTGGTTTGCAAGGTGGTGAAATAGTTTTTGATGGTTTAGCTAGCGAGTTAAATGAAGATGTATTAACACGCATCTACGGTAATGAAGATTGGCAACCAGCAGGTAACGATCAAGACAAAGGGGACGAGTAATGCGTCATTGGGAAAGGCCACATTATATTGTTGCCAATAGATTTTGGCGTTTGTCACTTTGGGTATTTTTCTTTGTTTATTTAGTGGTTGGCATTGGCAGTATAGAAATAAACTGGATTCGTATTTATGAAGGTTTAGAAAGAGGTTCCCACTTCTTATCTGCTTTTTTACATCCTGATTTTACAACACGATCAACTGATATTTATGCGGGGATATTAGAGAGTTTAACTATCACTGTTACCTCAACAGTTGCAGGGATTTTATTATCGATTCCCTTTGGTATTGGTGCTGCACGTAATATTTCAATTAAACCTATTTATTTGTTTTGTCGTGCTTTTATTGCTATTTCTCGTTCAATGCAGGAAGTTATTGTCGCAATTTTCTTAGTTGCTCTATTTGGCTTTGGTGCATTTGCAGGCTTTTTAACTTTAACCTATGCCACCATTGGCTTTTTAGGAAAATTATTGGCCGAAGAAATTGAAGGAATAGATCGTAAACAGTTAGAAGCGGTCAGGTCGACAGGAGCTTCTTGGTTACAAAGCATCCATGTCGGCATTTGGCCACAAATTATGCCACGTATGATTGGTTTATCATTTTATCGTTTGGATATTAACTTCCGAGAATCTGCTGTAATAGGGATAGTCGGAGCAGGTGGGATCGGAGCAACATTAAATACGGCAATTGATCGTTATGAATATGATTCCGCAGGCGCCATTCTTTTATTAATCATCATTATCGTGATGATCTGTGAGTATCTATCGGGGTGGATTAGAAAATGGATCAGTTAACACAACATTCACTATGGAAAACAAATATTCGCCATAAAAACTGGATGGTATGGGGAAGTTGTTTTGTGTTGGCATTATTAACAGCTTATTGCTGGGCAATTATGACAGAAGAAACTATTTGGGAATTTGTATATGATGCGCCAGTGCAAGGTGCAGACCTTATTAACCGTATGTTTCCGCCTGATTGGTTATACATTAACAAACTCTACAAAGCGCTATGGGATACGATTAACATTGCTACCTTAGGTACGTTATTAGGTTTGATTATTGCTTTACCGGTTGCATTTTTAGCAGCAAGAAATACTACGCCTTCAGTTCTTTTTGTGCGTCCTATTGCTTTGTTTGTTATTGCAGCATCGCGCTCTATTAACTCATTAATATGGGCGTTGTTACTGGTTAACATATTAGGTCCTGGGATCCTAGCCGGGGTATTGGCGATAGGACTAAGATCAGTGGGGTTTATTGCTAAACTTTTTTATGAAAGTATTGAAGAAATTAATACGACAAGTGTAGAAGCGATTGAGTCTACCGGTGCCTCTCACTTTCAAGTGATAAATTACGCTATTATTCCACAGGTGTTACCTGCTTTTTTAGGGGTAATTATCTTCCGATGGGATATTAATATCCGTGAATCCACTATTTTAGGTTTAGTGGGGGCAGGTGGTATCGGTTTATTTTTATCTTCTTCTCTAAACGTTTTAGCTTGGCCACAAGTAACGTTAATTATTGTTGTTATATTAGCGACAGTGATTATTTCTGAGTTTATATCTGCCAAGGTTAGGTCATTATTAATTGGTTAAAGCGTACTTTTTATATCGGTTATTAGACGGTTTGTTTTTACCCAACCATTATTTATTTGGAAACTAAGTAACATCTGAGTTATTTAGTTCTCCAGTATTCAATTTTTTGTATATATTTTATTGTCACAAAAATGTAATAGAGGCAGTGAGTAAAAGGGCAGTAATAGGTTATCAAAAAATATTATTCACTTGATTAATAGTGGTTATTAGTGGCTTTTTACTAACGTAACATTATGTAATAAAATTACAACGGCGATAATTTAGTTAAAATAAAGAGATCTATATCACTCTAATTAATTGTTATCTCATTTATTGCATAATTTAACGAGACATACGTCTCTTTTGTGATATTTTCCCCGCATGCTAAATGTGATTAATATCACTGTTTTTAGTGCGTGAATTTTTATATTTACAATTTGTAACAATAGTACATCCAATTTAAGTGACTTATGTATCAAAAGTCGGGCGGTTGCCGTGCTTTTAGTGATCATCTTCACAGCAATTGAGTGGCTATTCTATATTTCTTTTTATGTGCTAAATTAATTGTATCAAACCTAAATACGGCAGTTTTTAATCGACTGTTAATTAACATTATTAATAACAAAATGAACGGGGAAATGAAATGATATCATCCGAAGCTAAAATCAGAGTACAGAACTTTGGTAGGTTCCTATCAAATATGGTTATGCCAAACATTGGTGCGTTTATCGCGTGGGGTTTTATTACTGCACTCTTTATTCCAACAGGTTGGTTCCCTAATGAGCAATTATCTCAATTAGTAGGACCGATGATTAAATTCTTACTTCCTTTATTAATTGGTTATACAGGTGGTAAATTAATCGGTGGTGATCGTGGTGCTGTTGTTGGTGCCATCACTACAATGGGTGTTATCGTTGGTACTGAAATTCCAATGTTCCTAGGTGCGATGATTGTTGGTCCTCTAGGTGGTTATGCAATTAGCAAATTCGATAAAGCGGTTCACGGTAAAGTGAAAAGCGGTTTTGAAATGCTAGTAAACAACTTCTCTTCAGGTATTATCGGTATGATCTTAGCGATCATCTCTTACTACTTGATTGGTCCAGCAGTAAACGTACTTTCTGAAGGGCTAGCTGCAGGTGTTAACTTCTTAGTTGAAGCGGGTCTATTACCACTTACTTCAATCTTCGTTGAGCCAGCTAAAATCCTATTCTTAAACAATGCTATTAACCACGGTATTTTCTCTCCGTTAGGTATTCAGCAGTCTACAGAACTAGGTCAATCAATCTTCTTCCTTATCGAAGCAAACCCTGGTCCAGGTTTAGGTCTATTACTTGCTTACATGGTATTTGGTAAAGGTACTGCTAAACAAACTGCAAGTGGTGCGTCAATTATTCACTTCTTCGGTGGTATCCATGAGATTTACTTCCCATACGTGTTAATGAATCCTCGTCTAATCCTTGCTGTTATCGCAGGTGGTATGACTGGTGTATTCACGCTAACACTATTTAATGCGGGTCTTTTATCTCCAGCATCTCCAGGTTCTATCTTCGCAATCTTACTATTAACACCTAAAGCATCTCTAATTGGTGTTGTGTTATCAGTAGTTGCATCTGCATCAGTATCTTTCATTGTTGCTTCAGTATTAATGAAAACACAAAAAGATTTAGGTGAAGATGAAGGTGATAAACTTGCTGAAGCTTCTAACCAAATGAAAAGCATGAAAAATGCTCCAGCAGCTGCTGCACAAGGTGGTGCTGAAGTTGACATGGGTAAAGTAAACAAAATCATTGTTGCTTGTGATGCAGGTATGGGTTCTAGTGCAATGGGCGCAAGCTTATTAGCTAAGAAAGTTAAATCTGCAGGTCTAGATATTAGTGTAACTAACTGTGCAATTAACAACCTTCCAGGTGATGTTGATATCGTTATTACACATAAAGACTTAACTCCACGTGCAATTAAGCATGCTGGTCAAGCTAAGCATTTATCATTAACTAACTTCTTAGACAGCACGTTATACGATGGATTAGTATCTGAAATCGTTGCTTCATCTGGTACGCCTGCTGCAGCACCTGCTGCGCCAGTTGTTGAAGAAGCATCTGCTGAAAAGCCTGTGTTTGAGCTAACGGCTGAAAACATCCACCTTGGCCTTAAAGCAGAAAACAAAGAACAAGCTATCCAGTTCGCCGGTGAGCAACTAGTTAAACTAGGTTATGCAGAGCCAGCTTACATTGAAGGTATGTTTGAGCGTGAAAAATTAGTAACAACTTACCTAGGTGAATCAATTGCGGTTCCACACGGTACAATTGAAGCTAAAGAAAGCGTAATCAAAACAGGTATCGTTGTATGTCAATACTCTGAAGGTGTACTGTTCGGTGATGACGAAGATGACATCGCTAAACTAGTTATCGGTATCGCAGCTAAAAATGATGAGCACATTAGTGTTATCACAACCATCACTAATGCATTAGATGATGAAGAAGCTATCGAAACATTGATCAATAGTAATGATGTTCAAAAAGTATTAAGTATATTAAGTTAGTCAGCTCTGGCTTAAATTAAAACGCTGGTCTTTACCGGCGTTTTTTCGTTAAATATTCTTAAAAAGAAGGAAAAAACAATGAAATCAATTCATTTTGGCGCGGGTAATATTGGTCGTGGCTTTATTGGCAAATTATTAGCAGATGCAGGAATCAAAGTAACGTTTGCAGATGTTGATGAGAAAGTGATCAATTTACTAAACTCATTGAATACATACAATGTGAAAGTAGTAGGCGCAGAATGTAAAACAGAAGTTGTTTCAGGTGTAAATGCTATTAATTCTACTAGTGATGACCTAGTAGGCTTAATTAGCGAAACAGATCTTATCACAACAGCGGTAGGTCCAAACGTACTAGTTATTATTGCAAGCAAGTTAGCACAAGGCTTAGCAATGCGTTTTGAAGCAAACAATGAAGCATTCTTAAATATCATTGCTTGTGAAAACATGATCCGTGGTACTAGTTTCTTAAAAGCAGAAGTATTTAAACATTTAGATGAAAAATACCATGCACAAGCAGAACGTTTAGTTGGTTTTGTTGATTCAGCGGTAGACCGTATTGTGCCACCTTCAGAATCAGATGACCCATTAGAAGTAACAGTAGAAAGCTTCAGTGAATGGATTGTTGATGAACAACAATTCCGTGGTGAAGTACCTGTTATTGAAGGTATGCAAAAAACTGACAACCTAATGGCATTTATTGAGCGTAAATTATTTACGTTAAATACTGGTCACATCATGACTGCTTACCTAGGTGCATTGGCTGATTACGCAACGGTAAAAGATGCAATTGATGATGAAGCTATCTGCGCTCAAGTTAAACAAGCGATGCAAGAGAGTGGTGAAGTATTGATCAATCGTTACGGTTTTGAGCGTGAAGCACACAATGCTTACATTGAAAAAATCATTGGTCGTTTTGCTAACCCTTATTTACATGATGAAATTGACCGTGTAGGTCGTCAACCAATCCGTAAGCTAGGTGAGAACGATCGTCTAGTTAAACCACTATTAGGTACAATTGAATACGCTACAGCGAATGATATGTTGCTAAAAGGTATTGCTGCTGCATTTAAATATACAAACAGCGATGATCCACAAGCAATTGAGCTACAAGCATCATTACAAGAGATTGGATTCTTAGCTACATTGTCTAAATACACAGGTTTAGCTGAAGATAGTGCTGAAGCAATCAAGATTGAGAAGCTATTTCTAGCAATGGCTTAATAAAACAGTTATGTGGGGCGCTAGCTTCACATAACCCTAATTAGCTGAGCTTATGTCGAAACAACTACAAGAAAATGAAATACTAGAATGTTTAAATGAAAGTGCTACAGCGCGTGGTTTTTTTATCTCTACTGTTGATATTTTTGAACAGCTTATACAAGCATTAATTGAACGTATTTTTTTAAAAGATGATTTTGCAGTGCAATCGGTTGTTGGACCTTTATTGAAAAATTCTGGGCCTCTAGGTGAATTATCGGTTCGTTTAAAATTGTTATTTGGTTTAGGTGCTATTCCTCATCTTGTCTATCAAGATATAGAGAGCCTTATTAAGTTGAAAAACTTACTGAATAACGACAGTGCCGATTACCATTTTACTGATGCACCTATTGCTGATGCGATTAAATCGTTACATTTATTTAAGAATATGAATGTGGGTATTTTTGATTCAGTGAAAGCCGTTCAAGACGATGTAGATTTAACATTTTATAAAATGCAATTAGAGAGACAGCAGCAGGTGATTAAATCATCTTTAGCGCTGGGGATTATCTCACTTTGTGAAACGTTAAATAAAGAAAGCCCTTTTTAAACTAAGATGACAGTATTTATTATCTGCTAGTAAAAAGCCCCTAATAATTCAATTATTAGGGGCTTTTTTTATTACTTTATTCACAATGAAAAGTTATTTATCCTTTATAGGATATAACGTGTTAAATCTTCATCCTGAACCACTTCATCAAGCATATTAGCTACATAGGCTTCATCAATCGTAATCGACTCACCTGAGCGCTCTGTGGCTTCATATGAAAGCTCATCCATAATATGTTCCATTAAGGTATGTAAACGACGTGCACCGATGTTTTCAGTGGTTTCATTTACTTGCCATGCAGATTTCGCAATTTTGTTAATTCCGCACTCAGTAAAGTTAATGCTTACACCTTCCGTTGCAAGTAATGCTTGGTATTGTTCACTTAGTGATGCTTTTGGCTCAGTTAATATACGGGCTAAGTCTTGTTCACGTAGTGCTTCTAATTCAACTCGAATTGGTAAGCGACCTTGTAACTCTGGGATTAAGTCAGAAGGTTTTGCTACTTGGAATGCACCTGAAGCAATAAACAACATATGGTCCGTCTTTACCATGCCATGTTTCGTTTGTACTGTTGAACCTTCAATTAATGGTAGTAAGTCACGCTGTACGCCTTCACGTGATACATCAGGGCCTGACGACTCACCGCGTTTACAGATTTTGTCGATCTCATCAATGAAGATGATGCCATTGTTTTCTGCAGCGTAGATTGCTTTCTCTTTTAGATCTTCTTGGTTAAGTAGTTTTGATGCTTCAGATTCAACTAAGGCTTTTAATGCATCTTTAATTTTCATCATGCGTTTTTTAGATTCACCTTTACTACCTAGGTTTTGGAACATACCTTGTAGCTGGTTAGTCATCTCTTCCATACCAGGAGGAGCCATGATTTCAACACCAATTTGTGGTGCAGGTACATCAATTTCTACTTCTTTGTCATCTAACTTACCTTCACGTAATTTCTTACGGAAAGATTGTCTTGCTGGGCCTTCTTCAGCCACTTCAGAGCTGTTCACATCCCACTCTGTTGCGGTTTTAGCAGGCGGAATAAGAATATCCAAGATACGATCTTCAGCTAAGTCTTCAGCTTTAGCTGTCACTTTTGCTAACTCTTGTTCTTTAGTGATTTTAATTGCTGCTTCAACAAGATCTTTAACGATACTTTCAACTTCTTTACCGACGTAACCGACTTCAGTAAATTTGGTTGCTTCTACTTTAATAAAAGGCGCATTAGCTAGTTTTGCTAAACGGCGAGCAATTTCTGTTTTACCAACACCAGTTGGACCGATCATCAAAATGTTTTTAGGCGTCACTTCATGACGAATATCTTCACTTAGTTGCATACGGCGCCAGCGATTACGTAATGCAATAGCCACTGCACGTTTTGCTTTACTTTGTCCAATAATGTGGCGATCCAATTCCTGTGCGATTTGTTGTGGAGTCATATTGTTAGTCATCATAAATCCTATTTTGTAGTGGCTACGTCGGTATCAGTATCAATACATTCGATAGTTTGGTTTGAATTGGTAAATACACAAATGTTACCGGCAATTGTTAATGACTTTTCAACAATATCTTGTGCTGATAAGTCTGTATTTTCTAGTAAGGCCATTGCAGCTGATTGTGCAAAGTTACCACCGGAGCCAATGGCAATTAAGTCATTTTCTGGTCTAACCACATCACCATTACCTGTGATGATATAGGAATGCTTTTTATCGGCTACTGCCAGTAGCGCTTCTAATTTCCTGAGCATTCTATCGGTGCGCCAATCTTTTGCGAGTTCTACCGCTGCGCGTTCTAAGTTACCTTGGTGAGCTTGTAGTTTTGCTTCAAAGCGCTCTAATAGAGTGAAGGCGTCCGCAGTACCGCCAGCAAAGCCAGCAATGACTTGATTGTTGTACAGGCGGTGTACTTTACGCGCATTACCTTTCATTACAGTGTTACCAAGTGATACCTGACCATCACCACCGATAACCACTTGATTACCGCGACGTACAGAAACAATAGTAGTCATATTGATACCTTTTGTTGTTTATTGAATAAATGAAGATGCCATTTTTATAGGCTTGATATTTATAAGGTGGGGCAGATTTTATTGAATTCAAGGGAAAGATATAAAGAAAAGGAGAGCCTTAGCTCTCCTTATTAAGGTTTAACGCCAAAACCAGATTTGGCAGCCATTAATTTTTGCACGCTGTAATTGGTGACGTTGTTTTTCAGCCAGGCGTTTACGCTCGTATGGCCCCAAAATAACGCGGTACCAGTTACCGGTTTTTTTAACTATGCTATTTAAACCTTGGAAGGCAATTTTAGCTTTCAGAGATTCAGCATCACCTTGGTGTCTGAATGATCCACATTGCATCTGATAAGGTCGTGTGGGTTTTTCTTCTACCGGAATATCAACCTTCACTTCTTTGGTTTTTAAAATATCGACATAGTCCCACTTAGGTTGCGGCATTTCAGGTAAGGTTTCTTCTGTTTTTGCCGTACTTTTAGCCACTTGTTTTTTTACAGCTGGTGGCTTATCAACAGCAAATACAAAGTAGCTAATAAAGGCGATCAATAAAATCGCAATAAAGCAGGCAATATAAGGAAACCCTTGTTTAGTTTGCTTACGCGTATTGCCTCTTTTGGTTGCGCCCCGTTTAGCGGGTTTTCTACGTGTGACTCTTGGCATTTTTACATGCGTTCCAATGTGTTAATACCTAATAGGGCTAGACCTTGTTGTAAGGTTTTTGCTGTTAAACCTGCTAGTTTTAAACGGCTTTGTTTTTGTGTTTCGTTTTCGGCGATTAAAATCGGACAAGCTTCGTAAAAACTTGAGAATAAACCAGCTAACTCAAATAAATAAGCACATAGGTAATGTGGCATACCTTGTTTGCCCACTTGATTAATTATTTCATTAAATTGCATTAATTTATTAGCCAAGTCTTTCTCTTTTTCTTCAGAGAAAGTGACATCTGCAGTAATGCTATCAATAGCGATCCCCGCTTTATTGAATATACTTGCTATACGCGTATAAGCATACAGTAAGTAAGGTGCCGTATTGCCCTCAAAGCTCAACATGCTATCGAAACTAAAGGTGTAATCGCTAGTACGGTTTTTAGAAAGATCGGCATATTTAACAGATGATATACCAACTACAGACGCAATATGACGTAACTCTTGTTCAGCCATATCTTGATTTTTCTCTTTTACTAACTCGTAAGCACGTTCTTCTGCTTCCGTTAATAAATCAGCTAATTTAGGCGTTGAACCTGCACGAGTTTTGAAGGGTTTGCCATCTTCGCCCATTACCGTACCAAAAGGCATATGTTCAAGTGAGGTACCAGCTTTTACAAATTCTGCTAAACGAGCAACTTCAAATACTTGTTGGAAGTGTAAACCTTGGCGAGCATCTACAAAATATAATACACGATCAGCATTTAATTCAGATTGACGGTAACGGATAGCGGCTAGGTCAGACGTTGCATATAAGAAACCACCATCTTTCTTCTTGATGATAACAGGTAATGGTTCGCCTTCTTTATTTTTAAAGTTATCTAGGAAAACACATTTTGCACCTTGGCTTTCTTGTAATAAACCTTTGCTATCTAAATCTTCTACCACTCGAGCAAGGTCATCGTTATAAGCGCTTTCGCCACGAACATCATCTAAACCTAAGCTTACGCCCATGCGCTCGTAAGCTTCTTGACAGTGAGATATACTGATCTCTTTAAACTCTTTCCATAGCGCCAAACATTCAGCATCGCCACTTTGTAGTGCAACTACTAGATCACGAGCACGATTAGCAAAATCTTCTGATTCGTCAAAACGACCTTTAGCAGCACGGTAGAACACTTCTAAGTTTGCTAGGTTTTTATTGATCTCTTCCCCTTTCGCTCGTAACTCTTCCATATAAGCGAGTAACATACCAAACTGCGTACCCCAGTCACCTACGTGATTTTGACGTACCACTTTATGACCTTGGTATTCTAAAGTTCGGGTTACTGAGTCACCGATGATTGTTGAACGTAAATGACCAACATGCATCTCTTTTGCTAGATTAGGTGAAGAGTAATCAATGACCACTGTTTGCGGTGCAGAAGTTAGTTCTACATTTAAACGTGAATCAGCAAAAGCGCTATCTATTTGCTTTTCAAGATAGTTAGGATTGATAAAAAAGTTAATGAAACCAGGACCAGCAATTTCAGTTTTAATTACTAGCTCAGAAGTCGGTAGGTTTTTCACGATCAGTTCTGCTAATGCACGAGGGTTTTGTTTTGCTGGTTTTGCCAACATCAATGCGAGGTTGTTAGCAAAGTCACCGTGTGATTTGTCTTTAGTACGATCAATAGTGATACGAGGTTGAACATCTGCAGGGATAAGTTGTTGAGCTTGTAAAGAAGCGACAGCTTGTTCAAGTAGGTTTTGGATTAATGCTTTCATGTATAACTCACTAATTGATTCGGACAAATAAAGTAGTGAGATTCTACCGTTTATCTAAGGTGAAGACTAGGAAGTTAATTCAGTTCAACGCCTTAAAAGTTAAAATAATGATTAAATTTGTAGCGCTTTTAGAGATATTCAAATTCATGGCTGGCCATCACTACTTGATACAGCATCTCTTCCTCTTTAGAGGTTAAACCTTCTAACGCTATTTCCGCTTCAGAGGTACTGCTATTGATAGTGGCTGCTTGCATTGCTTCAATGAGTTGTATATCTAATTGGATTGCTAATGTGACAACATCTTCTAGGGCTAACTCAGGTTGAAACTTAAGTTCTTTGCAGCGTTGTGGGAAGCTTTGGTCGAATATATCTTCTAACCAAGCATTTAATAGACTTAATGGGGCCTGTTGAACATATTGATGGAGGTGGCAATATGAGAGTTGTTCTTTATTCCTCATATACTCTAGTAAAAGTTTTACTTTTTCATCATTGGCTTCAAGGCTTAACCTTTGGTAGAGCTCGGCTAATGCTTTATGGCAATCTTCAATATACAGCAAAAAATCTTTGATCAGTTTTACGCGCATAATAACCTCCTGAATATTACTCCTTGTTCTGTTCAAAAAACAAACAGAACTCATTCATCATAGCGAGTTTTAAGTATTAAGCGAGAAGTTATATTGGATATGTGATGTGGTTAATATCAATCATACTAATTAACTGATCTATTTCATTTGTTAAAATGACTTATTTTTTCGTTGTAAATTTCATAAAGAGAGCTGTTTACGCTTTAAACCAAGTTATTTTTCCTAGACGGCATTTAGGTCAGTTACTTAATATAATTGGTCTATGGTTTGTTAGTAAATATTGATGTGTTTAATAAGGCTTTTTAAATTGAAGAAAGCCTTATTAATTTGGATATGATTAGTATGAAATCAGTTAGAAATTAAATAACTTCTAAACGTGCGTACGTTGTCATTAACCATTTACTGCCGACACCCATAAAGTGTACTTGTAAACGGCTATTTTCCCCGCTGCCTTCTTGTGCGGTGATAGTGCCTTCGCCAAACTTAGCATGTCTCACTTGTTGACCTAATTTAAAGCCTTGAATATCTTGTGTTATAGCTAGTTTAGGTTGTCGAACTTTAGGCTCTGCTCGACGTACTTGAGTTTTTAGTCGTACGTAATCTACATTTTCATCAGGTAGCTCACTAATGAAACGTGATGGGGCATGAAACTTCTCTTGTCCGTATAAACGTCTGCTTTCAGCATGACATAAGGTCAATTTAACCATAGCGCGCGTTAAGCCAACGTAACAAAGGCGGCGTTCTTCAGCCATACGAGTTTCATCGGTTGCAGACTGTTGTCCCGGGAACATTCCTTCTTCAACACCTACAATAAACACTTGTGGAAACTCTAAACCTTTGGCTGCGTGCATTGTCATTAATTGCACTGCATCTTCAAACTCATCTGCTTGATTGTCACCTGATTCTAATGCTGCATATGCAAGGAAGGCGGTAAGTTCTTCCATCTCTTGCTCTTCTTCAGGGATCACAAAAGCTTTAGTCGCAGAAACTAGCTCTTGTAAGTTTTCAATTCGACTGCGTGATTTTTCCCCCTTTTCAGCTTCAAACATGGCGACCAAACCCGAATGTTGAGTTACGTGATCCACAATTTGGAAAAGCGGTAGTTCTGACGTTTCTTCTTTAAAACGATTTATTAAGGTTAAGAAACTATTTAATGATGATTTTGCAGCGGCACTGAGTAAGTTATTTTCAATTAAATACTGACTTGCTTGCCATAGCGTATAGCCTTGCTCTCGGGCACAAATACGTATTTTATCTAAGCTGGTGTTGCCTATTTTTCGTTTTGGCTTATTAACAATACGTTCGAAGGCTGCATCATCTTGATGGTTATTCATTAAACGTAAGTAAGCAATACTGTCTTTAATTTCTAACCGGTCGAAGAAACGTTGCCCACCATAGATGTGGTAAGGGATCTGCTGCGCCATTAACTGTTCTTCAAATAAGCGAGATTGCGCATTACTGCGATATAAAATCGCGCATTCACTTAATTTATTACCGGCATTTTTCCATGTTTGTAATTGGCTAGTAACATAACGTACTTCATCATAGTCATTAAACGCACTATAGATGGAGATGGGTTCACCATCCTCACCGCTGGTCCATAACTCTTTACCTAGTCGATCGCTGTTATTTTGGATCAATTGGTTAGAGGCTTTAAGAATATTCCCAGTAGAACGGTAGTTTTGTTCTAAACGTATTGTAACCGGTGAGTTTTTTTCTTTTAAGAAACGTTGAATATTCTCAATGTCTGCGCCACGCCAACCATAAATAGACTGATCATCATCACCTACAATGGTTAAATAATTGCCATTATCTGTTAATAGCGTTAACCAAGCATATTGCAGTTTATTGGTGTCTTGGAATTCGTCTACCAATACATGCTGAAAGCGTTGTTGATAATGTAATAATAGAGCTGAGTTATGTAACAATAATTCATGCGCTCGCAATAACAGCTCAGCAAAATCTACTAACCCAGCTAGATCACAAGCGGCTTCATAGGCTTGATAGACCTGTAAACGTTGCTTTTCTTGTAAACTAAAACCTGGATCGATATGTTTAGCTCGTAGACCTTCATCTTTTTTATCGTTGATGTACCACTGTAATTCTTTAGGTGGGTAGTATTTTTCATCTAACCCTAGGCTTTTGATAATGCGTTTGATCATCTTTTGTTGATCGTCACTATCTATAATTTGAAACTGCTCTGGTAATTTCGCTTCTTGATAGTGCAAGCGTAATAATCGATGCGCTATACCGTGGAAGGTGCCAATCCACATGCTGCCGATCTGTTGTGGGCAAATATCAGCGATACGTCCGCGCATCTCTTTTGCTGCTTTATTGGTAAAGGTTACTGCCAAAATGCCGTAAGTCGGAATATGGTTTACTTGCATTAACCACGCGATTCTATGCGTTAATACACGTGTTTTACCACTGCCAGCACCTGCTAATACCAGCATGTTTTGTTCTGGTGCAGAAACCGCTGCGCGTTGATGATCATTTAAACCATCGATTAGGTAAGATACGTCCATAGAAAAGCCTGTTTATTTATTCAGTAGATAAGAACTATACCGAAACATAGATTAAATGTGAATGATCTATGTCGCGGCGCATGTGGTGTATTTATTTATAGCAAGTTGAGGAGGGCTTGGAGATCGGCTATCTCGATAGTGGGCAGTAGTTTTGCCCCTTTAAGCGCAGAACCTTTAGGATTAAACCAAACTGCTTGAGCATCATGCTGTTGTGCACCAAATACATCACTATTCAGGTGATCACCAACATGTAATAGATCGCTGATTTGAATATCTAGTTGATCCGCTGCCTGTTGAAACAAGGCAATATCAGGTTTACTTTTAATACCATTACCTGCTTTTAAAACAAATTGGAATTTATCCTGTAATCCTATTTTTTCAACATCAACATTACCATTGGTGATCGCAATAACAGGATAATGTTTAGCAAGTTGCTGTAATAGTTCGATGCTTTCATTAGGCACATCAACCTCACTGCGCAATGCAATGAAGGTTTGTAATGCAGTTTCTGACCAAGCAATCGCATCAACAGGAGCAATACCATGCACTATCATTACGCGTTGAATGGCTGCTTTTCGAGATGCAGTGACATCGTGTTTTAAGCTGGGATCTTCTTTAACTATTAATGCCTTATATAAATTCCATCTTCTTTCATCTAACTCAGCTAACTTTTCATAGGTGTTGTTAAGAAACACTAAAAATTGTTGCTCTGCCTTTCTGATGACCGGTTCATTGTCATATAAAGTATCATCAAGGTCGAAACTAATCGCTTTAAATGGACGGAGTGTTTTATAAAATATCATCGGTTATCCCATCTTACTTTTTACGTTTAGCACGCGGGTGTGCTTTATCATACACTTCTGCTAAATGTTGAAAGTCTAAGTGTGTATAGATTTGAGTGGTGGCTAGATCAGCATGACCTAATAAGGTTTGTACTGCTCTTAAATTACCGCTCGATTCTAACATGTGTGTCGCAAAGGAATGGCGTAACTTATGTGGGTTGACATGACTAGGTAATGATTGCTCTAGTCCCCACTTTTCCATACGCATCTGCACACTACGAGTAGAAATACGCTTTTTTTGTTTCGATAAAAATAGCGCTTTTTCACCCGGTTCAGCAAAGTCCGGTCTGACTTTTAACCATAGTCTCATGGTTTCGATTGCCGTTTTGGTGATTGGCAATAAACGTTGTTTACTGCCTTTACCTGTTACCATGATCTCTTTAGCTGATAGTTTAATATCACCCAAATTAATATTCACTAATTCACTTAAGCGTAAACCTGATGAATACATCAGTTCCATCATACAATGATCGCGAAGGGTGAGCGGATCATCTCCATCAATATCTAATAGCTGATCCATATCATCAACGCTAATATTTTTAGGTAAAGGTTTATCTAATTTAGGTGCGGAGACTCCTTTTGCAGGATTAAAAGTCAATTGACTATTCTTTACCATATATTCAAGAAAAGAGCGTAAGGCTGATAGTTTGGTCGCGATCGAACGTGCTTTTATGCCATTTTGATGTAGTTGTTTGGCTAATAGGCGTACTTGGTGAGTATCTAATACTTGCCAGCTTTTAATCTGTTGTTCGGTTAAAATATCTATAAATTCATTAAGGTGGCGTTGATAGTTATTTATGGTGACCGGGCTCAATCCGCGTTGGCTAGCAATGTGAGTTAAAAAGCGTTGTACGTCAGGTAATAATGGATTCATAGTAAACCCTAGGTTAAAGAAAAATGCAGTATTGCTACTGCACTTGAGCAAGCTCTATATTTGAATTTGTCCATCAAATACAAAATCTGCAGGACCGCTCATACGCACGCTTTGACCAGGTTGCCAGAAAAAGCGTAATTCGCCTCCTGGTAACTCGATTCGGCAATGTGTATCTAACTTATTTTGTAATTGACCTACTACGGCTGCAGCACACGCACCTGTACCACAGGCGAGGGTTTCACCTACACCACGCTCCCAAACTCGTAATTTAGCAAAACCACGGTCAACGACTTGCATAAAGCCTACATTAACTTTATTAGGGAATCGTTCATGTACTTCTAGTAATGGCCCTAAGGTTTCCACCGGCGCGTTATCAATATCATCAACTAATACTACGCAGTGTGGATTGCCCATAGAAACAACGCCACATAATACGGTGTGGTCAGCAACACGCAGAATGTAGGTTTTTTCTTCTTTCTGTGCTTCAAAAGGGACTTTAGCGGGTTCTAAAACAGGTTTACCCATATCCACAATGATGTTGCCATCTTGCTCTATTTTGAGCTGAATTTTCCCTTTTGCTGTACTCACGTTAATGACACGTTTTTGGGTTAAGCCTTTTAACTTTACAAAGCGTGCAAAACAGCGTGCGCCGTTACCACATTGCTCAACTTCGCTGCCATCGGCATTGAATATGCGATAATGGAAGTCTAGGTCAGGATCATAAGGTGGCTCAACCATTAATAATTGGTCAAAACCAATACCAAAGTTACGGTCTGCTAGCTTAGCGATCGTTTCTTTAGACAAAAATACATTTTGCGTAACATTGTTAATGACCATAAAATCATTACCCAAGCCATGCATTTTAGAAAACTCAATATTCATTTTTTACCTTCATAATAGGGAAGTTTCCTTCCCTAATGTATTGGCTCAATTTTTAACTAAGGTAAAACGTGCTCACCGCGCCATAAGTCGATATGTCTTTCACGTTGGCGTACAACAAAGGCTTTATCACCATCCACCATGATCTCAGCAGGGCGACAACGAGAGTTATAGTTTGAACTCATCGTTGAACCGTAAGCGCCTGCACTGCGAATCGCTAAGTAATCACCTTCAGCAATAGCAAGTGAACGTTCTTTACCTAAGAAGTCACCTGTTTCACATATCGGGCCCACGATGTCGTAAACACGTGTTGGACGTTTTTCTGGATCATCCAGTTTACTATTAATTGGAATGATATTTTGCCATGCACTGTAGAGTGCTGGGCGAATTAAATCATTCATTGCTGCATCAACAATGGCAAAGTTTTTATAATCGTTGAGCTTTAAGAATTCAACTTTAGTGACCAAAATACCTGCATTGGCCATGATTGCACGACCAGGTTCGAAGATCAGTTTTAATTGGCGACCATTCATACGTGCAATTAATGCTTGCATGTATTGTGCTGGTTCTGGCGGTGTTTCACCATTGTATGGAACACCTAAGCCGCCGCCTAAATCTAAATGCTTAATGTTGATACCTTGTGTTGCTAAGTCGTCAATTAGCATTAGTAGTTTATCTAACGCTTCAATGAAGGGTTCAATCTCAGTTAATTGCGAGCCGATATGACAATCGACACCTTTCACTTCTAAAAATGGTAATTCATTAGCTAGGCCAAATACCGTTAACGCTTGCTCTATTTCGATACCGAATTTGTTTTCTTTTAACCCAGTAGAAATATATGGGTGTGTACCTGCATCAATATTAGGATTGATGCGAATAGAGATTGGTGCTTTTGTTTTTAAACATCCAGCGACTTCATTAATACGGTATAGCTCTGAAATAGATTCTACATTGAAACAGTAAATACCTGCTTGTAGTGCTGTAGATATTTCAATTTCGGTTTTACCTACACCAGAGAAAACTACTTTTTTAGGATCTCCACCGGCTTGAATGACACGTAGCAATTCACCAACAGATACAATATCAAAACCTGAGCCTAAGCGTGCCATTAGGTTTAATACACCTAAGTTTGAGTTTGCTTTTACTGCGTAACAGATTAGGTGAGGGTGATCGCCCGCGGCTTGATCAAAGGCATTCCAGTGACGTTCAATAGTCGCGCGAGAATAAACGTATGCAGGCGTTCCAGATTTCTTGATGATATCTTCAATTGCAGTATCTTCAACTAATAAACGGCCATCGCTATGGTAATTAAAATGATCCAATGTTAAATCCTTTTTTGTTCAGTTTGTTATCACTGCCTTTGAGCATACTTATTGTGAATTATTTAAGGCATTTGTTGTTGTTTCTGTCACGTTATTTTGTTGTGTTTCCGTTTCTTGTTGTTGCGGTGCTTCTTGATAAAGAGGCCCTTTCATACCACAACCAACTAATAAACTTGAAAAACACAGGACTATTAACGATAAATAAAGATTTTTCATACCTTATCCTAGTCAAATATTTTTAGCCCTCTATAATCGCATTTCATGGTTAAAAAGCAAAGGAGAAGTAAATGACCGATGAGGAATTTATCGAATTAGCTGACCCCTTGTTGCAAAAATTTGATAAATACAGTGCTGAGATTGATGATTAAAGCCTTCGTTGCGGCTTATTTCATTTTTATTAGTGTTGATGGACCAACAATCTAACGAAACTGCGTGTTTCATTTTAAGAGAACAAAACTATGTTCAAGTTATTTGTTTTATACCCTTTTATCGCATTAGTATGTATTTGGCTAAGTAGTGATGTAGAGGTTGATACCTCTATTTATAAGCTAGATGATAATAGTGTCTCCATTGAATTTCCTAAAGCGCGCTTTAGAGAAACCGGAACTGAGCCTTGGTTTACCTTTTACTGGCAAGTAGATCATGAAGCACAGTTCTCCGAAACATTAATTGAATTAGAATAAGAGGGGCACCAATGAAAACAGTTGTTTTTCCAGGGTCTTTTGATCCCGTTACCAATGGACACCTTGATCTTATTTCAAGAGCCAGTTGTTTAGCTAAAAAAGTGATTGTTGCTGTAGCGATGAATGACAGTAAAAATCCTTTTTTTAATCTAGAAGAGCGTTGTGCTTTGTTAAAAGAAGCAACACAACATATTGAGGGGATTGAAATTGTCCCATTCAGTGGGTTATTAGCTGAATTTGCTAAACAACATCAAGCCGAAGCGCTTATTCGAGGTATTCGTGGTGGTACTGATGCCGATTACGAAATTCAGCTCTCACAAGTTAATTTCACTTTATACCCTCAATTAGAAACTATTTTATTACCCGCTCATGCTCGTACTGCTTTTATTTCTTCAACCATCGTTAAGGAGGTGTTTAAACACCAAGGCGACATTAGCTTATTAGCACCGAAATGTGTCCAACAAGCTTTTAATAAAAAACAATGAAAATAACACTCTATTTTAAAGTCATGCCATAGGAATAATAATGAGAACAATGACAAAAACACTTTTACTTACCGCACTTAGCTTTTCTTTGTTAGGTTGCAGCAGCGTTGCCGATAAAACCTGGGAACAGGATAAAGTTTACAACATCACAGTGCTTCATACTAATGACCATCATGGTCGTTTTTGGCAAAACCGTTATGGTGAGTATGGCATGGCTGCACGTAAGACCTTAATCGACGGTATTAGAAGTGAAGTTGAAGGGGCTGGTGGTAGTGTCTTGTTATTATCAGGTGGCGACATCAATACTGGTGTACCTGAGTCTGATTTACAAAATGCAGAGCCAGATTTTAAAGGCATGAGTTTAATTGGTTATGATGCGATGGCTATTGGTAATCATGAGTTTGATAATCCTATGGCGATCTTAAAGCAGCAGGAAGAGTGGGCTAACTTCCCATTATTATCAGCAAATATCTACGATAAAAAAACTAATACTCGTTTATTTCAACCTTATCAAATGTTTGATCTAGGTGGAGTAAAAACGGCAGTGATAGGTTTAACAACAGAAGATACAGCCAAAGTGGGTAACCCTGAATATGTTACAGGGATTGATTTTAAAGACCCGACCACTGAAGCGAGAAAAGTGATTGCTGAAGTAGAGAAAAATGAACATCCAGACCTTATTTTTGCTGTGACACACATGGGTCACTATCAAAACGCATTTTACGGTGTGAATGCACCAGGTGATGTGACACTTGCTCGTGCTCTGCCGGAAGGTGCCTTAGATATGATCGTTGGTGGGCATTCGCAGGAGCCTGTTTGTATGGAAGGCCCTAACGTAGTTGATACAGAGTTTAAACCTGGTGATGATTGTGTGCCAGATAAACAAAACGGTACCTACATTATGCAAGCTCATGAATGGGGTAAATACGTTGGACGTGCCGATTACCAATTTAAAAATGGTGTGTTAACACTGGTTAATTATCGTCTTATTCCAGTTAACTTAGTTAAAAAAGTGAAAATAAACGGTGAGTCAAAGCGTGTACTGGTAGAAGACAAAATAGAGCAGGACCCTAGTTTATTAGCCTTCTTAACGCCTTTTCAAGAAAACGGTCAAGCTGAACTAGGTAATAAAGTCGCAGAGAGTGATGCTAAGTTAGAAGGGGATCGTAATATGGTTCGTTTCCAACAAACTAACTTAGGTCGATTAGTCGCTAAAGCACAAAAAGAGCGAGCTAAAGCAGACTTCGGTGTAGTTAACTCTGGTGGGGTTCGTGATTCAATAGAAGCTGGTACGATTACTTATAAAGATGTGTTGAAGGTACAACCTTTTGGTAACCAATTAACGTATGTTGATATGAGTGGGAAAGAGGTGCTTGATTACCTTAATGTTGTTGCTACTAAACCAGTAGATACAGGTGCTTATGCTCAATTTTACGGTATTAGTATGACAGTTGGGGAAACAGCAGTTAGTCACGTTAAAATTAACGGCAAAAGTCTTGATTTAACAGAACAATATCGTTTCTCTATTCCAAGCTTTAATGCCGCTGGTGGTGATGGATATCCTAATATTACTGAGCATCCTGGCTTTGTAAATACAGGTTTTGTTGATGCTGAAGTATTAAAAGAATACTTAGAATCACACTCGCCGCTTAAGGTTGAAGAATATCAACCAACGGGCGAAATAGTTTATCAAAACTAGTATCGCTATTTAATGATTAATGCATAACGTAATAAAAGCCTAGTGATGAATAATCCTAGGCTTTTTTATTGGGAATAATGCTAATCACCGTTGGCAGTTGGCGCAGTACACACTATTACGTGCCGCTAACTTAACCGAGGTTAATGGTGTCTCACAGCTTGGGCATAATTCACCTGTTTTACCATAAACATGCAAGGTTTGTTGAAAGTAACCGGGTTTACCATCGCCCCCCACAAAGTCTTTAAGTGTTGTCCCACCTTGCTTAATCGCTTCGGTTAGTATCTCTTTAATTGCTTCAACTAAGACTTGATAACGTTTTAAACTAATATTATTTGCCGCTCGAATGGGGCTGATGCCTGCTTTAAATAATGCTTCCGTGGCGTAAATATTACCCACACCCGTTACCACCTTTTGTTCCATAATGAACTGCTTAACGGGTAGTTTTCTACTTTTACCGAGTTCATATAATAATGCCGCGGTAAATTCATCAGAAAGAGGCTCTGGACCTAATATGCTTAATAATGGGCTTTCTTCAGGTTGCTCTCCTAACCATAGAATAGCTCCGAAGCGTCTTGGGTCAGTGTAGCGTAACAGGCAGTGATCGAACTCAAAGTCTACATGGTCATGTTTTTGTGGGACGGTTCCTAATTTACAAATACGTAAATTGCCGGACATACCCAAATGAATTAATAAGGTACCCGCTTCAAATCGTAATAATAGATATTTAGCGCGGCGATCAATGGCTAACAGCGTTTGCTTTTCTAATAATGACGGCAGCTCTTTTGGTATTGGCCAACGTAATTGATGGTGACGTAGGGTTATTTTTTTAACCGTTTGCTTGACGATATGCGGGCTAATGCCACGACGGCTAGTTTCTACCTCTGGTAACTCTGGCATGTTTCTCTCATCATTTATTTAAGAAGTAATCATGACAACAATAGCTTACTAGGCTTAATTAGTTAACCGTGTTTTTTAGCAAAGGTGGGCTGGTGGAATGATTATCTGCCAATTAATGAAGTTAGTTTATCAATGGGTAAAGCTAAAAAAGTATCTTCATTAACTTGTAAAATATATTGACCATCCTGCAGCTGATGTAGTTGCACAAGAATAGGTTGCTGTTGTTCGATAACAAAAAATTTTAAGATAAAGTCGGAAGAGGGCAAGGATTGGATATCTAAGACTGCTAACGGAAGAGTTTGCCAGTTATCGACAATACTTTGCAGGTTTTCATTAGAAAGGTTAATACTAGGCTCTCTTTTCCATTCTCGGCCTGTTCGTGTCATTACGAAATCTGGTGTTTGTATTTCAACAATGGTTAGGTCTGGTGAGATAACTGGACGCTGTGGCGTCGAATTTGAAAAGTGCAGTTGTTGACGAAAGTTAAAGATGAAGATAATAAGTAATACGCCAAAGATAAGTACATTATTCCAACCTTTTTTGGATAAGCGCATAAACATTCCTTTTTCTTTAGGTATAAAAAAACCCAGTATAAACTGGGTTTTTTCAAGGTTAAATCAAAATTACTTGATTTTGCCTTCTTTGTAGATAACGTGTTTACGTACTACAGGATCAAACTTTTTGATCTCAAACTTTTCAGGCATGTTCTTTTTATTCTTATCAGTAGTATAAAAATGACCAGTACCAGCGCTTGAATTTAAACGAATTTTATCACGCATTTTTAAGCTCCTTAAACTTTAACGCCATTAGCACGGATATCAGTTAAAACTGAATCAATACCTTTTTTGTCGATGATGCGCATACCTTTAGTAGATAGGCGTAATTTAACAAAACGGTTCTCACTCTCAACCCAAAAACGGTGTGTTTGTAGGTTAGGTAAGAAACGACGTCGTGTACGGTTCTTTGCGTGTGATACATTGTTACCAACAGCTGGACGCTTGCCTGTAACTTGACATACTCTAGACATGTCGAAATTCTCCAAAAATATTAGTTTTACTCGAGCAAAATAGTCGAACACCTTTTTTAGCCGTCGCCAAAGGCGTCGAGGGCGCATTTTATACATCATTAAGATTAAAAGATCAACAAATGTGAAAATAAATGCCCTAAATCCACCCTTTTTCGGCAAATGAGGTGTATTTTCCATCACCAATGATGAAATGGTCTAATATTTTAACATCAATTAATTGCAGTGTATTCACAAGTTTTTCAGTAATATTTTTATCAGATTGACTGGCTGTTGGATCACCTGAAGGATGGTTATGCACAAGAATAATTGCCGCGGCATTTTCCTGTAATACTTTTTGCACGATAACTCTTGGGTGAACATTGGCACTATTTATTGTGCCGAAGAAAAATTCGTGGAAGCGAATAACGCGATGTTGGCTATCTAATAATAATCCTGCAAACACTTCATAAGGATAATCACGCATTTTTGCACTTAAAAATTGTTGTGTTTGTGCCGCACTAGTTAATGGGTCGCCCTTCATTAATGGCTCTTGTAGGTAACGACGAGACATTTCTAAAACCGCTTGTAGTTGCACATATTTTGCTTGTCCTAAGCCTCTGTGAGTACAAAATTCACTTTCACAGGCAGAAAAAAGCGATCGTAAGGAGCCGAAATCGGTTAATAGCTGTCGAGATAGGGTCACCACATCAACACCTTGACATCCAGTGCGTAAGAAAATAGCCAATAATTCACTATCGGTTAGGCTACCAGGACCTTGCTGGATCAGTTTTTCTCGTGGCCTTTCTTGTTTTGGCCATTCCTTTATTGATGCCAAAGCAGACCTCCTTAAATAAAATATAGAGTATTAAATCTAGTTTAACTTGTGCATATTGCGTAACATTTTTATGGTATTGTTAGTTTTTTTAATTTAATTTTCCGAGAACCTTATGTCATCAATATTGCCCCTTGCAGGGAAAAAGATATTATTGGGTGTTTGTGGCGGTATTGCTGCATACAAAAGTGCAGAATTAACACGCCGTTTAATGGATCAAGGTGCTGAAGTTCGTATTGTAATGACAGCTTCTGCAAAACAGTTTATTACGCCTTTAACCATGCAAGCCGTCTCTGGGCATGTTATTTATGATGATCTATTAGATCCGCAAGCAGAGGCGGGGATGGGACATATTGAATTAGCTAAGTGGGCTGATTTAATTTTAATTGCACCAGCAACAGCCAATGCCATTGCTCGTTTGCGTTCAGGTATGGCAGATGAGCTATTGACTACTTTGTGCTTAGCGACGCCGTCTCCCATTGCGATAGCACCTGCCATGAATCAACAAATGTATTTAGCACCAGCAACACAAGATAATTTAAGTGTTTTAGCTGAACGTGGTGTTTTCATTTGGGGGCCAGGGCAAGGTATACAAGCTTGTGGAGATATCGGCCCTGGCCGTTTATTGGAGGTGCCTGAATTAGTTACATGCTGTTGTGAATTTTTTGCGCCTAAAGATCGAAGCTTAGCTGGTGTAAATATAGTCATTACCGCTGGTCCTACACAAGAAGCTATTGATCCTGTACGTTATATTAGTAATCATAGCTCAGGTAAAATGGGGTTTTCGTTAGCCAATGCAGCACATAGTATGGGCGCAACTGTTACCGTGATTGCTGGACCAGTTAATTTAACATTACCAACGGCTATAAACCGCATTGATGTTAAAAGTGCAATGGATATGCACCAAGCTGCGTTAGCTTCATTAGCGTCGACCGATATCTTTATTGCTTGTGCTGCTGTGGCTGATTATCGTACTGAACATATTCATACTGAAAAGATGAAGAAACAAACAGATACCGATTCAATCACATTAACTTTAGTAAAAAACCCAGATATTATTGCAGATGTAGCGAGTGCTGCGGATCGACCTTTCTGTGTTGGCTTTGCCGCTGAAACGAGTGATGTTGAAGCCTATGCAAAAGGTAAGCTTGAACGTAAAAATCTTGATCTAATAGCGGCAAACGATGTTTCTGTTGGGACACAAGGTTTTAATAGCGATAATAATGCGTTAACGGTGTTTGCTAAAAATAAACGCTTTGATATTGGTTTAACCAGTAAAAAAGAAGTTGCAAAACAACTACTTACAATCATTTCGAAAGAGTATCAACAGCGCTCTTAAGATCATACGCATGACATAAATTAAAGGTAAGATCTGGCCGCTAGTTAGCTAGCAGCAGGGGATACCTATTTAATTTTTATAGCTATTTATATTAAATTAATACCTTTCGTAGGAATAAGTGAAGTACATAGGGCACTTATTAATGCAATGGGTATAACAACTGGAGACCAGTTTTGGGGACTCAGGAAAACAACAACGATAACAAAGGAAGTTATTAAGATGGTTGCAAAAAATAATAATAAAAAAGCCAATAGAAAGGATGATATTTTAAGTGCTTTAGCGATTATGTTAGAAGGAAAGCCAGGGCAGCGTATAACTACTGCGAAATTGGCTGCAGAAGTAGGTGTATCGGAAGCCGCTTTATATCGCCACTTTCCAAGTAAAGCTCGTATGTTTGAAGGGTTAATCGACTTCACAGAAACCACGGTGTTCACTCAGATCAATTTGATCAAAGAACAGCAGAAAGATACTTTTGTACGTATTGAACATATTGTTCATTTCTTATTAGGCTTTTCTGAAAGAAATCCTGGTATCACACGTATTTTAAGTGGTGATGCCTTAGTAGGAGAAAATGAACGGCTACAATTACGTATAGAACATGTTTTTTCTAAGTTAGAAACACAGTTAAAACAAACATTGCGTGAGAGGCCAACCTCTGATGGACAAAAGTTCACTACAGATGAAGGGATATTAGCGAACCTATTATTGTCTTATGTAGAAGGGCGAATGAGTCAATTTGTACGTTCTCAATTTAAACAAAAACCTACACAACACTTTAAAAACCAGTGGCAGTTTTTTTATAAACAGCTAACACAAAGCTAAGTTAAGGAGCAATATAATGTCAGAAGAAAGTGGAGCGGTAAATGCTGTTGCCGAAGCTATCGAGAAAAATGTAGATATACTCAACAATAGCGTAACTTGGTTTGCTGATAATCAAGATCTGATTATTGGTTATGCTTTAAATATTTTTTTTGCTGTCTGTACCCTCATTATAGGGATGATGGCCGCGCGCTTTATTGCTGGTACTTTGCATAAAATATTAGGTAAGCGTGGTTTTGATAGCACCATCGTAGATTTTGTAACACGCATGGTGCGTTACGTGATTGTTGCCTTTGTTATCATCGCATCACTCAGTAAGTTAGGGATTGAGACCACTTCATTTGTTGCGATTATAGGTGCCGCAGGTTTAGCTGTTGGTTTAGCATTACAAGGGTCGCTTTCTAACTTTGCATCAGGGATCTTAATTATTGCATTACGTCCATTTAAAGCGGGTGAGTATATTGAAGCGGCGGGTACAGCGGGTGTAGTTGAATCAGTACAAATTTTCTCAACCACTCTCACTAGCCCAGACAATAAGTTTGTTGTTGTACCTAACTCTGCCATTCTAGGCGGTAATATTATTAACTATTCTCGTAAACCAACACGACGTATCGATTTAGTGATTGGTGTAAGTTATAACGCTGATCTCGCTCAGACTAAAGCGGTATTAGAATCGGTATTGAATGACACTAAAGGTATTTTACCAACACCAGCTCCAACTATTGCTGTTTCAGAACTAGCGGACTCAAGTGTTAATTTAGTCGTTCGCCCATGGGTTAACGGTACTGACTATTGGCCAATACGTTTTCAGTTAATGGAGTCTATTAAAAATGCTCTTGATGAAGCAGGTATAGAAATTCCATATCCACAAATGGATGTCCACATGGATAAATAGATATTAACTTTGTATCTTTTAAAGCCAGCCTTTGTGCTGGTTTTTTTGTTTTTATATGATCGCTATCTTATTAAAACCGGTTTTGAATTCAAAAAAGCCTCCCTAGCTCTCTATAAAAAAATATTTTATAATTTAAAATCAGAGAGATAAGTGATTGTTAATTGAGCTGTTAGTTGTTTGTATCTAAGCCCTTGTAATTATCATATAATAACGATTGATTTATATACATGAAGAGACATTATGCATAACCCATTCATACAAATTTCTGGTTCCAAGCGTAGTTTACATGTCCAAGTGGCACGTGAAATTGCGAGAAAAATATTATCTGGTGAAGTTGCTCAGAATGAGATTATTCCTAGTGAAATGGTATTATGTGAGCAGTTTAGTGTAAGCCGCACTGCCTTGCGTGAAGCGATTAAATTATTAACTTCAAAAGGTCTATTAGAATCTAAGCCTAAAGTTGGAACGCGTGTTAAAAGTCGTGATAACTGGAATTTCTTAGATGCTCAATTATTAGATTGGGTTATTGATTTAGGTGATAATGCATTCGTATATCAAGAGTTTCTTGCATTACGTAAAGCGATTGAACCAGAAGCGGCGGCTTTAGCTGCACAGAATGCAACAGCTCAACAGCGTATTTTGTTATCTGCTACTTTCCAACAAATGGATTACGTGTCTAAAAACTTTGATGCTGCACAATGGATGGAAGTGGACATGGAATTCCATCGTCTCGTCTTTCTTTCAACGGGAAATAGCTTTTATCTGCCTTTTGCTAATGTGCTATGTACTATGTTTAAAAGCTTCATTAGTCATTCGTCCGAAAAGGGTGGGACTTGTATCGGTGAACATAGAGCAATTTATTCGGCTATTATGGCTGGGGATGCTGAAAAAGCCCGTGAAGCAAATAAACGCCTGTTAAGCACAACCAACCACCGTTTACCAACTAGTAACTAATAGTAAAGGTAGACTTTTGCTAAAAAGCCGCGCTAAGTTAATTCTTAACGCGGTTTTTTGTTTACTACTATTTCTTAAATAATAGAGACTGCTCCAGTCCAGGTGATCTGTTCACCATTGATGGTAATGCTTGTTATTGTTTCAGCGTTAACACCAACTTGATTGTTAACACACACTTTTAGTTGCTTCTGATCACTTAAGTGAATCATGACTACTGATGCTTTGTTATCACTGTGAAGCACTTCTACAGACTCCACTAATCCACGAGCATTTAAGCTTGCTTCAATAGCTTCGTTGAAATAACCGTGTGTTTCATAGACATTAGCAAATAAATGGTTAGCGGCTTTCTGACGAAGAATAAATAGCGGTTCATTACGTAAGTTGAAATCAGGATCATTAGCGCCGGTTCGCGCAAAGATAAATTCGCTGTTTTCATTAGCGCTACTAATTAATGAATAATAAGTATTACCCATTAACCATGTTGTTAACGAAGATTTCTCTATTTTACCTTGCCCAAGATTCCATAAGTGCTGATAACCAAATGCATCACCTAAGGTGTTAAGGCTTTTGTTCGCTTCATAGTCAAAGTCATTACGAATGATTTGTCCTTGGTAATGAACTGGATAATCGTAGCTATGTTCCTCCTCACTGATTAGGCGGAATAGATCAATAATCAATGGTTTTTCAAAGCCTTCTAGTTCAGCCATGATCACCGTACGCTGTTGATCAATACCTGGGTAATAATCACGAGCATAAGCACTCATTGCTTGAAGTTTTTGATCATCTAATAACGTAAAATGTTGTTCACCAAAATGTTGTTGAGCTATCGCCGTTGTGCCTTGGTTTTGACTTGTTTGGTCAACGACTACCGTATTATGTGCAATGGTTTGCTTACAATAACTGGTATTTTCAGGGATATAACGCCCCCCAAATTTAGGTTCGATATTTACCCAGCGACCGTAACCGTAATCATTAATAAATTCTTGGTTATTGTTGAATAAGCTAAGGTGTAAGCCATCAAAGTGACCATGGTCTAAAGCTGAGTGTAATTTCGCATCACTACCGTGTTGTCCATACCAAAGTAGTGCCATGCTATCATCAGCTTGTGTATCTCGGTGACGTAAAATAGTCACGCCACCACACTCACCTTCAGCCCCATCACTTAGACTTAAACTACCCCAGTTAAAGTTAGGGACTTCAGCGTTATCTTGCAGAGCATTAGATAATGTTGCGCCGGTATTATGCACCCAAACTTTACCCTGATGCTTAGCCATGGCTAATAATGTTTCATTTTGCTCGTAACGATCGAAACAGATATTGGTCGCCAGTAAAATACCGAGATCCTTGATATCCATGGTACGAGATGAGTCATTCAATGCAGGTAAGGTACCATTTGGGAAAGCCGTTGACATTACCGCATAGGCAGTCGTTTTAATCACTTCATCTTTTAATTGATAGATGCCTATCTCTGGTTGGCGACGTTCAATGGTTTCAGCAAATAGGAAAATAGGGCGCAGCGAAAAACGATGGTAATAAGGACCTTCCATGTAGTAACCATCAGGTGAAAAAAGCTGCGTTAATTGCGCAATAAAGCCACCAGAAACACTATCTCCTTTTAAACCATAAATAGCTTTATCTACCGTTGCTTGGTCGTTAATGGCATATGCACAAATACCAGCACTAGCCACCGACCATAAACCGTGATTATGGATAATGTCAAAATTCTCAGCATAAGTTTCAACAAACATCTCAAGCATTACTTTGAACAAATCATTTTCAATCAACTGTTGTTGCTGTTCAGTTAATTGATGGCGAATACAAGAGTAAGCGCAGGATGAGTATAACATCCACATATTTTCATTGAGCGTTTGATGAAATAGACGGCCCGGTTTATTTGAATCTCGGCTAATATTTAATTCACGATATTTATAAACCTTTGCATACTCAATTAACATAGTGGTTGCGTAATCAAGGTAACGTTTATCTTCAGTAATCAGATATAAACGACCAGCTAGGTCTAAATGGATATAGTTTTGTTTATGACGGTTGTGTTCATAACCGCCAGCTTCGCCGTGGCCTGGGATCTCAATACCGATTGGCATGTAAGCTTCAAGTGCGTCAATTTCTTCACTAATAGAAAGGCCGATTAACGAGTCGCTATCGACATATTGACGTAATTCGGCTGCTTGTTCATAGCTCATTAAAAGGGGTTGATAACTCATGATTAAGACCTCTTACTTTCTACAACTAAGAAACCTTTCCAGCTGTACGTTTGATGATTAAATTCGATAGTTGTTTCACTTGCTGCTGTTGCGTCTTTGGCGTTGTTGATCATCACGATTAATGCGATATCGTCACCTAATACTTCAATCACAGAGGCTTGTTCATTGAAGCCAATAATATTAATGGTGTGTATTTTTCCACGTGCATCTAAACTTGCTTCTATAGCTTCATTAAAGTAACCGTGTGTTTCGATGACATTAGCGAATAAGCTATTTTTTGCATTACGACGTAGAATCAAACTCGTTTCACTGCGTAAATTGAAGTCAGGATCATTAGCCCCTGTGCGCGTAAAGAAGAGCGTGTCGTCAGCTGAACTTGCACTTAACCAAGTGTAATAGCTACTACCTTGTAACCAACTCACTAAATTAGTGTCTTGACCTTTGCCTTCACTTACATTCCATAGGTGCTGATAACCTGCGTCATCACCCATTGGGTTGAGTGTGGCATGTTGTTTGTGTTCAACGTTAGTGCGAATGATTTGGCCTTGGTATTGTAGTGAATAATCATATTGATGTGCTGTATGGCTGCTTAAACGGAACAAATCGATTAATAATGGCTGTGTTAATTGCTCATGTTCAATTAATATTAGTGAACGTTGTTGTTCAACACCTGGATAAAAGTCTTCAGCAAAAGCGCTCATTGCTTGTACTTTGCCTTCACCGATAAAGAAGTGTGGTTCGCCATGTTTACTATCAGCAAGCTCAACATCAAAGTCATTCTGACAACCTGCATCAACGGATACTAGATTGTGTGCGATAGTTTGACGCGCGTATGATTTGTTTTCATCAAGATATCGACCTCCGAATTTAGGCTCGATATTAACCCAGCGACCAAAACCATAATCACGTAATACTTCCTGATTATTGTTAAAGTAGGTCATACCCAAGGTATCAAAATGTCCATGGCCCATACCATGTTGGCCATAATTCATCACTAATTGGCTGATATCTCCTTGTGAATTTTGCATTCGGATAAAGCCCTGTGCACCTTTATCTCCATCAGGACCTTCATTCAACTCAACACTCGGTAAACAAGGTACTTCAACCGACGCTTGTGCTTGGTAAGCTTGTGATAAGGCAACACCACATCCACTGATCCAAATCTGCTCCTGAATGTTAGCAATACCATATAGATTAGTGTCTTCCGGATAATGCTTTGCATATAAGCTGACGGCAATCACCACACCTTCATCTTTAATGTCCATACTTTTCGATGCATCATTTAATGAGGGAAAGACGCCATTAGGGTAAGCCGTTGATAATAGAGATTGGATAGTTTTACCGATCACCTGACCTTTAAAATTAAAGATATCTAGCTCAGGGCGGAAACGCTGAGTTAATTCTGCAAGTAAACATAAAGGGCGAATTGCGTAACGGTGATAATAAGGCCCTTCAATGTAATAACCTGAAGGAGCAAATAGATTGCTTAATTGCGCTAGAAAACCACCTTGGATATCATCGCCAGCTAAACCATGTAACGCTAAGTCGATATACTTTTCTTGTCCTATTGCTGCACCACACGCGGCTGTTGCAGCAACAGCCCAGACACCATGGTTATGAATGCGGTCAAAGTCAAAGTTATACTTAACCGTAGCTACTTCTAGCATAGGTTCAAATAATTGTTCCACAATATACTGACGTTGTGCTTCCGTTAACCAATGCTTAATACAGCTATAACCTAGGCTCGAATATAATAACCAAACATGCTCGTTGAGCATTTGGTGAAATAAACGCCCTGGAGGGTTAGTATTACGCTGTTCTTGAAACCCTAGCACTAAATACTTCTCTGCATATTGAGTTAACAATGCCGCTGCAAACTGGGCATACTTTTCATCGCCGGTAATGAGAAATAACCGTCCAGCTTGTTCGATATATTTATAGTTCTGTTGGTGCTTATTATGTGCATAACCACCTGCAGGGCTATGTCCTGGAACGTCTATCGGTAGCTTTAGGTAATTATCGGTATCTTGAATTAAAGCATCTAGGCTACGGCCCATTAAACTTGTTTTTCCTAGCTGTTGTTGAATGGCTTCAATTTCTTGTTGATTCATCAGAACGGCGTTAACAGTGGAGAGCATTATGACCTCGCTACATATAAAGTGGATAAAAATTGCTTAATAAAGTAATACAAATAAACCTTAAAATCACTTTTATTTTTTAATTTTTAAGGATGAGCTCTCTATTTTTATATTTTAAATAACTCTTATAAAGCCAGAACCTTTTATAATTTAGCTTCTTCAACTATTGATTTAGCTTACTTTTTATTACCTCTCTACAATAAGCACCTAAGCGGGTTGGCTGAATTTAGCTCACTTCGTCTTAATATTTATATTAGATAATTATTTTGATTGTGATGTAGGTGGATGATCTGGATCACACATAGTGTCTTTTTGTATTACAAATCGGGTTGTGTGATGTACAATTTTTAACTTATAAGTTGTATTAATAAGATGCAAATGCATTGCCGACATTTTTGCGTGTTGATGCTGCTGTTGATCTTAATACCGCGCTTTATATCGAGTGCATCAAGCGTACGCTATTCGCTGCAACAGATTGAGATAGTTAAGTACAAAAGACAATGAATCCATTTTTTATAATAGAGGTAGCAAATGGCTAATTTCAATATCGCTTTGATCGGCGAATGTATGATTGAATTACAGGAAGTAAATGGCGTTTTACGTAGAAGCTTTGGCGGAGACACTCTAAATACAGCTGTATATTTGTCACGTTTAACATCAGGTAAAGATGTAAATGTTAGTTACGTTACTGCCTTAGGTGAAGACAACATAAGCCAAGAAATGATTGATGCTTGGAACAAAGAAGGCATTGATACACAATTTGTACAACGTTCTGAAACGAGACAACCTGGTTTATATATGGTTGAAACAGATGAAACAGGTGAGCGTAGTTTTTTATATTGGCGTGATGCTGCGGCGGCTAAATATTGGCTTGAGACAGCAAGTTATGAATATATTGAATCGTTATTGAAACAAGATGTTATTTACCTTTCAGGCATTAGCTTAGCGATATTGCCCCCTGCTAGTCGTGAAAAGCTTTATGATCTTTTGGCTCGTTATAAAGCGGCTGGTGGTAAAGTTTATTTCGATAATAACTATCGACCTAAGTTATGGGATTCGGCTGAAGAGGCTGCTGAAGGATTTAAACGTATTCTAGCTGTTACTCATACTGGCTTACTAACATTTGATGATGAACAAGCATTATTTGGTGATACAAAAGTTGAGCAATGTATCGAGCGTACACGTGCATTAGGTGTTCAAGAAATAGTGATTAAACAAGGTGGCGGCGAATGTTTGATCATTACTGCAGATGATTCAATTAGTGTTGCAGCGCAAAAAGTAGATCCTGAAAATGTTATCGATACTACTGCAGCCGGAGATTCTTTTGCCGCTGGTTATTTGTCAAAACGAACTTTAGGTGGAACAACTGTTATTGCTGCTGAAAAAGCACACCAAGTAGCAAGTACTGTGATACAGCATAAAGGTGCAATTATTGATATGAAATACATTGCCCCATTTGTAGATTAATCATTCATATTTAGGATAGTAAAATGACAACATTAAATGAAAAATTACAATCACTCAAAGTGATTCCTGTTATTGCCATTAAAGATGCTAATGATGCTGTGCCATTAGGTAAAGTATTAGTTGAAAATGGCATGCCTTGTGCAGAAATTACATTCCGTACTCCAGCTGCTGCACAATCAATTAAAAATTTACGTGAAGCGTTTCCTGAAATGTTAATTGGTGCTGGTACAGTACTAAATAGTGAAACAGTTGATTTAGCGATCGATGCTGGTGTTGATTTTATCGTTAGCCCAGGTTTTAACCCAACAACGGTTAAATACTGTCAACAACGTAACATGCCAATTATTCCAGGTGTTAACAATCCATCATTAGTTGAACAAGCAATGGAAATGGGATTAACGACGTTAAAGTTTTTCCCTGCTGGACCATCGGGTGGCGTGGCAATGTTAAAATCATTAACTGCGGTTTATCCAGTTAGCTTCATGCCAACAGGTGGCGTATCGCCAGCGAACATCAACGACTACTTAGATATTAATGCGGTATTAGCATGTGGTGGTACGTGGATGGTACCTGCTGATCTGATTGATAACCGTGAATGGGAAAAGATTGGTGAATTAGTGAAAGAAGCGGTGGCTGCATTAAAATAATTGCGATCGTCAAATTAGCTTAGTTGAAACCTCAATGAGCATCGCTTATTGAGGTTTTTTATTGATGAATTTATTTAGTTGACTTGCTTAAAGTCTCTGAAATATTTACATTTTGACTTTTATCAAGTTCTTCATCTTCAGGTAAAGGCTGACCGGTATAAGCGTGCAAAAAAGCTTCGCACAACAACTCACTGTTGGTTGCGTGGCGTAAGTTATTTACCTGACGACGAGTACGTTCATCTGTCAATATTTTCAATACCTTAGTTGGTATCGACACAGTCACTTTTTTTACCTGTTCACTTTTTTTCCCGTGTTCGGCATAAGGACTAATATATTCACCGTTCCATTGTGTTGACATAGCAATAACCTTTTAAAAAATATGCTTTATTTTACCTCGATAAATTAAACATGGCAATCTATACGTAAAGAGGGCTAGAAGTCCATAATTTAAAAGAAGATAGTCGAGTAGGAAAATACTTAACGAAAGCGTTTATTGTTCGTTAGCAGGAGTTAATGCAGAAATTAAGTCCTGTGCAGAAGCCACTAAAGTGCTGCTTTTGAAGGGGTTAAGCGATAAGGTTTTATCTTCATTTAGTGTAATATCATAAAACTGCGGCAAGTTGAAATTAATCTGTTCCGCTTCTGTATTAGATAAGTGATTATTAGAAGTATAAAAACGATTAACATTTTGTACAAATTCATTTTTTGAACCTGCAAAGTTTAAAAATGTTTCTACATCATTTTCTGCATTGGCAATATAAACGTTAAAACCATTATGGTAATTTTCAAAGAAGAATTGTATTAAGCCTTCACTAATGTGCGATTCAATTACATCAGCTGTTTGGTCATAATGTGTGGTTTTTAAATTCAATGAGCTTGCAGATAATTTTTTATTAGAGATATGACTATAAATGTCCACTGCACTTTCTAAATGCTGCAATGAAACCCCTTTACGTTCAAAGTAAAATCCAAATTTTCTACCGCCAGTCCACAATGTTTGTACAGAACGAGTGTGTACGGTGTGCAAACGTAACTGAATAAACTCATTCAGTTTACTACCGAATGATTGGCAAATTTGTTCACTAAAATGGCGACTATAGCAAAACAGATCAATCTGTTGAGGAGGTGAAGCATCTTGATGCATTTTTGACAAGATAGTATTTAAAGCTTCCACTACTGAGAACTGACTATTAAAGTGTAAAGTACGCACTTCATTCCATGAATTACGGTAGATAAAATCGATACTGCCAATTAGGCTCTCTTTATGCTCGCCATAGGCCATTACATTATCGATCTGGTTTAATTCACTCTCTTCTGTATCTTGCCAGTGTCGTGTTGGATCTTTTTCAACATTTAAAAAAATGGATAAATGTTTAATGGCACAAGGTTCACTCAGTGCTTTATCACTTGCTTTAGGGACATAAATTGGAAATACAGCATATAAATCTTTAGCAAATTGATTCAGGTTTTTATCAACGAGATCTGACCCTTGATTATATAAATGTAATGTAGTGTCTTCATCATATAATCCATTCACATAACTCCAAGCTACTAGCTTAGATAAATAAGGCGAATACCCAAGGTTTGGTGTAGATGCTAATTCAAATGGATCGAGTGTACTATTAAATAAGTACCAACCAGCCTTATTTTTGCGATGTTCTGGAATCTGAATTAGGCTGAGATCATGCTCAATCAAATTAGGTGAAATATTAGGGTTAATAATATCTACTTTACCAGGTAGTGTTTCATGTGCTGCATAAAGTTTTCGAGACAAAATACCGATATCTTCAGCACTAATAGATTCACTAATATCATTCACTCGAGCAAATTTGATCAAATTACTGTAGCTCAGCATCAGTGCATCAAGTAATAGGTGATTAGCCTGTTTTACTTCACGTATCTTCCAATTATTACGATTGTCTAGATCGATAATTTGATTTGCAGTCCAACCCCATTGCTTGACTAGTTTATTTAAAATAGTGCGGCGCCAAGCATTATGTTCATTATCACATTGCTTAGAGAGCATCTCTTCTGTTTTAAAATAGAAACAAACACGTACGAGCTCTAAGCGTTGTAGATCATTAATGCTAATTAAATAATTGCTTACTTTATCAAGCATCAAACAATAAGGGTCAAGATGTTCATCGTAGAAATCTTGCTCTTGGAAGCTTTTTTTATAAGAAGTGGATATCAGCTCTGTATTAGGGTATTCCCATGAATAAGCTTCCATCAAGATAGTTTTTAAGGTTGCTTTGTAAGGATTATCGATCCCCTTATAAAGTTGCCATAATGTAGCGCCAAACAACTCCTCTGCCGGCACGCAATGTAAGCCGCCAAGGTCTAGCCAGTCATCAGGGTTTATTTGGCCGGTATCATATAAGTTTTTTACATAATTATCATAATCATGTTCATGCTCATGTGGAATTTGTCGCCATAGAATACGACGGCCAGCAACACGCAATGACGTTCGGTAAAATTCATCTAACAACAGCATATGTTGCGATGTACCGCAGGACTCATTACTCATTGAGGCTTTGTTTGTTACTCTGAACTTGTTATCAGGGATTAGGAAGAAGTTTAACTCTACTCCTAAGCTTTCAGCCCAATAGGTTATTTCCCATGACTTTTTATTAAGTAAAGCAACACGGTCTGGATCTAAGGAATGCTCGTAACAGATCCAAATATCAAAATCACTTTCAGAGCATTGCCCGATAGATGAAGTACTGCCCATAGCATAAAGGCCAATGATCTCAGCTTGTTCTACTGGATAATCAGGAACTACTGAAAATAATTGCTGCGCAAGTGCTTGATGTTCTTTCGTTGGATTAAACTGGCTAATACCAGCGGGGACGTCGCCTTTGATGTAACCCGGTAAGCTAGGCGCATTGTAATGGAATAATAATGGACAAATTTGAAACACATTTGCTTCATCTTTTTTCATTAATGCGAGAGCAGATCTAACGCGTAGACGAGAAAACTCATCGGATTTATCGCGTAATTGAATGATTTCTTGGCTCAAGCTGTGTTCCATCAGTACAGGTATTAGTGTTAATTCAACCTTATAAAAAGTGTGAGCATCATAGCATTAATTCTTGTTATTGGTAAATATAGTGTAAATTGGCTCAATCTAGTAATGGACAAGCCCTTAATAAAATTAAGGGCAAGTTAATTTAGTCTTCTACTATTTGGTAGGGTAGCGGTGCGTAATAAAGTGTTGACCCGTCTAACTCTTTAATTTGGAATATATCTTCTTGATTGGTGTCTTTTGGTAATACAGCTAAGGCCTCAATATGACCATCACCATATTGGCTAGCAGAGACAACAGTACCGACTCTTTTCCAGTTATTGTTTAATAGTACTTCCACCGTTTGACCTGCGGCAGGGCATTCAGTTGAGCGGCCTGTCAAAATAAACATAGCGCGCTTATTGGCTCCACGGTATTTCGCTCGTGCTACGGTTTCTTGACCAATGTAGCACCCTTTAGTAAAACTAATGCCGTTTAACGCCTGTAAATTTAGCATTTGAGGAATAAACTGTGCTGCCGTTTCCGCTGTTAAAAAACCAACACCCGCTGCGATGTTCATAGCATTCCATAAGCTATCGTCAAAGATTTCTGCTTTACCTGCTAAGTCTTTTACTAATGCATCCGCCACATCGTTTTTCATCACTGCAAGGTAACGTAATGAAGGGTAGGGTTGTTTAATTAGCACTGTATCTGTTTCTAATAAGCGACTGGTATCATGAGTTGCTGCGGTATCAACCTCTTCTGCAATATACTCTGCTGACTTGCGACCGGCTAAACCTAATATTTTATATTCTGTTTCTTTCTCAATAGTTACTTTAGAGAAAGCGGCATACTTTTTAAGTTCTGGTAATTGTATTGCAGATACAGAGTTAGGTTGAGTGAGTAGAATACGATCTGCCAGTATAATGACTCGTGCGATAGTCCATGCTTTACCTTGAGGGTTACAATGCGCTGCTAATGTTTGCTCACCTGGTGCTAACTGGGTTAAGTCACAAGTAAGTTGTCCTTGTAAAAACGTAACACGGTCTTCACCTGTTATGCTGATTAAGTCCCAGCTATCGAGTGGGCAGAGAACAAGATCGGGTAATTGACTGATATTCTCAAGTTGGCTAAGTGTTAGCATGTTTGGCCTCATTTATGGACGAATGTGTTTTTATATAATGTTATCGCCAATAGTCTATTTTACAACTGATAAATTATGCTATTGATGTCATACACTGGATATTTATCAGAATAAATAACTGACTAATATAGTCGCTTATAATAAGCTACTGGCTTGTTTCAAATTTTATACGGATAAGTTGATCGATAACTTAACGTTTTCATTTAAAAAGGAAGGTTTAGTCATGCTAAAAGAGGTTCCTCTTTCCCGTTTAATATGGGCTTGTCGTCGTGGTATGTTAGAACTCGATGTGTTGTTAATGCCTTTTGCGAAAGAAGCATATACTGATTTAAGCGATCAACATAAGTTGTATTTCCAACGTCTATTAACCTGTGAAGACCCTGAATTATTCGCTTGGTTTATGGGTCATGAGCAATGCCCAGATCTGCAGCTTGCTGAAATTGTCAATGTCATCCTCAAGCGCGTTAAAGTATAAGTTAACAACCACTCCGTCACTTATCGCCAAAGTCTTGGCGATAACCTTATTACTGTTCAGTGCCATTATATTATTGCTGTTATGGGGGATTGGCTGGCTAAGTGCAATCTTCTTATTACTTTATATTGTTAGCTCAGTTTATTTTGTTCACTCATCAGTACAGCATCCTTTTACTTGCTTAGTTGCTGATGGTGGCAATATTGAAATAAGTAAACCTTCGCGGTTAGTTGGTGCGATTAATAAGCGTTCTTTTTATAATGATTGGGTTATATTTTTATGCGTAGAGCAGGTGGATGCTTTGCTAGTCGAAGTAAAACACGATAATCCTAGAAAATGGTTTATCGTGTTTTATGATAGTGTGGCAGAGGAAGAGTACCGGTTACTTGCCCGATTAATTAACACTGCTCACACCGATTAGTCCTTATTAGGATTTAAAATCGTAGGTTTAGGGTTTTCACCAAGATTAGGGTGGTCTAGGTTATAATGTAAACCACGACTTTCTTTTCTTTGTATTGCACTTTTTATTATCAATTCAGCGACTTGTACTAAGTTTCTTAACTCTAATAGGTTATTACCTACTTTAAAGTTACTGTAATACTCAGTGATCTCGTGTTGTAATAATTCAACTCGGCTTAAGGCGCGTTGTAAACGTTTATCAGTACGAACAATCCCAACATAATCCCACATAAATAAACGTAACTCGTGCCAGTTATGTTGGATCACAACTTGCTCGTCAGAGTTTTCAACTTGGCTATCATCCCAATCAGGAATTTTGGCAAACTTTCTTTGTTTATAAAAAGGGATGCGGTTAATGATATCTTTTGCACAAGCGTGTGCGTAAACAATACATTCTAATAACGAGTTTGATGCTAATCGATTCGCCCCATGTAATCCGGTATAAGTCACTTCACCAATGGCATATAAACCGTCAATATCGGTTTGACCATGATGATCGATCATTACACCTCCACAGGTATAATGTGCAGCAGGAACAATTGGCATTGGCTGCTCAGCAATATCTAAACCTAATGATAAACAACGTTGATATATAGTAGGGAAATGTTTAATGATAAAGTCTTTTGGTTTATGGCTGATATCGAGGTACATACAATCCACACCTAAGCGTTTCATCTCATAATCAATCGCTCGTGCGACGATATCACGTGGCGCTAATTCACCTCTATCATCAAAGTCAGGCATAAATCTTGTGCCATCAGGGCGTAGTAATAAAGCCCCTTCACCACGCAACGCTTCAGTTAATAAAAAGTTCTTTGCGTCTGCATGGTATAAACAGGTTGGATGAAATTGATTAAACTCCATATTGGCTACACGGCAACCACTACGCCAAGCTAATGCAACACCATCGCCACTAGATACATCAGGGTTACTAGTATATTGATAAACTTTACTTGCACCACCTGTCGCGAGCGTTACAAAGTGTGCGTTAACCGTTTCCACTTGCTCCGCTTTTCTATTCCAAACATAAGCACCTAGTACACGGTTGGCAGGCAGATTTAATTTACGAGTTGTAATTAAATCAATAGCATTATAGCCTTCCATTAAGGTGATGTTAGGGTGTTTTTTAACAGCGCTTAATAAAGACTCTTCAATCTCTCTTCCTGTGGCATCAGCTGCATGCAATATGCGACGATGTGAATGCCCACCTTCACGAGTTAAATGATATTGCGTTTCTGATTGATCATTGGTTTCGGTATCGAAATCAACACCCGTATCAATTAACCATTGCATGCTTTCTTTGGCGTTAGTCACGGTAAAGTTGACCGCATCTTCATCACATAAACCGGCACCGGCTATTAGCGTATCTTTAAAATGTGAGTCAGTACTATCATCATCAGAGAATACTGCAGCAACTCCACCCTGCGCATAATAGGTTGATCCTTCAGACAAGCTACCTTTACTTAATACTCTTACATTGCTGTGATCTGCAATTTTTAAGGCTAGTGATAAGCCCGCGGCACCTGCTCCAATGATTAGTACGTCACAAGTGTATTGATGTTCAGGTGTTGTTTTATTCTCTGCCATGGCATTATATGCTCTGTTTTGGGTAAAATAATGTAACTAACATTTCGAGTAACTAGAGAGTTTATCCAAAAACATCATTGTTTTGAATTAATTTGGAACTTTCTTTTTTTATAAAAGTCATATCTGTGAGAATTGATAGCTCACTATAAATATAGGTAGAAAAGCTCAATGAATGAGCGTGAATTAGATTTACAGTTAATACAACGTATACAAAATGGTGAGCAACAAGCATTTGCATTATTAGTACGTAAGTACCAGACGCGTGTGGCTAATATATTAACACGTTATGTGCGCAGCTCAGGTGATATTCCTGATGTGTCGCAAGAAGTGTTTATAAAAGTATATAAATCATTACCCAACTTTAGAGGTGATAGTGCTTTTTATACTTGGCTATTTCGCATTACGGTTAATACTGCAAAAAATTACTTAACCAGTCAAAGCCGTCGTCCGCCTGCATCTGACATTGATGCTGAAGAAGCTGATAGTTATGACGGTAGTGGCGCTTTAAAAGATGAAGATAATCCTGAGTCAATTTTACACTCTCAGGAAGTTAAGCAAGTCATCTTAAAAGTGATTGGTGGTTTACCAGATGAGTTGAAGTCTGCGATTACTTTGCGCGAACTTGAAGGAATGAGCTATGACGAAATTGCACAAATTGAAAATTGTCCAATTGGTACCGTCCGTTCACGTATCTTTAGGGCTCGTGAAGCAATTGACAAACAACTCAAACCCTTATTAGAAAATTAATTGGAATTGATGATGAAAGAATATTCACAAGATCTATCATCGCTCATTGATAATGAGTTTGATGACCAAGAGATCATCGACGCAGTACTTGGGGATGTTGAATTACAACAACAATTCTCAAGATACCAACTAATTGGTGACGTTCTCCGTGAAGAAAGCGATGGCTTAGATTTACGAGTTGATGTGACTGATAGTGTAATGGCAGCGATTGCTGGCGAAATGCAAGATGATAATGTTGTCCCATTAACAACACCTGAAAAACAAGATACTAATGTTGTTCCGTTTATGAAACGTTTTGGACAATATGCAATTGCTGCATCTGTAGCTGGTGTAGTGGTAGTAAGTAGCTTAATTGTAAACCAAGACAATGCAACTGATGCAAGTTCAACACCTGTACTGAATACAGTACCGTTTGGTGGAGCAGCTGCACCGGTAAGTTTACAAGCAACACCTGCACAAACAGAAAATGATATTAAAGAACGTAATGAACGTTTAGAAGCGTTAATGAAGGACCATCAGTTACAGTTGCAAACAAAACCTTAAGGTTAGCGATGAAACATCGATTATTTTTAGTTGCGTTAGTTTCACTAGCATCATTAATAGTGTCACCGCAACTAATGGCGAGCTCTGAACAAACACAATCTCAAGTAGTAAAAACAGAGCCAACAGATTTACCGTCCGCTTTAACTTATTTAAATAATATGAAGCAAGCTTATAATAATTTGAATTATACGCTGCTTTATTTAAATACAGCACAGAACCAAATACAGCCTAAACAGCTTGTTCATGGCATTATTGATGGCAAACGTATTACCTATTTTACTTACTTAAATGGTGCAATGCGGGAGTCGTTACAATTTGATGGAAAAATTAGCTTCTATCAGCAAGGAAACCAACCTTACAGCTTACTAAGCCATCAAGACCAAAGTGTATTTGCCGATATCGCTAACTTTGATTTTAAAAGTGGTAATAGAAGTTACGAATACATTATCCTAGGTAAAGATAGAATTGCCGGTAAAAAAGCCATCGCGATCCGTATGATCAGTAAAGATAATTACCGTTATAGCTATATAGTGTGGTTAGATCTAGATAGTTATTTACCGTTGCGTTTAGACATAATTAACAAGTCTAATGTAATATTAGAACAAACCATGGTTGTTTCGATGAGTATTAGTGAAACAGTCAGTCCATGGATAAAGCAATTAAGTACCCAAGCCACACCTGATATATTAAACTTACCGCATAACACCACTACGGAAATAGCTGATTGGAATGTCGATTGGTTACCTACAGGTTTTAAAGTAATTAAAGACGATCAACATAAACTAATGATGCATGATACTGATCCTGTCTCTTATCTTATGCTTAATGATGGAATAGTCAGCGTTTCAGTATATATATCAAGTAAAAAAGCATTGTTGGCCGATCAGAAAAATATTATACAACGTGGTGCAACACTTATTTATACAAAACAAATTGATAGTGTAGAAGTCAATATTATTGGCGAAATCCCATTAGTCACCGCAGAAAAAATAGCGGCTTCTATCAAACCGGTGAATTAATGTTAAAAGAAACTGGCCGTATTATTGAAATTACCGAAGTAAATGGTGAGAAGAGTGTGATTGTAGAGTGCATCTCTAAATCCGCATGCAAATCTTGTAGCAGTAATGATAATTGTGGTGTTGGTGTAGTAGCGAAAGGCCTTAGTGATAAATCTCATCAAATTTCCATGCCTTATAAAGAAGGTATGGAGGTTAATAAGCAAATTGAATTATTAGTCGATAACAAAGATATTGTGCAAAGTTCTTTAGTTGTTTACATCATTCCGCTTATCTTATTTGTTACCACTTGCATAATAACTAATCTATTAACTGATAATGAACCCCTTATTATCATATTTTCTTTATCTGCATTACTTATTGGTAGCGTGATTGCTAAATTACTTTCTGCGATCCTTTATCCAGCGAATAGCTTAAACAAGATGATAAGTACAAAATAACAGCACAAAAGCGTGTTATTTTGAGCTGTTTGTTTGTTAATTAAGCGGTCAGTAAAATAATCAAAAAAAACAGCAATAAACGCTTGCTTACCTTTCGAAGATCCCTATAATGCGCACCCACAGACACGGGACGGAACGCAAGTTACCCAGCGAGTTTGAGAACAAAATAAACGCAGTAAACGCTTCGAAGTTCGCTTCGAAATAAAGTTGAAAATTAACGTTGACATTGTTCGAAAGGCGCGTAATATACGCCGCCTAGCCGAAAGGCACGCTCTTTAACAATTTAATCAAACAATCTGTGTGAGCACTTATTGTTGATGTGATTTCAAAAAAAATCAAAGTCCTACTTGTTAGGCAACATCAATAGAAGTGACACACGAATTAATTCATTAATTCAGAATAACATTGTACTTAGGTACATAGTTTTAGTCAGTAATATTGAGTCGCAACTTAGGTTGCAAATTAAACTTTAAATTGAAGAGTTTGATCATGGCTCAGATTGAACGCTGGCGGCAGGCTTAACACATGCAAGTCGAACGGTAACAGAAAGTAGCTTGCTACTTTGCTGACGAGTGGCGGACGGGTGAGTAATGCTTGGGAATATGCCTTATGGTGGGGGACAACAGTTGGAAACGACTGCTAATACCGCATAACATCTCCGGATCAAAGTGGGGGACCTTCGGGCCTCACGCCATAAGAGTAGCCCAAGTGGGATTAGCTAGTTGGTAAGGTAATGGCTTACCAAGGCGACGATCCCTAGTTGGTCTTAGAGGATGACCAGCCACACTGGAACTGAGACACGGTCCAGACTCCTACGGGAGGCAGCAGTGGGGAATATTGCACAATGGGCGCAAGCCTGATGCAGCCATGCCGCGTGTGTGAAGAAGGCTTTCGGGTTGTAAAGCACTTTCAGCGAGGAGGAAAGGTTGTACTTTAATAGAGTGCAGCTGTGACGTTACTCGCAGAAGAAGCACCGGCTAACTCCGTGCCAGCAGCCGCGGTAATACGGAGGGTGCGAGCGTTAATCGGAATTACTGGGCGTAAAGCGCGCGTAGGCGGTTAATTAAGTCAGATGTGAAATCCCAGGGCTCAACCTTGGAACTGCATTTGAAACTGGTTAACTAGAGTTTTGTAGAGGGTGGTAGAATTTCAGGTGTAGCGGTGAAATGCGTAGAGATCTGAAGGAATACCAGTGGCGAAGGCGGCCACCTGGACAAAGACTGACGCTGAGGCGCGAAGGCGTGGGGAGCAAACGGGATTAGATACCCCGGTAGTCCACGCAGTAAACGATGTCTATTAGAATTTTGTGGCTATATGCCGTGGGATTCAAAGCTAACGCATTAAATAGACCGCCTGGGGAGTACGGCCGCAAGGTTAAAACTCAAATGAATTGACGGGGGCCCGCACAAGCGGTGGAGCATGTGGTTTAATTCGATGCAACGCGAAGAACCTTACCATCCCTTGACATCCAGAGAATCACCTAGAGATAGATGAGTGCCTTCGGGAACTCTGAGACAGGTGCTGCATGGCTGTCGTCAGCTCGTGTTGTGAAATGTTGGGTTAAGTCCCGCAACGAGCGCAACCCTTATCCTTATTTGCCAGCGGGTTATGCCGGGAACTCTAGGGACACTGCCGGTGATAAACCGGAGGAAGGTGGGGACGACGTCAAGTCATCATGGCCCTTACGGGATGGGCTACACACGTGCTACAATGGCAAATACAAAGGGCTGCTAACCAGCGATGGTATGCGAATCTCCTAAAGTTTGTCGTAGTCCGGATCGGAGTCTGCAACTCGACTCCGTGAAGTTGGAATCGCTAGTAATCGTGGATCAGAATGCCACGGTGAATACGTTCCCGGGCCTTGTACACACCGCCCGTCACACCATGGGAGTGGGCTGCACCAGAAGTCATTAGCTTAACCTTCGGGATGGCGATGACCACGGTGTGGTTCATGACTGGGGTGAAGTCGTAACAAGGTAGCCCTAGGGGAACCTGGGGCTGGATCACCTCCTTACGTAAAGAAACACATCCTTTGTACTTAGGTACATTGGCGCAAGTAATAATGAGTGCCCACACAGATTGTTTGATTAGAATGATAAAGCGCAAAAATAGTTCCGGGTCCCCATCGTCTAGAGGCCTAGGACACCGCCCTTTCACGGCGGTAACAGGGGTTCAAATCCCCTTGGGGATACCAACACTATCTAGCGAAAGATACTCTATAAATAGAAAAATTTATAAAGTGTTTTTTAACACTGCTCTTTAACAATTAGGAAAGCTGATAAATGTTCTTATTTATCGCACAAAAACAATGACACTTAGTGTTGATTGGTGTGATAAATAAAACGAAATGTTTAATTCATTACGATGAATTAAACGAGTTCTCAATATTAAAACCTCGGTTTTAGTATTGTAATCAAGCAAAAATAAAATGCACATTACATGCAAATGTAATGAGTACGTATCTACACACTCTTTGAGTGTTAGGTGCACGAAAAACGTAAACGTTTTTCATATGTAAATATGAGAGTCGCAAGCGTCTTGGAAACAACATACAGCAACCCAGTTGCGTATTTATGCAATTTAGGATGTTTTTAACATCATATAAATTGCTTAATGACACTTCTTAGGTGTTGTATGGTTAAGTGAATAAGCGTGCACGGTGGATGCCTAGGCAATTAGAGGCGATGAAGGACGTGGTAATCTGCGATAAGTCCAGGGGAGTTGATAACAAGCGTTATATCCTGGAATTTCCGAATGGGGCAACCCGGCACTTAGTGTCATCGTTATGTGAATACATAGCATAGCGAAGCAAACGAGGGGAACTGAAACATCTAAGTACCCTTAGGAAAAGAAATCAACCGAGATTCCGAAAGTAGCGGCGAGCGAAATCGGAACAGCCCTTAAGCTGTTTAAAAGTTAGTGGAAGGCTCTGGAAAGTGCCACGGTACAGGGTGATAGTCCCGTACACAAAAACTTCTTTACAGTGAAAACGAGTAAGTCGGGACACGAGAAATCCTGATTGAATATGGGGGGACCATCCTCCAAGGCTAAATACTCCTAATTGACCGATAGTGAACCAGTACCGTGAGGGAAAGGCGAAAAGAACCCCTGTGAGGGGAGTGAAATAGAACCTGAAACCGTGTACGTACAAGCAGTAGGAGCGGATTTATTCCGTGACTGCGTACCTTTTGTATAATGGGTCAACGACTTAATTTCAGTAGCAAGGTTAACCATTTAGGGGAGCCGTAGGGAAACCGAGTCTTAACTGGGCGAATAGTTGCTGGGATTAGACCCGAAACTTGGTGATCTAGCCATGAGCAGGTTGAAGATTGAGTAACATCAATTGGAGGACCGAACCCACTAATGTTGAAAAATTAGGGGATGACTTGTGGCTGGGGGTGAAAGGCCAATCAAACCAAGAGATAGCTGGTTCTCCTCGAAAGCTATTTAGGTAGCGCCTCATGTATCACTGTTGGGGGTAGAGCACTGTTAAGGCTAGGGGGTCATCCCGACTTACCAACCCTTTGCAAACTCCGAATACCAACAAGTGCAATCATGGGAGACACACGGCGGGTGCTAACGTCCGTCGTGGAAAGGGAAACAACCCAGACCGCCAGCTAAGGTCCCAAAGTATATGTTAAGTGGGAAACGATGTGGGAAGGCTTAGACAGCTAGGAAGTTGGCTTAGAAGCAGCCATCTTTTAAAGAAAGCGTAATAGCTCACTAGTCGAGTCGGCCTGCGCGGAAGATTTAACGGGGCTAAACATATCACCGAAGCTGCGGACGCGTATTTATACGCGTGGTAGAGGAGCGTTCTGTAAGCCGTCGAAGGGAAAGGTGTAAACCATCCTGGAGGTATCAGAAGTGCGAATGTTGACATGAGTAACGATAAGGGGGGTGAAAAACCTCCCCGCCGGAAGACCAAGGGTTCCTGTCCAACGTTAATCGGGGCAGGGTGAGTCGACCCCTAAGGCGAGGCCGAAAGGCGTAGTCGATGGGAAACGGGTTAATATTCCCGTACCCTTATATTTTGCGATGGGAGGACGGAGAAGGCTAGGTGGGCCTGGCGATGGTTGTCCAGGTTCAAGAGTGTAGGCGGGAGATTTAGGTAAATCCGGATTTCTATTAACGCTGAGACTCGATGTCGAGCTACTAAGGTAGTGAAGTCATTGATGCCATACTTCCAGGAAAAGTCTCTAAGCTTCAGAAATATAAGGATCGTACCCCAAACCGACACAGGTGGTCAGGTAGAGAATACCAAGGCGCTTGAGAGAACTCGGGTGAAGGAACTAGGCAAAATGGTACCGTAACTTCGGGAGAAGGTACGCCCTTGACGGTGATGAGACTTGCTCTCTAAGCTGTTGGGGGCCGAAGATACCAGATGGCTGCAACTGTTTATTAAAAACACAGCACTCTGCTAAATCGTAAGATGACGTATAGGGTGTGACGCCTGCCCGGTGCCGGAAGGTTAATTGATGTGGTTAGACTTAGGTCGAAGCTATTGATCGAAGCCCCGGTAAACGGCGGCCGTAACTATAACGGTCCTAAGGTAGCGAAATTCCTTGTCGGGTAAGTTCCGACCTGCACGAATGGCGTAATGATGGCCATGCTGTCTCCACCCGAGACTCAGTGAAGTTGAAATCGCAGTGAAGATGCTGTGTACCCGCGGCTAGACGGAAAGACCCCGTGAACCTTTACTATAGCTTAGCAGTGAACTTAGAGCCTACATGTGTAGGATAGGTGGGAGGCTTTGAAACCGCGTCGCCAGATGCGGTGGAGCCAACCTTGAAATACCACCCTTGTATGTTTTGAGTTCTAACCATGGCCCCTGAATCGGGGTTTGGGACACTGTTTGGTGGGTAGTTTGACTGGGGCGGTCTCCTCCCAAAGAGTAACGGAGGAGTACGAAGGTTGGCTAATCACGGTCGGACATCGTGAGGTTAGTACAATGGTATAAGCCAGCTTAACTGCGAGACAGACACGTCGAGCAGGTACGAAAGTAGGTCATAGTGATCCGGTGGTTCTGAATGGAAGGGCCATCGCTCAACGGATAAAAGGTACTCCGGGGATAACAGGCTGATACCGCCCAAGAGTTCATATCGACGGCGGTGTTTGGCACCTCGATGTCGGCTCATCACATCCTGGGGCTGAAGTCGGTCCCAAGGGTATGGCTGTTCGCCATTTAAAGTGGTACGCGAGCTGGGTTTAGAACGTCGTGAGACAGTTCGGTCCCTATCTGCCGTGGGCGTTTGAGAATTGAGAGGAGCTGCTCCTAGTACGAGAGGACCGGAGTGGACGAACCGCTGGTGTTCGGGTTGTTATGCCAATAGCATTGCCCGGTAGCTACGTTCGGAATCGATAACCGCTGAAAGCATCTAAGCGGGAAGCGAGCCTCAAGATGAGTTCTCACTGGAACTTTAAGTTCCCTAAAGGGCCGTTGGAGACTACAACGTTGATAGGCAAGGTGTGTAAGTGCGGTAACGTATTGAGCTAACTTGTACTAATTACCCGTGAGGCTTAACCATACAACACCTAAGTAGTGTTGCTGTTAACCAAGAGTGTCAAAGAAGACGTTAAAATATAACGCTTGTGATAGCGTATTTACATAACTGCTACGATTATACAGAACGACTAAAGAACATTAGACTGTCACTTTCCTAATTAAATTTTATGCTTGGCGGCCATAGCGCTGTGGTACCACCTGATCCCTTGCCGAACTCAGAAGTGAAACGCAGCTGCGCCGATGATAGTGTGGGGTCTCCCCATGTGAAAGTAGGTCATCGCCAAGCGCCTAATTCAAAACCCCAGTCTCAATGGCTGGGGTTTTAATATTTATAATACGTTATAAATAAACGCTTTTTTCTGATAATAATAGCGCTGTGGTACCACCTGATCCCTTGCCGAACTCAGAAGTGAAACGCAGTTGCGCCGATGATAGTGTGGGGCCTCCCCATGTGAAAGTAGGTCATTATCAGATCCTCTTTTGCTGATATGGCTCAGTTGGTAGAGCGCACCCTTGGTAAGGGTGAGGTCGGCGGTTCAAATCCGCCTATCAGCACCATTTATGGTTTACCTCATATTAAAATCCTTACATTTTTAAACTTTTGTTTATACTCCCAATAATATATTTCTTTTGCTATTCCCCCTTTATTTATCATTTTATATCCCTTTTTTAATAAATTTGTATTGTTGTTTCTGATTTTTCAGTGGCTCTATTAATTGCAGCTATTGGTGCTAATGAGTAATGAGTTTGATGTGTTACTGTCAATATTCATGGTGATAAATACATTTTATGGATGAATGGAGAGCTTTATAGTGACTTTTACTAAATCTTTTACTCAACAGGAAGCGATTCCTGATGAAGGAATAAAAGCGGCAATAGAGATAATGAAGTCAGGCAGGTTACATCGTTATAACGTTAATCCTGGTGAAAAGAGTTTAACTGATCAACTTGAGTTAGCATTCAGTGAATATATGGGTGTTGATAATTGCTTAGCTTGTGCTTCCTGTGGTTATGCTTTGCATATTGCTTTAAAAGCATTGGGTATTAAAGAAGGTGACAAAGTCCTTTGTAATGCTTTTACTTTAGCTCCTGTTCCCGGTGCGATAGATAATGCCGGCGGTATTCCTGTTTTAGTCGATATTGACGATCAACTTTGTATTGATTTGGATGATTTAGAAAATAAAGCGCGCTTAAGCGGCGCTAAATACTTATTGCTTTCTCATATGCGCGGACATATTTCAGATATGGATCGAGTGATGGAAATCTGTAAAAACTTCAATTTATTACTAATAGAAGATTGTGCTCATACTATGGGAGCTAAATGGAACGATAGGATGAGTGGAAGTTTTGGTGATGTTGCATGTTTTAGTACACAAACCTATAAACATATGAATTCAGGTGAAGGCGGGTTATTAATTACGCCTCACAGCGACGTTATTACAAAAGCTATTATCTACTCAGGTTCTTATATGCTTTATGATAAACACTACGCAGCACCAGATAAACAGGCCTTTGATGCCGTTAAGTATACAACTCCTAATTATAGTGGGCGTATGGATAACCTAAGAGCTGCGGTATTACTACCACAACTTGAGCTGCTCGATAAAAAGTGTAGGGCTTGGAATGATAGATATTATGCAATGAGTGATATTTTTAAAGCGAGCAATAATATTGTGTTAATAGCGAGAAATACCAAAGAGAAGTTTGTGGCTAGTTCTATACAGTTTTTTATACCTTCTTTATCTTCTGCTCGTTTTCCATTACTTATTAAGGAATGTGAAGCGCAAGGGGTTTCTATAAAATGGTTTGGAGACAGCGAGCCAAATGGTTACACCAGTAAATATGATAGTTGGCATTACCTTAATGATAAAACTAGCCTAGAGACGACAGAGCGCATTTTATCTACGTTAATTGATATTCGCATTCCACTTACTTTTACTATCGAAGATTGTATTACTGTCGCCAAGATTATAAATAAACAGGTCGAACTGGCAGTGGCTAAAGTTTGAGGCTGGTGAAGTAAAAGAGTTATATAAAAAGACCAGTAACATAAGTGACTGGTCTTGGTGTAAACGGTATTTAGTGTAAGTACTATGCCTTTTTCATCATATATTGACGGAAAACTTCAATCACCCACATCCATAAAATATGTCCTAATGTTTCAGAAACAAGTTCATTTATCGGTAGATCCCATATTGCAGGTGCCCAACCAAACACAGGTAAGGTAATGCCGTGGAAAAGGATTGTTAATAAGATACCAAACCCAACCCCCTGCCATAACGTTATTTTGGGACAACGTTCTGCAAGTACACAGTAAAGCATTGCAAAAAAGATAGAGAATAGGTGATGAACACCTGCAATACCCCAGTTAACAACATGCTCAGAATAAGTGTAAGTCATATTTTGAATGTTAAAACCTAAGTCACTTAACATTTCTGCTGGAGGAATTGCTCTGTCTGGCGTTCTTGGTGGCATAGGGTTTTCTGTTCCCCATTTTACAAAGCTTGATACGTTACCACCTACAAAACCTGTCCATGCAGCGTATAGGTACTTTTTCATGTTAAACCTCATTTTATTATTGTTATGTTAGAGTCTGACTAATAAGTGATATTAATCGTGCCAATGTCAGCACTTAATCATATCTTACGGCAAGCGTATCGTTTTATCTGTCTGAACTTTTATATGACAAATTTATTTAGTAAAAAATCCGTCTATTTTATTTAACTAAGTATAGGAATAGAAGGTTATAGAGGTCAGCATTAATGAGTTATTAAATACAATCTTATTATGAGAAAAATATGTAGAAGTCATTACAACCCTACATTTTTTAAATGTAGGGGTTAGGTCTCTGTGTCTTGTATCTTGCCAACTAATAATACTGGTGCAGCATCTAATTCAGTGGCGTCCATCATTGAGGCAATGCGTTCTACAGCAGAAAGCAGTTGGCTTTGCTCCCATTCATCAAGGTTCTTATAACGTTTTATAAAATGTTCTTGTAACGGTTTTGGCGATGAACTTAGGACTTCTTTACCTGCTTCACTTAATGATAAGTGGACCTTGCGTTTATCTGTTTTGCTGCGCGTTCTAATAATAAAGTTTCGCTTTTCAAGTCTATCAAGAATTGTGGTGACAGTTGCAGCACTCAATGTTATCTCTTGAGCAATTTGTTTTGCTAGAGGTGCATCGAGTTGATCAATTTTTTGCATAACTAACAATTGTGGGCCTGTTAAGCCTGATTCTTTGTTTAATTGACGTGAGTGTATACTGATCGCCCTGATCACTCGGCGTAACGAAATTAATAGTTGTTCTTGTTTTTCCATAATTCTCACCTCAATTTTTTGCGTAGGATAACAAAAAAAATCATACGTCTCATGTTTAAAATCATAAAAAAGCAGAATAACGGGGGACCGTTATTCTGCTTTTTATCGAATAGCTTAAGTTGAGGATATTAAAGACTACATCTACTTCATATACTCTTATTAGCTGTCTTGTTTAATCCATTAATTCTATTTTGGTAAAGTCGATTTTGTTCTCTTTAGGGGAACGTTCAATATTGGCTACTTTACGGTAATGAGTTAATAGCATGTAACCAAAACAACCTAATATTAATCCGATAGCTAGCGCACCAACCCACTGAATTTGTAAGAAGTTTAGTTTGAACAATAGTGTTAAACCACTTAATAAAACAATGTTACCAATAATATAAGGTACTTTACCAAAACGTTGTACCGTTAAGTTTAAGTTATCTGTGTATAGGCGTACTAGTGAATCTAATGAGTTAATCACAAACGTTATGCCAACAATTACCATAGCAAGGTTGTAGAAACCTGCCGTAGAGATACTATTTGCACTGTAGTAGTAAAGAACAGTAAACCAAATGGCAATTGGGATTGATGGGAAGATCATCATCGCACCTAATACTTGGTATGTTTTCATGCCACTAACAAAACGGGAAGTGAATTGACCAATCATGATGCTCCAAGCGAACCACCAGTAAAGATAAAACTCATGGTAATCATTTAGCGGTAATACAAAATGGTGCAAGTTTGCAAAATAGTCACCTAACAAGCCAAACGTCGTAAAGAATTCACCGACACTTGAATTATCAGATAAGAACGCCCCAGCCCACATTATAATAATCAACGCAAAAAATAACCAACTACTACCTAAACTCAAGATTCGAACGTAACGAATACTTGTACTTGAATAAACGGCTGTTGCAATTGCTAGGAATACGATTAAATAGAAGCTACCGACAATCGTTTCACCATCACCTATGCCTGGTAAATACCAAGGTAGGTTGGTCAATAGTAAATAAGCAGTAAAAGCACAGGTTCCGATAATTACTACATTGTTGATAAATTTAATCAGCGGTACTTCGAAGAACTTCACTCTTGGTTCAATTACACAAAAGTAAAAACAGGTTACAAAGTAAAATGCCCAAATTAAGAAAGCCCAGAAACCAAATTCAATAGACAAAGGGTTGGTAAAGCCATATTCAGGGCTCGTTGCTAAATCAGCATAACCAGCAAACTCGGTAAGCGGGAACATGATCAGACCAACATCTAAACCTGATGTAAATAAGATCGCGATGAAAGTGAATTTGCGTACTGGTGTTACACCGATACATTGCATATTACCCCAGCGATATAGGATAAAAGCAATTGCTGCAAATACGAATAAAATACCAGTAGATAGCCAAAGAGTCATTATTTGGCCTCCCAATGGTTGGTGTTGATAAACATATATAATTCCTTGTTTTATGTTTTAAAACACTACGCCATTATTTTTAAGACAATCTTGCCCTCAAACCTTAAGTATCGTGTAGTAAACGATATTTAAACCCTGAAAAATAACGTAGTTTATAAAGCCATTTTGTGTTGATGAGGCTGGCTGATTACCTATTTTTAACGGCACAAAACTCCTGAGAGCAATGCACCATTATGCTTATGACAAGTATTTGTCATTAATTAGTTTTGTCGTTTCGGTGCAGCGAAGCGTTGAGTGTTTTGCCAATCGTCAGCAATAGCGACATTTGATAGGTTAGGAGCCAGCATTTTGTTTCCTAAAATAATATCTGCCGCTCGCTCCGCAACCATGATAGTGGGTGAGTTTAAGTTGCCATTAGGAATGGTAGGAAAGATAGATGAATCAACAACGCGTAGCGCATCAATACCGTGCACTTTCGTTTCTGAGTTAACTACTGCCATATCATCTTCACCCATTTTGCACGAACAAGAAGGATGGTAAGCACTTTCTACAGAGCTTCTTACAAACTCATCAATCTCTTGGTCTGTTTGTATCGCTAAACCTGGTTGAATTTCTTCACCTCGATACTCATCTAAAGCTGGTTGATTAATGATTTCACGTGTTAATCGAACACAAGCTCTGAAGCCTTCAATATCATCTTGATGCGCTAAGTAATTAAATTGAATTTCAGGAGCTGTCATAGGGTCATTTGAGACAACTTTTACTGAACCGCGACTTTTTGGTTTGTTATGTCCAATATGTACTTGGAAACCATGCCCAGCAAAAGCTTCTTTCCCGTCATAACGCATTGCTGCTGGGAGAAAGTGATATTGTAGATCTGGCCACTCTATGCTTTTTTTAGAGCGAATAAATCCACACGATTCAAAATGGTTAGTTGCACCTAATCCAGACTTATTGAGGATCCACCGCGTACCTATCAATAATTTATTCAATGGATCAAGTTTACCGTTTAGTGAAATTGGTTTAAGGCATTTGAATTGAAAGTAAAATTCAAGGTGATCCTGCAAATTTTCACCGACACCAGGTAATTCATGATGTTGCTCAATACCCGCTGCTTTAAGTGTTTCAGCCCTACCAATACCCGATAATTGTAATAAATGAGGGGAACCAATAGAGCCTGCGCTTAGTAATACTTCTTTGTTAGATAAAACATCAATGACTTTATCTTTAACTTGATAACGTACACCCACTGCTTTTTTATTTTCTAACAGTACTTTGTGCACCAAAGCGTGTGTAACAACGGTTAGATTGCTGCGCTTCATGGCTGGACGTAAATAAGCATTTGCAGTAGACCAACGAACACCGTTTTTAACAGTCATGTGCATAGGGCCGAAGCCTTCTTGCTGCTCTGCATTATAATCTTCAGTTGCTAAGTAGCCTGCATCAACACCCGCATTAACAAAAGCTTGATATAGAGGGTTTTGCATGTTGTTACCATTGTTAACAGCAAGAGGACCATTATTACCTCGGTATTCATTACCGCCAAACGCCCATGTTTCTGCTTTTTTAAAGTAAGGTAAACAATGTGCATAATCCCAATTATTAGCACCTGCTTGCTGCCATTCATCAAAGTCACGGGCATGTCCACGTACATAAACCATACCGTTGATTGATGATGAACCTCCTAGTACCTTACCGCGAGGACAATGCATACGACGATTATTTAAAAATGGTTCAGGTTGTGTTTCAAATTGCCATGCATACTTTTTGGTATTCATTGGGATGGATAGTGCTGTTGGCATTTGAATGAATATACTTTTATCGCTGCCACCAGTCTCTAACAACAAAACTTTGTTGTTAGTATCTTCTGAGAGACGGTTTGCTAATACACAACCTGCGCTACCTGCACCAACGATAATATAATCATAATCTGCTTTATTATTTAAATTTGAAGTCATCATATTCCTTAAAATGGGCTTTCTAATGTTTGCATACCAACGTAGACAGCTTTAATTTGAGTATATGCTTTGAGTGTTTCACTACCGTTCTCTCGACCGATACCAGACATTTTGTAGCCACCTACTGGCATTTCAGAAGGTGAAGCCCCGTAAGCATTGATCCAACAAATTCCTGCTTGTATTTGATGTATTACACGATGAGCGCGAGTGATGTCTTGTGTGAATACGGCTGCGGCCAACCCTAAATGTGTGTCATTGGCACGTTCAACCACTTCCTCTTCTTCTGAGAAAGTTAATACGGACATAACAGGGCCAAAAATTTCTTCTTTTACAATCGTCATCTGATCATCACAATCAGTGAATACTGTGGGGGCAACAAAAAAACCATTAGGAGCGTTACTTGGTTGTAATGCGTTCCCGCCAGTTAATAAGGTTGCTCCCTCTTTTTTACCTATTTCAATGTAATCCAATACTTTTTGCTGATGATCTTTAGAAATTAAAGCGCCAAAGTTAGTATCAGGGTTCATTGGATCGCCACAGATAATATTTTGTTCAATGCGAGACTTTAGACGTTTAATAAACTCGGGATAGATATCTTTTTGAACAAAAACACGCGTACCATTAGTGCAAATTTCACCTTGGGTATAGAAGTTACCTAACATTGCTGCAGAAACAGCATTATCGATATCTGCATCATTAAAGATGATTAAAGGCGATTTACCGCCTAGTTCCATGGTCACTTCTTTTAATGAAGTCGCAGCTGAACTCATGACTTTCTTACCAGTACCGACTTCACCTGTGAAAGAGACTTTCGCAATATCTGGATCATTAGTTAACCATGCACCAACACGACCATCGCCTTGAACAACATTGAAGACACCATCAGGCACACCAGCTTCAGTAAAAATTTCCGCTAGACGCATTGCACCACGAGGCGTTTCTTCTGATGGTTTAAAAATCATTGCATTACCGCAGGCTAAAGCAGGTGCAGCTTTCCAACATGCGATTTGTATTGGATAGTTCCAAGCACCAATGCCTGCACAAATGCCAAGTGGTTCACGGCGGGTATAGTAAAAGTCATCACCAACAGGCTGTTGGTTACCTTCAATACTTGGCGCAAGGCCGGCAAAAAATTCAATTGAATCTGCACCCGTGACAACGTCAACCTCAGATGCTTCTTGCCATGGTTTACCTGTATCTAGTACTTCACCTTCAGCTAGCTCATCATTACGCTCTCGTAATAAAGCAACCGCTTTAAGCAAAATGCGGCTACGTTCCATTGGTGTCATTGCAGACCAAACAGCGAAGCCTTTTTTAGCACTTTCAATTGCAGCTTTTTGTACTGCTTCAGTTGCAGTTTCAACAAGGTAACTGACTTCGCCAGTTGCTGGGTTAATCACTTCAAAAGTTTCACCGCTGTCGTTAGCGATATATTGACCATGAATATAATTTTGATAAACGTTTAATGATGACATTATTTCTCTCCGTACTGTTTAAGCACAGTATTGATAAAGGCTTTAGATAAAGTTTGAGCTTGTTTGAATTCTTCTTCTGGAGAAGCACTTAATGCGCTTCGTAACCAAAAACCGTCAATGATTGCAGCAGTTTGTTTTGCGGCATCGATTGCCTCATTTTTGGGCAATAATTTTTTAAAGGGGTAAAGCAAATTACTGTACAAACGCTTGTTATTGATGTGTTGTAATCTGGCTAATCCTGGGTCATGCATTGCTTGAGACCAAAAGCTTAACCAAGTTTTGGTTGCTGCATTAGAGCGCTGTAATTCAGTAAAATTTGCATCAACAACAACCTGTAAGCGGGCTTCCGCAGATAAGGGTTGATTGTTTATTTTAGTTAATAAAGCTTGTTTTAATTGATCGATTAAATACCTAAGCGTGGCTTCGATTAATCCTTGTTTCCCACCAAAGTAATGACTGATGATGCCTGAAGACATGCCTGCAATAGCGCTGATGGTATTAATCGTTGTATGTTGTAATCCATAGCGTTCAACTGAAATTAATGTGGCATCAATAAGTTCTTGTTGTCGAACTTCTTTCATTGGTGGTCTTGCCATTACTCAGTTCCTTTTTAATACAAAACAAATCTCTAAATAATAGATTGATTGAACAGTCAATTAATATACTAATGATTAGAGTGCTAACTATCAAGTGATATTTGTAAGCCTGACAGGATCATTGCTTGCTTAATATTGGGTCAGTTATATTCAACACTTAACAAGTTTTAGCCTGAATTGTTGTGTTTATTGGGGTTTTAGGGCTATTTGTCAATAAAATGTAATCAGATATCGATAAGTTAAATTAGTTTTGTTGAAAACTATTTTGAGTGGGCGAATTGTCAAAAATGGATGTTTACTTAATTAATTTAAAGAAAGTTTTATTTAATTGCTGCTTATGCCGATTATGTTCAAGGGGACAGTCTTTCCATTGAAGATAGGTGTATTTGATAGCGCATACACTAATACGGTGTAGATCATTCGAAAATACGTCATCCAATGTCAATTATTGAACTTAAATCTATTTTTTATTCATTAATGCTCAATAGGAGTATTAAATTGTTAATTACGCTGTTAATTGAAAGATATTTATGCTCTAATCTGAACATTAAGTGCGTTATCGAACATTTTTTCAAAGGATTACGAAATGAGCCTCAATAGAACGAACAATATTAAACAACTAGCTGAAGAAGAGTTAGATGTCCTTATTTTAGGTGGTGGCATCAATGGTGCTGTTGCTGCTGCATCTTTGGCTGCTAAGGGGGTTAAAGTTGGACTAATCGATAAAGGAGATTTTGCAGGAGCAACGAGCTCTAATTCTTCGAATCTCGCATGGGGCGGTATTAAATACTTAGAAAGCCATGAATATCGGTTAGTTAATAAACTCTGTAAAAGCCGTAATAATTTAATGAAACATTACCCTTCATCAGTAACTGAGGTTCGCTTCTTAACCACTATTCAAAAAGGTTTTCGTTTCCCTGTGTGGTTTGTGTTTATGGGCACGTTAGCTTATTGGTTATTCGGTCGTTTATTCACTATGGCGCCTAAATACCTGACTCGTAATACGATTAAACAACTTGAACCAAGTATTAAAGTTACTGGTGCACAAGCGGGTTTCGAATACTCAGATGCTTTCTTAAAAGATAACGATTCGCGCTTTGTATTTAACTTTATTACTGCTGCTGCAAAAAAGTCAGCGATTGTTGCAAACTATGTAGAGTCAGTTAACGCTGTGCGTGAAAATAATCGATGGGTTATACAAGCAAAAGATAAAAGCAGCGATCAAACATTTACTATTAAAGCGAAAACCCTAATAAACGCTTGTGGTCCATTAGTTGACCAAGTTAATAAAGGCACTAAACAGAAAACATCGCACCATCACTTATTTTCTAAGGGTGTACATTTAACAGTTGATCGTATTTCGAAAGAGCATCGCGTATTAGCTTTTTTTGCCAGTGATGGGCGTTTGTTCTTTGTGTTACCAATGGGCTCTAAAACTTGTATTGGTACAACAGATAACCAGGTTGAAAGCCATCAAACATCAGTGACTGATGAAGATCGTCAATTCATTCTTGATAATGCGAATGCTTTATTAGATTTAGAAAAACCATTAACTAAAGATGACATTATTGCTGAAAGATGTGGTGTTAGACCATTAGCTATTGAAGCTGAAGAGGGCGTTGCTGATTGGGTTGCACTATCACGTAAACATGCCATTGATGTTAATAAGACAGATAAGCATATTAGTATTTTTGGTGGTAAATTGACTGATTGTATTAATGTAGGTGATGAAATTGCTGATATTGTCGAAGATTTATCGATTCCAATGAATAGATCTAATGCGCTTTGGTATGGCGAGCCTGCTGAGCAGGTTAAAGACAAGTTTATGAGTGAGATTAAGCAATTCAATATTGATAAGCTAACACCAAAAGGTGCGCTTGAGCCCTTATCTAGCCGTTTCTGGCGTCGTTATGGCGAGGATGCATTTGTTTTATTAGAAGCAATTAAGCAGGATCCCACTAAAGCCAACCTTGCGCTTGAACATACGGAGTTCACATGGGCTGAGATTGACTGGGTTGCTGATAATGAAATGATTGTTAACCTTGATGATTTACTTCGTCGACGCTCAAAAGCAACATTAGTTATTCGCAAAGAGCTCTTAGATAATGCAGAAGGGTTGGAAGCAGTAAGTAAGCGTTTGTTCGGTGGTGATGCGCAACAAAAAATAGATGAATTCCGTAATTAAACCAATTTTAATTGCATATAATAGGTAACGTCGCTTATTGATTATTTGTACCTAGAAACAGTATCAAATAAGCGGTGTCTACCTAGGAAAAAATGTTTGTATCACTTTCCTTATGCTCGTTTGATCGTTAGAGTAATTATAATGGTTAAATTGATATCAATAAATAACATTGATAGCTACACGGCACCTTTCAACAATCTATTAAGAACGCTTCTAGCTTTTTCTTCGATTTACAATACCAATTCTATTTCACTTTTAATGTTACTCTTACTTACTAACGATATGTCATGGCAAGTGCTTTGATGTTAACTGCTTCTATATCAGGTAAAAAACTTTATTTTATAGATACTAATGAAAGCTCTGATGGAAGGTCAGTATGATTACTATAAATCTGATCAAATTCAGATAGTGCAGCGACTTTCACCGAGGCGGAAATCGTCCATTTAGTTGCATCGGCTACTAACCATGTTTGTCGTGAGTTTTTTACAATGCATCTTGATATTTCTGCTTCATCGGTTTCATGTTCCATTGCTGAGTGACTACTAGTAACTCCTGCACAGCCTAATATGCCAATATCTGCTTCAAAATTATTGAAAAATGTTGTGACATTATTACCAACAACATCTTGTTGCTGCGATCTAAATAGCCCACCTGCTATGTAAACTTCAATATCTGGATTCATTTCTAGAATTCGAACAACCTGTAGGTTATTAGTGATCACTCTGTGTTTGGTTTTTAAATAATAGGCAATACGTGTCACGGTTGTGCCTATTCCCATCATAATGGTTGAGCCATCAGGAATAGCATTAGCAACTCTTTTGGCTATTTTATCTTTTACATCAAATTGTATATCACTGCGATATTGATAACTGCTATTAGTCAATTGTGCTGGTAGGCCTACACCACCATGAATACGTCGAGCATACCCTGCTTTACAAAGTTGATTAACGTCCCTGCGGATAGTTTGCGTGGTCACTTGAAAATGCTCAGACAGCGTTTCTATCTGAACATCTTCCTTTTTACGTAAACGCAATAGAATATTTTGTTGGCGAGCGTTAAGTTTTATCATGCGTTAATAAATACATCTGGCTTATCGGTAATAATGAGGTCTACGCCCCAAGATCTAAATTTATCAGCTTGTGTTACATCATTAAGCGTCCAAATAATTAGTTTCAGTCCTGAATCTGTGATTTTTTTTGCCATCGTTTGTTCTAATATTTTATGATCAAGATGTACGCTATATAGGTTAAGTGGTTTTAGTTTTTCCAATGTAATTAATGGATCATGTTCGGTAATGTAACCTAAACGAATTTCTGGCATAACTTGATGACAGTGTGTGAGCGCTAATTCAGAAAAGCTAGACAAAATAAGTTTTTCATTCGGAAAGTTTACCTTCGCTAAAACTTTTGCAATCTCATCTACCAGCGGCTCCACTTGGTGTGAGTGGTGAATTTTAATCTCCAGGTTCATACTCAAGTCATTCTCCATAAAGAATAACAAAGTATGTTCAAGCGATATAATTTGCTCACCAATAAATGCTTCTGAAAACCAACTTCCGGCATCCAATGCTTGTAATTGACTCAATGTGAAATCAGCCACTAAACCATCACCGTTTGTACAACGATCCACTGTTTCGTCATGGAAGATGACTGGCGTTTTATCTGCGCTAAGTTGTGTGTCTAACTCAATCCATTTAGCACCAGATTGCAGTGCTTTTTTAAAACCTGATAATGTATTTTCTGGTGCTAATGAAGCTGCACCACGATGACCTGCAATCATAAATTTACCTGTGATGTTCATTTGAACGTTAATTACTTTGTTAATGATAATGTATTTTAGAAAATATAAAAGACCTAAAAATATAATGGATTGTCATATAAATTTAACAATTCATTGGTATTAGTACGTTCTGGTCTACATTTTTGTAACCTACTATTTGCACGATAATGATTTTCATATGATTCTAATAATGTTCATATGAATAATTTGTATGGTTCAACAAAAAGAACATACAGCTTATTTCACTATTTTTTTGTTCTAATAAACGAACTTATTTATTAAAGCTAACTTTACAAACAAAGGTACTATTTATGATAAAGGTAATCGGAACCGTATTAACAGCTGTTGCACTGCTTGTTGGTTGTGGCGAAAAACCTGCAGATACAACGAAAGGCGCAGAGGCTGCAAAAACAGTTGAGCCAATCGATATCAATATGAGTTTGGTATTTACTCAAAACGAATTGTTAACGCAAGAGCTAATTAAAGTGACTGATAAAATTCGTGAGCGTACAGAAGGTGGTGTGAACATCAAAGTTTATCCTGGTGGCCAATTACCAGTATATAAAGATAACCTTGAGCAAGTTGTTAATGGTGCGGATTGGATTGCTGTTGAAGATTTAAGTTACCTTGGAGATTATGTTCCTGACTTCGCTGCATTAGCTGGCCCAATGCTATATAACTCTTACGATGAATACCTAGCAATGATGGATACTCAGTTAGTCGCTGATTTAACTGCTGAAGTTGAAAAGAAAGGGATTAAAGTTTTAAACGCTGATTACATGTTTGGCTTCCGTCATATGATTACGAATAAAGAAATTAAAAACTCTGCAGATATGGCAGGTATGCGTATTCGTGTTCCTGGTAGTCAGTTATTCATTAGCACATTAACGTCGATGGGCGCTGCGCCTGCATCATTACCTTTCCCTGAAACCTACGCAGGTGTTCAACAAGGTGTTGTTGATGGCCTTGAAGGTTCAATTTTGACTATGTACTCAACTAAAATGTATGAAGTCGCTAAAAACATGTCATTAACTAAACATTTCTTAGGCACAGTAGGTATTTATATCTCACCTAAAGTTTGGGATAAATTTACACCTGAACAACAGCAAATTATTAATGAAGAGCTAGCGGCGGGGGCGATTTCAAACACCACTGAATTAGTTAAGTTAGATACTGAATACACTCAAAAGCTACAAGATCTAGGCGTTAAATTTAACGAAGTCGATAGTGCTGAATTCAGTAAATTAACCGCTGATGTTTATAACCAATTCCCAGCATGGAGCGATGATATTCGTAGCCGAATTGGTGCGGAACTTGAAAAAATTCGTGCTGCTGAGTAAGTAATATATCCGTTTTAAAAAGTACTATTAGGTAACTGCTTTATTGTGATTTCAATAAAGCAGTTATTTTTTTAACGTTAAATAAATATGACTAAAATTTCACCACACCATTCGCGATTGCTTCAATAATGAGTCTTTAACTGTCGTATTTTGAAGGTATAAGTTGGCTCTTTTATTGCCTTTTATACTGAGGCAAGTGTGTCTGGTAGAACAATTATTATATCAATTAGTTAATAAGTAGGAGAAGTCATGGGCTTCTTAATTAAAAATTTTGAAGAGATATTCGCATCGATTGCAATATCCATTACCATTTTGATGGTAATTATTAATGTATTCCTTCGTTACGGGTTTGGTTTTGTTGTGCCATGGAGCGAAGAACTGGCCGTTATCTGTTTTATTTGGTCAGTCTATTTTGGTATTAGCTCGTGTTACAAACATAAGTTACATATGGGGGTTGATGTTGTTATCGCATTATTACCTGAAAAAGCAAAAGTCCCATTTAATCTTGTCGTTTTATCATTCTTGTTAGCAATTAATTCGATTCTTGCTTACTTAAGTTTCGATTACATGATGCTATCAAATAAAGTTTCCCCTGTGATGGGCATGTCTTACTTTACGATTAACGGTGTGTTGTTTCTGTGTTTCTCTTTGATGACGATTCATACCGTAAATTTCATCCGAAGTGATTTAAAACAGCTGTTTAAAAAGCAACCCAATACTATATAGGTACACCGTGGAAATCTATCTTCCAATTATTATGTTGTTCGTTTTGTTTTTACTAAACGTACCCATCGCATTTTCATTAATCGCTTCTTCGTTGGTTTATTTTTTATTTATTAATACCTCGATCCCAGTTAGCTTAGTCATGCAGCGTTTTATTTCGTCTGCCTCATCTTTTCCATTATTGGCGATACCCTTCTTTATTATGGTGGGCTCTGTCATGAATTATTCAGGGATAAGTCGAAGTTTGCTGTCATTTGCAGATTCATTAATTGGCCATAAAACTGGTGGGCTTGCGCATGTGAACGTTGCATTAAGTACGTTAATGGGCGGAATTTCTGGTTCAGCTAATGCAGATGCCGCAATGCAATCTAAAATACTTGCCCCTGAAATGACCAAACGTGGCTATGACTTACCGTTTACGGCTGCAATAACCGCAGCTTCATCAAGTATTAGCCCTGTGATCCCACCGGGTATTAATCTTATTATTTACGCGTTATTAGCTAATGTTTCGGTGCATGAAATGTTTATCGCTGGTTATGTACCTGCCTTTATGATGGCGTTATCTTTAATGGTGACGATTGCAATCATTGCTAGGAGACGTAACTACGCACCGTCAAGAACTGAAGCGGCACCCACTAAAGAACGTCTGCATTATTTAGGTAAAGCTGTTCCTGCTTTATTAATCCCATTTGGCATTATTTTAGGGATGCGTTTTGGGTTATTTACACCGACTGAAGCTGGTGCGATTGCTGTTTTATTGTGTGCCATTATTGGGCTGTTTGTTTATCGTGAATTAAAAATTAGCCATTTCCCTGCCATTTTCAAAGAGACAATTCAAGGTACCAGTAGTGTCATGTTTATTATCATCGGAGCGCTGATTTTTGGCTACTACATGACTTTGGAGCAGATTCCCCAGAATGTAGCTTCTGCGCTAATTTTAGTTACTGACAACAAGCTCGTTCTATTAATGCTAATCAACTTATTGTTATTAATTGTTGGTATGTTCATTGAAGGTGGGGCGGCAATGATCATTTTAACGCCATTACTCTTACCTGCTGTACTGAACCTTGGGGTTAATCCCGTTCACTTCGGCATTATCGTGATTGTTAATATTATGATTGGTGGAGTAACCCCACCGTTCGGTTCGATGATGTTTACGGTTTGTTCGATACTGAAAGTAAAACTGTTGGATTTTGTTCGAGAGGTGTTGCCACTTCTATTCGCATTATTAGTTGTATTATTGCTGTTAACTTATTCAGAAGGTTTAGTGATGTTTTTACCTAACTTGCTATAAGTTGATCATCTGTTTGTATTTACTTAATCATTAAATACAAACAGATAAGGCCCATAGATATTAAGAGATATGATGAAATTACCAAAAAATACTTTAACTAATGAATGGAAAGACGTGCAATGGGTACTGACTGATGTTGACGATACATTAACTTGGCATGGTCAGTTACCACCAGAAACATTAATCGCTTTGTCTGCATTGCAACAGGCTGGTTTGAACGTCGTTGCTGTGACTGGTGCATGTGCAGGATGGTGTGATCATATCGCACAACTTTGGCCAGTTGACGCAGTGATTGGTGAAAACGGAGCATTTATTATGGAGAAAAAAAATGGATTTTTGACCGTTAATTCAAGCGAATCAATGTCTGTTATTGTTGAAAAGCAATCCATATTAAAACAACAAATAATGGAAATTTTGGCTGATTATCCAGAGTTAAATTTAACCTTAGATCAATCTTATCGTCTATGTGAAGTTGCCATTGATATTGGACAAAATCGACAACCTGTTTCTCCTGATGTTATTACGGAAGTTATTTATAAAATCAGAGCTTTAGGAGCAAATGCTACGGCAAGTTCTATTCATATTAATAGTTGGTATGGAGAGCATTCAAAAAAAGCGACGTCATTTAGTTTTTTACAAGAAAAAGGGCTATCTAACGCACAGATAATAAAGGAAGCCTGTTATATCGGGGATTCATTAAATGATGAGCTTATGTTTGCCAGTTTATCAAAAAGTGTTGGAGTTGCTAATGTTAAAAATTACTGGAGTAAGCTTAAACACCATCCCAAAGTTGTAATGTCAGAGCCTGGTGGTTACGGTTTTGCTGAGTTCTCTAAACTTTTGTTAGATGTAAAAGATGATAGTTAAGAGCAAAAAAGATATAACTGCTTCAAAGCATTGAGAAGTAAGTATGGCCACTTACTTCTCAACTTTTCTTGTCTGTAATGCTCTCTCATCGCTATTAATGTTATTTGCTTCTTTAATACTTTTTTCATTGCCTTCCTATTACCTCCTGCTTTTCTTTATTGTTAACAGTGTTGCTCTTTTGAGTGTTTTTTGAGCGACAATGTTTTTATTTCTTCTTTTATGTTCCTTTTCGTGCTTTTAATGAAGTTTTTATTGATTTGGATCATTTTTTTGTTCGTTTGTGATCTATTTATCGGAAGTTTTTGTTCGTTTGAGCGAATATGCTCCCGATTGTCTGACTGCAATAAAATTGTCATGTTTAGGCGGAAATAACTAAAGCTAGCAAGAGTGTTTTTTGCTATTAACCCAAGGAATTATTTATGTTCAAACTCTTTCGGCCATTAGCTCATATAGAGCAACGACCTCAAAATGAAATTGATCCTCTATACAAACGATTACGCTGGCAATTATTTTTAAGTATTTTTATTGGCTATGCTGGTTATTACTTAGTACGTAAAAACTTTAGCTTAGCAATGCCGTTTTTAATTGAAGAATATGGTTATAGCCGTGGTGACCTTGGGGTTGTGCTTGCTTCCGTATCTATTGCTTATGGCTTGTCAAAGTTTTTGATGGGGAATATTTCCGATCGTTCTAACCCTCGCTATTTCATGACTGCTGGTTTGGTGATGTCTGCCCTGGTAATGTTGTGTTTTGGCTTTATGCCATGGGCAACAGGCAGCATTACAGCAATGTTTATACTGCTTTTTCTAAATGGTTGGTTTCAAGGAATGGGGTGGCCTGCCTGTGGTAGAACCATGGTCCATTGGTGGTCGCACAAAGAGCGTGGCGGTATCGTATCTGTTTGGAATGTCGCACATAATGTTGGTGGAGGATTAATTGGTCCTCTATTCTTATTAGGGTTATGGGCGTTTAATGATGATTGGAAAGCTGCTTTTTATGTGCCTGCTTTCTTTGCTTTGTTAGTTGCTTTCTTTACTTTCTTGATGATGAAAGACACTCCCCAATCTTGTGGCTTGCCTGCAATCGAAGAATATAAAAATGATTACCCAGATAATTATGATGATTCTTTTGAAAAAGAGATGACAGCGAAAGAGATCTTTTTCAAATACGTATTTAACAATAAATTATTATGGTTTATCGCTATTGCGAATGCCTTCGTGTATTTAATTCGATATGGTGTTTTGGATTGGGCGCCAGTATATTTAAGTGAAGTAAAAGAGTTCTCTGTTGATAAATCTTCTTGGGCTTATTTCTTATATGAGTGGGCAGGTATCCCAGGCACTTTATTATGTGGTGTGATCTCTGATAAATTATTCAAGGGCCGTCGAGCGCCTGCTGGTATTTTATTTATGGTACTGGTGAGTATTGCGGTCTTTGTGTACTGGTTTAACCCTGCTGGTAATCCAACGGTTGATATGATTGCATTGGTTGCTATTGGCTTCTTAATTTATGGGCCGGTTATGTTAATTGGTTTATATGCATTGGAACTTGCACCTAAAAAAGCGGCGGGTACTGCTGCAGGCCTAACAGGGTTATTCGGATACCTTGGTGGTGCGGTAGCTGCTAATGCATTATTAGGATATACAGTTGACCACTTTGGTTGGGATGGTGGCTTCTTAGTGATCACTCTAGCTTGTGCATTCTCTATATTTTTCCTTATTTTGGCGATGATTGGGGAAAATAAAATTCATAAACAACGCCAACATGCTCAAGAAAGTGCAAATGCTTAAGTGAAACGAGTTGAGCTCGTTCATTAAGTGATAAGGTATGATTAGTACTTCTGTCAGGTAACGTAAACCCGTTTTACATTGTTAATGTAATACGGGTTTATTTTTTATTGGTTTTAAGACAAGGAACAACAACATCATGATTCAATTACGAAACTTAAAAAAATGGTTAGTGACGGCTTTAATTGCAATACCCTTAGCTAATAGTGCATACGCAGAAAAAATAGTCGTAGCTCACCGAGGTGCAAGTGGTTATTTGCCTGAGCATTCCATGTCAGCTAAGTCAATGGCTTACGCTATGGGGGCAGATTACATTGAGCAAGACGTTGTTATGACCAAAGATGATGCGCTGGTGGTATTACATGATCATTACTTAGATCGAGTCACTAACGTTGCTGATATTTTTCCAAACCGCAAGCGTGAAGATGGGCGCTACTATGCGATCGACTTTACTTTAGCAGAAATTAAACAATTGGATATGACTGAAGCTTTTACTATTAAAGAAGGTAAGAAAACAGCTATTTATCCAAAACGTTTCCCGCTTTGGCAATCTCACTTTAAAGTGCACACGCTACAAGATGAAATAGAAATGATTCAAGGGCTTAATACTAGTACTGGCCACGATGTAGGTATCTATGTTGAAGTTAAAGCTCCTTGGTTCCATCGCCATGAAGGGAAGGACATCAGTAGTGCTGTGTTAGATGTATTTAAGCAATATGGTTACACTAAAAAATCTGATTTAGCTTATTTGCAGTCTTTCGACGTTAATGAATTGAAGCGTATTAAAAATGAGTTATTACCTCAACGAAATATGGATATTAAACTTATTCAGCTAATGGCAGAAACAAGTTGGGGAGAAACCAAGGAATATATCGACGGTAAAGCTCAAGACTATAACTACGATTGGATGTATCAGTCTGGTGGAATGAAACTGATTGCTCAATATGCTGATGGTGTAGGGCCTTGGTACCCAATGGTGGTTTCTCCTGATTCTACACAGGGAGAACTTATTTTTACTCCTTTAGTTGAAAATGCACATGAAGCGGGCATGAAAGTGCATCCTTATACGTTCAGAATAGATGAAGGTCATGTCCCTGAATACGCAAAAGATTTTGAAGATTTTTTAAATATCTTTTTCTATAAAGCGAATGTAGATGGAGTATTTACCGACTTCCCAGATCGTGCTGTTAATTTTTTAAAAACAACTGAAGGTTAGTTTCTATTTATTAAACTAGCAATGCTTTTGCAGAGCATTGCTATGCTTTACTTACTTATAAAATCAATTCAAGTTATCAAAAGAACTGTTTATATTAAAAATAAATAGGTTGATGTGTTTTGAGATTCTGCCATCATTTACTTATTATTTTATCAACTATGAGTCATCGCCATGTTGTTCTTATCTCAACCTTATCCATTAGTTAACCTATGAGCACAGCACTTACCCGCCAGGCTTTCCTGATCTTCTTTTCTGCGGTCTTCCTACCGATGTTTTTGGCGGCTGTTGATCAAACTATTCTTGCCACCGCTACACCTAGTATTGTCGCTGATCTTGGTCAGTTACATTTGTCATCATGGATTGCTATTGGTTATTTATTGGCAACGGTTGCCTCTGTGCCTATTTACGGTTGGTTGGGTGATCGATATGGTCGTCGTAATGTGTTGGTTTGGGCATTAGGTATTTTTTGTATTGGCTCGGTAGTAGGTGCATTAGCCACTGATATGCCTGAGCTGATAATGGGACGAGTTATCCAAGGTTTAGGTGGTGGTGGTTTAATGAGCCTTTCACAAGCGTTGATTGCAGAGCTTATTCCACCAAGGCAACGTGCAAAATATCAAGGCTACTTTGCCTCTATGTTTGCTTGTGCCAGTATTGGTGGACCTGTCATTGGTGGGTTAGTAGTGACTCACTATACTTGGCACTGGCTGTTTTGGGCAAATATCCCCTTAGCGATGATCGCCGCTTGGCGTTTACTTTGCCTTACTCCTAAACCTATTCTAGAGCATAGAAATAAACCTATCGATTGGGTTGGGTTAACGGTGTTTCCGCTATTGTGTACCGTGTTTTTATATTGGGCTTCGGTAGGGGGGCAAGACTTCCAATGGATTTCGTTAACTAGTGCGCTTTATTGGTTGATCTTTGTGGTTCTAGGAGGCATTTTTTATCGTAATCAATGCCGCCATGCAACGCCATTTTTACCTAATCATTTGCTGGTGGATCGAGCCATTTATATTCCTTTAATCAGCTCATTATTATTTGCTTCGTGCATGTTTGCGCTAATTTTCTTTTTACCAATTTATTTACAGTTGGGCTTAAAAACCAATGCAGCCACTTCAGGTTTATTATTATTACCGTTAACCGGGGGGCAAATATTTGGGGCATTATGTAGTGGTCGCATTATGTCTAAAACGGGCGTGCCTAAATGGATACCTGTAATTGGTATGTCGCTGTCTTCATTAGGTTTTATTGCATTAGGTAGTTTACCACCAGAGCCTGTCTTAATCGGTTTCCTGGGGATGCTTTGTGGTATTGGTTTTGGGACAGTGATGCCTACAACACAGTTAGTGATTCAGACCGTGGCAGGTAAAAGTAATGTCGGCACGGTGACAGCGTTAGCTTCGTTAAGTCGTAATTTAGGTGCGGCGACAGGTACTGCATTATTCGGTGTATTGATCTATACGTTATTGCCTGGATTTGACCATAATACCAGTATTGAAACTCTGCGTAATGGGCCTCATGAACCAGTTGTGGCGGCCTTTCAAACTAGCTTTTACGTTGCTGCTGTGATTGCTGCTCTAGCAGCGTTAAATGCGGCGCGAGCACCGCTTGTTACACTGAGCAATGATTAATAGTAACTAGCCCGATTGTGTAGTTTTAATTGTTTGGGCTATTGTGGTCATGAGAGACTTGGTTTTTACCTCTCTTCTTGGCAATATATAAGAATTTATCGACCCTCTTAAATAGTGAGTATTTATCATCTTGTTTGGTTACTTCAGTTAAACCAATACTTACAGTGATCTTCATTTCTTCTTGATAAGTTAGATTTTTTCTAATCTCTGTTCGCATTTTATCAAGCACATTTTGACTGTTCAGTAGGTTAGTATTTGGCAGGATCACAATAAACTCTTCACCGCCTATTCTGAACACTAAATCACCTTCTCTTTTGTTAGTTTGCAACTGTTTAGCAATATCTTTTAACACGATGTCACCATAGCTATGCCCGTGATTATCATTTATCTGCTTAAAGTTATCTGCATCAAATAGACCGATAGAAAAAGTAGTATCATATCTTTGATATAATGAAATAAGTTCTTGTATTTTTTCATCGTAAGCTCTTCTATTTTTTACCCCTGTCAAAGTATCAATATAAGACAGCTCTTTGTTTACGGCTATTTGTTGATTTAATCTTGCGAGCATTTCGTTGTAACTTTTTATTAAAATACTGATATCTTTAATTCGAGATGTTTTATTGTCTATCATCTTGTTATTTTTTATCATGTGGCTTATTGATGATAATTTTGATGTTATTTCTCTCTTTTTAAATAACTCAAAGAATATTAGTACTAACAAAACTAAAACACTGATGAATAAAAAAGTGTTGAGGTTATTCCTTAGGCTATTATTTAATGGGGCTAAAGAGAATGTTGTTTTAATAAACAATAATGTCGCACTTTCTTCTCCGAATAGAGCTCCTGTTGCAGAGTAAAAATTAATTGTATTTTGTGCTTCATCTACAAAGCTCATTAGTTGTTCATTTAGAGGTACTATTTTTGCCAAAGATTTATTCAGGTTCACCTGTTTTCTATCTTGGTTTGCCAGGTCTTCTATTTCAGGATTGTTTAGCGCATTATTCAGGTCTAATAAAAATGCTTTTGTGGAAGCAGTCAAATTTTTAAATTCTTCATTTTTGGAATTTACATCTGCAGGTTGAGCATTGATTTGTTGTATAAAAAATTCGGTAGCTAAATATAATTTAATGGCGCTGCTTTCAGTGTTTAAGTAATGTAATTGTGTGTGTATTTCATCTATGTAATCTAGAGAAAAGCCAACTTGAAGTATATATTTTTGATCCTCAGATAGCTTCAGTAAATACCTTTTTAACTTAGCGTTAAGGTCTATTTTTGGGGAAGAAATATTAAGCTTAATTTTGTTATCGAATAGGCTGTTGAAGAGTGTTTTTACATCTTTAAATTGCCCTAAATCTAAGCCAATCTCTTGTTTAATTGAAGCTTGTTCAATGATGTAATCTTGATTAATGATTGCAACATCATATCGCCCAAACGTCACATTCTTATTTAGCTCTGTCACTGTTTTTTGTAGATCAAAATTCGATTTTTGATTTGCAACTATCTCAGATAGTTGGTCAAGCTTTTTAATATTTTCAGCTTCAGCTTGGATGAATTCATATTCTAATTTATCGAATATGGTTCTGAACTTTTCTTTTATTTCTAATGATTGGTTGTAATTGTCATTTATAAAATTTTCTGAGGTGCTTTGATTGGCCGCCATATACTGATAGTAAAGGCCTGAGAACACAATGATAAAAAGGCTAATGAAAGCAACAATGTTAAATGCTTTTAAGCTGATCTTATTATTTAACAAATTAGTTATCGACATAATGCTTAAAAATGTTACTTGGTTTCATGTTGTTTTTACTCATTTAGGGGTGGTTTGATATTACAGTATCAATTGATAAAGTAAAATTTTCTGTTTCTTTTAAATGTATGCCTATGTATTTAATAATTCTTTATTAAAAATGCTGCTATTAATTTTTAATAAATCGAGTGAAGTAGATTTAAGCTGAGCTGTATTCAATTTCGATTCCTACCTGACATCACAATATTACATTGATTTGAACAAATAGTGACCAACCGCACAATGATCAAAACCGGTTTTGATCATGCTAGATAACGAGACTTAGTTCAAATAATAACCAATGGCATTTGAGGTAGACTGAATTAAATAAATAAAATTACTCAAATAAAAGTGATTTTTTGAGTTGACTCCGACGCGATTAAACAGCTTTTAACGTTATTATCAAATGAGGAAAGAACAATGAAAATCAATAGATTAAGCATCGGACTTGTTGCTGCAAGCTTACCCTTTTGTAATTTAGCCAGTGCAACAACAGTGGAGTATTGGACTACACAAACACAATCAGACCGTCTTCAAACTATCGAGATCATGGCTGATGTCTTTGAGGCATTAAATCCTGGTATTGATGTGAAGGTAATTGCGGTTGATGAAAACGATATGCCTAAACAGATTGCGGCAGCGGCAGCTTCCGATACCTTGCCTGATATGATTGAGGTGGGCTCTGATTTGTCTTTAGCATTTGCAGAAGAGGGCATTGTAGATGCAAAGTCGAGCACTGAGTTAATTCAAACATTAGGTAAACAACGTTTTTATGCGGGTGCATTAAAGTTAGTAGAAAGTGCTGCATTGAACGAGTATGTGTCGGTTCCCTACAGTGGTTGGGTACAGGGAATTTGGTATCGTGCTGATTGGTTTAAAGAAGCGGGGCTTGCTCCACCGACAACTTGGGAAGCCATTGAAGCGGCAGCAAAGTACTTCTATAAACCCAGCGAAAATCAATATGGCATTTTAATTGGTACTAAGGCAGATAACTATGCTGAGCAGTGTTATACGCAATTTGCTTTATCCAATGATGCAGGTCAGTTTAATAAAGATGGCGAATTGATTTTTAATTCTGAAGCGCAAAAAGAAGTATTAGGTTTTTATACAAACTTAGCTCAATACAATCCCCCTGGCCCACAAAGTTGGCGCGCACGTGACTATTATCTGCAAGGTAAGTTAGCGATGTTCTTTTATTCTTCTTATATATTAGATGATATTGCCCTAGCGGAAGCGGCAGCGAGTTCATTGAGTTCTGAGAACTTTAAAGACTTAAAAGGCGCAGCCTTTGACCCTAATTTAGCAAAAAATACTCGTTTAGCGACCACGATTACAAATACATCGCCGTCGTCATTTGGCACCTTAGTTGGCTTCACCATGATGAAAAACGATAACCAAGAAGAGGTTAAAGCGACTAAAGCCTTTATTCAATATATGAATGAAAAAGACCAAGTCGTTGCTTACTCACATATGGCCGTAGGTGGGCATTTACCTATGCTGCGCGATATCGCTGAAACCGATGAGTTCCTCAATGATCCTAAAGGCATTTTTGCACAGTACGGTAAGCAATCCATTAAAGAGATTGTAGCTGGCTTTGATAGCATTAAAAATTTCTCAGTCGTCGATGGTAAGACCTTTCCTAAATCCGGTGAAATTTTTGCAAAACAGATTATTCCTCGCATGATTTACCGTGCTGCGATAGAAAATGAACCAACACAAAGTGTCTTAGACTGGGCTGAAAAACAGATGCAAATGGTGATCGCTAAGTAACAGTGCGCATTTAATTCATTTACCGTGTGATTATTGTCAACAGTAAGTGCACGGTACCTGATGACACGGGTAAGGAGAGATGATGACACCATTAGAGCGTGCTGAAGCCAGGTTTGGTTGGAAATTAGTGGCACCAACGATTGTGATTTTGGGATTGCTCATTTTATACCCATTGATGTACAACGTGTATTTAAGCTTTTTCGATGTGCAATTAAATGGATCTAAAACCTTTGTTGGCTTGGAAAATTATATAAAGCTGTTATCTAATGCTGATTATTATAGTGCCATTGCTACCACTAGCTTGTATCTATTGGGAACTGTAGTGGGCACCACATTACTCGGGCTAGCAATGGCATTATTGCTGCGTGATCCTTTTATGGGCAGAGGTTTAGTAAATGCGGCGATTATGTTGCCCTATGTAGCGCCTGTTATCTCAGTCGTATTTGGTTGGCAGTTTTTGTTTGATCCTATCTCTGGTGTCGTTAATTATCTGTTGGTTGATCTGTTAGGCTTGTGGAGTGAGCGGAGTAATTTAATTGGTGACCCAGATTCTGCGTTGTGGGTGGTGGTGTTATTTGATATTTGGAAACATGCTCCGATTGCTTACTTACTTATTTTATCTAAGTTGGTGTCCATTTCACGAGATCAATATGAAGCCGCTGCCATTGATGGGTATGGTCCAGTGGGGCGCTTTTTTCATGTGACTTTACCTGAGCTTTATTTTGTTTTAGCGACAGTGGTGTTGTTGCGCTTAATTTGGAATTTAAATCGTTTTGAAGACGTTTACCTATTGGCCCCGAATGTAGAAACCCTACCTATCTTTACTTATTACCAAGCTTTTACTGGCGTTATTGATCAAGGGTTAGCCGCAGCGACATCTGTTATTCAGTTAGGTGTGCTGTCCATCTTTATTTGGTTCTATATTAAAAAAATAATGAAGTGGTAACAATTATGTTGGGAAAAAAAACTATTAAAGGACGCATTGGATTTGCTTTAGCTATCGTTTTGTTAGTGAGCTTTAGCTTATTGCCTTTTGCACAAATTTTGTCGACTTCATTAAAGCATCAATATGATTGGGGAAACCCTTCGTTGATTCCACAAAGTATTAATTGGGATGCTTATAAGGAGTTATTAGGATTAACTGAAGTAGAGGAGGTAGAAATACCGGCGGCGATTCAAAAGATACTCAACAACCCTAAGTTATCAGCAGAGAAAAAGCAGGAGATTGCCGCTAAATATACAGCTAATGATAACCTATTCCCCTTTGGGAAGTACATGTTAAATAGCGTGATATTTTCCGTTGGTGCGGCTAGTTTCTCTTTAGTTTTTTCTGTGATGGGGGCTTATTCAATTAGTCGATTACGTTTCAAGGGGCAAGTCGTAATACAGCGCTCGGTGTTATTTGTGTATATGGTGGGTGGCGTGTTGTTGATGGTGCCACTTTATCAAATGGCGATGAATGTTGGGCTTGCTTCTTCTTTGTGGGGGAGTGCTTTTTGTTTGTTTCTTATTTACATTGTACAAACACTTCCTGTGGGTATGTATATGTTGGGTAACTATTTCCGTGGCATTCCCTTTGCACTTGAAGAGGCTGCGATGATGGATGGTTGCTCTCGTAAAGAAGCGATCATTAAGGTGGTGTTACCGTTATCCTTGCCTATGTTGGCTACGGTATTTATTTATTGTTTTATCATTGGTTGGAATGAATATTTATTTGCTTCAGTATTTTTAAAACAATATCCAGAATTTCACACTTTACCACTGGCTCTGCAAGAGCTGTTTGTATCAAAAAATGCAATTTGGGATCGTATTATGGCGGCCTCTATGTTGACGCTGGCTCCGATTGTAATTTGTTTTCTATTCGCATCTCGCTTTATGAAAGGCGGCAAAACAGATGGCGGGGTTAAAGGGTAATTATGGCTGCGATTAAATTAAAGAATATTGTAAAAAGCTTCGGTGATACTGCTGTAGTTAAAGGCATTGATTTAAGTATTGAGGATGGTGAGTTTGTGGTGTTAGTTGGCCCATCGGGCTGTGGTAAGTCAACTACATTGAGGATGATTGCTGGTTTAGAGCAAGCCACTTCTGGCGATATTGTCATTGGAGATAGAGTGGTGAACGATATTGAGCCACAACACCGTAATATTGCGATGGTTTTTCAAAACTATGCTTTATACCCACATAAATCAGTGAAAGAGAATATTATCTTTGCACTGCGTCGATTAAAGGTGGAAAACGATGATATTGAGCGACGCTTAACAGAAGTCTCTGAGATGTTACAACTCGAAGAACTGCTAGAGCGTAAACCTGCTGACTTATCTGGTGGTCAGCGTCAACGTGTTGCCATGGGGCGAGCGATTATCCGTGAAGCTGATCTATTTCTGTTTGATGAACCTTTGTCGAATTTAGATTCGAAACTGCGTAGTCATATGCGTACAGAAATAGGCAAAATACATAATAAATTCGGACGCACGAGTGTCTATGTAACTCATGATCAAGTAGAGGCGATGACCTTAGCGGATAAAGTGGTGGTATTGCATGATGGTTATATTGCCCAAGCCGGCACGCCAATGGAGGTGTATTTAAATCCTGCTAATGTGTTTGTTGCACAATTTATTGGTTCTCCTTCTATGAATATTATTGAGGGGAGGTTATTTAATGATCATTTACAGATAGATAATTACCGTTTACCTAGAAAGCAATTGTCCAATGTCGCTTTGCAAGGGGTTATTAATGAGCAAGGATTGCCGGTGAAAGTAGGTATTCGACCTGATTTCTTTAACGATAGCCGGTTATTTCCTGAAACAGATGGCACCTTTAATTTTAATCAGCTACAAATTGATTTAATAGAACCTATGGGCTTTGATAAAGAAATATTATTTAACCTCGCTGGTGGTGCGGTGAAAGCAAGGTTGGATTTACGTTCAGACTTTCAACGTGGTGACTATGTTGATTTGATTGTTGAACTATCTCGTGTTTTGTTGTTTGATAATGAAACTGATCTGCGCTTATAGGTATGGGTAAGAAATGTCTATTAAGCAATTAGCAGATTATTTAGGGCTCTCTAAGTCAACGGTTTCAAGAGCGCTAAATGGTTATAAGGACGTTAACTTTGATACCCGCTTAAAGGTACTAGAAGCGGCTAAAATACTCGGTTACAAAGCCAACCCCACAGCTCAACGATTAGCCTCTGGTCGCTCTAAGAATATTGGTATTATTTTACCTGCGAATGCACGAATGTTTGTGTCATCGGCTTTTTCAAAAGTGTTAGCTAGTGCCTCTGAGCTATTGATAAAGCAGGGGTATCAATTGATTGTGACGACTATTTCTCCGACTCAAGACGAACAGAAAGTCTATGTAGACTTTATTACTAGTGGTTTAGTGGATGGTTTGTTTGTTGTGAGAACTCGCCACAACGATCCACGTATTACCTTGTTAAAGGTGCATGGTTTTCCCTATGTTTGTTTAGGTTATGAGCCTGGTTATCAAGATGACCAATTTGTTGATGTGGGTAACCAACATGCCTTTTACCAATTAACAAAACGTCAAATTAAGGCTGGGCATCAACGTATTGCTTTTCTTAATGCTCCGCTGCAGTTTACGTTGGCGACGGCTCGTCAACAGGGGTATTTAAAAGCGATGCAAGAAGCCGCTCTGACGGTTGATAAACACTATTTATTGCATGGTGAACTTACTGAACGAGATGCCATTGAGATGACGGAACAATTAATGGCCTTAGCCACACCTCCAACTTGCATACTATGCGCTGATGATGCAATGGCATTCGGCGCGATGGTTGCTTGCGAAAAGCAGGGGTACCAGCCCGGTGTGGATATTGCGATTGCTGGTTATGGCAATTACGAACATAGCCAATATACCAAACCCTCAATTACCACGCTTGATTATGATACTCATGGAGTTGGCGAACAAATGAGTAAGTTGATATTGAATCAACTGGAGGTTCAAAACTTCACCATTCAAAATTGGTTTGAGGCCTCCATTATTATCCGTGAGTCAGATGTGATAAAAAATAATCCAACCTCTTAGTCACTTTTATAAGTGCACTTTAGCCTTTGAAATATCAGTTTTTTTAAAGTAATAGTGATTTGGTGATTAAAAGTCTATTAATCCTTCGAAAGTCACTCTTTTTGCTTTTTTATTGACCATTAATTATGTATGTTAACCGACCACAAAAATATCCTAATTCGAGTTTAAATAAATGAATGATGTCGTACCAAGTATAAAATCGCGCTTAAATGCGTTTGGCCCCGGAATATTAATGGCCACTGCTTCAATTGGTGGTTCACACCTTGTTGCATCTACACAAGCAGGTGCTATTTTTGGCTGGCAATTACTGTGGTTAGTTGTTGCTGTTAATGTGCTGAAATACCCTTTTTTCCGTTTCGGAGTTGAATATACATTAGCGACGGGTAATAACTTAATCGAAGGTTATAAAAATAAAGGGCCTTGGTACTTTTATTGTTTTGCTGCTTTGAATGTTCTTGCTGCCGTTGTGAGTACGGCGGGGGTATTATTACTAACAGCGAGCCTACTGCATTACGCTTTACCGGTTAATGTGTCAGTGACCTTATTATGTTGGTTAATACTAGGTGTGTGTTTAATGATTCTATTATTTGGTCATTTTAAAGCATTAGATAATGTTGCTAAAGTGATCATGGTCGTATTAACGATTACGACGGTAGCTGCTTTTATTGTCGCTTTTAATAATGGCCCAATGACACCCGCTGATTACGAAGGGCCATCACCTTATAAGCTTGCTATGTTAGGTTTTATGGTCGCATTAATGGGGTGGATGCCTGCACCGATTGAAGTTTCTGCATTGAGTTCTCTTTGGTTAAAAGCAAAACAAAAACAACAGGTGATTACTAAGCAGCAAGGCTTGTTAGATTTTAATGTTGGTTATTGGCTAACTGCAGTATTGGCGTTAGTATTCTTTGGTTTAGGTGTGTTAGTACAGTATGGACAGACCAGCGGTACAGTGCTTGGTGGTGTGGCCTTTGCACAGCGCTTGATTGATATGTACGCATTAACCATTGGGGAATGGTCTCGTCCTTTAGTATCAATGATTGCCTTCTTATGTTTGTTTGGTACGACGATTACGGTATTAGATGGTTATTCACGTACTTTGAATGAATCGCATAAGCTACTAGGCTTTAAACAGTCTAAGCACAGTTTAAATATCTGGTTACTAATACAATCTCTAGCTGGTATGACTATCGTATTATTCTTTAAATCTGCATTAGCGCCTATGTTGACCTTTGCGATGACGTTAGCCTTTATTACTACTCCAGTGTTTGCTTGGCTTAACTTTAGATTAGTGAAATCTGAGCCTAGTATTCAACATGGGAAATTCTTACAAGGGCTGACTTGGTTAGGTATGATCTATTTGGTGGGATTTGCTTTAGCCTTTTTGATTTGGAAGTTTTGTTAAACAGTTCGCTTTGTACTTTTAGCCGTTTTAAAAATGCCGCATTGCGCGGCATTTTTTATGGTAGAAATATTATACCAATGACTCTCTTTTTCATCTAATCGGAAATATTATGACTTTAATAAAACAGAGTTTATTCAGTGTTATTAGCATTTTATTATTGGTTTTTAGTGTTTCTGCGTGTACGGATATTTTTGGTTTTTTTAGTCGGGAAACTTTTTTATTATCGCCCCCTATACAAGGTCAATTGTTAGATACTGGTAAAGTAGTTGTCGGTAAAACTGTTTATAGAGAGCTATATTATGATGGTCGCCACTTAGATCAAACAGTAACTGATCAGCACGGAAAATTTACCTTTCCTGCTTCTACCATTCGAACTTCAACACCATCAAGTATGTTTGGTAATGACTCACTGATGCAACATATTTACTTGGGCAAGCCAGGAGAAAACGAATTTACGCTATGGTTAGCTAAGCTATTTTATAATGGCAACCAGAATTCATTAACTTTAAAAGGTAAATTATCTGAGTTACGGTGTGACGTCGCCAACAGCGCAAAGACTTATGATGTGCCTGTGCAAGAGAATCCTGAGCATAAGATAGTTATTCATACATTATGTAATATGAACTGAAGCTTTTGGATAATGTGTGTGGGGTAAATATAAATGGGGGGTAATATTGCCCTGTGACTTTCGCTTGCTGCACTGAACTTAAATCAACGACTAGTTTGTTTCGTCATTTTCTTGTATGTGCAGATAAACTTACTTTAGTTTCATCTGCATCAAGTGAGATATATGAGTCTTAGACGATTAAATATTTTAAAAAGTTATCGTTACGTGAATAATCATCATTAATCAGCTTGTTCAGTGCTTTGGCTATTAATAACCTCTAATGGAATGTTATGTTCTTTTAATATGCTAATAATTTCATTAGGTGGCGTTAAGTCTGTGATTAACATGTCTAATTCACTTATATTACCTAAGTTAACCATGGCGTTGCGGCCAAATTTAGTATGGTCAACAGCAAGGAATACACTACGGCTATTTTCAATGATCGCTTGTTTCACACGTACTTCATGATAATCAAAGTCTAATAATGAACCATCATAATCAATACCACTAATACCGATAATGCCAAAGTCCAAACGGAACTGTTTGATAAAGTCTAACGTAGCTTCTCCGACAATACCGCCATCTCTATTGCGTACTTCGCCACCGGCTAGAATTACTTTAAAATCATCGTTGGTCATTAAAATACTCGCGACGTTGATATTATTCGTAACAATGCGTAAGCCTTTATGGTTTTTAACCAGTTCTTTCGCTATATATTCAGGTGTGGTTCCGATATCTATAAACAGAGTTGCACCATCTGGGATATATTTTACTAATGCTTGGGCGATGGCATCTTTAACATGGGATTGACGTTCTTTTCGGTCGTTGTAAGAAGTATTGACTGAGCTTTGTTGTGTTGTTGCTCCACCATGGTGTCTGCGGATTTTATTTTCATCGGCGAGTTCATTGAGATCTCGACGAATGGTTTGTGGGCTGACATTAAAGTGTTCAACAAGACTTTCAGTACTTACATAGCCATTCTTTTGTACTAAATTAACGATCTCTTGATGTCTTGTTGTCTGTTTCATTGAACCTCACTCCTGCGCTCATGGCTAAATTTATAAAAAACAGTTTACTGTGTGCACATTAGGAATAGCAAGTGTAATGAGTGTTTTACGTTCGAATGAGAGACAAATAGACAATAATGTTGAAGTATTGATAACAAAAGAGCGCTCGAGGCGCTCTTTAATGGAGGTTATTGTTTGAATTGATTAAGGTGTATCTTCGTTATCTTCATTATGAAGATCTGCCCATACCGTGGCACATTTTACTGCGCGCTTCCAGCCATTGTAACGCTGTTCACGTTTTTCTTGTACGGCAACGGGTTCAAAAGAGTGTTCAATAACAGCTTTGTTTTGTAGTTCATCTAGACTGCTCCAATAACCCACTGCAATACCAGCCAAGTATGCGGCACCGAGAGCCGTTACTTCAGTAACTGCTGGGCGTTCCACTGTCGTATTCAGTACATCTGATTGGAATTGCATTAAGAAATTATTGGCTACTGCACCACCATCAACACGTAGTGAAGCTAGTTCCATATTTGCATCTGCTTGCATCGCATCTAATACGTCACGAGTTTGGTAAGCAATACTCTCTAATGTTGCACGTATAATATGATTTGCATTAGTACCACGTGTTAAACCAACGATTGTACCGCGCGCATAAGGGTTCCAATATGGCGCACCTAAACCAGTAAAGGCTGGAACAACATATACCCCATTTGACGATCCAACCTTAGTCGCAAAGTATTCAGAGTCTTTAGCATCAGAGAGTATTTTCATCTCATCGCGTAACCATTGAATTGATGCTCCCCCCATGAATACTGCACCTTCTAATGCGTAAGTTGCTTCACCTTTCGGACCACAAGCCAAAGTAGTGAGCAGGCCATGTGTTGAGGTTATTTTCTCTTTACCTGTATTCATTAATAGGAAGCAGCCTGTTCCATAGGTATTTTTGGCTTGGCCCTTTTCTACACACATATGCCCGTATAATGCAGCTTGTTGATCACCTGCTATACCTGCAATAGGAATACGCGTACCGCCAACACCACCAATATTAGTTTTACCGTAAACCTCAGAAGAACTTTTTACCTCAGCCATCATAGATGCTGGAATACCTAGTTCTGCAAGCAGTTTTTCATCCCATTGTAGTGTGTTGATATTAAATAACATGGTACGAGAAGCGTTAGTGTAATCCGTAACATGTACGCGTCCTTGCGTCATTTTCCAGATCAACCAGGTATCTACGGTGCCAAATAATAACTTACCTGCTTCAGCATCTTCACGTGCACCTTCGACGTTGTCTAAGATCCATTTTACTTTAGTGCCTGAAAAATATGGGTCTAGCATTAAACCTGTATTTTCGCGGACATAGTCTTCTAAGCCTTCGCGCTCTTTCAGCTCCTCACAAATGCTTGCTGTACGGCGACACTGCCAAACAATGGCGTTATAAACCGGCTTGCCCGTTTCTTTATTCCAAACAATAGTGGTTTCACGTTGATTAGTAATACCGATAGCTGCTACTTGGTCACTACGAATACTCGCTTTTGCTAAAGATTCGGTTAATACAGAGCTTTGTGTCGCATAAATCTCCATAGGGTCATGCTCAACCCAGCCAGAATGGGGGTAAATTTGTGTAAATTCACGTTGAGAAACACTAATGATATTCGCTTCGTGATCAAGAATTACTGCACGAGAGCTGGTAGTACCTTGGTCTAAAGCAACGATATATTGTTTGTCTGTCATTATATTTTCCTTTTTACTATTTAATCTGAACATGTGCCGTTACTGAAATTGGCATATTTGTATTTTTTAATCACACTCATTTGGAATAGTGCAACCAAAGCCTTCTTCTGGCAGGTATGGTGAAATAACTTTCGGGTAAACCCATGCACCAAAGCAGGCTCCTAAAATAGGTGCAACAATTGGTACGATGAAGTATGGAATCTCTCTTGCACCTGTTAGTGCAAAGTCCCAACCTGCTAAATAAGCAAATAATTTAGGACCAAAATCTCGAGCAGGATTCATAGCAAAACCAGTTAGAGGGCCTAATGAACCACCAATAACGGCAATTAATACACCGATTAATACTGGGTTTAATGGGCCACGAGGTGCACCATTATTTTCATCTCCCAATGCTAAAATCGCGAAAATAAGAACTGTTGTTATAACAAACTCAACAAAAAATGCCGTGACTAAAGAAATTGATGGATGCGGGTAGGTAGAAAAAATTCCTGCGGTGGATAGGGCTTCCTGACTACTTCTTACAAAGTTATGAGCGATCTCATAATCACTAAATAGGTTACTATATAATGCGTACACTAAAGCAGCAGAGCAGAATGCACCGAGTAACTGCGATATAATGTACGGCAATACTTTTTGTTTGTTAAACCCATGAAATAACGCAAGTGCAATGGTAACAGCTGGGTTAATATGCGCGCCAGAAACACCAGCAGTACAGTAGATCGCGATAGCAACCCCCATTCCCCACATAATACTAATTTCCCATTGACCAAAGTTTGCGCCAGCTAATACTAATGCGGCTACACAACCAACACCAAAAAAGATTAATATTGCGGTGCCAATAAACTCAGCGAGACACTGCCCCATTAATGAATGTTGTTTACTCATTTTGCATTCCTTTTGTTATTTGATAATTAACGATCTGCGTTTTAATGTGCACAAAGATACTTATCATTAACATTTTTACTACAAAAATAGATTTATTCTGAGCGTTCGCTCGCATTTTGTTTTAAATCGAGCTTTTTTTGGTTGGTTAGATCATGTTTTTTGTTTGGGAGGGTAAAAAGGCTGTAACATTTTTTATGAAATTATTTCTCTTTATATTTCTTATTTATCAATTAAATAGATGTATTTTAGTCATATTGTATGATTAATTTTTTTATGGGTAAGTTAAATATTATATCAATGATTAACTTTTCATTAAAGAAAATATTACTTTCGTTATAGATGATGATTAGGGCGTTTATTTTCTTGTGAAAGAGAGCGTTTTTTACATATTTAGACGTTTTGGTAAGTTTTATGTTCGTTGGTTATGGTTAGTAACAACATCTTTTACTGTTATAAATTTCATCATCAGCTCTGAAAACAGCTTTAAATGTAGAGTGGTGCTCTAGGGGGCATGTAGGGGTTATTCATCACATTGCCCTTGATATGGAATGTCAGCTTTTCTTATTTTCCCGTTTTCGCCAGGAAAGTCAGTAAACATCGCCTCTAATAACTGGTCAAATACACCAGCCATGATTTCACACTCACCTATACTTCTAACTTGAGATTCATATATTCTAGTATCTGCTTGCGTACTACTGATATCTAATGCCAGTACACGGTTGTAGGTGGTTATAATATTGCTTGTAGCGTTATTAATCTTTTTATGGCGATCTTTGTGGTGTAAGCGAGCAAACTTGCCTCGGTGCATTAACCTTGAATGAGTACGAATAACGGGTACGGTAACAAAATACGTATCGCCTTCATCAATACCATAATCAAAAGTGGCAATATAGTCTGCTTGCGCTTTGTCTATAACCACCTCATAACCTACATTATTTAATTTATCTGCTAATTTTTGCTTATAGCTAATAAGTTCTAGGGAGTTTGTTGGGAGACCTTGAGCAGAAGTGATATAGATATTGCCTGTGGTTGAAAATTGCTCTTGATAAAAAGTGGTACGAGTGGTGTCAACGCTATAGGTACTACAAGCGCTGATTAGCATGATCAGTGTTAATAAAGTAGTGAGCTTGAGCTGTTTCATTTTCATACCCTTACATAATACAACGGTTAAGTGCTGATTTATCTGGTATCGAAAAGGTTTTGTCTGAATTAATTAAATTCGCTTTGATTATTAAACATCATGCTAATTAAACCTTCCCTTAATGCACCATTAGACAGTTGCATCTGTTGAATGTTCAATGATTCGAAGAGTGCTATTAGTATTGCTAATCCACTGGCAAAAACAGGCGCTCTAGAGGCTTCTAAGCCTACAATATCAAGTTGCTCTATGGTTTTACAGGCAATGCACTGTTGTTTAATTTGTTGTAATAATTCAAAGGATAGTGAATCGCTGAGTTGTTGTGCTTGATTCACTTCATTAACTGCTTGAATGGTACCCGAAGCACCTAAGGTTAACTCCCAATCAAATGCACTGTATTGAGTTTTAACTGTTGAGATAACTTGTCGAGCTGCATTGATGGCGTTGTTGAAATTGTATTTATTGAGTTGCTGATCTGCGAAATAATGACTTAACCAGGTGACACAGCCAATATTCAAGCTATTAGCAATATGAACATGATTACCTTGCCCTAATACCAATTCAGTACTAGCTCCACCAATATCTATTACTAATAGTTTTTTGTCAGTTTGTTCCGTGTAGGAAACGCCCTTAAAGATCGTTTTAGCTTCTTGTACGCCAGAAATTAGATTAATAGGGTGACCAAGAATTTTTTCAGCTACTTTAATAAATTCTTCACTATTAACCGCAATTCTTAGGGCTGCAGTGGCTGTGATCAGCACAGTAACTGGCTTGATTTGGTCTAACAACAATCTAAAGTTTTCTAGGCAAGCCCATCCTCTTTGCATTGTTGTTTGATCAAGTTGTTTATCGCCATTTAAACCAGCAGCTAAACGTACTTTTTGCTTATGTTTTGAAACAACGTTAAAACCATTTCCTTGCTTACTGACCGTGAGCATATGGAAGCTGTTAGAGCCTAAATCAATAATGGTGTAACGTGCTGCTGTCATATTATTTTTTATGCGACCTATGGTAGTTATCTTTACGGTTGTTATTCGAATGTACTTTATATTTAGTGACTTTCATAACTGGTAAAGAGTCTAATAGGGAATCTTTGTCGTATTCGCTCACTGGAATAGTATGTTTAATATATTCTTCAATAGAAGGCAAATTAAATACATATTTTTCACAAGCTAAGCTAATTGCTAACCCTTTTTCGCCTGCTCGACCGGTTCGACCGATACGATGAACGTAATCTTCACAGTCATCAGGTAGATCAAAATTGAATACATGAGATACTTTTGGAATATGCAATCCGCGTGCAGCAACATCAGTAGCAATTAATATGTCGATTTGACCTTCAGTAAACTGCTGCAAGATTTGTTCACGTTTCTTTTGTGGCACATCACCGGTTAATAATCCTGCGCGGTGACCATCACCAGCAAGATAACCCCATACTTTTTCACAAGCATGTTTAGTGTTAGCAAATACAATCGCTTTTTCTGGCCATTCATCTTCCATCAAACTAAGTAATAACAACATTTTATCTTCATTTGATGGGTAAAAAAGTTCTTCTGTGATATTGGCTGAAGTCATTACTTCAGGTTCAATTTGCACATGTTCAGGGTTGTTCATATGTTCAAAAGCAAGCTCTTGTACTTTATGAGATAAGGTCGCAGAGAATAATAGATTAAGTCGTTGATCTGCCGCTGGCATGCGGCGGAATAGGTAACGTATATCTTTAATAAAGCCTAAATCGAACATACGATCAGCCTCATCTAGGACAACAGCTTGAATCGATTCTAGATTGATAACGCCTTGTTTTGCGAAATCAATGATACGACCACAAGTACCAATTAAAATATCAACGCCTTTTTCTAGTTTATTCTGTTGAATTTCAACTTTTTCGCCCCCATAAGCTAAACCAAGGCGTAAAGATGTTGAGTCTGCTAATGACATTGCATCTTTATGAATCTGAATCGCAAGCTCTCGAGTAGGTGCTAAAATAATAGCCCTAGGTTGGTTCTTACGGCGGTTTTCAGGTGCTTTGTTAACCAATAGGTGATGGAATACGGCAGGTAGAAACGCCAAGGTTTTACCGGTACCTGTTTGAGCTTGTCCTGCAATATCTTTACCTTGTAAGGTAATTGGCAGTGACAGCGCTTGAATAGGTGTACAGTATTCGAACCCTTTAGCGGTTAAACCTGAAAGTAGACTTGGCTCTAGAGGCAAGTCTGAAAATTTTGTTTGAGTTAGGTGTGTTTTATTCATTTGCAGAGCATAGCAGTTTATACTTGCAATAAATATTGAGATCGATTCAAATATCAAAAAATATATTTTAGTGGTGAGCATGTTATAGTAGCTTTCTATTAATAAATTCCTTTCTGGAGAGAAAAATGAGCGAAAATATCGTAACGTTAAGTGATGCAAGTTTTGATGCTGACGTAGTTAATGCATCTGGTCCTGTATTAGTAGACTTTTGGGCAGAGTGGTGTGGACCTTGTAAAATGATCGCACCGATCTTAAGTGAAGTAGCGGTTGAATACGCAGGTAAAGTGACTGTTGGTAAACTAAACATCGACCAAAACAGCGATACACCACCAAAATTTGGTATCCGTGGTATTCCAACTTTATTACTATTTAAAGATGGTAAAGTTGCTGCGACTAAAGTCGGCGCACTTTCAAAATCACAACTTACTGAATTTTTAGACGCTAACGTTTAATCATTTATAATCAGAATGAAGGTTAAGTGCAGAACACTTCATCTTCATTCTGGACAGCTTCAATTATTAATGTTACCTTTACGCTCAAATTATGAGCAATTCAGAATTTACGCTATCCAAACACGTTATCTACCCTTTATCCCAAATTTAAAAAACATCAAAAACAATTATGAATCTAACCGAATTAAAAAATACTCCCGTATCTGAGCTTGTTGAGCTTGGAAGTACCATGGGGCTTGAAAATTTAGCCCGTCTAAGAAAACAAGATATTATCTTCGCAATATTGAAAGCCCATGCTAAAAGTGGTGCTGATATTTTCGGTGCTGGTGTTTTAGAGATTCTACAAGATGGTTTTGGCTTTTTGCGTAGCTCAGACAGCTCTTATTTAGCTGGCCCTGATGATATTTACATTTCACCTAGTCAAATCCGTCGTTTTAATTTACGTACGGGTGATAGTGTAGAAGGTAAAATCAGACCACCTAAAGAAGGAGAGCGTTACTTTGCATTATTAAAAATTATGCAAGTAAACTTTAACAAACCTGAAAACTCTCGTAATAAAATCTTATTTGAAAACTTAACGCCAATTCACCCTGATGAGCGTTTACGTTTAGAAAACGGTAGTGGTAGTACTGAAGATATTACAGCACGTATTCTTGATTTAGTCTCTCCTATCGGTAAAGGTCAACGTGGTCTAATCGTTGCACCACCAAAAGCCGGTAAAACAATGTTATTACAAAACATTGCGCAAAGTATTTCAATTAACCACCCTGAAGCAGAACTTATCGTACTGTTAATCGATGAGCGCCCGGAAGAAGTAACAGAAATGCGTCGTCTAGTGCGCGGTGAAGTGGTTGCCTCTACGTTTGATGAACCTGCTAATCGTCACGTTCAAGTAGCCGAAATGGTCATTGAGAAAGCAAAACGTTTAGTTGAGCACAAAAAAGATGTGATCATCTTACTGGACTCGATTACCCGTTTAGCACGTGCTTATAACACTGTTATTCCAAGTTCAGGTAAAGTACTAACCGGTGGTGTTGATGCGAATGCATTACATCGTCCTAAGCGTTTCTTTGGTGCTGCACGTAATGTTGAAGAGGGTGGTAGTTTAACAATCTTAGCAACAGCACTTATCGATACTGGTTCTAAAATGGATGAAGTTATCTATGAAGAATTTAAAGGTACAGGTAACTCAGAGATCCACTTAAATCGTAAATTAGCTGAAAAGCGTGTTTACCCTGCGATTGATATTACTCGTTCAGGCACGCGTCGTGAAGAGTTGCTAACAAAAGCTGATGAACTACAGCGTATGTGGATTTTACGTAAGATTGTTCATCCAATGGGTGAAATCGGCGCCACTGAATTCATGATTGATAAGCTGGGTTTAAGTAAAACAAATGATGACTTCTTTGAAGCAATGAAGAATCAAAAAGCTAAATAGTTTTAGGCGATAAAATAAAACAACAACGCTACTTAGGTAGCGTTTTTTTTATCTTAAATAGTTGAACTAAAGTATTTTTTCCCACGTAATAATAAGATATTACATGAAGCATATTTTGGTTTAGAGATAAGTTATTTTATAAGTAAAATTAAATACTTAATCAGAATGATTGGTATAGTGACCTCAGTCTGGATAAGCAAAACTTACAGCACTGTATAAATAATATAACTTTATGCTTTTAAATATAGAGATGCTTTCATTATCCAGAATGGAGGTTAAGTAGGTAAAATGAAGTTTGATGATTTGCGTGATTTTTTAAATCAACTAGAAGAAAAAGGGCTATTAAAACGCATTAGCCAAGAGATTGACCCTAATTTAGAGATGACTGAAATCTCTGATCGCACATTGCGTGCTGGCGGACCTGCTTTATTATTTGAAAACCCGAAAGGTCACGAGACTCCAGTGTTAACCAATTTATTTGGTACACCTGAACGAGTTGCCTTAGCGATGGGTAAAGAAAAGGTGAGTGAACTACGTGAAGTGGGGGAGTGGTTAGCCTATTTAAAAGAACCTGATCCACCTAAAGGCGTGAAGGCGATGTGGGAAAAGCTACCAATCTTCAAACAAGTTCTTAATATGCCTACTAAACGCGTTAAATCACCTGCGTGTCAGGAAGTAGTGATGGAAGGTGATGACGTTGATTTAACCAAACTACCGATCATGAAGTGTTGGCCTGGAGATGTAGCTCCCTTGATTACGTGGGGGCTGACTATTACTCGTGGTCCTTACAAAAAACGCCAAAACCTAGGCATATACCGTCAGCAATTAATCGCTAAAAATAAAATTATTATGCGTTGGTTATCGCACCGTGGTGGCGCGATTGATTACCGTGAGTGGCAAGAAGCAAATCCAGGTAAACCATTCCCTGTAAGCGTTGCATTGGGGGCCGATCCAGCAACGATTCTTGGCGCAGTGACACCGGTACCAGACACATTATCTGAATATGCATTTGCTGGTTTATTACGTGGTTCAAGAACTAAAGTAGCAACGGGGTTAAGCAATGATTTAGATGTACCGGCTACCGCTGAAATCATCTTAGAAGGTTATTTAATGCCGGGTGAAGAAGCACCTGAAGGGCCTTACGGAGATCATACTGGCTATTACAATGAAGTCGATGATTTCCAAGTGATGACAGTCACTCATGTCACGACTCGAAAAGACCCTATTTACCATAGCACTTATACTGGCCGTCCACCTGATGAACCGGCTATTTTAGGTGTAGCATTAAATGAAGTTTTCGTACCGATTATTAAAAAACAGTTCCCTGAAATTGTAGACTTTTATTTGCCCCCAGAAGGTTGCTCATACCGTATGGCGGTTGTGTCTATGAAGAAGAGTTACCCGGGTCACGCTAAGCGTGTAATGTTGGGTATTTGGTCGTTCTTGCGTCAGTTTATGTATACTAAATTTATTATTGTGTGTGACGATGATGTTAATGTACGCGACTGGAACGACGTGATTTGGGCAATTACTACTCGTATGGATCCAAGTCGTGATACCACATTAGTGGATAATACACCGATCGATTATTTGGACTTTGCTTCCCCTGTATCAGGATTAGGCTCAAAAATGGGCTTAGATGCCACCAATAAATGGCCAGGTGAAACCACGCGCGAATGGGGTGTCCCCATCGTTATGGATAAAGACGTTAAAGAAAAAATAGATGGTCTTTGGAATGACCTAGATATTTTGTCATAATGTGACCTTAATGAAGCCATCGGCCTGTTAGATATTGTTAGCCAATAATAAAAGAGAAAAGAATGCCACAAGTTACCTGTAATGTTGCTTCAATCGAGAAGTTAAATGCGTTTTTATACCGTATATTTTTAGCCCCTACGAAAGCTGTTTCTTTTAAAGCGGGACAATATGTATCAGTGATCATGGGAGAAGGTGACAAACGTCATTTTTCTATTGCAAACACACCATCAAGTGAGTTGATTGAGCTACATATTGGTGCCACACCTGATAACAAATATGCGATGCAAGTTGTTGAAAAAATGCAGTCTGGTGAGTCTTTAGACGTCGAAATCGCTAACGGCGCGGCTTATTTACGTGAAGAGTCTACTCGCCCTATTATTTTAATGGCTGGCGGAACAGGATTCTCTTACGTGAAATCAATTCTAGAGCAGATTGTAGAGTCAAATTTAGAAAACCCTGTTTATCTGTACTGGGGGGTTAAAGAGTACTCTCATTTCTATTTTGAAGACCAAGCAAAAAGCTGGTCTGAAGAGCACAACAATATCCATTTCCATCCTGTAGTGGAGTTGCCTGAAGAAGATTGGCTGGGTAAACATGGTTATGTACACCAAGCCGTATTAGATGAATTCGAAGATCTCTCTGAGTTTGATATCTACATTGTAGGCCGTTTTGAAATGGCTAAAGTCGCGCGTGAAGACTTTATTAAACGCGGTGCAGTGATCGATAATATCTACGGCGATGCCTTTGCTTTTATCTAGTCATCTTTTATTTTACCCTACCTAATACAAAGTAGGTGGGGTAATAAGCTGATATTATTAGTATTGATGGATCAAACTAAACTTCCAAAGCGTGCAATAGGCCTGATTTAGGTTATAAAACAAGCAACAATAGCCGTATATTCGTTTAAATCTCCTCGCTGTTATGCCTAAAAGCATGTAAAATGCGCCATCCATTTTCTAGAGAATCATAATATGCCAACTAACATTGATAAATTTAGTGATATTCGTCCCTACAATGACCAAGAGATACAACCAGCTATCAAGCGTGTCATTAATAGCGAAGAATTTATGGATGCTATATTAAGCTTCCGTTTTCCTAAGTTATCAAAATGTTTAGGATTTGTGCTTAAGCCTTTGTTACGTCGTTATTTCCTATACAAATGGGGAAGCATAGACAGCATTGATAAAATGCAAAAAGTAGTCGGTGTTTATATGCAACACATGATTGATTCTACGACCACTAAATTCACTTATTCTGGCTTAGAAAAATTAGATCCAGAACAAAATTATTTGTTTGTGTCTAATCATCGTGATATCGCAATGGACCCGTCTTTTGTTAACTGGGCATTGTTCACTGAAAACTTCCACACGGTACGTATTGCAATCGGCGATAACTTATTAAGTAAACCTTTTGTATCAGACCTGATGCGCATGAATAAAAGTTTTATCGTAAAACGTTCTGTGACGGGGGTACGTGAAATGATGAAGTCATTATCGACCTTATCTGATTACATCAGTACTTCGTTAAAATTTGATAGTAGCATTTGGATTGCCCAGAAAGAGGGAAGAGCAAAGGATGGTTTTGATAAAACCGATCCTGCGATCATTAAAATGTTTTATGTTAATGGTAAAAAGCAAAAAATACCTTTTGATGAGTACATTAAGTCATTAAACATTGTGCCGGTTGCGGTTTCTTATGAGTTAGACCCATGCGATCAACAAAAAGCACGTGAGTTATATGAGCTTTCTGAATCAGGTCAATACAATAAAAGTCAATTTGAAGATATTGAAAGTATTGTAAGTGGTATTGTTGGCCAGAAAGGGCACGTACATGTTGCATTTGGTCAGCCTTTGAGTGGTAACTTCGAAAATGCCGATCAAGTGGCTGAAGAGATTGATAAGCAAATCTACCAAAACTATTTCCTACACCCATCTAACTTAATTGCAGCGCAACAAGATGTAGATAACCTGTCGGCACAAGATATAGCAGCTTTTAAAGCGCGTATTCAAGCAATTCCACCGGAATTACAGGAAACAGTACTGAAGATGTACGCTAACCCTGTTGGTCATTTTACTAGCTAAAATAGCGACTAAATTAAACTGAATTAGGTATATATTCTTTTTGTTATGCACATTTACAAAAACGTTAAATGTGCGTTTTTTGCGTGTCTGTCATTTGCATCTATTTGAAATTTAAGTGTTAATAATTATTTTTTGTTATACGTCAAATTTTAAATAAAATAATTAACAGAGTTATCCACAGATGTTTATACAGCGAAAGTGAATGTCCACTTACCTTTTAGCCACCTCGTAGGCTACTATTTATTTTTTGTATTTAGCGATTAATGTATTTTTATTGGTGAATGTCGGTTCTACACACAGGTTGATCGATTCTTCTACTTAAAAACAACTCACCCTATATTATAAATTTCGTAAATAGAGATGTGATTTATATCAATTCAACTATTTTTTCTGCGAAAAATGTAGCTCATACATTTAATCAAATGAGTATAATTTCAGATTATACAAAAACGAGGTCACTATTTTTAAGTGTGATAGGTATACTATCTACCCGTTTTATTTGATTGGTAGTTATCTATGGCTGTAGTTCCTGAAAATCCTTTTGTGCTGGTTGACGGCTCTTCGTATTTATATCGTGCATTTTTCTCTCCCCCACATTTAACCAACTCAGCTGGTGAAGCTACTGGTGCTGTATATGGCGTAGTGAACATGCTACAAAGCTTGTTAAAGCAATTTAGCCCAACACATATTGTGGTTGTCTTTGATGCTAAAGGAAAAACCTTTCGTGATGACATGTATGTTGAGTACAAAGCCAACAGACCTAGTATGCCAGATGATTTACGTAGTCAAATAGAGCCTTTACATGCTGTGATTAAAGCGATGGGTTTACCTATTTTAACGGTACCCGGCGTAGAAGCCGATGACGTCATTGGTACACTGGCGTTACAGGCTAGCCAAAAAGGCATTAAAACCTTAATCAGCACTGGCGATAAGGACATGGCGCAGTTAGTTGATGAAAACACTTATTTGATTAACACAATGACTAATACTGTACTTGATGTACCAGGTGTTAATGAAAAATTTGGTATTCCACCAGAAATGATCATCGACTTTTTAGCGTTAATGGGTGATAAAGTCGATAACATACCTGGTGTACCAGGGGTTGGTGAAAAAACCGCTTTAGCGATGTTACAAGGTCTAGGCAACATGGATAGCATCTATGAAAACTTAGATAAACTGGCACCATTAGGTTTCCGTGGTAGTAAAACCATGGCTAAAAAGATGCAAGAAAACGAAGCAATGGCTCGTTTATCATATCAACTAGCGACAATTAAGTTAGATGTCGAATTGGAAGTGGGTTACGACGACTTCAAACCAACTCCACAAGATACTGATGAACTGATTAAACTATTTGGAAAATTAGAATTTAAACGTTGGTTAGCATCCTTATTATCTGGTGATAATTTAGTGGCTAAAGCTTCTTCTGGGCAAGAAAGCCAAGTGAACCCTGCATTTGTTGCTGCAAAATCAATGGTTGACCGTGATAGCTATAAAACTATCTACACCAAAGGGCAATTATTGCAGTGGATTAAGAAATTAAAACAAGCTGATATCTTCGCCTTTGATACTGAAACAACCAGCCTAGATTACATGCAAGCTAAGATTGTTGGTTTATCCTTTGCTATTCAAACCAATGTAGGTGAAGAAGCTGATCCAATCATTGAAGCGGCATACCTGCCATTAGCACATGACTATATTGATGCACCTGCACAGTTAGATTTGACAGAGACTCTCGCCTTATTAGAGCCAGTTTTGTCATCAGATGAATATAAAAAAGTAGGTCAAAATTTAAAATATGACCGCAGTGTATTACTAAATCATGGTATTACCTTGGGTGGCATTGCCTTTGATACTATGCTGGAATCTTATGTGTTAGATAGCACTGGCAAGCATGATATGGATACCTTAGCACTAAAATATTTAGGCCATAAATGCATTAGCTTTGAAGATATTGCCGGTAAAGGTAAAAAACAACTTACCTTTAATCAAATTTCGATTAAAGAAGCAGCTCCTTATGCTGCTGAAGATGCTGATATTACGTTACGTCTTCACCTCGAATTACAAAGTCGCTTACAGGAAACACCTGAGTTATTAACAGTATTGAATGAGATTGAGATGCCGCTATTAACTGTACTTTCAGATATTGAAAGAGGCGGTGTTGAAATCGACAGTGAGTTATTAAAAGTACAAAGCAATGAAATTGCGAAGCGTTTATTAGAGTTAGAAGAGCTAGCATACGAAGAAGCAGGTAAACCGTTTAATTTAAGCTCGCCAAAACAACTACAAACGATTTTGTTTGAAGAATTAAATATACCGGTGATTAAGAAAACACCAAAAGGTGCGCCTTCTACGGCGGAAGAAGTATTGCAAGAGTTGGCACTTACTTACCCTTTGCCTAAGTTAATTATTGAGCATCGTGGATTAAGTAAACTAAAATCAACATATACTGATAAGTTACCACTAATGGTTAACGAAGAGACAGGTCGTCTTCATACTTCATACCATCAGGCGGTCACGGTGACAGGTCGTTTATCATCAAGCGATCCAAACCTACAAAATATTCCAATTCGTAGCAGTGAAGGTCGTCGTATTCGCCAAGCCTTTATTGCACAACCTGGTTATAAAATTGTAGCTGCCGATTACAGTCAAATTGAATTACGTATTATGGCGCATTTGTCGCAAGACGCAGGTTTATTAACGGCATTCTCAACAGGTAAAGATATCCATAAAGCAACGGCCGCTGAAGTTTTCTCTGTTGCACTTGATGATGTGACTGTTGATCAACGTCGAAGCGCTAAAGCGATTAACTTTGGTTTAATTTACGGTATGAGTGCCTTTGGTTTAGCTAAGCAATTAAATATTGGTCGTCAAGAAGCACAAAAATACATGGATCGTTACTTCAGTCGTTACCCGGCTGTATTAACTTATATGGAAGATACGCGTTTACTAGCGAATGAAAAAGCTTATGTAGAAACTATTTTTGGTCGTCGATTACAGTTGCCTAATATCAATGCTAAAAACGGTATGCTAAAGAAAGCAGCTGAACGTGCGGCGATTAATGCACCGATGCAGGGAACGGCTGCCGATATCATCAAAAAAGCGATGATCGACATGGCAGAGTGGGTAAAACAGAAGCCACAAGGCAGCGTGCAAATTCTGATGCAAGTACACGATGAATTAGTCTTTGCGATTAAAGAAGAGTCTGTAGAATCTTATACAAAAGAGATTCAAACAATTATGGCTAATGCAGCTAAGTTAGATGTACCACTGATTGCCGATGCTGATGTTGGTGATAATTGGGATGAAGCTCATTAAACAAACAAATTAGCTTTGCATAATTTATGAACTAATTATAAATTGTCATGACTAATTAATGAAGATAGCGATTTTATAAAGTCTTCCCTGTTTCCCTCAATATGTATCCGTATATTGAGGGTTTTTTGCTTTATGAGATACAACGCTCACATACACCGTGCGCTTCTAATACTTTATTAGTGATATTAAATCCAAATTGCGATGCTTTACTTGAGAATGCGTCATCAATAATTGGATCGCTCAATTCAATCACGCATTTACATTTATCACAAATCAATAACTGCATTGGATGTTCGCAACCTAGGTGACAACACATCAAATAAGCATTCAAAGATTCAATTCGATGGATAAAATGGTTCTCTAATAAAAACTCTAGTGCACGATAAATTGTGGGTGGCTTTGCTTTACTGTCGGTTTTTTGTAGCTGCTCTAATAATTCGTAGGCGCTAATAGCCCCTTGGTGCTCTGCCATTAAAGTAAATACTTGTTGGCGAACAGGGGTAAAGCGTACATTGTTCGATTTACAAATTTCGATGGCACGAGCGAGCAAAGGATGAGACATAATAACTACTTCTATCAATAAAATTAGTCATTATAATAACATAGCGTTGGCAGATTAAAGTACTCAATTCGAATGTTAATTGACCTACTTATCTTTTTAAGAATGAAGTGCTTAGGCTTTATTTATAATACTATCGGTGGTGTTTGGCTAATCACGGGGTGGTGGTAATGGCTTGCACGTTGGATTGTTTGTGTTGGGGTTTCTCCAAATAATCCTTTGTAATAAGCATTAAAAGTACTGATATGGAAAAAACCAAAGTTCAACGCAAGGTCTGTAATACTATGCTGGTTATCTTCACTTAATAAAATTCTTCTTATCTCGTTTAAACGACAATCCCTTATGTATTGAATGGGGGAGATACCAAGGCCCTGTTCAAAACAGTATTGTAACGCTCGGCGACTGATATTGCTGATTTGGCATAATTCAGTAATGGTAAGAGGGTAGTTACCTGTTTCTTGAATATACTCAGTGATATCAGTGATCACTCGTTGTGTGGTTTGCTGAGACACGCTGAGATTATGATGCTGATATTCTGTTTGCATTAAGAGATCTGCCACTTTTGAAGAGATCAAAGGTGTTAAATGATTTAATCTTAAAGGATCTGAATCTTTAAGTAAGTGAGTGCTCCCCATAGGGGAATTGCTATTACCTAATAACAAGCTGATTAATTTGGCTAGTTCATAACTAACATAAGACGTAGGCTTGGATACTTGTAAGTGTGTACTTTTATTTTGCCAAAGATCGTAATCTGCCCCAATCATCTCAGTGTCTAAGCTATGCTTATTGATCACCAACCCATAAATATGGAAATCAGGTGGGGTAATTAACTCAAATTCAATCCCTGAAGGGCGAGTCATTATTTGCCCTGCTAATACGTCACTGTTATTGATTTTAGGGCGCTGTGTTTGTAAAGAAAATCCTAACCATAAATTATCATGCTTAACACAGCACTGCTGTTGTAAGGTACGGTTAGTAAACTCTTCAAAAAAATGAATGCCTTGTAACTTCAACTCATCTAAATAACCACTAAATATACCATTGCTATGCTGATTATAGCGTTGTTCCCATTGTCGTAAGCTTTCAGCTTGTTGGTTAACATCAAAAGTAAAGGATTTGCACCGCTCTAGTGCAACGGAAGTATTAACTTGGTGCTGCTTTGAATTTGCCATTTTACCGCCTCCTATTACAGTGCATTAATTTGATGCATAATTATTTCAATTATTTGTTTTTAAACAACTTTTATTGTTGCGCAATTGCGTTATTTAATTGGAACACTCTTCGCAGTTACCTGTTTATATTGAGCGCAAAGTTCGCGCCTAATTTTATTTTGAGGTACTAGAAATGTCTAATTATCGCTATCAGCTTGGTAGTCACCTTTATCAATTTGAGAGTTTAGCAGATTTAATGGCTAAAGCTTCTCCAATGCGATCTGGTGACCAATTGGCTGGAGTAGCAGCGCTTTCTGCAGAGCAGCGTGCTGTCGCACAAATGTTATTGGCTGAGTTACCATTAAAAACATTTCTTCAAGAAACGCTTATCCCTTATGAAAAAGATGAAATAACCCGATTAATTATCGATGAGCATGATGCTGCGGCTTTTTCTGAAATATCACACCTCACAGTAGGTGACTTTCGGAATTGGTTATTGCAAGAAACGACAACTGAAATTGACTTTACCCGTATCCGCGCTGGTTTAACCCCTGAAATGGTCGCTGCGGTGAGTAAAATTATGCGTAATCAAGATCTAATTTTGGTGGCGAAAAAATGCAATATCATTACTAAATTTAGAAATACCATTGGCTTGCCTGGTCATCTGTCTACACGTTTACAACCTAATCACCCCACTGATGATGTAAGTGGCATTGCAGCGACTATTTTTGATGGTTTGATGTACGGTAATGGTGATGCTGTATTAGGCATTAATCCAGCGACAGATAGTGTTTCACAGGCGGTGAAGCTAATGAAGCTAATGGATGATGTTATTCAACATTATGAGATCCCAACACAGTCCTGTGTATTAACGCATGTTACGAATACTATCGAAGCAATCGAGCTAGGTGCACCTGTTGATCTGGTTTTCCAATCAATTGGTGGCACTGAAGCAACCAATCAAGGCTTTGGTGTTAATCTCAATGTGTTAGATGAAGCGCATCAAGCAGCACTAGAACTCAAGCGCGGCACTGTAGGTGATAACGTGATGTATTTTGAAACTGGGCAAGGTAGTGCGTTGTCTGCAAATGGTCATCATGGTGTCGATCAGCAAACCTGTGAAACTCGCGCTTATGCAGTTGCGCGTAAATTTAAGCCATTATTAGTTAATACAGTGGTTGGTTTTATTGGCCCTGAATACTTGTTCGATGGTAAGCAGATTATCCGTGCAGGATTGGAAGACCATTTTTGCGGAAAACTATTAGGTTTACCGATGGGGTGTGATATCTGTTATACCAATCATGCTTATGCAGACCAAAATGATATGGACAATTTATTGACCTTATTAGGCGTTGCTGAATGTTCTTTCATTATGGGCATACCTGGCTCTGATGACATTATGTTGAACTACCAGACGACCTCTTTTCATGATGCCTTGTATGCCCGCCAAGCATTAGGCTTACGCCCAGCACCTGAGTTTGATCAGTGGCTTAAAAAGATGCAAATCTCGCCTGAAAATAATGCTACTCAGCTAAGCTCTACGTTGCCAGATAGCTTTGCAAAACCACTGAACCTGATTAAGGAGTTGTCATGAGCAAACCTAATTCAACAGAGCAGGTAAAACAGCCCCATAGCGTACACCAAGACCCTTGGGCTAAATTACGTCAATTCACCGATGCTCGTATTGGTTTAGGGCGCGCAGGTACTAGTTTACCAACCTCTGAGCTATTACGTTTTCAACTTTCTCATGCACAAGCAATTGATGCCGTTCATGTACCGCTTGATGTGGATAAATTATCAGAGCAATTTGAACAATCACAAGTACTGAGCCCTTACTTACCAATACAACGCTTACATAGCAAAGCAACTGATCGTATGGAATACCTTCAACGCCCTGATCTAGGTCGTCAGTTAGATAGACCTTCAATTGAACGCTTAGAAGCCTTGAATGGTGAAGCATATGACCTAGTGTTTGTGCTTGCTGATGGGCTTTCTTCCTATGCAATTAGTCATCATGCCACAACCTTTGTTGAATTGTTCATTAGCCGCTTACAAGAAGAATTTCCTAAACAGCTGAAAATTGCTCCTATCTGTGTGGTGCAACAAGGGAGAGTTGCAGTGGGAGATGATGTCTGTGAAGCGTTGAATGCTAAACAAGTGGTGTTGCTGATTGGTGAGCGCCCTGGATTAAGTTCACCTGACAGTATGGGGTTGTACTTAACTTGGGGAGCACAACGAGGCATGGAAGATTCAATGCGTAATTGCATTTCTAATATACGACCTGAAGGGCTGAAATATCAGGCTGCTGTGCATAAGAGTATCTATTTACTTAATGAATCACGTCGCCTGTCTTTAACGGGAGTGAATTTAAAAGATCGATCTGAAGATTCATTGTTAGAAACAGAGCACACACAGCATTTTAGTTTAACCAATTTGTCATAAAACGATAAAGACAATAAAAACAATCACTTATAAAAATAAATAATAATCAATTAACAACAACTTAATTACTATAAGAAGGGAACTACTATGTCTACTAATCAAGAATACCTAGCTCAAAGGCAATTGAAAAAGGGAGCAGCCGGTTGGATTTTGCTTGCTGGTCTGGGGATTTCATATGTTATCTCAGGGGACTTTGCTGGGTGGAACTTTGGTATAGCGCAAGCGGGATGGGGCGGTTTTGTTATTGCTGCGGTATTAATGGGCGTGATGTATTTAACGCTGGTGTTATCTTTGGCTGAAATGTCTGCTGCGATACCTGCTGCAGGTGGTGGTTATAGTTTTGCACGCCAAGCAATGGGGCCTGCTGGTGGTTACCTTACCGGGTTAGCTGTTTTGATTGAATATACACTTGCACCTGCTGCAATTGTTATTTTTATCGGATCATCGGTAAACGAGTTATTAGGTTTTGACGGGCCGATTGTTTACGCATTGTTCTATTTAGTATTTATCGGTATCCATATCTTTGGTGCTGGTGAAGCGTTAAAAGTGATGATGGTGATCAGTGCGTTAGCAGTATTAGCGATTATTGCCACTGGTGTGGTGTTATTACCTGAATTCAATGTTGATAACTTATTTGATATTGAACCATTAATTGGCGGGACTGAATTCCTACCAATGGGGTATTACGGTGTTTGGGCTGCATTACCGTTTGCTATGTGGTTATTTCTTGCTGTGGAAGGTGTACCATTAGCTGCTGAAGAAGCAAAAGATCCAGCGAAAGATGTACCGAAAGGGATTATCGCAGCGATGATCTTCTTATTATTCACTGCAATATTAGTCGTAGTATTAGTGGCTGGTGCTGCTGGTGCACAAGTGACTGCTGGTAGCGCAGTACCGTTAGTTGATGCGTTAAAAATGACAGGTAACCCAAATATTGCAACTATGGTAAATGTATTAGGTTTAGCGGGTTTGATTGCTTCATTCTTCTCAATTATCTACGGTTATAGTCGTTTAGTCTTTGCACTTTCTCGTGCTGGTTACTTACCACAAAGTCTATCATTAACTAGTAAACGTAAAGTGCCTGTCCGCTCACTTATTTTCCCTGGTATTTTAGGATTCTTATTATCGTTAACAGGTGAAGGTGACTTAATGCTTTCAATGGCGGTTGTTGGTGCAACGGTTTCCTATGCAATGATGTCAGGTAGCCACATTTTATTGCGTATCAACCAACCTGGTTTAGCTCGTCCATATAAAACACCTGGTGGTGTGGTAACGTCAGGCATCTCGTTTGTATTATCACTAGTCGCATTAACTGGTGTTTATGCTTACGATGTAAGAGCCTTCTATTTCACGCTAGTATTATTTGTGATTGGTATGCTTTATTACACATTCATTGGTCGAAATAACTTAGTGGCTAAATCAGCAGAAGAAGAGTTCGCGCTGTTATCACAAGCTGAAGATGAATTAATAGCTAGTTAATGTTCCTCATATTGCTTTAATATTAAAAACCCACCACTCTTGGTGGGTTTTTTTGACCTTTCTGTGCTCAGCCTCTCTATTTTCACCTTTACTTATTATAAAGTAATTATAAATAGGTATTCGTTTGTGGTAAATTTCATCAAAACAAGGTGATTTTTTGCACTTAAATGATCTATACCTCATTTTTTCCCGTATGGTTCCGCTCTTTTTCACCATAATAAAAATTATAAAAATAGATCGATATAAGTAAGGTAAAACAATGAATAAAGTAAATAGAGTAAACCAAGTTTTTTCAAGAATTTTGATATTATTATTCGTTGAATCCATTGCAATGGCTTTTATATATGGGACTTACTTAGAGGCTATATTAATAGGTTTGCCTGCTATGTTGGTACCATTATGGCTATGTAAAAGTATTCCAGATGCTGCATTAACTAAGCACGTTTCTGCTTTAGCTGCGATGGTTTTTGCTTGTTTGCATATTCATCAAATGAATGGCTTGATTGAAGTACATTTTGAGATTTTTATCTTAATGGCAATATTGATTATTTTTAGTGATTGGAAAGTCTTTATTTCAGCTACCTTATTAGTCGCAGTACATCATTTATCATTTTACTTTATGCAAGTTAACGGTGCCAATATATACATTTTTGACCAAGATAGATTGTTTTTTTCGACGGTGATCATTCATGCCGTTTATGCGGTAATTGAAGCTATTATTGCAGGCTATATTGCCAAAGTATTATATGATGATAGTCGAGTAGGGGTTGAGCTAGCAAGGGTAACTCAGCTGTTAACCATGAATGATCAATCACTTGATTTAAAAGTACACACAGATAGTCGTGGCAATAATATTTTAGGCGGATTTAACGATCTTTTATCAGTACTTGATAACGTAGTAAGCAGCGTAAAAACTCAGGCCAATGAATTTATTGTTAACTCAAACAATTTAACATCTGCGAAAACGGAACTCGAAATTTCTGCTACTAATAGGCAAGCCGAAACTGAGAATATTGCTTCTTCTGTAGAAGAGATGGCTGTGACGGTCGGATCAATTGCACAGGATGCATCACAATTAAGTACTCAAATGAAAGAAGTCTCTGAATCTGCACAAGCTGCAAATCAACACATCGAAGAGATTAATGTTAAAAATAGCGAACTCACTGACTCACTTAATAAAACTAGCGTAGAAATCACTGCGTTGGCTAATTCAAGTGATGTGATTGCTAATGTCTTGTCTGAGATTACTGGTATCGCTGATCAAACGAACTTACTCGCTTTAAATGCAGCAATAGAAGCTGCTCGAGCGGGTGAACAGGGGAGAGGGTTTGCTGTCGTTGCTGATGAGGTCAGAGCATTAGCAAATCGCACAAAAGATAGTACAACCAGAGTAAATGAAACTTTGTCTAAGTTAGTAAACCACTCACAATCATCGACACAATCAATGGCTCAATGTCTTAGTGCTGTAGAGTTAGTGATTGAAGTAGCAGCCAAAGCTAATAATAAGATTGCTCATGCTACAGACTTAGCCTCATTATCTAGTGATATTGCAGATTCAGTGGCTGCGGCAGTAGAAGAGCAATCAGTGGCAACTAACGATATTGCCCAGAGTACCGAAAGAGTAAGTCTACTGAGTAAAGGTGATACAGCCAAAGTGGAAATCTTAGCGCAAGAAGCCGCTAAGATTTCTCAATCTGTTTTATTATTAGAGTCAAACATTGCACGCTTCAAATAGTAAGGTTACAGCGACTCACTACATTATCTGCGGTATATGGTTAGTTTTAACTATTGCTGCAGCTATCTATTTTATTAGTGGTCGTTTAGCTGACTTTGATCCCCAACAGAAGCTAACGGATGCAGATCCCATTTCATTAATGCAGAAAATAAGCGAGATAGAGCAGCTAAAAGGACGAGATTTAAGCGATACAATTGTTCACTTCACTAGCCAAGGTTGTTCATGCACTCAATATAGCGATAATCATAAAGGTGAAATTAATCAACGAGCTGCTATTGAAGGTTTTAAGGTTATTAATGTGGTTGTATCAGAAAAATTAGCGGCATTAGTCCCTTCCACTCCTGCCATTTTAATTACTAATAACCAGCGAAATTTACTTTATTTTGGCCCTTATTCTGCTGGTTTAGCATGTAGCGCTTCTAATGGTTACGTGGAAACGGTATTAGGTAATTATGCAAAAGGTTATAGTTCAAGTTTGATTGTTAATGATACTAGCGGCTGCTATTGCCACATTTAGATAAATCTTCAACATCGCTACAAAAAAGCGCTAGTCTTTAATTAGATTGCAGCTTTTTATTAATCAGTCATGATGTTGATGTCTAGCATCTAAAAGTAAAGGCGTGCAAAAACAGCTTTTAACCCTCATTAATTGCTCATTTAAATTAGTTATGTCTAAGGCTCACAGTGAATAAATTGAATATAGATAACTTAATTGATAACTATCCTCTATTAAAAATGCTAATAGCATTACAACCAACTAGTTGGTTCAACCCTAAAATTACCTCAGTTGAACAAGGAATAAAGCAAGTTGCTCTAGGTAAGCAAGATATACAGGAAGCCAGTGAGCGACTCACAAGATTTGCACCTTATTTGACGCAAGCTTTTCCTGATACAGTAAAAAGCAACGGCATTATTGAATCTGAAGTGGTTGAAATCGCAAAGATGAAGAAGCAATTACAGCTTGATTATGGACAATCTTTATCTGGACAATTGATGTTGAAGAAGGATAGTCACTTACCTATTGCAGGCTCTATTAAAGCACGTGGTGGTATCTATGAAGTTTTAACTCATGCTGAAAAACTAGCGATACAAGCAGGGTTGTTAGAAGAGGGGGATGATTATGGAAAGTTGTATTCTGAATCCTTTCAGCAGTTCTTTAGCCAATACCGCATTGCTGTTGGCTCCACTGGTAATTTAGGGGTATCCATTGGCATTATTAGTGCTAAGTTAGGTTTCTCTGTTTCTGTTCATATGTCTGCTGATGCACGGCAATGGAAAAAAGACAAGTTACGAGCGCATGGTGTTAATGTTGTCGAGTATGAGCAAGATTATGGTGTTGCGGTGGCGCAGGGGAGAAAAGAAGCTGAGCAGGATGCTAGTTGTTTCTTTATCGACGATGAAAATTCGCAAACATTGTTTTTAGGTTACTCGGTTGCAGGTCAGCGTTTATTGCAACAGTTTATTGAGTTGGGAGTTAAAGTCGATCAAGACCACCCATTGTTTGTTTATCTACCTTGTGGTGTTGGTGGTGGGCCGGGCGGTGTTGCATTTGGGTTAAAGGTTGCTTTTGGGGAGCATGTACATTGTATTTTTGCAGAGCCGACACATTCTCCTTGTATGTTATTAGGAGTGTATACTGGGTTGCATGATCAAATCTCGGTGCAAGATATTGGTATTGATAATATAACCGCTGCCGATGGTTTAGCTGTAGGGCGTGCATCTGGTTTTGTTGGACGTTCAATGCAGGGGTTAATAGATGGCTATTACACTTTGTCCGATCAAACTATGTATAACTACCTAGAAAAGATGGATCGTTTAGAAGGTTTACAACTAGAGCCTTCAGCGGTCGCGGGTGTGATTGGTCCGATGATAGTGTCTGCAAACATTGAGTATTTACAAAGATTAAACTTAGATAAGCATAAAATGGCCAATGCAACGCATTTAATATGGGCCACTGGCGGCAGTATGGTGCCCCCTCAAGAGATGAAATCCTATCTGAATAAAGCCATTAGCTAATTTTAGATATAAAAAAACCGCCTGTTCAAGGCGGTTTGTTAATGTGTGATTAGTTAACTATTACTTATAGTGATTCACTACGAATAATGCGTTCATCAGTCACTGTTTCATCTGCAATACTATCAGCTTCGTTGTATGCATTATCAGCATCTGGATATAGGTATAATAAGTATTCAGCTAGTGCATCTTGCTCTGTACCTGTATCTGCAAAGCTTGAGTTACCTGGATCTTCAGTTGTCATGATGTCACTAAGATCTGTATTTAACTCACTACAATCTGCGCCTGCTGCTGTACATGGGAATGGGTAACCATCACCACCTTCTGCGATGTAAGTAAGTGTCATTACTGAGAATGTCATACTATCTTCATCTACTAACTCACCACCAGAAACCACAGTGTAGTTATATTCACCATCACCGTTAGTATCAACAGCTAGCTCTTGAATACGCTCACCTTCAACCGTTTGCGTTAAGGTTGTTACTCCATCATCATCAGTAACCGTACTAAATTCACGTGCAGTTTGTGTTTCATCGTAGGTTAAAGACATACCAGAGATTTGTGGAAAACGACCACCAGTAACATCAGATACAGCATGTTCTGCAATCTCTTTTAACTGTGCTGCGGTTAGATCTAATACTGTTAAATCATTGTTGAATGATAAAGCTGTTTGTAAATCGTATTGTGAAATATCACCTTCTTCTTTACCTGCGTTAGGGTAAGCAGCTGGCGGGTAATACTCTAGATCTTCAGCGCTTGTTGAACCTGCAGGGTAAGCTGCGTAACCAATCTCGGCACGAATACCACCACCATTCTTAATAGAAATTTGCGTATCGATACCGTCAATGAGGTTTGCATACCAAAGATTAGCTTCAGCGGTTAGATTACCTAGGTTAGTTTCTTCAGAGCGAACCGAGGCACGAAGACCATTTATGAATACGTCAGTATGACCTACAATATTACTTTCAGATTCAATAATCACGTCATTCACTGCATCAACAATGTTATCAACATCTGTATTTGCTTCACCAGATAATGACGTCACCATTGTTTCATCACTAATGTATGAACCACTAACATCTTCATCAATTGAATCTACGATAATGTTGCCATTATCATCAAACTCAACCACTAAGCGACCTAGGTATTTGTAGTCACCATCAACATTCACTAAGGCTACATCGTTACCGTCGGCATCTTCAAATAACTCAGGGTATTCTCCAGCAGCGGTATCACCATCCCATAAACGGTCTGTACTATCGGCAAGTAGTGTATTTGAACCACCTGCGACAATGATATCGACGTCAGTTAGTAGCGTTGCTAGCTCTTCTTCGATAGAGATACTTTGCATGTGTGCTAGTAGAATAACTTTGTTAATACCCAGTGCGGTTAGTTCATCCACTTTTGCTTGTATTAATACCGCAAGATCAGCTGTATCGTCACTCGCAGGAAGAACCGTAATATCACCGGTATCGGTAATAATTTCATTTGTTGGTGTTGTAGCACCAACAATACCGATTTGTTCACCATCCACTTCGATAATCGTATATGACGCTAAGCTGTTAGGAATTTCACTTGCGATTAAACCATCTTCAACGACTAATGGTGCAGTATTTTCATCGTCAGCAAAAATCATGTTTGAGCTTAGGTATGGAAATTGTGCCCCAGGGTAAGAGTCATCTACGGCAATAATTGACGCAAATTCTTCAGTACCGCCATCTAGGTCATGGTTACCTACAGCTGAAGCTTGTAAGCCCATTGCATTAACCATTGCGATATCAGCTCTACCATTACCCGGTACGTTGATGCCGTCAACATTGGTCATTGACTCATCACTACCTGCTACATAACGTACACCAGGGATATAGTTATCGCCTGAGCTTAAAAATAGCGTGTTATCTGGGTATTGGTCGCGTAATGCATCCACGTTACTTGCAAAGTTACCAGCGTTGTCTAGCGCTGTCGCGTTTGAGCCATCCATATCGGCCATATGTAATAGTTGTAACGTATAATTTGTGGTATCAGTAGTTTGCTCATCATCACTACTATCGGTATTACAAGCTGTGAGTGATGCAGCGATTAAAACAGAGGTAACAATTTGTGATAGGTAACGTTTCTTAAAATATGGCTGTTGCATTGCTCTTTCCCTAGTAAATTTAATGTAAGTATATTGTTAATATTCATTCCATTTAGTTGACCATCCAGTCAACCTGTTATTTAAATTACCTTCACTTTGTGAAATATGCATCAATTTTTTTAAAAAAATGTGTATTTTTAACTCTAAATGACTATTTATTGACCTGATCGCTTGTTTAATTGTTAATCAATCAGAGGTCACAAATAACATTTTTTTAAAATATAACTATTGCATTCATTCTTTTACCCAGTAGGGGCTTATTTAAATAATGACAGTGAAGACAAAAATATTGGGGAGCATGATTACAAGCGATTGTTGTAGTTTTATTGCAGTTTTATCATATTTTTATGTCTAAAACGTAAAACACATATTATCGACTAACATGTGGAGCTGAGCCCAGCTCGCTTAAGCATTATTCCTGTTTTTCATACCCGTGGATTTTAATTCCTTTGTAAACCAACCTAAAAAATATAATTATCAGGCTTTCTTAATTGATATTTTATAAAAGGTTAGCTACATGACGCACATTCTGCATCGCCACTGTCACTCTGAACTTCCAATCGTTACTGGTGGTAATGGTATTTACTTATTCGACCAACAGGGCAAGCAGTATTTAGATGGTTGTGGAGGGGCTGCGGTTTCAAACTTAGGGCATAGCCATGCTGCAGTAAAACAAGCAATGATTGAACAGGTTGAATCTATTCCTTTTGCTCATACAGGTTTTTTTACCAATCAACCAAGTGAAGATTTAGCTAAACTGTTAACCGATTTAGCACCAGAGCCGTTAAACCATGTTTACTTTGTTAGTGGTGGATCCGAAGCTGTTGAGTCAGCGTTAAAAATGGCTCGTCAGTATTTTGTGGAAATTGGTAAGCCGAGTAAAACGCAGTTTATTGCTAGACGTCAAAGCTATCATGGTAATACCTTAGGTGCTTTAGCCGTGGGTGGAAACGAATGGCGCAGAGAGAAATTTACTCCATTACTTTCAGAAGTAAAACATATCGCACCTTGTTATGCATACCGTGACCAACAAGCCAATGAATCTGAGTTAGATTACTCTTTGCGTGTTGCAAATGAGTTAGAAACTGAAATATTAAATCTTGGTGCTGAGAATGTAATGGCTTTTGTTGCTGAACCAGTAGTGGGGGCGACAGCTGGTGCATTACCTGCAACGGAAGGGTACTTTCAACGTATCCGGGAAATTTGTGATAAATACGATGTGCTGCTTATACTTGATGAAGTAATGTGTGGTATTGGTCGAACAGGTACCTTTTATGCTTTTGAACAAGATAACATTGTCCCTGATTTAGTGACCGTTGCAAAAGGTTTAGGAGCAGGCTATCAGCCTATTGGTGGTGTGGTGATCAGTAGCAAAATTTACGACGCCATTGCCAATGGTAGTGGATTTTTTCAGCATGGGCATACGTTTATGGCACATCCTGTTGCTTGTGCCGCTGCATTAGCAACAATACAGACCATAGTGTCGGAAAGCTTGTTAGATAAAGTACAGGAGCAAGGTAAAAAACTACGCGCTAAGTTAAAAGAAGCTTTGCTGTCTTTATCTTATGTTGGCGACATAAGAGGGCGAGGGCTATTTATTGGTATTGAGCTGGTGGCCGATAAACAGAGCAAGATGCCATTACCTGCAACCACTGAAGCGAATAAAGTAGTGAAGAAGTTGGCCATGAAACACGGGTTAATGTGTTACCCAATGGCTGGTACCATTAATGGCCGTGCAGGGCACCATATTCTATTAGCTCCGCCATTTATCATTAATGATGAACAGCTTGATGAGTTGGTGAGTAAATTGAAAGCAGCGCTGATCGAAGCAGCACAAGGTTGGGCATTATGATCATTGAACAAGTGCATAAAGCTGCGCTGATCGAAGCAGCACAAGGTTGGGCATTATGATCATTGAACAAGTGCATAAAGCTGCGATTATTGTTGCGCCCAATGGCGCACGTAAAACGCGGCAAGATCATCCTGCAGTACCTATCACAGTCGAGCAAATTGTACAGGATGTCATTGCTTGTCGCGATGCCGGTGCTGCCATGGTGCATCTACATGCGCGTGATAAAAATGGCCTGCATTCTTTAGAGATAAATGACAATATCAAGACCTTAACAGCGGTTAAGCAAGCTGTTGGTGAGTCGATTATTGTACAATTAACCACTGAAGCGGTTGGGCAATATCAACCAGAACAACAAATGTTGTTAATCAAAGAGACGCTACCCGAAGCTGCCTCCTTTGCTCTGAAAGAGTTAATTCCCAATGACTCATATTTGTCGGTTGCGCAGCAGTTTTTTCATTGGGTAGAAGAGAGTGGCATCATTGCTCAATATATTCTGTACTCGGTAGAAGATGTACAACGCTATTTTTCATTGATCAAACAAGGGGTTCTGCCCAGTAAAAACCACCATATTTTATTAGTGTTGGGACGTTATCATAAGCAATTACGTTCTTCAGCTACTGATCTTGCACCTTTTCTGAACGAGCAATTATTAACAGTAAAAACGCGCTGGGCAACCTGTGCATTTGGTCCTGAAGAGCAACAATGCTTGGTCAGTGCCATGTTGATGGGGGGGGATGTTCGTGTCGGTTTTGAAAATAATCATTTCAATAGTAAAGGTGAGATTGCCGACAGTAATGCACAACAAATTATCGATATTAAGGTAGTGAGTAGCTTATTAAATATCGACTTGCATAACGCTGATAGTTTTCGTCAAATTTTGCGCTCTCAATAATAAGTTAATGGGATTATAAATCGATATTTTGACCTAAATTGGCGGTGATCCATTGTTTAAACTCATAAATCTTTCGAGAGGAGAGTCGGTAGCTTGGTATAAAAGCATAATAAGCATAATCCGTATCCATACTGATATTAAGTGGGTTAATGAGTTCACCACTCACTAAAGATTTATGCACCATAAAGTCAGGCAAAAGTGCTAATCCTAATCCGCCTTTTGCCGCTTCTAAAGACATGTAAAAATGTTCAAAGCCAGTACAACTATAATTACTGCTAAAGGTTAACTGATTTTGTTTCTTAAATTGCTCCCATAAACGTGGTCGAGTGATATGGAAAATAGCATCAAAGTGCTGCACATCTTGTATTGTATTAATGGGGTTACTAGCCAACAATTGAGGTGAAGCGACTAACACTAGCTTTTCTCTTCTTAATAGTGTGGCATTTTCATAATGAGCCGACACCGATAAACAACGAATGGCGATATCACTTTCTCCATTGGTCTTTTTGATAATGCCATCACCGGTTTTTATTCTGACGCGAATATTTTTATTGAGATCATAAAATTGTTGTATATGTGGAATTAACCATAAGCTAGCAAAAGAAGGAGTGACATTTAATGATAAAACTTCTTCCACTTGATCGATCAAAACTAAGCTTTCAGTCGTATATTGAATAATTTCCAGTGCTTCAATGATTTTAGGTAGATATTGTTCACCTGCACTGGTTAATTCAATGCCGTTTAAACGTCGATTGAATAGCGGTTGCCCAAGTTGTTTTTCTAAGGAGGAGATATTTTTACTCACTGCGCCTTGGCTAACAAAAAGCGCTTGTGCTGCTTTTGAAAAACTCATGTTATCGGCCACCGCCACAAAAGTACGTAATGCTTTTATTGAGGGTAAAGTGGTTTCATTAAGCACGGAGTTTCTCCTTAATTAGTTGAGGTTATAGTTAAGCTTTTCAGCATTATTTAAGCAAGTAATTTGTAGTTTGTTTCAGTATTACCTGTATGAATTTAAAGCGATAAAGGCCATAAATCATCACCATTATAAAGTAAGTATTCATAAACATGATTGGTGCATCGCAAAACCAAAATAAAAGTGGCAGGCAGTTAGCTCTAAAATGGTGCAAAAATAAAATTAACGCACCAAAAAAGAACATGTAAGTGGTTGTTTAATAAGCAATGTGTTTGAGTTTAATACAGCCCTTTCTGTAAGGACTTGAGAGTCCACATATTTTCCTCTATAGGCTTGATTCTTGCTTGTCTATATAGGAAAGTACCACCGAAATAAATCTAAAAGGAAGTTAAATATGTTTTTAAAAAAATTAGCAATGGCAGCGGCTGTAGGCGCAACATTCATGGCAAGTTCTGCAATTGCAGAAACTAAACACGTAGTAATTGGTACTGGTGGTCAAACGGGTGTTTATTATCAAGTAGGTGGTGCTATTTGTCGTCTAGTAAACCGTGGTACAGCTGAGCACGAAATTAACTGTACTCACAAAACAGGTGGTTCAGTAACTAACATTAACGGTCTAAAATCTGGCGACCTTGATATGGGTGTTGCTCAATCAGATTGGCAGTTCCATGCATACAACGGTACTGCGCCAGAGCAATTCCCTGCAGGTGCATTTAAAGAATTACGCTCTGTATTCTCTGTATATGCAGAACCGTTCACTGTTGTTGCTCGTGCAGATGCAGGTATTAAAAGCTTTGACGATCTAAAGGGTAAAAAAGTAAACGTAGGTAACCCAGGTTCAGGCCAACGCGGTACGATGGAAGTATTGATGAGCAAAATGGGCTGGGAAATGAGTGATTTCGCTGTTGCGTCTGAACTTAAATCTTCAGAGCAAGCGGCTGCACTATGTGACGGTAAAGTCGATGCAATCGTGTTCGTTGCTGGTCATCCGAATGGTTCAATCAAAGAAGCAACCACTTCTTGTGATGCAGTATTGGTACCTGTTGATAATGACGTTGCTCAAAAGTTAGCGTCTGATAATCCATACTACGCAATGACAAGTATTCCAGCAGGCATGTACAAAGGTACTGACACTGATACAGCAACATTTGGTGTAGCGGCTACGTTTGTTAGCTCAACTAAAACAGATTCAGAAACAGTTTACCAAATGGTGAAAGCTGTATTTGAAAACTTTAAACGTTTCAAGAAGATGCACCCTGCATTTGCTAACCTGAAAGAAAGCGATATGATCACTAAAAATCTATCTGCTCCACTTCATGAAGGCGCGATTCGTTACTACAAAGAAAAAGGTTGGATGTAATCTAACCCTTAGCTAAATAGAGCGGGAGTAGTTATACTTCCGCTTTTTTGTTTTTAAAAAAGCAGATATACCAAAACTACTTACTATCAATAAACTAAAAAAGTGATTGCAATTCAATAAGTAATTTCGGTATATCTCAACTGTAAGCGGTGTAGTTTTACCGATTATAGTGGATATCAATATAGATAATCTAAAGCATCAATTACGCATTTTTAGAATGATCTCTAGTAACACAAGATCGCATTGTCATGCGTATCAATAGGAAATTTTCTGATGACTGAAAAAACACTAATGAATGATGAGGAATTACAAGATCTCGTCGCTTCCACTGATACCGGAGGAAGAAATCCAACCAATCAAAAGATAGTTAAATTGATGGCGGGTGTGGCGTTAACTTGGTCTATATTCCAAGTTTGGATCGCATCTCCTCTGCCTTTCTTATTTGGTTGGGGTGTATTCTCAAGTGGGGAAGCAAGATCAATCCATTTAGGGTTTGCTATCTTCTTAGCCTTCCTTGCTTATCCAGCTTTTAAAGCTTCTTCACGCAGCAAAGTACCAATGGCTGATTGGGGATTAGCGATCATTGCCAGCCTTTGTGCTTTGTATCCATTTATTGCTGATTCCATGTTAGTGGATAGTATTTTTGGCATTCGCTTAAGCGACCGCCCAAGTGCGCCTAATCCTGTGGATATCGGTGTGGCTATTGTGGGAATGCTGACTTTACTAGAAGCCACTAGACGTGCCTTAGGTCCACCATTGATGGTGGTTGCTATGATTTTCTTAGGTTATACCTTCTTAGGGCCTTATGCACCTGAGTTGATTGCTTGGAAAGGCTCAACATTTGGTGGTGTTATGGACCATCAATGGCTATTTTCTGAAGGCGTATTTGGTATTGCGCTAGGCGTATCAACGGACCTTGTATTCTTATTTGTACTGTTTGGTGCGTTATTAGATCGTGCGGGTGCAGGTAACTACTTCATTAAAGTTGCTTTCTCTTTAATGGGCCATCTACGTGGTGGTCCTGCAAAAGCAGCAGTAGTTGCATCGGGTATGACTGGGCTTATTTCTGGTTCTTCGATTGCTAACGTAGTAACCACAGGTACCTTTACAATTCCGATGATGAAACGTGTTGGTTTCTCTTCTGAAAAGGCTGGCGCTGTAGAAGTTGCTTCATCGGTTAATGGTCAAATCATGCCACCAGTAATGGGAGCGGCGGCGTTCTTAATGGTGGAATATGTGAATATTCCTTACTTTGACGTAGTAAAACACGCTTTTTTACCGGCTATCATCTCTTATATTGCATTGGTTTATATCGTGCATTTAGAAGCGATGAAGCTAAATATGAAAGGTTTAACACGTGAAGGTGAAGTTAAAACGGCTAAAGACGTATTAATCTCTTGGGCAATGACACTGTTACCTATCATTGCATTAGCAGGTGGTGCTTTTTACTTATCTGAGTTGTATGAGGCATTAGCAACGACTGAAGCTCGTTTAGGTTTAGTATTAGCGGTTATTGCTATTCAGTACCTAGTATTTAAAAAGCTCAAAGCAAAGGCCAGTGAAGATAAGTTAGCTAACACTATTTCTACCGGTGCAATTGTATTAGGTAACTTAGTCATTGGTGCCTTTGGTTTGTTCTTTGTAGTTAGCTTGTTGAAGTCTTTTGTTGCACCTGATTTACTATTCTGGGTAGTGGCTGCATTAGTTGCAATAACCTATGTTGTATTGGTAAAAATCAGCTCCGCTTACCCTGATTTAGTTATGGACGATCCTAATTCGCCAGTACTTAGCTTGCCTGAGACAGGCCCAACGGTGAAGTCTGGATTGCACTTCTTATTGCCTGTTGTGGTATTAATTTGGTGCCTGATGATCGAACGTAAATCACCAGGGTTATCTGCATTCTATGCTACTTCTCTGATGATTTTCATTCTATTAACACAACGTCACCTATTTGCTTTCTTCCGTAAAAAATCAACATCAGGTATGGTAAAACAAGGCTTTAGTGAGTTGATTGACGGTATGATCACTGGTGCAAGAAATATGATCGGTATTGCTATCGCAACAGCTGCTGCCGGTATTATTGTTGGTGCGGTATCACAAACGGGTATTGGTTTAAAACTGGCTGCCTTGGTTGAATTCTTGTCCATGGGACAGATCATGTTGATCTTAGTTTGGACAGGTATTCTCAGCCTTATTCTAGGTATGGGCTTACCGACTACCGCAAACTATATTGTTGTATCGTCTTTATTAGCACCTGTGATTGTTAGTTTAGGCCAACAAAATGGGTTGATCGTGCCACTGATTGCAGTACACATGTTTGTGTTTTATTTCGGGATCATGGCTGATGTAACACCTCCGGTAGGCTTAGCATCCTTTGCGGCGGCAGCGGTATCGGGTGGTGATCCAATTAAGACAGGTTTTGTTGCCTTCTTCTACTCATTGCGTACCGCTTTATTGCCATTCCTATTCATCTTTAACACCGATTTATTGTTAATGGATGTGACCTTCTTAGAAGGGATAGCGATATTTATTACCGCCACCATGGCGATGTTGATATTTACCGCAGGTACACAAGGTTACTTTATCGCTAAATCAAAACTGTGGGAATCATTTGCACTATTGATTATTGCATTCACGTTATTCCGTCCAGGTTTCTGGATGGACTATGTGATCCCTCCTTATGATGAGCGTGCTGGTACTGAGTTAGTCAATGTGATGGAAGAGGTTGATCCGGGGACTGAGTTACGTGTATTAGTTAACGGCCAAAATGATGTGGGTGACCCAGTGACACTCACCATGTTAATGCTGGTTGGTGAAGGTGAAACAGGCCAAGAGCGTCTAGAAAACTATGGTTTAGAGCTACTTCCACAGGAAGATGGTTCAATCATGGTTGATGGTATTGGTTTTGATAGTACTGCTGAAAAAGTCGGCTTTGATTTTGACCAAATTATTGTCGATGTAGGTGTGCCAGTAGTGCGCCCTGCTAAACAATGGTTCTATGTACCAGCGCTATTATTATTGTTTATTATCATGAGATTACAACGTAAACGTCGTGACATCAATGATGCCGCTGAGGCGCATTCAGACAACACACAAACAGTAAATGCTTAACCTTTAAGTGTTCCTAATTTAATACCGCGTTTACTCTGTAAACGCGGTATTTTTTTGCATTCCATAAAGTTATACCCCTGTCTTTTAATTCCTTTGTCAGCCTAGATTAAACACATAACAATACACCTTTATTTTCGATACTAAGACAGGCCGAAAAAACAATGAATTTTGATAAAATTAAACAACTTACCTCGATGCCCGCTACAGCGCCAACAGTAGGACCAGATAAAGTACGATGTATCAATAGGGAGTTCTTTATTGTGACTTATGAAACCGACCGCAGTGCATTGGATGGCGTTGTACCTGAGCCTTTGAAATTCGACCAACCGATCGTTAAGTTTGAAGTGATTAAGATGGAAGACTTTAGAGGGTTTGGCTCATTCACAGAGTCTGGTCAGATTATTCCTGTTACCTTAAACGGGCAACCAGGACAGTATGTTCATCAAATGTATTTAAATAACTTCCCGGCCATTGCTGCGGGTCGTGAAATTTGGGGCTTTCCTAAAAAGTATGCACAACCAGAGCTATTGTGCGATTCAGACTGTGTTTTAGGACGAGTATTTTTTGGCAAATGTGAAATAGCCAGAGCGACTATGCCCTACAAATGGCATGCCATGGATCTTGAACAAGTAAAACAGAGCATGGAAACTGAGCCGGGTTACCTATTAAAAATTATTCCTAATGTAGATAACACGCCGCTGATTACGCAATTAGTTAAGTATCATATGCAAGATGTTATCGTGAAAGAGGCATGGTCAGGGCCAGGTGCGTTAGAGTTGTTTAATCATGCCTTAGCACCAATGGCAGAGTTACCTGTGAAGAAAGTGCTTAGTGCGCACCATATTATCGCTGACCTCACGTTAAGTTGGGGTGAAGTGGTTGTTGATTATCAAATTGACTATTAAATTAATCATGGTTTATTTTATAAACATAATGAAAATGTTTTACAGATTAAAACCTTATTCATCTATATAAATTAGTGTCTTATGGTAATGGGTTTCTGAATTTTTTTTTATGCTAGAATACCGCGCTTATTATTAAGCATAATAGTCTAAAAATAAAAAACGACAGTGATTGGTTACCACTCTTTGTGGTACGTAATAACTAATTTAAGTATTAATTTAATATGGAGCTGATGTTTCTATTTACTAATGTGGGTAGCTAAATATCAGAAGTTATGAAATTTAAATCTAAAAAATACAGTATAGAATCTACTGATTATCAAGTAGGCCAAGACAATATTAATAAGTGGGGTTTTGATGTCCACAACACCGTTTTTACTGCTTCAGTAGCTTTATCAATTCTTTTTATCGTTACCCTATTAATGTTAGAGCCAGCAGATGCAAAAGCTGCAATTGACTCAATTAAAGGCGCTGTTTTATCTAATTTCGACTTCCTATTTATGTGGGGAGCAAATATTTTACTGCTATTTGCAGTAGGCATCGCATTCTCCCCTTTAGGTAAAATTCGCTTAGGTGGAGATAAAGCGACAACGGACTATTCAACCACTTCATGGATTGCAATGTTATTTGCTGCCGGTATGGGCATTGGTTTAATTTTCTGGGGGGTAGCAGAACCAACGGCTTTCTATACAAACTGGTATGGAACACCATTGAATGCTGCACCTTTCACGCCTGAAGGTCGTGAACTTGCATTAGGCGCAACGGCGTTTCATTGGGGATTACATGCTTGGGCAATCTACGGCATGACGGCATTATGCCTTGCTTATTTTGTGTATAACAAAGGTTTACCACTATCGATGCGTTCTGTGTTCTACCCTATTTTAGGCGATAGAGTATGGGGCTGGATGGGCGATGTGATTGATGTACTGACGGTATTAGTAACCTTGTTTGGTCTAGCAACCTCGTTAGGTTTAGGTGGTTCACAAGCTGCGAGTGGCATCAGCCATGTATTTGGTTTTGAAAATAGCTTATATCTACAACAGTTTATTATTGTATTGATCATGGGCTTAGCGATTTTATCGGTGACTCGTGGGATGGACGGCGGAGTTAAGCTGTTAAGTAACATTAACATGGTGATTGCTTTTATCTTCCTAGGTTTAATCGCTGTATTAAACTTCACTACTGTACTTGATTCACTAGTAACAGCAGTGGTTGGTTACGTGAAAAATATCGTTCCATTAAGCCAAGCGTCAGGTCGTGATGATACCTCATGGTTACATGGTTGGACTGTGTTCTATTGGGCATGGTGGGTAGCATACGCACCGTTCTTTGGTATGTTTGTAGCACGTATTTCTAAAGGGCGTACTATCCGTGAATTCTTGGTTTGTGTACTCGTCATCCCTACAGTTGTCACTACATTGTGGATGTCAGTATTTGGTGGCGTAGCCATTGATCAAATTATCGATAAGGTCGGTTTACTAGGGGCAGAGCAAGGCATTACAGATGTGTCACTAAGCTTATTCTACATGTTAGATGCTTACCCGATTGGTGACATCTTATCTGTTATTGCTGTTGTACTGATTGTCGTGTTCTTCGTAACCACTCTAGATTCTGGATCTATCGTTATTGATAGCATGACAGCTGGTGGTAAATTAGAAGTGCCAATGAAGCAAAAAATAGTATGGGCCATTATTTCAGGTTTAATTGCGATGGTGATGCTATGGATCGGTGGTACACAATCTATCCAAGCACTGCAATCTATCACTATCATTGCAGCACTACCGTTTACAGTAATCCTACTGATTGGTTGTGTAAGCTTAATGAAAGGCATGCTAACTGAAGTTGAAAAGCCAGTTAAATAACCAAGGTGGTTATTCATTAATAGAGTAACTATTTAATGTCTATTGAAACGCCCTTGTACTAAGTACAAGGGCGTTTTTTATTTTTACTAAAGAGTGTTTAGCTAAGTACTAGTATGGCTTATAATCGCATGTTTACATTCGCTTCAAACCTAATTGCTCTGAATAACAAGGTGACTGATTTCGGTTTATAGAAAACTAGGAAGTTTTATCTAGTTTTTACAGACGGCATCTCCACTTGCTCTCTTCATTACTCTTTAACCCCATTCTGTTGCCCCACCTAGATGAAGAAAAATGTAATTTGATACACTTTTACGCATATAAAAGTGTGATTTTGGTCCCTAGACTGTGTTTGGATGAAAGGTAAAAGGCTGTGATAGTAATGTTCAGTATTAAACCTCTGCTTTTACACAAGGATTAAATGGCGTTTTTAAGCAATGGTTTTCTGTTATAATTATTCTTTTAATGCCAGTTGCAGGTTAGTAGCAATCACTTCTTTAATGTGAATGATATAACACTCTGATTTGGCTTATTGATCGTCTTTCATTTTAATCTTGGTGTTTTATGCAAAATTTCCCTACAAACCGCTTTTCTATTGCTCCGATGCTTGATTGGACTGATCAATACTGCCGTTACTTCCATCGTTTAATGAGTAAAAACACGCTTCTATATACCGAGATGGTGACTACGGGGGCGATTTTATACGGTAAGGGCGATTACTTACAAAGAGATGCTGCGGAACATCCAGTAGCGTTACAATTAGGTGGTTCTGCGCCATTAGATTTAGCACAAGCTGCTAAAGCTGGGGCTGAACGCGGTTTTGATGAGATTAATTTAAACGTCGGTTGCCCTTCTGACCGAGTGCAAAATGGTCGCTTTGGTGCTTGCTTAATGGCAGAAGGTGCATTGGTCGGAGATGCAGTTAAGGCGATGCGTGATGCCTGTGATTTACCTGTTACGGTTAAAACCCGTATTGGTATCGATGATTTAGATTCTTATGAGTTTTTATGTGACTTTGTTGAAAAAGTGAAAGCGCAGGGCTGTGACACATTTATTGTACATGCACGTAAAGCGTGGTTGAGCGGCTTAAGTCCAAAACAAAATCGTGATATCCCACCACTGGATTATGAGCGTGTTTACCAATTAAAGCGTGATTTTCCAGAGTTAACCATTGCGATTAATGGAGGAATTAAAACCTTAGAAGACTGTCAAACTCATCTACAACACCTTGATGGTGTAATGTTAGGGCGTGAGGTTTATGCTAACCCTTATATTCTAAGTAAGGTTGACCAGCAGTTATTTGGTTGTGATAAAGTGCCGTTGACACGTTTTGAAGTTTTAGAAAAAATGTATCCTTATATTGAAGGGCAGTTGGCGCAAGGCGTACATTTAAATCGTATTGCTCGTCATATGTTGGGGTTATTTCAAGGTTTACCTGGTGCGCGTGCGTGGCGACGCCATTTAAGTGAAAATGGCCATATTCCAGGTTCTGGTATTGAAGTGATGCAAAAAGCCGCGTCATTCGTTCACGAAGAGTAAGGAAGTAAGATGAAGAAGCGTTTATTATTTCTGTTAGTGGCTGTACAACTAGTTTTAGTGGGTTGTTCTAGTACACCTGTGGTTAAAGAGGCAAAGGTTAGCGAACCTGAACCTCTAACCTTAGTAAGTAGCGGTAAACCGAGTAAAGTGCTTCCTTCCTTTACGACTTACAGTTGGGATGATGATTACAACTTTGTGTTAGCCAAAGAAGAAGCGACTATGTTGGTGTTAACACCGTATATACGTCAGCAAATAGAACAGTATATGCGTACTAAAGGGTATCAATTAGTGGATAACCCTGATCAAGCTGAAATGGTGATTGGCTTTTTATTTGCGGCTGATGATGTGGTTGCCAATAACCAAGTGGAGCAACGTTTTGGCTTGGTGCCTGATACCGTGCGGGAAAAAGGCTTAGACCCTCGCTATAAAAAAGGAGCATTTATGTTGAGTGCTTTGGATAATCGAGGCAAGAAAATTTATTGGAGAGCTGCACTTAAAGGCTTTACTCAATTAGAGCGCGATAAAGCGATAAATAAAGGCACTCAAATGCAGTATATCTTAAGTATGATGCTGGGTGATTTTCCTGAAGCGGGGCGTTAATTAAAAGCTTCTTAATTTTGATAAAAAACACACCTAGGTGTGTTTTTTTGTATTTGAAATAGCATTAATTAAAGGCTCACAAATTAAGTTTAGATCGCTTTAATAGCTATCCCATCATTTACTTGATAATCACTATTCACAAGAAAAGCTTGGGTTGCTAATAATGCTGATTCATCAACTTCTGTTAACGCGTATTCAACTTGTGCCACACCTTCTGCTTTTAGCTGTTTTTCAACTTGTGTTAATAGGTTTTTACCTACACCACGGCGGCGTGTCAGATCTCTAATTTGTAATTGAGATAGGGTGGCTGTTGTTCCTGTAATTTGTACTTTAACTCCACCAATATGGCGCTCATTAAACATAGTTAAAAATAAGCGAGACGTTGAGTCATTTAATTGCTCGGTGATCGCTTCAGTGGTTAATGAGGTGGCTGGCAAGTAATTGCCGTAAATTTTTTGTAAATCGATGACTAGTTGCGTTGATAAAGTATCAGCAATAAAAACGGATAATCGCATACAGTGCTCACTATTATATATTTATTGTATTTTTAGGGGGTTTATACCAATCATACTTATTAACTGCTCTATTTTGCTTGTTAAAAATTTTATTTCTTCGTTGTAAATTTCGTAAAGAGAATAACCATTAAAGAAGTTAACGTCTGGCGTTAATCTTCGAAAGGTTTAATTTACGCCTTTCACTAAGCCATTTTTCCTACGCAAAATCTAGATCACTTATTTAATATAATTGGTATTACTTCAGGGTAAAGCAAGTGTTGATGATCATATTGTACTTTTTTCTGGTCTAACATCATACGCTGTTTTTCAGGTATCAGCTGGCTGAGTTTGACTAGTTGAAAGTCTTTATTTGGTGCGCCTAAACGTTGTGACAGGTAGCTTAGGGTTTCCGGATAAGGGTGGCCAATTAAAATGGTATAGGGTGTTGTTAAGCTATGTTTAATGGCTTGATCAAACTGTTTATCCATCGCTTCTGGTGTGCGTACATTGTCGAGAAATATGTGTCTTTTTAATGCGGGTAAACCTGCTGCAATAGCCGTTTTAGCGGCAACACTCTTGGCACTGGTCAAGCTATCCACAAAGAATAATCCGTGCTGGGACAATAGGTCCATAGTCCATTGCATTGGAACAGTTTCTTCTGTGAGCTTACTGCCCATGTGATTGTTTACACCTATGGCGTAGGGAATATCATCTAGTGCACCGCTTAATGTGTGTTGAAAGCTGTGTTTGGTCATTTGTTCCATTAAAGCACCTTTGCCTAGGAGGTGATTATGACTATGTGCTTGCATTGGAATATGTAGCAGTACTTCACGACTTTGTTGATGGGCCAAATTTGCGATTTTAGTGGAGTAGGGAGTAAATGGAAGAATCGCAAAAGTAATTGCCTTAGGCAATTTCAAGAAAGCTTGATTATGACGATTATAGCCAATGTCATCGATGATGATCGCTATTTTACCGATACTACTTGCTAAGGTACTCGTTGAGTAGGAGATTAATCCAATATATAGCACGAACTTACTGAGTTTTTTTAATAGGGTTAGCACGTAATCATCTTCTTGATAACCAACGTAATGGGTCTTCCGCGGTGCCTTTATGGCTTAATTCAAAATACAATGTGTTTCTCTCTTGGCCACCACTGTGACCTGCTAATGCAATCGCATCACCTTCTAATACGACATCGCCTGCTTTGTATAAAAGCGTCTGGTTGTAGCCGTATAAAGTAATGTAGTTATCACTGTGATCTAATGCTATCACCATCCCATAACCTTTAAAGTAACCGGCAAATAATACTCTGCCTGTTGCAACCGCACGTACTTTTTCACCTTCATTAGTGGCGATGGCAATACCTTTCCACTTCACTTGGCTACTACGTGCACTACCAAAACGGTGTAGTACTTTACCTTCAATTGGCCATTTCAGTTTGCCTTTTAAGCTGGCTAATTTTGAGTTGGTTTTTGTCTGTCTATTTGCTTGGTTATTTGCTGTTGCTTGGGTTGCGGCTTCAGCCTCAGCTTGTGCCTTCGCCTTGGCAATATTCTTATTTTTAAGAGCTTTTGCAGCCGCTATTTTAGCTGCTGCTATTTGTTGTCTCTTGCGCTCTTCTGCTGCTTTTTTAAGACGAGCGCGGAGTGCTTTCTCTGAGTTATTGAGTTTTGCAATTTTGTTACTTTGATAGTTAATATCTTTTCTTAATGCTTGTAGAGCTTTGTCTCGTTTACTTTTTTCTGCTGTCAGGCTAGCTTGTCTCTGCTTTTGTTGCTCGTAAAGCTTTTCTAACGAGGCTAATGTTTTTGTTTGAGACTCTTGGTTTTTAAGTAGTTTTTGCTCTGTCTCATGCAGTGATTCAATGCTTTCCAAGCGAGCATCATTGAGATACTTGTAGTAGCTTCTAGCGCGGACGACTTTGCTTAAGTCCTCTTGATTCAAAATCAGTTTTACTAGGTCATTTTCACCGGTCATATAAGCGCTGACCAATTGTTGTTGTAATAATGATTGTTGAATGGCTTTATCTTCGTTGAGCTGTTTCGTCTCTTTTTGTAAGTTAACCAAGGCGGTGCGTTGTTGCTCAATTTCTGTTTTGGTTTGATTTGCGGTTAAGGCGATGCTAGCAACAGCCTTTTCGCTTTTCTCTAATTCATTTTCTAACTGCTTTTGTTGTTTTTCTTGTTGTGCTTTAGTTTGTTGGTTTTCTTTAATTTGGCGTTGAATGGTATTTAAGTTAGCGGCAGTAACTGTCTGGCTGAATAGGACTGTGATAAAAAAAGCGATGAAGGCTAAGTAACTTAGTTTTCTGTCGTTAGATAAGTTAAACATCACTGTGATTTTAGGCCTTATAACTTGAATAGGGAATTTCTTAAAAATATCAATTATGAATACGACTTACAAATGTTAATAAAGTTAGATAAAAATAATTGAGATGGCGGCTTATTGTATGCGAATCGAAATTAATTTATAGAGATTAGATGAAATTAAATGCAGATATTAGTAGAAAGGAGAGTTGGATACCCTACTCAAAGGTAGAGTACCCAATAACCAAAGCTTACTTAACAGTAATAATTGGTTGTCCTGTCATCTCTGTTGGAATTTCTAATCCCATTAGCGATAACATAGTTGGTGCGATATCACATAGACGTCCGCCTTCAGCGATAGTCGCTTCACGGCCCATGTAGATAAATGGCACTGGCAAGTTAGTATGAGCAGTATGGATGCCACCTGTATCAGGGTCAATCATTTGCTCTGCATTACCATGGTCAGCTGTGATGAGACATTCACCGCCCACTTCTTGTAATGCACTTACTACTTCACCAATACATGTATCAACTGCTTCACATGCTTTTACTGCTGCTTCAAATACACCAGTGTGGCCTACCATGTCGCCATTCGGGTAGTTACAAATGATCACATCATATTCATTGCTCTTAATTGCGCCAACTAGTTTTTCAGTTAGTTCTGCTGAGCTCATTTCTGGTTGTAGATCATAAGTTGCTACCGCAGGAGAGCTGATTAGTGAACGTTTTTCACCTTCAAACTCATCTTCAACACCGCCGTTAAAGAAGAAAGTCACGTGTGCGTATTTTTCTGTTTCAGAAATACGTAGTTGTGTTTTATCTTTCTTCGATAACCATTCACCCAGTGTATTAGTTAGTGATTCACTTGGGTAAGCCGCAGGTGCTTTGATATCTGCAGCGTATTCAGTCAATGTTGCAAAGTGGATATTCGGAACAACTGCGCGCTCAAAACCACTGAAGTTTTCATCTGTGAATGTGTAGGTTAATTCACGTGCACGGTCAGCACGGAAGTTTAAGAATAATACTGCATCGCCTTCGTTCATTGGTGCAGCTTCACCGATAACAGTCGCTTTTACGAATTCATCGTTCTCATCACGTGCGTAAGCGGCTTTAAGGCCTGCTAATGCGCTATCTGCTGTGTATGCGCCTTTTGCTGCGGTTAATACGTTGTACGCTTCTTCAACACGATCCCAACGATTGTCACGGTCCATTGCAAAGTAACGACCTACTAAAGAAACGGTACGGCCTACACCTAGCTCTTTGTATTTTTCTTCGTATTTAGTCAGTGTATCTTTCGCGCTACGTGGTGGTGTATCACGGCCATCTAAGAATGCGTGAACAAAAATCTTAGTAGCACCACGTTTTGCTGCTAGTTCGATAGCTGCGAGGATATGCTCATCGTGTGAGTGAACACCACCTGGTGATGCTAGACCCATTATGTGTACTGCTTTGTCAGCCGCTACGGCTTTATCAATTGCTGCTACAAAAACTGCGTTCTCGTAGAAGTCGCCATCTTGAATTGCTTTGGTTACTTTAGTTAAGCTTTGGTAAACAGTACGACCTGCACCGATGTTAGTATGGCCAACTTCAGAGTTACCCATTTGACCCTCTGGTAAACCTACGTCCATACCTGACGCAGAAATAAGACCGTTTGCGTAGTCTTTACATAGTTGGTCTAGTACTGGTGTTTTAGCATTAGATACTGCGTTATCAGGTGTGTCCGGGCGATTTCCCCAGCCATCTAGAATTAATAAAACTAGTGGTTTTTTAGTCATTGTCATTTTAAACCTCTTATTGTGTCCTGGTATAATGTCCAAATTATCTCCACTTTGATTTTACAACATTTGTGCGTCTTGTCACTGAAAAAGCCCGACGTGAGATCAAAGCAAGTCGAAATAGCCCTAAAAAAGTCGTTTTCATTTATTATTCTAAATCTCAAGGCTGATATTCTGTTTTTCACAGGGTATACTCAGATGCGAATTTATCCACAGAGAAGAAGAAACAACTTATGCAAGAGTATATTGATTTTATTAGTAATAACCCGATGTTATCCGCAGCATGGGTAGTTATTGCCGTTATGTTAATTCATAGCTTAGTCAAAAATAAATTAAGCAAGATTAACAATGTTAACCCACAACAAGCGACTTTATTAATCAACAAGCAAGACGCAATCGTCGTTGACGTGCGTAATGCAGACGAGTTTAAGAAAGGTCATATCGTGAATGCTAAAAACATAACTGTGTCACAAATTAATGAAGGAAAGTTTGCTGCTATTGAAAATAACAAACAGACCCCCATTATAGTGGTATGTGCAACGGGAACACGCTCTTCTGGTGCCGGCGATAAACTAGCTAAAGCTGGTTTTGAGCAAGTAAATAACCTATTTTCAGGAATGAGTGGCTGGACAGCTGCGAATTTACCAACAACTAAAAGGTAACAGAACTTATGGCTGCTATTACAATGTACACAACACCATATTGCCCATACTGCCAACGTGCAAAGCAATTATTGGATAGTAAACAAGCTGAATATCAAGAGATTGATGTTTCTGACCGTTCTTTACGTCCAGAGATGACTAAAATCACTGGTGGAACCACTGTGCCACAAATCATTATTGATGGTAATCCAATCGGCGGTTGTGATGAACTGTATGCATTAGAGCGTGCTGATAAGCTTGATGCATTATTAGCTTAAACAATAACAATATAATTTAATTAAAGATTAAGGGAAGATCATGCCAGAACAAGAAGACAAGCAAGTAGAATTCAATATCCAACGTGTTTACGTTAAAGACATCTCATTTGAATGCCCAAATTCACCAGAAATCTTCAAAAAAGAGTGGGCACCAGAAGTTAAAATGGATATCGATACGCAGGCTAAGAAATTAGAAGAAGGTGTATACGAAGTAACATTATCACTGACTGCGACTGCAAAAGTCGAAGAAGATGTTGCGTTCTTATGTGAAGTACAACAAGCAGGTATTTTCTCTGTATCTGACCTTGAAGGTGCTCAATTAGCACATTGTCTAAATGCATTCTGTCCAAATATCTTATTCCCATATGCTCGTGAAGCAGTATCAAGCATGGTTACTCGTGGTACTTTCCCACAGTTGAATTTAGCACCAGTTAACTTTGATGCTTTATTCCAACAAGCGATGGCAAGTAAGCAAGCAGAAGCTGAAACATTAAATTCTTAATGCAGACTGCTGACACTATTCTAGGTAGGTAATTAATGGCTGAGAAAGCGACTATTTCGGTATTAGGTGCAGGCTCTTATGGTACTGCATTGGCTTTATCACTGGCTCGTAATGGGCATGACACTTTAATTTGGGGTCACAACAGTGAGCATATTGAACGTTTACAGACTGATCGTGAAAATAAGGCGTTTCTGCCTAATGTTACCTTTCCTAGTAGGCTGCACCCTGAAAGTGATTTAGCAAAATGTATTGCTGCAACAGACACTATTTTATTAGTAGTGCCTAGCCATGTATTTGGTTTGGTATTGTCGCAGGTTAAACCCTTGCTTCGAGCTGAGCATCGTATCGCTTGGGCAACCAAAGGATTAGAAGCTGAGACAGGTCGTTTATTGCAAGAGGTCGCTCGCGATATCGTTGGTGATGATTATCCGCTGGCTGTTATTTCAGGTCCTACTTTTGCGATGGAAGTGGCTAAAGGGTTGCCTACTGCTGTTGCTGTTGCTGGGTCTGACAGGGATTTTACTCAACATATTGCTGATTTATTTCATAATATTAGTAACTTTAGAACTTATGTGTCTGAAGACTTTGTTGCGGTACAACTTGGCGGTGCAGTTAAAAATGTGATTGCGATTGGCGCAGGCTTAGCCGATGGTTTGGGTTTTGGTGCCAATGCACGTACTGCCTTAATTACTCGTGGTTTAGCTGAGTTAACTCGTTTAGGTGTGGCGTTAGGTGCTTCTGAGTCTTCTTTTATGGGAATGGCTGGATTAGGTGATCTCGTCCTTACTTGTACCGATAATCAATCACGTAATCGTCGTTTTGGCTTAGCCCTAGGCCAAGGTAAAGGGATTGATGAAGCGCAGGTTGAGATTGGTCAAGTGGTTGAAGGTTACCGCAATACCGAAGAAGTATATAACCTAGCAAAACGGGTAAATATTGAAATGCCCATCTGTGAGCAAATTTATTACGTTTTATATCAAGGTAAAGCGGTGAATGTGGCTGCGATGGATTTACTGTCTCGTAGTAAACGAGGTGAATAATTTCGAGCTTATTCAGGACGAGTCTGTCAGCAGATACAAAAAAGGCCTCAATGAGGCCTTTTTTATTACTTAATAAAACTAGGTAGGAAAGCCTAGATTAAGCTTCTTGTAAGATGTTAAGCATACGACGAAGTGGCTCTGCAGCACCCCATAGTAGTTGGTCGCCTACAGTAAATGCACTGATGTATTCAGGGCCCATTGCTAGTTTGCGGATACGACCTACAGGAATGCTTAATGTGCCTGTTACTTTAGCTGGAGATAATTCAGAAACTGTTGCTTCACGTTCATTTGGAATCACTTTAACCCACTCATTGTGAGACGCTAAGATTTTCTCAATCTCTTCAACCGATACATCTTTTTTCAATCTGATAGTCATTGCTTGGCTATGACAACGCATTGCACCGATACGCACACATAAACCATCGATAGGTGTTTGCTTGTCGCTAGTACCTAGGATTTTGTTCGCTTCAACTTGTGCTTTCCACTCTTCTTTAGATTGACCTGAAGGCATAGGCACGTCAATCCATGGGATTAAGCTGCCCGCTAATGGAGCTCCAAATTGTTCTGTTGGTAATGCATCACTACGGATAAAGTCTGCAACTTGTTGGTCAATTTCTAAAATAGCAGAAGCTGGATCAGCAAGTTTGTCTGCTACAGATGCTTCAATTGCACCCATTTGGCTAATTAATTCACGCATGTTACGTGCACCAGCACCTGATGCCGCTTGGTAAGTTTGTGGTGCAACCCAGTCGATTAGGTCTGCTTCAAATAAACCACCTAGTGCTAATAACATTAGTGAAACGGTACAGTTACCGCCCACGTAAGTTTTAATACCATCAGTTAAACCTTGTTGGATTACATCTTTGTTTACTGGGTCTAATACGATGATGCTGTCATCTTTCATGCGTAATGAAGAAGCTGCATCAATCCAGTAACCATCCCAACCACTTTCACGTAGTGCCGGGTAAACAGAGTTAGTGTAATCACCACCTTGACAGGTAATAATAATATCCATTTCAGACAGCGCTTCAATTGAAGACGCATCTTTTAAAGTGTCAGTTGGTTTACCAACTTCAGGAGATGCAAGACCAACTTGTGAGGTGGTGAAAAATACTGGCTCAATCGTTGCAAAATCATTCTCTTCACGCATTCTTTGCATAAGAACAGATCCAACCATACCGCGCCAACCAACTAAACCCACTTTTTTCATGGTCTATATTTCCTTAAATTTAATAGTTTCAAATAGAACGATTAATCATTAATCGAATAGGGAATCTATCATTAGAGGCATTATCAAGGCTAGTGATTTGATGGTTTGCAGGAAAAAAAAGCAAGAAAATTACCTTGATTGCTTAATTTTTATTAAACCATCAAGGTAAGTCATTGTTACTTGGAAATAGTCTTTTTAGCGTATTATGCTAAAAGTGCCTTAGTTAATCGTAAATAGTTGGGATAGGTTGACGTTTATGCTGTGTACGAAGGTAAATCGCAATTAATTTCTCTTCTATTTCAGGGGCAACGTCTTTACCTTCTAAGAAATCATCAATTTGATCATAAGTCATACCCAGTGCTACTTCATCTTCAAGTTGTGGTTGGTTTTCTTCAAGGTCAGCAGTTGGTGCTTTTTCAACTAACAAACTTGGTGCCCCCAAGTGCCTTGCTAATGCTCGCACTTGACGTTTACTTAAACCAAATAGTGGAGCTAAATCACAAGCGCCATCACCATGTTTGGTGTAGAAGCCTGTAATATTTTCAGCACTATGGTCTGTACCGACTACTAAACCATTAGTTAACCCTGCTATTTCATATTGTGCAATCATGCGCATGCGTGCTTTTACATTGCCCTTAACAAAGTCAAAATTAGCATTATCAGTAAGTTTTACTTGGCTATTTTGTAATGCGGCTACTGTCGTTTCATGAATACCGTCTGCGCCAGACTGAACATTGACTGTGACACAGCTAGTCGGTTGAATAAAGCTCACAGCAAGTTGTGCTTCATCTTCATCTTTTTGGACAGCGTAAGGTAAACGAACGGCAACAAATTGATAATCGCTGGTATTTTCTTGTTGGTTTAGTTGGTCTATAGCGAGTTGGCATAATCGACCTGCAGTACTTGAATCAACACCGCCACTGATGCCTAGTACCAGTGTTTTACAATAGGCTTTTTTTAAGGTGCTTTTAATAAAGTTAACGCGACGTTCAATTTCATTTTCTACATTGATGTCTGCTACAACACACATCTCTTTTAGTATTGTTTGTTTCATGAGGTTGCCCATTAGTTTGAAGGTGAATGCATTGGTCTCAATGATTATGCAAAAAAGTAGGAGTCTTTTACAGTAATAATTATTTTTATAGCTGCTTCTTTATTGCATATCAAAGCAGGTCGACTTATGAGGAGTAATGTTCATTTATCGAATTGGTCACTGCTATAAGTTTATATGCCCTGTTGTTTAATGAAGATCATTCTGACTGACAATAATTAATGCATGCTTGATGGTTTTTATGATGGTAGTTATTTTTAAGAGTAAAGTACGCTTGAATAGATATAGGTGGCTTATGTAATTGAAGAAAAAGTCTGCACCTTTAAAGTGCGCCTGCCACATTATTGTTCGATATTTTGAACGTTTTTTAAGAGAGGGCGATTTAATATAGAAAAGCTTTGTGTATTTAAGCTAATTTATGTCTATTTATTGATGTTTTTTCCTAATTATATTTCCTTTTAATACAATATTCAGTTGATTATTTCTTTCTTTGGGGCTCTTGTTTTTTTGGCAAGCTTGTTGCTGTATCGAAGAGTACCTATTACAAAATGCGATACAGGCCTTAAGCCTATTCTATTGAACAATATTGACACTCTAGAGGGAATTACAAGTATGAAAAATAAATTGTTTACGTTTGCTTCTGCTGCATCTTTATTAGCACTATCTATGGGAACTGCACAGGCTAATACCTTGGATGATATTAGCGAGTCTGGAGAATTAAGAGCCTGTTTTGACGCGGGTTATATGCCATTTGAAATGAAGGCAAAAAATGGTAACTACATAGGCTTTGATGTAGACCTAGGTAAATTAATGGCTAAGCAAATGGGCGTTAAATATGTACCAGTTAATACTGCGTGGGACGGTATTATTCCGGCACTTCTCACTAATAAGTGTCATGTAATTATGGCGGGTATGACAATCACTGCTAAACGTAATATGCGTGTTAACTTTGCTGACCCTTATATTACTGTTGGCCAAGCGATTTTATTAAACCCAAAACATAAAGGGAAAATCTTAAGTTATAAAGACTTAAATAGTGCTGATTACATTGTGGCAAGTAAGTTAGGTACCTCTGGAGAAGAGTCAGTTAAAAAGATGCTACGTAATGCAAAATACAATGCATTTGAAACAGAAACAGATGCGGCTTTAGAAGTGGTAAATGGTAAAGCTGATGCAATGGTTTACGACATGCCTTTCATCTCTATCTATGCAGCACAAACTAAAGGTAAAACATCGGCAATTCTTGAACCGTTTACTTATGAGCCATTAGGTTGGGCAGTAAAACAGGGAGATCCTGACATGCTGAACTTTTTAAATAACTTTTTAAAACAAACTAAAGGTGATGGTTCTTACCAGCGTATTTACGATAAATGGTTCAACAGTGACGCTTGGTTAAGCCAAGTTAAATAAGTGTCGTTGTAGCATAATGAGATTTACTTGTTAGGTAACAGTAGGTCTCATTGTTAACAAGATTATCAGTAAGTAGTTGATAAAAATCAGCACGATTAACGCTGATTTACCCTCCCTTTTTCCAGGTGACTTTATGAAAGAACAACCACACAGGCTTAAATGGCATATATTGTTTGCTATTACTATTTTGGGTATTGCTGCTGGAATTTATTCAGCATCGCAAACGATTAATTATAATTGGCAGTGGCATCGTGTATTACCTTACATTGTTGATACTTCTCCCGTTGATATTATTGCCCAAGGAGATGGTAGCGCTAGCATAAATAACAATAGCTTGACCATTACCTATGATAATGGCGCCCCTGATCGAATTATCAATAATGCTGATACTATTTTAGTGTCTGATGGGGATATCATTTTTGAAGGCGATCTATTAGCTCGTCAAGAAAACGTTAGAATGGGGGTGTTAATCGAAGGTTTGTTAACCACTCTGGAAATCTCTGTTATCTCATTGTTTTTCTCTTTGTTTATTGGGTTAGTGGCAGCATTAATGCGTATCTCCAATAATCCTTTTAGTAAAAATTTATCTCTATTATACGTTGAAGTGATTCGCGGTACGCCGTTATTAGTGCAGATTTTTATTGTTTATTTCTTTCTCGGTACAGTATTTGATTTAGAGCGCTTTACTGCCGGGATTGTTGCCTTATCAGTATTTACTGGTGCTTATGTGGCTGAAATTTTACGTTCTGGTATTCAATCTATTTCACCTGGGCAAATGGAAGCCGCGCGCTCGTTAGGGATGACTTATCCGAAGGCCATGATGTATGTCATATTACCACAAGCTTTCAAACGTACACTGCCTCCAATGGCTAGCCAACTGATTAATTTAATTAAAGATTCTTCATTAGTGTCGGTGATTTCCATTACCGATTTAACGAAAGCTGGGCGTGAAGTCGTCAGCGGTAGTTTTGCTACTTTTGAAGTGTGGTTTACGGTAGCGGCTTTATATCTATTGTTAACATCAACTTTATCTTGGGCTATACAACGTATTGAAAAGAGGTTAGCAAATAATGGTTAATGCATATAAAGGTAATGACATGGTGGTTACCGCTAATGTCGACAAAATTTATCCAAATAATTGTCATGCTTTAAAAAAGGTGACCACTAATATTAAACGTGGAGAAGTGGTGGTGATTATCGGGCCATCTGGGTCAGGTAAATCAACATTCCTAAGAACCTTAAACCAACTAGAAACCATTACCGATGGCGATATCATTGTAGATGGTGTAAATATGTACGATGAGCGTACCAACATTAATAAGCTGCGTGAAAATGTCGGTATGGTATTCCAATCTTTTAATCTTTTTCCACATCTGACGGTAAAAGAAAATGTCATGCTAGCGCCACTTAAGGTGTCTAAATTGCCTAAAAGTGAAGTAGATGCTGAAGCACAAACTTTATTAAAACGTGTTGGATTAGCTGAAAAAATGGACGTCTATCCTGCGCAGCTATCGGGCGGTCAACAACAACGTGTTGCGATTGCTAGAGCATTAGCAATGAAGCCGGACATGATGTTATTTGATGAACCAACGTCAGCGCTTGATCCTGAAATGGTCGGGGAAGTGTTGGATGTCATGAAGTCATTAGCCGCTGAGGGAATGACTATGATTGTGGTAACACATGAAATGGGCTTTGCTAATGAAGTTGCTGATCGGGTGTTATTTATGGAAGATGGGGTACTTTTGGTTGACGATATTCCTGAGAATATTTTTGGTACAGTAGCTAATCATCCTCGATTACAAAAATTCTTATCAAATATATTATAAGTGATAAGTCATTCTGCGTTATCTGCTCTATCTTTTACTCTTCTTGCTGTGGGTGATAGAGCGATTTTGTTATTTGAAGCTTTTTAAAGCCATGTAGTGCACAAAATAACAAATGAACTTCAGGTTATTTTTTACTCTTTTACATTTATTATACGTTCTTATCTAAAACTCCGTTAAAATAAACTTTTTTATTATTCTGATATTAAGGTTTCTATTATGTCGTTAAGTGTTGTTATTCTTGCTGCTGGCAAAGGCACTCGCATGTGTTCTCTCCTACCTAAAGTACTTCATAAAATTGCTGACAAGCCGATGGTGCAACATGTTATTGATACGGTAAAAGGAATTGGCGCAGATAATATTCACCTAATATATGGGCATGGTGGCGACATCATGAAACAAAATATCCAAGATGCACGCTTAAATTGGATTGAGCAAACTGAACAGTTAGGAACGGGGCACGCAATGCAAATGGCGCAACCACACTTCCAATCAGGTGAGAAAATTCTGATTGTTTATGGTGATGTGCCGTTATTATCAGAAACGACTCTAGCAAAATTAGTCGCGGTGCAGCCTACAGGTGGTATTGGTTTATTAACTATCAAAATGGATGACCCAACTGGTTATGGTCGTATCGAGCGCAATAATGGTCAAGTTGTTGGTATTGTTGAGCAAAAAGATGCTAACCCTGAGCAATTAGCGATTAATGAAGTTAACACTGGTATTTTAGTTGCAGATGCAGATGCTCTGAATCGCTGGTTACCTGCCTTATCAAATGACAATGCGGCGGGTGAGTTTTATTTAACGGATATTATTCAGATGGCTTATCAAGAAGGGTTATCTATTGAAACCGTTCAACCTGAAAATGCATTTGAGGTAGAAGGTGTGAATAATCGCCTGCAACTGGCTAACTTAGAACGTGCATATCAAGCTGACAAAGCTAATCAATTATTGCTGAGTGGTGTGATGTTACGTGACCCAAGTCGTTTTGATTTACGTGGAGAGTTAACCTGTGGTCAAGACGTCGATATTGATATCAACGTTATTATTGAAGGTAAAGTAAGCTTAGGTTATGGCGTCAAAATTGGTGCTGGTTGTATTTTAACTAATTGTTCGATTGCTGATCATACCGAGATTAAAGCAAACTCTATCATTGAAGGTGCAAACATTGGTGAGCATGCGTCTATTGGGCCATTTGCGCGGATCCGTCCTGATACCGTGATTGCCAACGAAGTACATATTGGTAACTTTGTTGAAGTGAAAAAATCGTCATTAGGTGAAGGCACTAAGTGTGGGCATCTAAGCTACATTGGCGATAGCCAAGTAGGCAGTGGTGTTAATGTTGGTGCAGGTGTGATCACCTGTAATTATGATGGTGCGAATAAGCATCAAACCATTATTGGCAATGATGTGTTTGTGGGCAGTGATTGCCAACTCGTTGCACCAGTAACTATCGGTAATGGTGCGACTACTGGAGCGGGTACGACAGTAGTAAATGATGTACCTGATAATGCGCTATGTGTTGCACGTACTAAGCAACGAAACATTAACGGTTGGAAACGTCCGGTTAAGCATAAGTAGTTCATGTATGGGCTGATAACGCAAATTATCAGCCTGTTTGTATTTTTACACTCTATTTGCCTGTCTTTTATTTAGCATTATGTATTAGTTCGACCTAAAAAGGTGCTTTTTCGAACATTTAAAGTGCATTCCTTTACGATTGTTCAATAAGCTTATCTCATTTTGAACGATTATTTTTATAGTTAATTGAGCATTTTAACTCAATTTTTATGGTTAATTTAATACGTTATTTAAGCCTATATCTCCACTGTTCATATTAGTTTTAACACTCCTGTAAATAGTACTTTTGATTTTCATAAACTTAATCAAAAGCCAGTGTTAATGCGTGTTTTCGTATTTAAAGTACTGAGCTTAAAATGAGTTTATCTGCTGATTATTATATTTTGAAAATTTGTTGTTAGCCTGCTTTGCGTACTCCCCCCTTTATTGAGCTAGTAAAAGTACTTTTTTTAGTTGGTATAGTTAATGCTAATGCTTTGAATATCTCTTTTGATTGTAGTTGCACAAAAGTTGTTCAAGGTGATAAACCAATGGGAAACGTTCAAGGCGAAGAAGAACAAGTAAAAATGATCGGTTTGGATTTTGGATCTACGACGAGCAGTGCCATGATCGCAGTGGCCGGCGTAGGAATGAATTCAGTAACGGGGCGTATGGCATTTTCTGCGCCTGAGATTATTTATCGCTCTAAAGTAGAATTTACCCCTTTCAAAGGGACTGAAATTGATACTGATGTAATTGCTAAGTTGTTAGATACTTGGTTAGAGGCTGGAGAAAACATTTTTTCCGGTGGCGTTATTATTACTGGGCTTGCGGCATTACGCAATAATGCTGAGCATATTGCTAAGTTGATTAAAGCCCGTATCGGGCAAGCTGTTATAGCAACGGTTGATGATCCTAATCTTGAATCATGGTTGGCCTTTATGGGGTGTGTTGCTTTACTGTCTCGCCACTATAAACATGAGACTTTAATTAATCTTGATATTGGTGGAGGCACAACTAATCCCGCTGCAGGCCAAAATGGCCAGGTTAAAAGCACTGGGTGCTTCTATATTGGTGCAAGGCATTTTCAATTTATCCCTGGGACTTACCAAGTAGCTGGCATTTCAGAATATGGTTATGCAATATTAAAATACTTGAATGCGAGTATTGAAATTGGTGATGCTCTACCAATCGCATTACTCGATCAAATACTCAATTTCTATTTACAGGGATTAAAAGCCCTCACATTAGGCGAGACTGCTTTTTTTGAAACTAGCATTGGTCAATGTTTATGCCAGACGCCATTCTCGTTTTCTTCCGATGTTCAAACGCCACTAGTGACGTTCTCTGGTGGCGTTGGTGAATTGATTTATAAGTTAGCTGAAAAAGAGGCTGTGCCTGATACTACTTTTTATGGTGACTTAGGTATTGATTTGGCTAAAAAAATCATCGCTGATCCTTACTTTTCAAAACATATCTCTAATGTTCGCCCTGAAAATATGGGCAGAGCTACCGTTTATGGACTTACTTTACATAATACAGAAATATCGGGAGCAACTTTGTTTTTGCCTGATACATCTGCATTACCGTTAAATGATGTGCCCATTGTTGCACGTCTTGATATTACTTGTGATTTAGATGAGTTAATCAATGCTATTTCGGTCGTTGCACAACGCAGTGGTAAGGCGTGTATTCAAATGCTACCCATTGTAGATGAAGACGATTCTGTTATCGCGGCAACACTAATGCAAATCAAAGAGCTAGGTCAAAAGATACATCAAGCCTTATCCACTTTAACGATTGATTTACCCCTCGTTATTCTTGTTCCAGGTAACTTTGGTAAGGCGTTAGGTAATTATGCGACAGATTGGGGGAACTCCTCTGCAAAACTCATGATTATTGATGAAATTCCAGATCGTAATGCTCAATTTGTCAACATTGGCAGTCCCTATCGTGGTGTCGTGCCGGTTTCTTTTTATGGTATTTATTAGCGCTGAAGGTTGATTGAATGAAAAAAATTATTCCACTTAAAGGTATCCATGTGCCTGTTCCAGGCCCTGAGGAAGTGTATTCTTTTAAAATATTAAATGAAGTATTTTATTTTCAAGGGCTTAAAGGTCTATTAGGCGCTGCAGATATTAGTAAAGCAGGTGATCGAACGACTAATCTCGCACCTAAAAATGCCATGGACAGAGAGGCTGCACGCGCTATCCTTGCATCATTAACATTAAAGCATATTTACGATAATCCACTGACTACAGATGATGGCCATGTTGATTCAGTCATGAGAGCGGGTTATGAAATTGATATAGAGTTATTTCAAAGTATCGCTGGCATGACTTTAGGTGAGTTAAAAGATCATTTATTAGCTAGCAATGGTACTCGAGTAGCCTCTGTGGGTTTAGCGCTAACGCCTGTTATGGCCTCCGCCCTTACTAAATTAATGGACGTTCATGAGCTTGTTTATCTACCTGGTAAAATATTTCGCCCTACTAAAGCAAGAACCTTAATTGGAACACCAAAAACACTTTCTTTTCGACTGCAGCCTAATCACCCTAAAGATAACTTAGATGCTATTTCAATGATGGTTTATAACGATTTAGCAATGGGAATGGGGGACTGTTTGATTGGGGTTAACCCTTCTGATGGTTCTGTGGATAACATAGCTGCCATGTTATGGCACATTGATAAATTACGTCGAGAGACAGGGGCGCCGACCCAAATTTGTGTGCTTGGCCATATTAAGAGTCAGTTAACCGCCTTAAAACAAGGTGCACCAGTAGAAATACTATTCCAAAGTTTCGCTGGAACTGATGAAACACTAACGGGTGAATTTGATGTCACTGTTGAGTTTCTAGATCAAGCCGTTGAAACCATGAAAAAAGAAGGGCCTTTAAAAGAGATTGCAGAGCAGTTTATGTATTTTGAAACTGGCCAAGGAAGTGAAATGACATACCGTAAACATAACGGAATGGATATGGCGACTTGTGAGGCTCTGTGTTATGGGTTATGCAGAAGATATGATCCCTTTATGGTCAATAACGCTACAGGTTTTATTGGTCCTGAAACTCACCTTAATGATTTTGAGTTGATGGTATCAACCCTTCAAGATCATTTTATGGGGAAACTGTTAGGCTTACCAATGGGTATTAGCCCTAGTTATACCTTACATTCAAATTCACATTTAGAAGGTCAGCAAATGGCTGTTCAATTGGCCACAGCAGCAGGTGCTAACTTCTTTATGGATATTTATTTAGGTACTGACCGCATGTTGGCTCACTTTGTTAATTCAGGTCATGATGATCAAACGTTAAGAGAGATTTATCATCGTAATCCTGCTCCTGAATTCTTACAGTGGGCTGTAGAAAAGGGCATTTATATACAACATACCAATGGCAGTGTTGAGCGAGGCCCTAACTGGGGGAACCCAAGGTTGTTCATTAGCAGTGATTTAGAGTTTCAACGCCTTCATGAAGCAACTCCTAATGCACCTGGCTTTGAAAATGCTGGTCCTCGTCCTGCACATAAGGTGCAAGAAGTTATTCGAATTAATCAATCCGTAGGACGAGAAGCCGTTCACTCACATCTTAAACCTGAGTTATTTACTGGTTTTGATTTTAGAGAGTTTGTTTCTACCGCAAAAGATCATGCCGAACATCTTAAAAATCCTGAAGTGGGTGCCAAGCTCTTGCAATCTGATTTAGACACATTATCTGCTGAAGGCAATGACGTTCAAATTATTATTACTGATGGTTTATCTGCTGAAGCCGTTCATCACAATGTCCCAGATATGATTCCTGTTTTAATGGATGGATTAGCAAGCCGAAATTACTCTTTAGGCAAACCGATTGTCACGCATTTTGGACGCGTTAAGTTAGCGGAGTGTATTGCGGATGTATTGGATTGTAATGTCGCCATTTTGTTAGCTGGTGAGCGACCTGGTGGAGACGCTCTTTCTTCAAAAAGTATGTCTGCTTATCTCGTTTTAAAGTTAAAAGATGAAACAGCAAGACAAGCCGCCGCTATTTACAGTGAACATGAAAAAATTCGTTATGAATACACATTAATTACCAATATTTATGAAGGAGGTTTACCGCCTATTGAAGGAGGAAGTGTTGTTGCAGAAAAAGTAATGGAAATTCTTGAGAATCAAGCTGCAGGTAACCGATTAGAGGATTTACTGAAAGCAAAATCGTATAACCAAATTTAACAAAGTAATGGCCAATAATATTTTATGAATATTTAACATACATCTACATACATTAAATAAGGATATAAATAATGAGATTGAAAAAGAAAGTGATCAAAAAAGTAACGTTAGCAACCACTTGCGTTATGTTATTGCTATCGCCGGTTGTTCAGGCTGATTCTATGCGACTTAAATTTGCCCATCAAAATAATGTTTATGATGCGGATCAGTTATTAGCTGAAACGTTTAAAACGTTATTAGAAGAAAAGACCGATGGAGATTTAAAAATTTCAATCTATCCTGGCACGCTAACTGGCTCTGAAGAAGAGGCGTTGGAATTTGCTAAGGCTGGTACTGTTGCTTTGGCTGCAACGAGTGCTGGACACATTGCTGGTTATTATGAAGATATTCAATTTTTACAATTACCTTATTTATTCAAAAGCTTAGAGCACTATAAAGTGGCGAGAAGTTCTAGTGTTGTAAAAGAAATTTTGGCTGGAGCAAGCAAAGCCACGGGTATGAAAGCCTTAGGGGTATATTCTGATTGTAATGGCTTTGCAATTGCAAGTAAGGAGCCAATCAATAGTTTAGCTGATGCAAAAGGTGTCAAGTTACGTGCAATGCAGAATCCTTTGTTTATAGATATTTATGAAGCCTTTGGTTTCACTGTAACTCCGACAGATTGGGGGGAGTTATACACTTCTTTACAAACTGGAATGGTAGAGGCAGATGATTTAGGGGTTTATTGTAACGATATATTTAAAATGAGTGAAGTGGTTGATAGTTATGCAATTTTAAATCAAATGTGGACACAGAAAATCTTATTTATGTCGCCAAAAGTATGGGACAAATTAACTGATGAGCAAAAAGTTATTGTAACGGATATTGCCGACGAAGCAATTGAGCTTACAGACGCGTGGCAATATGCTCGTGAAGCAAAATTCATTGAACAAGTGAAAAAAGATAAAGAACAAACGATCACTTATCCTGATACTGATGAATTTAAAGCTGCCTCTGAGTCTGTTTATACGAAATGGTTTGCAAAAGAGCCGCAATGGAAAAAATGGTATGAGGAAATTCAATACCTTGATCCAAATGCTCGTTTGCCTAAAGCCTTTAAATAAACGTATAAGTTTTGTATCCGTTATGTATTAAGCATCTGTTTTATGTAACGAGTACTAAATGGTGCAGTCTTTATCGTGAGACTGCACTGTTAACAGTATTGTATAAACAGTGAGGTAAATAAGATGCCTAATATAAAAGAGGCTGTATCAGATAATAAAATTGAATTGATAACTAATAAAATGAGTAACTTATGTGGTCGTATTTTATTAGTTTCCATGTGTTTTTTAATCATCTTACTTGGCGTGAATATCTTTCTAAGGTATCTCTTTGATTCCCCTATTGCTTGGTCTAACACCATATCAAGATATATCTATATTATTATTGCTTTAGTAGGGAGTGCTATCGCTTACACTCAGCAAGGTCATGCCCGTATTGATATTCTTTATAACCGTGTTGGTCCCACAACCCGTAAGGTATTTGATCTTATACATTGTATGATCATGATGGCGCTTTGTATTATTTTCTTTGTGGTTGGTGGTGAGCATGTGGCAACCATGTGGCCCGTTAATCCTCCTATAATTCCTTGGCTTCCTGTAGGTAGCATATACCTTGCTATTCCCGTCTTTTCATTACTTATTTTCTTTTATCTATTAAGCAAAATAATATCGATTTTTAGTAAGCGGAGTGTTTCATGACTTTTATTTTTTTAATGATTCTATGCTTTATTGTACTAATGGCTATTCGCGTTCCTATTCCTTTTGCCTTACTTGCATCAACATTCGTTTACTTTATTGGAGCTGATATTCCATTAAGCATTATGGTGGTTAGGTTATTTCGCTCCTTCGATTCCTTTGTTTTATTAGCTATTCCATTTTTTATTTTAGCTGGGAAAGTGATGGCAGAGTCGGGTATTAGCGATCGTATTATTCGATTAGCTGATTTAATAGTGGGCCGAGTAAAAGGTAACTTGGCTTACGTTAATATTGTAGTCAGTATGTTTTTCGGAGGTATTACTGGAACTGCTATTTCAGATACGACTGCGATTGGCTCGGTCATGATTCCAGCAATGACTAAAGCTGGTTATAAGAAGAGTTTTAGTGCTGCGGTAACTGCCGCCTCATCAACAATGGGGCCGATTATCCCTCCTAGTTTAATGTTTATTCTTTATGGTTCTATTGCACAAGTATCTATTAAAGATATGTTTTTAGCAGGAGCAATACCTGGCGTAATGGTAGGTGTTGCACAAATTTTAGTTGTTTGGCTTTATGGAAAGAAAAATGATCTTCCTAGAAGAGAAGAAAAAATTAGTCGTAAGGAAGGTTTCAATATTGTCGGTAATGCTTTCTATGCGATGTTGTTACCTGTCATTATTTTAGGTGGTATTTTAATGGGAGTGGTTAGCCCGACAGAAGCCGCTGTCATTGCTGTTTTTTACGCTATCTTTGTTGCTATTTTTGTTTATCGTTCTTTGACTTGGAAAAGGTTAATGGGAGCGATTCGTGAGTCTACAGTCGAAACTGGTAGTGTCTCTATTATTATTGCTGCAGCTGGGATTTTTGGTTGGGCTTTATCAAACGAACAGTTACCCATGATATTTGCTGAGTATTTAGTGGAAAATATCGAAGCTACTTGGTTAATCTTATTATTAATTAATGTGCTTTTATTTTTCTTAGGTATGTTTATGGATTCTATTCCAGCATTGATGATTGTGACACCTGTATTGTTACCTGTCTTTGATATGCTAGGTATTGACCCATTACATGCAGGAATCTTTATGTGTGTGAACTTGATTACGGGTTTAGCAACCCCACCAGTAGGTTGTTGTTTATTTGCGTCTTCAATTATTTCTGGTGAATCAATGGAGAAAATAAGTAAAGCAATACTACCGTTTATTTTAGCGAATGTGACTATAGTATTGCTAATAACTTATGTACCTTGGATTACGTTATTCTTACCATCGTTATTGGGCTAGTAAGAATACTAATCATAATCAATAGCTTATCTTATTTTAAAGATATAAAAAAACCGATGTAAATATATTTACATCGGTTTTAAAAGCGTTAACAGCAGATTATATAATCTATATTAAATTAGCATTTCTTAAGGTTTAGCGGACGTTTACACACTTGTACATTTTTTAAATGCGTTAGTGTTTCAGCTGGCATACCTTTTGGTAATTCAATAGTAGAGTGATCGTTGTTTAGACGGATATCACCAATGAAACGGCTGTTGATGTTGGCTTCATTTGCGATTGCACCTACGATGTTTTTAACTTGAACACCGTGCTCACGACCTACATCTAAACGGAACATTTCTAGTTCAACGTCAGTTGGGCGGCCACGACCACGTGGCTTGTCTTCGTTGCGTGAACGATCGTTGCGATCTGGACGGTCACCACGAGAACGATCATTACGATCACGACGAGGGCGATCGCCACGAGAGAATTCACGATCATTGCTACGTGGCTCAACGAATTTTTCTTCTACTGGTTGTAATGGTTTTTCTTTTTGTGCCATTAATAATAATGCAGCAGCTAAATCTAAATCATCGATTTCAGTGTTATTTTGAATTTGTTCGAACAATGTACGGAAGAATGTTAAGTCTTCACTTTCACATACAGAGAACAATTGCTTTTGGAAATTATCAATACGTGTTTGTGTAACCTCGTCACGTGTTGGTAAGTCCATGATAGTAATTGGTTGGCGAGTTGCACGTTCAATTGCTTGCAATAAACGGCGCTCACGTGGCGCAGCAAATAAGATAGCTTTACCAGTACGGCCAGCACGACCAGTACGACCAATACGGTGAACGTAAGATTCAGTATCAGTCGGGATATCGTAGTTTACTACTAGGCTGATACGCTCAACATCAAGACCACGAGCCGCAACATCAGTCGCTACTAGAATGTCTAGGCTACCTGATTTAAGGCGGGCAATTGCACGTTCACGTGTTTGTTGGTTCATATCACCGTTTAGTGCAGCACTGCGGTAACCGCGAGCTTCTAAACGTTCTGCCAATTCAACTGTTGCTGTTTTAGTACGAGCAAAGATGATTACACCATCAAACTCTTCAGTTTCTAACATACGTGTTAATGCATCTAGCTTGTTTACACCACGTACGATCCAACATTTTTGTTCAATGTTTGAAACCGTTGATGTTTTAGCTTTAATCTTAACTTCTGTTGGGTTATTCATGTAACGCTTAGTAATGCGTTTAATTTGATCTGGCATCGTTGCTGAGAAAAGAGCAGTTTGGCGCTTTTCTGGCATCTCTTTCATGATCGTTTCTACGTCATCAATGAAACCCATACGTAACATTTCATCTGCTTCATCTAATACTAATGCTTGCAAGTTTGAAAGGTCTAGCGTCTTACGTTTCAGGTGGTCCATGATACGACCAGGTGTACCAACAACAACTTGTGGTCCACGTGCTAATTGTTTGAATTGAATATTGTAGCTTTGACCACCGTAGATAGGCATTACGTGGAAGCCACGTAAATGACGTGAGTACGATTGGAATGCTTCTGCTACTTGGATTGCTAATTCACGTGTTGGTGCTAAAACCAATACTTGTGGATGGTTTTTAGACACATCAATATTAGCTAATAATGGTAATGCGAATGCAGCCGTTTTACCTGTACCCGTTTGTGCAAGACCTAATACGTCTTCACCGTTTAATAGGTGCGGGATAGTTTGTGCTTGAATTGGAGATGGTGATTCGTAACCCATTTCAGTAACAACTTTTACGATTGACTCTGGTAAGTTTAAATCTTGGAAAGATGGTCCTGCTACTTGGTTTTCTGACTCTGACATAAGTGGCCTCTTGAGTTTATAAAATGCTGCACATTGCTCGAATGTGCGTTAAATTCAGCCTATACCTACATCAGCCTAACAACTTAATATTGTTAAACGTGGTCCATTAACTTTTCGCGAAATCAATCGCGGAGTAGGTGTTACTCTGAATATTTTGCTTCGCTTTAGATGGATCATTTTGCGAGGGAGGCGCATTCTACTGCATTTGTGTATTAAATGCTCGCTTTATTTTGACAAACAGCACGTTTTTTACAAAATTATTGTGCTAAGCATAAGAAATGTCGAAGGTTATCTTGTGATCTTAAATGTTAAGTGCTTTATCTTTTGATTTTTATTTTATTTAACTTTCTTATTACTTAGGTTATAACGGTGCGCAAAATGTAATGTGTAACTAGGATGAGTTAATAATGGCAAAAACAGAAAAATTATCAGTAATGCAAGGTGTTGCTATGTTGGTGTCAGCTTTACTGGGGTCTGGTGTTTTTATTATTCCTGCTATTGCCTCACAAGTATCAGGTAGTTGGTCATTATTAGCATGGGCGATTATGGGAGTGTTAATTGCTCCAATCGTCTTTACCTTTGCGCAGCTTGGTAAGTTTTATCCCCATGCCGGAGGCACTGCATATTATGTGCAGCAAGCGTTTGGAGAAAGAAGTGGACGGTTAGTGAGTTGGTTATTTATTTGGGTAGTTGCTTTAGGCACGCCAGTAATCACCATTACAGCGGCAAATTTCTTACAAAATGCCTTAGTTGAAATGCATTTACTGAGCGATGCAGTTGATTACCGCTTAATGATTGCCATTGGTATTTTATGTTTAGTATTTGTAATTAACTTATTAGGCTTAAAGACTGCTGCTATTATTCAATCGGTATTAAGTGTACTAATTGTCAGTACGTTATTATTCGCCTCTTTAGATGTGCAGTTACAACAAAATTTACCCTTACCCACTGCTGAATTTAGTGTTAGTAAAGTCGCACTAACGGCAACTTTTATTTTGTGGTGCTTTTTAGGAATAGAAGCTATTACGCATATTGCCGATGATTTTAGGCATCCTGAACGTGATTTCCCATTAACTATTTTTATCGGTATTACTATTGCTCTAGTGGTGTATGCCTTGATTAGTATTAGCCTTTTAAAAATGGGGTTTTATGGTGATCAAGAGAAGAACTTAAACTCTGTGGTGCATCTTGTTGAGGCAAGCTTAGGGAGCAAAGGTTATTTATTAGTTAATTTAGTGGGCTTTTGCACCTGCTTTATTTCTATTAGTTTATATTTTGTAGGTTTTTCTCGGTTATTGCAGAGCATGGCTATACAACAACAGATCCACAGTTCATTTCAACGCATTAATTCACATAAGGTTGCTTATTGGGGATTAAGCTTTGCAGTCGCTCTTTGTTTAAGTATGTTGCTAGTTGCAGATTCAATGCAGTTAGCGGTGGATAACTTGATTGCTTATGCTAATGGTTTATTTATCTTAATTTATTTAGCTGCAGGTATTGCTGGCGTGAAGTTATTAACAGGTAAAGCAAGGTATTTAGCTATGATCGCAAGTGTGACGTGCTTAATATTGTTTATTGCTTTGGGGAAGGAGATGTTATTTGCGTTGTGCTTAGTAGCTGCCTTAAGCGTTTATTATACGGTTATCTATTCTTCAGATAACCGTATTAATGCTAGCTAATCAGGGTTACTTGTAGAAAGAGTGATCGCCTTGAGCATGTTCTGTGACATCACGCACTGCATTTAGCTCGCCAGAGAACTCTTCTAATAGCTCTTTCTCGATGCCTTCTTTTAATGTTAAATCTACTTGTGAGCAACCATTACAACCACCACCAAATTCGATGATAGCTACTTGATCTTCAGTCACTTCGATTAACTTGATAAAACCGCCGTGACTAGCAAGTTGTGGGTTGATCTGCACTTGAATAACGTATTCAACACGTTCAATAAGTGGTGCATCGTCTTTCACTTTACGCATTTTAGCATTTGGCGCTTTTAGCGTTAACTGTGTACCAGTATCTTCTTCTACTAGATCAACAAATGCATCTTCTAAGAAAGGTAGGCTTACTTCATCTACTAAAGCATCAAAACCTTCAAAGCTTAAACGTGTATCGCTCTCTTCAACTGCTTCTGGTGGGCAGTAAGATACACCACACTCTGCTTTTGGTGTGCCCGGGTTGATAACAAACACTCGGATGTTAGTGCCTTCTTTTTGCGGCGCTAGTAATTTTGCAAAGTGTGCTTGTGCAACTGGAGTAATTTCGATCATGTTAAACCTTTATGCTTGAGTAATTTACTTGGGCATTATAACGACAATTCCTTATAATAATAATGAAAACAGTAAAATTGCTAAAAATAATAAGTATATGATAGAACCGATGATGCTTATTTTATCAAAGATAATCTATTCATATAGCTAGTTAGCTTGATCACCCAATTCAGTTCTACTAATACACCACACGTCTACTTTTTTGACACCTGCGCTAAGTAAACACTCACAAATACTATTAATAGTTGCCCCAGTAGTTACTACATCATCAATCAAAACAACATGTTTTCCCTGTAAATTAAGTGTAGGAACAGCCATTGAAAAGGCGTTGCTTAGATTTAGGTTACGTTGTTTACGGGTTAAGCCCTCTTGCGCTGTAGTTGCTTTATTACGGTCAATGGGAGTTACTAATTTAGCGCGCAGGGGAAGCTGCTTTAAAAGTGCATCTGCGATTAAATGAGCTTGGTTAAAACCACGAATTCGATGCTTTTTAGGATGCAGCGGTACGGGCAGTATATAATCAATCTGTTTTTGTTGGTCTTCGCTGTAACTCTGTTTAACTATATTGGCCAATAGTAGTCCTAATAAATCTCCATATATTAGTTGATGCTGGTATTTGAGCTTCTTTATTAACGCTGGAAAAGGCGCTTGATAACCTGAAACGGCAACTAACCGGTTAAATTTAAAGGGGTGCTTCAAACATTCCCCGCAAACATTTTGTGTTTGTGCCAAACCATAACCACAATGTAAACAACAAGGTCTCTCTGTTAATATTGCTTGATTACAATGCTGACAAATCAACTGGTCTGCACTGTGTAAACCACACATAAGGCAATGACTGGGTAAACAAGCGGAGAATAAAGCTTGGCTTTCGCTGATAAGTCGAGTTAGGAAATATAGCATAGTAAGTACCTATAAATTAACGAGGTAAGAGTGAGTATAGAACAGAAGATGAAACAGAATGGCCCCTTTGCTTATCAAACTTTTGGCACAGGTAAAGATTTAGTATTGATTCATGGATGGGGTGTGAACAGTACTATTTGGGAGCCTGTTGTTAAGCAATTAAGTGATCATTATTGTGTGCATTTAGTTAACCTGCCAGGATTTGCTGGCGAACCAGAGTTAGAGGCTTATACCTTAGAGAATATCGCCGAAACCTTGTTGGCTTACTTACCAGAAAAAGCTGTTTGGTGCGGTTGGTCTTTAGGTGGATTAATTGCTACTCATATCGCATATCATTATCCAGCGCGCGTTGAAAAGTTAATTCAGGTTTGTTCTGCACTTAAGTTTGTTGAAGAAGGGCAATGGCAAGGGGTTGAAAAGTCGGTGTTTAGTGCTTTTAAACTTGGAGTGACGAAGCAGCCGCAAAAAACAGTAAATCGATTTTTGTCTACGCTCGCTATGGGCAGTAATACTGTGAAAACTGATATCGCAACGATAAAACAGTTAATGTCAGAGCAAATAGGAGCTAAGCCATCTGCTTTATTAGGTGGATTAGTGCTGCTCGATGAAGTGGACCTGAGACAGGAGTTCAGTCAATTGACTATGCCTTCGTTAACCATTTTAGGTGAGCAAGATAATTTAGTGTCTGTGGTTAATAAAGAAAAATTAGCCGAGTTATCGTCGATTAATCAACAGGTTATTTTTCAACAATCTTCACATGCGCCATTCATTAGTGAACCTATCTTATTTCATCAGGTCTTAATATCGTTCATTGGCTCTCAAAAACAGTGAATAAACTTTATTTTTGCTTAAAAATTAACCATAATGGTTGGTAATTGTATATTTTAGTGGGAGGTCTTTATGGAAATAAATTCAGCATTTTCTTCAGGTGTGAATAGCTTAAATAAAGCGTCGCTGCAAATAACTGAATCCAGTGATCGTATTGCTAAGCAAACAACAAGCCATCAAAGTACTTCGCAAAACCCAGAAGGGGCAAGTGCGCATAGTTATGTTTCGGGTCCGGTAACTACTGAATTAGTGAATATGAAGCTAGCGGAAATCCAAGCTCAATCAGCTGCTAAAGTGATCACTACGGCAGACGACATGGTTGGCTCACTCATTGATGTGTCTGTTTAACGCTAACCATTATGGTTAATGTAAATGTTCAGCTTCCTCCTGTTATAGCAACTCCTTTTCCTCAGGCTGCAGAAGGTCTGCATCGCGAAAATCTTCTACAAACAGCAATTCCTAAAACAGAACAAGCTCACGCTTATGCAAAAATACGTGGAGAACAAGAGCGGGAAGAAACAGCGTACCAATCTCGAGAGATTATTCAGGATAATAAGCAGGGTAGTTCTCGGCAGCAAGAGCAATCAACACACTCCCAACAACGACGTAACTTTTTCTTTGCCGCAAAATTAAAGCTTTCTCCTCATGAGCTTGAAGCATTAGATATTGAATTAAAAGGAATTTCTGACTTTAATGAGGTTATTTCGGTTATACAGGCTAAATATAAAAATGCTGTGTCGCCTTACCCACAACCATCAGTGAGTTACAACGTTTAGTTGTTATTAGAAGAGATATAGCACTCTATAAAAAAGCGCCATAGTAATTATATTACTATAGCGCTCAATAAACTCAGATAAGTGTTATTTGCTTAGTGAGTTTGACAACTACCGCTGCTACAACAATCACTTTCTGGTTTAGGGCTGTGAACATGTCCGTGAGATAATTCTTCAGCTGTTGCTGCACGAACTGATACTACTTCACCTACAAATTGCAGTGCCATACCGGCTAGAGGGTGGTTTGCATCAATGCTTACATTTTCTTCAGTAACTGCTGTTACTTCAACTGTACGTGGGCCTTGATCTGTTTCAGCTTGGAATGACATGCCTACTTCAATTTCATCAACACCTTCAAATAAAGAGCGGGGTACTTCTTGTACTAATGCTTCTTGGAAAGGACCGTAAGCATCTTCTGCTTCAAGTTTTACGTCAAACTTATAGCCGGCTTCTTTGCCTTCTAGCTCTTTTTCTAAGCCTGGTACTAAGTATTGTGCACCTTGAATAAACTCAAGAGGACTTCCGTTTTCAGTGCTATCTAGTGCATTACCGTCAACTTCAGCTACTCCAAAGTGGATGGCAACTACTGAGTTCTTTTCAATCTTCATTATTTTCTCTCTTTATTCTTTATCGGGTTCAGATGGATCAAAAACACCAATTATTTGTTCAAATTGACGTGTTGCTGATTTAGCCTGGTTAGGCGTTTGCGTTTGTGTGTATCCACAGCTAACACACGTTAATGTCTCAACTGCGTTTTCTAATGTCAACGCAATACTATCAATCGTCTTACATTGTGGGCATTCCGCTCCGGCGATGAAGCGTTTTCTATTTTTAGATACTGACATAGTTCAATCACAATTAACAAAAAGTACGACATCATATACTGATGATAGTTGCAGATGCAAAGCTTGCTAAAATAACTTGAAGCAACACATTATCAAGTAAAGGCTAGTAGTTATGGCTGAACATTACAAATTTCGTTATCATCTTGCTCTAACTTTATCTGATTGACATTGAGACTCTGAATTTATGATTGTTGCATCTAATATCGAATTTATCCGCGGCGGAAAACCTCTACTGGAAAATGCCAGTGCAACAATTAACCCAAAACAGAAAGTCGGTTTAGTAGGGGCCAACGGTTGTGGGAAATCTAGTTTTTTTACATTACTTAAGCAACAGCATCAAGTTGATGCAGGCGAGCTGACGATTCCACATCATTGGCGTTTAGCAAGTGTTGCACAGGAAACACCTGCGTTAGATATGAATGCATTGCAATATGTCATTGACGGAGACCATGAGTTTCGTGCGTTACAGGCTAAATTAAAGCAAGCTGAAGAAGTTGATGACGGTACAAAAATAGCAGAAATGCATATTCTATTAGATAATGCGGGTGGTTATACTATTGAATCTCGCGCTGCAGAATTATTAGCTGGTCTAGGATTTAGCGAGCAAGCTCAAGGCCGCCCTGTTAGCGACTTTTCGGGCGGATGGCGTATGCGTCTTAACTTAGCACAAGCACTACTTTGCCCTTCAGACCTATTATTACTCGATGAACCTACCAACCATTTAGACTTAGATGCGGTCATTTGGTTAGAAAAATGGTTACATCAATATCAAGGCACTTTGATCTTAATCTCCCATGATCGGGACTTTATCGATAGCATTGTTGATAAGATTATCCATATTGAACAAAATAAATTATTCGAATACACAGGTAACTACACTAGCTTTGAACGCCAACGTGCTGAAAAACTAGTACAGCAACAATCTTCCTATGAAAAGCAACAGGCGCAAATGGATCATATGCAGAGCTATATTGATCGGTTCCGTTATAAAGCTAATAAAGCAAAACAAGCGCAAAGTCGTATTAAAGCACTTGAAAAGATGGAGCAGATCTTACCTGCACATGTAGATAACCAATTTAGCTTTTCATTTAGGGAACCTGAAGCATTACCTATGCCCTTATTAACGCTAGACCAAGTTAGTGCTGGTTATGATGATTTGTTGATCTTAGATAAAATCGAGCTCAACTTGGTACCTGGTAGCCGTATTGGTTTACTTGGACGTAATGGGGCTGGTAAATCGACTTTGATTAAATTGCTTTCTAATCAAATGAAGCCTAAATCAGGGAAATTAGAGATCAACACTAATGCAAAGGTTGGTTACTTTGCTCAGCATCAATTAGAGTTTTTACATCTAGATGAAAGTCCAATGCAACATTTAGCACGTTTAGCGCCTGATGAAAAAGAGTTACCTCTGCGTAACTTTTTAGGTAGCTTTGGTTTTCAAGGCGATAAAGCTTTTGATCTTGTTGCCCCATTTTCTGGTGGGGAAAAAGCACGTTTAGTCTTAGCATTGTTAGTATGGCAAAAACCTAACTTACTTTTACTCGATGAGCCAACTAACCACTTAGATTTAGAAATGCGCCACGCTTTAACCGTTGCATTACAAGCATTTGAAGGAGCAATGGTTGTTGTATCGCATGATCGCCATTTGTTACGTACTACTATTGATGACCTTTACTTAGTACATGACAAAAAAGTGCAACCGTTTTCTGGTGACCTAGATGATTATCATCAATGGTTATCTGACCAGCAACGCATAGAAAAGCAAGCAGAGCAAAGTGCTTACAAAGCAGTGTCAGTGAGTGCTAACCGAAAAGATCAAAAAAGATTAGAAGCTGAATTTCGTAAAAAACTAACGCCTTTCAAAAAACAATTAAACACAGCAGAAAAAGCCATGGACAGTGCTTCAGCACGTTTAACTGAGATTGAACAACTGCTGAGTGAAAGTGAGCTATATGAGCAAGAAAACAAAAAAAAGCTGACTGACTTATTAAAAGAACAAGGCGAAGTAAAAGACCTTTTAGAAGAAAATGAAATGCTCTGGATGGATGCGCAGGAGCAGATTGAAACCCTGCAATCTGAATTCGAGGGTTGAGTTTTAGGTGTAGCTTCGCCATACTCTGTGCGCAATGATTCACCAATAAATGAAATAAGAAGGGATTAAAATGAGTTTTGAAGCAAATGAATATTTCGATGGTAACGTTAAATCAATCGCATTCCAAAGTGAAACATTACCTGCAACAGTAGGTGTAATGGAAGTTGGTGAGTACACATTCGGTACTAGTGCTTATGAATACATGACAGTAGTTAGTGGTAGCCTCACAGTCCGCCTTGTCGATACAACTGAATGGAAAACTTATAAAGCTGGTGAAACATTTGAAGTAGAAGCAAATTCAAGCTTTGACGTTAAAGTCGTTGTACAAACTGCTTACCTTTGTTTATACAAGGCATAAAGTTTACTAAGGTAAACGAGCAATAATACATTAGGGAGCTTAGGCTCCTTTTTTAATGCCTGTTAAAAATATTAAACTAATAGATAGTTTTTCCCTGTTTGACGCAAATGCTACTTAGTTAACAAAAATCACTTCATACTTATATGCTTAGCAACTTGTCTCGCATATCTTCCAAGAAGATCACAATTAATAATACAATATTATTATAAATTGGCCCTGTTAATTATTTACCAATCATATTAAGCCTGTAATCAGAGACTTATTATGATTGATATTATCCATGAATATTATCAATATAGATAAGCAGGTACTCTAATGAAAAAAGTATATTTAAGTGCGATTATTGCCGCTTTGCTGGTGGGCTGTACAAATACAGAACCAACGTCAAATAACCAAGTGACTTATGAAACAGGAAAAGTTGCGAATGCAACGACACCTTTACCAGCGACAGCACATACAGCGACATTAATCGCTCAATTAGATCCTAACAAAGCACCATCTCAAAACTTTGATCTGACTAAATGGAAAATTAATATTCCAATGGAAGATGATAAGCCTAACCGTGCAGGTAAAGTAATGGAAATTTCTGCACAAGTATTGGGCAGTACCACTAATCCATATATACATCCAGATTGGTTTTATACAGACGCAACAACAGGTGCCATGGTTTTTGCTACTCCTAATAAAGCGATGACAACACCTAACAGTAAAAATGCTCGAAGTGAATTACGTGCGATGTTAGCCAAATCATATAAAGATCCAAAAAACAATTTTGCAATAGCTGTTAACCCAGAGGCCGCGTCTTATGGCTCAATTGGCGGTGAGTTATCTGCAACTTTATCAGTAGATTGGGTGAGTACCAGTGGTAATGCCGAAAAGAATGGGGCTTTCTCTACGGTAATAGGTCAAATTCATGGTTCAAAAAACGAACCATTAAAAATTGTGTATCGTAAACTACCAAATCATCAATACGGTTCTCTGTATTGGCGTTATGAAATAAATGCAACGGGAGATAACTACTCTAAACGCAAAGATATCTATCACAATGTATTTGGAGCTTATGACTTACGTAATGGATCAGCAGATCCAACAGATGGAATCAAACTAGGTGAAGTCTTTTCATATAATGTGAATGTAGAAAATAACATTATGCATTTAACATTTGTCAAAAACATCGGCGAAGCAAATGAACAAGTTAAAACAGCGCAAATAGATCTATCAAAACCACATTATCGAGGTAATGAGTATGACGAAGGTTATGCAAATGATTGGATGTACTTTAAAGCAGGTAACTATAACCAATGTAATGTTGGATCTTCTGAATGTACAAATAATGGTATTGATGCCGGTGACTATGCGAAGGTTAGTTTTTATGAGTTAACTTTGGACCAATAAAATAGGTTAGTAAACTAAGGCTTATAACTATTAATGCCTTTCATTTGTATGAAAGGCATATTTTTATAGGTTTAGATATTATTTATCATGCTTATTTATGAATATATCAAGCGTTATTAGTCTCTATTAACTAATTAGTTAAAATCTTAAGATCAGAAATATTCAATTAATCTCGCCTTATGAAGCATAAATTATAGTTTTTTGCATGAAATACACTCGTTTTGTTGTTTAATTGAACACTCAGACACTTTTTTGCAAATAAACACAATAAAACGCTTGCCAATGAGATCTTAATCCCTATAATGCGCACCCACAGACACGGGACGGAACGCAAGTTACCCAGCGAGTTTGAGAACAAAATAAACGCAGTAAACGCTTCGAAGTTCGCTTCGAAATAAAGTTGAAAATTAACGTTGACATTGTTCGAAAGGCGCGTAATATACGCCGCCTAGCCGAAAGGCACGCTCTTTAACAATTTAATCAAACAATCTGTGTGAGCACTTATTGTTGATGTGATTTCAAAAAAAATCAAAGTCCTACTTGTTAGGCAACATCAATAGAAGTGACACACGAATTAATTCATTAATTCAGAATAACATTGTACTTCGGTACATAGTTTTAGTCAGTAATATTGAGTCGCAACTTAGGTTGCAAATTAAACTTTAAATTGAAGAGTTTGATCATGGCTCAGATTGAACGCTGGCGGCAGGCTTAACACATGCAAGTCGAACGGTAACAGAAAGTAGCTTGCTACTTTGCTGACGAGTGGCGGACGGGTGAGTAATGCTTGGGAATATGCCTTATGGTGGGGGACAACAGTTGGAAACGACTGCTAATACCGCATAACATCTCCGGATCAAAGTGGGGGACCTTCGGGCCTCACGCCATAAGAGTAGCCCAAGTGGGATTAGCTAGTTGGTAAGGTAATGGCTTACCAAGGCGACGATCCCTAGTTGGTCTTAGAGGATGACCAGCCACACTGGAACTGAGACACGGTCCAGACTCCTACGGGAGGCAGCAGTGGGGAATATTGCACAATGGGCGCAAGCCTGATGCAGCCATGCCGCGTGTGTGAAGAAGGCTTTCGGGTTGTAAAGCACTTTCAGCGAGGAGGAAAGGTTGTACTTTAATAGAGTGCAGCTGTGACGTTACTCGCAGAAGAAGCACCGGCTAACTCCGTGCCAGCAGCCGCGGTAATACGGAGGGTGCGAGCGTTAATCGGAATTACTGGGCGTAAAGCGCGCGTAGGCGGTTAATTAAGTCAGATGTGAAATCCCAGGGCTCAACCTTGGAACTGCATTTGAAACTGGTTAACTAGAGTTTTGTAGAGGGTGGTAGAATTTCAGGTGTAGCGGTGAAATGCGTAGAGATCTGAAGGAATACCAGTGGCGAAGGCGGCCACCTGGACAAAGACTGACGCTGAGGCGCGAAGGCGTGGGGAGCAAACGGGATTAGATACCCCGGTAGTCCACGCAGTAAACGATGTCTATTAGAATTTTGTGGCTATATGCCGTGGGATTCAAAGCTAACGCATTAAATAGACCGCCTGGGGAGTACGGCCGCAAGGTTAAAACTCAAATGAATTGACGGGGGCCCGCACAAGCGGTGGAGCATGTGGTTTAATTCGATGCAACGCGAAGAACCTTACCATCCCTTGACATCCAGAGAATCACCTAGAGATAGATGAGTGCCTTCGGGAACTCTGAGACAGGTGCTGCATGGCTGTCGTCAGCTCGTGTTGTGAAATGTTGGGTTAAGTCCCGCAACGAGCGCAACCCTTATCCTTATTTGCCAGCGGGTTATGCCGGGAACTCTAGGGACACTGCCGGTGATAAACCGGAGGAAGGTGGGGACGACGTCAAGTCATCATGGCCCTTACGGGATGGGCTACACACGTGCTACAATGGCAAATACAAAGGGCTGCTAACCAGCGATGGTATGCGAATCTCCTAAAGTTTGTCGTAGTCCGGATCGGAGTCTGCAACTCGACTCCGTGAAGTTGGAATCGCTAGTAATCGTGGATCAGAATGCCACGGTGAATACGTTCCCGGGCCTTGTACACACCGCCCGTCACACCATGGGAGTGGGCTGCACCAGAAGTCATTAGCTTAACCTTCGGGATGGCGATGACCACGGTGTGGTTCATGACTGGGGTGAAGTCGTAACAAGGTAGCCCTAGGGGAACCTGGGGCTGGATCACCTCCTTACGTAAAGAAACACATCCTTTGTACTTAGGTACATTGGCGCAAGTAATAATGAGTGCCCACACAGATTGTTTGATTAGAATGATAAAGCGCAAAAATAGTTCCGGGTCCCCATCGTCTAGAGGCCTAGGACACCGCCCTTTCACGGCGGTAACAGGGGTTCAAATCCCCTTGGGGATACCAACACTATCTAGCGAAAGATACTCTATAAATAGAAAAATTTATAAAGTGTTTTTTAACACTGCTCTTTAACAATTAGGAAAGCTGATAAATGTTCTTATTTATCGCACAAAAACAATGACACTTAGTGTTGATTGGTGTGATAAATAAAACGAAATGTTTAATTCATTACGATGAATTAAACGAGTTCTCAATATTAAAACCTCGGTTTTAGTATTGTAATCAAGCAAAAATAAAATGCACATTACATGCAAATGTAATGAGTACGTATCTACACACTCTTTGAGTGTTAGGTGCACGAAAAACGTAAACGTTTTTCATATGTAAATATGAGAGTCGCAAGCGTCTTGGAAACAACATACAGCAACCCAGTTGCGTATTTATGCAATTTAGGATGTTTTTAACATCATATAAATTGCTTAATGACACTTCTTAGGTGTTGTATGGTTAAGTGAATAAGCGTGCACGGTGGATGCCTAGGCAATTAGAGGCGATGAAGGACGTGGTAATCTGCGATAAGTCCAGGGGAGTTGATAACAAGCGTTATATCCTGGAATTTCCGAATGGGGCAACCCGGCACTTAGTGTCATCGTTATGTGAATACATAGCATAGCGAAGCAAACGAGGGGAACTGAAACATCTAAGTACCCTTAGGAAAAGAAATCAACCGAGATTCCGAAAGTAGCGGCGAGCGAAATCGGAACAGCCCTTAAGCTGTTTAAAAGTTAGTGGAAGGCTCTGGAAAGTGCCACGGTACAGGGTGATAGTCCCGTACACAAAAACTTCTTTACAGTGAAAACGAGTAAGTCGGGACACGAGAAATCCTGATTGAATATGGGGGGACCATCCTCCAAGGCTAAATACTCCTAATTGACCGATAGTGAACCAGTACCGTGAGGGAAAGGCGAAAAGAACCCCTGTGAGGGGAGTGAAATAGAACCTGAAACCGTGTACGTACAAGCAGTAGGAGCGGATTTATTCCGTGACTGCGTACCTTTTGTATAATGGGTCAACGACTTAATTTCAGTAGCAAGGTTAACCATTTAGGGGAGCCGTAGGGAAACCGAGTCTTAACTGGGCGAATAGTTGCTGGGATTAGACCCGAAACTTGGTGATCTAGCCATGAGCAGGTTGAAGATTGAGTAACATCAATTGGAGGACCGAACCCACTAATGTTGAAAAATTAGGGGATGACTTGTGGCTGGGGGTGAAAGGCCAATCAAACCAAGAGATAGCTGGTTCTCCTCGAAAGCTATTTAGGTAGCGCCTCATGTATCACTGTTGGGGGTAGAGCACTGTTAAGGCTAGGGGGTCATCCCGACTTACCAACCCTTTGCAAACTCCGAATACCAACAAGTGCAATCATGGGAGACACACGGCGGGTGCTAACGTCCGTCGTGGAAAGGGAAACAACCCAGACCGCCAGCTAAGGTCCCAAAGTATATGTTAAGTGGGAAACGATGTGGGAAGGCTTAGACAGCTAGGAAGTTGGCTTAGAAGCAGCCATCTTTTAAAGAAAGCGTAATAGCTCACTAGTCGAGTCGGCCTGCGCGGAAGATTTAACGGGGCTAAACATATCACCGAAGCTGCGGACGCGTATTTATACGCGTGGTAGAGGAGCGTTCTGTAAGCCGTCGAAGGGAAAGGTGTAAACCATCCTGGAGGTATCAGAAGTGCGAATGTTGACATGAGTAACGATAAGGGGGGTGAAAAACCTCCCCGCCGGAAGACCAAGGGTTCCTGTCCAACGTTAATCGGGGCAGGGTGAGTCGACCCCTAAGGCGAGGCCGAAAGGCGTAGTCGATGGGAAACGGGTTAATATTCCCGTACCCTTATATTTTGCGATGGGAGGACGGAGAAGGCTAGGTGGGCCTGGCGATGGTTGTCCAGGTTCAAGAGTGTAGGCGGGAGATTTAGGTAAATCCGGATTTCTATTAACGCTGAGACTCGATGTCGAGCTACTAAGGTAGTGAAGTCATTGATGCCATACTTCCAGGAAAAGTCTCTAAGCTTCAGAAATATAAGGATCGTACCCCAAACCGACACAGGTGGTCAGGTAGAGAATACCAAGGCGCTTGAGAGAACTCGGGTGAAGGAACTAGGCAAAATGGTACCGTAACTTCGGGAGAAGGTACGCCCTTGACGGTGATGAGACTTGCTCTCTAAGCTGTTGGGGGCCGAAGATACCAGATGGCTGCAACTGTTTATTAAAAACACAGCACTCTGCTAAATCGTAAGATGACGTATAGGGTGTGACGCCTGCCCGGTGCCGGAAGGTTAATTGATGTGGTTAGACTTAGGTCGAAGCTATTGATCGAAGCCCCGGTAAACGGCGGCCGTAACTATAACGGTCCTAAGGTAGCGAAATTCCTTGTCGGGTAAGTTCCGACCTGCACGAATGGCGTAATGATGGCCATGCTGTCTCCACCCGAGACTCAGTGAAGTTGAAATCGCAGTGAAGATGCTGTGTACCCGCGGCTAGACGGAAAGACCCCGTGAACCTTTACTATAGCTTAGCAGTGAACTTAGAGCCTACATGTGTAGGATAGGTGGGAGGCTTTGAAACCGCGTCGCCAGATGCGGTGGAGCCAACCTTGAAATACCACCCTTGTATGTTTTGAGTTCTAACCATGGCCCCTGAATCGGGGTTTGGGACACTGTTTGGTGGGTAGTTTGACTGGGGCGGTCTCCTCCCAAAGAGTAACGGAGGAGTACGAAGGTTGGCTAATCACGGTCGGACATCGTGAGGTTAGTACAATGGTATAAGCCAGCTTAACTGCGAGACAGACACGTCGAGCAGGTACGAAAGTAGGTCATAGTGATCCGGTGGTTCTGAATGGAAGGGCCATCGCTCAACGGATAAAAGGTACTCCGGGGATAACAGGCTGATACCGCCCAAGAGTTCATATCGACGGCGGTGTTTGGCACCTCGATGTCGGCTCATCACATCCTGGGGCTGAAGTCGGTCCCAAGGGTATGGCTGTTCGCCATTTAAAGTGGTACGCGAGCTGGGTTTAGAACGTCGTGAGACAGTTCGGTCCCTATCTGCCGTGGGCGTTTGAGAATTGAGAGGAGCTGCTCCTAGTACGAGAGGACCGGAGTGGACGAACCGCTGGTGTTCGGGTTGTTATGCCAATAGCATTGCCCGGTAGCTACGTTCGGAATCGATAACCGCTGAAAGCATCTAAGCGGGAAGCGAGCCTCAAGATGAGTTCTCACTGGAACTTTAAGTTCCCTAAAGGGCCGTTGGAGACTACAACGTTGATAGGCAAGGTGTGTAAGTGCGGTAACGTATTGAGCTAACTTGTACTAATTACCCGTGAGGCTTAACCATACAACACCTAAGTAGTGTTGCTGTTAACCAAGAGAGTCAAAGAAGACATTAAAATATAACGCTTGTGATAGCGTATTTACATAACTGCTACGATTATACAGAACGACTAAAGAACATTAGATTATCACTTTCCTAATTAAATTTTATGCTTGGCGGCCATAGCGCTGTGGTACCACCTGATCCCTTGCCGAACTCAGAAGTGAAACGCAGCTGCGCCGATGATAGTGTGGGGTCTCCCCATGTGAAAGTAGGTCATCGCCAAGCGCCTAATTCGAACAATCCCTGTTGACTATGTCAGCAGGGATTTTTTCGTTATTGGCTGTTGGTTTTATAGCGACTTGAGCATGGGGTAAATAAAGTGCCACGGAGTGGCTGGCCTTATGTGTGATAGCTAGGGGCGAATGATACGCCAGTATCGGTTTATGAGCGGGCTAAGCTCGGCGTGCCCTGGTGGATCCGCGACAGCGATGGTCCACTAGCGGAGAAGCGCTGCGACGACTTTTCATCGTCAAGCGCCTCATTAAACGAACCCTGTCGATTAACATCGACAGGGTTTTTTTCATGTCTGTTGATTTATGATGAGCTACGCTGAAAGTAGGGTGAGTTTACCGATAGGCAGGGCTCACGAGCGGGTAAGCTCTGCACTCCTTTTTTTAGGCTGACAGTTATCGCAGACATCGATTAACAGCTATGAACAAAGCGAATCTATATGACATTGAATGCATCAATATCAAAACCTAAAACAAGCAGGCTAAAAAAGGAATATCAGAGTTTTTTCGCTCGTAACACTAACCTGTCAGTTAATTATCCCTTCGCCCTGATATTAAGCTTTGTTTAATTAATGTTGCTACTATTTGCATTTATTATCTAAATGATTATTTCTACTTACAAATAGCTGTCTACTTGTGATATTAGTCCGCTAAATTATTATGCATGACCTTATCGATGCTGTGTCTTTATCAATATTTTCTTCTCTTTTCCCTTTTCAGTCATATTTATATGGATCATTAGTTTGTATTTGATAGCATAAATTATCCTGTTATTAGAGAGACGCTTATGTCTAAAAAAATTATTCGTATTGCAACACGTCATAGCCCTTTAGCTATGTGGCAAGCTAACTTTGTTAAAGCTGAATTACTTAAACATCATGCTGATTTAACCGTTGAATTGTTACCGATGAAAACTAAAGGTGACATCATTCTTGACACACCTTTAGCGAAAGTGGGTGGTAAGGGTCTATTTGTTAAAGAATTGGAAGTAGCTATGTTAGAAAACAGAGCTGACATTGCAGTGCACTCTATGAAAGATGTGCCTGTAGATTTTCCTGAAGGTTTAGGGTTAAGTGTTATTTGTGAACGCGAAGATCCTCGCGATGCACTTGTTTCTAATCAGTTTAAAAAGATTGCTGACTTACCTCAAGGTGCTGTAGTCGGGACATGTAGTTTACGTCGTCAATGCCAAATTAAATCATTACGCCCTGATTTAGTGATTAAAGACTTACGTGGTAATGTGAATACGCGTTTACGCAAATTAGATGATGGTGAATACGATGCAATTATTCTTGCGGCTTCAGGTTTAATGCGTTTAGAAATGCACGATCGTATCGCCAGCTTTATTGAGCCTGAGATTAGCCTTCCTGCAGTTGGTCAAGGTGCTGTTGGTATTGAGTGCCGCTTAGATGACCAAGAAACAATCGCATTATTAGCACCATTAAATCATCAACAGACTCGTATCAGAGTAACTGCTGAACGTGCTATGAATTTAGCATTGGAAGGTGGCTGCCAAGTGCCAATTGGTAGCTTCGCTCTATTAGATGGTGAGCAAGTATTTTTGCGTGGTTTAGTAGGTAGTATTGATGGTAAAAACATCATACGTAAAGAGATAACAGGTCATGCAGATAAAGCACATGAATTAGGTGAAGCACTTGCTCAACAATTATTAGATGCAGGTGCTAAAGAAATTTTAAGTGAAGTATATAAGTGATTTGTTCTGACCGATTGCTGATAACGCGTTTTGCTCCTCATGCTCAACAACTTGTTGATGCTTTAGCTGAGATTGGTTGTTTCTCTATTGCCCAACCGTTATTGACTGTAGTCGGTTTAGATGATCCACATAGATTAGATGCCTTTTTATCTGCACAATATGATGCAGTGATTGCGGTAAGTGGTAACGCAGTTAAATATGCTGAACAGAGCATTCACCGTGATTGGCCTAAAACTCAATATTTTGCAGTAGGTAAATCAACGAAAAATAGATTGAAAATGGCCTGTAAACAACAGGTTATTTGCCCTTCATCTCGGTTTGACAGTGAAGGTTTATTAGCGCTAGATACATTACAAAATGTAGATGGGAAGCGAATTTTAATCCTTCGTGGTGAAGGCGGAAGAGATTTACTCGAAAACACTTTAATTAAACGAGGTGCTAAGGTCGATTTCTTTCAGACATATAAACGTGTAAAACTCGATCTAGATGGCATAGATTTAGTTAATTATTGGCAACAAGCATCTATAAATGGTGCTATTATCAGCAGTGTGGAAATTTTAAATCAATTATTTGTACTTGTGCCAAAGGAATATACAAGTTGGTTATGTAAGTTAACTTTTTATGTTCCAAGTCAACGTGTTGCTGATCAAGCTAGATTGTTAGGCGTGGAAAATATTATATTATTACCAAGTTTACATACAAACCAGATAGTAGATTTTTTTCATGATAACTGATCTCCTCTGTATAGCCCATTAGTTTTAAAATAGGAAAATTATGACTGATACTAATACTGAAACTCCAGAAATTCCAACTGAGCCAGAAGTGCAAGTTGAGAAAAAAAAGCGCAAAAAATCTTCTAAGCTATTAGTAGCTGTTATTCTCATTCTGTTCATTATATTGTTTTTTGTTTTAGGGTTTGGTTACTACTTTTATAAAAATAATGTAGGCGCAAACACTGCTTATCAAGAACAGATTGAAGTATTAAGTAATAAATTAGACTCTCAAACTGCGCGATTAAATAGTCAGCTTCAGCAAACCAAATCATCGAACGATAGTGTTAAGACTCAAGTAGAACAGCTTAATATTCAGCTTTTAGATAGCCAAAATAAAAGTAAACTATATCATGATGACATTCAATCTTTACGCCGTGCGGTAGCTGAAACGAATATCCGTCATCCAAGTGATTGGATTTTAGCAGAAGTGGAATATCTAATTAACTTATCAGGCCGTAAGTTGTGGTTAGAGCATGATTTAAATGCCACTATTGCGTTATTAAGCACTGCAGATCAACGTATTGTTGAAATGGGTGATCCTAGTCTTAATCCGTTGCGCCGTGCATTATTAGAAGATATTAATATGTTAGAAGCATTACCTTCACGTGATGTGGATGGCATTATCTTATCTTTATCAAGCTTAGAGCGTCGTATCGATACACTGATGATTGCTGGCCTGACCATGTCTGAAGCAGAAGAAACCGATACACAAGAAGTATCTACCGATATTTCTGACTGGGAAGCGAATTTAGATCGTTCTTGGGACTCTTTCATTGAAAGCTTTATCGTTATTTCTCACCGTGACAAGCCTGTTGAAGCTTTGTTATCGCCAGAACAAGCTTGGTATTTAAGTGAGAATTTAAGAAATCACTTATCGAAAGCTGAATTTGCGGTGTATCGAGAGCAGCAAGAAATTTACGACATAGCGTTACAAGGCGCATTAAAATTGGTGTCCGTTTATTACGATATGGGTGATAAAAGCACGCAGCAATTTTACAATGCAATTCAAAAACTCAGCAAAGAAACTATCTCCATTGATTATCCTGATCAATTCAAGAGCGCACCTTTACTTTCACATATTTTAAAGCAGCGTATTAGCAAATCATTTACCATTGAAAGTGCGGAGTAGCTGATATGATTGGATTAATAGCAATTGTCATTATCTTACTCACAGGATTAATCTTTGCACCTGAATTGAGTGCTCATAAAGGCTATATATTAGTTTCATTTGATAGTTATACAACCTATGAAACGACTATTATTAATGCTGTTTTTATTGCCATTATTTTTTACTTCTTACTATTGGCGCTAGAGTGGCTATTAAGAAAAATTCTCTCAATGAGCAGTGTGACACGTGGTTGGTTTGGGCAGCGTAAAACACGTAAAGCACAAAAAAATAGTTTGTTAGGTATGCTGGCACTATTAGAAGGTAATACTAAGCATGCGCAAAAGCTGCTTTCCAAATCTGCTGTTCGAAGTGAGTCTCCTGCGCTTACCTATATTGCGGCTGCACGTGCGTCACATAAAAATGGCGAGTTTAACCAACGTGATGATTATTTACAGTTAGCGAGCGAATACCCTAAATCTAAACTTGCTGTTGGTTTAGTTTGGGCCGAATTACAACTAGATGCGCAGCAATACGAAAATGCATTAGTGACTCTAACTAACTTAAATCAACAGTTTCCTAAGAATAAGCAAATCCTGGAACATTACATTACCTTGTACCCTGCAATGAATGAATGGCAGAAGTTAATTACCCTGTTAAATAGCCAACGTAAATTATTGACGTTGAATGCAGAACAAGTGGCAGAGTTAGAGCTACATGCTCATCAACAATTGTTTCAACAGCTTGCGGCGGAAAGTGGTCAATTACTTAATGATTATTGGCATAAAGATGTGGCGCGTTGGATGCGTAAAGAGTTGTCTTATCAAAAAGCAGTATTAGAAGCTTTTATTGATAATGACCATGGTAAATTGGCGCAAGAGTTTCTATTAGATAAACTACAACGTCAGTTTTCTTTGCCATTATTACCTTACTTACAGAAGATAAAAGTAACGGATCATTATCCAATCATTACTTTTCTTGAAAAGCAGTTAAAGAAATCTGCACATGCGGATTATGTTCATCAAGCATTGGCGCACTTAAAACTTAAAGAGAGTCACCCTAAAGCGGCGATAGATCATCTTAGTGAAAGTTTGAAAACATTACCTAATGTGACGGATTATCAGTTGATTGCTTCTTTAATGGAAGAGCAAGAGATGCAAGAGCAAGCTAATCAGTATTACCGTGAAGGTTTGGCTTTTGCTTCAACTTCAGCTAATACATAACGTTTAGCTTGATTTAAGTACATTCAAATAGCGCTCAAGAAAGCAGTTGTTTGAATGTACTTGTTCTTATATCAATCTCCACTCTTTATAATCGTTAAATATAACAATAGGTCGACTGGGATTAAGCAAACCTTTTTTCTAAGTAAGCGACGATATCTGACGACTCATACATCCAAGTGATCTTATTATCTTCTTCAATACGTAAACAAGGTACTGTGCCTTTGCCACCTTGTTCAATCAGTAGGGCTCTATTGGCTGGTTGTTGTGCATCCACTAATTCGATGTTTAATGCATTTTTACGCATTACTCTTCTGACTTTGACACAGAAAGGGCAAGCAGCGAATTGATATAGTTGTAAGCTTTTAGTTTGTTGATCCACTTTCTGTTGTGATGCTGCATCTCTTTGCAGTTTTTTAGGCGAAAATATAAAGTTCAGCAGTAAAATGATACGGCCTAATATCCAACGAATAATTTTCATTTTTATCTCTTTATGTTAATGAACAAGGTAAAATTGTAACTGATCTGTGGATGGCATAAAAGCGTTCAAAGAGGTAGGCACCATTGCATTAGTATACTTTGCTGTTTAATGTGTATTAAACGCTTATAAAGCATTTTACAGAGGTCTTATGATTATAATAAAGGAAATATATTAGATGAATGCTCTTGCTTCACCTTGCGTTGGACGTTGTTGTTTAAATAACCAAGATATTTGCACCGCTTGTTATCGTAGTCTAACTGAGATCACTGAGTGGTCACAGGCATCAGATAGTGAAAAACAGATTATCATTAACAATATTAGCTCGCGTCGCCAGCAAAGCAGCCATCAAGAGTAAACGCTAGAGAAATCGCTAATGGCTAAGGTAAAAAACATGATAAATAATAAAACAGTTAGTATTTTAGGCAGTGGTTGGTTAGGTGAACCATTGGCAAATCATCTTGCTCAAGCTGGTTATGAGGTGGGTTTATCAACACGTACTCCTACAAAAGTTAGTACATTAAAAAAAACGAGAGTTACGCCTCATATCATTGATATTGAAGCGCTACAAGGCAATGTAAAAGACTTTCTACAAGCTCAAACACTAATTATTAATATCACCTGTAAAGCTTTACCTGCCTTTGAAAAACTTGCTGAAGAGATTGCAAAAAGCCCAATTCAGCAGGTGTTATTTATTAGCTCTACTTCTGTTTACCCCAATGATGCTGGTTTATGCAGCGAAAGCGATCAACTAACCTCTGAAACAAACCTACGAAAGATAGAAAAATGCTTCACTGATAACATTGGCTTTGAGTGTACAGTACTTCGTTTAGCAGGTCTGATTGGCCGAAAACGCCATCCAGGTCGATTCTTTGCTTCTGGGAAAAGTATTAAAGATGGCTTCGGAAAAGTAAACCTTATTCATCAAGCGGATTGTATTAAATTGATTGAAACGATACTAACGCAACAGGCTTGGGGAGAGATCTTTAACGGCTGTGCAGACAATCACCCAACAAAGAAAGACTATTATACTGAGATGGCCTTGTCGCTTGGGTTGCCTAAACCTGACTATATCATTGCTGAAAATAGTGCGACTAAAGTAATTAGTAATGAAAAAGTTAAACGCACATTAGGCTATCAATTCATTTATCCTAATATTTTAGATGTTTCTTGCTAATTTATTAATATTAAAAGATTTTTTGTCTATGTAATGATTCTCCTTATCATAAGTTAACCATAATTAAATTGTAGTTAATCGCGTTTTTAAATTAAATGTAAGCGTTATACCGGTTATTTAAACCTACCTTGATATTCGTCAATTTTAAAAGTCACTATTACCTTATCTTTCACCTAAATTAATTAGGTGAGAGAAACATTATGAGCAAACAAAAATTAGTCACCATTGGCAATGGTAGGTTGGCCACCGTTTTATCGAAGAGCTTATCGATAAGGGAGGGTTAGCTAACTTTGATATTGTTGCTTTCTGTGAAGAACCTCGAGTTGCATACGATCGAGTACATCTTTCTTCATATTTCTCTCATCATACTGCCGACGAGTTATCACTGGTTAAAACAGGATATTATGAAAAAAATAATATTGAAATGTTGGTTGGTGAACGTGCATTAACGATTAATAGAGATGAAAAAGTTATTCACTCTCAAACTGGTCGTGCAGTCTTTTACGACAAGCTAGTCATGGCCACCACCTATTAAAGGCAATGAAAGTAAAGATTGTTTTGTTTACCGTACCATTGAAGATTTAAACGCCATTGAAAAAGTAGCACGCAACAGCAAGAAAGGAGCGGTAGTTGGCGGTGGTTTATTAGGTTTGGAAGCTGCTGGCGCTCTAAAAGCATTAGGTGTAGAAACACATGTTATTGAGTTTGCTCCCGTCTTAATGGCCGAGCAATTAGATGCGCAAGGTGGACAAATTTTGCGTAGTAAAATCGAAAGTATTGGTGTAAATGTTCATACCGTTAAGAATACCCAAGGAATTGTTGCTAGTGGTACAAATGCACGTAATACCATGAAATTTGCTGATGGCACTGAGTTAGAAGTGGACTTTATTGTCTTTTCTACTGGTGTCAGACCACAGGATAAACTCGCCAAGCAAACTGACTTAGAAACAGAGCCTCGCGGTGGTATTAGTATTAATGACCAGTGCGTTACCTCTGATCCAAATATCTTTGCCATTGGTGAATGTGCTTCTTGGAATAGTCAGTTCTTTGGTTTAGTTGCACCAGGTTATAGCATGGCAAAAGTCGCAGTAGATACATTGCTCGGCACTGACAATGCATTTACCGGTGCTGATATGAGTGCCAAATTAAAATTGTTAGGTGTTGATGTGGGCAGTATTGGTGATGCTAATGGCCGCACTGAAAATTGTAATAGCTATGTTTGCATTGGCTCCGTTAGTGTTATTTGATAAGCGTGCAAACATTACTAAAAGCGCTATTTTACGTAACTGGTTATTAGTTGCTTTAGGTAATTTGATTGGTGCGGTCGCCGTTGCTTATTTAGTGGCATTAACTTTTACCATGAACTTTAGTGTTGAACCTGGCGCCGTTGGTCAGGCATTTATTAAAGCGTCTACTGCTCGCTCATTAGGTTTTGCAGAGCATGGCGTCGATGGTTGGATCACTGTGTTTGTGAAAGGCATTTTATGTAATTGGATGGTGTGTTTAGGTGTGGTTGGTTCAATGACACCTAAGTCTGTAGGTGGTAAAACCTTAGCGATGTGGTTCCCTATCTTTATCTTCTTTGCTTTAGTGTTTGAGCATGCAGTGGTGAATATGTACTTATTCCCATTAGGTATGATGCTAGGCGCTGAATTTACTATTATGGATTGGTTAACGTGGAATCAATTACCAGTTACATTAGGTAATATTGTTGGTGGTTTAATCTTTACTGGGATGGCATTGTACGTAACGCATGCTAAAACATTACCGGCAAAACAAGCTTAAGCGATAATATTGAGGGTAGTTAATAGAGAATTAATTACCCTCATTTATTATTTATCCAGCTAAATCCATATATAACCAAACCATATATGCGATGTAACCTAATAATAATAAACCGCCTTCTACACGCCCTAAAATACTTTGCTTACCTTTATGCCATGCAATAGAAAATATCAATAGTGCGATCGTCAAGCCTAACATAACAGGGTAATCTCGACTGATAACAACAGAGTCAAAACCACCAGGTCTAATTAAACCTGGTAATGCCATTACACCTAAAATATTAAACATATTAGAGCCAATGATATTGCCAACAGCTAGGTCAAATTCTTTCTTACGTGCCGCAGCAATAGTGGTTGCTAACTCAGGCAAGCTAGTACCAATTGCAACAATGGTTAAACCAATGATTAAATCGCTGACTTGGAAGTACTCTGCTACTTCGATTGAGCCCCAAACAAGGAGACGAGACGATGCAATTAATACAATAATACCAAAAACCAACCATTTTAAAGCTTCAGTCTTGCTGATTTCTTCTGGTAACTCATCTAAAATTTCTTGAGGTAGGCTGTCTTTACCATTACTTTTTGCTTCCCATATAGTAAAACCTAGCATTGCAATCATTAAGCCTAGCAATATCACACCGTCAATAAAACTTAGTTGTTGATCAAATAGCAGATAATAACTGAGTAGCATGATTGCTAGTAGGACAGGCATTTCACGTTTTAGTAGTTTAGAGTGGATATGTAGCGGATAGAAGAGGGCTGTAATCCCCAACATTAAACCGATATTAGTAATGTTAGAGCCAATTGCATTACCAATTGATAAACCAGTATTGCCTTCAAATGCGGCCATCGATGATACTAACATTTCTGGTGCTGACGTGCCTAAACCAACAATGACTATGCCCACAATTAAAGGCGATATCGAAAAACTACGGGCTGTATTAGAGGCGCCTAATACAAATTTATCGGCACTCCAAATAAGCAGTACGAAACCAACAAGAATTGCGACCGTTGGCGCTAATAAAGTGATCAAAACATTCTCCTGAGAAGTTAAGTTATCCTAATACCATTCAATTGTTTAAGGTGAACGGTGTATATCTGATCATAACAAGATTATCTACGCGGTGGCCTGATAAGGTAAAGCGTAAATCAGTGATTATAACGGGGGATTATTATCACATGACAGATTAACTAATGCAGTACAAAAAAAACGCCGAGCATTCTCATGCTCAGCGTTCTTCCATATTCATTAGGCAAGTGGGGTTTAGCCACGGCCTTCCGCAATTGCAGCAACAGCAGCTAATTCAGCAGCTTGCTTCTCATGCTTTTCTTGGCGATCTTGAATATCCATTAATTCATTAGTGATTAAGTTTTCTTCAATTTCACGTAATGCAATTACTGTTGGCTTATCATTCTCTGGTTCAACTAAAGGTGTTTTACCTTGTGTCGCAAGCTGGCGAGCTCGGCGAGAAGCCATTAAGATTAGATCAAAACGGTTGCCTACTACATTTACTGCATCTTCAACGGTTACTCGTGCCATTGGTTAACTCCAAAAGTTAATTACATAAAAAAGGGGCGGTTATTATATGTGCTAAATAACAATTGATCCAGCATCTTAGTATAGAGATTATACTTCTAATAACGCGTTGATTGTTTTAACGTGCTTTATTGCTTGTTTTTCTTGCTCACTGCGCAATGCCCGTACAATAGCAGAAAACTCTTGTATCGCGGTATCAAAATCGTCATTGACGATTAAATAATCATATTCATTATAGTGAGACATTTCAGATTGTGCTTCTTGCATACGTTTAGCGATGATTTCTTGGCTATCCTGTCCACGTTTATTAAGACGTAATTCTAGCTCTTCACGACTGGGTGGTAAGATGAAAATACCTTTTGCATTTGGCATTACTTCTCGCACTTGTCGAGCACCTTGCCAGTCAATATCTAACATGACATCGATACCTTGAGCTAATGACTCTTCAATAGCAACACGTGATGTACCGTAGTAATTACCAAATACTTCTGCCCATTCAAAGAACGCATTTTCTTCGATTAACTGTTTAAATTCTATTTCACTAACGAAATGATAATGTTCGCCATTGACCTCACCTGGACGAGGTGAGCGTGTAGTATGGGAAATCGACACCTGAGAAGGTTGGTTTGATGGATCGCTTAATAACGCCTGAATTAAACTAGACTTTCCTGCTCCGCTTGGCGCTGAGACGATATAAAGAGTGCCGACATGGGACATAATTAATTTCCTGAAGCTATTTTTAAATTGAATGCTGTGTTGGTTGTTTTTTGAACGACCCGATTAGTGGGGGCGAATTATGGCTTATTTTATGGTCAATGTCTTTTATATTGGTAAACTTTTTATGACTATTTATCTCGTGCTTTAGGAACTGGAAACCTTTAATCTTGCCAGTTATTTTTGATTTCCAGTATTTTATCTAGCTCCTGTACAAAAAGATCAACAAGGTCTGGATCAAAATGTATACCTTTTTGCGATTTTATAAAATCAACAGCCTCTTCCACAGGCCAGGCATGCTTGTAAGGACGCTTGCTGGTTAACGCATCAAATACATCTGCGAGTGCCACAATACGACCTACAATAGGAATTTCCTCTCCCTTGAGTTGTTTGGGGTAACCACTGCCATCCCATTTTTCATGGTGAGTCATGGCAACCACTTTGGCTAGATCAATTAAATCTGAATCTGATTCCCCAAGAATTTCTGCACCAATTTCAGGGTGCTTTTTCATCTCTTCAAACTCTTCATCGGTTAGTTTGCCTGGTTTTAACATAATCCTATCAGGGATGCCTATTTTACCGATATCATGCATCGGTGCTGCATGCAGTAGGTCATCAGCTTCTTTCATCGAATGTCCATAAGCGAGTGAAATCACTTTTGAGTAATGGCTCATTCGTAGAATATGCATGCCAGTTTCATTATCTTTATATTCTGACGCTTTGCCTAAACGTTGGATAACTTGTAAGCGTGTTCTCTTCAGTTCTTCGACGTCTACTAATGATAAATGCGTTTTCACTCTGGCTTTAACAACAGCGGGAGTGACTGGTTTGAATATGTAATCCACCGCACCTAAGTTTAACCCCTTGGCTTCATCGATCGCATCGTTTAAAGCGGTGACAAAAATAATAGGGATAGACTTATAAGCGGGTTGCTTTTTTAAGTGTTCACAAACATCATACCCAGTCATTTCTGGCATCATGACGTCAAGTAGAATTAAGTCTGGTGTTTCTTTTTCAATTAAACGTAGTGCTTCTGCCCCACTTTTTGCAAAAATCAGCTTATATAAGTCTTTAAGTATGTTGTTTAATACCTTTAAGTTGATAGGCTCATCATCTACGACTAATAATTTAGGTTTACTATTTGGCATTTAATTTTACTCTGTCAAACAAGTTAGTTAAGTGACTGTATTGATTTAATTAAATCTTCTATATGATTTAATGCGACTTCAAACTCGAAGTCATTACAGGCTGTTATAATAGCATTGATCTCATTTTCCCGATTTGATTGTAATTCTTCTAATGAATCAAGTAGTTGGTCATCAAACTCATTATTTTCCACACTGATTTTAAGCTTTAATAATAGGTCTATTAATGCAGCGTAAGAGGGGGTTTTGGGGCTTATTTCAATCGCTTTATGAGTTACTGAAGACATTCTATCAGCACATACAGTGATAGCCTCTAATTCTTCTATTATTTGATCTAAAAAGTGTAGGGCTTTTTCTTCTACTTGTTTATGACTTACTTCTTCCAAGCCTTTGAACGCTTCCATTAACCTATTCAATGCTAGGTTACCTGTTACACCTTTATATTTATGAGCAGCTTCTTCTAATGCAGTCCATTGATGTGATTTGACTAACTCAGGGAGGGTATCGATAGTCTCTTTAGATTGTTCTAAAAATCGCGTAACTTCATTAAATAAGGATGTTTTTGACTCCCATAGTTGAACTCCTTTATCTAGGTCTACGCGTAAATGTTTTTCGGATATTGGTGTGCTTTCAACAAGTTGAGTTTTTCCACCGGTTAATACTCGTGTGATCTCTTTCAACAATTGCGGCACATTAATTGGTTTATTGGTAAAGCCATCCATGCCTGAATCTAATGCTGATCTCTTATCTTGCGGTAATACTCCAGCAGTAAGGGCAATAATAGGTAATCGTGGTAGACCATTCTCTTGCTCGTATTGACGTCTCAGTTTAGCAGCCGTTAATCCATCCATTACGGGCATTTGCACATCCATTAGTACCAGATCAAATTGCTCACTCTTCATCTTCAATAGCGCTTGTTCACCATTGATAGCGACTGATACAACGTGTTTATTACGTTTTAATACTAGTTTTAATAGATCAATATTCTGCTCTATATCATCGACAATCAATACACTTAATTGCGGTAGGTCGATGTGTAGTTCTTGTTTTTTGCTCGCATTGGATTGCTTAGCTTTTTTAATGGGCACTGTAAATTCAAAAGTAGAACCTTTATTAAGCTCACTTTTTGCTGTGATCGTTCCACCCATTAATTCTACTAATTGCTTACTAATAGTCGTACCTAACCCTGTTCCACCAAAGCGGCGACTCATCGATGCGTCTGCTTGAGAGAAGGCTTCAAAGACTGCTTGTAACTGAGTGTCTGTCATACCCATACCGGTATCTATGACAGCGAAGTGTAAGGTATCTGGTTGTGGACTATTGATTTTGATAGTTACTCCACCTTGCTCGGTAAACTTGATCGCATTACCGATAATGTTGGTGAGCACTTGTCTTATACGGTCAGGTACGCCGTGGAAGTATTGTTGTACTTGCTCATCAATTTGTAATTCTAGGAGTAACCCTTTACGTTGCGCTTGTAACCAAAGTGTAGAAACAACTGAATCGACCTCTTCTACTAAATAGAAATCACGATATTCTAATTGGAACTTACCTTTATCTAGTTTAGCACTATCAAGTACATCATTTAAAATATGTAATAATGAACGGGCGGATTGGTTGATTGTTGAGATTTGTTTTCTTTGATGACTGCTTAATGCTTCATCGAGTAAAATATCACTAAAACCAATAATTGCATTCATTGGAGTGCGTATTTCATGACTCATATTAGCTAAAAATGCTGCTCTGGTAGCCGCAGCTTGCTCAGCTGTCTCTTTTGCTGTTATTAAAGCTGATTCCATTACTTTTCGATCGCTGATATCCATAATAAAGCCATCGAGATAATATCCATCACTGTGTTCTATTTTTAGCGCTCGGCCATGGGAAAGTACCCATTTCACTTTATTGTGCTTATCTATCATTCTAAATTCTAATAGATATCCATCTGGATTATGAAGGTCAGTGTTGATAACTCGTTCTTTATCTTCTGGGTGTATAAATTCACTGAGATGATATTTAGGAGCATCACCTAAAAAGTCTTCAGCAGGGTGCCCTAACATATTAACTACTTCATCACTGATAAATAAATTTGACCAAGGTGCTTGGTCGTAACAACGGTAAGCAATACCCGGAATATTAGAGATTAACGAGCGGATTTTGGTTTCTTTTTCTCGTAGCGTCATCTCTAACGCTTTACGTTGGCGTAAGTCAGAAATAAAGGCAACAAACATGCTCTGGTCATCTAATTCAATATGACCAATACCTAAATGGACAGGAATTTTTTCGCCATGCTTGGTGAGTACTGAAACCTCTCGTCCTTTTCCAATGATTTTAGCTTGTCGAGAGGTGAGGTAATTTGAAATATATTGGTCATGGTGTTGTTGATCTGAACCTGGTACTACCATCTTTACATTTTGACCAATTAATTCATCTTCAGACCAACATAATAAACTTGATACGGCTTTATTGATGCTAATGATGGTGCCTTTTGCATCGATGGTGATAATGCCATCTAATGCGGTATTCATGGTTGCTAGCAAGCGGCGTTCGTTATTAGTGGCGCTGGTGGAGATATCTTTATAACGAAACAGTAAGTTTGTACCTAATACAATTATTATGAGCACTACAGTGACAGTGGTAATACCGAATGCGAGTATTAGGGATATATCGCTACTTTGCCCTGATAGTTCGATGCCTGGAGGAAGAACAAATCGTGCTGCGGCCATCCCCGTATAATGCATTCCTGCAATAGCAAACCCCATAACAACACTAGAAATAGCCATTTTAGTATTTCTGTTATATTGCAACTTTTTACTTTTTTCTAAGCCAAAACTCACCCATAAAGCGATAATTGCGAGTAATACTGCGACCACAATAGATAGCACAAAAATACCTAAGTTATATCTCAGTAGTGGTGCCATTTCCATCGCTGCCATGCCGATATAATGCATTGCCCCAATGCCAGATCCAACTAATATACCACCAATAATTAATTGCTTTAGTCTTATCTGGTCATTGGTGATCAGGGTTAACGCAACCCAAGAGGCCGCTAATGATGGGATAAATGACAATAGAGTTATATTTAAATTGTATGAAATATCAGTGCATAACTCTAAGGCAATCATGCCGATGAAGTGCATTGACCAAACGCCACCTCCTAATGCGATACTACCGATTAATATGGAAATTCGTTTGCGTGCTGGCGTTGCATTATATGCTTGATGGGCGATTTGAAAACCCATGTAAGAAGACAATATCGCAATACACAATGAGATAATAATCAACCAGGGATTATAAGTTGAAAGCGCAAATAGGTTGTATTCACTATATTGAAAAATGTTTGTAATCTGTTCTGGCATATTATTAGCACCGATTTTAAATAAAAAATATGCTGTTACAGCATCAAAGTAAATTGATTCTTTTTAATTGAACAATCATGTTGTATGAGGAATAAATCACATTGCTTAAGAAGGGAAGTGAAAAAATACTAGTGCTTTTCGACCTTAGTTCCTTATTGCTAGCCTCATCCTATGAGATAAATTGTTCTGCTCAATTGTTATTATTGTTATTAAGCCTTACTAGGCATACTTGATAGTTATCGGCAGATTTATAAAAAAATGAAGTTTTTTTTCATTATTTATTTAAAATTATGCTGTTACTGCGCAATTGAACTTAGACTGTAGTGGCTAAATTATCTTACTTCAACAAAATTGTTCGATATTTATACTTTTTTTAGGAGGAAAGGGTAAATATAGCTGTTTTTAGTGATTCTCGGGATGGTGCACGGATAAATGAGATATTAAGCCTTAGGCTATGGTTAGTATCGTTTATCTATCAACAACACGTTTGTGTTGTTGATATCGGGTATGCCAAGTTAAGCTTTTTCACGTTGTTTCATTTTTTGAGCTTGTTTGATTGCTCTGTTTTCTTCTAGTTGAGATACCGCTTCTGAACCGATATGGTTTTGACCACGCTGTTTAGATAAACGAATTTGTTTCTCACGCTCAAGGAAACGTTGCTTTTGCTCTTCAGAAAGGGAGTCGTGACATTGGTGACAGCTCACGCCTTGCATGTATTTCTCTGATTTCTTATCTTCTTCAGTGATAGGCAAACGACAGCCATGACATTGGTCGTACTGACCTTTTTCTAGCTGGTGGTTAACTGATACGCGATTGTCAAAGACAAAGCATTCACCTTTCCACATTGTTTCTTCTTCTGGCACTTCTTCCAGGTATTTCAGTACACCACCTTCTAAGTGATAGACTTCATCAAAACCTTGCTCTTTTAAGTAAGCTGTTGATTTTTCACAACGGATACCACCAGTACAAAACATAGCGACTTTTTTATGTTTTTCTGGATCTAGGTTTTCCTTAACATACTCTGGAAATTCACGGAAGTTAGTGGTTTTTGGATCCACTGCATTCTCGAAGGTACCGATGCTAATTTCGTAATCGTTTCGTGTATCAACCAATAATACTTCAGGATCGCTGATTAATGCGTTCCAATCTTTCGGCTTTACATAGGTGCCCACAGTGCGGTTTGGGTCTATCCCTTCTACACCCATGGTTACGATCTCTTTTTTCAGTTTCACCTTGGTACGGTAAAATGGGTTTTCATCGTCAAATGAAAACTTAACAGTCAATGAAGCTAAACGCGGATCCGCTTTTAACCAATTTAGGACGTTATCAATACCTTCTTGTTCTCCTGCAATAGTACCGTTGATACCTTCGCTAGCTAACAATAAAGTGCCTTTAACTTGGTTTGCATTCAATATATTGAGTAATGGGGTTTGAATCTCTTCGTAATTTGCTAGTTCAACAAACCTATATAAAGCACAAACAACTGTATTTGACATGTATTTTCCCTCGTTCTACGGACCGAAACGTAAATTAGCCACGCATTATACGAATAGAAATGGCATAAGCAATTTTTATATTGCCTCTATTTTAATCTAATTAACTAAAGAAAATATTAATAATTGAAACTTAACAAGTTTCTCAAAACTCGCTAACCAAGCTTTTATCTTATCCATAAAAGTTAAAAATAGATTGATAATATTCCTCCAAGATCAAATAAAAATGAATTAATGTTCTTTTGTGGGTAGAAAATCTGGTTAGTTAGTGTTTAATGTCTATACTGAAACTAATCAATTTATATTAAAAACAAAAGTTTAGAGCGAGGTATATGTATGCCGATACGTTTACATTTAATTAGAGCAAGTCATTTGAGCGTTATTGTTCAGTATGTACGTACATTATCTTTGCCTGTGGAAGCCTTACTAGAGCAAGCGGACTTAGATCATATAGAATTGGATAATTCAAATCAGTTGATTTTAGAAACTAAAGTTTGGCGCTTTTTAGAGCTTGCTGCGGAAATGAAGGGAATGTCACATCTAGGTGGTTTGTTAGCAGAAGACAGTCATTTATCGGAGTATGGTGAGTTTACTAAGCAATTATTAGAGGCTGATAACTTGTACCAAGCTTTGCATTTTTTAATTCATAAAATTGGTTTGCATAATAATAATAGCCTGTTTTGGCTTAAAGAAAGTGAGCAATGCGTTTGGATTTGTCGACCACAATATCCTTATGTTAAAGATAAACTGTGGCAAGCCGAGCAGCATGTGTTGAGTTTGCTGTGTAAAGTCATCGAAAATTATGCAGGTGATGGTTGGCAACCTAAAAAGATAAAATTACAAGATACTGTAGGGTTGGGCCTTGATCAGTCTCGCTTCTTTAATGATGCTGAAGTAGAGCTAGGACAGCGTTATTCTGCAATTGCTATTGAGCATGACCTATTAGAAGATCGTCATCTATCTAAAACGTTTTCTAATTCATCTAAGTTGGATTGTATTCCAGATTGTTTTTTACAAAGCTTTAAGCTGTTGTTAAAGCAGAATTATTTTGGTCAAGGTTGGCTAGCTGAAAATATTGCGAGTTCATTAGGAACCAGTGTTCGTACATTAAAAAGGAAGCTTCATGAACAAGGCACATCTCTTCGTAAAGTTTTCGATGAAGTGAGATTTCAACAAGCGTGTGACCTTATTAATCAAGATATTTATGATTATCAAGAATTGGCAGAAAAATTATCTTATACCCATGTGAATAATTTTGTACGCGCTTTTAAACGTTGGAGTGGCATTACACCTAGAGAGTATATGCGTTTACGCGATCAACAGTTATTGAATAAGAATGGATTTTGGTGAGTTTATTATCAACTTAAGCAATTGATTCAGAAACCGTTAATACATGAGCATCAAAAAATAAGTATCAACCATAGTTAATGGTGGTCTTATGTATTTAAGCATACGTATTAAGTTACATCATGACGATTAGGGGAAGATAAATGAGATTTTTATTGTTGATGGTTGCCGTTTTATTACAAACCAGTTGCACAGGTATACCCGAAGGCATGAAAGCCGTTAAAAATTTTGATAGTGAACGATACTTAGGTACATGGTATGAAATCGCACGTTTAAATCACTCTTTTGAAGAGGGATTAGAACAAGTTACAGCCACCTATTCAATGCGTGATGATGGTGGTATAAAAGTGGTTAATAGAGGTTATTCAACTGATAATCAACAATGGAAAGAGGCGGTTGGTAAAGCCTATTTTGTAAACGATGAGAATATTGGACATTTGAAGGTCTCTTTTTTTGGACCATTTTATGGCTCATATATTGTATTTAAAATGGATCAGGTTGATTATCAATATGCTTTTATAAGTAGTTATAACCATGAATATTTGTGGCTTTTATCGCGTACACCAGAGGTAAGTGAAGCGGTAAAACAAGACTTTATTAAGACAGCTAAAGAATACGGCTTCGAAACTGAGCAGCTTATTTTCGTTAATCAACTGCCAGCTTCATAATGCTTTTAACTGACTTTTTGGAGATCATCTAGTACATCATTAAGCGATGTCTTGATATTATGTCCCAATGCAATGATGTCGGCATCAGGTACTACTAAATCTGGTACCTGATAGACTTTCATCTCTGCGGCTAAAGCAGAAATAACCCCGTTACTTGAGTCTTCAAAAGCTAAGCAAGCTTGTGGCGCTACTTTTAATCGCTGCGCAGCTAACAGAAATATCTCAGGATGTGGTTTACCATTGGTGACTTCGCACCCACTACTAATATGTTCAAAATAATGCTCAATACCGGCTAATCGAAGTTTTGTTGCGGCGAGTTTCTGATGTGTAGAGGTTGCCACTGCTACTGGAATAGACTGAGATTTAAACCATTCTAATAAAGCAATAACTCCCTCTTTTACTGGAATCGCTTGTGTTTCAACAATTGGCCAATAACCATCCATCCAGGCTTTGCGCAATGGAGCATATTCGGTATATTGTGCGTAATGATTCATTATCGCTTCTTCAATGCCTTTTGCATTGCGACCTATAATTTTGAGGTAAGCACTTTTAACAAAAGGTAAAGATAGTTGCTGACAGGCTTGTTCAAAGGCTTGCATACAGACACGTTCAGTATCCAGTAGCAAACCATCCATATCAAAAATAGCAGCTTGGTAAGTCATAACACACTCAATCCATCAATAATTGTTGGCTAGTGTACCTGCTTTTTACAATCTATAAAGTAGTGAAAAATCCTATACCCATTTTTTAAAAGGTTTAAAGGAGATAAATCCAACAAACACACCGCTAATGACACAAAGGCTGGCAACGAGTGTGACTGCACTAATTTGTTCTTGATAAAACAGTGCGCCTCCTAGTAAACCAAAGATAGGCACCAATAGGGTTAAAGGCGCCACCATAGTTAATGGGTAAGAGATCAATAAACGATTCCAAATCCAGTATCCTAACAAGGTGACTGGATAGGCTTGAAATAAAACCGAAAAAATAACACGTCCATTAAGCTGAGTTGATAAGGTGTTGAAAGCTAAACTACCTGACTGCCAGTAAACCATTAAAAATAATGGAATAGGTGCGCATGCCATGGCCCATAAACTGAAAGCAAATACCTGTTTGGGTGCCGCTTTCTTTACGGTGATACTCGCCAAACTCCAAGCAAGTGCGGCACATAAGATCAATATTAATCCTGATTGAGTAACCGAACCATTGGTAACCGTTAAGCAGAGTAATAAACCTATTATGGCCAGAGCACTTCCTATTATTTTATTGATAGAGAGTGTCTCTTTTAATAGGAAATAGCCTAAGAATAAACCAAATACGACGTTCATTTGTAATAAAACCGATGCCATACCCGCACTTAACCCTGCTTGAATTGACCAGGTTGCCATTCCCCAAATACCAATAGCAAATAACCATCCATAAACGATTAAATATAACCATGACACATTTGGTTTTTTAACAAAGAAGATAGCGGGTAAAGTCGCTAAGCTGAAGCGTAATGCAGTTAGTAATAAGGGATCAATCTCGTTAACACCTAGTTTAATAACAGAGAAGTTTAGCCCCCAGACTACCATCACTAATACACCTAATATTAAATCGTTTCTTTTCATTATTTGCTCTCTATTGATTTACTTGCTCTTGTGTCTATTATCAAACAAACTAAAAAAGAGAACAGATACAATAATTGTAAATTAAAGCGGTACAATTTATTAAGGAAGCGAATATGAGGTATAAGGAATTAGCAGCACAATGTATACAACAAATTGAATCTGGGCAATTGGCAGTTAATACTAAGATGCCTTCTTTACGTAACTTTAAATTGTTACATAATGTCAGTATGACAACCGCATTAAATTGTTATCAGCATTTAGAGTCACTAGGCTGGTTATTAGCAAAACCACAATCAGGTTATTATGTTGCTAAACAATCAGTGATAGACAAGAAACCAAAGGCTCCGACGATAATCTCCTTTCAAAGTGCAACAACTCAACCATCATTACCAAAGCTAAATAATCCATTTGTAGATCCATGTCCATTAGGGATTGCTCGTTATGACCCTAGCTTAATGCCTGTGATTAAATTACAGCAAAGCTTCAAAAGAGCGATGAAGCTACAGGGGGATTTGTTAAGTCATTACCCTCACCCCCAAGGAGAGATAAGTTTTAGAGAAAACCTAAGCATGCATTTCAAGAGTGTCGACTTTCATTTTTCAGCAAAAGATTGTGTTGTGACCCATGGTTGCTTAGATGCGATACGCACTGCTATTGAAATCACCACGGGTATTGGTGATGCCATTGCCATTAGTTCTCCCTGTTTTTCTGGTTTATTGGAACTATTAGGTGTAATGGGGCGACGAGTTGTTGAAATTCCATCTGTTAAAGAAGGGATAGATCTTGAGCAACTGCAAAAACAGATGCAATTAGGTACTATAAAAGCTGGTTTATTTTGTACTTCTCATATGAACCCGCAAGGCACATCTATGAATGCTCTGCAAAAACAAAAATTAGTTGAATTAGCGACGCGTTATAAAGTGCCGATTATCGAGGATGATGTCTATCTTGAGTTGGGTTTTCAACAAGTCATCCCTTTACCTGCAAAACATTGGGATAGGGAAGGCTATGTACTGTGGTGTGGTTCGATATCTAAAACCATCGCCGCAGGTTATCGACTAGGCTGGTGTTTACCTGGACGGTATTTAGATGCTTATTTACGACAACGTTTATTTGCGAATCAGGGGGTTACATCACCTTTACAACTTGCTATTTCTGATTTCATAGGCCGTGGTGATTATATCAACCACCTCAAAAAGGTGCGTTTACATTTACAGCAACAAACTTTGTTGTATATGACTTATCTACAGGGAAATTTACCCGAAGGTAGTAAAATAAGTCACCCTGCAGGCGGTTTTGTATTATGGATTGAGGTTGCTAAGCTTAATACTAACCAATTAAAACCATTAGCGAGACAAAATAAAATCGATATTCGCATTGGTGATGAGTTTAGTACGCTAGGGTTGTATTCACATTGCTTTCGGTTAAATATCGGTTTTAATATGACAGCTACGCAGGTAGCTTTGCAATTATCCTGTTTAATGAAATTGATTAAAATCTGCTTAAAGGAATGAATATGTTAGATAACCCACAGGCATTAAGTGATGCAATTAATCAAATTATGCCATTTGGTAAGTACGCGGGAAGTAAATTAATTCATTTACCTGAGCCTTACTTAGTCTGGTTTAATAGCAAAGGTTTCCCTGAAGGTAAGTTAGGTGAGCAACTTGCACTAATTTATGAAATAAAATTGAATGGTTTAGAAAAAATGCTTGTCCCATTAATTAAGTAGTATGGGGTAATGTGTATCAAAGGAGTGAGTATGTTGCAAATTATCAAGTGGTTACCTATACCGGTTTTATTGGCTAATCATGCTGTGATTGCTGAGCCGCTAAGTAAGGAAGCTGGTTGGGATATTACATTGAGTGTGAATGTAGGATACAGCGGTGGTACATCACAATTTGATACTGACGATGATAACCAAGTCACTGACAATTTAAGTAATAGTGGTCAATTCTCAGGATCGAGTCTGACTTATCCATTAGGTCGAATACAGTACACTTTAAATAGCCGTCATACCCAGTTTTTTTTAGGCAATAGTCGTGATCAAGTCTCCACAGCAAAATTTCAATATGAGCTCGGGGTACTACATCAGTTTTCTGATGATACTAAGTTCACTTTTGCATTCTTTCCTAAATTGTCCTTTTTAAATGAAACATGGTCCGATCCATTTGTTGAAAATAGTGACCGCGATACCACGGATATTAGTGTTGGTGGGGCAAGGGTTGCAGTGGAACGAATCTTTGGTTCTCCATTTACACTTAAATATGCGGTGGCCAGCAGTAGCATTGATGATGAACAGAGTGGACAAAGTCAGTTAATGGATGCACAGGAAATAGCGGCATTACAACGCGATAGTTTATATCAAAAATTCGAAGTAGAAACTTTGTTTCCTATTGATCGTGGATTATTGCTGAAACCAACTTTGCAATACACTCATCGTAATGCAGAAGGTGATGCAAATAGCTTTGATCAATATGTTGCTCAAGTGGCGCTGATGTTATTTAGTGATAGACACACATTAATTACTACCTTAAGCGCAGGTAAGCGTTTCCATCAACAAGAAAATCCTATTTTTGATACAACACAACAGGTTAATACTTTCAGTATTTTTTCTTTATATAGCTATCAACGTCCCTTTAATTGGAAGGGCTGGGATTGGACTATGATGCTCGGATATAGCAGAGAAGATGCCAATATTGAGTTTTATGATAGTAATCGCTTTATTGTCTCAACAGGAATGGCTTACCAATTTTAGATAGATGAAATGTGCTTATATTTCATCCAGTTTTCTTTAAAAGCCACTTCTCCTAAGTGTGACTTAGATCTCATTAATTGGCTTGAAATCAATCAAATTGTTTTAATAATAAGCGAAAAAACCATAAATCAGACTATTTAATGACTATTTTGTTAGGGTATTGTTAAGAACTCTAATTAAGGAATGATTGTTGTTCTCGTTAATACTAATTTATCACAGGGTAGTGTTTAGGAGGGTTATTTCTTATGTTGGATCAAAATGTTGCAGTGATCGCAACTTTTCTTTTTTATTTAGCGATGATGATGGGTATTGGATACTGGGCTTATCGCAAAACCGTCAATTCATCTGATTACTTTTTAGGAGGACGTCAATTAGGTCCATGGCCAACAGCTATTTCTGCCGGTGCTTCGGATATGAGTGGTTGGTTATTATTAGGTTTACCAGGTTATGCACTGGTCGCAGGCTACGGTTCATTTTGGCTTGCTGGTGGTTTGCTTATTGGTAGCTGGTTAAATTGGCTTATATGTTCAAAGCGTTTACGTACTTACACTATAGTGACTAATGATTCATTAACATTACCTGACTATTTTGCACGTCGTTTTGAAGATAAAAGCAAGTTACTACAAACTATTTCTGCTTTCTTCATTTTACTATTCTTCCTTTTTTATACCAGTGCTGGTTTAGTGGCTGGCGGTAAATTATTCCAAACAGTATTTGACCTTGATTATAAGATTGCCGTGATCATCGGTACTGTCTGTGTAGTTTCATACACTTTATTTGGTGGATTCTTAGCGGTATCTTGGACGGACTTAGTACAAGGTTTGTTGATGTCTGCTGCACTGATTGCTGTGCCATTAATTGCTATGGATGGTTCATTAGGCGATTTAACATCTTCTTTAGCATTAAAAAATCCAGAGCTGTTATCTGCTTTCAGTAATACTGATGGTACACCGATGACTGCCATTGGGATTATCTCTTTAGCGGCATGGGGATTAGGTTACTTTGGCCAACCGCATATTTTAGCGCGTTTCCAAGCTGCAAGTAGCAATAAAGACCTAACGACAGCTCGTCGTATTTCAGTGGTTTGGACCGCTTTATCTATTGCAGGCGCTATTTTAGTTGGTTTAGTCGGCATTGGCTTTGTCGATAACAACTTAGGCGGAGTGTTAGAAGACAGTGAAACTATCTTTATGTTATTGGTTAATAGTGTATTCCACCCAGTGGTTGCAGGTATTTTATTAGCGGCTATTTTAGCGGCGATTATGAGTACTGCTGATTCACAGTTGTTAGTTTCTTCTTCAGCATTAGCAGAAGATTTTTATAAGCAACATATCAATCCAGAAGCTAGTTCAGAAAAAGTGGTGCTTGCGGGTCGCTTAGGTGTTGTTGCTTTGTCATTAATCGCTTTATTCTTAGCCTTCAGCCCGGATAGCTCAGTATTAGGCTTAGTATCATACGCATGGGCTGGGTTTGGCGCTGCATTTGGTCCAGTTATTGTTTTGAGTCTATTTTGGTCTCGTATGAACCGAGCTGGCGCACTAGCAGGTATCCTAGTGGGTGGTGTGACAATAGTGGTATGGAAACAGTTAACTGGCGGGTGGTTTGACGTATATGAAATTGTCCCTGGTATCGTATTTGCAACCGTAGCGATTGTTGTTACTAGCTTATTAAGCAATGAACCAAGTGAAACTATGTTAGCCAAACATCAAGAGATGAAAGATAAACTCTCTGTTTTATAACTGAACTTTTATCTCTCATTTAAGCCTCATTTAAGTAATTAAATGAGGTTTTTTTGTTTCTGGCGTTTGACTATTTGTATTTTTAGTCTTTACTTATCATAAGCTTGTAGCTCTTAATGGGTATTATTTTAGGTGGTCAATATTGGAAATATAGCGATTTTATTAAAATATTAATAAATAAAAGCAATAAAAATAGCACCACTAAGGTCTAGTTGTTTACATTTATTTATATAAGGGCAGGGCGAATATGAAAAAGCTATTTTCAATGTTACAAATGACGTTATTAATGGGATTTGCATTATTACAAAGTGCAAATGCAGCTGACGCAATTTACACCAGCTATTTCAGTAATAAAGCGGCTGGTGGTTACGATGTGGTTGCTTACTTCACTGAAAACAAACCAGTCGAAGGCGACAGTAAATATACCTTAGAATACCAAGGTGCTGATTGGTACTTCTCAAGCGCAGATAACTTAGCGTTATTTAAAGGTGATCCTGAGAAATATGCTCCTCAATACGGCGGCTACTGTGCATGGGCAATGGCAAGTGATAATACAGCACCTGGAAAGCCTGCTTTCTGGAGTGTTTATAAAGGCAAACTTTACTTGAACTATGATGAATCTGTTCAAGCAACATGGGTTAATGATAAAGATAAGTTTATTGAACAAGCTGATCTTAATTGGAATAAATTAAACAAGGAATAACATGAAAATATTACCTATTTTTAGTTGGGCAGTTGTAGTGTGGATCGCTAAGGTATTTTTACTATCGCTACCTTACAAGTTTACGTTACACCCAGATACACAGCATATTTTCGGTACGATCGGCGCGTGGATGCAAGGTTTTTTAGGCGACACTATTGGTTCCCTATTTGCTAACTACGGTTCATATGCTGTTGGTAGCGTAGAGTTAATTACATCGCTGGTGTTATTATCACCTATTGTATTTTGGATACTTAAAAAAGTCGGTGTATTATCGTGTGCGCCAAGTCATTCGTTGATACACGCCATTGGTGGGTTAATGGCTTCTGGTGTGATGGCTGGGGCTACATTCTTCCATTTATTCACGCCATTAGGTATCGAAGTGATACATGAAGGTAAAAGTGATGGCGGAAGTCTGTTCTATGCTGCGGTGTCTATTCTCATTTTAGGTTTAATCTTATTTGTTGCTAATTATCGTGACTATAAAAGTAAAGTAAGCCAGTAAGGAACGTTTTTGTTAATTCGTATTTCGTTAGTACTTTCTTATATTCTCTGGTGTTGCCGATTTTTGGTAGCACCATGGAAGTACTTCCAACTAAACGCCAATTATTTTAATCAAGATTTACATATATTTTCTAAGTTAGATATGGATTTGTTGATACCTGAGCAATGGCGTTTATTACAGTTTGTAGATAAAGGTGATGATCAAACAGCGAAAAATCCGGAAACCTATCCAGTTTTTTTGAAGCCTGAGTGGGGACAAAACTCGCAAGGTGTATGTCGTATAGACTCGCCTGAAGCGTTACAGCAGCATCGAGCTAATCGCCCTGCTCATGGTCCTCGTTATTTGATTCAAGCCGCTGCAAAGGGAAAAAGAGAGTTTGAAATATTCTTTATTCCGGGCGCAACGTCAGATCAGTCATCGGCTATTATATCGGTGACAGAAACCTGTAATCACAGTGATGATGAGATGCCAGTAAACGGTATTTATAATAAAGATACTTATTATAAATCTTGTATGCCTGAACTAAATACACAACAAATACAAAAAATAGAAATGTTATTCTCTCAAATTGGATCGTTTCGTATTGCCCGCTTCTGTGCGCGTGCAGACTCTTTAGAAGCTTTGCTCAATGAGCAGTTTTCTATCGTTGAAATTAATGTGTATGTGCCTATGCCATTAATCTTATTGATTCAAGAGATGACTTTAACGTCTAAATTAAAGTTTATCTTTGCGAGTATGAAACAATTAGCTTTAGTAACTAAAGATATTCCCGCTTCGCAACCGGTGAAGTCAATTTTCTTTCAAAAACTACAATCTGCTCGATTATTAAAATCGAAATTAAAAAATGAGCTTTCCTAATGAATATAAAAAAAATAATTTATGCTTGGATCAGTAAAAAATTCATGGGCGGTTGTAGCAACTACAATAGCTTAGAAGTACGTCGTAGTTGCAGAAGTAAAGAGCAAGCTAGAGATAGATTTAAGCAAGGTAATATTCCACATGCACAAGGATTGATCTTTTTTAATCCATTTGTGGCAATTCGTTTTGCTAAGCAACATGGCTTTCCCTTAGTGATTAAACCTAACGTAAGTGGTTTTTCACGCGGCAGTCATTTCCCTATTCGAGACTATAAAGAATTATGGAAAGCTATCTTCTTAGCGAAACTATGGTGGCCATTTACGGTTGTTGAGCAGTTTTTAGAAGGTAAAAACTATCGAGTTGTAGTTGCTAATGGCAAAATTGTTTCTGTATTACAACGTTATGCTCCTTCAGTAAAAGGCGATGGTGTCGCTACAATTCGTGAGTTAATGCGTAAAGAAAATGCAATCCGCGAAAAAATGAAGCTGTACCCTGTTATTTCAGCGTTGAAAGAAACGGCTCAATCACGTGCATTTTTAGCAAAGCAAGGGTTAGACTTTGACTCTGTTTTACCAGCAGAACAACGAGCAACGCTGTTTTATCGTATCTCTTTAGCGCCTGGTGGCGTGGTAGAAGTAATTGATAAGCAGTTATTACCAGAAGCAAATCAAACTTTGTTTAAAAATGTTTTAAATTTGTTTGATGCCAATATTTTAGGTATTGATGTGATCTTAGAAAAAGGGATTGAGTTTGATTATCGTGAACAAAAATGTATCTTCTTGGAAGTAAACTCACGCCCCTACTTGAAAATGCATGCTTACCCTCGTTACGGTGAAGCTGAAGACCTCAGTGAGTACTTTGACGAGTTAGATGCATTAGAAGTTAAACAGTCTGACACCTTCTAAGTGTCAGCTTTAACACGCACTTTTTACCTTTTTACAGGATTTCACTCCTTCCTGTTAGGGTTAATGCCTTTATTTATTGCAGTCATTCTGTGGGATAAAGGCCTTACCATCAGTGATATTTCCTCGTTTATAGCCTTAACGGCCGTTGGCTTTGTCGTCGCTTTGTATTGTTGGGATCGTCTGCGTGCTCAGCATGATTGGGGTAAGTTAATAAGTTTATCTTTTATCTTACAAAGTCTGTTTGTAATGTTATTAATTTGCGGCAATGAGCAGCTGATAGCTACTGCTGGCGCTTTAATAAACGGTGCGGCAGGGTGTTTCTATTGGTCAACTCAACGTCTGTTATTTCAAGCAATCACTGAAGATAAAAACACCGGTAATACCTTTGGTAATTTCCAAATACTAGTGGTGTTTGCATTAAAAATCGGTGTGTTAATTGGTAGTTACCTGTTGGGGATGGAATACTTTAGTGGCTTGTTATTACTCTCTTTTGTGCTGTCGATATTGGGGTTTTTATTGGTACACAAAAGCTTAAATAGTAATACACAGCTTGAAAAACTAAAACAAGTACCTGCCTTTACCCTAAAGCAAGTGGTTAAATTTCAGGATCAACATCGTTCATCCTTAATTTTTGTGGTTGATGGATTATTTTTATTCTTAGAAAGTTATTTTTGGATGTTAACTATCTACATGTTAACCCAAGAGAACGTGATGCAATTAGGGCTTATCTTAATTGCTTTAAGTATTTTATTAGCTTTGATTTTTTTTGTTATTAAAAAATATATTGATAGAGTTGATACTCAAAAAGTCTATCGAATTGCAGTACTAGGTTATGCTTCCTCGTGGGTCATTCGCGGAGTGCTGGATATTGAAATGGATAGCATCTTGATTTATAGCGGCTTATTACTTGCTGCCTTCTTAAGTAACTTTTTCCGTCTGGCATTTAATAAACGATTCTATGATATTGCTCGTCAAGACAAACCAACACGTTACATTATCTGTAAAAGTTATTATTCTCAGTTTATGTTAGTGGTCTTTTTTAGCATTATAGCGGTATTTACCATGGCCACTGATACTGCGCTTCATCAGTTACAGGTGATTTATTACCTGTGTACGCCATTAGTTTTAGTTTATTTTGTATATGGGCAACATAGCAAACCAGCAGCGGTATAACCTAAAACGCCAGCGAGATGCTGGCGTTTTGTTTTGATTGATAGAAAAAGCCTTAGTCCATCAAATACTCTAAGCCATAAACTAGTTCAGTGCGTTTAACCACTTCTTTACATGCTAGACAAATGCCTGGCATGAATGATTCACGATGCTGAGAGTTATGCTCGATTTTTAAGGTCTCACTCAACCCTCCAAAAAACACGGTTTGTTGTGCTACAACGCCCGGTAAACGAATAGAGTGTAATTTCACATTATTTAATTCTGCACCACGTGCACCTTCGATTAACTCTTTATCGCTGCAAGGTGTCGCCGCTTTAGTACGCGCTGCTGAGATTAACTCGGCTGTGCGGATACCCGTACCCGATGGGCTTTCTTCTTTTTGTGGACTATGCGCTTCAATGACTTCAACATCAGGCAAGTATTTTGCAGCTTGAACTGCAAATTTCATCATTAATACTGCGCCAATAGAGAAGTTAGGTGCGATCAAGCCTCCTAGTTTCTTTTCTTGCGCTAGCGCTTGTAACTCTGCTACTTGTTGCTCAAGGAAACCACTGGTGCCGATCACAGGGCAAGCACCAGCATTAAGAATAGTTTGTGTATTATTAAAACCTGCAGACGCCGCAGTTAAATCAACAACGACCTGTGCCCCGGTAGATTTGATTAATGCTGCTAGATCATCGCCAAAGTCACATTCTGCAACGAGTTCTAATTCACTATCATTATTCACTGCTTTTACGGCTTCACTGCCCATACGGCCTTTTGCGCCGTTTACAATTACTTTAACCATGGTTGTTCCTATTGATTTAAAAAGTGGTAACTGACAAATCCAATCCAGCTTATGGCCAATAAGACCCAAGGCAGAATAGAGGTGCTAGGTTTATGAGGGATATTTGTATTGGATTGAGCATCTTCAATGGGCACTTTTTTCTTTTTTGCCTTGTTGGCTTCGCGCTGTTTGCTTTTAGCTAATTTTTTATATTCAGCAATGCCTTTTTGAATACCTTGGGCAACCAGTTTGGTTTGCTCCTTAGTTTGCCCTGGCTTTTGCACTTTCTTAGCCATTGCCAGTGCTTCATCTTGTGTTTCTTGTGATATTGCTGGTTTAGTATATTTAGCCATTGATGCTCTTCTTTATGTTACTTTTTATCTTTTTTATGTTTCTTTTTTTGTTTCTTCTGCAACTTTTTTAATTGCTTGAGTGTTTTCTTTTTGGACTTTTGCTTACCGCTTTTCTTGGTATCCTCTCCGAGTAAAGCGTTAGTTACTTTTTTTGTGCATTCTTAGAACGCTTAGTCGCCTTCTTGGTAATATTCTCTAGAAAATTTTCTGGATCGTCGTAATTATATTTAACCAAATGCTCTACTAATAATTTAGTAATGACTTGCGTTTCAGTGATTTCGTCTCGGCTTCTACCGCATCCACCGCAACTTTTTTTGTTACTTGTACAATCACCTGTGCACGGACTAAATTTCATCTAATGTACCTTGTATTTTTGATCATAAGACTGCGCATTGGGTGGCGGTCTTGTTTAACTCGTGTTTAAATAGATTATAAAAATAATCATGATCTACTTTCTATTCCTATACAGTCCGTTGTATAGCAAATTCGATATATAGTTAACATGCATTTTAATAAATTAATCCCATATTCTAGCAATTTTAGAGAGCCTATTCATGACTTTTAAAGTTTTAATTGTATTACTGTGCAGTTTACTACTTACCGCTTGTTCCGATGTTGAAGATCAACTCAATAAAGATTATGGCAAAGAGCAACCAAGACCAAGACAATTAAGCACTGATGACACATTAGCCGAAGAATTTCGTGACCAAGTCATGCCGTTATTAGAAAAGCGCTGTGTGGTTTGTCATGGCTGTTATGATGCGCCTTGTCAGTTAAAACTATCCTCTCCTGAAGGGATTGACCGCGGTGCAAGTAAAGAGCTTGTTTACAATGGCCAACGTATTCTAGGTGCAGCACCTTCACGTTTATTTATTGATGCGGACAGCACTGAAGAGTGGCGCCATAAAGGTTTTAAATCTGTTATTAATGAACGTGATCAAACCATGCTGGCTAACTTACAAGGCAGTGTGATGTATAAACTATTACTGCAAAAAGAGCGTCACCCTCAACCGCAAGGTGTATTACCAGAACAGTTTAATTATTCCTTAAACAGAGAAGACCAATGCCCAGATATTAATGAACTAGGGGAGTATGAAGAAGATTTTCCTTTGTCTGGCATGCCCTACGGCTTACCTAACTTAAGTCATGATGAGTTTAAAACGTTAGAGCAATGGATTTCCCGTGGTGCGCCTATGTCCGAACCTTTAGCGTTATCCGATGAAACAGTAAAACTGGTTGATCATTGGGAGCAAAAGCTCAACGGCGACTCGCGTAAAGAGCAGTTAGTTGCGCGTTATATTTATGAACATTTATTTATCGGCCATATTTACTTTGATGCTCTACCTATTAGCACAGAGGCACCTCCGCGTTTTTTCCACTTGATACGATCGTCTACTCCGCCCGGTCAACCAGTGAAAGTGATTGCTACACGTCGCCCTTATGATGACCCTAAAGTAGAGCGTGTTTATTATCGCTTAGTCTTAGACAGAGCGATTACGTTAGCCAAAACTAATTTACCTTACGTATTCAACGAGCAACGTGAAAAGCTTTGGGATGAGCTTTTTTATGATGCCGATTTCAAGGTTAACTCATTACCGGATTACAGTGACTTTAATCCGTTCTTGGTATTTAAAGATATCCCTACCTATTCGCGTTATCAGTTTATGTTACAGGAAGCATATTTCACTATTGGTGGGTTTATCAAAGGTCCTGTTTGTCGAGGCCAAGTGGCGGTGAATGTAATCAACGATAAATTCTGGGTATTCTTTGTTGACCCAGAGTCTAGCGGTAATAAAGACGTTGACCAGTTTGTTTATCAGCAAGCAAATAATTTGAGATTACCTGCAGAGTCGAGTAGTGATAATTTATCGTTAACAGAATGGTTGTCTTACGCCAAAGGTAACAGGCAATACGTTAAAGCAAAGAGTGACTTTATTAAACGTGAAATGGATAATATTGAGGGCTTAACTCTAGATAACATATGGTCTGGTAACGATAACGCTGCTTTAACCGTTTTTCGTCATATTGACAGTGCCACTGTGGTAAAAGGAGCGTTAGGCAAACAACCAAAAACAGCTTGGTTAATTGATTATCCTATACTGGAGCGAATTCATTATTTATTGGTGGCTGGCTTTGATGTATATGGCAATGTTGGACATCAGCTCACCACGCGCTTATACATGGACTTTTTACGTATTGAATCAGAAGCAAACTTTATTTCTTTCATTCCTAACGAATATAGAAAACCTGTATTAACAAGTTGGTATATTGATGCAACAAAAGAGTTAAGTGAATATCTCAATGATAAAAACCTAATGAATGCTCGCCCTTCTGGTATTCAATTCAAGACAGATTTTCCTAAAGTAGAGTTATTAAACAAACTTAAACATTATGTCTACGATCCTGAAATGTTACGCGCTAAAAGCGAGCAGTATCGGGTACCACAGGAAGATATAATATTGAAACGTTTGAATAATTTAGATAACTCAGTGGTGCTGTCATTACCGCAAGTCTCATTCGTAGTCGTGGAAGATAATAATGGAGAAGATCGCGGTTATACAATATTGCGTCATAATGAACATGAGAATGTTTCAAGCTTATTAAATGAAGCCGCTAATCGCCTGACCGCTAAAGACAACTCAGAAATATTTAAAGGTTTTTTAGGTACTTATCCTGGATTAATCTTTAAAGTGAATGCCACAGATGAAGAGGATTTTGTTCGTTTATTTTCACAGGCGAATAATAAAGAAAAATTCGCAACTCTGATGGAAACCTACGGCATACGTAGAAGTAATCCTAAATTTTGGGAGGTGAGTGACCATTTACATGACCTCTATTTACAACAAGACCCTATTGAGTATGGTTTATTTGATTATAATCGCCTTATTAATCGTTAGATTATTGCCTCCAGAGTTATGATGATTAATTTATGTTTTGATTTATCATAACTCTTTATAAAAATATCTCTAATTAGGTGTTTTTTGTTTGATTTTATTTAGATTAACTACTATTTTGTTGAATTAATTATTCAATAGGCAAAATACACTGATGGAAATCACTGCTGATCTTTTTAAAGATGTTAAAAAGCTACCCGTTTTACCGCTAATTCTTTTGGAATTGATGGATTCTTTTTCTGACGAAGATACCCGTGTGGAAGATATTGCAGCAAAAGTAGCAAAAGATCAGTCGATTAGCGCGAAGGTGATCCGTATGGCTAACTCTGCAGTTTACCGAAGAGGCAAAGAGGTCGAGTCCATTGAAGAAGCTGTTATTCGACTAGGCTTTAATCAAGTCAGAAGTATTGTCGTAGCGGCTACCTTATCAAATGTATTTCCTGATACACCTAGTTTCGATAAAGACAAATTTTGGGAAGAGACCTTTATTACAGCGAGTATTGCTAAGCATTTAGCAAAACATACAAGTATAAACAGTGATACTGCTTTTACTTGTGCCATGATGCATAATATTGGTGAGCTTTTATTGCAAACCATTAAACCTGCTGAGTGTGGTTTGATTAAAATTGCCATTGATGCTGGACAACCTCGCTTATATGCTGAACGAGAAGTGCTGGGGTTTGATAACACACAAGTTGGCGCTGCTTTAGCTAAGCATTGGAGCTTTTCTTCAGTATTTGTCGATGCCATTGAACAGCAATTAGATCCGTTAGAGTATGAAAACACATCACAAGCAGCGGTATTGATCCGCCTTTCCGTTTTTACTCGTTTTGCTTGGTCACTTAACCTGCCGCCTGAAATTATTATTAAACGTTTCCCTGAGCCGTTGACTCAAGCAATCAATTTAAAAACAGAAGGGCTGTTAGACACCTTTACTAAGATGATTGAAGAAGGCCAAACATTAGCTCGCGATATTAAAAGTTAAGAGAAAATATATAATCTTCCTTAGTTTTTATATATTTGAAATTTATGGTTAGGTTTATTACCTAGCCATTATTAATACCTCCTTTTTACCAGCAACATAAAAATACCTTCTAATCTACTGAACTTGAATGAGTTCATTCACTGTAACCTTTATTCCTAAACAACCTTTTAATAGCAATCACAATAAATTGCTTATCAATTTTACTTGTTAAAACAGCCCATTTCTTTGTTGTAAATTTCGTAAAGGGAACAGTTATTTACGTCTGAATGGAACTGTTTTTTCAGCGCAAAATTTAGACAGCGTATTTAATGTAATCGGTATGATTAATTTGCTATTTTCTTAATTGAAGTTAAGTCCCTATTAAAAAATATGACATTAAATGACGCATTATGATTTTGTTATATAAAATCAATCGCAAATTGCAGCTCGGCGTAGCATGTTTGGGGAATAGTCAGTTATACTCGTGATTCAAATTGAGAGGGGAAAGTATGATTTACAGTATGACGGCATTTGCACGCAAGCAATTAAAAGGTGATTGGGGGACAGCAGTTTGGGAGATCCGCTCTGTGAACCAACGTTATCTTGAAACATATTTTCGTTTGCCTGAGCAATTTCGTGGTTTAGAAACAAAATTAAAAGATACATTTCGTAAGCGCTTGGAGCGCGGTAAAGTTGAATGTAGTTTACGTTTTGAAGCTAACTCAACAAGCAGCACATGTCTGAATATGAACCAAGAATTAGCAACTCAACTAATACATAATGCACAATGGGTTGCTGAACAAATGGGGACAGGCCAAATCAATCCTGTTGATATCTTAAAATGGCCAGGCGTAATGCAAGCGCCAGAGCAGGATATTGATGTGGTCAGCGCAGAGCTTATGGCTGGTTTTGAAAGTACGCTAAATGACTTCATCGACTCTCGTGCAGCTGAAGGTGCAAATCTAGGTGTATTTATCGAACAACGCTTAACTAATATCAGCGAACAAGCAGCGAAAGTTCGTGACTTTATGCCAGCCGTACATGCTTGGCAGAAAGCACGTATTTTGAAGAAATTTGAAGATGCTAAAGTTGATTTAGATGGCACACGAGTAGAGCAAGAATTAGTACTTTTAGCGCAAAAATCCGACGTTGCCGAAGAATTAGACCGTTTAGACTCACATGTGTCTGAAGCACGTAACGTACTAAAAAAAGGTGGCGCTATAGGTCGTCGTTTAGACTTTATGATGCAAGAGTTCAACCGTGAGGCAAATACATTAGGCTCTAAAGCAATTAATACTGACATCACCGCTGCAGCCGTTGAATGTAAAGTGTTAATAGAACAAATGCGTGAGCAGGTACAAAATATTGAGTAATATCAATGTTTTGTCTTTAAAATAGTAAACAAAGCCTCGCATTTCGAGGCTTTGTTGTTTTTATACCTAGTTTAATGTTTATATATTAACTTATACCCATGGTACTTCAAGATGCGCTTCATAAAATTGAAGTCTACTGTTCTACAGTGAAATTTTATAACAAAGCAGATTGTCGCAAGTTGTCTTGCCCTTCGAGGCGTAAGCTCGGAAATCAGCGCTGTGTTGCATCAATCGAAAAGGAAATAACCATTACCTCATGATGCGTCTTGCTCTGATGTCCGAGCTTGCGCCTGACAAAGCATCTTGAGGTAGTATGGGTATATATAAATAACGATATTATTATTGTTTCGTTATGGTGCAAAATTTATTTGTCACGCACTTATTAAGTGCATGTTTTTTTATTGAGAGAGTCATTATGCAGAGCAAAATCAACCGCATTGAGATAAATAAAAATATCCTTAATGCGGCGATAACTGAGTTTAGTCAACATGGGTATATTGGAGCATCAACTCAAGCTATTGCCCGCCGTGCGGGACTTGCCAAGTCACAATTACATTATTATATAGGCAGTAAAGAAGCGCTTTATCAACGAGTGCTAGGAACTTTATTTGAAGCATGGGGAGATCTATTTGAGTTTGATACCCAAAAAACTTCAACACCTGCTGAAATCATCTCTCATTACATAGATTTGAAACTCAGTTTTGCACTTGAGCATAAAGAATTATCTCGTATTTTTACCGTGGAAGTCATTAGTGGCGGTAAAAGCTTATCGACATTTTGGCCTGATGCAATGCTCCGTATGTCGAGTAATATAGAAGTCATTAATGAGTGGATAGAAGAAGGAAAAATTCGTTCTTTAGATGGTCGTTTATTAATGATGAATATATGGGCTTTAACCCAGTACTACGCTGATTATGCGCTACAAGCTGAAGTCATTTTAGAAGGATCTTTAGACGATCCTACCTTGCAGGAAAAAGTACGACAAGAGCTCAATGATCTTATTTTATTAGGTTGTGGTTTAACACCTCAATAACATTATTTTCATAAATTAAAATCCCTACTTAATTGGCTTGTTTGTTAAGCCAAGTCTTACCTATGTTTGTCTGTTTATCTTTTCGTCTTTTTATTGTTAATACAGTGTTATTCAATTGTTGGCATCAAACATGCAATTAATTTGTCCAATCGGACAAATTAATTGGTTGGTGTATGATTGAAGATAAAAAGATACAAGTTCGCATTTCAGAAATTGAAGTGTTAACAGAAACAATATGTCGCTATCGTTTTGAGTCTCTGAATAAAGAGTCTTTACCTGCTTTCTCTGCAGGTGCTCATATCGAAGTTGATATTAATGATGACTTCACTCGAGCTTATTCCTTATGTAGCGACCCTAGCGATGCGCATACCTATTACGATATTGCTGTTAAAAGAGAAGAGCTGGGACGTGGAGGTTCAAAAGCATTTCATCAAGTAGCTAAGGTTGGTGGTGTATTCTCCATTAGTACACCGAAGAATTACTTTTCTCTATCAGATACAGCGGAACATCACCTATTGATTGGCGCGGGTATCGGTTTAACACCGATGATCGCGATGGCGCATACATTAACCGCTGAACATAAAGATTTTACATTTATCGCCTGTGCTAGTGGGTTAGCAGGGTTGCCTTTTTCTTCACAGTTATCATCTCAATCCTGGTCTACACAACTCTGGTTAGCTGGCCGGGCTAGTTTTCATTTTGCTGACTTGCTAGTTAATTTACCAAAACAGGTTCATGTGTATTGTTGTGGTCCAAATGGTTTTCTGGAGCTCGTAAAAGAACAATGCCTTGCTTCAACTAGTGAACCACTACCAGCCGAACAATGGCATGAAGAACGATTTACAGCTACAGGTGTGTCTGCGAATAGCGATAGTTTTGAATTATATCTACGTCAAAGTGAACAGCGTATTCCTGTTGCTACGGGAGAAAGCATGGTTGAAGCATTGCATAAAGCTGGAATAAAAGTAGATACCGTATGTGAGCAGGGTATTTGTGGAAGTTGCTTAGTAGCGTGGAGTGATGGGGAGCCTATTCATCGAGATCAATGCTTAGAAGATACCGAACGAGATGAGTATATCGCCTTATGCTGTGGTGGTTGCAACTCTCAAAGCCTAACCTTGGAGCTATAATTATGCGTCCTTCTATACCAACACCTGTGTCTCAATGGTTAACTAATTTACGTTTACCTGAATGGCTATTACCAACAGATTGGCCATTGTCAAATGGATTACCGCAGCTAGCTCATGTTGAAGTGAGTGCAGGAGTTGTTTCTAAATTAACGCCAATACTACCGAGTGATGTGATTGATTTTATCGATATCGATGGAGCTTTATGCTTGCCGAGTTTAGTTGAAGCTCATGCACATCTTGATAAAACATTTACACGTGAGCGTATTGGTAATGTTACGCCTGGATTGTTAGGTGCTATTGAAGCAATGCACCAAGATAAATCTAAGTGGAGTCATAATGACCTTTGGCTGCGTGCAGAAAAGGCTTTACAGCAAGCTTATTCAAATGGTGTCGCACATATACGTACACATATTGATTGGGATAGCGAGCAAACGCCAGCGGCTTGGAATGTGTTACAAGCGTTGGCTAAAAGTTGGCAGCATAAAATTCATCTTGAACAGGTAGCACTTGTCCCTTTAACACTTCTTGCTGATAAAACATCTACTGACAGCATACTTCAAAAAGTGATATCCACAGATCTTGGGATAATGGGATGCTTTATACACAGTGTTAACTTCAATGCCGATGCGTTTGAATATTTAATTAAACGAGCTGCGCAGTTAAACATAGATCTAGACTTACACATTGATGAAGAGCTTGCCGAACAGCCTCAAGGGCTTATGTGTTTGTTAGATTGTTTAGAAACAGTTCCTTTTAGTGGGCGTATTGTGTGCGGACATGTCTGCGCATTAAGCTCATGTGAAGAGGCATTAGCAACTTCATTATTGGATCGTCTTAGCAAACAACCTATTACCTTAATCTCCTTACCAACGACCAATTTATTATTACAAGATGCCGAGGTTGAACGTACGCCTAAATTACTTGGTTTAACGCTTCTTAAGGAAGCGAAAACCCGCGGTATTCCAACCATGATTGCAACGGACAATGTGCAAGATGCCTTTTGTAGCTTTGGCGAGTATGACCCAGTTGAAGCGTTACGGTTAGCAACATATGGGGCGCAATTAAGTCATGTTTTTGATAGATGGTCGCAATCTATTTGTGATGCCAACTACTTATCCAGCGATCTCCCAACCTTTAATTTAATAGGTAAAAGAGCTGACTTCATTGTGTTTGATAGCAAAGATGTTTGGAGTTGGCCAAGTGGTGAAATGCGTTTACTTATTCGAGATGGCGGCATTATTAAAGCGAGTAAGCAAGCGACTACTTCTCTGTTTAACGATCAAAAGGGGATCTCATGAAACCAAATACAAATCAAAAAAATGCAGGTCAAGGTGCACCATTAGCGCGTTACGCTGCGACGAAGCGAGTGGGGGATTTTATTTTCTTCTCTGGTGTGATCGCTGTAAACCCTAAGAAAAAAATCATTGTACAAGGTTTTGATGATATTCCCGCTGAGGTTGCTGATGCGATCGGTCGTACTGGCCAGTTTTCTGCTGACTTTAAGCAACAAGCTATTTTGTCTCAGAGTTGGTATGTGCTGAATAGCATTCGGCAGCATATTGAGCAACAAGGTGGACAAATGAGTGATGTATTTAAGCTCGTTCAATACTTTAAAAACTTAGATCATTTCCCACTTTTTAGTCAAGTGAGAGATCAATTTTTCCCGGACGAACCACCTATTTCAACGATCGTTGAAGTTAGTGCGATGCTGCCTAGTGAAGATATTTTAATTGAAGTGGAAGCAACTGCTTACTTACCTTTAACATCATTATAGAGAGATTATTATGTTACATGCTTATACGCCACCAGAACGTTTTCTTCCTTATTTGACTTGGCCTGAAATTGATCAGATGGAAGATAAAGAAAATGTCGTTATCGTATTGCCAGTTGGGGCAATAGAACAACATGGTCCTCACCTTCCTTGCTCTGTTGATGCAACGGTCTCAGCGGGTGTTGTTGGTCATGCTTTAGCGTTATTACCGCAAGATATTCCTGCTTATGGCATCCCCACGATCACTTACGGCAAGTCCGATGAACATTTGCACTTCCCTGGCACCTTAACGCTTACTGGAGAGTTGTTATTACATACGGTTCAAGAGCTCGGTGAATCACTTTATCGTTCAGGGTTTAGAAAATTGTTGATGGTGAATGCACATGGTGGTCAACCGCAACCATTAGAGATGGCTGCACGTGAATTACGTCTACGCCATGGTGACTTTATGGTGATTGCTCGTGATGTTTGGAGCTTACCGCATAACGATGACTTTATATCTGAGAAAGAAAAGCAATTATCAATGCATGCTGGACATGGTGAAACAGCGATCATGATGGCCTTGTTACCTGATTCAGTGCATATGGAACGCAGTGAAGCACATTACCCAGAGCCTTTTCCTTGCCCAACATTAACGAATGGTCGCCCTGCGGCTGCTTGGGCAAGTATCGACTTTGGGCCATCTGGTGTTATTGGTGACCCTAGTGCTGCAACTTTAGAGCAAGGAGAACAGCTATTAAGTGATCTTGCTACTCAGTGGGCTACAGCTATAAGCGAAATTCATCATGCACAATGGGTAAAACGAGAGTATCAATCTTGGGGTAAAAGCCAATTTAATGGTTACGTCCATAGTCAAAAATAGCTTTCATTGAGAACCGGCTATTCAAAAATTACTTAAACACTATTTTAGTTAATAAAGAGGGAACGATATGAACCAAAGTAAACAACAGTCAGTACGTACTCGTGTTATTGGACTAACTGCATTAGCGGCGTCAATGGCTTTATCAACCAGTGCAATGGCCGAGCAAACTCCATTTAACTTTGTCACCAATTGGTACGCACAGGCCGAACATGGCGGTTTCTATCAAGCATTAGGAGCTGATTTATATAAAGATAATGGATTAGATGTCAGCATCAAAATGGGCGGACCACAGGTTAATACCGTGCAGTTATTGGCCGCAGGGCGAGCTCAGTGTGCCTTAGTGGATGATATCGGGGCGATCAACGCAGTGAAAAAAGGTGTACCGATTAAAATAGTAGCGACTAGCTTCCAATTTGATCCTACTGTGATCATTACCCATAGCAATATTAATAAATTATCTGATTTAAAAGACAATACTATATTGATATCGAGTAGTGCTTATTCAAGCTGGTGGCCTTGGGCAAAAAAACAATATGGTTTTACTGATGCCATGACACGTCCTTACACCTTCAACATTCAACCTTTTGTACTGGATAATAAGATTGCACAGCAAGGATTTTTAACCTCTGAACCCTTTGCAATGAAACAGGCGGGCGCTGATCATAAAGTGTTTATGATTGGTAAAGATGGCTTTCCTCCTTATGGTAACTCGATTGCTTGTCGTACAGATGCCATTACCAACAATGGTGAGCAAATTACTGCATTCTTATCAGCAACTATGGAAGGCTGGAAACAATATCTAACGGATCCAACTGAAGGTAACAAATTAATTGTTAAAAATAATCCTAATATGAGTGCTGAGCAACTTAGTTACTCGTTGAAGGAGTTAAACCGCTCTGAAATCGTTACCGGCGGTGATGCTAAGGCTAAGGGTATTGGTATTATTACTGAAGATAGAATGCGTAAAACATGGCAAATGGGTGTTGATAATGGTTTATTTAAAGCATCGGAAGTTAGTTTAGAGAGTATCTTTACGACGCAGTTTATCGACGCTGTGAAGGTGGTGTTATGAGTCAAATCAATATAAAGAGTGATGATAGTGAACCAATATCATCTTCTAATTTACCCGCTGCAGTGGAGTTACTCTCAACAGAGAAAACCTATCCGAACGGTACACAAGCTTTGTTGCCTGTTGATTTGAAAATTAAGCAGGGTGAATTTGTCACCTTACTTGGCCCATCTGGCTGCGGTAAAAGTACATTGTTAAAAATGGTCGCTGGATTGGAGTCTCCTTCTGATGGGCGCTTACTGTTATGGCGTAAACCTATCGATAAATTGCATGAAAGTGACCGAACTTTATCCTTCGTGTTTCAAGAAGCTTCTTTAATGGTATGGCACTCAGTGCGTAAAAACATCAGCTTAGCCTTGGAGTTAGAAGGAGTTAAAGGGCAAGAAGCAGAGCAACGAGTAGACCAAGCGTTAAAGCTAGTAGGGCTTGAAAAGTTTGCCGACTCATTACCTAAAGAATTATCAGGTGGTATGCAAATGCGCGTTTCCATTGCGCGAGGGTTAGTGATTAAACCTGACTTGTTACTGATGGATGAACCCTTTGGGGCACTAGATGAGATAACTCGCTTTAAGTTAGATAGTGATCTATTAAGGCTTTGGCAGGAAAATGGTCTAACCGTGATTTTTGTAACGCATTCAATTCATGAAGCAGTGTTCCTATCTCAAAGAGTAATAGTCATGGCTGCCCGCCCTGGCAGGGTGATTGCAAATATTGAAATTGATGAACCTTTTCCTCGTACTCAACAGTTCCGTTTACAGCCTAAGTTTTCTCAATATGCGATGGAATTACATCAGTATTTAGAGAATGCATCCATTGAAGAGGCAACCTCATGAATGCTAAAACAGAAAAACAGCCTTTGCTAGCTAATCCAAGGTACAAAAAGATCATTATTCCTAGTTTGATTGCGATGCTGATTATTTTTACTTGGCAATTTATCGTGGTGACCGCAGACATACCTGAGTATATCTTTCCGTCTCCTTTTGTGACGGCTAAGACGCTATATGCTGATTGGGGGTTATTAGGACCTGCGCTACTTTATACGTTAAAAGTAACTTTATTATCTTTTTTATTAGCGATTGTTGTAGGAGTGAGTGTTGCCTTTGTGTTTGTACAAAATAGAGCCATTGAAACGGCTCTATTTCCATACGCCGTACTATTACAAGTGACGCCTATTGTCGCCATTGCACCTTTGATTATTATTTGGATTCAAAATACTACGTTAGCCTTAGTCGTGTGTTCTACATTAGTGGCAATATTTCCGATTATCTCCAATACCACGCTTGGTTTACGCAGTGTTTCTCCTAATTTATTAGCTTATTTTAAACTACGTCGTGCCAGCCGTTTACAAATTCTATTTCGCTTACGCGTACCTTCTGCAATGCCCTATTTCTTTGCGGCACTGCAAATTGCCAGTGGTTTGTCATTAGTTGGTGCGGTTGTCGCAGAATTTGTGGCAGGTACTGGTGGTGCAAATACTGGCTTGGCGTATCAAATTCTGCAGTCAGGTTATCAGTTGAACATTCCTCGTATGTTTGCTGCTCTTACCTTGATATCTCTAACGGGAGTGGTGTTGTTTGCTGCAATGTCCATGATATCTAAGCTAGTGATAGGGCATTGGCATGAAAGCGAAGTGTAGCGAAAATTTAATCAGTAGTAAGGAACAAGTTATGGCAGTTAGTGAAGCAATACAGACATTACAAACAAGGTTGCCTTCATTGGATTGGGTAACGTCACCCATTCAAGTAAAGCGACTATCAAAGGATTTTCATTGGTTTAGCCCTATTTTATTTGCGCAATTAAACACCAAAAAAGCCGATATAGTGGTTCGTCCTAAAAATGAGAAGGAATTAAAAGAGGTTGTTGCTCAATGTGCTGCACTGAAATTACCCATGACGGTAAGAGGCGGTGGAACAGGTAATTATGGTCAGTCAGTACCTTTACAGGGTGGAGTGACAATTGATACTTCTCATTATAACCAGATAAATTGGTTATCTCCGGATGATGGTATTGTCTCTGTGCAATCTGGTATTAAGTTAGGGGCTCTCGAAGACGCTGCAAGAGATCAAGGCTGGGAACTTCGTTGTATGCCTTCTACCTATAAAATGGCGTCGATAGGTGGGTTATTCTCTGGCGGCTTTGGAGGCGTTGGTTCAATAAACTATGGGCCGGTGGCTGCTGAAGGAACTATTTTATCTGTCAGAGTGATGACCATTTCTGAAACACCTGACATTTTTGAGGTGGGTGGTGATGAGTTAACGAGTTTCCATCATACCTATGGGACGAATGGTATCATTTTAGATATTGAATTAGCATTAGCACCCGCTAGAGTATGGGATGAGTATTTACTTTCCTTTAAACAGCTTGATGATGCCATTCAATTCTCTAAACAAGTTGCTAACAGTACTGGTATAGATAAACGCAATATCGCGGTTTTTGATGCTTACAGTGCTAGCCATTTTGAGCAAACACCAAAAGAGTTAGCTGCATCGGATTATGTTGTAATAGCGGTGATTGCATCTAATGCAAAACGGCCTATGCTGAAATTAATGGAAAATGCGCAGGGTAAGATTGAATGGAGCCAAACCTTTCAAGAAGCGTTACAAAGTAAGTCTACATTGATGGAATGCTGCTGGAATCATTCAACTTTGCTCGCATTAAAAAATAATAAAGCGCTTACTTATCTTCAAACTAATTATGATGTCGATAATGTTGTTGAACAATTAACTCAAATTGATGAGGCAAGTAACTCTCAAGCTCAAGTGCATCTTGAGGTGATTAGAATGGCTGATAGTGAATTAGCGATTGTGGGATTACCACTGATTCATTTTCAGAGTGCAGAGCAACTACAAAACATCGTTGATATACATACACAGTTTGGAGTGAGCATTAATGATCCACATGTTTACACACTTGAAGACGGTAAGCATAAAGGTTGTTTCAGTCATTCTATTTTAGACAGTAAGCGCAAGAACGATCCATTAAATCTTTTAAATGTTGGGAAGTTAAGAAGCCTTTAATAAGTTGTTCATAGAAAAATACCAATTTATTGGCTTAGATTGGTATTTTTACAGTGATGTTATCTCTTAAAGAGCGACTGTATTTTGCGGCATTATAAGTATATTTCAGTGGGATTATTATCTATTTTTTCTTGATAGTATTTCATTGAAGAGCGTGTTTATCTTTCATTTGTTGACTATTACTATGACCTGATTAAATGACTTATTCATCTTTTATTAGGAACATAACATGCCTGCATTAACTATTATTGCCAATATCGTTGTAAAGCCTGAGCACCTAGAATTTGTTAGATCTGAACTATTAACATTAGTTGAAATAACAAAAACGGAAACGGGGTGTATTAATTACGATCTTCATCAAGATAAAGAAAACCCTAACCATTTTATCATGTTTGAAAAATGGCAAAACCGTGCGTTATGGAAAAAACATGGTACTGCTGATCATTTTACTGCTTATGTGCAAGCTGCTGAAGGTAAAATTGATAGCTTTACAGTTAATGAAATGAATTTGTTAACTGCTTAATTTTACAATCACGGGCGTTATTCATCTGCTATTAATGGGTAATACTTGTATGCAAACATTGAACAAAGTCTCATATTATGAGGCTTTGTCATTTTAACTTATAGTACCCAAACTAGAATAATTCTAAAGTCACGACCTGGTGACATATTGCCCGCATCACCGTATATGGTTTCACCAAAGGTAGATTGAACTCGGTGTTCTTTATCAAATAAGTTACTAACAGAGAGGGTGAGTTTTAACGCATCATCATTTAGTGGCAAGTATTGAAGGTAAAGATCGTGAACACCATAACCAAGCTTGTCTAAGAGATCGTCATTCGTTTTAGTTAAGTGTGTTGTTACAAAGTTACTAGCCCAACTAAAATCTAGAGCATCAGATAACTGATTATTAACGTTAGTATTAATATGATCACCTGCAGAAATACCAAGATCAGTATCCTCATATAGTCATTTTATTTTCAATTCTGTTTTCATTTTTTATCTGTGATCCATCTTCAAAAAAATTATAAATAAAAATAAATAGCCTAATTATTGATAGGAAAATGAGTTAAATCACATAAATGTAACCGCTTTCTGTAACCGGTTACATTTATGCGTTACATTAAATTCGAATACAAGATCTGTTGGATTTTAAATTATCAATGCAATAAAAGGGAAATATTATGACTAAGATTCTACTTTGCTGTGCCGCTGGTATGTCGACCAGTATGGTGGTTAAAAAAATGCGTGAATCTGCTTCTAATAAAGGTATTGAGGTACAAATTGATGCTGTTGGTTTAGAAGAGTTTGATTCACATTTAGCAGAATATGACTGTTTTTTATTGGGCCCTCAAATCAAATATAAATTGAATGATTTTAAGGTTAAGGCTGATCAAGTAGGCAAGCCTATTACGGTCATTAATCAAATGGATTACGGAATGATGAAAGGCGAGAAAATATTAGCTGATGCGTTGGCGCTGATTAATTAAAGAGGGTCGCAGTATGTCTAGTAAATTTTTTGAGTTTTTAGAAAATACGTTGACGCCGATTGCAGGTAAGTTCGCTGCGCAAAGGCATATTTGTGCTATTCGTGATGGATTTATTGGCGCAATGCCTTTTATGATTGTAGGTTCATTTCTCCTCGTATTTGCTTTCCCACCATTTTCACCTGAAACCACTTTTGGTTTTGGTCAATGGTGGCTAGGGTTATCTAAGCAGTACTTTGGTGAGATCATGACACCTTTCCATATGACGATGGGCATTATGTCCTGTTATATCTGTACTTGTATCGCTTACAACTTAGCAAAAACTTATAAACTCGATGGTTTATCTATAAGTATGTTAGCGTTAATGACGTTTTTATTAATTTCTGCACCAATGGAAGAGGGGGTACTGCCAGCCTCATATTTGGGAGGTACTGGGATATTTACAGCGATTATCATCTCTATTTTAGTCACAGAGTTAGCTTATTTTCTTAACCGAAAAAACATTGGCTTTAAAATGCCAGAGCAAGTGCCAGATAAGATTCGTGAATCATTTAATTTATTAATTCCTGCGTTAATTATTATTTTGACCATTTATCCAATTAACTTATTAGTACAGCATGAATTTAATTTAATTATCCCTGGCGCAATCATGGCTGTGTTCCAACCTTTAATATCAGCATCTGACACGCTTCCAGCTATTTTATTAGCGGTATTAGTCGCACATGTTCTTTGGTTCGCTGGTATTCATGGTGCAGCGATTGTTGGTGGTATTATGGCTCCGTTCTTCCTTTCTAACTTAGGTGCAAATCAAGAAGCATTAGCGGCTGGTATGGAGTTACCACATATTTTTATTGAATCATTCTGGTCTTTCTTTGTGACCTTAGGTGGCTCTGGTGCAACATTTGCTTTGGTCTTGATGTATTTACGTAGTAAATCAGCTCACCTAAAAGCGATTGGTAAATTAAGCTTAGTACCTTCCATATTTAACATTAATGAACCGATTATATTTGGTACGCCATTTGTTATGAATCCAACTATGTTTATTCCCTTTGTTTGTATCCCTATGGTGAATGCGACTATCGCTTATTGCGCGGCAAGTTGGGATTTAATTGGTAAAACTATTTCATTAGTACCTTGGACTGCACCTGCGCCAATTGGTGCTGCATGGGGAGCAGGTTGGCAGATCAATAATGCCATCTTAGTGTTCATTCTTATCGGTATCAATATGGTGCTTTACTACCCATTCTTCAAAATTTACGAGAAACAGCTTATTGCTGAAGAAACAACAGAAAGTCAAACAAACGCATAAGCGTTAATCGTATATTTTCAATTTTACATTGGTCAGGAGCTACTTGCTGTAGCTCCCTAGTAAGTCGCGGGGTTTTATGATGGATTTAGAAATGACGGTAATGGAGTTAATCATCAATGCTGGTGAGTCAAAAAGTTTAGCAATGCAGGCTTTAGTGTCAGCAAAGAAGGGCGAATGGCACGAAGTTGATAGTTTACTTTCGCAGTCTACAGAGGCATCAAAGCGTGCACATAAAGTGCAAACAGAGTTAATCGGTTTAGATGAAGGCGAAGGCAAAGTACCAATGAATTTGATCATGGTGCATGCACAGGACCATATTATGACGGCGATGTTAGCGCGTGAATTAATTGAAGAAATTATAGATATTCATCGCAAACTAACATGATTGTCTACGTCGTTGGTTACAGCATAGTTATTTATTAAGAGTTAAGTATTAAATGATGAGGAGTGAACATGCAAAGTAAACATCTTAACGGTTTTCCAAATGATTTTTTCTGGGGTGGTTCTACTTCAGCATATCAGGTTGAAGGCGCATGGGACGAAGATGGCAAAGGTCCATCTGTGATCGATATGGGTAGAGTTGTGGAGGGCACGACAGATTTCAAAGTCGCCAGTGATCATTACCATCGTTATAAAGAAGATATCGCTTTATTCGCAGAGTTGGGCTTGAAAGCGTATCGGTTTTCTATCGCTTGGACAAGAATATTTCCGAGCGGCGAAGGTGAAGTAAACTCAAAAGGTATTGATTTTTATAATAATTTAATTGATGAATTAATTGCGAATGGCATTGAGCCTATTGCCACTATGTATCATTTTGATTTGCCTTATGCACTGCAAGAAAAAGGGGGATGGTCGAATCGAGCGACAGTGGAAGCGTTTGCAACTTACAGTAGAACTTTGTTTGAAGCCTTTGGAGACCGTGTTAAATACTGGCTAACAATTAACGAACAAAACATGATGATTTTGCATGGCGATGCATTAGGTACTAAGCATGTTGATGCGAGTAATCCGATGAAAGACCTGTATCAACAAAACCATCACATGCTGGTGGCTCAGGCAAAAGCTATGTCGCTTTGTCATCAATTATTGCCACAAGCTAAAATTGGTCCAGCGCCTAATATCTCAGTTATCTATCCTGCTTCATGTAAGCCTGAAGATATATTAGCAGCGAATACTTTTTCTGCTTTACGTAATTGGTTGTATTTGGATATGGCTGTTTATGGTCGTTATAACTCAACGGCATGGCGCTTTCTAGAAGATCGAGGTGCGACACCAACTATTGCATCTGGTGATATGGAAGTACTGGCTAAGGCAAAACCTGACTTTATTGCTTTTAATTATTACAACTCGCAAACCGTTGCACAAAGCGCAGGTGATGAAAGTGATATCAATTCTACGGGTGATCAACAAATCACTATTGGAGAGATTGGAGCATATAAAGGCGTTGAAAATAAACATCTAGCGAAAAATGAATTTGGATGGGAAATTGATCCAGTGGGCTTTCGTACCACCATGCGTGAAATTTATGAACGTTACGCATTGCCATTAATCATTACTGAAAATGGTTTAGGGGCTTTCGATAAAGTAGAAGCAAACGGTGAGATCAATGACGATTATCGTATTACCTATTTACAGCAACATATTGAGCAAGTGCAGTTAGCGATTAGTGATGGTGTTGAAGTCTTTGGTTATAGCCCTTGGTCAGCAATTGATTTAATCAGTACGCATCAAGGTTGTTCAAAACGTTACGGTTTTATTCATGTTGACCGCGAAGAGTTTGATCTTAAAGCCTTAAAGCGTAGCAAGAAAAAAAGCTTTTATTGGTATCAATCATTGATTGAAAAGAATGGCTTATAAGTAAGTCATGCAGATTAATCGACACGGTGAGCGTTTATAACTGCATTGTTTCTCACTGTTTACTGAATATTTAATACCAATAGCAGTCAGTTTGTTACATCTACTTTATGTTAAGTAAGTTTTTAAGCAATAAAGTAGTGTAATAGCTGGTTGTGATTGGTATCACTAGGAATCTATTATGAAGTTTGCACATGATTTTTTATTTGGCGCTGCCACTGCTTCTTATCAAATTGAAGGGGCATGGGATCAAGATGGTAAAGGTCCAACTAATTGGGATGAATTTACCAAAATACCAGGGAAAACCTTTGAAGGCACGAATGGTGACGTAGCTATTGACCATTATAACCGCTACCAAGAAGATATCGCTTTAATGGCTGAAATGGGGTTAGAGTCGTACCGTTTTTCTATCTCTTGGGCGCGAATTTTACCAACAGGTACTGGTGAAGTTAATCAAAAAGGAATTGATTTTTATAATAATATTATTGATGAATGTTTAAAATATGGCATTGTGCCTTTTGTGACGCTTTACCACTGGGATTTACCCTTACCTTTAGAGAAAAAAGGCGCATGGTTAAACAGAGAAACTGGCGAAGCTTATCTTAAATTTGCTCAAATTTGTTTCGAAGCGTTTGGTGACCGTGTTAAAAACTTTATCACTTTTAATGAAACCTTTGTATTTTGTAATTTAGGGTATTTAGCGGGAGCGCATCCTCCGGGTATTCACAATGATCCTAAAAAGTACTTTCAAGCCATTCATAACGTCTTTTATACCCACGCAAAAACCGTGATTGAATATAAAAAGCTAAATCAGCATGGAGAGATTGGTTTAAGCCATGTGTTCAGCCCTGCTTTTAGTGTGGACGACAGTGAGGAAAATATCGCTGCTACTGAGCATGCTAACCAATTTAATTTAAACTGGTTCTATGATCCGATTTTACTAGGTAAGTATCCTGAATATGTTGTGAACCAATTAACCACAGAAGGTAACCTACCTGATTGGACGGAAGTCGAATTAGCAGTGATAGCCGAAGCAGCACCTCTTAATGACTTTATGGGCCTAAATTACTATCAGCCAATGCGCATTGAAAAGATTCAAGGTGAAGTTAAAGACCATGTTATGACACGTGAAAACTCAACAGGATCACCGGGCAACCCTAGTTATGATGGTGTTTATCGCTCTGTAAAAATGGCTGATAAAAAATATACAAAATGGAATTGGGAAATCTCATCTGAAGGTTTTATCGATGGTTTAGCAATGATTAAAACACTGTATGGTGATATAAAATTGTACATTACTGAAAATGGTTTGGGTGATGAAGATCCAATTATTGAAGGCGCAGTCTGCGATATTCCACGTATCCGTTACATTGAAGAGCACTTAAGCGCAGTGAAAACGGCAATAAGCCGTGGCATACACATTAAAGGTTATTATGCGTGGTCTGCTATTGATTTATTAAGTTGGTTAAACGGCTATAAAAAACAATATGGCTTTATTTATGTGGATCATAAAAACGATTTAAAACGCGAGAAAAAAGCGTCATTTTATTGGTATAAAAGTGTGATTGCTCATCGTGGAGAAGATATTTAAACAGCGATTTTTATGTTCTTAAGCCTATTATCAGTGAAGATAGTAGGCTTTTTTATTTATTGAAATCTACTTAACAGGCATGACCGATTCTCTTTCAATGAGCTGCCCCTTATATTGGTAAGAATGCGTTGCTTTAGTTTCATCACACAGGGTAATGGCTAACTCTACGGCTTGTTTGGTCATATCTGCGATAGGTAATTTTACTGTAGTCAATCTTGGGGTGAAAAACTCTGATACAGGATCATCGTCTATACCAATAATAGATATTTGCTCTGGCACTTTTATGCCTACTTCAGTCAGAGCTCTTAATGCACCTAGTGCCATACAGTCATTAAAAGCAATGATTGCCGTAAACGAAATACCATCATGAATGAGCTCTTTACAGGCTTGATAACCACTTTTCATATGGTAATCACCATTTCTTACTAATTTTTCATTAAACTCGACACCGAGTTCTGCTAAAGAGTGTTTGTACCCATTAAGCCGAGCTACGCCGGTTGGGTTCATCATATGACCTGTAATACAAGCTATTTGACGATGTCCATTATCCAATAGATGCCCCATCATTAATTTAACTGCATCTTCCTGTTGAAAGGAAACAGAATGGAAAAGTTGCTCAGGTAAGTCTCGATTAATAACAACAATAGGAATGGTTAATTGTTGATGTAAACGCTGAATATGATCATCTGTTAAGGTGCGACTATAAAGTATTACTGCATCGCACTGCGCTTCTAATTGCATGATCATCTCATATTCATAATTAGGATCGTTATGGCCATCGGTAACAATCAATTGCTTTTTAGCAAATTCAGCACTGGCTGCGGCTTGTTTGAGTAATGACCCGAAATGAATGCCATCAAAATCAGAGACCACTAAGCCAATGGTATGGGTTTTATTGGTTGCTAGAGCTTGTGCTAATCGGTTTGGTCTATAACCTAAAGATTGCATTGCTGAAAACACTTTTTCTCGAGTTGATTCTTTAACTTGTCCTGTGCCATTTACAACGCGAGAAACAGTTGCTTTTGATACACCTGCGAGCTTACATACATCTAGAATCGTACTCATTTACCGTCCTACTTCATCAAATAAAAATAGGCATTATTTATGCCGGAAAGGAAATAATACAGTATAAGTATTTTCAATGTAACCGGTTACTTAAGTGCTTGAAATTATGTTTTATCGAATATAACAAGGATAGGGTATTGGAGCATGTTGATTAATGCATACTCCAGAAATAAACTTAAAGGCCTAATTTTACTTGTTGGGTAAGGACACTTGGTTGGCGGCAAGTTAATACCTTACCTTCTCGAATCGACCATAACACCTCACCTTGGCGTTGTATTACATTAGCGTCATCGTAACCTTCAAGAATGATAAAGTTAGCTGGCTTATCTATTTCAATACCATAGCGATCGGTGACATTAAGTGTTTTAGCTCCATTATCGGTAATAAGGTCTAAGGCTGTTGATAAGTCTTCGTAACCCATCATATGGCACGCATGAATACCTGAGTCTAATACCCGTAAAAGTTTACCGTTACCTAATGTGTACCAAGGATCTTGTATAGAATCTTCGGCGAAACAAATATTCATACCAGCATCACGAATTTCTTTTACACGTGTAATACCTCGAATTTTCGGATAAGAGTCAAATCTACCATTAAGGTGCAGGCTTTCCGTAGGGCAAGATACAAAGTTGATTTTAGATTTTTTAAGTAAACGGAATAGCTTGCTACAGTAAGCATTATTATAAGAGTGCATTGCTGTAGTATGGCTTGCAGTAACTCTTGAACCAATGCCTTTCTCTAAAGCTTCTGTAGCTAATACTTCTAAAAATCGTGATGCACCATCATCAATTTCATCGCAGTGGACATCGACTAGTTTGTTGTGTTTTTGTGCCAGTTCGATAACCCATTTCATAGACTCTACACCGTATTCTCTTGTGTATTCAAAATGAGGAATACCACCAATAACATCAACGTATTGCAAAGACTTTTCCATTAATACTTTGCCATTTGGGAAAGACATTATGCCTTCTTGTGGAAAAGCAACAATTTGTAGTTCAAGGTAAGGTGATAATTTTTCTCGTAAATCATGAATCGCTTTCAAAGCCACTAAATCTGGATCTGTGACATCGACATGAGTTCGGATATATTGCACGCCATTAGCGAGTAATAATTCTACGGATTTTAATACGCGCTTTTGAACATCTTCGTGACTCAACATCGATTTACGTTCACTCCAACGTTCAATTCCTTCAAATAACGTACCACTCATATTCCAATTCGGCTGGCCTGCAGTTAATACTGCATCTAAGTGGATATGAGGTTCAACAAAGGGGGCACATAACAAGTTACCTTTAGCGTCAATATCTGCTTGTGTATCTGTTACCGTGTCTGCTTGTTGGACAATTTTTTTGAATTTACCTTTTTCGCAGCTAAGGGTGAACAGTTCTGATTTTCCACGTAAGCGAGCATTAACTATTTTCATATATTTTCCTAATTACTATTTTTAATTCTACTTAAATAGGCTTGGTTAAAATTAACCTTTCCATTGCTAATGCGTTTTGTAAGCATAGGCGTTGTTGTACATCACTAAGGTTGTTGCCTGTCAGTATTTCAATGCGTTTTAAACGGTGAGTTAATGTGTTGCGATGAATTTTGAGGGCGGCCGCGGTTTGTCTTGCTGATCCAAGGTTTTTAAAATAACAGCTTAGTGTATTTTTTAAGAGGTCTGATTGTTTATCAAAACGGTTATAGAGATCCCCTAAGTTGTTTTGGCAAAAAAGGTTTAATTGCGCATAGTCTTCTATCCCAGAAAATAATTGAAGAATACCTAGATCTTGGTAATGGAATACATGATTAGTTTCCTGGTAGAGTGCAAAGTCTGCTGTCTGTATTGCTTGTAGTGCTGCTCTGCGTAATTGCTGTAATCCCTGACCCTCGCTAACACCAATGTTACAACTAACCCCTTGTTGATTAAGTATTTTGTATAGTGCCTTCCATTTCGTGAGGCTTTGTTCTTGCTGTTCTAGCTGTGACGGAAGTGATAATAACCAACCTTGATGATATTCTAATAATGGAAATTCACTTTGATGATCGGATAAAAATTTATTTAACAAAAATTGACAGTGGCTGAGGTCGCCTTTTTCAAGGCGCTTAGGAACGACCATTGCAATAGAGAAAGCTCCAGTAGTATTGATACCAAACTCTACAGCTTTTATAAGTGTCATTTCAGCTGGGCTAGAGCTTGTTAATAAATGTTCCATTAAGGCCCGTGTTGACTGGTGTGCAAGGTCTGACTTAATAATGGAATTAGAGAGTAGTTCAGTCACTTTGACCATGGGTAACGAGTAAGGTTGTTCAAAGACAGGGAAGCTGAGTTGATTGGCTAATGTCAGGACTTGTTCGGGTATGCTTTTTATATAAGGTGAATTGGTTAAAATAACTAATCCACTAGCTTGTTTTTGTTTCCCGAGATTAATTAGCTGAATAAAATCTTCTGTTTGCCATTGCCAATTTAAGCCAGTAACAAAAATCAGTTCACCGCCACTTATCCAGTCTCCAATATCGTTATTTTCTGCAACGTAGGGCCAACGAATTACGTTCTCCCCCCCTTGCTCGCCTGCTCGTAACGTTATTTCTTCAAGTCCTGGTATAAGTGAAAGTGACTGAGCTTTGATCATCTAGTGGGCGCCTTGTACTGTTTTTGATTTTGTTGAATTTATATACAATAAAAGACAGTAGGCCAATGAGGCAACGACGATACCTACTAATGGTGCAACCCATGGTGAAAAATAAGCTGCTGCCGAACCGATAATATAGGCAAATATACCCTGCATATTATATTGTGGTAGATTGATTTCTGAGAGCCCTGGCATATTTCCACGAAAGCGAACCCAAAAATCGGTCATGATGATAGCGCCGATAGGTGGGATAAAAGTGCCTAGTAAGATAAGAAATGGGATCAGCATGTTATACATTCCCATAATCGCCATCACTGTACCTATTGCAGCACCGATAATGGTAATGAGTTTACGTTTTTCTGTACGTAGTAAGTTACAACCAGCCGCTGCAAAATTGTAGATAGTGTTATCTTGAGTCGTCCAAATATTAGTAAATAACATGATAACTGCCGCTATCATAAAGCCTTGTGATACTAGTACGTCAACGATATCTGATTGTTGGTAAACTAGCGCGCCAAATGCACCCACAAAAACCATTAAACCATTACCGATAAAGAAAGCTGCTAAAGTTGCTAAAACGGCTATTTTTCCTGATTTTGCAAAGCGACTCCAGTTTGTTGCTTGTGTACCGCCACTAACAAAAGTACCAAATACTACTGTAATTGCTGCACCTATTGTCATACTTTCGGTGGGCTGTTTAGCGATTAATTCACCAATGCCTCCAACATCAATTAAACCTTTATAAAAGCATAGTCCGATAAGGAACAACATGAGAGGAACAGATACTTTAGATAATATTTCCAGCGCTTTATAGCCAATTGAGGCGCTAATACAGAAACCAAATCCAAATAGGATCATTAAAGGCGTCGACCATGCACTAGGTAAATCCAGTAGTTTAACTAAAATAATAGCAATGGTTGCTGTGCCCCATGCATACCAACCAATTTGTGTAAAGCCGAGCACAAAATCAGATAATTTGCTGCCCTGAAGTCCAAAGCTATATCGTCCCAGTAAAACCGTATTTAAACCGGTTTTAAAGGCAACATATGCCAGGCCTGCTGCGTAACTGCCCAATAAAAGGTTGCCGATGAAAACAATCCCTAAAATTTCACTAAAATTAAATGCTGTTCCTAAGCTACCTCCCGCCCACATCGTAGCGGTAAAAAAGGTGAAACCAAGTAATACTGACATCATTGACCATAGCCCTTTACGTTGGTCAGCTGGCACAGCACTTAGTGGGAAATCATTTTTACTATCCATAGTCTTTTTCCTTTTGTTGAGGTTGATGCTTTGAGATGTTTACAACATTTATGCCAATCTAAAAAAGGAATTGAGGGGATAAATTAACTGTGCATGAAGTGTACAAATTAACCTTTGTTTTGTACCAAGTGCACTTTTTTGGTATCTGTGATCTTGTTACTCAAGAGGGGCACTAAATGAAATTGCACCAAGCAAGCGCTTAATGCAATTTTATTGTGCATTATTGAAAGTGTGAAAAGAAGAAATAGGGGATTGAAGCCACCTAGTATAAAGTTAATCTGCAAGCATATTTGCACCAACAGTGTTGCAAATTTTTGCAAAATCTTCGTGGTTATTTTTGATAGTTTCTCTTACTGTATTTTGCTCTTCGATTGATAAGTTTTTACGCCACTTATCTGCTGAAGATTTATTAAGTTGAGTTGGTAAAGAGCATAACTCTGGGGCATCGTATCCTGCAAAGGTGAGCATTTTGCTCACTACTCCTTTGGTATCATCGACTAAGTCATTATAGACAATAGTCATCCAGCGAGAGTTATCTAATGCTTTAAGTTGGTTTATTGCATTAAGGTTCAATGTTATCCAAGACTCTGGAATTCTATGGAAACCATCACCAGGGTAATAACGTGTTTTATCTGGATGAGATTGGAAGAATTCACTTAATTTTTGGTGTGGTAACACCTTTCCAGGCTCATTTAATGATTTGTTTTTTAAATTAACAATCACTCTTTTAATCATTGCTTTGACGGTAAGTAAAAAGTTAGGTTTAGTAAGTTGATGCTGTTTGTCATCACATTTTACATAACTCCAACAGGGTAACTTGGTATCTGGCCAATAATGCACATAAGGAGGGGTGTCTTCATCACCTTGGTAGGCATCATTAAACCCTACTTTTTCACTGGCTACGACACCCATAATATCACGGACGATTAAAATAAATTTTGCATCTGGTAAAACGTTAGCTACATAACTAATTTTATTTAGTAGATGAGGGTTTTTTGTAATAATCCCACCTTGTGCATGACGTGAAGAAACATAGTGTTGAATTGCTTCTTTTGAAACCGAGTCGATATCGTCTTCAGTGGCGCATTCACAAAGTGTCCCTGTTCTTCGAGAACCTATGGTTAATCCAAATGCTTGCCAAAAATTACGGCACTCAAAATCATCATCAGATGTTAAATCCACGGCATCAGGACAAGCTTGCATCACCATATCATGTGAGATAGTTGTTCCTGAACGAGTAATGCCAACAATAAACAGTGGTGACTTTTTACTTTCCATATAAATATAAAACCTCTTTGATTACACCATGGCTACACGAAATAAAATTAATTTTACCCATCATACCTGATTAAAAATTGGTAATTAAATAATAAGTCGTTAATGCAAGTTAGGAGCTTTATACCAATCATACTAATTAACAGATCTATTTTACTTATTAAAATAATTTATTTCTTCGTTGTAAGTTTCATGGATAGATTATTAACGAAGTTAATCTTCGAAAGGCACCAGGTAACGGCTTAAACTAAGTCATTTTTCTTATTAGCAAACTCGATAAGGTGAGTACTTCTAATAAATGAGTTGGGTGACTTATTTATTAGAAGTTTTGTGTTTTAGTTATCTAGAGTAGAAATAGCAAAGGTTAACGAGTCCAGTTGGTTTTACTAAGCTCTATGATTTCATTGCCTTTGCCATTAATTAAGGCTTTCATCATGTATAAACTAAAGCCTTTGGCTTGCTCTAATTTAATTTGTGGCGGCATCGCAAGTTCTTGCTTGGCGGTTTCTACTTCTAATACCACGGGGCCTTTATGTGCAATCATATCGGACATTGCTTGTGGTAGTTTTTCAGGGGTATCCACATGAATACCTTTGATACCACAAGCTTCGGCTATATTGGCAAAACTTGGATTATCTAAGTCAGTATCATCAGAGAGGTAGCCACTGGCTTTCATCTCCATCGCCACAAAGCCTAGTGAGCGGTTATTATAAACGATGATTTTAATGGGTAGATTCAGTTGTTTAAGTGATAGTAAGTCACCCATCAACATGGAAAAACCACCATCTCCGCACATTGCAATAATTTGACGGTTTCGGTCTAGTGACTGTGCGCCCATTGCTTGCGACAATGCGTTAGCCATCGAACCATGATTGAATGATCCTATAATGCGGCGTTTGCCGTTCATGGTGAGGTAACGCGCAGCCCATACTGTTGGTGTGCCCACATCACAGGTAAAAATAGCATCTTCATTGGCTTGTTCATCGAGTAAACGGGTTAAATATTGTGGATGAATCAAGCCATGGGAGGTTTTACCATTGGCTAGTAAGTCTAAATCGGCACGTGACGATTTGTAGTGTTTGAGGCATTTTTCAAGATGCTGGCTGTTTCGAGCACCTTTCAACTTTGTGAGTAACACACTGACGGTAGTTTTGGCATCACCTAATACGCTGTGATCAACCTGTACATGTCGACCCAATGAAGCGGGCTGATTATCAATTTGTAAGATGGTGCTGTTGTTAGGATAAAAAGCTTTATAGGGGAAACTAGTACCAATCATTAATAATGTATCTGCTTCACCCATCGCATGATAACCCGATGAGAAACCAATTAAACCAGTCATGCCAACATCATAAGGGTTATTATATTCAAGGAACTCTTTACCGCGCATAGCATGTACTATTGGGGCTTGTAGTTTTTCAGCTAGGGCAACTACTTCGTCGTGTGCATCTTTACAACCTGCACCACATAATAATGTTATATTTTTACTGTTGTTGAGTTGATCTGCCATGATATTAATATCTGATGTATCTGGCATATAAGTGGCTGGTTTTGGATGATTCCATTTTGCAGAAGTACCTTCAGGCATTGCTTTTAATGCTACATCACCAGGTAACACTAATACGCTGACATCATTATGTAAAATAGCTTGGCGCATGGCTGTTTCTAATAGGTAAGGCATCTGTTCTGGGTTAGATACCATTTCACAGAATACGCTGCACTCTTTAAATAGCTCTTGCGGGTGGGTTTCTTGAAAGTATTGACTACCAATTTCTGATGAAGGAATGTGTGCCGCAATCGCTAACACAGGCACTTTATTACGATGGCAATCAAATAAGCCGTTAATTAAGTGTAGATTACCCGGACCACAGGACCCTGCGCAAACCGCTAGTTTTCCTGAGATATGTGCTTCAGCTCCAGCGGCAAAAGCGGCAGCTTCTTCATGACGTGTACCCAGCCATTCGATATTGCCCATTTTTCGTAAACTGTCACTAATTCCATTGAGTGAATCGCCAGTTACTCCCCATATTCGTTGTACACCTGCTTGGTCTAGGGTTTGAGTGATAAAACTTGCGATACTTTGGCTCATATTAAGGTTCTCCTTACTAGTAAGTTGATATATGACCTTCAATGGTTATTGTTTGCTACTGCTCCGTGTATTGATTGTTTGATGTCGTCGTTTAATTTTGGTGAAACGATTAAAGATTAATGAACATGCCATTACATTGATGATGGTATAGATAAAACGTTTTAATATAGTTGTCTATTTTATGATCATCCTCTTCAATGTCGTTTTTTTCAAGTGATAATTTTTATCGCTGTTCTTCACTTTAGCTGGAAGTAGTAAACTAGAGTGGTTAGGGCGATCTACATTAATGCTGATTCTGGTGAGGCTGAATATGATTTGATGTTTATTATTTTTCCTTTATATTCACTATTTCACTAATGAAATACAAAATTGGTGGACTTTTGCTTACCCTAAATGAGTTGGACTCGATTCTTATTAGGTAAATCTAACACTACTACCAATAGAGAGTTACTCAGTGATAACAACGATTAAACCCCTATTTTTACTGCTAATGAGCTGTTTTTTGTTAATGACAGGTTATGGGCTAAGCAATATTTTACTGCCTGTACGTATGCAAAATGATGGCATCAGTATTGATAATATTGGTTTGGTATTGTCGATGTTATCAGTGGGGTTTTTGATCGGCTCTTATTACAGCCGTAAACTACTGCAGCGCGTTGGACATATTCGTATTTTCGCTATGTGCGGTAGTCTAACTTCCGTTGCTATTTTGTTATCTGGATTATTTCCTGATCCAATTATGCTCGCTGTAATGCGTGTCGTCACCGGATTTTGTATGGCTTGTACTAATGCCACGTTAGATAGTTGGTTAAGCTTTAGTGCAACGGAGAAAAATAGAGGACGTATTCTTTCTATCAATCAAATGGTGATTATGAGTGCACAGTTTTTAGGACAATTTTTATTAAATGTTGCACCAATTGATACCATGACATTGTTTGTTATTTCCGGCATTTTATTAAGTTTAGCAATCACGCCAATTGTAATTAGCAAACAACAAGGGCCAGTGATCGAAGATAGTGAGTCGATGTCATTAATGACCATTATTAAATTGTCCCCATTAGGTGTTGTGAGTTGTTTTTATTGCGGGGTGTTTTATTCAGCGCTGTTAAATATGTTGCCTATTGTGGCAAATGCTAATGGAATTAAAGGTTTTAGTTTATCTATTTTTATGGGTTCAGCAATTATTGGTGCCATTTTATTACAGTTCCCTGTCGCTTATCTTTCTGACAACTTTGACCGACGTAAAATTATGTTAGGTATGATCTTAACGATTATTGCCGCTGCGATATTAATACCTCTCTTAATTTCATTGAATCTCTTCTATTTTAGTTTATTAGCGATTGCCGTGATCACTGGGGTGGTAGCTTGTTTATATCCTATGAGTATGTCTGAAACTTTTGATAAAGTGGTTAAAGAGCAAATTTTAGCTGCGATGGCATCACTATTATTCATTTATGCTTTGGGCAGTATTACAGGGCCTTATTTGGCAGCTAAAGCGATGAAGTGGTTCGGTAATGATGCACTGTTTATGTTTATCATTGTGATGGCAACTAGTTTGTTAGCTTTTATTTTATTGCGCATGAAACAACGTGCCGCGTTGCCGCAAGAAGAACAAGAAAACTTTGTTATGCAAACGCCTTCTGGTGTAGTGTCTGAGCTTGATCCTCGAACTGATTATGTTGAGCCTGCCTTTGAGCAAAGTGCTGAAGTTGATGTTGCAGTGAGTTTAGCGACTAAAAATCCTGGTATTGCGGTTAATATGGCCATTGCTATTGCAGCTAAAGATCCAGAAAACGCCACTCATTTAGCTGCTGCATTAAGTACTATCGAAGAGATCAATATTGCTAAATTATACGCTGCGATAACCAACGCTGCCCCCGAGATGTCTATTCATATTGCTGAAGCATTGACCACGGCTTCACCTGAACAAGCCGATGAGCTGGTGGATTGGATCACTAATGATCACCCTGACCAGTTAGCTGACATCATTGTTGCCATTGCTAACGCGATGCCTGATAACGGTTTGAGCGTCATGGAGCATGCCGCAGAAAACATGTTTGATGAAGATCCAAGTGTGTTATTAGAAATGACAGAGCAATATATGACAGAATTTTCTGATTCATTGGATGAGATGCGTCCTGTGGATAGGAGTGCGGCTGCATCGGAACAAACAGCTGCAGATTTATACACTCGTTTAAGTGATATTTCTCCTGAGCATTCTGCTGAAATTGCTTTAACCGTATCGGAAGCATTACCTGAGTCATCAAATGCGGTTGCTGAGGCATATGTCAGCAATCTTGTGGACAACGACAATGAGCAAGAGTCCGATGCAGAAACAACGGATAACATTGAAGAAGCAGTAAGTGATTACTTATCTCACGTGGTAGATAACATACCAGAGTATGCGGTAGATGTAGCAAGTACAATTATCGATTCAGTACCTGATGTTGCATCAGATATGGTAGAAATATTACAAGAGGCAGATTCGTTAGATGAAGGTGAGTTAACCGCTTCTATTGATGATAAACCAGAAGAAAACACCATTGAAGAGCAGTTATTGGATGCGGTACAAGTGCAAACAATAGAGCCTATCAACGATAAATAGATCCATTCTTAAATAATAAAGAAAAGCCAACTTATATTAAGTTGGCTTCAATCGAATAATAAAGATTAGTTAATAGATAGTAAGTACTAACTTTTATTTATTTACCGTTAAGTTTAAGTGCAGAGAAGGTTACACTGTTGTAATCACCATTCTTTTTATCAACAGCAAAGTCGCCTGTACCAGCACATCCTGGCCCCCAAATTGGGTGCGTGTCATTAACACTACATTGACCGTACGCACCTGCTTTAAAGTAGAAAGCATCTTGTGCATAGCCTGTTGGAGAATCTTTTTCATCTACACCCTTACTTAGGTCAATACTGTAAGTGACGTCTTTATGACGAGCTGTTGTAAAGGTCAGATGCATTATGTTGCCTTTAACATCAACTACATAACTAAACTCTTCACCCATTTTAATACCCGACTCACCAGGCTCTTCTAGGTTTTCCCAAGTGTTGCCCCATACTGGGTAAGCAATATCTGCACGGTTTGGATCTTTCTTCGCTAGGTTACGTTCATAATTCCAAAATACTGAACCATATTCATGATCTGGAAATTTTTTGAAGAAGATTTTTAGGGGCTCATTACCATGACCAAAGCCTGTTTTAGCTTTAATTTGATCATCATATTTTTTAGCATGGATTTGCCCAACTACCACTGAATGTGCTGCTGGTCTTTCAGGGAACTTAGCATGCTCTGATACATGGTTTACTTTCAATGTTGCTTCTAATATGCCACCCACTTTACTGTAATCTGCAGCGTGAGTATTACTTTCAAGAGCAAAATTATTTAATGGTGCGGCGGTATCAATATCGAATTTTGCACCACGTGGCATTTGGCGTAATTCAGAACGGGCATTTTTAGAGTTTTTAGTAGTGACGGCTTTATTTTGTACTTCAAACACCATGTTGCCATCTTTATCTAAGAAGAAAAAATCTTCATGGGAGTAGCTCATCATTGCTACACCTTCGATTTCATCAACTTTACCATCTTTATTGATATCTGCAGGAATTGTTATTTTCCAGTTAGTCATATCAAATTTATCAGCTGGAACCGGGTAGGATACACCATTACCTGCCACATCAGCTAACGCGATAGTAGGTAGAGTCAGTAAGATAGATCCAGCAATCATTAGTTTGTTTTTCATTTTTTATCACCTCATTATGTAATATTGTCACACATAATAGTGAGCTAAAAAATGAACAAAAGCTCAATTGCTTGGATGTGCCTAGTTGATCACATAGCAATAAGCAGATCTTATGATGAGATCAAATATTTTAACTCAGGCCGTTAATATTTTGAGAGTTTGATCTCACTCTAATCTTATACCAATCATGCTAATTAACTGATCTATTTTACTTGTTGAGATAACTTATTTCTTCGTTGTAATTTTCACAAATAGAATAACTATTAAAGAATTAACTTCGCTAATTCTCCAATAGACTATTAACGAAGTTAATCGTCGAAAGGTTTAAATTACACTTTGAACTCAATCATTTTTCCTACGCAAAATTTAGAGCACTTATTTAATATAATTGGTATTAGTCATACATTAATTTTTGTGCTTTTTCTGCATTAAATTCTTTCAGGGATTTTCTCGCTAGTTGTCTAAAGGGTAATGCTTTTACGACCTCTTCAAAAGGTTGTATTGCAAAGGCCCAAAATATAGAAGCATCTAATCCTAAAATAAGAAAAGCACACAAAGGAATAGATATAAGCCATTGACCTGTAAAGTTAATTTTAAAAACTGCTGTGGTTTGTCCTACTGAACGCAGAATGTTGCCGTGTACAGTGTTGTACCCACGTACTATTGGCAAAAAGATATAAAGCGGTGCGATAATTGCCAAAGCTTGATAGGTCGTTTCATCTAGGTTTGGGTAGATCTGACTCATAAACAGGCTCATTACACCAAATAAAGCGGCACACAAGATAGATATGATCACTGCAATATCAATGCTGGTATCAACATTTTTTACTAAATCATCCATCTTTTTCGAGCCTATAGCTTGGCTCACGGTGATGGCAGATGAATGAGACCAAGCGGCTATAAATTGTGTTCCCGCACGGATCCATGGCATCACTAAAGTAATTGCTACATAGGCATTAATCGCTAATTGTGAGTAGAGTAATTGATAAATAGTTGCGCCAATTAGTAAGATAGTTACATTGGCTGCAATAGGGAATATCTCGATAAAATGTGCACGCATATTAACCAACATATTACTGCCGGTCTTCGGTGGAGAGAAAATAAAATCAGGTTCAAGATGCATGTATAAACCTAGGTATACCATACGTATGGTAATGGCAATTACACTGCCGATAGCCGCGCCCTGAACCCCTAAACCATGGTAACTTAGGCCTTCTGAAATATGGTAACCATGAATCAGTAGATAAGATAAAATGGCATTCACTGGGAGTTCAATGAGGTAGCCTTTAAAGGGGATTTTAGTTTTACCAAGGCCGTTAAATAGTGCAATCATTACCTGAGTGACAGCGGTAAATAGGATAATATATTTTGATATGTTCAGGTAATCTGCAATCTCTTGATGCAAATTAATTTTATCAGTTAATAGCGCAATTAAAGGGCGATCAAAGATAGTTAATATTATCCAAAATAACACTGCTACAGCGGCATTGATGAAAAAACCTGACCAGAAAGCTTTACTGAGTGAATTTTGGTTTTTTGCTCCCACCGCTCGACTTAATACCAATTGTGTACCGTTAGCTAATGCCATTTGAATACCTAATACTGCGGCTACAATGGTAGTTGCAATACCGATCGCTGCTAATGGGATCTCACCTAGAGGGGATACTAATAAGGTATCTATCATTAACATGGATTGCATTAATAGGCCGTTTAGGGCGAGAGGCCAAGCAAGTGAAAAATTCTTTTTTACATAGGATTGGGAAGACACTTTTAAACCTTAACTTAACTCTTATGTTGTCATAATGAGCTAATGTAATCGATGAAAATAGATGGTTGATGGCATATATTTCGATTATTACAAAGGTGATTTTATGTTGATAAAGAAAGTGAGACAATCAAAACTTATGCTTGTTAAGTAGTATTGTACTATTTTATATGCGAGTTGTTCAATTTGATTGTTTTGACATTGTGAAGCTATAGCTTATTAAGTAACTTCAGCTTAAATGATCAAAAGGAAATAATACCGCTATTTCTTCAGATTTCTGCGTAAAATCACCTACCAATAACTAACTATTGTTATGAGTTGCTGAACTACGAAAAACGACCTGCACCATATAATGAGATAAAAATAAGTGATAGATTTAACATTGGATCACGCTTTCACTATCCCGAGTGGAGATTAAATATTTATTTTTAGATTAATTTGAACGATCGTTCTTATATGGTTATAGTGTGGTAATATAAAGAATGTAAAGTACTTGTATGTTGAGTTTATTGACTGCAAAAGGGGTAATGATGAGTAAGAAGATTCAATTAGATGTCGTATCAGATGTTGTTTGTCCGTGGTGTATTATTGGCTACAAAAATTTACAAAAAGCCATTGAAGAATTAGGTGTTGAAAAGCAAATTGAGTTGCAATGGCAACCTTTTGAGCTAAATCCTAACATGCCTGCAGAAGGACAAAATTTACGTGAGCACGTTGCTGAAAAATACGGTTCGTCATTAGAAGAAAGCAATCAAGCTCGTATTAATATCGCTCAACGTGGTGCAGAGGTTGGTTTTACCTTTAACTTTTTTGAAGATATGAAAATTGTTAATACACGTGATGCACATATTTTATTGGAATATGCCTATGAAAAAGGTAAGCAAACAGAGCTTAAATTGGCGCTGTTTAGTGCTGCATTTACCGATCAAAAAGATATCTCTAATCGTGAAATATTATTAGCTGAAATAGCTAAAATAGGCTTAGATAGCGGGGAAGCATCTGCTCGTTTAACAACACAAGGTTACGTAGATCAAGTGGTTGATCATGAGAGGTATTGGCAAGGCTTAGGTATTTCAGCTGTACCAACCGTTGTATTTAACCGTCAAAGTGCGTTATCTGGTGCGCAACCTGTAGAAGCATATAAACAGGTCATAACAGAGTTGCTAGCTGAAGGCTAATTTTAGATAAAATAGGCTGTAGGCAAAAATAACGGCTTGTAGCCTATCGTTATCCATTAAGTAATTTTTGTATTGCTCTTGGGTCTTTTAGCAGTGCTTCGAACTGCTCGGCTGGTAGTGGTTTGCTAAATAGGTAACCTTGGCCAAACTCACAATCTATTTTATTGAGAAACTGCATTTGTTGTTCAGTTTCGATCCCTTCGCCTACGACTTTTAAGTTTAACGCTTTAGCCATTGCAACAATCGCCATCACAAGTGATTTATCAGAGTCGTTTTCTGATAGGTTCATGATGAACCCGCGATCTATTTTTAGTTTGGTAAAGGCAAATTTTTGTAGGTAACTTAAGGCTGAATAGCCAGTGCCAAAATCATCAATGCTTAGCTCAACACCCATGCCACGCAGAGCTTGTAACATATCAAATAACTCACCTTCTTGATTAATAATGAGGCTTTCTGTTACTTCTACATCTAAGCGTTCTGGAGGCAGTTGAGAAGTAACTAGTACATCTTTTATCTCATTAAATAACTTTGTACAGTTTCTAAATTGTACACTGGAAAAGTTGACTGCAATTTGCATCGGCGCGATGCTTTGCCATTTTGCAGCTTGATGTACTGCTGTATTTAAAGCAAAACTGCCAAGTTGCTCTATTAAGTTATTTTTTTCAGCGATAGCGATAAATTCATCCGGTGGTACAAACCCTAATTCGCTATCAGTCCAACGCATTAATGCTTCTGCACCGACTATTTTTTGGGTTTTCAGATTAATTAATGGCTGGTAGTACATCTCTAAGTTATTTTCTTTAATAGCCACATGTAATCGTAAGTTGACAGCTACTTTGCGGTTCACTTCATCATTCATCTTAGACTCAAAGAAACTAAAGTTTTTACGACCATTTCCTTTTACTTTATAAAGAGCCATATCGGCACATTTCAAAAGTGTTTCTGCATCATCAGCATCGTCTGGGTATATGGCTAGTCCGATACTGCTTGAAGTATGAAATAGGTGTTTATCGATTTGGAAGGGCTGTTCAAATAGGTGATGAATTTTAAATGCAATCTCAGTGGCTTGTTCAAGATCCTCTAAGTCATTAATCACCAGCATAAATTCATCACCGCTTAATCGTGCGACTGTGTCTGTTTTACGCAAAGCCGAACGTAGGCGTTGACTTGTTTCGATCAGTATTTTATCACCTGCAGCATGACCTAAAGTATCATTAATTTGCTTAAAATTATCGAGGTCTATGTACATCAGTAGTACTTTTTTATGTGTTCGTTGTGAATAATCAATCGCATGGTTGAGTTTTTCTAAACTATAACTTCTATTCGGGAGCCCCGTTAATGAGTCATGGGTTGCTTGATAAGCGAGTTTTTGTTCTGATACTTGGCGTTTTTTTATCTCGTTTTCTAGTTCTAAATTGTATTGTGAGAGCTCTTTTCGGCGTTTTTGTGAATCATTAATTTGATGATGGAGTTGAGCGTTTTTGTGCTCAATATAGAACAAGTAATACAACGTTAAAAAGACAGGAATGGCTAATAAAGAGATAACCACAACAAACCATTTAGAAGTAAATAAATCATTGTTATTAATATTTTCATACCAAGCTTCAATAACAAAAGGTGCGCCTATTATTTCTTTTTTTAAATGGAAACTATGCATTAAATTTTCATGTTGATGAGAGTGTGTTATCTCTGCATGAGAAGCTGCTTTTAAGGAGTCCCATATAAATAGGTTGCCTTGGGTACTACGAAGTGTGATATGGCTTCCACTGCCTTCATATTCTAAAGCAGTGAGTAAAGAAATGACTTGTTCTCTGTTGAATTCAGCAATGAGTAAAGCAATAGGACTATTATGGAAATAAACGGTTGTGGATAAGCGTATGACTAAATTACCGTTTATTTCATTCACAAATAACGATTGTTTGGATTTTTTTAATTCGGAAATATTGAGCCCTTGATAGTTAAATGCAGTCGTACTATTACTATCAGCAATAATATCTTTATTTAACTCAATTAGGGTAACACGAGAAAATATAGGAGTTAGTTTGTCCTGTGGGGAAATCAATTGTTTTTCGATTAACTCTCGAAGATTAAAAAGGCTTGCACCTAATCCATAAGTCATCGACATACCTGCGCTTTTATTAGCAAAGAATGTCATGAGAACTTTATCTTCAGCCGCAAGGATTGAATTATGTTTGGCTAGTTTAAAATAATTACTCAATAACTCCCCATAATGACTGATTCTTAAGTGCAACTCATTATCTCTTGATTCTTCAAGTTTATTTTGGCCTAGGTTGGTCACTGTTAAAATAAGTAAAAGGTATCCTGCAAGCATAGCACTTGCAATAAAGAGGGTATTTTTTTGAGTAAACCAACGAGGCATAAAAGTCCCTATTGTGATTTAACGTTAAAAAAATCAGGGTAAAAATGAAAAACAGAAGGGTAATATTTTTTAACTAATACATTATATTCGCCACTGTCTTGTATCTCTTTAAAGTACAGATTAAATGCTTTTCGGAGATTTGGTGAGTCTTTTCGGAAAACCACACCCATCTTTTGATTCTCAGAGATTGGTCCAATAACTTTAGTCTTACCTGGCCATTTTTCTAATGCGATTAATATATCTGGTACGTCTAGTAATGTTAGCTCAGCATCGTTATTTAATATAGCGGGAATCATCTCATTTAGCTTTCTTTCTGTGACAGGTAGTATAATTTTAGCCTCTGTATTGTATAAGTCATAAAGTTCGGGATCTAAACAGGTCTGTTTCATTGCTAATACTTCATGGCCTTTGAATAAGGACTTTACTGTTTTAATATCTTCAGTGACTGAGCCGGATGGGGTTATTGGTGAAAGTGCTGAGTCAGATCTCGCCATTAACCAAACAGCGGAAGGGAAATAAGGTATAGAAAAATCAACGACTTCTTGTCTCCAAGGTAAGATAGTCGCACCAGTGGCGAGAATATCTCCCTGTATTTCATGCTGAATATGGCCTTTTACCACTACACCATTAACATAGTTTGCATTGCGACCGGTGAGCAAGGTCATTGAGTTATGCCAGGTTGCTTCAATAAATTGATACTTTAAACCTAAGTGCTTGGCAAACCCCTGCATTAATTCAACGTCTAACCCACTAGCTAGGGTATGCTCGCCCTCTTTATAAATATTAATGAAATTAGCATAGGGAATACCGATATGGCGTAACACACCATCCGCTTTGATTTCAGCTAAATCACGAGCAGAACTCCAACTACTGTAAAAGCATAGTAGCAGAAGAGATACGATAAGGTACCTTAACTTGATGTTCGCCATAAAAAAGACCTTTAGAGGTAAAATAATTATATATACTGTTTATTTATTATACCTCTAAAGTATAGGTACTAAAAGCCACGATTAAGTGGCTTAATTTTTTAAAGCATATCGTTAAATACTTTTTTCATCGCTTTTATTAAGTTATCTACGTCATCTTCATCGTGGAATAGATGGGTCGATATTCTTAATGCGTAAGTATTCGTCGTATCATTTTGTGTAATTTTAAAATCAGTGGTGCGAATAATGAATCCTGTTTGTTCTCGTAATGTATCTCTGAATTCAGTTAAGGTATCTGAATCACTAACGTCTGTAAAAGGGTTGAAAGTGGTAATGGCACTTGCTAACTCATCGATATCTGGAGAGTAGATAGCTGCATCAGGGAATGCCAATTTAAGTTGTTGTTTACAACGTTTGCTAAGTGTTAAAACGCGCTCTTCAATCACATCTCTACCTATTTCATCCCACATTGCGCAGGCATCTGCCAGTGCTTGTTTAGCTGGGTAGTTATCATTACCAATGTATTGTAGTTGCAATTGTGTACCAAGGTAATCTGCGTGGCCTAATGATGAATTGATAAACCATAATGAGGTATCTCTATCTGACCAATACTGATCTAGACGTTCCGCGCTATTTAAAACAAATAATATACCCGTTGCACCTGCTCCACATTGCCATTTATGTCCTGAGCCAGCATAAAAGTCACAACCAATATCATGAAAATCAAGGTCCAGCATACCAATGGCATGAGCACCATCAATTAACGTTGGAATTTCATTCGGTATTGCCACTTCTTGACAGATACGCTTCGCAGGCAGGCGAGTACCGGTTTTGTAAGTGATGTGCGAAAAAGTAATTAAACGTACTCGGCCTGAATATTCATTTACAGCGTTGCTAAAGAGGTCAACAAACTGTTGCTCAGTGATGCTTTCATCTCCAGTATCTACCGGAATATCTAAGTAGATCACTTCTACTCCATAACGCTCTGAAACAACATGTAATGGAGACTCTGCTGCAACGTGTTCATGGTGGGTTGTTAATATTACATCGCCTGATTCAAATTGCAGACCATTTAAAATCGAGCACATGCCGTCAGTTGTATTTCGGCTAAGAATTATCTCGTCTGCGTTTGCTCCCATGCCGGCAGCAATGCTTGTACTCATTTCAGTGGTATAAGGCCATTCGCCAAACTTTTCCTGCATATCCCATGGGTTTTCGGCAACGCTCAGGTTATTTGCATAGTAATTTTTTAAAACACTGCTTGGCATCGAACCGGTTGTTCCAACATTCATATAAGTAGTGTTTTTATCTAATATAAATTCCTTTTTAACTTTACTCCAAATGGATTTATTGTTGCGAGAAGAGCGATATTGGTGGGTGTTTTTGGCATTTGCAGTGGTGGGCAGCAAGCTAGCGCTTATTCCTGCTGCCGCTAAACCAGATGTAACTTTTAAGAAATGTCGTCGGTCTTGTGAGGTACTTTTATCTTCAATCATGTTAAATCCCTTCAGTTAGATGAAAATATAAGCATAGAGGAATTAATATGAAAAGCGATGGGATTTTATAATATTTAACTATAAAACACTGAAATATATATAGTTAATTTCGGTTCTCCGCGTATGTCTGCTTTTGTCATGTAACAAGTGACTTGATGTGCTGTTGGAATAAGCACATTCTATTTACAGGATTTGTAAAATATCGTAGTGATGAATTTTATTATTAATCGTCATACTGACCTCTGCATCAATTTTTTGACCTAGTAACATTGCGCCAATCGGCGACTCTGGCGTCACTACTAATACAGTATGTTGTTGCCATTGTAATTTTACTCCGCCAGCAACGGGACAAATAAATAAATACTTAGCTTGCTCATGTTGGTCAACTAATACGACTAACGAACCTATTGCACCTTCCAGTGAACTTCTTAATGGTAAACTAACACAAGCATCGATATCTGCTTGGCATTTTAAAGCACGTTGTGACTGCCCATGGGCGAGGTAGGCTGCTTCTAATGCCAGCGTATCGTATTTGTTTTCGGCAATATTTTCTTCATTAGTTGCTGTTTCATGAGCACTTTTAGCTGCGACTTGTGCGTTGTTTAATTGCTTTTGTAAGTGTGTCATTAGTTGCTGATGCAGCTGTATTTTATTCATTTTATTGGGTTACAACATAAGCTAGGTTTACGATACTTGGATTATACCTAGCCTGATGACTAAATGGTGGTTAATTATTTTATTTTCCAGTCGTAATTAGCCACATAATTTAAGTCGGTAATAAACATAATTGAAATAACGCTAGTATGAATAGTCTAGATATTGATTAATATTTACTGTATCAATTTGCGAGGGATGCAAATATTGTTGAGCATATTGTTGGTAGATCCCACTGGTTAAAAACAACTTAAAAGTTGCTGGTTCTAGATGTTTATCTATGGTGATTTGATACAAGACATCAATCGCCTCACTCAAGGATAATGTAGATTTAATTGAGCTGTTAATTGATGTTAAAGCAACAAATATATCGCTGAGTAACATAATATGTTCAGTGATTGATAAGTCCGTGTGTGTGGCGTCGTTCGGATAAGGCACCGCATGTAAGCTGCTGTGGTACATGGACAAGTCGATCACATTGTGGCTATATTTTTTATTTGATAGTTCACTTAACATGGTTTTGATGGAGTTTAGTTGTTGTTGTGCTTGTTGCTGTTGTTCTTCAGTTGCAGTGCCTTGTTCAATCGATAGGTTATACAATTCAGCTATATTTGTATCTGCGTTTGCTAGAGTACCTTCTATATCCATATCCCCCACCAAGTCTGTTGTTACTTGGCTTAATAACACTTCAGTTGCAGGTAATCTTTGTTTTTTCGGGGAAATGTGCAGCATTTCAATAGCCGATAATCCCATACTCTTATCAAAATAACGTAACCATGTTTTTTCACTTAATTGTTGTAAGCGAAGCTGGTCTTGAGAAGTTAACTTATGGTGACCTTGATTCACTTTCGCTATAAACTCAAAATCTCGCATTAATTGTAACTGCTCTTTAATTAACTTTTCTTTTAATGGCTTATTGAGCTCAGGGTTAGCGCGACTCTGTTGGTAATAGTTAATTTCAGCATCTCGCCACAATACTTCAAAGCGCATTCTTATTTCGTGTATTCGATTGTAAGGTATCGCCAACTTACTGCCTTTATTGACTATCTCTTCTGTGGTTAAACCGTGATATAAATTTTTCCAAGCTTTTGTTTTAAGTAAGTTAAGTTTTGTTTGGTCTGAAAGTGTTAAACAGGAAAACTCTGGTAAATTGGAATCGCTGGCAGCAATACCTAACATCTCCGTTAATGTTGGAGAGCGGCTGATTTGGTTGTTGTTATAGAGCGCTTTATTATCGATTATTTGGGCATTAAGTGATGCAAACAATGCTGCTCGCTCCGTATGCTTAATATTTTGTTGCGCAATGAGATCTGTCATATCTGTCAAAGCAGCATTGATATGGTTTAACTCAGAAAATCGTGTTGGTTGAGTTTGGAATCTTTTATATTCTTCGGATTTTGCAATTGCTAGAGCATTAATTAACCTGCTCAACGCTTTACCGATAGGTGAAGAGAATCTCCATGATAATAGAATTGATAACACTAAGCAGATTAATGATATTTCGATGGATGTTTTGATACTTGGCAATAAGACTGATTGCTTAGGAGCTAACAGGGCTAAATAGCTAGGGGCACCTGTTGCACCTATCATGCTTGTTAAATAAACATAATAAGTTTGTGTATCAGCTTCAATTTCGCGTAATTCGTTAGTAACTTGTGAGTCAACGAGTTCCATTAATAAAGGGTAGGGAGAACGTTCAGGGCTCTTCCATTTATCTGTATCAGAGGTCGCTAATAAATGCCCTTTATTAGTAAAGAGGTACATCTCCCTCAATAGGGAAGGGGTGTTGATATGACTTAGTATATCAGTATAGTCATTTAATCTACTCTCGATCGCGATAACCGCTCTGTCTGTATTGAGCTTCCTAGAATAAATGATAGTTTTCTCTGTTTGTGAAGTGATGGCTGTTATTTCAGATAGTGCCGCTTTATACCAAGCACTGGTAGTGATATCTCCAGTGGTTGTTTCTTTAAATTTATTTAAAAAGTGAAAATTAGCATCAAAATAAAACTCTTCTCTAATTGTATCTGTGTTGTTTTTTTGAATTGAAACAAGTAACCATTTTGCTCCTTTTATTTGCTGGATATATTGAGCACTTTCAGGCTTATTCAATGCAACTAGTTTTTGTAAATTGCCGTTTTTAAAGCCCACTGAAATAGATTGGTAACTTTCATGCTGATTGAGTATCTGCGCAAATCGATTAATACTATAGGTGGTTAGCTTATTATGACGAGTAAGATCTTGTGAGCTAGTTAAGGCAGTTAATTGATCCGATATTTGTTGTTTATTTTGTTCTGTGCGATAGCGAATTTGATCTGCAGCTGTTTGATAAATTTGTAGTACTGCATCTTTAGCCTGCTTTTGGCTATGATAATAATGTAAAGACGCCGCTATGGTACTAATTAATAAGCTGGTAAATAGAAATGCACTAAACAATCGAACACCAATGGACAAGGTTGCTTTTTCAGCAGATTTAGACATGACTTTTCCTGATTTTAAAACGGTTAAACCGATAACACTAATAGAGTGTCTCGGGTTTGACGGGTTATTTGCTTAATCTTTTATCAGACCAGTAATATCTGTTTTTGTTCGCATTGATTTTATTAATTTTTGCTATCGGGAAACGCTGAAGGTAAGGGAAGCTAAAAGGTTAAAGAAGTAAAAAAATAGAAGGTCAAATCAAGCACTATTAGCTATCTCAAATAAGTAATAGTGCTGATAGTCTAGGTGTTTATTGATGCTTGTTTTGCCAGTCTTTTGCTTTATTAATGAGCGGCACAATACTAGAACCTTGTATTAAGATTGAGAACAATACAACACCATAAGTCATTACCAGTATGATTTCGCGTACATCAATATTTTTTTCAGGAACAACCCAAATACCTGCTGGAACAGCCATTGCCATCGCAAGTGCTAGACCACCTCGTAATCCACCCCAAGTTAAAATGCGAACAGAGTAAGGGTTATAGTTGCGGAAACGTTTAAAGCCAACATAGGATAGGCGAATGCTTAAGTAGCGGGCCACTAATACCACTGGGATAGCAATTAGCATAATAATCCAGTCTTCCTGGTAGAAGCTAAATTGCAACATACTTAAACCGATCAACAGGAATAATAGACCATTTAAGAATTCATCAACTAATTCCCAGAAATGGTCTAGTTGCGCTTTACTCTCTTCTGAAAATCCAGTTTTTCTTGTCCAGTTACCAATCATGATACCTGCAACAACCATTGCTAAAGGTGCTGAAACACCAATTAATTCGCCGAATACATAACCAGCTGTAGGTACACCAATGGTAAATAACAGTTCCATTGCATGGTCATTGGTTGCACTAATTAAGTAGTGGAACAATAAACCTAATGCAAAGCCGTACACAATACCTCCAATCGCTTCATGTAAGAACAACATAGAGACATTGCTTACCGTTAAAGGCTCTCCAGAGAAAGCGATATTGAAGATAGTGACAAAAATAACTAAACCAAAACCATCATTAAAGAGTGACTCGCCTTCTATTTGAGTAGAAATACGTTTTGGAGCATTTAACTTTTTAACAATGGCAAGAACCGCGATTGGATCCGTCGGAGAAATAAGCGCACCAAATAATAAACAGTATATAAGGTCAAGCGGGAGACCAATTAACTGACAAATGTAATACAGGACAAAACCTACAAAGAAGGTGGAAAAGAGAGTCGCGCCTAATGCAAGTACTGTAATTTCCCACTTTTGATCTTTTAAACTTTCTAACTTAATACCTAAGCCGCCTGCAAATAAGAGAAAGCCTAATAATCCATCTAATAGGAAGTGTTCGAAATCTATCTCGGTTAATTGAGTAACAGCGACTTCTCTTAATTGAGTAAAGCCATTTTTACCGGCGATGATAATAGTAAGAGATAATAATAGGGATCCTGCTGTTATGGCGATGGTACTTTGCCATTTTCCTAATTTACTATTAATTAGAGTGATCAGCATTGCTGCTGCAGCGAGGAAGCATAAAGTGGCGTAAACGGACATAGTGATAACCTGAGGTGTAAAGGAAATGTAAATATAATGCTAATTAGTAGTAAATACTATGGCTTGTTGATTATTACAGCGATTGTTTGATTGTTTTTTATACAAAATGGACGATAAATGTTGCTGACAGAGATCTCATTAATCTTTTTTTGTACTTATTAATTGTGATTGTGATCACTAAAATTAGTGAACTTTTATCTACCTCACTGTATTCACTGTTTTATACTTGTGAGAGATCGACCATTGCTTATGTGCTAGATCCTTACTTTAAATAAAGATTTTTAGGTGTTATTTCAATATTGTTTTTAGTTAAGTTGTTGATATTTAATGTTTGTCCTGTTTTTTGTTCATTGCTTTCGTAATTTATTTTTTTTCTAAGTGGTCTTATTAGCTCGATGCGTCGTACTATTTCTCCCGCAAACAAGGACGTAGACGATTAATAGGATGTTAATCAGCAAACGGAAAGCAGGAAACAACAGGATGTTGTTATTAGGTAAATAAGGAATATTTATCTAGTCAGGATGACAAAAGGACACTTCAGGATTGAAGTTAGATAAGCAGGAAGTTTATCGTTAAGGAAAAGCAAGGACGAATTACAGGATGTACAAGGACACCTTCCAAGGATAGGGAGCAGTTAATAAGCAGGATGTTTATTAAATAAGGATGTGTCACGGAAGAAACCAGCAGGATGTTGGATTGATAAGCAGGATGTTTATCGTATAAGGATGTAATACAAGGAAGGCGCCCAAAGGATTTGGGAAGGGGATGCCTAGTATGGCAATAGTCAAAAGGATGTTTTGCATGGAGCAACTTCTATCACGGACTAGATAGTGAGACTAAATTAGGGCAGCTTCGGCTGCCCTTTCCTATTTCTGAACCTAAAATATTTTGCTAAATTCCTAGCATTTTAATTAAGCTATTTAATTGCTAACTCTGCCATTGATTATTACCTTATCAAAACGTACCCTGAATTATTTTTTATAGGTGCGTATTATGGCTACTTTCTATGCTGTCGAGATCCCTTTTAATTATCGTCATACTTGCTGGTTTTGTGGTGAGCCTAGTGATAAAAAAGTAAAATTTCCAGCCTATGAATATGAAACTAATATTTTAGATCATTTACCTTTAACTTTACCTAGCTGTAAAGAATGCTCAAGTATTGTTAAGCGATCCGCTTTTACCTCTATTTACCATTATCGAGATGCGATTAAAAAAGCATTAACTAAAAAACATCAAAAAGTTTTAAGTATTGGCTCTAATTGGACCAAGAAAGAGTTAGAAGAGTCTGAATTAGAGGGCAGTGCTTTTGAAGGTTTTAAGCGCAGTGCTTGGCCCATGTTTGAATTGATGCAAGGCAGAATAAACTATCAAGGTTGGCCGTTAGTTATAAATAATGAATTGTTGGTTATAGATAGTGAAAATGATAGTTTTGAATTCGATGGTGTTATTTATGTATCATTAGATGATGCTGTCTCACATGTAGTGAAAACCTTTTTCTTAGATGAAGCACTATTTACCCGCGTATTGAGTGTGTTAGGGAAAAATAAATTTAGTCAGGCGATACGTTTATGTCGTTTATATCCAAACTTAACAGCAAGTAGCCGAGAAGAGGTATTTTTAGAGATTCTAGATAGCATTGGGCTGTAATATTCATCATGTTAAGTAACAGATCTATTTTTTGCGTAACATTTAGTTCTGTTATGTAATCTAATAATTAGGTTAAGCTTGTTTTTAGAAATTAAGGGAAGTAAATGACTGAAATAAAAGATAAATCAGAATCTGATAAAAAGAATACTGAAGAAGAAAAGCAAGCATGGTTAGATTCGGTACATTTTGGCAGTTGCTGTAGTGACCCGTTGCCAAGCGATGATGAGTCTAAACAATTTAAGTCTTGCTCTACGGATACTAATAAAGCCAAGCAAGATAATAATTAACGCTATAAAACTATTTAAATGGATGAGCAATAATATTAAAAAGCCTAATAATCGCATGATTATTAGGCTTTAATTATTCTAGTTTTTAAAAATACTAGTTAGTTTTTTTGTTACGACGAGCGAAACCAAAACCTAATAAGCATAAACCTAGTAATGCTGCTCCAGCTGGTGCTGGTACCGCTGTTGAAGAGAAAGAAACTCCACCGTTAATGTACTGTCCTGTAATACTCCATGCGCCAGCAGTTAGGTCTAATGATGGGTCACTGCTTTCAATGTAACCTGTTCCTGAAATTGCGCCTATCAACATATTATTAACATCTAGTAAAAGGTCAATCGTAAAGTCCGTTACTGTGAATGTAAAGCTTCCTGCGGTCCATAAAGTATAAGGTAGTGTGTTATTGGTTGCTGAGTAATCATAGAATGTTGCTGCAGCATCTTCTAAACCATCAAAACTGCCTGTCACTAATTCATCAAGTCCACTTACTTCTACACCCGAAAATACGATGCCAGTAATAAGAGGGTATGAACCATCTACTGCTGCATTACCTTCAAAGCTGATGGTACCTTCAATGGTTGTTGCATTTGCTGAGCCAATACTTAACATAAGCAGTATTGCGCTAGTGAGTAATGCTAAAAATTTATTCATTTTATTCATTTTATTCTCCTTTTTATTGATGGATAATCCCACGAATAAAGATAGAGCATATTTTATTCCATAAATTAAATTCAATTTAAAATCAATTATTTACATTATTTAAATGATCTTTATTTTATTTATATTTTTTGTTTTGTAAGGTATTTCAACATTTTGTATTTCGAATAGTATTTGAGGTGCCAAGTTACTTAATTTTGTTATATGTAAATAGTTTTCTTTTTTATTTTTAAGTGATTGTTTTTATTACATGAACCGTTCTTAACTAAGTATGGCTTTTATAATTACTTACTAATTTGTAAGTAATTGTTTCCATATAGATATATTGTAAATTTTATCGATATCCCATTATAGATATATCGAACAAGTTACTATTACTATGGCATCGATTGGCTATTCGTAGTGATAGCCTCAATTTAATCAAACCGGACGGTAATTAGTATAAAATGCGCAGGTATAAATAAAGAGAAATACTGGAATAGGCAATGCTCAGCGATCGGTTTGATAAAATAGATAAGTATTTAGCACAATTAAAGGGCTACTGGCATTACAGTGCTTTCTCATTAGATGGCTACCCTGCGTTTAATGATAATAACGAGCTCATTGATTTTTTGGAGTCGATTAACCAAGAAGAATTATTGCTATACCAAAACAATCCGGGTTTATTACACCCTTTTTTAAAGGCGTTTATTCCTGACTTATTGGATATCAATGATCCTTTATTCCAAGTTGAGGATATTACGACTAAATTGCTTAGCAGTAATATTCCATTTTGGTTTCAAAAGGGAATAAAAGGTAGGAAATGGACACAAATAGATCAATTTTCTGAACACATAGATGATCAATTACCAGTATTGGAGTGGTGCGCAGGTAAAGGGCATTTAGGGCGTTTGATTCATTATAAACAGCATAGCTCTATTAGTGCCGTGGAATGGAATATTGACCTTTGTATACAGGGGAGAGATATTGCGAAACAGTATGCCATCCCACAAACATTCCATCATGCAAATGTATTATTGGGTGAAGCTGATTCGTTGCTTAAACCTGCTCAACATGTTGTTGCACTTCATGCCTGTGGAGATTTACATAGCCATTTAATTAACGTTGCAGGGCAATGCGGAACAGCAAAGCTAACTATTAGTCCTTGCTGTTATCATTTAATGGAAGATCAGTATTATCAAGCTCATTCTCATCATGCTTTACACACTAGTCACTTATTATCTGAGGTTAAGTTATCTAAGCAAGACTTAAAACTGGCCGTTTCTCAACAAAGTACGTCCGGATCTCGACAAACACAATTAAATGACCAAGAGGTTTGGTGGCGATTAAGTTTCGACTGTTTACAAAAAACTATGGGTAATACTCAACAATATATGAATGTACCTAGCTTTCCTAAAACTTTGCTTTCGCAAAATTTTGCTGAGTTTGTTAAATGGGTGATGCTATGCAAAAACTTATCTTTTCATTTGCCTGAAGACCTTTCTGGGTTTTTAATACAAGGAAGAGAGCGTTTTGAAAAGTTACGTCGTGGTGAGTTAGTCTCGCAATATTTCCGTCGGCCATTAGAATTATGGCTAGTTTATGACAGGGCATTGCGTTTACAGGAACTGGGCTATCAAGTGCAGGTTTCGACCTTTTGCCAAGCACAGGTCACACCACGTAACCTGTTGATTCAAGCAAGTCGTTAATCTTTTGCTTTTATTTTAAGTTGGCTGATAAATAAAACTAATAAACCGCCAATGACACCCCAGATTACTGAGCTGAGACCCCATAATGTAATAGGTGAAGCGGTGATCAATAAAGTGATCACTGCAGCTTCATTGATATGTTTTGATTCACTATTAACACTCTGCTGCAAGCTGTGGGTAATGGTGCCAAATAGTGCAATGCCTGCAAGTGCTAAGATCAATGAGGAGGGTAAAAGTGCAAACCAAGCCATGATATAAGCAGCCAACACCCCTAATATTAAGTAGAAAATACCAGCCCAAATACTGGCCCAATAACGCTTTTTCGGATTTTCGTGTACATCTTCAGACATACAAATAGAGGCACTAATTGCTGCAAGGTTTAGTGCATAACCACCAAATGCTGCGGTAAATAAATTAGTAAACCCTGTAATAGATAAGACTTTTTTAATAGGTATTTGATAGCCAAAGCTGTGTAGCATGGCAATTCCTGGGATATTTTGTGCCGCTGTAGTAACGATAAATAGTGGTAAGCTGATCCCTAGAATAACTGACCATGAAAAATCTGGTTGAATGAAATGGAGTTCGCTCCATTGCCAATCAATATGTTTACTTTCAATCAGCTGTAAATGCCAAGCCAGCATAACAGAGACAATGATGACAATTAATAGAGCCCACTGTGGTGCGAAACGTTTAGCTATTAAGTAACTGATAAACATACTAATAATTAAAATTGGCTGTAGATCCATTTGAGTGAAAACAGAGAAACCAAAGTTTAGTAATATGCCTGCTAACATTGCAGATGCTAACTGTTGGGGCAACCATTTAAACAGTTTATCTAAGGGCATTAAGAGAGGGAAAATAAATAATAAAAATGCGGCAATAATAAAGCCACCTGCAGCTTGGTTAAGGGTAAAACCTTGTACATTAGCTACCATTAAGGCTGCGCCCGGTGTTGACCAAGCAATTAAAATAGGAATACGGTAACAATATGATAGTAGGATACTTAAAAGTCCCATGCTGATGCCAAGTGCTAAAAACCAACTAGCCACCATTTGACTATCGCCACCGAGATTAATCACTAATTGATAGATTAGGGCGACTGAGCTAGAAAAGCCAACGATAACAGCGACTAAGCCAGCACTCATTGCTGCAATAATAAAGTTGACCCGATGCCAAACAGATTTCATAATACCTTCCGTGCGTTTTAACGTACAATGCACATAAACTAACATTGACTGTTATAACGCACAAGGTAAATATGTCAGATTTAATCAATGAAACAGTAGCGATTCAACTTAAAAAAATTCGCACAGAAAAAGGTTGGAGTTTAGATACCGCGAGCCAGTATTGTGGGGTGTCAAAAGCAATGTTAGGACAGATTGAACGTGGTGAGTCTAGCCCGACTATCGCCAAACTATGGAAAATAGCGACGGGGTTTAATTTACCTTTATCCGCTTTTTTAGGGGCTAAAAATGAAGAAACCTTCCAGGCCGATGATCTTTCTAAAAATAAAAAGATTAGCATTAATACTGTTTTTGAGTTTGATAAAAAGACTGGAATTGAAATGTTTGAGTTATGTTTTTCTATTGGTCATGAACAGCTCTCAGAGGCCCATCAAACAGGTGTTATTGAACATATTGTAGTAAAGAGTGGTGAAATGGAATATTTTTCTGGATCGCAGTGGCATAGACTAGCGACTGGTGAAAGTGCTAAATTTAATGCAGATCAAGCACATGGATATCGTAATGTAGGTAATGGGGTATTACGCTTCTTCAATATTATCCATTACCCTTAGTATTAAATAACTTCAGTTTTTGATAAGCAAAAAGATACGTACGGTATAATATAAATAATTTAACTTTATGATTTTTAATATAAAGACGCTTTTATTATTTAGAATTTAAGTTAAATAGTTTGTTTATTCACAGGGAAAAATAATGAACATCAGAAAATTACTTTCACTATTGATCGCTAGTTTACTGTTTTATTCTTTATCTTCTGTCGCGGATCAAGCGCAACGAGTGAGCAAAAAAGAAGCGACATTAGCGTTACAGTTATTAGAAAGTGAAAATATCCAAGTGCTTAAAAAATATTGTGAAGCTTGCGGTATTACTACACCTGAAAATATAGTGATTGAAACAAGTAAAATTCAGGACAGTCACTATAAAGGCTTATGGGAAGTGGTGGTTAATGGGGAAGCCATTGATCTTGCGTATTATTATTTACCGATTAATGGGCGCTGGAAAAATATTGCTCGTTCGGTAGATATTTATGTTGATAATGTGCCTAAGTATTTAGATGAAACGACTTTACAAGATAAAATAGAAAGTCATCCTGGGTGGTATGTAAATGATCCACAGAAAGTGATTATCACTAAGGAGGTGGATAAAAAACCTATTGTTGCCTTGTTAGGCAGAGGCAGTTATGAAAAGTTAAGCATCTTCTTTCAAGCTAAGCAACCACAAGGCTGTGCAGCAGGACAAAGTGAGCAACCAGAATCCACCCCTATGTATGTCAATCAAGAGTTGGTCCGCTTTTCAGTGATGTGCAAAGGTGAATTAATGGTTTTTTATGCCGATACCGAGTCTGGCAATGATTTTGTACTAACGCAGTTTTTAGACCATTCATTAGTGAAAGTGAAAGCTTACTCTGGTGGTGATGGTTTTATGTTTAGTACTAAACACTTTAAAACATTATATGAAAAAGCCACGGGTAATTAAAAACAGGTAAGGAATATAAATAAAGCAATGACTGATACCACCATTTATTATCTACAGATGCTAGCAGAAAGTGAATTAAATGCGAAACCGAGCGTAGCGGGGTTAACTATTACCGAAGCTAAAATTAAAGAGTATCGATTTAACCGTTTTCTTTACTCCTTAGTGGGAGAGCAATGGCAGTGGTGTGATAAATTAAAAGAGACAGATGAAAGTTGGAAAGCGTATAGCGAACGCGATAATTTGAGAACTTGGGTGGCTTATTATGAAGGTGCAATTGCTGGTTATTTTGAATTAGAGGTTGACCAACAACAAGAAGTAGAGATTAAGTACTTTGGTTTAAGTCCTGCCTTTATTGGTAAAGGTTTGGGTGGTTACTTATTAAGTTATGCAATTCAACAAGCTTGGCAAACTTGTCAAGCTAAACGTCTTTGGGTGCATACTTGCAGCTTAGACCATCCGAGTGCTTTAGCGAACTATCAAGCACGCGGTTTTACCTTGTATCATCAAGAAATAGAGAAATAAAAAGTCTCATCTATTAAGCAACTTATTATAACAATAGACTTAATCTGGTGGTAGGATACTCACATTTTTAGAGTAAAAAATATGCCAGCAGTATTGTGTTTTTTAATCGCTACTTTTTTATGGGGAAGCTCTTTCATTACCTTAAAAGTTGCTATCGATTTTTATCCTCCTAATTTGGTGATTTTCCTACGCATGCTTATTACTTTGTTGATTTGCTTATGTTTATGGCGATGGGTGAAGCGTTTTAAATATCAGCAGGGCGATTGGAAATGGTTATTGATTATGTCCTTCGCTGAGCCTTGTCTATATTACCTTTTTGAAGGGCATGCTATGCAATATACATCGGCCTCTCAGGCTGGTGTGATTGTCTCTTGTTTACCACTTTTAGTGGCATTCTTTGCATACTTTTTACTACAAGAGAAGCTCAGTAAAAACATCGTTATAGGCTTTTCTTTATGTATTACGGGCGGCATTTTATTGAGTGTTGTTTCGCCTCATACTGACCATGCTCCAAACCCTCTATTAGGGAATAGTTTAGAGGCGTTAGCAATGGTTTGTGCTGCTATTTATGTAGTGGCAATGAAGCATCTGTTAAATCGTTATTCTGCTTTATCATTAATCGCCTTACAGGGGTTATCTGGCACATTATTTTTTGCCCCATTTCTTATATTTATGGAATGGCCACAGCAACATGATTTTTATGCGCTGATGAATATTGTTTACTTGGGCTCTGCGGTGACACTAGGGGCCTATGGCATGTATAACTATGGATTACAGCGTTCATCGGTATTAACTGCTGCAGCTTATTCTAATTTAGTGCCTGTTTTTGCTCTATTATTATCGGCAATATTGCTCAATGAAGTATTAACATATTGGCAATGGCTGAGTATTTTTGTCGTGTTTATCGGGATCATGGTCAGTAAGCGTCATGAGCAAAGTGTTGTTGAAGCTGATTTAAATCGAGCTTGATAGCGCATCATAAGTTGATAGCCTAGTAGCATAAAATGCCCCTTATTCGACGTTGAGGTTAATTAAGTATTATGAATTATCTTGCTCATTTACATATTGCAGACACTACCAATACAAGCTTCAGCGGCAACTTTTTAGGGGATTTTGTGAAAGGTAATCCTGATACTCAATTCCCAAAACAAATAGTACAAGGGATCCGTCTACATCGCTTTGTTGATAGTTTTACTGATAAACATCCTCAAGTATTAACAGCCAAACAGCTTTTCCCAATACACCTGCGTCGTTATGCACCGATTGCTTTGGATATGTTTTGGGATCATTGTCTCGCCGCAAATTGGTCTGAATTTCATCGTTTAAGTTTGGTTGATTTTTGTTATCTTGCTGAACAAAAAATTGCTCAGGAAACAGCAATAGATAGTGTACTTTTACCAGAAAGGTTTGAGCGTATTAATGGTTTAGTATGGCGCGATAAATGGATCGAGTCTTATCAAAAAATCAGTAATATTGAATACGCATTACAAAGGATGTCATCACGTAGTTTAAGAATGGCACCGCTTGCTGATACAGGAAAAGTATTGATTGAGCACTATCAAGTGTTTGCTAATATCTTTACGGATCTCTATACGGATGTATTAGTGGCTAGTAAACAGTTTAGCGCTAAATAAAAAGCAAAAAGGAGACACAATGGTCTCCTTTGATGACAATACTTAGTATTGAAATTAGTCTTCTTTAGTGAATAAGTGAGCGATGTTTTTAAAGTCACTTTTTCCTTCAGTAATCTCTTCTACTGATAAACCTGATGCCTCATGTGGGAATACTAACCACTCATCTGATTCATGGATGTAGTAATCAGGTACCATATCTACTGCTTTGTTTTTTGGCTTGTAGTAAGGTGTCGCAATACGCACGTCACGTGGCATATTTAAACGCATTACTTCTGTTAGCTTTTCAGTTAACGCAACAACACTTCGGCCTGAGTCAAATACATCATCAACAATCAGTAAACCATCGTCTGCATTTGCATTTTCGATGATGTAATGTAAACCATGTACTTTGATGGTTTTACTTTGCTTACCAATACCATAGTAAGAAGATGTACGTACTGCGATATGATCTGTTTCTACTTTTTTGTAGTCAAAGAATTCTTGAACTGCAATACCGATTGGTGCACCGCCACGCCAAATGCCAACTATAAATTGTGGGCGGAAGCCACTATCGTAAACTTGTGATGCAAGACGAAATGAGTCTTCAAGTAATTGTTGTGCAGTGATAAAGACTTTATCAGACATATCATTTTCCTCTGGAATTAATTTAGTCGCGCAGTTTAAACTAAAAAAGATAGTTCTGCACAATTTGTATGCTAAAAAACATATAAAAAAGTCTTTTATCGCGTAAATTATATAATTTTAAGATCTCCTTAAGAGATCCCCATCATATTGGGCTAATAGGCAGATCTAAATCTACAGATATTTTGGTTCTATTCTTTGATAAGAGGCAAGTTATGTTACGAATTTTACGATATCCACCGGTTGTTACTCTGTTATTTATGTTGATGATGCTGTTAATTAGTTGTGTATTTAATATGCTTCGTATTCAACTACCTATTTTCAATTGGCTTGCTGTGCTTATTTTTATTCTCTCTATCCTGGTCATTTTATCTGCCGGTTGGGCGTTTAAAAAAGCTAAAACAACCGTCGATCCAACTACTCCATATAAAACCACTGAGCTAGTGACAACGGGAATTTATCAATATTCACGAAACCCTATGTATGTGGGGTTATTTGGTTTTTTGCTTGCTGAAGCGAGTTTGCTAGGGAATCCGTTATGTTTGATAGTAATACCTTTTTATATTTACACTATTAATATGCGCTTTATTAAGCCTGAAGAAAAAGCTTTGAAGACAATCTTTGGCGAACAATTTGTTACCTATAGTAAACAGGTCAGGATGTGGTTATAAATCAATACATTAGAAACGCTTAATATCTTTTCAAGCGCTTCTAGTAGAGTGTTATTTTCTTGTGAGATAATTATTCACTAACTTGGTTATCACACTGCTTGCCATCTTTCAGCTGTTTTAAATTATCTAGCGTTGTTTGAGCAATGCTGGTTAATGCTTCTTTAGTCAAGAAAGCTTGATGACCAGTAAAGATAACGTTGTGACAAGCTGATAAACGTCGGAAGGTATCATCAGTAATAATTTCACTAGAATGATCATTAAAGAACAGATGCTCTTCTTCTTCATAAACATCTAGACCTAATCCACCAATTCGCCCTGATTTTAGTGCTTCAATAGCATCATGTGCATTTAATAAACCACCTCGACTAGTGTTCACAATAACCACACCTTTTTTCATTAAGTCGAAGGTGTTTTTATTTAATAGGTGTTTGTTATCGCTAGTTAATGGGCAATGTAAACTGATCACATCACTGTTTTGGAATAGGGTAGGGAAATCAACATATTCTGCGCCTAATGCTTTCGCATGAGGTGAAGGGTATGGGTCTGCGGCTAGAATGTTACAACCAAAGCCTTTAAAGATAGCCATGGTCGCAATACCAATCTTACCTGTACCAATAATCCCAACGGTTTTACCGTGCAGATTAAATCCTACTAGACCTTCTAATGAAAAGTTAGCATCACGCGTACGTTGGTAGGCTTTATGAGTACGACGGTTTAATGTCATCAATAACGCAATCGTGTGCTCTGCGACAGCTTCAGGTGAATAAGCGGGAACTCGGACGATGGTCAAACCTAGCTTTTTAGCACAAGGGAGATCGATATTATTAAAACCAGCACAACGCATCGCTATATACTTGATCCCTAATTCATGCAGCTGTATTAATACTTGTTCGCTTAAATCATCATTTACGAAAGCGCAAACTGCATCATAACCAGAGGCTAACGCAGCAGTTTGTACATTAAGTTGAGTATCAAAAAAATTAATACTCATGGGCGCTGAAATTAATGGTTCAAAATGTTGAATATCATAACTACGAGAACTGAACATAGAGACTTTCATAAAAGGTAACTCCATGTTTTAAGATAAAAATACTGTAATTTGATCGTTGATTTGGCAAAAATGTTAATTGGCTTTTTTACTCTATCTCGATTGTACACTTTATACGTTATAACTTAACTATAAGGATGACTTTGTTACAGGATAAATTTGTTTCATAATGACTTAAATAAGCTGCAATAAATTAAGGTGATTGACGGTCAAGTACTCAGTGTAATTAGAACCTTTTGAATCTTATTGAGTCACAGCTATGCTTGCGGTGTTGTGTTTATCATATTCATCACTTTATTTTGTATTGTTTTCGGAGTCATCATGTCCACGTTAAGACAGTTCGGTTTATCATTTTTATTGCTCTTTGGGTTGATCAATAGTGCATTTGCACAAGCTCCTGAAACAGGGTGGATCACCAACTTTAATCATTTACCTGTTAAAGTGAATCTACAATTAACAGGTCAAGCTGAACAAAATACAGTGAATGCTATTTTGAATGTGAGTTTAGCATCTGGTTGGAAAACATATTGGCGCTCGCCTGGTGAAGGCGGCGTTGCTCCGACTTTTGATTGGTCTGTTCAATCATCTAATATTTCAGATGTTGATTGGTCATGGCCAACGCCTAAACGTTATCCTGTATTAGGTGTTGAAACCGTTGGCTATAAAGATCAAATTCATTTTCCGATGCAGATTTCTGTGGATGATCCTACCCAAATCAGTCGTTTAAAAGGTACGTTAACCTTAGCTTCTTGTACGACTATCTGCGTATTAACCGATTACGACATTAATTTAACCTTCGACCCACAACAACTCTCAATTAATGATGATGTCGCTTTTGCTTACGCTCAGGCAGTGAGTAGCGTACCTATTTTAGTTGACCAGTCGGCGATTGAAGCACAAAAAAATAACGCTAATATTACTGAGATAAAAAGTGCATGGGATCAGAAAAATCAACAAGTGGTAGTAAAATTATCACATCAATTAGATTGGCAGCAGCCTGATTTATTTATCGATAGTAGTGAGGCGACGTTGGAAAATGTCTTCTTCTCCAAACCTGTTATTGAAGTGGCAGGTAAACAGTTAACAGCGACTTTTGAAGCTACTAGCTGGGGAGGCGAGGTTGATTTAAGTGATGCTCAAGTAAATGTCACTGCCGTTGATACTGATGTAGCGGTGGAGATCGCAACGACATTAGGTAATCAGCCTATTGCAAGTGCAGGAGAGTCTCTCCTGTCAATCTTCTTTATTGCATTACTAGGTGGTTTAATTCTAAATATCATGCCTTGTGTTTTACCTGTTTTAGGCATGAAGTTGAGCTCTGTCTTAGGCGTTGATGGTACGCAACGAGCTCAGGTACGTAAGCAATTTATCGCTTCTAGTATTGGTATTATCAGTTCATTTTGGTTGCTGGCTTTATTCCTTTTAATATTAAAGTTTTCTGGCGAAGCACTAGGGTGGGGAATTCAGTTCCAAAACCCTTATTTTATCGGATTTATGGTGATTGTGACTGCTTTGTTCACTGCTAATATGTTGGGCTTATTTGAAATTCAATTACCATCGTCCATGCAAACTTGGTTAGCAACGAAAGGTGGACATAGCTATCTAGGACATTATCTACAAGGAATGTTTGCTACCTTATTGGCAACCCCCTGTAGCGCACCATTCTTAGGCACCGCTGTCGCTTTTGCTTTAGGTGCTTCAGCTTGGCAGTTATTTGCGGTATTCACAGCTTTAGGTATAGGCATGGCTTTACCTTGGTTATTGATTGCTGTATTCCCAAGTATTGCTACATTAATGCCTAAACCAGGTAAATGGATGGGCACAGTCAAATTGATATTTGCACTGCTTATTTTACTCACCTGTTTGTGGTTAATTAGCCTATTAAGTAGCTTTATCGGAGTAATTTATACCGCGGTTATTGCTTTATTGATGGTAGTTATCTTTGCTGTTTTAATTTGGAAAAAGCACGGGAAACGTGTTTTTCTTATTAGCGTATTAAGTTTGTTAGCTGTGGTTTCGTTAGCTTTTGTAACAAACCATTTAACCACTAAACATTGGGTTGACCCGCTTCATGATGAAACACAGTGGGTTCCTTTGGATACACAATTGATTAAACAAGAAGTAGCCAAAGGGCATGTAGTGTTTGTTGATGTAACAGCCAAATGGTGTGTCACTTGTAAGGCGAATAAAATAGGGGTGTTACTACAAGATCCTGTTTCTAGCGAATTACAAAAACAGGATGTGATAGCCATGAGTGGTGATTGGACGGTACGCTCTGATGATGTCACAGCTTATCTACAATCTTTTGGTCGTTACGGTGTACCATTTAATATTGTTTATGGGCCAGCAGCGCCAAACGGTATCGAGTTATCAACTATTCTAAATAGTGATGATGTGATGAATGCGATTGAACAAGCAAAAGGCCAATAACATGACTGAAAAAAAAGTTAAAAAAGGTTGGAGCAGTCGTCTTAAGTCCGGAGCTATTTATCTGTTGTTAGCTTTAGCATTAGGTTGGGGTGTTGATTTATGGCGTGCTCAATCGATAGCCTCAGGCAAAGCGCCCGCATTAGTTGCAACCAGTGTAGAGGGCGAAAATATTGATTTGATTGCGATGAGTCATGAAAAGCCTGTACTTGTTTATTTCTGGGCGACTTGGTGTAGTGTTTGCTCTACTGTATCACCCTCAGTTAATTTTGTGAGTGATGGTATGCAAGTGGTGAGTATTGCTTTGAGTTCAGGAGGTGAAAAGCGTGTTCAACAATACCTCAATGCAAAAGAATATGATTTCACGGTATTAAATGATCCTCAAGGTCATATCAGTAGAGCTTGGGGGATTAGCTTAACACCTACTTTAATTGTGGTAGATAAAGGTGAAATTACCGCGGTTACCACTGGGTTCACTAGCCCATTTGGAATGTGGGCAAGAATGTTATTAAGCTAACTAACTTCTAACCATAACTGAGGTTAAGTAAGGAGGTAGCAATTAAAATTACCTTCTTACTTTTCCATATTTTATTGTAATGGTTTAGCTAATACCTGTGTCCAATAGTACCGGTAATCAGCATCGTTGTTTACAGCGCAGGCTAAGCCCATTTCCTGTGCATTTTCACTCATAATATTAATACAATGCCCTTCACTTTCCATCCAGCCATCAACAGCAGCTTGTACTGAGGTTTGTCCAGCAGCGATATTTTCTGACACATAACTCCACTCGTATCCTTGCGCTGATACACGGTTTCCTACAGTGCTGTCATCTAAACCGGTATGGCTAAAAAAGTTATAGTTGGCCATGTTTGAAGAATGTGCTTCTGCAGCTAAAGTTAATGTTGAACTCCAAGTAACGGCATCAACGGCTGGATAGGTAGTTGAACCACAGGTTTGTGATTCCGCACGAAGCTGATTAATGAGGGTTAATGCTTCAATTAAATCATCTTCACAGCTCATTGCACTGTAATCTGTACTGTCTGTTGTTTCTGATACTTCAGACGAACTTATTTGCTCATCACTGGTGCTTGAGTCGGACTCAATACTGGTATCGGCCACATTTGTATTTGTTGACGAAGAGTTACTACTACTGCCGCACGCTGTGAGCGATAAGCTACCGCATAACAATACTAACCAAAATTTCATGATAATTTCCCTTTTCATATAATTGTTTATCACGCAGCTGTAGACCGCAACTGTGGGTTGATAGTTCCGAGATATTCAAATCAAAAGGAGAAGTATTGCATTACCTGCTAGTTAACACACTCATAATAAGCACTATAAGTGTGTTATTAGTTAAGGTGGATTAGTTGGTAAATCTAGGCCCTGCTGACAGTAATATTTTACCTTCCTCTTTATCCGTGTAACGTGCGAAGTTATCGATAAATAGGTGAGCTAGTTTTTCAGCTTTATCGTTCCATTGTGCAGTATCAGCATAAGTATCTCGTGGATCTAAGATACTACTGTCTACATTAGGTAAGTTAGTAGGTACCTGTAAGTTAAATAAAGGAATCGTTTTAACTTCTGCTTTTTCAATGGATCCATCTAAAATAGCATCAATAATGCCACGTGTATCTTGAATTGATATACGTTTTCCTGAGCCATTCCACCCAGTATTCACTAAGTAAGCCTCAGCGCCGCAAGCTTCCATTCTTTTCACTAACTGCTGCGCATATTGCGTTGGATGTAAACTTAAAAAAGCCGCACCAAAGCAAGCTGAGAATGTAGGCGTTGGTTCAGTAATACCACGCTCTGTTCCTGCTAGCTTAGCAGTAAACCCTGAGAGAAAGTGGTATTGCGTTTGTGCTTTTGTTAATTTAGAAACTGGCGGTAATACACCAAAGGCATCAGCGGTTAGAAAGATTACTTTCTGGGCATGACCACCTTTAGAAACCGGTTTTACAATATTTTCTATATGATCAATAGGGTAAGAGACTCGTCCATTCTCTGTTTTACTCGCATCATCATAATCCACTTTACCCTGTGCATCGATCATGACGTTTTCTAACAAGGCGTTGCGTTTAATCGCACCAAAAATATCTGGTTCAGCTTCTTCGCTCAAACGAATCGTTTTAGCGTAGCAACCACCTTCAAAGTTAAATACACCTTGATCGTCCCATCCATGTTCATCATCGCCAATTAAGGCGCGTTTAGGGTCTGTTGATAATGTCGTTTTACCAGTACCAGATAAGCCGAAGAAAATAGCGGTATCTCCTGCTTTTCCAATATTGGCAGAGCAATGCATTGATGCCATACCGTTTAATGGTAAAAGGTAGTTCATTACTGAGAATAACCCTTTTTTCATTTCACCGCCGTACCAAGTGCCACCGATAATTTGCACTTTCTCAGATAGATTAAAGGCAACAAAATTTTCAGAGTTAAGCCCTTGTTGTTGCCAATTTGGGTTATTAGTTTTAGATCCATTCATCACTACAAAGTCAGGTTCAAAATCCACTAACTCCTCCTCTGTAGGGCGAATAAACATGTTTTTTACAAAGTGCGCTTGCCACGCTACTTCCATAATAAAGCGAACTTTTAAACGAGAATTAGCATTCGCGCCGCAGTAAGCATCTACCACAAATAGCTTTTTATTAGAGAGTTGCTCTGTTACAACTTGCTTGAGTGCATTCCAAGTACTTTGATCAATAGCTTTATTATCGTTCTTCCCCTGGTCACTCCACCAAACTGTGTCACGAGTGGTATCGTCTTTGACAATGTACTTGTCTTTAGGTGAACGTCCGGTAAATATGCCCGTATCAACAGCCACAGTTCCATTGCTTGTAATAATGCCTTTTTCATAGCCACTTAAAGACTCCGCAGTTTCTTCCGTAAACAGTGTTTCATAACTTGGATTGTAAAATATTTCCGAGATATTTGTGATGCCGTATTCTTTCAGTTTTGCAGTCGATAGTGGTGCTTGGGCCATGGTTTTTTCCCCTTTATAGCCAGTATTAATTTTGTTAAAAAAATGTAATGTAGCCATTTGGAGAGTAAGGGAATTATTGAGAGATAAGTGGGATCAGCGTCTAATTATTAGGCAAAAAAATGCCACAGAAAAATCTCCATGGCAACTTTGTGAGCTCGCACTTTTGTATGATAAATCAGTGCTTTTGATTTGTAGAAGTGAAAAGAATTTGTAAATCTTTCTCTTTGAATGAATAAGTTGTTGCACAATACTCACAACGCATATCAATACTCTCTTGTTCTTCTAAAATATCTTTGATCTCTTCTTCATCTAACGATGCTAACGAAGATAAACAACGCTCTTCTGAACAACCACATACAAAGCTAATTGGCTGTACTTCAAATAGGCGGACTTTTTCCTGATGATATAAGCGGAATAACAGGTCATCATTTTGTAGTGTGTAGATCTCTTCAGCTTTAATCGTGTTTGCTAATGCACATACGTGAGCAAAATCTTCTTCATGGCTTTCACTGTGTGCGGGTAAAGTTTGAATTAATAAACCGGCCGCTTGTACAGGTGTACTAGTGCTATCAGCAAAAAGGCTGATTTTAGTTGCTAATTGTTCAGACTGGACAAAGTAGTCTTCTAAACAAGCTGCTAATGACCCTTTTTCTAAAGCCACAATGCCTTGGTAACGTTCGCCATTATCAGGAGTGATAGTTATCATTAGGTTGCCTTTACCAATTAATTCAGAAAAAGATAAACCAGTAGTATCACCTTGATAACGTGCTGTACCACGCACTTCTAAATTTTGGTTAGCATTAATAACTGCCATGCTTAATGGACCATCGCCCTGAATTTGAACTGCAATTTTACCTTTAAACTTTAATGTTGCAGTAAGCAGACTAGTTGCTATTAACAACTCTCCGATTGTATTCGCTACTTCTACTGGGTAATCGTGATTACTTACGCATTCTTCAAAAGCGGTATGTGCCTGTGCGATTTCACCACGAATTTCGAAGTCATCAAATAGGAAGCGTTGTAGTTGGTCTGTCATAAATTCTCTCAATATGTATTTGTTCAGCTATTAATCGAAATTAGCTGTATTACGTTGTGTTTTTGCGTGTATTAATTCACGGCGTTCTTTTTTATTTGGTTTTCGATCAGGGTGCGGCGCATTTTGTAAACTTAACTTGCGCAACATCTGGTGTTGCTCTCGTTTGGCAACACTTTTTTCTGTTTCTTGATAAAGCGTTTGTGCTATCGGAGCACCTTGACGGTGTTCGGATAATGCTTCCACAGTCACTTCGAATAATTGTTCGCCTTGGCGAATAGATAATGTAGCCCCGACCTCGACCGTTTTACTGGCCTTGCATCGTTGTCCATTATAGTGAACCTTGCCACCTTGCACCATATCTCGCGCTAAGCTGCGGGTTTTATAAAAACGTGCCGCCCATAACCACTTATCTAGTCTAACCGTTAATGTTGTCATAAATTTTTAACTCAAAAAGCGTATTTTAGTATAGTAAAAGTCGATGTTATGCTAAATCATTATCTAATAATGCACTGTTATACTCATTATATTAAGTAACTGGTTTGTATTCTGTTTTAAAATCATCTCATATTTTATATTTTTTATGCTAAATAGCTGTTCTATTTGCATAAGTTGCATCGAACCAAGATGTTATTTTAATCATTAAAAGAGAACACTTAATTAATGTGACTAATATCACTTAACAAGTGGGGGCAAAACTTGATAAGTCAAGGTCAACCTATGACATAATATTTGTTATAAACTTGTGACATAAAAATTGTCATAAAAGTGTTATCTTATCGACAGCTAAGCTTTAAACTTACAGCCTAAGTCTCATGAATATTGAAATTTTCTGCTAATTGTTATTTTATAAAGCGCTTCGTTAGCATTAATATGATATCAATGTTTTTTGATATTCAATGATTCAGTAATAGGATGAGAAGATAGGCTATGATTTCCATACTACCCCAAATATTGTTGGCAGTGATCTGTGGTTCAATCGCTTACCAATCTGCCTTATTGACTCTAGCTGTTTATCCAGAGCCTGAAAGTAGCCACAATTGGACTCCTACAGCTGAAAGAAAGATTAATGAAACAAATAGATTAAGCACTCAAAAATTACAAGATCAAGCAATATTTGGTCGTTATCAAGGCGAAAGAATCGCTTATCAACAAGAACAAATTGATGCGCCTAAAACCCGTTTAAAACTCACCCTCGTTGGCATAGTTGCCGCCACTGACCCTAGACTTTCCAGTGTTATCATCGAATATAAACGTTCCCAAGATAGTTATTTTATAGAGTCTGAAATCCCAGGAACAGATGCAATTGTCACTGAAATTTACCATGATCGTATTATTATTAGTGTTAATGGCGAAGAGCAAACTTTAATCCTAGATGGTTTAGAAGAGGAAGAGGAGCGCTTAGCTAAATTGGAGAAAGGGGAAGAAGTTAAAGAAAAAAAATCGACTAATACCAGTAAGCGTAGTAGCCGTTCTTCAAAAAGAAAAGAGATCCCACTGGATAGAGATGAACTTGTGGAAGATCCTGGTAAGTTGCTAGATTACGTGCGTATCTCTCCAGTACGAGAAGGTGACCAAATTAAAGGGTATCGAGTCAACCCGGGTAAAAACCCAGAGTTATTTGAAGAAGCAGGATTAAAAGCTGGTGATTTAGCGGTGGAGTTAAACGGAGTCGATTTAACCGACATCACTCAAGCAGTGAGTTTAATGAAAGAATTTCCAACTATGACTGAGATGAGTTTAACAATTGACCGTGATGGTGAATTAAATGAATTGTATTTTAGTATCCCATAATAATAAATAAAAGTTTTAGTCGCTAAACTATTAATTGTCATAATATATTAATAGTTAGATTATAAGCAGAAGTAGCAAGCAATGAGGTTGTAATGATGTTAGGAATAAAGAAAAGACTGGTTAGCTTTTTGGGGGCTAGTGTTTTTGTTTTGTTTTCACAGTCTGCTGTAGTAGAAGCCGCTGAGTATTCTGCTAGTTTTAAAAACGCTGATTTGAATGAGTTTATTAATATTGTTGGTAAAAACTTACAAAAAACCATCATATTAGACCCATCAGTACGTGGAAAAATTAATGTACGTAGTTACGACCTACTTAATGAAAGTCAATATTACCAGTTCTTCTTAAATGTACTAGAAGTGTATGGATTTGCGATTGTTGAAATGGACAATGGCATCATTAAAGTCATCAAATCTAAAGATGCAAAGGTCGCTGCTATTCCTGTTATCGACGATGATACGGAATACAAAGGCGATGAGATGGTGACACGTGTTGTACCTGTGATTAACGTATCTGTTAGAGAACTTGCTCCTTTATTACGTCAGCTAAATGATAGTGCTGGTGGCGGTAACGTTGTGCATTATGACCCATCAAATGTCATTATGATTACAGGCCGTGCGGCTGTCGTAAATCGTTTGGTGAAAATTATTCATCGTGTTGATAAAGCCGGCGACCAAGAAGTTGATATTGTTAAATTACAATTTGCCAGTGCTTTAGATATGGTGAATATGATCAACTCTATTCAAGAAACATCAACGAGCTCTAAAAGTAGTTCAACCAGTGTACTTAAACCGCGTTTAGTCGCTGATGAAAGAACTAACTCAGTGATTGTCAGTGGTGAACCAAGTACGCGTAGCCGTGTGATTAAGCTGATTAAATCATTAGATAGCGAACTTAAAAATAACGGCAATACACGTGTTTTTTACCTTAAATACGCAGATGCAAAAGAGGTCGCACAAGTTCTAACGGGCGTTAGTAAAGGCCTTGAAGATACGTCTGGTAAAAAATCTAGTAGTGGTAATAACGATTCTAACTTAAATATTCAAGCTCATGAGCCAACCAATTCGATCATCATCTCTGCACAACCTGCCTTGATGTCCTCATTGAGTAGCATCATTCACCAACTTGATATTCGTCGTGCGCAAGTATTAGTTGAGGCAATTATTGTCGAAGTATCTGAAGGTGATGGTGTTCGTTTAAACGTTCAGTGGGGAACCACCAACGGTTTAGGTACGCAGTTTAACGATAATGGCGCATCATTAACGGACTTAGCTACGGGTGTTTATGCTATCGATAATGATGAAGATGATTATGAAGACTTAGCTTCTGCATTATCTTCAATTTCAGGTGGTGTAGCCGGTTATGTTAATAGTGATTGGGCTGTAATTATTCAGGCATTAAGTTCAACAAGTACCTCTAATATTTTAGCAACACCGAGCATTACAACGCTTGATAATCAAGAAGCAAGCTTTATCGTTGGTGACGAAGTACCGGTATTAACTGGCTCAACATCAAGTAGTGATAACGACAATCCATTCCAAACCATTGAGCGTAAAGAGGTTGGCATTAAGTTGAAAGTGACGCCTCAAATTAATGAAGGTGACTCTGTACAAATGGTGATTGAGCAAGAAGTTTCAAGTATTCAAGGTCAAACATCGGTGGATGTGGTCTTTGCGACGCGTTCAGTGAAAACGACGGTTTTAGCTAAATCAGGTGAAACTATTGTTATTGGTGGTTTAATCGATGAAGAAGTTAATGAAACTGTCGATAAAGTGCCGTGGTTAGGTGATATTCCATACCTAGGTGTGTTGTTCCGTTCTACCCAAAGTAGTACTGAAAAACGTAACCTAATGGTGTTCTTACGTGCAACGATTATTCGTGACGATGAGACCATGATGCAGTTAAGCCAACGTAAATATGGTCTAATGCGTCAAATACAGTTGAGTCAAGGTGTTGATGGCGTTGCGTTAATGCCTGAAACTGATGTGCCGCTATTACCGCATTGGGGTGAGTCCGTTGAAATTGATCCAAGAACTTTTTTAAAGTCAGATCGTGAAAGTAATTACGAAATTGATTCAGAAAAAGCGGACAAAGCAATATGAGCAATGTAAGTGACGTTGATAATTTACTGGAACCGGAGGTTGTAGAGTTTACCCCTTCGGGACAGCTGCCGTTTACTTTCTCTAAGAAGCATGAACTAGTTATGTCTCATGATGGCCCAAAGAGTACCTTGTGCTTTAAACAGGTGCCCTCAGTTGAGTTATTAGTGGAAGCAAGACGAGTTATTGGACATCCGTTTAATACGCTGCAAGTGGATAATGAAACCTTTGATAGGTTAGTTGCACGTGCTTACCAATCTTCTTCATTGGAAGCGCAACAATTGATGGAAGATCTCGGTGCTGACGATTTCTTCACACTCGCTGAAGAATTACCTGCCGATGATGATTTATTAGAAGCCGAAGATGATGCGCCGATCATTAAGTTGATTAACGCCATGTTAGGTGAAGCGATTAAAGAAGAAGCATCGGATATTCATATTGAAACTTTTGAGCAAACATTGGTTATCCGTTTCCGTATAGATGGTGTTTTACGTGAAATACTTAAACCACAACGCAAGTTAGCGGCGTTATTAGTATCACGTATTAAAGTGATGGCTAAATTGGATATTGCAGAAAAACGAATTCCACAAGATGGCCGTATTTCATTGCGTATCGGTGGTCGTGCTGTCGATGTACGTGTATCGACCATGCCAGCCAGTCATGGTGAACGTGTGGTATTACGTTTATTAGATAAAAATGCAGTGAAACTGGATTTGTCTACCTTAGGGATGACCCCTACCAATCATAAATTATTACAAGCCTTAATCCACAAGCCACATGGTATTATTTTGGTAACAGGACCGACTGGTTCTGGTAAAAGTACTACGCTTTATGCTGGGTTGTTGGAGATTAATTCGAGAGATAGAAATATCTTAACGGTAGAAGATCCTATCGAATATGCTATCGACGGCATTGGCCAAACTCAAGTTAACACTAAAGTAGATATGACCTTTGCTCGTGGTTTACGTGCAATTTTACGTCAAGATCCTGATGTGGTGATGATTGGTGAAATTCGTGATTTAGAAACCGCTGAAATAGCCGTTCAAGCCAGTTTAACCGGTCACTTAGTATTGTCTACTTTACATACTAATACGGCGGTAGGTGCAGTGACACGTTTACATGATATGGGTGTTGAACCTTTCCTTTTATCATCAAGTATTTTAGGTGTGCTTGCGCAGCGTTTAGTACGTCGTTTATGTCCTCATTGTAAAATAGCTCATCCAGCGACAGCCTCTGAAAAAGTCATTTTAGGTAAAGCTGAAGATGAACAAGCAATTATTTACCGCCCAGACGGTTGTGTGCAATGTAACCACACAGGATATCGTGGACGTACTGGTATTCATGAATTATTAGTAGTTAATGAAGTTGTTCGTGAATTAGTCCATACGGGAGCTGGAGAGCAAGCTATCGAACGTGAAATTCGTAAAACATCTGACAGTATTCGTGATGATGGTATCCAGAAAGTTTTAGCTGGATTGACCACGTTAGAAGAGATTTTACGTGTAACAAGAGAGGACTAGTGTGGCTACTTTTTCTTATAAAGCGATAGACGCAAAAGGTAAACAGAAAAAAGGCACGCAAGAAGCTGATTCTGCACGTATTTTACGTCAGCAATTACGCAATGCAGGCATGATGCCGCTTGAAGTAGAAGCCGTGGCAGCAAAGCGTAAAAAAGCCGGTAAAAGTTTTATTCAAACTAAAATAAACACCACTGACCTCGCATTGATTACACGACAGCTTTCTACTTTAGTTGCTTCCTCTATCCCAATCGAAGAATCACTACAAGCAGTAGCAGATCAGTGTGATAAACCAAAAATTAAAGATATGATTTCGGCAGTTCGAGGTGGGGTTATTGAAGGTTATAGCTTAGCTGATAGCATGCGTAATTACCCAATGATCTTTGATAACTTATTTTGTGCAATGGTTGCGGCAGGTGAGAAATCTGGGCACTTAGAAAAAGTATTAGATAGATTAGCTGACTACGAGGAACAACGCCAAGAGATGAAAAGCAAAATGATGCAGGCGTTGATTTATCCAATTGTATTAACGCTTGTTGCTATTTCTGTAGTGGCTATCCTATTAACCTCTGTTGTGCCACAAGTTGTTGGGCAATTCCAGCACATGGGGGCAGACCTACCGGCTTCGACTAAATTTTTAATTGCTACCAGTGATGCGTTAAGTGCTTATGGCTTATATTTTGTTGGAGCGTGCATTATTGTTTTCTTATTGTTTAAACAATACTTACGCAAAGCTAAAAATCAATTACGATTTGATCACGCTTTACTTAATTTCCCTGTGGTTGGTAAAGTGGTAAATGAACTTAATACCGCACGTTTTGCCAGAACATTAAGCATCTTAAATAGTAGTGCGGTGCCATTACTTGAAGCGATGAGCATTGCTGGTAATGTATTAACTAATCAATATATTCGTTTAAAAGTAGGGGAGGCAGCTGAACGAGTAAGAGAAGGGACAAGTTTGGGGCGTGCATTAGCGAGTACTAAACTCTTTCCTCCTATGATGTTACATATGATTGCCAGTGGTGAGCGCAGTGGTGAGTTAGGTAATATGTTAGAACGTTCAGCAGATAATCAAGATAAACAATTCTCGGCACAAGTGGCATTAGCATTAGGTTTGTTTGAACCTGCACTGGTTATTTCTATGGCGGGTGTAGTGCTCTTTATTGTTGCTGCAATTTTACAGCCTATATTAGCACTTAATAATTTGGTATCAGGTTAGCTGAGCCATTTCTTAGAAAATTAAAAGGACGAAAAAGTGAAAAAATCAACTATGCAACAAAAAGGTTTTACTCTATTAGAGATCATGGTGGTTATCGTGATCTTAGGTGTACTTGCAGCAATGGTCGTACCAAATTTAATCGGCAATAAAGATAAAGCAGATATACAAAAAGTGAAATCGGATATTGTTGCTTTGGAAAACGCTTTAGATATGTATAAGTTAGATAATAGTGTTTACCCAACAACTGACCAAGGTTTAGAAGCATTAGTTTCTGAGCCAAGTATTTCACCAACGCCACGTAATTATCGTGAAGATGGCTATATTAAGCGTCTCCCTCAAGACCCTTGGGGCAATGATTATGTGCTAAACAGTCCTGGTGAAAACGGTAAAATCGATATTTTATCTGTTGGTTTAGATGGCGAAGAAGGCACTGATGATGATATCGGTAACTGGAATTTACTTGATAAATAGTATCAGCTGTTAAATGCGCATGCTGCGACATATTAATAGAGGCTTCACGCTATTAGAGGTCATGCTGGTATTGTTATTATTAGGCATGATTTCTGTTGGCGTGGTCATGACGTTACCAAGTAGCGGAACTACTACAGAAGGTACTGAGTGGCATGCTCAGCGGTTTAGTACATTATTGCAGCTCGCTCAAGATCAAGCATTAATTCTAAATACAGAGTTTGGGATTCAGTTTAATGAACAGGGTTATACCTTTACTTCTTATGATGCCATGAATAAACAATGGATACCGATTGTTGATGATCGTATTCATGGTGATGTGACTTTTCCTGATGATATGCTCGCTGAATATGATCTATCAGGTAGTGTTTGGGGGGAATTGGAAGCGGTACAAAATAGTGCAACCGATGATTCATTTTTAAGTGACTCAGATCGAGTAAATATTGGCGAAGAAGAGCAAAGTGTACTTCAACCTGTGATTTACATCATGGCAAGTGGAGAAGTGACGCCTTTTAGTTATATCTTCTTCAATACTGGTGATAATAGTCATGATGTTACCGTTAAAGTGTCCATGACTGGCGTTATTGAAGTGATAAAAGAGTAATGGCAGTGATCAAGTCTAACCTTAAAAAAACTAATCAAGGTCAAGCTGGAATGACACTGCTGGAAGTGATGTTAGCGTTAGTTATTCTAGCTACTGCAGGGTTAGCGGTCATGCAAGCAGCATCCGAGTCATTGCGCAATCAAGATTATTTACAACAAAAGACCTTTGCGACTTGGGTTGCCAGCAATCGCCTTGCTGAATTAAAAATAGAAGAAGAATGGCCAGGTTTGAACTGGGAAGAAGAAGAGATCGAATTTGCAGGTGTCACATGGTATTTACGTTACAAAGGCGTGAAAACGAGTAATAACAGTTTTAGAGCATTGGATGTAGAAGTTAGTGATACAAAAGATGGTCAAGCTCTTGGATATATAAGGACTTATGTTGCGCAATAAACAAGGTCGCGGTATCGCAAAGAGCCAAGGTTTTACATTAGTTGAAATTCTAGTCGCCATTGCCATTTTTGCCATGCTCAGTTTTGCTGCTTATCAGATTTTACAAGGTGTATTACGCAGCGGTGAAATTAGTCGAGAGCATGATCAAAATTTAAAAGAGATCCAGCGAGGTATGTTACTGATAGAGCGGGATTTTGTACAAATGGTTGCAAGAACCTCGCGTATCGAAGGCACTGATGATGAAGACTTACAAGTGCTGTACGCTGGTGATGACGTTTTAGATTCAGAATATGAAGGGATCGAATTTAATCGCTTAGGCTGGTTTAATCCACTTAACCTATTACCACGCTCTAATGTATTGCGTGTCGGTTATCGTGTACAAGATGGTCAGTTACAGCGCTTATATTATTTACATCCAGATACTATTTCTGGAGCAGAGCCTGAACAGCAAGTAATTTTGCACGATATAGAAGGGTTATCCTTCAGATTTTGGGATGACACTTGGGTTACCTCTTGGTCATCGACTTCGGCATTACCAACCGGTATTGAAATTACTATTAACAGCAAGCACTACGGTGAATTAAGACGTGTGTTTGTGTTAGCGGCTAGTGAGGTAGGAGATTGATGTTAAAGCCACATAAGCAGCGGGGCATTGCATTAATTACCGTCTTGATGATTTTAGCTATTATGGTCACGGTAGCCTCAACAATGACAGGAAGAATGACCTCAAGCTTATTGCGTACTGAGGGAGTTAACTACTCAGAAAAAATCTATTGGTACGGGCAAGCAACGGTTGAATTCAGCCGAATGATTTTAGAAGATGATTTTGAAGACAGTGAAATAGTTAGTTTAGATCAAACATGGGCTACACCGGATTTAGTGTTTCCGGTCGACGAGGGGCAAATCACTGGCAATATGGTTGATTTTAGAAGTTGTTTTAATATCAATGCATTGGCGACTCAAGAAGACGATGATGAAGACGACGAACCATTAGCGGTTAGCCAATTAAAACGCTTATTAGAAGAGTTAGATGTCGAAGAAGGCACCGCTGATACGATTGTTGAGTCAGCGCGAGATTGGGTTGATAGTGATGATACTGCCGATGAATCTGAAGGGGCTGAAGATCGTTATTATGAATCTTTACAAGTGCCTCATTTAACAGCCAACAACCTCATGGTGGATATTTCAGAGTTGCGTTCGGTACAAGGAGTAACGGCTGAGATTTACGATAATATTAAAGATTATCTGTGTGCTTTACCTACTTCTGAACAGTTGATTAATGTAAATACAGTTAGGATGGATAAAGCTGCTTTATTATATTCATTGTTTTCAGAAGACCTAGATTTTACTGTCGAAGATTTTGAAGAGTTGATTGATGATAGACCCACTAGCGGATGGGAGTCGGTAGAAGAATTTTTATCGGAAGACCTATTGGATGGGCAATCTATTTCTGATGAAGAAGAAGCACAATTAAGTGTAACAAGTGATTATTTTCAATTTTATGGTGCAGCTGAATTTGATCAACGTGTAATAGTATTGAAGCTATTATTTAATGTAGAGAGTGAAGAAGCCACCGAAGTTCGCTTCCAATATGCGGGAGTGGATGAGCTGGTAGGTACTGGAGAGGCTCAGTGAGTGAACAATTAATTATTCGCCTAGCAAGTGAAGCAAATCAGACAATTCATTGGTTAATATGGTCTGAGAAAGAACAAGAGATTATTGCTTCTGGTGAATTAGATAATGCAGAAGCCTTAACGCTATTAACTGAAAAAGCACAAACACGTAAAGTTATCTGTTTAGCACCTAGTGTGGACATTACCTTAAAGTCTGTAACCATTAAAGGTGGCTTTACACGACAAATGCAGCAAGCTTTACCTTATATGCTGGAAGACGAACTGGCTAGTGATGTGGATAAATTGCATTTTTCTGTGCTATCTAAAAAAGTTGATCAAATAGAAGTCGCAATCTGTTTTAAAACAAAATTACAACTTTGGTTGGATTGGTTAGAAGCAGCTGAAATATTTTGTCAGCGTATGATTCCTGAGGCATTAGCCTTACCAACAGCTGACGAAACACAATGGCAAGCTTTGCAACAGGGTAAGCAATGGTTGATTCGTGAAGGCGATTTCCAAGCTTGGAGTTGTGAAGATGAAATGCTGGGTGATGTATTAGCGTTACGGTTACAGCAAAATACTCAGCAAGTGATTCAAAGCTACAGTCCCTTACCTGATATTCCTGTTGGACAGTGGATAGCTGCAACACCTGTTTTACCAATGCAGTTATTAACTGAAGGCTCTATCCATAATAGCCTCAACTTATTAACAGGTGAGTTTGCGATACAAAAAGAAAGCCATTTACAACTACATAAATGGAAAGGTGTGGCAATGGCTGCTGGTATCTTGTTTGCAGTGTTAGTGATTAATTTATTTGTGAAAATAGAGCAGACTGAAAAACAGATTTCAATCGTAAAATCACAAGTAGAAGATGTCTATCAAGAGGCTTTTCCAGATCAAGGTCGCCTTCGATATAGTCGTATTAAAAAACGTTTAAAAACGTTATTGGCTAGCACGGATGTAGATAAAGAAGAGACTGGACTACTGATTATTTTAAATGAATTATTACCTGCATTAAAAGCGGTGCCTAGTATTGAAATCTCCAATCTAAAATACGTGAGTCGAAATCAAGAGCTGAGTTTAACTATCAGTGCCGACAGTTTCGAAGCTTTTGAACAATTCGCTGCAAAAGTACCAACACGTTACGCTTTTGAACAGGGCACATTAGGCAATAATGCCGATCGTATTGCGGGTACCGTGACTGTGAGGGTTAAATAATGTTGGAACAAATTAAAGGTTGGTGGGAAAGCATTAGCCAAAGAGAACAGCAACTTACCTTTGTTTCTATGGTTATTTTATTTATTGCTTTTATCTACTTCATTGTATGGCAACCCTTAGCTAATAATTTAGCGGCCAGTGAAACGCAACTTAAGAACGCACAACAAAGCCTGGAATGGGTAAAAGTGAATGCGAATAAAGTCATTAGTGCGGGTGTTGTAAATAAAGATGCTGCTAAAAGACAAACACTGTCACAACTTGTTAATAGTAGTGCTAAGCGTAATCAAATCAATATAACGCGTATTCAAAGTCGTAATGACACAGTAGATGTATGGATAAATCAAATTGAATTTAACCAGTTCATCGATTGGATAACCAGCTTACAAAATCAACACCAAGTTAAAATTAACAGTGCAGATTTAAGCCAAGATAAAGTGCAAGGTTTGGTGAAAGTTAATCGTTTAACATTAAGTTATTAATATATTAAAGGCATTCAATGAAAGTTAAAATTGCAATCTTGGTCGTCTTGGTTTATCTCATGACCCTAATAGTCAAATTACCCGCGGCAGTGGTGGTGGATTGGTTACCGTTAAATGGTATTAAAATCCAAAATGCCAGCGGAACTATTTGGCAAGGGCAAGCAAAACAAATAGAAGTGAATCGCAAATTGAGTTTTGAGAACGTAAAATGGGACGTTAGCTTAATGGACTTATTCACGTTAAATCTAGCTGGCGATGTCTCGTTTTATAATGGATCTGACGCGATGTCTGGTAAAGGTTTTGTCAGTTATGGTTCAGCAGGAATTAAAGCGACAAATGTTATTTTAGATTTAAGCTCTAGAGAATTACTTACGTTTATTCCAATGCGTCTACCGGTTAAAATTGAAGGTCAATTTTCCGCCGTGATCAAAGAATTTGTGCAAGGTCAGCCTTATTGTCAGCAATTGCAAGGAAATGTCTTGTGGCAAAATGCTGTTGTGAATAGCCAGTTAGGCAGAGTAAATCTTGACTCTCCAACTGTTGAATTGGGTTGTGATGATGGCGACATTACTGCCTTTGTCAGTCAAAAATCAGATGAGTTAACAACCGCGCTAGATATCACTTTAAGTGAGGGCGGGGTGTATAAACTAAACGGTGAGATTGAAGGTACTGATAAGTTAGCACCTTCAGTGGCTAAATCATTAAATTGGATAGGGCCTAAAAATACCAGCGGAGCAACCACAGTGACTTTCAGTGGTCAGCTATAAAGCCTTAACACAGGTTATTGAATAAAAATAACGTCTTAACTGGTATTTAACCATGTATGAATATACACTGTGTATGTTTACAGTTTATTAATGCGTGGAGATCCTAATGAAAGAGCTAACTAAACGCCAAGGCGAAGTTTTAGATGTAATTAAAGATCAAATAGCGAAGACAGGTATGCCACCAACGCGCGTGGAACTGGCAAAGATTCTTGGTTTTAAAAGTGCGAATGCAGCTGAAGAGCATTTAAAAGCATTGGCACGTAAAGGTGCAATAGAAATTCTATCAGGCACTTCGCGTGGTATTCGAGTTGTGACGGAACACAAAGATAACGAAGTCGCAGTAGAAGGTTTACCATTAATTGGTAAAGTAGCAGCTGGTGAGCCTATTTTGGCGCAAGAGCATGTTGAAACGCATTACGACGTTGACCCTACTTTGTTTCACCCCGCCGCCGATTTTTTATTGCGCGTGCAAGGCGAAAGCATGAAAGATATTGGTATTATGGATGGCGATTTATTAGCGGTGCATAAAACGCAAAATATTAATAATGGCCAAGTGGTTGTTGCTCGTGTTGAAGAAGATGTCACCGTAAAACGTTTTTATCGTGATGGAAAACAAGTGACTTTAAAAGCAGAAAATAACTTGTTTGATCCGATTAAAGTGGACTTAGAGTATCAATCATTTGATATCGAAGGTATCGCTGTAGGGGTTATTAGAACTGCAGATTGGATGTAATTAGGACAGTCATTTTTACTAAAAATGACCATATAATCTAGTCATAGAGAGAGATAAATGAAACCTTTAATTATTGTATTAACGTGCATCATGATGGGGTTTTGTTTGTTGTTTGGTGTCCTACAAGCAAATGCATTAAACTTCAGTAGTCGTTTACCTTTTATTACTCATAATAAAGCTTTAGTCATACATCAACCTAGCCGTGCATTGCCAGACTTCTCTTTTGAAAAAGCAGGTAAAGTCGCGTTTACTAATGCATCCTTAAAGGGGAAATGGACTTTATTTTTTGTGGGCTATACCTTTTGCCCAGATGTTTGCCCTTCGACCTTAGCTGATTTAGATCGTGTGTATCCAAACTTACAAAATGATCAAAATACGCGTACTCAAGTTGTATTTGTATCTGTCGATCCTAATCGTGATAAAGCAGAGCAACTAGCTGATTACGTTAGTTATTTTAATCCTAACTTTATTGGTGTTACCAGTACACATAAGCAATTGTGGCCTTTTGTTACGCAGTTAGGGTTGATTTATAGTATTGTTGAAAAGAGTGAAAAAGAAGAATATTACTTGGTAGATCACAGTGCTTCTATAGTACTGATTAATCCAGATGGTAAATTTCATGCAACCTTCAAAGCATCCCGTAATGAACAAGGTATTAATCACGTTAATATGGATTTAATGGTTGAAGATATTAAAAACATTCAAGCTAGCTATAAGCAAGATCAAACGATTAAATAACTGCTATATAGCCAGTAACCATTAACATTCACTAATGGTTACTGATCGAAATTTATAGTGTCTTTGTCCAAAATAAAGCACTGCCAAATTCTGGGTCTAATTGATAATCCGAAAATCCTAATGCTTCATAGGCTTTACAAGCGACTTCATTGCCACTCAATACCTCTAGCGTTATTTTACAACACTCTCGAAATTTAGCTAACTCTTCAATTCTTTCAAATAAGTGCTTAGTTAATCCATTGCCTCTGTAGTCAGAATGAACTACTACATCATGTATGTTAAACAACGGTTTACAAGCAAAAGTAGAAAAACCTTCAATGGCTGTTAATAAAGCAGCAGGTGTATCCCCATCAAAAATCAATACAATATACACATCCGTTCGCTTCATTAAGCTAGGTACTAAATTTTGTTTAGCATAGTCACTAATATCTTTACCACCACCCATAGGATCGCTAGCATAGTGAGACATCAAACTAAGGTATGCTTTAGCATGTTGAGGGTTGTTTAAATCTGCAATAAGCGTTTTAGTTTCTAGCATAGTCATTCCTTTCATATTATTGATTGATGTGAGCAGTCTAACGAAAGCATTAAGTAGATACTAGAATAGTCGCTCAATAAAGGGAGTTGATTCACTGGATTTGCTTAGCATGGTATTGGTTTTTATTTAAACCTATTGTTTTCTATGACCAAAGAGAGAAAGACTTTCTACGTGATTAGTAGAAATTAGAATTAATGGTGTCTAAATTTTATTATAGTGTTAGACTTCTAGACATCTAAACGTTTATTTGTAGAGGAAGCTATTATGCCAATTCGTATTCCAGATGATTTGCCCGCATCGAGCATTTTAAAATCTGAGAACATCTTTACGATGTCTGAGACACGCGCAAGTCATCAAAATATCCGTCCACTACGTGTATTAATTTTAAATTTAATGCCGAAAAAAATTGAAACAGAAACACAGTTGATGCGCTTACTGTCGAATACTCCTTTGCAAGTTGATATTGAGTTATTACGTGTGGATGCACGAGCAAGCCGTAATACGCCACAAAAACATTTAGATAAGTTCTATGGTGACTTTGAACGTATTAAAGAACAAAAGTGGGATGGCTTTATTATCACTGGTGCACCGCTAGGCACAATTCCTTTTGAAAATGTTTACTATTGGGAAAAATTCACTGAAATCGTCGAGTGGTCTCGTCATCATGTTACTTCAACATTGTTTTTATGTTGGGCAGCACAAGCAGCTTTAAAAATATTTTATGGTCTAGATAAAGTAACACGTGATGATAAGTTATCAGGCATTTATCCGCATAAAACACATCACCATCAACACCCTTTAGTACGCGGCTTTGATGATGAGTTTTGGGCTCCTTTATCACGTTATGCTGAGTTTGATAGTGTCGAAATTCAAGAGAAAACCGATCTCACCGTATTTGCAGATGAAAAAGAAGCTGGGATGTATTTAGCTGCTAGTCCGGATTGCCGTCAAGTCTATATCACAGGCCACCCTGAATATGATGCGACGACTTTACATAACGAGTACTTGAGAGACTTAGAAGAAGATTTAGAGCCTGAATTACCAATTAATTACTATCCTAAGGATGATGCGAGTTTAGCTCCTCGTGCTATTTGGCGCAGTCATGGTAACTTGTTATATAGCAATTGGTTAAATTATTGTGTTTATCAGGTAACACCTTATGATCTTACTGATTTAACCTAGTGATAGTGCTATAAAATTAACATCAAAGAGAATTTTTTAAATTTTTTTATTAAAAACTAGCGAAATTGAAAACCTTTCCTATACTTATTTATGAGTAAGGTAATTAAGGGATAAATTACTCTGTAGCAACAATGGTTGTTACAAAATTAGTTCGCAAAAATAGTTTTATATAGAAGGTTTGTTTATTACAACGGGCTTTCTAAATGTTTTTAGTAAATAAGTTTTATAAATTAATCAAGATATTATGGAGGTACAGCTATTTATTCTTATTACTCGTACCGGTGCATGAACAGACAACTATTATTGAGTTATTAATATAAATACTCACATGCTCGCAGAGCTACTAAGTTGGATTTGACTTGATTGATGCCGGTTGTACTCATTAACACTGGAGGTTTGGTTATTATTAGTTTTTATAGTTTACTTAAAAGCGGGTATCAGTGTTAGGCGCTTCATTAACTTTTAAGCGCATTGCCAACGGGCGTTACTAATATTTGCTTTTAACATATAGATTGTGAGCTTTAGTTTAAATACAATTAACTACATAATTGTTAAACAGTCACAATTAAACCGTTCTTTATTACACAAAAGCGAGCTACTTAATGGCTCGCTTTTTTATTCATTTTATATTTCATTTTTCTCCAGAAAGTTTACCGCCTTGCTTTGATGCTGAGCTATATCAATCGTATTAAATAAGTTATTTTGATAAGTAAAATTGCTCAGTTAATTAGTGAGGGGGATATTAATGTGCCTTACTTATTACTCGTTATGATTTATCGATTAATACCTGCCACAACATGAAAAATATTCATTAATATTGATTTTCTTTGTTTTTTTCAGTCAACAACTATCAAAAAATTCATAATTTATAACAGAATATTTCAAGATAGAAATGTCTTTGAAAGATTATGAGCTTAACTTTTATGCTATTATTTGCTCTCATTTTTTATTCTAAGTTAAGCAGCAGGGAACTCTATGTCGGTAAGTGATCGTAGTGCGATAATAAAAGCGCAATTAGAAAAGCATATTCTTCTGATAGATGGTGGTATGGGCACCATGATCCAGGATCAGAAATTTGAAGAGTCTGATTTTCGTGGCGAACGCTTTAAACAATGGAGTTGCGATTTAAAAGGTAATAATGATTTATTAGTGCTTACTCAGCCTGAAGTGATTGCTAATATTCATCGTGAATATTTAGATGCTGGTGCGGATATTCTTGAAACCAATACCTTTAATGCAACGACCATCGCCATGGCCGATTATGAAATGGAATCTATCTCTGCTGAAATCAACTATGAAGCTGCCCGTATTGCTCGTCGCGTTGCCGATGAGAAAACCGATGAGACTCCTGATCGCCCTCGTTTTGTTGCAGGTGTTTTAGGCCCAACTAATCGTACTTGTTCTATCTCTCCTGATGTAAATGATCCTGCTTTTCGTAATGTTACCTTTGATGAGTTAGTCATTGCTTATATTGAGTCAACAAAAGCATTGATTAAGGGTGGAAGTGACTTAATTTTGATTGAAACTATCTTTGATACGTTAAATGCTAAAGCAGCGGTTTTTGCGGTGGAGACGGTATTTGAAGAATTGGGGTATAAACTCCCTGTTATGATTTCAGGGACAATTACCGATGCATCGGGTCGTACCTTATCAGGGCAGACAACAGAAGCTTTTTACAACTCATTACGCCATGCAGAGCCACTGACTTTTGGTTTGAACTGTGCATTAGGTCCTGATGAACTTCGTCAATATGTACAAGAGATGTCACGCATATCAGAAACGTATGTATCTGCCCACCCTAATGCCGGTTTACCTAATGCTTTTGGTGAATATGATTTAGAAGCGGATGAAATGGCTACTCACATAAAAGAGTGGGCTGAAAGTGGGTTCCTTAATTTAGTAGGTGGTTGTTGTGGTACTACTCCTGCACATATCAAAGCGATGGCTGATGCTGTTGCCGGTGTTAAACCACGCGAGTTACCTGAGATAGAAGTCGCTTGTCGTTTAAGCGGTTTAGAAGCCTTAACGATTCGTGCTGATTCTCTTTTCCAAAATGTTGGTGAACGAACCAACGTTACTGGTTCGGCACGTTTTAAGCGTTTAATTAAAGATGAATTATACGATGAGGCCCTTGAGGTAGCATTGCATCAGGTTGAAGCCGGTGCTGATATTATCGATATCAATATGGATGAAGCGATGCTTGATTCCCTATTTGCTATGAAACGCTTCTTGAATTTATGTGCCTCTGAACCAGATATTTCACGTGTACCAATCATGGTCGATTCTTCTAAATGGGAAATTTTAGAAGAGGGGCTTAAGTGTGTACAAGGTAAAGGTATTGTTAACTCTATCAGTATGAAAGAAGGGGTTGATAACTTTATTCATCAAGCAAAACTAATCCGTCGTTACGGCTTTGCTGTGATTGTTATGGCTTTTGACGAAGTTGGTCAAGCAGATACGCGTGAACGTAAGTATGAAATATGTAAACGTTCATACGATATCCTTGTTAATCAAGTGGGCTTCCCACCTGAAGATATCATCTTTGACCCTAATATTTTTGCGGTTGCAACAGGTATTGAAGAGCATAACAATTACGCAGTTGATTTTATCGATGCGGTAAAAGACATTAAAGATAATCTGCCTCATGCGATGATTTCTGGTGGTGTTTCTAATGTATCTTTCTCGTTCCGCGGTAATAATCCAGTACGTGAAGCGATTCATGCCGTGTTCTTATATTACTGTTTCCAAAATGGTATGGACATGGGGATTGTTAACGCAGCTCAACTAGCAATTTATGATGATATTCCAAAAGAATTAAAAGATGCAGTAGAGGACGTCGTATTAAATCGTAATCCTAATGCCACTGATGCACTACTCGATATTGCTGAAAAATACCGTGGTGATGGCGCAGCAAAAGTTGATGATAGTAAAGCTCTTGAGTGGCGTAACCTACCTGTGAATGAACGTATTGCTCATGCTCTTGTTAAAGGTATTACTGAATTTATTGAAGAAGACACCGAATTAGCTCGTCAAGGCTTTGATATGCCAATTGAAGTGATTGAAGGGCCGTTAATGGACGGCATGAATATCGTAGGTGATTTATTCGGTGAAGGTAAAATGTTCTTACCACAAGTGGTTAAATCAGCACGGGTAATGAAACAAGCTGTTGCTTATTTGAATCCATTTATTGAAGCCACTAAAGCTGTTGGAGCGACCAATGGTAAGGTGGTGATGGCGACGGTAAAAGGCGATGTTCACGATATTGGTAAAAATATTGTAGGGGTTATTTTACAATGTAATAACTATGAAATCATTGACCTCGGTGTAATGGTGCCTACAGAAAAAATCATTAAAACCGCCATTGCTGAAAAGGCTGATCTAATTGGTTTGTCAGGCCTTATCACTCCCTCATTAGATGAGATGGTGTATGTTGCTAAAGAGATGCAACGTCAAGGCCTGAAATTACCATTATTGATTGGTGGTGCAACAACTTCTAAAGCACACACTGCTGTAAAAATAGAACAAAACTACGATGAGCCTGTTGTTTATGTGTCTAATGCTTCCCGTGCAGTGGGAGTTTGCCAGAAATTATTAAACCCAAAACATAAACCAGAGTTCGTTGAGAAATTGAATCAAGACTATCAACGTGTACGTGAGCAACATGCTAATAAACGTCCGCGCAGTGCGCCTATCGGATTGGCACAAGCACGTGCTAATGCGGCGAAATTAGATTGGGATAATTACCAACCAAAAGTACCTAATCAGTTAGGTGTACAAGTTATAAAAAATATGTCGATTAATGTGTTACGTGAATATATAGATTGGACACCATTTTTTATGACTTGGGGATTAGCAGGTAAATATCCTCGTATCCTTAAGGATGAAGTTGTTGGTGAAGAGGCAACCCGTTTATTTGCTGATGCATTGAAAATGTTAGATACAGTAGAAGCGGCTGGCGAGATCAGTGCATCAGGCATAGTAGGGATTTTTCCGGCTAACAGTGTTGGTGATGATATTGAAATCTACAGTGATGAAACACGTTCAAAGGTGTTGCAAGTTAGTAATCAATTACGCCAACAAACAGAGAAAAAAGCACCTTTTGTTAACCATTCATTAGCAGATTACGTTGCACCTAAATCAACGGGGGTAGCTGATTATATTGCTGCTTTTGCTGTAACGGGAGGAATTGGTGAGCGAGAAGTTGCGGATCGTTACAAAGCAGAGAATGATGATTATAATGCGATTTTAGTACAAGCAGTATGTGATCGTTTAGCGGAAGCCTTTGCCGAGTATTTACATCAAAAAACACGTAAAGAGTACTGGGGCTTTGCAGCAGATGAAACCTTAGATAATGACGATTTAATTCGTGAGAAATATCAAGGAATTCGTCCAGCTCCTGGCTATCCAGCTTGTCCTGAACATAGTGAAAAAGCCGTTATTTGGGACTTGATGAATGTAGAACAAGAGATTGGCATGCAATTAACATCAAGCTATGCCATGTATCCAGGTGCTGCTGTATCGGGTTGGATTTTCTCTCACCCTGAAAGTCGTTACTTTGCCATTGCGGGTATTCAAGCAGATCAAGTAGAAGATTATGCTCAACGTAAAGGCTGGGATATGCAAACTGCAGAGCGTTGGTTAGGTCCTAATATTGCTTAAAAGTATGTGATTTGATATTAATAAACTTCTTTTCAATCGCTTTTTATTAAATTAAGGCCTTAGGCTTAAAATTTTCTTACAAATCAAAAATAGTTTACACAACAGTAAAAAGTATTACTTATTTACTGTTGTGTAATTCATCTAATTTATATCAATCTACTTTGCTTCTTTACAAAGGCCAATTAGCTCTACTTATAGCTATAGCAAACTCAGAACCCTAAATGACGCTATTTTTGTGTTCGAGTTAAAGATTAACTAATAATCAAATTTACTATTTCCCAATATTTAACTATTGTTATTACTTTTGAGGTGTAAATTTTTAGTTTTATTATTGATCCTATTGCCCAGCATGCCGTACATAATTATTAAATTTAAAGTGGGAAAATCATCATGGCCGAACAAAACAGTCCAGAAAATATAAATAATGCCTCTGAAGTTGAGTTAACTGAGGAGAAGCTAGTTCAAACTGAAGAGCAGTTAAATTCGACTGGGGAGCCATTAGATGTATCTGAACTGTTACTACCTGAGTTAGACGGCAATGAGATATTACAAGCTGAAGTAGAAAATACTAATACGCTTGAGTCTAATCAGCAAACTGAAATTGACATCAATGACCTTGAGGCGATACTTGCACTTGGTGAAGAAGTCTTAGATTTAGATATTGAAACGGCAGCTGGTGAAGAGTCTGATGGTGGTTTTACATTGGTGGATTTTGATCGAGACGGTGAAGAAACTATTGCAACAACTGATTTTGAAACTGCAGGCTTTGATGATGATATAGAATCAACAATTTATACCGATGAAAACTCCAATGCAGAGACGATCAATACACCTCCTACTTTAACAATAACTAATACTAATGATTTTACTGAAGATGACGGTAGTGCTGTAGAAGGTGCTGTTGTTTCAACTTTTGATACAGCAGATGATGATGGCGACGAAGTTACAATTATATTAAGCGATACGGTTAATTATGAGATTGTTGATAATACCGTTGTTTTAACTGAAGCTGGTGCAGCAATGGTCAACAGCGGTGAAGAGTTGCCTGCTTACACTTTAACGCCAAGTGATGGTTTAACCGATGGTGATCCAGTATCTGTTGCTCCAAACGTAATCACTGTCAACGATGCCCCTAGCTTAATAATTACCAATTTAAATGATTTTACTGAAGATGACGGTAGTGCTGTAGAAGGCGCTGTGGTTTCAACTTTTGAAACCAGTGATGAAGAAGGCGATGAGGTTACGGTAACCTTAAGCGATACCGTTAACTACGAAATCGTAGATGGTACGGTTGTCCTAACTGAAGCCGGCGCTGCGCTAGTCAACAGTGGCGAAGAATTACCCGCATTTACCTTAATTCCAAACGACGGTACAACAGATGGCGACGCAGTAAGCGTTGATCCAAGTGTGACCACCGTGAATGATGCACCTGAAATTACTATTCTAACTAGCAATGACTTTACCGAAGATGATGGTAGCGCAGTTGCTGGCGCAGAAGTGGCGACTTTCGAGACCTTCGATGAAGATGGCGACGAAGTGACGGTTACGCTAAGCGATACCGTGAACTACGCAATCGTAGATGGTACGGTTGTGCTCACTGAAGCCGGCGCTGCGCTAGTCAACAGTGGCGAAGAATTACCGGCTTTCACCTTAACGCCAAACGACGGCACGGTTGATGGCGACGCAGTAAGCGTTGATCCAGGTGTGACCACCGTAAATGATGCACCAGAAATTACCATTCTAACTAGCAATGACTTTACCGAAGATGATGGTAGTACGGTTGCTGGCGCAGAAGTCGCGACCTTTGAGACCTTCGATGAAGATGGCGATGAAGTGACGGTCACCTTAAGCGATACCGTTAACTACGAAATCGTAGATGGTACGGTTGTCCTCACTGAAGCCGGTGCAGCATTAGTGAATAGTGGTCAAGAATTACCGGCTTTCACCTTAACGCCAAACGACGGCACGGTTGATGGCGATGCAGTAAGCGTTGATCCAGGTGTAGCCACCGTAAATGATGCACCAGAAATTACTATCTTAACCAATAATGACTTTACCGAAGATGATGGTAGTGCGGTTGCTGGCGCAGAAGTGGCGACTTTCGAGACCTTCGATGAAGATGGCGACGAGGTGACGGTCACCTTGAGCGATACCGTTAACTACGAAATCGTAGATGGTACGGTTGTGCTCACTGAAGCCGGCGCAGCATTAGTCAATAGTGGCGAAGAATTACCCGCATTTACCTTAACGCCAAACGACGGCACAACAGATGGCGACGCAGTAAGCGTTGATCCAGGTGTGACCACCGTAAATGATGCACCAGAAATCACCATTCTAACCAGCAATGACTTCACCGAAGACGACGGCAGCGCGGTTGCTGGCGCAGAAGTGGCGACCTTTGAGACCTTCGATGAAGATGGCGATGAGGTCACGGTTACGCTAAGCGACACAGTTAATTATGCACTGATTGATGGCGCGGTGGTATTAACCCAAGCCGGCGCTGCGCTAGTCAACAGTGGCGAAGAATTACCAGCGTTCACCTTAACGCCAAACGACGGCACGGTTGATGGCGACGCAGTAAGCGTTGATCCAGGTGTGACCACCGTAAATGATGCACCAGAAATTACCATTCTAACTAGCAATGACTTTACCGAAGACGACGGCAGCGCGGTTGCTGGCGCAGAAGTGGCGACCTTTGAGACCTTCGATGAAGATGGCGATGAGGTCACGGTTACGCTAAGCGGCACAGTAAACTATGCCTTAGTAGACGGCTCAGTGGTATTAACCCAAGCCGGTGCTGACTTAGTCAACAGTGGTCAAGAGTTACCCGCATTTACCTTAATTCCAAACGACGGCACGGTTGATGGCGACGCAGTAAGCGTTGATCCAAGTGTGACCACCGTGAATGATGCTCCAGAAATTACTATCTTAACCAGCAATGACTTTACTGAAGATGATGGTAGCGCGGTTGCTGGCGCAGAAGTGGCGACCTTTGAGACCTTCGATGAAGATGGCGATGAGGTCACGGTTACGCTAAGCGACACAGTAAACTATGCCTTAGTAGACGGCTCAGTGGTATTAACCCAAGCCGGTGCTGACTTAGTCAACAGTGGTCAAGAGTTACCTGCATTTACCTTAACGCCAAACGACGGCACGGTTGATGGTGATGCAGTAAGCATTGATCCAAGTGTGACCACCGTGAATGATGCACCAGAAATTACTATCTTAAGCAGCAATGACTTTACTGAAGATGATGGTAGTGCCGTTGCCGGTGCAGAAGTGGCGACCTTTGAGACCTTCGATGAAGATGGCGATGAGGTCACGGTTACGCTAAGCGACACAGTAAACTATGCCTTAGTAGATGGTACGGTTGTGCTCACTGAAGCCGGCGCAGCATTAGTTAATAGTGGTCAAGAATTACTTGCTTTCACCTTAACGCCAAACGACGGCACGGTTGATGGTGATGCAGTAAGCATTGATCCAGGTGTGACCACCGTGAATGATGCACCAGAAATTACTATCTTAACCAGCAATGACTTTACTGAAGATGATGGTAGTGCCGTTGCCGGTGCAGAAGTGGCGACCTTTGAGACCTTCGATGAAGATGGCGACGAGGTCACTGTCACCTTAAGCGATACCGTTAACTACGAAATCGTAGATGGTACGGTTGTGCTCACTGAAGCCGGTGCAGACTTAGTGAACAGTGGCGAAGAATTACCGGCCTTCACCTTAACGCCAAACGACGGCACGGTTGATGGTGACGCAGTAAGCGTTGATCCAAGTGTTACGACCGTGAATGATGCACCTGAAATTACCATTCTAACCAGCAATGACTTTACCGAAGATGATGGCAGTGCCGTTGCTGGGGCAGAAGTGGCGACTTTCGAGACTTTTGATGAAGATGGCGACGAAGTGACGGTTACGCTAAGCGACACCGTGAACTACGAAATCGTAGATGGTACGGTTGTCCTAACTGAAGCCGGCGCTGCGCTAGTCAACAGTGGCGAAGAATTACCAGCGTTCACCTTAACGCCAAACGACGGCACGGTTGATGGCGACGCAGTAAGCGTTGATCCAGGTGTGACCACCGTAAACGATGCACCAGAAATCACTATCTTAACCAGCAATGACTTTACCGAAGATGATGGTAGTGCGGTTGCTGGCGCAGAAGTCGTGACCTTTGAGACCTTCGATGAAGATGGCGACGAAGTGACGGTCACCTTAAGCGATACCGTTAACTACGAAATCGTAGATGGTACGGTTGTGCTCACTGAAGCCGGTGCTGACTTAGTCAACAGTGGTGAAGAGTTACCCGCATTTACCTTAACGCCAAACGATGGCACAACAGATGGCGACGCAGTAAGCGTTGATCCAAGTGTTGCGACCGTGAATGATGCTCCAGAAATCACTATCTTAACCAGCAATGACTTTACGGAAGATGATGGTAGTGCGGTTGCTGGCGCAGAAGTGGCGACCTTTGAGACCTTCGATGAAGATGGCGATGAGGTCACGGTTACGCTCAGCGACACAGTAAATTATGCACTGATTGATGGCGCGGTGGTATTAACCCAAGCGGGCGCTGACTTAGTCAACAGTGGTCAAGAATTACCGGCCTTCACCTTAACGCCAAACGATGGCACGGTTGATGGTGATGCAGTAAGCGTTGATCCAGGTGTGACCACCGTAAGTGATGCACCAGAAATCACCATTCTAACTAGCAATGACTTTACCGAAGACGACGGCAGCGCGGTTGCTGGCGCAGAAGTGGCGACCTTTGAGACCTTCGATGAAGATGGCGATGAGGTGACGGTCACCTTAAGCGATACCATTAACTATGCTTTAGTAGATGGTACGGTTGTGCTCACTGAAGCCGGCGCAGACTTAGTCAACAGTGGTCAAGAATTACCGGCGTTCACCTTAACGCCAAACGACGGCACGGTTGATGGCGACGTAGTAAGTGTTGATCCAGGTGTAACCACCGTGAATGATGCTCCAGAAATAACTATCTTAACTAACAATGACTTCACCGAAGACGACGGCAGCGCCGTTGCAGGCGCAGAAGTGGCGACCTTTGAGACCTTCGATGAAGATGGCGATGAAGTCACGGTTACGCTAAGCGACACAGTAAACTATGCCTTAGTAGACGGCTCAGTGGTATTAACCCAAGCGGGTGCTAACTTAGTCAATAGTGGCGAAGAATTACCGGCGTTCACCTTAACGCCAAACGATGGCACAACAGATGGCGATGCAGTAAGCGTTGATCCAGGTGTGACCACCGTAAACGATGCACCGGAAATTACCATTCTAACCAGCAATGACTTTACCGAAGATGACGGCAGCGCGGTTGCTGGCGCAGAAGTGGCGACTTTCGAGACCTTCGATGAAGATGGCGATGAAGTGACGGTCACCTTGAGCGATATCGTGAACTACGAAATCGTAGATGGTACGGTTGTGCTCACTGAAGCCGGCGCTGCGCTAGTCAATAGTGGTCAAGAATTACCGGCTTTCACCTTAACGCCAAACGACGGCACGGTTGATGGTGATGCAGTAAGCGTTGATCCAGGTGTGACCACCGTGAATGATGCACCAGAAATCACTATCTTAACCAGCAATGACTTTACCGAAGATGATGGTAGTGCCGTTGCTGGGGCAGAAGTGGCGACTTTCGAGACCTTCGATGAAGATGGCGATGAGGTCACGGTTACGCTAAGCGACACAGTAAACTATGCCTTAGTAGACGGCTCAGTGGTATTAACCCAAGCCGGTGCTGACTTAGTCAACAGTGGTCAAGAGTTACCTGCTTTCACCTTAACGCCAAACGACGGCACAACAGATGGCGATGGAGTAAGTGTTGATCCAGGTGTGGCCACCGTGAATGATGCTCCAGAAATTACTATCTTAACCAGCAATGACTTTACTGAAGATGACGGTAGCGCGGTTGCTGGCGCAGAAGTGGCGACTTTCGAGACTTTTGATGAAGATGGCGACGAAGTGACGGTCACCTTAAGCGATATCGTGAACTACGAAATCGTAGATGGTACGGTTGTCCTCACTGAAGCCGGCGCTGACTTAGTCAACAGTGGCGAAGAATTACCGGCCTTCACCTTAACGCCAAACGACGGCACGGTTGATGGTGATGCAGTAAGCGTTGATCCAGGTGTGACCACCGTGAATGATGCACCAGAAATCACTATCTTAACCAGCAATGACTTTACCGAAGATGATGGTAGTGCCGTTGCTGGGGCAGAAGTGGCGACTTTCGAGACCTTCGATGAAGATGGCGATGAGGTCACGGTTACGCTAAGCGACACAGTAAACTATGCCTTAGTAGACGGCTCAGTGGTATTAACCCAAGCCGGTGCTGACTTAGTCAACAGTGGTCAAGAGTTACCAGCGTTCACCTTAACGCCAAACGACGGCACAACAGATGGCGACGCAGTAAGCGTTGATCCAAGTGTTGCGACCGTGAATGATGCACCAGAAATTACCATTCTAACCAGCAACGACTTTACTGAAGATGATGGTAGTGCGGTTGCTGGCGCAGAAGTGGCGACCTTTGAGATCTTCGATGAAGATGGCGATGAAGTGACAGTCACCTTAAGCGATACCGTTAACTACGAAATGGTAGATGGTACGGTTGTCCTCACTGAAGCCGGTGCAGCATTAGTGAATAGTGGTCAAGAATTACCAGCGTTCACCTTAACGCCAAACGACGGTACAACAGATGGCGATGCAGTAAGTGTTGATCCAAGTGTTGCGACAGTGAATGATGCACCAGAAATTACCATTCTAACCAGCAATGACTTCACCGAAGACGACGGCAGCGCGGTTGCTGGGGCAGAAGTCGCGACTTTCGAGACCTTCGATGAAGATGGCGATGAAGTGACAGTCATCTTAAGCGATACCGTGAACTACGAAATCGTAGATGGTACGGTTGTGCTCACTGAAGCCGGCGCTGACTTAGTCAACAGTGGCGAGGAGTTACCGGCCTTCACCTTAACGCCAAACGATGGCACGGTTGATGGCGATGCAGTAAGCGTTGATCCAGGTGTTTCGATAGTGAATGATGCACCAGAAATCACTATCTTAACTAGCAATGACTTCACCGAAGACGACGGCAGCGCCGTTGCTGGCGCAGAAGTGGCGACCTTTGAGACCTTCGATGAAGATGGCGATGAGGTCACGGTTTCGCTAAGCGACACAGTAAACTATGCCTTACTAGAAGGCTCAGTGGTACTGACTGAAGTCGGCGCAGCATTAGTCAACAGTGGCGAAGAATTACCGGCGTTCACCTTAACGCCAAACGACGGCACGGTTGATGGCGACGCAGTAAGTGTTGATCCAAGTGTTGAGACCGTGAATGATGCTCCAGAAATTACCATCTTAACCAGCAATGACTTTACCGAAGATGATGGTAGTGCGGTTGCTGGCGCAGAAGTGGCGACCTTTGAGACCTTCGATGAAGATGGCGATGAGGTCACGGTTACGCTAAGCGACACAGTAAACTATGCCTTAGTAGACGGCTCAGTGGTATTAACCCAAGCCGGTGCTGACTTAGTCAACAGTGGTCAAGAGTTACCGGCCTTCACCTTAACGCCAAACGACGGCACGGTTGATGGTGATGCAGTAAGCATTGATCCAGGTGTGACCACCGTGAATGATGCACCAGAAATTACTATCTTAACCAGCAATGACTTTACTGAAGATGATGGTAGTGCCGTTGCTGGCGCAGAAGTGGCGACCTTTGAGACCTTCGATGAAGATGGCGACGAGGTCACTGTGACCTTAAGTGACACGGTGAATTATGCACTGATTGATGGCGCGGTGGTATTAACCCAAGCCGGTGCTGACTTAGTCAATAGTGGCGAAGAATTACCAGCGTTTACCTTAACGCCAAACGACGGCACGGTTGATGGCGACGCAGTAAGCGTTGATCCAAGTGTGACCACCGTGAATGATGCACCAGAAATTACTATCTTAACCAGCAATGACTTTACCGAAGATGATGGTAGTGCGGTTGCTGGCGCAGAAGTGGCGACCTTTGAGACCTTCGATGAAGATGGCGACGAGGTCACTGTGACCTTAAGTGACACGGTGAATTATGCACTGATTGATGGCGCGGTGGTATTAACCCAAGCCGGTGCTGACTTAGTCAATAGTGGCGAAGAATTACCAGCGTTTACCTTAACGCCAAACGACGGCACGGTTGATGGCGACGCAGTAAGCGTTGATCCAAGTGTGACCACCGTGAATGATGCACCAGAAATTACCATCTTAACCAGCAATGACTTTACTGAAGATGATGGTAGTGCGGTTGCTGGCGCAGAAGTGGCGACCTTTGAGACCTTCGATGAAGATGGTGACGAAGTGACGGTTACGCTAAGCGACACAGTTAATTATGCACTGATTGATGGCGCGGTGGTATTAACCCAAGCCGGTGCGGACTTAGTCAATAGTGGCGAAGAATTACCAGCGTTCACCTTAACGCCAAACGACGGCACGGTTGATGGCGACGCAGTAAGCGTTGATCCAGGTGTGACCACCGTAAATGATGCACCAGAAATCACCATTCTAACTAGCAATGACTTTACTGAAGATGATGGTAGCGCGGTTGCTGGCGTAGAAGTGGCGACCTTTGAGACCTTCGATGAAGATGGCGATGAGGTGACAGTCACCTTAAGCGATACCGTTAACTACGAAATCGTAGATGGTACGGTTGTGCTCACTGAAGCCGGTGCAGCACTGGTCAACAGCGGCGAAGAGTTACCCGCATTTACCTTAATTCCAAACGACGGTACAACAGATGGCGACGCAGTAAGCGTTGATCCAAGTGTTGCGACCGTGAATGATGCACCAGAAATCACTATCTTAACTAGCAATGACTTTACTGAAGATGATGGTAGCGCGGTTGCTGGGGCAGAAGTGGCGACTTTCGAGACCTTCGATGAAGATGGCGACGAAGTGACGGTTACGCTAAGCGATACCGTGAACTACGAAATCGTAGATGGTACGGTTGTCCTAACTGAAGCCGGCGCTGCGCTAGTCAACAGTGGCGAAGAATTACCAGCGTTCACCTTAACGCCAAACGACGGCACGGTTGATGGCGACGCAGTAAGCGTTGATCCAGGTGTGACCACCGTAAATGATGCCCCAGAAATTACTATCTTAACCAGCAATGACTTTACCGAAGATGATGGTAGTGCGGTTGCTGGCGCAGAAGTGGCGACTTTTGAGGCCTTCGATGAAGATGGTGACGAGGTGACGGTTACGCTAAGCGATACCGTGAACTATGCCTTAGTAGATGGTACGGTTGTGCTCACTGAAGTTGGCGCTGCGCTAGTCAACAGTGGCGAAGAATTACCAGCGTTCACCTTAACGCCAAACGACGGCACGGTTGATGGCGACGCAGTAAGCGTTGATCCAAGTGTGACCACCGTGAATGATGCACCTGAAATTACTATTCTAACTAGCAATGACTTTACCGAAGATGATGGTAGCGCGGTTGCTGGGGCAGAAGTGGCGACTTTCGAGACCTTCGATGAAGATGGCGACGAAGTGACGGTTACGCTAAGCGATACCGTGAACTATGCCTTAGTAGATGGTACGGTTGTGCTAACTGAAGCCGGCGCTGCGCTAGTCAATAGTGGCGAAGAATTACCAGCGTTCACCTTAACGTCAAACGACGGCACGGTTGATGGCGACGCAGTAAGCGTTGATCCAGGTGTGACCACCGTAAATGATGCACCAGAAATCACCATTCTAACTAGCAATGACTTTACCGAAGACGACGGCAGCGCGGTTGCTGGCGCAGAAGTGGCGACCTTTGAGACCTTCGATGAAGATGGTGACGAAGTGACGGTTACGCTAAGCGACACAGTTAATTATGCACTGATTGATGGCGCGGTGGTATTAACCCAAGCCGGTGCGGACTTAGTCAATAGTGGCGAAGAATTACCAGCGTTCACCTTAACGCCAAACGACGGCACGGTTGATGGCGATGCAGTAAGCGTTGATCCAAGTGTTGAGACCGTGAATGATGCTCCAGAAATTACTATCTTAACCAGCAATGACTTTACTGAAGATGATGGTATTGCGGTTGCTGGCGCAGAAGTGGCGACCTTTGAGACCTTCGATGAAGATGGCGATGAGGTGACGGTTACGCTAAGCGACACGGTGAACTATGCCTTAGTAGACGGCTCAGTGGTACTGACAGAAGCGGGCGCAGCATTAGTGAATAGTGGTCAAGAATTACCTGCTTTCACCTTAACGCCAAACGATGATACAACAGATGGCGACGCAGTAAGCGTTGATCCAAGTGTGACCACCGTAAACGATGCACCAGAAATCACTATCTTAACCAGCAATGACTTCACCGAAGACGACGGCAGCGCCGTTGCTGGCGCAGAAGTGGCGACCTTTGAGACCTTCGATGAAGATGGCGACGAGGTCACTGTGACCTTAAGTGACACGGTGAATTATGCCTTAGTAGACGGCTCAGTGGTATTAACCCAAGCCGGTGCTGACTTAGTCAACAGTGGTCAAGAATTACCGGCCTTCACCTTAACGCCAAACGACGGCACGGTTGATGGCGATGCAGTAAGCGTTGATCCAAGTGTTGAGACCGTGAATGATGCTCCAGAAATTACTATCTTAACCAGCAATGACTTTACTGAAGATGATGGTATTGCGGTTGCTGGCGCAGAAGTGGCGACCTTTGAGACCTTCGATGAAGATGGCGATGAGGTGACGGTTACGCTAAGCGACACGGTGAACTATGCCTTAGTAGACGGCTCAGTGGTACTGACAGAAGCGGGCGCAGCATTAGTGAATAGTGGTCAAGAATTACCTGCTTTCACCTTAACGCCAAACGATGATACAACAGATGGCGACGCAGTAAGCGTTGATCCAAGTGTGACCACCGTAAACGATGCACCAGAAATCACTATCTTAACCAGCAATGACTTCACCGAAGACGACGGCAGCGCCGTTGCTGGCGCAGAAGTGGCGACCTTTGAGACCTTCGATGAAGATGGCGACGAGGTCACTGTGACCTTAAGTGACACGGTGAATTATGCACTGATTGATGGCGCGGTGGTATTAACCCAAGCCGGTGCTGACTTAGTCAATAGTGGCGAAGAATTACCAGCGTTTACCTTAACGCCAAACGACGGCACGGTTGATGGCGATGCAGTAAGCGTTGAACCAAGTGTGACTATTGTTGATGACCCAACTATTACCAACTCTGACTCAACTATTACTGATGAAGATACACCCGTCATAATTGACGTCTTAGCGAATGACACAGATGAAGATAGTGAGGTATCTGCTGTCACTTCAGTAACTGATGGCGTGAATGGTACGGTTGTATTGAATAATGATGGCACTGTTACTTATACGCCAAATACTAACTTCAATGGAACAGATACTTTCACTTATACCAATGAAGAAGGTACTGAAGAAACGGTTAGTGTCACTATTAACCCAGTGGATGATCCGACTGAAATTTTAGTGGGAGCTTCAGATAGTGATAATGGTGAAGTGACCGAGGATCAAGAAGTAAGTGCAACTCAAACCTTAACGGACTCAGGTACATTAACATTCTCTGATGTAGATACTGAAGACAGTGAAAATTTTGCGCCTACTGTTGAGTTCTCTCCTGAGAATGAAGGGGATACCGCTTTAGGTGAAATCTCTATTGATGCAAATGGTAACTGGACTTATGAGGTTGAGAACAGCGCTGTTCAATATTTAGGTGAGGGTGAGTCATTGGTAGAAGTCTACACAGTGACGCTAAACGGTACTACACATGATATTACAGTTACTATTAATGGAGCTGATGATCCGACTACTATTGAACCAGTAGGCTCTAGTGATGCGTTTGCTAGGCTTTTTGAGGATGATGATACAGACACCCCAGGGTTTTTAACAACAAGTGATACTTTTGAATTTGGTGATGCGGACTCTTCTGATAGCGCCTCTTTTGAGCCAGAAGTCAACTTTACAAGTTCGACTTCAAGTTTAGGTCAATTGGGCTCTGTTACTGTAGAAAATGATGGTAATTGGAGTTATAGCGTAGATAACTCATTGGTTCAGTACCTAGATGAAGGTGAAAAAATCACTGAGATATACACAGTTACTTTAAATGGTACCCAAGAAACTATCACCATTGACATTATTGGTGCGGAAGATCCTACTGAAATCATAGTAGATAGTAGTGTTGGTGATAGTGCAGAAGGCGAAGTGATTGAAGATAGCACTGATATGGTATTAACAGATTCAGGAAAAATCACTTTTATTGATGTCGACGATTCAGATAGAAGTAGTTTTTCACCAACAGTAACCTTTGCTACTTCAACAGCAGGGAGTAGTGCACTCGGAGAGTTAACTATTGATTCAGATGGTAATTGGTCATATGAAGTCGATAATAACGATGTGCAGTATTTAGCTGATGGCGAGACTTTAACTGAAGTTTATACTGTGTCCTTAAATGGGGCTGAACAAGATATTACAATAACTATAAATGGTACTGATGATCTATCAGTTGTGACTGGTCAAGCAACGGGCGAAGTTACTGAAGATGATGATGAAAGTATATTAACTACCAATGGTACATTATCTCTAACGGACTTGGATACCGCAGATACAACTACCTTTGAAGCTGAATCAGTAATCGGTGCCTATGGCACTGTTACTATCGATTCTGATGGCAATTGGACGTATGAAGCTGACAACACACAAGCTGAAATACAAGCTCTTGATAATGGTGAGACCTTAACTGATATTATTACCGTCAATACAACAGATGGTAATACTCAGGATATAGAGATAACTATTAATGGAGTTGATTATGCACCTACTGCCGTTAATGATACTGAAATGACTTATGCAACAACAATCCGTCTCGATGAAGAGCCAGAATATGGAACAGTGCAAGTATCAGTAGATGGTGTTTGGGTTGATATGGTTATTGGGGACGAATATGACTCAGATTCTGAGGTTCGATTCATCCCTGATGAAGAGGAAGTTAAGCTTAACTCTGTTGATATTCAAGTGGGATCATTTGGTGATGACGGTAGTGAAAGCTTTGTGGCTAGTGTTAGTGATTGGGGAACAGTTAATGAGGAAGGGACAGAAGCAGTAGCTGTTATTAACAATGCAACAATTACAACTTCTATAACAACAACAAGTGAAAACGATTCAAAAGTATTAACTGCTTGGAATGGTAATACTCATATAGGCAATGGTATTGGTAACGCTGATGGAACAGGACTAAGCAGGGGAGAAACACTGGTTATAGACGTTGTAGGTGAAAATATCAATGAGGTGAGTTTTACGCTTGATGGGTTAGGTGGTTTCTTTGATGAGTCTAGTAACAGTGCTACTCAGGTAAGCATAACTGCTTACTTCGAAGATGGGACGACAGAAACACAATCTGCTTACAGAGAAAGTGGTACTTACTCAGATGTTTATTCGTTTACGACTGATACACCCGTTGATTATTTTGAATTAACAACGTCAGGATCTAATGGTACCTATGTAGTACAAAATATGACACTTTCAAGAACAATTTCAGATGAAATTACTTTTACCAGAACACAAGCAGATGGTAGTGAAACAACAGAAGTACTTACTCTTGATATCAATTACGATGATGCAGATACAGTTGTAGATGTTACTGATGATTTACCTTCAGTAGATACCTCTTTAACAGAAGGGAGTATTTTTACTGATGAGAATAACTCAATAGCTATCGATGTACTATCTAATGATAGTGACAGCGACAATGATGACATTACTATTACTGAGATCCAAGGGCAAAGTGTGAGTGAAGGCGGTGATGCAGTCGATGTGACTGCAGGTGGTGTCATTGTTGGTACAGGTGAACTTGTGAATGGAGAGATAGTCTTTACCCCAAGTGAAACATTAGGAGCAACCCTAAATGAAGGCGACTCACAAACCTTTGATATCGAATACACTGTAAGTGATGGTGTTAAAACGGATGTTGCCGCTGCCACTGTTACCGTGAATGGTGTTGATAGTATTCTTGTTGGAACAGATGCAGATGACACGTTAGTTGGTGGAGATGGCGATGATATGTTAACCGGTGGTTTAGGTAATGACATATTAACTGGTGGTGAAGGATCTGATACTTATATTTGGGAATTCGATAGTAGTGCTAATAATAATATCGATACCATTACTGATTTTGATATCGATGGAGAAGACGTACTCGATTTAAGCGATCTACTCGTTGATGCAACCAGTAATACATTAGATTCCTACTTAAACTTCTCTGTTGATACAGATAGTGAAGGTATTGCGAATACCACTATTGAAGTGGTTAATGATGAAGTAACACAATATATCGTTTTAGAGGATGTTGATGTTGTGACTGAGTACGGAAGTGAAGATGTGACTATCATTAATGGGTTAATTGAGGATGGAGCTCTGATTGTCTCTGACGATACAGATATGTATGCAGCAACTTCATCTACAGATGAGATGGAAGAAACAATATAAATTAGCGACCATAATCTAAGCACACTCAGAATCGTTAGGTACTTAGTGTGCTTTAGTTTGATTATATTGTCGTTTAAACATATTGATAAAATTGCTTATTAGACTTCTGAATAATTGTTAAAATTAATTTTTAGGGGATTAATTAAATGATTACTTTTGGGGCTGATTAATATGACTTTATGTTAAAAGAAGCCTGTAAAAGGGGCAGATTCTATCTTTTTATTATAAATTCAAGTTAACGGGAATTTATAATACAGTATTGTTTTAATTTAAGTATTACTTACATAGTGGTTGCTGGTTAATAGTAAAAAGGCCACTTTATTAAGCAGCCTTTGTTGGTCGATATTTATTACGAATAGTCAGTTGCGTAAGTTTCTTCGTAAGTGTGTGAATAGAACTCAAATAAGTTACCAAACGGGTCTTCTAAGTAAACCATTTTAGCTGGTTTGCTATCATCTTCTGGATGGTAACGCATGATATCCATACGCACTTTACCGCCGTATTGTTCAGTACGTGCAATAGCACCTTCAAAATCATCTGTTTGTAGACAGAAGTGGAAAATACCAAGGCGAGAGAAATCAACTTCATGGCGTTCTTGACGATCTTTCATCTCAAATAATTCAACACCGATACCATCAGTTGTTACTAAGTGTGCAATATTAAAGCCTTTGAAGCCTTCACCAAATACCGCAACACACATTCTGCCAATAGCTGTTTCGCGTTCTTCTTGTACTTTAGTGTTATTCATAACGATGCGAAGACCTAGCGCTTTAGTATAAAACTCAACAGCTTTGTCCATATCGCCAACCATTAAACCAACGTGATTCATTTTCATAACGTTCTCCTACTTTTATTTCATTTATTACATGCATTGCTTATTACATGTTTTGTTTCGATGAGGAGATAGTACGCTTGCTTTTGAATAACTTAAAATTATTATATTTTATCATTATAATAATTTATTGTTATCTATAAGAGGGGAATTGATATTGATGATCAGAGATAGTTTATAGGATCAGAAACCAGTTAATCGCTGTAAAGGCGCCAATAGCCCATACAAAGTAACTTAATATTAATAGGCATTTGCTCAAGGCTATCCAAAGATATTTACCTTTATATTTTTCTGAGGCAGCCCAAATACCAGACATTACTATTAGGTTATAAGCCAAGATAAAGAACAAAAGAGCCACTTCAATAACATCATTGAAGGGAATAAGAAAAAAGCCGATTAAGCAACAGTTGATTATGGCAGCGTATAACCAAATTGTTTTAGCTAGCCCCATTTCCCCATGATATAGCTTATTGAAGTGGTTTTTTTGCGGTTCATTTAACATCTATGTTTCCTTTGTCTATTAATATTAATTAATACGCAAAGTTAACTAATTTGTCATGGGGTTCAGGTTAATCTTTCGAGTTAAGTACACAAATTATATTATTTCATAGCATTGTTTTCCGATGCAGTGATGGTTTCTTCTTTTATTAGCGTTTCTACTTCTGTCTCTGTCCTTGGATCCATTTCATAGGCAGTAGGGCCTGCCATATCGGTTACCGTACGAAACTCTTCTTTTTCTTCTAAGATAGAAGGTGAAATATGACTGCGGCGTCTAAATAGAACAATAATAAAGAATAATATGAGACAGGACCCTGTAAAAGCATATAGGCCATTTGCTCCCAATTGACTCATACTGAGAGAAGCTAATGGTGCACCGATAGCAGAAGATAACCCTAAAGTAATTAACATTGCACTACTGATTTCTACAAAATCTTCTGAAGTTGCATTATCGTTAGCGTGAGCTAAACAGATTGCATATAACGTCATGCAAGTTCCTCCCCAAAAAAAGGCTGACACAAAAGCTGGCCATCCAGCAAAAGAGGGGACAAGTTGCGGTAAATAAAAAAAGGTCAAGGAGACGATAGAGCCTATTAATGCGGAGTACATTAGTACACTTCGACGGTCCATTTTATCGGATATTTTACCTAAAGGAAGCTGAAAGCATGCTCCTCCCAATACAGTAGCTGATAGAAATAACCCTACTTGAATATTATTGAAATTATTAGCTTTCGCATAAATAGGGGCTAAAGACCAAAAGGCACCGGTGACTAACCCTGCGACAACTGCGCCAATTAACGCAATGTGAGAGTGCTCCCATACTTTATACATATTCAGTTTAACCTGCTGAACCATAGTTGGTGCAGCGTGGCGAGTTAATGAAATCGGGATAATAGCAATCGAAATCAATATAGCTGCTAAGCTAAATAACATCGTATCTTGTACGTTACCTAAGTTGAATAACTGCTGTCCGCACATCACCATGATTAAATTTAGCGTGGTATAAATAGATAGGATAGAACCTCTATTTTGCGGTGTTGCATTACCGTTAAGCCAGCTTTCGATAATCATGTATAGACCTGAAATAACTAAACCGATTAAGAATCGCAATATCATCCAAGCATAAAATTCAGGTAATAAAGGAAAGATTAAAATGACCACAGTATAAGAAGTGGCTAGTACGGCAAAACTACGAATATGACCCACGCGTTTTAACATAAAAGGAGTGGTTAAGCAGCCTGAAACAAAGCCTAAGAAGTAAGCAGATCCTGTTAAAGCAACTTGTGTATCGGAAAAGCCGAATGAGTTAGCGGCAATAGGCAGTAGAGTAAGTAATAAACCATGCCCAAGTAGTAACAATGCACTGGACATAAGCAAAGAGGTGACTGGTATTAGTGCATTTATCATAAGACTCCAATAAGCGAGAGAGGCAACCTTATTTATAGTTAGCGAGTATCATTTGCTGTTGTTTTTCTGCCTTCGATGCAATTACAGTTACAACTTAACTTGCTGTTCTTTGGTTAGGTACAGCTAATATGAGTATTTTTATAATGGCATAAAGGCGCGTTATCTATTTTTTATAGATTACTCCATCACATAACTCATGAAAAACTTGTGCCAAGTATTCAATAAAATATAATTTAACAAAATCAAAAGCTTGAGGAGTATCAAATAAAGCAATTTTCTTTTTAGCACCAAATTGGTTTGTTATTGAGTTATATGCACTTTTTTATACAACCAAAAATTGTAATGAAATGAGTATTTCCTAGAGAAAGTTAATCCGGTGAAGATTGAGTTGCCATTTTTGAACTCCATAAGGTTACTTTATTACGGCCTAAGGATTTTGACTTATAAAGAGCCACATCTGCTTGATGGATTAACTCAGAAGGCGTAGTTGCATTAAATTGAACAGAAGCAACACCAAAACTACAGGTGACATATATATCGTTGAATGCTGTTAACTCAATTTTTTCACGTATTTTTTCTACGATTTTCATTGCTTGTTCTGGTTGTGTACCTGCTAAAGTAAGGCAGAATTCCTCGCCACCATAACGCACTGTAATATCATCTTTACGAATACCATTTTTCAATACTTCAGCGATATCACACAACACCTTATCTCCTATGTTATGGCCATGTATATCGTTAACCTTTTTAAAATGGTCAATATCAACAAGCACAATACAATATTCATCGTTAGGAGTTAATCCTTCAAAGACTTCATTCATGAGGTTAAATAATGCTCGGCGGTTATAACAGTTAGTCAGAGGGTCTCTTGTTGCTAACTGATCTAGTTTTTTGTTGAGTTGACGTGAGTAATTAAAACGTCGATAGATAAATAAAACGGTGAGTAAACAGATAATTAATAACGCAGTGAGTGTGGTATTCGCATACTTGTTTTTTGATAGCTCTAATTCGGCTATTTTTTGAGCTTGTTCTGAAAGAGCAACTTCACTGGTTTTTTTGGCTAATTCTAAAGCATCTCGTTGTGTTTTTTCCTTTAATAAGGCGAGTTCTCTCTCTTTCTTATGTGAATACAATTTAGCTTTAACTAACGTTAGACTTTCATCATTTTTTTGTTTTTCAATCACCTTTGATAAAGCGAGTTCTTTCTCTGCATAGGACAAAGCCGCTTTATAATTATGCTGTGCCTTTTCAGCTTTTTTTAATTTTTGATAAACATGTAACATGTGGGTTGTTGAATTAATTGTGGTGGCAAGTACTAAGGAAGATTTTAGTAACTCAATAGCTTGTTGTATGTCCCTGTCAATTAATACTTCAGCTAACGGAATCTGTGCTTTTAACTGATACAGCGTATCTTTAGCCTCCATTGCTAAGGATAAAGAGCGCTTATAAAAAATAATAGCTGCTTCATCATCATTCTGAGCATGATATATGTTGGCGATAATACGCGCCGTTATTGATTCATATAAGTGATCACCCTGTCCCTGGTAAATCTTATGCGCACGTAGAATTTTTTGTTTTGCATCTTCGTAATCTTCTGACTCAATGTCGATCACTGCCAATTCCCGCAAAGCCGAGGCTAATGTTTTTGTTTCAACTTGGTGTTCAGGGAGGTTAATGGTTAAATTGTAAAAAGACTTGGCTTGCTCGTACTCATGCAAACGAGTATAAATTAATCCCATTTGGTTGGATGTTTTGGCCAACCCTTTAGTATGGTTGAGTTGTTTATAAATTAAGTGAGATTGGTACATAAAAGACAGTGACTTTTCATATAAACCAATAAATCGATAGATGATACCTGCACCGGAAAGGGCTTTTGCTAAGCCAATCTGGTCATTGATCGACCGCTGTATGTCAATGCTTTTTAACGAGTAATCAAGAGCAACTTTATAATTTTTTAAATTTCGTTCCACCTCTGATAGTGCATTCAATGTGCGAGCCATTGACTTGTGATCTTGTATCTTTGTATAAATATCTAATGCACTTTTGTATGCTGTTCCGATGAGGGTTCGATCTTTTAACCTTTTATAAGATTCAGCGATTTTGGTAAAGGTTTCAGCCCGTTCTTTTTGTACTTTATAGTCAGATTCAGTTAAATAATTTAGTGCCTCTGAATATTGTTCAATTGAAGCGTCATATTGTTTTAACTTATATTGGCTTCTTCCTTTTACAATCAATGCCATTGCAATGGGATAAGGATGACCATACTCTTTAGCAAGGCTGATTGTGTCATTTATTTTATCTTCAACTTGATAATGAAGGCCTTCAGTGGATAGGGTATGAAGATAGTCAACCGATGCAAGAATGTGTTGTTCCTCGGCATCTATACTTTGATAAATATCTGCTGCTTGTAAAAAATGATATTTGGATTGATTGGTGTCGCTGATTCTTCTGTTTAAATCACCTAGTAGATTATGAGCATTAGCACATAGTAATGCCTCACCATTGATATCGGCTTGTTGTAATGCTTTGTTGGCAAGTTTAATACCTTTCTGTTGGTCAATAAACCGGAAAGTTTCTGCTTGTTTTAATAATTGTGTTGGTGATAAATCACTGTGCTCTACTGGTGGCGGCTTATTGGTTGCGGCATAGCTTGTATTATAAAAAAGAGTAGAGGTTAAAAATAATAAGCAGTATGAGAATAAATAAGTTAATTTAAGAAGGCCCGATATCAACTGTGGGAACTCAAGCCACATTAAACGTAAGTACTTAGTACAAAACAGATCCATATATTCTTACCTTAATATTGAGCGTTTATTTAAGGTTCGATTAACCTGTTATAAATCCACTTCTTTATTCCTAAGGAGTACTTAAATGATCAATAAACAAAATCCATTTGTTTAAGGTGAGACAATAAAATGTTTAATACCTGTATATATGGGGGGCGTTTTTACGTCTCAAATTAACATCATTATATGATCAATAATCTTTATTGGCTAGTATCTAGGTAAGGTTGGTAAAGCTTAGAAAAACTTATAAATTATTTAATAAGTAGTATCTCTTTCAAAAATATTATTTTAAGCCTTTCTTGATGATATAACGGTAGGGGATAGTGTCGGTTTGCGCCTCAACTAACTGATGTTCCATAAAACGACAAAAACTGGGTATATCTCGAGTGGTTGCTGGATCGTCAGCAATGATTTCTAACATATCGCCTGTTGCGAGTTTACGTACCGTTTTTCGAATGACCATTACTGGCTCTGGGCAGCGTAAACCTAATGCATCAAGTTGTTTAATTGTTATTTCGTTTGTCATGTTATTACCGAATCTAGCTTAAAAAGCTAATATTAACATATCCAATCTCGGCGCAAACATTATTATAACCAAGGAAGTCAGCATCCTCGGTTATAATCTTTTTTAGGTGAATAACATGCTTTATTTCGCGACTGTTTTTCTTAACAAAATTTTATTATCTAAGTTTAAATTAGTAGACCAAATAAATTGTGCATCTTGCTCTGTATTGTCAAAAATGTCGGTAAAGTTGGTATATGATTTTTTGTTATCAACACCGACAGTGTCATTACTAAAGGTTGTTGCAGCAGGCCATTGACTATCATCGTAACCTTGCTTCTCCCAACCTTTTGGTATTGCCCAATGTACTCCATATAAAACAGAAGCATCATTAGTTCCTTCTATAGTACATTGCGTTGATAAACGAGAAGTGCCAGATTCAGTTAAGCAGCTCAAGTCTGTGATTGGAGAGGTATAATAGTTTTGTGCTTTCCAAGTACTATCTGTGATGGCGATAGTTTGATCATCTGCATTTTTAAACACGGCAACAAAACCTCCATCACCAGGGTGTGCTGAAACACCACGATTAGACTCCGTACCTGTGCCTAAGTTTTCTTCCCAATCAACCGCTAATACTGCGACATCAAAAGGCTTTTTCACTTTAAATTGAATGATATTGGCATTGAATTGAGTGAAAGGAACCGGGTCTTTACCAACAGCAACGCCATTGATATACATTTCAAAATAGTTATCAGCAAATATATAAACAGTGACTATTTCTCCATCAGCATCAATTTCAATTATATCTTTTGTATCTAGTGCTGCTAAGGCTGCTTTAGCGTCGTTATATCGTTGACCATAATCGTTGTATAAATCTGGAGCAAATGGAATTTTATCATTAGTAAAGTTGACGGCCGCAGGTACTGTCCAAGTTGTATTGTCATTGATGCTTTTGATTGTTCCTATTTCTGCCACTCGACCACCTTTAGGAAATAGATTGGGTGTAGTGGTTTCCGCTATGCCGAAGGTTACTGAGCCTGAACCTTTATATTCGGCAGCACTTATTGTATTAGTTGTATGCGCTTCACTGTTATCACAGCCCTGCAAAAATAGGGTCAAACCAATTAATGTAGACGGTAAGTAAACTTTCATCATAGTAATGCCTCTTGTGCTTCGTGAGATTAATTTCATTAACGATCGACTCTATTTTTCTTTGGTGCAACACTAGGTCGTGTATTTAATGAAATTGCTATAACAACAGATTAGCATGCTTGAAGGCCAATAATATGTGTCAAATATGGAGTTTTGCTAAAACAGTTGAGGAGTGTTTGATAGAAAGGTAGCCAAAAAGAAAAAGCCCACTTTTATCTATCGACAAAAGTGGGCTGGGAATAGTAAAAATCTTGTAGAGATTAACCTGTATTACGAAGACCAGCAGCAATACCGGCGATGGTTACCATTAATGCTTGGTCAATATCTGGGTTAATTGTTTCGTTTTGTTCGCATGAACGTGAACGAGATAATAACTCAGCTTGTAACATGTTTAGTGGGTCAACATACGGATTACGTAATTTAATTGACTCTTTAATCCATGGTTGTTCTTGCATTAACTTATGATCAGGAATTGTTTCTAATACTGTTTCACGTGTTAGTTTAAGATTTTCACGCAGACGTTCACCTAAAGGCCATAGCTCTTTTGGAACTAAACGCTCTTCGTAGAATTTTGTTAATTCTTCATCTGCTTTCATGAATACCATTTCAAACATTTCTAAACGTGTATGGAAGAAAGGCCAGTTTACGTACATTTCACGTAACACCTCTTTTTTACCTTCATCTAGTAACGTTTTTAATGAAGTCCCTGCGCCTAACCAAGCTGGTAGCATTAAGCGGTTTTGACTCCATGCAAAGATCCATGGGATTGCACGTAGGCTTTCAACACCACCATTCGCTTTACGTTTCGCAGGGCGACTACCTAGTGCTAATTTACCTAGCTCTAGCTCAGGCGTTACGCTACGGAAGTAAGGTACAAAGTCAGGTTCTTCACGAACAAAGTAACGATACTCCTCGCATGATTGTTCAGCAAATTGCTGCATAACATCGCGCCATTCTTGTTTTGGTGCTGGTGGCGGCAGTAAGTTTGCTTCTAAAATAGCTGCAGTGTAAATATCTAAACTGTTGATCGCTACTTTTGGTAAACCGAATTTGAAGCGGATCATCTCGCCCTGTTCAGTTACACGTAAACCACCTTTCAATGAACCAGGAGGTTGCGATAATAAGGCTTGTTGTGCTGGAGCACCACCTCGACCGATTGTGCCGCCACGTCCGTGGAATAGAACTAGTTGAATGTCGTTATCTTCACTGATTTTGATCAATGCTTCTTGTGATGTGTACTGCGCCCAGTTAGCTGCCATTACACCGGCGTCTTTTGCTGAGTCAGAGTAACCAATCATCACATGTTGCTCTCCGCCAATGTAACCACGGTACCAGTCAACTGCATACAGGCGTTTCATTACATCTGCTGCGTTATTTAAATCATCTAGTGTTTCAAATAATGGAGCAACCGGAATACGGAATGGACAGCCCACTTCTTTTAATAATAGTTGAACTGCTAGTACGTCAGATGCTTCACGTGCCATAGATATAATGTAAATACCTAATGCTTCAGGATCTGTTTGTGCAACTACTTTACAAGTATCTAGTACTTCTTGTACGTCTGCTGAAGGCTCCCAAGCTGTAGGGATCAGTGGACGTTTACTGTTCAATTCTTGTAGTAAGAAGGCTTGCTTATCTTCTTCGCTCCAAGCATTGTAATCACCAATGCCTAAGTAGCGTGTTAGCTCAGATAAAGTATCGCCGTGACGTTCACCATCTTGGCGGATATCTAGTTTAACTAAGTTAACACCGAAACAGTTTACGCGACGTAGAATGTCTAATAATAAACCGTTAGCAATAGACTTCATGCCCATATTAACAAGTGAGTCATAACATTGTTGTAATGGCTCTTTTAGTTGTTTAGTGCTGACAATGATATCTTTAGCTGTACTATCGTGACCTTGTAATGTGGCACTTAGCGCGGTTAAAGTTTCTTTTAATTCATTACGTAGCTTGCGTAAAATAACGCGGTACGGCTCATCAGCCTCTTCACCAACAATGGCACGTAATACTGGGTCACAGTTATCCATCGATAACTCTTTCGTTAACTGCTGAATATCTTCAAGATACAAGCTAACTGCTACCCAACGGCTAGTGATTAATACTTCTTTTGTTACTTTCGCGGTTACAAATGGGTTACCGTCACGGTCTCCACCCATCCATGAAGTAAATTTGATTGGAGAAGCATCAAGTGGCAATGAAATGCCTAAACCATCTTGTAATGTTTTATCTAATTCACGGACATATTGTGGAACGGCTTCCCACAAGCTGTTTTCAATAACAGCAAAACCCCATTTAGCTTCATCAACCGGAGTAGGACGGTTTTTACGAATATCGTTGGTGTGCCATGCTTGAGTAATTAATTGCTCAAGACGAACTAATAGTTGGTCACGCTCTTTATCTGAAATATCAGTAAGTTCTAATAGGCTTAAACATTGGTTGATCGCAGTATGTTTATTGATCAGAGTACGACGTGTAATCTCTGTTGGATGTGCGGTTAATACCATATCCATTTTTAATTCAGAAACAGACTTAACAATTTGCTCTTCTGAAACGTCACTGTTTTTTAGTTTAGCAATTAAAGTTTGTAATGGATCGGGTGCACAAACTTCTGAATCACAGTGGCGAGAAATGCCATGGAATTGCTCTGCAATATTTGCAAGATTTAAGAAATGAGTAAATGCACGTGCGACAGGTAGTAATTCGTTATCGCTTAAATTAGACAGTACTTCAATTAAGCGCTCACCATCTTTCCCATTACCAGCGCGAGATGATTTAGACAGTTGGCGTATAGTTTCAATTTTCTCAAGAAAGGGTTCACCAAGATGGTCACTGATACTCTTACCTAATAATTGTCCTAATAAACCCACGTTACCTCGTAAGTTTGCATATGTTTCTGTCATCGTACTTCCTTATTATTGTAATAAAATTACATTTTTTGTAGTGGAACTAAATAAAATACCATAATGAAGCGCCTAGTCAATCAAGGTGCTTTTTCATTGTACTATTTCGATTTATTAAATAGGCATGCCTGTAACTAAATTACAGAATGCCTATTAACAACCCATTACACACAATAGCGTTGAATGAGCTTTTCTATGACCGCTTGGGTCGGTTTTACAAAAGAAAGGTCTAAATATTCGTTAGGTTGATGCGCCTGAGCAATATGTCCAGGGCCTAATACTATGGTGTCACAACCTAATGCTTGAATAAATGGCGCTTCGGTACAGTAATTCGCGCTGGTTGCTTTATTACCTGTATAAATCTCTGCATTATCAATAAGATCTGAGTGAATCGGGCACTCATAAGAAGGAATTGGTTCATGTAAATGAAACACTTCTACGCTATTGGGGTAACGTTTCTCAATTTCAGATAAAGCCTGTTTTACAGTGATAAATAATTCTGTAGTAGTAACACCTGGAATAGGGCGCATATCGATATGTAATTCACAACAACCACAAATACGGTTGGGGCTATCGCCTCCAGTGATCGCTCCAAAGTTAAGTGTTGGATACGGTACTTCAAAATGTGGATTGTGATACTTGTCTTTAAAGGTCTGTTGTACCTTTTTAAGTTCTGATAAAACCAGGTGCATGACATCGATGGCATTTAATCCTTTATCAGGATCTGAACTATGCCCACTTCTACCGGTAATGCGAATACCTTCGGACATATGCCCTTTATGCATGGTGACGGGTACCATTCCTGTTGGCTCACCAATTACTGCATAATCAGGTTTAAAGTGCTTTTGCTCTGATATTTGTTGTGCACCGGACATAGTTGTTTCTTCGTCGGCAGTCGCAAGAATACGTAGAGGCTTAGTAAATTTTTCACGCTCCATAGTTTTTAATGCTTCAATTACAAAAGCAAAAAAACCTTTCATATCAATGGTACCTAAACCGTAAAAACGATTGTCTTTTTCGGTGACGGTAAATGGGTCGGTTTGCCATTTACCTTCATCATAAGGCACGGTATCAGTATGTCCTGCTAATAATAAACCGCCATCCCCTTTGCCTAGGGTGGCAACAAGGTTGAATTTACCTGGCGCTGCAGCGACTTCTGTAATATCAATAGCGAAACCAAGATCTCCTAACCATTCTGCTAATTGGTTAATCACGGCAAGGTTACTTTGATCCCAAGAACTATCGCTTGAGCTAATAGAAGGTAGTTTTATAAGGCCTTTATATAGGTCCGTAAATGCGGGTAATGACATACTATTCCTTGAAGTTAAACTGTAAAACACTGGTACTTAGCAATAATGGAGAAGCATTTAAACACGCATTAAAATACTGCCTCGCTCATCAAATAGACTGCTCATAAGCATGTCATTGCATGTTTATTATCTGAATAAATTAAGGCTCAAAAATCGCTTCATGGCGATCTCGCTTGAATTCATTCTATGCTCGATTCACTGATAAATTAAAGCTCTTTTTATACTGTCTAATAAATAAATTATTTAGTTATTTAAAAAAAGAGCGATTTTTTGAATATTTTTTGCAATTTAAATCGCTACTAACTACTTAAATGCTCATCAAAATGACTTAATTGACTCTTTTATTGCTTACAATTTAAGTACTTAATTATTTATTTTTTTAATATTAAGTTGTTTTTAATCAGTTGCTTATTGATTTTTTTCCGTTTTTTTTAGTTCTTTAATATCTGGTTTTTTTTAACCAAACATGAATAACTTATCATTTATAGTATATTTATTCATGTTTATTGAATAAATAGTCACTTTGATTTAAAATATCGCTTTCGGCCAAAGGTAGTGATTACTTTTGTGCCTTTTGCATTTATTTATTATCTCTTAAGTCAGTAATGAAACAGGAATTTTCTTTATGTTAAAAGCAATCGTGGTTGGAGCAAGTGGTTATACTGGTGCTGAATTAGCGCAGTTTTTAACTCGTCATCCAAGTATTGAGTTATCAGGACTATATGTTTCAGAAGGTAGCTTGGATAAAGACAAAAAGATCTCTGAGTTATATGGCAATTTACGTGGTTGTGTTGATTTACCATTACAACCACTGGGTGTAAGTGGCATTAAAGCGGCTTGCGAAAATATTGATATTGTTATACTGGCTACTGCGCATGAAGTCAGCCACGACTTAGCGCCTCTTTTTTTAGCTGAAAATACCGTTGTATTTGATCTATCTGGTGCTTTTCGAGTGCAATCAACAGGCTTTTACGAAAAATACTATGGTTTCACACACCAATATCCTGAATTATTAGAAAAAGCGGTTTATGGTTTAGCTGAATGGAATGCCGAGCAAGTTAAAACAACTGACTTAATCGCTGTACCAGGCTGTTACACGACAGCTTCGTTAACGGCGCTTAAGCCTTTATTTGAAGCTGGCTTAATTAAACAAGGTATCAAGCCAACTATTAATGCAACCAGTGGTGTAAGTGGTGCTGGACGTAAAGCGAGTGTAGTAAGTAGTTTCTGTGAAGTTAGTTTGCAACCATACGGCGTGTTTACACATCGCCATAAACCTGAAATTGATCAACATTTAGGGACTAGTGTCGTCTTTACGCCGCACCTTGGTAGTTTTAAACGTGGTATTTTAGCGAGTATCAATGTTGTGTTAAATGAAGGTGTTACTGTAGAGCAAGTGAGTCAAGCTTACCAAAGTGCCTATGCAGATAAGCCAATTGTACGCTTAATGGAAGGGACATTACCTGCACTTAAAAACGTAGTAGGGACACCATTCTGTGATTTAGGTTGGGCGGTTGATGGCGAAGACTTAGTAGTATTTAGTGCAATTGACAACTTATTAAAAGGTGCTTCTTCGCAAGCGATGCAATGTATTAACCTGCGTTTTGGCTTTAATATTACGACTTCAATTTTATAAGGCGGTTAGTGATGACACAACAACAAAAACCGTTACTTATTAAGCTAGGCGGAGCAGTATTAGAAAACAACCAAGCATTAACGAATCTTTTTTCTGCGTTAACTGCTTATTTAGCAATACAACAACGTCCATTATTATTGGTGCATGGCGGCGGTATTATTGTTGAAGATGTACTTAATAAAATGAACATCAAAAGTGAAAAGAAGAATGGTTTGCGTATTACACCATTCGATCAAATTCCTTATGTTGCAGGTGCATTAGCGGGTACATCAAATAAACTATTAATGGCAAAAGCATTACAAGCAGGTTTGTCTGCGGTTGGTTTATCATTAGCTGATGGTTTTAGCTGTTCAGTGAAACAGATGGATCCAGACTTAGGGGCTGTGGGGGTTTGTAGCCCAAATAACCCAGCGTTAATTAATAGCCTATTAGCAGGTGATTTTTTACCTGTTATTTCGTCAATTGCAATTGGTGAAGATGGTAATTTATACAATGTAAATGCAGACCAAGCTGCTATTGCTATTTGTGAGCTGGTGGGGGCTGAATTAGTCTTTTTATCAGACGTAGATGGCGTATGGGATGCTAATAAACAAGTGATCTCTGAATTAAATACTCAACTGGCAGATAAATTAATTGCTGAAGATGTGATTCAAGATGGCATGGCGGTGAAAGTCAAAGCTGCATTACAAGCTGCCGATGAGCTAGGTTATGTGATGCTAGCAAGTTGGAAGAACCCAGAAAATTTAGTCTCATTGCTAGCAGGTAAAGCAGTGGGTACAAAAGTAATTAAATAAAGTAGAGATTAATCATGGATAATTTATTAACCGGAATGGAAATGACTCAGCAACAGGCGTTGGATCTGATTGCATTGGGTAAAGATTTAAAAGCAAACCCAAGTAAATATGCACAATCTCTTGCAGGTAAGAGTGTTGTAACTTTATTTGAAAAACAATCACTACGTACACGTGTTACGTTTGATATCGGTGTTAATAAACTAGGCGGCCATGCTGTTTATTTAGATCAAACTAATGGTGCAATGGGGAGCCGTGAAGACGTTAAAGACTTTGCTGCAAATATCTCTCGTTGGGCTGATTGTATTGTGGCACGAGTATTTGACCATAATACATTGCTAGAAATGGAAGAGTTTGCATCAGTACCTGTGATTAATTCACTTTGTGATTTATACCACCCATGTCAAGGGATGGCAGACTTTTTAACTATTTCGCAAAACTATGATGATTTAAGTCAGGTTAAATTAGCGTATATTGGCGATGGTAACAATGTTACTCATTCTTTATTCATTGCAGGTGCCATTTTAGGTGCAACCGTGACTGCGGTTTGCCCTCTTGGTCATAGTCCTGATGCACAAATTATGAAAAAAGCAGAAGAGATTGCTAAACAAACTGGTGCGACTATTTCTGTGACTAATAATATCGATGATATTCAAGGTTACGATGTGGTTTACGGTGATACTTGGCTATCAATGGGTGATGACACACCATTAGAACAAATTAAAGCTAAATTTATGCCTTATCAGATCAATCAAGCTTTGCTTGACCACACTGGTATTAAGCATGTTTTACACTGTCAACCTGCACATCGTGGTTTAGATATCACTTCAGATGTAATGGACGGCCCAGCTTCATTGATTTTTGATCAAGCTGAAAATAGAATGCATATTCAAAACGCAATTATGCTTACCCTAATTAATAAACAGAAATAATTGAGAAAGGAAAACAATTAATGAGCCAGGTTAAAAAAGTAGTTCTCGCTTATTCAGGCGGCTTAGATACATCAGCGATCATTCCATGGTTAAAAGAAACGTATGATGATTGTGAAATTGTTGCGTTTTGTGCCGATGTTGGCCAAGGTGAAGAAGAGTTAGTAGGTTTGCATGAGAAAGCAATCGCTTCAGGTGCATCTGAATGTCATATCGTTGATCTAAAGGAAGAGTTTGTTAAAGACTATATCTACCCAACGATCGCATCTGGCGCAGTATACGAAGGTACTTATTTACTAGGTACATCAATGGCGCGTCCAATCATTGCTAAAGCACAAGTTGAAGTTGCATTAAAAGTAGGTGCTGACGCAGTTTGTCATGGTTGTACTGGTAAAGGCAATGACCAAATCCGTTTCGAAAGCTGTTTCGCTGCTTTAGCACCAGAGCTAAAAGTAATTGCACCATGGCGTGAGTGGGATATGGTATCTCGTGAAGACCTACTGGATTATCTTGCAGAGCGTGATATTAAAACAACTGCTTCTGCGACTAAAATCTATAGCCGTGATGCAAACGCATGGCACATCTCTCATGAAGGTGGAGAGTTAGAAGACCCATACAACGAGCCAAGTAAAGGTGTTTGGACATTAACAGTGGATCCACTTGATGCGCCAAATGAGCCAGAATACGTAACATTAAAAGTTGAAAATGCACGTGTAACTGCTGTTGATGGTGTTGAGCTATCTCCATATGACGCACTAATGTTATTAAACGAAAAAGCAGCAGCACACGGTGTTGGTCGTATTGATATTACAGAAAACCGTACTGTCGGTATGAAGTCTCGTGGTTGTTATGAAACACCGGGAGGTACTGTTATGGTAACTGCACTTCGTGGTATCGATGAATTAGTACATGATAAACCATCTCGTCGCTGGCGTGACCAAGTGGGCCAAGAGTTTGCTCACTTAGTATATGACGGTCGTTGGTTCACTCCATTATGTGGCTCTTTATTAGCAGCGTCTGAATCATTAGCAAAAGATGCTAATGGTGAAGTGGTTGTTCGTTTATACAAAGGGCAAGCAGTTGCGGTTAAGAAGAAATCACCAAACAGCTTATACTCTGAAGAGTTTGCTACGTTTGGTGACGATAATGTTTATGACCAAAAACATGCTGAAGGTTTCATCCGTTTATATTCACTGTCTAGCCGTATTCGTAAGCTAAACAGTAACAAATAAACAAAATATGTTATAAAATTCCTGCCTCGATTTTCGGGGCAGGAATTTCTATTTATAAGCGCTTTTAAAAAGAGCCTTTATAAATAGCATTGTAATATTACCAATCCCTTAATTAATGGATTTGGTTCACTACCAAGTCAGAATGGAGTAACAAATGGCACTATGGGGCGGACGTTTCAGTCAAGCGGCAGACACAAAGTTTAAATTATTTAATGATTCATTAAAATTCGATTACCGTCTTGCTGAACAAGATATTATAGGTTCTATTGCCTGGTCTAATGCCTTGTTATCAGTTGATGTATTAACTGTTGAAGAGCAAAAAAGTATTGAAGTTAGTTTGAACGAACTGTTGGAGTCAGTACAAACTAATCCTGAACAGGTATTACAGTCAGATGCAGAAGACATCCACTCTTGGGTAGAAGGTCAATTAATCAATAAAGTAGGCGACTTAGGTAAAAAGCTACATACAGGCCGTAGCCGTAATGACCAAGTTGCAACCGATTTAAAACTTTGGTGTAAAAAAACGGCTAAAGAGTTAATTGCTCACTTAGAACAACTTGAAGCAAAACTAATCGAATTAGCGCGTATTCATCAAGGTGTTATATTACCGGGTTATACCCATCTTCAACGTGCACAACCTGTTACATTTTCTCACTGGTGTTTAGCTTACCTTGAAATGTTAGAGCGTGATCATAGCCGTTTAGAAGGTTGTGTTGAGCGTATGGATACTTGTCCATTAGGTAGTGGTGCTCTAGCGGGTACTGCTTATGCGATGGATCGTACTGCACTAGCTCACTCACTAGGCTTTGAAAGAGCAACGCGTAATAGTTTAGATTCAGTGTCAGATCGTGACCATGTTGTTGAACTAATGAGTTGTGCAACATTATCTATGGTGCATTTATCACGTATGGCTGAAGATTTAATCTTCTATAACAGTGGTGAGTCTGCCTTTATTGAAATGTCTGACTTAGTCACTTCTGGCTCATCATTAATGCCTCAGAAGAAAAACCCAGATGCAATGGAGTTAATCCGTGGTAAATCAGGTCGTGTATTTGGTTCATTAGCTGGTATGTTAATGACATTAAAAGCACTGCCTTTGGCTTACAACAAAGACATGCAAGAAGATAAAGAAGGCTTATTTGATGCGCTCGATACATGGGGCGACTGTTTAGAAATGGCATCAATGGCCTTAACAGACCTTAAAGTAAATGAAGAACGTACCAAAGAAGCAGCACAGGGCGGTTACTCTAATGCCACCGAGCTTGCTGATTATCTAGTTGCAAAAGGTATTCCTTTCCGTGAAGCACACCATATTGTAGGTGTAGCAGTTGTTGCTGCCATTGAAAAAGGTGTCCCGTTAGAAGATCTTACTGTGGCTGAATTTAAACAATTCTCTGATGTAATTGAAGAAGATGTGTATCCAACATTAACATTAGAAGCAACATTAGCGGCACGTGTAGCATTAGGCGGTGTATCGCCTACACAAATTGAACATGCATTAACTGAAGCTGAGAAACGTTTAGCGGAACGTGATAGTTCAAGTGTAGTGATTAGACCTGCTTGTATCGATGATGTTGAGCGTATCGAGCAAATGGTTAATCATTGGGCTGAAAAAGGTGAGAATCTACCAAGAGATAATGCAGACCTTACCCATTCAGTAGATGAATTTGTTGTTACAGAATTGGACGGGAAAGTTACTGGTTGTGGTTCAGTACATGTATATGACACCGGATTAGCTGAAATTCGTTCATTAGGTATCGAACCTGGTTACGAAGGTCGTGGTCAAGGTAGTGCTATTGTTAATCTACTAGTGAAACGTTCTGAAAAACTAGAAATTAAACGCCTATTTGCACTGACTCGTATGCCTGATTTCTACATGAAACAAGGATTTAGTCCGGCAAGTAAAAAAACAATGCCTGAAAAAGTATTAAAAGATTGTGCAATGTTTGTGAGTGAGCATGCTAATGATGAAAAAGCATTAGAGTTAAACTACAAAACAAGCATGTTGCTACAAAAAGAGATGAGCAAAAGCTAAGAACTCTACTTTATATAAGCAATAGTCAGTTTAATCTTAAGAAAACTAAAGAGTGCAGCCATTAATGACTGCACTCTTTTTTTATACTGGTTTCTACCCTTGGTTTAATACCACATCAGGAAAGTGCTGACGTAATATTTTATTTTGGAACGGGTCGTTAAAACGACAGTTAATGATAATAATAAAACGCTCAAAAGGTTGGCTATTATTAAGTGGTTGTACTGATGAAACACTGTGGAATATTTGGTTATCGCGTATATGCATAACCTCACCTGGCTTTAATGTTGTGTGAGTGATCTGTTTTTGTCCTGCTTTGTCATGATATAAAGTATTAAACCCTCCGGTTACATTCTCTCTACTTAATACCAATATACTCAAAAACTGGCTACCATCTTGATGTATACCTTGTCCCTGAAGTGGATCTAAAGCTTGATCGCCTTTGACTCCGTTAATTTGCATTAAGATAGGCTCTTTCGGATTAATACCCCATAAATCAGCCCAAGCTTTGATAAAATCTTGTACATCTTCACGTTGTAAAAAATCTGTTTTTAAAGCAGGATAATATCGTAACTTGTTAGCCATTGTATCTGCATCATTATATTGCCCTCCCTGCGCCATTGGACAATTATCCAAAGTATTCACTTCTCCGGTTTCATCCAAGTATAACCATGACATTCTTTTCCAACGTGCATCTACATAAGTGTCTCTCGGTAGATCATGTAGGTAAGTTTGCCATTCAGGTAAGTTAATGTGCTGGCTAATATCAGTTTGACTCCAATCTCCTTGAGAAAGATCTTGCTCGGTTTGAAACCCCCAATAAGGCGTATAAGGGGTAGACGGTGATTTAACTAACGAGCTAATGTGCTCTAAGTGTGTATTTATCATGTTTGATTCCATTTTATGTACGAATAAGCGGAATTGCTTATTCTCAGTAGCAACGTTGGATTGAGTAAAAATCAACGAGGCGAGTTTTTATTACATAAAATGGTCATAAAAAGAATGGTAAGAGGAGTGATTATAGAAATAATAATCATTTAAAAAGAGAGGCTTATGCTTTTAAATAATAAGGCATGTCATTTGTTTAATAGGTAGATGTGCAACAAGTAAATAGAATAAGAGCAATACAGGAGTACTTAGCTGGAGGGTAATAGTACAAATACACATTGATTAAATACTATTACCTATAAAAACTAGTTAAGCGAGTATCTATAGACAAGATAAGAAGTGAGTTAAAGGCTTCCTTCAAGATACTCATTTTTTAAATTAACATAATGGCTTGCTGAACGTTTCAAAAAAGCCATTTCTGCTTCAGTAAGTTGTCGAGCAGCTTTAGCTGGTGAGCCTATATAAAGAAAACCAGATTGTAATAACTTATTAGGTGGCACTAATGCCCCAGCACCAATGATCACATCATCTTCAATATTGGCATTATCTAAAATAATCGCACCCATACCGATTAAAACACGGTTGCCAATAGTACAAGCATGCAACATTGCTTTATGGCCAACAGTAACGTCTTCACCAATAGTTAAAGAGTATCCATCTACAGATGCTTCACCTTTTCTAGCAACATGGAGCACAGATCCATCCTGAATATTAGTACGAGCACCAACAGAAATGTTATTTACATCGCCACGTAAAACACACATAGGCCAAATACTGACATCATCAGCTAACATTACATCACCAATAATCGAAGAAAATGGATCAATATAAACATTATTTCCAATAGTAGGGTGAATATTTCTATATGGGCGAAGTGTAGGAAACATAAAATACCTTTTGATATAAAGAGTAAAACCTCACTATACGATACAAAAGTGTGGATAACAAAAGCAAATTTGTGGATAACTTGTGGTCAAAGTAGGTATAAAAATTAATTGAAAATAATCGCAATAAAACGCTTGCCAATGAGATCTTAATCCCTATAATGCGCACCCACAGACACGGGACGGAACGCAAGTTACCCAGCGAGTTTGAGAACAAAATAAACGCAGTAAACGCTTCGAAGTTCGCTTCGAAATAAAGTTGAAAATTAACGTTGACATTGTTCGAAAGGCGCGTAATATACGCCGCCTAGCCGAAAGGCACGCTCTTTAACAATTTAATCAAACAATCTGTGTGAGCACTTATTGTTGATGTGATTTCAAAAAAAATCAAAGTCCTACTTGTTAGGCAACATCAATAGAAGTGACACACGAATTAATTCATTAATTCAGAATAACATTGTACTTCGGTACATAGTTTTAGTCAGTAATATTGAGTCGCAACTTAGGTTGCAAATTAAACTTTAAATTGAAGAGTTTGATCATGGCTCAGATTGAACGCTGGCGGCAGGCTTAACACATGCAAGTCGAACGGTAACAGAAAGTAGCTTGCTACTTTGCTGACGAGTGGCGGACGGGTGAGTAATGCTTGGGAATATGCCTTATGGTGGGGGACAACAGTTGGAAACGACTGCTAATACCGCATAACATCTCCGGATCAAAGTGGGGGACCTTCGGGCCTCACGCCATAAGAGTAGCCCAAGTGGGATTAGCTAGTTGGTAAGGTAATGGCTTACCAAGGCGACGATCCCTAGTTGGTCTTAGAGGATGACCAGCCACACTGGAACTGAGACACGGTCCAGACTCCTACGGGAGGCAGCAGTGGGGAATATTGCACAATGGGCGCAAGCCTGATGCAGCCATGCCGCGTGTGTGAAGAAGGCTTTCGGGTTGTAAAGCACTTTCAGCGAGGAGGAAAGGTTGTACTTTAATAGAGTGCAGCTGTGACGTTACTCGCAGAAGAAGCACCGGCTAACTCCGTGCCAGCAGCCGCGGTAATACGGAGGGTGCGAGCGTTAATCGGAATTACTGGGCGTAAAGCGCGCGTAGGCGGTTAATTAAGTCAGATGTGAAATCCCAGGGCTCAACCTTGGAACTGCATTTGAAACTGGTTAACTAGAGTTTTGTAGAGGGTGGTAGAATTTCAGGTGTAGCGGTGAAATGCGTAGAGATCTGAAGGAATACCAGTGGCGAAGGCGGCCACCTGGACAAAGACTGACGCTGAGGCGCGAAGGCGTGGGGAGCAAACGGGATTAGATACCCCGGTAGTCCACGCAGTAAACGATGTCTATTAGAATTTTGTGGCTATATGCCGTGGGATTCAAAGCTAACGCATTAAATAGACCGCCTGGGGAGTACGGCCGCAAGGTTAAAACTCAAATGAATTGACGGGGGCCCGCACAAGCGGTGGAGCATGTGGTTTAATTCGATGCAACGCGAAGAACCTTACCATCCCTTGACATCCAGAGAATCACCTAGAGATAGATGAGTGCCTTCGGGAACTCTGAGACAGGTGCTGCATGGCTGTCGTCAGCTCGTGTTGTGAAATGTTGGGTTAAGTCCCGCAACGAGCGCAACCCTTATCCTTATTTGCCAGCGGGTTATGCCGGGAACTCTAGGGACACTGCCGGTGATAAACCGGAGGAAGGTGGGGACGACGTCAAGTCATCATGGCCCTTACGGGATGGGCTACACACGTGCTACAATGGCAAATACAAAGGGCTGCTAACCAGCGATGGTATGCGAATCTCCTAAAGTTTGTCGTAGTCCGGATCGGAGTCTGCAACTCGACTCCGTGAAGTTGGAATCGCTAGTAATCGTGGATCAGAATGCCACGGTGAATACGTTCCCGGGCCTTGTACACACCGCCCGTCACACCATGGGAGTGGGCTGCACCAGAAGTCATTAGCTTAACCTTCGGGATGGCGATGACCACGGTGTGGTTCATGACTGGGGTGAAGTCGTAACAAGGTAGCCCTAGGGGAACCTGGGGCTGGATCACCTCCTTACGTAAAGAAACACATCCTTTGTACTTAGGTACATTGGCGCAAGTAATAATGAGTGCCCACACAGATTGTTTGATTAGAATGATAAAGCGCAAAAATAGTTCCGGGTCCCCATCGTCTAGAGGCCTAGGACACCGCCCTTTCACGGCGGTAACAGGGGTTCAAATCCCCTTGGGGATACCAACACTATCTAGCGAAAGATACTCTATAAATAGAAAAATTTATAAAGTGTTTTTTAACACTGCTCTTTAACAATTAGGAAAGCTGATAAATGTTCTTATTTATCGCACAAAAACAATGACACTTAGTGTTGATTGGTGTGATAAATAAAACGAAATGTTTAATTCATTACGATGAATTAAACGAGTTCTCAATATTAAAACTTCGGTTTTAGTATTGTAATCAAGCAAAAATAAAATGCACATTACATGCAAATGTAATGAGTACGTATCTACACACTCTTTTGAGTGTTAGGTGCACGAAAAACGTAAACGTTTTTCATATGTAAATATGAGAGTCGCAAGCGTCTTGGAAACAACATACAGCAACCCAGTTGCGTATTTATGCAATTTAGGATGTTTTTAACATCATATAAATTGCTTAATGACACTTCTTAGGTGTTGTATGGTTAAGTGAATAAGCGTGCACGGTGGATGCCTAGGCAATTAGAGGCGATGAAGGACGTGGTAATCTGCGATAAGTCCAGGGGAGTTGATAACAAGCGTTATATCCTGGAATTTCCGAATGGGGCAACCCGGCACTTAGTGTCATCGTTATGTGAATACATAGCATAGCGAAGCAAACGAGGGGAACTGAAACATCTAAGTACCCTTAGGAAAAGAAATCAACCGAGATTCCGAAAGTAGCGGCGAGCGAAATCGGAACAGCCCTTAAGCTGTTTAAAAGTTAGTGGAAGGCTCTGGAAAGTGCCACGGTACAGGGTGATAGTCCCGTACACAAAAACTTCTTTACAGTGAAAACGAGTAAGTCGGGACACGAGAAATCCTGATTGAATATGGGGGGACCATCCTCCAAGGCTAAATACTCCTAATTGACCGATAGTGAACCAGTACCGTGAGGGAAAGGCGAAAAGAACCCCTGTGAGGGGAGTGAAATAGAACCTGAAACCGTGTACGTACAAGCAGTAGGAGCGGATTTATTCCGTGACTGCGTACCTTTTGTATAATGGGTCAACGACTTAATTTCAGTAGCAAGGTTAACCATTTAGGGGAGCCGTAGGGAAACCGAGTCTTAACTGGGCGAATAGTTGCTGGGATTAGACCCGAAACTTGGTGATCTAGCCATGAGCAGGTTGAAGATTGAGTAACATCAATTGGAGGACCGAACCCACTAATGTTGAAAAATTAGGGGATGACTTGTGGCTGGGGGTGAAAGGCCAATCAAACCAAGAGATAGCTGGTTCTCCTCGAAAGCTATTTAGGTAGCGCCTCATGTATCACTGTTGGGGGTAGAGCACTGTTAAGGCTAGGGGGTCATCCCGACTTACCAACCCTTTGCAAACTCCGAATACCAACAAGTGCAATCATGGGAGACACACGGCGGGTGCTAACGTCCGTCGTGGAAAGGGAAACAACCCAGACCGCCAGCTAAGGTCCCAAAGTATATGTTAAGTGGGAAACGATGTGGGAAGGCTTAGACAGCTAGGAAGTTGGCTTAGAAGCAGCCATCTTTTAAAGAAAGCGTAATAGCTCACTAGTCGAGTCGGCCTGCGCGGAAGATTTAACGGGGCTAAACATATCACCGAAGCTGCGGACGCGTATTTATACGCGTGGTAGAGGAGCGTTCTGTAAGCCGTCGAAGGGAAAGGTGTAAACCATCCTGGAGGTATCAGAAGTGCGAATGTTGACATGAGTAACGATAAGGGGGGTGAAAAACCTCCCCGCCGGAAGACCAAGGGTTCCTGTCCAACGTTAATCGGGGCAGGGTGAGTCGACCCCTAAGGCGAGGCCGAAAGGCGTAGTCGATGGGAAACGGGTTAATATTCCCGTACCCTTATATTTTGCGATGGGAGGACGGAGAAGGCTAGGTGGGCCTGGCGATGGTTGTCCAGGTTCAAGAGTGTAGGCGGGAGATTTAGGTAAATCCGGATTTCTATTAACGCTGAGACTCGATGTCGAGCTACTAAGGTAGTGAAGTCATTGATGCCATACTTCCAGGAAAAGTCTCTAAGCTTCAGAAATATAAGGATCGTACCCCAAACCGACACAGGTGGTCAGGTAGAGAATACCAAGGCGCTTGAGAGAACTCGGGTGAAGGAACTAGGCAAAATGGTACCGTAACTTCGGGAGAAGGTACGCCCTTGACGGTGATGAGACTTGCTCTCTAAGCTGTTGGGGGCCGAAGATACCAGATGGCTGCAACTGTTTATTAAAAACACAGCACTCTGCTAAATCGTAAGATGACGTATAGGGTGTGACGCCTGCCCGGTGCCGGAAGGTTAATTGATGTGGTTAGACTTAGGTCGAAGCTATTGATCGAAGCCCCGGTAAACGGCGGCCGTAACTATAACGGTCCTAAGGTAGCGAAATTCCTTGTCGGGTAAGTTCCGACCTGCACGAATGGCGTAATGATGGCCATGCTGTCTCCACCCGAGACTCAGTGAAGTTGAAATCGCAGTGAAGATGCTGTGTACCCGCGGCTAGACGGAAAGACCCCGTGAACCTTTACTATAGCTTAGCAGTGAACTTAGAGCCTACATGTGTAGGATAGGTGGGAGGCTTTGAAACCGCGTCGCCAGATGCGGTGGAGCCAACCTTGAAATACCACCCTTGTATGTTTTGAGTTCTAACCATGGCCCCTGAATCGGGGTTTGGGACACTGTTTGGTGGGTAGTTTGACTGGGGCGGTCTCCTCCCAAAGAGTAACGGAGGAGTACGAAGGTTGGCTAATCACGGTCGGACATCGTGAGGTTAGTACAATGGTATAAGCCAGCTTAACTGCGAGACAGACACGTCGAGCAGGTACGAAAGTAGGTCATAGTGATCCGGTGGTTCTGAATGGAAGGGCCATCGCTCAACGGATAAAAGGTACTCCGGGGATAACAGGCTGATACCGCCCAAGAGTTCATATCGACGGCGGTGTTTGGCACCTCGATGTCGGCTCATCACATCCTGGGGCTGAAGTCGGTCCCAAGGGTATGGCTGTTCGCCATTTAAAGTGGTACGCGAGCTGGGTTTAGAACGTCGTGAGACAGTTCGGTCCCTATCTGCCGTGGGCGTTTGAGAATTGAGAGGAGCTGCTCCTAGTACGAGAGGACCGGAGTGGACGAACCGCTGGTGTTCGGGTTGTTATGCCAATAGCATTGCCCGGTAGCTACGTTCGGAATCGATAACCGCTGAAAGCATCTAAGCGGGAAGCGAGCCTCAAGATGAGTTCTCACTGGAACTTTAAGTTCCCTGAAGGGCCGTTGGAGACTACAACGTTGATAGGCAAGGTGTGTAAGTGCGGTAACGTATTGAGCTAACTTGTACTAATTACCCGTGAGGCTTAACCATACAACACCTAAGTAGTGTTGCTGTTAACCAAGAGTGTCAAAGAAGACATTAAAATATAACGCTTGTGATAGCGTATTTACATAACTGCTACGATTATACAGAACGACTAAAGAACATTAGATTATCACTTTCCTAATTAAATTTTATGCTTGGCGGCCACAGCGCTGTGGTACCACCTGATCCCTTGCCGAACTCAGAAGTGAAACGCAGCTGCGCCGATGATAGTGTGGGGTCTCCCCATGTGAAAGTAGGTCATCGCCAAGCGCCTAATTCGAACAATCCCTGTTGACTATGTCAGCAGGGATTTTTTCGTTATTGGCTGTTGGTTTTATAGCGACTTGAGCATGGGGTAAATAAAGTGCCACGGAGTGGCTGGCCTTATGTGTGATAGCTAGGGGCAAATGATACGCCAGTATCGGTTTATGAGCGGGCTAAGCTCGGCGTGCTCTGGTGGATCCGCGACGACTTTTCATCGCCAAGCGCCTCATTAAACGAACCCTGTTGATTAACATCGACAGGGTTTTTTTATGTTTAAAATTCGACTATATCTGAGTTTATCGTTATTTATATATCAATTGCGACACATCTTTTAAGGGGCGCTGGCTTCAGCCTGCAGTTGTTTGTGTTGGTTTTTAGGGATTTATCGAGTATTGATTGGTTAATCGCAGTTAATCATTGTATTCGACGATTAGCCGCTAGGAATAAACGATCCAACATGGCATTGAGTAGATCAAAAGCCGAAGCCTCAAACAAGTAGGTTGAAAAAAGAAACTGCAGACCTCTTTTGCTCATGTAACCAGAAAGCTCACTTATTACTAAGCTTATTTACATCAAACTTTACTCGATGATTACAACTACTTTTCCGGTTTAATCAACATAAAAACTGCAGGCTAAAGCCTCCCCCCAGTTATTAAGTTGTGCTTAATTGCTCTCGCTAATTGTGTTGTTTGTCTTAACTCCAATGAGCAAAACTAATCAATATCAAATGTGTAGCCCTTAAAACAAACATTTAGAAAAAGAGAGGCAGGGTCTCAGCTTAAAACATCATGCTGCCGTCTAATTCTCTCTGCTTCCGTAATATCAAATTACACCTATTATTAGCATTAGGAGTTGTATGTCATATTGATGGCTCTTATTAATGCTATAGAGTCTTCTGATGCTTTCTAACGAATATATTTGTTACCTTTGCTGTGTTATAAGGCATTTAGTCTAGTTGCTGTCTGTTGTAATGGATAACTAGGAGGTTTTTTAGATATAAAAAAACCGCAATTAAGCGGTTTTTATTTTTATATTATTTAGAATCGATTATGTAGAGCTGATTAACGAGTACCAAATACTACGATTGTTTTACCGTGTGCAGAGATTAAGCCTTGCTCTTCTAGCATTTTTAAAATACGGCCAACAGTTTCACGTGAACAACCTACTATTTGACCAATCTCTTGACGAGTGATTTTAATCTGCATGCCGTCTGGGTGAGTCATTGCATCTGGTTGTTTTGCTAAGTCTAGTAATGTATTTGCGATACGACCTGTTACGTCTAAGAATGCTAAGTTACCCACTTTTTGGCTAGTCACTTGCAGTCTGTTCGCCATTTGACGAGAAAGACGCATCAGAATTTCAGGGTTTACTGTAATTAGCTGTGTGAATTTTTTGTATGAGATCTCTGCTACTTCACAAGCTGATTTAGCTTTAACTGAAGCACTACGAATTGGATTCTCTTCTTTATCAAATAAACCTAGCTCACCGATAAAGTCACCTTGGTTTAAGTAAGATAGAATCATCTCTTTTCCGTCTTCGTCTTTAATAACAACTGCAACAGAACCTTTAACAATAAAATATAAAGTATCAGCTTTTTCACCTGCGTGAATTAACATACTTTTAGCTGGGTATTTATGCGTATGGCAGTGTGATAAAAACCATTCTAACGTTGGATCGGTCTGAGGTTTGGTAATGATCATAAATTTCCCTTTGTCTGTAGTAATAGCTTAACCGCTACTTCTTGTTATTTATTCACTAATTCATTTTAGTTATGTATGAATTGTATCGTTTTTTTTTCATACTCTGTAATATTTATGAGTATTAGTTGTGTAATTAATTAGATCTTTGTCATAAATAAGCGCATTTTTTTAACTAATATTCAGATTATGGACTAGTCGATACAAAATTAGCAATTGATCTGTTTTATTATTAATCAGTTTGGGCCTGTGAAAATGCCTCTTTGCTCACTAAGGTAACACTTTCATGTAACTCTGAGTACATAATATAAATGTCCTCATTCTTGACTTGCTTTAAAATCTGTAGTGTTTTTTCCTGTAATGAAAACTCTACTTCGCCATAATCAGTCCCTTCTCGCAAAATATACTGTTCAATTAAATTACTTAACGTGGTTTCATCAAGTTGTTGATAGGGTATACGCATTACTTTACTCATTGTTTTTATTAAACGATGTATCGACTTTTAGATTACATTATCGCTTTAATAATATTATTAAAATGAATTAAATTAGTCGATAGCTAATTATATGATTCTGAATATATCGTTTCCCATAAAATCTCTGTGTTGAATGACTTAGCTGTTAAATCATAATTTATGGGAAAATGCAGATCATATTGCCTATTTGCTTGGTATCATAGGATTTTGAATTATACGGTGATTATTTCTCAATGGAGCTTATATGAATATCAAAATACTAGGTTTAGTATTAATGGCATTTCCTTTATCAACCTTCGCAGGTGACATTGAAGCGGGGAAAGCAAAGTCTGCAACTTGTGCCGCTTGCCATGGGGCTAATGGTATTTCTAATGTCCCTGTTTACCCTAATTTGCAAGGGCAACATGAGGGGTATCTTGTATCTGCCTTGAACGCTTATAAGGCGGGGCAGCGTCAAGGTGGTTTATCGGCAGTGATGGTACCACAAGCTACGTCATTGAGTGATCAAGATATTGAAGACTTAGCGGCATATTACTCATCATTAAAATAAATATTAATGGTAGTTATATGTTAAATGGCCTTTCACAGGCCATGTTATATCGACTTACTGTTGATGGTTATAAATCGTCAGAATGACTAGCAAGGTATTTAGCAACACCCTCAGGTGACGCTTCCATAGCGGCTTTATCTTTCGCCCATTGTGCGGGGCAAACTTCTCCGTGTTCTTCATGGAATTGCAATGCATCTACCATGCGTAGCATTTCATCTATGTTACGGCCTAAAGGTAGGTCGTTTACTACTTGATGGCGCACTTTGCCTTGATTATCGATTAAGAATGAACCACGTAATGCGACACCTTCTTCTTCTAGTTCTACATCATATGCTTTACAAATTTCATGTTTAATATCTGCTACAAGCGGATATTGAACTGCTCCGATTCCGCCATTATTGATAGGTGTGTTACGCCATGCATGATGAGAAAATTGTGAATCGATAGATACACCAATTACTTCAACACCACGTGCTTGGAAATCTCCAAAACGTTTATCAAATGCGATCAATTCAGAAGGGCATACAAAGGTGAAGTCTAATGGGTAGAAGAAAAGCACTACTTTTTTACCGTTAGCAAAATCTTTCAGATTAAATTTATCTACAATGTCGCCATTACCTAATACTGCAGCCGCTGTAAAATCAGGGGCTTGCTTGCCTACTAGTACCATGTGATTTTCCTTTATTTCAATCAAAGCCATACATTGAATCAATGCTTATGTTTTATGTAGCCGACTATGATGCGATAAATTAAGACTTTATGAAATGCTTTTATAGAGAACACTTAATTAATGTGACTGCTATTATTAATTTATTGTAGCAGTCAATATTAATGGATGTTTGGTGATTTTAGATTGTGTGCTTAGACTGTCGTTTGAAGTCATGCTTTTGGTTATGGATTTCTTGAATATTGACTAAAATCAGGCTTACGTTTTTCATTAAAGGCGTTTCTGCCTTCTTGTCCTTCTTCACTCATATAAAAAAGCATTGTCGCATTACCTGCTAACTCTTGTAAGCCTGCTTGCCCGTCACAGTCTGCATTCAAGGCTGCTTTTAGACAGCGTAATGCCATTGGACTATTTTGTAATATCTCACGACACCATTTAACCGTTTCTTTTTCTAATTCAATGAGCGGTACGACGGTATTTACTAATCCCATATCAACGGCTTCTTGTGCATCATACATACGACAAAGAAACCAAATTTCTCGTGCTTTTTTCTGCCCTACAATGCGAGCCATATAACTTGCACCCCAGCCACCGTCAAAGGAACCGACTTTCGGACCCGTTTGACCAAATTGAGCATTATCCGCAGCAATGGTTAAGTCACACATCATATGTAATACGTGTCCACCACCAACAGCATAACCTGCCACCATAGCAATAATAGGTTTAGGGCAGGTACGGATTTGGCGTTGGAAGTCTAATACATTGAGGTGATGGCCTCCTTGTTGATCTTTGTAACCTGAATCACCGCGTACACTTTGGTCTCCACCAGAGCAGAATGCGAGGTCACCTTGGCCAGTAAGAATGACCACACCAATGTCCGAGTCATAACGTGCATCTTGTAATGCTTGCATCATTTCGTTGACGGTTTGTGGTCTAAATGCATTCCGTACTTGTGGGCGGTTGATGGTGATTTTAGCGATGCCTTCTGCTTTGTGATAATAGATATCTTCAAAAGTTAAAGGGCTTACTTGCCATTGTATTGTCGAATACAGCGCTGATTCAGTCATAGTGCTCCCATTATTTATGTCATTATCGAAATTAAGCGGTTAGTTAGCGAGTTGCTTAATCGTATTGGCATAGTTTAAGGGGTCTTGTTGGTGTGTATTATGACCTAGACCAGTAAAACAGCGGATTTTAATATTTTTAAGTGTTGGAAATAATGCGGCGACCCGCGCAAATTTAGTGTCTTTTTCACCATATAAATAAGTAATGGGTAAATCGGTTTTTTTTAAAAAGTGACTGGCACATTGTTGATTCGCTAAACTGGTTGATAACAACATATTAGCTAGAAATACACCGTAGTTATGACTGCGTTTCTCAATAATGAATTGTTTTTGAATGTCATTAAGGTCATTAAAAATAGGCTGTGAGTACCATTGCATTAAGCTTTCATCGATGGCATTGGTTGCAAAGTGTGATGCCCACTCTAGATCAAATTGTCGTCGTTGTTGTTTTTCTTGCTCGTTGTCTAAGCCTAGATGACAAGACTCTAATACCAGGTGCTGTAAACGTTGGTCTGCCTGCGTGCGTGCATAATCTAAGGCGATGCGTCCGCCTAGGGAGTAACCAATTAATATAAAAGAGTGGATATTTAATGTTGCGAGGGTGAATTGTATTAATTGGTGGCAGTTTTCGAAGCCGTTTTCTAGTGAAATCACACAGCCTGCGGATCGGCCATGGCCTGGTAAATCTATAGTGACACAATGATAATCATCTTTGAGTGCTTCGATGGTGCTTTGCCAATCGTTACGGTTGCCTAAAAATCCATGTAAAAAAACTAACGTAGGGTGAGACGTTGAACCTTGCTGTTCACTATATAATGGCATTTTTTATCTGCTCCTTGATAGTGTCTAATTGTCGTGCTGTTAGTGTGTTATCGGTACAAACCTCGATCAGGGTAGTGCAATTTTGCGTGTTATTCATTAATGCTGTTTGATAGTGTGCTTTAAATTCAGAAAATGTTCTAGGTTTTGTATAATTGATGGAAAATTGTGCGCAAGTTTGAGCAAAGGTCAGACCATGCGGATTTTGATAAAACTGCTGTTGCTGTGCTGCTGGCACTGGTAATAGATTAAAGATCCCACCTCCATCATTATTCAATAATAATATGATAAAAGGGTTATTTAGTTGCTTGAACAGGGCTAGAGAGTTTAAGTCATATAGGAATGAAGTATCACCAATGACTAAGCTACTTACTGTATTTTTTTGTTTAGCAATACCTACCGCTGTCGCTATTAAACCATCAATGCCGCTTGCTCCTCGATTACTATAAATTTGTGCAGCTGTGCAAGCGAACATATCTGCAATACGGATAACAAGGCTGTTACCAAGCATAATTTGCTTGGATGAATCATTGAGCAGATAAGTGATACTGTTAATTTCATTAAGATTTGGCGAATGAGTATAGGTTGTTAATGTTGTGTTGAGCTTTTTCTGTATATTAACTATTTTACTTAACCAGTCTTGATCTGGGTGACTTTGTTGCTCCACGGAACAAACGAAAGTACTGGCCGAAGTAATAAAACGCTGAGTAGCACTGTGAGTAGGATCAATTCTTTGCTGGTGCTCTGATACGACCCAAAGCGATGCCGTACTGTTATCAATTAATTGAGTAAGTCGTTTGCTAATTAGCTGGTCAGAAAATTGTATGATCAGCGCAGATTCTTGTATCAAATCAGAAAATGTTTGATTCATTAATAATAGATCATAGTGAAGGATATTCTGTTCTGAATTTTGCAGTTGAGACTGTACATCAGCGAAAAGTGGCAGTTGATGTTGAATACAAAATTGCTCAATGGCTAGAGCTTGTTGTTTGTTCTGTAGTCTTCCCGCTATAACTAATGTTTTTGGGCTCGGTAAATTAATAGGGCTGGATAAAGTAATAGATTCTGTTTGGTAATAATAAATGAATGGATCAACTTGTTCAGTCCAATACTTTAAACTACTTAAATAATCCTTAAAATTGATCAACTCTTGCTTAGGGTAAAGTGGCTCTGTAAAGCTGATATTAAAATGAATAGGACCTTGATTCATCTCTTGCAAAGCAACCCCTTGATTTAGTGACGATAATAAATAATTAGGTTGAATTTCGGTGGTCGGACTAGGTATCTGTTTAAAAAAAACTGGGTAATGAGCAAAAATATGCTGTTGTTCTATCGCTTGATTAGCCGCGCAGTCAATTAGTTCCGGTGGTCTGTCGGCTGAAAGAACAATTAATGGTAAGTGGCTTTGTCTTGCTTCTATTATTGCTGGGTATAAGTTTGCAACTGCGGTACCTGAGGTAGTAATTATTACAACAGGTTTAGCGGATGCTTTACATAGACCAAGCGCAAAGAAGCCTAACCCTCTTTCATCAAAATGAACATGAGGTATCGTTTTTGCGTGATTTGCTACTGCTAATGTTAAAGGGGTCGATCTAGAGCCTGGTGCAATACAAAAATCTTTAATGCCGTGACGAGTCAGTTCTTCTATTAACAAGCTTGCCCATAACAAGTTAATATTTGCATGATAATATGAAAACGAATTATAGTTGTCTGCATCCATCTGTAAATCTCCTGTATCTATTCCTTATCGACTATTTAGAATAGTTAAAATCGTCTCTATTTTATTATCGAGTTCTCGCCACTCGTCACTGGCAATTGATCCTGTGACAATGCCAGCTCCAGCAAATAGCTTAATGCAATTTTTTTCAATCAAAGCACTTCTGATTGCAACACTGAAATCACTTTTATGTCGGCTAATATAGCCAACTGCTCCAGCATACCAACCCCTCACATAAGGCTCATTATCATTGATAAATTGCAGTGCGGATGATTTGGGAATGCCCCCGACCGCTGGTGTTGGGTGTAATTTATGTAGTAGTTGACTATCTTGTACTTGTTTGGGAAGGCTTGCTTTGATCGGAACACATAAATGTTGCACATTCTGTAATTGCATCACATGGACAGGGGAACTGACTACCTGTGCTTTTAATTGTTTTAAACTCGCAACAATAAACTCTTGTACGATATGATTCTCTCGATCTATTTTTTTGTCATGTAATAACCCTTGCAATAAAAGTTGATCTTCATCATTGCTGCGCCCCCTGGGGGCTGTGCCAGCTAACGCTTCGGTAGAAATAGATTGATGGTTTCGTGAGTATAAGCGTTCTGGTGAACAACTAATAAAGCTGCGTTGATCTGAGAGCTTAAATACATAATGAAAACTATTAATGTTCGCTTCTTGCCATAAGGCCATAATATCCCAAACGTTGATTTTGCAATCAAAACATAACTCAGTTTCTCTGGATAACACCACTTTAGGAAGCAGTGCTTTGTATTCTATTGCTAACCCAACCAATTCAGACCATTGTTGTTGATTGGGCGCATCTTTCCTGTTTATCAGTGTAAGTGAAAGGAGTGAAGTTGGTTGCGGTAACTGTAGTTTTTTGACTGTCTTAATACTATTATCAACGCTATTCTTACCATTGAAATGAAACACCACTTGATACTGATTCTCTATTATTTGAAAAACCATTAATGGACGAATAAAGTATGTTGCAGGAAAGCCTTTCCATTGTTCGCCTTGTTGTTGGAAGGCTAGCCCACCTAAATAAAGTTGTTGGTTAAGTGTATCGGGGATATGATTTAGCGTTTCAATACTACCAAAGCTAGCCAGCGTATGCGTGTGTTCTTTATTTTGCCAATAGATATGAGGGTATAAGCCTTCGTTATTGTGTATGGTGTCTTGTTGGCCATTAAGTAACGCTAATAGTGGAATGGGCTCAATGACAATGATTAAGTTTTGCAATGGGTATTGTCCATGATCAAAACGAAATGATTGTAGTTCCTGTATTAATTGTTGTTGAAATTGCTTAAATTTAGGCATTAGTGCGTTACAACTATTGTTGGTTAATCAACATTTATATAACACTATCTTAACCATCACCGCTGTATTGTTATTGATAAATATCATCGTTTAGCGTTTTATTCATATAGGATTATTTAGTGAACAAATTCCAAGTTTGGGTTCAAGCCTGCCGTTTACGTACTCTGCCTTTGGCTGCCTCTTCTATTATTGTTGCTGGTGGACTTGCTAAGCACTATCAGGTTTTTGATATGGGGATTTTTCTATTATCTTTATTAACGGCTTTGTTATTACAGGTCTTATCCAATCTAGCGAATGATTATGGTGATGCATTGACTGGTGCTGATGAACAAAGAGTAGGGCCTCAAAGAATGATGCAAAGCGGACTTATTAGCAGAACCGCAATGCAAAAAGCACTTATATTTGTCACCTTTGCTTGTCTTCTTTCTGGTTTATTTTTATTGGTGCGATCTTTTGGTGATGACCTTTCACATTGGTTGGTTTTTATCGGCTTAGGTATCGCGGCCATTATCGCGGCAATTACTTATACCATGGGTAAGATCCCCTATGGATATCGTGCCATGGGTGATATTGCTGTATTTCTATTTTTTGGTTTATTAGGTGTGTTAGGTAGCTTTTATTTACAAGCCTTAACATTACCGCACGCTATCCTACTGCCCGCTGTTAGTATTGGCCTGTTAAGCGTGGCAGTATTAAATATTAATAATATGCGTGATCTAGTAAACGATAAAGCGGCCAATAAAATTACTTTAGTGGTTTTATTTGGACGCAAAAAAGCATTTGTTTATCATCTATCAATTCTAATTGCTGCGATGATGTGCAGCGCTGTGTATATTTATACTTTACCAAGTAGTCAATTTTGGCAATTCCTATTTTTATTAATTGTTAGCCCATTAATTAAAAGTTGTACGCAAATTTCCATTGCTTTGAATGGCTCTGAAAATGAGAGTGTAATTTTTAATGAACAGTTAAAAAATATGGCAATCAGTACTTTTGTTTTTTCGTTGTTGTTTTCTATTGCACTGATCACATGAACTGCTTAATTTTGCGACTAAATACTGTTTTAAATAACAGTGTTTAGGTTTTTTTTCGCGTTTTTCAGAAAATATGACAAAATAAAGTAGAAAAAAACAACATATTTCCGCTTTTTTCTAAATACTGTGTTCTGTTTAACTACAAAGATTGTATAATGCCGCGGGAATATAGCCTCCAATTTTTTACATACAGAGTATAAAAAATGACAGATTTAAGTAAATACAGAAACATTGGTATTTTCGCGCACGTTGATGCGGGTAAAACCACAACTACAGAACGTATCTTGAAACTTACTGGCCAGATCCACAAAACTGGTGAAGTACATGACGGCGAATCTACAACTGACTTCATGGAACAGGAAGCTGAGCGCGGTATTACTATCCAATCTGCTGCTGTAACTTGTTTCTGGGACGATCACCGTTTTAACGTTATCGATACTCCTGGACACGTTGACTTTACAGTTGAAGTATATCGTTCTCTTAAAGTACTTGATGGTGGTATCGGTGTATTCTGTGGTTCTGGTGGTGTTGAGCCTCAGTCAGAAACTAACTGGCGCTACGCGAATGACTCTAAAGTTGCTCGTATCATCTTCGTAAACAAATTAGACCGTATGGGTGCTGATTTCTACCGTGTTGTTAAGCAAACTGAAGACGTATTAGGTGCTAACCCACTAGTTATGGTATTACCGATCGGTATTGAAGATGACTTCTCTGGTGTTGTTGATCTATTAAGCCGTAAAGCATACGTTTGGGATGATTCTGGTCTTCCAGAAAACTATGAAATCCAAGATGTTCCTGCGGACATGGTTGATAAAGTAGAAGAGTACCGTGAAAAGTTAATCGAAACTGCGCTAGAGCAAGACGAAGACCTACTAATGGAATACTTAGAAGAAGGTACTGAACCTTCTATTGAAGACGTTAAGCGTTGTATCCGTGCTGGTACTCGTACAATGGACTTCTTCCCTACTTACTGTGGTTCTGCATTTAAAAACAAAGGTGTTCAACTTATCCTTGATGCTGTTGTTGATTACTTACCTTGTCCTACAGATGTTGATCCACAACCTCTTACAGATGAAGAAGGTGAACCAACTGGCGAAGTAGCAACTGTTTCTGCTGACGAAACATTTAAAGCATTAGCATTCAAAATCACTGATGACCGTTTTGGTTCTCTTACTTTCGTACGTATCTACTCAGGTACTCTTAAGAAAGGTGACACAATCCTTAACGCTGCAACAGGTAAAACTGAGCGTGTTGGTCGTATGTGTGAAATGCAAGCTGATGACCGTAACGAACTTACTTCAGCACAAGCGGGTGATATCATCGCTATCGTTGGTATGAAGTCTAACGTTCAAACTGGTCACACATTATGTGATCCAAAAAATCCAATCATTCTTGAAGCAATGGTATTCCCAGAACCAGTAATCTCTATCTCTGTAACACCAAAAGATAAAGGTTCTACTGAGAAAATGGGTATCGCTATCGGTAAAATGGTTGCAGAAGATCCAACATTCCGTGTTGAAACAGACCAAGATTCAGGTGAAACTATCCTATCTGGTATGGGTGAACTTCACTTAGATATCAAAGTAGATATCCTAAAACGTACTTACGGTGTTGAGTTAGTTGTAGGTGAACCTCAAGTTGCTTACCGTGAAACAATCACACAAGCAGTTGAAGATTCTTACACTCACAAGAAACAATCTGGTGGTTCTGGTCAGTTCGGTAAAATTGATTACCGTATCAAGCCTGGTGAAGCTGGTACTGGCTTTACGTTCACATCTACAGTTGTTGGTGGTAACGTACCTAAAGAATTCTTCCCTGCAATCGAGAAAGGTTTCGAAGGCATGATGGATAACGGTGTACTTGCTGGTTTCCCTGTATTAGATGTTGAAGTTGAATTATTCGATGGTGGTTTCCACGCCGTGGATTCATCTGCAGTAGCATTTGAATTAGCAGCACGTGGTGCATTCCGTCAATCTATCCCTAAAGCGGGTGCTCAACTTCTAGAGCCTGTTATGTCTGTTGACGTATTCACGCCAGACGATCACGTTGGTGACGTTATCGGTGACCTTAGCCGTCGTCGTGGTATGATTGCTGGTCAAGAAGCTGGTGCTTCTGGTGTTCGTATTAAAGCTGACGTACCTCTTTCAGAAATGTTTGGTTACATTGGTTCACTACGTACAATGACTTCAGGCCGTGGTCAGTTCTCTATGGAGTTCAAAAACTACATGCCTTGTCCTTCAGCAGTAGCTGATGCAGTAATCGAAAAAGTAAAAGCTGAAAAAGAAGCTGCTAAGAAATAATATTTCTTAACAATCTTTGAAAGTTCGAGCCCTAATGATGAAAGTCATTAGGGCTTTTTTGTGGCCTTAAGAAGTTAGCAAAAGTTAAGTTAGCAAAAGCGTTTGGGCACATCATCTTCAGTTCACTACGTACAATGACTTCAGGTCGTGGTCAGTTCTCTATCGAGTTCAAAAAGGTCATGCCTTGTCCTTCAGCAGTAGCTGATGCCCAATACCCAAAGTAAGTCGAAAAAGTAAAAGCTGAAAAAGAAGCTGCTAAGAAATAATATTTCTTAACAATCTTTGAAAGTTCGAGCCCTAATGATGAAAGTCATTAGGGCTTTTTTGTGGCCTTAAGAAGTTAACAAAAGCGTTTGGGCACATCATCTTCAGTTCAACTACGTACATGACTTCAGGCCGTGGTCAGTTCTCTATGGAGTTCAAAAAGGTCATGCCTTGTCCTTCAGCAGTAGCTGATGCCCAATACACAAAGTAAGTCGAAAAAGTAAAAGCTGAAAAAGAAGTTGCTAAGAAATAATATTTCTTAGCAATCTTTGAAAGTTCGAGCCCTAATGATGAAAGTCATTAGGGCTTTTTTGTGGCTGTTGATAAAGTTATCTCATCTCAATAAATTATTTCTTCTGTTTAATTCCACAGCTTTTTCTTCTATACTCGATGCATCTTGTCGGAGTGCTAATGGGAATTTCCCAAAGGCTGAGACCACATAAGTAACTGTGTTTAAAAAGCAGTTGCGTGGGATCCGTGGAACCTGATTGGGCTAATACCTACGAAGGGAACAAGTAGAAGATATCTGTATATTTTCCATTCTTGGATATTTTTTAACTTCCACATCTATTCGACAAGCAATCTTTTATAAACCGTTTATATTAAACTAGGTAAAGAATGCTATGTCTCAAGAAGTAAATTCAACATTAAAAACCACAGATCGTAAAGGTCTTTCCCGTCGTGAATCACGTGAAGCTGCGCAGGACTATATTCAAAGTTTGAATAATCAGTCTTATCCTAATTCAGAAAAAATCTTTATTGATGGTGAAATTCATCCGATTAAAGTTGCGATGCGTCAAATCCACCAAACTGATACCTTTGTAGGCGGCTCTGAAGAAAACCCAATTTTTGAAAAGAATGAACCTATTCCTGTATACGATACGTCAGGTCCATATACTGACCCTAATATTAAAATAGATGTGCATAAGGGGCTACCACGTTTACGTGAAGCTTGGATTAGTGCACGTGATGATGTGGAAACATTAGAGAGTGTGACTTCTAACTTTGCGCTAGAGCGTTTAGCGGATGAGTCATTAAATGAATTACGTTTTACACATTTACCTAAACCTTTACGCGCTAAAAAAGGTCAATGTGTGACGCAATTACATTATGCTCGTCAGGGTATTATCACGCCAGAAATGGAATACATTGCCATTCGTGAAAATCAAGGTCGTGAGCGTATTAAATGCGATGCGTTACTGTCACAACATGCAGGCCAAAGTTACGGTGCTAACTTACAAGAATCAATCACGCCTGAGTTTGTGCGTTCTGAAGTGGCGAGAGGGCGTGCGATTATTCCATCAAACATTAACCATCCAGAATTAGAGCCGATGATTATTGGTCGTAATTTCTTAGTAAAAGTAAACTCTAATATTGGAAACTCTTCAGTAACTTCATCCATTGAGGAAGAAGTGGAGAAGTTAGTTTGGTCGACGCTTTGGGGCGGTGATACGGTAATGGATTTATCAACAGGGCGTAATATTCATGAAACTCGCGAATGGATTTTACGTAATTCCCCTGTGCCAATAGGTACGGTGCCGATTTATCAAGCTTTAGAAAAAGTAAATGGCGTGGTTGAAGATTTATCATGGGAAGTTTTCCGTGACACGTTAATTGAGCAAGCAGAGCAAGGTGTGGATTACTTTACCATTCATGCTGGCGTGTTGTTACGTTTTGTGCCGATGACGGCTAAGCGCGTCACAGGCATCGTTTCACGCGGAGGTTCAATCATGGCTAAGTGGTGTTTGACTTACCATAAAGAAAACTTTGCTTACGAATACTTCCGTGAAATTTGTGAAATTTGTCAGCAATACGATGTGTCATTATCACTAGGTGATGGTTTACGTCCAGGGTCTGTTGCTGATGCTAATGATGAAGCACAGTTCTCAGAATTAGAAGTGCTAGGCGAATTAACTAAAGTAGCATGGGAATACGATGTGCAAGTGATCATCGAAGGTCCGGGGCATATTCCAATGCAAATGATCAAAGAAAATATGGATAAACAGTTAACTGAATGTTTCGAAGCTCCTTTTTATACATTAGGCCCGCTCACTACAGATATTGCACCGGGTTACGATCATATTACTTCTGGTATTGGTGCCGCCCAAATTGGCTGGTATGGCTGTGCAATGCTTTGTTATGTGACACCTAAAGAGCATTTAGGTTTACCCAATAAAGACGATGTAAAAGTAGGGTTGATCACTTATAAAATTGCAGCGCATGCCGCTGATTTAGCGAAAGGTCATCCCGGCGCACAAATCCGTGATAATGCCTTATCTAAAGCGCGTTTTGAATTCCGCTGGGAAGATCAATTTAATTTAGGTTTAGACCCTGTTACATCACGTGAATATCATGATGAAACGTTACCGCAGGAGTCAGGTAAAGTTGCACATTTTTGTTCAATGTGTGGTCCTAAATTCTGTTCAATGAAAATCACCCAAGATGTTCGAGATTTTACAGCTAAGTTAGATTCAGGTGAAATCTCAATAAAAATATTAGATGAAACAATTACCATGTCCGCAGAAGAAGGAATGGCAATTAAAGCGAAAGAGTTTACTGACAGTGGTGCTGAGATATATCAGCCACCTGTTCTCGATAAAGCTTAGTTGCTGAGAGGTTTAACTTAACTCTCCTAGAAAGTGCTAATTGATGCTTAATAGTTATGCACTTTCTACTGAATTAAACTAAACCTCTTCGTGCTAATTTTCGTACAATATTCAATAAATATAAATGGTTAGTTTCGGCTAGTCACGAATAACTAGGATAAGTTAAAGGTTAAATATGAATAATATAGTGTGGACAATCGCCGGATCGGACTCTAGCGCTGGAGCTGGTATTCAAGCAGATCTTTGTACGTTTCATGATCTGGGTGCCGATGGTTGCTCTGTGATATCAGCGGTCACTGCGCAAAACTCACAAGCAGTGCAGCTTGTTGAAAGTGTTTCTGAAAAAATGTTCACACAACAATTAGCTAGTTTAGCGGAAGATATGCCCGCTAAAGTGATTAAAATTGGCCTATTAGCAAGTGTTGAGCATGTCAACATTCTTGCTCAACAGCTAGCTTTATATAAACAAACTTGGACACGTAAGCCGTTTGTTATTTATGACCCTGTTGCAGTTGCGTCGACAGGTGATGAAATGGCAGAAGAGGGGATTAATGAGGTCATCAAAACACAATTATTGCCTCAAATAGATCTTTTAACGCCTAATGCGAATGAAGTCTTAACTTTATCTGGTCATGCTTTAATTTCTGGCGAATCCTTTAAACCCGCTGTAGATAAGCTAATTGATATGGGTTGTGGCAGTGTGTTAATCAAAGGTGGTCATTTTGAGCTGGTGGATAACGTTGCCTTAGATTATTGGAGCGATGGCACAAGAGAAATTGCCCTAACCAGCCCGCGTTTAACGGATGTTCATACCCATGGTACAGGTTGCACGTTAGCCAGTGCGATAGCAGGCGCGATGGCATTAAATTACTTTATTGAAGACGCATTAGTGATTGCAAAAGCTTACCTTAACCAAGGTTTGAAAGCTTCTAAAGCACTTGGTGCTGGTGAAGGGGCTGTAGCACATTGTGGTTGGCCAACAAACCATCAAGATTTTCCTGAGATTGTGCTACCAGAGTCTAGTATCGGTTATGAATTAGATTTACCTGGGCGTTTAGAAGCAGGCCCGGGCTTTACATCTTGCGATACCAATCAACTAGGTCTTTACCCTGTCGTTGACTCGGTAGAATGGATTGAGCGATTATTAAAAATGGGCGTAAAAACTTTACAGCTACGTATAAAAGATAAACATGACGATCAAGTCGAACAACAGATTATTGATGCGATTGCCTTAGGTAAGGCTTACCAAGCGAGGTTATTTATTAATGACTATTGGCAATTAGCGATCAAACATCAAGCTTATGGTGTCCATCTTGGGCAAGAAGATATGGATGTTGCGGATTTACCCCTAATTGCGGATGCAGGTTTACGCCTTGGACTGAGTACTCACGGTTATTATGAGCTATTACGCGCACAGCAGCTTAAACCAAGTTACATTGCGTTAGGCCATATTTTCCCAACACAAACTAAAGATATGCCATCGGATCCACAAGGTTTAGAACGCTTAGCAAAATATGCAGCGCTATTATCTAACACACCTACAGTGGCTATTGGCGGCATTAATTTAGAGCGAGCACCGGCAGTATGGCAGTGTGGTGTGGGTAGTATTGCAGTTGTTACAGCGATAACCAAAGCCGACGATCCACAACAAGTAATTAATCAATTTAATCAAGTCATGAGCCAAGGAAGTGTCAATGTTAAGTGATAATGAATTACTTCGTTATAGCCGCCATCTACTTTTGGAGGAAGTGGGGGAATCAGGGCAACATAAACTAAAACAAGCAAAAGTATTGATTATCGGAATGGGTGGATTAGGCTCACCGGCTGCTCTATATTTAGCCGCAGCGGGTATTGGCCATTTAGTATTGAATGACTTTGACGAGATTGAAGTAAGTAATTTACAGCGTCAAATAACCTATCAAAGCAGTGATATTGGTGAGCCAAAAGTAGAAGTCACGAAACAACGCCTCCAACAGCTCAATTCCGATATTAAAGTGCGTAGCATTAATAAGCAGATGCCTGAACAGCAGTTAAGTATGGAACTAACCATGGCCGATCTCGTTTTAGATTGTACTGATAATATTGCAACGAGACAGATGATCAACAAAGCCTGTGTTGAGGCTAAAGTCCCACTTATTGTAGGGGCAGCTATTCGTTTAGAAGGGCAGCTGATGTTCTTTGACCATAGCCAAGCCGAGTCTCCTTGTTATCACTGTTTATTTCCGAGCTCTGAAGAGCAAACGTTGAATTGCAGTAATTCTGGCATTATCGGACCCGTAGTTGGCACTATCGGTACTTTGCAAGCTTTAGAAGCTATTAAATACTTTGTTGGTTTACCTTCCGGCATTAAAAATAAATTAAAACTGTTTGATGGAAAATCCTTAGATTGGCAAACCTTCGCCATTAATAAAGACCCTCAATGCCCTGTATGCGGACAAGCCTAAATGAAAATACAAGTGAATGAACAAGCATTAATATTGCCAAATTCAATGAATCTTGAGCAATTATTAGTGCATTTAGAAAAACCATTAATAGGCAGCGCAGTCGCTGTCAATATGCAGGTGATTAGCCGTTCAGAATGGACGCAATATAATATCAATGAGGGAGATAATATCTCTCTGTTTCAAGCCATTGCAGGTGGGTAACTATGTTATTTGAAGAAATGAAACAACAAGATCAACTGATTATCGGTGATAAACATTTTCACTCTCGTTTGTTTACCGGTACGGGTAAATTTAATGACCAACAAACTATGGTCGCTGCGTTAAAAGCATCAAAATCAGAACTGGTGACCATGGCACTAAAACGTGTTGATATGCAGCATAAAGATGATGATATTCTTGCACCTTTAATTAAAAATGGCATGAATTTATTACCCAATACCTCTGGTGCTCGTAATGCCAAAGAAGCGGTATTTGCTGCAGAGTTAGCTCGTGAAGCTTTACAAACTAATTGGGTGAAATTAGAAATTCATCCAGATCCTAAATATCTCTTACCAGATCCTATCGAAACCTTAAAAGCAGCCGAAGCATTGGCAAATAAGGGCTTTATCGTCTTGCCTTATGTACATGCAGATCCAGTATTATGTAAACACTTAGAAACCGCTGGCTGTGCTGCAGTCATGCCATTAGGCGCGCCTATTGGCTCTAATAAAGGCATCAAAACAGCTGAATTTCTTGAAATTATTATTGAGCAAGCTAATGTACCTGTGATTGTTGATGCAGGGTTAGGTAGTCCTTCCCATGCGGCTTTAGCCATGGAGATGGGCGCTGATGCTGTACTAGTAAATACCGCCATTGCGGTTGCAGGAAACCCGATCGCCATGAGTCAAGCTTTCGCTAACGCAGTGCAAGCAGGCCGCCAAGCTTATCTAGCAGGGTTAGGCGGGCAAAGTACAGAAGCCGTTGCATCGAGCCCATTAACCGCATTCTTAGAGGCGAGCCTGTGAATTTCAGCGATAAAATAAAAGAGTATCAATGGGATGATGTACGTTTGTCGATTTATGCTAAAACAGCATCAGATGTACAGCGCGCATTATCTAAGTCACGTTTAGACTTAGAAGATTTTAAAGCGTTAATCAGCCCCGCAGCTGCGCCTTTCTTAGAGCAAATGGCACAAAAATCTCAACAGTTAACTTTACAGCGGTTTGGCAAAACACAGCAGTTTTATATCCCACTGTATTTGTCGAATATGTGCAGCAATATTTGTACTTACTGTGGCTTCTCTATGCATAACGCATTGCGTCGTAAAACACTCGACATGCAAGAGATTGAGAATGAATGTATCGCTATTAAAAAAATGGGCTTTGATCATATCTTAATTGTGACCGGAGAATCTGAGCGTAAAGTAGGTATCGATTATTTCAAACAAGCTTTACCTATTATTAAAAAGTACTTTGCCAACATAACCATAGAAGTACAGCCCCTTGATCAAGATGAATATAGTGAACTGATTGAATATGGCGTGAATGCAGTATTGGTCTACCAAGAAACCTATAATCCGATCACTTATGCGGAGCATCACCTAAAAGGAAAAAAATCAGATTTCATTTATCGTCTCAACACGCATGACAGACTCGGTAAGGCTGGCATCCATAAAATGGGATTAGGCAGTTTAATTGGCTTGGAAGAGTGGCGAACAGATTGTTTTTATGTGGCAGCACACTTAAACTACCTAGAGAAAAAATACTGGCAAACACGTTATACTATCTCTTTCCCTCGTTTGCGTCCTTGTGAAGGCGGCATGGAAATAAAATCCGTGATGGATGATAGGCAACTCGTGCAATTAATTTGTGCTTATCGTTTGTTTAATCCTGAGGTTGAGTTATCGTTATCCACTCGTGAATCTGAACATTTCAGAAACCATGTGTTACCGTTAGGCATTACATCACTAAGTGCAGGTTCAAGTACACAACCCGGTGGTTATGCTGAACAAGCAGACAAAGCCCTAGAGCAATTTGAAATAAGCGATGAGCGCTCACCAGCAACCATGGCAAATCTAGTAAAAGCACAAGGTTATGAAGTGGTCTGGAAAGATTGGGACCATAGCCTGACAGGAAAGTAATAGTTATGCTCACAGAGACATAAATCAGTGAATGAGCGCGATAGGTATAACAACCAATAAATTATACCAAGGATATGAAATAAGTATGCTTGGTATTATAAATGAGAATAAAACATGTCCGATGAACAAGAAATCTACGCTACCTTAATCGAAATTCGCGAAGAGCCAACTGCTCTGTATAAAATATTAAAAATCGCTAACCTAGTCTCTGGTGGCGGCGAAGCTAAACAAGCTATCGCAGAAGGATATGTCTCATTAAACGGTGAAGTAGAAACGCAAAAGCGAAAAAAAATCTACGCCGGTGATTTAATCTACTTCAACGAACAATACCTGCAAATCGCCTTAACCGGTGAAACCCAAGATTATGAGTTTGTAGAGGAGTCTGTTGCAACAGAGCAGCAAGCCGAATCCCAATCAGACTATCAAGCCTCATTTGAGCCCGTGGAAAGTAACAACGCGCCTAAGGCGAAGAAACCACGTAAGCCGATTAGTTTTTAAAAGCGTATTTACTCCTTTAAAGCGGAATTTTTCTTTTTATGTAATAAACGCTTTGTCAGCACGGATGTATAAAAATGAGCGAGCCAACTTCTCTCTATAGAAAGTTTACTGGTACAGCAGGGGTCATGATTATTAGTCGTTGCTTGGCGATGGTCTTAGGCATTATTTACGCGCGTTATCTTGGTCCTGAGCAGTTTGGTTTATATAGCTTTGTTTTGTCTATTGTTGCTATGGCTACTTTACCTGCTGTTGCAGGCTTACCCAACTTATTGGTTAGAGAAATTGCGAATTTTCATTTAGAGGAAAAGTGGGGATTATTAAAAGGCGTTATTAATTGGTCTCGTATTTATGTATTAAGTATTTCTTTGACAGTGATGCTAATAATGAGTGGTGCTTTATATTTTAATTTCTTTGAGTCTTCTCTATCTGACTTGCTTTGGATAGCCATTTTCTTAATTCCAATTAAAGGCCTATTAGCACAACAAGGCGCAGTGTTTAATGGATTTAGAAAACCTATCTTCGCGCAATTACCTACCCAAATTTTTGCTCCATTAATGACACTCGTTATTTTGTCTTGCAGTGTTTCTTTTTATGGTGAACTTACTGCCTACAGCTTGCTTTACCTTTCTCTTTTATCTGCTTTTTCTGCATTTATCATTAGTGCTTTTTTGATTAGAAAGAAACTGTTAGTAACATTACATAATGCGACTACTAACTATGTCATTAAAACATGGCATAAAGCTTTATTACCGTTTACGTTGATTGCTTTTATCGGAACGCTCAATACTGAATTAGCAAGTGTTTTTTTAGGGTTTTGGGGAGACATTGAATCAGTGGCTTATTTTAAAGTTGCAATGCAAGGTGTCACATTAGTATCTTTAGGGTTATCTGCGATAAACATGGTTATTATGCCGAATGTGGCGCGTTTATATAAAGAGGGAAATTTAAAAGCGACACAAATGTTATTAACTAAAAGTGTACGTTTAAGTTGTCTTGTTTCACTGCCTATTATTTTAGCATTAGTTTTTTTCGGTGACTTCTTTATTAGTTTATTATTCGGCGATGAATATCTTGCTGCTTATCCTATTTTAATTATTCTTTGTATCGGACAAGCGATGAAACTTTTAATGGGGTCTAGTGGTTTAGTTTTAAATATGACTGGTAATGAAAATTTAGCATTAAGAACGGTTATTATAACGGTAAGTATAAATGTATTTTTACTTACTATATTGATCCCTTATTACGGTAGCTTTGGGGCAGCAATTTCAATCTCTTTAAGCCTTTTTATTAATAACCTTTTAATGGTAATACATGTATGGAGAATAACTAATTTAACAACTTGGTTATGCTTTAAAATATAACATAGGTAACAATAAATGACTGAAACTGCTATTTTAGTTTTACTTTACAACAATCAACCAAATGAAAGTAAAACTCTTAATTCTTTACTTAGTTCTGTTGTTCATTATTTGAATGCGAAATTAGTGATCTGGAATAATGGTCCTAAAAGTTTTAAAAAAACTGAAGTTGCTCTTTATCGTAACTTAGGGTACGAAGTTTTTTTTGAAGAAACATTACATAATGAATCCTTGGCAGTTATTTATAATAGATTTTTATCTTGTTATGATGCAAAAAGGTATATTTTTTTAGACGATGACTCAAACTTAACTGCTCCATATATTTTGGCATCGTGTAAGTCTGAAGTAACTTGCATTTCTCTACCAATTATAAGTTTTAAAAATCAGGTGGTGTACCCTAAAATTCAGAATAAACCATACTATTTTGGTATAAATATAACTGGCAAAAGTAAAGTGATATCAATAGGTAGTGGTTTAGTTATTGGCAGAGACTTTGCGGTTTTTATGAAAAAAAACTATGGGAATGTTTTTGATGAAAGGTTTTATTTTTATGGTGTAGATACTACGTTTTTTCTTCGAATTTTTTATAGTAAATTAACAAGTCGGATAAATATTATTCCTGGATTTATTCATTCGCTATCTCGCTTGGAAAAAGAAAGTAATGAAGTTAAAAGCTTTAGATGTTTAGAAAGAAGCTATGAGAGGGGGTTAATATTTAGATATTATTATTCAAATTCGAAGTGTATTTTAACTTTATCCAAGGACTTAATTACTATTTTTTTTCGTGTTATTTTAAAGCAAAGACAAACTATCAATGCGAGAAGTTTATGTAAGGCATTTTTTTCAGGAAGGCATTATAAAAATAATAAATAAGGTTTTCCTTATATTCTAAAAGTGACGACTAATATGCTACAAATGGGTCTTAATTCAGTTTCTGTTATTTTACCAACTCGAGATCGTGGTGAGTTATTTATGAATGCTATCAACAGTATTCTAGTGCAAACTTATCCCAATATAGAAATCATTATTGTTGATGACTTTTCATCTACTCCTCCTGATCTAAGCGAATTGAATACTAATATCCCAATCCACTATCATAGAAATAAACTTAATTTAGGTGGTGCTAAATCTAGAAATATTGGAGTAGGATTAGCAAGGGGGGACTTTATTTGTTTCCTCGATGATGATGATGAATACTTCCCTGAAAAAATTGAATTGCTATTAAACGAGTTTAAAAAAGATGATTCTTTACATGTGGTTTTTGGAAAAATCATTAAAAAAAGCCAACCATATCAAAAAATAAAACATAAATATTTAAGTGACCGTTACATTAAAACATTAAAAGCGGTTAAGTATTTACATACTAATTCTTCTTTAATAAAAAGAAATGTGTTTAATATAATAATATTCGACGAAAGCTTGGATAAATTTCAAGATACACAACTACATATCGAATTGATAACAAAATTTAAGTGTAAATATATTTTTACGCCTGTCGCGTATTGGAATGATGTCCATGAAAAAAATCAAATTACAGATATGAGGACAAAAGAACAGTACATAAACAGTATCAATAACTATAAAAAATTAATAGTTAGCTTGACGTCTAGTAAAAGCATTAGCTACGGATATAAGTTTTATATGAGGTTAAAGCTTTTTTATATGAAGATTATTTTTCATATAAAATTTAAATAATTAACTCGTTTTACAAAATTTTCTTGTGTTTTTAGGAATATAAGTGGCGAATGCAATGAATAAAATCTTAATCCTCGAACCTTCTTACAGTAATTTTCATTGCGATCTTGCGCATTGCCTATCATCTGATGTTTATAGTTTTGTTTTTAATTTAGGGAATTTAATCTATTTAAAAGGATCCCATAAATTTATTGTTGATGAGAAAATTAAGCATCACCCATATTCGTCAGATGATCTTTACATTGCTAAAAATACAAAGAGTTTATTTACGGAAAAAACTAGAAAGCACGAAAAAATAGAGCCTAGTGAAACTGATTTTATTTATATGGCTAAATATATTGCCTTTTTACGTTATTTTATTAATGAAAAAAAAATAGATTTTGTTCTCATGCATAACGACTTACGTTGGCAGCATGCTCTGGCAATTCAGGTTTGTAATGAATTAGATATACGTTACTTAATTACTGAACGTGGTTTGTTTCGGCCTCATACTACAACCATTGATTTTCAAGGTGTTAACGCTTATAGCAGTATCTCGAAAAATATTCATTTTTATGAGGAGGTTACTGTAAAGAACCTTCCTTTTAAAGATTATTCAATTGGTCGATATAAGAGCTTTAAAGTTAATTTGAAATTCGCTCTTTTTTTATGTTTTAATTATTTTGGTGATCTTTTCAAATTAAATTCCCATCTAGCGAACCAAGGTTATAGCTTACTTAGTTATGCCTTTCTATTTTTAAAACAAAGAAAGAAGTTAAAGGCTAAATTAATTCCTGCATTACCTAAAAAGTATATTTTTATTCCTCTACAGGTGAATACTGATACGCAAATTTTGGTACATAGTCAGTATGAAAGTATACAAGCTTTTATTTACCATATTGAACATACATTTTATGCTGAGCAGAGTGACTTATCATTAGTCTTCAAACAACATCCTATGGATAAAGGGCAAAAATATAAGTTTGATGCTAGGAGTATTATTTCAAATAATTCAACGACACAGTTAATAAAAGATAGTGAGTTTATCATTACTATAAACTCTACGGTGGGGTTTGAAGCTATTCAACAATACAAGCAAGTTATTGTGTTAGGTGAGGCTTTTTATAAAATTTCTAAATTATGTATCGCTTCATCTATTGATAGTTTTCGAAAAGATTTAAAAACTTGTTTAAACAACCAAGTTGAAATAGATCGTCAATTAATTGATAAATTTATTTACTATTTAAAGCAAGAATATCAAGTAAATGGTAATTTGTTTAACTATGATGCTGATATGTTAGCAAAGGTTAAACTGTTGATAGAAAAACAAAGTCTTAAACAACTCACTTCGCCCCAAACCCCGTTAGCATGGTTTTAAGCGTTTTAAAGAAGATGTTTACATCGAGCCAGAATGATAGGTGTTTGATGTAGTAGAGATCGTGTGCGAGCTTCTCTCGGGTAGAATCTGTGTCTGCAGTATAACCTTGCACTGTTTGTGCCCAACCTGTAATGCCGGGTTTTACCATGTGGCGGTAACCATAAAATGGGATATCTGCTTCAAAGGCTTTTACAAAGCTTTCTTGCTCTGGTCTTGGACCGATTAAGGCCATCTCACCTTTTATTACATTAAAAAACTGCGGTACTTCATCTATACGGGTTTTACGGATAAATCGGCCAATATTGGTGACTCTTGCATGTTCTTCTGTGGCGAATTTAGAGTCTGCCTTTGGGCAACCAACTTCCATACTTCTTAGTTTGTAAATCTTGAATATTTTTCCACCTTGTCCTATTCGCTTTTGTGTATAGAAAACCGGACCTTTACTCTCTAGTTTGATTGCGATGCTGATGATTAACATTAATGGTAAAAATACTGGGAGGCTTAATAGTATTAGCCCTGTTTCTATGAAACGTTTGATTAAGCGATAGCTAGGGTTAGTGTTTAAAGCATTGAGCGCATTTTCTGATAGATGAGTGGTTTGCACTTTGCCTTCAATCATCTCTTTAATCGTTTCTGAGTGGTAAACAACCTTGTTATTGATGCTGCAGTCAGCAATAAACTTCTCTTGCTCTGCAGTTAGTGATTTATGTAAATTTACTACTAGACCATCTTTAATTTGTTTCAGATTATAAGGTGAATTGATAGTTTCAATTTCGATATGTTGGTTGCTATTAAATGATGAAAGAGTGAAATTATCGATAGCTTGTAGTTTTAAAATAGAGCTTTGGTGGTTAAATCGTGCACTTATCAGTAGCCAGAATAGAACTACGGCAAATCCATAAATGAGAGTAGGGCGAGAGTATTCGATACGTAATAAAACGATAGCAATAATCGCGATACTGTAAAGTGATAGCATCACAGGCAATACATATAAACTTTTGTCGACTAATAAAAACTTAGTGACTCTAGGTAGGGTAATTACGCAGCTAGAATAAACGGCTACTGTAATTAGCAAACTGTTGTAAACCGTTGTATATGAGAGTGGCATAAATAAGTCTATGATGGCATAAATTAAGATTAAACCAATCGCATAAGTAACGTATTTATTGGAAAAAAATTGTTGGGTTTTATACATTACTAATAACTACTCATACAAAGATAAATTAAGGGGTTAAGTTTTCTATTTCAGGAAGATTAACTATATTCCTTTTAGCTAAAGTTATAAATTATGTTGATAATATTGGTAGAAGGTTAATACCTTAGATACATATTTCTGTGTTTCTGGGTATGGAGGAATTTGGCGTTTATAGCGCCTGACTGCTCCTTCTCCTGCATTATAAGCTGCGGCAGCAAGCTCTCTTGTTTTAAATTCTTTTAATAATATTTTTAAATATAATGCCCCGGCATAGATATTCTGTGTTGGGTCAAAAGCATCGGTGACGGAAAAACGCTTGGCTGTTTCAGGCATTAGTTGCATTAGCCCCTGTGCCCCAGCGGAAGATACTGCATTACGTTGATACGCAGATTCTGCAGTGATCACCGCATGTAAGAATGCTGGATCTAATTGGTTTTTCTCTGCTGCTTTTAAAATGATGGGGTGATACTTTCTTTGTAAGGTTTTATCACGTGGAATTGATATGTTGGTATAGCTTTTCGCTTTCCAGTTTCTAAAGCTAGTGGGCTTTTTATTCGTGTCACTGCGTAATAGAAGCGTGTAGTTTTCATTTTCTTTGCGCTCAGAAAAGTATTTATTACCATTTTTATCGGTATACATATAAATGTCAGCGTGACTGGTGCTGAATAGTCCGCTTAGTAATAAAGCGATAAAGCCAAATAGTGAGCGGAATACTTTCATATTATGGCTGAGCCTCGCTACTGATATTAGCAGAAGAGGTTGCTTGGCTTGTAGTTACTGCGACAGAGGTCCTTTCTGATGCGCTCTCTTTCACTTTATCTGCATTCTTTAAACCGCTATCTCCCGGATATAAATAACGTGCATAAGCTAGTACTTCGGCTGCTCTTTCTGGTTGGTTATGATGTTGATAGGCAATATAAAGCAAATGATAGAAAAACGGTTTAGGTGTGCTGTAAATGGTTTTTTCTAAACCTAATATCACTTTCTCCATTTCAGCTTGATTACCTGTGTTAATCGCATTGGTTAAACGGAAGTTGTAAAGATGAAAAGATAAGTTATCTTCAAATACCAAAGGATTGACAATATTGATGATCTCTCGAAGGTCACGTGTTTGGCTACGTTCAAAATGCGTAACTGCATGAATCGCAAATAGATTAGTGATCATGAAAATAGCAGTAAATAATGGAATTAATGTACCTGCAACGCGTAAAAAGAAGGTGGGCGAAAAGTTTTTTTCATTATTTTTTTGTGACTCTGAATCCACATAAAAGACTAAGACCATTAATACCAGCCAATGCAATGCGGAATGGTATAAAGGATATTCAGTTTGTGTATGTAAGCCAATGGGTACCACTAAGGCAAGTAACGCGAGTGCTTTGCTAAGGTTAAATGAGCATAGTCGATAAAAGAAGGTAAGCACTAATAGCAACATACCTAAAATAGGTGCTATCCCTCCTTCAATCGCCCAAAATATAAGATCGTTATGAGGATGGGTCAATACTTGAGAAAACTTGTTAAGTTCGCCATTTTTAACACGTTCAGCATGACTTAAGAGGTATTCTTTTTCAAAACTGCCGTAACCATATCCTAATAAAGGCCTTTCTTTGATCATGTGCCAACCGTGTTGATACATTTCAATACGAGCGCCACCTTCTTTCATTGCTTCTACATTACGCGCACCTAATGCATCACCTTTTAAAGAAGCAAAACCTATCCCTAATATGACAGCGAGTACAAATAAACTGACGCGTTTCTTATTACTTTGCCATGCCCAAGGTAAAAGTAGCAATAACCCGATGAGAGTGCCTAAATAACCAGTACGAGACATGGCAATGCTGATCACCCACATATTTAATAATGCAGTTAACAGTAAAAATGCTTGTAGTCTTTTATCCTGTACCTGTTGTAACAAGTAGCCACTTAAAATAAGCGTAGTCGCCATAAAGCTGGCAAGCACGTTAGGTTGTTGGAAGATGCCATAAGGACGACCATAACCGACGCTATAACCAAAGTAATTACGGGCTGGTAACAAGTAATCTTGCATCAAGCTATAACAAGCTTGAATAAAGCCTGCTAATACAATGAGTAGTAATAGCTTAATAATTTGTTCTCGCGTAAAACTAAATTGTTGTAGGCTAAGAAATAGCAGCACACCTGCGAATAATCCTAATAGCCGGGTATAGCTTTGATCTGCTAAGGCATTATTGGGGTACGCTAAGGGTAGAAAAAACAAACCTAAAGCAATAAATACAATGGCAGTGTACTTGGAGTAGATAATTTTTTGTTGGGCGGTGATCTGCCAAAGGCCTAAGCCAATTAAAAGAGAGAAAAATATCCAAACAACGTTGTTTACAGCTAATTGTAACCCACTACCACCTTGGTTATGTTGAAAGTAGTGCGCGCCTAGCCCCATTAACAATGTAAAACTGATAAAGAAGGCACGTGTTAGCTTTTGTTGTAAGTCCATTTATCTCTCGTATTTATTATTATTATTTTAAAACAAGGCAATATTTCTGCTTATGCAGAGGTACTTTTTTCTAAAATAGGTTTTAAGAACTGTCCAGTATAACTGCCTTTTACTTTTACTACATCTTCTGGTGTGCCTGTGGCAATAATTTCACCACCTCCATTACCACCTTCAGGGCCTAAGTCGATGATCCAATCGGCTGTTTTAATGACGTCTAGGTTATGTTCTATAATCACTAGGGTATTGCCTTTATCACGAAGAGTATGGATAACTTTTAGTAATTGGGCGATATCGTGGAAGTGTAATCCGGTTGTTGGCTCATCTAGGATATATAGGGTTTTACCCGTATCACGCTTGGATAACTCTTTAGCCAATTTAACGCGTTGTGCTTCACCGCCAGATAAAGTCGTCGCTGCTTGACCTAGGCGAATGTAGGATAAACCAACATCCATTAATGTCTGTAATTTTCGTGCAATAACCGGTACTGCTTCAAAGAATTTAAAGGCATCTTCTACTGTCATATCCAATGTTTCATGAATATTCTTGCCTTTGTATTTTACAGACAAGGTTTCACGATTATAGCGTTGTCCTTTACATGAATCACAAGGTACGTAAACATCTGGTAGGAAGTGCATCTCTACTTTGATCATGCCATCACCTTGGCAGGCTTCACAACGGCCACCTTTTACATTAAAACTAAAACGGCCTGGCTTGTAACCACGAGAGCGAGATTCTGGCGTAGCGGCAAACAGCTCACGGATAGGAGTAAAAATACCCGTGTAAGTTGCTGGATTCGAGCGTGGCGTTCGACCAATTGGACTTTGGTTGATATCCACCACTTTATCCAGTTGTGATAAACCAGTAATGCTCTTATGCGCTGCAGCTTGAATGGTTGTGGCTTTGTTCAGTTTAGTTTGTGCTAACGGAAAGAGGGTATCGTTGATCAGCGTTGATTTACCTGAACCCGATACACCTGTAATACAGGTTAATACGCCTAATGGTAAGTCTAAATTGACTGATTTTAAGTTGTTTGCACTGGCTTCTTTTAGTTTCACCCATTTGTCGGTTAGGGGAGTGCGTTGCGCTGGCACGACAATTTCTTTACGGCCACTTAAATAATCTGCGGTTAGTGAGTCTTTCGACTTTAATATTTTTTTGTAACTGCCTTCAGCAATAATCTCACCACCGTGAATCCCTGCACCTGGACCGATATCGATAATATGATCGGCTTGGCGAATAGCATCTTCGTCATGTTCTACAACGATCACTGTATTACCTAGGTCACGTAAATGCGTTAGCGTTTTTAATAAACGTTCGTTATCGCGTTGATGTAAACCAATCGAGGGTTCATCTAGTACATACATTACCCCCATTAAACCCGCTCCAATTTGGCTAGCTAAACGAATACGCTGTGCTTCACCACCGGATAATGTTTCTGCACTACGCTCTAAACTTAAGTAATTAAGTCCAACATTCACTAAGAAACTCAGTCGCTCTAGAATCTCTTTTAAGATCTTTTCTGCTATTTTGGCTTTTTGTCCAACCAGTTTAATATTTTCGAAGAACTGCTCTGCATCGGCAATAGAAAGTGCTGATACATGAGAGAGATTTACATCATTAATAAAGACATGACGAGATGACTCTTTTAAACGTGAACCGCCACAGCTAGAGCAAGATTGACGGTTCATATATTTGCTTAAATATTCGCGCATCGCTGGGGATTCTGTCTCTTTATAGCGACGTGAGCGATTGGGAATAACTCCTTCAAAAGCATGTAAACGAGATACTAAGTCACCTTTATCATTACTGTAAGTAAAGGCTATTTTTTCTGCTCCAGTGCCTTGCAGCACATATTGCTGGTGTTTTTTACTTAATGATTTAAAAGGAGCGGTGAGCGAGAATCCATAATGCTCTGCAACCGCACGCAGAATCTGGTAGTAGTAGTTAGATTTGCTACTCCATCCTTCGATTGCACCATCGGCTAAACTCAGTGTTGGGTCAGTGACCACTAGTGCTTCATCAAAATATTGTTCAACCCCTAAACCATCACAAGTTTCACAGGCACCGGCTGGACTATTAAAAGAGAAGATACGCGGCTCTAATTCTGCAATGCTGTAACCACAATGCGGACAAGAGAAATTAGCAGAGAAAAGTTGTTCAGGCTGACTATCATCCATGTGTGCCAAAATAGCTGAGCCGTTACTTAGCTCTAACGTAGTTTCAACGGACTCTGCTAAACGCTGCTTTAAGTCATCACGTACTTTAAAGCGGTCAACCACCACTTCGATAGTGTGTTTTTTATGTAACGCTAGTTTAGGTGGATCACTTAGGTCACAAACATCACCGTCAATTCGTGCACGTAAAAAACCTTGTGCAGCTAGGCTTTCAAAGGTTTTAACATGTTCTCCTTTACGCCCTTTTACAATTGGCGCTAATAGCATCATTTTAGTGCCTTCTGGTTGCTCTAAAATAGTATCGACCATTTGGCTTACGGTTTGTGCGTGTAAGGTTACGCCGTGTGTTGGACAACGAGGATCGCCGATGCGAGCAAAGAGTAATCGAAGGTAATCGTAAATTTCAGTGATGGTTCCTACTGTCGAACGTGGATTATGCGAGGTAGATTTTTGTTCGATAGAGATAGCTGGAGATAAACCTTCAATATGCTCAACATCCGGTTTTTCCATTAATGATAAAAATTGGCGTGCATAGGCAGATAGAGACTCAACATAACGACGCTGACCTTCTGCATATAAAGTATCAAATGCTAATGAGGATTTTCCCGAACCTGATAGACCGGTGATCACCACCAATTTATCACGTGGGATTGATAAGCTAATATTTTTTAAGTTATGCGTTTTTGCACCGCGAATTTCAATATTGTTCATTATTTCTCACTCATTAATACATTGAATTGGTGTATTTGATATCTGAAAGCGTTATATAACCATTATGTTACACTGTAAATTATTACAGTGGTAGTGTGGCGGAATGTACTTTTATCGATCTCTTTTGATTTGAGATAGGCTGCTTAACGTTTATTTTTTACACTTGATTATGATTGTCATAACAAGGCTTTGCAAACTGGATCTTTCTGTTTGCCTGATAATAAGCAATTGCATGAAAACGGTTCAAGGAAGTACACAGTTATATAACGAAGTGTTATGTAAATAGGTTTATAAAGAGGAGGTTTGCTTTAATTTAAGCTAGCCGAACTTCAACACTGTTCTGCAAAAGCAGTGCTCTTAAACATACTGATTCACAATAATAATGAGTTACGTATTAATGATTTTAAAAGATCATTAGTCCGCAAAAACGACTACTGCATTTTTACCACCGTCATTCATGCCATTATCCACATAACTGTAAGCATCATCAGGTAATAGTGTGAAGGGTTCACCTGTTTCTGAGGTAGCTTGATAGATAAATTGAAAACCTTCACGATCTTCCATTGAGATATTCTCAGCTATTTTAAATTTACCGTTTTTGAATTTTTTAAATTCAATAGGTTGCCATTCGTTATGCTCTGATAATAGGTTAATGGTGCTTGCATTATTCGCCATCTCTTTACTGATTTCGAATGTCACTTTAACAATGGGTTTATTTTTTAAGAATTGCTTTTTAATGCTCATATCCACTCCTTAAAACTATATCTCTTTGAGATTTAATTTACTGCAAAATTTGTACAAATTCTAGTCAATTTTGTTCTGGTTAAACATTTAAATTAAATTGTTGATTGATAATATCTTGAGTGAATGCCTTTTTAAGATAAAAACCACGTGGCCTGACTTTAATTAATTCACCTTCTTCACCATACGCATCTGTCACCACTTGCCCATTGGCGGCTTTCGGACGTAGTTGCAATACTTGCCCGTCTCTTGCACTGATCTGCTCGATCTTGCCGAGTGCTATCTTCTCCATGAGCTCATTCCAGTCTTGACGCATTAACTGTTCTTGCTGTGCGGACGCTGTCCATAAAAATCCGTTTCCAACTAAACGCTCTGCTAATGGAATTTTCCGCTCACCTTGCACCGGCAACCACAATACTTTACTGAGTTTATTGCGAATGTTGCTGTTTTCCCAAGTAAGGTGAGTGGTATTTAAAATGGGAGTGCTACATACAAAGGTGGTTTCTAGTACTTTGCCATTACTATCAATAGGGATAGTTTTTAGTTCAATGCCGAGGTGTTTGAAATCTTGCTCAGGTTTGCTGCCTGCCGACGCACCTAAATGCCACTCTATCAGTTGTCCTACCCAGCCTTTGTTTTTACGTAGGTTTTCTGGGGTAATGATCCCTGCTATGTCTGCTAATTCAGATAAAGAAAAGCCGGCTATAGCTTCGCAATAATTTAATAATTGAGATTCAGACGTCGGTGTAGGCTGCATAATAACTCGCTTGAAAGGTTAAAAGAGATAAACAGATTAATTGTACGTGTTTTTTTATTGTTGGGTTATTCATAGTTTTAAAATGAACTTACACAGAGTTATGCACATTTTTAGTGGATAACTGAATAGATCATAAGATCTTTACTTTGATTCAACACATTTCGCTTTAATTTTCTAAAAATCTATTTTTTATGTTTATTTTTTGAGCAAAAAAGTGCTGTTTAATAAGGGTTGTATGTTTTTTATACGACCAAGATATTCACATTCGATTGTGAATGAAACTTACTGGATCTAATTACAGTGATACCTTTTTATTGTTTATGATTTTTATTTAACATACTGTTTTTAAATGTAATAATAGGTTTTTAAATAAATATATAAAGATCTTGCGGTTTGTTGTGTTTCTTGATTCTTTTATTTGTGTTTAATTGTACACATAGTTATGCACAGATTTAGTGGATACATTAATATTATTCATTTTCAGTAAACGTGAGCTAGGTACTATCGTTTAACCTTTTTATAGTTTATGAGTTTGATGGATAGGGGTTTCTGTGAAAGAATGCAATTATAATTATAATTTCATCTATTTTGTTTTGTCGTTGATTTACTTGTGTATAAATAAGAATAGATCTTAACCTGAGAAAGTTTTTTAATGATTGATGCTGACGGCTACCGTTCTAATGTAGGTATCATCATTTGTAATAAAAATGGTCAAGTTTTATGGGCTAAACGCTTCGGTCAACATTCATGGCAATTTCCACAAGGTGGAATAAAAGAGGGCGAAACCCCTGAAAAAGCGATGTATCGAGAGTTATATGAAGAAGTTGGCTTAAAACCTGAGCATGTCAAAGTAGTGGCGAGCAGTCGTCAGTGGCTGCGTTATAAACTTCCTAAGCGTTTAGTACGCTGGGAATCACCCGCACCTATTTGTATTGGTCAAAAACAACGCTGGTTTTTATTACAATTGATTGCAAAAGAAGAGCAAATTGGATTTGATACTTGCGGACACCCTGAATTTGATGATTGGCGATGGGTTACTTACTGGTATCCAGTGCGTCAAGTAGTATCATTTAAACGTGATGTGTATAGAAGAGCATTGACTGAGTTTGCCCATGCTGCATTTTCTCTGATGCATAGAACAGATAAAAAACGAAACAAACGACCTCGTCGAGGCTCTTACAAATAATAAATACCTTCTTACCTTACTAATAGGAGCGTTTTATGTTCAGCCAACTTCGTCAAATTGTAGAGCAATTCGGTGAGGCCAGTACACTTTCTGATGCTATGAACTTATTAGTACAGCAAACTAAAAGTACGATGATCCTAGATTGTTGTTCTATTTTTGTGACTAATCAAGAAACTAAAAAGCTAACGCTAATGGCCAGTGAAGGGTTAGATAGTCAAGTAGTGGGCGCAACGCATTTTAATTTAGATGAAGGTATTGTTGGTTTGGTTTACCAAAAAGGTGAGCCAATTAATTTAGTGAACGTTTCAGAACACCCTCAGTTTAAATATCTCCCTTCCAGTAATGAAGAGCAGTTTAATTCGTTTTTAGGTGTGCCTATTATTCATAAACGCCAAGTGTTAGGTGTTTTGGTGGCACAGCAACGTACCCCTCGTTTATATAATGAACTTGAAGAATCTTTCTTAGTTACCTTAGCTGTGCACCTTGGCAGTGTATTAGGTGGCACCTTACTAGATTTACCTGAAGAAACTGAATCTAAAAGCCGATCCTTGCATCTACAAGGCAGTCCTGCGAGTTCTGGTATTTCTATTAATAAAGCACATGTATTACAGGCTCACCTATTGTTAACCGATGTGGGCATAGAGCAGAGTGAAGATCCTGAACACGAAATGATCTCCTTTACTAACGCTGTGCAAGCCTGTGCAGATGAATTTTCCAAGGTATCTATCACCTTAAAGGAGCAAGTATCGAAAGATGCTTTTATGCTGTTTGATGTATACGGACACCTTTTACAGGATAAAGCGTTACTGAGTGCGGTAGAAGTTCAGATTAGGCAAGAGAAGCTAACCGCTAAAAGTGCTGTTAAACGTGTTTCTGAGACTTATATAGAACAGTTTGAGAGCATGAGTGATCCTTACTTAAGAGAAAGGGCTGTTGAAATTAGAGATGTAGGCCAGCGTTTGTTATACCACCTCTCTAATCGCGATGACGAGCAGCTCGACTTTCCGGACGAAATTATTTTAGTTGCCGAAGAGGTGACCATCTCAATGTTGGCCATGGTACCGCCTGATAAGCTGAAAGGGATTGTTTCTGTACGTGGTGGTTTAAGTTCTCATATCGCAATCCTATCGCGCACTTTAGGTATTCCTGCGGTATTAGGTGTACCACTGCGTTTGAAGAACATTGGTCAGAAAAACATGATCATCAATGGCTATGCCGGCACCATTATTATTGAGCCTGAAGCATCATTAGTTGCTGAGTATCAAATTCTCTTAGATGAAGAGAATGAGATGAAAGCGTTAGTGGAATTGGAAGCTAATCAAGCAGCAGTGACTAAAGATGGTTGCGAAGTTGAGCTGTTATTAAACACTGGTTTGAACTCAACACCAGACGTGTTCTCTGAACATAACTTCTCTGGCATCGGTTTATATCGTAGTGAATTACCTTTTATGCTGAGTAATGCCTTCCCGACAGAGCAGGAGCAAGTTAGCACCTATAAATCATTATTTGATCAGTACCAAAACTTGCCTGTTACCATGCGTACCTTAGATATTGGTGGTGATAAACAATTAAGTTATTTCCCAATTAATGAAGAAAACCCCTTCTTGGGCTGGCGTGGTATTCGTTTAACCTTAGATCATCCTGAAATATTTTTGATTCAAATACGTGCCATGTTACGTGCGAGTATCGAAACCCAAAATTTACGTATCATGTTACCAATGGTTGGCTCGGTCGGTGAGGTTGAAGAATCTAAGCGCTTGATAGAGCAAGCATGGCAAGAGGTGTGTTGGGAACAAGCTTTATCACATGAGCAGTTTCCGTTGCCTGATATCGGTGTGATGATCGAGGTGCCATCGGCTATTTTTATTATTGATCAACTTGCGCCGCTGGTGGACTTTTTGTCAATTGGAACCAATGATTTAACTCAATATTTACTGGCTGTGGATCGTAACAATAGTCGCGTAGCTGATCTATTTGATAGTTATCACCCTGCGGTATTACAAGCGATGCGGTTGATTTTAGAGCAAAGTAAAAAGAACAACATAGAAGTCAGTATCTGTGGTGAATTAGCAGGTGATCCAATTGGCTTGTTAATGCTGTTAGGCTTGGGATATCGGAAACTAAGTATGAATGCCTTTAATATTAATAAGGTGAAGTATCTTCTTAATAAAATTACCATTTCAGAGCTTGAGGTTTGTACGGAAGTCGCGTTAAAAGGGCATGATGGCGCTTTTATTAAACAAACTTTTATTAACTACTTGGATGAGAAAGGGTTAGGCGGTTTTGTTCGAGCAGGTAAGAAATAGTTGGTCATTTTTAATACTATTCAAAAACGAAAAAACCGATCACATGATCGGTTTTTTATTGTTGTATTTTCAGAATTAGTTTTAGCTTTTAGCTGCTAACTCTTTTGCTTCTTCAGCACGACAAGCTGCTGTCGTGAAGATAACGTCAGTAGAGCTGTTTAAAGCTGTTTCTGCAGAGTCTTGAACAACACCAATGATAAAGCCGATAGCAACAACTTGCATCGCCACTTCATTCGGTACACCAAATAAGCTACAAGCAAGTGGGATAAGTAATAATGAACCGCCTGCGACCCCTGAAGCACCACATGCTGACACAGCTGCTACCACGCTTAATAAGATGGCAGTAAAGATATCAAATTCAATTCCTAACGTATGAACAGCAGCTAGTGTTAATACCGTAATAGTAATCGCTGCACCTGCCATGTTAATGGTCGCTCCTAACGGAATAGAAACAGAGTAAGTATCTTTATGTAGGTTTAATTTCTCACATAATGCCATATTAACTGGGATATTAGCCGCAGAACTACGTGTGAAGAAGGCTGTTACACCAGATTCACGTAGACATTGTAGAATCAGTGGATAAGGGTTTGAACCTAATTTGATGTAAACAATAATTGGGTTAACAATTAAGGCAATGAATAACATTGAACCCACTAATACTGCTAATAGGTGAGAGTAACCAATCAGTGAATCAAAACCTGTTTCTGCAAAGGTTGTTGCTACTAAGCCAAAAATACCAATAGGCGCGAGACGAATAACCAGTTGTACAATCTTCGAAACACCATGCGCTAGATCTTGCAGTAATTTTTTAGTCGATTCATTAGCGTGTTGTAATGCCAAGCCTAAACCAACAGCCCAAGCTAAAATACCGATAAAGTTACCTGTTAACAGTGCATTAACTGGATTATCAACGATTTTAAATAACAAGGTATTCAAAACTTCCAAAATGCCTTCAGGTGGAGTGGTGGTTACATTACTGGTGATTAGTACTAATTCAGTAGGAAAAACATAACTAAATAAAACAGCAGTAATAGAGGCTAACAAAGTGCCAATTAAATATAGGTGGATAACTGGTTTAAGATTAGTGTGGCTGCCTTTTGCTTGGTTAGCAATAGACGAAGCAACTAAGATAAACACAAGAATTGGCGCAACGGCTTTTAACGCGCTAACGAAAAAACCACCTAGAAAAGAAACTGATGTTGCAGTGCTTGGTGAAAAGCTCGCAAGGCAAACACCTGCAATGATACCGACAACAATTTGTAATACTAAGCTACCGCTCATCATACGTTGAATAAGAGTGGGGTTTGAACTCATTGAATATTCCTACTTTATTATTTTTATGCATTAATAAATGTACTTATCGATGCCATGATTAATCATTTAACGCTTTATTTCGGAAAACGCTGTTACTGCAAAACTACAGGGGATTGTAGTGAGTAATCTGTTATTGAAATTAATACAGATCATAATTTGGCGCAGAAAATAGCATAAATAGCGGGAAATTAATTCGGTAATTGCTATTTTTTATCATTTAGTAAAAAACAGCTGACAAGATGACTATTTATCTAGGTCTACTAGTTTTTCTTTTGAGAAAGAAAACTATGATTATTTTTCCACTGAAATTACGCTATGATACGGCCACTAAATTTATCAATTAGAGCAAATTATGTCCTCATCTCACTATGTATTACCTCAGATCGATCCGATCGCTATTAGTCTTGGGCCACTTGATATTCGTTGGTATGGATTAATGTATCTTGTTGGTTTCGCCTTTGCGTTTTGGATGGCAAACCGTGTATGTGATAAATCTAATGGCGTATGGACACGCGAACAAGCCAGTGATCTGTTATTTGCAGGTTTTATGGGCGTTATCTTAGGTGGTCGAATTGGTTATGTATTGTTTTATCAGTTCCCAACTTTTATCGACAATCCGATGTATTTATTTAGAATTTGGGAAGGCGGTATGTCATTCCATGGCGGCGTATTAGGGGTGGTTACAGCCATTATTATTTATGCTAAACGTCATCAACGTTCAATTTTATCGGTAGGTGATTTTATCGTGCCATTATTGCCAGTTGGCTTAGGCGCAGGGCGTATTGGTAACTTCATTAATTCAGAGCTTTGGGGACGTGTAACAGATTCTCCATTTGGCGTCGTGTTCTATAACGCAGGACCATTACCGCGTCATCCTTCGCAATTATATGAGTTTGCACTAGAAGGCGTTGCGCTGTTTATTATCTTATTCTTATTTATTCGTAAGCCCAAACCTGCCGGTTCAGTAGCTGGTTTATTCTTATTAGGTTACGGTACTTTCCGCTTTATTATTGAATTTGCCCGTGAGCCGGATGCACAGTTAGGCCTATTAACTTTTAATATGAGCATGGGACAAATTTTATCACTGCCTATGATTATTATCGGTACTATTTTAATGGTTTATGCATACAAAAATAATCCTGTTCCAGAAGTCAATGACAGCACTAAAAAAGCAAAGGATAAAAAATAATGAAACAGTATTTAGCGTTATGCCAACGCATCATAGACCAAGGGACTTGGATTGAAAATGAGCGAACTGGGAAACGTTGTTTAACCGTAATAAACGCTGATTTAGAGTATGATGTTGGTAATAATCAATTCCCAATGATCACCACGCGTAAGAGCTTTTATAAATCTGCGATAGCTGAGTTTCTTGGTTATATTCGTGGTTATGATAATGCTGCTGATTTTCGTGCATTAGGCACTAAAACGTGGGATGCGAATGCTAACTTAAATGATGCTTGGTTGAACAATCCACACCGTAAAGGTGACGATGACATGGGGCGTGTTTATGGTGTGCAAGGTCGTGCTTGGGCAAAGCCTGATGGAACCACATTAGATCAGTTGAAAAAAATTGTAGATAACCTTAAAAACGGTATCGATGATCGTGCTGAAATTCTAACGTTTTATAACCCAGGTGAATTTGATATGGGATGTTTACGCCCATGTATGCATACTCATACTTTCTCACTACTGGGTGATACATTGCATTTAACCAGTTACCAGCGCTCATGTGATGTGCCGCTTTTATAACCCTGGTCACAAAATGCACACTTCGTAATTGAATCTATCCTTTTCCCCTTCTTTTTCTTGACTTTATTGTGCTATGTTAAACTTGCACAGTATGAAGCTAAATAAGTCTTTTAGTAAATTTAATGCATAGTTCGGGGGGGGGATGGATAAATCAGTCGTAATATCTTCTGGTGAGAATATTGATACATCAAACTCTGTCGCTCATGAAAATTCTGATGAGTATCCAAACGCACTTCTACTTGTTGCTGAAGGTGTGGCGGTTTTTAATGATAAAATGGAATTGCTGCCACTCATCTCCGACTTTCTTACCCACTACAGAAGTGATCATAGTGATTACTCCGTAAAAACCTACGCAAACAACTTACGTTATTTAGTTAAATATCTGACTACGTATGATGAGTATCACATTGGTTCGAAACGAGACGATTGTTTGTTGACTGTACATGTAACTGAAATTCAGAAATATTTTAATTATTGTAAAAGTGATAACAACAAGGATGGTACAAAGAAACAGCCGATAAGTGGAAAAACAATATCAAACAGAGACGCTACTTTTGGCAGATTCTTCTCTGATTTTCTATGTAATCCTCCCTCTGGCTATAAACTCATTAGACAAGAAAATCCTTATGAGAATGGTAGCCTAACAGTTGGGGCTAAAGAGTCGCTAATTAAGCCTGCACTTTTTACAGATATTGAAGCCTTGATTCGAGTTGCTAATCATGAAAGAGAGAAAAGCCTCATTCAATTCATGTTCGACTCAGGTGTTCGTAGACAAGAAGTAGAAGATATATGCCAAGAAACAATTTCACAATTATCGAGTGTAGCTCGGAAAAGTATAATCGAAGATGAATACACGTTCAAAATACCTAGCGAATATGTCGCAATGGAAATTAAGGGCAACAAAGGGCGAGGAAGGGAAGCTAAATTCCGAAATACAGTTGTTTCAAAAGAGACTATCAATAGAGTTCAAAGATATCACTCAAGCATCGAATATAAAAAACACAAGCGAAAGTGGGGAAGCAATCCTGTTCCTGCCTTCTTAAATGAAGAAGGTAATCCTTATACTGCAAGGGCTGTTAGTAAACTAATAACAAAGCTATCTAAAAGAGCGTTAAAACTTGGGTTAATCAAAGCCCTACTATCACCACACAAAATTCGACATGGTTTTGGCGCTATGATTCTAAATTCTGAGGATCTAGGTAAGACAAAGTTGGACAGGCTTTTACTGTTGCAACAGTGCCTTGGGCATGAATCTTTAGACACAACACAAAAGTATACAAAAATACCAGTCGGGGTGTGGGAAAAATTTGTAGATCGCAATGGTGTGGAACTCAAAAGATATCTGTTGATGAGAAAACTAACGGATAGAACCAGAGTTAAGAAAGGAATGGTGAAATGAAATATGAGGAATACAGAAGGCGTCTACTGAATTGGTGGCAGTCATTGACGGATGAGCAAAAAATGGTGCTCCCAACCGCAAACAACACCATCGACCTGCGTGATCTCTTTAGTGATGCGCCGATAAGCTATTACACAATACGCAGAAACCTAAAAGAAGATGTTAAGAAGATAGAAGCAGAGCTTAAGGTGTTAGGTGTTTTGTTCGATGTTGATGCATACAGAGAACGTTTGCTTAATTGGTGGCAGTTGTTGTCAGATGATCAAAAAAAGGGACTCCCAACCGTAAATAACACCATCGACTTGCGTGATCTATTTGGTGGAGTACCTTTAAGCTATGGTTCGATACGTCAATACCTGCAAGAAGATATCAATAAGATAGACGCAGAGCTTAAGGCATTAGATGTTTTATTCGATGTTAAAGCATACAAAGATCGCCTGCTCAATTGGTGGGGGGCGTTGACGGATGAACAAAAAAAGGCGCTTCCAACCGTAAAAAACACTATCAACTTACGTGATCTATTTGATGGTGCACCGATAGGGCATGGTGCGATACGTCAATACCTGAAAGAAGAGATTGATAAGATAGACGCTGAACTTAAGGCGTTAGGTGCTTTCTTCAATGTTGAAATATGTAGAAAGCGCCTGCTCAATTGGTGGGGGGCGTTGACGGATGAACAAAAAAAGACGCTTCCAACCGTAAATAACACCATTGATTTGCGTGATTTTTTTAGTGATGCTCCGATAAGCTATTACACAATACGTAAAAACCTAAAAGAATATGTCAAGAAGATAGATGCAGAGCTTAAGGCATTAGGTGTTTTATTCGATGTTGAAGCATACAGAGAACGTTTGATTAATTGGTGGGGGGCGTTGACGGATGAACAAAAAAAGACGCTCCCAACCGCAAGCAACACTATCGACTTGCGTGATCTATTTGATGGAGTACCTTTAAAATATGCTTCGATACGTCAATACCTACAAGAAGACATCAAGAAGATAGACGCAGAGCTTAAGGCATTAGGTATTTTATCCGATGTTGAAGCATACAGAGAACGTCTGATTAATTGGTGGCAGTCGTTGACGGATGCTCAAAAGAGGGTGGTCCCAACTATAAACAACACAATTGATTTTAGAGATCTATTTAGTGATGCACCGACAAGCTATTACACAATACGCAAAAACTTAAAAAAAGATGTAAAGAAGATAGATACAGAGCTTAAATCATTAAATATTTTATTTGATTGTGAAGCATACAGAGAGCTTCTCCTCAATTACTGGCAGTCTTTAACGGATGAACAAAAGAAGGCTGTCCCAACCCAAAAAAACACAATTGACTTGCGTTTTCTATTTAGTGAAGCACCGATAAACTATCCCGAAGTACGCAAACACTTAAAAGAAGATATCGAGAAGATAGTTGCAGAGCTAAAAACATTAGGTGTTTTACTCAATGTTGATGAAGAGGTGGTTGCTACATTGATGTGTGGCTTTATCTCTGAATGTAAAGCTAATCCAGACTTGTTATGGGATATTGAGCTAACATCTCATATGGTCTTACACTCAAAGGTGGTAGCTGGAGATCCTGACAGGTACTTTGAGGAATTTGGACTTGTTTCTAAAGCATACTTGATGAACAAGTTTTCGTGCTCATCCAAAAGTCTTGATAAGCCTGCTTTGCTTGATCTTAGAAAACAGCTTAACCAACTGCTGTTGAATTATGAAGTATCACTTCCATACCGTCAAATCAAAGATAGTAGTCATGCTGTCGGTCATGATCTTAATAATCGAAGAATGTTCCTTCAATGGAAAAATAGCTTAACGTATGAAGAAAAACAGGCACTTCCAATGCTTGGAAATACAATTAAGCAAGAAGCATTCAGTAACGTAATTCCAACCGAACATGGAGCAACGAAACGTCCATTACTAAAAACTGAATATCAACGTTTCTCAAGGGAGGTTGCTGAACTCAAAGGCATCAGCACCTGTTACAAAACAGTTAAAGAACGTGAAGCAATACGTAAAGAAAATGCTTTAAACAAAGAAGAAAGCAAGTTTTTGGCATTTATCAAATTGCGGTATAAAAAACTGGTTTCCATTGATGACTTTAGCTCTAAAAAGGGGGGCTGCAAGGATGTGCAGCATGCATTTGCAGTTGGATCTTTAAAGGCTACATCAAAATCAGGAATCATGAATTACTATATCGGATACAAGCATTATTGTGACTTCTTAGAAAGTAAAGGGGGCTCGCCTGATAGCAGTTATAGAGCTAGCTTTAACTCATGGTCTCTGAAAGATTTTAAAGAGTATTTAGGCGATAAAATTGCTGAAACTGCGCTATCGACATCATCTGCAACCACAATATTATCGGCGCTGCGAATGACGTTGAACAAATTGAAAAAAATTCGAAATTTCGAATTCAGTTATTACCCTGCCGACGGATTTGAAATCGTCAGAGAATCTATAATATATAAGCCATACTCACCTAATGAACGAAAGCAAATACACGAAATGCTAGAGCAGGAAATGGTGTTAGCTAAAAAGAAACTAGCCCCATACCAAAAATTAGATAGAAAGAATGCCGATCTTGATGATCCAAAGATCCAAGCAAGGGTCATTTTTGAAGATGATTGTAACTGTATAATCACCTACAATGGCTCTAGGGGAAGGGCAGCAAAAGATCGTATAAAAGGACATAATAAACTTATAAATTTTGTTTCTGCAAGAAGGATTTCTCTAGTTGAACTTTACAAAGAATGGGGGGTGTTAACTCGGAAAGTGATAAGTCGTGATATCGGCGTGTATATATTAAAAATGGCGCAAGTTCTGGGTATGAATTTAAATTCCATTCTTGACCTAGAATTGGATGATTACCAAGAACACCATTCACTTACTAACAAGCCCTGCTTAACCTACTGGAAAGAGCGTTCAACAGGGGAAAAAATGTTACATCTAGACTTATTTCATGCTGATCTGCAATGGCTAACAATAAGCCAGAAGCACTTTGTTGAAAAGGTGTTTGATGAAGTTACTCAATTGACTTTGGAGACAAGAAAATATGCGCCAGATGAAATATCAAACAGGCTTTTTATAACATTTCACAAGAAAGTTACTACGATAACCGAAAACACTATGCCTCAATTATACTCTGAACTGATCGATGAATATCAGCTAAAAGATGATAATGGTGAACCGTTGACGCTCACTACAACCAGATTCAGACCCACCCTCGTGAGTGAGTTAATCGAAGCTGGCGTATCAATAAGAGAAATTCAATATATGTTAGGACACTCTTCCATTTTTACAACAATAGGTTACATTGATAAATTAGAACTTGATAGGGTCATAAGAGGTAAAGCAAGAAAGGCAATAGAAGACATTTATAGTAACACTGTTCACGCAAGAGAACAGGATTCTAGTAAGAAACAACCGCGTAGATTTGATGAAAATCAGATTATCATGAAAACCCCTTTAGGGGGCTGCAAAAACATATTTGATCCACCCGACTTTATTAAGAAATCATCTTTGTACGTTAAGGGAAAACCCTGTTCTCAATACAATAAGTGCATATCTTGTGACAATGTGATGCTGACAGAGAAGCATCTTCCTGAACTATTTGCGATGCAAAGAGACTATTTGGCATCACTAGAAAGTAGTACCGTTATCAATACGCCCTACCATATCGTTGTGCTAGAAAATATCTCACTGCTTGACGATATTTTGAATCCCGAAACTTCGGAGTTTGAAGAAGATATTTTGATACAAGCGAAAGAAGACTCGTTATTTATTGAAACTACTATATTGGATAACTAGGGGCGTTAACAATGGAACAACAAAATATAGATCACTTGGAGAAAATAAATCAATATTGGCAAGAGGTTTTTTCCAATCTGTTAATTTTGAACAATATTAATAATGATAAAGTTAGTGGTGAGGTTATACCATATATCGCGCAACTTGCTCTTTTGCCAGTATCCAAGAAGAGCATTTTTAGCGATATGCTGTGGGATTACGATTGGGATACTCGAAATCGAGCTGCCTCAGTTACATTAACACGCGTTCAGCTTGATTTTGTCAAATATCAGCACATACCGCTCGGTGTGATAACCGAAATTAAGTGCCTATTTTTAGCAGTTAAAGCATCCCCAAAAGATTTTGGTCATAGAAAAAACGAAATAAAGCCTCATACTTTGATTGCCGTATTCCAACTTGGACTGGTATTTTTGAATTTTGTTTTTTCTGAAATGGAGAGACTACTTGGCAAAGAGTATGTGCAAGAGCAGTGCAGTAAACTCTCTGGAATCACCTTGCTGGATTTTGAAGAGGCAGCAAAAAAGACCACGTTGAAAATATCAAGCGAGAAAAGAACACAAAGTAGCTATAAAACTTTTTTTGACTACTTAAATACTCATAAAGCAAAAGATGAAATCGGTATCGAATGTAACGCCGATTATGGTGCAATAAAAAAAGCGTATGAGGAAAATTCTAAGAAGAGTAATTATAAGAAAAAAAAGAAGCTCCCCTATCTTGAAACAAAAGAGTTCGATTTAGCTCTCAAGAAAGCTTCATTTAATGTAGTGAGCTTCTTAAAAGCTGTTGGTGAAGAAGAGAATGATCCTGTTATGGCTAAACATTACCAGACGCTAGCCACAAAGTATGAAGAGTTCTCATACTCAAAACAAGAATTCGAGGACTATGGCGCTTATCGTTTACATCGTAAAGGATACTCACTGGCAGATATCAACACTATTTTCCCTGATAACCAAGTAGCAAAATTTGATTCCAGTATAGAACCAACTAATGCAATGGTAGAGACAAAATATCGGAAAAAATTTAACTATATCGGACCTCTCAAAATTGCAATTAATAAAGCGTTTTATTCGGCGCTATGGGTTATCGGCTCCCTCATGGGAGCAAGACCAAATGTGTATTCGGCTTTGAAGATTGATGACTGTCTGGATTTGAAAGACAACACTATAGTCTCTGAAGAGCACAAAGGGCGAGATAATCGTTGGAATTTGTTTAATGATCGTTGGGTAGCGATACCAATCATGATCGATGCAATAAAAGTAGTTGAGTTGATAGGTGGTAAGGTTTTTCAGAACACATATGTGTTTGGAAATATTTTTACATTAAAGCCAGATGAAATAAACACACCTATGACAGCCCTTTCTCAGGCTATTAAAAATGGTTTTCAGGCTTTCACGGGACGATCTCCAGATGATATTAACAGCAAACTCAATGGGTATGTATTCAGGCACAGTTTAGCGCACCAAATGTATCGAGCAGATGTCGGTTTACCAGTCATTTCTTACCAACTCAAACATGTAGTATCGATAACAGATGCGCTCGCACGTAAAGGTAAAGTTAGTCAAACAACACTCGGGTATGGGGGGATAGCTAATCAATTAACAACTGTTGATAGCAAGTCGTTAAATTTAAGGCATATTGCTGAATTAGAAGCGGTTAAAGCCAACTTTGATCCTCACGGTAAATACATGGGTGGAAAAGCCGAGGAACACCTTTCTAAGATCAAAAAATTCTTCAATGGTTGCATGGAAGCGGGCTATACAGAAGAAGAAATATATGAAGCAATGGTTGAACAAGGTTTGGCAATCATCAATGTGGGTAGTGGTTATTGCTTCGGCGGAGTCGAAGACTTCGATGAGACCTTGCCATGTATTGGTAGTTTAAGGTGTAACCCTAACCGTTGTCGCAATGCCATAGTAACCAAAGCAAATGCGCCTAAATGGCGAGAAATATACCTTTCTAATTTAAAATTGGTCGGTGCTGAGGGATACGAAGATAGACAAGATCAGATTGGTGAAGCTATAGACGAATCGAAAAGGGTTTTAGAATATTTGGGCGAGGAACTGATCTGATGGCTGAATATGATAAAAAAAATCAAGAAGTTTACGATGAAAATACCGATAAAATCTGGTCTGCATTGGATGCTATAAGGCAAGATAAGAAGCTAAAGGCAACTAAAGCTCAAGTGGCTACGTTAACTGGACTTCATCGTAATAATTTTGGTGGTGAAAGCTCAAGGGCTTGGGTTAGTTCTGAGCTTGATCTAATTAAACAGCAACGACAAGAAGAATCAAAGCGCACCCAAATAACTAAAAAACAACAAGAAAAGAACTTGCAGGAGTTACTTGATCAGTCAAAGCTAGAAATTTTACATTGGTTCACTAAATACTCAGAGTCAGAAAGAGAGTTAAATAAATTAAGAACACGCTCTAAACGTGATTATGAAAGTCTCGAATGGCATAAAGCAGCTATCGAAAAAGAGCGGAAAGCCAAAAAATTGCTTGAGGAGAGGATTGAACTATTGGAGAGCTTATTAAATGAGGAATCAGTGAAGAATGGAGCTTAACGCCCCATAACTGTGACTAAACTAAACCGAAAATGGGTATTTGATTGGTTCGTGATGTCGGTAGTCAACCACTTCGAAATCATCGATTGTCACCCACGTTTCCAAGTCCTCTAGTGACTTGATATTAGGGTTGATAATGAGCTTAGGTGGTGCGTAAGGCTCTCTCTTAATCTGCTCTTTCATTAGCTCTAGTTGGTCTTCATAGATATGAGTATTGACGATCTTATGGAACGCCTTGCCAGCCTTTACCCCTGTGATCTGAGCTGTGATCTGAAGCAGCCAAGCCACTTGAATTTGGTTGAATACTAAGCCAAGAGGGACGTCACAACTGCGTTGAGTGCTGTTTAAATATAGGATATCACCGAGTAGTGAAAAGTGGTGGCTATACATGCAGGGACGCAAACATCCGATGTGGAATTCGCCTGGGTTGTAAAAGTTAAGGATTTCACCTCGGTCATCAATGCCTTTACTTAGATGCTCGATGATCTTTTTATATTGATCGACAAAACCACCATCAGGTTTTGACCATTTACGTCCCTGAACGCCGTATACACGGCCCATATCATCTTCACCTTTACGGTGCGGGTTATTAAGCCAGGCTTCATTGAGGTTGGCGTTAGCGTCCCAAGTCTTGGTTCCTACTTTTCGGAAGTCAGCAGCGTTGTCATACCCACGTAAGTAGCCAAGCATTTCTGCAATAGCGCTTTTCCAAAAAGTTTTTCGTGTTGTTACTAGAGGAAATTCATTAGCGGCCATATCGTATTCTAAATCCGCATTAATAACAGTTAAACAGCGTTTTCCTGTTCTTTCGTTCTTAATCCAAATTCCTTCATTGATAACTCGCTTACACAAGTCTTCGTACTGGCTGTGTTTACTATTCATTATATTTACCAAGTGTCTTTTCTGTTCATAATCATATTATCACATTTAGAACTTATTCTACTATGCGTCAATAAAAGGTTAGGAAGTGATAATTTGAGGCACAGTAACATAAAATATAGGGTGATGTTACTGATCTTCCCTCAAATATGGATTCAAGATAATCAGAACGGTTATTCGGAGTTACAGTCCTTAGCTAAAGCAAACAACGAGCATTACGACTCCCAAAAAGTTGAAGATATACTGCTAGCTTTAGATATTGCCTCATTGTTCGCTAATGCAGGTCTTAGCGAGAGTGATTATCGCCAGCTAATGGTGACGCCGTTTGTGGATGAATGTGTTCATTTAGTAATGAAGGGGATCAAAAACCTGAAATAGTAATGGTTAAATCAACCATAATAGTACCTTATCAATCGTGATTTTTTGTGATAGCAAGTTTTTAAGAGTGACTTAGTGTGGTGGTAATCTCATTTTAGCCATACTTTTGTAATGCGAACTATATCCTTTTAAGTTTTAACTCTAAGCCATTTATGTCCAGGGGGAGGTACTAGTAAAGCTACCAGCATTGTTTTTGTAGCAAACTCAAATAAAGCGACTCTAAATTAGGGGCGAATTTTTGGTATGGCGAAATGACGTTGCGAATAGTCGATAGTTTAAGGAAAAAATTGATAAAGGTCTTGCCAAGAGCAGAGTTGTTTTATCGCAATCATTTACCAAAAAGGTTGGACTAACTATGAGTTAGATGGAATGGTTACAAAAACTGTTTAAATACTATTGAACTTAGCGTTTATTATATTTTTGCAATATTTATTTGGCGACGCTTTTAAACGAATAACCAAACGAAGTACGCTATCTTAATTAGCAATAAAATAACGCTTCTATATTCGCTCCCAAAGCTTCAGCCAATAACTCCACTTCAACATCAGTAACACGCCTCACTTTAGCCTCAATTTTTGCCAAAGTTCCTCGGCTTATATTCCACTCTAACAAATTACATCTCGCTGCTAATTGTTCTTGAGTCCAGTCATTTTTTTCTCGGATTTTTCTAACATTCTTACCAACAATATTCATCGATTTTTTGCTCCGTTATCAGAACTTGATTGTCACAGAGAAAAATCCTAGAATTGCTCCGCTATCGGAGCGTGTTGAATTTGGTATGATAAAACTTATGAAAAATATAAAAATGAATGTTCTTCTTACTAAGATTTTAGAAGATGAAACATTTGATAAATTTACAGTAATTAATCTTAGAGATAAGTACCTGCAACATTCACAGGTATCTCTGTGCTCGATTGAAGCTCGTAAATATGTTTATAAACATATTCTGAGATTGGTTAAATGTGGTGTGTTAAGTAAAAGTGGTAAAAAAAACTCACACAAAATAATGTACAAAAAAACTGATTTATTTAATGAAGTAAATTTTATTTCTGGGGAATCTTCCCCTCCAAAGAAAGATTCCTATAAAAAACCTTTACTAATACCCAGTGAAAAAATTCTAGAAAATTCTGCAATAGAAAAATTGAAAGAAACCTTAAATGAATACAAAGTTGACATGATGTCCGCTATTGGCGAATCGGAAGAATACATCCGTTTATTAGACTCTGTTCCTGAAATGAAAGAGCAACTTAGTGAGAAGTACCACCTAGCTCGTGATAAAAGCTCAAAACTTTTAGGAAAAATAAAAGCTATCCAAACAATCATAGCGATTCAATCGGAAGCACAATGCAATTAAGAAAATGGCAAGCCGAGAGCATTAAGTTAGCACTGGATCATTATCAAGAAATCAGTAAGCATTTTTTATGCTTAGCCACACCAGGAGCAGGAAAAACCGTAATGGCGGCTGAAGTGGCTGCAAAACTATACGAACAAGATAAAATTGATTTTGTTCTTTGTTTTTCTCCTTCAAGTACAGTATCTCAAAGTATCACTTACACTTTTACTAAAAGGTTTGGCGCTCGATTTGATGGTGTGATAGGTGCTATTGGTTGCTCTTATACTTACCAAAATATAATGTTTTTTAAAGAAGATTTTTGGCAATTGCTTAAAAATAATCGCGTATTGGTCGTGTTTGATGAAATCCATCATTGTTCAGGATCTTCACTGGAAAATGCAAATGCATGGGGTGAAGAAATAATTCAAAACATTCAACAGCAAGCAACGTTTACCCTTGCGTTAACAGGCACACCATGGCGATCTGATAATGCACCAATAGTTTTATCGAACTACAGCGATCCTGATGGGTTAATTCAGTGTGATTATATCTATGGTCTAAAAGATGCGGTGCAAGATCGTGTTTGCCGGATACCTACCTTAGTATTAATCGATAACGAAAAAATATCTGTTACAGATGAAGATAACCAAAAGAAGGTATTTACAGGTCTTCAAGAGTTATTAAATCAATCAATCGTTTCGTATCAGTCAGTTATTACTAATGATTATGTAATGAAAGATATCCTCAAGCGAGGGTGTGATAAGTTAAAGCTAATACGCAGCTGTAACCCCAATGCAGGAGCGCTAGCCGTAGCATCATCCGTAGAGCACGCAGTTCAAATTATTAAACTACTTCGAGAAACATTTAACCAGACAGCTGTTTTGGTGACCTATAAGCAGGTTAAACCATCTGAAATTATTGATCAATTTAGGTATTCCAATACTCAATGGATTGTAAGTGTTGGAATGGTATCTGAAGGCACGGACATTCCCCGTTTACAGGTTTGCTGTCATTTGAGTCGAATAAAAACAGAATTGTATTTTAGGCAAGTATTAGGTCGCATCTTACGAATTAATGAAGCACAAAATCAAGAAGCATGGTTATACACCTTTGCCGAAAAAAAACTTTCTGAATTCGCTAATCGTATCAAAGATGATTTACCTGATTACAATGTTGTTATTAATGAAGATTTTTCCATTGAAGAATTTGACAAGTCAGGTACCACTCGTAAAAAAACAGAGCAATTAAGAGAACAACCATTTGAATGGGATGAACCGGCAAATAATGAATCAACTGATTTAAATAATTCCGAAAAGTCCTTCGCAGATCAAAACTCAAACGTATTTCAACATTCGATTGAAATGCTCGGCATGTTCAGAGAACAAATTATTGCAACGTTTGAATCTCCTCTTTGATTTTATTGAGCGGAAAATACAGAGTTAGTACTATCTTCCTCCTACATCCCATCATAAAGCGTGCTCAATTTCATGTAAAAGACATCTAAAATCATGCATAATACAACTCATTGAAGCTTAAGCGATTTGGTGGTTTTATTTCATGCAGACAAAGACAATTAAAAAATCAAACCTCACTGAAACAGATATCATTACAAAATTCATTCTCCCAAGCATAAAAAATGCAGGTTGGGATGATATGACGCAAATCCGCCAAGAGGTGAAACTGCGTGATGGTCAAGTGATTGTGCGTGGTCAAATCGGTATGCGAAAAACCGTAAAATCGGCTGATATCGTACTCTACCACAAACCTAATATGCCACTGGCTGTCATTGAAGCCAAAGCCAATAAGCATGATGTTGGTAAAGGGATGCAACAAGGGCTAGATTATGCGCGTCTGCTTGAGGTGCCATTTATCTTTGCTTCCAATGGTGACGGTTATATTTTTCATGATAAAACCAACCCTGCGCAGTTAGAAACTGAAATTAGTTTAGAACAATTCCCAACGCCCACTGACTTATGGAATAAGTATTGTGTCTTTCGAGGTTTTAGGGAGGAGCAGCTACCACTCATTACCCAAGATTATCATGATGATGGCAGTGGCAAATCACCACGTTATTATCAGCTTCAAGCGATTAATAAAACCATAGAAGCAGTATCTCGTGGTCAGAAACGTATGTTATTAGTGATGGCAACGGGGACAGGTAAAACCTATACCGCTTTTCAAATTATCTGGCGTCTATGGAAATCGCGGCAAAAAAAACGCATTCTATTTTTAGCTGACCGCAACATTCTGGTTGATCAAACCAAAACTAATGATTTCCAACCCTTTGGAGAAGCGTTAACCAAAGTCACCAAGCGCACCGTTGATCCCGCCTATGAAATTCACCTTGCACTGTATCAAGCACTAACAGGACCAGAAGAAGAGCAAAAGGCATTTAAGCAAGTCGATCCTGACTTCTTTGATCTGATCATTATTGACGAGTGCCACCGTGGTAGTGCGGCTGATGACAGTGCATGGCGCGAAATTTTAGAATACTTCAGCGCAGCAACGCAGGTTGGTTTAACGGCAACGCCTAAAGAAACAGAAGAAGTGTCTAATATCGATTACTTTGGTGAGCCTGTATATACCTACTCATTAAAAGAAGGAATTGAAGATGGTTTCCTTGCTCCCTATAAAGTGGTGCGCGTTGATATCGATGTCGATCTACAAGGGTGGCGACCAACAAAAGGTCAGACAGATAAAAATGGTGAACTGATTGAAGATCGCATCTATAACCAAAAAGATTTTGATCGCACCTTAGTGATTGATGAGCGTACTCAGTTAGTGGCTGAGACCGTAACCAGTTATCTAAAACGTACCGACCCCATGGCAAAAACGATTATCTTTTGTAACGATATTAATCATGCCGAGCGTATGCGCCGTGCTTTAGTGAATTTAAATCCAGAGCAGATCGCTAAAAACGAAAAGTACGTCATGAAGATCACGGGTGATGATGAAATCGGTAAAGCGCAGCTTGATAACTTTATTAATCCTAAAAAAGCTTATCCGGTGATAGCCACAACCTCTGAATTAATGACCACGGGGGTTGATGCTCAAACCTGTAAACTGATCGTGCTTGATCAAAATATTCAATCGATGACTAAGTTTAAACAGGTTATCGGTCGAGGTACGCGCATTAATGATAAATACAATAAACTCTGGTTCACTATTTTAGATTTTAAAAAAGCAACTGAACTGTTTGCCGATGAAACCTTTGATGGCGAGCCTGTACAAATAATGGTACGAGCGCCTAAAGAGATTATCGAGGGTGATGGTGATATTGAGACTCCGCCAGAACATCCCGATGACGAAAACACGATAACAGAAAATCCTCCCTCAGATTATGACGCACAAACGGATGGGACAACGGATGATCAATTACCAATCAACAACGATGATTGGGGTGAAATAACCGATGATGATGAAGAAAAACGTTTTATTAAGTTTCATGTCTCTGGTGTGACCGTTAAAAAGATGGCCGAGCGTGTGCAGTATTACGACACCGATGGTAAATTAGTGACAGAATCATTTAAAGATTACACCCGCAAAACAATGGGCAGTCAGTTTAGTTCGCTAGACGAATTTGTTAAACGTTGGAATACGGCAGATCGCAAACAAACCGTGATCGATGAGTTAGAGGAGGTAGGGATTATTTGGGAAGCATTGACCCAAGAAGTAGGAATGGAGCTCGACCCCTTTGATATGATCTGTCATGTTGTCTATGATCAACCTGCATTAACTCGCAAGGAACGAGCAAACAACGTTAAAAAGCGTAATTATTTCACCAAATATTCTGACACAGCACAAACCGTGTTAGATAATCTTCTTAATAAATATGCTGATGTTGGTGTGCAAGAGATTGAAAGTATGCAAGTGCTTAAAGTTCAGCCTTTTAATCAAATTGGCAGTCTCAGTGAAATTATCAAAAAAGGCTTCGGTGGTAAATCACAATACGAGCAGGCAATCAGTGAATTAGAAGCGGAAATTTACCAGCCGACACAGCAAACCGCGTAATTTAACATACAAAATAAACGTCTAGTGTGTTGTTAACTAGCAACATACTCGACGATCATACAATAATTAAAGAGAAGTTTATGTCAGTCAGTTCAGCAATCAAATCCATTCAAGATATCATGCGTAAAGATGCCGGAGTCGACGGTGATGCACAGCGTTTAGGGCAAATGTCCTGGTTATTATTTCTCAAAGTATTTGATGCCCAAGAGGAAGAATTAGAACTGGAATTAGATAACTATAAAGCACCGATCCCAGAGCAATATCTATGGCGTAGCTGGGCACAAGATGCAGAGGGTATTACTGGTGAAGAGTTATTAGACTTTGTTAATGATGATCTTTTCCCAAGTCTGAAAAATATAACGGCACCAATTGCGCTTAATCCGCGTGGTCATGTAGTCAAGGCTGCATTTAGTGATGCCTTTAACTATATGAAAAACGGTACGCTATTGCGTCAGGTGATCAATAAACTCAACGAAATAGACTTTACAGATTCTAATGAACGGCATCTGTTTGGTGATATCTATGAGCAAATATTAAAAGACTTACAAAGCGCAGGAAATTCGGGCGAATTTTATACCCCCCGCGCGATCACGAAATTTATTGTTGAAGTCACCGATCCAAAATTAGGAGAGACAATTATAGATCCCGCCTGTGGTACGGGTGGCTTTTTGGCTTGTAGTTTTGATCATGTAAAAGAAAACTACGTAAAAACCACCGAAGATCACCAAACACTACAGAAGCAAATCCACGGCGTAGAGAAAAAACAGCTGCCACACTTGTTATGTACCACCAATATGATGCTTCATGGTATTGAGGTTCCCGTACAAGTTAAACACGGCAATACATTAAATAAACCGCTGTCCAGTTGGGAGCAAGAATTTGATGTGATCGTTACTAATCCACCCTTTGGTGGCACCGAAGAAGATGGTATCGAGAAAAACTTTCCAAGCGAGATGCAAACCCGTGAAACGGCAGATCTATTCTTACAGCTAATTATTGAAGTACTCAAAGACGGTGGTCGTGCAGCCGTGGTTCTACCCGATGGCACGCTATTTGGTGAAGGTGTTAAAACCAAGATCAAAAAAATGCTGACCGAAGAGTGTAACTTACATACTATCGTGCGTTTACCAAACGGTGTATTTAATCCTTACACAGGCATCAAAACCAATATCCTGTTTTTCACCAAAGGCACACCGACGAAAGACGTTTGGTTCTATGAGCACCCGTATCCAGAAGGCGTGAAAAACTATAATAAAACCAAACCGATGAAGTTTGAAGAGTTCAGCACCGAGCTTGATTGGTGGGGTAATGAACAAGATGGTTTTGCAAGCCGAGTTGAAAACAATCAGGCGTGGAAGGTCTCAATTGATGAAATCATTAAGCGTAACTTTAACCTCGATATTAAAAACCCTTATCAAGGTGAAGTGATCAACCATGATCCGCAGGAGTTATTAGCCAACTACAAACAGCAGCAAGCGGAGATCAGTGAACTGCGCAATCAGCTTAAAGATATCCTTAGTGATGCGCTTTCATCATCGAACAGTTCAATAGAAAGTAATGAGGCTAAATAATGGCGATTGAAAACCTTATTACTGACAATATCAATACCTGGACTGCGGCGATCAATACAAAATCAGCAACTGGGCGTGGCTCAAGCAAAAAAATAGAGCTATATGGCATTAAAAAACTGCGTGAGCTCATTTTAGAATTAGCCGTGCGAGGTAAGTTAGTGCCGCAAGATCCTAATGATGAGCCTGCATCAGTTTTGCTTGAGCGAATAGCTGTCGAAAAAGTACTATTGGTTAAAAATAAAAGAATAAAGAAACCCAAAAAATTACCAGTAATAACAGAAGACGAATGCAAATTTAACTTACCTATTGGTTGGAAGTGGTGCCGATTAGGCGAAGTCGTTGAAATAATTCGAGGTATTACTTTTCCTGCAAGTGCTAAAGAGTTTACACCTTCAGGTGATAATATTGCTTGTTTACGTACTGCAAATGTACAAAAAAATATTGATTGGGATGATTTGATATATGTCAAAAAATCATTCATAAAGCAAGAGGAACAGAACCTAGAATTTGGTGACATAGTTATGTCCATGGCAAATAGTAGGGAGTTAGTTGGCAAAGTCTCGTATACACATTCGATTCCAACTATTAAGGCCACCTTTGGGGGTTTCCTTAGTGTCATAAGGCCTTTTGAAATAGACTCTTCATTTTTAATGACCTTATTAAGAACACCGAATATTCGTGAAACGCTCATAGGAAGTGCCAGTCAAACAACAAATATCGCTAATATTTCACTGGAAAAACTTAATCCCCTAGTGATCTCCATTCCCCCACTAGCTGAACAACACCGTATCGTTGCTAAAGTTGATGAACTGATGGTGCTTTGTGATCAGCTTGAACAGCAAACAGAATCAAGCATTGATGCCCATAAAACCTTAGTGGAGGTGTTACTGGCCACCTTAACCGACAGCAAAAATGCTAACGATCTAAATCAAAACTGGGCGCGTGTCAGTGAGTTCTTCGATACCCTGTTTACCACAGAGAACAGCATCGACCAGCTGAAACAAACCATCCTGCAACTCGCCGTGATGGGCAAACTTGTCCCGCAAGATTCAAAGGATGAGCCAGCTTCAAAACTACTGGAACGCATCGCCGCCGAAAAAACGCAGTTAATTAAAGACAAGAAAATCAAAAAACATCCACCTGTAACTCCCATAGGAGAATTGAAAAATATCCCATTATCATGGCAAAGTATTGTTGTTCAAGATTTTGCCGATATTAGGCTAGGTAGTACCCCTAGTAGGCATGAAGCAAAGTACTGGAAAGGTAATATACCGTGGGTATCATCTGGTGAAGTTGCAAATAATATAATAACTGACACAGCAGAAAAAATTACTGAGGATGGTTTTAATAATTCAAGTACAACAATTATTCCTTCCCGTAGTGTACTAATGGCAATCATAGGTCAAGGTAAAACTAGAGGACAAACAGCTTTACTTGGTATTGATGCTTGTACAAACCAAAATATTGCTGCATTTGTTTTCAATGAAAAATATGTGATTCCAGAGTACGTGTTGTTGTGGGCGCAGAGTAAATATGAATCCCATCGAAGAGGGGGACATGGAGGAGCACAACCTGCATTGAATGGCAAAAAAGTTAGAAGTTTTGCTTTCCCTCTTTCCCCAACTTCGGAGCAAAAACGAATTGTAAGCAAGGTTAAAGATTTAATGGATATTTGTGAACAACTAAAATCACGAATAAGCGAAGCTCAACAAACCCGGCTTCACCTTGCTGATGTAATTGTTGAAAAGGCTGTTTAATAATGCGTTTAAATTCTATTTTTATAAGTGAATACAAAAACTTAAAAAATCTAAATCTAGATTTTGAATCAGCGTCATTTTTAGAACTTTTTGTTGGTAAAAATGGTTCTGGGAAATCTAACTTTTTTGAGGCTTTATTAGATATATTCCGACATATATATGAAGTCAAAATAAAAAATAGAACAGAACCTTTTGCTCCCAGTTTTGCGTATAAATTAGGTTACAGTATTAATGAGCAATATGTTTATTGGGAGTACGACCAACAAAAATTATCTTCTAATATAGATGGGGGTGATATTAACTACTTCCCTGACAATGTGTTGGTTTATTATTCAGGACAAAACTCAAATATTTCGGGATTATTAGATAAATATGAACGTAATTATCGTAGAAATATTGATAAGGTAGAAATTGACGATAGCCGAATATTCATTGGTATTGGAACAGAGTATAAGCAACTTTTATTATCCTTAATTATTTGTTTGCCATCAGATAATCAAGCAAGAAAATTTGTTTTCGAGAAGCTTGGATTACGCGAAGAGCAAACGTCCATTACTCTTAAGCTTAAACGGCCACGAAAAACTTATGCAAAAGATGTAACAATAGAAGAGTTTGATACGAGAACCCATTATTGGGGGCTTAAAGCCTTGCCAAAAGAGTTCGTAGATCGCCTACAGAAATGTATCAGGGGAGAGTTTCAACATAGAGATATCTATAACGGTGTAGAGCGGCATTATGAACTTAAGATTGATATTACGTTGTTCCAAGAGGAATTCTCAGGCTTAGATTCAGCAAGTTTATTTGGTATGTTTGATAACTTGAAGACACTCGAAATGTTAGATGATATTCAAGCAGATTTGATGCTTACAGACGGTACGGAAATTGATTTGGATTTCTTTAGTGATGGTCAATTCCAGTCAGTTTATATTTATTCGTTAACAGAGATCTTTAAGTCAAAAAACAGTATTACATTGTTAGATGAGCCTGATTCATTTTTACACCCAGAATGGCAATTTGATTTTCTTTCACAAATGGAGAGTATTTCTGATCCGGCTGCATCAACCAATCAAGTGCTTATGACTAGTCATAGTGCCGCAACTCTAATGGCGTCGTCGAAACCTACACTTAATAGTATTCAAAAAGCAGAAAATGGTGATTCTGAAATTGTTACAATATGTAAAGGGGATGCAATTAAAGCTCTGTCTGGAGATAAAATATTATTAGATGAAAATGAAACGATAATGAGTATCTCGACATACCTTAAGAATTCAGACCAACCAGTATTGTTTACTGAAGGAATTTCAGATGAGTACATATTAGATATTGCTTGGAAAAAACTCTATCAAGATGAACCAAGGCCATTTTGTATTCACAATGCATTTGACCGACAGTTTCTAAGAAATTTGATGTCTCGTGAAGAGCTTAGACAAAATCATCCGGAAAGAAAGTTTTTTGCTCTTTTTGATTTTGATGAGGCATTTGATGATTGGAATGGAATATCCAAGAAAGGGAAAGATATCGAGGTTGATCCTTTTAAGGGGCTGACTAGGCAATTGAAGTTTAAAAACGTAATGACTAACCAGTTCGCTATGTTATTACCAGTGCCAAACATTGCCGCTGTGAAAAAACAGGTTTTACAGGAGGATAATACTCCTTGGGGTAAAGGTTCTGACTCTCATATGGCTGTGGAGCTACTTTTCTATAAAGAAGATTTATTAGATATATATTTTAAGAAAGAACAAACATCTTGTGGCGGGGAGCGAATCGTATTTAATAGCAATAAAGTCCAATTTGCCCAAGATTATGTTCCTCAATTGGAAGAGCATGCCTTTGAAATTTTCAAACCTATGTTTGAATTAATCAAGTCAATTATTGCTGAGGATGAAAATGTTGAGGCCGCTTAAGAACAACTTCTAATGACGATTTAGAAGCATATTTCATCTTAAAAATTTAGGGTTATTATTGGTGAATTATGTATGTAATTTCAGTCCTTGTTATGCACAAATGTAATTCAATTTTTTAGCTAATAACGTGAGAATAGACTTAAGGATAAGAATGAACATTCAATCAAAAGTGAAATTTCTTTCTTCAGACGTAAAAAAAGATAATGTTTCAGGTCGCAGAGAACCTTTTGAAATTGATTTAAATAATGAAGATGAAAACGATGAATTAAAACTATTCTTTCGTTTTATTAATAAAATTCTCGATATCGATAACTTAGTAATATTAGCTGGTTCGGGTACATCTTTGACATTTAATAAGCCAAACGTAGAACCACCAATAGCACCTAGTATGTGGCACTTGTGGGAATATTGTCGTTTAGCAGATGAGCAGTTATTTAAGCTCGTACTTAAGGCGACAAAGTACGATGATTTGCAACCACTTAAAGAAGATAATGGCAGTGCTAAGGCTGATATTGAGCTTTTGTTATCTCTATGTGATTCATCTCTAGCTGTTGGGAATTTGTCAAATGCGAGAACAAATCAAGTAACAAAATTCTTAGAGCAAGCCAAGCAAATAATACTCGATAAAACTAATTTTACTGATTTAATCCCCCTACCCGCCGAATGGATAAGCCATGATAAATTTATTCGTGCCGTTGGACGAAGAGGAGCTCAGCAACAGAGGTTAAAACTCTTCACGACTAATTATGACTTAGCATTTGAACATGCTGCATCAAATACAGGGTTTGTTGTCATAGATGGTTTTGAATATTCAAATCCTTCCTATTTTAATCCGATGTGGTTTAACTATGACATAGTGAACAGAGCGCAATCATTAAGTAGTGAAGGTGCATACCTTCCTAATGTTTTTCAGTTATACAAAATGCACGGTTCTGTTGATTGGCGAAAAGTGAATGGTAGGATCAGGAAAATATCTGCGGATAGTACAACTGGCTCTCCTGTTTTTATTTATCCCAGCAGCAGCAAGTACCAGACCTCATATGACTCACCATATTTAGACATGATGACATCATTTTTAGATGCAGTTAAAAAGCCTAGAACAGGTGTGCTTTGTTTAGGTTTTGGTTTTAATGATAAACATATCAATAATGCTTTAACGATGGCTTTACGAACTAACCCTGAGTTTATGTTGATGGTAGCGACTAAAGATCCTTTTAATGAAAATGGTTCTTTTAATAGTGAGATTAGACAGTTGCTGAAGTCGGCAATAGATCATGGTGATGGTAGGATAGCGATTTTAGATTCAACCTTTGAACAGTTTTCAACTTTATTACCAGAACGAAGATCAAAAAGCCCTGAAGACGATCTATTCAAGTTATTTGAAAATCTAGCTGCAAAAATGAAATAAGGTGATGATATAAATGGACTCACAAGAATGGTTTTCACCTTACGACTCTACAAGAAGAATCGGTAGTGTCATCAATGTCTCTGCGACTGAAATAATTGTTAACTTGTCAAAAGCGGGTTCTGGTGAGCCTAGTTGGTCATTTGGTAATAGAATTGCCGCCGGAGAAGTAAATGAGTTTGTTTTTATAGATGTCGGTGAGACAGCAATATTGGGACGTTTAGTTAAAGTCTGGATTGAAGGTGGTGAACGCCTCAGTGTGGATGGGTTGGCAGACAAACCTACTGAAAATCATCCCATTGGATTAGTTCAAATATTAGTTAGTCTAAACCCTTCAAATGGCCTGAATTACAAAGGTATAAAACAACACCCTCGCTTAGGCAGTCAGATTTATTCTGCACACCCATATTTAGTATCATTACTTGCAGAAGGTAAACAGGATGATTTGATTAATCAGATTCATCTTCCTTTAGCTAATTTGCCCCATGATGACTCGGTCACTATTCATGTTACACCGGAAAAACTTTTTTCACGGCACTGTGCGATTTTAGGTGCGACAGGGGGCGGGAAAAGCTTTTCAATGACAAACATTATAGAGCAAGTGCAAAAAGCAGGTGGTAAAGCGATTATAATAGATCCAACTGGTGAATATAGCTCATTACCTTGCTCGAGTTATTATGTTGGCGATCACCCAAGTGCAACCGCAGAAAATAAAGTCACTTTCCCACATTGGCAATTTACTGATTCAGATATTCGAGCTTTCTTAAGACCATCGGCACAAAGCCAAGCTCCAAAATTAGATGCAGCAATTGAAAGTCAGAAAGTAGTTACTCAATATTATCAACAACCAAACCATGGATTAACTATGACGCCTAATTGGCTTTTAGTTAAATCTGGTCAACCTAAATTACCATTTGAAAATTCGCTATTGGCTATGAATGGCTTAATGCACAAGACTCCTTGGAACTTCAAAAATATTGCAGATCAAATAGTAAATGAGTGTGTATGGCCTAATGGTGGATATGCAAATAATCCAGATCAAACTATTTGGGGAAATCGTGCTGATAATGATGTTGGGCATTGTCTTAATCTTATTTCTAGAATTAAAGCTTATGCGAGTAATCCTAATTTGAAATGGATGATAGATGTTGCTCCGGCGCTTACAACAATTCCAAATTTAATTGATAATTTTTGTTCTCCTCAAAGTAATAAAAAGGTAATTCGCTTAGATTTATCTGAGGTTCCTTTTGAAGCAAACTCGCGTGAAATATTGGTTAATGCTATTGGTCGAAAACTCTTGTCAGCCGCAAGAAAAGGTTTAATTAACCATGAGCAACCTTTATTAGTATTTATCGATGAAGCACATCAATTTCTTAATAAAAAAGTTGGTGAAGATACAAATCGATTTGAACTTGATGCTTTTGGTAATATTGCTAAAGAGGGGCGTAAATACGGCTTGAATACTGTAATTGCCACTCAAAGGCCACGCGACATACCAGAAGATGTACTGAGCCAAATTGGTACGCTGATCGTTCATAGGTTAACGAACCAGTTGGATCAAGACATTGTTAAAAAAGCTGTTGGGGCAATAGACCAACGTTCAGCTTCTTTTTTGCCTGTGTTAGGGCAAGGTGAGGCACTACTTCTAGGTGTCGACTTTCCATTCCCGATGACAGTAAAAATGAAAAAACCAGATAATGAACCAACATCTAAAAGTGCAAGCTTTTCAAGTAGCTGGAGAATTTAGAATGGAGATTGAATTGATAAATGGTTACATTTGGAGTTACGGAAGGAAAATCAAGGCTAACAATTCATTGTAATGTTAATGATATTTCAATCGCTTATAAAAAATTGGGTGCAATGATCCACGACTTTATGGTAGTGGTAAAAATTACAAACCTTACTGTTTGTAATGTAACGGATAATCATGAGCAGCATATTGCATTTAATAAGAAAGTTGAGTCTCTTTTAAAAGCGTAGCTAAATAGGTCTTACGGATATGATGGGCGCTAAGACTACGTACAGCCTGTTCAAAGCGCGTTCTTGTGCCAACAATGTGAAGTTCAAGTTCTGAACGCGTGATCGCTGTATATATCCATGCTCTGTCCTGCATCTTAGTTTTCCCAAGGGCAACAATCACCCGTTTGAACTGCGATCCTTGCGCCTTATGCAAGGTAATGCAATAACCTGCATCTAGAGAGTCTAAAAGCGATTTAGTTAATGGTATATCTGCACCATTATCATCAAGCCGCACAATACCAAGGCTATTATCTGTTTGCTTAATGGATATTAGTTTGCCAAGGCTACCGTTCTGCACACCTGCTTCATAGTTATTTTGAGTAAACAACACGGGATCATTTAATCGCAGATCTGTTGTGAATTGATCGCCATACTCCATAAATTTAAGAATAGGGTTCGTTGCATTCAGTTGTGTTTGGCACTGTGTATTGACTTCAAGGGTGGTTTTCTTGGTCGCCGCGATAACTCTACTTTCGCTCGGATTTTGGCGATATAATTCGACACAGGTTTCAGTAACACAATCAAGCGCAACTTCATGGAAATGGATATTACCAATGGATAGCTCAGAAGGTACTTGTCCCTGACACACTAGACGCGAATACTCTGGAATGCCCGTTGTCGCATCTTGTCGCTGCACAATATCCAGTTCGGTAGTCGTGATCACACCTGATTTCACGATATCAGCAAGGATCAAGCCTGCGCCTATTGGTGGTAACTGATTCGGATCACCGACAAACAAAAACCTTACGCTTGGATTAGTGTGAAGCACTATGCGGTACATCGTACCCAAATCAACCATACTTGCTTCATCAATAACCACAATACACTTAACATCATCCTCAATAGGATCATCTCTTAAGAATCGGGCTATTGTTGACGTTTCAAAACCGATACTTTGATGTAAACGCATGGCAGCCCTGCCTGATAGTGCAATCGCCTTTATATCATATTCAAGAGCGTGATATCCCCTCAATACAGTACGTAATACAGTTGTTTTTCCTGTACCTGCGCCACCTGTAATGCATGACACTCGCCTATCTAATGAAAAGCGGACGGCATCTACTTGTTTTTCAGCTAAAGGAAAGGGTAACTCTTGAGTTGCTATATCGTAAGCCGTCAAAAGGGCTTGGTTTGTAGCATAAGAAGGTTGTTGAGCCAGTTTAAGTAACCGCTTAGCTACAACTTTTTCCATGATCAACAAAGAGGTATGATGATAACTACCGGTTTCGGGATTGAGAATGTAAGTATGCTTTGAATGACCACAAACCAATGCTTTATTGGTCAATTTGGTATCTTTCAATAAGCCTTGTACAACGGGTTTAATATTGTTTTGATATGCAACGGTATGACCGCCTTTACTCGCGTATTTTTTAAGAGCAAACTCGACGGCAGCTACTAAGCGTCTTTCATCCTCAAGTGTAACGTCAAAGCTCGCCTGTGCAATGCAATCTACTTGTTCAAAACTCATACCAAACGTGATCAATAGATAAGGATTCGCTTTAATCGCATCAATGGAACTTCCTTGATGGAACTTAAATAACCTGTGCTGAATTTGCGGTGATATTTTTCGGTCAGCAAACCAAGTGGCATACCTTAAATTAGCGTACTTTTCATAACCATCAAACAAGCTATTAATGGCTTTGTCAGTAAGTATTCCACTAAGTTTACTAGTATTTCTCGCGCCCAAAACAGGAAATATGCCTGAGCCAAAAGTAGACCAAAGTTCTCTCGCCTTGACCTCTCCAATTCCTTTGAAAGCAGCTTCTTTGGCAATAAAACGGATAAAACTTTCACCATCATGTGGCAAGGTTACTTCAAGTTTTTCTGGTTCGATAAAATGTAGCTCAGTGATAATAAAATCGCCGTGTGTCGCGTTACGGGATTCCATAACACCCGTAATACGCCAATGCTGACCAGTGACAGGTTCCATAGGCAAAATATCAGGCTTGGTTTTAACAACCACAATACATTTTGCAGTTTTAGCTTTGAAGCTACCAGCCTGTAGTGGAACACCACTAAAACAAACCCATTTTTTATCATATTGATACACACTGGTAACACGGAAATCCATTTTAGTTATCATACATCGATTCCCATTTCTAAAAGCACTTCTGAAAGCTCTTCAAAGCGTTTCAAACGGGCTGCTAGCTCTAAGACCTTCTGCTCCAACTCTGCCACTCTTTTGGCTTCCCTGATACGTTGAGAAGCTGTTTTATCGTATTGCTTAGGCTCTGCTTTAGTAATTTTCGCTTTTTCACTAAGTTGAGGTAATACATTCCGTGCTCGCAAATCATCCTCAAGTGTTTTAAGGGCTGATTTTATTTGCGGATTTTGATTAAGAGCTGACTTACCAAAGCCACACGCCTTCGCAATTTCACCACGATTAAGACCGCCACGGAAAACAATTTGTCTAAACCCATCATCAGTCATAGTCGCTTGCCAGATGATAAATGAACTTAGGTTTTCGGTTGCTTTTTGTTGTCCGTTAGCCATTAGTTACCTCACTTTTGAAATGCACATGTATATAATATCAACTACTTTTCAATAATACTAAGTTCTAACAAATAGCTAAGTCATTCTCCAAATAAAAAATATAAGAGACCATAACAGTTTGTGACGCGGTCACGAAGGGAATTTATACTGATATAGATCCAAGTTTTTCTAAGCACATAAACTTGTGTTTTTCGTGGTGCTATTTTACATTGATCATAATATGCTATGTGCTAAGTTAAAAATGCACATAGCAATTTTTTTGCTTTCACTCACTCACTTAGGCGTAATATGCATTTTTTAGGGGGTTTAAAGCTAATTGGTCTAAATTTTAACCAAGTACAAGTCTTTGCGTTTCTAGCATTGATGGCACAAATAACCGGTAAGAAAGCAGGTAAGGCGTACCATAAAATTGTTAATGCACACATTTATGAAGATCAGTTAGCGTTGATGCAAGATGTACAATTAAAAAGAGAGCCTTTTCCATCACCACAACTGAAAATTAATCCTAAAATTACTTCATTAGAAGACTTAGAAACTTGGGTAACCATGGATGATTTTGAAGTGGTTGGGTATCAGTGTCACGAAGCGATTAAATACCCTTTCTCTGTTTAATGAGAGTGATTGATGTAAAAAAGCCTAATAATAAGCAATGTTCATTTAATATTATTTATTAGGCTTCTCTTTTTAGTATTTAGATTGAATGTTAATCTTCTGGTAACTCATCAAATAGTTTTTGTTTATTTGCATACCAAACTTTACTCGCTTCCACATCCTGGGTTAATACTTTGACCTTACGACTGGCTTCAATATGTAGCTCATCTTGTTGCATCATCATTTCTACCATATGAAGCTTATTTTGCTCTAATAGGTCTTGTAATGTATCTCCTTGAAAGGATTGCTCACAAGCGCCTCCAAGTTGTCTACAGGTCATTGTTTTCATCGTTGTCCCTTACTTTTACATTATCTTCATGATAATAAACTAATCCTAATAGGTTATACCATAGATGGTTATTTTGTGAACAAAAACACCTGTATTTTATTTATTAGAAAATAATTTTAACTAAGTTAACCTTTTAAAAACTAAAAGTATTAGTTCACATATAATACAAAATAAGCAATTTTTTACCCTATATAAATCACAGAAGACAAATAGGATAGATGACACTGATACCAAACAGTGTTTATTTGTATTACTATTAAGTGACTTTATTATAGGAAGGAATCTTATGCAGAATGCATTTGTCGAAATAGCAGGAGTAAAACGCAGCTTACATGTGCAAGTAGCGCGCGAAATTGCTCGCAAAATATTGTCTGGGGAAGTTGCTCAGAATGAGATTATTCCCGGTGAAATGGCTTTATGTGAACAATTTAGAGTAAGTCGAACCTCCTTAAGGGAAGCGATTAAATTGTTAACATCCAAGGGCTTGCTAGAATCCAAGCCAAAAGTCGGCACCCGAGTAACTAGCCGTGAAAATTGGAACTTCTTAGACTCACAATTATTAGATTGGTTGACTGGTTTGGGTGATAACGATGCAGTTTATCGTGATTTCTTATCATTACGTAACGCTCTAGAGCCTGAAGCTGCTGCACTCGCAGCTGAAAATGCGACTGCACAACAACGTATTTTATTGTCTGCCACTTTTCAACAGATGGATGATATCTCCAAAGACTTTGAATTAGAGAGCTGGACAGATGCAGATATGGAGTTCCATCGTCTGATTTTTCTCTCAACAGGTAACAGCTTTTATCTGCCTTTTGCGAATGTACTTTGCACTATGTTTAAGAGTTTCATTACACATTCATCTATCAGAGGCAGCACTTGTATTAATGAACATCGCGCTATTTATTCGGCGATCATGGCAGGTGATGCAGACAAAGCTAGACAAGCTAATATTGAACTATTAAGTAAAAGTAAACGCCGTTTACCAAGTAATGATTAAGATCTCTTCATGAGAGCTTTGTTATTTATTCCAACTATATTTAATTAATAGGTGTAAATTACTTTGATGCTTAGTGTTCGAGTATTTAGCAAAACTAATATGATTTTATAGCCATTCTCCGTTATTAGGAGGGTGGCTTTTTGCCTTAAAATGACAGTGTTTTTTAAAGGATAACTTATGCCTCAAACATTAATACCGAACATTCATGACTTCCTAGCAACGATTGATCCCTTCGATAAATTACCTAAAGAATTACAACGTAAAATTGCTTGTTGTATAAAAATAACTTACCTCGCGAAGGGGGAGCAGATTCAGTTTGGTGGAGAGCATGAGCTACGCTATTTATATGTCGTCAGAACCGGATCTATGGAGCAACGCAAGCATAATGGTATGTTACGGGCAAAATTAGGTTCGGAAGATCTATTTGGCTTTACCTTTCTTTCAGAACAAAAAGAGTCACAGGAAGATTACACTGCAGTCGCATTAGAAAATACGCTTTTATACTTGGTTCCTCATTCTGACCTATTAAATCTTTTAGAAGAGTACCCTGATTTTGCCGAGCATTTTGCCAGTAATGTACAGGTACGTTTACACTCTGCGTTAGACGTGGTGTGGTCAGATAGTGAAAAAGGTATCTTTGTTAAAAAAGTATCCGAAGTGGCTAGTGATAAAATTGTGGTTGCTGACTCTAGTACGCCGATTAGGCAAGTCGCGGAGCAAATTATGGCGGTTTGTTCACCAACAGCGGTAATTACTGAAAACGGCCAAATAGTTGGCCTAGTTACCGACCGCGATATGACAAAACGCGTTATTGTGGCTGGATTAGATTACTGTCGACCAGTTAAAGAGATCATGACGCCTAACCCATTAACTGTAGCCCCTAACGACCTGGTGTTAAAAGCCTCATCAATTATGATGCAAAACAACGTGCGAAGCTTACCAGTGGTCGAGGGTAATAATGTACTAGGGGTATTAACGACAACACATTTGGTCCGAAATAATAGGATTCAAGCAGTTTTTCTGATTGAAAAAATAAAATATGCTAAGACGGTTGCTGACTTATCTAAATTAACTCCTGAACGCCAAGCGATCTTTGAGGCGTTAGTAGAAGGTAAAGTGAGTGGCGATATTATTGGCCATGTAATGACCTTGATTATGGATGCCTATAATCGTCGTCTATTACAAATCGCAGAAGAACATTTTGGTAAGCCGCCCTGTGAATTTGCTTGGATCGTTGCGGGTTCGCATGCGCGTAATGAAGTACATATGCTCTCAGACCAAGATAATGCGATTATTTTAGCGGATAACGCAACGGCTGCAGATCGCATCTATTTCCAGGGATTAGCAATGTGGGTATGTAATGCCCTTGACGCCTGTGCATACCCTTTGTGTAGCGGTAAATTTATGGCGGTTAATCCTAAGTGGTGTATGCCACTGAAAGTGTGGAAAGCCTCGTACAGTAAATGGGTTGCTAATCCAGAATATGATAGCTTGTTAAATGCCACGGTATTTTTAGAAACTCGCTGGTTATATGGTAATGAGAGCTTTAATAAAGAGTTACAAGACCACCTTTTCAGCAGTATTAAATCTTCACATGTATTTTTATCTTCCATGGTGCGAGATTCCGTCTCAGTAAGTCCGCCACTAGGTATTTTTAATTCATTAGTATTAGAAAAAAGTGGTGAAAACTCTAAGACCTTAAATATTAAAAAGTTTGCTTTAAGTTTGTTGGTCGATCTTGCTCGAATTTATGGGTTGTCGTCAGGTTCTGAAAAAGCCGAAACCATGGCGCGTTTTGAACATGCACATGAAAATAATTTATTAAGCGAAGATATGCTGAAAAATGTACAAGGGGCATTCCAATTTATTACCCAAGTACGTTTATCACATCAATTTACAGCGTTAAAAGAAGGACGAGTAGCAGATAATCACATCGATCCTAATGCTTTTGGTAGCTTCGAAAGAAAGCATTTAAAAGATGCCTTTAGGATCATTGCAGATCTGCAAGAATATACGAAATTGAAGTTTAATCGTCAGTGATATTTAGGTCAGAGAGAAAAACTATGCGTCGTATTTTTAATCATTTTCATCCACTTAATAAGTTACAACGTGAACGAGAGCGATATTTGTCAACACACCAAGTCCCTGACAACATACGTGTCTTATTAGAAGCGCCATTACCAGACCTAGATGATGATATTTATTCATTGGATTACTTGTCACTAGATTTTGAAACATCAGGATTTAACCCTAAAACGGATTCATTATTAAGTGTGGGATACTTGCCTTTAATTAATCAGCAGTTGTTGTTATCTGAAGCAGTAGAGACATTGATTCATACGGCTAAAAATGTCAAAGCTGAAACTGCAGTGATCAATCATATTGTTCCTGAAATGCTAGAAAAAGGCGAAGCATGGAATGTGGTGCTGGATGCAATGTTAACCGAAGCTGTTGGCAAAGTATTAATCGTTCATGGCAGCATAGTAGAAAAGCGTTTTTTAAATCATTATATGGCGAAGCGTTATAAATTACCGCCTTTACCGTTATTGTGGGTAGATACCTTACAGATGGAAAAGTCTCTACATATTTACAAAGATAATAATGGCACTGATGATTTTCGTCTTGGTAGTGTACGTGAACGCCATCATTTACCTGAGTATTCTGCACATGGTGCGCTAGTTGATTCATTAGCTACTGGTGAGTTGTACTTAGCACTACTTAAGCAACACTTCGAGGGAGCTGATTCTTCGGTTCGACATATGAAATTTGATTACACGCGTCCATTATAATCTTTAATGGAAAGTAAAACGGTAAAAATTAAATCAGTGATGGCTATTTTATAGTGGATAATAGAGTGTTTTGTACTTGATCGTTTTCTAATTAGTCTTTTATTTTAAAAATGAAAAAGCCACTTAACAAGTAAGTGGCTCTAAATGATCAGACTCAATTAATCATTTTAAACTTAGTATCAATGGACTATTGCTACTAGAAGCTGTATTTAATACCCGCACGGTAACGAGCTTGGCGTTTACTAGAGCTAGATCCTTCATCTACAGTCCAGATTTCAGCAAACGGGCGCCAATCACCAAATTGGTAACCAACAATTATACCTGCATCATATTCCCAATCTTTATTATCAAATTGTTTTACTTTATCCCATGATTTCACGTAGTTTGCTTCATAACTAAGCTTAAGATCTGGCATTGATTCCACTTTGTATGAACCGGTAAGTGTTACTTTAGATTTAGTAGGGCGGTTAACTTTATTACCTGTTTCTACGTTAGTATCACCATCAGTTGGATCTGAGTAGTTAGCGAATTCATGACGGTAACGTAGTGCAGTCTGCAGACCAAAGTCTGACTTATAAACAACACGTATTTGTGGTTTAAGGGTTCTTTTACGATCCGTTAGTGATATTGGCATGCCAGGTTTGATTTGCCATTTACCCATACGGTAAGTTAAGCCCATATCTAATTCTGTTTCAGTTAGGTAAGTATCATCAAATGTGTCTGTTTTATCGAAACTAGCAAACTTCATTTCTATACTGAGGTTCATTTTTAGGTCTTTCATATCCTCTACAGGTCTGAAGTTGTTACCTAATTTAACTCGGCTCGCTTGTTCTTCGTTATCTGCTTTGTATTCTGTGCGGAAATCGATAGTCGCAGCAGATGCTGCGCCAGAGAGCATTGTAGTTGCAACAGCAAAAATTAATTTATTTTGTAGTTTCATGATTATCTTCCAGTTTGATGAATATAAAAATTTTTATATTTTTAGTTTTATTGTTGCAGGTATTAACAGTGCAAAATGTATTTTACGAACAACAAAAAACATGTGATTCCGTAAATATTAAAACTTAAAATATTTATTAAATACCGTCTTTTAATTGGCATTTCATAATACAAATAGAATACATAATTTTTGACTAATTGTTCTGTGAGTTCGCTCTAACTTTTTTTGTACTAAAATTCTTTACTTTAGTGATTTAAAATAAATGTGATATTTATCAGTGGTTTAATGTTATTTTTGTTTTTTTTACAAGTATGGGTTTTAGTTAGGATAGAGAGCTGTGTAACACTTTTGTGACCAATTAATATGATGAATTAAGGTTAAGATCTGTTTTTTGTTGCGCTGGATCACAGCAACAATTGAAATTATTTTTGATTTTTTAACGTTAAGGCATTTTGGCTCTGTTATTTTGGCGTTATTGAGTAAGGCTAGTAATAGTAAGGTTTTGATTGGCCCCATTGGTGTCAGTTTTGAATAGTTAACTTATTATAAGGGTTATTGGCGTGACTAAATATTCAGGTTAGTAAGTAAACTAATTTAGCCATTATATGACGGCATTTTCTTAACTGAAACCTGATCTAGATTATATTCTTTGCGATACCTACCTATTTAATATGATTTTAATCACATACTTTTATTATTGTAATACAATTAATCTTCTCTCTGGGATATGGTTTTGCTAATTATAAATAACTAAAGGGTCTCGATATGGATTTTAATATATTAGTAGTAGGGGTTTATTTCTTATTCCTTATTGCAATTGGGTGGATGTTTAGAACATTCACTACCAATACAAGTGATTACTTTCGTGGGGGCGGTAACATGCTCTGGTGGATGGTAGGTTCAACTGCCTTCATGACCCAATTTAGTGCTTGGACATTTACTGGTGCCGCAGGTAAAGCTTATAACGATGGTTTTACTGTTGCGATTATCTTCATGGCCAATGCATTTGGTTACTTCATGAACTTCGCTTACTTCGCTCCTAAGTTCCGCCAATTACGTGTAGTAACAGTTATTCAAGCTGTTCGCCAACGTTTTGGTAGCAAAAATGAACAAGTATTTACTTGGACTGGTATGCCAAACAGCGTTATTAACGCAGGTATCTGGCTAAACGGTCTTGCTATTATCGCTTCTGGTATTTTCGGTGTCGATATTGAAACAACTATCTGGGCAACTGGTATAGTTGTGTTAGTAATGTCTGTAACGGGTGGTTCATGGGCGGTAATCGCATCTGACTTTATGCAGATGGTTATCATCATGGCGGTAACGATTACTTGTGCGATTGTAGCGCTTAATCAAGGTGGTGGTATTTCTAATATCATTGAAGGTTTTGAGCAAACTCGTGAAGTAACTTTCCTAGTTGGTACTGAAATTAACTACTTTAGTATTTTTGCATTATGGTCATTCTTTATCTTTGTTAAGCAGTTCAGTATTACCAATAACATGCTTAACTCTTACCGTTACCTGGCGGCAAAAGATTCTAAAAATGCACGTAAAGCTGCGCTATTAGCTTGTGTTCTTATGACAATGGGCCCATTAATCTGGTTCCTACCAAGTTGGTTCTTAGCGTCTACAGGTGTTGATTTAACAGCTATGTATCCAGATGCAGGTAAAAAAGCAGCAGATTATGCTTACCTTTACTTTGTTGATGAATATATGCCTGTTGGTATGGTTGGTTTACTTATCTCTGCGATGTTTGCGGCTACCATGTCTTCAATGGATTCAGGTCTAAACCGTAACTCTGGTATTTTTGTTAAAAACTTCTACCAAGTCGTTTTACGTCCAAAAGCAACAGAGAAAGAGTTAGTAACTTGTTCTAAAATCACATCAACAGTGTTTGGTTTAATCATTATCCTAGTAGCGTTATTCATTAACTCACTAAAAGGGTTGAGCTTATTTGATACTATGATGTATGTAGGTGCGTTAATCAGCTTCCCTATGACAGTACCAGCATTCTGTGGATTCTTTATCCGTAGAACACCAGACTGGGCAGCATGGGCAACATTAATTGTTGGTGCATGTGTGTCTTATTATGTAGGTCTTGTTATCTCAGCAACTGATATCCAAAACTGGTTTAACTTAGATACTGCGTTAACTGGTCGTGAATGGAAAGACTTGAAAGTAGGTCTAGGTTTATTAGGTCACATTGTTATTACAGGTGGTTTCTTCTGTGCAACTATGTTCTTCTACAAACCATTATCGGCAGAGCGTGAGAAAGACGTTGATACATTCTTCACGAATTTAGCTACGCCTCTTCATAATAAGTCTGCTGCTCAAGCACACCTTGATAACAAGCAACGTCGCATGTTAGGTATGTTAATTGGTACAGCGGGTGTTGGTATTATGGCAATGTTCTTCTTACCAAACCCATTTATGCAAAGTTTAATCTTCGTATTATGTGGTGGTATCGTATTCGCTGTTGGTTTACTACTTGTTAAAGCAGTTAGCCAAGTAAATGAAGATGATGATGATTCAGATAAAGACCGATTACCAGAAATGGATTAATCAGGTTAGCGTTTATTAAATGCAAATAGTAAAAGCGGTTAGATTATCTAACCGTTTTTTTTGCGTAAAATTTATGTTCTGTTATGACTTTGGCGAATTATTTTAACTATTTTGTTTTTGATATCGACTGAGCATGAGGTGAATAAAGCCGCGTGCAGTGGTCACTCTTTTATGTAGTAGAGAGGGCGTATGGTATAGCTGTATCATTTTATGATCGGGTTGAGCTCTGCGTGTCTGGTGGTCGTACGACAGCGATCGAGTGCTGCCCTTGCTTCAGCCTACTTGTTTTGGTTTGTTCGTTTATTCATATACGCTAGTTTTGCTTAGTACTGATCAACTAAGTGGATGCTCGTGTGCGATAACTGGCATACTGAAAGGCTCTTAAAAAGGGGGAGGCATAGTTCAGCCTATTATGTGATTAAGGGGCGCTTAATTCATCCTTCGTCCCTTAGGTCAGGCCGCGCCTAAACATCGTCGCTTTGCTCACTTCTGTTGGCTACTTTTTATGAAGAGCGATATCCGTTAATCTATTTATTCCTGATTTTTCGAGATGTAAATCGCTTATATTTATCCTTGTTAGTAATGCTTTTAGCTGTGCATGCTTTTTGAGTGGTGCTCAATATTCAAAGCATTAAACAGACCAGTTAGGTTTTGTTGTTTAAAGTTAATTGATCAGTTGTCATACAATAAAGTAGAAATTGTAATGCGGTAGGGGAGTTATAGAGGAGATGCTTAGTACTCAGGAAAAAATAACCCCTGACAAATAACACTATAGCTTGTTAATCAGGGGATATTATTAATTAATGACGGTTATTTAGGTAGTAAAAGGTAGCTTGTGCAGCTTCGTCATCTTCTCCTGAATTATTTTGGTTATAGGCACCCGCTTTGAAATACATGTATTGGCCTGTTTCGTCGTAGCCGCTATCAGTCATATCCCAAGTTTCAATCACATCATCTTTGCCATCGCGCATGATGGTAACTGTTAATGTGTTACCGACCACTTTTATTTGATAGAAAAAAGGCTCATCTAAGGCAATGCCATCATTTGGATTACTGGCGTTATTATCACGACTACCAATCATATCAACCCATACTTCATCACCAGTACGTGGCTCGTGAGCAAAGTAAATAGACCCTTTGTCGTTGTCCGGTAACTTACGGTAATAAAGGCGAACCGGTTCATCATCATTAGCATGTATTTGACCAATAATAACGCGACCTATTTGATAGCTTTCACCGGTAGTCGATACCTGGTTAACCGCAACCGTCGCATCCAAAATACCATCTACGCCACCTGCTTTTTCTTGTTCGCTGGTGGGCGCTGATGAGAATACCCAGTTATTTTCATTAACCCCTTTTGTTGAAATACTCGTATCACCTTCGCGTAACATTTCGCGTAACTCGGTACGTGTGTAAGAGGTGTTTGTTGACGTTTTATAGCCGTCTACTTCAACATAAAATACCATGCCGCCATCGTCGGTATTAGTATAAAAGTACTCAAAATCTTCATAGCCATCGCTTAAATCATCTTCATCAATGGTATCTGCCGTTCCGCTATTATCATCATCGGTTGGGATACTCAAATTCCAATCATTGAGTTCAAAGTTATCTGAAGGTGCTGAAGAGGAATCTAGATCAGCGCTTGGTAGTGTTGTTCCATTATAAGTTAGGCTTTTAAATTGAACCGTGCTGGTTCCATCTTCATATTGATTATAAACACCGGCTTTAAAGTAACTGTATAGGTCATCCCAGTAGGTAATATCTATATTAACTTTTTCATCACCATCAACATTGATAATTAAAGTGCTGTCACCTGCTTCAATGTCAAATTTTGTTGCATTATCTTGGTCGTAATCAGCTAAATAATAAAAGTCATAAGAATCAGGACAGTTGTCATTATAGTTAGGGTTGCTGTCATCTTTACACTCATAAGCATTCGTTTTAATGATCGCCCAATAAGCATTGCTGTAGGAGTCACCAGTATCATCATCTGTACGGCTTTCTCCATCCCAAACAATACGTAGTAGCGGGTGAGATAATACGGTGTCATCGGTTTCACCATTTTCACCTTTATTATGCACCTGCATTAATGTCATCTCTTGCCCATCACCACTAGATGCAACAGATTCTTCAGGTGAAATAGGCAATATTTCTGCACTTAATGTGGATATTTCAGAAGTATTGGTTCTAAAATTTTCAACAAAGCGCAATTCAGAACGTTTGCTATCTCCTGTCATTTCAAAGGTTAACCAGCCAGTGGTTGAGTCTAAATAAAAGTAATCATTATCAAAACCATTATATTCACCTGCATCAACCACTTCAGAGGTTGAACTGCTTGTTGGTGGGTTGTTTTGCTGCAATTTCGCATTATTAAGTGCATGGATATATTGTACATAATCGTAAGGTACGCCAGAGTATGATCCTGTTGAGCTTGAATTATCTGAGCTAGATGAATCTGTATCCGTACCTTCACTGCTACTAGAACTACTGCCGCTACCACCACATGCACTAAGGAATACTGATAATATGGCACTACTTATTAATTTATATTTCACTGTATGATGTCCATTTTCATAAGAGTTAATAGAGATTTTCTGTTATTAATTCGCTTTGTATTGACTCGGTTTAACAATAAAATCTAATTATAATACAAATGAAATTTCTTCCTAAAGGCAGCTTCCAAAACTGATAACTAGACACTGAAACTTGATGTAATAATGATTGTTATCGGAGGTAAGTTTGAGGAGGTATTTTTGATGGGGAAGTTGTTTTATAAAAAAAGCCGAACAATTAAATGTTCGGCCTAATAACAGAAGTGAAATGTTGTTATTGATTACTCTGGTTGTGCAGCTACAGTAGCTTCAGAACTGTTGTTGTTGTAATCATCATCAGTACCATCAAGTACTTCGTCTATATCAAAGCCTTCGAAATCATCAGAAAATACTTCACTTGTTCCATCTGTAATAGATAGGTCATCTGCATATAGTGTATACACAGTCGTTCCACTATTATCTACATATCTTACTGAGACAACTTCTGCACCTGTACCAACAAAAGTCGCTTCTTCATCAGTATCATAAGTGATTGAATATGTGTCGCCTATTTGAGTGTCGTCAATAGAAAAAGTAACATCAGCTTCTCCAGTTCCATCCGTTACCCAATTGATTTGAACATCTACCCATTCACCTGGCGTGAATGTTGTTAATGTTCCTTCAATATTTCTTAATGAAATATTTCCATCATCTAATTTTAGGTCGGCAATTTGATTTGAAGTTGAAGTACCACCATCAGAGAATACTGTTACGTACGCAGATAAATCTTCTTCTGCATCATATAAGATTGATACATTTACTTGTCCTGTTGCAAGTGTATCACTGAGTTTATATCTTAGTTCCCCAGTATCACTTGTATCAGTATCTGCAATAGCTGCAACTTGAGTTGAGTCAGTTTCTGTAGAATCGCTATCATCCGTATCATCTGACGCTTCTCCACCAACAATGGCTGGTTGCGTTTCATCGTTGTATGGGTCACCTGCGCCATCTAATAATTCATCAACAACATAATCTTCATAATCATCAAAGAAGACTTCTGTTGTACCGGCTTCGTCTGAGTAAATAGTGAAGTCATCGACCAAGAACTCTTCAGAATCAGTTAATGCATTATTACCTATTTTAAAGCCAACAGTATCAACACCCGTTGCTGTTGAATTATGGAAGTCATAAGTACCAATTTCTGTACCATCAACAGTAACTGTATAGGTACCCGCTGTTACACTCCAAGTGACGTTAACGTTAACCCATGTACCTGTAGTGAAAGTTCCTACAGTAGTAGAGTCTCCAGATCTAATCTTAATGTTGCCATCATCTAGTTGTACTTCACCTACTAGGCCGGCTGTATTTGTATCTGCATTGAATAATGATATATAAGCAGTTTCTGTTTCAGATGACGAATAGAACACGTTGACGTCAACTTGCCCTTCAGTTAGTTCAGCGCCTTCAACGGCAGCAACGTCGTAGCGCATTTGACCACTTGAGCCAGCTTCAACATTCGTTAATATTGAATATTGTCCTGCATCAGTTGTTTCTGAACCTGTATCTGTTTCACTACCAGAATCAGTATCACCTGTAGAGCTAGTGCTTTCTTTGAATTCAAGATCATCACAACCAAAAATTAATGCTGCGCTTAAAGTGACGGCTGCAATTTTAGTGAGTTTCATTTTTTGTCCGTTTTTCATTTTCTTTTCCCTTTAAAGCTAAAAATAATTGGAGTTGATTTTGTTTACCTTTTTATTGTTCTGGAATCTGCTAAAAGGGGCAATTTTTCCATGCAAATAAAATGATCTTGCTCTCATTAGAGGGGTATTTAGGTTCATAAAGTAGATCTGTACATCATTTTAAATAGTAGATTTTGTGTTTATTTGTATGTTTAATGGTGTGTTTTTTTAACTTTTAGTACGATTTAAAAGCAAAATAAATAGCGGTAATTTTCTTTTGACAAAAAATATAGATATCATATAAATCACTTAGTTTAATTTAAATGTGTTTAAATTCATGTGTTTACTTAGCTTTTTTCTGCTTGCTCACTTAATTTTAATCGTTTTATTAAAATTAAGGTTTAATATCGATATATTTATAGTTTTGTATGAGTAATTGTGAGGTGGATAAAGTTTTTAAGGATATAAACGACTAGTAGATAAGGGCTTATTTAAAATGATAGAAAGATTGCTTTGATTAGCTTCAATTTTGAATAAACGACGTGAATTAGCTTATTATTTTTATAAAGTTAAATAGATTAAAAGTAACAACTTTGACAGCTAGTGCATAAATTAAATATTTGAAATATTGTTTTCTGTACAGAACTTGTAATGAAGAAATAAATTATTAACTATAAAAATAGATGAATTAAGTTAGTGTGATTGGCCTTACCTAGAGAGGAATAACTTGGAAAAAAGGTGAAATAAATAGAAATGAAAAGAGCGTATATCAAATGTATGATGACTACGCTCATAATGACTGAAATAGCGCCTAACGCCTAGCGCATAGTAACAAACTCTTCAGAGCCCGTTGGGTGAATTGCTACCACATTATCAAAGTCAGCTTTAGTTGCGCCCATTTTCATTGCAACACTAAAGCCTTGAATCATTTCATCAACAGCAAAGCCGATGCCGTGTAGACCTACAACAACTTCATTATCACCTGCGCAAATTAACTTCATTTTACATGGTTGGCGATGCTGAGTAATCGCGGTATACATAGCTGTAAAACCTGATTGATAAACCTTAACGTTTTTCTCACCATATTGTGCAATCGCTTCTGGCTCAGTTAAACCAATCGTGCCAATCGGTGGGTGGCTGAATACCACTGTAGGGATCAAATCGTAATCCATTTTAGCTTCAGGTTTGTTGTTAAATAAGCGTTCTGATAACTGGCGGCCGGCTTTAACGGCTACAGGCGTTAGCTCTACGCCATTTTCCATAATATCGCCAACACAGTATATGCCCGGAATATTGGTTTCTTGGTATTCATCTACCTTGATATAACCTGCGTCGTTAGTTTCTACACCAGTTACTGTTAAGTTGATTTGGTCAGTCGTTGGGTGACGGCCAATTGCCCAAATTAAAGTATCAACATTGTGGCTTTGGCCATTTTCTAGGTGCAAAGTAATACTGCCATCACTTTCTTTGGTCACTTCTTTTGGTGTTGAATGAGTGTGAAGAGTTGGGCCTTCTTCCGCCATCACTTCTACTAATGTTTCAACAATTAATGGATCAAAGCTGCGCAACGGTGATTCTTTACGTACAAATAAGTGTGTTTCTGTGCCCAATGCACTCAAAACACCTGCGATTTCCACGGCGATATAACCAGCACCAACAATAGCGACCCGCTTAGGCTGTTCAACAATATCAAAGAAGCCATTTGAATCGATCCCTAATTCTGCACCTGGTACATTAGGAATAGTAGGGCGGCCACCTGTTGCAATAGTGATATGTTTTGCTGTGTAGTGCTTTCCATCTACTTCAACGGTGTTTTTATCTACAAACGTTGCAAAACCTTTGATCACTTCAACTTTATTGTTACCTAACACACGATCGTAAGACTCATGAATGCGGCCGATATAAGCTTGGCGGTTTTCAACCATTTTTGCCCAATTAAAGCTTTTCACGTCTAAATCAAAGCCGTAATCTTCAGAATAAAGGTTAATCGCCTCCGCAACTTGAGCGCCATGCCACATCACTTTTTTAGGTACACAGCCTACATTGACACAAGTACCGCCTAAATCTTTAGCTTCAATAATCGCCACTTTTGCACCGTACATAGAAGCGCGATTTGCAGAAGCGATACCGCCGCTCCCACCACCGATACAGATGTAATCAAAATCAAATTGTTTGTCGCTCATGGAGACCTCATTTTTATTCTGGAAAATTAAACAGTTATTACATCAATTACACTAATTAGCTGTTCTACTTTGCTTTTAAAATAACTTATTTCTTGATTGTAATTTTCGCAAATAGAGCAACTATTTGAGTCTCATTACGCCTTAAACTAAGCCATTTCTCTGCGCAAAATTTAGATCTGTTATTTAATATAATTGGTATTAATTTGTTTTTCTTAGCCGTTAAGTTACAGCATTGCTTGTACAAACTATAGAGTTTGCATGGAGTTTTTTGATTGTTGTGGGTAAATATAGTTATCACATCAATTCATTTACTATCTTACGCTATCAAGATAAGAATAGGATCGTTCTGCCTCGGAGATGATAAATTTTTAATGTATTGAAACCAGGAGTGTTATCAAAAATATATTCATTATCAATAATGTAGATAATATAAGAGTGAGGGAATAAAGGAAGCAAGTAATAACAGCTACCAACCAGTCAGATTGATAGCTGCTTTTAAATTGTATTTAATTAAAATCTATTGTGTCACTGTTTTATAAGCCCAAGTTAACCATGGCATTAAGGCTTCTAAATCACTTTGCTCTACTGTGCTACCACACCAGATACGTAAGCCACTAGGCGCATCTTTGTACGCACCAATATCCAAGGCTACATTTTCTGACGATAATAGTGTGATAAATTGCTTAAGTTGTTCAGTAGATAAATCAACAGATAAACAAACACTAGTATTTGAACGAATACTCTCTTTTTCTGCTAAAAAATTAATCCATTCATTGTTCCCAACAAATTCAGTTAATACGGCTAAGTTCTGTTGTGACTTATTAATACAAGCTTCAACACCACCAATCAATCGAACCCAATCTAATGCATCTTGATAATCCGCCACACATAACATTGACGGTGTATTAATAGTCGCACCAGAGAAAATACCTTCTATTAACTTACCACCTGCCGTTAAACGGAAGATTTTTGGTAAAGGCCATGAAGGTGTATAACTTTCTAAACGCGCTACTGCGCGAGGGCTTAAGATAATCACACCATGGCCACCTTCACCACCTAACACTTTCTGCCAACTAAAAGTAGTAACATCTAACTTTTCCCAAGGCATAGGCATCGCAAAAACAGCTGATGTTGCATCACAAATAGTTAAACCTTCACGGTTATCGCTAATAAAGTCTGCATTTTCTACCTTTACACCAGAGGTTGTGCCGTTCCAGGTAAAGATACAGTCATTTTCTGGTTTAACTAAGCTCATGTCAGGTAGTTGACCGTAGCCCGCTTTAATTTCATTTACATTTTCTAGTTTTAACTGCTTGGTGATATCAGCAAACCAACCTTGACCGAATGACTCCCAATAACAAATATCTACAGCACGAGGGCCTAGCATTGACCACATGATCATTTCCATCGCACCCGTATCTGAAGCCGGCACAATACCCACCCGATAACCTTCAGGTAATTGCAAGATATCTGCAGTGTCATTAATCACTTTTTGTAAGGCATTCTTCCCTACTTCAGAACGATGAGATCGGCCTAACGTTGTTTGGTTTAAGCTTGCTAAATCATAGCCTGGGCGTTTTGCACACGGCCCTGAAGAGAAGTTTGGGATAGTTGGTTTAACTGCAGGTATGGCGGGCGTCATTGTTCGATCCTTTTATAAACAAATGAAGAGATATAATGGTATCGAAAATACACCAGAGGCGATTGGTTATCAAACAAATCCGTCTCTTATTCATTACAATATTCTGATCAGCATAAAAGTAAGATCTTTCGCTTTGAATATTAAAATTGAGTCTGATAACGGCCTATTTTATTAAAATCATTTATTTTTGTCTGTTTTGTAAACAATCAATCACTTTTTAGCAAAAGTTACTTTACATTAACGCTAGCTTCGGTATTATCCGCAACGTCTGCAGGGGTGTAGTTCCAACGGCAGAACGACGGATTCCAAATCCGTATGTTGGGAGTTCGAATCTCTCCACCCCTGCCACATTTAGATAAAGCCTCGACAATTGTCGGGGCTTTGTTGTTTCTAGGGTTATCAAAAGCTTAGCGACGCTTATCTTTAAGTAAACTCCTCGTTTTTGACTTTAGTCCAATAAATATTCCTGTTTATATCCGGTTCTTCGTGTGTAAATTATGTGGTGTCATTAACCCTTCTAGATCCTGGCTTGTCCTAGCCGACACTATTTTTTATCCAACATAACCAATTACTTAGAAACTCTTTTTCTTGTCCTCCTCTGGTCTTTTGTAGCGCAACGGGCCGTTTTATAAGCGATATTTTTTAGCCTCATTAGAAAAAAAAAGATAACTGAATACGATAAACCAGAATAAGGGGCGGAAAGTAATATTAAGTGCAGTGCCTAGGAGACCGAGTAGTCTTGCTTGTTTTGAATGGTTGTCAGAGATTACAAAGTCGGTCTTTAGACCATGGTCAGTCATAGGCATGAAAACATCCCATCCATCATTAAGTAGCCAACTAGCTGCTAATGTTTCATAGGAAATACTTTTGTAGTGTTTTAGGGATTCATTTTGAGGTGTTGAGTTTCTTACGGGCGTAATAGTATCCAATATAAAATTGATGCTGCACGCCAGATATGGCTTTCTGTATGCGAACCCGGGGATCATTTTGATCTTCCGCCAATTTAATATCACCATACAACCTTGAGGTTTGTATCTAATAGAAAGGCTGCCAGCCTTGCACTTTCCCGTATGGGACTTATGCATAAATACTATTATCAGACTTGAGTGCCTGTGATAAAGCTAGATTCAAAATTACCAAACTCAGTATTAAAGTTCAATATATATATTTACCTCGTTTATTTAAAAAAAAGTGAGTGATATCGTAATTACTTAATGCCATTATGTGGGATTTTATAAGGAATAAAGCTAAATATGACAGTTCCCAATAGGGGATAAGAGATGCTGCCATACTTATATTCGTTCGCAGGTCTGCGTATAATGTTATTTATGTTATTGGGTAGACCCTGTGACCACAAAATTAGAGGTTATAAATGTCTCATCGGATTGTTAACAATGTTGGTTACTATAAAATTTATCCAATGTCTTTTGGTGAAGATTTTACATTTTGTCATTATTGCGGAAGAAAAGCAGGGATTGACATGCAGTTGGAATGGGATCATGTGCCAGCTTTAAATGTTAAGTTACCGGCAGATGTAGACCATTTGAGAAAAACACTTGTTAGATCTTGTTCTGAGTGTAATGGGTTAGCTTCTGATGTCCCCCATATTGATTACCTTGAACGACATTTTTGGTTGAAGGCTGCTTATTTACGACGATATAAAAATATATTACTTAATGACAATATTTTCCGTGAAAGTACAGAGGCTGAAGGATTTTTAAAGGCCTATATCGATAATGCTAAAGTGAAATATCACGAATTATTAAGAGGATTAGGGTTTGGTATCAAATCTATCGATGAAATAGATTCTCCAATATTGAGCTTAAAAACGAAATCTAACCGTGTATTGTCTGATGTTATTCATTGTTATTTATATTTTCCATTGGTAGATGATGAGGAAGATACGCCTATAGATACAATGGATGAAACTGAAGAGAATACAGAAGTGGAGGTGTGTTGCTCAATAAATGAGTTCATCGAGTTTTTATATTTAGAGTGTCCAACGAATACGGAGTTGCTTACATTGGAGGGGTATTATGAATGGGGGAGAAAGAATGATTCTAGGTGTGCTTTACTCGATTTACCGATAGACCCTGAAGAAGCATTAAATACTAAATGGGAGTTGATAATTAATCAATTATATCGACTTTATATCGATACTGGTGTTGACGACCAATATTGTGCTTTTGGAAAATTCGTTACTTGTTTAAAGGAATATGCATATCGACATATTTATAGTTTAGATGAATATCAGGAGTGGCATAAATCAAATATAGATACTTTATTTCTTTGTTCATTACCAAAAGATCCTTGTTCTTTTTATGGTAAAACACTAGAAGAAATAAATAAAGTTCTCGGTGTCGGTGTTGATAACAGATTTTGCTCATTCAGCGAATTTATCTCTTACTTGAAAGATGATTATTATCAAAGGATTGATAGCTTGGTAGAGTATCAGGATTGGCATACATCAAATAAAGAGTCTTTTCATTTGTATTCGTTACCTATAAACCCTTGTTCTTTTTATGGTAAATCGCTGGAAGAAATAAATGAAGTAATTGATCCTTGTGTTGAACAGATATATTGCTCATTTAGTCGGTTTTGCTCTCAGCTAAAGGATAATAGTTATCGTAGAATTGCTAGTTTAGATGAATACCGAAATTGGCATAAATTGAATAAAAATACTTTAATTCGTTGTTCGTTACCCAAAGATCCTTGTGGTTATTATGTTAAAACATTAGATGAAATAAATGAAGCTCTAGGATAGCAGGTTTTTTAATCGAGAATATAGGCCTGTGTGTGCAGAGTGTGGGGTAGTTTTGGACTAAGTTACAATTGTTTTATTACATTAATTAAATAACTAATTGTCATTTATGTGGTTGATTTAAAATAGCTTATTTTTTCTGTATGTGTGTTTCCTATAATTATAGTCATCGTTTTCCAAATCCGTATGTTGGGAGTTCGAATTTCTCCACCCCTGCCACATTTTATATGAAGCCTCGACATTGTCGGGGCTTTGTTGTTTCTAGGGTTATCAAAACGTTAGGTAGCTTTATTACTGCATATTAAATTTTATCCTGCTTGTTTTGACCTTTTTCCTATAGATATTCCTGTATAAATCCGGTTCTTCGGGTGTAAATTGTGTGGTGTCATTAATCTTTTTAGATCCTAGCTTCTCCTAACCGCCACAACTTTTTGTCCATCATAGTCAATTGCTTAGCTTTTCTTTTTCTTATCCTTCTCTTGTCTTATGTACAACAAAAAGCCCGCTTTTGAGAGGTGGTTTTCAGCATGATTAGAAAAAAGATAACTTAGTACGTTATCTTTAAATGGGCTACTGTGGCTTAATCATCAATTAAAAAGCCTATCGTGCCACCAATAGCAGTTCCTACAATTAATCCAACAGGTCCGAAGCGACAACCTATTAATGCGCCCGTAGTAGCTCCTTTAAATGCATTATTTGAGTTGCCATTAACGCCTTTATTAGTTGGATTGTTGCCACGCTCTATAATGACGATTTCTTTATTGGTTGTATTAGGCATACTTTTCCTTATTGTTTTACGTAGTTTTGTTGACGGGTGCAGTATCCTTTGAGTTAGTGGTGTCAAAGGTTAGCTGCGGATTATTGCTTGTTGGTAGGTAAGGAATCCGACAGGAGACTGCTTTTAATGCAGTTAGAGTTAAACTTGCTCCTGTGTTCTTCCTGTTTTTTAGTTTCGTATTAACAAATCTGTGTCACTTCTATTTTGTCAAAGCAACCGGAACTTGCATAATCCATGAAGTTGGACTCCCTCTTCATATAAAGTTATTCATGCATCTTAGCGACTTTCTAAGGTGCTATTTTATTCCTTACCGAAAAAATCTGAAATATCAAACCAATACTTGAGACCATTTTCGCATTCAAATACGTCAAAGTGTTTATCGGCTTTTCTTATAATACTTTGAGTTATTGGTTTATGCCCTAACGCCTTCAAGATATCCTTAGTACTAAGTAAGGCTTTTCCTCTGTTCCATCACCTGTAGATAGGATGCCATCTAAACAAGCTAGACCTAGACCTGTTGATGAAATATACCCCTCCTCATCTCCTATGGATTTATATAAATCAGCAAAGTAAAAGTGGAAAGATGGTGTTAGGAGGAAATTTTCATGAGCTTCGCTAAGTAGATCTATTGCTTTTTGTGGATCACCGCTCTCTGTTGCTACTGCTGCTTCTAGCAACGCTAATGAGTCTGGGTCATACTTTTTAGACTCAATTACTAATTGCCTCAATTCAAGGAAAGATAGGTGGTTTGGTGCTTTTCTTTCAAAGCGTGATAATTTTACAATCATGGTTTTAAGTTACCCTTCGTTATTATTTTATTTTCCATCACTTCCTTCTTTTGAATGACAATAAATTGGTTGTAATAGCTACTAAGTGCATAGATATATCCATAATCGTATTTTTAGTGACTCTGTCATTGACCATGAATTTTTGATCAACCAATCAAACATTTCTTTTCGATCTAAGCATGTAATGGTGTCATATGTTTTACCCGGATATGCATTTTTATTTGTTGAGAATAAAACTATTTTTTTAGTTTTAGATGCATATTTAATATATCTTTCTGGTGGTAGTGAATCAGGATAAAGACCTGATTTTACCTGCACATAACATGTTTCAGAGCTTTTGTTTACCATGGAAAATTCAAACACTGGTTTGCTTCTAAAGCATGTTGATTTAACTAATGTCCAACCCTCATTTTGTAGGAACGCTGAAACCATATCTTCAACTTCATCGGGAGTCATTATTGAGAATATTGCATCCATATTTAGTTGGCGCATTTTAATAACAAGCAAAGATTCATCAATATTCGGAACCCAATCTTTATTGTTTTTTAGTTGATCAAATATAAGATCATTACATTTTTTTTCATCGGGTTTAATATTAATTTTCTGAATCATCCTCCGAGCGATTGTTCCTCGTTGAATTGCTCCTGAAACAAATACTTCAGGCACTTTTACCCAATCAGCTCTTCTCGCATGCCCTAAATCATACTTTATAAAATCGATATCTATATTTAAACCTGAAATAATTTCATCTTCAGCTCTACATAGATAATAATCTCCTTTTTGATGTAGCCAGACGTGATCTCCTTTTTTTACTTCTTCTAATAACTTTCTGATTGGATATGGCCACTGACTATATCGTCTCATGACAAGTTCTTTCATTTCTATTAAGTTAGAAGCTTGTATTTCTTCATATGCTTCAGACCAACCAACACCCAACAAAGATTTGTCTTTGCACAAGTTGAATGGATCATACCCTGGTTCATTATCTGGTTTTATAGATAGCTTCCATGTACTCATGTCCTACTCCTTATTTGTCTTAGCGAAGAAAAAAATAAATTTCTAATGGTGGAAAGTGATATATGTAATCAAATTAACGAATAGATATAATTATCTTTATATTTACGATTATTTCCCAATGTACTTCTTAATGGTTATTTGGTCTAATTGGTTCATGAATTTTTTCTAATATATATAATTTTTAAAACTTTATGATAAATATATGTATTACTCATTTATCAGAATGAATGGAGCTGAAATGAATCGAGACAATATAATAAAAATGTTTAAAGATGAGTTCGTTGATATATCTGATAAGTTTAAAATATTTGATTTGACTGCTGAAGAAGCTAGGCATTGTAAAGATGATTGTGTATGGCATCCGGGTGTATATGTATGGGTTCATGATAAAGATGGTGTTTTACGTATTGGGAGACATTTAGATAACTCTCGTAAACGAGCATTAGAGCATATTGTTCAAAATACAGGTGAAAAAATGCGAGCTTATGGGGCCGATAATGGAACGCGTGTGTATCTATTTAATGTGATCAACAATAACGATAAACATTGGGTTGCAGCTCTAGAAATATATTTTGAACTGAGGTTAAACCCTCTATTGAAAGCGGGGCGATTAGGTTAATAGTGACGATTTAAAATCATATATTAGTTTAAAAAAGCATTTGAATTTATTTTATGTGGTACTTATGTGTAATTTTCCTGTTTAACAGATCTTATTTAATGCATAAAAATCTATGTTGAAATTAATTTAGATCTTACTAAGTTACTTTTAATACATGTCAGGTTGAAGGATTCCAAATCCGTATGTTGGGAGTTCGAATCTCTCCACCCCTGCCACATTTAGATAAAGCCTCGACAATTGCCGGGGCTTTTTCGTTTCTAAGTCCATCTTAAAATTAATCACTTCTATTTATTCCATCATTAATCTTAAACGTTGAATTTAAATTTAAGCTATCGTGATCCCTGCCTGATAATTCATTGCTCTATTTATGCTTGTTAAGGTAACTTATAAGTTGTGTAAAGGGCGCGTTCATTTGCCTCTATTTACAGCTTCAACTAACCTATTTTCCCCCGAGAAATTTAGATCATTTATTTAATATTATTGGCATGAAAAACCAAATAAAATTCTTTGTGAATTAATTTTCAGCACCAAAATGGTGATTTATGTTGATTTTAATAGGTTTTATTACTCTCTTTAAGGTTTTAAATTTATTATTATTACTCTTGTTGAAATTATATTCGGTTTGTTTTTGTCGTATTAATTTAAATTCTGTTTTTTGTTTATTAAGGCAAATTAAGTATTCTTTTCATTGCGATTGATTTTTTTGGCATATTGATTGCTGCTTTAATAGTACCTTTATCGTCAGTCCTATTTTATGCAGACTACGGCCTCTAATGTATGTGCAATATTGAAGTCAGTAAGCAGTGGAACTTGTGTTAAAGCTTTGGAATTAAATTCCTTCTTTGCTCGTATCTACCTTTGTTACATCGTATAAAAACGCTAATTAAGAGGTGGGATATATCATGGTAAGGCATCAATAATTGATATTTTACTTTTACCCATTTTAATAAAGGTCGTTAATAATGAAAAACTTAGATCGAATTGATTATAAAATACTTGATGTCTTACAGAGTCATGCCCGTATCACTAATCAAGAGTTAGCAAGCCGGATAGCATTAGCGCCAAGTTCTTGTTTGCAGCGTGTTCGTCGTTTAGAAGAAGACGGGGTAATAGAGGGGTTCCATGCTCGAGTAAACCTATACTCTATATGTCGCTTTGTGACTTGCATTGCTAATGTTGATTTAAAAAATCATTCTTATCAAGAGATGCTTGCTTTTGTTGAAGTGGTTAAATCAATACCTGAAATCGTTGAATATTATACAGTTAGTGGTCAATGTGACTTTATTTTAAAAGTTATTTGTCGTGATATGCGATCTTATTTAGAGATTAATGATAAGTTAATTAGCAGTCCTGATTATGTTGCAACGATTAATACGCATGTAGTACTTAATGAAGATAAAGCCTTTACTAAAGTTAACCTTGATACATTAAGCTGACAGCATGTTTGGTTTTAGTTGTTGTATCGTAATAGGCAACGAAGATACCCATTATTAATATAGCAATAATAAGTAATGACCATGGTTAATAGCAGGCTTTGTTGATTCTCCCTGCGCTTAAATAAGTCAATTAATGAATAGGGTTAATAGCAGCTTATCTACCTAATTTCCTCCATTTAATTAAGGTCATGGTAATAGTGACCCATATTCAATATCACTTCTTAACAAATTGTTTTTTGTTACTCATCTTTAATTCAACTAAACGACACGAGCCAATTTGGTGCTTATTGAGTTGTTTTGGTGCGTTTTTTTGTTTTCGCTCTCAGTTAAGTCTTTATTTTATTTTACTCTAAATTTAATGCCGAATTATATTTGGTTATTTGATGTTGTTGTTAATAATATTTCTCAATTCATGTTTATAGCTAATAAAGTTTTTTTATCTATTTTGTTAAAGGTATTGGCACCTCTATTGCTAAATATTTGTTATTAACCGGCAGTTAAAAAACTGTTAATAGCAAGATATTTTAGCCCATTTCATCTGATTAAATGTGAGTAAATAAACTTAATCAAAAGTAAATTTAACGAGGAAATTATGAATAGCATTAGTGAATCCAGAAGTGACTTTGACAAATATTTAATTCCAACTTATGCACCCGCTCCATTTATTCCGGTAAGAGGGAAAGGTTCAACTGTGTTTGATCAGCAAGATAAAGACTATATCGATTTTGTTGGTGGAATTGCAGTTAATGCCCTTGGTCACAGCCACCCAGCTGTTAAAGAAGCTTTGGTTAGCCAAGCAGAAAAACTATGTCATATGGGGAATGGCTACACTAATGAGCCTGTGCTTGCTCTAGCTAAGCAGTTAGTTAAGCATACTTTTGCAGATAAAGTTTTCTTTTGTAACTCTGGTGCTGAAGCAAATGAAGCGGCATTAAAACTAGCAAGAAAGTTCGCTAATGATAATTTTGGTAAGCAAAAAAATGAAGTTATCTCTTTTGAAAAGTCATTTCACGGCCGTACCTTATTTACTGTTTCTGCAGGCGGCCAACCTAAATATTCGGAAGACTTTGCTCCTCTACCAAAGGGCATTAAGCATGCTCCATTTAATGATCTTGAAGCGGTTGCTGAGTTAATTAATGAGAATACTTGTGCTGTTATCGTAGAGCCTATCCAAGGTGAAGGTGGTGTTATACCTGCAACTACTGAGTTTTTAAAAGGGTTGAGAGTGCTGTGCGATAAACATAATGCAATGCTTATCTTTGATGAAATCCAAACAGGTGTAGGTCGTACGGGGGCACTTTACTCTTACATGCAATATGGTGTTACGCCGGACCTACTGTCTACCGCAAAAGCGTTAGGAGGTGGTTTTCCTATTGGTGCTATTTTAACTACAGATAAATTTGCAGGGGCATTTTCGCCTGGCTCTCATGGAACAACTTACGGAGGCAATCCTTTAGCAAGCGCTGTGGCAGGCAAAGTACTCTCAATCATTGCTGAGCCTAAATTCCTAGCTGAGGTTGGTCGTAAGCATGACTTTTTTATTCAACAATTAGAAGCAATAAATGCACGTTTTTCTGTTTTTAAGTCATTACGTAGTGCTGGGCTATTAATTGGTTGTGAATTAACAGAAGCACACCAAGGAAAAGCGAAAGCTATTACCAATATTGCAGCAGAAGAGGGGGTACTTGTACTTATTGCTGGACCAAATGTATTGCGTTTTGCACCTGCTCTTAATATTTCCGATGAAGAAATGCAACGAGGGCTTGCACGTTTAGAAGTTGCCATTAAACGTTATCTAGAAGCTTAACCATAGTGGTTAAGCTATTTGATATGGATTTTTAGTATAAAAGTAGATAAGGATGCGTAACATGATGATAATTCGGCCGGTCACGCGAGAAGATCAAACTGCTATTTATGAGTTAGCCGGGAAAACGGGTATTGGCTTTACTTCTTTGCCTGAAAATAATCAGTTAATTGAACAACGTATAGAAAGAATGTTAAAAACCCGAGAGGGTGGTGCAACAAAAGCAGAGCAAGGTTACTTATTTGTTTTAGAAGATACTGAGCTTAATAAAGTGGTAGGGGTAAGCGGCATAGAAACGGCACTTGGCCTTATTGAACCTTGGTATAATTACCATGTTGGTACGTTAACCAATGCATCGAAAGAACTAGGTATTTATAACCAGATGGAGACGCTTACACTCAGTAATAATCACACTGGTTACAGTGAGTTATGTACTCTGTTTTTAGATCCTGAGTATCGCCATAGTAAAAACGGGCATTTACTATCTAAGGCGCGTTTATTATTTATTGCGCAGTTTAAAGAGCACTTTTCGGAGAAACTCATCGCAGAGATGAGAGGAGTCTCTGATGAGAAAGGTGTATCACCATTTTGGGAAAGTTTAGGACGTCATTTTTTCACGATTGATTTTTCTTATGCTGATTATTTAACTGGCATTGGGAAAAAGTCATTTATTGCAGAGCTTATGCCTACACACCCTTTATACGTTAACTTCTTAACACCAGAGGCACAGGAGGTTATTGGAAAAACACATAAAAATACTATCCCTGCTCGGAAAATATTAGAAAGTGAAGGGATGCGTTATGGTGGGTACGTCGACATATTTGATGCTGGCCCAACCTTAGAAACCTATGTAAATGATTTGCGTATTGTTAAGACGCTTGGTGTTTGGCCGATTAAGATCGTATCTGAAGCGTCTGCTGATCAAAGTACTTGTGAGGTCAGTGTTCCTTATATGGTCTCTAATCAACGCTTTAGTGAATTCCGTGCGATGCTCATTACCCCTATTTTTTCAGATTCTCATCTTATTATCACAGAAGTGCAAGCGAAGGCTTTGCATTTATCGTCTGGTGACAGTGTATCCGCTGCTCCTTTATTCCCTGCAGTAAATAAAAATTTGAAGGAGGCGCAAAATGTTGCAGCCTAGTTTATATATCAATGGCCAATGGATGACTGGTTCTGGCTCGTTATTTAATAAAACAAACCCAGCAACAAATGAGTTAATTTGGTCTGCTCATGAAGCCACACCTGAAGACGTTGAACAAGCAGTAAATGCTGCGCGGAAGGCTTTTAAATCATGGTCTCAAACTCCCTTAGTAACGCGTATTAGTACACTCAATACTTTTTGTACTCAACTAACGGAAGCGAAACAGGAGTTGGCTGATATTATCGCTCAAGAAACGGGCAAGCCTTTGTGGGAAGCGTTAACAGAAGTGCAAGCCATGATTAATAAAATGCAGATATCTATTACTGCGTTTCATGAACGTACCGGTGAAAAAACGACAGAGTTGCCTGATGGACAGGCAGTCTTGCGCCACCGTCCACACGGTGTATTGGCTGTTTATGGCCCTTATAATTTTCCTGGGCACCTTCCTAACGGGCATATTATCCCTGCTTTATTGGCCGGTAACTGTGTTGTTTTCAAACCAAGTGAATTAACTCCTTTTACTGCTCAAAAAACGTTAGAAATATGGGATAAAGCGGGTTTACCCGCTGGTGTTTTAAACCTTATACAAGGTGGAAAATCGACGGGTATTGCGTTGTCAGCACATCCTGATATTGATGGTTTACTTTTCACCGGAAGTGCAAACACTGGTTACCACCTACACCGTCAATTAGCTGGACAGCCAGAAAAAATACTGGCTTTAGAGATGGGGGGGAATAACGCTTTGATCATTGAGTCTATGGATGATCTTGATGCTGCTGTGAACTTGACGATTCAATCTGCATTTATTACTGCCGGTCAGCGTTGTACGTGTGCTCGACGTCTTCTTGTTAAGTCAGGGGAGCTTGGGGATAAATTTATTGAGCGCTTAGTTGCAGTCAGTAAACAAATAAAAGTTGGTCAATATAATCAAGAGCCAGCTCCTTTTATGGGCTCTGTTATTTCTAATCAAGCAGCAGAAATATTGCTAAATGCACAACAAGAGCTTAGCCACAATGGTGCGAAAGTGCTGTTAGAAATGACACGTTTGCAACCTGATATTGCGCTGCTTTCTCCTGCGATTATTGAAGTTGAAGACCTAACAGCATTACCTGATGAAGAGTATTTTGGCCCATTGTTAATTGTGTCTCGTTATCGTGAATTAAGTGATGCGATTGCGATAGCAAATAAGACGCGCTATGGATTATCTCTAGGGTTAGTTTCTAGCAGTCGTGATGATTATGAGCAGGTTTTACTTGAAGGGCGTGCTGGTATTGTGAATTGGAATAAACCTTTAACTGGCGCTTCAAGTAATGCGCCATTTGGTGGAATCGGGGCTTCTGGAAATCATAGACCAAGTGCTTATTACGCAGCTGATTATTGTTCTTGGCCAATGGCCTCAGTGGAATCTGAATCGATTGAGATGCCTAAATCGCTATCTCCTGGTTTACAATTTTAAGGAAAGCTCATGTCTTCATATGAAGTAAATTTTGATGGTTTGGTTGGGTTAACACACCACTATGCGGGATTGTCTTTTGGTAATGTTGCCTCTACCAATAATAAAAAACAATTAGCCAACCCTAAATCAGCGGCTTTGCAAGGCCTATTAAAGATGAAAACGCTAGCTGATATGGGATTTAAGCAAGGCGTTTTACCTCCACAGGAAAGACCTTGTATTCCTACTTTACGTGCTTTGGGTTTTACTGGTGATGATACTCAGATTATTACACAAGCTGCAAAGCGAGCACCTAGAGTATTGTCAGCTGTCAGCTCTGCTTCTTCAATGTGGGTAGCTAATGCTGCGACTGTTTCACCTTCTGCAGATACCCAAGATGGAAAGGTACATTTTACTGTCGCAAACTTAAATAATAAGTTTCACCGCAGTATTGAAGCTGATACCACAGGTCGTGCATTAAAAGCTATTTTTAATAGCGATACGCACTTTAGTCATCATGCCGCACTTCCTCAACAAGCTATTCTAGGGGATGAAGGTGCGGCTAACCATAATCGCCTTTGTAGTGAGTATGGTCGTGCTGGTGTTGAGCTTTTTGTATATGGTCGCAAAGCATTCGGTGGTGAAATAGAGCCACATAAATTCCCTGCTAGACAGACTTTTGAAGCGAGCGATGCGATTACGCGATTACATCAACTTGATCCGTCAAACTATGTTTTTATTCAGCAGAATCCCGATGTAATTGACCAAGGGGTATTTCATAATGATGTCATTTCTGTAAGTAATGGACCTGTGCTGTTTTATCATGAGTTAGCTTTTATAAACCAGCAAGTTGCATTCACAGAGTTGAGAGAAAAACTAGCACTCAGTGGTACGCAGTTTGTTCCTATTTGTGTACCTGCTGCGAAGGTATCTGTTGCTGATGCAGTGAGCACTTATTTATTTAATAGCCAATTACTCACTAAATCCGATGGAAGCATGGTGATTATTGTTCCACAAGAAGTACAAAATAATCCAAGAGTTTGGGCTTATCTAAATGAACTAATTACAAGTGGTTGTCCAATTAATGAAGTTAAAGTATTTGATTTAAGAGAAAGCATGCGTAATGGCGGTGGACCTGCTTGTTTACGATTACGTGTTGCGCTTAAAAATAATGAGCTCAAGGCGTGTAATCAAGGTGCTTTAATGGATGATAACCTATATTCAAGATTAACCCGTTGGATTGAAAAGCATTATAGAGATCGTTTAAGTGAAGAGGATCTTGCTGATCCTAACTTACTGATAGAGAACCGAAGAGCATTAGATGAACTAACTCAAATACTTGATCTTGGTAGTATTTATCCTTTTCAATTATAGAGGTTATCATGAATCAAGTATTAGCTTTAAGTGGTTGTTCTGACTATCCGTTAGCTTTAAAGGGCAGTAATCAACGTTTAAGTTGGCACTGGTTGGATGAAGGGGTGTTACATATCACTCCTCTTGACACTGACTCTAGCGTAGATAAGCAAGTGCTTATTTCTACAGGTATCCATGGTAATGAGACTGCTCCCATTGAAATTGTTGCGCAAATCGTATGTGCATTGCTCAATGGGGCACGCCCCTTAGCTGTGGAGCTTCTAGTGGTATTTGGCAATATTAAAGCGATTGAAGAAGGTAAACGTTATGTAGATGCTGACCTTAATCGGATGTTTAATGGGCGCTATACAGCTTATGCTGATACCGATGAGAGTCTTCGTGCGGCTAACTTGGAGCAGCACGTATTGCATTTTTTTGCCCCGCAAACTAAAGCAAAGCAACATTTTCATTTTGATCTCCACACTGCAATTAGAGGATCTGTTCATGAAAAATTTGGTTTGTTACCCCAACGACTTACTAAAAAAAATAGTGAATACTTTGATTGGTTAGTAGGAATGGGATTAGAGGCTATTGTTGTTAATCCTACCCCTAGTGGTACTTTTAGCTCTTTTACTAGTCATTGTTGCCAAGCTCTTAGCTGCACGTTGGAGTTGGGGAAAGCGACTCCATTTGGAAGTAATGACCTAACTAATTTTTACCAGATAAATGAAGTCTTAATTAAACTGATCAGTGGAAAAAAGATAGATAACTCTAGTCTCGGTGAGCCTGTTATTTATATTGTTGACCAAGAGCTGACTAAATTAAGTGATCAGTTTAAATTTATTACAGTAGATGACAATGTCAATAACTTCACTCGTTATACAGAAGGGACAATTATTGCAGATGATGGTGAGATTAAGTATCAAGTTACTCATGAGTTTGGATGGATACTATTTCCAAACCCTTCCGTTAAAGTAGGTCTCAGAGCTGGCATTTTATTGGCAGAAGGGGATCACGAAAGTTTGTTTGTAGAAAAATAAACACTCAATTGCTGTCGCGAATAATGGTTGATAATAAAAAACTATTCGGGTGTATATCCCCGAATAGTTTACTCATTACCTTCAATTTCTAGTATAGAAATCTAAATTAACGTTTAATCAGTTTAAACTCATCAATACGGACTTCTGTCTGTTTACCAATATCACCCGATGGATCGATTTGTGATGGATCAGTAATATGCAGTTTTGCATAGATTGTCACTGAGACATTTGCGCCGGAATTAAAGTTAAGTACTGTTTGTTTGAAGCGTTTTTTTACTGCGCCTTGCGGGGCATTAGCAAGTTCTGAAACATGGGTTGTTTTACTTGCGAGCGATTTGCCTGTCATTCCATTAACGCCAAAGACTAATTCACTGATAGAGTCATCGCCTTTTTTATCATTGTAATACAGTGATAGCTGATAATCTGTATTAGGCTGTAAACCGTTAACTTGCTGAGTTAAGCCTGGTTGTGCTGTAAAGTCATCTGTTGCAGAAACAAAGCGAAGACGAGATGAACCTTCTTCATCAAATGCGGTATCTTTGGAGCTACCTGCATCGCCTAAACCCGCGTTTTTATCCGCCTCTTTTTTCCACACATCACTTTTACCACTGTTGCTTCTAAATTCAGTTAATTGTGGGTCGATAATCAGGTTTTCTCCAGATGTAACTGCCACTACTGCATCGGCCTTAGTTGATGCGGCTGACGTTGTTTGTGCTGTATTTGCACAACCCGTTAATAGTGCCGCGATAGTTAATCCTAAGTATATCTTTTTCATATCTTACCCCTAAACCTATATTTATTAATGGTGTAGGTACTCTATAGTGCTATTGTATTATTTTATGTGACTACCTAAACATTTTGAAAGTAGTGCGCGGAAATAGCGCATTCTATTTTTATTTATGTGAGATCGGTTACTTGAAAGAGTGGTTTCCAGTATTTAAAAAAATAGGTGATCAAACCCTAACTACCTAATAATAAATGAAAAAATAACATATAAAATATAATATAAAACAATTGTCTGCTAATTAATGTGATGCCCGAGAGAGATGTTTTTAGAAGCACAAAAATCAACAAATTGACTGACATGTGCTGGGCAATTAGCTGCAGGATGATACAAGTTTAGTGTTAATGTCATATCCAATTCTTGCATGGTAATAAACTGACAATCATTTAACCCTAAGTGTTTAACGCATGTTGGTACAAATGAAATCCCCAGTCCAGCTGAGACTACTGTCATTAAGCTACGTATATTGCCATGATGAGAGGTTATATTAGGGTAAAAGCCATTTTTCTCACAATTTGAGACAATGTGATGGTGTAAATCCATGGCTTCTTCAGGTTTGAATAATATGAAGTTTTCGTTTTTTAAGTCTTGAAAGGTGATTTCATCTGTTTTTAGTAGTGGATGTCCATCAGGAATCGCAGCAACCAAAGGATCTGTATAAATTTCTGCACAATAAAAGCGTTCTTTATCTAACAAAGGTTGAGGTCTTGAAAAGCTAACATCAATCTTGTTTTCTAATAAAGCGTTTAATTGCTCCTTAGATGTCATTTCTTGAATTGATATTTTAATGTGTGGATATAACTTTGAAAATTGACTGACAAGTTGTGGGAAAAAAGTAGAGCAAGCAGAAGCAAGGTAACCAATACGTAAACTTTGTTGTTTATCTTGTGCTGCTCTGACCAATTCTGTGACGCGTGTATTGTTTGCAACAATTTCAATGGCTTCTGGCAACAGGATTTTTCCTGTTTCAGTTAAATTTACTTCGCGTGTACTACGCGTAAAAAGCTTAACACCTAGCTCTTTTTCTAGATCTGATATTTGTCGGCTAATGTTAGGTTGTACCGTATAGAGCTGCTTTGCGGCTGCTGAAAAGTTTTTTAAAGCGGCAACGGCGATGAAGGTTTTTAATGCTTTAATTTCCACTAACCCTTTCCTTTTATTACAAATTTGTATTAATGCTATACATTATCAGTATTTCTCACCCCTACCAACGGCACGTATATTTATTTGTGTGGCGTTTATCAAAGTGCCATTAAATTGAATTGTTCATCGCTTTAATAGGGAAGCTTTCCCTCCACCGAATAGGATTTTTAAAATGGATATCGATGTCATTGTTGTGTTGGTTTATTTCGTCTTTTTACTTGGTATTGGTTGGATGTTCCGATCTGCTGCCGATAATACTTCTGAGTACTTTCGAGGTGGTGGTCGTATGCTTTGGTGGATGGTCGGGGCAACTGCATTCATGATGGCACTAAGTGCAATGACCTTTACTGGATTAATGGGAAAAGCTTTAAACAGTGGTATGTCGGTGGCGATTGTATTTTTTGCTAATGCGTTAGGTTACTTTTGTAATTATTTATTCTTTGCCGCTAAAGCACGACAAATGCGTGTGATCAGTCCTTTACAGGGGGCAAGAATGCGTTTGGGCAAATTCAATGAACAAGTCTTTACCTGGGCAAATATCCCGCTAAGTGTATTACAGGCGGCTATTTGGTTGAATGGTTTGGCGGTATTTACTAGCGCAGTGTTAGGTGTGCCATTAGAGCAAACTATTATTGGTGCTGGGTTAGTGGTGTTATTTATGTCTCTGGTCGGCGGTAGTTGGGCGGTCATTGCTTCTGATTTTTTACAAATGGTGATTATCACTGTGATGTCGTTTATTGCAGCTGCAGTGGCCGTTTGGAAGTCTGGTGGTGTAGGGAATTTATTAGAAGTAGGTTTACCAGAGCAAGCATTAATGGGAGATGGTTATAGCTACACTTATTTATTCGTTGGTTGGTTTGTCTGTATTTTTGTTAAGCAGTTTTTTAGTACTAACAATATGGTTGACTCTTACCGCTATATCAGTGCAAAAGACACTAAAAATGCACGAAAAGCCGCTTTACTTGCTTGTGGTCTGATGATCTTTGGGCCATTGGTATGGTTCTTACCTGCATGGTTTGTTGCGGGCAATTACCCTGATGTTACAACGTGGGGACTCGATGAACTAGGTAAAAATGTATCTGACGCGACCTATTATATTTTTGTAAAACGTGAAATGCCAGTTGGTATGGTGGGGTTAATGTTAGCGGCGATGTTTGCGGCAACGATGTCATCGATGGATTCGGCGTTAAATCGCAATGCAGGAATCTTGGTGAAAAGTGTATACGAACCGTACTTCTGTAAAAACCCAAATGAAAAAACCTTGATGCGTGCGAGTCAGTTCTTTACAGCTATGTTTGGCATAATTGTTATTCTCACTGGTTTATTCTTAACGTCGTTACGTGAATTTGGGTTATTTGATTTGATGATGCTGGTGGGCACATTAGTTGGCTTCCCTGTGTTGATCCCTTCTATTATGTGTTTCTTTATTCGTAAAACGCCAGACTGGGCAGGTTGGGGAACTATCTTAGTAGGTATGTGTGTCTCTGGCATTATTGCCTTCGGTATTACACCTGAGCTTGTGGAATCTGTTTTAGGGTTAGAGACACCACTATCTACTCGTGAGTTTGCTGAAATGAAATCGGTAACCTTAGGTGTATCGGGTCATATGCTAATTACTTTACCTTTCTTTGTATTGTCGCAGTTCTTCTATAAAGGGTTATCAGCAGAGCGTACGGCTGAAGTCGAGCAGTTTTTCTCAAACGTTGATAGAGAAGTGGTTGTTGAAGATACAGCATTAAGTATCACGATGGATAACAAACAACATTCAATGTTAGGTCGTTTATTATTAACTGCTTGTGTACCACTTTTATTATTAACGCTAGTGCCAAATCCTTTATGGGGACGTTTATTGTTCGTCGCGGTTGCTGCGATTGTTGGAATAATTGGTTTGTTATTAGTTAAATCAGTGCGCGATGTGCCAGTTGATTCAGTTAATTCAAAAGCAGCTGTTAATTAATTTTCTTTAAATTGTCATTATGGAAGTGAATTTATCGATTCACTTCCTAAGGTTAGAAATATGTCTGTACAAGAAAAATTTGGTGGTGAATTAAGCGAGGAAGAGTTTCGTAAATTTACTCTATATACAACGCAAAGTAATAATTTTGAAGATGATAATAGCAGAGCGAAAATTCTAGGCTTTGTTAACGAACGAGTACGAATTGCACCGGGAGCTGTGGTGAGAATTGGTGATAATCAAATCGGTGCTCGCTCTTATGTTGGTTTATATAGTTACGTTAATGGTGATGTGAGTATCGGGGAAAATGTGTTGATAGGCCCACATGCCAGCATTGTTGCTTCTAATCATGTTTATTCTGTCGAGGATGATTTTTTTAGCGGGCGTAGTGATTTAAGCGAAGGTAAAGTGATTATTAAAGATGGCGTCTGGTTGACTTCGGGAGTGGTTATTACACCTGGCGTAACCATTGGGCGTTGTAGTCTGGTATGTGCAAATTCCGTGGTGACAAACGATGTTGAAGATTACGCCATTGTAGGTGGAACACCGGCGGTACAGTTAGGAAAAATAGATAAAGAAACGGGTCAATACACTTGGTTTAAACAGGAGAAGTAACATGTTAGAGCTAAAACGACATCATGACTTTCAGCTATTTTTCTCACCTGAAGATCAACAACCTGCGTTAACTAATCCACCTAGTTTTAACTGGCCGCAAGCAGATATTCAACAGCACTATGACCTAGAACTGATTTGCTGTACGACTGATCAAGCTTGGCAGTGGCAAGCGATCCAATCGCCATTACAGTTATCTTTTGCTTTGGAGGTTGGTAAGTATCGTTGGCGTTTAACTGATGCCATAGGGTTTAAGTCACAGTGGTTTCATTTTGATATTGAAGAACAGACTGCTGATTATATCGCGCCTACGGCTGAGCAATTATTTGCATTATGTGCTGATAAAAACCAATTTATGATGTATTTTGATGAAGATATTGATAGCGTAAAAACAGCCGCGCAACAGGCTTATCCTAAACTCCAGGCAACGGCTAAATTAGCTGCTCATGCTGATGATATAAGTTACCCTGATCATTATAAGCGTGGTAAGGAAGCAGGTAAAAGGACTGCCATTGCTAACGTTCGTGAATGGATTGATAGAGACTTAATCGCACTCACTTTGCTTTATAAAATATGGCAAGAAGAAGAGAGTGGTCAACACGCAGTTGAATTGTTATTGAGCTTCGCGCAATGGAGCCCAGAAGGTCCTGCTTCTTTAGTTAGACCCTTAACGTGGGGCGATGAAGTAGGATTATCTTTATCGCGTAATCTATTTTTAGCTTATCACTGGTTGTCACCATTAATGACTGAGCCTGAAAAGTCATTTGTTCGACCTATGCTGATTCGTATTGCTTATCAAATGGAAGAGCGTTTAAGTGCTGATCAATTCCATCAATTTCCAGGCCACTCTCATACGTCTCGTTTACCGGGGTATTTAGGTGTGGCTGCGCTGGTATTGCATAAAGAGTTTGACCGAGATGTTTGCGAGCGGTGGTTAAATTACTCTTTAATGATTTATCGCGGAATTTTTCCTTTCTATGGTGGTCAGGATGGCAGTTGGGCAGAAGGACCATTTTATTCATCTTCTTACAGTAAATGGCACCATGCTTTCTTTTTATCGGTTGAACGGTTGAGTGACTTTTCATTTTACGAGCATCCTTTCTATAAAAACTATTGCGACTTTGCAATGGACTTTGTGGCAACGGAACAATCGATTCATCCTTTTGGTGATGGTTTTTGGTGTAAACGAAATAGTGTTGAGTGGCCTGGTTTTTTTGCTCAGAACCCTTTACGTATTTATGCACATCGTTTTGGTGATCAAAAAGCGATTCAAACGAGTGAATATTTAGAATCAAAAATCAATTGTTATAGTTTGCACTTATTGGATGTAGTGAGCACAGTGAAGCAGCTCGAATATGAGCGTCAATCTCAGGTTAAAGCAAAGCCTGCTCGAACCACCGCCAGTCATTTTTATCAGCATGCAGGCTTTGGTATTGCTAGTTATGAACAGGTTGATTTATTGTTTAGAGCCAGTCCTTTTGGAAATAGCTCTCATCGTCACGCAGACCAGGGAAACCTTGCTCTGATGGATAATCGTTTAGGCGTATTAACTCCTACGGGAAGCTATGGTTATTGTTTTGGAAGCAGCCATCATAGTGAATGGACACAAACAACTCGCGCCCATAATTTGCCATTAATTGATGGTGTAGGACAAATCATTGATGATGAGAGTGCAGCAGCGAGAGTAACTTATCAGCAAGAAGGTGATGCTTGGGTTTGTTATAAAGCAGACCTTAGTTGTACATATCTTGATGCAAAGTCTTTTATACGCACCTTTATTTTAATCAAAGGTAAAGGAATCATTGTGTGGGATGTTATTCAGTTATTTGATGCAAAACCATTGCAGTGGCGTTTACATAGCCATTTAAATGCATCATTAACAGAAGGTGCGGTTGAATTATGTTCCCCTGAATTGCCTCAACCTTATCATTGTAAAGTGCAAAGTAATATTAATGTTGCTGCCACCTTGGACTTTGGTTACGAAGAAGATATCCCTGTTTCTGGGGGAATAGAGTCAGATGCGACTACTGATATTTATCATATGCAGTGGGAGTTCCCTCCCGCGAGTGAGCATAATGTCGCGGTAAGCTGTTTGAAATCTACGGTGCCTATAAAAGTTAATGAGTCCGGAGAGTTAGTTATTGGATTAGATGGACAGCAGTTAGTGGTTGATGATGAAGGAGTTAACACTCAAATAATTGAAGCTGTTTTATGATGGAGTGAGTAAAGCACAATGCCTGTAATGAATAAGATTACTGGCATTGTGCTTCATTGAAAGCGTTAAAGCTTCACTCCACACCCTTTTAGAATGATATGAGTCACTAGCTCAATGCCTTTCGCAAAATCTTCGTCTGATAGTTGCTCTTTTTTCATCAAAATGCTGATTTGCAAACCGTGATCGGCATAGGCCTGAGTGCTTGACCACAACATAAATAACATATGCTCAGGATCTATCGGATCTAGCCAGCCTTTTTCTTGCCATGCTCGAAATACATCACAGGTTTGTTCAAACTGATCCCTTAATTCGTTTTGTAATGGTTCACGTAGGTAGTGTGCTCCATGCAGTACTTCTGCGGCAAAGATACGTGAAGCGTTGGGATGTTGTCGAGACTGGGTTATTTTATTCACTATGTATTTAGGAAGCGCTTCACCTGGATGTTGATCTGCACTCATTTCATTCATGTGTTTCATCCATAATACTAATAGGCGGTTAATGACCTCTTTGTATAAACCTTCTTTGGTTTTAAAGTAATAAAGTACGTTGGCTTTGGGCAAATTAACTGCTTCTGCAATGCCCGCTACTGTCGTCCCGCGATAACCACGTTCCGCAAATACATGCTCTGCGGCATCTAAAATTTGTTGTTCATTATCTTGACGTATGTCGGCTAATGAACCACGAGGTGACTGGCTTTTTTTCATTACTTTTTTCATAAATGAAGCATACTCTTTTAGCAATTTATACGAATAAGAAAGTGGACTAAATTTGTCTAATTTCTTGATAATTATATAGTAAAGCTTAGTGTCTATTATCTATAGGTTAACAGATAATTATGCTGGTGTATTTGATCTCATTGTTGATGTGTATGACATTCTGCGCCCTGTTCTTGAGAATGTTTGCAAGGGAGCCATAATAAAGTCTTGGCTATAAGCTTAACTTACTATTCAACTTCAGCTTACCTTGGCACCTTCACCGCTATAAATTTAATAGAATCGTTATAAAAGGCTATATTAAAAGAGGTCATTGTATTTTAATAAACCCGTGTAATTATTATTTTTATATTGAAAGGTAATCTTGGTACACAGTATGCAATAGTGTGACTTGACCATATGGTCAAAACAGGATTGAATAATAGTTGATAACATATTATTAACTTTTTAAGTCTTGATATACAAAGGATTGCAACATTAAGAGAGGTTTACGTGATTCAGTTTTTAGTTAACAATGAAATGGTTCAATTGACACAGTTTGCGCCAAATTTGAGCATTTTGGACTGGTTACGCACCAATATGGGGAAAGTAGGCAGTAAAGAAGGCTGTGCCTCTGGTGATTGCGGTGCTTGTACTGTAGTGATTGGGGATCTGATTGATGGCCAATGGCACTATAAAAGCATTAATGCTTGTTTAATGTTAGTTGGAAATTTACACGGTAAGCATTTAATTACAGTGGAAGCATTGACCGCTAAAGCAAACCCAAGTTTGGAAGAGTTGCATCCAGTACAAAGAGCAATGGTAGAGTGTCATGGTTCACAATGTGGTTTTTGTACACCAGGCTTTATTATGAGTTTGTTTGCCCTGTATATGAACTATTCAAGCTACCCAGGCAAAGCAGCCGTGATTCAAGCCTTGGGTGGGAATCTATGCCGTTGTACAGGGTATCAACCTATTTTAGCTGCTGCTGAAAAGTGTTTTAGTTATACAGCGGAATCCACGCAAAACATCAGTGATAAAGATCATCGTTTTAGTCAACAAGTCAGTGCATTGACTCTCTCTTTAGAAAAAGATCTGGCATTAAATGCTATCCCGGCGATTGAACATGGCCAGCAATACTTTTATTTACCACAAAACTTAACTCAACTCTGCGAATTAAAAGCAGCGCATCCTGAAGCTAAGTTTGTGGCAGGTGCAACGGATTTATCCGTCGAATTTAGTCAACATTTAGCTTACAGCGAACAACTGATATCAGTACGTTATTGCCCTGAATTAATGCAATTTACTCAAGATGAAACAGGCATACACATTGGTGCAGCTTTACCTTATAGCGAATTTGTAGATAGCTTTTGCAAAGTCTACCCAGAAGCACATGAACTATTTGAACGTATCGGCTCATTGCAAATTAGAAATGCGGGCTCATTAGGTGGCAGTATTGCCAACGCGTCACCGATTGGTGATCCTGCTCCTTTATTGATTGCGCTGGATGCAAGTATCGAGTTACAAAGCATCAGCGGTACTCGTGTTATCCCTTTGGCTGAGTTCTTCGTTGATTATCGTCAGACACAATTAGCTGATGATGAAGTAATTGTGGCGATTCATGTACCTCAGCGCCTACCTAACCAACAACTCAGCTGTCATAAAATATCTAAACGTATTGAAGATGATATTTCAGCGGTATGTTTAGTATTAAGTTATCAATTAACAGATCACACTATGCATGCGGTGAAGTGTGCAATGGGCGGTATGGCTTCTACACCAGCTTTAGCTCCTAATATTGCAGGCGCATTAAATGGTAAAGCTTTTAGTTTAGAAAACTTGCAAGCAGCGGCACAAAAAATGGAAGAGGACTTTCAGCCTTTATCAGATGTAAGAGCAACATCAGCTTACCGATTACAAGTCAGTAAGAACTTGTTTGACCGGATTTGGTATCAAAGTGCTAGCAACATGATATTAAGCCCAAACAGTGTCGACCTGAACGCGACAGTACCCGCTATTAAGACAAGGATTAACCATGCGTCACTTTAAAACAGACAAACCAACAGGGCTGAAAGGTAATGCCATCGGCCAATCTTTTATTCATGAAAGTGCGATCAAACAAGTGATTGGTAAAGCGGTGTATGTTGATGATAAAGCCGAAGAAGTAAATACTTTACATGCTTACCCTGTTGTATCGACTATTGCACATGGAAACATTATGTCTATTGATACTGCGCCAGCTTTTGCAGTGCAAGGTGTTGTTGATATCTTTAGCAGCAAAGATATTCCAGGTACAAATGATATTGGCCCGGTTTTTTCGGGTGATATTTTATTAACCGATGAGGTGATTGAATATCATGGTCAGCCTATTTTATTAGTTGTCGCGACAAGTTATAAAGCTGCAAGAATCGCCGCACGTAAAGTGGTGATTGAATATCAAACTAGTGTACCTATGCTAGATATTAAACAAGCGATAAAAGAGCAACATTGGGTGCGTCCACCCCATGCTTTAAACCGAGGTGATGCTAAGCAAGCTATTGATAATGCAGAACATAAAATTTCTGGTGATTTAGATATTGGTGGCCAAGAACATTTCTATTTGGAAGGGCAGGTGAGTATTGCGACACCCACTGAAGAAGGCGGTATGTTTATTCAATGTTCAAGCCAGCACCCTAGTGAAGTACAGCATTTAGTTGCAAAAGTACTCAAACAACCATTCAACTATGTGACGGTAGAGATGCGTCGTATGGGCGGCGGATTTGGTGGTAAAGAAACACAGGCTGCACCCTGGACATGTTTGGCTGCTTTAGCGGCTTACCATACTGGAAAAACAGTTAAAATTCGTTTAGCACGAAGTGATGATTTTAAAAGTACAGGTAAACGTCATCCATTCTATAACACCTATCAAGTTGGTTTTGATCAACAGGGCTTAATTGAAGGCGTAGATATTAATATTAATGGTTATTGTGGATACTCTCCTGATTTGTCCGATGCCATCGTTGACCGAGCCTTATTCCATGCAGATAACGCTTATTATTATCCTAATGCACATATCAATGGTAATCGTTGTAAAACCAATACCGTTAGTCATACTGCATTCCGAGGCTTTGGTGGCCCGCAGGGAATGATTATGGCTGAACAGCTGGTGGACGATATTGCTTACTATTTGAAAAAAGATCCCCTAGAGATCCGTAAACTTAATTTATATAAACCAGGTCGTGATTTAACCCCTTATAAACAAAAAGTAGATCAATTTATTCTAAAGGATATGATTGCGAAAATGGAGGAAGAGGGGGATTACTGGGCGCGTAAAGAAGCGATTACTACTTTCAATAAAACTTCTCCAATCATCAAAAAGGGATTGTCATTAACACCGGTTAAATTTGGTATCTCTTTCACCGTGCAGCACTTGAATCAAGCGGGGGCATTGTTAGTGATCTATTCCGATGGCTCTGTGCATGTTAACCATGGTGGTACAGAGATGGGCCAAGGGCTTAATACTAAAATTGCACAAATCGTCGCACAAGCTTTCTCCATTGATATGCAACATATTTTAGTGAATGCAACGCGTACCGATAAAGTACCAAATACCTCACCAACCGCCGCATCAAGTGGTACCGACTTAAACGGTATGGCTGCTCTGAATGCAGCGAATACCATCAAACAACGTTTATTTGAGTTTGCTAGTCAGCATTTTGATGTGAGCCTTGAACAAATGCAGTTGATAGATAATCAATTAGTGCATGAAAAGGGGCGAATTAGCTTTTCTGAATTGATTAATTTAGCTTATCTGAATCGTATTTCGCTTTCCACTACGGGTTATTACGCAACGCCTGAAATTTATTATGATCGTGAAAAAGCAGAAGGACACCCTTTCTTTTATTACGCCTATGGTTTAGCGTTAAGCGAAGTGGAAATTGATATTTTAACTGGTGAAAATACAGTGACACGCACTGATATTTTACATGATGTGGGTAGTTCTATTAATCCAGCTCTGGATATTGGCCAAATCGAAGGGGCCTTTATTCAAGGAATGGGGTGGTTAACCACTGAAGATCTAAGCTGGAATGATCAAGGAGCATTAGCTAGTAACGCGCCTGCAACCTATAAAATTCCGGCGATAGGTGATACGCCAGCAGAGTTTAATGTGAAGTTATATAATTCTCAGAATCCTGCTACGACAGTGTTTAAATCTAAAGCCGTCGGTGAACCGCCATTTATGTTAGGCATTAGTGTATGGAGTGCAATTCGTAACGCACTAGCTAGCATTACTGATTATCAATTTGCGCCTAGTTTAAATCCACCTGCAACACCAGAGGCGGTGTTGAATGCTGTTCAAGCAGCGCAGCAATGGAATAAAACGGCAGCACAAACGAAAACTACAGAGATAAGCCATGCTTAATCAGTCTACACAAGGGCTACATGCTCACAGTTGGTTGCAAGCAGCCACTGAATTGGAAGCAAGCTCAGCAACTTATGTGATTGTTACATTATTAAGTGCAGCTGGATCAACACCACGAGCGAGTGGTACTAAAATGGTGATTAGCGACAACAATATCTACGCAACCATTGGTGGTGGACATCTTGAATTTAAAGCCATTGAGCATGCTCGTACGTTAATTGCACGTGGCGAAAGCTGCCAGGAAGTGGAGAATTTTCAACTTGGTGCAAGTTTAGGTCAATGTTGTGGTGGTCAAGTTTTGGTTTTATTTGAGGTTTTTGCCAGTGATAAACTACATCTAGACGTGTACGGAGCAGGTCATGTTGCCCATGCCTTAATGCCTATTTTAGCACAGCTGCCAATACAGATCCGTTGGATAGATAGCCGAGCTGAATTGTTTCCTGAACATATCCCAAGCAGTGTACAGAAAGTGGTTGATGATGAACCCGTTGCACAGGTAACAAGCGCAGCGAAGAATACTGCAACCTTAATTTTGACCCATAACCATCAATTAGATTTTGAACTCTGCCAAGCTGTTTTGAAACGAAATCAATCATTGTGGTTGGGGGTGATAGGCTCAGAGACTAAAGCCAAAAAATTCCAATATCGTTTAATGCAAAGAGGGTTCTCTGATCAACAAATTGACAGCATGACTTGTCCGGTTGGCTTAAGTGAAGTGAGCGGGAAGTTACCTATGGAAGTTGCAGTGTCTATCGCTGGGCAATTAGTTGCTTTATACCAAAGCTTACAAGGTGATAAACCTAAACAAAAAGGCAAACAGTGGAAAGAGTTACAAGACAATCTAGTTCATCTCAGTGCATTACAGAATAAAAAAACGAAAACTGGATAACCGCTGCCAATAAAAACAATCCAAATGGTCAGTTTTGGTATGATATTAGCTTGATAACCACTCAGTAGTGAAATATAGAAAACTTATCAAGCAAGTAGTAATGCATATTGGGTGATTAAAGTATTAATAAACAGTAGTTTATGAATACTTTAATATTCACCTATAGAATAAGATGAATAATTAACTTATTGATAATCACGTATTGTCCCATTTATTGCACTACCAAGGTGCTTTATCAGATCGATTTACTGTTGCGATGATAAAAGTAAATCGTAAAAAAGGAAAAATAATGAGTTTAGACAAAATCAATAATGCCAGTGCGGATAAAGGCTTCGATATCTTTGAAAGTTGTTGCTGTGCGCCAAATTGGATTAAGAAGATGATCCAAGCAACACCATTTGCAGATAAAGCTGCGTTACTTGCAGCCTCAGAAAAAGCATTTACTGAATTAAACGAGCAGGATTATTTAATTGCATTTCAAGGTCATCCACAAATTGGAGATCTGAATACACTCCACAAGAAATATGCTAATACATCAGGCACTGCAAGCAATGAGCAAGCTGGGATGTCGGTAGCAGAAAGTGCAGTATTAGAGGAGATGGTGGCATTAAATAAAGCCTATCTAGATAAATTTGGCTTCATCTTTATTGTGTGTGCATCGGGTAAAAGTGCTGTTGAAATGTTAGCTCTAATCAAAGCCAGAATAGATAATACCCGTGAAACCGAAGTGCAAATCGCCGGTCGAGAGCAAGCTAAAATCACAGCTATCCGCTTGGAGAAATTATTATGAACCATAATCCAATAACTACGCATATTTTAGATTCATCATTGGGTAAACCTGCTGTTGGCGTGACGATTAAACTATTAGTTTTAGATGGTGATAACTGGCAGTTATTATCCTCTGCAGTGACCAATAGCGATGGTAGAATCGATGGGTGGGAACAAACAGAGTGGTATGAAGATAAAGAGATTGAATCGTTATTTGCGACCTATAAAATCTGTTTTGAGTTAGAAAGCTATTGGGAGCAACAATCACTCTCTGCCTTTTATCCTAGTGCTGAAATTTGCTTTAGATTACAGGATGAGCGTCACCATCATATCCCTTTATTATTGTCGCCTTATAGTTATTCAACGTACCGCGGTAGTTAATCGCCATTCAAGCCATTTTATTCGCATAAAGTGGCTTCTTTCCCTGCTTTAATTTTGTTTCAATCCTAATATTAGCCCTAATATTAATCCTCTCAACAATTTAAATATTAAGTTGAATTTTATTCATACTTATCCTGATCAAGTTTCATTATGAATTTTTGAAAACTATGGTTAAATACGCATATCTTATTTAGACGTATAGAAGTCCATAATGAAAGAATTAACGATTTTAGATGGTGGTATGGGGCGTGAACTTAAGCGTATTGGTGCTCCGTTTTCACAACCTTTGTGGAGTGCACAGGCTTTAATTGAAGCACCACATTATGTCACTCAAACACATCAAAGCTTTGTTGATGCTGGTGCAGAGTTAATTACAGTTAACAGCTATGCTTGTGTACCATTTCATTTAGGTGACGATTTGTTTGCAGAACAGGGGGCTAAATTAGCAGCACAAGCCGCTATCATAGCTAAAGAAGTAGCCACTACAGCTCAACATAATGTACAAGTGGTAGGTTCATTACCGCCTGCTTTTGGCTCATATCGCCCAGATTTATTTGATGCAGATAATGCCTTTGATATTTTAAATACCTTGTTTATCGCCCAAGACCAACATGTAGACGCATGGTTAGGTGAAACTATCTCTAGTATTGCTGAAGCGAAAGTAATGTTAAAGGTATTGGCTAGTACGACTAAACCTTGCCATTTTTCTTTTACATTAAGTGATGATTTAACTGGTGAGGCGAAACTAAGATCTGGTGAATTAGTCACTGAAGCTATTGAAGTATTACTAGCAGAAGATATTACTGGTATTTTCTTTAACTGTTCTATTCCAGAGGTAATTGAGCAAGCGCTTAAAGATACTCAGCAAGCTTTACAAGCTACAGGTAAAACAGATTTAGATATTGGTGTATTTGCTAATAGCTTCACGCCTATTCCTAAAGATCATAAAGCCAACGAAGCGGTACAAGCTTATCGTGACTTATCTCCCCTTGATTACTTAGCTTATGCAAAACAGTGGTATGCACTAGGTGCAAATATCATTGGTGGTTGTTGTGGTATTGGTCCTGACCATATTAAAGCGTTAGCTGAGTGGCAAGTTAGCTTAACAAATTAATTAACAGCTTTAACGTAAAAAGGCCTGAGATGAATTAACTTCGTCTCAGGCCTTTTTCTTTTCGCGTTACGTTACAGGCTAATACTTAGCGTGATTTAACGTAAGGCACACCGATTGATTTCGGACCAACGGCGCGACCAATAAATCCTGCAAGTAATAATACAGTTAATACATAAGGCAGTATTTCAATTGCTTGCACAGGTACTTCACCAATAAATGGTAGTTCAGCACCTTGCAGGCGAATAGCCATTGCATCTAAGAAACCAAACAGTAAACAACCAAACAAGACAGGAACAGGTTTCCACTTACCAAAAATAAGTGCTGCTAATGCGATATAACCTTTACCCGCACTCATGTTTGGTACAAAACCAGCACTATGTGCAGTCGATAGGTAGGCTCCTGCTATCCCCGTTAAAATACCTGCACAAATTAATGCACGATAACGTAACCAAGCAACTGAAATACCCGCCGTATCAACGGCATGTGGATTCTCTCCCGCGGCACGTAAACGTAACCCAAAGCGTGTTTTAAAGATAATCCACCAACACACAGGCACTAATAATAATGCCAAGTAAACCAGAATGTTATGACCAGAAATTAACTCACTGTACAGTAAGCCAATGACAGGAATGTCAGCCACGGCGTCAGCACCAGGTAAAGTGATTGACGTAAAGCGTTCATCATTTGATAAAGGTGGGGTTTGTCCGCCTAAACCAAACCAGTAACGACCTAAAGTGACAGTTAAACCTGCCGCTAGCATATTAATCGCCACACCCGATACAATCTGATCTCCTCTATGTGTGATACATGCAAAACCATGTAACAATGAGAGTAAAGTAGACGTAAACATCGCAGCTAATAACCCCAGCATAATAGAGCCAGTGACTGAGGTAGTGGCTGCCGCAGCAAAAGCAGATGATAAGATCTTACCTTCTAGTGCGATATTCACAATACCAGAACGTTCTGAAAATAAACCGGCTAATGCGGCTAAAATGAGTGGAGCTGATACCCTTAATGTCGCATCGAGTATTAAAATAATATTTTCATACATAATTTAAGCCTCCGCAGCGCTAGTGTTGTTAGACTTTTTCTTTTCATCTAAATAAACAAATAATCGCTCAGTTGGTTTAACTAACATTAATGACAGCGCGCCACTAAAGAGTACAACTAATGCCTGTACTACTTGGATCATCTCTCGGTCAATATTTGGGAAGTCAAAAGATAGTTCTGCGCCACCTTGGTATAAAATCCCGAATAAAATACTCGCTAACACAATACCAAAAGGATGATTTCGGCCAATCAAACACACTGCGATACCAGTGAAACCATAACCTGCTACAAAGCCTAATTTGAGTTGTTGTGCGTAACCTTGTACTTCATTTAAGCTTAATAAGCCTGATAAAGCACCAGAAATAAGCATGACAATAATGATCAAACGCTTACGGTTAATACCGCCGTATTCAGCAGCAGAAGGGCTTGAACCCATTGCGCGAATGGCATAACCCCAACGTGTTCTCCAAAGTAATAGCCACACTAAAACACAGCAAAGTAGGGCAATTAAAAAGCTTAAGTTCATTGGGGATTCAGCAAAACCATAACCAAACCATCCGGCAATGGTGTGAAAACCCGGTAAACCAGCAGAGTCTTCAAATACACGTGATACAGGTGCCATTTGCCCTTTTTGATTCAACACGTTTACCATTAAGTACACCATCAATGATGAAGCAATAAAGTTAAACATAATGGTCGTGATTACAATATGACTGCCACGGTAGGCTTGAAGGTAAGCTGGGATTAACGCCCATAATGCACCAAAGGCCATACTGGCAAACATGGTGATCGGTAATAGCGCCCAAAACGGTAAAGTATGATCTAAACCTAAGCAAACTAAGCCTACCCCGAGCCCGCCAATATAAGCTTGTCCTTCACCGCCAATATTAAATAGGCCTGCAGAGAAGGCAACAGCCACTGCTAAACCGGTGAAAATAAAGTTGGTAGCGTAATAAAAGGTATAACCAATCCCTTCTTGATAACCGAAGGCTCCATTGATCATGGTTTGTGCGGCTTCAATGGGGTTTACATCAACGGCCAAAAATATAATGGCAGAAAAAGCAAAGGCAAACAGAATATTGATTAATGGAAGAACAATAATGCTTACCCATGCTGGAATCTTTGAGTCATTCATAATTGCTCTCCAGAAGTTGTTACTGTATTTGATTGCAGTTCGTCAGGCATGATATTTGCCATCATCATACCGAGGATTTTTTCATTGGCTTGTTGTGCGCTGACTTCTCCCACGATGTTGCCATCAAACATTACAATAATGCGGTCCGATAAGGCCATGATTTCATCGAGTTCAACGGAAACTAATAAGATCCCTTTACCCTGATCGCGTAATTCAATAATACGTTTATGAATTAACTCAATGGCACCGATATCAACACCACGTGTAGGTTGACCAATTAATAAAATATTAGGGTCTTTATCTACTTCACGGGCGATGATTAATTTTTGTTGATTACCGCCAGAGAATAAAGAGCTACGTAATTTTGGATCACGTGGACGTACATCCCATTCTTCCATTAAACGAGCACACTCTTGGTTGATCACTTTAGGTTTGTTTAGCAATACCCCATTATAAGTTGCAGAGTTTTGATAGCCTAAAATAGCTGATTCTTCTGCACTAAAAGATTTGATCAGTCCCATCACTAAACGGTCTTCTGGGATATGTCCAACGCCTAGATCTCGCACCTGTGCTGCTGAGCTTGGGTGTCGCGCATCAATACAGGTATCACCAATATTAATCTGCCCTGAATTAGGTTTGATTAAACCGGCAAGAGCACTCATTAATTCCGATTGGCCATTGCCAGAAACACCAGCAATACCAACTACTTCACCTGCTTTAATAGAGATAGACACATTTTTTAAACGGTCAACACCTAGTTCATCGGTGTAAGTTAGGTTGGAGGTAGAGAGTAGTTCTTGTTGTGAGTCTGCCTCAGTTTTTTCTACTTTTAGACGAACCTTGCGACCGACCATTAATTCAGCTAACTCTTCTTTATCTGTGTCGGCTGTTTTACGGTGAGCAACCATTTCACCTTGACGCATTACAGATACATTATCGGTTGCCGCTAGAATTTCACGTAACTTATGAGTGATTAATAGGATCGTTACACCTTGATTGCGTAATGCATCAAAGATTTTAAACAGATGATCTGTTTCTTGTGGTGTTAACACACCAGTAGGTTCATCTAATATAAGAATTTTTGCACCGCGGTAAAGCGCTTTTAAAATTTCAACTCGTTGCTGTAAACCAACTGGAAGGTCTTCAATTAATGCATCGAGTGGGACATTTAGCTGATACTCTTTAGCTAAACGCTCTAATTCTTTTCGAGCTTTTCGTAAGCTAGGTTCTAACAGGCCGCCTTCTTCTGCGCCTAAAATAACATTTTCTAATACACTAAAATTATCAACTAACATGAAGTGTTGATGAACCATGCCAATGCCGTAACTAATTGCTTCTTTAGAGCTGGTTAATTTACGCACTGTGCCTGATATTTTAATATCGCCAGCGTCTGCAACATAAAACCCATAAATGATGTTCATTAGGGTTGATTTACCTGCGCCATTCTCTCCAATTATGCCATGGATAGTCCCTGCAGGTACTTTTAGATCGATATTGCAATTAGCGTGTACTGCACCGAATTTTTTATCGATGCCACAAAGCTCTAAAGCAATGTGCTCTTGATTGTGGGGTTGAGACATAAATTAAGTTTCTCTATTCTGTCCATTGATAAAGATCGGTAAAAATACTCCCTTACTTGTTACAACAAGGGAGCATTAATTTTCTCAGGGGAGATATTAGTAGTTACAAGTATTATCAATCATGTAATCGTGTACTTTGATTTCACCAGAAATAATCTTAGCTTTAATTCCAGCAATTTTACCTTCCATTTCAGGTGTCACTAAATCACGGTTATATTCGTCTAATGCCCAATCTACACCATTCTCTTTTAAGCCAAGGCTTTGGATGCCGGCTGTAAATGTACCTGCTTCAGCAGCTTTGAACGCATCTACTGTTGCAACACCAACACGTTTAACCATAGACGTTAACATCACACCTGGGTGAATGTAGTTTTGATTTGAATCTACGCCAATTGCATATTTACCTTCGTCAGCTGCAGCTTGGTAAACACCTACTCCTGTACCACCTGCCGCAGCAAATACTACATCAGCACCTTTACTGAATTGGCTTTTAGCTAGTTCAGCACCACGAGCAGGATCTGACCATGCTGCGTTAGTTGAACCCGTCATATTTTGGAAAACTTCTGCGTCTTTGTTAACGTATTTAGCACCTTGCTCATAACCACAAGCAAATTTACGGATCAATGAAATATCCATACCGCCAACGAAACCTACTTTATTGGTTTCAGACTTCATTGCGGCCATTGCACCGACAAGGAAAGAACCTTCATGCTCTTTAAATAAGATTGATTTTACATTTGGTAAGTCAACCACTGCATCGATGATCACAAATTGGCTATCAGGGTATTTTGCTGCAATTTTTTGTAGTGGTGTTGCATATAAGAAACCAACAACAAGAATAGGGCTAAAACCTTTACGTGCAAGACGCTCAAGACCTTGTTCACGCTGTGCATCACTTGAAGGTACTAATTCACGAACTTTAGTATCCGATTGCTCCATGAATTTAATTACACCGTTTTCCGCAACTGCTTGTCCGAAAGATTTATCAAACTTACCTGTTGAATCATAAGCAACAGCCGGTTTGAAATCAGCAGCTTGTGCTACAAATGAACATAGTGCAATTGATACTGCAGCAGCTGTGGTTGTTAATATCTTCTTCATAAATTGTCCTTAATTTTGATTGGTTGTAAAATATATAGTTATTTTTGTCTGAAAACTGTTATCTACTTAAATATTCTTAGTGATATATAAAGTATCGATAACATTACAGTTATTTATGTAATTCACTGAACTTATTGTGATTACCTAAATAGATGAGGCGCTTTCCTAGGTTTTCATATTTAGGAAAGCGCCATGTCAGTTTCATTACTTAACACTGTTTTTAGCATCAAGTGAATTAAAGCTATAAAACACTTGATGATAAAATGCTAGCTCTTAGCTTTACCTGAATGCTCATCATCAAGAGGGAAATCTTGAATAATTGGGTTGTATTCTTCAGGGTATTCTCCTAAAAATAGGGTTAATACAATCACACTTAAACCACTTGCAGTGATTGGTGAGCCAAATATGCTTTTAACGATAGCACCTAAATCACCGCCAATATTTGCAGATACTGTGTTCACTACCTCTGGTACTAATAACACCCCTAAACCCATACCAAATGAAACGGCTAATGTGAGCATATTTTTTCTGTTTAATTCAACATGAGTTAAGATTTTTACACCTGCTGTAGCAACAGTTGCAAACATAATAATTGTCGCGCCACCTAATACTGAATTTGGTACTGCGCGGAATAGAGCACCAATGTGTGGGAATAATCCCATTACGATTAAGATACCACCAATCCATACGCCTATGTATCGACTTGCGATGCCTGTTAACTGAATTACCCCATTATTTTGACTGAAAGTGGTATTTGGGAAGGTATTAAATAACCCAGCTATCAGTGAATTAACACCATCGCCTAAAATACCTTGTTGAATACGTTTTATGTATGACTTACCAGCAATTGGCTGTTTTGACACCATGCAGTTTGCAGTGATATCACCTGATGTTTCAATGGCTGTAATTAAATAGATTAGCGCAATTGGGATAAATGCAGCAATATCAAAAGAGAAGCCATACTTGAACGGAACAGGTAAGCTGATGATGGATTCGACTTGATTAATGGCGCTGAAATTCACTTTACCCATTAATATTGCAGCAATCATGCCGATGATCATACCTATAATAATCGATGATAATCGTACCCATTGATTACCGTATTTATGAGCGATAATGATTGATGCCATTACTAGACCACCTAAAAATAGGTTATCAAAACTAGCAAATAACTCTGGTTTATTGGTTAGTAACCACTGACCGCCGGCTAAGTCAGTGAAGCCTACTTTAATTAAACTTATACCAATAACGGTAATAACTGTACCTGTCACAACCGGAGTGATTACTCGCTTTAGTTTATCTAAAAATTGACTAACGGCAATTTCTACAAAGGCACCTAAAACACATACGCCAAAAATCAGAGAAAGAATTTGATCAGGACCACCACCATTAGCTTTAGCAATAAAGCCTGCAGCTAATACTGAACTTAAAAATGCGAAGCTAGTCCCTTGAACACAAATCATTCCTGCACCGATACCCATCGGTCGCTTAGCTTGAATAATCGTACCAACACCAGACACCATCAATGCCATCGAAATAAGGTAAGGGATTTCATCACCTAATCCTAGCACACCACCAATAATTAAAGTTGGAGTAATAATACCGATAAAACTAGCTAATACATGTTGTATAGCGGCAAAAAATGATTCCTTATTTGAAGGGTTATCATCGAGTTTATAAATTAACTCAGACTCTTCACTCATGGGACTTCCTTATTGAATGTTTGCAACGATTGTGACTATTCATAGTATTTTTGCAACGATCGTGCCATTTCAAATAAAATTAAAAAAACATATTTAAAACAGTTGTTTATTTTATTTATAGAATTTTTTAAAGGAGTAGTTCGAGAATCTTTATTCTGTATTGGTGCAATTGTTGCACTTTAAATGATCATGTGGGGGAGGGGACATTTGCGAGGCTCTGCATACAAGTTGATTGATCATTAGAATAAGTTGCCATGTAAAACAGCCTACTTATTCTAACAAACAGGGCAGAGAATAAATTTATTATTTAGCTCCATAACTACGGATAAAAGTGTTGATTGCGATGTTAACCCAATGGTCCACTGTTTTACTTTGTAGCGGCTGATCTGGATGAGTTAAACACTGTAAATGTAATTCACTGCGTAACATTGCCACAAATACTTCTGCGACTTCATTAATATCATCACCTTGTAAATCGATTTCTTGTGCATCAAGGGCAATTTGAAAGCATTTAATCACGTTACTTTTAACAACATGCGGGCCTGAATTATAGAACATATGACCCAATGCAGGAAAACGTGGGGCTTCGGCAATCACCACTCTATAAAGTGCCAGTGCAGAGTCTGATAAAGCAACGTTTAAGTAGGCATGACCTAACTCTCGTAAACTTTCAACTAGATTGCCTGGGGTAAATTTAATGCTGTGCATTGATTGTGTAAAAGAAGCACATTCACTTTGGACGACTGCTAAAAATAATCGTTCTTTATTAGAAAAATGTGCGTATACCGTCGATTTAGATACATTTGCAGCGCGCTGAATCATATCTGTCGTTGCACCATTAAAACCATGGGTTAAAAATATTTTAGTCGCAGCATCTAGGACGGTTTGTGCCTTTGGAGTGAGGTTTAGATCGAGTCTAGGAAGATGATCGTTGTTTAAAATAAGATCTTTCATTGAGTTACTCTCTTGACAATAGTAAGTGCTATATGACAATATATCATACCGAGCGGTACAGTTCAATTTGGCTATATTGATATTTCTCAAATTATACATGTTATCTATTTGTATATCTTGAGTATCAAGAAGAAAAGCTCTGATTGAATATGTTTCGCTTTTTTATATTTATCGATTGCACCGAGCGGTACAGTTTGATTTTAATAGCTGTCGTCAGTGATAACAATATTGAAGTCATAAAACACCACTAAGCAAGTGCATTGGTTATTAGATAGGAAAGTTAAAATGATAATTAAACGTAAATATTTTAATTATTTACTCAATACGGTCAGCGTTAGTTTCGCCATTACGCTCCTGTCAGCATGTACTGTTGGCCCTAATTTTGAAAAGCCAACTCAAGGTTTTGATGAAATAACGGCTAGAGACAGTTACGAAGTGGATAAACCCCAAAATGCCAGTGACTTGAAGGTTTTTTCATCAAAATGGTGGGAATTGTTTAATGACCCGATCTTGATGCAGCTAGAAGAGCAAGCACAAGTTGGTAATTTAGATTTACAAATAGCGAGTAACAGGATCGCTCAGAGTCGAGCTAAGTTAGGTATTACAGATGCCGATAAACTACCAGTTCTCTCTGCCAATGCAAGTTATGCCCATGAGGGGAATAGTGCGAATGGTAAATGGGCAGCTCTAGGTGCTCCAACAGAGGCTGATAATTTCTTTATGGCAGGTTTTGATGCAAGTTGGGAGCTTGATTTATGGGGGAAAAATCAACGTTTAAGTGAGCGAGCTATGGCACAGTTAGAAGCGACTATTTACCAGCGTGAAGCGGCTCGAGTGAGTTTAACGGCAGAAGTTGCTCGTACTTATTTTTTATTACGTAATATGCAAGCTACATTAGATATTGCATTGAAAAAACAAGCGCTCGCTGACCACGTAGTGGAATTATTAAGTAGTCGTGAAAAAAATGGCGTAGGCACGCATATTGAGACGATTTATGCTTTAGCTCAATTAGAGCATAGTAAAGCGGCAGTGCCTGATATACAGAAACGTATTCATGCACAAATGAATGCCTTGGCTTTATTGTTGGGTAAACAGCCTAGAGCTTTAGAGTCACTGTTAAAAACCCCCAAGCAAACGATGCATCTTCCTAAGGGGATGTTCACGAGTATCCCTTCAGATATCGCACAGCAGCGACCTGATATTTTACAAGCAGAGGCAAATCTGCATAGCGCCGTCGCATCGATTGGTGCTGCTAAAGCAAATTTTTATCCAAGTATTTCGCTAACTGGTAGCTTAGGTGTAGAAGCTTTTGATGGGGATGACCTTGGAAGTTGGGATTCTCGTGCTTTTTCTATTGGGCCTAAAGTGTATTTACCTTTATTTCAAGGGGGTCGACTTACCTTGCAATTGGAGTTAACCAAGGAAAAGCAAAAAAATGCAGCGTTACTTTATCGTAAAGTGGTATTAACAGCTTGGCATGAAGTGGATAACGCCATTGATGCTTGGTTAGCGCAACAAAGCCATCATCATAAACTATCAATTGCTGATGACTTTACGAAACAAGCTCTATATGTCGTTAATCGTAACTACCAACAAGGTACAGCAGATAGCTTGAGTGTATTTAGTGAACAAGCAAAAGTGTTGGATAGTCAAAATCGTTTAAATAACAGCACAACAAATGGTGCGCTAGCGATAGTGAATTTATATAAATCACTTGGCGGTGGCTGGGATAATAGTGTGAACAAAATTAACACGTTAGCATCGCATGAGGAGGCGCAATGAGCAGTGCAGTGATCGCCGACACTATTTCAGTTGCTCCTAAAAAACAAAGCTTGTTATCAAAACAAGCCCTCGCTGGATTAAGCGGTATTTTTATTGCAGCCATGATGTCTGGATTAAATAACCGCGTAGGGTCATTAGCATTAGTTGATCTCCGTGGCGTGATGGGAGCAAGTGTTGATGATGCTTCTTGGATTTCAACCGCTTATACCATGGGTGAATTAATAGCGATGCCATTTGCAGCATGGTTTGCAATCACTTTTTCGGTGCGACGCTTTCATCTATCAATGGTGTCACTGTGCGCAGTGATTGCTGTAATTTTACCTTTTATTCAAAACCTTGACCTATTAATTGGTTTGCGTTTTATCCAAGGCGTGAGCAGTGGTGCATTGATTCCGATTTTGATGATGGCTGCACTTAAGTTTTTACCGCTGAGTATTCGTTTACATGGGTTAGCGCTATATGCAATGACCGCTACCTTTGCTCCTAATTTGGCTATCTGGATAACCGGTTATTGGACCGATGGTTTATCCGACTGGCGTTGGGTTTATTGGCAAGTTATTCCTTTGTGCATTATTGCTGGGTCTTTAGTGGGCTGGGGATTACCAAAGGAAGAGATAAAGTTCGCTCGTTTTAAACAAGGTAATTGGTTAGGCATGATCTTAGGCGTGAGTGCCTTGTTATCAATTTCACTTGCACTGGAACAGGGTGGGCGTCTGGATTGGTTTAACTCGCCACTTATTACTAGTGCATTATTGCTCGGTGTGGTGTTTATGGCGCTGTATCTTTTTACTGAGTTTACACATAAAACGCCGTTTATTCAGCCGCAACTATTAGCGCGTCGTAACTTAAGTATCGGTTCGCTTATTTTAACTTTTTTATTGGTGGTATTGATGTCGGGATCAATGTTACCTGCAAGCTATTTAGGTGCAATACAAGGCTATCGAACGATGCAAATAGCACCTATTGGATTAATGATTGCGTTACCGCAATTAATATTAGGCTCTTTGGTCGCGTTATTACTTTATCAAAAGTGGATTGATGCGAGAAAAGTGCTGTCTGTGGGCTTGTTGTTTATTGCACTGGCCTGTTTTTCTGCTATTTCAATCAATGAAATATGGAATGGTGATCAGTTTATTGTCGCGCAAATGCTACAAGCGATTGGTCAACCTATGGCGGTTGTGTCTATTTTATTTTTGATGACCAGTGTGTTAGACCCAAGTGAAGGGCCTTATTTCTCAGGTGTAATCAATACATTCAGAGTGTTTGGTTCATTGATCGGTAGTGCATCAGTAGGGCAACTATTAACGCTACGTAGTCGCTTCCACAGTGAAATGTTATTGGAGCATGCAGCGCTAGTTGAACATTCTCTACCTAATGCGTTACCAAGCGCTTTATTACCTAGCGTGGTTGCAAAACAATCACTTATTTTATCCATTGCAGATGCCTATTTAGTACTTGGTATCTTGGCATTGTTGCTTATTCCATTGGCCTTAATGATGGTTTATGTACCAGCACCTAATACTAATCAACCTTAACTATTTATTTTATTGAGTAATCAACTATGAAACTAGCTAAATTAATCAAAGCGCTCTCTATTGTTATTGTGGTGATCGTGATTGTGACCACTGTTATACACTTAAACCAACCAGAATCTGCCGCGGCGAATCAATCAACAGATGATGCCTATGTCCAAGCTGACTTTACTGTGGTTGCACCACAAGTTGCTGCAACCGTTGAAAAAGTGATGGTAGAAGAACATCAAACCGTTAAAAAGGGCGACCTATTAATCAGCATGGATAAAGGTGACTTTATTGTTGCGGTGAATAGCGCCAAAGCACAAGTGGCGAGCGCTCAAGCCAGCATTGAAATATTGCAAGCAACACTTATCCAACAAGCTTCTTTAGTAGCCGAAGCTGAAGCAGAAGTAGATGCTAACAAAGCACAATTGGTATTAGCAGAAAGGAATTTTAAACGTTACCGTAATCTCGCATCAGATGGCTCTGGAACGGTACAAGATTTACAACAAGCTGAATCACAATTTTATATACAAAAAGCTAGCTTAGGTAAAAATCAAGCTGCATTGATTGCTAGCAAGCAGAAAATTGCGATTTTAAAAGCACAAATTGAACGTGCAAAAGCAACGCTATTGCAGGCTGAATCTATGCTAGATGCAGCTAATTTGAAATTATCTTACACCGAAATAAAAGCGCCTATTGATGGTGTTGTTGGAAAAAAATCAGCACGTGTCGGTAATTATGTAAATCCAGGTAACCCACTGTTGGTTGTGGTACCACTGGACAAAGTTTACGTACATGCAAATTACCGTGAAACACAGCTTGCTAAGGTGAAAGTAGGGCAATCAGTTGAGTTAGCCGTTGATGCATTACCGGGTAAAGCGTTTACTGGTCATGTAGCGAGCATTGCTCCTGCAAGTGGTGTGAGCTATTCATCTGTTTCTGCGCATAACGCCACTGGCAATTTTACTAAAATTGTACAGAGAATTGCGGTTAGAATTGAAATTGATAATGCACAAAAACAAGAGAATCAATTACGTGTTGGTATGTCCGTTGTGCCGACTATTATAACGGATGAGTAAGTGATATAAGCAGTGTTTGTCACTTTTAAAGTCGTGGCAAACACTGCTTGTTATCAAGGGGCTATTGATCTTTCAAGTTTATTTTTTGCAACGAGTTGCTGGTTTTTCTACAAGGCTGGGTTTGTGAGCTGTGGTTGTTCCACATAAATAAGCGAAAGTGCAGCAGAAATAGTCAGCAAATGTTGCCCTTCGGGTTCGCCACAAGAGGTTATGCTCTTTGTTGGATAACATTTGCTGAGATTACTAGGCTAAACTTTGTCCACCTCGGTCAAAACGCCCTGTAGTGAACAAAATTTAAACGGTAAAGTTCAACTGCCCTAATAACATCGTGTAAAGCTTGATTATGATTGTTCGGCTAAATTAGCTTGTACATCAACCATTTTTTCTCGCTCTTTAGCCATCAATACTCGGTATGTAATGGCAGCAGTGAATCCACCAATAAAGATTGCATAGTTAGCTAAACCATCGATGAAGAAGGTCGCATAGATAGCTAGTAAACCTGCGATGATTAACGCGTAAACACTTTTCATATTAATGCCGTTTTGATACCAGTAAATGCCTTTTGGTGATTCTGTGTATAACGAATCAATATGAATATGACCTTTTTTAATAAAGTAATAATCAACAATAATGATGCCGTATAATGGCCCGATCATCGCGGCTAATACATCAACGGTATAATGAATAACTTCAGGGTTATTAAACAGGTTCCAAGGTGTTAACAGTACTGAACCAAAGGCGGCAATAAAACCACCTGCTTTAAAGCTAATTTTTTGCGGTGCCACATTAGAAAAGTCAAAAGCAGGGGCAACAAAGTTAGCCACAATGTTGATTCCCACAGTCGCAAAAATAAACGTTAATGCGCCAAGTATTGTAATCATGCCTGAGTCTAATCGTTTTACTGTTTCAACTGGGTCAGTGATCATTTCGCCAAACACTGGGATAGAGGCAGATACAATCAATACACTAAATAGAGAGAAGATAATAAAGTTAACCGGTAAACCTAAGATGTTGCCGAGTTTTAATTGCTTATAGCTGGTGCAGTAACGAGAGAAGTCACTAAAGTTTAATGTTGGTCCTGCAAAGTAACCAGCTACCAAACAGGCCGCAATAAACATTTGAATAATAGCATCCCAGCCAACTAATTCTTGTGAGCTTAGGTTAAAGCTAATATTGTCCCAACCGGCTAAGTTAACTAAGTAAATACATAATGCAAACATAGCGATATAGATAGCTGGTCCAGACCAATCAATCACCTTACGTATCATATCCATACCGAACATAAAGATAATTGCTTGTAAGATCCACATTGAGCTAAAGCCAACCCAACCTAAGTAAGATAACCCTAAAAATTCACTGTTCGCTAAGCTTTCTGCACTAGGGAAAAAGTACAGAATCAAAATAATAAATGCACTAGAAGCTAAGTAAGTTTGAATGCCGTACCAAACCACCGCAATCAAACCACGAATAACCGCTGGAATATTCGCACCAAACACACCAAATGACATACGTGCCACCACAGGGAAAGGCGCTCCACATTTTTGCCCTGGTTTGCCCATCAAGTTGGCAAATAATAAAACGATAGAAATACCTACCAATAAGCTGATAAATACTTGGATACCATTTAATCCCAGCGCGAATAAACTCGCTGCGAATACATACCCTCCGACACTATGTACATCTGACATCCAAAAAGCAAAGATACTATACCAGCCCCACTTTTGTTGTTTCTCTGGTAATAGGTCCTCATTGCTAAGGCGTGGACTAGTTTCTAATTTATCTGACATGCTAACCTCCAATGTTTTATTAATTGTATACAATGTTGATTAGCAATTACTGATCCAATATTGAAATATTCAGAGAATACAGTCTCTTAAGCACTTTCATCGATTTTAACTCAGTGAGATAGTGCCTTTTATGCACTGTTTTTAAACAATTGTGATCATTTTGGTGCGTTATCTCACTTGAAATCCTCTCTTTGAAGGATAAGATTAAGTAAGGAAATAAATAAAGTTGTATACATTTACTTATGTTTTGTTGTATACAATAAATAAGAGGGATTAGTAGTGAATAATATGTTGAATGATGAAGCCATCTATAAAAAAATATTGAAGTCGATTGTTGAGCACCAACTTCCACCTGGGGCAAGATTACCTGAAGATAAGTTATCAGAAGCCTTTGGTCGAAGCCGCACTAGTATTCGAAAAGTACTGCAACGTTTGGCCTTAGAACGGATTGTCACCATTGAGCCTAATAAAGGAGCACATGTAAATCGTCCTAGTGAACAAGAAGCGCAAGAGATCTTAGATAGTCGCATCATGCTAGAACCGTTATTAATCCCTGAAATAATGAAATATTGGTCTAAAGCTAATTCCAAATATTTTCGCGCGATGCTCAAAGAAGAGAGGCAAGCTGAAGCAAATGAAGATCAAGCCGCTTTAATTCAATTAACTGCACAATTTCATTATGAGTTAGCTGCATTATCAGATAACTCTGTCATGGCTGATTTTATCCAGCAGCTTTGTTATCGCTCATCATTAATCATTGCAGTTTTTGGTTCTCGTCATAGTGTAAGTTGTGATTGTGGCGATCATTTAGAGCTAATTGATTTAATGGATAACAAACAAGATGAAAAGGCTCAAGATTGGATGAAACATCATTTAATCCATATTAAGTCTTCTTTGAAATTGGGTGTTAGCGATGGCCAAAAAATTAATTTTCAACAACTGTTTGCTAATACGGAGTGATCAATGCGAATCAACTTAATTAACCCAAATACCTGTTCCGGTATGACTGAAAAAATAGCTGCTTCTGCACGTGGAGCTGCCCTTTCAAGTACTGAAATTATTGCATCTATGCCTAAGCATGGCCCTGAAAGCATTGAAAGTGCTTTTGATGAAGTGATTGCTTCAGCCGCTTTGTTAGATGTGATTAAACAGGGGGAGGATAATAAAGTTGATGCTCACATTATTGCCTGTTTTGGCGATCCTGCATTAGATGCTGCCAGAGAAGTTGCCTCTGTACCTGTGATTGGTATAGCGGGAGCTGCTTTTCAACTCGCTAGTTTAGTCGCTTATCGGTTTGGTGTCGTGACGACTATGACGAGAACTTTACCTGCTAGTGAACACTTGCTTAATCGTTATGGTTATCAACATCTTTGTAGTGGTGTTAGAGCCACAGATATTGCAGTATTAGACCTTGAAAATATTGGAGATGATGTTTATCGTGAGTTAAAAGCTGAATGTGAAAAAGCATTATTGGAAGACGGCGCTGAAGCATTAGTTTTAGGGTGTGCTGGCATGTCTGATTTAACCGATAAATTATCGGCAGATCTTAAGGTCCCGATTATTGATGGTGTTTGCGCTGCAGTTAAATTGGCGGAGTCATTACATCAACTAGGTTTAAAAACCTGCAAGATAGGGCAGTATGGTTCACCTTTAAAGAAGACTTTTGGTGGTCGTTATGAACATTGGAATAGTAATAAAATAAAAACAAAGGAGCGTTAAGATGAGTAAAGATAATCCTCGCGATTATAGAGGCTACGGTAGACATGATGTGCCCGATGCAAATTGGCCAAATAAAGCAAAAATTGCAGTGCAGTTTGTTTTAAATTTTGAAGAGGGTGGCGAAAACTGCGTGTTACATGGTGATACTCATTCGGAAACGTTTCTATCTGAAATCGCCGGTGCAGAAGCTTATCCTGAACGCCATATGAGCATGGAGTCTTTATATGAATATGGTTCAAGAGCAGGCGTATGGCGAATTTTAAATGAATTTAAAGCACGTGACTTACCGTTAACTATCTTTGGTATTGCTACTGCATTACAACGTAATCCTGATGTAACCCAAGCAATTATGGAAGATGGCCATGAGATTGCCTGTCATGGTTTGAAATGGATTCATTACCAACATATGCCTATCGAAGAAGAGCGTGAGCATATGACACAAGCCTTAGATATTATTGAAAATTTGACCGGTCAGCGTCCATTAGGTTGGTATACAGGACGTGACTCACCAAACACTCGTGGGTTAGTAGCAGAGCAACAAGGGCTGCTTTACGACTCTGATTATTACGGTGATGATTTACCATTTTGGATGCAGGTACCTAGCTCTGAAGGTGCGAAAACAACACGCCCTCATTTAGTGATCCCATATACACTTGATAATAATGATATGCGTTTCTCATCACCTTACGGCTTTAGCCATGGGGAGGAGTTCTTTCAATATTTGAAAGATAGCTTTGACTGTTTATACGCAGAAGGTAATGAGAAACCAAAAATGATGTCGATAGGTTTACATTGCCGAGTAATTGGCAAACCGGGTCGTTTTCTGGCACTGAAAAAATTCTTAGATTATGTTCAATCCCATGATGATGTGTGGATTGCACGCCGTGATGAAATAGCACAACACTGGATTGAAAATCATCCTTGCCCTGAATAAGCTATGTTCATTTTTATACTAAATAAAAGGCGCTTAAATAAAATATTTAAGCGCCTTTTTTATAATGGGCTCTGCTTGTTATCCCGCAAGTTTTTTGATCATATCTGTTAAACAGTCCAAAGCGACTGCAACATCGGATTCAATCACTTGCTCTCTTGGATTATGGCTAATACCTTTTTCACAGCGCACAAATAACATAGCAATGTTGGTAATATTAGTCATTACCATCGCATCATGACCTGCACCACTAGCAAGAAAACACGGTGCTTTTTGCGTGCGAAGCTTCACTATTTCTCCCCATTGCTTTTGCAATAAGTCATCACATAACACTGCTTCCGCTTCGTAGAGTTTTTCATGGCTTAACTGTAATTGACGCTGTTCAGATATATGGGCTAGGTCTTTTAATAGTTGCTCACAACAACGCTCTAAGGTAGCTTGAGATTGACTACGAATATCCACTGTGAAGTGCACTTCGCCAGCAATAACGTTCACTGCTGCAGGAAATACTTCACAGCGACCCACGGTCGCTACAATTTGGTTTTCAAAGGCAAATTGTTCAATATGACAGATCATTTGAGCAGCACCAGACATTGCATCTTTACGTAGTGCCAGAGGAACTGTACCTGCGTGTCCTGCCATTCCTTTCAGCTTAAATTGGTAACGCTTGGCACCAGCAATGCCGGTCACAACACCTACAGGTAAGTCTTGATCTTCTAATACAGGACCTTGTTCAATATGCACTTCTAGATACGCTAATGTATCTTCTGTATTTTTTTGATCTTTACCTGCTAGGGTTGGATCTAAACCAAAATCGCGCATCGCTTGTGCCATGCTAATGCCTTGTGCATCCTCAATCGCCAACCAATCAGGTTGAAAACATCCAGCGACAGCACTTGAGCCAATTAAGGTGGTATTAAAGCGAGTACCTTCCTCATCGGCAAAGGCAACAATATCAACATGGAAGGGTAATGTTTCACCTTGTAGCTGATACATTGCCTCAAGTGCCAGTAATACACCTAGGTTACCGTCATATTTACCAGCATTGGCTACTGTATCACTGTGTGAACCGATTAATAGAGTTGGCATTGTTGGGTTAGGGGATACTTTGCGTCCCCATTGATTACCAACACTGTCTTCCCAAGTCGTTAGACCTGCTTGCGCCATCCACTCTGCTAGTTGTTGATGCGCTAACTTATGCTCTGGTGTTAAATAAGCCCTTAATAAACCGTCTGGCATCGCACTAAAACTGGCTAATTTATCTGCCCATTGCATTATTTTTGCTGCACTTTGCTGAGTATTGTTTATTGACATAAATGCTCCTACTACCGTTAGACGCTAAAGTGTTGCATAGCAGTGGTCACTGCCTGACCTGGATTTATTTTTACTTTATGTTTTAGTAACACTGACTCTAATGCTGCAAGTGTAGTAAGTACACACTCTTGTCTTGCGTTGAAGCCCATAGTACCTATACGCCAAATTTTTCCATGTAAGGGGCCAAATGAAGTGCCGATTTCAATACCAAAACACAGAAGTAACTCTTGACGTACTTTATCGCCATCTAATCCTTCAGGAATGTAAACACCCACTACGTTATTCATTTTATAATTTTGGTTACCAAACAAGGTTAATCCCATTGCTTGTAAACCTTTAGCCATTGCATCACCTGCTTGCTTATGACGTGCAACTACATTTTCACTACCTTCTTCTAGGAAGATACGTGCACATTCACGTGCGGCATATAACATGCTCGTCGCTTCGGTATGATGATTTAAACGCTCAGGACCCCAGTAGTCCATTATCATGGCCAGGTCGAAATAGTTAGATTGAATAATCGCATCACTGCCAGCGGTATGATGATCTGCTCGAATACCTGCTTCAATATGCTTACGACGCGTGATCACTTCTGCGCATTGGTCACTTAGCGTGATAGGTGCGCTACCAGATGGCCCACCCAAACATTTTTGTAATCCTGCAGATACTGCATCTAATTTCCACTCATCTATTTTCAGTTCATTACCTGCGATTGAAGCGGTTGCATCACAATAGAACAGCACATCATAACGTTCACAAATCTCACCGATTTCTGCTAATGGTTGGTTCATGGTGGTTGAAGTATCACCTTGTACCGTCGCTAACATTTTTGGGCCAAACTCTTTAATCGCTTTTTCTACTAATTCTGGCGGGCAAACTTCACCCCACTCGATATCAATGGTTTTAACCACGGCACCAACACGTTGCGCAATTTCACACAAGAGGTGACCAAAGCGCCCCATTACCGGGATCAGTACTTTATCGCCAGGTTTAAGTACTGACACTAATACCGCTTCGATGCCTGCACGTGCAGTACCATCGACTAACATAGTCTGTTTGTTGTGTGTTTCAAACACGTCTCGATATAAGGATTGCACTTGGTTCATATAACCTGTCATTACGGGATCATATTGACCAATTAATGCTGATGAAATCGCTTGATGCACGCGTGGATATGCGTTGATTGGACCTGGCCCCATTAATAAACGTACAGGTGGGTTTAGCGTTTCAAATAAAGTGTTAGTTGTCATTATTTTCTCCAAGTAAGCTTTGCCCATCACTACGCGGGTCACTAGTTGCCTGTGCTTCACCGTGTTTGTTGAGCATAATGGCACCAGCGTGCCCCATTAATTCATTGTTATCTGCGACGGCTGTTACGTCGTGCCCTAAGGCTTTTAGTGTTGCACCGTATTGTTTGTAAAGTTGGTTCTCTAAACGTAGATTATTAGTACTGTCGCCCCAAGTGCGGCCTAATAACCAACGCGGTTTAGCCACTGAGCTAGATAAGCTGGTACCTTGATAAAGGTAACGACTAAATAGGCAGGCTTGGGTTTGTGGTTGGCCTTCACCACCCATTGAACCATAGACAATACGTCTGCCATCACTTAGCTCTGCATAAGCTGGATTTAATGTGTGAAAAGGCTTTTTACCGGGCGCTAATACGTTATGGTGGCTAGCGTCCAGTGTGAAACTTTTACCTCGAATGTTCCAAGTAATACCTGAGCTAGGTAATACAACACCTGAACCAAATTCCCAGTAAATACTTTGTATGAAACTCACCATGGTACCGTATTGGTCACAAGCACCCATCCAAACCGTATCACCAGGCTTTGCCATGTGTGGCCAAGCTAATGCTTTTTCTAGAGAAATATTATTAACGCATTCCTGAATCACTGAATCATTTAACCACTCTTGGAGCGGTTGGGTTAAGCAGTCTGGATCGGTAATTTGTTGGTCGCGGATAATAAAGGCTTGTTTCGTGGCTTCCACAAGCAGATGAATATGCTCGACTTCAGTGTTAACTTGATCAGCTAAACGATCATAAATAGCTAAAATCAATAAAGAGGCTAACCCTTGTGTTGGTGCATCTAAGTTATATAAATGGCCTTTGGATATTTCAACGCTTAATGGCGTGGTTACTTTTGCTTGATGTTGGTTGAAATCCGCTAACGTAATTGGGCTGCCTGCTAATGCTAATTCAGCTGCCATTTGTTCTGCTAATTGCCCGCGGTAAAAATCATCCAGTCCGGCCTCGGCTAACCGTGTAAAAGTATCGGCTAAAGGTTGGTTAGTAATGATATCCCCAACCTTAAGGGTTTTACCTTGTTTTAAGTAAACCGCAGAAAAAGCCTCTAGTTGTTGTAATCGATTTAGTGTTTTTTCACTGGCATCAACTAGGCTTTGTGTTACTTCAATTCCTTGTTGTGCAGCATCGATTGCTGGTTGTAGTAATTTGCTCAGCGGTAAACTACCACCGTCAATCTCTAATGCGGCTTGCCAGCCTGAAATAGTGCCTGCCATGGTTAATGCCGCTGAACCACCACTTTCTGGTAATTCATCTGCTTGTTGACGATAGCTTTGTAGGTCGATATCGAGCGCAGCAGCACCACAGGCATCAATCGCCACAGGGTGTTGGCCTGTTTTACTGATTAACCAAAAGCCATCTCCACCAATGCTGTTCATATGTGGATATTGTACAGAAACCATTGCGGCCGCAGCGACCATCGCTTCGCTGGCTGTACCGCCAGCATCGAGAATTGCTTGGCCTGCAGCGGCTGCTTTATGATGTGGAGCGGTAAAGGAAGTTTGATAAGCCATTAGTTAACCTCCTCTTCGGTAAGTGCTAAGCCAGTTGCAATCAAATCTGCTTCGCTATTAGCTAAACCCATCAATGAGAAACCGCAAGGGCCTTCATCTAAATCTGCCATTGGTAAATGCAATTGTGGTAAACCGCTTAAGCCTGCAATACTGGTTAAGCCCATCAGTTGTGAACGGTAATCTGCCAGTTTTTCACCAGTGAGCGTTAATGAAGGAGCACCTGAAGGCGTTGTTGGTAATACAAATAAGCCATTAAGTTGCTCTAAGTGAACAGTCACTTTATTGGTAAAGTCTCGTTGCTGAGTTTTTGCTTGATCATACTTTGCGCTGGTGATGGTTCGTGCCCAATCGACTCTTAATAGGATCGAAGGATCTAAAGTCTCGCCATATTTAGCCAACCATTGGTCATGCTCTTGAATAATTTCATAGCCTTGAATCGTTCGGAATAAAAGGCTGAGATCATCTAAAGTCATCGCCAACTCGCCTAATAAATTACAACCGAGTAGTTTGATCGATGATGCTTTACACCATGCTTGCAAACTATTCAAACGCGCTTCGCTTAATGACTTCGCTAAGGTGTCATCAAGGTAAATCTGAGCAGTGGCTTCTCCACTTGTGTTATCTTCAGATAGTGTTTTAAATACTGCTTTTAACAGTGTTAAATCTCGGCTGAAGATACCAGCGGTGTCAAAGCTTGTAGATAAGGTAAATGCATTGCTTAAATCTAGTTTCCCCAATGTTGGACGTAACCCAAATAAACCACAATAACTTGCTGGGACACGTACAGAGCCACCGGTATCAGTACCAATTGAGAAGTCAGCTTCTTTTCTGGCTACTGCCACCGCACTGCCACTCGATGATCCTCCTGGTAGACAACTTGGTGCAATCGGGTTGATCGGAGTCCCGTAATGAATATTTTGCCCATTTAAGCTATAGGCAAGTTCATCGGTCTGAACGCGACCAACACAATTTGCGCCTTTTGATAATAACTTATCAATCAAAGGAGACGTTTTGTTGGCAGGCTCATGGCTATTTAACCAAGCTGGATTACCTGCTCCAGTAACAAACCCTGTAACATCGAACAAATCTTTAAAGACAAAGCTTTTATTATTCAATAAACCGGAGCCTGTTGCAGACAGTTTTTCAGGACCTTGTAGGCAATAAACACTGTTATCTTTTGTTGTGTTGTTACTCATATCCCGCTCCTTCTAAATCGATGTATTAGTTACTGGCTCGGCTTGTGCTGCATAACGACTGGCCAATATTGCACAGTAAAAAATTTGAATTGGGTGATATAGCATTATAGGTAATAAGATCATGCCCAGTTTAGGGTCGCTTCCAAAAATAACCGTCGCCATTGGAATGCCAGCCGCCAAGGTTTTTTTGGTTCCACAAAAGACCGCTGCAACTTCATCTGCTAATGCAAACTTGCTGCGGCGAGCTCCCCATTGAATAAGGTGAACCATGATCAATAAAATCACTACACATAATACAAATGAGGTGATCAGCATTTCTAATGAAAATGAGCTCCAAATACCATTGACGATTGAGTCACAGAAAGCGTTATATACAATTAATAAAATCACATATTTATCGACTTTATTAACAACTGCTTTATGTTTTTCTGCAAATTTTAATAATAGAGGGCGTGCTAACTGGCCTAAAATCATAGGCAGAAGTAATAATTTTGAGATGGAAATAATAGAAGCCATTAAATCTAATTCAACACCTTCAAACCCCATGAATAATTGAATTAACAATGGTGTGATAAAGATACCTAATATACTTGATAATGATGCATTAAAAATAGCACCAGGGACATTACCTTTACCTACACTTGTCATTGCTACCGAAGAAGATATTGTGCTTGGTAAAACAAAGAGATAACAAAAACCAAAAGCCAGTGCAGCTGGCATATAAGCTAAGAATAGATCTCCGAAAATCACCCACAATAAAGGGTAAGCAACGAAGGTCGCTACCTGAATGTAGATGTGCATACGCCAGTTACTAATACCTGCTTTAATCGCGGCAGGAGATAACCCTAAACCATGTAAAAAGAAGACGATAGCAACACCGATCCCTGTTAATTTATCAAGATGGATGATACCTCCGCTTTTGCCGAGTTCGGCAGTAACGGTTGCGAGCGCTATTGCAATCACCATTCCAACTAAAAACCATTCTTTTTTAAGCTTACTTATAATATTCATATTAATTTTAACGACCTTGTTTTTATCATGTTAATAACACCAACTACTATGATGAAAGGACTTGTAGCGAAGCCTCTTATCTACTCTCGTTAGTATCATTACTCTAATTCATCGAGTTTGGAGTAATTTGCACTTATTTTACTGCTTACTTTAGTAGCGTTTCCTTTTAGAAGTTGGTAAGTATTGTTGACTAGATGAGCGATTAAGCTGCTTGGAACCGCATAGCTATCTAAGGGAGTTTCATTATTCATGTGGCACACTAAAAGATGCGTTGCATTACCGGCATACTTTTGGCCTGACTGATCAGTGATCAGTAATACTTTATTGTGTTGCAATTGTTCTAATAATTTAGCGAATTTCTTTACACGGCGACGGATACCTATTACCACTACAAAGTCATCTTCATCAATAGAAGCTAAGTCTTCACCTATGGTTTGCCCAGGGACTGGTAACAGTTCTACATGGCCTCTGCATTGCATTAGTTGTTGGCGAAAATGCATCGCTAACGGATAGCTATTTCGATAACCAATAATTTTGATGCGTGGTGCGTTTGCCAGCTGTTTGGTAATAGGTTGTAAAGAAGTACTCTCTAACTGCTTTTTTAATTGTTGTAACCCTTGAATATCTTGATGAAAGTCGCAGCCTTCTTGAACTGCGGTCAAAACGGGCTCACCACTTTCTCGTACTTCTAACAGTTCATTACGTAACGACAAATGATCAGCATAACCGAGGCGACGTATGAAACGACTAACACTGGTTTTTGAGACCGCGCAAGATTCTGCTATCTCATTCGTAGACATGATCAATACTTTTTCTGGATTAAGTAACAAATAATCGGCTAAACGACGACTATTTGGTGTTAACTCCGCGTAATGGCGATTAATACGATCTGTGAGAGAGTGGTTGTTGTTTGTCATTGATTACCTTACAGCTGCAAGAAAGCTTTTTAGTTCTTCCGTTTGTGGGTTTGCGAAAATTTCATCACTGGCACCTGTTTCCCATACTTTGCCTTGATTCATGAATACGACTCGATCACCTACATCACGAGCAAAATTCATTTCATGTGTGACTAAAATGAGTGTCATACCTTCTGCTTTTAATTGCTCCAATACTTTTAATACTTCTCCAACCAATTCAGGATCTAAAGCAGATGTAATTTCATCACATAATAAAACTTTAGGAGACATAGCTAAAGATCGCGCGATGGCTACTCGTTGCTGTTGCCCACCAGATAAGTTACCTGGGTAAGTGGAGAATTTATCTGATAAACCGACTTTTTCTAGTAACTCTTCAGCTAGCTTTTTACTTTCTGAAGGAGATTTTTTTAATACTAACTTGGTTGCAAGCATTACATTTTGACCAACAGTCATATGCGGAAATAGGTTAAAGCTTTGAAAAACCATTCCGACACTTCGGCTTAATAAGCGCAGTTTATATTCATCATCTTCGACAGATTGGTTATCAACGATTACCCCACCTTTTTGATATTGCTCTAAGCCATTCATACAACGAAGAAGGGTGCTCTTACCTGATCCACTTCTTCCTATGATAGAGACGACTTCACCCGCTTCTATTTTAAGGTCTACACCTTTTAAAACATGGTTATCACCATAATATTTATGAACTTTATCTAGACTAACGAGCGACATGATTTTTTTTCTCCAAATAACGAGCTAATAAAGACAGTGGAAAACAGATTAAAAAATATAAAAGTGCCACAAAAGCAAAGACTTTAAATGGCTGAAAAACAGCGTTGTTGATCATAGTGCCTGCTTTAGTTAACTCTACAAAACCAATGACAGAGGCTAGGGCCGTTCCTTTTACAATTTGTACGGAAAAACCAACCGTAGGTGCTATCGACATACGCATTGCTTGAGGAACAATGACATAACGCATAGTTTGTAAGTAGCTCAATCCTAATGTACGGCATGCTTCCCATTGACCTTTTGGCAGAGCTTCGATACAACCTCGCCAAATGTCATGGAAAAATGCACTACTAAAAAGCGTCAGCGAAATTACGGCAGCTGTCCAAGCATCAACTTCAAATCCAATTAAAGAGAATCCAAAGAAGGTTAAAAATAATTGCATCAATAGAGGTATACCTTGAAAAACTTCAACGTAACCTTGGATTAAGCGGGTAATAAGCGTATTACGCATACTTCGTAATATTGTTAACAGTAAGCCGAATAGACCTCCACCTATAAAAGCCAATAATGATAATAAAATTGTCCAACGAGCAGCTAAAAGAAGGTTTCTTAAAATATCCCAATCTGTAAATTGCATCATTTTAGAGTCCTCCTATAAAGATGGGTTTTTGAAAGTACAGCGTTTTACTAATGCAAAAGCTTGACGCATTAAAATAGCTAGTAATAGATAAACTAATGCAGCCACTATATAAGACTCAAAGCTTAAAAAAGTTCGAGACTGGATAAAGTTTGCTGAGAAGGTTAACTCTTCTACGGAAATTTGAGATACGACCGAAGAACCTAGCATAACGATGATGCATTGACTGGCAATTGCTGGGTAAACTCGTTGATAAGCTGGCGGTAAAATAATATGCCAAAAAACCTGACGTCGAGTTAATCCTAATGTCTGTCCTGCCTCCCATTGCCCTTTCGGAGCTGCATCAATACCGGCTCTAATTATTTCTGTACTATAAGCCCCTAGATTAATCACCATGGCAATCACGCCAGCTTCCCAAGCAGATAATTTAAAACCTAAAGCGGGTAGCCCAAAAAAGATAAAAAATAGTTGTACGATAAAGGGGGTATTTCGGATGACCTCTACATAACAAGAACAGATGGTTCTTAACCAAGCATCTTTACTGATACGACCTTGAGCACATACAGTTCCGAGTAGCAATCCACCTAAAGTGGAAATCACAGTTAATTCTATTGTTGTCCATAACCCTGCCGCAAATTGCGGCAGGAAAGGAACTAAACTTGGAAAATCAAGTTGGTAGCTCATAATTATGTATAACCTATGACTTTAAATCTGCAGGGAAAGGTGCTTTTAACCACTTTTGCGATAAGTCTTCTAAGACATCATTTTGTTTTGCGGCTTGAATTAATCGATTAACTTCAGTCAATAGCTCATTCTCACCTTTCATTACACCTACATAACATGGTGAGTTATGAAGCAAGAACTTAGTCTCAGGCGCTTTATCTGGGTAGCGAGTTGCAATTTCAGTCACGACTAAGTTACCCGTGGCAATTAAGCTAACTTGGCCAGATAAAAATGCTGATAATGTACTGTTGTTATCTTCAAAACGTTTAATTGTAGTACTATCAGGGACTAGTTTACTTAATTCTAAATCTTCAACAGACCCGCGTGTTACACCCACTGTTTTATCCGCTAAACCTGCAGCATCGGTTACATCTTCTGACTCTGTTCCAAATACCCCTAGGAAAAATGGTGCATAGGCTTCACTAAAGTCTACTACTTTTTCTCGAGCTGGGTTTTTCCCCATGCTTGAGATAACTAAATCCACTTTGCCTGTTTGTAGATAAGGGATACGGTTTGCACTAGTTACTGGAATGAGCTCTAACTTAACACCCAGTTCTTTGGCTAAATATTTGGCCATATCAATATCGTAACCTTGAGGTTGTAAATCCGTTCCAACAGATCCAAAAGGCGGAAAGTCTTGAGGTACTGCAACTTTTAGCACCGATGCTTGTTTAATGTCTGCTAATTTATCTGCTTGCACTGATTGAGCAGAAAAAAGCAACGTTGTTGATAAAACCACACTTGATAGAACCTTTAAAAATTTCATCTTTTATCTCCATGTTTTATAAAATGAAACGATTGAAACTATTCGGTGTAATTGTGCAACGATTGTGCCATTTAGTTTGTATTTTTAAAAGATCTTTTAAAACATTAACTTAGTTTCTTTACGTGAGTTAAATAAAAAATATTGTTATCAATTTATATTAATCTGGTGCGATCGTTGCACTATTTGAGGGCAATTCTATTTGTTTATTTAAACGTCAGTGCTGAGTTTCAATGGAGTGTATAAAGGTGTTTTTATTAATGTATTTCAATAGTATATTGAAGTTTATCAGTCGATTTAGGTTACAAAAAATGCTCTGTATATGTTAGTTGAGCAAATTCGAATCAAGTATTTATATTCAAGTAGGTCTTACCATGCAAAATATAGAAAATATTGAATTGTCATTATTGAGCCTTGATGATTATCAAGAGTTGAAACAGATTATGATTGAGGCTTATACCACATTAGATGATCCCTACCGAGAAGAGCATCAAATTAAATTTTTAATTGATAAGTTTCCTGAAGGACAAGTGGTTATTAAAGTTAATGAACAGATTGCTGGGTGTGCACTGTCTATTAAAGTGGATTATGCCGCTTTCGATGATAGCCATACATATAACGAAATCACTGGTAACGATACCTTCAATACTCATCGCAGTTATGGTGATACTTTATATGGTGTGGATGTTTTTATTAAACCTGAGTTTAGAGGATTGAGACTCGGCAGACGTTTATATGATTATCGAAAAGAGCTCTGTGAAAGAGCAAATCTGAAAGGCATTACTTTTGGTGGTCGAATACCTAATTATCATAAATATTCAGAGCAAATATCGCCAAAGGAATATATAGATAAAGTAAAACGTAAAGAGATACATGATCCTGTATTAAATTTTCAGATATCTAATGACTTTTACCCTGCCAGAATTATTAAAGGTTACTTGGAAGGTGATAAAGGCTCGAATGATTACGCAGTATTGTTGAAGTGGAGCAATATTTATTATGAAAAACCGAATAAACAAACTATTCCAACTAAAAAATTAGTCCGTCTTGGGTTAATTCAATGGCAAATGCGTCCTTACAAAGATTTTGATGAATTAATGGAGCAAGCTGAATATTTTGTTGACGCCGTTGCAAGTTATCATTCTGACTTTGCACTTTTCCCTGAATTTTTTAATGCTCCGTTAATGGCTGAGAATAACCATATTAGTGAACCGCAAGCAATTCGTGAGTTAGCTAAATATACAGACACTATTGTACAAAAATTTACTGATTTAGCGATTAGCTACAATATTAATATTATCACTGGCAGTATGCCTGAGATAGTAGATGATCGGCTTTATAATGTTGGGTATTTATGTCGTCGAGATGGCACCAAAGAGCGTTTCGAAAAACTGCATGTTACTCCTGATGAAACGAAAGTGTGGGGAATGGAAGGCGGGCACCACTTGAAAGCCTTTGATACCGACTGTGGCAAAATTGGTATATTAGTGTGTTATGACTCAGAGTTTCCTGAATTAAGTCGTATTTTAGCTGATGAAGGAATGGATATTCTGTTTGTGCCTTTTTTAACTGATACACAAAATGGTTATTCTCGCGTTAGAGCTTGCTCACAAGCCCGTGCTATTGAAAATGAATGTTATGTCGCTATTGCTGGTGGTGTCGGGAACTTACCTAAAGTTCATAATATGGATATTCAGTATGCCCAATCAGCTGTCTTTACGCCTTGTGACTTTGCTTTTCCTGCTAATGGTATCAAGGCCGAAGCAACGCCAAATACAGAAATGATTTTAATTGCAGATGTAGATCTTTATTTATTAAGGGAACTCCATCAATTTGGTAGTGTCAAAAACTTGAAAGATAGGCGTACCGACCTATTTAAATTAGAAAAATATTAATTATTTAGATGAGTATAAATGCAAAAACAGTCTGAAAAATGAAAGGGGCTGTTGATATGTTTATGAATATACATATCAAACGATGATGATAAACCATTGTTTTGATATGTATTATAGAAGTAAATCATATTTATATTAATTGTGTAAATAATAGTGATCTAAATACATGGTTGGTACGTATTCTTTTGGGGCGGCTTATACTGCTCAAAGTAGTTCAAATATTATATAAAGTGTTATGACTTTAAATACTTTACTTTTATAATAGATTGTTCTTATGAAACGCTGCTTGGTCAGAGAGCTATGTTTTTGTTTGTTATGCTATTTTAAGGCAAAAACGAGTAACTATTTTTACCTCTTATTGGTTATTGTTGGTTTGTTTTATTAATATATTTTTTATTTTATAAAGGAGTATTTCTTTACCTGCTCTTGTAAAATAACTGGGTATATAGAACAGTTTTAAAGGACCTTTGAGAAGTGTTATTTATTTAGCCTTCCCAGATATTTAATTTGCAAACAAATTTTTAACATGATATTTTTTGCTAAATTTTTTATTTTTTTGTTGTGCTTATAATCACATTTAATTAAATATTTAAATGCTTTATCGGACAATTAACTAATCAAATGGATATAGAAATGATGAAACATAAAACCTCTCTTCTTGTTAGCACGCTTTTACTTACTCAATTCAACGCTGTTAATGCTGCAGAACAACCAGACGCTGACACTTTAGTAGGTAATTACTACGGTGGTATTCATGGTGCATACATGAAAGCCGATAATGACCGTCTAGACCCTTCAGACAATCAATTTACACGTTCAGGTGGTATTGGTGTTGAGTTAGGTTACCGTCTATCTGCACCTGTAGAGCTTCGTTTATCTTACACTCGTTTCGCTGCAGAACTTCATGAAGGCGATAACATTCAAGGTATTAACAAATACAACTTAGATGCATTGTACTTCCCAACAGAGCAAAACATTTACGTACTTGGTGGTGTTAACGCATTTGATTTTAATACAGACACAGAAGCTGCTGTTAATGCAGGTCTAGGTTACCGTCAATACTTCACTGACCAGTTCGCTGGTTACTTAGAAGGTAAAGCAAACTACCAATTTGAAGATAAGCAAACTGATGCAATTGCACAAGTTGGTTTAGTTTACTTCTTCAGCACTAACGATAAAGTAGTGGCTGTTAAACCAGAGCCAGCACCGTATGTTGCACCAGTAGTTGTTGATACAGATAAAGACGGTGTTGCTGATGGTGTTGACCAATGTCCTGCTACACCAACTACAGATAAAGTAGATGAAGTAGGTTGTACTGTATTTGAGCAAGAAAGACTTTCTTACCGTTTAGCTGTTAACTTTGATAACAACAAAGCTGTTGTAAAACCAGAGTACTACTCTGAATTATCAGACGTTGCTGCTTTCCTTAAACAGTACCCACACGTAGACATTACAGTTGATGGTTACACTTCAGTATTAGGTAAAGCAAGCTACAACCAACAGTTATCTGAAAAACGTGCCGCTGCAGTTGCTAACTTATTAACATCTGAATACGGTATTGATTCTTCACGTGTAACACCTGTTGGTCACGGTGAAACAAACTTGATCGATTCAAGTAACACTGCTGAAGCACATAAAATGAACCGTCGCATTGAAATCAACATCAATGAAACGCGTAAAGTTGCTGTAGAACGTTAATTTTACTGAGTAACTATTTAAACCCTCTAAGCGATTAGAGGGTTTTTTTTTGCCTATTATAAAATGGCTCTTATTTTTTATTCTCACTATTTATATTTTTTCAGAGTCTTGCCCAAGGTGATTACGTATATAACGGTGCTGTATCGTTTTGCTCTCTACAAGTGAGCCTACTTCATACTGTTGTTTATTTACTCGCTGTTAGGCCACAACCCGATAGCACCATCTCGCATAAAAATGTACTAATTTGGGTAATATCTTTTTGTAGATATTCTGGCCTGTCTGTAATGAGTAATAACTCAGCTTGGTAAGTGGCATAATGTTGTGTGCTGGACCAAATTAAAAAGATTAGCTTTTCAGGATCTACTTTTTTCATCTTTCCCTGTGCAATCCAGCTGTCTATTATTTTGCAGCTGTCTTTTAACCAAGTGCGAGTTTCTGTACGTAGGTACTCGTTTAGGTTGGGAGCTCCTTGGATGATTTCAGCTGCAAATATTTTTGATGCATTAGGATAATGAATCGCTTGTTCCACTTTGCTGTGTATATACTGCTCAAGTGTTTTGGCTGGATCATCTTCTTCGGTAATCTCGGTAAAGGCTTGGTTCCAAATAGATATAATGTTTTTTAGTAGTGCGTCGTACAATTTTTCTTTGCTAGGGAAATAATATAATAGATTAGCTTTAGGCAATCCTGCTGCGTCTGAAATTGCCTGAATGCTCGTACCTTTGTAACCATGTTTAACAAATTCAGTTTCAGCTGCTTGTAATATTATTTGTGTCTTTTCGGCTCTTATTCTGCCTTTATTGCTTTTCCTCATTGTTTTCCCTATAGGTGAATCGATTTTATAAATATAAATGATAAGACGATAATACACGGGTTTTATAGTTGCTTATAGTCACTATATCTAACTGAAATTAATCGCCGATAAAGGCTTTATTAGTTTGCATTAGGTAAGGGTGGGTATGCTGAAAAACAGGTTCTTGAATACCTGTTAGTCAATATCAGCATACTTATTGGTTAAATGATGAAATTTAATATTAAATCGTAATGCGGGATCGATTTTTTAGCCCAAAGGGCCACTGATGATCGTCTCTTTTAAACCTGCCATTATATTTTCACCAGTCTCTTTTTTAAGATCTTGGTACCACGCTTGAGTCACTTCCATATCAACACCATGTGTTACATCGCAGCGTTTACGCGCTTTGAGTACTAGATCTTTCGCACGTTGATTACGTTTAGATTGATAATCTAACAGCGCAGTGTGGATATCTTTTGTTTCTGTAAAAGCTTGACCGAGTACAACAGCATCCTCCATTGCAGAACAACCTCCTTGACCAATATCTGGTGTCGTAGGGTGAGCAGAGTCCCCTAATAGAGCAATACGTCGATCAACATAGGTAGTGAATGGTTCAGCATCGTGAATCTCAATGCGATTAGTCGTAGATGGGTCAATGGCTTGAATAAGTTTTTGTACTGGCTCAGCCCAGTCTGAGAAGTATCCGCTAAGATCGTCTTTTACGGTACTTCGATCTTCGGCTAAACCTAATGGTAGTGGTACATCAAAAAAGAAATAGAAACGGTTATCCGAAATAGGCATTAGGGAGATGCGTTTCCCGTCGGCAACGAAGGTTGTCCACTGATCTGCTGGTGCTATTGATGTATCAACATCAATTAAACCGTTCCAGTTTACATAACCTGCATAACGTTTTTCGACAGAATGACCGAGGACAAATGATCGCGCTACAGAGTTAGCACCATCAGCTGCAATCATAAAGTCACCTTGTGCGCGACTACCATCGGTGAAATAGGCCGTCACACCTTGCTCATCTTGCTTTACACGTTCAATACGTTTATCAAATTGAATTTTCTCTTTACCCCAATGATCAATCATCATTGATTGTAAATCTGCACGTGACACAGGACATGGTCGCTCCCCAACTTCTTCAATTAACGGAACTAGACTAAACTGTGTCATTATTGCTGCGGTTTTACCATCTTGATAGGCCATATTGAGCATCGGACCACCTAGTTTATCCATAATATGCCCCATGCCGAGGTGATTCATACATTTCACTCCGTTGCACCAAACCGAAATGGCTGCTCCGACTGGTTTTATCTCTTTTACTGCTTCAAATACTTCGCATTCAATGCCTTGCTGCTTGAGTGATACTGCTGCTGAAATACCGCCAATACCTGCGCCTATTATTAATGCCTTCATGATATTTCCCTTTCTTAATGCGTTGTTATTCAATTTCGGTCTATTGGTATTAGCGATATCTTGTTATTTCTCTATGCATTTATTGGTTGCTAATACATTGCTGTATTGAAGGTAGTGCAACCAACGTGCCAACCTAAGAAAAGGCTAAAACCATTTACTTACCATATGGTTAGTTTTTTGTTGGGTATTTAATCTAGTCATTTTTGCTACATGATAGTGCGATTCGCTCTATATTTGTGCGTTAGGTTGATGTAGGAGAGTTAAATTATGGTATCAAGATCGAATAAAAAGGAAGATATAAATAAAAGGGGAAGTTTCGGTTGTACTTTAAAATAGGTAACTGTTTTTAGTGCTATACTTTTTATTGATTAGTCAATATGAGCTCATTTTCTAATAAACTAAAATCTCCATAATGTTTTGCTATTAAGTTCACCTTGAATTTTTACATGTACTCCTACTTTTTAAAGGATTTTTCATTGAAAAAAATATCTATTAAGTCACTTGCGGTTTCTGTCGTTATAAGTGTATTCGGTATCTTAAGTACTTATTCAGTTTCTTTGAAAGTAGCTAGTCAATTAAAGTCAGAAAGCGCTTTAAAAATAGAGAACACTGCAAAGCAAGTTTCATACTACCTTCAAGACTCTATCGATAAATCCCTTAATGATTTGCGTGGTTTACAAGCATTTTATAGTGTGGGTAAAGGTGGAATATCACAACTTGAATTTAATCGTTACATGGAAATTTTAGATATAAAAAGTCGTAATTACATTCAAGCTCTAAGTTGGGTTCCTTTAATTAAATCAGAACAAAAAAGTGAATATCTAGCGCGATTAAGAGCTGAATATCCTGGCTTTAATATTGTGCAACGAGACGAGAATGGTCAGTTAATTGTCAGTCCTGATAAAGATGAATATACCCCAGTAACTTATTTCAGTTCAATTCAATCAAACAAAAAAGCATTGGGTTACGATTTAAGCAGTAATGAGGTTCGTCGTAATTCATTAGAGTTTGCTAGAAATAGTGGCATGATGTCGACTACCGGTAAAATCAATTTAGTACGAGAAGCGGGAAGTTTGATTGGGGCATTAATTATTGCACCTGTTTATAACAAAGGTTTAGCAACCGACACTATCGAACAACGCATAAGTGCATTGCGCGGGTATGTGACGGGTGTTTTTAAAATCGATGTTTTGATGGAAAGCGCTAAAAAATATGCAGATATAAAAGGGCTTGAGCTCACTTTGCTAGATGTTGATGTTAACCATGTGGACTTGTTATATGGAATGGATACAACTTCTCACTTTTTTAGCTATGATTTAAAGGTACCTGAACGTCAATGGCAGTTGCATGTTTCATTAAATCAACAATTGATAGAAAGTCTTGAGTCTCCTCCTGTTATTAAGTGGGTTTTAGCTGGAGGTATTACGATTAGTCTATTACTTGGTATTGCTATCTACGCATTGCTTGTTTCCATTGAGCGAGCAAGAAGTATTACTCTCCTGAGTGAAGAACTAAAAAGTCAAAATAGTAGTTTAGAGAAAAAAGTAACACAACGTACTCAGTCTTTAGCGGATAAAAATTCGCAACTTAAAGAAAATGTAAATATTTTGGAAAAACAACGAGTTTTACTTTCTCGATTAATGAAAGAGGCTGAACAAGCAAAGCTTAATACGCAAACATATGCAGAAGAGTTAGCTAGATCAAATAAAGAGTTAGATGAATTTGCTTATGTGGCATCACATGATCTAAAAGCTCCATTACGAGGCATCGACCAGTTAGCCACTTGGGTAATCGAGGACATTGAAGAGGGGAACTTAGAAGAGATCCCAGATCACCTTAAAATGATGAGAAATCGGATCGGGCGCTTAGAAAGTCTGTTAAATGACTTACTAGAGTATTCTCAAGTTAATCATCGGTCAGATAGTATCTCTGAAATTGATAGTAATGTATTAGTAAATGACCTATTTGTATTAGTTTCACCTTTGAATAGTTTTTCTTTAAATATTGAGGGGGAGTTACCTATCTTCTCTACGTTTAGAGCTCCTTTTGAGCAAGTAATACGTAACCTATTGAATAATGCGATTAAGCATCATCATAAAGAGTTGGGCTCGATTAGTGTTAATTGTGCGGATGAAGGTGATTTTTACCAGTTTAGTGTTACAGATGATGGGCCTGGTATCTCTGTTAAATACCAAGAAGAAATTTTTAAAATGTTCAAAACACTCAAACCACGAGATGAAACGGAAGGAAGTGGCATGGGGTTAGCGTTAATTAAAAAAATAGTTGAGCATTACAACGGACGGGTAGAAATTGAGTCTAGTGAGGGTGAAGGCTGCACTTTTTATTTCACTTGGCCTAAAAACGTTTCAGATAAATAATTTTTGATTTAAATATAAAGTGAGCATGTATGGAATATAGTGAAGTAAGCATTTTGTTGGTAGAAGATGATGACATTGATGCTAAAGCGGTAGAGAGAGGCTTTAAAAAATTAAAATTAGCTAACCCTATTACTCGAGCAAAAAATGGAGTGGATGCATTAGCAATTTTAAGAGAGCCAGCTGCTTTAGTTCGCCCCTACATTATACTATTAGATTTAAATATGCCGATTATGGGGGGGGTAGAGTTTTTAAAACATATCCGTCAAGATGATAGGTTAAAAGACTCTATTATTTTTGTCTTGACCACATCTTCTGCGGATCAAGATGTGGTAGCTGCTTACAATGAGAATATAGCTGGTTATATTGTTAAATCTGATGTGAAGGCTGGTTTTGATAAAGTCATTAAATTATTAGATTGTTATTGGCGAGTAGTGATGTTGCCCAAATAATGATGGGGAACATTGTTTTTATAAATGACAGCGTTTTATCTCGAATAATAAAAAAATACTCAACTAGGAAGAGGTTTTTTTGAAATTACAGCAAATTACAAAATCCAATAATGACATTTTGGAACATTGTGTAGAAAAATTAGCTAGGATTAATCAATCAGATTATGCCCTAGGTTTTTTAGTTGATGATGAATTGAATACACATAATGTTAATCTAGAATCTCGGGTTGTGATTGCACCTGATATGCTGTTTGAGCCCATTAAAAACCAGCTAACCAAAGACTTAACTGATTACTTTATGGATAAAGATTGTATGGTAACTCCTTATTTCTACGATAAGGCAGTAGATCAAGTTGATGATGGGTTATTGAGTAATAAGTACATTGATAATTTACGTTATATCCCAATCGGTGAAAGTGAAAATATTTACGCTATTATCGTGTTAGTGAATATAGCGTTGTCTTTTCATTCCCAAAAATTAATTGATGTAAATCCATTTCTATTAGCGACTATTACACTTTTAAAAAATCAAAAAAAACGCTTAACGCTATCTCCATCTGGGCTTGTTGAAAATAAACTCAATACTTCATCTGATAACCAAAGCAAGCTTATCTTAGAATCTTTATTAACAAATACCTTTCACCCAGCGTTTATTTTTAATGATGAGTTTAAAGTATTAAAATCCAACCTTGCAGCTCAAAGCCTTTTTAACTCAAATCTAGAACGCGGTTGGCCGTCTATTGAAAAGTTAGTTAATAGAACATTACCAAGTATTGCTTTTCGTTTATTAACTGTTATCACTAAATTCTTTTTCTTAGGCCACTTAGAAAAACAACAGTGGTCAAATGTAAAATTGGTTTTAAATGAACATCAGTCCATTCATGTTGATATTCATCTCTTTGATGTAAATTATTTAAATAGTCACTGTTTTGGATTAATGATCAATGAAAAAACGGAAGTGAGCATTAATCAAGAAATTTATAATGCCAGTGTGCAAAGGTTCAATGCCTTAACTAGTGTTGTTCCCATGGCTATTTTGCAAACAGATAAAAACTTTAATTGTTCATACTCCAATCAAACTTGGGCTAAATATACTGGACAAAATGAGGAGCAATCATTAGAACAAGGCTGGCTTTCATCTATTAATAACCTTAACGCTAACGAACTCCAATTAGAGATTATACGATCGATTTCTCACTCTAATAATTATAAAGGCGAAATTGAATTGGTATCGCTAGTAGAACGTAATTTATGGGTGTCTATTAATGTTGTTGGGTTGTTTAATGATCGCTTTGAGGTGACTGGTTTCATTTTTACTATGATGGATATATCGGCAGAGCGAACCCACTCAAAAAAACTACAGAAAATGGCTAATTATGATCACTTAACTGGGCTATCTAATCGCGCCTTTTTTACAGATAGATTAACATTTGCCCTGGCTCGAGTCCCACGTCACGGTATTAGTGCGTTAATGTTTTTAGACTTAGATCGATTTAAAAATATTAACGATACATTGGGGCACCATGTAGGTGATTTAGTCATTCAAGAGGTAGCTAAACGTTTAAAGTCGGTGGTTCGAGATGAGGATTCCATTGCACGTTTAGGGGGAGATGAATTTGCTATTATTTTCACTGACCTGATGACAGAAAGTGTTATTGCTCCTATTGCTAATAAAATAGTGAGTGCAGTCAACTTACCTTTCAAGATCGAAGGTAAGTCTATGGTTCTCTCTTGCAGTGTTGGGGTGGCCATTGCGACAGAGCATAATGTGCAACCCAGCGATATTCTAAGAAAGGCTGATTTAGCATTATATGAAGCAAAAGATGCAGGGCGAAACCAATTTTGTTTTTATGAAGCTGGTTTTGAGAAGGATTTATCGTTATTAAATTATTTGACTACAGACTTGAATAACTTAACACAATCTGGATTTTCTTTTGTATTACAACCTTTAATGCAAGCCCAGACAAAAAACATTATGGGCTTTGAAGTGTTAGCTCGTTGGTCAAATGCCGAGTTAGGGATAATCAGTCCTGATATTTTTATTTTGGCAATGGAAGAGAATGGGCTAATTCAAGCTTTCTCTGAATGGTTATTTTACCAGGTTATTGTGCAAGTTAAATCGTGGATAGAACAAGATTTATTGGTTCACCCACAAAAAATAAGCCTGAATTTATCTGTTAAACAACTCCACCTTGTTGAATTTTCTGACTCAGTTATTGCATTGTTTAAAAAAGAAAAAATAGATCCAAGCTGGTTTACATTGGAAGTAACAGAAACTGCTTTTATACAAGACCCTACGATTGCTGGAGAGAATTTAAGAAAGCTAAAAGAAGCTGGTTTTTTAATTGCCCTTGATGATTTTGGGACGGGTTACTCGTCTTTGGGTTTATTACGTCAAATGCCATTAAATTACATCAAAATAGATAAAAGCTTTGTAATGGATATTCTTCGAGACAATGAAGCTGAAAAAATAGTTTTAGCGATTATAGGCCTAGGTAAAATGCTTGAATTAGGTTTAGTCGCAGAAGGCGTCGAGGATATTGAAACCAAAGATTGGTTAATTGCGCAAGGTTGCTTGTGTCATCAAGGCTACTATTTTCATAAACCTTTAGCACAAAGTAATGCTTGTGAATTATTAAAACAATACAAAGTATCGAAACATTAAAAATTAATATTAACTCTTAATTTTAACAATAAGTTATATAACTTAACTATACTATTATAGATAGCGAGATGCATGTGATTAGATCTAAAAATACACAACATAAAACACCTTCACATGTCGTGGGTATCGGTACTTCAGCTGGTGGTTTAGAAGCGCTACAGGAGTTCTTTGGTCATCTCCCATCTGATACAGGTGCCACGTATATTGTTGTACAGCACCTTTCGCCTGACTATAAAAGTATGATGTCTGAATTGTTAAAAAAATACACGGATATGCCTATTTACGAAGTTTCCGATAGTATTGATATCGAAGCCAATGCTATTTATCTGATGCCACCTCGTAAGAATATGTTGATAACTGAAGGTAAACTTCTATTATCAGATCAGATGCCAGACCGGTTACCGTGTTTATCTATTGATGTATTTTTACGATCTTTAGCTGAAGATCAGCAACATAAAGGGATTGGAATTATCTTATCCGGTACAGGTACTGATGGAACTCGTGGTATTCGCGCTATGAAAGAAGCCGGTGGACTAGTCGTTGTACAAAAAACTGACTCTGCAAAATTTGATGGAATGCCAACCAATGCCTATCAAACGGGGTTGGCCGATATGGTATTGTTACCAAGCGAAATGGGTAAAAGCCTAGTAGATTTTATTAACCACCCATCGATTAAAGGTGATGCGCCTGTGAGTTCTTTTACTGCCTCTGATGCTGACAGTAAGGTATTAGAAGACATTTTCGATATATTAAAAAAGCAATCTTCAATTAACTTTGCGCAATATAAACCCTCTACAGTATCTCGCCGTATCGAGCGTCGCCTGGGGATTAACCAGTTAAAAACACTAGATGCTTATTTACGATTATTGACTGACTCTCCAAGAGAAGTGTCTATTTTAAGTAAAGAGTTGTTGATCAATGTAACGCACTTTTTCCGTGATGATGAAGCCTTTGATAAATTAACATCAGTGGCAGTACATAAGGTATTAACTTCGGGGAATGGTAAAGACCCTATTCGTGTATGGATAGCCGGTTGTTCGTCAGGTGAAGAGGCTTATTCTATTGCTATCTTGTTTGATGAAGCAAAAGAGAAGTATAAAATTGATCGTCAAGTTAAAATTTTTGCAACGGATGTGGATGAAGATGCGATAGCAGAAGCTAGCACAGGTGTTTACGCTGCTGAAATAGTACAAGATATCTCTAAGAGTCGATTAAATCGTTATTTTGAACCTACGGGCAATGCTTATGTTGTATCTGCTAAGCTACGTAAGATGGTTATATTTGCCCAACATAATATGATTGAAGATCCTCCATTTTCAAATATTAACCTGCTTAGCTGTAGAAATACGTTAATTTATTTCCAGCAAAATGCACAACAGAAAGTGTTTTTATCATTCTATTTTGCTCTACAGCAATATGGATATTTATTTTTAGGCAATTCTGAATCGTTAGGCGATATGGCTGTTCACTTTGATACGGTTGATGAGCGAACGCGTATTTTCCAAAAAGTGAGTGCGGCGCGTTTACCTGCAAAAGAACCTGCATCATTGAAACATAATGTAGCCACATCAGTGATATCGGCCAACTCCTCTACCAATATACACTCTTCAAGAATGGTGAGTAATAATAAATATAATATGGTGATGGAGCGTTTAATTGATCACTATGCTCCGGATTGTGTTGTATTAAATGAGCGTTTTGATGCTGTCCATGTTTATGGTGATATGACCCCTTATACCAAAGGTTTAGGGCGAGGGAAAGTTAGTCTAAATATCAAAGATATGATTTGTGACGATCTTGCTATTGCGGTCTCTACCGCATTATACCGCAGTGAAAAGAATCAAGAAGATGTCTTTTATAGCGATGTTGCTTGTACTTTAAATGGTGTGCCAAGCTTCATTGACCTGGCTGTGTTTATGGTCAAGCAAAGTGATCATCAAAGTTCTCCTCGTTCGTATATTTTACAATTTATCGTGCACGAACAAGGTGATGTTATTAGAAAGTCACCTAAATCAATCACCTTTGATGGTGGAGAGCAGTCTTTACAGCGCATTCATGACTTGGAGCAAGAGCTGGTTAAAAAACAAGAGCATCTACAAGTGACTATCGAAGAGTTGGAAACAACCAACGAAGAGCTGCAATCTGGGAATGAGGAGCTAATGTCTTCTAACGAAGAGCTGCAAAGTACCAATGAAGAACTACAGTCGGTCAATGAAGAGTTATATACGGTTAACAGTGAATACCAAGAGAAAATATCGCAATTAACAGAAGCGAATATGGACTTAGATAACGTCATCAATTCTACGGATTTAGGTATTATTTTCCTTGATGAAAATTTAACTATTCGTAAATACACGCCACATTCAACTAACTACATTAATTTACGAACGTCGGATATAGGTCGTCCAATTCATCATATTTCTCATGAGTTAGATTACAGCGACTTCTTAACTCAAATTGGTAATGTTAGTACTAAAGGAGAAGTGGTAGAGCAGGATATACTCACTAAAGCGGGACAAACTGCTTTAATACGAATGGCGCCTTATGCGGTTAGTGATGATATGAGCGCATCAGCACAACATGGTGTGCTTATTACGATTACTAACATATCTAGGCTAAAGTTTGTGGAAAATGCGTTGGTGCAAGCACAGGAGCAATTTAAAGCGCTGTTAATTAATCGCTCGAAACGCTTACATCATCGTATTGAAGTTAATCAACATGTGACAGTGATGGTAGTGGATGATGATGCAGTGGATCGTTTACGAGTGCAAAGATACTTCAAAGCGTCTGAAGAGCGCTCTTATACCATTGTAGAAGCTAAAACCCTAGAAGAAGCCATAGAGTTAGCAGGGCGTATGAATGTAGATGTATGTTTATTGGACTATCAGTTAGGTCCAAACACTGCAGAAGATTTTGTGAAAGCAATGAAGATCAAGAATATAGATACACCTATTATTTTATTATCAGGTCAAAAAGAATCGGTAATGGATAAATCCTTTCTTTCAAATGAAGTCATTGATGTGATTAGTAAAGACGAACTATCTAAGCCTTTATTGGTGCGTAGTATTGATTATGTGCTAGAGCGTCAAGAGATTAAAGACATTGTACAAAGGTTTGAAATTTCTGATCGTTAACGTTCAACTATTGTGAAATCATAAAGCGATTAGGGGGGAACTTAATCGCTTTTTATTAATGTCTGTATTCGAGTAACTTGTTAAAAGTGATAGGGCGGCTAAAGTAGTAACCTTGAAATTTATAACAGCCTAATTCAATCAAACAATTCACTTCTTTTTCAGTTTCGACACCCTCTGCAATAACCTCCATATTAACGCTTTTCGCAAGTTGGATAATCATACTAATGATAGCTTTATTACTTTGATCTAAATGAATGTCTGTGACAAAAGAGCGATCTATTTTAAGTAAACTAGCAGGTAGACGTTTTAGGTAGGCTAGCGAAGAATAACCGGTTCCAAAATCATCAATCGCACAGGTTACGCCAAATTTTAACAGGGTATTTAAACCATCAATAGACCGCTCTAAATTCCCCATCATAATACTTTCTGTTATTTCTATTTTTAACGAAGAAGCGGGGATTTGATATTTGTTAACCATGGCGATTACGTTGTTTACAAAGTCTCGTTTAGCAAGTTGTTTAGCGCTCACATTGATGGAGATTTGTTCGAAATAAGTAGGTAAAACACGTTGTCTTAAACGTTTTATATCTCGGCATGCTTGCTCTAATACATAGTTGCCTATTTCAATAATTAAATCACTTTCTTCAGCAATAGGGATGTAAACTGCGGGCGACTCATAACCTCGTGTTGGATGATTCCATCTTAACAATGCCTCTGCACCTATCATGTTATATAGATGATCGAATTGTGGCTGGTAATGTAATTCAAAGTCATTATTGATTAAGGCTTGTTTAATCTCCTTGGTATAACGTATATGTTGGTTAAGTTGTTCTGACATAATTAATTTATAAGCGAGGGCTTTATCTTTGGACTTTTTAAATGCTTCATACATCGCGATGCTGGCATTTTTAATAATATCTTGAGCTGTTTTACTGTTATCGGTAAATCGTTCATAACCAATAAAACAAGATAAAGAGAAGTTCCCTTCTGCCAGCTCAAAAGGGTGTTCAATGGTATGGATGATTTCAGCGATAATATCGCCAATGATAAGTTGTGCTTTCATCTTGTTTGCTGGTAAATGGTCAATAATTAAAATAAATTCATGACCATTAAAGATCGCAATAGTGGTCTCTTTGTCCGTAGAGTTTTTAATTCTATCCGCTACTTGTCGTAATACTTTATCGCCAACATGATAACCAATTGCATCATTAATACTTTTGAAATTCATTAAATTAATGGATAGCACATAACCTGTCTTTTTTTCTACTGTGGTTGCTTGGATAGCTTTAGTTAAGCAACGTTGTACTTCCATTCTGTTATATAAACCAGTTAAATCATCATGGGTAGCTTGATAACGAATTTGCGCCTCCACCTCTTTACGCATTTTAATTTCAAATACCATAGTGTGGTAATTGATAGAGGCGATACAACTATTAGTGAGTTTATTAATAACTTGCGGTAAGGCGCTTTGAATCTCTTTACTAAGGGCATTTCTTCGCTCAATAATAAAGACTCCAAATTCACCTAGTTTAAACAAATAATAAAATGATGAGTTGAATTGGGTAACTTCTGAGTCAATATTTTTTTCGAAAAAATCAGTGACTAAATTCATTAACTGCGATGATTGATTAGTGTTGATTCCCTCTTTTCTACTGGGGAAACTTAAAAAATGTTGAATAGAAGCGTCGTTATTTAGTTGGTATACAGGCGTGCCTTGCTTATCTTGCATGATGAAAATATGGTTATTAGTGGTATTCAAACATTGCCCAGCAAGGTGTAAGAATGTGTATAACATTTTCTTTAAATCAGTTTCTTCACCAATGGCTAATACTAATTGGTGCTGAATCGACATAATGTGCATCGCTGTATTCATTTAGCAGTTAAATCCTTAAAATGCGCCAAGTACCGTAGTCTTGTTAAGTAATCGAATAGATCCGTTATCCGTATTTGCAATTTCACCTAATGCCATGGCACCAATTAATGGCGTTTCTGGCAGGGTGTTTTGTATGATACTTAATTCCTCGTTGATATCTGTTCCAAGAAATGAATCCCTGCTGATGCAGTTAAACAATAGTAATGTCTTGTTTTCTTGTTTATCTAGAGCAATTTCATTAGCTACCTTTTGAGTAGAAGCTAACATTTTGTGTTTATCACTTTTTAGTAAATAAACCATTGAATTAACTAATACATTACCAACACATTCTAAATATGAAGCATTGGTTTGTATCGGATCCCTTACTAAAATTTCTCCATCTAAAGAGGCCATCCCTAGCGGAAAACTTTTTGCGTATTCGACAAAAAAGTTGTCTGATAGAGGCACAGCAACTTGTTGCTGAACCACCTTTTTATATAATGAAAAAGTTGATTGGTAATTTAACGAGTGGACATAATGCCCATCTGCGGAAGTAACTAAGTATGGGCCATCAGCAATTTCCCAACCATGACCGATGCTATTTATTAATGAGCAAGGTAGTGCAATAACTTGTGTGATATAACCTTTAACTCCTTGATTTGTATAAATGACAGGCCGCGGTAAAAAATCTAAAGAGCCTGCACCTCCACCAATGACAGTCACGCCTGAGCCCATATAATTATAAAAGTGGTCAACAAAATCTTCACTGGCATTGCATAATGCATCGGAAAGGATAAGAAAGCTTTTATGATGTTGAATAACTAAGCTATTGCTTTGAATGTACTGGTCAATATCACGTTCATCACTGTTATACATAGGGTAATTAATGATTTCTGGCTTAATTCTTAAACCAACAATAATCGCACCCTGTGAGTAATTTTTTCCGTGATATATAATCTTAGGAAACATACCTCCACCGATCGGTAACTGACAATCAGATAGTATTTTATTGATCTGTGGTTCAAGGTAATTGTTATCGACACAGGTCAATAACAACAGGCCTTGGATGTTTTCTTGGCAAACAATATTAATAGCTATGTTTAATTCATCTATAGAGGAACTGTTCGTAAATCGAACAATAGAAGCCTCTGTCATAACGCTTACTCCTTATTTAACAGTATTTAATATGGGGTGCTAAAATGACTTGGTAATATTTATGTGAAATAAAAATATAGCCTATTTTTTTTAATACACCTAAGTGTTTTATAATCAATATCCCACTTTGTGATTAGTTAGACTCTATTTCCTTCACTAAGTTGATTTGTATCTAGCCAGTTGGTACGTATTTTAGGTGGGCTTTAAACTTTTATGTTTTTATAAAGTCGTATGTAGCCTGAAGATTAATCTTCAGTAAAGATATAATAATTGGATTCTTTTAATTCTATTATCCAGTACAATTAAACTATCATTTAATAAATAAGATACAGCATTCGACTGTTTCTTTTGATCCTACAGCCTAATAATAATGACTACTACAGAAGGAAAATAAATAGCTAATGTCATACCAACTTATACTGATCTGTATTGCTGCCTTAATTGGTATTGGTATTCTCCTACACCATCCATCGCGTACCTTTGGTATCCCTTCTTTGCTTATCTTTATGGGAGTAGGGTTATTATTTGGTAATGGTGAGTTTGATTTTGTTTACGATAATTTCGCATTAACATCAATAGTCGGTAGTATTGCGCTTAATATTATTGTATTTGTTGGGGGGCTAAACACCTCCAAAAGAAGTGTACGAGTTGCTTACCGTGAAGGAAGCGTTTTATCTACCTTGGGTGTGCTATTAACTACATTATTCTTTTCGCTTATTCTATGGTGGTTATTAGACTTCTCCTTTATTTTGTGTCTTTTATTTGCTGCCATTGTCTCCTCTACTGATGCTGCAGCGGTATTTTCTATACTACAATCTAAAAAATTAAAACTAAAAGAGAAAACGGATACAGTATTAGAGTTTGAATCTGCTACTAATGACCCGATTGCATTAATTCTAGTTGTTTTATTAACAGGAATGGCATTAACACCAGAAACTGCGGTATCTGTAAGTGATGTTAGCTTAGAGTTGGTCACGCAAATCTTTAGTGCTTTGTTTATTGCATTTTGTGTTGGACGCTTATGTATATGGCTGTTGAATCATATCAAGCTGGAAGAGTACGGCCTCATCCCAGTGTTTGTTTTAGTGAGTTTTGTTTTAGCTACTTATGGTAGTGAACTGGCTGGCGGCAATATATTACTCGCCTCTTATGTGGTTGGGGTAATAATTGGTAATGGTTTAAAGCGAGGCAGGGAAATAAGTAAACATTTTTTTAATAGCTTATCTTGGTTAGCGCAAGCACTAATGTTTATTGCACTTGGATTACAGATTTTTCCAAATCAATTATTTGATGTTTTATATCAATCGATTATACCTGCTCTACTATTAATTTTGATTGCTCGACCGTTAGCAGTGCAAATATGTTATCTGTTCTTCCCCAAAACAACTTGGAGAAAACGTTTGTTTATTTCCTCAATTGGTTTGAAAGGTGCAACGCCAATTGTATTTGCATTAATCCCAGCGGCAGCTGGCGTAGAATCATCTTTAATTATGGTTGATATGGTTTTCTTTATTGTTTTAATTTCTGTATTTTTGCAGGGGGCTGCCATTGAGCCTTTAGCTAAAAAGTTACAGCTTAATATAGAAAAATAAGAACCTCTTAAATATCACCTCATTTCTGTTTTTAACATTTAGCGTTAATAGTAGCTAAACAAGATAATAATATTGCTTGTTTAGCTACTCTATTAACGCTTTATTTCTGTTTTTTTAATTCGCGTTTTTTCAGTTTTACAGTGGAATAAACAGAGAAGATAGCAAATAAAATAAAGGCTAATGCAATCGGTCTATCGTATATAAATGACCAACTTCCTTCATACAAGATCAATGATTTTCTTAAGTTTGTTTCTGCCATCGGCCCCAGAATGATCGCCAATAAAATAGGTGAAGAGGGAATGTCGAGTTTATTTAAAATAAAGCCTAATAAACCAAACGTAATCGCAATACCCACATCAAACATTGAATTATTAATAGCATAAGCACCAATTACTGAAAGGAAGATAATAATAGGAATCATCATTATTTTAGGCACTTCTATAATCCTGCAAAAAAAGCGTATTCCTAAAAAACCAATAATTAACATCACTATATTAGCCACAATCATGGAGCTAAAAATCCCGTAAACAATTTCTGGGTTTTGTGTGAATAAAAGAGGCCCTGGTGTTAAACCTTGCACGATTAATGCGCCTAATAATACTGCTGAAACGGCATCACCTGGAACACCTAAAGTAAGCAAGGGCACTAATGAACCGCCTGTTACCCCATTATTACCTGATTCAGCTGCAGCTAAACCGTGCATAGAACCATTTCCAAACTCTTCGGGGTTTTTAGCAACTCGCTTGGCTTCGTTATAACAAGCAAAGGCAGAAATATCGGCACCAGCACCGGGAACAGAGCCAATAGAGGTACCAATCAATGCACTTTTAATACTGGTTGGTAAAATCTTTTTAAAGTCAGAGAAGCTTAAAAAATTGTAACTAAACTTTGGCGGGATATCCTGTTTATCACTGGCGATTTTTTCTAGTTGATTTAACCCTTCGGCAATGGCGAATAAACCAATTAACACAGGGATAATGTTAATGCCGCTGTATAGATCTAACACGCCAAAAGTGAAACGAGGAACACTGCTGATTGGATCTAATCCGACCATAGAGATTAATAAGCCTATAGTACCGGCTAATAAGCCTTTCATTATATTTTTAGCTGATACACTAGCAATAATCGTTAATCCAAATAAGGCTAATGCAAAGTATTCTGGCGCATTAAAGCGTAAAGCAAAGTCTGCTAGCATTGGGGCGACACCAATCAATACAACAGTACTGATTAAACCACCAATAAACGATGCAACAGCTGCAATACTTAATGCCTTTGCTGCAAGTCCTTTAATAGCCATTGTATGACCATCTAGTACGGTTGCAGCAGATGCTGGTGTACCAGGCGTTTTTAATAATATAGCGGCAATTGAACCACCATAAATGCCACCAATATAAACCCCAATTAACATTACTAATGCGGGGGTTGGCATCATTGAAAAGGTAAAAGGTAATAATATTGCAACGCCCATGGTAGCTGTTAATCCAGGGAGCGCCCCTAAAATTACCCCACCTAAAACACCTAATACTAATACCGGGAAAACCTCCATACTAAAGGCAGAGGCAAACCCACTGAGTAAATATTCCATCATAATAATAACCTAGAAAAAGAGTAAGCCTTCAGGCAGGGAGATAATAAACACGTCTGAAAATAAAAAGTAGATCGCTAAAACAAACACCCAAGCAACCACATAATAGATCGGTTTTTTAACGCGGTAATAAATTAAGTAGTAAGTAAAACCAATTAGGCTCGCTGGTAAATAACCCACCAAAGTAATTAAAGCTGCATAGCCTACTAATAAGGTAAAACCAAAAATAGAGTGGCTAGATAAAAGTGGCTGCTCCTGCTCGACCTGTTTCTTTCGTTGATGCTGAATAATCAACACACAGCATATTAAGATTTGAATCACGACAATTACAGTAGGAAAAAAACCAGCACCCACCGGAGAAGCTTGATATAGAGGCTCTGGAAATTGAGTGATAAAGCCCAATATGACTAAGCTTAAGATAATCACGAAGCTTGGTAGTACTAGATGGCGATTGAGCATCATACCTCCCATTTTATTGATTGAAAGATGGGTTAAGGCTGACCTTAACCCTATTTAGCGCCTGTTATTATTTAATAAACTGACTTAATACTTTGGTATCTTCTTTAACAAAGTCAGTGAACTCTTGTGCTTTTAATGGGTGAATAGTCATTGCACCTTTTGCCATGAACTCTTTAAATTGTTCAGAGGCCATTGCTTGATCAAAAGCGTTACCTAGAATTTCAATAATCTCATCAGGTGTGCCTTTAGGTGCGCCAATACCGCGCCATGTACCGGTTGTAACATCTAAACCTTGTTCTTTTAATGTTGGTACATCTGGAATGTAAGAGATGCGTTCTTCTGACATCACACCTAATGCTTTTAATTGACCAGAACGAAGTTGAGCAATTGCTTCACCAGGTGTCACCATAGTTACTTGCGTATGGTGACCTAGTACTGAAGGAATAGCTTCTGCCGAACCGTTATAAGGTACAGCATTTAATTTGATATCTTGGTTTTGCTCTAAGGCCATTAAGTAAAAGTTAGGAGCGGCAGTCGATGCGAATTTAACTTTTCCAGGTGTTTTCTTTGCTTCTGCGACTAAATCGTTGACCGTATTAAATGGGCTGTCAGCAGGCACTAAAATAACTGCAGGATCTAAGTTAACCATACGAATTAACTTAAAATCATCAGCTGTATGCTGCATTAATCCCATTTGTGGTAATGAAGCAATCTCACGAGTTACCACTGTTAACGTATACCCATCAGGTCTTTGCTGCGCGCCAAAGCTCATTCCTACCGCACCTGCGCCGCCAGTTCTGTTCATTACCGAAATACTGGTACCTAAAATATCTTTGGCACTGTTTGCTAAAGTACGGCCCACCGCATCTGTGCCACCACCTGCGCCAAATGGCACAATTAGTCGTATATTTTTAGCTGGATAATCAGCTGCAAATGTACTTGCTGACATAATTAATCCTGCGCTGATCAGTGCTGTTTTAAGTAGTTTTCTCATCGTTTCATTCCTTTTATGGATAAAAATGGCTTCTTTCTTAATCACTATTTCTGACGTTTGTTTGAATCTTTAATAAAACAGTTTTATGTTTTTACCTGTAAAAATGAATCAAAAGCTGATTCAGGAAATTCAATAAAACAAACTTTATTTGTTAAAACTTTGTAATCGAAGAGTAAAGGAAGATTATTTTTTTAGCATTGCATAGGTCACGAAAGTGATCGACAAAATGCGTTCTTTGTCAGGAAATGAGATCTTTCATTGATTTTTGGTTTTTTTTACAACTAAATTTATCTGTTTCTTTATTGGTTTATTGTTTTATAAGTATGACTTAATGTGATTTTTCTCTTATTAATTTCTTCTTTTTTCTATTAATGAAATAGAAGGTTTAATGAATTTTTTAAGATAACTAAGCTGTTATTTATCTATTTTTAGGTGTTTTATTTTTTATATTTAAAATAATAAATAGCTTTTTACATTGATTTTAAAAGGGATGGTTAAGGTTTTGGGGCCTGAGTTCTTGGCGTGATTATTAAATGTGTGGAGAAATAGTTATATTCATTTAATTGGTTATTCCATATTTGGGACGATATTCGATGAATATTTATTTTGTAATATTATAAACCTATGAAAGGGAGTGGTTTGGGTGTTAGTTGAACGCTAATGTTGTATATATAAATCGACATAATTAACCCTATTTCATCTATTTATCCTGTAGCATTATTTGGATAGAAGTGATTTCGTTGATAATAGATTCTTTGCTGCAACAGGCTTGGGCTATTATTTTAAATAGCCTCAGTTATGGGTAAGTAAAACGATGCAATATTGCTATTTTTGCAGACTTTTGCATTAAATCCTCCCGCTTTCACTTTCTAAAATTGAGGTTAAATAACACTGAATGTAGTGTTATTTTTGTAAGCCGAGTATATTCCTTATTTACCCCTCTCCATTTTAAAAGGATATTACGATGAGTATGATCAAAAGCAAATTAGCTTTTACTTTATTAGGTGCATTATTTTTTACTCAACCTGCTAGTTTAGTGTTTGCACATGCCGAACATTGTGGCATTAAAGAAACCGTATTGGGCGATACGATGAAGTATATTAAAAGCGAGTTAAGAGCTTACAACAAAGGTTTCAAGGCTGATAATAAAGCAGAAATGCAAGATCATATTAATGAATTGATTATGTTAAGTGGCAAAGCTGAAGCATTAATGCCAGTGGTCATTGAAAATATGGATGGTGAACATGGTGAATCATCTAATGAATTGACCGAACTGCAAAAACAGCAGTATAAGCAATACCAACAGCAAATAAGTGAAATGACTCATACCTTTAAAAAGATCAAAGCAAGTTCAGACCCTGCTGAGATCAGCTCATTGTTAGAAATAGTGAATCAACAGAAAAAACAAGGGCATAAATCTTTCCGCCAAAACTGTAAAAATTAGCGGTAGATTGATTAACGCAGTACAATAATACTGCGTTAAGCTAAAACTTTAACGGTTGGCTAAAAATACTTTCGAAGGATCAACCAGTAATCGCTTACCAATCGCCTCACGTCCGAATAGCATTAGATAGTTCATATCAGCACGGTCAGTTAAGGTTATTTCAATCGGCCATGTTTCACTGCCTAAGGTCATCGGTGTTTCAATGACATAACGTTCCTCTGAAGTACCGTTGGATGACTTAATCTTGCGAATGTCACTAATTAAAGCGCTACAAGAAATCAACCTTTTGACATTATGAATATCAGGGTGAATATCAAATTTTACCCAAGGTTGTCCCTTGTCCATATACTTGACAATATTATCAACATGTAATGATGAGGTCTTTGCTCCAGTATCAACACGCACTTGCATCTCTTTAATACCTAGTTCAGGTAAATCTATTGATTCAAGGCGACCAATAATCATTTTATCTTTAGATTGCATGTTATTTATTTCCTGTTGCACTGGTACGATTTAAATCATCTTCAGGGCGCAAGAAATCTTGTACTGATTCAATGTGCTCAAATACTGCTTCATCGTCTTCTTTAAAGTATGCAATATGGAACATAGCTTCACCTTCTTGCACTAGTGGTATATTTTGTTGGCCAATTAAAATACCAGAGCGAGTTGCTTTAACGACCCCTAAAATTTCACCATAAGGGCTGCCGATTTCTGCTAGTTTATCGCCACTTGTTACGCGGTCACCTAGTTCAACTAAATGTTTAACAACACCACTGGCATTGGCACGTAACCAGCCGCTGCTATTGGCAATATAAGGTTCTTTTAACTTACGTTTTGAGGTTATTTGACGCATCATTTTTAGGTGGCGCAACACATTCTCGATGCCTTTAATACCGGCATTAATTGAGAAATCATCAAAGCGCAATGCTTCACCTGCTTCGTATAAAAGTACTTTAGTACCATTGTCCACAGCAGATTCACGTAATGAACCATCTACTACATTAGAGTGTAATACCACTGGGCATGCAAATATTTGTGCTAATGTTTTAGTTTCAGGGTCGTTCATGTCACCACGGATTTGTGGCAAGTTAGAGCGGTGGATTGCCCCCGTATGTAAATCAATTCCATAGTCACAATGTTGCACTATTTGTGTTAAAAATATGTGTGCGACACGCGCCGCTAATGAGCCCTTTGCTGACCCTGGAAAGCAGCGATTTAAATCGCGTCGATCTGGCATATAACGGCTTTGATTCACAACACCATAAACATTCACCATAGGCACTGCAATTACAGTGCCGCGGATTATTTTAAAATTAGGTTTATTAATTAAACGACGAATAATTTCAATACCGTTTAACTCATCACCATGTACAGCTGCACTAATAAAAATAGTGGGGCCATCTTTAGCTCCACGGATAATTTGTACAGGCAATGATACTTCAGCATCTGTATATAACTTGGCAACGGGTAATTCAATTTTACATTGTGTACCCGGTAAAATATCAAACTCGCCAATGCGTAATGTTTTCATCTAATTAACCTCGACCACGTGTTTTATTGGTTGTTGTTTTTGGGCTTTTTTCAAGAAAATCGAAAACCATGCCCGCGATGTTCATGCCCGTTGCTTTTTCAATACCTTCTAAACCAGGAGAAGAGTTAACCTCCATTACCATTGGTCCGTTTTCTGAACGTAATAGGTCAACACCACAGAAATTCAGACCCATTATCTTAGCGGCATTAACGGCTGTCTCACGTTCTTCTTTGGATAGTTTGACCACCACTGCTGAGCCACCACGATGTAAATTAGAGCGGAATTCACCCTCTGCCCCTTGGCGTTTCATTGCCGCTACAACGCGTCCGCCTATTACCAAACAACGAATGTCTGCACCGCCAGCTTCTTTAATAAACTCTTGGACTAAAATATTCGCTTTTAGTCCCATAAATGCTTCGATAATACTTTCTGCTGCTTTAGCTGTATCTGCTAATACAACACCTATTCCCTGTGTGCCTTCAAGCAGTTTAATTACCACTGGCGCGCCACCAACGTTTTTAATTAAGTCTTTAATATTATCTGGTTTATTAGCAAAGCCTGTACGTGGCATGCCGATACCTTTTCGCGATAATAATTGCATTGAACGTAATTTGTCACGAGAGCGGCTGATTGCCACTGATTCATTAATATTAAAAGTGCCCATCATCTCAAATTGGCGAGCAACAGCGGTTCCATAGAAAGTCACCGATGCACCAATACGTGGGATAATAGCATCGTATTGCGGTAGCTCTTCACCATGATAGCGTACCGTAGGGCGGCTACTAGTAATATCCATGTAACAATGTAATGTGTCGATGATATCAACTTGATGGCCTTGTGCTTCACCAGCTTCTTTTAAACGACGAGTAGAGTATAAGTTTGGATTTCTAGATAAGATGGCAATTTTCATGAGTTAATTCCTATGTGATATTTCACAGATTATGTTGCGATAGTGTTCGCATAAAAGGTTATAAATCTGAGCAAAATAGGAACTCTTGCAGATAACTGCATACTAGCCATATTGACTATTTTTAGTGTATTTAATGGTCACTCAGATTAAGTGCGTGGAGTGTATAAACAAAACGCTATATAATAAAATTAATTGTTTTGTGGTCTTTGATTAAAAATTTTGATTAGTGGTGAGTGTATGAAAATAGAGTTATTAAAAACATTTTTAGAAGTTAGTCGCTCATTACATTTTCGTATCGCATCAGAAAATCTATTTATCACTCAATCTGCTGTTAGTGCTCGAATTAAGTTATTAGAAGATGATTTAGGGGTACTATTATTTGACAGAAGTAATAGAAATTTAAAGTTAACACCGGAAGGTCATAGACTCATTAAGCATGCAAATGAATTGATTTTGATGTGGCAAAAAACCAAGCAAGACGTGGGTATCAGCGCACAACATTCAATGCAGTTAGTAGTAGGGGCAAAAAGTACTATTTGGGATATTGTGTTACAGAACTGGCTACAAAAAATTCATTTAAATATTGATGAGGTGAGCTTATTAACTAACACTTACAATGCACCGGAGTTACGTAAGAGTTTGTTGAATAGAGTGGTGGATATTGGTTTCTTGTTTGAGCCAACTTTTGTCGGTGAGATTATTTCTGAAAAAGTAGCAACTGTACCACTGCACTTAGTTACAACTAATCCTGATTATGTATATAACCAAGTGCAATTACAGGACTTTATTATGGTGGACTATGGAGAATCAATTGCGGCACAGTATTTGCGCGAGTTTCCAGATACACCAGAAGCGAAACATTTTATGAGTCAACCGAGAATTGCTTTAAACTTTATTTTAGATGCCGGTGGTTCTGCTTACTTACCAAGACAAATTACTTTTGAATACTTAAAGAGTAATCAACTATTTTTAGTTGATGATGCGCCAGTATTTCGTCGTGATATTTATGCCAATTACTTGGCGAATAATCAAAAAATAGAAATGATAGAGCAAGTTTTACAACTATTCCCACATGTGAGAACGTAAATAATCCCAATACTGGATAAGAAAAGTGGAGCAACACTGCTATTTATATGGATTTATGCGTTAAATTACTTTTCAATAACCCGTTATTTCCTCAATCATTCTCCTTAATTACGCAAAATTACAGCACTGTCTAATGAGTTATCTAACCATTTGATTTTAATTTTTTAATCATGGCTGAGGTTAAATGATAAAGACTAAAAAGAAAGGGCACTATGAAGTATGCCCCTAAAGAAAATTAGAGTAATAAAAGACTTCCCAAACCTAAGAAAACAATAAATCCAAAAATATCGGTGACGGTTGTTAATACCACTGAACCTGATAAGGCAGGGTCAATATTGAATTTATTCAATATCCAAGGTACCCACACACCAGATAAAGACGCAATTACGATATTACCCAAAATAGAGATAAAAATAGTTAACGATAGTAATGGGTTATCGAACCAGACAAAGGTAATAGCACCGATCACAAAGGCCCATAATATGCCATTTATAGCGCCTACTTTCAGCTCTTTTGCTATGATGCTTTTCTTATTGGCATCATTAATTTGCCCTAAAGCTAAACCGCGAATAATTAGGGTGATGGTTTGACTCCCAGAAATTCCTCCCATAGAAGCCACCACTGGCATTAATACAGCTAAAGCAACCACCTGCTGAATAGTGGCTTCAAATAAGCCAATAAACCATGATGCTAAAAAGGCAGTGACTAAGTTAATACCTAACCATACAGCTCGATTCTTTGAGCTTTGCCATACGTTGCTAAATAGGTCTTCCTCTTCAACTAGACCACCAGATTGATTTAATTGTGCTTCTAATATTTGTTCTTTATAACGGTAAGCTGTTGGTAAATCCAAACGACCTGTTAAACACCGGTTTTCATCGATTACAGGTAAAGCTGAACGGTCTAAATCAATGAGTTTTTCAGAAGCGTCCGCAATATTCTCATTGCTTAATATGTACTCAATATTCTTCTCAATGGCGTCCTGATATTCTTGGTCGCTTTGTGCTTTGAAGATAGCATTGAGTGCAATTTCTCCTACCAATACTGCATTATCATCGACTATATATATTACTTCAGTAAAGGTCGGTAATTTTTTACTACATACTTTTTTGACAGCCGACAGTTTTAAACGTTGTGGTATTTGAATCTCTGTAAAGTTTTGCCAGTGACCCACTTCATCTAGCGCATAATCACATGATTTTTTATATAAACTACGTTGTTTAGCGTTCATGTTGCTAACAGCGTAGTCAATAAACCGGTCATTTAAACTTTCAGAAAGTTCTAATAGATGTACCGCGTCTAACTTGGTTAACAATGGAAAACATTGCTCATCTTCTAAAGTATTGAGTAAAAGTTCTCTAGACTCATGTTTCATGACGATAAAGATATTTTGCTGTGCTTCATCGCTCAGCGCTTCCCATAAATTAAGTCTTAATTTAAGTGGAAATGACTCTAATAAAATGGCAATTTGCTCATCAGACAGTTGCTCGTAGATCTCTGTTACCAGCGACTGTATATCTTCTTCGGCTTCAAAATGATGATTAATTTTATCGATATAATCAGGTAATAAATCTAATGACATCATGCCTCCTGTTATTATTGAGGTTATCGTGGGCAGTATAAAACAGCATTGTTTGCTGCTATCACTTAATTTGAATGATCGCTTTTATTATTCATTTGTTGCTGTTCAAACCACAATTTCATGAAGTCAGCTGTCAATGATTGTTCTATCTCGAGTGCGCGTTCAGTAGGGCAAAAAATAGTGAAAATAAGTTGTGTATCACCAATATCTGAAGTTGCGACTTGGATGTGCGGTTCAGGGCCTGCTATATGAACATCCAAACGGTTTTCAATGAGTTGGTTATAACGTATAGCAACATCATTAAAATCGGCGCAATAACCATGTGCTTTTTCGTATAAAATATCTAAAAACACAAAAGGATTAACACTGCCGTCTCTGGTAATTGTGAAATGGTGCATCGCGTAACGTTTTAAAAAGTTTAAGTTTTTAATGGAAGAAGTGATTAATTTGCTGTTAGGCACATATAAGGTTTTACCAGTGTACTCGTAAGAATCACTATTGACCTCTAAGAGGGTTAATTTTGCCCAATCAATAGAGTGTACTTCACCGTAATAATCACCTACTTGTATCCAGTCGCCAATTCGAAAAGGGCGGCTCGATACAATATATAAAAAACCAATAAAGCATTGAATAAATTCTCTGGTCGCGATCACGATGGCAACCACAAAAGCGGCAATGGAGATAGCAAATTTATGAAACTCTTCAGCCCAGATATTAAAAATACCAATGAAGATGAGTATTGTAATAGTATTATTTACAATATTGATTTTTAAACGTTTATTATTTTTACCTTTTTTTTCTACTACTTTTAAAAGGTAAATTTTACAGGTTACTAACACTAAAATTAAGATGATAGTGAGTACCGTATTATTATTCATTAACGCTTGAAAAAAAGTGTTGCTTGAGAGATCTATTGACTGTAGTTTTTCAAACATAATTAGTATTACCTGTGTTAATAACTTTCTATTTTATTAATTTTAACAATAACTTACTTTAATCTCATTAATTAATCATTAATTTAATGAGTACTCGCTTTTACTTATTGTTTGTTGATCGTTAATGAACCATCAATATGTAAATCACGTTGCGGATAAGCAACACAAATATTGTGCTCTTCAAATAATTCCTCTAAGCGGAATCGAATATTGCTACGCATTACCCGTAAACCACCTTCCGCGCTAGAGTCCAACCAAAAGGTCACTTCAAACATTAAGGCATTATCACCAAAGTCTTCGAAGGTCACTACGGGCGCTGGATGCTCTACTATTTTAGTTTGTTCTGTCGTTGCTTGGGCAATAAGGTCTGCAACTTTTCTAGCTGGTGAGCCATAGGCAACACCGACTTTTACCGAGGATCTCACTAAACTATCAATTAATGTCCAATTGACCACGGTATTTTCTAATAGTTTACTATTAGGGATCAGTAAATGAACGCCATCAACGCGTTTAATACGGGTTGAACGGGTATTGATCTCCTCTACTACACCTTTAGCATCTTCAACCTCCAAAAAGTCTCCGATGCGAATAGGGCGCTCCCACATTAATATCCAACCACTAATGAAATTGTTAATAATATTCTGAGCCCCAAAACCAACGCCAATAGCAATCGCGCCAGAGAGAAAGGCAAAAGCAGTAATTGGCACATTAATCAGCTCTAAAGTCGTAACTAATAAAATAGCCATGGCAATGATATAGAAAACACGCATTAACAGGTGAATCACATTGGGATCGACTTTTTTAGAAATAAGGCGCTTGGTAATTAATTTAGCAATCCAACGCGTTAAAACGATACCGATTAAGATCACCACAGGGATCAACAACAGATGTGTCACAGTAATCGCTTGACCAGATACGGTGATTAGCTTGTAGGATAAAATATTGTTAATTTGTGATAAGTCCATTAAGTGCTCCTCTAGGCTTGGTATTGTTCACAACAAGTCTCGCTAGTTTAGTTCATTTCAAACTTAAGGTATTGATATTGTATTAAAATATTGGCTTATTTTTTTACTCCTGCAAGAGACATCGCTTTTCTAGTGGAAAATAACGGATTGCTAATACAGTCAGTTTGTATTGAGGTTAGCTGAATAATAAAAGGTGACTAAAAGTAAAACCTAGCTTAACCTCAACTTTGTTAGTATTAAATCATCTAGAAAGAGAAATATTATGATCAGATGTATGTTATTAAAATCAGATAAATCGTGTACTTATGGCGATCAGTCTTTAATTGAGTTATGGCAACAAAATCCAAGTTATCAAATCTGGATAGATTTTGACGGTCACGATCAGGCTCAAGAAAAAAGTTTGTTGAAAGAGTTAGGTTGTCATTCCTTGGCGATCAGCGATGCGCAACGAGATCGTCATCCACCTAAAATTGAATTGTTTGATAACTATATCTTCATGCTGTATCGAGGTATTTATCACCCAGGTGATGATTTAGTCTTTGAGCATTTACAAATAAGTATGTTCGTTGGCACTAATATAGTGATCACTTCTCATCGTAAAACATCGATGTCTATCGACAAGTTATTTAGCGAAGAAGGGAAGAAGTATTTATCAAAAAGCCCTATCACTTTAGCATTGCGTATTTTCCATTATAGCTGTGGTATTTATCTGCAAAAACTATTTGAATTTGAAGAAAAGTTAGAGTCTATTGAGGATAAGTTTCAACTCGGTGGCGACGATAAAATGATGCAAGAGATCACCCTGTATCAATCGCGGTTAACTAAGCTAAAACGTACTTTTAATTATCATAGTAATATTGGTAGCGAATTAAAAATATTAGTGACTGATGAGACGCCAATTATCAATCAAGCTGATTTGCATACTGTTACTGATGTCCATGAACGTATCGAGCGTTTATTAAGCTTATCGCAAATGCATTACGATATTTGCAGCGACTTAGTGAATGGCTATTTATCAGTAACTTCACACCAATTGAATGCCACGATGCGAGTATTAACGGTTATCACGGCTATCTTTATTCCATTGGGTTTTTTAGCCGGTTTATATGGGATGAATTTTGAATATATTCCAGAGTTGAAAGTAGCTAATGGTTATTTCTATCTACTCGGTTTTATGAGCTTTATTTCTATTAGTTTAGTTCTACTCTTTAAGAAGAAACGATGGTTATAAACAACCATCGTTAATTGATAATAGATGCCTTGTATTTAGGGCATCTTTTATCTTGTTTTACACTTTATAACCGATTATTTTTTTACACGAAGTTAACCACAGCGGGCTAATCAATAGCGATAATGCAATAACACAGATCGCTAATTGGTAACCGTAAGCATTGATTATATTAGATTGTTTTCCAACGGCTGCTAATACAAAGCTAAACTCACCAATTTGCGATAACAGCGCACCTGTATAGATACTTTCTTTCCATGAAAAGTCAGACATCTTCAAAATACCCGCATTAATAAAAGTATTAATTAACAATGCTGCAATTACTAAAGAGGCCACCTGTAACCAGTTGGATATTAAGAAATCCAAGTCCAACATCATGCCTACAGAGATAAAGAATAGCGCGACAAACAAGACCTTTAAAGAATTTAAGTTATGATGCACCCATTGCGTTTCTTTTGCTGCTCCGATCAACATACCACCAAGGAATGCTCCTAACGCAGTAGAAAGTTCAAACCACGCGGTTAACATGGATAAACCAAAGCAAATACCTAACCCTGCAAACAACTGTAACTCATGGTCATGCTTTAACCACTTAGACAGTGGAATATGTACCTCTTTTTTGATAATAATAAAGGCCAATAAAGCGGCTGCAGCGATAGAGCCGATAACTTGTCTGCCTACATGAGCACTCTCAACAGCATCGGTCTGGTATAAACCAATAATGATTAGCATTGGAATAATTGCTAGGTCTTGAGCTAATAGAATTGCTAATGCACCTTGTCCGACTTTGGAGTCTAAGGTGTTGGTATCTTGTAATAGCTTGATCACAATAGCGGTGCTACTCAAACTGATTACAAAGCCAATAAGAATAATACGTTCGATACCCCAGTGGAAAAATAATCCTAAAACCCAAACAAAGGTTACGCTAAGAATAATTTGAAAAAGGGTACCAAAAATCGCCAGTTTCCAGTTTTCTACTAACTTTTTGGGGTCGGTTTCCATACCAACAAAAAACAATAGAAATACCACACCAGCAGCGCCTAAGCGAGCAATGTTCTCGGTGTCGGTAATTAATGAAAGTCCCCATGGACCAATAATAATGCCCACTATCAAGTAAGCAACAACATGTGGTTGGTGAAATAACTTTAGGATAAAACCTAAAGCCAACACTATAAAAATGATACTAACCATTTGTGGCATAAAAGGATCTAAGTGCATAACAACTCTTTAGTCATGTTAGGCGTTATGCCTATATTTTAATTAACTATATTAAAGCTAATTAGTTGTTTTAGGCATTGTATAACGCGCAAATTGTAATGGTGAGAATAGTACAATATACTCGATTAACCCCTAATTCATGTGAATTTATAAATGATAAAAGAACAATTTATTTGGTTTATCGACAGTCGCTTTTTTTACCAAACTAAGTCATTGGATAAGATGGTTCATCTGATCCTGCCCAACCAAAAAACACTGAAAATCATCATTGATGCAAGTGCACAATTAAAGGGGCGCGGATATTGGCATTTATTTGCAGAGAAAGAAATATTATCTGATGAAATAATGGCAAAAATTGAGTTAAAAAAAGCACAATTAGTTAAATTCTTCGCGATGAATGCTATTGATGTGGAGGTTAGCATCAATAAATCCACCGATTATCTATCGGTTTTAAATGCAGAGATAGCGAATGACCCACAGAGTTTAGTGGTTATCGAAGATAATGCAGTCGCCCAGCGACACTCTATTTTTCAACGTCTCACCGCGATTAACGCGCCGTTACTATTATTAAGTAAGCAGGCTTGGCATCAACCCTTAAGTATTGTGGCTGCCGTTGATCCACTTCACGAGCATGCTCGCTTGGGTGCACTTGATGCGAATATTGTTGCATTGGCTGAACGTTGGGCTAAGTCGTTAAAAGCAAGTTGGATGGTAGCACATTGTTATTATGTGACTTCGGTACTAAGCCAGTATAAAAGTAAGGTGCTATCCCAACATAAACAAGGTTTGATGGATTTTGCTAAAAAGCACCGAATTGCTACAAACCAGTGTGTTTTATTAGAGGGTGTGCCTGAAGAGGTATTAGCGACATATATTAATAAAAATAGCTGTCATATTTTAGTGATGGGGTTAGTGACTCGTAACAAGTTAGAGCAACTCTGGGTTGGTAGTACTACAACGGCACTCTTAAATGAGTTGCCTTGTGATCTATTATTATTGAAAAAATAACGACCAGTCAATGACACCAAAGAATACAAAGATTGCTTTGGTGTCACCTCCTTTGTTAATGATTCCTCACTCGGTAAATATCCAGCAGTGCAATGAGCCACACTGCCAACATAAGATAAGAATAGACATCTAACATTTGCATACTTCCTGCTGCTGAAGTGTTTAGCGCATTTGAAAGGGACGATACATCCATACCTATTTGGCCATGTTCAATTTGGGCGACAACTTGGTTAGCCTTTTCCATTATTTTCTTGAATAGTAATATCATGGGAATTGAAAATCCAATGATAAACACTAGTGCAGAAATATAGCGCTTTAAAGAAAGATGGCCGACACCGGGATATATAAGTGCTGAGAGTAACGCTGCTTTTAATGATTTATTCATGATCTAACCTGATAGCTTGGGATAAAAGTGGGTTGTTTAATCTTTTTTGGAAACACTTAATTAGTGTGATGAGGACTAGTTGGTGTTAACGTTAATGCATCATATAGTAATTATATCGTTTCTCATCTTTTTCACCGTTCAAAGCAATCATGGTATTGCTTAACTGAATCTGTTGACGATATTTATATTTATCTGTGCGAATGTTAAGGGGCTTACAATGATTCTTGATTCCTTTAAATTAACAGGGAAAGTTGCGCTAGTAACCGGTTGTAACACCGGATTGGGTCAGGCGATAGCGCTCGCTCTCGCCGAAGCTGGATCCCATATTGTTGGTGTTAATCGCAGCGCTCCCTCTGAAACGATGAAAAAAATGCAAGCTAATGGTCATCGTTTTCTTGACCTTAGGGCAGATCTGCTAAAGCAGGCACAAATTCCTTCTCTTATTGAACAAACCATCAAAGAATATGGGCGCATTGATATTTTAGTCAATAACGCGGGCATCATTCGTCGAGAGGATGCCATCGATTTTACTGAAAAAGATTGGGATGACGTTATGGATGTAAATGCTAAAACTGCATTTTTTATGTCTCAAATGGTGGCAAAACAGTTTATTAAGCAAGGTGATGGCGGAAAAATTATTAATATTGCTTCCATGTTATCTTTTCAAGGAGGCATTAGAGTACCGTCTTATACCGCTTCTAAAAGTGCGTTAATGGGATTGACTCGTGCAATGGCTAATGAGTGGGCTGCGCATAATATTAATGTAAATAGCATTGCTCCGGGTTACATGGAAACCAATAATACGACTGCATTAAGAGAAGATTTGGAACGAAATGAAGCTATTTTAGCGCGGATCCCTGCACAACGTTGGGGAAAACCCGTTGATGTTGCTGGACCCTGTGTTTTTCTAGCGTCAGAAGCTGCTAGTTATATGCATGGTTACACGATCGCGGTGGATGGTGGTTGGTTAGCGCGTTAACTGACTTTAATGAGAGTACTCAATTTATGAACGACCAGTTATTTTTCGCACAGTTATTAGGCTTTCTGAGCTTTTTACTTGGAGTGTGTACATTTTTCCAAAAGGACGATAAAAAGTTAAAAATTATGATGGTGGTGTTTAACTTAAATCACCTTGTACATTATTTGTTATTAGGCTCGATTGTTTCTGCATTAAGTGCTTTATTATCTGCGTTTAGAACTGTAACAGCTATTTACGTTTCTTCTCTTGTTGTCGCTTTATTGTTTATTGTAATAGGGCTTAGTAGTGCTATCTATTTTGCTGACAGCATTTGGGATCTATGGCCTATGCTAGGCATGAGTATTGGTACTTATGCTGTGTTTGTTTTAAAAGGGATTAAAATGCGCATTGCCTTTTTAATTGGGGCCGTATGTTGGTTAATTAATAATATTTTAGTTGGGTCTATTGGAGGTACATTATTAGAGGCAACATTAATAACGGTAAATCTAAGTACCATTATACGTTTAGTAAGGGATAACCGACAAATGGCTAAAGTTGAAGAAAGTGTGATAGGGCATTAAGTGACACAGCTCATACCCTATTTTTAACCATTAACCATTAACCATTAACCATTAACCATTAATCTGAAGCAGTTACTTTAGCCAATTCCGGTACCATCTCATCTATTAAATATTGGATTGATAAATAGCTGAAGAAAGAGAAAGCTCCTCCCACAAGATCGCCTGTAAAGTATTCTTTATGGTCTTTATAGAAAGGCATACGTTCTCGGAAGATAGCTGTGCTAGCACTTTCGACCGCTTCCTCTGAGGCTAGCCAAACAACAATATCATTATTTAAAAGATCTAATCGCTCTTCACTGAATGAAGCATAAAAAGCATCACCAGCAATTTGGTCAATTTCTTCAGGGATAATAAAGCCTAAACTCATTAAGAATTGAGAGCGAAGATCTTTGCTGGCATAAGCACCGGGCTGTTTATTATAATAAAAAGCAACAGCTGCCGTTTTTCCCTCAAATTCGGGATGTTGTGATTTAACTTCTTGTAGTTTTTGCTGTAATGAGGTGACATGTTGTTTAGCCACGGCTTCAAAGCCTAGTGCTTTTCCAATCATTAAATGTCGAACATCCCAAGGAATGGTCCATTTTTCATAATCACTAGGACCTGCGAGTGTCGGTGCAATTGAATTTAGCTTTTGGTACTCCTTTTCATCTAAAGCGGCAGACACGCCTATGATGAGGTCGGGTTTTAGCGCTGCTATTGTTTCGTAATCTATTATCCTAGGATCAAGTAGCACAGGTTTAGCATTACCTAGTGCTGATTGTGCCCATGGCCACACACCGTAAGGTTGGTTACCATACCAATCACGTATTGCGATCGGCTTAACGCCAAAAGATAAAATATCATCATGGTCAACTTGCCCTACAGAAACGACTTTTAATGGCTTTTTATCAATGGTTAATGTGCCATATTGATGTGTTAATGTGACAGAAAAAGCCAAAGCATTGATGCTGAGACATAAAGCGATTAATCCTACTATCCATTTCATAACAATTCCTTAGATTATGTTTTTTTCGTCATTAATAAGTAAGCGAATAAAGGCGCGCCAATTAATGCGGTGACTGACCCTGCAGCCAGTTGTGTTGGTGCAAATAAATTTTTACCAATAATATCCGCAGCTAACACTAAAATAGCGCCAACTAATGCAGTTAAAAATAGATGATTTACAGGACCGCAACGTACTAATTTGCGAGCTAAATGCGGTGCTAACAACCCAATAAATCCTAATGGTCCTACGACAGCTGTTGCAACTGCAGCTGCTGCCACGGAAATGGTAAGCTGAATGAGCATGATGGCCTTCAGATTAATGCCTAACCCAATGGCAACTTCATCACCTAAGCTGATCACTGACATCATTCTCGCTTGGTACAGTGTTAGAGATATGATCAAGATAAAAGCCATACATAGCATATTGACATCGTGCCAGTTACTATTATGTGTACTGCCAGCTAACCAGGATAGTGCTGCCATTGCAGAGGGCAAGTCACCGTAGGTGAGTAAACTAGAAATGATAGCGCTGATAAAGGCTGCAACACCTACTCCTAATAAAATGAATTTAAGAGGGTGGCCATTACCTCGCAATAGTTGAATAACAATAGTAATGCTGACAGCCCCTAAAAAGGCAGCAATCTCACGCCAGTCATCAATATAATTAGGGAATAAAATAGTCAATGTCACAACGGCTAAGGCCGCACCTTGGCTGATCCCAACTAAGCTTGGGTCAGAAAGTGGGTTACGTGTCATATTTTGTAATAATGCACCTGATAAAGCGAATAGGGCACCACTCAATATAGCAACTAAACTTCTTGGTAAACGAAACTCCCATATAATAACGTCGGTTTGTGGATCGATTACTGACTGTTGCTGTCCTAGTAAACTCATCACGCTATCATGTAATGAAAGAGGGTAACTTCCTTGTGTTGTAGCAAATATAAAAGTAGCTAAAAGCAGAGAAAATAAAAAGGCTGAGCATAACAAAGCGTAGCCGTTAATGCGTAATGAGATGGCTTGATTAAATAAGCGTAAAGTGAAATGCATTAACGAACCCTCACTTTCACTAACCAAATAAATAATGGTGCACCAATCAAGATCGTGATTAATCCTGTCGCTATTTCATGTGGTTGAATTAACCAACGAGCTAGGGTATCAACAAATAATAGGTATACCGCACCGAGTAAAATACAGTAAGGAATAATCCAACGATAATCTGCACCAACCCAGAACCGGACCACATGCGGGATAACTAAGCCAATAAAACCGAGAGGCCCAGCTAAGGCAACGGATACAGATGTTAAGATAACAACGCAAGTCAATAACTGCCATTTACGACGGGGAATATTAATTCCTAACCCTGTGGCGACCTCCTCTCCCATAGATAAAGCAGTCACACTTGGAGCAAGCATAATGGCAGCAACCAAACCTATGATAATCCAAGGTAAGCACCAGTAGAGGGTTGCTAAGTTACTAGCTAGCAATGAGCCTACCAACCAAGTGCGCATTTCTTCAAAGGTGTGTTGGTCTAGCAGATGGTGTATAGCTAATAACGCCCCAGTAAAAGCGGTAAAAGCAGAACCAGACAAAATTAAACTTAAGGGGGTAATACCACCTGTAACACGTGATGCGATACTCCATACAATGATTGCACTGATTAAAGCACCTATAGCAGCAACTAAAGGTAGCCAAACTAAAGAAGCGCTACTGACGAAAGTCGACCAATAGACTACCCCTAATGCAGCTCCGGTGAGCATGCCTAGTAGTCCTGGATCTGCTAAAGGGTTGCGTGTAACGCCTTGCATTAATGCACCAGAAACCGCTAAACAAGCACCAACACAGATTGCGATTAATGCTCTAGGTAATCGTAGCTCTTGAATAATCAGGTGATTAAAATTATCTTGGTTGTAAGCATAAAAAGATTGTATCAATTCATCGATGGGGATGATTTTGGTACCAATCGATAAATGCCAGATGAATGCAAACAATAATAAACCTAGCATGATCACTATGCCTGACCAGCTTAGCCATTTTGAACGAGTCATGATGCTACCTGAGAAGATTGTTGAGTCATTGGAATGCACAGTAAAGCATCACTGTCGGGATCTTTCATGACCTTCGCGGTTAATCCAAATACAGCTTGCAGGTTATCAGCATTAAATACTTGATCAGGTGTACCTTGTGCATATACCTTACCTTCTTTCATCATGATTAAATGGTCAGCATAGGTGGCGGCTAAATTAAGTTCGTGTAACACAATAACTAGGGTACGTTGATGCTGGTGGGCTAAGTCGCTGAGTAAGTTTAATAGGTCAACTTGTACTTTTAAGTCTAAGTAAGTGGTTGGCTCATCTAATAAAATAATATCTGTCTGTTGTGCTAATACCATAGCAATCCAACATCGTTGTCGTTGACCACCTGATAAATCAGCAATAGAACGGTCTGCTAGCATTTCAACATTTGCTTGCTGCATTGCTTGTTCAACCGCTTGCTCATCCTCTTTACTCCATTGCTTTAAAAAGCTTTGGTGTGGGTAACGCCCCTGTGAGACTAACTCTTTAACCGATAAACCTTCTGGTGCGATTGGCCCTTGTGGCAATAAGGCCATCATTTTAGCCACTTTTTTAGCTGGTTGCTGATGAATGGCTTTGCCATTTAACAATACTTGACCACTAATGGGAGGGAGTACACGGGCTAAACATTTTAATAGGGTTGATTTTCCACATCCATTAGAGCCTATTAATATGCTAATTTTTCCTGGTTGAATAGTTAAATCAACGCCTTTAACAACAGGCATTGAATAGCCCACAACTAGGTCATGGGTGGTTAGGCTAATAGGTAAAGCAGTTTGTTGATTGGTTAAACTCATGATTAGAATCTTATTGTTTATTTTTATGTACTTTTGGGCAATCTGCACAGAGGTTTTCATTTATCTTATCAGCAAGGCAGCAACTGCTTCTGATGAAGTCGATAGTCTTATCATGTCGAGGTTTTAACGAATCCAATAACTTGTTGGGCAAGCCCATGGCATCAACCCAGAGCTGAGCATGTAATAAAATATCTTGATCATTAAAACCTGTTATTAATTCTTTTACTTTCAGTAAATTACCAAAAATTAAATCGGCAACAAAACGATGGGCATAACCTGGACGACAGCGCTCAATGTGATCAAGCTGTATTCGGTAATGTTCAATCAAAGGGGCAAGTTGTGATCCTGCTTGTACGATCAATTGCTTTATATCGCCTGCTAACATTGTATTATTTTGGAATACATAGCCAATAATTGCATTGTGCTGACGTTGTTGTTTAAAACAGGAAAAATCTGGTAATTTTTGTAGCCCATAGATACTGATAAAAGCGATATAGATGGGTTGCCAACATAATAGATGCCAAGTTCTAGCTTGGTAGTAAGCATTACCTGCATTAGGGAGGTGATGTTTTAAATCATTTTGTAATGCACGGATAGTAGCTTGGTCATAATGATTTCCCTTAAGCCACTGGTCATCTTCAAGCGTCATTAACAATGATGAATCTACATCTTCAAACTTACCATCTAAATAGGGGATAACTTGCTTGCATAAGTTAAACATGGAGGTGAGTGAATCTGGTTTTTTAGCTAGATTAGACATAATGGTTAAGGGTAAATACGCCTATTAATTAGTATAGATGATTGAACTGAACGTACGGTTTAGGTATGCCTCAGAGACAAAGCAATTATCATTTTGATAATAGTTATCGTTATCTTGTTGGATGATATATGAGCTATTTTTTGATTGCAACAATCGACAAGCAAACAGTGTCGAAATTCACATCATAATATTATTGGTGATATCAGATGATAGGGGGAGTAATAAGTTTGTCACTAATCACCAAGGCGGTGATTAGTTTAATATGGGATATTGTACCAATCATACTAATTAACGAAGTTAATCTTCGAAAGGCTCAACTAACGCTTTAAACTAAGTGATTTTTCCTTCGCAAAATTGAGAACACTTATTTAATGTAATTGGTATTATTAGAGCGATACTATTTTAAGTTAATTCATTTTACACAACACGTTTTTGTAAAGGTTCGATAAAACCATGGCTTAACTCAGTGATGAGGCCACCTAAAATTTCTAAGCCAGGCAAAATTTTATCACTGTTCATGGCAGAAAAACCTAACCGAATATAATTCTTAGGGGCATCTTTTTGCATAAATAGCGTATCACCTGATTCTATTAATATTCCATGTTGCGCGGCTTTATCTCGTAAATCATGGCTAGAGACATTAATAGGCAAGGCAATCCAAAAGCAAAAACTACCAGGGGTGGCATGTATTTTACAGGTGCTGAGATATTTTTTTACACCTTGTTCCATTAATAACCATCGCTTTTCAAAGGTACGACGCATACGTCTAACATGGCTATCATAATAACCTTGGCTGATAAAGAGTGCCGCGATACGTTGGTTATTAGAGGGTGGATGGCGGTAATGTAAAGCGCGTAGTTTACGTAACTCATTAACTAATGAGCTATCTGCTACTAAATAGCCAATACGAATGCCGGGTGTTAAAGATTTAGATAAACTGCCTACATAAATAACGCGACCATCTTGGTCAAAGCTTTTTAATGCAGGTAATGGTTGTTCAATGAAGTTAACTTCACTCTCGTAGTCATCTTCAATCACGATGAAATCATCTTTACAGGCCTGCTCTAATAAGCCTTTGCGACGCTCTACATTCATAGTCACCGTAGTTGGGTATTGGTGACTTGGGGTTGTGAACACATAATCACAGCCTTTTAATTGTTTACCCAGCTGTAAGCCCGCATTATCAATATCAAGTGCTTTCATTGGGCTATCACACAGGGAGATGATATGACGCAAGTTCGCATAGCCAGGGTTTTCAACACCAAAGGTGACTGATTGATCGGCTAATAAGTTGGTTAATAAAAACAGTGAGTTTTGTGTGCCTAAAGTGATCAGTATTTCATCTGATTTGGCTGTGATACCACGTTTAGAGAGAATTTGTTGGCGTATTTGTGAGACCAGTTGAGGGTCATCCATATCGATATAACCTTCTACCCATTCATGGAGTTTGCCTTTACTTTCTGCAATACGCGAACATTCTCGCCATTGATAAAGTGGAAATTCATTAACATCGATGTGGCCATAAATAAATGGATAAGGGTATTTTAACCAATTTTCATCTTTATTTAATGTGGATAATCGACTGGGTTGTTTCAACATTCGTTTAGACCAGTCGGGTTGACGTGCTGTGCGTTGTAATCCTTCAGGGTCTTTTTGCACCGAATTGGTGAGACGTTGCACCATAAGTAGGTCAGGATGAACAAAGAATCCACTGCGTTTCCGTGCAACTAAATAACCTTCATCGACCAAGCTTTCATAAACTAATACTACTGTATTACGTGATACCTTTAATAACTGTGCCATCTTTCTACCCGATGGTAAGGCTTTGTCACCAAAGGTATCTTGTTCAATTAACTCGACTAATTTTTCACGGATCTGTTGCTGATAAGTACTATTTTGATGCAATTCAATATTTATTAAAAAATCAACCATTACGTCACCTGTATAAAATTCGAGCAAATTGTTTGGTGAAAAATGTTACTGGTTTTCAATGCAACTCACCACCTTATAGATAGGCAATTTCTAAGCCAAGATTTATCACGGTATGGTGTCAAAATTTAACTTGTGGCCCATTAATTTCAAAAATTGGCTCTGTAACTAATTTTGTCGAAGTGTAGTTTAAATAAGGAAAGCAGATCATGAACATCATACAAAAATAATAAAAAGCGATTCATGGTGGCGTCAGAAAAATGGGAATGTTCAGCAAATGGTTACAAACGTTTGCAAGGTTTAAGTTAAATAGATACGAAGTTAATTATATTTTAAATAATGGGAAATAACCTAGTATTAATATTCTATTTTATGTTTTTAGAGAGTTGCTTTGTTGCTCAATAAGCTATGCAATTGTTCCCTTAGGGACTCTCGAATCATGTTCGTACAATAATCGTATTACGATGAAATATTTTATTAACTAGTTGTTTTTATTATTTGTTTTTGTTTGTTAATCTGTATTGTGATTAATAAATATAACCTAAATAAGTAACAATTGGATAATGATAATGTTGGCATAACAGGTTATGCCATAAAAGTAAGTATGTTAGCTCGTATGCTGCATATGGATCTGGAAAAGGTCTTTTTTAGATTCAATTAGGATTCTCGCGCTTATATCTAGTGCGAAAAAATCATCATAAAAAATGAGGTAATGGAAATGCAAAAAACGAAACTTATTAAAGCCCTTTCACTGACTGCAGGTCTAGTGTTATCAACCAGTGCGTTATCAGCAACATGGAAAATGGCTGTTGGTGATGGTGGTGGTAGTGCTCAAGAAGCATTAGGCATCAAATTCACTGAAGTCTTAGCTGAAAAAACTAATGACAAATTTAACACTACGTTATTTGTTAATGGGCAGTTAGGCTCTGAACAGGCGACAGTCAATGATGTGGCACTAGGTACTTTAGATATGTCTATCATCGCAGCTAACAACTTAGCACCATTCAGCCCTTCTGTAGGTCTACTTTCTCTTCCATATATATTTGAAGATATTGATCAAGCAGAAAAAGTGATTAACAGTGATATTGAAAAGCGTTTAACAGAAACAACATTACAACAAGCAAATGTTCGTATCCTTGCTTGGAGCTACTCAGGTTTCAGAATGTTAACTAACTCAAAACGTCCAGTGAAAAACTTAGATGATTTGAAAGGGTTGTTCATTCGTGTACCAAAAAGTGATCTGATTATTAAAACTTATCAATCATTTGGTGTGAATCCAACACCAGTAGCATGGTCTGAAACATTTACTGCATTACAACAACAAGTTGTTGATGGCCAAGAAACACCTTATGCAGCGATTTACTCTATGAAATTTGCTGAAATTCAAAAATATCTAACGGAGACTCATTACCTATTTTCTCTTGAGCCTTTAATTATGTCTGAGTCTCTTTTCCAAGACCAATCTAAAGAAGTGCAGCAAGCAATCTTAGAAGCTGGTAAAGAAGCGACTGAATACAGCCTTTCTTGGATTAAAGAGAAAGAAGGCAGCATCAAAGAAGAGCTAGTTTCTAAATACGGTATGGAAATTGACCAGTTAGAAGATGAAGCAGAGTGGGTTAAAAAAGCACAAGCAGGTGTATGGCCTGAGTTTTACGAGCAAGTAGGCGGTAAAGATAAAATTAATGAATTACTGAGCCTATTAGGTCGTGAGAAAATCTAAAAGATAGTTTGAAAAGGGGGTGGAAACACTCCCTTTTTATTGGTGCAGGCACAACAGCATAACAACCTATTTTAAGAGCAAGGTGCTGCTCTCTCTCAAGGGAACAGGGACACAATGATGAAAATAATTTTTAAAATATTCGATAACTTAGAAAGTTATCTATGTAGAGCATTACTGGTAACCTTTGTTACTTTGCTTTTTGCTCAAATTCTCTCCCGCGAACTTTTTGGCCATTCCATTACTTGGAGTGAGGAGCTATCCGTTTACCTATTTGTATGGTTCGTTTTTCTGGGGGCAAGTTATGCAGCAAAACTGTCAGCGCATAACCGCGTTACTTTTCACTACAAATGGCTGCCACAAAAACTCCGAACCTTTTTTGAGTTAGCTTCAGATCTACTGTGGGTAAGTTTTAATAGTTATTTTATCTACCTAAGTTATGACTTTGTTTTCAACAGAATGAATCTGTTTTGGAAGTCTCAAACGCTAGGTATTCCAATGAAATATATCTACTTAATTCTACCAATCGCATTTGTGTTAATGACTATCCGTATCTTACAAGTTAACTACTTAAAATATATTAAAGGTGTTGAGGTAATTGATCCTGAATCGCAAGAGATGAACGAATTAATGAATCACGACATGCAAGAAGAATCTACAGCTAATGATGTAGAAAACAAAAAACACACAGGGAAGATGGAGAATAACCTATGAGTGAAGCATCCATAGTAATGGTCCTATTTGGATCCTTCTTAGCCTTATTAATTCTGGGCGCACCTGTGATGGTGTCATTAGGTATTGCTGCTTTGGCATCATTTTTCTACCTAGATGAAAATCCAATTAAATTTGTACAAATTGCCTTTAACTCGGTGGGGTCATTTCCATTAATGGCATTACCCGCGTTTATATTAGCTGGCGCATTGATGGAAGCATCTGGGATATCTAAACGATTAGTGACTCTAGCTGAAAGCTTTGCAGGTCCTGTCACTGGTGGTATGTCTGCTGCTGCTATTTTAGCGTGTATGTTTTTTGGTGCTATTTCAGGTTCAGGTCCAGCGACGACAGCCGCAGTTGGTATGCTAATGATCCCTGCGATGGTGAATCGTGGTTATGATAAAGGCTATGCCTCTGCGGTGACTGCATCATCGGGTGGACTAGGGATTGTTATTCCGCCTTCTATTCCAATGGTTATCTTTGGTATTTCAGCCTTGGGGTTAGTTGTGCCATTAGATGCGATTGCAAAACACGGCGAGTTCCAAAGTATCTCTATTCCAAAAATGTTTATTGCTGGCTTCTTACCAGGAGTGGTGATGTCTGTAGGTTTAATGACACTTAACTACATTCAGTGTCGTCGCTACGGCTTTAAAGGTAGCGGCGAAGGTTGGTCGATTGCGCAAATTGGTAAAGCAGCACGTTCAGGCATTTGGTCTATCTTAGCACCATTAGTGATTCTAGGCGGTATTTACTCGGGGTTCTTTACTCCGACTGAATCAGCAATTATTGCTATTTTCTACACACTTTTTGTGGGGATATTTATCCATAAAGAGTTGAAGATGAAAGATCTTATTCACTCTTTAGAAACAACAACTTGGTTATCAGGTCGAGTATTATTAATTCTATTTACTGCTACCGCCTTTGGTCGTATCTTAGTAGAAAACCAAATACCAGGGATTGTGGCTGAATCAATGTTAAGTTTAACTGATAACCTATACTTAATTTGGTTATTGATTATTGCTTTCTTGTTATTTGTGGGGATGTTCATGGAAACGCTTGCGGCGATTATGATTTTAACGCCGGTATTGTTGCCTGTTGCCTACACGCTAGGGATTGACCCTGTGCACTTTGGTATTGTGATGGTATGTAGCTTGTCGATTGGTTTTTCAACGCCGCCATTGGGTGAGAACTTATTTGTTGCTTCAGGTATCTCCGATACACCTTTAGAAGAAGTAACTGCGAAAGCATTGCCGTTTGCATTTGTGTCTACAATCATGGTGATTATTATTGCGTATATACCGCAAATCGCGTTGACCATGCCAAGACTACTAGGATATTAGATTGTTTAATAACCTGCTTCAGACAACTAAAGCAGGTTAACAATAAAGGGATAGATTATGTTTCAATTTGATAAAATTCTATACTGTACCGACTTATCACAGGGTTCTAATGAGTGCTTTAAATATGCTGCATTTTTAGCAAAAAAAACGGGGGCTGAAATACATGTATTACACGTAGTAGAAAAGCTTTCCAGTGATGCGAGAATTGCCTTAGAAAGTTATGTGATGGACTCGGTACAACGCGCTGAAATGTTAGGGTCTCGTAAACGTCAAGCAAAAGCCAAATTGGCGACAAAACAGGAGGACTTTTGGGCGCAAGTGACAGACCCAGAAGATCTTGCTGTGAGAAAGCAAATTAAATCGATTAATATTATTGAATCTTTTCCTATGGAAGCCATTCTAAAAAATTCACGAGAACGTGAAGTGGATTTAATTGTAATGGGGACCCATGAAAAAGGTTTTGTAGAGACGTTCTTGGGTAGTGTTGCAAGGAATGTACTAGCGCGTTCACGTATCCCTGTTTTAGTGGTGCCACTGAAAGAACGTAAACGATAACCTTCAATTTAGCTTAAAGCCAAGTTATTTGATTAACTTGGCTTTTTATTTAAATCCTACCTTGCCGCCAACGTTTAAAAAAATATAATGCCCATACCAATCACACTCATTAACGGGTCTCTTTTGTTTGTCAAAATAGCTGATTTGGGGCTGTAAGTGTTGTAAAGATATCCACTATTTACCCCTGCTTACCTTTTAAATTAAGCCATTTTTTGTGCAAAAATTAGATTACTTATTTATTATTATTGTTTCGCTTTTTACCAGGTAAGGTGTCTGCTTATGGAAAATACATTCTCAATCTTTTCAACGGCTGTTTTATTGTTCTTTATATTGGATCCATTTGGCAGTGTGCCTTTGTTATTAAGTATTCTAAAAAATATAGATAAAAAAAGACACTCTAAAATTATTATTCGAGAAATGTTGATTGGCTTGGTTATTTTGATTATTTTCCTGTTTTTTGGAGAGCAATTCTTAAGCCTGTTTCATTTAGAAACGCCTGCAATTAGCTTGGCTGGTGGTATTATTTTCTTTGTGATCGCCTTAAAAATGATTTTTCCTAACCCTAGTGGTGGTGACCTATTTGCAACCAGTAAAGGCGATGAGCCTTTGGTAGTACCGATTGCTATTCCAATGATTGCCGGCCCCGGTGCATTGGCGACTTTATTGGTATTGGCGAAAACTAACGCGGAACATACCGGTGGGCTATTTACAGCATTATTATTGGCTTGGGTGTTCGCTGTACTTGTCTTGTTATGCTCACCACAGCTTTACAAAATTTTAAAAGATAAGGGCTTAAAAGCCTTAGAGCGTTTAATGGGCATGTTGCTATTAATGATGTCGGTGCAGATGTTCATTGATGCTACTCGTGTTTTATTACCTACATTTTAAATAAATTTAAGTGACTTTATTCACCCCTTAAATACTTGATTAAAGCTATCTAAGGGGGCAACTTTAGTATTTGCCTGTCGATGCCATTTGGTACCATGAGCCACTAACCACGTTTGCAAGCTGTTGTTGATGATTGCTTGGCTTACCTTTGCTTCTTGTAGTTCATGCTCTAAACACCAATCGACAGGTTTATGTGTTGTACTGTCTAAAGTAGTAATCGCAGCACAACTAATAATGCCAATATCTGCAATAAACTGTTGGAAAAAATCATGGCTACTTTCTCCAACAATATCCCTATCTCCGTTGCGTAAACGACCTCCAGCAATCCATGTTTCAATATGATCATAGTGAGATAAGATGGACGCAGCTTCAAAGTTATTCGTGATCACGCGTAATTTTTGATGGCCTCCGAGTTGTTCTGCGATAGCAGAAATCGTGGTGCCAATCCCTAAGAATAAAGTGCTGCCATTAGGGATTTGTTGTGCAACTTGTGCTGCAATTTTTTGTTTGGCATCTGTGAAAGACGTTTTACGTGCAACATAGCTACTATTTTCTAAGGAGGCAGGAACGCTCACTCCACCATGATGACGGCGTGCTAATCCTAAATCGCATAAGGTATTAATATCGCGTCTGACAGTTTGTTTAGTGATTGAAAAGTCAGCTGAGAGTTGTTCAATGGAACAATAATCTTGTTGTGTTATTAAAGATAAAATATGACGTTGCCTATCTGATAATTCGATACTCATCTTGATGCTCACCTCATACTTAAAAGCGTTGCGGCCAGTCGGTAATAATATTATCCACATGTAAGGGCCTTAGTGGCTCAATTAATGCTGGATCATTAATCGTATAACAATGTATTTGATAGCCCGCCTGTTTGATTTTAATGGCTTGTTCTTTTTTTAAAAAACGGTAATCACAATTGACACTGAAGGCATAGATATCTTCTAGCATTTTTAAGGCATTATCAGGAATTTTTTCCCATAACTGAGAGCGACGAATACTTGGTTTAAGACGTTTTAATAATAATAAAGCTTGATGTTGAAAACTTGAGAACACTAATTGTCCAGTAGTGACTTTACTGGCCTCAATAACTGCGATTACTTGTTCGCAGAGAGCCAATATATGTATTTCATTTTGTATTTTTAACTCTATGTTTAAGGCGATACCGTGTTTCTTTATCAGTGCTAGCACCGCGGCTAAAGTAGGGATATGTTCATTTTCATATTCATCGGAAAACCATAATCCAGCATCTAACCGAGCTAAATCCTGATAATCGATATCTTGCACTAAGCCTCGTCCATTGGTACATCGATTAACGGTAAAGTCATGAATCACAACGGGCACACCATCCCTGCTAATCTGTACATCTATCTCTACCGACTTGGCCCCTAGTTCAATGGCTTTCTGAATGGCAATTAAGGTATTTTCTGGGGCTACGCTAGATAAGCCTCGATGTGCAGTAATTAACATAATTTTTTTATCCCCATTTAAGTATCAATATAGCTTCTCAAATAAGTATTACAAGAATGTGTCATCAAATGATGAATGTTTTAGCCAGTTTTCTTTCATACGAACAGCTTAATCCTGTCAAAAACATTATAAAGTTCACATGAACCTAAAGTTGCGATCAACTTACGCTTTATTGCTTTTTGAAGAAAAGTATTACTGATAATTTTAATTGGAAGGGAGCCTTAAAATATTTAAAAAATATTCAACAAGCTTAGTCGCTGCGACTCTTTTATTAAGCGCCGATGTTTCTGCAAAAACACCGAGCGATTGACTAAGTTATCTCATTAATACAACAACACCCGCTATAGAGTTTGTAAAGGCCAAGCTTTTTGTTTCTGAGGACGCTATTAGTATTGGACAATATCGAGCTTTCACTCAATGGCCAATCTTTATTTGAAGTGTTTAAAAGCAGTATCGATGTTACCAATATCAGTGGCTATTTGTCATCACGTTCTGTTGCTTCTCTGTCTATAACTTCGAAGTCGGGCGGAAGCGCCTTTTCAGTTTGCTAACCACTTGTTATAAGCCCTGCATAAACCGAGTTTATGCAGGGCTTTAAATTTTTCAGGTTTACATCTTAAGCCGTCAAAGTGACAAAGCTATTAGCCATGCCTAACAGTGCAACCACTACCATGATCGGTAAAGCAAAGCTTTTTAATGATGTTGGAGGCTTTTTGTTAAATAAGTACTGACCATATTTCACGGCAATCAGCGCCGGTAGGATTAAGACTAATACTGCGGTGGGTAAGGTACTATCGGTTAACCCTCCACTGATTAGCGAGATTACCGCAAGGCCTTCACTTGCAATGAAAAACAAGATCATAGTGGCACGCTGTGTACTGGTACTCAAATGACTAGATAACATATAATAAACTATCATTGGTCCACCAATCGAAGCGCTTGCTGTCCCTGCTCCAGCGGCCACACCAAAGCCTATCTTGCTGCTATTTTTATCGGCATTAAATGGTCTAAAGCTAGAAAAAAGCAATAATGCCAAGCCGAGGATCGCTACGCAAATAAGTAGTTTTAAAATCTCTGCTGGAATCAGTAATAGGAAGCAATAACCGATTGGTAGGCCTAAGATAGCACCGAAGATAAGTTTACGAAGAGTCGGGAAGTCTGCCTGTTTAACCGCTTGTTTCCACAGATTAATACTGCACAGGACATCTAGAGACAATACAATTGCGACACTTTGCTGAGGTTCAAAAAAGAAATTTAAACCAACCACTGCAATGACAGCAAAGCCAAAACCACTATAGCCCCGGACTATCGCTGCAAAGATTACAATAGGCATTACGTACCAAATTTGTTCCACTTATCTTCCTTAATATTAGTAATTTTCGAGGCTACTATCCTTGCATTTGAAAGGTAAGAGTAGGGCCAAAAATGATTAATTGTAGAGCCATGTTTTTCTATAAATTGAGAGATATCCAAGATAAAAATCTGGCTCTATCGAATAATTCAGCTGGTGCTAGGGAAAGACTTTATTTCTAAGTTAATGTGAAATGGACGATATTTATACCAATCACATAATCAACAAAATTGGTATGACACATTAATTCAAGGAGAAGGGCAGATGGAAGCACAAACACGCACGTTAATCGAACGAGATCGTAACCACGTATGGCACCATTTGAGTCAACATAGTGTATTAAAAAATCAAGACCCATTAGTGATGGTGAAGGGTGAAGGGTCTCGCGTTTGGGATGCTAAGGGAAACAGTTACCTTGATGCTTCATCAGGTGGTGTTTGGTGTGTGAATGTAGGCTATGGACGTACAGAAATTGCAGATGCAGTACGCGATCAAATAGCTAAACTTAATTTCTTTGCAAGTACTGCAGGTACTGAACCTGCAGCTGAATTCTCTGAAAAATTATTAGAGAAAATGCCTGGTTTGAGCCGTGTTTATTACGCAAGCTCAGGCTCTGAAGCCAATGAAAAAGCGTTTAAAATTGTACGTCAAATTTCCCAGCAAAAATATGGCGGGAAGAAACATAAAATATTATATCGTGAGCGTGATTATCATGGTTCAACGATCGGTACGCTAAGTGCAACAGGGCAAGAAGAGCGCCGTCAACATTACGGTCCATTTGCTTCTGGTTTTGTTGAATTTCCACATTGTTGTGAGTACCGTAGTCAATTTGGTAATGTGGCTAATTACGGTATTTTAGCGGCAAAAGAACTAGAAAAAGTGATCCTAAGAGAAGGGCCTGATACGGTAGGTGCTGTTATTTTTGAACCAATTACCGCGGGTGGCGGTGTGATAACTCCTCCTGATGGCTACTGGCCTGCGGTGATGGAAATCTGTAAAAAATATAACGTGTTAGTTCATATTGATGAAGTGGTATGTGGCATGGGCAGAACGGGAGAGTGGTTTGGCTACCAGCACTACGGTATAAAGCCTGACATTGTGACGCTAGCAAAAGGGGTAGCATCTAGTTACGCAGCCATTTCATGTGTAGTGACTACAGAAGCCATCTTCGAAGAGTTCTTGTCGGAAGGAGATGATCGTGAAATGTACTTCCGTGATGTTAGTACATACGCAGGTTGCACAGCAGGCCATGCAGCAGCACTTGCAAATTTAGCTATTTTAGAACGAGAAAATCTAGTTGAAAACTGTGCTGTAATGGGGGATTACTTATTAGAAAAATTCCATGGTTTAGCGGAAAAACATGCCATTATTGGCGATGTACGCGGTAAAGGCTTGTTACTAGGTATCGAACTCGTCAGCGATAAAGAGCTTAAAACACCTGTAGCTGAAACGGTAACCGTTAAAATTGCTGGTGCATGTATGAAAAAAGGGTTAATTATCGGACGTACTAACCGTTCGTTTAAATATCTAAATAATACCCTATGTTTCTGCCCTGTATTAACGTTAACACATGAAGAAGCTGATTTTATTGTTGATACATTAGATGCTGTATTTACTGAGTTTACAGATCTTTAATCTATTAATTGCCCCTATCTAAGCGGGATTAATAGCAGTAAGGTAAAGATTGTTATTTAACTTTATCTTACTGCTCTCTATTATAGGTGTTCAGGGTTTTAAATTAAGCAACTGGATACATTCTCATTTGTATTTTTTAAGGAATTCGATATGACTGCATCACAACGTCCTGTAGTACTTATTACCGGTGCAACAGCTGGTTTTGGTTTAGCAACGGCGAAAAAATTTGCCCAACAGGGTTACCCTTTAGTTATTACCGGTAGAAGAGAAGAGCGCTTAAAGGCATTGACCGAAGAGTTATCACCTTTAACTAGTGTTTATTATGCGGTGTTAGATGTTCGTAGTAGCGAAGCGGTTGCTGAATTTACTAGCAACTTACCGGATGCGTTTAAACAAGTAGCAATTCTAGTGAATAATGCGGGTCTTGCATTAGGAGCGGAGCCAGCTGATCAAGCAAAACTATCTGATTGGCATACTATGATTGATACTAATGTCACAGGTTTAGTCAATGTGACTCACAGTTTTTTAGCAACTTTAAAAGCACAACCTTCTTCAACTATTATTAACTTGGCAAGCATTGCTGGTAACTGGGCATATCCTGGTAGCCATGTATATGGCGCAAGTAAAGCCTTTGTTGCACAGTTTTCACGTAATCTACGTAGTGATTTTGCAGGCACAGGTATTCGAGTGACGAGCTTGGAGCCAGGTATGGCTGAGAGTGAGTTTAGTTTGGTTCGATTTAATGGCGACCAAGATAAGTATGATCAAATCTATCAAGGCGCTAACGCGATTCAACCAGAAGATATTGCAGATATTATTTTATGGATAGCGGAGCAGCCTGCGCATCTTAATATTAACAGTTTAGAAGTTATGCCAACATCACAGGCGTGGGACAATTTTAAAATTGTAAAAAAATAAACACCTTAAATTATTGATAGGCCTTAACGTTTAAGGTCTATCAAGTCAGTGCTTATTTGGATGGTTATATTAGTATTGATTAATTAGGAATGTTGATAGTGGTGAGGTATTTTACCTCTTCCATTACAACATAGGTTTTAGAGCTTTTAATATTAGGCAGTGATAATAGTGTTTCACTGAGTACTTTTCTATAAGCTGACATATCTGCAACTCGGGTTTTTAAGAGGTAATCAAAATCACCAGAAACCAGATGACATTCTAAGATTGAGTCTAGTTGTTTCGCTGCTTCATTAAAGCGTTCAAATACATCTGGGCTAGAACGTTTTAAGGTTAACTCAATATAGACGAGTAAAGAGGCGCCTAAATGCTCAGGATCAAGTAGAGCGGTATAAGATTGAATGACTTTTTGCTTTTCTAAACGTTTAACCCGCTCTAAACAAGGTGTTGGGCTTAACCCAATTTTTTGAGATAATTCTACATTCGAAATTCGGCCATTTTTTTGCAACTCTCGTAATATATTTCTATCTATCCTATCTAGTGACATAAACTGCATCCTTTCAATATCGTAAAATTATTAACTGCAATAATACTTATATGTAATATTTTAATCTATAAAAATACAGAAAAATAAAAAAATAGAGCGAATAAAACTATTTATTAATCTTTATACTGTTGATAACGCTTATTTATTAAACAAGTCACTATCATTCTAAGGAGCAGTATATGATTATCGGCGTACCAAAAGAGATTAAAGTTCACGAGTACCGTGTAGGTATGACACCAGCTAGTGTTAAAGAAGTTACATCAGCAGGGCATACGGTTTATATCCAACAATCAGCAGGTCAAGGAATTGCCTGTAGTGACCAAGAATATATTGATGCAGGTGCAATAATACTTGCGACAGCTGAAGAGGTTTTTGCTCAATCAGAGATGATTGTAAAAGTAAAAGAGCCATTAGCTGTTGAGCGTGCAATGTTGCGCCCTGATCAATTATTATTTACTTATTTACATTTAGCTCCTGATCCTGCGCAAACTCAAGACCTAATTGATAGTAAAGCAGTTTGCATCGCTTATGAAACCGTGACCAGTGATAATGGTAGCTTACCGTTATTAGCCCCAATGTCGGAAGTGGCTGGACGTATGTCTATTCAAGCAGGCGCTGCATGTTTAGAGAAGTCACATGGTGGTGTGGGTTTATTGTTAGGTGGTGTTGCGGGAGTTGCACCAGCTAAAGTAGTAATTATTGGTGGTGGTGTTGTCGGTTGTAATGCAGCACAGATGGCAATTGGATTAGGGGCAGACACTACCATTGTTGACAACAATATTGATACCCTACGTAAAGTAAATGCACAATTTGGTTCCACTATTAAAACCGCTTACTCTAATAAATATAACCTTGAATCATTAGTTTTAGATGCTGATTTAGTGATCGGTGGTGTATTAATCCCGGGGGCTGCGGCACCTAAATTAGTAAGTGCAGAAATGATTAAAAAAATGCGTGCTGGTTCTGCAGTAGTGGATGTTGCCATTGATCAAGGTGGGTGTTTTGCTACGTCCAAAGCAACAACGCATAGTGATCCAACTTACATTGTTGATGATGTAGTGCATTATTGTGTAGCAAATATGCCTGGAGCTGTTGCTAGAACCTCTGCGTTTGCGCTTAATAACGCGACATTACCGTATATATTACGTCTTGCTAAGTTAGGTTATAAAGACGCTTTATTAACAGATAAACATTTGAAAAATGGTTTAAATGTAATGCATGGTAAAGTGACTAACCTTAGCGTGTCTGAAAGCTTAAATATTCCTTTTGTATCTCCAGATGAAGCATTAGCGACCCCTTTTTCTGCTTAAAAAAATATGCCCACATAAAGTGGGCATATTTCATTTTTTGTTTTTATCTGTTACAAAGCTAACCTGCAATATTCACAACCACGCGTCCGCGTACTTTTCCTTGAATCAGTTGTTCAGCGGTATCAATCGTTTCTTCTAACGTAATCTCTTTGGCAATATCATCAAATACTGATGCATCTAAAATATTAGCTAATCGATCCCAAGCTTCAACCCTGTCTGCTGTTGGGCGCATTACGCTATCAATACCTGCTAAGGTAATACCACGTAGAATAAATGGCATAACAGTGGTAGATAAATCCATACCCTGTGCTAAACCACAAGCAGCGACTACGCCACCATATTTAAGGCTTGCACAAACGTTAGCAAGTGTATGGCTGCCAGCTGCATCGATTGCTGCTGCCCAACGCTCTTTGGCTAATGGACGGCCTGGTTCAGTTAATAAAGCACGGTCAATAACCTCTGATGCCCCTAATTTGGTGAGGTACTCGGTTTGCTCCATACGTCCAGTAGAAGCCACAACTTGATAGCCTAGTTTGGCTAAAATACTAATAGCAAAGCTACCAACACCACCATTTGCTCCTGTTACTAAAACTTCACCACTGTCAGGAGTAATGCCATGTTTTTCTAATGCAATCACACATAACATAGCTGTGTAACCAGCAGTACCAATGGACATGGCCTGACGAGCAGAAAAAGCATTAGGTAAAGGAATTAACCAATCGCTGTTTAATCGTGCTTTCTCAGCGAGGCCGCCGCAATGAACCTCACCTACACCATAGCCGTTAAGTAAAACCTGATCGCCGACTTTAAATTTATCGCTAGCAGTCTCTTCTACTGTACCAACGAGGTCGATTCCGGGGATCATTGGGAAGTTACGTACAACAGGTCCTTTACCTGTGATTGCTAATGCATCTTTATAGTTCAGAGTGCTATAAGCTACTTTGATGGTGACATCACCTTCCGGTAACACACTCTCTTCTATTTGTTGTAAAGCAGAACGGTATCCTTGTTCATCTTTTTCAATTAAAACGCCTTTGAACATATATTGCTCCTATTAGACCGATCGTCTATTAAATATTGAAAATAAATTTTAGCGGGGTAATCCCGTCATAAAATGATGAAAATAGTTATCTATTGGTGTCGTATTTTGTGTTAATCGTGTTCGACTGACTGCACCTTCCCAGCCAATCCAGAAGTATTCTGCTAGCTTTTCCGTGTTTGCGCTTTGTGATAGATCATGGTTTGCTTTTGCAAGCTCTAAACAGTCAGCTATACGGTTTTGCCAAGTAATAAAAACATGGCTTAAAATGGGGCGAAAGCTTTCAGGCAACAAGTCCACTTCTTGACCTAGGTTGCCAATTAAACAGCCGCGCTTAAAGTGGTGATAAGCCAATCCTGACTTTGCATCTTCTACAAAGTTAGCAATACGGGTGAGTGCTGGATAGCTCTCATCTAATAAATATGTATCCAGTTTATGCGCAAAATAGTTTGCATAACTATCAATCACGGCTAAACCAAAAGCTTCTTTACTACTAAAGTAATGGTAAAAAGATCCTTTCGGTACGCCCACTTTTTTCAATATAGGATCAATACCTGATGCGGAAAATCCACTTTCAGTCAGTTGTTCGAGTCCGCTACGTATTAGTTCTGCGCGTGTATCTCGATTATCAGTCGTATTTTTTGGCGGTCTACCACGCCGTGGCTTTGTTATTTCTATTGTCATCACAATATAATAGACCGATCGTCTAATTAATTCAAAATGTTTATTAAAAAGACTGATAATGAAGGGAGAATCACCTTGAAAGAGTGTGATTAAGTTTCTATCTGGTAATTCTCTGTATAATCTAAGAATTTCTGAGCCGGCATTGGTTTACTAAAGTAATAACCTTGTACGTAGTCACAACCTAAATCATTTAAAATATTGAGCTGTTCACTGATTTCTACGCCTTCGGCGACTACTTTTAAACCCAAGCTATGAGCTATCGCAATGCTCGCTTTAACCAAGTCTCGGTCTTCTTTGTTAATGGTAATACCATTCACAAAACTTCTATCAACTTTAAGCACATCGAAATGATATTGTCGTAAATAACTGAGTGATGAATAACCAGTACCAAAGTCATCCATGGATAACTTCACACCTAATTCTTGTAGTTCAATCAAGGCTTCTGTAATGTAAGACTGGCCTGTCATTAATACACCCTCCGTTATTTCTAATTCTAAATGGTCAGGACTAAGGTTGGCTTTTTTAAGTGCTTCTTTAATTACTTTAAGAAGTTTTTTATCTCGAAATTGACGAGGAGATAAGTTGACTGCCATTACAAAATCATTGTTTTGCTGAGTTTGCCATAAGCTTAAAAAGCTAAGGGATTCGTTGATCACATACTGGCCAATTGGAACGATTAGACCTGTTTGTTCTGCAATAGGGATAAATTCGTCAGGAAAAATATTTCCTAAAGCGGGGTTATGCCAGCGTAATAAAGCTTCTGCACCAATAACGTTTTGTGTCCTTGAGTCGAATTGAGGTTGATAAAATACCTCGAACTCGTCACGTTCAAGCGCATTGCGCATCTGCTCTTCCACTTCAAACCTGCGTATCATGGCTGTATTCATCTCTTTTGTGAAAAAAGAGTAGGCGTTTCGACCTAACGTTTTAGCTTGATACATCGCGGTATCAGCATTTCGTAAAAGATCTGAAACTGTAGTGCCATTATCTGGTGAAACAGCGACACCTAGGCTTAAAGTAACGATTAATTCTCGACCATCGATGTGGAAGGGCTTACGGAATACCTCAAGTAAGTTCTGTGCAACGACTTTGATACTCATTTCATCGTGTAAACCTGGCGATAATAAAATAAATTCATCACCGCCTAATCTACCTACAGTGTCTGTTTTACGGGTTGCTTTTTTTAAGCGTTTAGCTGCTTCAATTAATAGCTTATCGCCTATTTCATGACCTAAAGAATCATTTACTTTTTTAAAGTCATCTAAGTCTAGGAAGCAGACCGTTACATTTTCATTGTTACGATCTGCTTCATTGAGCATTTGTGATAATCTGTCTAACGATAAAAAGCGATTAGGTAAGGCTGTGAGAGTGTCATAGTACGCATGTTGTTTAATGGTTTGTGACGATCTATGTTGTTCAGTAATATCACGTACGATCGTTAATATTTGTTGGTATTCAGGCAAATAATTAATACGCGCTTCGAAATAGGTTAACCCGTGAGGCAACATAAGTTCATATTCAAAAGTGAATGGAGCTGCTTCTTTAATCACTTTGTTTATATATGTATTATATTTATTAGCAACGTCGGCAGGTAATACCTCACTTATTTTATAACCAATAAATTTTGAAGGGGGCGTATACAGGTTTTTACTGCTACCAGCATAATAGTCGGTGATGGTGCTATCTTTTTCTATTAAGAAAAAAAGATCTGGCGTTGCTTCAAAAATGGTTTGTAGCATGTGTTCTTTAAAGGACACTTGAGCCTGGGCATTTTTGGTGTCTGTCATATTAATATCAACACAGTACATTTGTTTTTTATTGTATTGATTTGTAAACATAACATGGCTAGAGAACACTTCAACATCAGCACCATCTTTGTCATGAAGGGTTATTTCTGATGCAGGGATCTCTATGCCTTTTTGAACCCAATCACGATGTGCACTGATGACAAATTCACACATATCCTTAGGTATAATCAGGTCTTCAATTTTTTGTCCAATTGCTTCTTCTTCGGTGTAACCATAAATTATTTCACTGCCTCTATTCCAATAAATAACTCGACGATCTTCGTTATAGCCCTGAACAGAAATAGCATCCACTGCATCAAACAATTGATGTAATGGATCATTCAGAATTGCTTTTTCTAGAAGCTCGTATTTATTTATTGATTTCATAGTTCTCGCAATAAAAACTCAGATCATAATAACACTATAGTTAATTGGTTATTATTTTTCAGATAAAAGTGAAAATTTATGAGCTAGGTTACTATCCTCTGCCCCAAAATATGAAATCGCGATGATACTTACTTTTAGGTATAAGGTAAACTAGCCTTCTAGTATTCTGATTGAAATTGCAGCTGCAGAAGTGCGATTATCAACGCCTAATTTCTTGTATATTTGCTCCAGATGTTTATTTACGGTACGCGGGCTCATGGTTAATATTTGAGATATTTCCCAGCTAGTCTTACCATAGGAAACCCAATATAAAACCTCAGACTCGCGTTTTGTAATAGGTAACTTTTGTTGTAAGTCTGTTGCTGATTTTTGTGTTTTATTTTGAACAATTCTCAGCAAGTGCATCTGTTGTTGTTGACGTTCGTAGGCAATACTGATTTTGTTAACAAAACAATTAATTACTAATTCAGTCTTTGTATCATTCGCTAGCCATTTTTCTATTAATGGCGCGAGAGTTGCCCAAGGGCTAGCATCGCCTGGTGATACTTGATCGATTAACTCATGCACATGGGGGGTCGCCCAAGATAAACGACCTACAGGGCTAACACAGAACACTGTCTTGCCTGCATGATCTAATGCGTCCTGTGCGCTGAGTGCTAATTTTGCCGTTTCAATATGGCGTTTTATACGCACAATAACTTCATCGGGAGAGATAGGTTTAGTTACGTAATCCACTCCACCAGCTTCAATGCCTTTCACAATATCTTCTACATCAGTTAAGCCTGTCATAAAAATAATAGGAGTATTAGGTAATAATATTTTTAAACGGCGACACGTTTCAAAGCCATCCATTTCAGGCATCATTGCATCTAACAATACAACATCAGGTGGTACTTTCTCTGCTATTGCCAGTGCTTGTTGGCCACTTAATGCAACCAGTGCCGTATAGCCTTGGCTATTTAAAGCAACATTGAGCATGCCTAATGATTCTGGTGAGTCATCAACCACCAACACCACATCACTACTATTATGATCCATCATTTAACTCGTTTAAATATTCAATTATTTTAGGGAAGTTACACACTTCAACATATTCAAGAATTTGTGATTCACTTCCTGCTGGGTAACGGTACTCATCTTTTATTTCATCAAATTTATGTTTAAAACCGGATAGATAACCAATTTCAGCCATTGCAATTAAGGCTTCATATTGTTCAACCCCTAACTTAGGTTTGTGGGCTTGATTATCTTTATCTTTAAAAGCATTATCAGTCCGTTTGTATTGCCATTGTAAATCTAACAACTGTGCTATTTTGCCTAATAATGCATCTAAATTGAGTGGTTTGGCAATGTAGCCGTCATGGTATCCCTCTGCCTGTTGATTGTACTCTGCATCTCGTGCATTCGCTGACAGCATTAATACTGGCATATGGTAATGTTGTTCACGTAGCGTTTTGACCATTTGCCATCCATTGATATTAGGCATTTGCACATCCATTAAAATCAGATCAACTTTTTGCTGTTGTAGTTGTTGATAACCCTGCTCTGCGTCTTCTGCTAATAGTATGTTAAAACCAATAGGTGATAAAAGATCTGTCATTAACTCTCGCTGATTGAGATTGTCATCAACAACGAGGATAGATTGTATTGGGCCATCATAACCAATCGCTTCTGACTTGGTTAATTCAGGCTCTTTTGGATCTTTATGTAGTTTGAATAACATTAAACGAAAATTAAAAGTGCTGCCTTGACCGAGTTGACTGTTTAAGGTTATCTCACCTCCCATTAATTCAGCAAGAGAGCGTGAAATAGTTAAGCCTAATCCAGTTCCACCAGTTGATTGAGATTGTGAATGGCGAATTTGCTCAAAGGGTTTAAAGATGATCTCTTGGTCATGAAGCGCAATACCGGCACCAGTATCAATCACACTAAAGTTCGCTACCTCACTGCGGTAAGTGACTTTAAAAGTTACCGAACCTTGTGCGGTAAATTTAATTGCATTGGAGATCAGGTTAATCAAAATTTGTCTAAAACGTTGTTTATCCGTCGCCACATAATCAGGTAAGTTTGGGCTACTGATATAATTAAACTTAATGCCTTTTTTGCTTGCTTGCATCTGAAACATATCAACTAATTGCTGCAAGATGGCTTTTAGATTAAATTCATCGCGCTGAAGTGTTACTCGACCTGCTTCAATCTTAGATATCTCTAATAAGCTCTCGATTAAGTCTGCGAGGTGTTGGCCGTTACGGCGAATAATTGCAATAGTTTCTTGCTGCTTAGGCGGTAAAGCTTGATCGCGCAGCAGTAGCTGAGCATAACCTAGCAGTACATTTAAGGGGGTGCGAAGTTCATGGCTTAACGCTGCTAAATAACGACTTTTAGCCTGATTAGCTGATTCAGCCACTTCTTTGGCAGTCTGCAATGCAAAAGAGGTGGTTTCATGGGCATCAATTTCTTTGGCAAGCGCTTTGGTTTGTGAACGCAGCTCTTTTAGTGCATTTTGATTACCATCCCGGGCGAGAATAAATAACCAACTAATAATGCCGATAATAATGATTAACAGAAAAAATGTTTTAATTAGGGTATTTGCAAATAGTTGTTTTACCTGCGCACCTTCTAAGGGCACCTGCAGATACACCAAAAATAAAATAGCGGCACTTATCAGGCTTAATACTAAGGTTAATGCAATAAACTGAGTTAATGGTGTCGTCAGTACTTTTAAGGCCTTTTCACTGACAAATCGAGTAAAGAAATCGTGTGCTTGTTGTGAAATAGTTGCATGAGGACGACATTGGTCAGCACAGCGTACATCTAGGCTGCAACATAAAGAGCAAATAGCTTTACCGTAAGCTGGACAGAAGGTCATATCTTCTTGATCAAAGCTATTCTCACAAATGTGGCACTCGCAAAATTGCTTAATTTCAATTTCTTGATTATTGGCTAAGTAATATTTACCTTGGGTTAACCAAGCAATTAATGGCACGGTAATAAAAGGTAGAAAACAGGCTATAAAGGAGGCTAATGCTTCCGCTGTCTCACCATAAAATCCCATATGAGCGGTGAAACCAGCTATAGATGCCAATAGCATAGAGCCAACACCAACAGGGTTAATATCGAATAGATGTGAGCGTTTAAATTCAATATGTTTAGGGCTGATCCCTAAAGGCTTGTTAATGATTAAATCAGCTACAACAGAACTTAACCAAGCTAATACTAAAACCGAATAAACCGATAACATACTGGCAATCGTCTGGTAGATACCGAGTTCCATTAATAATAGAGCGATGGCCACATTAAATACCATCCATACAACTCGGCCTGGATGGTTATGAGTAACGCGAGAGAAAAAGTTAGACCAAGCTAACGAACCTGCATAAGCATTGGCTACGTTAATTTTTAATTGCGATAAAATGACAAAGCCGCAGGCAACGACAGAGATAACAGTGGTGTTATCAAAGACATAACTATAAGCTAATTGATACATATGAGCAGGATCACTGGCTAGGTTTGCTGGTATACCTTGTTGTAGTGCAAAGTAAGCGAGAAAAGATCCTAAAAATAGTTTCAATGCTCCGAATAGCATCCAACCTGGGCCCCCCACTAATAACGCTATCCACCAGCGACCAGACTTTTTCTTTGGTTTTTCAGGTAAAAAGCGTAAAAAATCTACCTGTTCGCCGATTTGTGCCACCAAAGCCAATAATACGGCAGAGGCGCCGCCAAACAGTAATAGATTAAACTCGCTACCATGCACCCCTGCATTACCAGTAAAAGTAATCCACTCCTTAAATTGACTATCACTGTGAGTAAAAACAAAAAAAAGTGGCAATAGTTGTAAAGCAACCCAAATAGGTGATGACCAAACTTGAAATCGACTAATGTAGGTAATGCCATGGGTCACTAGAGGGATGATGATAATGGTACTGAGGATATACCCAATCGGTAAAGGCACTGCAAATAGAATCTTTAAGGCCATCGCCATGATTGCGGCTTCAAGGGCAAAAAAGATAAACGTGAAGGAGGCATAAATTAGCGAAGCGATACTGGAACCAATATAACCAAACCCAGCGCCACGGCTAAGTAAATCAATATCGACACCATATTTAGCGGCGTAATAGCTAATTGGGAGGCCGGTGATAAACACTACTAAGGTTACCGCAAGAATTGCCCAAGCTGCATTGGTAAAGCCAAATTCTAGAGTAATAGCTCCACCAATCGCTTCTAATACTAAAAATGACACAATCCCCAACGCAGTCATAGACACTCGATTCAAAGACCATTTTCTTGCGCGCTTAGAAGTAAAACGCAAGGCAAAGTCTTCCATCATCTCATTAGCGACGAGTTTATTATAGGTACGACGGGCTTTCAGTATTTTTTGGTTTGATTCCATGGTAATTGATTATTCCTTTAACCATCCTACGTGCCATCCTAGCGTATCTTAACCTCTTTGCCATCTTTGTTATGAAACGTTGTTACTGATATAAGCTCGCGCGTATCATACTTGACCTTATATTTTTTCTATATGCGCATAATTGCGTAGTCTATTGCGCGCTTCTACGCATTCTTTCCTTGCCACAATTCCTAGATACTAACCTCACTTGGAAAAGCGCGTGATTGATACATTTGCCAAGTACAAACACTAATCACTAGAGACTAAAAGGAAAGGGATTACCTATGAAACTGAAGAAGCTAATAGTTGCAAGTTCGATTGTTGCAACAGGTTTAATGACTAACTTTGCATATGCTGCAGACACTATTAAAGTTGGTGTCTTACATTCTTTATCAGGCACGATGGCGATCAGTGAAACGACACTGAAAGATACAGTATTGATGATGATTGAAGACCAAAATGCAAACGGTGGTCTATTGGGCAAAAAAATTGAACCTGTGGTTGTTGACCCAGCTTCAAATTGGCCTCTATTTGCGGAAAAAGGACGTGAGTTATTAGCGAAAGATAAAGTGGATGTTATCTTTGGTAGCTGGACTTCAGTTTCACGAAAATCTGTATTACCGGTATTAGAAGAGTTAAATGGGTTAATGTTTTATCCTGTACAGTACGAAGGTGAAGAGTCATCTAAAAATGTATTTTACACAGGTGCTGCGCCTAACCAACAAGCTATTCCAGCGGTAGATTACTTAATGAATGATATTGGTGCTGAACGTTTTGTTCTATTAGGAACAGATTACGTTTACCCACGTACAACCAATAAAATTTTAGAGGCTTACCTATTAGCAAATGGCGTTAAAGCAGAAGACATTATGATTAACTACACGCCATTTGGTCATTCAGACTGGCAAAGTATCGTTTCTGATGTGAAGCGTTTTGGCTCTGAAGGCAAACAAACAGCTGTAATCTCTACCGTCAACGGTGACGCTAATATCCCATTCTACAAAGAGTTAGGTAATCAAGGTATCTCAGCGGAAGATATTCCAGTTATCGCATTCTCTGTGGGTGAAGAAGAGTTATCTGGTTTTGATACTAAACCACTTGTTGGTCACTTAGCTGCATGGAACTACTTCCAAAGCGTTGATACTGAAGAGAATGCTGAATTTATTGCAAAATGGAAAAAGTACATCGGTGATGATAAGCGTGTAACAAACGATCCAATGGAAGCTACGTACATCGGATTTAAAATGTGGGTTAAAGCTGTTGAGAAAGCCGGTACAACTGACGTTGATGCGGTAGAGCAAGCAATGATCGGTATCGCTGTTCCTAACTTAACGGGTGGTACGGCTGTAATGAACTCAAATCATCATCTATCTAAACCAGTATTAATTGGTGAGATTCAAGAAGATGGTCAATTTGAAGTAGTTTGGGAAACGCCTGATACAGTAATCGGTGATGCATGGTCAGACTTTTTACCAAGCTCTAAAAACTTAGTTGCTGATTGGACTTCACCAATCAAGTGCGGCAACTTTGATATCACTACTGCAAAATGTTCTGGTCAACAATTCTAAATATAACCTTTTCTAGCAAAGTGAATTAACGCTTAGTCGTTGTTCCTTTGCTTGTCATTAAACACCCAATGGGAGATGTTCCTCCCATTTAATGAACTGAATATATTATTCTAAGGAACAGTCCATGTTGCGCCTATTCCCCTTTCTCTTTTTCTTTGTTTTATCGCTTCCTGTATTTGCTGCAGAGGACGACGTGCAAGGTGAATCTGAACTTATTTCGTTGGTTGGGCAGTTGCCTTCCACTAAATTAAATAAACTGTCGTCTTTAATCGAGCAAATTGCCGACACATCTGCACCGCAAGTACGTGCTATTTTAGAGCCGTTAATGGCAGGTGACCTATATTACTTAAAAGCCAATAAACAAGTGGTATCAGTATCTGAAGATACTAACAACCAGTACCAATTAATTGATGTGTTGAGTAACGAAGCATTACCTACTGTCAGTAAATCAGCCATTAAAAAAGTAAGAACCAATAACCGTCTACGTGGCCAGATTCGAGATCTATTAGCAAATTTAGATTTAACGAGTGATCAAGTCGATGTGCGTATTTCAGCGTTAAAATTACTGTTAGATAAACCAAATAAAGCTGCTATTACAGCTGTCAATAAACTGATTAAAACTGAGCAAGATAGTGAAGCAAGAGACCTAATGTCAGCAATTTTGCTAGTTGAGCAGTTAGATAACGGTAACGACGCTGAAAAGTTATCTGCAGCTAAACAACTTTCAAACCGTTTAGAGCCAAGTGTTAAAAATGCTTTAGTCAGTCAATTGCAGAAAATACCAGGATCACAGCAAGGTGGTTCGTTAAAAGCAGAATTAAGTAATGCTATTGACGATATTGAACAACAAATTAGTGTCTTTAAGTTAGTTGAAAATCTGTTCTTTGGATTGAGCTTAGGTTCAGTATTGTTATTAGCTGCGATAGGCTTAGCGATCACCTTTGGGGTGATGGGTGTTATCAATATGGCTCACGGTGAAATGATGATGCTAGGAGCTTATACCACCTATGTGATTCAGCAAACTTTCCCTAGCTTAATTGAATATTCATTATTAATGGCCGTACCCGCTGCGTTTTTAGTGTCGGGCTTTGTTGGTATTTTAATTGAACGCGGTGTTATTCGTTTTCTTAAAGGTCGTCCATTAGAAACTTTATTAGCGACCTTTGGTATCAGCCTTATTTTACAACAACTTGTTAGAACGGTTTTCTCTCCGTTAAATCGCCAGGTAGAAGCGCCTTTGTGGATGAGCGGTTCTTTGGAAATTAATCCAGTTTTATCAATTACCTATAATCGTTTATACATTATTATTTTTTCACTAATGGTGTTCTTTTCATTACTGATGATTTTGAAACGCTCTTCATTAGGTTTACATGTTCGTGCGGTTTCACAAAATCGAGATATGGCTAGAGCATTAAGTGTTAAAAGTTCCTGGGTTGATGCGATCACCTTTGGCTTAGGCTCAGGAATTGCGGGTGTCGCTGGTGTGGCATTAAGCCAGTTAACTAACGTGGGGCCAAACTTAGGACAAGCTTATATTATCGATTCTTTCCTTGTTGTTGTATTTGGTGGGGTGGGGAATTTATGGGGAACCTTAGTGGCAGCGATGACCATGGGTACTTTTAATAAAATATTGGAACCATCAATGGGACCAGTATTAGCCAATATTATTGTGTTAGTCAGTCTAGTCTTGTTTATTCAAAAACGACCTAAAGGACTATTTCCACAAAAAGGGAGAGCGGCAGAATAATGGATACTTTACTTAATTCACCAATGATAAAAAAAATGAGCAGTTTGCATGTTGTGATTGCAATACTGTTTATCTCAACACTCTATGTAACTGTGTGTAATCTCTTTTTTGCTGAAGGTTCAGCTTTACATGTGAGTGATTATACGGTCAGTCTATTGGGTAAATATTTATGTTACGCCTTACTAGCCTTAGCGGTTGATCTAGTCTGGGGATACTGCGGCATATTAAGTTTAGGTCATGGCGCCTTCTTTGCCCTAGGTGGTTATGCGATGGGGATGTACTTGATGCGCCAAATCGGTGATCGTGGTGTATATGGCAATCCCGAGCTACCTGACTTTATGGTGTTTTTAAACTGGACTGAAATACCATGGTATTGGGCTGGTTCGGACAATGCATTAGTCATGATATTACTGGTGTTTGCTGGACCTGGTTTATTAGCTTATATCTTCGGTACATTAGCGTTTCGTTCACGAGTTAGCGGTGTCTATTTATCGATTATGACGCAGGCAATGACTTATGCGCTATTACTTTCATTCTTCCGAAATGAAATGGGCTTTGGTGGTAATAACGGACTAACTGACTTTAAAGAGCTATTTGGATTCTCATTACAGTCACCAACAACCAAACTTGCTTTATTTGTAGCTACTGCTGTCGTTCTGGCAATCGGTTATGGCATTAGTCACTTCATTGTTAACTCTAAAATGGGCCGAGTAGTGACAGCTATCAGAGATTCGGAAAGTCGCGTTCGCTTTGTAGGTTATAAACCAGAACATTATAAAGTGTGGATTTTTGTTGTCTCGGCCATGTTGGCTGGTGTGGCTGGTGCTCTTTATGTGCCACAAGTTGGCATTATTAACCCAGGAGAGTTCTCGCCACTTAATTCAATTGAGATTGTTATATGGGTAGCGATTGGTGGGCGTGGCACTCTGTATGGTGCATTAGTTGGTGCAATCGTCGTGAGTTACGCCAAAACACGTTTTACCGCGATTATGCCTGAAGCTTGGTTATTTGGACTGGGTGGTTTGTTTGTGTTGGTGACTTTGTTATTACCGAAAGGCTTAGCAGGCTTAGTGACTAACTTAATGGATAAATTAGATCCTCCTAGTCAAGCTAAACAGAGTGATATAGAGAATACCCCCCCTGTTGCGGAGAATAAATAATGATAGTTAATAAACATGGTTCGCCGCTATATTCAACCGAGAACCTTAATCCCGATACACGCCATGGCATGATTTTATATGTAGAAGATGTCAGTGTTAGTTTTGATGGTTTCAAAGCACTTAATGACCTTAATTTGTATATAGGTGATGGTGAATTACGTTGTTTAATTGGTGCAAACGGCGCAGGTAAAACGACGCTAATGGATGTGATCACCGGAAAAACACGTCCTGATACTGGGAAGGTTAGTTTTGGTCAGCAAATTGACTTGCTGGAATTAGATGAATCTGAAATTGCACGCGCCGGCATTGGCCGTAAATTTCAAAAGCCAACAGTATTTGAGGCGCTTACTGTCTTTGAAAATCTAGAGCTGAGCTTATCTGGTGATAAAGGTATTTTAACTTCTTTATTTCATAAGCTGAGTGGAGAGCAAAAAGACAAAATAGATGAAGTGTTAGAAACCATCGGTTTAATAGCCGAGCGATATTATCCTGCAGGGCGTTTATCGCATGGTCAAAAGCAATGGCTAGAAATAGGTATGCTATTAGCTGCTGAGCCAAGGTTGTTGCTAGTAGATGAGCCAGTAACCGGCATGACTACTCAAGAAACTGAGCGAACTGCTGAGCTATTAACCTCGTTAGCAGGTAAACACTCTGTTGTGGTCGTTGAGCATGATATGGCTTTTGTACGATCTATTGCTCGTAAGGTAACAGTTTTACATCAAGGTACAGTATTAGCGGAGGGTTCAATGGATGAAGTGCAAGCCAATAAACAAGTGAGGGAAGTGTACTTAGGCGAGGAGCAAGACTAATATGATTGAATTAACATCAGTAAATCAAAAATATGGCGGTACACAAATCCTCTGGGATCTGGATCTTAACATAAAGAAAGGATCGCGCACCTGCATTATGGGACGTAATGGGGTAGGTAAAACTACCTTATTAAAAACTATCATGGGGCTGTTGCCAATCTCCTCGGGAAGGCTAATTATCAACGACCAGGATATGAGTAAAAGTAGTGTAGAAAAACGTCCTGAAATCGGCGTTGGTTATGTGCCACAGGGGCGTCATATTTTTCCACAATTGACTGTTGAAGAAAATTTAAAAATCAGCTTAAATTGTAGTCGACAGGAAAGTAAAACCATTCCAAATCATATATATAAACTTTTTCCTGTGTTAAAAGAGATGCTACATCGACGTGGTGGGGACTTATCTGGTGGTCAACAACAGCAATTAGCGATAGGCCGTGCTTTGGTGTTAAACCCTGATATTTTGATTCTAGATGAGCCGAATGAGGGGATTCAACCGAATATCGTGCAACTGATTCGAGATGTATTATTAAAGCTTAATAAAGAACAAGGAATGACTATTATTTTGGTCGAGCAGAAGTTACCTTTTGCTCGCGCCGTTGGCGAGAACTTCCATATCATGGAAAAAGGTCAAGTTATTGCCTCTGGGGAGATGAGTGCCTTAGATGATCAACTCGTCAGCCAGTACTTAGCGGTATAGACTAGCTCTACTATCAATTAAAGGATTTAATAGATAATAATGACCAACACAGTTGTTGATGAAATCAAACCTAGGATGAGTAAGCCATTGAAAAATCAGTGGCTTGCTCATTTATCTTTGCAGTTTAGCCATACTTCTGTGGGTACGCAATTAACTGCTACACAACGTAAAGGGCCATTATCGGTACAAAAAGCGTTTTACCCTGAAGGGCGTGACTGTGCTCATATCTATCTTTTACACCCACCTGCGGGTATTGTTTCAGGTGATGAACTGCGTATTAATGTCACTATTCAAGAACAAGCCCATCTCTTATTTACTACGCCCGGTGCTGGGCGCTTTTATCGTGCTCGTACCAATTTAGAGATTGGTGATACTAAACAAGCGCAGATGACAAATTTCACCATTGAAGCCGATGCTAAGTGTGAAAATTTTCCGCAAGAAACCATCGTCTATGAAGGAGCTGATGGATTTAATACAGTGGATATCGAGCTAACTAGTAGCAGTGCTTATTTAGGCTGGGATATAACCTGTCTTGGACTGCCTGATTCAGCACAACCATTTGTTGAGGGTAAATACTGCCAACTCAACCGTTTATTTTGCGATGGCAAATTGATTTATCATGATCGTATTGCTTTATCACCTGCTAACCAATTATTAACTCACCCTGCAGGCTTGGCTGGCCATAGCGTATTTGCGACCTTTCTAGCTTATGCCCCAAAGCAACTAACTGATAAACAACAACGCGCAGATTTAGTTGAGCAGCTACGCCAAAAAATGATTGAGGTGAATGCTCAAAGCACAATTAGCATTACCGATATTGAAGGGCTATTAGTAATGCGTTATCTCGGTTCTCACGCACAACAATGTAAACAGCTTTTTATACACTTATGGGAAATATTACGTCCCATATTAGTAAATAAAGCAGCAAATCAACCTAGAGTTTGGCATACATAAAAAGAGATTATTATGGATTTATTACCAAGAGAAAAAGATAAGTTATTGCTTTTTACTGCTGCGTTATTAGCAGAGCGTCGTTTAAAGCGAGGTGTAAAACTTAATTACCCAGAAGCAATGGCATATATTTCTATGGAGATCATGGAAGGTGCGCGTGATGGTAAAACTGTCGCTGAAATGATGGATTACGGTCGTACGCTATTAACCCGAGATCAAGTGATGGATGGTATTGCAGAAATGATTCCAGAAGTGCAAGTAGAAGCGACTTTCCCCGATGGTACAAAGTTGGTGACGGTACACAACCCAATTATTTAATGGAGTAAAGTTTATGATTCCAGGTGAAATTATAACGGATAGTGGCTCTCGAGAGCTAAATGTTGGTTGTGAAAAAATAACCGTCAGTGTTGCTAACTCCGGTGACCGTCCCATCCAAGTTGGATCGCATTACCATTTTTACGAAGTCAATAAAGCCTTAGTTTTCGAGCGTGATATAACCAAAGGTTACCGTCTAGATATTACTTCAAGTACTGCGGTGCGTTTTGAGCCAGGGCAAAAAAGAGACGTTACCTTGATTGCTTATCGCGGCAAGCGTCGTGTATTTGGTTTCCGAGGAGATATTCAAGGTGATATTCCAAGCGACTCAGAGGGAGGTAAATAATCATGGCAACAATTGATAAGCATGCTTATGCGCATATGTTTGGTCCGACAGTGGGTGACCGCGTTCGTTTAGCTGATACTGACTTGTGGATTGAAGTAGAAAAAGATTTTACTGAATATGGCGAAGAGGTCACTTTTGGTGGTGGTAAAGTTATTCGAGATGGTATGGGTCAAAGCCAAGTATCATGTTCTGAAACCGTTGATTTAGTGATCACTAATGCATTAATTCTGGATCATTGGGGGATTGTCAAAGCGGATGTTGGTATCAAAGATGGACGTATCGCTATTATTGGTAAAGCCGGTAACCCTGACATTCAAGATAATATTGATATCGAAATAGGTGCAGGTACTGAGGTCATCGCAGGAGAAGGTCAAATTCTAACGGCTGGTGGCATAGACGCTCATATTCATTTTATATGCCCACAGCAGATTGAAGAAGCACAAATGTCAGGTGTGACCACTATGATCGGTGGTGGTACTGGACCTGCAACGGGGACTAAAGCGACAACCTGTACGCCTGGGCCTTGGAATATTCATAAAATGTTGCAAGCCACCAATGACTTTGCAATGAATTTCGGTTTTTTAGGGAAAGGAAACGTTAGTTTACCCAAAGCTATTGAAGAACAAATTGAAGCTGGAGTGTGTGGGTTAAAACTGCACGAAGATTGGGGAACAACCCCTGCAGCTATTGATAATTGTTTATCGGTTGCTGAGCGATACGATGTACAAGTTGCTATCCATACTGATACTTTAAATGAGTCAGGTTTTTTAGAAGATACACTCGGTGCATTTAAAGGGCGCACTATTCATACTTACCATACAGAAGGTGCTGGTGGTGGTCATTCACCTGATATCATTCGTGCTTGTGGTGAGCCCAATGTATTACCTTCATCAACCAACCCAACAAGACCATATACAGTCAATACCATTGATGAACATTTAGATATGCTGATGGTTTGTCATCATTTAAACCCTTCTATTCCAGAAGATATTGCCTTTGCCGATTCACGTATCCGTAAAGAGAGTATTGCCGCTGAAGATATCATGCATGATTTAGGGGCTATCAGTATGATTTCATCTGATTCTCAAGCGATGGGGCGTGTTGGTGAAATGATCACGCGTACTTGGCAGACTGCACATAAGATGAAACAACAACGCGGTCCATTATCCCCTGATACAGAGAGAAACGATAACTTCCGAGCTAAACGATACATCGCTAAATACACGATTAATCCAGCCATTAGTCACGGTATTAGTCATGAAGTTGGCTCTATTGAAGTAGGAAAAATGGCTGATTTAGTATTATGGAAGCCTGCATTTTTTGGGATTAAACCATCAATGATCATAAAGTCTGGTTTTATTGCCGCTGCTCCAATGGGCGATGCAAATGCTTCTATTCCAACACCTCAGCCTGTTTACTATCGTCCAATGTTCGGATCATTCGGTAGTGCTGCAGCTAAAACGTCAATGACTTTTTTATCGCAAGCTGCAATCGATAAAAATGTACCTGAAATAGCAGGGATGACTCGTTTAGTGGGGGTGTGTAAAAACACTCGTAATATTGGTAAAAAAGACATGGTTCATAATGATTGGATGCCGAATATTGAAGTTGACTCGCAAACTTATGAAGTTCGCGCAAACGGCGAACTATTAACTTGTGACCCTGCGACGGAGTTACCGTTAGCACAGCGTTACACCTTGTTCTAATTTATTACGTGCGTTATAAAAATAACAATAAAAACAAGATAATAGGAAAATGGTAAACAATGTTACAAGTATTTGAAAGGTTGGATCATACCCATGATGATATTAATGATTCGATTACATTGGATCATGATACGCGTAAGAAATCACGCATCAAAGGTGTCACAGATAAAGGTGTAGATATCGGTATTTTTGTAGATCGCGGTCATCCTCTTTTAGTGGGCGAAATCCTAAAAACAGAATGTGGCTTATTAATCGAAGTGAAAGGGCAAGCCGAAGCCGTATCTACTGCGATTGGTAAGGACTGGCTAACGTTTAGTAAAGTCTGTTATCACTTAGGCAACCGTCATACGACATTACAAGTTGGTGAGTTATGGGTACGTTTTAAACCTGATCACGTATTAGAAGAACTAGCTGAAAATTATGGCTTAATAATCGATAAAACACCTGCAGTATTTGCACCTGAAAATGGTGCTTATGGTAAAGGTAGTGGGCATGCTCATCGCCATTCTCATGCTGGGCACCATCATGAACATTAATATAGCGACCCCTATTAAGCTCAATCGACTATTACAATTATGCAGTGCTAACTTACCCGTCGGTGGATTTTCTTTCTCACAAGGATTGGAGTACGCAACGGAAATGGGCTGGGTAAACAATCAAAAAAGTACCTTTGATTGGATTGAGTTGAATCTTAAAGAATCGATTGCTCGCACTGATTTAGCTCTATTAAAAAGGTTGTATCAAGCATTGGAGCAAGATGATTTCGCAAGCTTTATAACCCATAATCAACATCTTATTGCTTGTCGTGAAAGCAGTGAATTACGCCTTGCAGATGTCGCAATGGGCAAAGCATTAATTCGTTTATTAAAGCAGTTAGATGGTATTGATAGCGATCCTTACAACGAGCTATTTACACAGTCAGATAGCAGCTTTGTGAGTATTTTTACAATTGCTGCTTACCTTTGTGAATTGGATTTAATTTCTGCACAAAGCGGATATTGTTGGACATACCTAGATAATCAAGTGGCTGCAGCGACTAAGTTGGTGCCATTAGGACAAACCCAAGCACAAAATTTACTTTTTGATTTAAGCGACAAAGTATCTGACGCAATCAATATTGCCAATCAGCTTGATGATGCAGATATTGGTGCAAGTTTACCGCGACTAGCGATGGCTAGTGCTTGGCATGAAACGCAATATACACGGTTATTTCGTTCCTAATATCTAATTGAAGTTTAAGCTTATGCAAATTATTTTAGCAATATGAGAGAAATAGAATGAGAAAAAAACAATTATTACGTATCGGTGTAGGTGGTCCAGTCGGATCTGGTAAAACGGCTTTATTGAGTCAACTTTGTTTAGCTCTGCGTGATAAATATGAAATGGCGGTGGTAACAAATGATATTTATACCCATGAAGATGCACAATTTCTAACTCGTAATGATGCCTTAGCGTCAGATCGTATTATGGGGGTTGAAACAGGTGGTTGTCCGCATACAGCAATTCGCGAAGATGCCTCAATGAATCTCGCGGCTATTGATGAGTTACACGCTCGTCATCCTGGCTTAGACTTTGTTTTGGTAGAAAGTGGTGGTGATAATTTAAGTGCCACTTTTAGCCCTGAATTATCAGACTTAACCTTATATGTTATTGATGTTTCTGCGGGTGATAAAATTCCACGTAAAGGTGGTCCAGGCATTACTAAATCCGATTTGTTGATAATTAATAAAATAGACGTAGCTGATTTAGTGGGAGCTTCACTGGAAGTGATGGATCGAGATGCGAAGAAAATGCGTGGAGATAAACCGTTTATTTTTAGTAATATGAAAACACAGCAAGGTTTAAATGATATTATCGACTTTATTGAAACACAGGGCATGCTGAAATAGCCTGCTTTTTAAAATTAACAAGGAAAAAACATGAAATTTTTAACGTTTATCTTCAGTTTATTACTGACTTCTCAAGCCTTTGCACACGCTGACCATGCATTAGGTGATGGTGCATTACATATGCTTTATCATGCTGTATTTTGGATGTTACTTGCTGTTGTTATAGTAAAAGCAGTGAGTTACTTTAAAAATAAAAAAAAGCAAAACGCTAAACTTTAAGCGAAAAAATAGTGGCTGTTAGCATTAAGCTAGCAGTTTCACTACATATTGCCCTTTCTTAGATTATAGTTTCCCGATTCTTGTAAATTATTGATGTTTTTAACGCATTTAAACTAATCATTAGTTGACTTAAGTTGGGGTTCAGATACTATAAAGGTCAGCAGAAATAAAGCCTATTGTTTACATTCTCCATATCGTTGTTTTAGTTATAATACCTCGTTTGTAGTTTTTAAGTTCCAGCCTAATTTACGCTATGCAAGCCTATTAAAGGCAGTTTTCAAATATACAAACAGGATAATTATTATGTCTAAAGTTCAAGGTACAGTTAAATGGTTCAACGAATCTAAAGGTTTTGGTTTCATCGAGCAAGCTGCTGGTCCAGACGTATTCGCACACTTCAGTGCAATCGTAAGCGAAGGTTTCAAAACTTTAGCTGAAGGCCAAAAAGTAGAATTCACAGTAAGCCAAGGTCCTAAAGGTCCTCAAGCTGAAGGTATCGTAGCACTTTAAGTTGCTGTGATATTTTAGCCGCTTCAATAAGCTGCTAACTATTCTAAGAAAATGGTAAATCCGTAAGGGTTTGCCATTTTTTTTGCGTTTAAAAAATAAAAAACGATATATTTAAGTCGATTACATTAAATATATTATCTAAATTTCATGCTGGAAAAATCAGTTTAATTCAAGGCGTAAATGGCTGTTCTCTTTACGAAATTTACAACGAGAAAGGGGGCTGTTTTAACAAATAAAATAGATAAGCTATTTATTGTGATTGGCATTATTGGGAAGTGTTAAAAATGAAGGGCTTTATTGTGCTACTTCAGATAAAAGCAGCACATTAATTTTTGCACGTTATGAATGGTGCTTGTCTTATTAAGTGATAACTTGATAAGTGCTTTTGAGAAAGCTGATAAGGTTAGAGGCACCTTATACTATTTGCATGTTAAATCTTGCTTCAACTGATATTCTTTAATCAGTTTGATGTTAACCGAGCGGGGCTAATCTGCTCTTGTTAAATTCTTTATTTTATTGCTTAATTTTCTGCTGTTACTTCTTTCTCTTTCATTACTTGTTGGTTTTCATCTTTGTTAAGTTGGAACCAAAATCTTTTTCTACCTGTAGAACGAGCCATATATTTTCCTTATGGTGTTAATTCCCTGTACTTTATGTAAAGCCGTTGGGATAAAAATCGTTACTGTACTCAATTTATATATCGAGATACGCACGAAAAGTTAATTGCAAAATTGCATGCACTGAACTTGGGATTATTGAATGGTTTTTATCAAGCTGAGGGAAATACTAAGGACAACGAAAACGATGTAGCAGAGAATATCTTGGACTTTATGGTGACATTAATAACGCTTTAATTTCAGAGCGAAAGTCATCATAAGGCATATAACTATATAATACTAGTATTATTTGCATTTTATTTAAACAAATTGTGCTAAAAATTTATCCCTTCATTAATAACTGATAATTTTACGTTATAAATTTTCTATTGATCTAGCTAGTGTGATGCTCTTCTTAATAGCATCACACTGATAAATAGTTAATGTTAGATTTCATCTAACGGAAGCCAATCAACGGCCACACCTGATTGATTAAACATATCTTCACTAAGCTTAATTTTATCCCCCCAGCGAGATAAAAAGTCGTCACTTTGCGCTGGACAATGTACGGCCTTAATACCTGTTTGGATTATTTTAGCTGCACAATTAGGACAGGGGAAATGGGTGACCCAGATTTCACAGCCGTTTAAATCGCGCTTAGCATAAAGTATTGCATTCTCTTCGGCATGTAAGGTTTTAAGTAGTTTTATTTCACGTAGGTCTGTTCCCGCACTATCAGAAATACCTTGAGGGTAACCATTAAAGCCTAATGATACGATGCGATTTCGTTCGGTGATCACTGCGCCTACTTGTGTTGACGGATCTTTACTCCAAGACGCAACTAATTCTGCCATCTGGATGAATCGAGGTGCCCATTTAGAAATCATATTCAAGTTAATCCTTATGCTGGTAGGTTATCGTCTGCTGTTAAGTTTTTATTAACCTTTGATTAAATTCTTTCGAATATACTTAATCTTGGTGCTTTTATATTATCTGCTAGTCAAATTAGGAGGTAATAATGATTAGTGATATTAGCAAAATACAATGTAATAAACATATTATTCTATTCGCTGTTGTTGGTGCATTATGCCTGTCTCCTATTATCTCTTCGCCGGTTGCATTAGTGCTCGGTTTCACACTGGCGACACTAGGGTTAGTACCAACTCAAATTGATATAGGTATGTTAACAAAGCGTCTATTAGCTATCTCTATTGTTGGTTTAGGTTTTGGCATTAATGTTGACCAAGCTGTGCAAGCAAGCTCTGGTAATTTCGGCTTGATTGTGGGCTCTATTTTTAGCACTTTATTGATTGGTAGCTTATTAACTAAAGTATTCAAGATGGATTCAAAAACTGGGCATTTAGTCTCTTCAGGTACCGCGATTTGTGGCGGTAGTGCTATTGCAGCTGTGGCGCCAGCTATTCAAGCAAATAACGAACAAACTTCTCATGCTTTAGCTACAGTGTTCATTTTAAACAGCATCGCGTTATTTGTGTTTCCACTGGTTGGTCATGCTTTAGGAATGAGTCAATATAACTTTGGTTTGTGGAGTGCTATTGCGATACATGATACATCATCTGTAGTGGGTGCAGCTTCTGCCTATGGTGATGAAGCCTTAGAGATTGCTACAACGGTGAAGTTAGCACGTGCTCTATGGATAGTGCCTGTTGCTTTTATCAGTGCATGCATTTTTAAAGGTGATAGAAAAAAAGTATCGGTGCCCATGTTTATTGTGTATTACTGCATTGCTATTGCCATTGCACATTTTTTGCCGCAATTCCATGGTGCATACCAAGAGGTATTCTTTATTAGTAAGCGTTTATTAGTGGTCTGTTTATTCCTGATTGGTTGTGGGATTACGGTGAAAACGATTAGAAATGCAGGGTATAAGCCAATGTTATTAGGTATCTTATTATGGGTAACCGTGGCATCAGTCGTGTTAGGGTATATTCAATTTACATTGGCATAATATGCCTAGACTCTTTATCTGATTCCTTTTATGCTAGCCCTAATTATTTTTTAGGGCTTAACTCATGACAAATACCGATCAAAACCATCCAAGCAAAACTGAATTAAGTGGGTTAGAACGCCGCTTTTATGAAATCCGCAATAACAAAATCTTTGAGTTGTTTGTGATTGCTATCATCATTTTTTCGGCATTAATGATAGGCGCTAATAGCTATGAAGTGTCTGCGACAACATTGCAGGTTTTATCGGTATTAGATGTTGCTATTACGGTTATCTTTTTAGCTGAAATTATAATCCGTTTTATTGGCGAGCCTAATAAAAAACGTTTCTTTTTTAATGCTTGGAACGTCTTTGATACCTTCATTGTTTTGGTCAGCTTAATCCCTATTGAAGATAGTGAATTAGCGATATTAGGTCGATTAGTACGTATCTTTCGTGTACTACGTATGGTGTCTATTATTCCTGAGTTGCGTATCCTTATTAACTCTTTAATTAAAGCGTTACCACAGCTAGGTTATGTCATGCTGCTGATGTTTATTATCTTCTATATTTACGCTGCTATCGGTACCACTTTCTTTGCTGCTATTAATCCAACGTTATGGGGTGATATTGCGGTGAGCTTATTAACCTTATTTCGAGTAATGACCTTTGAGGACTGGACAGATGTTATGTATGAAACCATGGCTGTTTATCCGTTGTCATGGAGCTTTTATTTAACCTTTATCTTTTTTACTGCATTCGCTTTTTTGAACATGGTGATTGGTATTGTCGTTAATGTATTAGAGCAGGAGAGGCAGTTAGAAGCTGATTTAGAAAGTGATAAAGAAAACCAACCAAGTATGGCTGATTTACAACAAGAATTAGCAGAAATTAAGGCTTTATTGAAGCAGAAGTAAGGCGAAAATTATTCTTGTGGTGGCTTAGTTCCAGTTTTCTGATTTGCAACAAAGTAGAGCAATAAAGCAAAGGCCAGTAATGAAAAAGCTGCGGCAATGATGCCATGGCTTAATACTGCAACGATCAGTGACAACATAACTAAACTAATAATAATGGGTGCTTTCACTTATCTTTCCTATTAGTGTTAAACAATAACCTATTATTCACAACTGCTAGAGAAAGGGATAATAAATAAATCTTCTAACTAATAGCGATTTGCCCTTAACTCATCACCATCATAAAAAGATTAAGATATTTAAATGAAGAAAAGCGATAAAAAAATAGAAAAGCAATTATGTAAAACATTAACCGAAGTCTGTGAGTTTGCATTGGAAGATATTAATGGTTATCAGTGGATAACCCATAGGGTTAAATTTGATAGTTTCCCAAAGTCTTTAGTGGTGACGTGTGCTTTTGCTAGCCAAAAGCATATTGATGAATTGATTGAATCAGGGCAAGCTGCGTTGTTGAAAAAGCTCATTATGCAAAAGTTAAATGAGGTAAATATTAAAATAGATGATGCTAATAAACAGATCAAATGGATGGTAGAGGCATAAAAAAATAGCCCAGTAAGTAAAAACCTATTGGGCTATTTAAGTATTTGTAGAGTGGTTAATGTTTAAATGTATTAACCTTTATATATTTTAGGATTAAACACATCACGCAACCAATCACCTAATAAGTTGATCACCAGTACTAAGCTGATTAATACAATCCCAGGGAAGATTGTGATCCACCATGCACCCGAGAAGATGTATTTAAAGCCAATACTAATCAATGCCCCTAATGATGGCTGATCCACCGGTAGCCCCAATCCTAAGAATGATAGTGCGGCTTCTGACATGATAGCATTCGCTACCTGTACCGTTGAAATTACTAAGATAGGTGATAAACAGTTTGGCAGAATGTGACGGAACATAATACGCATCGACTTAAAGCCCATGACCTGAGCCGCTTCCACATATTCTTTTTTCTTTTCCGCTAACACAGAAGCGCGAATAGTACGCGCATATTGCGGCCACTCTGCAATACCAATAATCACTACCAGCATGATGACTGCATATTCAGCAAAGAACTCTGCACCAAAACTCGCTTTAAAAATGGCGGTAATAATAATTGCTACCATCATAGTAGAGAATGACAGTTGTATATCAGCAACACGCATTAATAAACTATCGACTCGCCCACCAAAGTATCCTGCTGACAAACCAATTACGATACCAAACACCAATTGTACCGCAACGGCCAGGAAACCAATCGTCAGTGATAGGCGTGAGCCGTAGAGTATGGTCGATAGAATATCTCGCCCTTGGTCATCAGTGCCTAACAGAAAGCGTTCTTCACCATCTTCTAACCATGATGGTGGTAACTCAGAATCCATTAAATCGATTGATGTAAGGTCATAGGGGTTAGTAGGCGAAATGACTGGTGCAAATAAAGCGGCAATAAAAAAAGCTAAAAATACAGCGAAACTAAACATCGCCACTTTATCGCGTTTAAAGTGGTAGATGAAATCAGAGTTTTTAAAACGCTGTAAGCGAGATGGAGCTTGGTTTTGTTCCATTATACTAGACATATTATGCTCCTTTCCCTGTGATATTTACCGTCGGGTTCACTACGCCATACAATAGATCAACGATGGTGTTGGTTACTACAAAAATTAATCCAACAAAGATCACGTAAGCGGTAATCAATGGCGTATCAACACGGTTAATTGCCTCTAAAAATAAGAAGCCTGTACCAGGCCATTGGAAAACGGTTTCCGTTAATATGGTGTAAGCGACCATAGTGCCAATTTGTACACCACCTACAGTTAATACCGGTAACATGGTGTTTTTAAGCGCATGTTGATAATAGATTTTATTCATTGCTAGACCTTTAGCCGTCGCAAATTTCACGTATTCAGAACTTAATGCTTCGAGCATTTCAGAACGTACTAAACGAATAAACAAAGGCAGCATAATAGAGGCTAGTGAGATACAAGGTAATATAAGATGCAACAGACCATCGGTTGTTAAATAACCTGTTTCCCAACCCAATACATTGAGTGTTTCTCCTCGGCCGTAGGAGGGCAACCACTGCAGTTCAATGGCAAAAACATACATTAAAATTATAGCGGTTAAGAAAACTGGAATGGAGATACCAATACTACTAAATGCCATAATCGCCTTCGTCCATAAACTTTTTGGATTAATAGCGGAATACACGCCAAGTGGAATAGAGACTAAAACAATAATAATAGAAGCGCCGAGCACTAACTCTAGTGTTGCCTCCAACTTATCTAATATGACGTCTACAGCAGGGCGTTTAAAGAAATAAGAATCACCTAAATCGCCTTGTACTGCATTACTAATAAAACGAGAATACTTAGTGATGTAAGGGTCGTTTAATCCCAAGTCATCACGTAACACTTGTCGTTCTGCTTCAGATACGGATTGGCCTACCATTTCTCGAAGTGGATCGCCTAAGTTATCTTGGATTGCAAATGCGACTAGGCTGATCACAAACATTACTATCAATGCTTGAAAAATTCGCTGGACCAAAAAGGTAAACATGGAGTTGTTTCCTATAAAGTTAATAACGACCCAGAGGTTGGGTCGTTTTATTATGGTGGTATATGATTAACTAAGTTGTTTATTTAACAACGAGATCCCCTAGGTATGGGAAGTTCATTGCATTCACAACAGGTGAAAGGTTTAAGCTAGACTTTGCACCCCACGCTAGGTTCTGCCAATGTAGAGGCACAAATGCAGCTTCGTTATATAAGATATCTTCAACTTCTTTTAACATCTCTGCACGTTTTGCTGGATCAGTTTCTGCGTTTGATTGATTAACGAGTTGATCCACTTTTGGATTTGAGTAATGGCCGCAGTTGTAAGCACCTTTACCAGTTTCAGCATCACGTGTCATCGTTAAGAATTCAGAGAAGTTCGCTGAATCTTCTGTATCTGAATGCCAACCGATCATCATAATATCTGCTGAACATTTATCAAATTCAGGCCAGTATTGTGCTTTAGGCATGGTTTTTAAGTCAACGGTAATACCAATTTTAGCCAGCATAGAAGCTGCTGCTTGTGCTATTTGAGCATCGTTCACGTAACGGTTGTTTGGGGCCATCATTGATAATTTAAAGCCATCTTCATAGCCCGCTTCTTTCATCAATGCTTTAGCTTTTTTCAGATCGTAACGTGGTACTAAGTCTGCATCGTAACCAGCGTAACCTTCAGGGCCTTGTTGACCAGCTGTAGTGGCAAAGCCTTTCATGATCTTTTTAACAATCGCTTCATTGTTAATCGCGTATACAATCGCTTGACGAACACGCACATCTTTCAATGCTTCATTTGAGTTTTGGTTCATTTGCAGCGTAATGATACGAGTACCTGCGACTGTGGTTAGCTCGATGTTTTTAGTATCAATAACACGTTTTTGATCGTTAGGTGCTACTGGATAAATCATATCAACATCACCAGATAGTAATGCTGCAACACGAGTAGCATTCTCTTTAATTGGCACCAATGTTAGTTTGTCTACGTTACCTGGAGATTGTTTATCCCAGTAATCATCAAAACGATCAAAGACAATTTTTACGCCCTGTTCACGTGATTCAATAGTAAATGGACCTGTACCTGATACGTGTGTTGAAGCAAACGAGTTACCATGCTTAATAATTTCTGATTTATCCTTACCATCCATGTCACCTGAATAGAACTTGCTGTCCATTGGGAATAGGTAAGTCGCTGTTTGTAAAACTAGTGGGTAAGGTTCATAAGATACTAGTTCAACCGTGTAATCATCAATTTTGACTAATTTCTCATAAGGAGAGAAAACCGCTTTAAAATCTTGAGATTCTTTTAAACGATTAAACGTCCATACTACGTCATCAGCAGTCATTGTATTGCCAGAATGGAACTTCACACCCTGACGCAGGGTAAAGCGGAATGTAGTGTCATCAACACGTTCCCATTTTTCTGCTAAACGCGGCTCAAAGTCATAGCTTTTAGTGAAACGTACTAGTGGATCGAATAGCATGTGTGACATTTGTAAAACGCCACCAGACAGTTGCTCGTGCGGGTCAAGTGTTACTGGGTCTGAGTCGTAAGCAACGGTAATATCTGCCGCTGATGATGCAAAGCTTAAACCGGTAGCAAGTAAAGCAACGGCTAGTTTGGTTTTTAGAAACTTCATTTAAAACTCCTTTTATGAAAATACTTATTTAACGTTAATGTTCTAATCGTGAAACGGCATTAGAGACTGTTCCGTAACCCTTTAAATTCAGGCATTAAAGAAATCAAATGCTTACTGTAAGCATGTTGAGGTTGAGTAAATAGCTGCTCGCTCTCATTAACTTCTAATAATTGCCCTTGTTGCATTACCCCAATACGGTCACAAACTTGACGTATTACTGGTAAATCATGGCTAATAAATAACATAGTTAAATTTAGCTCATCCTGTAAATCTTTTAACAGATTTAAAATTTGTGCTTGTACCGATACATCTAACGCTGACGTTGGCTCATCGCAAATTAATAAACGAGGGCGAGTTGCTAGTGCGCGAGCGATAGAAATACGTTGACGTTGGCCACCAGAAAACTCATGTGGATATTTAACGCCCGCCATTCTTCCTAAACCAACATGATCTAGTAGATCGAATACAATTTGTTGAATTTGAGACTCAGAAGCGGCTAGTTTATGAAAGCGAATCGGCTCTGCAATGATGTCATAAATCTTCATACGAGGATTCATCGAAGTATAAGGGTTTTGGAACACCATCTGCATTTGACGACGGAAAGGGCGTCGTTCACGCTCTGACTTTATTGCTGTTAAGTCTATGCCTTCAAAGGTTATTTTTCCTTCATTAGGTGGATATAAGCCGGTAATAACACGTGCAATAGTTGATTTACCTGATCCTGATTCACCCACTAAACCAAAGGTTTCACCTTCATTGATGCTAAAGCTAACATTTTTGTTGGCTTGTACATATTCACGTTTACTTTCAAAAAACGAGTCTTTCGTGACAAAGCGCAAACTGACATTTTCAACATTTAATAACGGACCTTGATAGTCACGCTGTTGCTCACTTTGCCCTAGCCAATGATTTTTGATATCCAGAGCTTGCAGTTCATGAGCTTCTTCGATGTAACTCACTAAAGGAAATCGATCTAGTTTACGATCTGAACGAGGTACTGCTGAAATAAGGCTACGTGTGTATTCGTGCTCTGGTTCGCTGAGTATTTTCTCGGTTTCTCCAAATTCAACAAGGTCTCCTCGGTACATTACTGCCACTTTGTCAGTGACATTTGATACTACACCCATATCGTGTGTAACCAACATACATCCGACATTCTTATCGATACATAGGTTACGAATTAAGGTCAATATTTGATCTTGAATCGATACATCTAAGGCCGTTGTTGGTTCATCAGCGATGATTAAATCAGGTTCACCCGCGAGGGCAATAGCAATAACCACACGTTGACGCATACCGCCAGAGAATTGGTGAGGATATTGTTTAATACGTACTTCAGGCTCTGGAATACCTACTTGTTGCATAAGGTTGATAGCACGAGCTATTGCATCACTTTGTGAAACATTTAGGTTTGCATGAATAGTTTCTAAGAGTTGTTGTTCAACAGTAAATAGTGGGTTTAATGAGGTCATTGGATCTTGGAAGATAAAGCCGATTTTATTGCCACGAACTTTACGCATTTCATCCAATGTTAAGCCTGATATCTTTTGACCGTCTAAAAATACCTCACCTGCTGCGATCACTCCAGGAGGACTGAGTAAATCGATAATGGCATTACCTACGGTAGATTTGCCTGCGCCTGACTCTCCGACAACACCAACAATCTCTCCACGGTTAATCGAGAATGATAGTGATTTTACTGCTGCATGTACGCCAAATCGAGATGGGTACTCAATACGTAGGTTGCTAACTTCTAATAATGACATTTAATAATCCCTTATAGTTTTTAAGGATTTAAGCTTTAAAAACGATTGAGTAAATTTATATTTTTGTGACAGAACACGCATCCATTGCTTCCTTTGGTCTACTTAATGTCATAAATACTTAATGGATCACATTAATTTATGTGACCTATGTCGACAAATGTTAAATGTGATTTATGTAGCACAGTTCAAAGTAACGATATTTTTATCGTATATTAAGTCACCAAAAGTAACATATTTAAGCAATCTTAACTGAAATCGGTTTTGATATAGATTAAAGCACAGTGCAATTTTGACTAAGTTAATTAGCTTAAGGGCGACTATAATTAGCATAAACCTGATTAAATGGTCAACTTGTTGGTGTTCAGTGTCGTTTATAACGCTCAGTTTTTTGATGTAATCGCTATAAATTTATTTAAAGTGCTTACTGTCGTGGTAATAGCTCTATTTTTTTGACCATATAACAGTGCTAGTTTGAGGCTAATACTTCGATCCATTACTAATCAATGTTATATTAGCGCTTCTATTTTTGATGTCAGGCTGATTATGAAACACCAACAAGCAGTTTTTTTACAGGAGATGGGGATTACTCATTGGCAAGTAAGAAAACCTGCGTTATTTAAAGCTGAAGAAGTGCATAAACAGTTAAATCTATCGCAATGTGAATTATTGGTGGTGTGTACCAAAGAAGATAAGCAGCATCCATTGATGCAAGCTATTCTCAATGCCTTTGAAATTGATAAAGATAAAGTGACTCACTGCTCTTTAGCGCAATTTGAAAATCAGCAGGGGGAATTACCTACTTTGATATGGTCGACTATCGGGAAACTTGAGGTTGCGCCTGCTCATCAGCTATTACATTCTCCTGCTTTAGCAATACTTGCTGAGCAGCGTCATGCAAAACAAACACTTTGGAAACAGTTCTGTGCCTACCGTCAGTAACCCAGATAATACTGCCATTATTGCTATGGCGATCAGTGACCTTCCTGACGTATTAACCATTGAATCAGCCGCACATAGCCACTCTTGGTCAGAAAAATTATTTATGAGCAATTTTGGGAAGCGTTATATTAACCATGTATTACTCTTAAATGATAAAATAGTAGGTTATTTTATTGCGAGTTATGTCGCTGGCGAAGTGACTCTATTGAATATTGCCATTGCGCCTGAGTATCAAGGGCAAGGCCTAGGCAAAGCATTATTGATTTATTTACAAGGCTTTTCGAGGGAATTAGCACAGCAGGAAATTTGGTTAGAAGTTCGCGCATCAAATCAAACAGCCATTAAGTTATATCAAAAGTTAGGCTTTGTAGAAGTTGATATTCGTCCTGCTTATTATCCTACAGATAATGGCCGAGAAGATGCGATTATTATGTGTTGTTATTTATAATTGGAAAAACCATGATTTCTAAAAATCAGTTAAAACTTATTCATTCTTTAGAACTTAAAAAACAACGTAAAAAGTTAGGCTTGTTTCTTGTTCAAGGTGAAAAAAATGTTGGTGAGTTATTTCAATCTGACTTTGACATCGTTAATTTATTTGCGACAACGGACTACATTAACAAACAAGCTAAGCAACTGACTGATCAGCTGTTAATTGCCAAAACGATTGAAAGTAGCGAAGAAGAGTTGCAAAAAGCTGGCACCTTAAAAACCAATAATAGTGTCATTGCTGTGGTTAAATGCAAAATGTTTACCCCTCCAGAACAGCAACACGCCGGATTAGTATTGGTGCTAGACCAAGTAGGAGATCCTGGAAACTTAGGTACGATTATTCGTGTCGCTGATTGGTATGGCATTAAACATGTGGTGTGTAGCCCAGACTGTGCTGACCTTTACAATCCAAAGGTGATTGCTGCGACTATGGGCTCTTTTGCTCGTGTGCAAGTGAGTCACGCGGATCTTACTGAATATTTAAGTGCGCAAGATAAACCTATCTTTGGTGCTTTTTTAGAAGGTAAAAATATTCATCAATGTAAATTACCGAGTAGTGCATTAATTGTTATGGGTAGCGAATCGCATGGTATCTCTGATTCGGTTGAAAAATTAATTACCGATAAAATTACTATTCCTAACTTTGGCCAAGCCGAATCATTAAACGTGGCGATGGCAACTGGTATTATCTTAGATAACTTCAAAAGATAGTGAGCTAGTTAACATTTTTTGCTTTTTTAAAATCCGATCTTTGTATCGGATTTTTTATGCCTAATTTAAAAAATTTGACTGAATTAAAACACCTCTAACAAATCCTTCTGAATAAAAATCAAACAAAACAATAAGATACTGATTAACTATGTTGCTAATTAAATATCTTTAATGCCTACACTAAGAATGGTTAATAACTCCCTCTCACCTTAGGCTATAGGCGTTTTTATTTTATTTTAAAAATTATTGATTTTACTTGTTGACAGATAATAATGATATCTATTATCATTTAGTTGTTGGCAGAGATAGCGGCTATTAAGTTGACTGAATTTATGAAGTAATCTTCCTGTCCAGAAGATGATGCATAAAAAGGAGTAAGTCCTTAATAGGTGGTAAACCCGTTATTTCTGTAGAGAGTAAGAGAATCGTCCTATTCTTTAATACTTTCTGTAACGCTAACTTATACTGATAACGCACATTATTAGTATAGGTTAAAAATGAGTCTTGTACCGCACAATACAAGCCTCATTAATAGATAAACTTTTCCATGAAAGTTTGTCTACACCATGGGATAAGCCACCCATCGGTGAATTGGTAAAATTAATATTGCAGCCTATAAAGGCGGGGGGTTGGAGTAGTCTGCAATATTAATCCCACGGTTAACTTTATTTTATAAACTTTTTAACTATCAGATCCTATAGCCACTAATGCAGATTTACATTGTCGACATAAGTAGGTTGTGCCTTTTTTAATTTTATTATGGCGGCGGATAGTTAGTTGATGCTCTGTACAATCACAACGATAGGTAAATAGTTTTCCCTGTACATCTCTGACATCTAATTGATGAGTGGTTGAAGCGGGGAGCTTAAAAACCTGTGTCATGATGCTTTGCCATTCTTTACCATGAGGTCTTACTTTACCAAATAATTGGTAAGTGATTAGGTGTGCAACTTCATGGGCAACGACTTGCTCAATAAAAATTTTTTTATTTTGTGCGTAGAGTATGGGGTTAAATTTGATGATGTTCTTTTGCAGATGTGCTGTCCCAGCGCTTCGACCTCGTTGGTTAAAGAAGTAGGTCGGTCTAGGAAAGTGACAATCAAAAAAGCACTCGGCTAGGATGAAACAATCTTCCCCTTTTGCTGCGAGTGCTTTTTTATCTTCAAACGTGAGCATTAATCGATGGTCGTTAAACTAAGATTAAAATGCCGCTGCTTTTAGAGCTTCTACTTTATCTAGTGATTCCCAAGGGAATTGCTCACGACCGAAGTGACCATAAGCAGCCGTTTCTTGGTAGATTGGCTTGATTAGGTCTAACATTTCAATTAATCCGTATGGACGTAAATCAAAGTGTTCACTGACTAAGCTTACGATTAAGCCTTTTGCTACTTTTTCAGTGCCAAATGTTTCTACACTGATTGATGTTGGCTCGGCAACACCAATTGCATAAGATACTTGGATTTCACAACGATCAGCTAAACCAGCAGCAACAATATTTTTTGCTACATAACGAGCTGCGTATGCTGCACTACGGTCAACTTTTGATGGATCTTTACCTGAGAATGCACCACCACCGTGACGAGCTGTACCGCCATATGTATCAACAATGATTTTACGACCTGTTAAACCACAGTCACCTACCGGACCACCAATAACAAAGCGACCTGTTGGGTTGATATGGAATTTAGTACGTTCAGATAATAGTTCTGCTGGTAGTACTGGTTTAATGATCTCTTCCATTACCGCTTCAACTAAATCTGATTGTTTAATATCTTCACGGTGCTGTGTTGATAATACAACCGCATCGATACCTACAATTTTGCCTTGGTCATAAGCGAACGTTACTTGGCTTTTTGCATCTGGGCGTAACCAATCTAGTTGACCACTTTTACGTACTTCGGCTTGTTTTTTAACAAGGCGATGTGCGTAAGTCACTGGTGCTGGCATGTAAACTTCAGTTTCATTAGTTGCATAACCAAACATTAAACCTTGGTCACCAGCCCCTTGCTCACGTGGATCTGAACGGTCAACACCTTGGTTGATATCTGGCGATTGCTTACCTACTACATTTAATACCGCACAAGAATCAGCATCAAAACCCATTTCTGAACTAGTGTAACCAATATCACGTACTGTTTTACGCGTAATCTCTTCAATATCGACCCAAGCATCAGTAGTGATTTCACCACCTACCATTACCATGCCTGTTTTTACGTAGGTTTCACAAGCAACACGTGCTTTAGTATCTTGCTCTAAAATTGCATCAAGTACCGCATCAGAAATTTGATCGGCGATTTTATCTGGATGACCTTCAGAAACAGACTCTGAAGTAAATAAGTCACGTGACATGTGAACTCCTATTCGGGATATTTAAATTAACATTCTTTGGATGTTTTTACATCTAGACGTCTATAATACATTTTTTTATGATGGATAACACCCTATTATTTTTAAATAAGATAGAACTGTTTTCTTACTTTAATAGTCGTAGAACAATAAAATTGCTGTTTATTTGTCTTAAACATAGCTTTTCTATGGGTTATACTCGCAAACATTTAAATTTTGCGGTTATGTTTTTTCCCTGTCTAATCGAGATCGTTTATGTCTTTGTTGCTCCAATGTAAAATCATGTTTAAAAAAGCACTTTTCTTTGTAAATAACTTGCCTCGTTTGCATTTTTGGGTGGTTATTTCTTTATTTCTTCTCCTACTTATCATTAGCTTAATTCCCACTCATGGGGATAAAAATAAAAAAATCAAACGTGAGCTAGTATTGCCAATTAGTGAAACAGCGAAAGGGGATTATGCTGTTGCAGAGCCTTTGGATGCTATCAATGTTGGTAGTGATAAATTATTTCCCGAGTTCTCCGGTAATCGAGAAATACAAAAAACAATCTCTGCGGGTGATACGTTAAGTGAGATATTCTCCGATGAAGGAATATCTGCTGCGGTGCTGCAAGAATTGTTAGAAGCTGATACGGAATATCTTCGTTTAGCCAATTTACTACCAGGCCAAGAAGTACAATTATTAATTAGCCCTGATAATCAATTATTAGCGTTAAAAGTGATTATTGACCGAGCAAATACCCTTAGCTTTGTATTAAAGGATGGGGCCTATGTATCAAAGTTAGATATAAAAAAGGGCGAATGGCGTAATAGCTATTACCAGGGAAGTGTGACTGGTAGCTTTTACGTTAGTGCAAAAAAAAGTGGATTATCAGCTAGCCAAATTCAACAGGTATCAAGTGCATTGCAGGATCAATTTGATTTCAATCGCCAATTACGAGCGGGTGATACATTCCATGTGTTAGTTGCCAAACAATATATTGAAGGAGCTTATAGTTTTGATAGTGAGGTGTTGGCGGTCATCATTAAAACAAAGTCGCGTAACTACACTGCCTTCCTCAATGAAGACGGGCGTTATTACGATAAAGATGGCAAAGGATTAACGAAAGCTTACCGTCGATATCCAGTTAACGGACATCCAAGAATTAGCTCTCGCTTTAATCCGCGTCGATTACATCCTATTACTAAACGTATAAGTCCGCATAACGGGACTGATTTTGCTGTGCCAGTTGGTACAAATGTTTATGCAACGGGTGATGGTGTTGTGGTTCGTGCGGGTTACCATCCCGCGGCAGGTAACTATATCGTGATCAAACACGGTCGTAAGTATACAACGCGTTTTTTACACTTGAGCAAAATCCTTGTTCGTAAAGGACAACGTGTAGAGATGGGTAAGCTTATTGCTAAGTCTGGTAATACAGGACGTTCTACTGGGGCTCATTTACACTATGAGTTCCATGTTTATAATAAACCTGTGGATGCAATGAAGGTGAATTTACCATTATCTCAAAAAGTGCCTGAAAAAGAGCGTAAAGCCTTTAATAAACGTCGTGACTTGTCATTACGTGAAATGGGCGAGCTTTAATTATTCCAAATATTGCTTAAAATAGTGATATTAGCTATTAAGTATATTATTAGATAGAGACATACATTATGTTATTAAAAAGTGATGCATACGATGCATGCATTGGTTACTTTGCTGACAATTTAAGTATCTTTGAAGGTAGCTCAAGACCTGCTACAGGCGAAGTGATTGCAGATATTGTTTTAGACGAAGTATCACAACTATTAATGAGTTTTTGTGAGCAGCAACCGCAATTAAGTAATGAAACACGTTTAATGGTAGTGGCTGAAGGGGATAAGTTAGTAGAAGATATTGAGCAAATATTAGGGAAGTGTTGGGAGTACAAAGCTTCACAAGAGCAAATTGAATTTATTAAAGAGTATTTTCTGTTAGTTAAAAACAGTTTAGATTCTCAAGTACCTTATTTATAAAGTATTCAAGTTTGTCATCAATCAAGCTAAAAGCATGCTTTTAGCTTGATTGATGCCCCATAGATTATATGAAGTTACTCAGCCATTATTATGCAAAAGTATGATGTAGATGCACCACTTCTAATAGTTTATCTTCTCGTTCAAATCGACTTTCCATTACTTGTCCTAACTCTGAAAGGTCACGATCAAAGTTCAGTAAAGTTTGGTCCGACGCATTTTCTGCATAGGTATCATTAAAATTGAGCGCAGTATCTGTTGTACTGTTTATTTTAGAATAGAGCTCTTGCGCTATTTTCAGGTTCTCTTCGCCATCTAGCTTTGATTTTTCGATAATTTGTTCATAAATTTCAAAGTGGCCGGTAGAAGCATAGTCTAATAGCACTTGGCAAAACTCAGTAATAACAGCTTGTTCAGGTAAGCTACGCTTTTCTTGTTGGTAAGGTGGTAACCCTGCTAACTTACAATATAAAATAACCAGTATTTGTCGTTCATCTAGCCAGTTATCTAAGATAGACAGTGTGCCACCCCATTCCTCTTTTGCTTGCTTTAGTTTTTTAAGCATAAAACCTCCTGTAAGTGAATCGTCATCAATGACTTAGGTTAATAAACTAATTCATCAATTAATTGATCTATTTTACTGGTTAAAATAACTTATTTATTCGTTGTAATTTTCGTCAATGGAACAACTATTTAACTAAAATTACGCCTTAAACTAAGCCATTTTTCATACACAAAATTTAGACCACTTATTTAATATAATTTATTAACACAAATAGACATTTAGTTTACACAACCTATTGACAATTTACTGTGAACTTATGCCCATTGTAAAAGGGCAGACATAAATAAAGTGTCCATATCATTACTTATAATAACGGTGATGGCTATGATTATTTGTTGATTATCAATAACAAATTTGCTCGTTAGAAGACTTGTTTAATACCCATTCAGTGTTGCATTATATTGTTTCATTTTTACAAGAGTGTGGTTATGGCTGAATTGAGTACAAAAGACGAGCTAAATGCATGGTGGTTTATTTTATCACAGGGTAAATTAGTCGCATTAGATAAAGGTGATTTTATCCCTTTTGGATGTATTAGTGAGTTACCTTTTCCCGATGGCATAACTAAAAACAAGCGATTATTAGGGCACTACATGGAACAGCCTTGTTATCTTGTGGATTTACCTGAACCCTTGGATGTAGGAATCGGAGAATATGTTGGTCTGCGCTCCTTGTTAGGGCGTGTTGATGATCTGCTTTTTGATATGACAGGACGTGCCTTTCAAATTAGTCTGTTTTATAAAACGCACCAATTTTGCGGGCAATGTGGGCAAAAAATGAACCCTATAGATTGGGAAATTGCAATGAAGTGCTATCACTGCCAACATCGCGCTTATCCTCGTGTATCACCTTGTATTATTGTGGCTATTCGCCATAAGAAAAAAATATTATTAGCCTTGCACAGTCGTCATCACAAAGACAATTACCCCGTTTATACAACCTTAGCAGGTTTTACTGAAGCAGGAGAAAGCTTAGAAGCCTGTGTCGAGCGAGAAGTCTATGAAGAAGTAGGGTTGAAGGTCAAAAATATTCAATATGTGAGCAGTCAGCCTTGGCCTTTTCCACATTCTCTGATGATGGGATTTATAGCTGATTATGCATCCGGAGAGATTGTGGTAGATCCGCATGAGCTAGTGGAAGCCAATTGGTATGATATTGATAATTTACCAATCGTACCAAAGCATGGCACAATTGCGCGGAAATTAATTGAGAAAACATTAAAGCGATGTCGTTAAGCTAGGGCTTAGGTATCGAAGTGATAGGTAATACCAAATTCATTTATGAAGTAAAGGAAGGTATATTCTATCAATAATTTAGAATTATCGCATAAAAGCTATCAATAGCTAAAATAGAAAAGGTTACTAATGACAGATTTAAAAAACGATCGCTATATTCGTGCTTTGCTAAAGAAAGAAGTAGATAAAACGCCTGTCTGGATGATGCGCCAAGCAGGACGCTATCTACCAGAATATAAAGCGACTCGTGCTCAAGCTGGTGATTTCATGTCACTATGTCGTAGTGCTGATTTAGCCTGTGAAGTAACCTTACAGCCTCTACGTCGTTTTGACCTTGATGCTGCTATTTTATTTTCTGATATTTTAACTATCCCAGATGCAATGGGCTTAGGTTTATACTTCTCGGAGGGAGAAGGCCCTAAATTTGAACGCCCTATTCGCTGTAAAAAAGATGTAGACAACTTAATCATGCCTGACCCTGAAGGTGAGCTTCAGTATGTAATGAATGCGGTTCGTACTATTCGTCGTGATTTAAAAGGTGAAGTGCCATTAATTGGTTTCTCCGGAAGCCCTTGGACATTAGCGACTTATATGATCGAGGGAAGTGGTTCAAAATTTTTCACTAAAATTAAAAAAATGGCATTTGCTGACCCGCAAATTTTACATACATTATTAGATAAGTTGGCTGATTCAGTGATCAGTTACCTTAACGCACAAATTAAAGCTGGCGCACAGTCGGTAATGGTCTTTGACACTTGGGGAGGGATTTTATCGCCACGTGATTACCAGGATTTCTCATTACAATATATGCATAAAATTGTTGATGGTTTAATCCGTAATTATGAAGGGGAAAAAGTACCTGTTACCTTATTCACTAAGAATGGCGGTCAATGGATCGAGAAGATTGCAGATACTGGTTGTGATGGCATAGGTTTAGATTGGACGATTGATATTAAAGAAGCAAAAGCACGTGTAGGCTCCCGCGTTGCGCTACAAGGTAATATGGATCCATCTATGTTATATGCATCACCTGAACGCATTCGAGAAGAGGTCGCTACTATTTTAGATGGCTTCGGTAAAGGCTCTGGTCATGTCTTTAACTTGGGGCATGGTATTCACTTAGACGTACCACCAGAAAATGCGAAAGTGTTTGTTGATGCGGTGCATGAATTAAGTACTCATTATCATCAGTAAGCGTACAAAATTGGATTTAAATTTGACTTAATAAAACATGCTTCGGCATGTTTTTTATTTGTATTGATCTCTCATTTTTAACCCACTAAGGTTAGTTGTTTGTTTTTTGAACGATATGATAAACTCTCATTTGTTATCAATGAGGTTAATATGTCTTTGTTTATTGAGCATCAGCAACTAACCGTTCGCCCCTTTACCGCCGAAGACAAACAAGATTTTGTACAATTAGTACAGCACCCATTGTGTATGAAATATAGCATTACTGGCATCCTATCAGAGCAACAAGCAAATGACTGTTTTGACACCTTACTGAATAATAAAAAACATAAAATGTATGCTATTCAATGTGTTAAGAGTGGGTTTGTCATTGGATGTACAGGTTTACAAGACTGCTTTATTGATGACCAAATCGAACCTTCATTTATTCTTCGTCTATTGCCAGATTTCCATGATCACCAAGATTTATTACCTACCTTAAGCTTACTCGTTGAGCAATTACTTATTGTGTATCAGTTGCCTGAATTACAAACTGTCATTTCACAAAAGAACCAACTCAACATGCAATTGATGAGTGCACTAAACTTTCAAAAAACCAAAGAGGTGACATGCCGTGGTATTGCTAGTTACCTCTATAAAAGGGGATTGTGAGCTCGCTTGTGAATGATTGAGGTTAATTCCTATATTTTTTTGCTTTTTTATTTAACAAAGTGAATAAAATGCTTTCGATTCGGGTAGAATGCGCGCAAGTTCAACTTTTTGGAAAAGCCAATCAATTGAATGTTTCACCGATGAAAACATTAACCGAGGAATGTGAAAGATAATGGAAAATAGCCGAACAATTAAACGAGCACTGATCAGTGTTTCTGATAAAACTGGTATTGTAGAGTTTGCACGTGAATTAGCTGACAAAGGGGTTGATATTCTATCAACGGGCGGCACATGTAAATTACTTGCAGAAAATAACATTAAAGTGACGGAAGTTTCTGATTACACTGGTTTTCCAGAAATGATGGACGGTCGTGTAAAAACTTTACATCCTAAAATTCATGGTGGCATTCTTGCTCGTCGCGGTATCGATGAAGATATTATGGCAAGCAATGATATTCAAGCAATTGATATGGTAGTGGTTAATTTATACCCATTTGCTGCAACTGTTGCAAACCCAGATTGTAAGTTAGAAGATGCTATCGAAAACATCGATATCGGCGGACCAACTATGGTACGTGCTGCTGCAAAAAATCATAAAGATGTTGCTATTGTTGTAAACGCTTCTGACTACGGTTGCATTCTGTCTGAAATGAATGAAAATGATGGAAGTTTAGTTTACAAAACACGCTTTGATTTAGCGATTGCTGCTTATGAGCATACAGCTCAATATGACGGCATGATTGCAAACTACTTTGGTACTATGGTGCCAACTTACGGTGAGAACAATGAAGGCGATGAGGAATCTAAATTCCCACGTACTTTCAATGCTCAATTCCAGAAAAAACAAGATATGCGCTATGGTGAAAACTCACACCAAGCAGCAGCTTTCTATGTTGAAAACAATATTCAAGAAGCATCAGTTTCAACGGCAACACAATTACAAGGTAAAGCATTATCTTACAATAACATTGCTGATACTGATGCAGCATTAGAATGTGTTAAAGAATTCTCTGAGCCAGCTTGTGTGATCGTTAAACATGCAAATCCATGTGGTGTTGCAGTGGCTGGTACTATTCTTGATGCTTACGAAGGCGCATACAAAACAGACCCAACTTCAGCATTCGGCGGGATCATCGCCTTTAACCGCGAGTTAGATGCAGTTACGGCAGAAGCAATTACTTCTCGCCAATTTGTTGAAGTGATCATCGCCCCTTCTGTTAGTAAAGAAGCTGCAAAAATCGTAGCTACGAAAAAGAACTTACGTCTATTAGAGTGTGGTGAATGGGCGACGAAAACTACAGAGTTTGACATTAAACGTGTTAACGGCGGTTTATTAGTACAAGATCGTGACCAAGGTATGGTAGGGCTAGACGACCTGAAAGTGGTGTCTAAACGTCAACCTACAGAATCAGAAATGAGCGATTTACTGTTTAGCTGGAAAGTGGCTAAATTTGTAAAATCAAACGCCATTGTTTATGTTAAGAACAGCACAACAGTCGGTGTTGGTGCAGGCCAAATGAGCCGTGTTTACAGTGCTAAAATTGCAGGTATTAAAGCAGCAGATGAAAATCTAGTTGTGGAAGGTTCTGTTATGGCCTCTGATGCATTCTTCCCATTCCGTGACGGTATTGATGCCGCTGCTGAAGCGGGTATTAGCTGTGTGATTCAACCAGGTGGCTCAATGCGTGACGATGAAGTTATCGCGGCTGCTGATGAACATAACATGGCGATGGTATTCACAGGAATGCGTCACTTCCGTCATTAATTGATTTTTTGTGTCGTGCTTTAGCTCGAACTCGGCGCTTTTGCCTTGACTTCAAACTAAATCACTTAGCAAAAATACAATGAAATGAATTAGTTAATGAGGTGGCTATTTGTCACCTTTTTATCCAAATGATGTAAGCGGTTCAGAGCCAGAGTTATTTCAAGTTAGTTTGACAATAAAGCACGGAGTTTAGCACGCTAAATGAGTACTTTTGACGAGAAAATAGCGCTGAAATAACAACGATCTGCACTGTGTGAGGATGTAATATGAATGTACTGATTATTGGTAATGGTGGTCGTGAGCATGCATTAGCATGGAAAGCGGCACAAAACCCTGAAGTTAAGAATGTCTTTGTTGCACCTGGTAATGCGGGTAGTGCACTAGAAGATAAAGTGTCTAACGTTAATATCGGTGTTGAAGATATCGATGCTTTAGTCACTTTTGCTAAAGAAAACAATGTTGAACTGACGATTGTTGGCCCTGAAGCACCCTTAGTGATTGGTGTAGTTGATGCCTTCCGTGAAGCAAAACTAGCTTGTTTTGGACCTACTAAAGGCGCTGCACAGCTAGAAGGTTCTAAAGCCTTTACTAAAGACTTTTTAGCGCGTCATGATATCCCAACTGCATGGTACGAGAATTTCACTGAAATTGAACCTGCTTTGGCTTATGTACGTGAAAAAGGCGCTCCAATTGTAATTAAAGCCGATGGTCTTGCTGCTGGTAAGGGCGTGATCGTTGCGATGACATTACAAGAAGCCGAAGATGCTATTCAAGATATGTTAGCGGGTAATGCATTTGGTGAAGCTGGCCATCGTGTTGTGATTGAAGAGTTCTTAGATGGTGAAGAAGCTTCATTTATTGTAATGGTAGATGGTGAAAACATTGTGCCAATGGCTACTAGCCAAGATCATAAACGTGTTGGTGATGGGGATACTGGGCCAAATACTGGTGGTATGGGCGCTTATTCTCCTGCACCAGTAGTAACGCAAGAAATGCATGACCGTATTATGGACTTAGTGATTCGCCCTACAGTGCAAGGTATGGCTGCTGAAGGTAATACTTACACAGGCTTCTTATACGCGGGTCTTATGATCATGGCTGATGGCACACCTAAAGTGATTGAATACAATTGTCGTTTTGGTGATCCAGAAACTCAACCTATTATGCTACGCATGAAGTCTGACATAGTTACTTTGTGTTTAGCAGGTGTTAATGGTGAGCTTGATGGTATGGTTGCAGAGTTTGATACTCGTGCTGCAATTGGCGTTGTATTAGCTGCAGGCGGTTACCCAGCTGATTATACTAAAGGCCATGTTATTTCTGGTATTCCAAGCGCAAGTGAAGGTCTTAAGGTGTTCCATGCCGGTACTGCAGAAAAAGATGGCCAGGTAGTGACTAGCGGCGGTCGTGTACTTTGCGCAACTGCACTCGGAAACACTGTCACAGAAGCTCAACAGAAGGCTTATGAGCTAACTAAGCAAATTAGTTGGGATGGTATGTTCCATCGTAACGATATTGCTTACCGTGCGATTGCACGTGAGAATGAGCAATAATACCTCAGTTAAGTACTGATCGTAAAAAGCCCCCGACACCTTATATGTATAAGGTGTCGGGGGCTTTTTTGTTGCTATAAACAAGTTATACCAATCATTCTCATTAACTGATCTATTTCACTTGTTAAAATAACTTATTTCTTCGATATAAATATCGTAAATGAAACAGTTATTTACGATATTTATGCCTCAAACTAAATCATTTTTCCTGTGCTAATTTTAGAACACTTATTTAATATAATTGGTATTAATTTTTTATAACTTAAGACGCGATACGAATCGGCGTTAATACGTATCGGTTTGCCCATGCTGCGATCACATCTGCAGCGTATTCAGCATCTTCTTTTCTGGTTAACAAATGATCGGCTTTATCTAAACTGACGAAACTTTTAGGGTGTAATGCCGCTTGATAGATTTTTTCCGCTTCTTTAATGCTAACTGTATTATCGATAGGAGAATGCATGACTAATAGGGCACGTTTTAGTTTACTAATATGGCTGTTGCCGTAACTATTAATATCATCTAAAAACTGTTTTTGTATGGTGAAGTCACGACCCGCTAAGTTAACTTTTGCAGCGCCTTTGGTATTGATCTCATCAATATGGTCAGAGAAGTTATGTGCAACGTGTGCAGCATCTGAAGGAGCACCAATGGTTACTACCGCTACAGTTTCAGCTAATTTATTCGCAACGCCTAATACGGCTGCGCCACCTAAGCTATGACCGATTAATAGTTTAGGTGCATTATACTCTTTACGTAAGAAATCAGCTGCAGCTACTAAATCGCGTACATTAGATGAAAAGTTAGTATTCGAAAAATCCCCAGCACTGCTACCTAGCCCAGTAAAATCAAAACGGAAAACAGCAATCCCTTTTGCTGTTAATGCTTTACTGATACGAGATGCCGCTGCGACATCTTTACTGCAGGTAAAACAGTGAGCAAATAGCGCGTAAAATTTAATGTCAGATGTTGGTGTTTCTAAAACACCGCTAAGCATGTTACTTCCATTAGTAAATTCTACCTTTTGGCGCATGCTGGACTCCTTATGAGTAATAAATTATGTTGATAAATAGAAACGCCTATTAGATCACATTTTTAGTAAAATTAACATGAATATTGACATTATTTAACATTTTTGAAACAAAAAGGTGGGGAGAAAAAATACGAGAGGAGTATATATAAAAAAACCCTCTAAGAAGAGGGTTTAATATAATTAAACATTAACAATAGGTCATAGTCTCTATGACACAAATAATGATTATTTGTTTACAGATTCTTTAAGCGCCTTACCAGCAACAAAAGCAGGAACGTTAGCTGCTTTAATTTCAATGTCTGCACCAGTTTGTGGGTTACGACCTGTACGTGCTGCACGGTGATTTACTTTGAATGTACCAAAGCCGATTAGTTGAACTGGTTCGCCATCTTTTAGACTGTCAGTTACACTAGCTAAAATTTGTTCTAAAGCTGCTTTAGCTTGTACTTTAGTTAGGTCTGCTTTTTCTGCGATGTCTGCTACAAGTTGAGTTTTGTTCATTATTTGACTTCCGTTAGTATAAAAATATGCGTAAGAATTTAAACACTTATTTAATGTATTGCATTCATTCCTTGCAAGTAAAGCATAATCACTTTAAAAATGAAGAAAGTAGCAATTTATTTACCTTAATGTGTTAAAAATCACAAAATTATAATGATTTCGCGTGATTCTACAGCGTTGAGATACCAATGCTAGTACTTTCCAACGCATTGATATGGACTCTTATTGATTTAATAAGTTCAGGGCTGCGTTCATTTTCTAACATATTAAGTAAAGTCTCTTGTAGAGCTAATTGCTCAATAAATAACGGCTCTTGTAATAATTCTTCTTCATCAATTTCTTGGTCTGTCTGTAATTCAATGAAACTAGCGATAGTTGCAAAACTGGTTTGGCTTGCATTAAGCGCTTCTTCTTTTGATTTAGTGGTAAAAGAATTGAAGATACATTGCGTAATGACACAATAATCTACCGCTGGATAAACACCATAAAAATCATAATCACTGCTTTCCGGAATAATAGCATCAAAGTTTTCTTCTTGAATAGTGAAGTTAATTTTGGCGCCTTTTACGGTCATTTTTTCCCAAAACAATTGTAAAATATTTTCTGCAATAGCTGCATTTTCACTGTCAATAGCTTGGCTAAACATGGTGAAATGAGTGATATTTTGCTCTGCTAAAGCCATGCAAAACACGCTTTGTTGCCAAGCCTGTAGGTTAGTCAGGCGGTCATTAATGGAAAGCGATAACATAATCGTCCTATTGATACTTTCAAAATAAGTTAAGATTATAGGCAAATCACCATTCTGTCTTTATATATTTGATTCTTTTATGGGAACAGATAATGTATTCATTTAGGAAAGGGGATATTTCTTGGTAAAGTTATACCAACTCCGTTAATCAAATGAGTAGATAATTAGCGGTATTGCCATTAGATTGTTTAGCGGGTTTCAGGCATAAAAAAAGCGACCATTAAGATCGCTTTTTTAGATTAAAATAAGTGAGGGTTAGCCCATGCCGTATTTTTTAAGCTTCTTGCGTAACGTACCGCGGTTAATACCTAGCATAGTTGCTGCACGAGTTTGATTACCACGAGTGTATTGCATGATGATATCTAACATTGGCGCTTCAACTTCTGCCAATACTAATTCATATAATTCAGTCGTATCTTGACCGTTCAATTTTGCCACGTAACCTGAAACAGCTTGACGTACTGAGTCACGTAATGGACGTTGAGTTATTTGCCCTGTAGCAGGAATATTAGTTGTTGTAGTCAGTGCTTCTTGAGAAATATTTTGTTCAAACATGGGTGTTAACTCTTTTAATTACAATTGATTTAAATAAGTTTCTAACGCAATAAGCTGCTCGGTGGCGTTGTCTATTGCATTAAATTTTCGCTTAAAATAACCTAACCTGTCTTGCTCTTTTAAATACCACCCGACGTGCTTCCTAGCGATTCGAGGCCCCATTACATCACCATAAAAAACATGCAAAGCTTGCACATGATTTATGAGTATTTCTGTAACGTCCATTTGCGCTAAACGTTGAGCATGTTGCCCGGTGTTTAGATAGTGGTTAATTTCATTGAATATCCAAGGTGCACCTTGTGCGCCTCGTCCAATCATAATGGCATCTGCCCCTGTATGGTCCAGCACATATTTAGCTTTCTCTACAGAGGTAATGTCACCATTTGCAATCACAGGGATTGTTATACTTTCTTTAATCGTTTTTATAGTGTCGTATTCAGCCTCGCCTTTAAAAAGGCACTGGCGTGTACGACCGTGCACTGATAGTGCTTGGATACCTGCTTTTTCAGCGATCTGTGCAATCTCTAATCCATTTCTATTTTCTGGATCCCAACCAGTGCGAATTTTCAAAGTCACAGGCACATCGACAGCATCAACAACACTTTCTAAAATAGCTCTCACTAATTCAGGGTGTGGTAATAATGCTGAGCCTGCTTTTTTCTTATTCACTTTTTTAGCTGGGCAACCCATATTAATATCAACGATCTGAGCACCTTGCTGAACGGTTAACTGTGCAGCGTTAGCCATCGCTAGTGGTTCAGAACCAGCAATTTGTACAGAGCGAATACCTGATTCGTCATGGTAGTCCATTCGTAACTTAGATTTAGTGCTATTCCAAACACGAGGATTGGATGACAACATTTCCGATACGGCTAATCCAGCACCTTGCTTTCGGCAAAGCTCTCTGAAAGGGCGATCAGTGACGCCAGCCATCGGGGCTAAAATAAGATTATTGTCTAATTGATACTGTCCAATGCGCATATTCTAAGCGTTCTCTAAGTTAAGGCGGCGTAGTCTACGCATTTTTTCACCCAGAATAAAGGTTAATTATTAACCATTTTGAAATTATTTTGCTTGCAAATTGAGCAACACTTTGTTCTCAGTAATTTAAGCGTGCTTTATCCCCGATAAACGGGCCCATTCTTCTTTGATTTCAGCTGCATCCATATCGAACCATTGACCGTAAACGGACAATAATTCCTCTGCTTGTTGCTCTAAAATTCCAGATAATGCTAATTTACCCTGTGGTTTTACTAAACACTCAATATTATTTGATAGTTCACGTAATGGACCAGCAAGAATATTCGCTACCACAACATCTGCAGTGATCCCTTCAGGGGCATCTTCTGGTAAATATAGCTCTAGTTGGTCTGATACTTGGTTACGCTGGGCGTTATCACGACTTGCGGTAATTGCTTGTGGGTCGATATCGATCCCAATAACTCTTTTAGCGCCTAACTTTAATGCTGCAATAGCTAAAATTCCTGATCCACAACCGAAATCGATAACCACTTTATCTTTTAAGTCTTGTGCATCTAACCAAGCTAGACATAAAGCTGTAGTTGGGTGAGTGCCGGTCCCAAAAGCAAGTCCTGGGTCTAACATAACGTTAACCGCATTTTCATCAGGAACTGGCTTCCAGCTAGGGCAAATCCATAAACGCTGACCAAATTGCATTGGGTGGAAATTATCCATCCATTCACGTACCCAGTCTTTATCTTCAAGTTGTTCTATTTTAAACGCAAAGTCATCAGCTAATAAATCGCTGGCTTTTAATAAAGCGACTACAGGTAACATATCTGTTTCTGCGTCATATAGGCCTGTTACGTCTGTATCTCCCCATAAACGAGTTTCACCGGGCATAGGTTCAAAAATAGGTGTGTCTTGGGAGTCTGTAAACGTTGCAGATAGGGCTCCGTTATCCATTAATAGTTCACCAATTGCTTCTGCATTTGTGTTGCTTGCATTTAATTTAAGCTGAATCCAAGGCATGATTTTCTCTTTTTTGATTACGGTAGATAGATAGGGTGCAAGAATACAGGGAATTAGTTGATTAATATAGCGCTAGCAATGGATTTGAGTATCACTGGAATAGACAACTGATGTTCAATAGTTGTCATCTTGATGTAATGAAATGGATGTAAAAAAATTTATATTTACCTATTCTAAGGTATCTTTCCTCAGTACTTTTATAGGTATAATAATATGCTTAGATATTGAAATTTATAGTGTTTTAGAACGCAATTTTATAGAAAATGGTATTTTGTTGACCTCTTTTTAAGTTTTAATGTGTTTAAAGACAGTATACTAATTAACTCCTGAATGAGGACGAGTGATTTCATTGGAAATAGTGGGTTTCAGAAAGGAAAGGTGTTTCAATGAATAAAATAGTGATTATTGATGATCACCAGCTTTTTTTATATGGTCTAAAATTAACCTTAGAAAATGAAGGCAATACGGTGATGACTTTTGACAGCCCAATTCAAGCGCTGCCAGAAATAAAACAGATTCAACCTGATTTGATTCTGATGGATCTCTATATGCCCGATATGAGTGGCTTAGCGTTAATAGAAGCACTAACGAAGCAAGAAGTTGTCTCTCCAGTAGTGGTATTATCTGCCTGTGAAGACTACCAAGATGTTTATTACGCCTTACAAAAAGGTGCAGCAGGTTTTATCCCTAAGTCTTACTCTCCAGACGCTATGCTAGATGCTTTACAAAGTGTTTTTGCTGGTGATATTTTTGTACCTGAAAATGTTGCTTTAGAAATTCAAGAGATCGCTGAGTTAGAAGAAAGAAATAAAGAAATCTTCCACTTATCAGAAAGACAGCTACAAATTCTTAAACTGATTCATGAAGGAAGAAAAAACAGAGAAATTGCGGATATTCTATGTATTTCGCAGGATACAGTTAAATTTCATCAAAAAGGCCTATATACAGCTTTAGATGTCTCTGGGTCATCAAGTCGTATACAAGCCGTCGATAAAGCATTGAAGCTTGGTTTAATAAAGGTCTAATCAAATTTCAAGCTGCCTAATACTTGGATAGATTGCTCTATATTTTTTAGTTTAATAACTGTTTCAATAAAAATCTCAATGATGCTGGTTTAACCGGTTTATTTAGAATTTTGTAATTAATTATTTTTCCTGTGTCCTGAACTTCTTTTAATTTCCCTGGGTCAGCTTCACCTGTTAATAAAATGGCTGGGATATTATCTTTCTTTTTTATTTCTTTAATCATATCTAACCCTGTTTTATGGTTAGGAAAGCGATAATCAGTGATGATTAAGTCGTAACGGTTGGCGTAATATTTTTGTAAACCAGCTTCTGCTGTTTCTTCGCTGTCAACAATGTATCCCCAGTTTTCAAGCAACATACTTAACGCATTTAAAATGCCTTGGTCGTCATCAACTAATAATATTTTATAGTGTGTAGAGATGTTGGAAAATTTATTAAGATTAATATGTTTGGTAACATGCTCTGCTGTTTCTAACATGACACTAAAACGACTACCATGCTGGTTAGTAACAGCCTCTATTTTTGTGCTACACAATAAGGCTTTTCGTTGTGCTACCGCTAAGCCTAAACCGACTCCTTTGGTTTTATTGTGTAATAGGTTTTCTGCTAATGCGACTTCATCAAATAAGCTTTCAAAGAGGGTAGTTTCAATTTGACAGCCTTGGTTCCAAACCTGCAGTAATGCTTTATTTTTGTAATGTCGAACGCTAAGTAATACTTTTGAGCCTGGTGTTTGTTTGCCATGGATGAGGGCGTTACTCAGTAATACTTCGACTATCTCCGTTAATAATCTTTTATCACTTTTAACGGTTAATTCAGATAAACGGCTAGTTAATTTTATTCCCGATGATGATGCTTGATGTTGGTATTTCTTAATCGAAGGTAATAGTGCAGATGCTAAACTAAACTCATTTATTTTAGGCGTGATCGTACCGCTATCAAGGCGTGCCAAATCCAATAAACTTGCCATCCATCTATCCAAGTCTTCTGAAGCCAGCTTAATATTTTTAGCTAGTTTTTCTTGCGCAGTTCCAGCCAATTTATTCTCTAATAAATGACCATATAAAGACAAGCTGCTTAAAGGTTGTCTAATATCATGCACAATACGTTTCAAATAGCGCGCACTTTGTTGGCTCAATAAGTTGGTGCTTTCTTGTTTCACTTCTGTAATGGTTTGTTGATCGTTATGAGTTCGGTGTGGGGTAAAGATAGTCAGGTATGACAAGCTTATTAAAAAAGTGCTATTAAATAAAAATACTAATGTACTGGTTTCTCCTAGCAGTGAAGAGAATACGTAACAAAGTGCTAAAAATAGATTATTAAATATGAGCTGTGCTTTACTGTATGCAAAAAGATAAGAATAAAAAAAGGGGAGTAATAAAACTAAGTATAAAAAACTATTTTGATAAGTTTGCTCTTGAAAGTGGCTATTAATAGAGACAAAAAGCGTAATGGAAAAACAGATTATTGGCATAAGAAAATGAGTTAATGTCTCTTTTTTCTTCACTAGGCCAAATAACGCTACGATAGAGAATAATAATATCGAAACAGGGAAATGATATGTGCTGATAAAGATAGGTGATGAATTTAAAGCACTATAACTTTGTACTGAGCCGATCAGAAAAAAGAAAATAAATGAAATCATGATCACAATATTAAAATGACGTAATGACTGCCACCTTGTTTGATGTATATCGGAAGTATCTTGGTGCATTACACTCTCTATTTTAACTATTTGTTGAAATTAACTTATTGGTATACCGAGGTTTGATTAGATTTCCAAGTAATGGATCTTTAATCTGAGGTATGAGCGAGTTAACGGAATAAATATAGTATAAACGGAAGGCAAAAAAAAAGCCTAACAAAGTTAGGCTCGCCTGTAATATGTCTTTTTATTACAAATCGAATAAAAAATCCATTTAGTCGGCATCAAAGTGGGTGTACTACTATGCCTCAATTCCTTAAGACAACTATACAATGCCTCAAGCCTCTTCAGAAAGTAACTACCCGAACGGGTAGTTTTTAACATTCTTGAAATTAAATGACTTTTTTTAAGTTTGTAATACGAATTTTATAGTTTTTTTTGCTCATTTTGCTAAAAATTACTGACCTTTAGACAGGCAAAATCGTGATGCGCTTTGTAAAGCAAACGAGTAACCTTGTGCACCCATCCCACATATTACTGCACATGCAATATCTGAAAGGTAAGAGTGATGTCTAAATTTTTCACGTTTATGGATATTAGATAAATGTACTTCTACGAAGGGAATAGCGACACCTAATAAAGCATCTCTTATTGCTACGCTAGTATGAGTAAATGCAGCAGGATTGATAATAATAAAGTCTATTTCACCTGCACTTTCATGAATCTTTTCAATGAGTTCATATTCACGATTTGATTGTAAGTGTGACAGCGTTATATTTAACGGTTTTGCTTCTGCATGTAGGCCTTCAATAATATCGTTGAGTGTTTGGCTACCATAAACTTCTGGTTCACGTTTGCCTAATAAATTGAGATTTGGGCCATTTAATACTAATACCTTCACTACTTACTCCTTTGTCTTTACCTAATAAAAAAACACCTCGATAACGGGTAGGTTATCGAGGAGTTTATCGGTAAAGTGTCTTGTTGGCTATCAGTAAGCTCTGCTCTAAATAAGAATAGAGTCAGTACAAAGTTTAACTTCTCATTGCTATATTTATTGGATCTCTTGATTTTCTTTAATCAATTGCTCCACGACACTTGGATCTGCTAACGTTGATGTATCTCCAAGCTGATCGCTTTCACCTGTGGCTATTTTACGTAAAATTCGACGCATAATTTTACCTGAACGTGTTTTAGGTAATCCTTCAGCCCAATGTAAAATGTCAGGGGTTGCGATAGCACCGATCTCTTTACGAACCCATTGTTTTACTTCTGCGTACAGTTCTGGAGAAGAGTACTCTCCTGAATTTAGTGTAACGTAGGCATAAATGCCTTGACCTTTGATCTCATGGGGAACACCTACAACAGCTGCTTCTGCTATTTTAGGGTGCGATACCAATGCACTTTCTATTTCTGCCGTTCCCATTCTGTGCCCTGAAACATTTAATACATCATCCACGCGACCTGTGATCCAATAGTAACCATCTTCATCTCGACGAGCACCATCGCCAGTGAAATACATATTGTCGAAGGTTGAAAAGTAAGTTTGTTCAAAGCGATCATGATTACCATAAAGTGTGCGCATTTGGCCTGGCCAGCTATCTAGCATCACCAAGTTACCTTCTACAGCCCCTTCTAAAATATTCCCTTCATTATCTACAAGAGCTGGTTTAACACCAAAGAATGGTCGTGTTGCCGATCCTGGTTTTAGGTCTGTTGCGCCTGGCAATGGGGTAATTAAGATACCGCCTGTTTCTGTCTGCCACCAAGTATCAACAATAGGACAACGTTTATCGCCTATTTTGTCGTAATACCATTGCCAAGCTTCAGGGTTAATCGGCTCACCAACTGAGCCAAGTATGCGTAATGAGCTGCGTTTGGTACCAGCAATTGCTTCATCACCTTTTGCCATTAATGCGCGAATTGCGGTCGGTGCAGTATAGAGTAATGTGACGTTATGCTTATCTACTACTTCACTCATTCGTGCTGTAGTAGGGTAGTTAGGAACACCTTCAAATAATAATGTTGTCGCGCCATTCGCTAATGGTCCATAGACTAAATAACTGTGGCCCGTTATCCACCCTACATCTGCAGTACACCAATAAATATCACCTTCTTGATAATCAAAGACATACTTAAAGGTCATTGCGGCATAAACAAGGTATCCGCCAGTGGTGTGCAGTACACCTTTAGGTGTGCCGGTAGAGCCAGAGGTATAGAGAATAAATAATGGATCTTCCGCATTCATTACTTCTGGTGTGCAATCTGCAGGTTGAGCGTCGGTTATCTCTGTCCAGTCAATATCTCGACCTGCTTGCCAATTAATATCTGCACCAGTGTTTTTTAAGACAATGACGTGTTCAACACAGTTTGTTCCATCGCGCATTAATGCTTCATCAACATTCCCCTTCAATGGAACCGTTCTGCCTCCACGGCGGCCTTCATCTGCAGTGATCACTAATTTTGCGTTGCTATCGATAATTCGACCTGCAATCGCATCCGGTGAAAAGCCACCAAAAACAATAGAGTGGACTGCACCAATACGAGTACAAGCTAACATCGCAACGGCTGCTTCTGGTGTCATAGGCATATATAGACAAACTACATCACCTTTTTTAATACCTAATGATTTTAATGCATTCGCGAATTGACATACTTGTGTGTACAGCATTTGAAAAGTGATATTAGCGTCTTGATCTGGTGTGTCGCCTTCCCAAATAAGTGCGATTTGATCTGCACGTGTTGCTAAATGACGGTCAATACAGTTAACAGAAACGTTTAATTCGCCATCTTCAAACCATTTGATATTAACTTGGCCTGGTGCGTATGAGGTGTTTTTTACTTTTGTGTAAGGGGTAATCCAATCTAAAATTTTCCCTTTTTCATTCCAAAACTTTTCAGGATCTTCGATTGATTCAGCATAACCAGATAGGTACTGATCGTTCGTTAATAAGCTTTTCTTGGCTGCTTCAGATGAAACTGGGTAAACATTATTTTCGCTCATTGCTCGCTCCGTTATTACGTAAAATTCATTACTTAAAAGGTTAATGCTTTTTAATCATTTATCACTTGATTCTAAATGACAGATAAAATCGTTATTGTGAGATAGGCCTATGTTGTTAAATAAATGTTAATACTCATTGAGTTAGCTGTAGATTTGAGATCAATATCAAGAAAAAAGTAAACCAAACATCAAATATTTTTTACTTTATCACTCGTATATTATGCTTTTGTGGCTACGCTTAATGAACACCACAGAAGAGCATAAAACGTCATTGGGTATTGGAGAAAGCGTTAGTCTCTTTAGTGTGGGATGCAAAAGCACTGGAGAGAAGTTATGGACAACAAACACCGTGGCTTTGCGGTATTAACTATTGTGATGGTATTAAGCATTGCAAGTATCGCCTACACCACCAATATGGCTTATTTACAACTCATGGATAATAAAGTACTGAGTAATTACTATACTAATAGTGAGGCCTTTATTAACGCAGAGTCAGGTATTAATTTGGTATTGAACAAATTAACTTCCCCCATCAATGCGCATGAAATGTTAAGCCAATTACCCTTCACTTATTCTACTCCTGATCACCTTTCGTTAACTTATGAAGTGAGCGTAACCAGCCTAACCAATAATAAATTAGCAATTTCATCAACGGGTTATTCTAGTGATAAATCTGCGCTTAGAATTATATCTTTAGAAGTCTATTATGATGTCGATTTTGACCTCCCCAATGCTCCCTTGCTCAGTAATGGCCGTTTGAGTCTCAATTCAACAGATACGATTAATGATGGATGTGAAGGTGTCCCCCCTGATGAGTGTTTATCTCCGGGTAATATTGCCGATAATATTGTTACTAGTCAGCCGGATGTGAGTTTAAATGAGCAAAACCTTGCTTTATGCCCTGATAATAAAGGTGTGGAAGAGCAGGCGGTTTATGGTGAATTAGTTGATGTAGAGGGGGCATCGCGCATACAAGAGGTTAAACAACAACAATGGGGAAATGCGGCATCGTTTAGTAATGCTATCTTCGATCAAATTTCTCCAATTGACGACATCAAAAACAGTCGCTCATTATTCGAGAGTACTTTTGCTGTTACTTGGGCAGATGCAAAACAACATTTTATTGAATCTGAGCAGGTCGCTTACATTGATATGCGTTATGGCAATGCCATGGATTGTTCGCATCAGTTATCACAGTTAGAAGAGACCATTTCTATTATTTATATCGAAGGGGACTGTCAAATCAGCCCGTTAGATGTTGCCTCTAGTCCATTGTCAGGAGAGCAGCATTTTACAGTCGGAAGTACCGAGTCTCCTAAAATGGTGTTTATGGAAGGAGGTACATTTATAGCCCCTCAAGATACACAAAGCACTGTGATTGGTATGTTGTACCTGTTACCTGATAGTGAAACGCTTATAGATAGCAGTGATCACCTTTTATCCCAAGATGGTTTACAACAAAGTAGCCAACAACTTAATCAACAACAGGCAGTGAACCTTTCAGGTATAACAGTAAATGGAGCGTTATTAAGTGAATACAGTTGCTCTTATACTCAATCATTAGAAGGAGGCAATAGGCTGACATCTGATGATTTGTCCGTGCGTTATGATAAACAAGTATTGAAAACCTTGTATCAAAAAATCGCGGTGCTCCCTTCGGCAAGTCATTATCAATTAGTCGCAGGTACATGGAGGGATTTTTAATGGTCAAAGACATACAGGGCTTCACTTTTGTGGAGATATTAGTGTCACTAATTATTGTCAGTTTAACCGCATTGAATATGAGTGGTTTACAAATAAAAATTTCGCAGCAACAAAATAACAATATTGCACATGCGTCAGCTATTTCATTAGCAACTAGTAAATTAGAAGCTCTATTAAGTGCAAATACCCCTAATGACATACTGGCTCTACACAATAAAATAGAAACTGATATACAATTGTCCAATACAATATTCTCTATTGAATGGGAAATTACTAATGTATCCAGCGATTTTAATGCGAATAATCAATTTAAAGAAATTAATTTGCATATATCTTGGTCTAATTATTTAGGGGAAGTTCAGCGGGTTGTTTATACACAACAAATTAATCTGATGACGGTGATATCAGAACAATTCGAACAACAAGTTGAAGCGCTATTTCCGACCATTGTAACGCCTAGCGTTGCAATCAGTGAAATGCTTTATTTTGACCCTAATAAAGAATATCAAGCAGGTGACTTTGTTATTTATAACAGTCATGTATATAAAGCGAATGGACTTTATTCTAATAACAGTAAACCACCTATTAACAGCACTGATGCAAAAATAGGGTGGGATAGTTATGGGCAAATAGATCAATTAAATTTATTCAATCATTAAATTTTTTGATAAAAGAAAGAATAGTGTAAATTCCTTCGATGTTATGACTTTGTGATAAATAAACAAGTGTGGCCATGTTACAATTGAACTATAAAGTACTCATTGTACTCTAACTTATATTATTTAATTTGAAGGAATGTTTGGCCAATGATAGAAAGCCAACTTGTCATACTACAACAAGCTAATACTTATTTAGCAGCAGTGACAGAAGCTCAGTATACAGAAATCATTTCTCCGATGTTTATGAGCTCTGCAGGCGCACATATGCGTCATATATTAGACCATTACCAGTCTGTCATTAATGGCTTTTCAGACGGCTTAATCGATTACGACAAACGCAGTCGTGGTGGTGTTGTTGAAAGTTGCCCAAAAGCTGCACAAGCTGCAATCCAAGATATTGGTTTGTTTTTACAAAGCTTAACCCCGGAGCAACTTGCAACGAATGTTAAATTGTCTACTGAGATTTCGGTTGTCGATAAGCAAGTTGCTACTGTAGATACAACTCTTGCTCGAGAAGTTATTTTTGTGGGTAGCCATACAGTTCATCATTTAGCGACTATTAAACATATTGCACAAGTTCAAGAAGTCGATATTGAACGTGATTTAGGTATTGCTCCTGCAACGGCGACCTTTTTACGTGCAGGTTAGATAATGTGTACATTAACTTATCGATTATCTGAACAAGGTTATCAGTTATTTTTTAATAGAGATGAACAACGAGCTAGACCTCAAGCGATCGCTCCCATTGCTAATGATGCATTAAATGCTGTTTATCCAATTGACCCAACAGGTGGAGGTACTTGGATAGCAGTACATCAAAGTGGTGTTAGTTTAGCTCTGCTTAATTATTATCAAGCGCAAATTGATCCAAGCTTAAAAAACTTCACTAGCCGTGGCGTTATTATCCCTCGTTTATTAGAGAATGTTCGGCAGGTCCACCAACAGTTAATAACTATGGACTTGAGTTGTTTTCAAGCTTTCCAATTGTGTGTTTTTGATGGTGATTTATCATCAAACAAACAACATGGGGGAGCTCAACAGTATATATGGGATGGGAAGGTGCTAAGTCATTCACCGTTAACACTAGACTCCTCGCTTCCAGTAACCTCTTCAGGTGTGGATTTCGAGACAGTATCAGCTTACCGTAAAAAGCACTTCCTTAATGTTATTAATGTGCAAACGGCCAGTATCGATGATTATATTCAATACCACCAGCATCAAGGTGAATCTGGGAAGTGTTCGGTGAAAATGTTTCGTGATGATGCTAAAACAGTTAGCTTTACGCATATTGAAGTGAATCAAGGACGTGTACTAGGAGAAAAAGTAAAGTTAGATTACATTGATTACTTTACTGAGCAAGCTAATGAGCCTTTATCACTGACTTTTTGAAGGGGTTGTCAGTCAGTGATAATTGAGCGAGTTTTGGCAGTGTTTAGTAGTGAGGTGGTCGCATCTCTTCTTTTTCTGACGCCAGCTGATTAGGCTGACTTTCTTTTAGTTTTACTGCTAATAAGGCCACTTGTTCAATTAATTGCTGGGTACGGCGTTGCTGTTCAAATATCTCTTGGTTAAGTGTGTCGATATTGTCTTCTTGAAAAGCAACCTTCATTTCTAATTGTTCTATGCGTTCTTCTAATTCACTTTGTTTATTCGTCATGATGTCTCTTATAAAGGGCCTAATGGCCAAATTTCTAATAAGCCTGCGGAGCTTTCAGTCGCAATTTCTGAATCGCTCCATAATGAAGCAGAGTATACTACAGCTGTTTTAGGACGTGTCTCTTTTCTTGCGCTAACAGCCCATTCTTGTCGTTTAAGGCCTGTGTTTGTATCCCACAGGCTAACCGATTGGATAGCATTACCGGTTAACAAGTATTGCCCATCTTGGATAAAGCGTACCGTAGAGAAAATTGATTGGCGGGCTTTATAAATAAGTGTACTTTGTAACTTACCTGTTTGTAAATTCCAGATTTGAGACGCTTTTTGAGTATCTGCAATAAAAGCAAATCGCCCATCCTTCTCTAATCTTACCAAGCTAACTCGTTGATCAAACTCAAAGCGTTGTAACACTTGTGCCGTATCTGTATCCCATAAAAAGGCTTGGTGATCGTTACCACCGGATAAAACATAACGACCATTACTAGACATATCGAGACTATTCACTTTTTCTCGGTGTAATGGCGCTTCTAAGCGGCGTCCTGACCGTAAATTAATGTGAACTAACTTACCGTTAACCTGTCCATAAGCTACAACATTGCCGTTTTCTGATAGCTGAATATCGCGTATCGGGGAATCTGATACTTGGTAAAACCCTAGAGATTTTCCTGTTTTGGTATCCCATAACGCAAACTCATTTCGGCTAGCGGTTAAGGCAACACTATTATTCGCAGATAAACGCACAATAAAAACGTCATTCTCTTGATTTTGATGGTGATACCAGTTGAACAATAGTTTATTGTTTCGGTTGTCCCATAAACTGATACCATGGTGAATGGAAGATATAAGCGAATAATCTCCATTATCGGAGATTTCCGCACTGAAAGCTCCCTCTGCAGCATGCTCAAATTGCTGTAAAGGTTGTGGATATTGCTCACAAGCAGTTAAAAATAGGGTGCTTACGAGTAAAAGGGATTTAAAAGTATTAGCTAATTGCATGATTAAATTGTCTTTGTTGGTAAACAGCTATAAGGTTAGTATAAGTTAACTGTTTTAGATACTGCTTTACAATTTTTGAAGTGAAATCAAAAGCTATCTGTTTTAATTTAATATTTGGAGTAACAATGAAAAACATTTTTAAAGTTTCTTTACTAGCAGCTACAGTTGCATTGACCGTAGGTTGTAACCAAGAACAAGAATCAGCTGCCCCGGCTCAAGAAGCAACTGCTGTGAATTTTAAAGATGCTAACGAAAAAGCAGCCTACGCAATCGGTGCTTCATTTTCTCGTTACGTTTCGACTACATTAGAAAAACAAGCTGAATTCGGCATGACATTAGATAAAGAAGTTATCCTACAAGGTATCACTGATACATTACGTGGAAACTCTAAATTAACTGATGAAGAGATGATCGAAACACTAAAAGTATACGATACAGAAGTTAAAGCAGCTGCAGAGAAAAAACAGCTAGAGTTATCAGAAAAAGCAACGGCGGAATCAAAAGCATTTTTAGAAGAGAATGCAAAAGCTGAAGGCGTAACAGTGACTGACTCTGGTTTACAATACTCTGTTATTACTGAAGCGGAAGGTCCTAAACCTGCTGCTGAAGATACAGTAACTGTTCACTATGTTGGTACATTAATTGACGGTACAGAATTCGATAGTTCTGTTGCACGTGGAGAACCAGCTAAATTCCCACTAAACCGCGTTATTCCTGGTTGGACTGAAGGTGTTCAATTAATGAGTGTTGGTGAGAAATACAAGTTTGTTATTCCTGCAGACTTAGCATATGGCGAACAAGGCGCTGGCTCTATCCCTGCCAATGCAACACTTATCTTTGAAGTTGAATTATTAGATATTGAAAAGAAAGCGGCAGATACAGAAAAGAAAACAGCTGAATAATGCTTTTAAAGCGTAACTGATTTACCAAAGCCACTTTTTAGTGGCTTTTTTTGTGCTTGGTTTTTCAAAAGTTAATCGTTACGTTGAATACTTTGTAGTGTCCATTGATCTGCCTCATAAGTTAGATGACAGACGCTAGCATTGTGAATATTAAATTGCCGAGGTGCATCCACTGGGATGTGCAAAATTTGTTTTAGCAACATCACAATCGATAATCCATGTGTCATAACTGCTATAGATTGACCTGGGTGTGATAATGCAATTTCATTTAGCTTATTAACAACTCGCTTTTGCACTTCTTGTAAGGTCTCTCCTTTACCAATACGATAACCTAGTTCCCCAGAAAATAAGCGCTGTAGCTTTTGTTTATCTTGTAATGTTAACTGCAGTTTAGGTTGTCCGTCTAAATAGTCATAACTAATCTCACGTAACCGCTTACTAGTATGTAAAGTAAGCTGATGTGTTATAGCTAATGGAGCTGCAGAATTCTGAGCTCTGCCTAGGTCACTGCAATAGAGTTGTTGTAAAGGAATTGCTTTAAAGTATTCGACTAGCTGTAAAGCTTGTTGTTGGCCTTTTTCTGTTAATGGGCTATCTGAGTGCCCTTGAAAGCATCCCTGTTGATTAAATAAGGTTTCGCCATGGCGAATTAAGTAAATATTAGTCATCAATTTCCTTATATTCATAGCCTACGTATATTCATTTTTTAATTATGATATTATTTTAATTAGTGAAAATGACAGTATTTTATTTCAAACTATCGGTGTCTTTCAGTATGAATATATTACTTATTTTTGATTGTAAATGTAAAAAGAGTGATAGATAAGGCGTGAGGAGAGTAGATTAATATAATAAGAGGTATAGCATCTGAGTGATAAGCAGAGTTTAATGAAGCTTATTCTTCATTAAACTCACACTAAAACTCACACTAAGATTTATAAAAGTATAACGCCTTTTAATAGATCTTTATTACCAACCACTTGCTCATTGAATGTATTTCCAATGTCTAAAAAGTTAAATGTATGAGTCAGCATCATTTCAGATGAAATCTCACCTGAAGACATTAAGCGTACGACTTTGTTAAAATCTTCTGGAGTTGCATTGCGACTACCCATCATAGTGGTTTCTTTTTTATGAAAATCAGGATCGCTAAATTCTAGATTTCCCTTAAACAACCCCACAAAAACAATTTTACCGCCATTACAGATTAAGTTAACAGCATTATTCATTGCTCTTGCGTTACCTGTCGCATCAATAACCGTTTGCGCTAGATGACCTGAGAAATTCTTTCGAATAGACTCTTCTGAGTTTTTAGCTGCTGGATCAATAGTAGGGACACCCAATACTTTTTCCACATGAGTGCGTCGTTCTAGAGATGTGTCGGCAACAACTACATTTCCTCCATCAGCTTTGGCAATGGCTGCTGCGCCTAAACCGATAGGCCCTGCACCAACAACCAGAATATTTTCTCCCTGTTTAACGGCTGCTCTTCGTACAGCATGAGCACTGATAGCAAAAGGTTCTATTAATGAAGCTGTTACGGGGTCAATATCACCGACGGGTAATACATTACTTTCAGGAATCGCTAAATATTCACCAAACCCACCATTTTCATGTACACCAATAACAGAAATGTTTTCACAGCAATTGGTTCTGCCGCTAAGGCATGATGGGCATTCATTACAAGCTACGTATGGGATTAATGAAACGCGTTCGCCAACTTTAAATCGGGTAACAGAATGACCTAATTCTGTAATGTCACCACATACTTCATGGCCTAATACTCTTGGGTAATCAAAAAAAGGTTGATGGCCTGTGAAGGCATGGATATCTGTACCACAGATACCAATCGCATTAACCTTGATTAAGACTTCTTTTTCAGTGATTTTTGGTTTTTCTATTTCTCGATAACTTAGCTTATAGGGCTCAGTACACACAATGCTTTTCATAAATACTCCTGCGTAATAAAGTTTATTTATTATCAACTTGGGTATAAGATAATGTCCATTAAAGGTAATAAAACGAGATCAAGTCCGCACTTTTCTGAATTGTAACGGTACTTTATACTTATAAAAATCAGGTGGGGTATGGGAAGAAATCAAGATTTACGAAAAATAGTAATTAATCAGGTATTAGAAGGTATTTCTACGGGCAACCTTAAGTCTCCTTTGCCTTCTCAGACATCGCTAGCTGAGCTTTACAATGTGAGTAGAACAACGATTAGATACACGATTAATTATTTAATCGGGAATAATATTCTTGAATATAATGGTTCTAAATTACAGGTCACCAGACAACCCGAAGAAGAAGATAAATTTACAGAAATTAAAGAGTTAAAAACAACATCTGCTAACCAAATAAGTCAAATTGATAACTACTTTACACAAGCGATAAATAATAAAGAGATTAAGCCGGGTGATATTTTTACGGAAGCTCAAATAGCAAAAAGTGCTAATGTTGATACGCAAGTTGTTAGAGAGTATTTAATTCGTTTTTCACGTTTTGAGCTAATTGAAAACATCCATAGAGGAAAATGGATGATGAAAAAGTTTGACCCAAGTTATGCCAATAAACTTTTTGAGTTACGCGAAATGCTTGAAAATCATGCCTTATGTAAATTTATGAATTTACCTACGACTGACTCTCGTTGGGCAGAAGCGAAATTATTACTAAATGAACATCGCGATTTTAGAAAAACGCTTATTAATAATCCTCGTGATTTTGCCGCATTAGATCGTAAGCTACATAAGTTAATACTGTCAGCAGCTGATAACCCTTTTATGGATAGCTTTTTCGATATCATTTCTTTTGTTTTTCATTGTCATTATCAGTGGAATAATTCAGACCTACGAACTCGTAATCAAATTGCGATAGATGAGCATATGTTGATTCTAGGGAAAATAGTCATGCGAGATGATATCGGTGCTTTGAATGAGCTGACGCGTCATTTACAAACGGCTAAACGAACAATGGGAAGAAGTTTAGATCAAGAGTTACTGCCGGAAGAGATTGAATAACAGATTATAGTTCAATGAGCTTAAATAATGCAGTTCATTGAACTATAAGTGAGGTTTAGTTAACCAAAAACAAGATTAGGTAAACCAGTTGATACAACAGGTACAAAGGTAATTATTAATAGTGCTGCAATTAATAATAACCAAAACGGTAATACTTCTTTAATAAAGTCTTCAATGGCAACTTTAGTTATAGAGCAGGTGGTAAACATAACAGTTCCTAAAGGAGGAGTTATGGTGCCGATTGCACTGTTAAAAATAAAGATAATACCAAAGTGTACAGGGTCAATACCATATTGATGCGCGACAGGTGCTAACAGTGGAGCTAATACAATCATCACCGCATTGCCTTCTAAAAACATACCAACAATTAGTAAAAATAAGTTAACTAATAATAAGAATGCAATCGGGCTGTCTACGGCAACTGTTAACCAAGAAGCTAAATTTTGCGGTATCCTTTCCCATGTTAAAAACTTTGAAAAACCAAAGGCAACACAGATGATGAATAAAACATTGGCAGCAGCTAATACTGATTCATTGGTTGCTTGCCACATGGTCTTTATTGACATTTCTTTGTAAACATAAAAGCCTAAAAATAATGCATATATAACAGCAATTGCACCGGCTTCTGTTGGCGTGAATATGCCGAATCGAATACCCCCGATAATAATAACAGGTAACAATAAAGCTAATATTGCATCTTTAGCAGAGAGGAATACTTCCTTTTTAGTCGCGGGCCTCTCTCGTACTGAAAGATAATTTCTTTTTTTCGCGATAAATGACACTAATACCATCATCATGACACATAAAAGTAAGCCTGGAACAACACCTGCTAAAAATAGTTTTCCGATCGAAACATTATTGACATAACCATAAATAATAAGCGCGATACCAGGCGGAATGATAGGAGTAATTAATGATGATGCTGCAGTAACTGCCGCAGAAAATGCAGGGCTATAACCACGTGCAACCATTTGTGGTACAAGCAGTTTAGAACCCATTGCTGCATCTGCAATATTAGAGCCAGAAAGCCCTCCCATGAGGGTACTTAATACAACATTTACTTGTGCTAAACCACCGTTCATATGCCCCGTCAATACTTCACAAAAACCTAATAATTTTTTACTGATGCCAGTCTGGTTCATAAATACACCGGCCATAACGAAAAAAGGAATAGCTAGTAAAGTTACAGAATCTAATCCACCTGCTAATCTTTGAATAACAATTACTAACGGTATGCTGTCATTTAATACGAAGTAGCCTAATGTAGAAATAAATAGACAAAATGCAACGGGTACACCTAATGAAAATAAAATCATTAATGCGATAATTGGAATAATAATATCCATTACACTTCTCCTGACTTTTCATTCATTAATGGTTTCACGATAAAAATTCTAAACTGGTGGTATAACATGAAAAATGCACTAACAGGGATCGCTGCGTATATGTAGGCATAAGGTATTTTTAATGTAGAAGTAAAGCGATTTTCAGACATTTGTAGTAGTTGGAGTCCGTAAAAAAGCATGAATATTAATGCAATGCTTATCATTATGGGCACTAATATGTCATTGATGAAGCGATATACTATAATAGGTAATTTCTTTATTAAGTAATCAACGTTTACATGCTCTTGATGACTCATTAGTACGCTGGCTCCCATAAAGGTAAACCAGACAAATAAAGCCAAACACACCTCTTCTACCCAAGCACTTGGTGCATTAAGTACATAACGCATTACAACGCCATAAACGGTTAGTAATACGATAAGTGCAAGTGACGATGAAGCTATGATTTGATCCACTTTGTTAAACAAACTGATACTCTTTAATAGATAGTTGTTCTGTGGGGGGAAACTTGCTCTAGGCTCAGTCACAGAATTCATTCCTTTCTCCTCAAATAATTAGGGCGGTTAAGCCCTAAATATTTATTATTTCATTTCTGCCAGTTTAGCTTGTGTATCAAGGTAAAGGTTAGGTGTCCACTCTGAAAAATCTTTAGGTACTTGTTGACGAGCAGCTGCTTCAAAAGCAGCTATATCAACTTTATTTACAGTTACACCTTCTTTTTTCAATTGCTCAATCATCTCTTGATCTGAAGCCTCGACCAACTTAGCACCATAAGCCACCATTTCTTGACTTGTACTGATGATTATTTCTCTTTCTTGATCGGTTAACTTATTCCAAAAACTAGTGCCAGCAACAAAAGGAGACATATGTTTAGAGTGAGAAGTCAGGTTTAAATTCTTCGCCACTTCATAAAACTTACCACCGTAAAGTACAGCTGGTGGGTTTTCTACACCGCTAATGACTCCTTGTGCGATACCCGGATAAACATCAGCCAAAGACATTGGTGTTGGAACTGCACCCATAGCGGTTACAGTAGAAATTGCCACTCGTGAATGCTGTACTCTGATTTTTACACCGTTTAAATCGGCTGGTGTTGTTACTTTATTTTTAGATAATAAATGGCGTGTGCCATAAACAACGTCAGGCACAACTATTTTTAGCCCTTTATTTTCTAATTGATTTGCAAGACCGTTAAACCATTCTGTATGTAATAATTGAGATTTTTTCTTGAAAGATTGTGTTAAATACGGTGCATTAATCACACCAAAATCAGGTATCGTATCCATTAAATAACCGTATGAACTAATTGTGATGATATTCGCACCAAACTTAGCTTGCTCTAGCACTTCTGTTTCACTTCCTAGCTGACTTGATGGAAATAAACGAAATACTATTTCACCTTGTGATTTATCTTTTACTTTATCTGCCCAAAAGTGCATCGCTTTATCAATGGGTTCACCCGATTGATTACCATATGCAATCATGACTTCTGTTGCTGCTTGAACTCCACTAGAAAGTGCGCAACTTAATCCCAATGCTGTAACTATTTTGATTATTGAGTTTTTCATATCATGTCCTTGTTTATTGTGGTTCGTTTATTGAAAATTCTTTATTTAAGGTATTTCTGATTCCAGTATCTTTAATGCTCGTTAATAGGTTAGTGACTTCATTTGTGAGGGCTTTTTCTAAATTAAGGTCTCTGTCCCAAATTTTTTGTAGGCTCAGTACGTTGCTGACAAGTTGTTGTATATTGGTTTCATATAAAGGAGCCCACTCAATAAATGAGTTAATGATCCACTCTTCATCGGTTATTGGTATGGTTTGCTCTCCTCTTTTACCAAGGTAAAAACAAATAAGGGCGGCAAAAGAGAAAGCCAATAATTTAGGTGGTTGTTTATTGGTTTGAATATAGCTCAGTAATTGAGGCAGAATTCTAGATTTGAATTTAGCAAATGAATTAAGTGATATAGATATTAAAAAATGTTCTATATAAGGGTTTTTAAAGCGATTAATAACTTCGTTACTAAAGCTGACAAGATCGTCTTGATCCATGTTGAGGCTAGGAATAATTTCTTCGATAAGTAGTTTGTCGATAAACGTTGCGATTTGTTTATCATTCATTGCCGTCGAAACAGTATCAATTCCAGCTAAATAAGCAACGGGTACTAATGCAGTATGCAGACCATTTAATATACCTACTTTTCGTTCTTTATAAGGCTTAATATCATCAACAATTTTGATGTTGAGTGGATATTTATCAAGGCATAATTTTTGATTCAGCTCTTTAGGCCCCTGAATAACGAAGAGATAAAAGTATTCAGCAGATACTAAAAAGTCATCTTGATAACCAAGTGTAGATTCAATTTCTTTAATGTTACTTTTGGGGTAACCAGTTACGATACGATCCACTAATGTTGAACAAAAGGTATTGGCTTTGACTAGCCAGGTTTTAAAATTATCACTTAGTTCCCATAATGAGCAATATTGTAATAAAGCGGATTTTAGCTGTTCTCCGTTATAATCAATGAGCTCGCAAGGTAAGAAGATAACTCCTTTCGTTAAGTCCCCTGAAAAATAGTGATAACGATGTAACAAAAATTGAATAACTTTACCTGGGAAAGTTTTAGCAGGATCCTCTGTTAAACGATCTTCGGCATCAAAAGTAATACCTGCTTCTGTCGTATTAGATATAATCCATTCCAAGTGCTCATTTTCAGCTTCACGTAAAAAAGAATCAAATTCACCATAAACTTGAATCTCTTTATTAATTGAAGAGATAATTCTTGGCTGTGAAACAATATCTCCCTTTTCATTAATTCCTTGTATCAAAGCTGTATAAAGTCCGTCTTGTTCATCTAATTTAGGATGATTGGCTTTAATAGGTCTAACAACAGCGATGCCAGCATTAAAATTAGTGAACTCATTTAATAAATCCACCTGCCAGTCTACAAATGCACGTAAAAAATTACCTTCACCAAATTGAATAATCTTGACTGGATATATCGGCAGTGTGTGAGTTGAACGATTTAATTTTTTCATGGTAAATAATGCCTCAAATATTTATTAATCTAGCCGTACTTAAAAACTGAAGGCATCTTAAGTAATAAAAACAGGGGGCTTATGCAAAATAGCTAATAACGAGATATAAATCGTTTAAAACGGATTTTTATTGGTTTTTTATTATAAAAAACCGGATTTTCGGGGCGTATGTCGCCTTTTTGTTGTGTTTTTAAATATAAAATACTTAAATGGGTGAGGTGAAGTTCAACAGAAGAGACAAAATATGAAACAGTTTACCCATATACACCCTACAGATAACGTTATTATCGCACTTAAAGATATAGAAACTGGTCAAGTTATTAATATTAATGGCCAATCTGTGATCGCGAAAGAGATGGTTGGTAGAGGCCACAAAATAGCGATAAAAGATATTAACAATGCAGAATCCATTATTAAGTATGGAAGCCCTATTGGCCACGCTATTGAAGATATAAAATCCGGACAAATAGTGCACACTCATAATATTAAAACTAATTTATCTAATGTAAATGATTACCAATATAAGCCTAAGCCAGTACATTTTGATACGCACATCGCAGAGAGAGAGATACAAGCCTACCAAAGAAATAATGGAGAAATAGGCATCCGAAATGAGCTTTGGGTTATTCCTACAGTAGGTTGTGTGAATGGTATATCACAACAAATTGTTAATCGCTTTATAGAAAATAACCCGCAGTTACTTATTGATGGCATATACGTTTTCCCTCATCAATTTGGGTGCTCTCAATTGGGGGATGATCATGAAAACACAAAGAAAATTTTAGCTGATATGGCACTTCATCCTAATGCAGGTGGCGTTTTAGTCATCGGGCTAGGTTGTGAAAACAACCAAGTAGAACCTCTTAAGGAATTATTGGGGGATTATGATGAACAACGTATTCATTTTATGGTGACCCAGCAGGAAATGAATGAAGTAGAAGTAGGTCTAGAGCACATTAATGAGATTTATCAAATTATCTCTCAGGATAAGAGAAGTCCATGTTCAATAGGTAAGTTAAGAATTGGGCTGGAGTGTGGTGGGTCAGATGGGTTATCTGGGATCACTGCAAACCCTTTACTTGGCGTTATTTCTGATTATTTAGTGACACAAGGAGGAACAACCGTATTAACCGAGGTACCTGAAATGTTTGGTGCGGAACATATCCTATTTGAACGTTGCATTAATGAAGACATATTTAATAAAGCTGTTGCAATGGTCAATGAATTTAAACAGTACTTTATTGATCATAACCAGCCAATTTATGAGAATCCCTCTCCAGGTAATAAGAGTGGAGGCATTAGTACATTAGAAGATAAGTCGCTTGGCTGTACTCAAAAAGCCGGTAATAGCCCAGTTGTTGACGTGTTAAAATATGGTGAGCTATTAAAAACACCAGGGCTAAATTTATTAAGTGCCCCAGGCAATGATGCTATTGCCACATCGGCACTTGCTGCTAGTGGTTGCCATTTAGTGTTATTTACAACTGGGCGAGGAACACCTTATGGTGGGTTTGTACCTACAGTTAAAATATCTACTAATTCTGACTTATTCCAAAGAAAAGGCCACTGGATAGACTTTAATGCTGGTTCACTCGTTGAAGGTGGAGAGATGATAGATATTTCAAATGATTTTTTAAATGAAATTATAAAAATAGTGAATGGTCAAAAAACATGTAATGAAAAAAATAACATCAGAGAGTTAGCGTTATTTAAATCAGGGGTAACGCTTTAATTAAAATTTTACGTGATATGAAGTATGGTCTTTGATGCGGTATTGAAACATTCAAAGGCCATATTTGTCTATAAAAGATATGGCCATTAACATCACATCTAGCGATACTTTTCCTTCTTTTGTAATTTCTTCGTTCATCCTCAAAGAGGCCTTCCTATGGTTAAACTCTCACTATATTATGGTGACGATATAGGTAAATTTAAGCACTTATAAAATGGCAAATAGTGTATCCTTGTGCGATAAATTTTAGACGATAATGAACAAGTGTTAGGTGATTGATGTGATTGGTTTTGACGTAGTGGTAATTGGTGCTGGTGCATCTGGTTTAATGTGTGCTATTGAGGCAGGTAAACGAGGACGAAAAGTACTGGTTATCGAGCATGCTAAGCGTATTGGTCAAAAGATTATTATGAGTGGCGGTGGACGTTGTAATTTCACTAACTTATATGTGGAGCCAAGTAATTTTCTTTGTAGTAATCCTCATTTTGTTAAATCAGCTTTAAGTCGTTACACGCAATGGGATTTCATTGCCATGGTGGATAAACATAATATTGCATGGCATGAGCGCGATCATGGGCAACTTTTTTGTGACGATAGTGCTAAACAGATAGTAAAAATGTTATTAGATGAAGCCCAAGCAGCAGGCGTGACTATCAAAACGCAATGTGAAGTAATAACACATCAACAACTAGGCGATGACCATTTCAGTCTGCAAACCTCACAAGGTGATTTTGAATGCCAATCATTAGTCGTTGCAACAGGCGGGTTGTCATTACCTAAGCTAGGTGCGACGCCTTTTGCTTACCAATTGGCTGAACAGTATAATTTGCCAGTGAAACCAACACGCGCTGGTTTAGTGCCTTTTACTTTACAGCCGACTCAAAAAGAGAAACTAACTGAATTATCAGGTGTTAGTTTACCCGCATCGGCCACTGCAATTAAAAAGAATGCGACTAAAAAAGATCGTCCAATGAGTTTCAGTGAAGCGTTATTATTCACCCACAGAGGGCTAAGTGGCCCAGTTATTTTACAAATATCGAACTATTGGCAAGCTGGTGATACGATCTCAATCGATCTATTACCAAGTGAAGATTTAAACTTATTACTGACTCAAACCCAGCAAGACCGCCCCGAATTAGCGTTAAAAACACTGCTATCACAACATTTACCAAAACGAGTGGTGGAATGTTTATTAAGTATTGCCGAAATTGAAAGCCGCCCTTTAAAACAGTTCACTGAAAAAGAGTTATTACAAGTTGTAGAGCTGTTCCATCAATGGCAACCTTTAATCAACGGTACAGAGGGCTACCGCACTGCGGAGGTAACTTTAGGCGGCGTTGATACTGATGTTATCTCTTCTAAAACCATGGAGTGTAAATCAGTTAAAGGATTATACTTTGTAGGTGAAGCAATGGATGTAACAGGGTGGTTAGGTGGCTTTAACTTTGCTTGGTGCTGGAGCTGTGGTTGGGCTGCAGGGCAAGCTGTTTAGTGAGAAGGTGAGTTTTACTAACATTGAGTTATCCTCTGTTACTCATTAGTGTTTTACAGAGGCTAATTTTTATTTTACTTTTCTTCTAGCATATTGATGATGTAATCAAAAGGTGCATCAGCTAGTTCATTTTTTGATCCGTATAAATCATTTACAGTGTCTAAGACATCAACGGTAGTTCGAGTCCCAACTTCAAAACCAGATTGTATTGCTTCTCTATCTGTAAATGTTGTTAAAGATAATAAAAAACTGGTATGTACTTTTGAAGAGTATGAGCAATCAAAGTATAAGGCATATTTAGTCTAGAAAGAGCGTAAATATCAGACTAAAGCGACTCAAATTATGATTGAAATATTACTTGATGAAATAGGAATATTTATGGGTTAGTGGTGGAGTAAAGATTGTGGAATATGAACGGCTTAAGCTTTATCACATATATTATTGTACATAACTATATGTTATCTCTTCAATTAACAGTTTAAATATCTACTTAACTTTTCTCTTCGCTTTAAGTGGCAAGTACTGCAGGAGTCCTCAGTTTGAACTGGCTTTATCTTCGATATACAGGTTAAATTCACTATTTTTTATTACTGCCTATCGGCCTAGCTTAGGTTTCAGCCCATAAACGTAATAAGTTAGCGTGTGATTTACTGATTTTGTCAAAGGCGCTGCTTTTACCTTGTTGTTTCATTATATCTCGTCTGGCACTATCAAGATCTTTCAGTACTTCACGTTGTTCTGCATGACGTATGTAACTCTCTAGCCAGGTTACCGCAACATGCCTTACTCCTTGAGTAACAGGCGTGACTTGATGTAGTGATGTCGAAGGGTAAATAATGGCATGTCCTGCGGGTAGTTTATAACTGAGTTGCTGTACTCCGAACGAAAAAACTAATTCTCCTCCTTGGTAATCCTCTGGATCGGAAAGAAATAATGTACAAGAAAGATCAGATCTGAGTATTGCTTCACTACCCATTAACGCATCATCTACATGATCACCATAACCACCAGAATGTTGGCTTTGACTAATCAAAAAAGGGGCTATTTTTTTAGCATAAGTGCTGGTGGAAAATTCTGAGTGTGTAACCAATTGGCTGGTTAGGGCGTTAGTTACTTCAGATTCTAATTCTGGCGTTGCTTGCCATTGCTGATTAGTTTTTACTGATTTAGCAGCCCAACCTGCCGTGTCGGAACCTGCATAAAATTCTCCTAGTGTAAGTGTATTATGGATGTTAACTAAGGTTTCTTTATCTAATACATTTTCTAGAATGGTGATCATGAGGTTTTATATTACCTTTGTTAATGAGGGTGAACAGTAATATTACTGCCCACCCATTTTAACCGTTATAAACGGTATTTAAAGTCCAAGGTGATTGAACGAGGGTCATTGGCTTCTGCTGAAACCCAGTTTGGTGTAGTTACTACACGGCTTTTGTCAAATAGGTTACGTACCACAAGTGATACATCCCATTTTTCCATTTCGTAGTAAGCACCAAAGTCGAACTCTGCATAACCAGGAATAGTATAATCACCATCGTTGCGAGAACCTTCCGCACGCATACCTAAGGCAAAACGCATTGGTTCATTTTGCATCGCATAGCTATTCCATACTGAGAATGCATGATATGGAGTATAGTTAGCCTGTCTACCTGCATCATCACCAGAAGTATCATGTGCATCTGTGTAAGCATAGCTAACGCGGCTAGATATTTGGTCATTAAAGTGGAAGATGGCATCAACTTCTACACCTGTTGATCTAAATGCTTCGCCTAACTCTTGTGTTAAGACGCGCTCTCCATCGATGGTTTCAGTGCTCGTTGGATTTTTAGTGTTAATGTAGAACAATGTAACACTTGCATCTAGTTTCTTATCAAAGAAATCGCCTTTTACACCTATTTCATAGTTGTCACTTTCTTCTGACTCATACTCAACACCATCTTGACCATATTGAATTAGGTTTGAAGTATCAACTGGCTCATAAGCTTGGCTGTATGAAGCAAATAGATTGATTTCAGGGTTAAGTCGGTAGACAACACCTACATCATAAATGAAGTTAGTCAGGTCTTGATCGTAAGCATCATCACTTGAGCTTGTTTCTTCACCGACGTATTTAGTAAAACCAACACCTAATGCAAGGGTAAAGTCGTTAAGCGAAATACGATCTTTTAGGTATAAATTAAGCTCTTTATCAGTAGCGGTAGAGAAGTCGCCTTCTTTTAAAGAGTCAGGCATAGCAGAGTATAACTGACTATCAGGATCATAAAGGTCAATTGTATAAAGGCCTACTGCTTCTGCGTTATCTTGGAAGTTACGCATAAACTTAGTTTCTTTATAACGGAAGTTAGCCCCTACAATCATATGATGTTCAAGCTCACCAGTATCAAACTTGCCTTCAGCATTCATATCTAATAATGCGTATTGATCTTCACCCTTAGCGTATACCCATTTTCTTTCGAAGGTGGTATCACCGATACTGTTACCTAAAGCACTACTATTACTAATGTATAAATCTTGAGATTCTGATTCAGTTTGAACAGCGGCAGCTCGAGCATTTAATGTCCAATTTTGTAATTGGTGTTCAATACTGAGTTCTAATGTAGTAGATTCAGTTGTACCTTTATCCAAGGGGCTACCATAGTAACTACCTCGATTGATAACACTACCGTAACTATTGGTGGTATCACCTAATGTGCCGTTCGCAAAATTAGTGGTGAATACTCCATCTGTCCAAGCACTTCCGCCAACTCTTTCTTGGTTTTTATATTCTACACGTGGTGTGATTTTTGTGTCTTCACCGATTAAGAAAGTTAATGAAGCATCAACTAGTTGGTCATCATAAGAACGACCTTCTTGGTAGCCATCAGCATCAGGTGTGAGCTCTGCATTGATTCGATACAATACTTTGTCACTCACTAATTCTCCTGTGGAGTCGATATTTACTGATGTTTGATTTCTTTCAAAGTAACCCGTGTCATCAGAAACAAAAGAACGATTTTTAATGCCTAAGGTTGTTTCAGATTCTTTTTTAGGCTTTTTAGTGGTGACATTTACCATACCGCCACCAACACCAGTTCCATATAAAATTGCATCAGATCCAGTTAGGAAAGTCGCAGACTCAAGGTTATAAGTGCTCGGTAAACGTGACCCTGTACCTGTTTCCCCACCTTGCAATGAACGTAAACCATTCACCATAAAATTATCGATATTAGTTTCAATTCCTCGAACAATCACACGACGAGCAGCAGAGCTTTCAGTGTGGAAACTTGCAACATATTCAGATATATCACGTGTATCTTCAGCAGCCATATCACTGATTTCTTTCTCTGATACTTGTACAACAGAACGACCTGTTTCTTTTAATGTTAGGTTCATTTTTGTTGCTGTTGAGTCAACGGTATTATTAATACCTTGCTGTTCTGACTCTGCTGTTACAGTAATTGTTTCAAGGCTCGATGCTCCATCTTCAGCCTCTACTTCTGTGGCAAATGAGGTTGGAGATAGTGCTGTGATCAGCGCTGATCCTACTGCTAAATGAGAAAGAGATTTTGAGGTGTTGAAAGACTTGCTAGACATGCTCCATAGTTTCCTTTTAGATAATGATTTTGTTAATCCATTTATGTATATCCAATATACTGGCGCGGACTTTAAACTAAATGATAATTATTACCATTATTTGGAGGGCTAATTTACATTTTTTACATTTGTTGTTTGGCCTTCTAAAGCATCAGTCGCTATATTTTCACCAAATAATGATAGGAAGATAAGCCACTGAATTTGAATAAATTATTTTAAGTGGATGGATTATCTTATTTTGGTTTAATGATGTGATTTTATATGTGTTTATTTGTATATATTATTTATGTTATGTTTGTTTTGCTGAGTGAAGTCTACACGTTTAGTTTAGTGTTTTTAGTTTGTAGGTCCTTTAGGAGAATAAAATGTCCAATACCAATTCAAATCTACCCAATATCAACGAACAAGCTTTTGATAGTCCAACTATAGATAAGTTAGCTATTACACCTTTAGTGACTGAAGGTATTCATAAGCCAAGGATCTTATTACTTTATGGGTCATTACGAACACGTTCTTATAGCCGTTTAGCAGTGGAAGAAAGTGCTCGCTTATTAGAAGCAATGGGGGCGGAAACTCGAATTTTTGATCCTACGGGTTTACCGCAACCCGATACAGAAGATGAAAGCCACCCTAAAGTAAAAGAGTTACGTGAATTGATGATTTGGTCTGAAGGGCAGGTTTGGTGTTCGCCAGAGCGTCACGGTTCGATGACAAGTATTCTAAAAAGCCAAATTGATTGGATGCCATTAAGTATTGGTGCAGTGAGGCCAACACAGGGTAAAACCTTAGCGATTATGCAAGTATGTGGCGGTTCTCAATCTTTTAATGCGGTAAATCAAATGCGTATTCTAGGTCGCTGGATGCGTATGTTTACTATCCCAAATCAGTCCTCGGTGGCAAAAGCATTCCTGGAATTTGAAGAAGATGGGCGTATGAAACCTTCATCTTATTACAATCGTATTGTGGATGTGATGGAAGAGTTGATGAAATTTACTTTATTACTACGTGATAATAAAGATTACATGGTTGACCGTTATTCTGAGCGAGTCGAAAGTGCAGCTCAGTTGAGTGAACGAGTTAATCAAAAGACGATATAAATAAGTTACTGATTTGAACATCGTTAATCATTGCGATGTTCAAATAGAGTTTTAGATTAAGCTTGTATTAACTAGCAGGTTGTAAATATTGTTCGATAACTTGTTTATGCTTTTTGGCTAGGGCTCCGGCTTGCACTGGAGGAATACGCATCAAATCTACTTTTTGATTCGTTTTAGAAAACTCACTAGCAAAGTGAGCAGCTAATTCATGCTTACGAGTTTGTTGTGATAGGTCGGCAATATCTGCAATGTCTATACTTGGATCAAAACGGTGAAAGCCTCGGTAATTAAAATGTTTATCCACATGTAAATCACTTAATCTAACAAACTCATGCATTAACCCTCTACTCAAAGTATTCAACGAAAGGTCTTCAACCATTAGGTATAATGTCGCATTAGTCATTTCTATCAAGGTACTGCGCTCACTTTGATGGACATTGATATCCACTAACCACAGGCCATTTGGTCGCTGCTGTACATCAAGTAAGCTTAACGTGCTGTGATCGTAACTAATTTTAGCCAGTGTATTTTCCACTTCTTGCTGTGCATTAAAGGTGATGTGCTGCTCATTAACCAGCTCATCTTTATTATAAAACTCAGCCATTAAAGGTAAATCTATATGTGTGTTGAATGGGGTGGTTGTACTGTCATTAAGTGTTAGTTTAAATAGTTCTCTTACTTCATGCTCACGAGATTTTTTAATTGCTAAAAAAACGCTTTGAATGATTTCGGAGGTTGGTAGTTCAGGCTCAACACGCCATTTTCTGCCAAATAATAACTTTTCTTTATTCTGTTTTAGTGACGATTTTTTGTGATAGTTATCGTGTCCAATTACGCCGACTTGAATATATAAACCATTGGCTTCTTGTGCAGCAAAAACCACATACCTTGGATCGTATTCAATATCACATATTAATGCTTCCACACTTGCTAGCGTGTGATGATAGGTCAAATAGTGTTGAGGAACACAATAATCACCATTGCTCAGTAATACTTTTGGCGCTTTAGGCATCATTTTTTCACCTAAACGCAGCACGACTTCTTTCACCATCTGAGAAACCTTCTAAGGAATATTATTACAGTTTAAAACATATACGCCATGCAATTCGTGAAAGTTCACTGAATTGATAAAAAGTCCAGATAAAGACCTGTAAAACGTTAGAATAATTTCATCACACACTGATTTTCGCCCAACTTAAACTTTGCATAATAACAGTCTCTTTATATTCAAAGTGACTGATACCAATCACACTGATTAATGGATCTACTTTAGTTGTTAAAATAACTTATTTTGTCGTTAATTCTTCGATATATTATTAACGAAGTTAATCTTCGAAAGACTCAAATTACGCCTTAAACTAAGTCATTTTTCTATGCAAAAGTTAGATCATTTTTTAATATAATTAGTATGAGACAGTGTTATATGTTGTGGGGAATATAAGCGACAACCATGAAGTATTTATTACTATTGTGGCAATTTTTAAAGTGATGGAAGTGGTAGGCAAAGCTAGAAGAGAAAAGCCATAGATGAATACCTAATTATCTATGGCTAATTAAATTATAAGAGCCAAATTTATTTTAATTTGAAGTAACTAACAGAACTCAGTAGTTCTTCACTTAAGTCCGATAATGAAGAAGCAGAAGCCATTGAGACTTGAGCTCGATTATTGTTCTCTTCGGTAACTTGGTTAACCTCTTTCACATTGGCGCGGATCTCATCCAAGGTATTGGTTTGTATAAGCGATGCTGTAGAGGTTTGTTTGGAAATATCTTTAATTTGCTCCACGGAAATATTAATTTCATCAATTACATGACCTGTATTGGAAACATGTTCAACACTTTGTAGTGATTTATTGTGACTATTATTAATCACAGAGACTGCACTCAAAGTACTGCGCTTTAGGGTTTCTAATGTGACTTGAATTTCACCAGTAGAATCTTGTGTACGCTGTGCTAAATTTCTAACTTCATCGGCGACTACAGCAAAGCCTCGGCCTTGTTCTCCGGCTCGTGCTGCTTCAATAGCTGCATTTAATGCGAGTAAATTAGTTTGGTCAGCGATACTTTTTATCACCTCTAAAATATTGGTAATATTATCTGCTTCAATATCTAACTGTTGAATAGCTGTCACTGAGTTTTCGATCTCACTAGCTAAATCTTCAATAGAATTAATAGTGTCGTACACTATCTCTTTACCTTTTTGTGCCGACTCAATAGCATTGTCTGATTTAGCGACCGCATTGTCCGCATGTTCAGCAAGCTGTGTCGACACTTGATAAAGGTCATCCACTGAATTTGATAGGGTTGTCATTCTAGTGCGTTGAAATTCAGCATCTTCAATTCTTTGCTGATTATCTTTTAGTAAGCCATTGGTTGAGTCATTTAAATTATTAGCCATCGCAATCACTGACTGGAAAATACCTTTTAAATTACTGGTCATCGAAGAGACTGAGCGTTTAATTTCACTGATCTCGTCTTTATTGTTACCTACATCAATATTTTTACTCAGATCTCCCTGAGCTAAAGAAGAAGTAGCAGAAACAATACTATGCAGGTCTGTTTTGAGTTTCCTAATGATTAAAAAAGAAATCACAATCACGATAAAGAAGATGCTCACGGCTAACACCATTGATTGAATCATGATGTAATTTTCTTTTTCAATAATGTTGGTTGCACGAATATTCACTAATTCATCATGCATATTATTAATGCGCTCGATACTGTCTAGAATTGGAGGAACGGCTAAACGCGCAGCCTTTTCTGCTTTTTTACGTGCTACAAAGGTCGCTTGGGTTAACCAGACGTTTGTTAAGTCTGATAAAGCGCTTTCTAATTGCTTAATCTGCGTTACTAATTGGTCGCGCGCTACGATTAAACCTTGATCTTGGGGTAATGAAAGTTGCTCATCCCATTGTTGTTGAAGTGTGGGACTAATTGCCAATAAATTACCTTGATAGCTTGCTAGCAGTGTTTTTACTTTATTGGTTGATGCCTCTAGCTCTGATTGTTCAATGGCGCGAGCAGAAAACTTCATGCCCATCTCTTCCGAGTCTTGATAAGCTTTAGTGATCTCTTTCCATTGGTTGTTGGTAAGGGAGTAAAACTTTAAAATCTCTGAGTCTAAAGTGATATTTTTAACCACTTCCCTGCTGTTGTTGACTAGGTTAATCGAGATAAATAAGAGGGCGCATAATAGAAGCAGCACCAAGCCTGATATCTTAAATGATAACGTTAAGTTTCTAAATAAATTCAAACTAAATCCTTATAGTATAAAAGTTATTGTGAAATACGATAATTAGACTGTATCACTACTACCTAAAAAGTGAGAGTGAAAATTACACTCAAGCTGTTTGAAAAATCACCGTCACCTATCACGATTAAGCATAATATTTAACTTTAAACGATTGAATAGGAGACTAAGCATGAACTTTTTAACTATCTTCGAGTGTTGATATGGAAGAAAGTAAAGGCAAATACTGCCTTTACTGTATCGGCGGAAAATGAAAAAGCTTAATTAATTTTTAGGCATTTATTTGTTAAGCAAACCTAAATTTAAGGCGTGGAAGCGTAGGTGAGACTCTATAAAGCTGCTAATAAAGTAGTAACTGTGGTCATAACCTTCACGCATATTAAGTTTAAAGTAATTAGTATTTTTAGTGACCAGTACAGAAAGGTTTTCTGGTTTTAACTGCTCTTGTAAAAATGAATCTTGGGTTCCTTGATCAATTAAAATAGGTTGATGCTCAGTTAATGGTGCTAGTAGTTCGCAGCTATCGTAAGCCTTCCAAGCATTGCGATCTTCACCTAAGTAAGCCGTAAATGCTTTTTGTCCCCAAGGGCAATTGGTTGGATTACAAATTGGGCTGAATGCACTGATTGATGTGTACAAGTTTGGATTACGTAAACCAATAGTTAATGCACCGTGTCCACCCATTGAATGCCCACTGATTACTCGCTGTTGAGTGACAGGGAAGTTGGCTTCTATCAAGGTTGGTAGTTCATGCACAATGTAGTCGTACATTTGATAATGTTTATTCCAAGGCGCTTGTGTCGCGTTAACGTAAAAACCTGCGCCTAAGCCAAGGTCATAAGCTTGTTTTTCATCATCTGCTACATGCTCTCCACGTGGGCTAGTATCAGGTGCAACAATTGCTATACCTAACTCAGCAGCTAATCTCTGAGCGCCTGCTTTTTGCATGAAGTTCTCATCACTACAAGTTAAACCGGATAACCAATACATGACAGGTACTGGGTTATTAGCACTTGCTTGAGGAGGTAAATAAATAGCAAAACGCATTTCACAATTTAATACAGAAGAAGGGTGAGTATATTGTTTGTGCCATCCTTCAAAGAGTTTATTACTACTGATATTTTCAAGGATCATCATTATAGCCCTTTTAAAACAATGAAGAGGCTAAGCATTGATACATGCTTAGCCATAAGTAAGCGATCTATTTATTTGTGTTCGAAGTGAATTACACTACGGATACTTTCACCACTGTGCATTAAATCAAATGATTTATTAATGTCTTCAAGTGGCATGGTATGGGTAATAAAGTCACTTAATTTGAATTCTCCAGCTAAATACTGTTCAACGATGGCTGGTAATTGAGAACGCCCCTTAACCCCACCAAATGCAGTACCACGCCATACACGACCTGTTACTAATTGGAATGGGCGAGTTGAAATTTCTTGTCCTGCACCAGCCACACCAACAATTACTGATTCACCCCAGCCTTTATGACAACATTCTAACGCACTACGCATTACATCAACATTACCAATACATTCAAAAGAGTATTCAACGCCTCCGTCTGTCATTTCAACAATCACATCTTGAATTGGTTTGTCGAAGTTTTTAGGATTGATACAATCTGTCGCACCTAATTGCTTCGCTAGTTCAAACTTACTCTCATTGATATCAATACCAATAATTTTATTTGCTCCGGCCATTTTTGCACCGATGATTGCAGATAGGCCAATGCCACCTAAACCAAAGATCGCAACGTTATCGCCTTTTTCTACTTTAGCTGTATTTAATACTGCACCCATACCTGTTGTTACACCACAACCTAATAAACAGACTTCTTCAAGTGGCGCTTCTTTGTTTACTTTTGCTAGTGAAATCTCAGGTAATACTGTGTATTCAGAGAAAGTTGAACAACCCATGTAATGGAAGATAGGTTGACCATCTTTATAAAAACGGCTTGTGCCATCTGGCATTACCCCACGGCCTTGTGTTTCACGAACGGCACTACATAAGTTAGTTTTACCTGATGTGCAGAACTTACAAACACCACATTCAGCGGTATACAATGGGATGACATGATCACCAACACTTACACTGGTTACTCCTTCACCAACTTGTTCAACGATACCACCACCTTCATGACCTAAAATAACTGGAAACAAGCCTTCAGGATCTTCACCTGATAATGTGAATGCATCTGTATGACAAACACCCGAAGCGATAACTTTAACGAGCACTTCGCCTTTTCTTGGTAACATTACATCAACTTCTTCAACAACTAACGGTTGATTTGGGCCCCATGCAATAGCTGCTTTTGATTTAATAAATTGATCTGTCATATCTACTCCAATTATGTGTGTATGTCATTTTTGTGTAACTATTATATTTGTTTCTACAATAATGATAATCTATCTAAAATGAAAATTACTTTTACTAGGTGGTAACAATGTCATGGCAAGGGATTAATGAATTTGTTGCCGTCGCGGAGAGCAATAGCTTTTCGCTCGCGGCTAAACAACTGAATATATCAACGGCACAGGTTAGCCGGCAAATTAGTACCTTAGAAAAACGCTTACAGGTCAAACTTTTTTATCGAACCACACGTAGAGTATCACTCACCGAAGAGGCACAATTATTCTACCAACATTGTCGTAATTTACTGGATGGTTTGAATAATGCAGAGCAAGCAATCACTAATCTGCAAAGTAAACCACAGGGGAATATCAAACTTACCGTTCCCGTGACTTATGGCGAACAAAAAATACTACCACTGGTTAATGACTTTGTCGCTTTACATGATGGTATTGAAGTGACAACTGAGTTAACCAATAATCGTGTAGATCTTATTGATGGTGGTTTTGATGTGGCGATCAGGTTAGGTCAATTACAAGATTCCAGCTTGATTGCTAAAAAACTAAGCCAGCGTTCTAATTTCGTGTGTGCATCTAAAGCTTATTTACAAAAACACGGCGAAGCACATTCATTGTCTGAATTAAAACAGCATAACTGTTTACTAGGCACTCGTGACTATTGGCGTTTTATTGAGCTGGGTAAAGAAAAAAATATCAGAGTAAAAGGTAATTTGCGTTGTAATAGTGGTTTAAGTCTAGTGGATGCCGCTTTAAAGAATATTGGCATTGTACAGTTACCTGATTATTACGTGCAATCCTACATTGAATCAGGGCAGTTAGTGACTATTTTAGATCAATTCAGAGAACCATCGGAGGGGATTTGGGCCGTCTACCCACAGAATCGTTATTTATCACCTAAGATAAGGTTATTGATAGATCATTTATCTGCCAACTTAAAGTAGTGATGCTAACCTTTATTTAAAATAGCCATTTAACTTTTACCCCGATCTCTATTTGATTTTGATAGGAAATGTAGTGATTTCGGGGCGATAGTTTTACTTTTACTTCAATACTTTTTGGATCCACTCAGCGATATCAACTAACTGCTCTGCAACGACTGAATGTGGCATCATGTAAGATTGCCATTGAGCCGGATAACCTGCATCAACCAATAGTGTATTTGCCATTTTACCGGCACTGATTGCAACAACTTCATCTTGCTCTCCATGGTGCTGCATAATCGGGGTTTGCTGATTGGCTATAGATAACTCTGAAGGTAAATGATCTGGGCTTGGTAGGTAACAAGACATAGCAAGTACACCGGCTAACTTTTGCGGGTAGCGTAATCCTGAAAATAGACTAATTACACCACCTTGACTGAAACCAGCTAGTACAATCTTATCTGCAGTAATACCACTATCAATCTGTTCTTGAATTAAAGCATGCAAACGTTGTTCTGATTCCATGACTCCTGTGATATCTGCTCGGTTATGCAAGTCCATACTTTTGATATCGTACCAAGATCGCATCACTGCACCTTGATTAATAGTTACTGCTTGCTCCGGTGCATGCGGAAAAATAAAACGAATAGCGTGGTCTTTTGGTAACTTTAATGCTGGTACAATAGGTGAAAAACCTGCACCAGAATCCCCTAAACCGTGCAACCAAATGACGCAAGAAGTAGCTTCCACTGTGGGGTTTATGATGATTTTATCTAAAGTTGAAGACATATTGTATTCCTTATAAATAACTTAATAATGTAATTTTGTATAAAGAGGTTACGCTAATCTAATGGCAATGCAGTCTTTTTTAAGACTTCGCGTAACACAAAACTAGAATGGACACCTGTCACACCCTCTAATTTAGTGATTTGACCTAATAGAAACTGTTCATAATGCTGCATATCACGTACTACGACTTTTAATAAAAAGTCAGCTGATTGCCCTGTAACAATTAAACACTCTAATACTTCTGGTAGCGCGGTTACTGATGCTTCAAAGTTTTCAAAACGTTCCGGCGTATGTCGATCCATACTGATACCGATCATGGCCGTTAGATTTAAGCCTAAGGCTGCGCTCTTTAATAGTGTGACATGTTTATCAATGATACCAGACTCCTCTAAGCGCTTTACGCGTCGTGAGCAAGGAGTCGGTGATAACCCAATACTATCTGCTAATTCTAAATTACTAATACGGGCATTATCTTGCATGAGCTGTAATATTTGTTTATCTATCCGATCTAATTTTACGACTGATTGCATGCTAACTCCTTAAAATGTTATTGATCACTACTATTATTGTTATTAGTAGTGATTTATTGCAATATTTTTACTTTTTAATGGTCACTTTGCAATCACTCACTCAAAAAAGTTCGCTATAGTTTACACCATGGATAGCGAGCAAAGTTTCTAACCGGAAATGGGGGGCAATATTCTTACCATGATGAGCCAACTCGCTAATTCTTTTATCTTTATCTGTAATTTCTTAGTATGATACCCAGCAAATAGTAACCATTAAAGAATCGTTTTTAGGGAATGTCTTATGTCAGCCAATAATAATCAAGCATCTAGTTTCAATCATAAAAAATATCGTGCTTTTGCACCTATTCAAAAGACTGATCGCCGTTGGCCTAACCTGGTAATCGACCATGCGCCTGATTGGTGTAGTGTTGACTTAAGAGATGGTAATCAAGCATTGATTGAGCCAATGAGCCCAACTCAAAAACTAGAAATGTTTAAGTTATTAGTGGATGTTGGCTTCAAAGAGATTGAAGTTGGTTTCCCTGCTGCATCAGCTCCTGACTTTGATTTTGTACGTCAATTAATTGAAGAAAACCATATTCCAGACGATGTGACTATCCAAGTATTGACACAAGCAAGAGAACCACTTATTGCACGTAGCTTTGAAGCATTAAAAGGGGCTAAAAAAGCGATTGTACACTTATACAATTCAACATCTACTGTACAACGCGAGCAAGTTTTCAAAAAATCTCGCGATGAGATTAAAGGTATTGCTATTCAAGGTGCTGAATGGGTTAAAGAGATGGCTGAACAACAGCCTGAGACACAATGGTCATTCCAATATTCTCCAGAAAGTTTTACTGGAACAGAGATGGATTATGCATTAGAAGTGTGTGACGCAGTGATCAATGTATGGCAACCAACGCCAGATAATAAAGTTATCATTAATTTACCTGCGACAGTTGAAGTATCAACACCAAATGTTTACGCAGACCAAATTGAATGGATCAACGATAATATTAGTCATCGTGATTCAGTAAGAATTAGCTTACATACACACAACGACCGTGGTTGTGGTGTTGCTGCTGCCGAGTTAGGTGTATTGGCAGGCGCTGACCGTATTGAAGGCACGTTATTAGGTAATGGCGAACGTACAGGTAATATGGATATCGTGACTATGGCTATGAATATCTATAGCCAAGGTATTGATCCAGAATTAGTTTTATCAGATATGGACCGTATTATTTCTACGGTTGAACGTTGTACTCAGTTAGCCGTTCATCCACGTCATGCTTATGCGGGTGAGTTAGTCTTTGCAGCATTTTCTGGTAGTCACCAAGATGCGATTAACAAATGCATGAGTATCGATGCAGAAAAACGTAAAGATGACCCAGATGCACATTGGGAGGTGGCTTATTTACCGATTGATCCTCGTGATTTAGGACGCAGCTATCAACAAGTTATCCGCATTAATAGTCAATCAGGAAAAGGTGGCGTGGCGTACGTACTTGAACAAGATTACGGTATTCAAATGCCACGTTGGATGCAGGTTGATTTTAGTCCTCACATCCAAGCTTTTGCCGAGCAAAGTGAAGCTGAAGTAGGGCCAACAGCAATTCATGAGATATTCTCGAACACTTATTTAAACCCTGTGCATGCGGTAACGATTGATAGTTATCAGTTAAGCCGAGAAGGCAGTGTTGATACCTTAGAGGCTAAAGTACAGGCACAGGGCCAACATATTGAGCTATCTGGTAAAGGTAAAGGTGTATTAGACGCCTTTGTGAAGGGATTAAGTGCCGCTATTGGACACGACATCGTGTTACTTGATTACAATGAGCATGCTTTACCAAGTAAGTTAGGGGCAGAGAACGAACAAGCTGAAGCAATGGCTTATGTGCAAATTAGTATTCAAGGCCAACGTTACTGTGCAGCCTCTCATTGTGATGATATCGTTACAGCTTCAATGCAAGCGTTGTTAAACGCATTAAGTCGTAGTGATGTATCAGTAGCAAAAACAGCGGCTATCTCAGCTTAATAAATGTATAAGAAAACTTCGTAGATACTTCTTTCTACGAAGTTTTTCCTCGATTAATCATGAGACACGCCTTTCCCGCCAAGATATCCACAATCATATATTGATAAAACATTAATCATAAAGTAGAATACGACTCATTATCATTTATAAGGGTTGTTATGTCTAATATAGTAGTGGTTGACACCGATCTAGAAAGTCGATCATTAATCACTAAAATACTGATCAAAGCTTCACATCAAGTGACCTGCTTAAGTAATAGTGACAGTGTACTTAACCTCCTAGAACAACAAGGTGCAGACCTTGTTATTATTAATGACTGCACAAGCTCGGAACTCATTGTAGAGTTGATTGCTAAGATCTATGAAGATTTTGCTGCTCCTATTTTGCTTTTAAGTGAGCCAGATAAGCAAGATACATTACTTGAACAGCTTAGAGCAGGGGCAGATCAATACTTGATGAAGCCTTTCTCTGCCAACGCTTTATTGGTGCATACAGATGTACTACTTCGCCGGGTCGCTTTAGAGAAAAAACGCGCTAACTTTAGCCATTGCAGCCAACAATTCTCCTTTAAAATATCACGCTTACCTTTCACTGATACTGAAGAGCAATTAGTGCAATATTTAACAAGCAAAGAGGGAGATATCATTTCTAAAGCGACCTTACAGAAAGAGGTGTTAAAGAAAGATCTTTCGATGTTTGACCGAAATTTAGATGTGCATATTAGTAATATTCGCCGCAAAATGTCTAATGCTGGTTTGTCTAAGTTACATATTAAAACAGTCCACGGTAAAGGTTATAGTTTTAGCGAGAGGTTAAGTAAAGTTGCCCCTCTATTATTCTTTTTCCTTTAATAATATTGGAATCTAGCGGCCTATTTTCTGTCCACCTTTCAATTTTTTTTAGTTAACTACTTTTAAGGACTTTCTCCCAACCATAGAAAGCCTTTAAAATATTTTTATCTACAGAGTAAAAGCACTCTCTTTTAATCGTTCCCAAAAACTATTTTTTTAAATTAACGTTTTTTATAGGTCGATTTTTATCTTAATTCAGTCGATTCTTTTAATATATTTTTATGTTCTTATCTTTAATTACCAAATGTAAAGAATGTAAATTTATTTATTAATTAAATGATAATGAATTACATTTGCATTCCTTATAAGCAGCTCCTTAATTAAGATCTTTTTTCATGGCTCTCTCTTTAAAAAACAAAAAAGTACAACTATGGGCAAGACGCTTACATATTTATGTTTCGATGGCTTTATTACTTGTTGTTTTGTTTTTTGCTATTAGCGGTATTACTTTAAATCGCCCAAATTTATATACCAGCGATACTCCACAGGTCGAGCAGCAAACATTAATTATTCCAGATCATTTTTTTAGCATGAAAAACTCACGTTTGACGGTGAATAAAGTCGGCTTACTTGATTACCTTAATCATAAAGCAAACCTTTCTGGCACACCTTCTTCTATGCAGGTTTTCAGTGATATTGAGCAAGGGGAAATGCTCGAAGGAGAAGTCTCTTTAGATTACAAAGGCCCTGGCTTCAATAGCACCGTATTTATTAACCTCGTCACTAAAGAAGCAGAAATAGAGTCAACACATTATGGTGTCGTGGCGGTACTAAACGACCTTCATAAAGGCCGTAATAGCGGTCAAGTATGGGCGTGGTTTATTGATATTAGTGGTTTCTTAATGGTCTTTTTTGCTTTAACAGGTGTGTGTCTATTAGTACCGAAAAAGAAAAGTTTTAGTTTAGGACTGAAATGGATGACCTTTGGTTCTGTAGTCACCCTGTTAATTTATCTATTTGCTGTACCTTAATGAGAGTTTAAAAATGAAATTTAAAAGTGTGTTTTATGTATTGAGTTTATTACTTACCTTACCTAGTTGGGTGAATGCAAAGACTCTTCCTGAACAAGCTGTGATGGATGTTGAATTCACTATTCCTGCTGTAGAAGCGAGCATTTATGCACGCCCTTATGTTGCTGTTTGGGTTGAAGATGAACAGCGTCAACCAGTACGTACTATCCAACTATGGGTTGGTGAAGATGAGTGGTTAAAAGATTTAAGAAGTTGGTGGCGTAAAGTAGGGCGCAATGATCGCGCTGTGGTAGATGCCGTGACTTCTGCAACTCGACCTGTTGGCCAGTACCGTTTCTCATGGGATGGATTAGACCAACAAGGTAAACCTGTTGAGCAAGGTAATTATACCTTCTATGTTGAAGTGGTACGTGAGCATGGTGGACGTAACTATTTACGTCAAAAAATACAACTTGCCGAACAAGATTTTAAGCTGACGTTGCAACCTACCGAAGAAACTGGCTTGATTAATCTGCATTACCATATTCAATAAATTTACTATTAACAATGAAAAGAGAGAATCACATGTTATCTAAAAAAATAAGTATAGTTACTGTTCTTTGCTCTATGGTGGCTGGTCTTGCCTTCTCTACTGTAGCGAATGCTCATCCGCGTTGGATATTGCCGTCTCATTTTAGTATTTCTAAAGAAGGTGGTGATTGGTTAACATTTGATGTAACTGCATCACATGGTACTTTTGTATTAGATAAACCAGCTGGTGCTGAAAATGCACGTATTGTTATGCCTGATGGTCGACAAGAACGTCCTGATACAATTTTACGTGGCAAGCGTCGCTCTGTATTTGATTTTCATTTTACTGAAGAAGGTACGCACCGCGTACAAATTAACAACTTCCCAAGCTACGTAACTCAATATAAAGCGGGTAAACGTGATACACGTAAAAGATTACGAGCAAGCAAAATAGAGCGAGATGCATTATTACCAGAAGGTGCTCGCGATGTAAGCAGTACACTTAACTACACCCGTGCAGAAGCTTACATTACTGTGGGTAAACCTAGTGATAAGCCTTTCCCATTAGAAGGTAAATACTTAGAGTTGCAACCAGAAACTAACCCGGCTGATATCGTGGCAACAGAGCCTGTGCGTTTTCAGTTGTTCTTTAATGGTAAAGCGCAAGCAGGTGTAAAAGCTGAAATTACACGCGACGGCACATTATACCGTAACCAACAAGAGCAAATAGATGTGGTAAGTGATGAACAAGGTTTTATTGAGTTTACACCTGAAATCGCTGGTCGTTATTTATTAAAAGCATCACATAGAGCCCCAATTGAAAATAATCCATTAGCAGACAACATGAATGTTGCTGTGCACCTAACCTTTGAAGCGGTACTACCTTAGTGTCATTGGTTAAGCGCATCGGAAATAGTGTGGCCGGGGCTGGCTTGCTATTCATTAGTAGCGCAGCATTAGCCCATTATCCTTTGATGGAGTGCTGGTCAAAAGGCGATATTATTGAATGCCAGGCAGGTTATAGCGATGGCAGTAAAGCAACTGATTATGCCGTTAAAATGTATGATTATGACGATAACTTAATTGCTAAAGTTAAAACTGATAAGCGTTCTATTGCAACGTTCAAGCTTAGTGCTGATGAATTTTACATTGTCTTTGATTCTGGACACGAGTACCCAGTTGAAGTTGACGGTGTAGAGATTGATGAAAAATGATCACGCAATCCGTTGTTAGCGAAAATAGGGGGCATGAAGGGTATTGGATTGCCTTTTTATGTGCCCTTATCCTTGTATTCGGTGCCTTGTTATTACCTTTTAATCGCACCCATGATGACCATCATACATTGGCAAAGCATCAGGTATTTATCGACGACTTGACCCCTTCTCCATTAGCTATGATTGCTGATCTTCGATTAGCTCATGAAGAGATTCGTTATTTATATGAGACGAATCAAACATGGCCTGACGTGGTGCAGTTAGAGGAAAGTTGGTTAGCTCCTTTTGTCAAAGATAAAAGTTGGGAACACCGAGGCCAACATCAATGGTTATTGGTTGCGCCGGGAGTGTATCAAAGCGAACCAATTGAAAGTGGAACACGTTATTTATTAAATAGCCAAGGTCAGACAGTAGATATTTGGTTGGATAAAGATCAACAAGCTAGCTTGCTACATGCGTTAACGTCGATAGAAAGCAACTCAATAGATTTATCTGTAGCGCAATTTATTAGCGCTGGTTGGATACAAGTTATTTTTAACAATGAAGTTGAAGATACAGCACACCACCATTAATTATTTTTATATAGGCCAAATTATATTTGGCCTTATTGTAGCAGCGAGACCATTACCATGTTTAAACGCCTCTCAATCACCTTATTGTTGTTGGTCTGTAGCACCTCAATTTATGCCAAGAAATTCACTGTTGGTATTACTCTGCAACCTTACTTTAGTTATGTAAAGGCGGTAGTGGGTGACCATGTTGATGTATTACCATTAGTCGATGAAGGTTTTAATCCACATAACTACCAACCACAAGCTAATGATTTACGTCGTTTAAACCAAATGGATGTGATTATTGTGAATGGCATTGGTCATGATGACTTCGCTTTAAAGGTAATTAAAGCTGCTAATCGTGACGACTTAATCGTGATTAAAGCCAATAAAGATGTGCCTTTATTGCCAGCAATGGGACAGTCAGTGGGGAGCGGTGTCGTAAACCCTCACACCTTCGTTGGAGTGTCTACGACGATTCAAAAGGTTTATACCATTGCCACTGAAATGAGCAAAATTGATCCTGATAATGCTAAGTTGTATCGTGCTAACGCTAGAGCCTATGCGCTGAAGTTTAGGAAGATGAAACATCAGGCAATGATGGAATTGAGCGACATCAATACCGCGGGCATGAAGGTAGCAACCACACATAATGCCTATGGCTATATTCTACAAGAGTTTGGTGTTGAGGTTTCTGCAGTTATAGAGCCTGCTCATGGCGTTGAACCAAGCGCTAGTCAATTACAAGAAACCATAGAAAAGATTCGTTCATCGGGCATTGATGTGCTGTTTTATGAATTGAATATGCCTAATCGTTACGTTGATACTATTGAAAAAGAGACTGGGATTAAATTATATCGGTTCTCGCACATGACCCATGGAGCTTATCGGTTAGATAAAGTAGAGATCGAAATGCAACAAAATATCGACACCTTGGTCGAAGCGATGAAGTATACCGCACAGCAAACAGGTGGCGCGTAATGGGGCCAACAATTATATTAAATGATGTTAGTTTACGCTATGAAAACAACATCATCTTAGAAAAGGTTACTGCAACGCTAGAAGCAGGACAATGCCATGTTGTGATGGGACCTAATGGTGGCGGAAAAACCTCACTGCTGCGTTCAATACTTGGACTAACCCCCTTTAAAGGTGATATTCAATTTCAATGGCAACAATGTAAAGGCAAGATCGGTTATGTACCACAAAAAGCCACCTTTGAACCGAGCTTACCGCTGACCGTATTAGATTTTATATTATTAAATCAAAGTCGTTCTCCTTTGTTTTTCAACTTTAATAAAAAGCATAAATTAAAAGCATTACAGCAACTCGCTCGAGTAGGCATGGAAAAGCGCGCAATGTTTCGTATGGGGCAGTTATCCGGAGGTGAACAACAACGAGTGTTGTTTGCACAAGCGTTATTAGATGATCCTGATTTACTGATTTTAGATGAACCAACCAATGGTATGGATGATCAAGGTGTACGTTACTTTGAATCGTTAATTAATGACTTGGTTAAAGAGAAGAAAACTATTCTGATTGTTCATCATGACATCAGTGCTGTACGTCGCTTGCAAGCCACTGTACACGTAGTGAATGGTATTTTATTAGAGAGTGGGCAAGCGGAAGACGTTTTAAAACCAAGTAAAATAGAACGACTATTTAACCATTATCGTCATCATTCAAGTCAGCAAAAAAGTGGGGACGCATAATGGATACGTTGCGTTTATTAGCAAACCAAGGGGCTGAAGCCGGTTGGTTAAGTGAAAGTTTTTCCTATGCATTTATGGTCAATGCCTTAGTCGCAGCTTTGCTAGTCGGCCCTTTGTTGGGAGGGCTAGGTACCTTAGTCATTGCAAAACGTTTAGCATTTTTCTCTGAAGCGGTTGGCCATGCGGCATTAACTGGTATTGCCATTGGTGTGTTATTAGGAGAGCCACCAGAAAATCCAATTATCGGGTTATTTTGTTTCTGTATGATATTTGCCTTGCTATTGCATTTTGTGCGCAATCGCACAGCAGTGCCTTACGATACCCTAGTTGGTGTATTCCTTGCGGTAGCTTTAGCTGGTGGCGCGGCGTTGTTAATGTATGTAGCACGTAAAATTAATATCCACATGCTAGAGAACGTCTTATTTGGTTCAATCTTAACCATTACAGACTTTGATTTATTAGTCTTAGGCCTCAGTTGTTTACTGATAATTGTAGGTTTAATGTTTACTTTTAATCGCATTCTATTAGCGTCTATTAGTCCAGATATTGCAAAAGTACGTGGTTATAACACGCACTTCTATGATTATCTGTTTGTAATGATGATCACGCTCGTAACCATAGCCGCGGTCAAGATTGTTGGTGCTGTTTTAGTGGGGGCATTGTTATTAATTCCAGGTGCAACGGCACGCTTAATGACTAAAAGCATGGGCAGCTTTGTGTTGTTATCATCTCTGCTCGCGACCTTAAGTTGTATTATCGGTACCTTATTGCCGATGGAGCTTAAACTGCCTATACCATCTGGCGCATCAATCATCTTAGTGGCTGCAAGTTTCTTTTTAATTGCTACGGTTACGCGTATTGTTGGGAGAAAGTAATCATGAAAAAAACGATTTATTTACAATCTTTGTCTAGTTTAATCCTGTTTGCAAGCTTGTTACTACCTAGCCATGCAGAGGCTAAAGATATCCTAACTACAACCCCTGTAACCTATATGCTCGCGACTCAGCTAATGAAGGGGACGCCGATCACAACAACGTATCTTGCACCTAAACGATATGGTATTGAACGATTAGGTCATTGGTTTGCGACAAAAGGTGAAGGCAAAGTGATGGCTGAAGCTCAACAAGCTTCTGTGGTAATTACATTGCGTTCTCTTTGGCCACAAGACCCGCTATTTGCTTATGCGCGACAGGGTAATATTAAGATCATCGAAGTCGATGCTTCTCAGTCAATTTCACCAAGAGCAAAAGGGGTTGCGACAGTGCAATTAGCAAGTGGTAACACGTCGCTTTATGCCTGGCTTAATCCGAATAACTTAAGCACTATGTCGAGTATTGTTAGTGATGACTTAAAACGAATTTGGCCAGAGCAACAACAGATCATTGAAAAAAACCAACAGCAATTGTTGATTGATATTCGTCAATTGATTAATCAGCAACAAACCACGCTATTTGATAAAGAGATTGACTCAGTCGTGTTATTGTCAGAGCAGTTAGAAGACTTTGCTTCTGCGAATCAATTGTTTGTAGTAGACCGTTTGTTTAAAGAGGAATTGAACTGGACGGAGCAAGATAAAGCACAATTAAAAGCGTTAATTGATGAATCTCCGGGAGTGTGGATCTTAACCACTAGAAAAGTATCTGCTCGATTGAAACAATTATTACCAGAGTTCGAGCGTATCTTACATGTAAATAGTATCGACCGTTGGGGCAGTAAAGGGATCAGCTTAGAACAGCCATTACAATCTTGGTTGTTTTAGCAGTGTATCTAGTCGTTATCCGCTATTGGATAACGACTTTTATGAGTTAAGTACGTCGTTTGATATGTAATAACGAAGAGAGTTTCGATTGACGTTTTTTATCTGCTGGGTCTTTAATTTTTGCCTCTCCCGCTTTCACTATTTCTACAATACCAGAACGGTTTAAGGTAATTCGGTAGCGCTCGAATTGCTCTAAGTATTGGCCTTGGTCAACAGCCACAATAATGTTGATTTGATAGCGTCTTTCAATCGTCGTGCTTTGTATTTTATCTTTATTATTGGTTGCATTTAAACGCTCAAATACCTTACCTGTTCCACCTTCTGCATAGCGAGTAAGCGGACGTAAGCTAAATAAAATATTCTCTTCAATTGTATCATAGCCAGCTTGAAAGCCATTTTTGCTGATGCGGCTTTCAATACGGTAATGTAATAGCTGTGCACTTTGTTTATTTTGAGTATTACGCTCAGCTAATAAGGCTTTGGTTTGTTGAGGCAACCTGGCATTACTGGTGTAATCCAGCCAAACTTTTTGTTTTGCCATTTCATGTTGATTGGTTGAATCATACAAAGTACGAGCCCATTTCGGCTTGCCCTTACGTATCCAGCGCCACAAAATATTTTTAAAGTCATCTTTAAATACTTCGCGGACTCCGTAAATAATCGACAGTATAAATACCATGAGTGCAGTTAATTGGCTAAAGGCCCCCTGAGTTTTGATAATTAATACTAAGACCACACTCATTAATAATGCTGTGGCAACGCCCGTAACTACTTTACGAGTAATATTACCAAGTACAATAGTTTTACTCTTGAAGATAACACTGTATTCAATTAAGCGGCGTAATAAGCGCATTTTATTGGCGATACGGTTAGCGTCTTTCAGAGTCGAATCTGAGTTGTAACCTTTCTTCTTTCGGTATTCACTTTCTGACTCACAAATTGCCAGTAATGATAAACGGACCTCTGAAAAAGCACTTTGACGTGGTTTTTTAACTAACATACGAAGAATAGTTTGCTCAGTAAACCAAGATAAATAGTTATCCACATTTTCATAGATCGAGTTGAGTTTTGTACTTTTAGGGTGGTGACCACGATGCTTTTTTAAGATATCTAAACAATGCTCTGCTAGCTCAGTTGCTGACTCATAGAAAGCTTCTAATCCTTCATTTTCACCAATAGCGAGCACTTCATTGGCATCTGTTTCTAACGCTGAAATATATTGGTAAGCAAACATGTTTAGGTTGCTTTTGTACTCTGCAGTAGAGCGTTTCATTCGGCTTGCAAAGCGACGGTGTAATAAAGGTAAATGCAAACCATGAGTATGGTAAGCACGGCGACCATCAATACCTGCGTTAAAGTAATCACTTTCAGATAAGGTGTTCTTATTAATACCCATCTCTTTTGGCAAAGAAAAATATAAATCGATACGTCGAAACGTCCCTTGTGTCATGTGGTGGGTGAGTTTAAACGATAATTTTCCGTCTTGCTTTAGAGCGATGTTGGGCAATGGGTCCTCCTTAGTGGGACTCTATTATAGCTATGTCATTACACTTTGTAATGGTAAAGCTGTGAATTAATTTAACTTTTTATATTATTTATTTTATTTATATTTTAAATCAAAGTGTTTTTTTAGATGTTAATAATATGTAATTAGTACTTTCGGATTTGAAAAAAATTGGATATATTAACTTAGCTTTTGGTGATTTTCGGTTGTTAATAATAAAAACGCTTGAACAAGGGCTTGTTGAATTCAAGTCAAAAATCATAGTTATTTTTTTAATCTCAATTTAACTATGGGCGAATTTTATGAACCAAAAATCTATTACAGCTATCCGCGCGAGCTTTTTACACTTCCTTAATGATCCTGCAAAAGTCGACAATATTGAAGACGCATATCAATACATTGCTGACGGAATTCTGGTCACTGAAAATGGTAAAGTCAGTTCATTGACTACTTTTTCACAAGAAAGTGCAGATTTATACCCTCAATTAGAAGATAAACGTGGGCAACTGATTATGCCTGGTTTCATCGATACACATATCCATTACCCACAAACAGAGATGATTGCCGCTTATGGCGAGCAATTATTAGAATGGCTAGAAACTTATACTTTTCCAACAGAAAAACAATTTTCAGATAAAGCCTACGCGAAAAAAATATCGCAGTTCTTTGTTAATGAGTTATTAAAGAATGGGACAACTAGTGCGTTAGTGTTTGGCACTGTGCATCCTGAGTCAGTTGATGCGTTGTTTGAAGAAGCCGATAAAATAGATATGCGCATGATCGCGGGTAAGGTCATGATGGACCGAAATGCACCAGATTATCTATTAGACACCGCGCAATCAAGTTATGACCAATCCAAGGCATTAATCGATAAATGGCATAACAAAGGCCGTTTGCAATATGCGATCACACCGCGTTTTGCACCCACCTCTACACCCGAACAATTAGCGATGGCTGGTAAATTAAAAGCGGAATATCCAGATGTGTATGTACAAACTCATCTTTCTGAAAATAAAGATGAGATCGAATGGGTTAAATCATTGTTCCCTGAACGTGCTGGCTACCTTGATGTTTACGACCATTACGGATTAGTAGGCGATAAGTGTGTATTTGCACATTGTATTCACCTAACTGAGCAAGAGTGGCAAACCATGGCAGATAGTGACTCGGTGATTGCATTTTGTCCAACATCGAACCTGTTTTTAGGGAGTGGCTTATTTAACCTAGAAAAAGCGGATGATATTAAAGTACGTGTTGGCTTAGCGACTGATGTGGGTGGCGGTACTAGCTTTTCTCAACTGCAATCTTTAAGTGAAGCCTATAAAATTATGCAGTTACAAGGACAAACGCTATCAGTCTTTAAAGGCTTATATATGGCGACCTTAGGCAGTGCTGAGTCATTAAGTATGGCTGACAAAGTAGGTAATTTAACTGCGGGTAAAGAAGCTGACTTTATTGTTGTAGATTGGGCTGCAACCGATTTACAAGCTTTACGCCTTGAGAATTCAACCAATCTACAAGATAAGTTATTTGCATTAATGATGTTGGGTGATGAGCGTAATATCCAATCGACTTACGTTGCAGGTAAATTAGTGTATAGCGCAGCGTAATCCATATATTTAAATACTTTTCCTGTCTATAATAGGGCGCTAAATTTAGACTTTGCTATTACTCTGTTACAGATAGGAAACACCATGAAATTAACGCAATTAACTACTGAACTTTATACTAAGCTTTATACAGATATTACGCAGTTTAGAGAAACTTTTGATCTACTGTGTAATGCTCCTGAAAGCATGGATGAAAAAGCCGATGAATTACATACCTCATTAATCATCGAAGAGTTAACTGAGTTAGCTGAAGCACCTTGTAAAGTAGAACAGGCTGACGCCATTGTCGATAGTGTTTATGTATTGATGGGACGCTTGGTACATTTAGGTGATACGCAGGTTGAAGATAACCTAGCGATTGCTTACTTAATTGATCTATTTTTAAATGTCGCTAAGCAACGTGATATTGATTTCATTACTTGTTGGAATGAAGTTCATTCAAGCAACATGAGTAAGGTATGTCGCAATCAACAAGAGTACGACGATACTGTTGCTTTTTATGCGAAGCAAGGTGTGCAATTAACAGATAGTGTTAAAGGGAATTTTATCATCGCTAAGTGTGCTGAAGATGTGCAGTTAGAAAACAAACTCGTACGCAAAGGCAAGGTATTAAAGTCAGTGTTTTACCGTCCTGCTGATTTAGCCCCATTAGTAAACTAATACTAATCACACTAATTAACTGATCTATTTTACTTGTTAAAATAACTTATTTCTTCGTTGTAATTTTCGCAAATAGAACAGCTATTTAACTTAAATTACGCCTTGAACTCAGTCATTTTTCCTGCGTGAAATTTAGATCATTTATTTAATATAATTGGTATAATACCGTTATTATGTCGAATAAATAACCATAAAAAAGCCAAAATACAGCAATGTATTTTGGCTTTTTTGTGCATTGGTATTATTCAATATTAGTTTGGTCAGGCAAAGTTAATCTCTACATAATGACCATTATCTGTGGCTATATTCTTATACTGCCATTCATAGTGATTTACTAAGCGTTCTATTAGCTCAAGTCCTAAGCCAAACCCTAAATCGTTCTCCACCATATTTTCAGATACCTCTTGATTATGAATTATCAGTTGATGGGATGATTGCGTGATCACTATTTTACCTTCATTAGTATGCTGTAGTGCATTTCGGATTAGGTTGTTGATAATTATTCTGCATAATACTGCTGGCAATTGATGTTGTGTTTGATCGGTTTTTATTTGTATATCAACCTTTTTATCATTGAGTAAATATTGTAATTCATTGAATAATTGTTCGGTTAATTGACCAAGTGAAACGGTACTTAATGGAATCGATTTATCCGCTTGGCGATTTAGCCATAACAGCGTTTCCGTCAAGTTGGTCATGTTTAAACTAGCACGCTCTATCCTATCTAAGACTTGTAGTTGCTTTTCTGTGCTGATCTCTTTCTCAATCATTTTGCGCAATAATTCAGTATTGGTGCGCGTGATCGCAATAGGGGTTCGTAATTCGTGGCTAGCATACCCTAAAAATTGTTGTTCTCGTTCCAAGCCTGCTTGTACTGATTGTAAGCTCGACTTTACGATTTCCGCTAAGCTGTTAAGCTCGCTATAGTGGAAGTCAGGGGCTGGTTTAGTTAATTGTTGTTTATTAAGTTGTTTTGCCCAAGCCATTAAGTTTTCAATTGGCTTAGTCACTTTACGTAAAATGAAATAAGGAACTAACGCAAATAACGCCATTGCCGTAAAGGCTATCATGACTAAATATTTAAAAGGCGGGAATAATTTATCCGTATAAGGCCTATCTACATCAGAAAAGAATGAAGTCGCAGCAAAACGTATTTCGCCATTGCGTTCTAGTTTCATCGCAAAATATCCGGCTTTAGGAGGAGCAAATAAAAGGTTTCCTTCAACGCTCTTAACTAACTCTCCAACCTCCATCTTTTTTTCATCTATCTTGCTTTTAATAGACTCTGGCAAATCATTAAAGGTACTGGCAATAATAAAATTATTCAGTTTAACTGGCTTGCCTTCAGAAACAGGCAATTGATAAGCCTGTGTGCGCATCTCTTTACGTATTGAGAAATCTAAACCATTGATAAAATAGTTAAAACTCACTACAGACATAATAGAAATAGTCGTAATACCGGTAATGATCATTACGATAAGAAAGTAGACGCGTAAGCTAGGTTTTATCTTCATTGGCTCTGCTCATCTTTTAAGACAAACCCGTAACCTACTAAGGTGTGGATAAGTTTTGTTTGATGCTTATTTTCACCTTGACCATCTACAGCTTTTCTAAGGTTAAACATATGTACTTTTAAGCTATTGCTGTCGGGTTGCTCCTCCCCCCAAACACTTTGTATTAACTTTTCTCGATTAACCGGATTAGGGCTTGCTAACATTAATGTTTCTAAAATTTTGAAGTTAATAGGGGATAGCTTTAAACGTTTACCATCACGCATTACGATTTGTTGTTCGTTGTCTAATGAAAGTCCACTAATGATCAGTTTTTTGGCTTGTGCACTGCGTCGGCGAGATAATACTTTAATGCGTACGATTAATTCTTCCATAGCAAAAGGTTTAATTAAATAGTCGTCGGCACCTTTGGCAAAACCTTGTAGTTTATCATCCAGTGTGTCTTTCGCTGTTAACATTAAAATAGGCACATCGACACCTTCAGCTCTTAATGTGTTGCATACCGTTAGTCCATCCATTTTTGGTAAATTCAAGTCGAGAATAACGGCATCGTAGTGATTCGATTTGATTAAGTTAAACCCTGATAGGCCATTAGCAGCATGGTCGCATTGGATCTTTTCAAGTTCAAAGTAATCGATTACAGCGGTGGCTAAGTCAATATCATCCTCAACTAATAATAACTGTAATTTATCTATATCCATGAACAACCTCGATTTATGCGACAAAGAATTTATTTTGATACATGATACTAGCAATAAATGGGTTAATTAGAGGTTAATTTATAATCAACTATCATAAGCTGAATTTACAAGAGTTCACTACTAATAGATTGTTTGCTAACAGGCATATTATAGAAAGGATAAAAGCGACTCGAAAGTCGCTTTTATAATAAAAATGGGAAACCTAGTTATAATTAACGAACACCTACCAAAATTAGACCCGGTAAGATAAAGAAAGTCCCAATCACATAACCAAAGGCGAGGAACTTGTTCTTAGTGCCTACTTCAGCTAATTTTTCAGCACCTTTTAACGGTAGTTCACGTAGGAATGGAATACCGTAAATCACGATTACTGCCAATAAATTAAATAGAAAGTGCACCAAAGCAATGGTTAATGCTGCTTCTGCCATTTCGCCTGAGATAGCGGTAGCCGCTAATAGCGCTGTAATGGTTGTACCGATATTTGCCCCCAATGTGAAAGGGTAGATTTGACGTGTGGTAAACATACCGCTACCGGCTAATGGAATCATCAAGCTTGTTGTTGTTGAAGAGGATTGCACCATTACCGTCATTAATGCGCCAGATGTAATACCTGCTACTGGGCCTTTACCTAATGCGCTATGTAATACAGCTTTTGCTTTGCCTACTAATACTTTACGTAAGACTTTTCCTAGGAAAGTAACAGAGAATAAAATAAGTGTCACACCGATGATGACCATTGCAATACCAGCAAACTTACCTGGTATAACAGATGCAATATCTGACACAACATTTACGCCAGGTTTCGTTAAAGGTTTCATAAAGTTGAAACCTTTCAACGACATATCTGCACTGCCAACTAATAGGTGTGAAGTTGCACCGGCCATTTTTTCTAATAAACCAAACATTAACTCCAATGGTAGGAAGATAAGTACTGCAATTAGGTTGAAGAAGTCATGTACAGTTGCGGCACTGAAGGCACGTTTAAAATCATCACTGTTACGGACGTGACCAATTGACACAATAGAATTAGTAATTGTTGTTCCGATATTTGCCCCCATGATTAATGGGATTGCAATTGAGATAGGTAATCCACCTGCAACAAGGCCAACAGTTACAGCGGTAACAGTGGAAGATGATTGTACTAATGCAGTTGCTAATGTCCCTAAAATAAGTGCAACTAACGGGTTGCTCGCAAATTGAAATATTTCAGCAGCGCCTGCAGCACCACCAGAAAATAGTTTGAAGCCGCTACTTACACTGCTAACAGCAACCAACATACAGTAAACTAAAAACACCACTGCAGCCCAATTGAAGTATTGATTTAGTGTTGTGTTGTGATTTTCGTTTTTCATAATTATTAAGCCTATTACTAACGTGATGTTTTCAATTATTTAATTTGTTTATTTTTTTATCGTGGCGATTAGAACAGAGGAATGTGACAGAAATATTTCAATTGTAATAATTTGATAATTTTTTTGAAATATTACTGTCACACTTGGCGAGAATTGAGAGTTAAATGAGATTATTGAGTTTTTCGGGTAAATCTATGGGTTTAGTGAACAGAGTAGGGGAGTAGTTGTAAGTGATGAGGGAGTGAATAAAATGAGTTTATCTGTTTGAACACAGATAAACTCATTGATATTTTTATAGTTGCTCTTTAAGTTGATACAAAGCGGCTAAGGCTTGTTTAGGAGTTAATTCATCAGGGTCTAAACTCGCTAATAGCGTCACGGCTTTATGCTCTTCAATAGTTGTAAAGTCTAAACTACCTTGAGGATTACTCGGTACTGTTAGTGTTTCAACTGCTTGGTTTGTATTGCTGTCTTGAGCCTGTATTGAAGATGCTTCTAATTGCTGTAACTTCGTTTTTGCATTATCTAATACTGATTTTGGGACACCTGCTAGGGCTGCAACTTGTAAACCATAACTCTTATTCGCAGCACCTTCTTGTAAGGCATGCAAAAAGGCGATGCTATCACCATGCTCTACGGCATCAAGATGTACATTGACTAACTCTGGAATAGTTTCTGGTAATCGAGTTAATTCAAAGTAATGTGTTGCAAATAAGGTATAAGCTTGAATTTTCTCAGCCAGTTGCTCTGCACAAGCCCAGGCAAGTGATAAACCATCAAAAGTACTAGTTCCTCGGCCAATCTCATCCATTAATACTAATGAATTAGGTGTTGCATTATGCAAAATATTAGCCGTTTCAGTCATCTCAACCATAAAGGTTGAACGTCCGCTGGCTAAATCATCGGATGCACCAATACGCGTGAAAATTCGATCAATAGGGCCAATAGTTGCACTTTCTGCTGGAATAAAGCTACCAATATGTGCCATCAATACCATTAAAGCAACTTGGCGCATGTAGGTTGATTTACCGCCCATGTTCGGACCTGTAATGATCAACATACGTCGGTCATTATGCAGATTAACTGGGTTGGCAATAAAAGGTGTTTTACTCACTTGCTCCACTACTGGGTGACGGCCTTCTTGAATATTGATGCCGTTGTCTTTCTGTAAAACAGGGCGAACGTAATTCAAGGTTAATGCTCGTTCAGTTAAGGTATTAAGCACATCTAACTCAGCTAGGGCTTTTGCGGTAAATTGTAAGCTTCTTAAGTGTGGTAGTAATAGGTCGATAAGTTGCTCATAAAGCTTCTTCTCTAATGCTAATGCTTTACCTTGGCTAGATAGCACCTTTTCTTCGTGCTCTTTTAGTTCCGCAATAATGTAACGTTCTGCCCCCTTAAGGGTTTGGCGACGCACATAGTGCTCAGGTACTTTATCTGATTGGCTACGACCAATTTCAATGAAGTAACCGTGCACTCGGTTATAGCCCACTTTTAAGGTGCTAATCCCTGTGCTTTCACGTTCACGTTGCTCAAGCGCTTCTAAGTAATCCGTTGCACCTTTGGATAAGTTACGCCAATGATCTAGTTCTTCGTTATAACCTTCTTTAATGACTCCTCCGTCACGAATTAATACGGGAGGATTATCGATGACGGCTGTTTCTAATAAGTTGAGTAATTCAGGATAATTTCCCATCTCTTCACTTAATGTTGTAACCAACTCTTTGGGTAATTCTGCAATAAGGTGTTGTAACTCAGGTAATAAAGAAAAAGCACAACGCAAACGGGTTAAGTCGCGTGGACGCGCAGATCGTAATGCTAATCGTGCAATGACACGTTCAATATCACCAATTTGTTTTAGTGGAATTGATAAGGCATCAGTTAAATCAAAATCCATTAATGTTTGGATCATGGTTTGACGATAATTAAGGACAGTTAGATTACGTACTGGCTGGTGGATCCAACGTTTTAATAAACGGCTACCCATAGGGGTAACAGTGGTATCAAGTACTTGTGCTAAGGTGTTATCGGTTCCGCCCGAGAGGTTAAAGGTAAGCTCTAAGTTACGACGCGTCGCTGCATCCAAAATAACGGTGTCAGTACTTTGCTCTAGTGTCACCGATTGAATATGCGTTAAGGCGGTACGCTGGGTATCTTTTAAATATTGTAATACGGCACCAGCGGCACAAATTGCAAAGTGTGATTGTTCAATGCCAAAACCTACTAAATCCTGTGTGCCCAATTGTTGCGTTAATAAGTTCTTGCAGGTACCAAATTCAAACTCCCACTCTGGACGTCGACGAATCGTAGGTAGATGCTCAATCAGTTCTATTGATTCAAAGTTATCTGGATAAAGCAACTCTGCCGGATTCAAGCGTTGTATCTCTGCTTGTAGTGCCTCTGCTTTAGTAAATTCATTAACAATGAAACGACCACTACCAATATCAAGAGATGCGATGCCGAAGTTATCACCTTGCTGATACACAGAACACAGTAAGTTATCTTGTTTATCATCTAGCAAAGCTTCGTCTGTGATCGTACCTGGCGTAATGATACGTACAATTTTACGTTCAACTGGACCTTTGCTAGTGGCAGGGTCGCCAACTTGCTCACAAATGGCAATGGATTCACCTAGGTTAATTAGCTTTGCTAAATATCCTTCTACACTATGATAAGGAACACCGGCCATTGGGATTGCATTACCACCGGTTTTACCGCGTTGGGTAAGAGAGATGCCTAATAATTGTGATGCTTTACGTGCATCGTCAAAGAATAATTCGTAGAAATCTCCCATACGATAAAATAGTAAGGTGTCTGGTACCTCACTTTTTAAGGTTAAAAATTGTTGCATCATGGGAGTATGTTGTTTTAATTCTTGCGCTGTTGGCTTCATAATGAATACACTTAAAATAACTATTTCTAAAAAAGGCGGAAAACTATGCTGACTGAAAAAACCGTTCAAGAATTAGCGCAAGTATTAGGTGAAAAATTAACTAATGCTGGCTTAGTAGCGACAACCGCTGAATCCTGTACCGGTGGTGGTGTAGCATACGCTATTACTGAAATTTCTGGAAGTTCACTGTGGTTTGATCGTAGTTTTATTACCTATAGTAATGGTGCCAAAACCCAGATGCTAGGTGTTGATCCAGATTTAATTAATGAATTTGGCGCAGTTTCCAAAGAAGTGGTTAATGCAATGGCCATTGGCGCAGTAAAAAATTCAGATGCAGATATCGCTGTCGCAATCAGTGGTATTGCAGGGCCCGATGGAGGTAGCGAAGAAAAACCTGTAGGCACTGTATGTATTGCTTGGTATAACGCACATAGCGGTCATAAAACTGAGAGTTACCTGTTTGTTGGTGATCGAAGTGCAGTAAGAACACAGGCCATTCGTTTAGCACTCTTAGGTTTAATAGAGAACGCGGATGCGCTAGGATCAGTATAAATATAACCCTTTTTTGAATAAAAAACTTGATACTGTATAAATGGTCAGTATACTGCTTGCATATACAGTAAAAACCCAATCACTGGAGAGAATAATGAGTCAAGACGCAAATAAAGATAAAGCATTAGCGGCGGCGTTAGGCCAAATTGAAAAGCAATTTGGTAAAGGTTCAATCATGCGTCTTGGAGACGGTGCAGCAGCCATGATGGAAGTTGAATCAGTGTCAACTGGCTCATTAGGTCTAGATGTTGCTTTAGGCATAGGCGGTTTACCTTACGGCCGTGTTGTTGAAATTTACGGTCCAGAGAGTTCAGGTAAAACGACATTAACATTACAAGTAATTGCTGAAGCGCAAAAGCAAGGCAAAACCTGTGCATTTATCGATGCTGAGCACGCACTTGATCCATCTTACGCAAGAAAATTAGGCGTAAATGTTGATGACCTATTAATCTCTCAACCAGATACCGGTGAGCAAGCGTTAGAAATCTGTGACATGTTAGTACGTTCGGGCGCTGTTGGCGTGGTGATTGTCGATTCGGTTGCGGCGTTAACACCAAAAGCTGAAATTGAAGGAGACATGGGGGATTCTCACATGGGACTTCAAGCTCGTCTAATGTCGCAAGCATTACGTAAATTAACTGGTAACATTAAACAAACTAATACGATGGTTATCTTTATTAACCAAATCCGTATGAAAATTGGCGTTATGTTTGGTAACCCTGAAACCACTACAGGTGGTAATGCACTTAAATTCTATGCGTCAGTTCGTTTAGATATTCGTCGTATTGGTGCTGTTAAAAATGGTGATGAAATTACCGGTAATGAAACACGTGTTAAAGTGGTTAAAAACAAAGTATCACCGCCATTTAAACAAGCTGAATTCCAAATCTTGTACGGTCAAGGTATTAACAACTTGGGTGAATTAATCGACCTAGGTGTTAAGCAAGAGTTAGTTGAAAAATCAGGTTCTTGGTACGCTTACAACGGTAGCAAAATTGGTCAAGGTAAGACTAATGCTTGTAAATTCTTACAGGAAAACCCAGCGTTAGCTGAAGAGCTAAATGGCAAGTTACGTGAGATTTTACTGGCTAAACCAGTACTAACACCAGAAACTCAAGAGCAAGACGGCCCAGCACCAGAGTAAGCTATTAACTCAAGCTACCCGTTAGCCTTAAATGAAAAAGCCGATGTTTAAACCACATCGGCTTTTTTGTTGGTGTTTAATATAGTTGATATTAGCCCATCAAAAATTTCAGTAATAGAAATAGCAACATACCAAAGAAGATAGTTTTAAGTAGGCTTTTAGTGACCACACTAATCACAACACTAAATATTGCGGCGAGTAGATAGACATTGTGCCAACTGAAGTCGATCTCACCCGTAGGCATCACTACTGCTGGAACAATAATGGCTGTTAATACCGCTGGTGGCACAAATTTTAAGGATTGTTGCATCCAGATTGGAAAGGTGATTTTGCCTGCAAATGCGAACATAATAAATCGAATCCCGAAAGTGATCACAAACATACCTACAATTAACCAAACTTCATTCATATTTGCTTCTCCTGCGGAATAGATGCTTTTTGAAAATGTACAACAGTTAAGCCAATAGCAACCCCAATTAATGCACTCACAATTAAGCCTAATTTATTAGGTAAATGAGCAAAGTATAAAGAAGCAATAGCAGCACTTAGCATGGCACTGAACATCGCTTTTGTGTTGAGGTATGGAATAACCATACCAATAAAGGTGACAGACATAGCAAATTCTAACCCCCAACTGGTCATATCTGGGATAACATTGCCTAATATTAATCCTATTGCCGTGGCAGATGACCAGCTGACATAAAAACTAAACATAGAGCCAAGATAGAAGAAGTGGGCAAACTGGTGATCATCACCTAATGGTGAGTTAGGTTGATAGCGTTGGCTCATATTTGCAAAGGTTTCATCGGTTAAACCAAAGGCCAATAAGCTACGCAATGGAAGTGACAAATGGCTAATATGAGGCACTAAGGCTGTCGCATATAATAAGTGGCGTAAGTTCACTACAAAAGTGGTTAATAGGATAACTTCTAAAGGAGCTTGCACTGCAATCAGTGCTAACACAATAAACTGCGCTGACCCGGCAAATACAATTAATGACATCGCCATGGTTGCCCAAACTGATAAGCCACTGCTTGGAGCGAGGGTGCCAAATAAAATACCAAAAGGAATTCCCCCCACGATCAAAGGCACAGCTGCTTTTGCCCCGCCGAGGAATTCTGCTTTTTTAATGCTGTTAGAGTTATTGTTTGTTTGCATATTCAAATATCCGTTAGTTAATCCATAAACATGGTTAATAATTCATTTAAATAACGATGGCCTAATTCTGTTACTTGGCAGGTTTCAGACTGCACTTTTAATAATCCATTTTTTTCTGCTTGTTGGAGTGCTGGATTTAACGCTGCACGGGGTAATCCTGTGTAATCTTCAAACTCAGAAAAACAGAAGGTTTCCATTAATCGCAGACGATTCATCATATATTCGAAGACTAAATCTTCTTTGTTAACGTTAATGCAGTCGTCCATGTAAGCCCGAGAGGGATTCAAATAGCCCTTTGGATGTTTTATTTTAGTGGTTCGCACTATTTTGTTTTCAAGTGGTAATGACAGCTTGCCGTGAGCTCCACAGCCAATACCTAGATAATCACCGAAACGCCAATAATTTAAATTGTGCTGACACTGCCAGCCTGGTCGACTATAACCAGATATCTCATATTGTTGATAGCCATGCTCTGCTAATAATTTCAGACCGGCTTCTTGAATACTCCAAAGTGTTTCATCATCGGGTAATTTAGGTGGATGAGAAAAGTATTGAGTGTTTGGTTCAATGGTTAATTGATACCAAGATAGATGAGTTGGATTAAGCTCGATCGCTGTATTTAAGTCACTCATTGCATCTTCTAAACTTTGGTTTGGCAAACCATGCATTAAGTCGAGATTGAAGGTTTTCATTCCTACATGGTGGGCTTGCTTTGCCGCTGTTTTAGCTTCATCGACCCCATGAATTCGACCAAGCTTGGTGAGTTTTTCTTGTTGAAAGCTTTGTACACCAAATGAAAAGCGATTAATACCTGCGCTTTTGAAGTCTGCAATTTTTTGGTTTTCAATGGCACCTGGATTAGCTTCTAGGGTGATCTCAATATTATCGTTAAATGGAATTAACGTTTGGATATTATCCAATAGCGATTTAATACCCGATGCTGAAATTAAGCTTGGTGTTCCGCCACCAATAAAAATGCTAAATAGACGGCGTCCTTGCACAAAACGTAAATCTTGTTTTAAGTCATCAATTAATGCATTTAAGTATTCTTGCTCAGGTATCTCTCCTTTTAGTTTGTGAGAATTAAAATCACAATAGGGGCATTTTTCAATACACCAAGGGATATGAACATATAAACTGAGTGGGGGAAGTTGTAACATTAATTTTTCCAATCTAAAAAGCGACTATAAAAGTCGCTTTAAAATACTTGTATGGTGAAAGCTGAGTTCATACCAATCACAATAAATAGCTTATCTATTTTATTTACGTCAATTTTCGCCTTGAATTGAACTGTTTTTTCAGCGAAAAATTTAGATAATATATTTAATGTAATCGTTATGACACGTTAGCTGATAATTGTTCTTTTAATAAACTCACTAATTGAGTTAACGCTTTACCACGATGACTTAATTCACTTTTACGCTGTTTAGTCAGCTGAGCTGAGGTTGATTGTTCACTTTCAACCCAAAATATTGGGTCATAACCAAAACCTTGTTCCCCGAATACCTCTTCTGTAATGCTACCTTCCCAAGTGCCTTGGCAAATAATTGGTGTCGGGTCTAGTTCATGACGCATATAAACCAGTACACATTGAAAACGTGCTTTACGTTGCTCTGGGTTAATACCGACTAATTTCGATAGTAATTTGTCGATGTTCTCTCTGTCTGTCGCAGCTTCACCTGAGTAACGAGCAGAGTAAATGCCTGGTTGGCCATTTAAAAAATCTACTTCTAAACCAGAGTCATCAGCAATAGCTGGTAGGCCAGTCAATTTAGACGCGTGACGTGCTTTAATGATCGCATTCTCAACAAAAGTCGTACCGGTTTCTGGTACATCTGGCACATTAAATTGGCTTTGCGGCAATACCTCAATTGAAAAGCTATTGAGTAATTCGCTCATCTCTTTTACTTTGCCTTGATTGCCTGTTGCCAGTACCCATTTCTGTTTCATTTTTATTCCTAACATTGATGTTGAAAGTGAAGCGTATTTGATTTTTTTAGTGTTGGTTAGGTAATTATACTGTTTTGTTAGCTGAGGTGAAGGAAAGTTATGAAGAGGAGGTAAGTATGGCGAGGATATTTCGCCATACTGCTTGAATATGGGTATTCAGAGGTGATTAACCAAGTATTTGTGCTAGTAGATCTGTGACTAGTTTTTCTACGAATTGTAAGCCTAGTAATACAACTAACATCGATAAATCAAAACCGCCTAATGGAGGAATGATACGACGAATAGGTCGAAGTAGCGGCTCCGTTAGTTGAATCATTACGGCTTCAACTGGATGTTGACCTTGACTAACCCAACTTAAGATTGCGCGGATAACTAACACCCAGAAAAGCATTTTAAAGATAGCCGTTACTAAGATAAATAATCCAGAAGCTAAGACAATAGGTACGTTAATACCGTAATTAAGTACAGCACTGAGCACTAAGATCTTTGCAACTGCAACAACAAATGCAAATAACACCGTGGCGGTATCTAACCCTCCAATTGGCGGAATAATACGACGTAGAGGAGCAACAACAGGTTGCGTTGCTTTTACGATGAATTGGCTAAACGGATTATAAAAATCAGCTCTAGCCAATTGTAACCATACGCGTAGTAAAACAACCATTAGATACAGATCAAATACGGTATCGATTAAAAAGTTAACTGCATTCATTTATTTCTACCTTTTATAGAATGTTTATTGCAATGGGTTAAAATAGTTTTTCCATTTCTGCACCACGATCTGATGCCGCTTGCATCGCTTTACCTACGATTTCTGGTAAGTCGAGTTCGTTAAAGGTACGAATAGCTTCAGCAGTTGTACCTCCCTTAGATATAACGTTATTACGTAAAGTTTCAAGGTCTAAGTGAGCATTTTGTTTTACCATTTCTGCACTACCAATGGCTGATTGCTGGACTAGTAAACGTGCATCTTCTTTACTGAAACCCATTTCCATTGCTTTCTTTTGCATTGACTCCATGAATAGGAAAAAGTAAGCGGGCGCTGAACCTGCTGCTGCAATCACACCATTAATTTGGGCTTCATCTTCAACCCACACAATTTCACCCACGGCGCTCATTAATTCACTAGCAAAGTCTTTATCTTGTGCAGAGACTTGTTGAGATGCAAATAGACCTGTCATGCCTTTTTGTAATAAAGAAGGGGTGTTTGGCATAGTACGGATAACAGCGGTGCTCTCTCCTAACACTGATTGGAAACGTGTCACTGACACACCGGCTGCGATTGAAATAACTAATTTATTAGTAAAATCAACGCCACCATCAACTAATGATTGGCATACATCGGCCATCATTTGTGGTTTAACACCTAACACAATCACATCCGCCCAAGATGCTGATTGGTTGTTGTCTTGGCTTGCTGTAATTGCAAGGTCGTCCGCTAGTTTTTGAGTATTGGTTAAACTGGGTGCTGATGCGCAAATCAAGTTGGCAGGGTAGCCACCTTTTACTAAACCATTAATGATACTGCCAGCCATGTTGCCTGCACCAATAAAGGTGATTTTCTTATCTTGCATTATGTTTTTCCTTTCTATTAACGTTTATCGTGCGCCAAAAATGTCGGTACCAATGCGTACCATGGTGCTGCCGCATTTAATTGCACTTTCTAAATCACCACTCATTCCCATCGACAGCGTATCAATATCTTTATATTGCTGTTGCAAGGTTTGGTAAATCTCATGCAATGCTAAAAATTGTTGCTCGACTATTTTTGGGTCGTCACTTTTTTGCGGAATCGCCATGATACCACGAAGTTTTATGCGCGGAAGATCTTGAACTTGTGCAGCTAATTCTAATACTTGCGATAAAGTAGTACCCGATTTGCTCTGTTCTCCGCTAATATTAACTTGTAAGCAAATATTAAGGTCCGGCATATCATCTGGGCGTTGTTGACTTAAGCGTTGTGCTATTTTTAAACGGTCAACACTTTGCACCCAATCAAAATGCTCGGCGACTGGTCGTGTTTTATTGGACTGTAATGGACCAATAAAATACCAGTGAATCGGTTTATCAAAAGAGGGATCTGTTTTTATTTGTTGAATTTTTTCTACGCTTTCCTGTACATAGTTTTCTCCAAAGTGAGATAAACCCTGTAAGAAAGCTTGTTTAATTGAGGAAACCGGCTTGGTTTTACTTACTGCTAATAACCGCACTTTGTCTTGGCGTTGTGCTTTTATACTAGCTTGGGCTATTTTTTGTTCAACAGCTACGATATTGTTAGGTATATTAGTCATATTATTAGGATTTTTAAATTATGGATATAACGGAATTATTAGCCTTTAGTGTAAAGCATAAAGCATCAGATCTACACCTTTCTGCAGGTGTTCCTCCAATGATTCGTGTGGATGGGGAAGTACGTAAAATAAACATGCCTGCTTTAGAGCATAAAGAAGTGCATAATTTAATTTATGACATAATGAGTGATCAGCAACGTAAAGACTTTGAAGAGCTATTAGAAACAGATTTCTCTTTTGAAATTAAAGATCTTGCTCGATTTCGTGTGAATGTCTTTAATCAAAATCGTGGCTCTGCTGCGGTATTTCGTACCATCCCTAGTGAAGTGTTAACTTTAGAAGCACTAGGTGCACCTGCTATTTTTAAAGATATTTCAGATTACCCTCGAGGGTTGGTATTAGTGACAGGCCCAACGGGCTCAGGTAAATCTACTACATTGGCGGCGATGGTCGATTATATTAATGATTCTCGTAATGAGCATATCTTAACTATCGAAGACCCTATTGAGTTTGTACATACAGCTAAAAAATCACTGATCAACCAACGTGAAGTGCATAAAGATACATTAAACTTTGAAATGGCGCTACGTAGTGCATTACGTGAAGATCCCGATGTTATTTTGATTGGTGAAATGCGAGACTTAGAAACAATTCGTTTAGCCTTAACAGCGGCTGAAACAGGTCACTTAGTGTTTGGTACCTTACATACCACTTCAGCTGCAAAAACCATTAACCGTATTGTTGACGTGTTTCCTGCTGCTGAAAAAGCCATGGTGCGTTCTATGTTATCAGAATCATTACGTGCGGTTATTTCACAAACGCTGTTAAAGAAAAATGGCGGTGGTCGTATTGCGGCTCATGAGATTATGATTGGTATTCCAGCTATTCGAAACTTAATTCGTGAAGATAAAGTGGCGCAAATGTACTCGGTTATACAAACGGGTAAAGTCCACGGAATGCAGACGTTAGACCAATGTTTACGAGATTTGGTTGCTCAAGGTTTTGTGGCTTATGAAGATGCAGCTTCAAAAGCGATGGATCCTAAAACATTTTAAGGAGTAGGTATGCTAGATGAGTTATTAAGTTCTTTAGATCGATTAAAAGCCTCAGACCTTTATATTTCAGTGGGCTTACCACCGACAGTTAAACTCAATGGGCGTTTATCTTCCCTATCCGATGATAAGATGACATCTGAAGATATTTATAATTTATTAGCGCGTACTATGGATGATCAAGGCATCGCTCAGTTTAAAAGCCAAAAAGAAGCTAACTTTGCATTACATCTTGAAGGGCTAGGGCGTTTCCGTATTAGTGCTTTTATGCAAAAAAATAATCCTGGTATGGTAGTGCGTCGTATTAACGACAAGATTCCAACCAGCGATGAATTATACCTTCCAGATCAGCTGAAAGAGATTTGCATGGCTAAGTCTGGTTTAGTGTTATTTGTTGGGCCTACTGGATCTGGCAAGTCTACAACACTAGCCGCGATGGTGGGGTTTCGTAATCAACATGCATCTGGGCATATATTAACCATTGAAGATCCCATTGAGTTTGTGCATGAGCATGCTCGCTCAGTGGTCACGCAGCGTGAAGTGGGATTAGATACTGACTCGATTGAAGAAGCATTACGTAATGCGACTCGTCAAGCACCGGATGTGATTGTACAAGGTGAAATTCGTAGTGCGGTGAGCATGTCGCATGCTATTAGCCATGCACAAACTGGCTATTTAAGTATGGCAACGCTTAATGCAAATAGTACCGATAAAGCACTGGAGCAGATGCTACATTACATACCTGAAGAACGCCATAATCAGTTTTTAAACGAGCTTTCGGTCAATTTAAAAGCAATTGTTGCACAACGTCTTATTCCGACTTTAGATGAAAAAGGCAGTGTTGCTGCCTTTGAAGTAATGGTTAATTCACCTGCATTATCTAATGCGATTCGTAAAGGGGAACGACACCTGCTAAAAGATATTATGAAAGCATCTAAACAAGCGGGAATGCAAACCTTAGATCAGGCGTTATTTAAATTATATTCAGAAGCAAAAATTAGTTATAGTGAAGCTCTAGCACATGCAGATTCAGCCAATGATCTACGCTTAATGATTAAATTAAAAGTTGGGTCAAGTTCTAACCTTGCTTCGGATAGCTTAAATGAATTTACTATCGACTGATGTCTGTGAATGAAAGTTAAATAGGGCTGAGGATTATTGCCTTATTTTTTTAAAGATTAGGAAAAAATATGATAGTTGTTATTTCTCCAGCTAAAACCTTAGATTTTGAAACACCGGCAACGACTTCTGAATTTACAGAAGCTAATTTATTGTCCGAAAGTCAGCGATTAATTGATCGTTGCCAAGAATTATCGATGCAAGATATCGCTTCATTAATGAAAGTCAGTGATAAAATCGCTGGATTAAATGTGGCTCGTTTTGCAGAGTGGAAAACACCTTTCTCATTAGACAATGATGCAAAGCAATGTTTGTTTGCTTTTAAAGGTGATGTTTATACTGGCCTTGAAGCGGAAACTTTAAGTGAAAGTACGTTACAATATGCACAAAAAAATCTGCGTATTTTGTCTGGCCTATATGGCTTATTACGCCCGTTAGATTTAATGTTAGCGTATCGTCTTGAAATGGGGACACGTTTAGATAATGAGCGTGGTACTAATCTGTATCAATTCTGGGGTGATTTGATCACTGAGCAATTAAATATGCAGTTAGTTGCACAAGATTCACAATACCTCATTAACCTAGCATCAAATGAATACTTTAAAGCTGTAAAACCTAAAGCCTTAAAAGCAAAAGTCATTACACCTATTTTTAAAGATCAAAAGAATGGCCAGTATAAGGTGATTAGCTTCTATGCTAAAAAAGCGCGTGGTTTAATGGCTCGTTATATCATGGAAAATGAAGTTACTGATATTGAACAGCTGAAAGCATTCACTGAAGCTGGATATTACTTTGTCGAAGCGGCTTCAAGTGACACTGAGTTAGTTTTCCAACGCGAAGAGCAATAATGCGTTTATTGGCTTAGCCGATACTGATTGATAAGTAAAAGCCGACTTTATTGGGATTACCCTAGTAAATCGGCTTTTTTATTGTGTTAAATAGTATTAGCTAGCGTTAAGATCGCGGCAAGTTTTACTGCCACACCATGCTCTTTCGAGGATTTAGTAACTTCTGCATTAGGCAGAGAATTCAATAGGTCTTTTTGTGAGTTCGCCATTAATATCGGCGTACCAATACTTTGTAGCATTTCAACATCGTTCATCCCATCACCAAAAGCAATACCTTGATCTGCTGTGAATCCCATTGATTGTAAAACAGTTTCAACTGCGGCACCTTTATTGGTTTTCGCTCCCATCACTTCTAAACATTTATCAAGAGAAAAGGTAAGGTTAACTCTGTCTGAGAAAGCGTCACTTAATTGATTATAAATTTGGTTGAGTTTATCTCTTTCTCCCCAAAAGAATATTTTAATGGTATTGGATTGATCAAGGGTCTTTAAATCCACCTCTTGGCACATAAAGTGACTATCGATACTCATCCCCATTAATGCTTGTAGAGAAAAATTTGCGTACCATTGTTGATCAGTAAATAAGTTTACTTGTACTGTTGGATCAAAGTCCATCTCACAGATTGCCGTTGCGATATCGTCAGGTAGGTTTTGTTTTAGAACAATCTTGCCATCTTGGTCATGAACACGTGCGCCATTAGAGGTGATGAGAGGAATTGGCTCACCTAAGGTATCTTGGATTTTTTTAGCTTCTATATAATGACGGCCGGTTGCAATGACAAATTTCTTACCACTTTGCTTCCATTGTTTAATAACTGCTTTAGTTTCACTTGATACTTGGTGGTCTGGACCAAGTAATGTTCCATCTAGATCTGAAATGGCTATTTTATACATGTTGACTTACCTTGTTGAGCGGATTTAAAGAAATCTAATGTTTGATTGAGCGCAGGTATTCTATATTGATCTTGTTCCAATAATATTTCATGCTTTGCACCTTCTACCCATAACAGTTGGCTTTCTTCACAATGACTACGATTGGCGAGAAATTGCTGTTGGCCTTTTTTAGTGACAATAGTATCTGCGCCTGCTTGAATTAATAATACGGGGATATTTATCTTTGTGGCATTTTTTACTGCTTTTTCTGTGGCGTATAAACTTCTATTCACCCAGCGCATAGTTGGCCCGCCTAGTTGAGTTTCTACCACTTGTTCAAAAACAGTGAATATGGCATTAAAGCGTTTTTCACTTGATGTTAATTCATTTTGTTCGAATATCCCCTTTTGGTATTCACCTACCTTGGGCGCATAACATGCTAGTTCATTAAATAAACTATATGCAGCATCACATATAAAGCTAATGAGTTTAGCTGCCCAAATTGGTATTTTTCCAGTATTAATGGAAAACATTGGGCTACAAAAAACCACTTTGTGAAAGGGATGTGATTGTTCTTGTAAATACAAGGCGCTAATTGCAGAACCCATAGAGTGAGCCAGTAAAAAGCATGATTGATAGTGTTCTTGTAATGATAATGAGTTAACAAAATAACGCAAATCCGCGACATAATGTTCAAACTCATGAACATGCCCCCTATGCAGGTCTCCGCCTAATCGACTTGATAGCCCTTGCCCACGATGATCAATTAAAAAAATATCGTAGCCTTGTTTGCTTAGATCAAAAGCGAGCTCTTTGTATTTAAACACTGATTCATTTCGACCTTGGCAAATAACAATGGCTTGTGAGTTGCCGGTCTTAATATGTACAGTATGAATGCTACCCTCATGCTCACTATCAAATGTATGTGTTGTGGCATGTTGCAGCCAGAAGTTATGAATCTCTGGTGAAAAATCATCGTTTAATAAATCTTCAGTATTGAGTTGATATTTATTGTCTAACATTCGCTGTGTACTCTACAAATTTTTCAATAAGTTTATCAGGATAAAGAGGAAAAATGAGATATAAAAAAACCACGCTAAAAAGCGTGGTTTTTAATGGTCAGGTATTAGACTAGATGATGATTAAGCTAATTTTGCTTTAATGAAAGCAATGGCTTCTTCAATCTTAACTTCTTCTTTCTCACCAGAAGCACGGTTTTTATATTCGATAACACCGTTATCAATACTACGATCGCCAATCACTAGTGTATGTGGAATACCAATTAACTCAGCATCAGCAAACATGATACCCGGGCGTTCTTTACGGTCATCTAACAATACTTCAATGCCAGCTGCTTGTAATTCTGCATAGTATTGCTCTGCTAACTCTGCAACGCGATGTGACTTTTTCATGTTCATTGGCACAATCACAACAGTGAAAGGCGCAATCACATCATTCCAGATAATGCCGTTTTTATCATTGTTTTGCTCAATAGCTGCTGCAACAATACGTGAAATACCTACACCGTAACAACCCATGGTCATTACTTGGTTTTTACCCTGCTGGTTTAATACTGCTGCATTCATTGCTTGCGCATAAGTATCACCTAACTGGAAGATATGACCAACTTCAATGCCGCGTGCAATTGATAAGGTACCTTTACCACATGGGCTTAGATCGCCTTCAACAACATTACGTAAATCTGCAACTTGGCCTAAATTTACATCACGGTTCCAGTTAATATTGAAGTAGTGTTTGTTATCAATGTTAGCGCCAGCAGAAAAATCACTCATCACGGCAACACTGCGGTCCACAATAAATGGCATAGGCAGTGATACAGGACCTAAAGAGCCAGGACCAGCTTTAACCAATTCACGGATTTCAGACTCATGGGCAAATGTTAAAGGAGAAGCTACTTCAGCTAGGTGCTCTGCTTTTATCTCATTCAGCTCATGGTCTCCACGAATAATCAGTGCGATTAAATCCGATTCACTCTCTTCAGAAGCTTTAACTATTAATGTTTTAACTGTTTTTTCAATCGCAATGTTATGTTCAGAAACAAGTTCAGCAATGGTTTTTGCATTAGGCGTGTCTACTAATTCCATCTCAGCGGTTGCAGCTGCTAGTTCAACCTGTGGGCCAAGAGCTTCTGCTTTTTCAATGTTTGCTGCATAGTCACTTTGATCAGAGAAAACAATCGCATCTTCACCGCTTTGTGCTAATACGTGAAATTCATGTGACGCACTTCCGCCGATGCTACCCGTATCTGCAATTACAGCACGGTACTCTAAACCTAAACGATCAAAGATACGGCAGTAAGCATCAAACATAGTTTGATAAGTCTTTTCTAAACATTCTTGGTCAAGGTGGAAAGTGTAAGCATCTTTCATAATAAATTCACGAGTACGCATCACACCAAAGCGAGGACGAGTCTCATCACGGAATTTAGTTTGAATTTGGAATAGGTTAAGTGGTAACTGCTTATAGCTATTCACTTCCTTACGTACTAACTCAGTGATCACTTCTTCGTGAGTTGGCCCTAAAACAAAATCACGGTTGTGGCGATCTTTAATGCGTAATAATTCACCGCCGAATTTATCCCAACGGCCAGATTCTTGCCATAAGTCAGCTGGCTGTACAACAGGCATTGATATTTCAATAGAACCCGCTCGTTCCATCTCCTCACGTACAATACGTTCAACTTTACGTAAAACACGTAAACCAGTGGGTAACCAGGTATATAAACCCGAGGCAAGTTTTCGAATCATCCCTGCGCGTAACATCAGCTGGTGGCTGGCAATTACTGCATCACTTGGTGCTTCTTTTTGAGTGGATAATAAATAATTGGTAGTGCGCATGGTGATCCTTGTTGATAGTTATCTATCGTATAACGAATATTAAGTTGGCTGATTTTAGCAGTCGATTGCTGTGGACTAAAGCATTGTTAGTTGATTTAAGTAAATAATATTGTGTTTTTTTATAAATTTTGGTTAGTTTTATAACTCTAGCCAAAGGAGTTAATATGCAAAGCTATTTTAAACCTGTCAAACACAGCTTAGTGATCATGTTATGTTGTGTCGTATTGTTACTGTTAAATACCGTTTTCCAGATCAACCGTTATGGCATTGCACCAAGAGAACTAAACCATTTAACAGGGATTATCTTTGCTCCTTTTTTACATGGTGATTGGGCTCATCTAGCCAGCAACTTCTTTCCCTTTGTTATTTTTTCATGCTTGATTGGACTGCATAGTCTAAAGCGCTTCTGGTTGGTGTTCGTATTATCTATATTAATGACGGGTAGTTTAGTTTGGTTATTTGGACGGGCGGCAAGTATTCATATTGGCATGAGTGGTGTTGTTTACGCAATGTGGGGATATTTAATCGTGTACGGCATCAAACAACGCCATTTTCGTGATCTGTTAATCTCTATCTTAGTTTTGGTTATCTATGGTGGATTGGTATTCGGTGTGTTGCCAAGCTCACCGAATATATCTTATGAAAGCCATCTTTTTGGAGCTTTATCTGGTGCATTGATAGGTTATCTTTTATCAAAGACCAAGCCAACATAAAGGACAGGAAGTTTAAATGTTATCAATCGATAATACATTGATCTTATCAAACTCGCATTGCCACTTGATATTAAAATCGGAGAGGTGCATTGCATAAACCTTAGTATCTACTTTTGATTTTTTATAAGCAGGCCTTGGATCTTGTTGTAATACTTCAATGATAAATTGCTTTAGCATTTGATATTCAGCAGGCAGATCAGCCAGCTGAGATAGAGACTGCTCACTAAAAGTGATAATCAGTGGCGAGCTAGGCGTTGTTTGTGCAAATCCAGCCGCTGCATCAGGTTTAGCATCTGCATAAGGCAAGTAAGGTTTGATATCGATAATGGGGGTTCCATCAACAAGGTCGATATTACTTAAAGAAAGAAATAACTTACCTTCACGTTGGATTAGCCCATGAAACCTCACTAATGATAAACCTATCGGGTTAGGTCGGTTAGGGCTGCGGGTCGCAAATACACCGACGCGTTTATTACCACCTAAACGTGGAGGTCGTACCATAGGGCTCCATGAATTCGCAGATTCGGAATCAGGGCAAAGGTTTTTATGAAAAGTGAAAATAAGCCATAAATGACTAAATTCATCTAAACCATTAAATGCATTAATATCATTAAAGGGCGGTAAGATCTCTAATTCAGCCTTTGCGCTGGGAACCAATCCAGGTTGCCTTGGAACAGCAAATTTCTCTTTATAAGGAGAATGTACCTTCCCTATAATAGTATGTTGTACATTAACCATTGGTTGGTTCTTCAACATCTAATGCTCTGCCGTAACAAATAACATTACTAACACAGCTTTCATCACGTTCAAAATTAATACAAGATTGGAAAATAACACCATTTGCATTCATATCAGCGGCATTAATACGAGCTTCTGTACGCGCTTCTGATTCACTGGCTGGCAAGTCGATTTCATCAATCTGACAACTACTCCCTTCAACTGCACCCAACACAGTATATTCAAGATCTAATAATTGATCCTTATTATAAACGGTCACTTTAGAAGGTTTGAAGTAGGTTTCAAAATTCTCTTTATCAACATTAGAGTGCAGTTGGTAATCACTACAACCTGCGATTAGGATAAGTAATGTAAGTATAAGTAGTCTATTCATGGCCGTTACTCTTTATTAATAGTAGGGAATAATAATGAATGGCATAATAACATTATTAAACAGCCCTGAAATAGAGAAGTGCAAATGAGTAAATCAAAACCAGCAGTATTTTTAGATAGAGATGGTGTTATCAACAAAGATAATGGCTATGTGTCAGAAAGTGATGACTTTGAGTTTCTAGAAGGTGCAATCGAAGCATGTATTGCATTAAAGAAAAAAGGTTACCTACTAGTTGTTGTTACAAACCAATCTGGTATTGCACGCGGTTACTTCTCGGAAGAGCAATTTCACACATTAACCGAATGGATGGATTGGTCGATGGCTGATCGTGGTGTTGATTTAGATGGTATCTATTATTGCCCACATCATAGTGAAGCTGGTATCGGCGAATTCAAAATAGATTGTGAATGCCGTAAACCAAAGCCTGGTATGTTGAGTAACGCTATTGACGATTTAAGTATAGATGTTGAAAACTCAATTTTAGTAGGAGATAAGGTGTCAGATATTCAAGCTGGTATTGCAGCTGGAGTGAAAACTAACTACTTGGTACGTACTGGTAAAGCAATAACAGAAGAAGGTGAAACTTTAGCAACAGCCATTTTTGATGATTTGACGGCAGTTGTTGAAAGTATTTAATAACTCTGTGGATAAGTTGCACATATTTGTGTGTAACTTGTGCCCAAGAACAGTATAAAAATTAATTGCAAATAATCGTAATAAAACGCTTGCCAATGAGATCTTAATCCCTATAATGCGCACCCACAGACACGGGACGGAACGCAAGTTACCCAGCGAGTTTGAGAACAAAATAAGGTTAACGATTCAAACTTAGGTTTGAAATTAAGTTTTGCCGAATGGCAATTTTTCATGTTTTAAAAAGATTAATTATCTTTTTGAAAACATTAAATAAAAGACCTTGACATTGTTTGAAAGGCGCGTAATATATGCCGCCTAGCCGAAAGGCACGCTCTTTAACAATTTAATCAAACAATCTGTGTGAGCACTTATTGTTGATGTGATTTCAAAAAATCAAAGTCCTACTTGTTAGGCAACATCAATAGAAGTGACACACGAATTAATTCATTAATTCAGAATAACATTGTACTTAGGTACATAGTTTTAGTCAGTAATATTGAGTCGCAACTTAGGTTGCAAATTAAACTTTAAATTGAAGAGTTTGATCATGGCTCAGATTGAACGCTGGCGGCAGGCTTAACACATGCAAGTCGAACGGTAACAGAAAGTAGCTTGCTACTTTGCTGACGAGTGGCGGACGGGTGAGTAATGCTTGGGAATATGCCTTATGGTGGGGGACAACAGTTGGAAACGACTGCTAATACCGCATAACATCTCCGGATCAAAGTGGGGGACCTTCGGGCCTCACGCCATAAGAGTAGCCCAAGTGGGATTAGCTAGTTGGTAAGGTAATGGCTTACCAAGGCGACGATCCCTAGTTGGTCTTAGAGGATGACCAGCCACACTGGAACTGAGACACGGTCCAGACTCCTACGGGAGGCAGCAGTGGGGAATATTGCACAATGGGCGCAAGCCTGATGCAGCCATGCCGCGTGTGTGAAGAAGGCTTTCGGGTTGTAAAGCACTTTCAGCGAGGAGGAAAGGTTGTACTTTAATAGAGTGCAGCTGTGACGTTACTCGCAGAAGAAGCACCGGCTAACTCCGTGCCAGCAGCCGCGGTAATACGGAGGGTGCGAGCGTTAATCGGAATTACTGGGCGTAAAGCGCGCGTAGGCGGTTAATTAAGTCAGATGTGAAATCCCAGGGCTCAACCTTGGAACTGCATTTGAAACTGGTTAACTAGAGTTTTGTAGAGGGTGGTAGAATTTCAGGTGTAGCGGTGAAATGCGTAGAGATCTGAAGGAATACCAGTGGCGAAGGCGGCCACCTGGACAAAGACTGACGCTGAGGCGCGAAGGCGTGGGGAGCAAACGGGATTAGATACCCCGGTAGTCCACGCAGTAAACGATGTCTATTAGAATTTTGTGGCTATATGCCGTGGGATTCAAAGCTAACGCATTAAATAGACCGCCTGGGGAGTACGGCCGCAAGGTTAAAACTCAAATGAATTGACGGGGGCCCGCACAAGCGGTGGAGCATGTGGTTTAATTCGATGCAACGCGAAGAACCTTACCATCCCTTGACATCCAGAGAATCACCTAGAGATAGATGAGTGCCTTCGGGAACTCTGAGACAGGTGCTGCATGGCTGTCGTCAGCTCGTGTTGTGAAATGTTGGGTTAAGTCCCGCAACGAGCGCAACCCTTATCCTTATTTGCCAGCGGGTTATGCCGGGAACTCTAGGGACACTGCCGGTGATAAACCGGAGGAAGGTGGGGACGACGTCAAGTCATCATGGCCCTTACGGGATGGGCTACACACGTGCTACAATGGCAAATACAAAGGGCTGCTAACCAGCGATGGTATGCGAATCTCCTAAAGTTTGTCGTAGTCCGGATCGGAGTCTGCAACTCGACTCCGTGAAGTTGGAATCGCTAGTAATCGTGGATCAGAATGCCACGGTGAATACGTTCCCGGGCCTTGTACACACCGCCCGTCACACCATGGGAGTGGGCTGCACCAGAAGTCATTAGCTTAACCTTCGGGATGGCGATGACCACGGTGTGGTTCATGACTGGGGTGAAGTCGTAACAAGGTAGCCCTAGGGGAACCTGGGGCTGGATCACCTCCTTACGTAAAGAAACACATCCTTTGTACTTAGGTACATTGGCGCAAGTAATAATGAGTGCCCACACAGATTGTTTGATTGAAATGTAAAAGAGAATAGATAGACCTTTTATCTTGGCTCTGTTAATTAGTTGGTCTCCAACAATTAAATAGAACTAAAAATTGGGTCTGTAGCTCAGTTGGTTAGAGCGCACCCCTGATAAGGGTGAGGTCGGCAGTTCGAATCTGCCCAGACCCACCAAAATCACACTACTACTGCGTTATAAAGCGCGTCGTTTAGTGAACTAAACGTCCTTACTTTATGCCTTGTATTAGCATGATTTGGTAACAAATAAAAAACTATCTATACCATGTTGGGGCTATAGCTCAGCTGGGAGAGCGCCTGCCTTGCACGCAGGAGGTCTGCGGTTCGATCCCGCATAGCTCCACCACTTCATCTTGTTTCAAGTTTGATGTGACCAACATGATAGAAGCCTTAGATAAGTTACACTATTTATCTAAGGCTTTTTTTAACGAAAAAGTCTGCTCTTTAACAATTAGGAAAGCTGATAAATGTTCTTATTTATCGCACAAAAACAATGACACTTAGTGTTGATTGGTGTGATAAATAAAACGAAATGTTTAATTCATTACGATGAATTAAACGAGTTCTCAATATTAAAACTTCGGTTTTAATATTGTAATCAAGCAAAAATAAAATGCACATTACATGCAAATGTAATGAGTACGTATCTACACACTCTTCTGAGTGTTAGGTGCACGAAAAACGTAAACGTTTTTCATATGTAAATATGAGAGTCGCAAGCGTCTTGGAAACAACATACAGCAACCCAGTTGCGTATTTATGCAATTTAGGATGTTTTTAACATCATATAAATTGCTTAATGACACTTCTTAGGTGTTGTATGGTTAAGTGAATAAGCGTGCACGGTGGATGCCTAGGCAATTAGAGGCGATGAAGGACGTGGTAATCTGCGATAAGTCCAGGGGAGTTGATAACAAGCGTTATATCCTGGAATTTCCGAATGGGGCAACCCGGCACTTAGTGTCATCGTTATGTGAATACATAGCATAGCGAAGCAAACGAGGGGAACTGAAACATCTAAGTACCCTTAGGAAAAGAAATCAACCGAGATTCCGAAAGTAGCGGCGAGCGAAATCGGAACAGCCCTTAAGCTGTTTAAAAGTTAGTGGAAGGCTCTGGAAAGTGCCACGGTACAGGGTGATAGTCCCGTACACAAAAACTTCTTTACAGTGAAAACGAGTAAGTCGGGACACGAGAAATCCTGATTGAATATGGGGGGACCATCCTCCAAGGCTAAATACTCCTAATTGACCGATAGTGAACCAGTACCGTGAGGGAAAGGCGAAAAGAACCCCTGTGAGGGGAGTGAAATAGAACCTGAAACCGTGTACGTACAAGCAGTAGGAGCGGATTTATTCCGTGACTGCGTACCTTTTGTATAATGGGTCAACGACTTAATTTCAGTAGCAAGGTTAACCATTTAGGGGAGCCGTAGGGAAACCGAGTCTTAACTGGGCGAATAGTTGCTGGGATTAGACCCGAAACTTGGTGATCTAGCCATGAGCAGGTTGAAGATTGAGTAACATCAATTGGAGGACCGAACCCACTAATGTTGAAAAATTAGGGGATGACTTGTGGCTGGGGGTGAAAGGCCAATCAAACCAAGAGATAGCTGGTTCTCCTCGAAAGCTATTTAGGTAGCGCCTCATGTATCACTGTTGGGGGTAGAGCACTGTTAAGGCTAGGGGGTCATCCCGACTTACCAACCCTTTGCAAACTCCGAATACCAACAAGTGCAATCATGGGAGACACACGGCGGGTGCTAACGTCCGTCGTGGAAAGGGAAACAACCCAGACCGCCAGCTAAGGTCCCAAAGTATATGTTAAGTGGGAAACGATGTGGGAAGGCTTAGACAGCTAGGAAGTTGGCTTAGAAGCAGCCATCTTTTAAAGAAAGCGTAATAGCTCACTAGTCGAGTCGGCCTGCGCGGAAGATTTAACGGGGCTAAACATATCACCGAAGCTGCGGACGCGTATTTATACGCGTGGTAGAGGAGCGTTCTGTAAGCCGTCGAAGGGAAAGGTGTAAACCATCCTGGAGGTATCAGAAGTGCGAATGTTGACATGAGTAACGATAAGGGGGGTGAAAAACCTCCCCGCCGGAAGACCAAGGGTTCCTGTCCAACGTTAATCGGGGCAGGGTGAGTCGACCCCTAAGGCGAGGCCGAAAGGCGTAGTCGATGGGAAACGGGTTAATATTCCCGTACCCTTATATTTTGCGATGGGAGGACGGAGAAGGCTAGGTGGGCCTGGCGATGGTTGTCCAGGTTCAAGAGTGTAGGCGGGAGATTTAGGTAAATCCGGATTTCTATTAACGCTGAGACTCGATGTCGAGCTACCAAGGTAGTGAAGTCATTGATGCCATACTTCCAGGAAAAGTCTCTAAGCTTCAGGAATATAAGGATCGTACCCCAAACCGACACAGGTGGTCAGGTAGAGAATACCAAGGCGCTTGAGAGAACTCGGGTGAAGGAACTAGGCAAAATGGTACCGTAACTTCGGGAGAAGGTACGCCCTTGACGGTGATGAGACTTGCTCTCTAAGCTGTTGGGGGCCGAAGATACCAGATGGCTGCAACTGTTTATTAAAAACACAGCACTCTGCTAAATCGTAAGATGACGTATAGGGTGTGACGCCTGCCCGGTGCCGGAAGGTTAATTGATGTGGTTAGACTTAGGTCGAAGCTATTGATCGAAGCCCCGGTAAACGGCGGCCGTAACTATAACGGTCCTAAGGTAGCGAAATTCCTTGTCGGGTAAGTTCCGACCTGCACGAATGGCGTAATGATGGCCATGCTGTCTCCACCCGAGACTCAGTGAAGTTGAAATCGCAGTGAAGATGCTGTGTACCCGCGGCTAGACGGAAAGACCCCGTGAACCTTTACTATAGCTTAGCAGTGAACTTAGAGCCTACATGTGTAGGATAGGTGGGAGGCTTTGAAACCGCGTCGCCAGATGCGGTGGAGCCAACCTTGAAATACCACCCTTGTATGTTTTGAGTTCTAACCATGGCCCCTGAATCGGGGTTTGGGACACTGTTTGGTGGGTAGTTTGACTGGGGCGGTCTCCTCCCAAAGAGTAACGGAGGAGTACGAAGGTTGGCTAATCACGGTCGGACATCGTGAGGTTAGTACAATGGTATAAGCCAGCTTAACTGCGAGACAGACACGTCGAGCAGGTACGAAAGTAGGTCATAGTGATCCGGTGGTTCTGAATGGAAGGGCCATCGCTCAACGGATAAAAGGTACTCCGGGGATAACAGGCTGATACCGCCCAAGAGTTCATATCGACGGCGGTGTTTGGCACCTCGATGTCGGCTCATCACATCCTGGGGCTGAAGTCGGTCCCAAGGGTATGGCTGTTCGCCATTTAAAGTGGTACGCGAGCTGGGTTTAGAACGTCGTGAGACAGTTCGGTCCCTATCTGCCGTGGGCGTTTGAGAATTGAGAGGAGCTGCTCCTAGTACGAGAGGACCGGAGTGGACGAACCGCTGGTGTTCGGGTTGTTATGCCAATAGCATTGCCCGGTAGCTACGTTCGGAATCGATAACCGCTGAAAGCATCTAAGCGGGAAGCGAGCCTCAAGATGAGTTCTCACTGGAACTTTAAGTTCCCTAAAGGGCCGTTGGAGACTACAACGTTGATAGGCAAGGTGTGTAAGTGCGGTAACGTATTGAGCTAACTTGTACTAATTACCCGTGAGGCTTAACCATACAACACCTAAGTAGTGTTGCTGTTAACCAAGAGAGTCAAAGAAGACGTTAAAATATAACGCTTGTGATAGCGTATTTACATAACTGCGACGATTATATAGAACAAATAAAGAACATTAGACTGTCATTTTCCTAATTAAATTTTATGCTTGGCGGCCATAGCGCTGTGGTACCACCTGATCCCTTGCCGAACTCAGAAGTGAAACGCAGCTGCGCCGATGATAGTGTGGGGTCTCCCCATGTGAAAGTAGGTCATCGCCAAGCGCCTAATTCGAACAATCCCTGTTGACTATGTCAGCAGGGATTTTTTCGTTATTAGCTGTTGGTTTTATAGCGACTTGAGCATGGGGTAAATAAAGTGCCACGTAGTGGCTGGCCTTATGTGTGATAGCTAGGGGCGAATGATACGCCAGTATCGGTTTATGAGCGGGCTAAGCTCCGCGTGCCCTGGTGGATCCGCGACAGCGATGGCCCACGAGTGGAGGAGCGCTGCGACGACTTTCCATCGCCAAGCGCTTCTTTAAACGAACCTTGTTGACTAACATCGACAGGGTTTTTTTATGTTTAAAATTCGACTATATCTGAGTCTATCGTTATTTATATATCAATTGACGACACATCTTTTAAGGGGCGCTGGCTTCAGCCTGCAGTTGTTTGTGTTGGTTTTTAGGGATTTATCGAGTATTGATTGGTTAATCGCAGTTAATCATTGTATCCGACGATTAGTCTCTAGGAATAAACGTTCCAATATTGAATTGCATAGATTAAAAAGCGAAACCTGCGAATTATTGTTTGAATCTTGTCATCTTCTTAATTGTGCCCGATAGTTTCAGCATCAACATTTCTTGATTAGTATTGATATCAGATAATTAGAAAATGTCTATTTGGTAATAGCAACTTAAGCATTTAAACAATGTCTTATTATTCATTACTTTGTTAATACGTTATTAAACATAGGCTTATTTTGCTAATTTTTAAATTTTTAGTAGATAGTATTAGGCTTTATAGAATGATCAGGGTATTAATGTATTGGTATTAAAGGGTACTTATATTGATAAGGAAATAGTTATGAAATCACTCATGCTCAGTCTAGTGGTTGTTTTATGTTTATTGATTACAATGACTTTTTTTGAGCCTCTTAATCAAAATACTGATACACATGCTGTTTCTCAAAGTATTAGTAACCAAACTATTATTGGCAATGCATTTAAACAAGATGCTGCTTTGATCCGCAATACCTATGAATCTCAGTTATATACCTTATCTGCTTTCAAATCTGGCCACTATGGGCTGAGAATGTACCGTCAAAGCTTAAATGACAAGTATGCTGCTGCGATATGGTCAGACATGGCACGTGTAGCAAGTCGCTTGAATTACTTTAGCAGTGAAGTGCATACACCTGAGCAAATAATTGACTATTCAGCAAAGCGTATTAATAACTACTTAAGCGATGTAAGTGAACGAAGCGTATTACGTTATCAGGTTACAAAAGCGATACCTGAATATTTGTACCTTGGTGTTGATTTATTAGGGTCTATGGCGCGTGCAAACGAATATGGTTTAAAGCATCAACAGGATGCTAAGTTAAGAGACGTTATACGTCGTTATAACTTTACTACCTATGCGACCAATCCAGAGATGATAAAAGCTTGGGCTGCACAGTTAGCTAATCAAGTATACTGGTTAAAGCAACTAGGTGAGCAGGATGTAACTGAAGAATTTATAGAGGCATTCAGAGAAACCTATCCAGATCATCAAGATCAGCAATTATCTGAACAACAGTTAATTAACAAAGTGTATGGTTTAACACATATTATCTTCGCCGCTTCGGCATATTACCAACATCCAATTAAAGAAACTGACTTTCAATGGATCTATGATTATTATCGAAACAATATCGACATGATTATTAAGCGTACCAAAGAGGATGTAATTGCAGAAGTTGGTATTAATTTTTTACTCGCCGGTTTAGCTGATGATCCTGTGGTGCTTCAAACACAAAGTGTTATCCAAAAAGCATTAGATAGAGAGCATGGTTTAGTGCCTTCTGTAGATGGAGAGTTTGATCTTAAAAAAGGAGAGCACCGTAATGTGTTAGCGATTATGTTATTGGATTGGAGGGGCGTACATCAAGCTCCAACTGTAAGTGCGCAGCCAGATCTGTTTAACTCTGTTCCTTATGGCCTTGTGCCTAAGTAGCCTCCGTAACGACTATTTTTAATAAAGGTTTATATGAAATACAGTTTTAATGTAGAAGATGCAGGGCAAATATTTGTAGGTGCATTTGCATTAGCAGTTCCGGTTTCTTTTTCAGAAGAGGCATGGCACCTTGGCGAGACATTACCTACAGGTAATTTGTTAATGTTATTGTCGTTATCAATTTTATTTTTAAGTCTATATACCTACCATAGTGTTTTTCAAACCAATATTCAGCATAGACGCTTTGTTTTTGTCTTTCGTATTGTGATCGCTTATTTAATGACAGCGTTTGTAGTTGCACTCGTATTGCTATGCCTCAATAAATTGCCATTCATTGATTCCCCTTGGACTGCCATCAAACGTATTATCGTTATCAGTATGCCTGCATCGATGGGGGCAATCGTCGTAGATAGCTTTGATAAAGAGTAAGGGGCTTTTATCACCCTTACTCTGTTGATTTTTTACCAGGGAATACTTTCTCCTTTCCAATCTAGGAAGCTAGCTTCACCATCTAGTTGGGTGTTCGCTACGATATCAAATAATTGAGATGCAACAAATTCACTAGTAAACAATTTACCTGCCGGCACATTTTTCTGAAATGGTTTGGATAAAGGACTGTCAGTTGTACCCGGATGAAACGAAATAAGTTTGATATTTTTAGCGGTTCTAGCAAGTTCAATAGCTGCTGATTTTAACAACATATTAGTCGCAGCTTTAGAAGCGCGATAGCTATACCATCCACCGATTTTATTATCAGAAATACTAGCTACTCTTGCAGAAAAAATAACAATTTTACAGGTTTGCTTTCCAGATAAATATGGGACCAGGTTTTTCAGCCATAACATAGGCGTGATGGTATTGGCATTGATAACCTCTGTAAAACTATCCACATCAAATGCCTGTAAGCGTTTCTCAGGGGTAATATGTTTGTTGTGTAATAATCCATGACAGATAAAGACATTGGTAATCAGTGTTTCTGCATCTTCCTTAATGTTATCAATGGCCTCATTAATAGAATGCTCTTGATAATCGACTAAAGCGATGACTTTACTGTTATGGAATAGAGGCTGTTGATAAAAGCTAGGATCTCGAGTGATAACAATCAGTGCGTTGTCATTTTCATGTACTGTTTGCAACGCTAATGCTTTCGCTATTTCACTATTTGCTCCGATGATTAATGTCGTTGGGTTTGCCATAACAGGTTCCTTGTTCACAGTGTTTAATACCTATACCAAAACGTTGGTAAATAAAGTTGGAAATGGGCTGACGATATCTAGCGACTAACAGATAAACTTGATGCGAAAGTGGCCTAATAATTGGCCATTGTAGTGGGGCAACTAACCAGCCTTTACCTACTAGTGTCCATGCTCTGTGCGTGACATCTAAACCTAGTAGTACTTTTCCTTTATATTGCCCATGTAAAATAGCTAACCCTTGGTCAATGTCGATCTCAGGGTATATTGTTTTAAAATCTTCTTGGTGCAGATCTACAAGTAGGATTTGATTATCTTTGTCCTGCTCCTTTAACTTTTGCATCTCTAAGGTGCATAGCGGGCATTGCCCATCAAAGAAAATAGTGAGTTGTTGTGTATTCATTTTGAAGACTCTATTTCATGGAGTGGAATATCTGGTTTTGCATAACTTAACCGGCTTAATCGTTGGCTACTGTGGTAACTATCTAACCCTGAAATAGTGACCGTTTGTAATGCTTCTATATCAATATAACCATCTTTTTCAATCACACTTTCTTCGCATAATACATCGGTAATTTCACCAATCACCATTTGCGTATTGTTAAGTGGAATAGGCATTATCTCTTTTAATTTAACCACATATTTTAAATTGCTTTGTTTAACAAAAGGGACGTTATCAATATAACCGCACTCTAGCCCTGTCATATCAAACTCACTGTCATCTATCGAGTAACGTGCTGATGTTTGATGTGCTTGTTGGTAAAAAGCCTCAGAGACTTGATTAATTGTATAAGTCTGAGTTTCAATAATATTATCTAGGGTATGTCGTTGACCAGTGTCAGGACGCATAATGAATCCAACCAATGCAGGAGATGCACCCAAATGCACTATTGAACTGAAGATAGCAACGTTCGTGTTACCTTGATTGTCTTGTGTAGCAATTAAGTTGGCACTTTTAAAGCCCGATAAGCTATTAATAAATCGAGCTCGATACCGTGAAGGCATCTGTTTCATGTGCTGTTGATTAAAATGTTGAATAGCGATACCAAGCTCCTAACCTCTGTTTTAATAATTAAAGATACGTCTTTGACTCAACTTAAGATCTACTGCTTATAAAATTAACACAATGTTATGCTACCGTGAGGATTGTTCATGGAGTGAAGTAGGTAGAATAATGAAAAAATTTTATACGGTTATAGTGCTCTCATTATTAATCGCAGTGCCTTTGGCACAAGGAAAGGCGGTTACCACAAGCCCGTTAGACTTTGCCCAAGTGACTTATGTTAAAGCACTTCAAAGTGAACAAGGTAGTTGGTGTTTTACTACTCAGGTGCAACATAATGATCAAGGCTGGGATCATTATGCTGATGCGTGGCAGGTAGTGGATATGGAAGGTAACGTATTAGCGGAAAGAAAGCTGGCTCATCCTCATGATAACGAGCAACCTTTTACACGCAGTTTGTGTGAAATTAACATTAAGACTAATGTGCATAAAGTAATGGTACGGGCAAAATGTAACCTACATGGTTGGGGTGGGAAAACGGTAACAGTGAATTTATTAAATGATGTAGGCAAAGATTTTAAGGTTCAAAGAAGTCAATAATTAACCCTATAGCTAACAATTTAGCTACTAGCTATAGGGCTAATTAAATTATCTAATGTGTGGCTATAAAAGGCTCTACAATTGCATTGTCTAAACTGTAAGACATAGTGATTTTTTTTGTGCCATCTACAAGGTATAGATCTTTCACCTCTGGTGTAATTCGTAAAGTGCCTGTTATTTTGATTGGCATGTAAGGCGAGCCTGCCGCAACGGGGGTTTTGGCTTTGACAAATATTAATTGGTTTGCTGGCGGTACCGGTTTGTGCGAGCAGGCACCAATCGTCGGTACCAATAAAAACTCAGAAACTGTCCCTTCATCAAACTCAAGCGCTAGCATATAACCGGCCATTTCAATTTCTCTATCTGCTAATAGATCATTGGTGATTAATGCTGCCTTCTCGCGTTTTTTTATAATGATTTCGCGTTGTTCAAACATATAATCAATATCGACATTCTCGGCTATTAATTGCGCCTTGGCATTTTCTGCTTCTTGTAACATCGCCTCAGTTAATTCGTAATCTGGGTAGAGACGCTGCATTTCTGAAATACGTCCATACACGGATAAATTATATAACTGATCATCGGTTAGCTCTGCAAAAGGGTCTTGATAAGGTTCAACTTTGCCTTCTAAATCCTGCCAACCAATTTTCATTGGCTGAGCTTGAACCATTGAGGTCAAGCTCAGCAATAAGGTGATTAATAATAGTTTCTTCATAATTTCCTAAAATTTAATACTCATCCCATCTGACAATGAATATTTATAAATCAACCATCCCGGAATAAATGCGATAATCAATGCACTTAATTGAATGATGGCTAAAATAAACAAATCGTTCGACGTTAGCATATTGATCTCTAAATAGAACCCGTAATAGCTTGCTAAGGGGGCCTGTAGCGTAAACAGCAGTAGATACAGTAATGCAACACCTAGTAAAATACCAGCAAAACAAACAAAGCCAGCTTCTCCAATAATTAAACCAAAGATGTGGCTAGGCCTTGCACCTACAGAGCGTAATATTGCCATTTCTCTTCGGCGCCCATTTAGACTCATTAAGATAATACTCAGCATACCTAGTAGTCCAACTAGGACAACAAAAGCTGTGACTATATTCAATGCCACTTCAGCAAGACTAAAGAATTGCCATAGTTCTTGTAGCGCGACAGCTGGAATAATCGCAGATAATGGTTCTGCTTGGTAGTTATTGACGTAACTTTGCATACCTAAAATAGCTTGGGGTGAAGTTAAGCCAATAAAAATAGCATTAATCTTTTCTGGTTTTATTTTTAATAAACGTGCAATACGTTGGTCTTGTGTATCTTGATGACTGTGCTCGGCATGTTCCTCATGAGCTACTTCGTCATGATGTTGGTGTGCATCGTGGTCGGCATGTTCCTCATGAGCTATTTCGTCATGATGCTCATGTGTATCATGGCCGGCATGTTCCTCATGAGCTATTTCGTCATGATGCTCGTGTGTATCATGGCCGGCATGTTCCTCATGAGCTACTTCGTCATGATGTTGGTGTGCGTCGTGGTCGGCATGTTTCTCATGAGCTACTTCGTCATGATCTTGGTGTGCGTCATGGTCGGCATGTTCCTCATGAGCTACTTCGTTATGATGTTGGTGTGCGTCGTGGTCGGCATGTTCCTCATGAGCTACTTCGTCATGATGTTGGTGTGTATCATGGCCGGCATGTTCCTCATGAGCTATTTCGTCATGCTGATCATGTGCGTCATGGTCTTGATGGTTATCACTTGGTAGAATCTGTTCACCTGGTAGAGCGCCAAAGTGACCGTGATTATCCGTGTGCATCGCTTCCATTGCTTCTAATGAAATAATTAAAGTTTGGTCAATTGCAGTAAAAGAAGGCGCAAGGATGGCACTAATATAAAAGGGAATATTGTCATGATGATGACCTTCTATTTCACCGCCACCATGTGTCACGATAACTTGATCCCCAATCTTGTAATTTAGTTTTTTAGCAACTTCAGAGCCAATAACAACAGCAAACATATCATCATCAATTGCCCCTCGCTCTACACTTAAATGTTGTTTATTGGCAAAGCTAAAGTAGTCATAAAAAGTTAAATCAGTGGCCATCACTGTATAACCTTTGTGAGAATCTCCCATCGAAATTGGTACAGCCCACTCAACGGCTGGTGATTGACTGATCTTTTTGTAAGTACTGTATTTAATTGTATTAGGGGTATTACCGATATGAAACACAGAGCTTAATAATAATTGAGAGGATGCACCTCTAGAACCGATGATTAAATCAGTGCCTGAGATACTTTTCATAAAACTGCTATTAGTTTCTGTCTTTAACGTTTGTACGCCTAATAACAAGGTAACACTGATCGCAATTGAAAAGAGAGTAATGAAAAAAGTCAGTTTACGGTTAAGTAAACTTTTAAAAGCTAATGATAAAATAGCCATTACAAAGCCTCCTTATTGCTAACCTGATTGAGCTCTTGAAGATTAATATGATGAGAAAAATGGTGTTTTAATGTGGCATCGTGGCTAACAAAAATTAACGTGATGTTTTCTTTTTCACATTCTTCAAATAATATTTTAATGAATGCTTGGCGGTGGTCATTATCAAGCGCAGAAGTTGGTTCATCAGCAATAATAATATCAGGGCTACCTAGCATTGCTCTTGCTGCAGCTACACGTTGCTGTTGCCCTACACTTAACTCATTCACGCTGCGTTGTATTAGTTTTGTATCATTAATCCCTAGTGCAGACAGCAAACGTATTGCTTCTTTTTGTAAACTACCGCTATGACTTAATGCTTTTTGTTTACGGTCTGGAGAGAAGGTGCAAGGTAAGGTAATATTTTCTAAGACACTTAAGTAAGGGATAAGATTAAATTGCTGAAATATAAATCCAATATGATTTGCTCTAAAACTATCTTTTTGACTTGAAGACATCTGGTTTAATGATTGTCCAAGTATTTCAACATCGCCACTTTGAGGAGTGATAACACCACCGAGTAAATTTAATAATGTACTTTTACCGCTGCCACTAGGACCTTCAATAAAAAGGTGTTGTCCTTGTTCAATGCTAAGTGCATCGATACTAATAATCGGCTCTTTTTGCCAAGCAAAGCGTAAGTTATTTATATTGATCATATTTTTCTCGTTTGTTTTGAAGATAGTCAAATATCACTTTGTTACAATATAACAGTTATCTTGTTATAACATAACAAAATTTAAAATTCCTCAAGGATACTGCTATAAGCAAGGGGGAGGTTAAATAGAAAGCGAAGATAATTGGTGATTCTCTATGTTAAATAATCTGAAATTTACAATATTTTTTGAGTAAGTAATTGAATAATAGATCTTAGTCAAAATCATTAAGTAATACAAAATAATCACTTTGTTTGAACTTATAGGACGTTTATACTGAATTTAATCGCACAAGTATTAACCCACTTGTCGCTAATAACCCATAAATTTATCAAACCATTGTGAGAGTATTTTATGTCAACTACAGCATTAACGAGTGAACAAATTAGTGAACTAGCTCAAGCACTATCAAGTGCACGTAAAGAGATTCGTATTGTAGACGGTTTTCCTGGACCAATTCCAAGTACGCTAAAAGAAGCTTACCAAGTACAAGACGCCTCTATTGAAGCTTTAGATCAAGAAATTGTTGGCTGGAAAGTAGGCATGATTCCCCCTGATTTACGCGATACATTAGGTGATGTACGTGTATTGGGCCCTGTTTTTAAAGAAGTACATATTGAATTAACTGAAAAACAAGCGACGGGTGAAGCGTTTGACTTACCTGTCTTTGCTGGTGGGTTTATTGCCATTGAACCTGAGTTAGTGGTAGAAATAAACCAAGAGATCAAACCTGGTAGTATCAATACTGCTGATGGTGTTACTCATTTAGTGAAAGCAGTTTATGCCGGTATCGAAATGGCAAGCAGCCCTGTGATTGATTTAAATAGCTATGGTCCAACGGCTATTATTTCAGATATCGGTAACCAATATGGTGTGATCGTGGGTACTGAGATCGAAAACTGGGAGAATGCTATTACTACTATGGAAACAAGCACTAGCATCAATGGTGAGTTAATTAATACAGCGCCGACCGATGGCATTTTAAATGGTCCAATGGCTGCATTAGCCTTTATGATTGACTGTTGTGCTGAGCGTGGAATTACACTTCCTGCTGGTTCAATCTGTAGTACTGGTGCAATTACTGGTGTACACGAAGCATTAGTGGGCGCAACGTCTACGGTGAAGTTTGGTGATGTATGTGAAATGAATTTCACATTAGTAGATAACAGCAAAAGCTAAAACACTAACCGAATAAAGAAACTAGTAAAGCGATCTTATTAGATCGCTTTTTTATGTCTTGATCATGGACTATTAATCATTATCTAACAAATACTGCCACTTTCAAAATCAATATCTTGCTTATTTTTTACAATAGCCTGTGCTGCCGCTGCTAAGCCTTCAACAATCAAGTCTAAAGATAAAGTTGGTTTAGATCCGTCAATTGCTTGCTCAGACATGAGAGGGATATGCACAAAACCATGGCCAATATTAGAGTTGCGTAGATAATGTTGCACACCATAAAAAAGATGGTTACATACATAAGTACCTGCAGTGCTTGAGACCTGTGCGGGAATACCTTTATCTTGGATTGCTTTTGTCATTGCTTTAATCGGCAAAGTTGAAAAGTACGCCGCCGGTCCATCTATCACTACCGGTTGATCGGTCACTTGATTACCTTCATTATCTGGAATTCGATAATCATCAAGATTAATCGCGATACGTTCGGGAGTAATTGCAGCGCGACCGCCTGCTTGACCTACAGTCATTACAAAGTCTGGTTTATGTTGTTCAATGGCTGCAATCACAGTATCAATGGATTTTTGATGAACAACTGGCACTGAACAGGTAATAATCTTTGCCCCTTCAATCGGTGTGTTTTCCAATCGTGTAATGGCTTCCAATGCTGGATTGATTTTATCTCCACCAAAAGGTTCAAATCCTGTAATAAGTATGGTTTTCATAATTAACCTTAGAATGCTAAAAAGTAGATAAGGAGGGTATTAATGGCAAGCATTAATAGTGCAGGGAAAAACTGCATATAGATCACTTGGTTTTTGTTTTTTAATTCTAATAATGCAGCAGGGACAATATTAAAGTTAGCCGCCATAGGCGTCATTAATGTACCGCAGTAACCAGATAGCATACCAATGACACCAATGATGATTGGGTCGCCAGATTGTTCAATCATTAATAATGGGACCGCAACACCAGTAGTAATCACCGCAAAAGCTGCAAATGCATTACCCATAATGATAGTGAAGAGAGCCATACCGAAGGTATAACAAAGTACATAAGCGAATAAGTTACTGTCAGGCACAATCTCTTTCACTATTTGTGACACAGTATTACCAACACCTGCCTCACCAAATAAATAGCCTAATGCGGCTAAAAATTGCGATAAAATAGCTGCCCAGCCAATTGCATCAATAAGACGGCGACCTTCATGTACACTTTGTTGTGCTTTGCCTTTAGTGATCATTAATGCAACTATCAATGCAAGTAAGGCGCTGATCCCTAAACCAATTAAAGCACTGGTTCCGGTCAATTTAGACCACATGATCGTACCAATAGGCACGATTAACGCAGGAATGAACATTTTATTTTTTAATTTATCTGCGCTGGATTTTCGAAATGCAGGATCAGAGTGGCGATAGTGCCCAATTCCCATAAATCCGCCTGCTGCAATAAGCGTTAAAGCCAATACCATTAAACCGATAAACCAATCAGGCAAAATAGTACCTAAAATAAAGGATAAGCCGTAAATTAACCAAAATAATCCAGTACCTATACGTTTACTGTTACTGGTATCAACGAAGGTTTGTAGTGAAAAGGCAATTAAGAGTAAGCCTGTTGCTTGATATACATATTCTAACATTGCTCTTTCTCCACTGTTGTACGGGTATTCTCGATTTGACCTTGCTGCAACTTAGCAAATATAAAGAAGATAAATATGGAGGCAAAGGTGGTAGGCAGGGCCCAGTAATACATATCATCTAATTCCATTGCATAACCGCTGTCATTTAATACACCTTTAATAAGTAATAAACCGCCACTACCAATAAACAATAATTGGCTAAAGAAATTAGCAAAGTTTTCACTCATTGCACTAAATGCCCTAACGCGTAAGCGATCTTTAACAGGTAAGTCTGGAGCATCTGTTACAGCTGCAGCCTCCGCCATCGGTGCGATTAATGGACGAACCATAGTTGGGTGCCCACCTAAACTTAATCCAATAGCATTAGTGAATTTACGTAGTAACAGGTAACTCAATGTGACTTTACTGACAGATGAGTTTTTCATGGAAGAGATCAGTGCTTCAGCTCGCTCTTTTAAGCCGTAATGCTCTAATAAACCAATCATAGGTAAAATAAGTATAAATAATGACATGTATCTATTCTTAGTAAATGATGCGCCTAATATAGATAGAATCTCGATAAGGTCTAAATGAGCAACTAAGCCTGTCACCACGCCCGCCACTAAAATCACCAATAAAGTATTAAGCCTAAAAGCAAAGCCTATTGTAATAATAGCAATGCCTATCAATGGCCAGAAGTCGATCATAATATTGTCCCTAATATAAAGTATTTGTCGGTATTCAAAGTTCAAGTTTGAATTAGGTTTTAATTTGAATTCATTTTAAACGTAAAGTGAATGCAAATTGTATTCTGCATATACTGAGCCAATATTATTATTTGTCATAGATCTTTTTTTGATCACGATAAATAGATGCTTGAGTGGTCACAAACTTGTTATTTAAAGAAAATCATTGATCAAAGAAACTTATTGGCTGCACTAATTTGGGACTTTATGCACTATTTTGGTTTGTTTTTAAGTCGCGGAGGGAACCATTAATTTAATATTTATTTTTTTAAAAAAACGATCAAGAAAAATTAAAAAGTAAATTTAATTATTTATAAACAATAGTTTATGTTTTTTGGTTGAAGGAGAAAGTCAAGGTCAAGTATCAATTGTTGAAAATGGTACGAACCATGCATTTTACGAATCATAGGATATATTGAATGTAATTTACACGTAATATGTATTTACATTAATTTTGTAAGTTAATAAAGGATAAGGATGATCTATGAAGCAATTTATTAAAGTGGCCGCATTAACGTTGGCGGTATGTACTTCTGCAACAGTAAACGCAGCAACACGTTGGGATATGGCAACTCCTTATGTTGATGCAACACATCACACACAAAATATCCGCCAATTTGCTGAAGAGGTAAAAGCCGCAACAGATGGTGAGTTCGAAATTATCGTACATGCTGGTGCTTCTTTAATTAAACATAAAGAGATAGCAAGAGCTGTACGTACACAGCAAGTACCGATTGGCGAAGTATTTATCGGTATATTAGGTAATGAAGACCCTATTTATAAATTGGACAACCTACCATTTTTAGCCACAAACTTTACACAAGCTAAAAAGCTATATGAAGTTTCTAAATCAGCGCTACAAGCTAAATTAGATAAAAAAGGGATGATGCTTTTGTATTCAGTACCTTGGCCTCCACAAGGCTTATATAGTAAAGAGCCGATCAATAACATCGACGATTTTAAAGGTGCGAAACTACGTGCTTATAGTTCTACATTATCGCGTTTAGCTATTTTATTAAATGCTTCGCCAACGACTGTACAAACTGTTGAAATTCCACAAGCTTTCTCGACAGGCATTATTGATATGATGATCACTTCACCAACAACGGGCGTGAGCAGCCAATCTTGGGATTATGTTAATAACTACACGGACGTGCAGGCGTGGATCCCTAAAAATATGGTGATTGTTAATAAACGTGCATTTAAACGTTTAGACAAATCTTTCCAACAAGCATTATTAACTGCGGCGGCAACTGCTGAGCAACGTGGTTGGGAGATGGCTATTAATGAAACGACTAGCAAAACCCAAGAGCTAGCAGCTAAAGGAATGAAGGTAGTTGAGCCAACACCTGAACTAATGGAATCACTAAAAGCAATTGGTGATGATATGGCCAAAGAGTGGGCTGAAGAAGCTGGAGATGAAGGTAAAGCACTATTAAGTGAGTACCACTAAGAAGTCACTTTTATGATGATAACTATCCAGTTATCTTCTTAGCTAGGGATTAGCGAATCTAACCCTAGCTGTATTATTAAGATCATAGGAGTTAGCGCTATGCGTTCCTTTTTAGATAAACTTTATCTCTGTGCCGGTGCATTATCAGGTATATGTATTATTGCCATCTGTTGTATTATTTTGGCCCGCGTTATAGGTCGTTGGCTTGGTATTGAAGCTCCTTCTAGCGATGATTTTGCTGGATTTTTATTAGCGGCAGCCACTTTTTTAGGGTTAGCTTACACCTTTCGTGAAGGTGGACATATCCGCGTAAGCCTTTTTACTTCTCGCTTGCCTGCAGTAGTTAATAAACTTATTGAAAGGGTCATTTTAAGCTTAGGCTGCGGATTAATTTTGTATTTATGCTGGCAACTGATCTACTTAGTATATGAATCATATATCTTCGATGAGCTTTCTTCTGGCTATATTGCTGTGCCACTCTGGTTAGTACAATTACCATTAGCTGTAGGAATGGTTCTTTTTAGTATTGCTATTATTGACCAAACTATTTGTCATCTGTTGTTTGATCAGCCTCTTCCAAAGTCTGAAGAAGAAGCGCTCAGTGAAAGTGCGCCTATCGACCTTAATGAATCATCAGTCGCGGAGAGTAAGTCATGAACGAGATAACTATTGGATTCATATTATTAGGTGTTTTATTTGCGTTGCTGGCGAGTGGCTTTTGGATTGCCTTTACTTTAATTGCCGTTTCATTTGCAGGATTAATGTTACTGGGTAATGACAATTTTGGTTTGTTATATAGCACTTCAACCTGGGGGGCTGTCTCTGATTGGTCATTGGCTGCATTACCCTTGTTTATTTGGATGGGAGAAATCCTATTTAGAACACGCTTATCAAAAGATTTATTTGAAGGATTAACTCCTTGGTTAAGCCGAGTACCGGGCCGATTACTACATGTTAATATTTTAAGTTGTGGCATTTTTGCTGCGGTATCTGGTTCATCAGCTGCAACAGCGGCTACTATCGGGAAAATGACCTTACCTGAATTAAAACGTCAAGGTTATGATGATAAAATGGCAATCGCGACATTAGCCGGATCTGGTACCTTAGGCTTGTTAATTCCACCTTCAATTATTTTAATTGTTTATGGTGTCGCTGCTGAAGTGTCTATTGGTCGTTTATTTATGGCCGGTGCGTTACCCGGCATTATGCTGGTTATTATGTTTATGGGTTATACCGCGTTTTGGGCTATGCGCCAAAAAAGTCATAAAGTTCAGCAAACAATACACTACTCATGGGCACAAAAGCTGCGTTCATTAGCGCGTTTAATTCCCGTTAGCGCATTAGTTATTTTCATTATTGGCTCTATTTATGGAGGCTTAACCACACCAACAGAAGCTGCTGCTTTTGGTGTACTTGGCTCCCTAGTCCTAGCGCTTAGTAGTCGATCATTAAGCTTAAACAGTTTTATTGATAGTTTAATGGGAGCAGTTAAAACCTCTTGTATGATCATCTTTATTCTTGCTGGAGCCGCTTTCTTAACCATGGCAATGGGCTTTATTGGTTTGCCTAGAATGCTAGCCGAGAATATTGCATTATTAGATCTCTCACCTTATATGCTGTTATTTTTAATGACTATTATGTTCGTCATTCTTGGATGTTTCCTAGATGGTATATCTGTAGTGGTATTAACTACGTCAGTGGTGCTCCCTATGGTGATTGAAGCAGGTATTGACCCTTTATGGTTTGGTATTTATATCGTATTAGTGGTGGAAATGTCTCAAATTACCCCGCCAGTTGGTTTTAACCTATTTGTTATTCAAAGTTTAACCGGACGAAATATTTTCTTTGTTGCTAAAGCGGCATTACCTTTCTTCCTATTATTAGTTGCCGCAGTGTTTATAGTCACTGTTTTTCCTGAGATTGTTACTTGGTTACCAAACTCAATGTCGAGAGGATAAAAAATGAATCAAAAACCAGAATATGTCCCTATTTTATCATCCGCTCACTTAGTGGGTAAAAATGGACAAGCCCTCAGTGAGTTTGAATATGGTTTAACCATGGTCAACAATGCTTTCCAACGTTGGATGCAGTCATGTAGTAATGCTTGTGAGCAACATAACTTAAGCCCGTTAGATAATTTAGTTATCCATAATATATTTCATAGAGAGAGAGCAAAGCGTATTACCGATGTTGCATTTACTTTAAATATAGATGACACACATAACGTCTCTTATTCTGTGAGAAAGTTGGTAAAAAGTGGCATGTTGACTCATAAAAAGTGTGGTAAAGAAACCTTCTACAGTGTGACAGAGGCAGGTAAAAAGTATTGCTTAGAATATGCAGCAGTGAGAGAGAAGTGTCTTATTCAAGCATTAGAGCATCTTTCTATTGATGACTCGTTAGGTGAAGTGGCAAAACTAATGAGAACCTTGTCTGGTGTCTATGCACAAGCCTCAAGATCGGCTAGTTCTCTTTAAGGCTAGATAAGGAGTCAGTGATGCTTATAAATTGTGATATGGGTGAAAGCTTTGGTATATGGGAGTTAGGTCAAGATCAAGTGATTATGCCTTTTATCGATATGGCGAATATTGCTTGTGGAATGCATGCTTCTGATCCCAGTGTTATGTTGCAGACAGTTCGCAATGCTAAAGCACAAAATGTGCAAATTGGTGCTCACCCTGGGTATAACGATTTACAAGGTTTTGGCCGTCGCTTTATTGAAATGCCATTGGATGAATTACAAGCTTTATTTATTTACCAGCTTGGTGCATTACAGGGCATTTGCCAAAGTGAAGGTGTACAGCTTAGTTATGTGAAAGCGCATGGCGCTTTATATAATGCGATGATGAAATCCGATGCTATCTTTAAGGCATTAATTGAAGCGTTAGCTAAATACGATGCGACTTTACCTTTTATGGTCATGGCGGTCCCTGATTATCAACGTTATCAAGAGATGGCTAGGCAGCATAAAGTGACTCTTTTATTTGAAGCCTTTGTTGACCGTACTTATCAGCAGGATGGTCGTTTGACACCAAGAAGTCAGCCAGGTGCTTGCCATCGTGATTTACAGTCTATCTGTAAACAGGCGATACGTTTGGTCGAACAACAAAGTGTGTTGAGTATTGATAATGTCGAAGTGCCTATTAAAGCTGATACATTATGCATACATGGCGATGGAGCACTCGCTGTTGATGTAGCGAAAGCGTTATATCAACAACTTAAAACTACAAGTGAAAGCCGTGAGAATGTTTCATGAAAATTAATTTGGTCAATGAAAACAGTGTGATCATTTATTTTTCAGATACCGTCAGTATAGAAACAGCTGATCGTATTGCTTACGCTTGTCACTTGTTACGAAATGGCCTTGCGACAATGTTATCGGATATTGTCCCTTCCTATACGTCTATCTTATTAAGTTGTAATTTACGTAAAACAGGGCTGCAGGGGTTTGTATTAGCAGTGAAAAGAGTGCTTGAACAAATAGAGGCGCATAACGTTGACACTCCTGCTGCAAAGCAAATCACCTTACCCGTTTATTACGGGGAAGAGGTCGCACTAGACTATGCAGAGATCAGCGAACATGTTGGTTTGCCTTTTTCAGAAGTGGTAAAGCTACACACCTCTGAATGCTATCGTGTATTTGCCATTGGTTTTGCCCCTGGTTTTGCTTATTTAGGTAATACACCTGAATCAATGACTATGCCTCGTAAAATGACACCGAGAGCAAAGGTACCGAAGGGGAGTGTTGCTATTGCAGATCAACAAACCGCAGTATACCCACGCTCATCGCCCGGTGGTTGGCAAGTTATTGGACGGACTCCAGTGAACTTATTAGACTTTTCTCAAGATAATTTAAGCCAGTTCTCGGTTGGCGAACATGTGCGTTTTGAAGCGATTGACCGTGTTACTTTTCTCGCAATGGGTGGCGAGCTGTAACGTGAATAAAATGGAAAGAGTATGACATTACATATTAAACAGGCTGGTGTGTTGAGCTTGTTACAGGATCTTGGTCGTTATGGTCATCAAGATGTTGGTGTAACACCAGGCGGCCCGATGGACAGCCATGCATTTCATTGGGCAAATAAATTATTAGATAACGCTGCCAATGATGCACAAATAGAGATAACCATGGGGCCTTTTCAAGCCTATTTTCAAGCAGAAACTACTTTCAGTGTTTGTGGTGCAGATGTTGAGGCAAAGCTTAATGGACAGGTCATTTTTCCTTGGCATTCATGGCAAGCAAGCCCGGGAGATTTTTTAGAGTTAAGTTATCCGAGTAAAGGATTACGTAGTTATCTTGCGGTTGCTGGTGGATTTCAAATCACCGAAACACTGGGAAGTATGAGTAGTGTCATGCGTGATCAGCTAGGTGGTTTAGATCAGCAGGGCCATAAACTGAGTGATGGTGATGTTGTTCCGTATCAAAGCATAAAACGTCATTACACTCGTACTGTACCGAAACAATTTACTCCTGATTTTAATAACGTCATTAGATTGGGAGTATTACCAACTTACCAATTTCATGAGTTTAGTGAGTCTGCTAGGACAACGCTTTTTAATGAGTTATATACCGTCACCCCTGAGATGGATAGGATGGGTTATCGTCTTAAGGGAAAAGCTGTTGAGGTTAAACAACAAAATTTCATTTCAGAAGGTATTGCACTTGGCGCAATTCAAATCCCCGCAAATGGGCAACCTATAGTATTAATGCGAGATAGGCAAACCATAGGCGGCTACCCGAAAATAGGTTGTATCTGCCAACGCGATTTAAATTTATTAAGCCAGGCAACACCAGGCACTAAGGTGCAATTCTTCGAACAAGACCTATATCAAGCCGAAGCCGAACTACAGCAAGTACAACAATACTTTTTTGAGGGGGATTAAAAGCGTAAAAGTAAAAAGAAGTAGATCGTTATATATTCTTGATAAAAGCGATTAATTTGCACAGGTTAGTCTCATGAGTGGGTAAGCTCTGTGCATACTGCCAGTATGAGAGTCATCGCACACGAGTATCGGCTTAGATGAGCGACACGAAGTAAAATACCCCACACCAGCAAACGTTAGTAATCAAAATGAATAAAAGAGGCTGGAAGAAATCAAAAAAAATAATTTATATTCCTTTTGGAGTAATATGAATGCGTTATAATGAACCTTAATTTAAGCCTCATTATTAGCGGTATTAAACGCTTTATTAAGAAAATATTATTATTTGATATGAACTTACTAGAGAAGATAGGGTCTTTTATTGGCCATAGATTATTTGATTAAAAGTCAAATTCGATTACAATCTAAATTAAGAGTTAATCTTTTAGTTATATTAAAATCATTTTAAAAATAGTGACTTATAAAATTATTTTGTAAACTTTAATATACACATCGATTATGAACAATAAGTGAACAAACAATAAAGGTGTCAGTAATGTTAAGTTCAATGATAATAACATCGCTTATGTCTTTTGCTGTTTCTGCCTTTCTATTTTATTTCTTCCATCCTAAAGCAATTCAATTTGGGCTTGTTGATAGAGCTGACCATCGTAAATTACATAAAGGTAATATCCCGGTTATTGGCGGACCTGCGATTTACATTGCGTTAGTGTTTGCTTTGTTCATGAATCAAAATTTCACGCCAGAAATACTCGCTTTTGTTTGTTGTGCAGGTTTTTTAATGCTGCTAGGGGTTATTGACGACAAAGTTAATTTGAAAGTTTCATTGCGCCTCTTGTCCATGATGTCGATTACTGCTTTTCTTTACTATTTTGCAGATTTACAAATCTTATCCCTCGGTAATTTATTTGCGTTAGGAGAGGTTGAATTAAGTAGCTTTGGATTACTATTTACTATCATAGTGGTGATTGGCGTGATCACTGCTTTTAATATGGTTGATGGGGTAGACGGTTTATTAGGGTGCTTAAGTATTATCAGTTTTTCAGCGATGGCGTTGCTATTTGCGGTTAATGGACAGTTTCACCTTTCTTCTACTTGTGTTTGTTTTATTGCCGCGTTAATTCCTTTTCTAATGTGTAATCTATCCTTATTACCGGGTAATCGCTACAAAGTATTTATGGGCGACTCGGGTAGTTTCTTTATTGGCTTTACCATGATTTGTTTGCTGGTGGCTGGTAGTCAAGAAGCTATGCATATTGATGATAATACCCCCAAAGCCATTGCATTTATCGCTTTTAAACCAGTTATTGCATTATGGTTAATGGCTGTTCCAGTGATGGATATGATTGCTAATATTATTAGACGACTCAAGAATGGCCAGTCTCCATTTCAAGCCGACCGAGGTCACCTACACCATAAATTGCAAGATATAGGTTTATCGGACACTCAAGTACTGATATTTATTTCTTTATTAGCGCTGCTGACCGCTAGCATTGGTGTTATTGGTGAAGTCACCAATGCCCCAGAAGTGGTTATGTCGGTATCTTTAATTATTTTATTTGCGACATACTTTCATTTCTATTCTCATAGTCATAAAGTGAGCCGCATAATTCATGGTTTATTTGGTAATAAGGCAAATAGCGTCAACTAAATTCGGTTCACACATGTTATCGGCTTAGGTTACCCACTTCATAAGAAAGGTTTTGTTATGCATTATGATATTTTTAACGGTGATGCCGACGGTATTATCTCGTTAATTCAACTTCGTTTATCCACTCCATTAAATTCCCAGCTTGTTACTGGCGTAAAACGTAATATTCAATTATTAAAAACCGTTTCAGCTGAAGCGCAAGATAGTTTTACTGTTTTAGATATTTCAATGGAAAAAAATACTCAGCCTTTACTGGACGTTCTAGATAAAGGAGCTGAAGTATTTTATGCCGATCATCACCGTGCTGGTGATATTCCTGAACATAGTAACCTAACAGCTTTAATCGATCTTGATGCCAATATGTGTACCGCATTGATTATTGATCAGCACTTAAATGGCCAATTTCACGACTGGGCTATTTGTGCGGCTTATGGCGATAACTTAATTGCAAAGGCGGATCAGTTATCAGCCGCTGCAGGTTACAGCAAAGGGCAGGCAGAACAGTTAAAAGAGTTAGGTACGTTAATTAACTATAATGGTTATGGTGCTGATTTAACGGATTTGCACTTTGATCCAGCTGAGCTTTTTCAAGCCTTGTTAAAATACCAAAGCCCATTTGATGTATTTGCAGATAAAACATCACCCTATTACGCATTACAAGCTGCATATCAAGATGATTTAGAACAGGCATTAGCGATTCCTGCTATGCATAGTAGTGATACATTAAGCGTGTTTGAGTTACCAGACCAAAAATGGTCTCGCCGAATCAGCGGTGTATATGGCAACTTGTTAGCTAATAAAGGCCCTAGTAGTGCATTTGCAGTATTAACTAAGAATGCGCAGGGCGGATATTTAGTTTCATTACGCGCACCTTTAGAGAATAAACAAGGTGCTGGTGATATCTGTAGTCAATTTGAAACGGGTGGTGGGCGTGCTGCCGCTGCCGGTATAAACCATTTACCACTTGAGTCGCTATCTGTATTCATTAATACAGTCGAAGATTATTACCGTTAAATATGTCGTGGATACAGCAATATCGGACCTTGGCTACTCCTTATGAGGTGGCTTTAGCTATAAAATCGCGGAGTTTGTTGATTTGTGTCTACTTTTATTTAAAAGTAACGGTATAGTCCATATTGATATAATAATTATAATTTGATGTTTGTTAAATTTTGAGTATAGAGAGAATATAAAATGAGAAAAATAGCGGTAGCAGGGACAGGATACGTTGGCCTTTCTAACTCAGTTTTACTTGCTCAACATAACCAAGTGATCGCGGTAGATGTTGTAGCAGAAAAAGTTGCGTTATTAAACGAGAAAAAATCACCTATTGTTGATGTTGAAATTGAAGATTTCTTAGCAAACAAAACACTTAATTTTACTGCAACCTTAGATAAAGAACTGGCTTATAAAGATGCTGAGTTCGTTATTATTGCAACGCCAACAGATTACGATCCAGAGACGAATTATTTTAATACGTCTTCCGTGGAATCTGTGATTAAAGATGTTATGGCGATTAACCCAGACGCAGTCATGGTCATTAAGTCAACAGTGCCTGTTGGCTACACTAAAAGTATTAAAGAAGAGCTAGGTTGTGAGAATTTAATCTTTTCACCTGAGTTCTTAAGAGAAGGGCGAGCATTATACGACAACTTGCACCCATCACGTATTGTTGTCGGTGAGCGATCTGAGCGAGCAGAAACGTTTGCGGGTTTATTAGTAGAAGGTGCAATCAAAGAAGATATTGATGTACTTTTCACTGATTCAACGGAAGCGGAAGCTGTTAAGCTATTCTCTAATACTTACCTAGCACTCCGTGTAGCTTACTTCAATGAGTTAGATAGCTATGCAGAAGCGCATGGTTTAAATAGCCGTCAAATTATTGAAGGTGTTAGTTTAGACCCGCGTATAGGCAGTCATTACAATAATCCATCTTTTGGTTACGGCGGTTATTGTTTACCTAAAGATACTAAACAGTTACGTGCTAACTACGCAGATGTACCTAATAACATTATTGGTGCAATTGTTGATGCTAACTCAACACGTAAAGACTTTGTTGCAGACTCTATTATTGCTAAACAACCTAAGGTAGTGGGGATTTACCGTCTTATTATGAAAGCGGGATCTGATAACTTTAGAGCATCAAGTATTCAAGGCATCATGAAGCGTATCAAAGCCAAAGGCATTGAAGTCGTTATATATGAACCTGTATTTGAAGGCGATGACTTCTTTAACTCAAAAGTGGTCAAATCCTTGGAAGAGTTTAAAGCAATGTCAGATGTAATCGTATCTAACCGTATGGTAGACGAGATCAAAGACGTCTCTGATAAAGTATATACTCGTGATTTGTTTGGTAGTGATTAAGCTTAATTAGAATACAAGTAACTATTTTAAAAGCCGTTGTTGAATAAACAACGGCTTTTTTATTGGTGGAAAAAACTATTAATGAACACTACAACACGTCTTTTAAGGGGCGCTTGGCGAATTAGGCGATAGCCTAGTGCAATGAGCGGATGAGCTCTGCGATTCCTTTTTTTAGCCTGCAGTGTTTTGTTTTATGTGTTGACTTTGGGCTTACTGCTTTGTAAAAGTGATTTAGGAAAATTTAAATCACAACACAAAAAGATCTGCAGGCTAAAGCCTACGCCCCTTATATTAGACTTCGTTTAATCGCTGTCGCTGCTTTTTTGCGTTTATCTACGGATATTACGAAGTATGTTTAGAGGTTTATTGTTTACCTAACACCCACTAAAATTACAAAACATCTTTTAAGGCGCTGTGCCAATTAGCCGGTAGCCTAGGGCAATGAGCGTATGAGCTCTGCGATTCCTTTTTTTAGCCTGCAGTGTTTTGTTTTATGTGTTGACTTTGGGCTTACTGCTTTGTAAAAGTGATTTAGGAAAATTTAAATCACAACACAAAAAGATCTGCAGGCTAAAGCCTACGCCCCTTATATTAGACTTCGTTTAATCGCTGTCGCTGCTTTTTTGCGTTTATCTACGGATATTACGAAGTATGTTTAGAGGTTTATTGTTTACCTAACACCCACTAAAATTACAAAACATCTTTTAAGGCGCTGTGCCAATTAGCCGGTAGCCTAGGGCAATGAGCGTATGAGCTCTGCGATTCCTTTTTTTAGCCTGCAGTGTTTTGTTTTATGTGTTGACTTTGGGCTTACTGCTTCGTAAAAGTGATTTAGGAAACTTTAAATCACAACACAAAAAAGATCTGCAGGCTAAAGCCAGCGCCCCTTATATTAGACTTCGTCTAATCGCTGTCGCTGCTTTTTTGCGTTTATCTACGGATATTACGAAGTATGTTTAGAGGTTTATTGTTTACCTAACACCCACTAAAATTACAACACATTTTTTAAGGCGCTGTGCGAATTAGGCGACAGGCAATGAGCAGAAGCGCCCTACGTTTCTCTTGCAGCTTACTTGTTTTGAGGGTGAGTGTGATACATTAAGTATCTATTCGTACTGAGAGTAGCAATATGAACCCTAGCTGAGTGTTATTCTTACCCATGAGTATTTATCAACAAAGGTTATTAGGTATCTTTTGAGCCTGATGGGTAGGGTTTATCATACTTGTTTTGAATTTAATCAATAAGAATTGAACTTTTTGTATCTTTTCTGGTTACAAAAGAGAGAAAAATCCTTATACTTACGTGCTTTATTTTTAGGTGGCGACTTAGCTTAATATAAAAAGCGGTCTTTCATCTATTAAACAATGGCTAAATAAAAAGTTGTTGTTTTACCTCTTAGCAATTGCGCTGAGATTGGTATTATTAATTTTAACAGTGGATACAAAGCGTTATGAGTACAGTAAATTCTGAAAACAGCAAAAGCTCACTTGATGGGTTGAAATGGACTATTACCGTTTTATTATTAGCGGCAGTGATCGTTGGTAATTATTTATACGGTGAAGAAACACATGTTGTATTACGTGTAGCTGTACTGCTAGTACTAGCTGCTTTAGCGGTTCTTTCTGCTGCATTTACTGAAAAAGGCAAAACCTTCATTGGCTTTGCTAAGGATGCACGCCTTGAAGTACGTAAAGTTGTTTGGCCTACGCGTCAAGAAACCGTACAAACTACATTAATCATCTTAGCAGTATCAACTATTGTTGGTTTAGTGCTATGGGGTCTTGATGGCATTTTTGTTCGTGTCGTATCGTTTATCACTACCTCAATTTAAGGGTTTATTATGACTGAAGAAGTTCAAAAAAAGAGATGGTATGTCGTACAAGCCTTTTCTGGTTACGAAGGCCGTGTACAAAAAACATTATTAGAGCATATCCGTCTAAATGAGATGGAAGAGCACTTCGGACAAATTTTAGTCCCTACTGAAGAAGTTGTTGAAATGCGTGCTGGTCAAAAACGTAAGAGTGAGCGTAAGTTCTTCCCTGGTTACGTTTTAGTAGAAATGGCAATGAACGACGATAGCTGGCACTTAGTGAAAAGCATCGACCGTGTTATGGGCTTTATTGGTGGTACTGCAGAACGTCCTGCACCTATCTCTAAGAAAGAAGTAGATAACATCTTGAATCGTTTACAAGAGTCTCATGACGCACCACGTCCACGTACCTTGTTTGAAGCAGGTGAAGTGGTTCGTGTTACTGACGGCCCATTTGCTGACTTCTCTGGTACAGTTGAAGAAGTTGATTACGATAAGAGCCGTTTAAAAGTATCGGTTTCTATTTTTGGTCGTGCAACGCCAGTTGAACTTGAATTTTCTCAGGTTGAAAAGAACTAATTAAGCATTTTAAAATGCGATTTTGAAAAGCCAATAAGGTCATTCTTATTGGCTTTTTTGTTTTCTGAAGTTTAATTAAATAAAACGCTCAAAAAAACGCCAAAAGATCTTGTGGAAAAGGTGTTGATGACGTTATAATTCGCCGCCCAATTTATTTGCTGTTTTTAATGCATTTTAAAATAGTAAACAGGTTAGGGTTCGAGTTGGCTGCAATAAGGCAGTCACTTACGTTTTTACGGGAAGCTGATTATTTCAGCGTTATACCCAAATAAAGGTAATATATCATGGCTAAGAAAGTAACCGCATATATCAAGCTGCAAGTTTCAGCTGGTATGGCAAACCCGTCACCACCAGTTGGTCCAGCTCTAGGTCAACACGGTGTTAACATCATGGAATTCTGTAAAGCATTCAATGCAAAAACAGAAGCTCAAGAAAAAGGCGCTCCAGTTCCTGTAGTAATTACAGTATATGCTGACCGTTCTTTTACATTCGAAACTAAGACTCCACCTGCATCTTACTTACTTAAGAAAGCTGCTGGCATCAAATCTGGTTCTGCTGTACCTAACAAAGATAAAGTAGGTAAAGTAACAGTTGCTCAACTTGAAGAAATCGCTAAAGCGAAAGAAGTTGATTTAACGGGTGCCGATCTTGAAGCGATGGTACGTTGTATTGCGGGTTCTGCTCGTTCTATGGGTCTGGAAGTAGAGGGTTAATACAATGGCTAAATTATCTAAACGCATGACAGCTATCCGTGCAGAAGTTGACGGAACTAAAGAATACGAAATCAATGAAGCAGTAGCACTTTTACAAAAGTTCGCTACAGCTAAATTCAGCGAAAGCATTGATGTTGCAGTTAACCTAGGTGTTGATCCTCGTCGTAGTGATCAAAACGTACGTGGCGCAACTGTATTACCACACGGTACTGGACGTGAAGTTCGTGTTGCTGTATTCACACAAGGCGCTAACGCAGAAGCTGCTAAAGCTGCTGGTGCGGATATCGTTGGTATGGACGATCTTGCTGCTCAAGTTAAAGCTGGCGAAATGGATTTTGACGTAGTAATTGCATCACCAGACGCTATGCGTGTTGTTGGTCAATTAGGTCAAATCTTAGGTCCACGTGGCCTAATGCCTAACCCGAAAGTTGGTACAGTTACACCTAACGTTGCAGAAGCAGTTAAAAATGCTAAAGCTGGTCAGGTTCGTTACCGTAACGACAAGAATGGTATTATCCATTCTACAATCGGTAAAGCGACATTCTCTGCTGAACAGATCAAAGAAAACCTAGAAGCTCTAATCGTTGCGCTTAAAAAAGCAAAACCATCAGGCGCTAAAGGTCAATTCATCAAGAAAGTTTCTCTATCTACAACTATGGGTGCTGGCGTTAAAGTTGACCAAGCAACTCTAGTAACTGTAGTAGCGTAATTTTTTTATAGTCACTGAGTGATTAATCATTTAGTGACTATACAAGGACGCGTATTGCTTGTATAATATGCGACCTTACTTTGGAGGGCCTTAGGTCCCTTCTTAGACCGCAGGTGTGAATTCTTAGAGTCCACTTAATTTCCTGCGTAGATGGTACCGGACCCCAGAAAGATTATTCTACTGGATCCGAAACCAAAATAGTGCCTCACCATCAGGTGGGGGTGTTTATCTAGGGTAAAACCTAGTGGAATCCAGGAGTAAAACCAAATGGCATTAAGACTCGAAGACAAACAAGCTATTGTTGCTGAAGTCAACGAAGCTGCTAAAGGCGCTCTGTCTGCTGTAACTGCCGATTCACGCGGTGTAACAGTAGGTGCAATGACTGAACTTCGTGCAGCAGCACGTGCAAACGGTGTATTTTTACGAGTTATTCGTAACACACTAGCACGTCGTGCAGTTGAAGGTACTGACTTTGCATGTCTGGCAGAAACGTTTACCGGTCCTACTATCCTTGCATTTTCAAACGAACATCCGGGTGCAGCAGCACGTCTTTTAAAAGACTTCGCTAAAGCAAACGAAAAGTTTGAAGTTAAAGGATTAGCATTTGAGGGTGAATTCATTGAAGCCGCTCAAATCGACCGTCTAGCGACATTACCAACATACGACGAAGCAATTGCGAAACTGATGGCTACTATGAAAGAAGCTGCAGCTGGCAAACTTGTACGTACTCTGGCTGCATTACGCGACCAGAAAGAAGAATCTGCAGCATAATAGCTGTAATACCATTTTATAATCTATATATAGGAATTGACTCATGTCTCTTACTAAAGACCAAATCATTGATGCTGTTGCAGAACTATCTGTAATGGAAGTTGTTGAACTAATCGAAGCAATGGAAGAAAAATTCGGTGTATCTGCTGCTGCTGTTGCTGCAGGTCCTGCTGCTGCTGGCGAAGCTGCTGCTGAGCAAACTGAATTCAACCTAGTACTTACTGCATTCGGTGAGAACAAAGTTAAAGCAATCAAAGCTGTACGTGGCATCACAGGTTTAGGCCTGAAAGAAGCTAAAGAAGCTGTTGAATCTTGCCCAGCTGTATTGAAAGAAGGCATCTCGAAAGACGAAGCTGAAGCATTCAAGAAAGAGCTAGAAGAAATCGGTGCTACTGCTGAACTTAAATAAGTTAGACTTTCTAACTTATTAGCCATGAAAATGGCATTGGCTGGTGATTATTTAATCACCGGCCTTTTTGCGCTATAGGATACCGTGATTTATCATTATTTTTTACGGTCATCGGACGCTTAAGGTGATGTTATAGAACGCATCATTAACACCAAAATAATGTGCCGCCGTTGTCTAATTAAAGATCCAAACCAAGCCAGACAACTATGACCAATTTTATCAGCGAGCAAAGGAACCACATGGGTTACTCTTATACTGAGAAAAAACGTATTCGTAAGGATTTTGGGAAACGTCCACAAGTAATGGAAAAACCATACTTGTTGGAAATTCAACTAGATTCATTCAAACGATTCATTGAAGTCGATCTAACTGGAGAAGTGGGCCTAGAAGCTGCTTTTAACAGCATCTTCCCTATCGCTAGTTACTCAGGTACGTCGGAGCTACAATATGTTAGTTACCGTTTAGGCGATCCCGTATTTGATGTAAAAGAATGTCAAATCCGCGGAGTAACATACTCTGCTTCTTTACGTGTAAAATTACGTCTTGTTATTTATGACCGCGATGCACCAGCAGGTACGGTTAAAGATATCCGTGAACAAGAAGTTTACATGGGCGAAATGCCACTCATGACAGAAAATGGTACCTTTGTAATCAATGGTACAGAGCGTGTTATTGTTTCACAATTACATCGTTCTCCTGGCGTTTTCTTTGACCATGATAAAGGTAAAACACACAGTTCGGGTAAAGTGTTATATAACGCACGTGTTATCCCTTACCGTGGTTCTTGGTTAGATTTTGAATTTGACCCGAAAGACAACTTATTTGTTCGTATTGACCGTCGTCGTAAATTACCTGCAACGATCATGCTACGTGCACTTGAGTACACAACAGAACAAATCCTAGACATCTTCTTTGATACAACAGAGTTTGCAATTAAAGATGGTGTAATCACAATGGCACTAATTGCAGACCGTTTACGTGGTGAACAGTTTACATTTGACATCGTGAGCAACGGCACAACGTACGTTGAAGGTGGCAAGCGTATTACAGCTCGTCATATTCGTCAGCTTGAAAAAGATGGCGTTAAACACATCGAAGTACCGTTTGAACATCTAGAAGGCAAAGTATCTGCTAAAGATTACATCAGCAGCGAAACTGGCGAAATCATCGTTAATGCAAATGATGTATTCACTCTAGAGCTATTAGCTGAACTTGCTCAATCAGGTATCAAAAACTTCGAAGCTATCTACACTAATGAATTAGATTGTGGTGCTTTCATCTCTGACACTTTACGTGTTGATTCTTCAACTAACCGTTTAGAAGCGTTAGTAGAAATCTACCGTATGATGCGTCCTGGTGAGCCACCAACAAAAGATGCTGCTGAAGGCCTATTCCAAAACTTATTCTTTGCTGAAGAACGTTATGACTTATCTAAAGTAGGTCGTATGAAGTTCAACCGTCGTGTTGGTATCGAAGGCGATGAAGGTCCTGGTATCCTATCTAACGAAGATATCTTAAGTGTAATGAAAACACTGATCGATATCCGTAACGGTAATGGCGAAGTGGATGATATCGATCACCTTGGTAACCGTCGTATTCGTTGTGTAGGTGAAATGGCAGAAAACCAATTCCGTGTTGGTTTAGTACGTGTTGAACGTGCTGTTAAAGAGCGTCTATCTCTAGGCGACCTTGATGCAACTATGCCGCAAGATCTGATCAATGCAAAACCTATTTCAGCTGCTGTTAAAGAGTTCTTTGGTTCTTCACAACTGTCTCAGTTCATGGACCAAAATAACCCGTTATCAGAAGTAACACATAAGCGTCGTATCTCTGCATTAGGTCCTGGTGGTCTAACACGTGAACGTGCTGGTTTTGAAGTACGTGACGTTCACGCAACTCACTACGGCCGTTTATGTCCAATCGAAACGCCAGAGGGACCAAACATCGGTCTTATCAACTCGTTAGCTACGTTCTCACGTACTAACAGCTACGGTTTCTTAGAAACACCTTACCGTAAAGTAGTTGATGGAAAACCTTCTGATCAAGTTGAATATTTATCAGCTATCGAAGAGGGTACTTTCGTTATCGCACAGGCATCTGCTAACGTTAATGAAAATGGCTTACTAGATGAAGAGATGATTCCGTGTCGTCATAAAGGTGAAACTACCTTCATGGGACCGAATGACATCGATTATATGGATGTGTCACCACAACAGATCATCTCTGTTGCTGCGTCACTTATCCCGTTCTTAGAACATGATGATGCTAACCGTGCCTTAATGGGTGCGAACATGCAACGTCAAGCTGTACCAACACTACGTGCTGATAAGCCATTAGTAGGTACAGGTATCGAACGTCGTCTTGCTATCGACTCTGGTGTTACTATCATCGCTAAGCGCGGTGGTGTAATCGATTACGTTGATGCATCTCGTATCGTTGTTAAAGTTGCTGATGATGAGTTACTAGCTGGTGAAGCAGGTATCGATATCTACAACTTAACTAAATACACTCGTTCGAATCAGAATACTTGTATTAACCAAAAACCAACGTGTAAACCTGGCGAGCCGATTGTTCGCGGTGACGTATTAGCCGATGGTCCATCGACTGATATGGGTGATTTAGCACTTGGCCAAAACATGAAGATTGCCTTCATGCCTTGGAACGGTTACAACTTTGAGGATTCAATCCTTATTTCTGAGCGTGTATCTCAAGAAGATCGTTTTACAACGATCCATATCCAAGAGTTCTCATGTATTGCACGTGAAACTAAATTGGGTACTGAAGAGATCACTGCGGATATCCCTAACGTTGGTGAATCTGCATTAAGCAAACTAGATGAATCTGGTATTGTTTATGTTGGTGCTGAAGTTAAACCAGGTGATATCTTAGTAGGTAAAGTAACACCTAAAGGTGAAACACAGCTTACGCCAGAAGAGAAACTATTACGTGCAATCTTCGGTGAGAAAGCGTCTGACGTTAAAGACAGCTCACTACGTGTATCTAACTCTACATACGCAACAGTAATTGACGTTCAAGTCTTTACTCGTGACGGCGTTGAGAAAGATAAGCGTGCATTAGAAATCGAAGAGATGCAATTACGTGCTGCGAAGAAAGACTTAACTGAGAAGTTCAAGATCTTAGAAAACGCAATCCACGAAAAAGCATTGAAACTATTAGTGTCTGCTGGACAAGAAGAAGCGCGTCTACTACAAATGCCTAAGGCACAGTGGTTCGACATCGTGCTTTCTGACAACGAAAAGCAAACGCACTTAGACCAAATCAATGCACAATACGACGAAGTTAAAGCAGACTACGATAAAGAGTTTGATCTTAAACGTCGTAAAATTACACAAGGTGATGATTTAGCACCGGGTGTACAAAAAATTGTTAAGGTTTACCTTGCGGTACGTCGTCGCCTACAACCAGGTGATAAAATGGCTGGTCGTCACGGTAACAAAGGTGTTATCTCAAACATCGTTCCTGTTGAAGATATGCCTCACGATGAGTTTGGTGTTCCAGTTGATATCGTACTTAACCCATTGGGTGTACCATCACGAATGAACATCGGTCAGATTCTTGAAACGCATCTTGGTCTAGCTTGTAAAGGTGTGGGTGAGAAACTAGAGCGTATGATCAAAGATCAGCGTGAAGTTGAGATCGGTAAAGTACGTGAATACGTACAAAAACTATACTCATTTGGCGATGCACCTTGTCACGTAGACTTAAATGACTTCGATGATGATGCAGTATTACGTCTTGCTAAAAACCTATACAAAGGTTTACCAGTAGCAACACCTGCATTTGATGGCGCACATGAGAGTGAAATCCGTGAACTATTACGTTTAGCTGATTTACCAGAATCTGGTCAATTGCAACTAACTGATGGTCGTACGGGGATCCCATTTGAGCGTCCAGTAACCGTTGGTTACATGTACATGTTAAAACTTAACCACTTGGTTGATGATAAAATGCATGCACGTTCAACAGGTTCTTACAGCTTGGTTACTCAGCAGCCACTTGGTGGTAAAGCTCAGTTCGGTGGCCAGCGTTTCGGTGAGATGGAAGTATGGGCACTAGAAGCTTACGGTGCTGCTTACACTCTTCAAGAAATGCTAACGGTTAAATCGGATGATGTAAATGGTCGTACTAAGATGTATAAAAACATCGTTGACGGTGACCATAGAATGGAACCAGGCATGCCTGAGTCATTCAACGTATTGTTGAAAGAGATCCGTTCATTAAGCATCAACATCGAGTTAGATGAAGAAAACGGCTAAGCATTAGCAGTCGGCTGAAGTACATATGTGGTGCCTTGTTTGTTGAGGCACCTAGTTTTAACTCCTAATGGGAGAGTAGCGTGAAAGACTTACTCAAGTTTTTAAAGCAACAAAATAAAACCAAAGAATTCGATGGTATTAAAATCGGTTTAGCATCACCAGAAATGATCCGTTCATGGTCTTTTGGTGAAGTTAAAAAACCTGAAACAATTAACTACCGTACCTTTAAACCAGAACGTGAAGGTTTATTCTGTGCGCGTATCTTTGGTCCAATCAAAGATTACGAATGTTTATGTGGTAAATACAAACGCCTTAAACATCGTGGTGTTATTTGTGAAAAATGTGGTGTTGAGGTTACTCAAGCTAAAGTTCGTCGTGACCGTATGGGACACATCGAATTAGCATCACCTGTTGCACACATTTGGTTCCTTAAATCACTTCCGTCTCGTATCGGCTTAATGCTTGATATGACGTTACGTGATATCGAACGTATCTTATATTTTGAATCATTCGTGGTTGTTGAACCAGGTATGACTGATCTTGAGCGTGGTCAAATCCTGCTTGAAGAAGAATACCTAGATAACCTAGAGCAATGGGGCGATGAGTTTGACGCAATGATGGGCGCTGAAGCCGTATTTGCACTACTTAAAGACCTTGACCTTGAGCATGAAATCAAAGGTATGCGTGAAGAATTAGAATCGACTAATTCAGAAACACGTCGTAAGAAACTGACTAAACGTCTGAAATTGGTTGAATCTTTCCACCAGTCTTCAAACAAACCAGAGTGGATGATCTTAACAGTACTTCCAGTACTTCCACCTGATTTACGTCCTCTAGTACCACTAGACGGCGGACGTTTCGCTACTTCTGATCTAAATGATCTATACCGTCGTGTTATTAACCGTAATAACCGTCTAAAACGTCTTTTAGAACTAGCTGCACCGGATATCATCGTACGTAATGAAAAACGTATGTTACAAGAATCTGTTGATGCGTTATTAGATAATGGTCGTCGTGGCCGAGCTATCACTGGCTCTAACAAACGTCCTCTAAAATCGCTTGCAGATATGATCAAAGGTAAGCAAGGTCGTTTCCGTCAAAACTTACTAGGTAAACGTGTAGATTACTCTGGCCGTTCTGTAATCACAGTTGGTCCATCTCTACGTTTACACCAATGTGGTCTTCCGAAGAAGATGGCATTAGAGCTATTCAAACCATTCGTATACGGTAAGTTAGAAGCATTAGGTCTTGCTACTACTATCAAAGCGGCTAAGAAATTAGTTGACCGTGAAGGTGGTGAAGTTTGGGACATCCTAGAAGGTGTTATCCGTGAACATCCAGTGCTACTTAACCGTGCACCAACACTTCACAGACTAGGTATCCAAGCGTTTGAACCTGTATTAATCGAAGGTAAAGCAATTCAATTACACCCATTAGTTTGTGCGGCATACAACGCCGACTTCGATGGTGACCAAATGGCGGTACACGTACCGTTAACAATTGAAGCGCAGCTTGAAGCTCGTACCTTGATGATGTCTACGAATAACATCCTATCACCTGCAAATGGTGAGCCGATTATCGTACCTTCTCAAGACGTTGTACTTGGTTTGTACTACATGACTCGTACGCGCATTAATGCACGTGGTGAAGGTATGTACTTCCAAAACGCAAAAGAAGCTGAAAAAGCATACCGTGCTGGTGTTGTAGACTTACAAGCAATTGTTAAAGTTCGTATGACGCAAGTACACATTGCTGAAGACAAATCTCGTACATCAACTACTAGTTTAGTTGAAACGACGATTGGTCGTGCCATCTTATCGTTAATCATGCCTGAAGGTTTACCGTTCGAGCATGTTGATTTGAACATGGGCAAAAAAGCTATCTCTAACGTATTGAATGCTTGTTACCGTCTACTAGGTATTAAAGATACAGTTATCTTTGCTGACCAATTAATGTACACAGGTTTTGAGTACGCAACACTATCTGGTGCCTCTGTTGGTATCAACGATATGGTTATCCCAGACGCTAAGAAAACATTAGTTGACGAAGCTGAAGCGGAAGTACTAGAAATCCAAGAGCAATTCCAAGCCGGTCTTGTTACTGCGGGTGAGCGTTACAATAAAGTTATCGATATCTGGGCAAGTGCGAATGAGCAAGTTGCTAAAGCGATGATGGAAAACCTTTCTAAAGACACAGTCTTAACAGCGAAAGGTGAAGAAGTTCAGCAAGATTCGTTTAACAGTGTTTACATGATGGCCGACTCGGGCGCACGTGGTAGTGCCGCTCAGATTCGTCAGCTAGCTGGTATGCGTGGTCTGATGGCTAAACCGGATGGTTCAATCATCGAAACACCTATCGTAGCTAACTTCCGTGAAGGTCTAAACGTACTTCAGTACTTTATCTCGACGCATGGTGCACGTAAAGGTCTAGCCGATACAGCACTTAAAACAGCAAACTCGGGTTACCTAACTCGTCGTCTTGTTGATATTGCACAAGATTTAGTTATCACAGAAGAAGATTGTGGTAGTGAAGAAGGTCTATTAGTAACGCCGTTAATCCAAGGTGGTGATGTTGTTGAACCACTTCGTGAACGTGTACTAGGTCGTGTTGTTGCTCGTGACATCATCAAACCAGGTACAGATAACGAAGTATTAATCGCACGTAACGTATTACTAGACGAAAAATACTGTGACTTAATCGAAGAAGCATCTGTTGACCAAGTATGGGTTCGCTCAGTAATTACTTGTAACACTGACTTCGGTGCTTGTGCACAATGTTATGGCCGTGACTTGGCTCGTGGACACATGGTTGGTCAAGGTGAAGCTGTTGGTGTTATGGCTGCACAATCAATCGGTGAACCGGGTACACAGTTAACGATGCGTACGTTCCACATCGGTGGTGCCGCATCTCGAGCTGCATCTGAAAACAGTATTCAAGTTAAGAACACAGGTAAAGTTAAATTACATAACGCTAAGTTTGTAACTAACTCTGATAACAAAGTCGTTATCACATCTCGTTCTACTGAATTAACAGTAATCGATGAACTAGGTCGTACGAAAGAAAACCATCGTCTTCCTTACGGTGCTGTACTTGAAAAAGCTGATGGCGAAGCTATCACAGCTGGCGAAATCATCGCTAACTGGGACCCGCATACGCATCCAATCATCACTGAGGTGGAAGGTACTATCGAGTTCCTAGACTTCATTGAAGGCGTAACAATTGACAAACAAACAGATGAACTAACTGGTCTATCTAGTATTGTTGTTATTGACCCTGCACAACGTCCAAGTGCTGGTAAAGAAATGCGTCCAATGACTAAACTTGTTGATGCTAAAGGTAATGATTTATTCATTCCTGGTACTGATGTTGCTGCGCAATACGCATTACCTGCAAAAGCAATCGTTAGTCTAGAAGATGGTGCTAAAGTACGAGTTGGTGACGCGGTTGCACGTATCCCACAAGAAAGCTCGAAGACTCGTGATATCACGGGTGGTCTACCTCGCGTAGCCGATTTATTCGAAGCACGTACTCCTAAAGATGCTGCTATCCTTGCGGAAGTTTCTGGTACATTATCATTTGGTAAAGAAACCAAAGGTAAACGTCGTTTAGTGATTACTAAACCTGACGGCGATGTATATGAAGAGATGATCCCTAAATGGCGTCACCTAAACATCTTCGAAGGTGAGAAGATTGAAAAAGGTGAGGTTATTTCTGATGGTCCTGAGTCTCCTCATGACATTCTTCGTCTACGTGGTATTAGCCCAGTGGCTAACTACATCACAAACGAAGTACAAGAAGTATACCGTTTACAAGGCGTAAAAATTAATGATAAGCACATCGAAGTTATCGTTAACCAAATGCTACGTAAATGTATCATCACCGATGCTGGTGACACTCAGTTCCTAGTGGGTGAGCAAGCGGAAGTTGCACGCGTTATCATTGAAAACCGTAAACTTGAAGCTGAAGGTAAAATCGTTGCTAAGTTTGAATACCAGTTACTAGGTATTACTAAAGCATCACTAGCAACTGAATCATTTATTTCAGCTGCATCTTTCCAAGAAACAACACGTGTTCTTACGGAAGCTGCTGTTGCAGGTAAATGTGACCAATTACATGGCTTGAAAGAGAATGTAATCGTAGGTCGCTTGATTCCAGCTGGTACTGGTTTTGCACATCACCGTACTCGTGCTGCTGCTAAAGCGAAAGAGCTTGAGCCAGTAGTAGAAGAGCCAATCATTGATGTTGAAGCAGCTGAGCAAAACTTAGCTGACTTACTAAACGCCGTTGATTTTGGTGAGCAATCAGTCAATATAATTTATTATATTGTTTAAAAAAGGTGCTTCGGCACCTTTTTTTATGCCTAAAATTTGAGTAGAAAACGCAACACATATAAGTCAAAACCCTGCAGACTAAAAAAGGAATCGCAGAGCTCATCCGCTCAATACCTTAGCCTGTCGGCTAATTCGCTCAGCGCCCCAAGGTCAAGACATGTTTCGTAATATTCATAGATAACATAAGTAACGAAGTCAAAAGATGCTTCGTAAAACCAATAAATAACCATAAGCAAGTAGCGATAGCTGTCAAGCGTAGCTTGATATTAGGGGCGCTGGCTTTAGCCTGCCAGTATGCGAGCCATCGCATACGAGTGTTAGCTTCGATGAGCGAAGCGAACTAACTCACAACATCAAAACACTAAAATTCAAGGTCAAAAGAAGCAGGCTGAAGCCAGCGCCCCAAGGTCAAGACATGTTTCGTAATATTCATAGATAACATAAGTAACGAAGTCAAAAGATGCTTCGTAAAATCAATAAATAGTAGGGATAGCGATTAGACGAAGTCTAATTTAAGGGGCGCAGGCTTTAGCCTGCCAGTATGCGAGTCATCGCATACGAGTGTTATCTTCGATGAGCGAAGCGAACTAACTCACAACATCAAAACACTAAAATTCAAGGTCAAAAGAAGCAGGCTGAAGCCAGCGCCCCAAGGTCAAGACATGTTTCGTAATATTGATAGATAACATAAGGAAAGAAGTCAGAAGATGCTTCGTAAAACCAATAAATAACCATAAGCAAGTAGCGACAGCGATTAGGCGAAGTCTAATTTAAGGGGCGCTGGCTTTAGCCTGCCAGTATGCGAGCCATCGCATACGAGTGTTATCTTCGATGAGCGAAGCGAACTAACTCACAACATCAAAACACTAAAATTCAAGGTCAAAAGAAGCAGGCTGAAGCCAGCGCCCCAAGGTCAAGACATGTTTCGTAATATTGATAGATAACATAAGGAACGAAGTCAGAAGATGCTTCGTAAAACCAATAAATAACCATAAGCAAGTAGCGATAGCTGTCAAGCGTAGCTTGATATTAGGGGCGCTGGCTTTAGCCTGCCAGTATGCGAGCCAGCGCATACGAGTGTTAGCTTCGATTGGTGATGGTGTGTATTATTTTGTAGATAAATACAATTACGTTGCGGTAGGTGGTAAGTATAGCTTGATATTAGGGGCGCATGGCGAATCAACCGTCAGGTTGGTCTCATGAGCGGGTAAGCTCTGCGCACCCTTTTTTCAGCTTGCAGGGCTTTTTTGTGTTGATTTTTAAGTTTCTATACTGCTTTTACAAAACAATAAACCAAATCCAACACATTACCCCACTGTAGACTAAAGTCAGCGCCCCATAAAAGATGCTTTGCAACTTTAATAGATTATTCGTTATAGCGAGGTCAAAAGATATTTCGAACTTTAATAGATTCTTCGTGATAACAAAGTCAAAACATGACGTAGCTTCGATAGATAAAGTTACGTCATGTTTTACTGCATATCATTGCTTAATGGTGATGAATAGCGTCAGTGATTAAGCTAACCAAAACCTTATGCCACAAACTCTTCTATATCAATACGTTGTGTAATGGTTTCTTGTTTCTCATCCAAAATGCTTTGTACTTCCGGTAAACAGCTGCCACAGCCGGTGCCGGCGCTGGTGCATTCTTTGATACTATCCAGGGTCAAACAACCTTGCTCGACAATCGCATCAGTAATGGTATTGATGCCCACTTGTTTACAGGCGCAAATAATCTTACCTTGAGCGAGTTTACCTTCAACCACACCAGAAATAAGCGTTTGTTCGATACTGCCATCTAAAGGCATATCTAATACGCTCTGTAACCAATCTAAAGAGTGGTTAGTTAGCTTATCTGACACTATGTAAGCATTGTTTAATTGATTCCCTTGAATGAAAGCATAGCGGTATAACATCTGCTGTGTGCTATCTGTACTAGCAAACTGCAAGGTTTTACCTGATTCATTACATAATAATGCTTCAAGTGAGGCAGCCAGTTCAGAAGGGATACATTCATCTGCAATACGATATAAATAACCTTGCTCAACTTTTTGCTTCACCCAATAATCAAACTGGTCCAAATCAAGCTGTGTACGAGTCAGTAAGATCGCTTCACTTTGATATTGCCAATGTTTAATATTTGCCTGTGTTGATTTCAAAGCAGGCTGACCAGAAACTGGGTCGGTATCATCATTAACTAAGTTACAAACATTAGCTGTTTTAGCCGTTTGTCTATTCCAGTGGATCGGCGTGAAAATTTGACCAACTTTCTGTTGCTTAGTTATTAATGCTCTAACTAACATCGCACCTTGCGGACTATTTATCGCCACTAAATTATTATCTTCAATAGATAAGGGAGCTGCATCGTCAGGGTGGATTGCAACAAAAGGCTCAGTAATATGCGCAGCTAATCGACTCGATAATCCTGTTCGCGTCATGGTATGCCACTGGTCACGAATACGCCCACTATTCACAATTAACGGGTATTTAATCAATGATTGGGTTGTAGTCGCAAGTTTAGGTTTTGATGAAACAGCAATAAACTGCGCTTTTTTAGAGGCCGTAAAGAACTGTTTATCTGCAAATAAGCGCTGTTGAACAATCTCTGTTTGTAGCTCTGTAACCGGCCATTGCTGCGGTGTTAACTGGCTGTAACCTTTAGCATCAAGTTGTGTTAAGCCAATCAAGTTTAAATCTCGGTTGCGGCCATCTTCATTATCTAAGGTGGTCATTTTTGCAAATTCAGCAAACACTTCACCTTCATGTAAAAAGTTAAAGGCCTCAGTAAATCCCATACGCTTTGCGACTTCGCTCATGATCCACCAATCTGGCTTCGCGACACCAGGGCTAGATAATAAACGTCTTTGTCTTGAGATACGTCGTTCTGAGTTGGTCACAGTACCTGATTTTTCGCTCCAGCCTTGCGCCGGTAAAAGCACATCAGCATATTCAGTAGTTGCGGTGTCCGCAATACAGTCAGAAACCACCACAAAAGGACACTTCTCTAAGGCCTCTCTCACTTTATTACTATTAGGAATACTCACTACAGGGTTAGTTGCCATGATCCAAACTGCTTTAATCTTGCCTTGGTGCATCGCATCAAATAGATCAACGGCTTTTAAACCAGGTTGTGTCGCTAGGGTATCAGTTTGCCAGAAGTTACTAATCAGCTGATTAGCATGATCGTCACCAAATTCCATATGCGCAGCAAGTGTATTGGATAAACCACCGACTTCACGTCCACCCATAGCATTCGGTTGTCCAGTGACAGAGAAAGGGCCCATGCCAGGCTTACCAATACGGCCAGTTGCAATATGGCAATTAATAATACTGTTTACCTTATTACTGCCTTGTGTTGATTGATTTACACCCTGTGAAAAGATAGTGATCGCTTTTTCTGTGTTTGCAAATTGCTCAAAAAATAGCGAAATATGTTGCTCATTAACTTCTAATGTTTCAGCTAATACTTGGATGCATTGTGCATCTTGCTGAGCACTACTTAATGCAGCCTCAAAACCCTCACTGTAATTATCAATATACTCTTTATCTATTTTATTATGAGTAACTAGATAAGAGAGTAGCCCATTAAATAATGCAACATCTGTCTCTGGCTGAATTGCTAAATGTAAATCTGCAATGGAACAAGTATCTGTCTCACGAGGGTCAATCACCACAATAAACAGGTTATCGCGCTGTGCTTTCTGTTTTTTCAAACGTTGAAATAAAACTGGATGACACCAAGCTAAGTTAGATCCTGTAATTACCACTAACTCTGCAGTATCAAGATCTTCATAACATCCTGGTACCGTATCACTACCAAAACCACGTTTGTGTCCCGCTACGGTAGAAGACATGCATAAGCGTGAATTAGTATCAATATTACCGCTACCGATAAAGCCCTTCATCAGCTTATTTGCCACGTAATAATCTTCTGTTAACAACTGTCCTGATACATAAAATGCTACTGAGTCTGGCCCATGTTCGGCAATAGTTTGTGAAAACTGATCGGCGACATGTTGTAAAGCGGTTGGCCAATCGCTTTCGGCTCCATCGATGGAAGGGTGCAGCAAACGTCCTTCATGGGTAACCGTTTCACCTAATGCTAATCCTTTAGAGCATAGGTCACCGTAATTGGCGGGGTGAGATTTATCCCCACGTATTGTTAATTCTCCTGAAGCTTGTAATTGCGCTTCAATACCACATCCTACTCCACAATACGCACAGGTTGATTTAGTCCATAAATCTTTACTTTGAGTCATTTTGTCTCTCTTTGATAACAATTACACACGAATTCAATTGTTATGAATGTCCAGTTAATAGCTATTTAAAATAGTTACAGTACTTTTACAGCAAAGAGCAGACCAAATAGTGAGGGTTTTTGCTTATATTGAAAAAGAATCTAAAATATCTTTTAAAATCAATAGCTAAACTTCAACTTAAAACAGCTACATAAAGAAGAGAAAAATTAAATGAATTAATAATAAAAGAAATATCGCACCATATTGGTGCCTAGCGCACCTCTATTTTACATTTATTTAACAAAATAATGCAGAGGTGTGCATCTTGATATTAGTCCTGTTCAAGTGGTCAGCTCTAAAGTGTTGAATATTATAAGTTATTATTTTTGTTGTGTTTTAATGTTTTTTTGGCGTTTTCTTTGCAACGTTATTTTTAAGGCGCTTATTCGGGCAAATAAGCGAAAGTAACAATATAATGTTAAAAGGATGTAAAAAGCTATGAGCAAGCAACGTGTTATTGTCGTCGGTAACGGCATGGTAGGACATAAGTTTATCGATACTATTATTGGTAGTGATAACCATAACTTTGAGGTGATCACTTTCTCTGAAGAATCCCGCCTAGCTTACGATCGAGTACAATTAAGTTACTTCTTTTCAGGTAAAACAGCAGATGATCTCGCATTAACAGATGCTGCGTATTACGAAGAAAATGGAATTAAATTTGTTTTAAATGACAAAGTAGTTGATTTAGATTTCCCAAACAAAAACGTTATTACTGCAAGCGGCCGCGTAGAAAGCTACGACAAACTGGTGCTTGCAACGGGCTCTTTCCCTTTTGTTCCCCCAATTCCAGGTAACGACCAAGAACATTGCCATGTTTACCGTACCATTGACGATCTAGAAAAAATCACAGAATCAGGCAAATCAAGTAAAGTCGGTGTCGTGATCGGTGGTGGTTTATTAGGCCTAGAGGCAGGTAATGCGCTGGTTAATTTAGGAGTAGAAACGCATATTGTCGAGTTCGCTCCACGCTTAATGGCTGTGCAGTTAGATGATGGCGGCGGTGCGTTACTAAAACGTAAAATAGAAGAGCTAGGTGTGCAAGTACACACACAAAAAGCAACCACTGAAATAGTGGCGGGTGAGCAATGTCGTTACCGCATGAACTTTGCAGATGGCTCATTCTTAGAAACCGATATGATCATCTTCTCTGCAGGTATTCGTCCTCAAGATGAATTAGCACGTACCAGTGGTATCGCGATTGGTGAGCGTGGCGGTATTGTTATTAATAACCACTGTCAAACTAACATTGATGACGTTTATGCGATTGGTGAATGTGCATTGTGGGAAAATTTCATCTTTGGTTTAGTTGCTCCTGGTTATCAAATGGCGAAAGTCGCAGCGGCACATATGCAAGGTGATAAAGAAACAGAGTTTACTGGTGCTGATATGAGTACTAAGTTGAAACTACTGGGTGTAGATGTAGCCAGTATTGGAGAAGTTCACGGACAAACTCCAGGTGCGCAATCTTACACTTACCATGATGAAATTGAACAAGTTTATAAACGTTTAATCGTATCGGCTGATGGCAAAAAAATGGTCGGTGCAGTACTCGTTGGTGATGTAGAAGCTTACGGTACATTACTACAATTAAAATTAAACGATATGGATTTACCTGCGAATCCAAGTGTATTAATTCTACCATCTGCTGATGGTGAAGAAGCGGCCGGAATGGGCGTGGATGCCTTACCTGATACTGCTGCTATTTGTTCATGTTTTGATGTATCAAAAGGTGATATCAAGGAAGCTGTTGCTGCAGGTTGTTGTAGCATGGGAGACCTTAAAGAGTCGACTAAAGCCGCAACTGGTTGTGGTGGTTGTTCAGCATTAGCAAAACAAGTATTAGACAGTGAACTAGCAAGCCTTGGTTTTGAAGTAAACACAGATATTTGTGAGCATTTCGCCTACTCTCGTCAAGAGTTAGCAGATATCGTTCGAGTTAAGAAAATTAAAACATTCTCAGCATTACTTGATGAATGTGGTTCAGGTTTAGGCTGTGAAATTTGCAAACCTGCCGTGGCTAATATCCTAGCTGCTTACTGGAACGAATACGTATTAGAAGATGAGCATGTAGGCTTACAAGACACCAATGATAACTACCTAGGTAACATGCAAAAAGATGGTACTTACTCAGTGGTTCCTCGTATGCCAGGTGGCGAAGTCACGCCTGATGGTTTAATTGTTATTGGCCAAGTAGCTAAAGAATTCAATCTTTATACCAAAGTAACCGGCGGAGCTCGTGTGGATCTTTTTGGTGCACAGTTACATCAACTACCGGCGATTTGGAAAAAGCTAGTTGATGCTGGCTTTGAAACGGGACACGCCTACGGTAAATCACTGCGTACTGTTAAATCTTGTGTTGGTGATACTTGGTGTCGTTACGGTGTTAAAAACAGTATTGGTTTCGCTATAGAGCTAGAGAATCGTTACAAAGGTTTACGTTCGCCACACAAAGTGAAGTTTGGTGTGTCCGGATGTACGCGTGAATGTGCAGAAGCACAAGGTAAAGACTTTGGCTTAATCGCGACAGATGGTGGATGGAATTTATACTTTGGTGGCAATGGTGGTATGCGTCCTCGCCATGGTGATTTATTTGCTTCTGATTTAACTGATGAACAAGTGCGTACTTATATTGACCGTATTTACATGTTTTATATTCGTACTGCAGATCGTTTACAACGTACATCAGTGTGGCTAGAAAACTTAGAAGGCGGTATTGAGTACTTACGTAAAGTAGTGGTAGATGACTCGCTGAATATTAATGCAGAGTTAGAGTCAGAAATGGAAAATAACATTGCCAATTACCAATGTGAGTGGAAAACAACCATTGAAAATCCTGAAAAACTGAAACGCTTCAACCACTTTATTAATAGTAAAGAAGAAGATTCTGGTCTTGCTTTCAAAGTGGTAAGGGGACAACGCTTCCCGCTAGCAAAAGAAATTGAAATAACAGAATTAGTTTAATAGGGACATAAAATGAACACAACGGCTAACACAACATGGACAGATATCTGTCCAGCAAGCGACTTAACACCGAATGCAGGTATTTGCGCATTATACAACGAACAACAAGTTGCTATTTTCTTATGCAAAAAAACGAACAATGTTTACGCCATTGCTAATTACGACCCATTCGGAAAAGCAAATGTATTATCACGCGGTATTATTGGTTCTACACAAGATATTACCTATGTTGCCTCTCCTCTGTACAAGCAGCGTTTTAATTTATCAACGGGTGAGTGTTTAGACTCAGAAGATCATAAATTAAAAACCTTCGACGTACGCATTGAAAATGATCAGGTTCAGCTAAAAGAAGCGTCTTAATCAGATCATTAAATCAGCCAATACCTAACCCATTATTTTAATGAAGCGTTTAGCTTCTCATAAAAATAACGGGTTGGTTTAGCCTATGACTCTGAAAGTGAATCTACATTTTAAACAGTGAAATTGGCATTAACTCCCAAAATCAATAGACAGGATATCTATGAGTAACAGTTCATTTAATATATTTTCCTTCCAAGGAAAAATGAAAACATTACACCTAAGCTGGATGGCATTTTTTATTACCTTTGCAGTGTGGTTTAACTTTGCGCCATTGTTACAATCAGTAAAAGAAACCCTAGGCTTAACGACTGAAGAAGTTAAAACCCTATTAATTCTAAATGTTGCGATAACTATTCCTGCCCGTGTCATTATCGGCTCGTTAACAGATAAATATGGCCCACGATTAGTTTACTCTGCGCTATTAGTTTTATGTTCAATCCCTTGTTTTACATTCGCTTTTTCAGATAACTTTATGCAAGCAGCTATTTCACGTTTTGCATTAGGTTTTATTGGTGCTGGTTTTGTTATCGGTATTCGTTTGGTATCTGAATGGTTCCCGCATAATGAACTAGGAACAGCCGAAGGTATTTACGGCGGTTGGGGTAACTTTGGTAGTGCTGCAGCGGCATTCACTTTACCAACAGTAGCACTGATGTTCGGTGGAGATGATGGATGGCGCTACGCTATGGTAGTAACGGGCCTACTGAGTTTAGTCTTTGGTTTTATCTTCTACACAAACATTACAGATACACCAAAAGGCGCGACTTATTTTAAGCCGAAAAACCTAACAGCGATGGAAGTCACATCAAAAGGTGATTTCTTCTTACTATTAATAATGAAGGTGCCAATGTATGCGGCATTAGCCTTGTTAGCATGGAAATTATCGCCAGATAATGTTGGTATGATTTCCGATGGTGTTTGTTATGCGATTTATGCATTCCTATTTGCTTTATACTTATACGAATGGTCACAAGTCTGGAAAGTGAATAAATCAATCTTCACGACACCCGTACCTGAAATTCATCAGTACAAATTTAAGCAAGTGGCAGTATTAAACATTCTTTACTTTGCAACTTTTGGTTCAGAGCTAGCGGTAGTATCAATGCTGCCGTTATTCTTCCTAGAAACCTTTGAATTAACGCCGGTTATCGCTGGTATGGTTGCGTCGGCCTACGCCTTTATGAATTTAGCATCACGTCCAGGTGGCGGTTGGTTGTCTGATAAATTTGGTCGTAAATCTACGTTGATTATCTTAACAGCAGGGTTAGCATTAGGTTACTTACTAATGGCACAAATTGAATCTAGCTGGACACTATGGATTGCCGTTGCAGCAGCAATGTTATGTTCTTTCTTCGTGCAAGCGGGTGAAGGTGCAGTATTTGCGACAGTGCCATTAATCAAACGTCGTATGACAGGTCAAATTGCAGGTATGACAGGTGCTTATGGTAATGTTGGTGCAGTAGTTTACTTAACTGTGTTATCGTTTGTAAGTTACCAAACCTTCTTCTATGTGATTGCTTGTACTGCCTTTGTTGGCTTAATCACGCTATTATTTATGGCTGAACCAAAAGGTAAAATCGCCGAAGTAAATGAAGATGGTAGTGTGACTATGATTGACGTAAGTAGCCACTAGATAGAAGGTAGTAAACTGAATGGATAAGCGTCCTAAAGCTAAGCTAACAGTATCAATGGGTGGTTACTCCACAGCGGGTAATCGAGAAGTTAACCAAGATGCTTTTGCGCTAAAGGACCCTTATTCAGATTCAGAAAAACGTATTAAAGGTATCGTTGCCTGTGTTGCTGATGGCGTAAGCTGTAGTGATAATGGGCAACAAGCCAGTCATACTAGTGTCACTCAATTCATTGCAGATTATTACAGTACTAACAACAGTTGGGACGTTAAGCAATCCGCAAGCAAAGTATTAAACTCCCTTAATACTTGGTTATATCAGCATAACCAAAACGACCTACGACATAACGGTCTAATTACGACCTTTAGTAGTGTTATTTTTAAATCTACTACAGCGCATCTTATACACATCGGTGACAGTCGTATCTATCGTTACCGCGAACAAACATTAACGCAACTTTCCCATGATCACAGTCGTACAACGCACACTAAAAACTCAGTATTAACACGTGCATTAGGCATGGATTGTCACCTCGATATTGATTATCAGACCGTTTCACTGCAAATGGATGATCTGTTCATGTTAACCAGTGATGGCGTGCATGATTACCTAGATAAAACCGAAATCACCGAGCATTTACAGACGCTAACTGAAAAAGCAACAACACAGCAATACGAGCAAGTCGCTAAAGCAATTTGTGATCAAGCCCTAGCTCAGGGAAGTAGTGATAACATCAGTTGTTTAATCGTTAAAATTAATAGCCTGCCTAAAGCTGATCTATCTGAGTTATTTACGCATTTAAATACATTAGTCATTCCACCTGCATTACAAGCAGGCAATGAAATTGATTGTTTTAGAATAGAAAAAGTCTTACATGAAGGCGCAAGAAGCCATGTTTATCTTGCCACAGACAAAAGCAACCAAAACAAAGTGGTATTAAAAATGCCATCCTTGAACTTTGAAGAAGACCTAAACTATCTGCTGGGTTTTTACAAAGAGCAGTGGGTAGGGCAATCGATTAATAACCCAAGTATTATGTCGATAGCTAATAATATTAAAAACTCAGTATTTTTATATCATATTTGTGAGTACGTAGAAGGCATCTCGCTGCGACAATGGATGCTAGACAATCCTCATCCTGAACTACAACAAGTTAATAGCATCATCAACAAAGTCGTTAATGCAGTAAGAGTCTTACAGCGCGCGGGTATGGTGCACAGAGACCTGAAACCAGAAAATATCATGCTTACCCCAGGTGGAAACATAAAAATATTAGACTTCGGAACTGTTAGAGTTAACGGGTTTGAAGAAATAGTAAAAGAGCAGCAAGAAGAGCCTTTAGGCGCAGTCGACTATATTGCACCAGAATACCTAAACGAAGGTGAAAGCAGCGTGTTGTCTGATCTATTCTCCATCGCTGTGATCACCTATGAAATGTTAACAGGACAGTTACCGTACCCTGATAACCAAGCACAATCATTAGATAGAGCAAGGCAATACACCTGGGAATATGCACCTATTTCGCCTTTACGACCTGATCTATCACCTCGCTTAGACAAGGTGTTACAAAAAGCACTCAACGCAAAACCAAGTCAACGCTACAGCAGCATGAGCGAATTCGTCGGCGATCTCACCAAAGTACAACAAAGACAAATAGCCAAAGCCCCGAAAAAGTCGCTCCTAGAAAGAGACCCAGTAAAATTCTGGCAATGGCTAGCCTTCATCTTCATGGGCATCAGCGCAACACAACTCTTCATCATGTTAAGAGATAGTTTTTGATAGCGAGAAGCCTACTTAATTGTAGTGAACAGCGATAGCTTGATACTCGGGCGCATGGCGAATCAACCGACAGGTTGGTCTCATGAGCGGGTAAGCTCTGCGCACCCTGTTTTCAGCTTGCCAGTATGCGAGCCATCACATACAAGCATTAGCCACGATGAGCAAAGCGAATCAATAAGCAATTCAAAACATAAAAATACAAAAATCAAAAAAGGCAGGCTAAAGCCAGCGCCCCAGAAAGATGTGTCGTAGCTTTTGATAGATCTTCGAAAATCATGAGTAATAAGATGTTTCGTAATATCTCGATGGTAAAAACTATTGTGTAGCGATAGCTATCAAGCATAGCTTGATATGAGGGGCGCATGCTTCAGCTTGCAGATCTTTTCTGTGTTGATCTTTAAATACATAAATTTAATTACTCTTCATTTACACAAAAATTTGATTGCAAACTAAACTTCAAATTCTAAAGTTAAGCGCTGTTGTGATTAAGAGGTGAAAATGGGAACTAATTTATTTCATATCAATCAAAAAAATGCTGTTCAATTCGTTACATTCCGAACATATGAAAGTGTTGCTTATTACCTCAAAAAACATAACAAGGAAGTAATCGAAAATAAGCCCAAACAACAATATGAATTAGATCAGTTTTTAGATGTGAATAGAGCTGGTGCGGTATTGAATAATGAAATTATTTCATTATTGATTTCATTGTTTAAGTCTAAAAATGGAATTTACTATCATTTATTTGCTGTATCCATTATGCCTAATCATGTTCATTTACTTTTTCAACAGTTGCAGCCATTAAGTATCATTATGCAAAGCCTTAAAGGGGGCAGTGCATTTATAATTAATAAATATAGATCTGATTCCAAAAGTCTATGGGAAAAAAGTTATTATGATAAAGTTATTCGTAGTGAAAAGCAGTTTCAAATGACTTATCAATACATTAAAAATAATGCATACAAAGCAAATTTAAAAGATGCAAGTAAACGGTTTTACGGTCTTTATGAAAGTGAATGATTAGGCCTTGAAGTAAATACTTCTTCGAAAATATGTCATAGTTTTCGTTAGTAAATAAACACCTAACCAAAGTCAACATACAACCCCACTGCAGACTAAAGTCAGCGCCCCAGGGGCAAAATCAAAAAGATGTTTTGTAATATCACGATGGCAAAAAATTATTGAGTAGCGACAGCGATTAGACGAAGTCTAATATTCGGGGAGCATGCTTCAGCTTGCAGATTTTTTTGTGTTAGTTTTTATTGTTTTTTTTACAAAGCAGTAAATCAAAGTCAAAGCCTACCAAAGTCAACACATAAACCCACTGCAGACGCCCCAGGGGCAAAATCAAAAAGATGTTTTGTAATATCACGATGGCAAAAAATTATTGAGTAGCGACAGCGATTAGACGAAGTCTAATATTCGGGGAGCATGCTTCAGCTTGCAGATTTTTTTGTGTTAGTTTTTATTGTTTTTTTTACAAAGCAGTAAATCAAAGTCAAAGCCTACCAAAGTCAACACACAACCCCACTGCAGACTAAAGTCAGCGCCCCAAGGTCGAAATATGTGTCGTCACTTTTGGTGATTTTTGATATCAATAATAAAAAAATTGAGCTGCGACAGCGATTAGACGAAGTCTAATATTCGGGGCGCTGGCTTCAGCCTGCAGATCTTTTGTGTGTTGGTTTTTAAATACATAAATTTAATTACTCTTCATTTACACAAAAATTTGATTGCAAACTAAACTTCAACTTCTAAAGTTAAGCGCTGTTGTGATTAAGAGGTGAAAATGGGAACTAATTTATTTCATATCAATCAAAAAAATGCTGTTCAATTCGTTACATTCCGAACACATGAAAGTGTTGCTTATTATCTTAAAAAACATAATAAGCAAATAATCGAAAGCAAGCCTCAGCAACAGCATGAATTAGATCAATTTTTAGATGTAAGCAGGGCAGGTTCGGTATTAAATAGTGAAATTATTTCATTATTGATTTCATTCATTAAGTCTAAAGATAAAACTTATTACCATTTATACGCAGTATCTATTATGCCTAACCATGTTCATCTACTTTTTCAACAATTGCAGCCATTAAGTATCATTATGCAAAGCCTTAAAGGGGGCAGTGCATTTATAATTAATAAATATAGATCTGATTCCAAAAGGTTATGGGAGAAAAGCTATTACGATAAAGTTATTCGTAGTGAAAAGCAGTTTCAAATGACTTATCAATACATTAAAAATAATGCATACAAAGCAAATTTAAAAGATGCAAGTAAACGGTTTTACGGTCTTTATGAAAGTGAATGATTAGGCCTTGAAGTAAATACTTCTTCGAAAATATGTCATAGTTTTCGTTAGTAAATAAACACCTAACCAAAGTCAACATACAACCCCACTGCAGACTAAAGTCAGCGCCCCAGGGGCAAAATCAAAAAGATGTTTTGTAATATCACGATGGCAAAAAATTATTGAGTAGCGACAGCGATTAGACGAAGTCTAATATTCGGGGAGCATGCTTCAGCTTGCAGATTTTTTTGTGTTAGTTTTTATTGTTTTTTTTACAAAGCAGTAAATCAAAGTCAAAGCCTACCAAAGTCAACACACAACCCCACTGCAGACTAAAGTCAGCGCCCCAGGGGCAAAATCAAAAAGATGTTTTGTAATATCACGATGGCAAAAAATTATTGAGTAGCGACAGCGATTAGACGAAGTCTAATATTCGGGGAGCATGCTTCAGCTTGCAGATTTTTTTGTGTTAGTTTTTATTGTTTTTTTTACAAAGCAGTAAATCAAAGTCAAAGCCTACCAAAGTCAACACATAAACCCACTGCAGACTAAAGTCAGCGCCCCAGGGGCAAAATCAAAAAGATGTTTTGTAATATCACGATGGCAAAAAATTATTGAGTAGCGACAGCGATTAGACGAAGTCTAATATTCGGGGAGCATGCTTCAGCTTGCAGATTTTTTTGTGTTAGTTTTTATTGTTTTTTTTACAAAGCAGTAAATCAAAGTCAAAGCCTACCAAAGTCAACACACAACCCCACTGCAGACTAAAGTCAGCGCCCAAGGTCAAAAGATGTTTCGTAATATTATGGTTATAAACAAATTTGAGCAGCGACGGCGATTAGACGAAGTCTAATGTTCGGGGCGCATGCTTCAGCTTGCAGATCTTTTTTGTGTTTTTTTAAAGTTTTTATCGTTTTCTTAAAAAGTAGTAAACCAAAATCAACACATAAACCTACTGCAGACTAAAGTCAGTGCCCCAAGATCAAAACACTACAAGCTAAAAAAGGAATCGCAGAGCTCTTCCGCTTATAGCTATAGCCTGTCGGCTAATTCGCCCAGCGCCCCAAAGTCAAAAAATGCTTCGTAGGTTTTGGTGATTTTAGGTATCAATAATAAAACTACCCAGTAATAACCGTTCTCAGTCCATAGTCCAAAATTTTTCCGGTGCGGGTTTTTACACTTAGCGTGGTGACTTGTACTTTCTCGTTAGTGCATAGTTCGCTGGTTATTTGGCGGATGCGTTCTGCATCTAAACGTGGTGAGTAAGTATTCGCGATGATAAAGCCGCCTTTGGCGCGCAGAGCTAATGCTGCTTCAATCAACTCTGGAAACTTATTTTCAATCTTCCAACGTTCTTTCTTTGCACCAATACCAAAAGCAGGGGGATCCATAATCAGCCCCTGATATTGCTTGCCGCGTTTAATCTCACGTTGAGCAAATTTCAATGCATCTTCTAATACCCAGTGCACATCGGTTAGGCCAGAAGACTCCATATTGTCTTTGCCCCATTTGATGATTTGCTTCACTGAATCACAATGCAATACCTCAGCCCCCTGATCGCGTGCAACTAATGACGCAACCCCTGTATAAGCAAATAAATTAAGAAAGCGATCGCCTGCTTTCAGGTTATCAGCAATAAAATCCCAATTCGCACGCTGTTCAGGAAATAACCCAACATGCTTAAACTTAGTCAGGTGCAAATTAATAGTGATGTTATTGAACTTTATTTGCCAATCATGCTCCAAATCACCTTGTAGCGAACGCCACTCTCCGGCATTACTGCTGCTTTCAATAAATTCGAAGTGAGCTTTAGCTAACCACTCTTTTTTAGATAAAACGGGTTCAAAGTAAGCATTCATCTCTGGGCGAATAGTATAAACATCTCCCCAGCGTTCGAGTTTTTGGTTATTACCAGCATCGATTAATTCATAGTCATGCCAAGGGGAAGTAAAAGTGCGTTTAATCATAGAAAGTTAGCTTTTTGAAAGTGAATAGAAATGACAAAATAAGCATTTTATAGTGTTTGCTAACATTTTCTTAGCAAAACCTGTTAATACTAAAACTTATTTTATAGTAATGGCCTCAGCCTGTCACAGAGTTTAATGTTAAGCGCTTATGTGCGAAGTAGGTATTTACAAACATTAATCGTTATAATAGACGAGCATAAATGTTGCTTTTGTTATAAAGTTACTTGATATGAATTTGATTATGAAAAAGTTGATGTATAAATCAATAGCTTATAGATTGCTCTAAATTTTTGTTTTTGCTATTGTAACTTAGTTTTTTTATCAAAAATTTCTTTGGTTAGATTTACCTAAAGTAGGTGCTATGATTAATTTTTTATCTTTACAACACAGTCGATTTCTACTGGTCCCAATGGTGCTAACACTCGCTGCTTGTACCAGCAAACCAAGAGAAGTTTACGCGACTATTCCGTTAGTAACCGCTAGTGATGTAAAACCAAACAAACAAGCTCTACCACCTACTTTTGTTTCTGCGCTAAATAACCCTGCTTCAACCGCATTAACTTACAAACAATACAGCATTACCATCGCCCCAACTTATGTTTCAGCATTAAGTTACTCATGCCGTCAAATGATATTTAACGAATCAAACCAAGCATCGAAAACAAGGATCGCCTGCGAAATCCCTTACAAAGAGAACGATAAGCTAATGAAATCTTGGTTTTTAGAGCACGCAATTACCGAAGCTGATAATAATATCGACTTATAGCATGAAACACTTATTAATGACGTTGAGCATAATATGAATATTCTTAAAAAAATCACAGTTTGGTTACTTAGCAGTGCGTTGATCATGCCAAACGCCTATGCAGCCTTTGAGCCAAGTTCAATTGACCTACAAAACAGCACAAGTTCAGGTATTCCACAAATAGAAGCCAATGACGATGCTGCAAGCAACAGTATTGGCTCTTATCAAAGCCAAGCTCGTTCAGGTATCTTGCTCCCGGGTGAAGTTGATGTACGTGAGCTATTACCTTCATCGGGCGAAGACAATCCACCACCCTATGGCGCTAACTTATTTGCCGGTGGTTATGAAACAGAACGTGTTGATGGCTTAAATGAAAACTATTTGATAGCAGCAGGCGACCAAATCAATATCTGGATATGGGGCGCAGTTTCCTATAGCAGTGTGGTGACCGTCGACAACCAAGGTAACATCTTCATACCTAATATCGGGCCAATCAATGTATTAGACGTACCAGCCAGTGACGTTAACCAACTAGTACAATCAAAAATCAAAGCCATTTACACCAATAATGTTGAAGTTTACGTAAACTTACTTACTGCAACGCCTGTAAGTGTATACCTTTCTGGTGCCATTGTTCGACCAGGGCAATATGCAGGCATGGCTTCAGACAGCGTCTTGTATTACTTGAAACGAGCAGGTGGAATAGACACAGAGCGTGGTAGTTACCGCAGCATCCAAATTATTCGAGATAATAAAATTTTACAAGAAGTCGACCTGTATGACTTCGTGCAAACTGGGCAATTACCAAGCATCACCTTTAAAGATAAAGATGTCATATTAGTTAAACCACAAAAATCCGCAGTGAATGTTTCTGGTGGTGTTAAAAACCCATTCCGCTTCGAGCTAAAGAAAAAACAAACCAAAGGCAGTGAACTAGCTGAATACGCGAAACCACTCGTGAAAATAAGTCATGTTGGAGTATTTGGTACACGTGCAAGTGGGCCGTTCTCTGTTTACTTGACTTACAAAGACTTCTTAAACTACACACTGCAAGATGGCGATAGTTTAGTATTTAACGACGATAATCATGCACAAGTTATTGATGTACAAGTATCAGGCAGCTACCTAGGCCCATCTTACTTTGCTGTTAAGAAAAGCGCGCACTTACATGACGTATTAAATGCTATTCCAATTGTGCCTCAGTTAACCGATAACAAATCTATTTATGTTTTAAGAAAAAGTGTAGCGGAACGCCAAAAACAAATATTAGACGACTCATTAGATAAACTTGAGCGCAGTGTCTTCACTGCACCAGCATCATCGGATGGCGAAGCATCAATTCGAGCAAAAGAAGCAGAATTGGTAATGCAATTTGTTGAAAAAGCACGTCAAGTTCAACCATTAGGCAAAGTGATTGTGTCTGATAACGGTGTCACTGCAGACATCTTATTAGAAAAGGGCGACCAAATTGTCATCCCACATTACACCGACTTAATTAACGTTGGTGGTGAAGTACTTGTACCGCAAGCGATTGTTTATAACCCTAACGCAACATTAGACGATTACGTTGCATGGGCAGGGGGCTTTACTGACAGAGCTGACGATGAGCGTATTTCAATCGTACGTGCTAATGGCATGGTGATATTTGCTAAAGATGATAAAGATGCCAAATCGATTAAAATAAACCGTGGTGATCAAGTATTAGTACTACCGAAAGTGGATACAAAAATTATTCAGTCAGTTAAAGATATCACACAAATAGTTTATCAAATAGCTGTTGCAGCGAATGTGGCCGTTAACTAATGATCTGTTTTCATATGCCATTATTGACTAAACAGGCTGGGCTTTAGCATGGCTTTAGTTCAAAAACGCTCAACCCTAAAAATTTGGGGAGATGTCATATTTGCGATTTTTTTGCGGGAAATTCGAAGCAAATTTAATGATAAATTGGGCATAGCTTGGGCTGTTTTATCTCCGGTTATTTTTATAATGGCCATGTCGTTTTTCCGAGGTAGGTTAGATGGAGGCGAAACGCATACCATACCCACTTTCTTTTTTATGTTATACGGTATGATTCTAATTCAATTTTTTATGGGGTTAGTTGGATCAACATCATCAGCAATAAAAAAAAATAAACCGCTTTATGCCTTTAGACAAGTGCAACCAATTAGTTCTGTTATTGCAATTTCATTATTTAGCTTTTTAATTAAAATATTTGTAGTTGTACTATTGGTTTTTATTTCATATTTGCTTCACTTTGATATAGAAGTATATGACCCAATATCAATTATTATTATTTTTATTCAAGTATGGTTAATCTCATCTAGTATCGGGGTATTAGCTGCGATCCTCACTAGCTTTATACCTGAATTCGCTAAGATACAAGCAATGCTTATGCGCCCTATGTTTTTCATCTCTGGAATTTTCTTTAGTTTGCAAGATATCCCCAGAGAATATTGGCATTATCTAGATTGGAATCCTTTTTTACATGCTGTTGAATTAACTCGTTATGCCGCATACCCAAGTTATGGTAATGAAGGTGTTAGCCAATTTTATTTAGATATGTTTACTTTATGTAGTGTGTTTTTTGCATTAGCTTGTTACCACATTAGTTGGAAGCAAGTGATAAGTCGTTAATCAGTAATCAAAGATAACGATTTAACTTTTCAGGGCTTAAGTAGAAATGCTTAAAGCTTTTATTAATTCTCAAGCCTTTAGGTGTTATCGCCTATAGCCTTTATAGTTATTTATGTTAGAAAAACGATTTAATGAATTTAAAAGTTCAATCAAACCATCAGAATTTAATAATATTGAGTTTTTACAATCAAAAGCAAAAGAATTAAAAGAAGCAGACGCTGAATTATCTGATCGTATTTTAATTAGGGTCAACAACCTTCAACAAAAACAAACCGCGACAGCGCAGCAGCCAAAAGTTGCTGTACAAAAAAATAAAGGGTCGAAGAATAAGTCAGTTGTTGCTAAATTAAAACGTTCACCTTTTCTTGCTTGCGTTGTATTACCAACCTTAATCTTTGCTGCCTATCAATTTCTTTGGGCGACCGACCGATATGAAAGTCAAGCTAAAGTCATTGTGCAACAGCCTGACAGTGCTTCCACTATGGATTCTGGTATGGCGTTATTAACAGGATTAACCGGGGGTAACAGTAATTCAGATCCTGAACTCGTAAAAGCTTATATCTATTCTAACGATATGATCGAGTACTTGAATAATAAAATTACTTTAAGAGAACATTATTCTCAATCTAATATTGACTTCTTTAGCCGTATTCATAACGACGACTCTAAAGAAGCATTAAACCAATATTATCAAAACCATGTGGATGTTGTCTTGGATGAATCCTCTGGTGTGATTACCATCGCAGCACAAGGGTTTGACAGCGAGTATGCTCAGTTGTTGACTAACACTATCGTGGAAAGAGCCGAATGGTTTATTAACTCCATAGGGCATCAACTCGCCAATGCACAGCTTAGTTTTATGCAAGGTGAACATAAACGCATTGAAGAACGCTTTACTGCTGCACAGAAAGACTTACTGGTTTTTCAGCAAAAATATAATCTACTCGACCCAACGGCAGAAGGCACAGCAAAACAAACTATTACCAATACCATTGAAAGCCAAATCGCCACTAAGCAAACCGAGATAAAAACCCTAAAAGCGATCATGAGTGACAGCTCACCACAAGTGCAAGGCTTAAAAAATGAGTTATCCGCATTAAATGCTCAGTTGGAAGTAGAAAGAGATAAGTTGTCACAAACTGGGTTAGATGAAGTGCCAGTCAGTGAACTTCTCTCTCGATTCACTGACTATAAAATCAAAATGGATTTAGCGTTGCAAGCTTATACGTCATCGCAAATTTCATTAGAAAAGTCTCGAATAGAGGCTTATCGCCAATTGAAATATTTAATTACCGTTGAAAAAGCAACTTTGAGTGAGGACAGTAAATATCCTGATGTGATTTATAATATCTCATTGTTTTTACTGTTGTTAAGCCTTGCATTTGGTATCGGTAAAATAATTATTAGCACAATTAAAGAATTGAAATAGTTTTTATTATTTCAACTCTCAAAAAACGGAAAGGAATGAAAATGAATAATAACCCATTAAACCGCAAAGGGATTATCTTAGCTGGTGGTTCAGGTACACGACTTTATCCACTGACTAAAGTGGTGAGTAAACAACTAATGCCTGTTTATGATAAACCAATGATCTACTATCCGTTATCAAACCTATTTATGGCTGGGATTACTGAAATATTAATCATCTCTACGCCATTAGAACTACCACGTTTTCAAGAACTGTTAAAAGATGGTTCACAATGGGGCGTGAGCATTGAATATGTAGTGCAACCTAGTCCAGATGGTTTAGCACAAGCCTTCCTACTAGCAGAAGAATTTTTAGATGGCTCTCCAGCTGCATTGATCCTAGGTGATAACTTATTCTACGGCCATGATTTAGCTAAATCGCTGCAAAAAGCCAACAAACAAGAGAAAGGGGCAACAGTTTTCGGTTACTACGTTGCAAACCCAACTTCTTACGGCGTAGTTGAATTTGATGAAGCAGGCCAAGCAATTTCAATTGAAGAAAAACCAGAAAAACCGAAATCATCTTATGCTGTACCAGGGTTATACTTCTTCGATGCAGACGTTGTTGAATTCGCAAAAAATGTTAAACCGTCACCGCGTGGCGAGTTAGAAATAACAGATGTTATTTCACAATACCTTGATAATAAAACATTAAAAGTAGAAGTAATGGGCCGCGGTACCGCATGGTTAGATACAGGCACATTAGATGACTTACTAGATGCAGCACTATACATCCGTGCCATCGAAAAGCGTCAAGGCTTAAAAGTATGCTGCCCAGGCGAAATAGCATTCCGCATGGGATACATAGACGCAGACGGTATCAAAGAACTAGCCGCGCCATTAAAGAAGTCAGGTTACGGTGAATATTTACTAAGCCTACTAGAAGTAAGAATACTACCAAGCACGTAACATCTTTAGGGGCAATGAGCGGAAAAGCTCTGCGATTCCTTTTTTCAGGCTTTGGTTTTAGTGTGTTGACTTTGATCTTAGCCTTTTGACTTTGGTTTTAGTGTGTTGATGTGACGTAAGTTACGAAACATCTTCAGGGGTGCTGGCTTCAGCCTGCAGTGTTTTGTTTTTTGTGTGTTGACTTTTGAACTTAGCCTTTTGACTTTGGTTTTAGTGTGTTGATGTGACGTAAGTGACGAAACATCTTTAGGGCCGCTGAGCGAATTAGCCGACAGGCTAGGGTAATGAGCGGAAGAGCTCTGCGATTCCTTTTTTCAGCCTGCAGTGTTTTTTTGTGTGTTGACTTTGACCTTAGTGTGTTGATTTTGATTTAGTACTTTGTAATAAAAGCTTCAAAAGCCAACACAAAAGATCTGCAGGCTAAAGCCAGCGCCCCAAGTATCAAGTTTTGCTTGATAGCTATCGCACTGTTATGCGATGAGCGAAGGTGTTGATTTTGATTTTAGTCTTTTGATTTTAGTCTTTTGATTTTTGTGTTTCGCCATTTCGAAAAACATTGAAGTATGCGAAACATCTTTAGGGGCGCATGCTTTAGCTTGCAGTGTTTAAGTGTGTTGACTTTGATCTTAGTCTTTTGACTTTGGTTTTAGTGTGTTGATGTGACGTAAGTTACGAAACATCTTCAGGGGCGCTGGCTTCAGCCTGCAGTGTTTTGTTTTTTGTGTGTTGACTTTGACCTTAGTGTGTTGATTTTGATTTAGTGCTTTGTAATAAAACGATATAAAAGCTTCAAAAGCCAACACAAAAGATCTGCAGGCTAAAAAAAAGGGTGCGCAGAGCTTACCCGCTCATGAGACCAACCTGACGGTTGATTCGCCAAGCGCCCCAAGTATCAAGCTTTGCTTGATAGCTATCGCACTGCTATGCGATGAGCGAAAGTGTTGAGCTTTGATGCAATAAAATTGACGAATAATATAGTAAGTGACGAAACATCTTTAAGGGGCGCTGGCTTCAGCCTGCAGTGTTTTGTTTTTTGTGTGTTGACTTTGATCTTAGTGTGTTGATTTTGACTGTTAACTTTTAACTTTAGCCTTTTAACTTGTAACTTGTAACTTTCAACTTATAACTGAGTGTATTTATGAAATTTATTGAAACGAATATTCCTGATGTGAAAATTATTGAACCACAAGTATTTGGTGATGAACGTGGTTTCTTTATGGAAACATTCCGTACATCATTATTTAACGAACACTGTGGTGAGCGTGAGTTTGTACAAGAAAACCACAGCAAATCTAGTCACGGTATCCTACGTGGTTTGCATTACCAAACTGAAAACACTCAAGGTAAGCTCGTTCGTGTCACCAAAGGTGAAGTATTTGATGTTGCCGTTGATATGCGTAAAGACTCTCCAACATTCGGCCAATGGGCTGGTGTATTACTCTCAGCTGAAAACAAACGTCAACTGTGGGTGCCAGAAGGCTTTGCACACGGGTTTTACGTCACCACTGACGAAGCTGAGTTCGTTTACAAATGCACGGATATTTACAACCCAAATGCAGAAGTCTCTCTAAAATGGGACGACCCATCACTCAACATTGATTGGCCAATCGTAGCAGATAAAAAACCATTACTCTCTGCCAAAGATGAAGCAGGTTTAAGTTTTACTGATGCACCAAAGTTTTAATTAATGCGCATTTTCATCTCAATAGTGTCTCACCGCCATCATGATGTGATCATTAACCTAGGCACTATTAAAGCACTCTCGAAATACGATGAAATAACCGTCGTATGTCGAGACAATGATCCCGTTGGCAAGCTAAAAAGATACTGTGATAAATACAACGCTCATTACTTAGCCAACGGTCATGAACAAGGCTTCTCTGCTAACAACAATGCTAATTACATGTATTGTAAGTTTGAGCTAGGCATGACAGAAGATGATTACTTTCTGCTACTCAACCCAGATGTCTTCATTACCAAACGAAACATACTGCAGTTAATCGCTGCCTTAAAGCATGGTGATATTAACCTAGGTGTTGCGAACCTGTACTTAGATAGAGAAGAGATGGTGCATGACGACAATATTCGCCTTTATCCTAAATTCTCTAGCTTCGTTAAAACCTATTTACTTAACGACCGGTCAACCATGGTTAATCGCACTAGAGGCTTAAAGAAAAACAAACTCTACTGGGCAAGCTGTGCCTTTCTAGCGGTAAAAGCAGATGTTTACAATCAACTCAACGGCTTAGACGAACGTTATTACATGTATTGTGAAGATATCGACTTTAGTTTCAGAGCCAACAAAGCGGGTTATCCATTACAATACTTAGAGCAAGTTAAAGCCGTGCATTTTAGACGTTGTGCCAGCAAACAATTCTTGAGTAAATACTTTTTTTGGCATGTACAAAGCGTTTTCAAATACTCCTTCTCTAAAAAACAAGAAACCGCATTAACCTCGCGTCTTGAATATCAAAACAGATATAAAAAATGATTGATATTGTATTAGCGACCTACAACGGTGAGCGATTTTTAGAAGAGCAGGTGCGATCAATTCAAGCCTGTGTTGACTATCATGCTTTAGTCTCTCGTTTAATTGTTATAGATGATGGTTCAACGGATAATACCATTTGTCTTATTCAAGACCTTGCTAAACAAGATCATCGAATAGAGCTACACCTCAACGAAAGTGGTTTACACGGGCCGAGTCATAATTTTGCTTACGGGGTAACTAAAACCTCGGCGAACTACCTCATGCTGTGCGACCAAGATGATATTTGGTTCCCTGAAAAAATCAGCCTTTCGATACAGCACTTAAAACAAGCAGAAAGTAGGTTATCACCTCAAACGCCAATATTAGTCTTCAGCGATAAACAAATTGTAGATGAAGAGCTGCAACTCATTTGCCATAGCTACTTTAGCTTAAAGAACATCAGCAAAGATTGGCATCGCACATTTAAACAACTATGCCAACAGAACGTAGTCTCTGGCTGCACCACCTTATTTAATCGCGCATTAATGGAAAAAGCCTTACCAATACCAGAGCAAGCTTACATGCACGATTGGTGGTTAGCACTAGTGGCGCATCGTTGTGGAGAGATAGTGTTTATAGACAAAGCATTGATCCAATATCGTCAGCACCATCACAACACCATTGGTGCACGTGAACGCAGTTTGAGCTCTTTGCTTTTTAAATTTACTCACCATTTACGCCAATTTAAAAAAAGCCAACAAGGCATTATTAATCAAGCTATTGCCTTTAAACAGTTCGAACAAAAAAATAAATTAAGTGAGGATGAAACCCTCGCTATTTTAAGTAGTCTCAATGACGCGACTTTGTGCAAAAAAATGTCTTATTTTTGTAAAGGGAAAGTGACTCGATCTCATTTTTTCGGTAAAGTAGCGCTTTTAGTATCACTTTTGGATAGTAAAAAACAAAAGTAACAAAAACAAACAATTGAAAACAAGTAAGGTTGCTATGAAAGTATTAATTACAGGGAAGGGCGGTCAGCTCGCGTGGGAATTAGAAAAGCTAGCGCCACAAGGCATACAATTACTTAGTTGTTCAGTAGAAGAACTCGATATCACCAATGCAGAGCAAGTGAATCAAACCATCACGCAATTTCAACCTGACGTTGTTATTAATGCTGCTGCTTATACAGCCGTTGATAAAGCTGAAAGTGATACAGAAACCGCTTACGCAGTTAATGATTTAGGTAGCGAATATATCGCTAACGCTTGTAAAAAAGTGTCGGCAAAACTGATCCACGTTTCTACCGATTTTGTGTTCGATGGTACCAAAACCACTCCTTATCAAACTAATGATATTACTAATCCTATCAATGTTTATGGTGCATCAAAGCTAGCTGGCGATATAAAAATCAACGAAATTCTTCGCGAGCAAGCCACCATCATTCGCACCGCATGGGTCTATTCCGTCAATGGCAATAACTTCGTAAAAACCATGCTGCGCTTAATGGCTGAAAAAGATCAGTTAGGTATCGTTTATGACCAAGTAGGCACGCCAACCTGGGCAAAAGGTTTAGCAGAAATGATTTGGGCGTTAATCGCCAGCGACCAAAACCCACCAATAGGTGATGCATTAAAATTACATTGGACTGATGCCGGCGTGTGCTCATGGTATGACTTCGCGGTAGCCATTCAAGAGTTAGCAATTGAGAAAGGGATGTTAGAAAAGGCAATCCCAGTACGTCCAATTCCTGCGAGTGCTTACCCAACACCAGCGACAAGACCCAGCTTTAGTGTGATTGATAAAAGCACTGCTGAACAAGCAAGCGGTATTGAAACTATTCATTGGCGTAAACAACTATCGGCAATGATGGATGAACTCGCCGAAGGCGAGAGGTAGAAGGTTTAAGGAGCGAGGTACAAGGCTAAAGGTACAAGCGGCAAGGTATAGGAGGGGATTATGCGATTTGAAGATTTAGCTGTGTGGAAACGTTCTGCAAGGTTATCTGCTGAAATATATAAATACTTCCAAACTTCAAGAGACTTTGGCTTTAAAGATCAAATTACACGCTCCTCACTTTCAGTTCCATCTAATGTTGCAGAGGGCTATGAGAGAAAAAGTAATAAAGAGTTTATTAACTTTCTGTCGTATGCCAAAGGTTCATGCGGTGAGCTAAGCACTCAAATTTATATTGGCATTGAAATTAACTATATAGAAAAAGAAACAGGTATGCTTTGGGTAAAAGAAGCAGAAGAAATATCAAGAATGATAGCTAGTTTAATGGCAGTAAGAAAAGGGATGTGAAGGTACAAGGTTCAGGTTAAAGGTACAAGGAACAAGGTTAAAGCGGCAAGGGTGCTTTGCTTCAAGGTACGAGGTTAAAGCGACAAGAGCGCTTTGCTTCAAGGAACAAGGTTAAAGGTACAAGCTAAAAGGGTGCTTTGCTTTAAGGTACAAGATTAGAGCTACAAGGGTGATTCGCTTCAAGGCAAGAACAGTTTATCTTGCCTCTGAGGCTTTCATCTTGCTCCTTGAGCCTTTCCTCTTGTCCCTTAAGGCTGCCCCCTTAGCCTTCACACAAAGAACATAATTTTAAGTTTAAAAGGTAGTAACAATATATGGAAAAACGAAACTTATTAGTAACAGGCGGCGCAGGTTTTATTGGTGCAAACTACGTTTTATATTGGTTAGCAAACAACCCACAAGATAAAGTAGTGGTGTTAGATGCCTTAACCTATGCGGGTAATCGTGAGAGCTTAGCCTCTGTTGAAGATAATCCAAATTTTGTATTTGCTCATGGTGATATTTGCGATACTGCGTTAGTGGAAAGCTTACTAAAAGAATATAGCATTGATACTTTAGTTCACTTTGCAGCAGAGTCTCACGTTGACCGTTCAATCACTGGGCCAGATGCGTTCATTGAAACCAATATTATTGGTACATATAGCCTATTAAAAGCAGCCAAAAAAGTATGGATTGATGAACCTAAAGCGAAAGGCGAAGCACCACTTAAACACCGTTTCCATCATGTATCAACCGATGAAGTATACGGTGAATTAGGTCCTCATGATCCAGCCTTTACTGAAGACACTGCGTACGCACCAAACTCACCTTACTCAGCATCAAAAGCAGCAAGTGACCACTTAGTGCGTGCTTACCACCATACTTATGGCTTAGAAGTAACGACATCAAACTGTTCAAATAACTATGGGCCGTACCACTTCCCAGAGAAACTGATCCCGTTAATTATTACTAATATTTTGCATGACAAACCACTACCTGTTTACGGTGATGGTCAGCAAATTCGTGATTGGTTATATGTAGAAGATCACGCACGTGGTATCGAATTGGTATTAAACAAAGGTCGCTTAGGTGAAAACTACAATATTGGTGGCCATAATGAATGGGCGAATATCGATATCGTTAAACTAGTGTGCATTATGCTTAACGAACAGTTTCAAAATACCCCTGAATTAGCGGCTAAATACCCAACAGCTAAATCTGCATTAGCCAACAAAGCCGAAGAGTTAATTACCTTTGTTGAAGACCGTGCAGGTCATGACTGGCGCTATGCAATTGATGCAACTAAAACCAATAATGAACTAGGTTACAAGCCAGTTGAGTCCTTTGAAACAGGGATTAAAAAGACGGTTGAATGGTATTTAACAAATGAAGCTTGGTGGAGTGAGCTACTAGAGGCCGCCAAAAAATGAGTGTAAAAACAAAAATCATGAGTCGTCTTATTACTGCTCATGAAAGCAGCTTAGATGTTGATTTTTACCGTGCCAGTTATCCAGATTTAAGCGAGTTATCTAATAAACGCTTAAAGAATCACTGGCACTTTACCGGTAAAAAAGAGGGGCGTTTCCCTAATTTAGAGGCAATGCTCTATGCTAAAGGCGTAAAGTCTATGGCAGAGTTCGACTTCGAATTAGATTTAGATTTTTACCTCGCTTATTATCCTGATTTATTTGAAGCAGGAATAACCTCTTTACAGCAAGCTAAGATCCACTGGCTGACTAATGGTAAAGCAGAGAGTAGAGTTAAAACATTAGAAGAGTGGGCGCAGCAAAACTCCGGTAGTGTTTACCTAGATATTAAAAAGCTGGATATCAATAAAACCATCGCGTTAAACAATGAGTACATGCTTACTGCAATGGATGTATTGAATGTTGCTGTTGGTAATATTAGACAACCTATTCGCTTTTACGAAGATGTCGTTAAAAATTCTGACTTTTATGATCAATTAGCTAATAAATGTTATTTAGAGTATAAAAAAAACAAAAAAAATATTAGTTTAGAATCTGCACGTACAGCCTGGCAAATGGCATTATATTTTAATGAGAGCTGTGATGCTTTAGCGCATTTAGGGCACACCTATTTAGATCAAAGGGATTATAGAACTGCACAAGAAATTTATAAGTCTGCTCTTTTAATAACCTCTCCTAAAGTAAGAAAAGCGACGACTTCTTTAGTTAATAACCTTTTACTTTGTTATGAGCAACAGCAGCGTACAACTGAAGCGGTTCGTTTTATCTCTACTTTTGATGACAGTAAGTTAATGACTTTAGTAGGGGATTATTTCTTTAATAAGCAAAACTATCGAGATGCAGAAAAAGCCTACCAACACTTAGTTGATGCTTCTGAAAAGCTCTCTTTGCAAGTAATTGAGCGTTTATTACTTTGTTTTGAAAAACAATCTGAATTTAAACGCGGTGTTACCTTCTTAACCCAGCTACAAAAAAGTCGACCTGAATTTACCTATAGTTTTGAACTGCTTAAAAACTTCATTCAAAAGTTTTATTGGGATTATCTAGGTGGTGTGCATATGCTCGCTACGTTAGATAAACGTAAAGACTTAAAAGGAAAAGTTTTAGAATACAGCGATATTATTTATCAAACATACTTTAGCTTTTACGGCGGCGTTGATGAGCAATCACTAAAAATATTAAATACAGATAAAGTGTTAATCATTGGGGATTATCATGTACCGCAATGTATTCGCTATCGTATTGATCAAAAAGTAGAGCAATTAGAGTCTCAGGGTAAAGAAGTTACAACGGTAGATTGGATGAAGCTTGAGCAACATCAAAATGAAATTGCTTTGCATGATGTTGTTATCTTTTATCGTGTGCCTGCCGTACCTGAAGTAATAAAAACCATGGCACAAGTGAATGCTAATGGTAAAGCCTCCTTTTATGAAATCGATGATTTACTCTTTGAAGAGAGTTATCCAGCACCTATCGATTCATTTGGTGGTTATATTGGTTTAGATACACATATCGAATTACGTAAGTCGATGGCAAGCTTTTATGCTGCTGCTAGACAATGTCGTTTTGGTATATCTTCTACTCAATTGCTATGTGATAAATTGCAAAATATAGTGATGGATAAAACTTGTCTATTGCATCGTAATGGGTTGGATAAGTTAAACGTTATAAGAAAAGAAGATAAGTCGCATAAAAAAACCATTGACATCTTTTATGGCAGTGGCACCCAGGCTCATAATAGTGATTTTATTGATCAAGCTTTACCTGCTTTAACGCGTATTTTAAACAAACATAAGCACGCTCGTTTAGTTATTGCTGGATATTTACAATTACCTAAAGCTTTTATCGCGCGTTATAAAGAGCAATTGCAACAAGTCCCACCCATAAAAAATGTAAAAGCCTATTGGGCATTTTTAGCTCAAGCTGATATTAGCCTAGCGGTATTAGATGATGATGAGATAAATGGTTGTAAGAGTGAATTAAAATGGTTTGAAGCAGCCTGTTTTAGTATTCCGTCAGTGGTTAGCACTACTGCTAATTATCGAGATGTGTTAACTAATGGTGAAGATGCGTTTATTGCTAGTAATGAGCAAGAATGGTTTGATGCATTGAATAACCTGATTACTGATAACCAATTACGTGAAAGCATTGCTAGTAACGCCCTACAAAAAGTAGAAACTGAATACTCTGTTGATCATTTAGGCAAAAGCTTAGTTGAAGGTTTAGATGCTCTATTACCTAAGTCTACTAAAGCGAAGAAGAAACTAGCCTTAGTTAATGTATTTTTCCCACCACAAGCAATAGGTGGTGCAACGCGTGTTGTGTCAGATAACTTTGATATATTGCAACAAGAATATGGTGATGAATACGACTTAGTGGTGTTTACCTCTGATGACCGCTGTACAACACCTTATGAACTCACGAGTTATCAACACCAAGGCGTCACTGTTTATCGCACTACTGTTTTATATCGTGAAAATATGGATTGGCATGCACAAGACCCAGAAATGTATGATCTATTTGAGCAATTCATCGAGATTGAGCAGCCTGATATAGTGCATTTCCATTGTGTTCAACGCTTAACGGCTTCGGTGATTGAAGCAACTAAAGATAACGATATTCCTTATGTGATTACTGCACATGATGCTTGGTGGATTTCTGATCATCAATTCTTAGTGGATGCTGATGATAATGTTTACCCTGATGGCCACCCAGATATGTTTGCGCCAAGAACATTACCTAACAATGTTAATTTAGGTGATTCTATTGAACGTTTAATCTATTTTAAAGAGCTATTAAAAGGTGCAAAGCATCTATTAACAGTATCAGAAAGTTTTGCTGCTATTTACCGTAAGAATGGTTACCCAGAAATACAGGTAAATAAAAATGGTATCAGCTCAACGGTTGAGTGGGGTGAAAAAGATACTTCTGATAGCGATAAGGTTATTTGTGCACATATTGGTGGTATGGCTAACCATAAAGGTTATTTCTTATTAAAAAAAGCTGTAGAGCAGGAACAGCCTAAAAATATTGAAATGTTAATTGTCGATCATGCTAAAGATGAAGGGCATATTGAAAAAACATTTTGGGGTAAAGTTCCTGTGACCTTTATTGGTCGTGTTAGTCAAACTGGTGTCACGGCTTTATACCAAAAAATGGACGTGTTATTTGCCCCCTCTATGTGGCCTGAAAGTTATGGTTTAGTGACCCGAGAAGCTGCTGCTTGCGGTTGTTGGGTTGTGGCTAGTGAACTGGGGGGAATAGGTGAAGATGTTATCGAAGGTAAAACGGGGTTACGTATTAAGCCTGATTTAACAGGTGTTGTTAAAGCAATCAATAAGATTGATACAAGTGTGAACAAGTTTAAACAAACAATAGAACAATCTAATATCCGACTAGTGGATAAGCAGGTTGAAGAATTAAGAGAGTTATATTAATGGAAAAGCCGCAATTTGTTATAGGGATAGGGTCTCAACGAGCTGGTTCTACTTTGTTACATAGGATTTTAGATGAGTGCACTAATATTTTTATGCACCCAGTAAAGGAGCTGCATTACTTCGATACGCTTTATAACGTTAGACATCAAGATGTTTTAACAAAATATTCGAGAAAGCAAGTTGATAGGGAGCTCGAAAGAATAATCTCAACTAACGAACATGGTTATTTAAAAAGTAAAAAATACAAATGTTATTTAAGAGCAAATAAACTACTCGCTAACCAAGCAATTAAAAATATTGACTACTTGGATCTTTATAGACCTTGTTTAATGGGTAACGAAAAAGTGGGGGAAATAACTCCTGAGTACATGATTTTGCCCGAAGAAGGTGTTAAACAGCTAGCTAAGGCTGTGGGTAAAGAAAGTAAAATTATTTTAATTGCTCGTAATCCAACTGAAAGGTTTCTATCAGCTTTTAAGCTGCTTAAAGTTTATAACGGCGAAGGTTTTGAACCTGAGACTTTTGAAAAAATGTTAGTAGAGACAATGGCGGACTCTAAAGAATGGATGAAACAGCAAGATAGCTTAAATGATTATCAGAATATGTTGAAAAATTATAAAAAATACTTTTCGAATGTGTTGTTTTTATCCTATGACAATATTGTTTCACAAGGAGATAAAACTCATTTAGAACTTGAAGAGTTTTTAGGTACACCTGTAGATAAAACTAAATACTTACAAATGTTAACGAAAAAAGTTAATGCCATTGGTGAAACTGGCATAGTTTCATCTGAAACGCGTAACATTTTAAATAAACGATATGAACTTCAAATTGCTTTTTTAAACAGCTATTTTGGTAAAGAGAATTGCGTGTTATGAATCGTGAGTATAAAAATACTTTTACCAATATATATAAAAATAACGTTTGGAATAGTGATGAAAGCCGGTCAGGTCCAGGCTCTGAAAAACTAGTAACAAAAACCTTGGTAAAAGGTATTAACTCGTTTTTATCTCAATACGAGATTAGTTCTATTTTTGACTGCCCTTGCGGAGATTTTAACTGGTTTAAAAACGTAGATTACTCAAATGTTACTTATTTAGGTGGGGATATAGTCAAAGAAATAATACAAGATAACCTTATAAATTATTTCAATTTAGAAACAAATTTTATTGAGTTTGATCTAACGTCTCAAAATATGCCTGCATCCGATGTTTGGTTGTGTAGGGATTGTTTCATTCACCTTTCTAATAAAGATATTAAAAAGGTTTTGAATAACTTTATTGAAAGTCATATTGAATACTGTTTACTTACAACGATGATAGATGTGAAGAACAATAAAGATATATTAACAGGGCAGTGGAGGCTATTAAATTTACAAGCGCCTCCTTTTAATTTTCCTATTCCTTTAGAAGTTTATGAGGATAGTAAAAACGCATCTAGACATAAAGTATTAGCGTTATGGTCCAAAGAACAAATAAAAACAGTCAAATGGTTAAAATATGATTAAAACTTACTTTTTCAATTAGTGCTAAGAAAGCTCTCATACAAGGGCTTATTATGAGTTGCAATAAATATAAGTATTAATTTCCTAAATAAAAAAATATCTGTTCAACTGCATAATGTAACCAATTATGCGTACTAAATAACAAAGTTATTTGTGGTCAATTAGTTTGAATTGTTAACCATAAAAGCTATTTCCGATTTTAATAATCGTATCGGAAAGAGAATAAACGAAATTGGTTACGCAACCGTAATAAAAAACCAACACTATAAAAATTTATTAAAGGGTAAAACGATGAATATTGCTTTAGTTTCATTTCTTAAAGACGAATCTCCTTACATAATTGAACATTATTTATGGTATAAAAAATTAGGCATTACTACATTTTATTATGTCTACAATAATTGTTCGGATGATAGTGAGCATGTATTAAAATTTTTGAACACAATTGATAGTAATGTCAACTTTGTAGAAAACATAGTAAAAGAAGGGACAAAGCCACAAATTAGTGGGGCTAATACTGTATTTCCTATTATTAAAGCAAACCAAAATATTGATTATGTATTAATGGTAGATATGGATGAGTTCTTAGTCTTAAAGAAAGATAAAAGTCTTCAATCTCTTATTGAAAAGTTTAAAAATCCAGATGTTATCTCTTTCAACTGGGCTATTTTTGGTTCTTCATATGAAACGGACTACAACGATAAGCCGGTAATTAATAGATTTATAAAAAGGGCTTCAGATGATGACGAGGTTAATAGGTCTTTAAAATCATTATGGAAGTTAACTGAAACAGTGAGGGGATTCGGACCTCATAGACCTTTCTTTACTAACGACCAAGATATAACCGATTTAAAGTGGATCGTGCCGACAGAAAATAAAGAAAAATCTAATGTATATTATGAATTTAGAAAAGGTTCATCTCCTTTATCGGAAGGAAAAGCTGCGTTAGATACAGCACAATTAAATCATTATGCAGTTAAAAGCCATGAAGAGTTCATAAATAGAAGAACTCGAGGTAGAGGAATGGGGAAAAAAGGAGTTATAAGACATAATGATGAGTATTTCAAAAGTATGGATAAAAATGAAGTAACTGATGATTTAGCCAAAGAGCAGTTCTCTTCATATATTAGTGAGTATCAAGAAATAAAATCAAAGTATAAAGATTATTTGTCACATCTATCCAAGGTTCAAAACACCGCATCTAAAAGCCTATATTTACACATAGGGTGCCATAAAACAGGATCTAGTTCTCTTCAAAAATCATTATTAAATGCAAAGGAACAACTAAATGAATTAAATTGGGATTTTTTGCATTTAGATAAAGATGGTAACTCATCTAATATTGTTGAATTTGAGCATGATAAGTTGGGGTTGATAACTAGGATTTCCAATAAAATAGATCAACTAATTAATAATGTTCAATATGATAATAATATTATCTCTGGTGAACACCTATCAGCTATAAATAATAAAAAATTGTTACTCAGTTTAAAGAACAAATTAAATAAAGAGTTTTCAAATATTAAAATAGTCGTATATCTACGCAGACAAGATAAATTAGCTTTATCGTTTAAACAGCAGAGCAGTAAAGGAACGAAAAGAAATCAGTTAATATCAAGTGTTTTATGTGGCCATAGCCCTAATGCACTACCGGAATTAACGACTGCTTTATATGAGTACTTAGATTTCAATAAAAAAATAAGCCTTTGGGAAGAGGTATTTGGCGAGGAAAATATAATTATTGCTAATTTTGATGAACTTCATGGTAATGATATATGTTTAGATTTTTCAACTCGTTTGAATTTACAAACTAAATTGGAGAGTTTATTTATTAATGAAGGAGTAAATAGAAGACAAAGCTTGGTGTCTCATAAGTTAATTGAGAATAATGCCCCACCTCATGTGATCAGAAAAATCAGAAAAAAAATAAATAAAGATGATATCAAAGTTATGCCCAATCGAGTAGAAGCTATAAATTTATTTAATCAATTTAAGGCATCAAATGCATTAATTGAAGATAAATATGGCATACACTTCAGTAAAGATTTCAATAAATATCCAGAGAATAGTGATTATTACATAAACAATTCAGATGTAGATTCGATACTTAACCTTTTAATAAATAACCTCAAAGGAGATAAGTTAGAAGATCGTGATGCTACAGTGCTCAGGGATATAGCTTTAGAGCTAGAAAAAGATAATAAAATTGAAACAGCTTTAGTATTAATGGAGATGGCAAAGAAGATAAGGCCAAATGGCTCATTTATAAACAAAAAAATCTCAGAATATAAAACAAAATTGCCATTCTCTAATTAGGAAGTAAAGATGAGAACATATTATAATGTAAAAGTGCTACAAAAAAACTTAATAGAAGAAGAAGGGAAAGTAACTGTACCTGATTTTTATAGAGAAAGAGAGGGTGTGATTGATTATATTAACTACCCGGATGAAGCAGTTCTAAATGTGGTAAATTCCAATAATAACAGTATAGAAACAATTAAAGGTAAAAGCTTTTTTGGTGGCTATTTGTATGCTCATTATGGTCATTTTATACTCGAGTCTTTATCTAGGCTATCTAATTATAATGGTGAAGAAAACATTATTTGGGTTGGTAACACTAAATATAGAAAAAAGTTTCAAGATTTAATATTTAAACACCTTGGTTTAGAAAATGTTAATCATATTTTTGTTCAGGAAACAATTGAGTGTGAAGAACTTACTGTAACGGATAGAAACTATATTATATGGTCTAAATTTACAAAAAATCATTATTCATACCTAAGTAGAAATAGTGAAGAAAACTCTAAATACTCCAATAAAAAAGTATGGCTAAGTCGTTCTGGTTTTAATTCATATGCAAACGAAAACATTATCGAAATACTATTATCATTTAGAGGTTGGGAAATTATCCAATTAGAAGAGCTGAGTTTTCAAGAGCAAATATCTGTCTTTAATTCTGCTAAGCAAATTGCTGGAGTTGAAGGAACTGCGTTTCATAACATGGTGTTTTCTAAAAACGTAATAGATGAAATTCATATATTTAAAAGAAAAGGGAAAGAAATTAACGGCAATTACTTTTTAATTAGTGATGTCGTAAATAAAAATCATAAGTTTCACTCTCCTGAAAAGAAACCATCTGGAGAAGTAAATATATGTGAAGTATTTGAATGTCTAGGGGATAAACTGAATGATAATGATATAAATGTCATAAATTATATTAGTAGAGTAAAAAAAGATAGCAAAAAAGGTTTAGTGAATAAAGTAAAGCAGATAGAGCTGCAAACTAAAGACAGGTACAAGAATCTATCAAAAGACTTGAGAGGGATAATTAAAAAATATGAATGAAGGTAAAGGTAATAATTGCTCTCGGAATGGAATAAATCACATTATTTTTATGTAATATAAAAGGTGTTTGTAAAGTAGTTTGGACAGTGTTGGTGTTGCTTTCTATTAATGTGATATATCTAACTTCCAGTTTTCCTTAATAAATTAACAGCTCTGGAAATGTAATTATTTTTCATTAGGGAAACTTCTAGAGTGATTACTTTCTGAATTTAGCTATATCATTGATAAACATTAATATTTACAGTTAGAGAGTAATTACTTGCAGAATTTAAGAGGTTAGTAAGGTAAATTATGAAAATATTGGTATTTGGTGATAGCCACAGTCAGCTTCTAAAATTATCTGACGAAATGAAAGAAATCTACCCAAGTTTTAAAAAAATTGCATGTGAAGTCGTTTCTTTATCTGGTGCAACAATTTCTGGTTTTGGTAAAAGAAAAAGCTCTTTGAATAGCCGTGAAGTTTTTATTAGGAAGGTTAATCAGTTTAAACCAGATGTTTTATGTTTTGCTTTAGGGCAGGTTGATGTTGAACTAGGGTATTATTACAAAAAAGTTGTAAAAGGCGATGATATTGATTTTCATACTTTTGCATCTGAACTTGTAGAAACATACATAAACAATACTATTACTTTAGTTAGTGAGTTAGGGATTGATGTAAATAACGTTATTTTTAAAGGTATTAATTTATCTGTGTTAACAAATAGTCGAGTGAAGGCCGTTAATTATACTTCTAGGATCATTACTGAAAATATAACTGATAGCGCAAGTATTCTTGAATATAAGAAAAAACTGAATGCGGCTTTCCCATCGAATTTAGAAAGATCTTATTACCATTTGAAGTTTAATAAGGCCTTACAGGACACTGCTGTTACTTCTGGTATGAAATACTTTGATATTAATTATTTGGTAGAAGATAAAGATAACAAAGGGTTAGTCGATTTGAAGTATATCCCCGCAGGACAAGATCACCATTTAGTTGATTCACTATATATTAGGTCATTACATATTAAGCAATTATTGCATGGTATGTTGCCACTCTAATAATGAATCATATTATTGGTAACTCTCTATAGTTTTCTTACACGGATGTCTGATGTTTAGTAAATATTTCATGCCTCTTCGTCAACAACTACGAAAAATAGACTGGCTTGCTCGTTTATACCGAAAGTATTTTATGAAACTCCCCCTTGATGGGGGGTATTCTGAAATCCAAACAGCACAAAATAGTTTGCTATCTGCTATTAACATTGTACGTTACCAAACGTGCTTTTCAATTATTGTACCAACCTATCAGCCTGAGCTTCGTTTATTTAAAGAGATGGTTGCTTCCGTTATTGGGCAACGCTATCGCCATTGGCAGTTGGTGATTGTTGATGATGCCTCTCAAGATGCTGCATTAACGGATTACCTTGATTCATTGGTTGATGACACGCGTATTAATGTTATTCAACGTTTTGACAATGGCCATATTTCAAAAGCCTCTAATGATGGTTTAGCCGCTGCTATTGGTGATTATATTGTGTTATTGGATCATGATGACCTGTTACATTGTGATGCCTTGTCTGCGATGGCGGAGGCTATTCATAATAATCCTCAAGCCAAAGTGTTTTATAGTGATGAAGATAAGATTACTGAAAAAGGTGAACGTGTTTTGCCGCACTTTAAGCCACAGTGGAATCGAGATTTATTATACTCAATGAATTATGTCTCTCACCTTGGTGTTTATCAGAGAGAGCTAGTGGAATCTGTAGGTGGGTTTCGAGTTGGCTTTGAAGGTAGTCAAGACTATGATTTGTTATTACGCTGTCTTGCTAAGTGCAATGACCAACAGATAGTGCATGTGCCCTATGTGTTATACCATTGGCGGGCTATTCAAGGTTCTACTGCTTTGGCTGAATCTGAAAAATCATACTCTGCTCAAGCTGGGTTAAAAGCTTTACAGGATGCGTTAGCTGGTCAAGTTACTTCTGTTGAATTCGGTAAACTTGCTAATACTTATAAAGTGAATTGGCCAATTCCTGATCCGCAACCTTTAGTGTCAATTATTATCCCTACCAAGAATGCTAAAAAGTTAGTTAAGCAGTGTATTAACTCTATTTATAAAAAAACCTTATATCCTCATTTTGAGATTCTATTGGTGGATAACCAATCTGATGAACTTGATAGTGTCGATTACTTCAATGTACTTGAAGCGGAAGGTAAGGTTAGGCTTATTTCATACGATAAGCCTTTTAATTATTCTGCGATTAATAATTATGCGGTCACACAAGCGAAAGGCGATTTATTAGTGTTAATGAACAATGACATTGAAATATTGTCTGAGCCTTGGTTAACGGAGATGGTGGTAAATATGAGCCGCCCTGATATTGGTTGTGTCGGTGCTAAACTTTATTATCCTGATGGTAATTTACAACATGCTGGTGTGATCACCGGGTTAGGTGGGGTTGCTGGGCATTCTCATAAGTATTTCCCAAAAGGGCATGATGGTTATTTTAAACGCTTGAAGGTTACTCAAAATTTATCGGCTGTGACAGCGGCTTGTTTAGCGGTACGCAAAGATGTATTTGAACAGGTTGGTGGACTAAATGAACAGCATTTAACCATTGCCTTTAATGATGTAGACTTGTGCTTGAAGGTTCAACAGGCTGGTTATCGAAATTTATGGTCACCTTATATTGAAATGGTGCACCATGAGTCTATTAGTCGTGGTACTGAAGATACACCAGAGAAACAAGCACGCTTTGCGAGTGAAGTGAATTATATGAAAAAAACATGGGGTGAGCCTTTGTTAAACGACCCTTGTTATAGCCAATGGTTAACATTGGATAGAGAAGATTTTACTCTACGATGAACACTAAAATATTCCAAATTGGTTTTAATAAGTGCGGTACGTTAAGCATTCATGACTTCTTAGTGGCAAATGGTATTCGCTCTGTGCATTATATGAAAGGGCAATTAGCGAATACTATTTTTAAGAATTATGATAATGGGGATGATTTATTAAAAGGGTTAGATGATTATGATGCTTTCTCTGATATGGAGTCCTTAACGCCTGATGGTTTTCAATATGTTGCTAATGATCTGTTTAAAGTTCTACACCGCTCTTACCCTGACGCTGTTTTTATTTTAAATACACGGCCCGTTGATGACTGGATAAACAGTCGATTAAGACATGGTGGCGGGAGTTATTTAGACCGTTATCGTTGTATTTTAGATAAACCTAAAGCAGATATTATTGAGGTTTGGCACAAGCAATACCACCAACATGTGACTAATGTGTTGAGCTATTTTTCTGAATACCCTGATGCACATTTTATCCATTTAGATTTAGCTAGCTGTCAACCAGATGATTTAGGTCACTTTTTACAGAAAGCTGGTGTTCCTTTAACCCAGCTAAGTCTACCTCATGCACATAAATCCCCCGGAAAAAAGTTACCTGAGAAAAAGCAACAATTAAGCAAGTTATTAGATGCAGCTTGGTATTTTAAGGGTGATGAAAGTGATATCAGCCAATCTTTATTATTAGCTGCGTTAAAAGTTGATCCTACTAATATTTATGTTAAATATGAGCTAAACAACAAGAAGCTTTCTTTAGTAAAAGGTTGGAGTAGGAAGATGAAATTTATTTTTGGTGATAATCAATAATGTTTAAAAAAATGGTAAGTAAAATTCAACATAGTGTACAAGGACGTTCTGAGCCTAAGGCATTTATCGATTATCAAAAAAAGGGACTGGTAGACAGTGATCAATTGTCACTTGATGCGATAAAAGAAAACTTAATGTGGTTTAAGCGTCGCACTGGTTTAACTTCTGAACAGGGCAACTATTTACAAGCTTTAATTATTGCGGCAGAGCAACATTACCCTGTTCAAACATATCAATTATTAACTTTTTTTCGTTACTTTCAGCCTACTGCCGCTGTTGATTTTATTAACTTGCCTTTATTAGAAAAAGCGACGTTAGATAATATAAAAGTAGGTGTTGCGGTAATTACTTATAATCGCCTTGAGCGACTACAAGATAACATTAAACAGATTAATGCTTTCTCTAATAAAGAGACTGTATTAGTGGTTGCCGATGATGGCAGCCAAGATGGTACTAAAACTTGGTGTGATGAAAATGGGGTTACTTGTATTAGTCTGAGTAATTCAGGAGTAGTCGCTAATAAAAACCGTGCGCTTTATTTTTTACATGAAGTTGAACAGTGTGATGTGAGCATTTTACTAGAAGATGATTGTAAACCTATTGCTCAAGGCTGGGATGCAACATGGGCATTAACGGCTTTAACATGGGGCCATGTTAATTTTGCACATAAGCGAGTTATTGGTGATACTAAGTTAATAAAAGGAACGGGTAAAATATACTCTCCATATGTTTCTAAATCAGTGACTGGACAATGTACTGCGACGAGTTTAAGCGCTTTTCAGAAAGTGGGATATTTGAACCCTGTTTTTAAAGGTTATGGTTGCGGCCATGTTGAATGGACTCAGCGTTTTATTAATCAAGGTTTTAATGGTTTAACTGATAGCCATGCTAGCTTTCCTTGTATTAATACTGGTTTGCTTTCAGAGGATGCGCCAACGCATAAGAGTGAAGAGGATATTCAACGTAATCAAGCTATTAAGTCATCATTAAAAGGCAAACAAGGGTATGTTTACCCTTGGACAACTGAGCAAGAACGGTTGGCTTTTATTGATGTTGTCAAAAATGCCAAAAATGTAACCAAGAGTATCTGTTCGGCAAATAGTTTAGTCAGGGAGTTAAGTGACGAAGAAAAAAATAATAACTTTTTCTTTATTCATATCCCTAAAACGGCAGGTACTAGTTTTAGAAGGGCCTTAGAAGATAAGTTTGTTGTGCTGGGTGATTATGGTGATAAGTCCAAACATACTGCGAAACAGATACAAAGCGCTATCTATAGGGATAAATCACCTTTTGCATTTAAGAATGAGTTAAAGGCGATGCAAAATACTTGGGTAACGGGGCATGTTAGTTTTCCACGTTATTCAGATATGGTTTCTGCTCGTCATATTATTGCTTTTGTGCGCGATCCTGTTGAACAAGTGATTTCTCATTTTAACCATTATGTGACGTATCATGGTTTTAAAGGTGATATTGAGCAATTTTTAAAACGTCCTGCAGCCTCTAACTTCCAGCGTAAGAATTTGAATCCAATGCCGCTTGGGTTAATTGGTTATATTGGTTTAACGGATTGTTATGATGAAAGTATTGATTTGATCAATGGGTATTACAATCTTAATTTAGCTGTTAAAAATGCTAATGTAAATGGTAAAAAAACCATTGAAAAAGAGGCTATTTCAGTTGCATTGAGAAAGAAGATTAGCGAACAGAATAAGCAAGATATTGAGTGTGTGAAACAAGTTCGGTTCCTACATAAACAACGCATTAAATTAAGCCAAGAAAATAAACAGTGGGTTTATAGTCATTTTATGATTAATCCTAATAATGTGTTGATCGGTTGTGCCTATTATAGTCACTCTGAAAAGCCTGTTGAGTTTGAGGTCTTGTGTAATGGTGAGGTGATTGAAACTGTGGTTGCTGATGGGTTTTATGGTGGCCAACCTAAAGTTAACTTCCCGCGTGAGCGTTATATTGGTGTTCATGTTGCTTTATCTGCTCATTGTAAAAAGGGCGATAAGGTTGAGGTGTTTGCCAAGGAAACGGGTCAGCAATTGACCTATAAATCTTTGACTATTAAAAAGTAGATTTTATTTCTTCACATTGATTAAGGCACTAAGCTGATAGTACGCTGATTTAGTGCCTTTGATTCCTTCATTTTGTTTTCCCTCTCATTTACTTCTCATTTTAACTAAGCCCTTTTTGTATTTAACATGATGTGAACCATACTCTTTGCAATACTTTTGAGAAGGAGGGGAACGAATATGGATATTCTTCATCATGGTGCGGTTAATGGTGTGACGGGGTCTTGTCATCAGTTGATGATTGACGAACGTAATAGTGTGTTGGTGGATTGTGGTTTGTTCCAAGGTGCTGAAACCTCCGGGCGAGGTGACGATGACCTTTTATCTATTGAGTTTGATATTAGTACGGTGCAAGCTTTGTTGGTGACGCATTGTCATATTGACCATGTTGGACGTTTGCCTTATTTGCTGGCGGCTGGTTTTAGTGGGCCTATTGTTGCCACGGAAGCGACGGCTGCGTTGTTGCCTATGGTGATTGAAGATGCATTGAAAGTAGGTGTGACGCGTAATCAATCGATCATTAAGGCTTGTTTGTCGCGTTTACAAGCTCAGTTGGTTGCAGTGCCTTATAAACAATGGTTTGCATTGAAGTTGGTAGGGGATGTTAGAGCTAAAGTAAAATTCCAACCTGCGGGGCATATTCTTGGCTCTGCTTATATTGAAGTTGATGTTAAACCTGTCGCTGAGGTATCTAGTCGTGTTGTTTTTTCTGGTGATCTCGGTGCGACTTATTCTCCTTTGTTAGCTTCACCTAAAAGCCCTTATAAAGCTGATGTGGTGGTGATTGAAAGTACTTATGGTGATAAAAATCATCAAGGGCGTCGAGATCGTGCTAAGAGTTTAGAGAGGGTGTTAATTAAGGCGATTAGTGATAATGGCGTGGTGATTATTCCTGCTTTTAGTATTGGTCGTACTCAAGAGTTGCTTTACGAATTAGAGCAGATTACGGCTAGGGCTAAGTTTAAGAAGCTAGCGGATATTGAGGTGATCGTGGATTCGCCGATGGCAGCTAGGTTCACTGAGCATTATAAAGCTTTTCAAACGTTGTGGGATGCAGAAGCGAAAAGACGAGTGAAGCAGGGAAGGCAACCGCTTAATTTTGATGCTTTGTATACGGTGGATTCGCACCAAGAGCATATGCAAGTGGTTGAGTATTTGGCGAATCGTAATAAACCAGCAATTGTGATTGCGGCCAGTGGTATGTGTAGCGGTGGCAGGGTGGTAAATTATTTGAAACGCTTTATTGGTGAGCCAACCGCCGATGTGTTGTTTGTGGGATATCAAGCACAAGGAACGTTAGGGCGTCAGATTCAGCAATATGGACCAAGCGGCGGTTATGTATTTATTGACGGTGATAAGCGAGATATAAAAGCAGGCGTGCATACTATTTCCGGCTATTCAGCACACGCAGATCAATCTAACCTAGTTAATTTCATTAAACGTATACGCAAAGGCCCTGCAAAAGTAGTAATAGTACATGGTGATAACGAAGCAAAGCAGGCATTGAAAGCCAAGTTGCATGAGTTAGATGATGAGATGGTTGTGGTTATTCCGTGATGGGGTGGGGTCTATGCATTTTTCGGGGCGCTGACTTTAGTCTGCAGTGTTTTGTGTGTGTTGATTTGACCCTGGAGTGCTGACTTTACTCTGCAGTGTTTTGTGTGTGTTGGTTTTGACCCTGGAGTGCTGACTTTAGTCTGCAGTGTTTTGTGTGTGTTGATTTGACCCTGGGGCGCTGACTTTAGTCTGCAGTGTTTTGTGTGTGTTGGTTTTGACCCTGGAGTGGTGACTTTAGTCTGCAGTGTTTTGTGTGTGTTGGTTTTGACCCTGGAGTGCTGACTTTAGTCTGCAGTGTTTTGTGTGTGTTGATTTGACCCTGGGGCGCTGACTTTAGTCTGCAGTGTTTTGTGTGTGTTGGTTTTGACCCTGGAGTGGTGACTTTAGTCTGCAGTGTTTTGTGTGTGTTGGTTTTGACCCTGGAGTGCTGACTTTAGTCTGCAGTGTTTTGTGTGTGTTGATTTTGACCCTGGAGTGCTGACTTTAGTCTGCAGTGTTTTATTTTGTGTGTTGATTTGACCCTGGGGCGCTGGCTTTAGCCTGCAGTGTTTTGTGTGTGTTGATTTTGACCCTGGAGTGCTGACTTTAGTCTGCTTGTTTTATTTTGTGTGTTGATCTTGGTTTATTGTTTTATAGGAAAGCGATATAGAAACTTTAACCATTAACACAAAAAGATCTGCAAGCTAAAGCATGCGCCCCGAAATCAAGCTTTGCTTGATAGCTGCCGCTTCTCATTTGTGTTTATTTCTTAATTCAACGAAACAATTGTAGTTTTATTATTTATGTTATCTATAAAAGTGACTAAACATGTATTGACCCTGGGGCGCTGGCTTTAGCCTGCTTGTTTTGACTTTAATGTTTTATGTTGTGAAATGCATGTTGGTTCGCTTTGCTCATTGTGCTTAATCGTTGTATGCGATGACTCGCATACTGTCAGGCTGAAGCCAGCGGCCCGGATATCAGACTTCGTATGATAGCTATCGCTACTTTCCTGTGTTTTTTGTGGTTATTGCGGGGCATCTTTTGAGGACTATCGATATCAATGAAAACTACGACACATCTTTTCGGGGCGCTGACTTTAGTCTGCAGTGTTTTATTTTGTGTGTGTCGACTTTGGGGTTATTACTTTGTAATTGAAAAGATAGAAAAACCTAAAAAAACAACACAAAAGATCTGCAAGCTAAAGCATGCGCCCCGAAATCAAGCTTTGCTTGATAGCTGCCGCTTCTCATTTGTGTTTGTTTTTTAATTCAACGAAACAATTATAACTTTATTATTTATGTTATCTATAAAAGTGACTAAACATGTATTGACCCTGGGGCGCTGGCTTTAGCCTGCTTGTTTTGACTTTAATGTTTTATGTTGTGAAATGCATGTTGGTTCGCTTTGCTCATTGTGCTTAATCCTTGTATGCGATGACTCGCATACTGGCAGGCTAAAGCATGCGCCCCTAATATTAGATTTCACCTGATTGCTATCGCTATTTACGTGTATTGAACACAAAAACTGCAGGCTGAAGCCAGCGCCCCTAATATTAGACTTCACCTGATTGCTATCGCTATTTACGTGTATTGAACACAAAAACTGCAGGCTGAAGACCTGCGCCCCTAATATTAGACTTTGTCTAATTGCTGTCGCTGCTTGCTTGTGTTTATTTGTGGGTATTACGAAGTGTTTTTACTAATAGTTTAGTTGTTTTCAAGTGTGGTTGTGTGAAAAGCATGGTGTTGTATTTGACGCCATGCTTTCTGATTGTTGCTGGTGGTTAGTAGCCGGCTCGGCGCATTTCGCGTAGGGCGATTTTTTGGCTGCTGTCTAGGGCTTGTTCTACGCTGATTTTTCCTTGTAGTGCCTCGGTGATTTTTTGTCCGGCGAAACCTGCTATCGATACAAACTCAGGGATAGGTACAAATTGTACGCTTGAGTATGGTGATGGGTAGAGGGTGTTGTTGTTCGGGTCGATGCCGTTTAATGCGGCTAACTCGGCTTTAGCAAAATCGCCAACGGCGTTAATGTAACTTGAGTTCTTGTAGGTTGAAGAACGGGTGCCGGTTGGGATGTTTGCCCAGCCATTTTTATCTGCAACTTTCTTAATATATTCTTTAGAAGTTGCCCAGCTAATAAACTTCTTCGCGGCATCAACGTTGTTAGAGGCTTTAGGGATTGCTAATGACCAAGACCATAACCAGCTAGCTCCACGAGTAGTCACTTGGTATGGCGCTTCGGTATAAGACCATAACTCAGAGTATTTACTTTGTTTTTCATCCATTAAAAAAGAGGCTGCAATTGATGCATCTACCCACATGGCACATTTACCATCGCGAGATAATGAGAGTATTTCAGTAAAGCTATTTTTATCTGGATTCGGTGGCCCGTAGTTGTTAAGTAAATCAACATAGAAGCTCACTGCTCTGTTCCACGCTGGGCTGTTAATTTCTGGTTGCCAATCCATGTCAAACCAACGTCCACCAAAACTATTAGCGATGGTCGAGACTAAGGCCATATTATCGCCCCATCCTGGTTTACCTCGTAAACAGATTCCATACATGTCGTTATCTGGATCGTGTACGGCTTTGGCTGCTTTTTCAATGTCAGTCCAATTTGGTCTGCTTTTAAATTCAATATTCGCTTTTTTCAGAATGTCTTTACGGTACATCAACATTGAGCTTTCGCCGTAGAACGGGGCTGCGTAAAGTTCGCCTTGATAAGATAGGCCAGATTTGATTGCAGGCAGTAGATCGTTCTCATCGTAACTTGCTTCGGGTTTTAGCGGAATTAACCAGTTACGTTGTGCCCAAATGGGTGCTTCGTATAGACCGATAGTTACTACATCATAATGGCCGCCAGCCGAGGCGATATCCGCAATGGCACGCATGCGTAAACTACCTTCATTGTAGATATGCCATTTTAGTTTGATGTCTGGGTTATTTTTTTCAAACTCTGGAGTGAGGGCTTTCATCTCCATCATATGGGCGTTATTTACCGTAGCGATATTTAGGTCGACTGATAATACATTGGCACTGAACCCCATGGCTAAAAGGCTAAGTATAAAGGTAGAGGTTTTTTTCATTATGTTTCCATCCTGGAAGTGTTATGCACAAACTAAGGTGGATAGTTTGTTCAATTAACAAAATAATAGCACTGCTATTGTAAATTCAAAGCTTAAAAATAGCGCAACGTGTGTTTATTCACAGCTTCTTATTCAGAGTTTTAGTATAATACCCGCGATTACATATACTAATCAATTGGTTATAGTTTTGTGATGTTTGAATTTACAAAATGTAAAAAATGTAGTCCAATAGTATCATTAAAAAGTGTCTATAATGGAAATGGACACTACTAGCAGGTGAAACGGATTTATGAAAATTTTTAATATTAACCTCTCCACTAAAATCATTTTAAGCTTTACATTAATTGGTGTGCTTTTTATTGGTATGGTGTTGTTTAGCTTTATTAATGGTAAGCAAGTTATCGTAGGTTTAACCCTGATTAACAACGAATCTGCTCCTGTTATTAATTACTCCTCAAAGACCAATGAGTTAGTGAATGCGACTGAACCATTGATCCTCAAGTTACTATCTAGCCATACGCCAAATGAATATAAAGAAACGGCTAGTCAGCTAAGTGCAAATAATCAGTTGATTGCAACAACGCTTAAAGAGTTTGGTGAGCTGCAATTAAGCAGTGAATTTTCTGGCATTGTTGACGATGCCTTGTCGCAACTTAATAGCAATATGCAAACCGTTAATACGCAATCTACTTTACTCATTGATAAACAAGCCAAAGTAGTTGATGCCATTGAAAAGGCTCATGATATAACGATGACGCTAGATGCATTGTTAGAGAAAATTGCTCCCCTTTTATCAGATACGTTAATTGAGCTTGAAGATGAAGCGACGATTTCTATTGTGAATGAAGTTAATGGGTCGGTGATTGCTGGGATGTTAATTATTGAAAAAACTGCCAATGCGACCTCATTAGAAGATTTAACGGTTAGCCGTGGGCAGTTTGTCGGCTGGCAGAATCAACATTCAACGCTATTACCTTCTCTAATTTTTGCGTCAAATGATGCTTTTTATCAAAGCTTTGTTCGTCAATTATCTGAGTTAACGCTGTCTTTATTGGATGCCATTGAAGGTGATACTGGGTTGTTAGCTATTCAAGAGCAACGACTTGCTTTGATAAAACAGCAGCAAGCAGATTTTGCGACGTTACAGGCAGAAACAAATAATGCCAGTATATTAACGGGCTTATTGTTAGATAAGTCTTTTGCTCAAAACCGTAAGTTAGCGAGTGAAATTAACAGCAGTACGGAAAGCCAAAACAACTTAAGTATTATTGTGGGGATTTCCATTTTAATCGGTATTGTTTTGTTGTCTATTGCGATGACTCGCTTGATTCGCCAATCAATTAAACAGTTCATGGGCGAACTTGATGCGTTATCACAAGGTGTATTACGCAATATTCCACCTTCTAAATCTAATGATGAATTTGGACAGCTTAATAATTATTTGAGTAAGGTGATTAATAACTTAAAACAAACTGTGTTGAATATTGAAGATTCTTCTAAACAAGTGGAAGCCTCTGTTGATTCTGTTGTTGATAGTTCAACGGGCACTTTAGAAATTGTTAATCAGCAAAAAGATGAATTAAACATGGTCGCGACGGCGCTGGTAGAGATGAGTTCAACTGCCAATGAGGTAGCTCAGCATACTGAGAAAACGCACGAAGCGGTTATTAATGCGGTTGAGTTATCTAAGAGTGGTCGTCAACGTGTATTAGATAACCATAAGAGTATTGAGCAAGTTGCTTCGCAAACTAAAGTGACGTTATCTGCGATTAATGATTTGCACAATGGCGTAAAAAGCATTGAAGATATTGTTGATACTATTACTGAAATTGCCGATCAAACTAACTTGTTAGCTTTGAATGCAGCGATTGAAGCTGCGCGTGCCGGAGAGCAGGGTAGAGGTTTCTCTGTCGTGGCAGATGAGGTGCGTACGTTAGCAACACGTACTCAGGTGTCGACTTTAGAGATTCAACAAAAAATATCAGCAATGACTTTAGATTCTAAGTTAACCGTTGAAGCGACTACTAAGAGTGAAGGGCTGGTTAATGAGAGTCTTAAGCAAGCTAAATTAGCTGATGAAATTATTGCTAGCTTTGAAAGTAAAATGTCTGAAGTACAGGATTTGAGTTATTTAATCTCTACTGCAACTGAAGAGCAAGCAGTGACTGTCGCCGAGTTAGATAAAAATATTAATAAGATTGCAATGTTAGCGAATGAGACGAACAGTAAAGCTGAATCTGCGAAGCATGAGGCTATTTCGCAAATTACTATTGCTAAAAAACTGCAAGAGAATGTCTCTAAATTCGTTTTTGAACGTTAGACTTGTTGGTTAGCGTGGTGCGCTGGTTTAGTGCATGCTTTTAATATGATTGTTGTGTTTTGCTTATCGTTATCTTGCCCCTGTTTGTTAATAACGATAAGCTAACCATCCACTTTATAACAAAGTTTTATGCCAACCTATGATTAAATTACACAACCTCACTAAGTATTATCCTTCCGATTTAGGCCCTCAATATATTTTTAAGAATATTAATTTTACTATTCCTGATGGTCACAATATTGGGATTTTAGGGTCGAATGGTGCGGGTAAGTCAACTCTGTTCCGCATTCTAGCGGGGAGTGAGTATCCTAATAAAGGCAAGGTGGTAACTGATAAGGCCATTTCATGGCCGGTGGCGTTAGCATCTGGTATTCATCCTCAAATGACAGGACGTGAAAATACTCGTTTTATTGGCCGTGTAAATGGTGTTGAGAATTTAGATGAATATGAAGAGAAGGTAAAACAGTTTGCGGAGTTAGGCATTAAATATGATTTGCCTGTAAAAAGCTATTCAAGCGGTATGCGTTCACGTTTGGCTTTTGGTTGTTGTATCGCCATTGATTTTGAAGTGTATTTGATTGATGAAGCGACGTCAGTTGGTGATCAAAAATTCCGTAAAAAAGCCCGCCAAGCGTTATTGGATAAACGTAAAACCGCTAACGTGATTATGGTTAGCCACGATCTCAAAGAGATAGAAGAGTTCTGCGATAGCGCCATTATTTTACATCAAGGCGAATTGGTTTTTTATGATAATCTGCAAGAAGCTATTACAGTATACGAGGGGTTGTAAAGCTTTGGTTTTATCGTGATTAATGAAGGTTACGACACATCTTTTCGGGGCGCTGGGCGAATTAGGTGACAGCCTAGTATTATGAGCGGAAGAGCTCTGCTATTCCTTTTTTCAGCCTGAAGTGTTTTGTGTGTTGAATTTTAGCATTTTGAATTGTGCATTAGTTCGCTTCGCTCAACGTGGCTAATAGTTGTATGCGATAACTCGCATACTGGCAGGCTAAAGCATGCGCCCCTAATATCAGGCTTTGCTTGATAGCTATCGCTGCTAATTAGGGTTTATCTATGAATCATACGCAACACCTTCTGGCTTTTTATCGACATCAATGAAAGCTACGACACATCTTTTAAGGGGCGCTGGCTTCAGCCTGCGGTGTTTTGTGTGTTGATTTGGGTTTATTGGTTTGTAAGAAACCGGTATAGAAACTTTAATCATTAACACAAAAGATCTGCAAGCTAAAGCATGCGCCCCTAATATCAGACTTTGCTTGATAGCTATCGCTGCTAATTAGCGTTTATCTATGAATCATACGCAACACCTGCTGGCTTTTTATCGACATCAATGAAAGCTACGACACATCTTTTAAGGGGCGCTGGCTTTAGCCTGCAGTGTTTGTGTGTTGATTTGGGTTTATTGGTTTGTAAGAAACCGGTATAGAAACTTTAACCATTAACACAAAAGATCTGCAAGCTAAAGCATGCGCCCCTAATATCAGACTTTGTCTGATAGCTGCCGCTACTTTTTTCGTTTATCCAACACAAAAAGATCTGCAAGCTGAAGCATGCGCCCCTAATATCATGCTTCGCTTGATAGCTGTCGCTACTAATTAGCGTTTATCTATGAATCATACGCAACACCTTTTGGCTTTTTATCGACATCAATGAAAGCTACGAGACATCTTTTAAGGGGCGCATGCTTCAGCCTGCGGTGTTTGTGTGTTGATTTGGGTTTATTGGTTTGTAAGAAACCGGTATAGAAACTTTAATCATTAACACAAAAGATCTGCAAGCTGAAGCATGCGCCCCTAATATCAGACTTTGTCTGATAGCTGCTGCTTCTCATTTGTGTTTTTTGTAGATATGACAAAATATATTTTGGCTTTGTTATTAACTCTATGAAAACTACGATACATCTTTTCGGGGCGCTGGCTTTAGCCTGCAGTGTTTTGTGTGTTGATTTTGGAGCGCTGGGCGAATTAGGTGACAGCCTAGTATTATGAGCGGAAGAGCTCTGCTATTCCTTTTTTCAGCCTGCATGTGTTTTGTGTGTTGAATTTTAGCATTTTGAATTGTGCATTAGTTCGCTTCGCTCAACGTGGCTAATAGTTGTATGCGATAACTCGCATACTGGCAGGCTAAAGCCAGCGCCCCTAATATCAAGCTTCGCTTGATAGCTGTAGCTACTAATTAGCGTTTATCTATGAATCATACGCAACACCTTCTGGCTTTTTATCGACATCAATGAAAGCTACGACACATCTTTTAAGGGGCGCTGGCTTCAGCCTGCGGTGTTTGTGTGTTGATTTGGGTTTATTGGTTTGTAAGAAACCGGTATAGAAACTTTAATCATTAACACAAAAGATCTGCAAGCTGAAGCATGCGCCCCTAATATCAGACTTTGTCTGATAGTTGCCGCTTCTCATTTGTGTTTTTTGTAGATATGACAAAATATATTTTGGCTTTGTTATTAACTCTATGAAAACTACGATACATCTTTTCGGGGCGCTGGCTTCAGCCTGCAGTGTTTTGTGTGTTGATTTGGGTTTATTGGTTTGTAAGAAACCGGTATAGAAACTTTAATCATTAACACAAAAGATCTGCAAGCTGAAGCATGCGCCCCTAATATCAGACTTTGTCTGATAGCTGCCGCTTCTAATTAGCGTTTATCTATGAATCATACGCAACACCTTCTGGTTTTTTATCGACATCAATGAAAGCTACGACACATCTTTTCGGGGCGCTGGCTTCAGCCTGCGGTGTTTGTGTGTTGATTTGGGTTTATTGGTTTGTAAGAAACCGGTATAGAAACTTTAATCATTAACACAAAAGATCTGCAAGCTGAAGCCAGCGTCCCTAATATCAGACTTTGTCTGATAGCTGCCGCTACTAATTAGCGTTTATCTATGAATCATACGAAACACCTTCTGCTTTTTATCGACATTAATGAAGGTTACGACACATCTTTTAAGGGGCCCTGGCTTCAGCCTGCGGTGTTTGTGTGTTGATTTGGGTTTATTGGTTTGTAAGAAACCGGTATAGAAACTTTAATCATTAACACAAAAGATCTGCAAGCTGAAGCATGCGCCCCTAATATCAGACTTTGTCTGATAGTTGCCGCTTCTCATTTGTGTTTTTTGTAGATATGACAAAATATATTTTGGCTTTGTTATTAACTCTATGAAAGCTACGACACATCTTTTAAGGGGCGCTGGCTTCAGCCTGCGGTGTTTTGTGTGTTGATTTTGGAGCGCTGGGCGAATTAGGTGACAGCCTAGTATTATGAGCGGAAGAGCTCTGCGATTCCTTTTTTCAGCCTGCATGTGTTTTGTGTGTTGAATTTTAGCGTTTTGAATTGTGCATTAGTTCGCTTCGCTCAACGGTGGCTAATAGTTGTATGCGATAACTCGCATACTGGCAGGCTAAAGCCAGCGCCCCTAATATCAAGCTTCGCTTGATAGCTACCGCTACTTTTTTCGTTTATCCAACACAAAAAGATCTGCAAGCTGAAGCATGCGCCCCTAATATCAGGCTTCGCTTGATAGCTATCGCTACTAATTAGCGTTTATCTATGAATCATACGAAACACCTTCTGCTTTTTATCAACATTAATGAAGGTTACGACACATCTTTTAAGGGGCGCTGACTTTAGTCTGCAGTGGGGTTGTGTGTTGATTTGGCTTATTGCTTTGTAGGAAAGCGAGATAAAAACTTTAACCATTAACACATAAAGATCTGCAAGCTGAAGCATGCGCCCCTAATATCAGACTTTGTCTGATAGTTGCCGCTTCTCATTTGTGTTTGTTTCTTAATTTAACGAAACAATTGTAGTTTTATTATTTATATTATCTATAAAAGTTACGAAGCATGTTTTGACCTTGGGGCGCTGGGCGAATTAGGTGACAGCCTAGTATTATGAGCGGAAGAGCTCTGCGATTCCTTTTTTCAGCCTGCTTCTTTTGGTTTTATATGTAGGTGTTAATTGATTTCTCTAATTGGCATTAGAATGATGATAAATAGCGGTCCTTTTGTCTTGTTTTTATTGTGCTTCTACTTCAATATACTGGCACGAAATTTCATTCATAAAGGAAGTATCTCATGACAACTAAAACAATTATTAATACTGAAAAAGCGCCTGCGGCAATTGGTCCTTATTCACAAGCTAATCAATTAGGTAATTTAGTATTCACTTCTGGTCAAATCCCATTAGATCCTGTTTCAATGGAAGTTGTTGCTGGTGGCGTTACTGAGCAAGCTGAGCAAGTAATGAAAAACTTAATGGCTGTATTAGAAGAAGCGGGTGCTTCTGCAAAGACTGTTGTTAAAACAACTTGTTTCATTAAAGATATGAATGACTTTGTTGCATTTAATGAAGTTTACGGTAAGTACTTTGCTGAATTAGCGCCTGCTCGTTCATGCATCGAAGTTGCACGTTTACCAAAAGACGTATTAGTTGAAGTTGAAGCTGTTGCTTACACTGCTTAAAGGCTAATTATGTCTGACTCTCAGGATATTAAATTTTCTTTGCTAGTAACGGGTAATCCAGCGAGCGATCAAAGTGCATCGACGGCGTTACAGTTCTGCGAAGCGGCTTTGTCTGCTGGACATCATATTTCAGGTGTATTTTTTTACTTGGATGGTGTGTTAACTGCAAGTCATTTAATTAGTCCTGCCAGCGATGAGGTGAATTTGCCTGATCGCTGGGCTGCTTTAGCAACCCAATATAACTTTCGATTAGAAGTTTGTGTCTCAGCCTCTTTACGTCGCGGTATTGTTAATGAGACTGAAGCTAAGCAGTTAGATTTACAGCATTACAACCTTAAAGCACCGTTTGTGTTGAGTGGGTTAGGGCAGTTGGCTGAATTATCTGCTAGTTGTGACCGACTAATACAGTTTTAAGGGACGTTATATGGAAAAGAAAATTGGTATTGTTAATCGCCAAGCACCACATGGCCGCAGCGATGCCCGTGAAGCGTTGGATTTAACCTTAGCATTATCGGCCTATAATGAGTCGCTTAGTGTTTTTTTTATAGGTGATGGGGTTTATCAGTTATTAAAAAAGCATCAAGCAGACAGTATTTTACAAAAAGATTTTCAGCCTATGTTGAAGATGTTTGACCTATACGATATTGAACAGGTTTATGTTTGTGCTAGTTCGCTTGCTCTACGTAATATTTCAGTAGAACAATTGGTTATTAAAACTGAGTTGCTAAGTACTGATGAGATTAAGCAGCATCTCGCTGAACAAGATCAATTAATGAGTTTTTAAATGATATTACATACGGTTAGTCGTTCACCCTTCAGTTCTTTTGCATTATCTGACTGTGTTAAGCAGTTAGGAGATGATGACCTTGTGTTGCTGCTTAACGATGCGGTGATTGCGAGTGCTGCCAATACAGATATACAGGGTAAATTGTTGCAACTGCATGAAAGTAAACGTTTATTTGTGTTAAAGCCTGATGTCGATGCGCGTGCTATTGAAGCAAAATGCGGTAAACTAATCGATTACAGTGAATTTGTTGCATTAACGGTGCAATGTAAAAGTCAATTAAGTTGGTCTTAAATTTACCTAAAACCTTAGTTATCTTGTTGATTTACTAATGCTTTATTCGCTAATTATAGATTTTTTCTTTTATACCTTCTTATTTTTTTATTGTGTGAGCAAAAACACAATTGCCTAATTATTGACTCGCCATTCTATTCAGCGTAAACTCTTGCGACCCTAATTTATAGGGCTTGATTTTTCACACACACTTAGGAGCTATTTAACAATGGCAACAATTTCACAATTGGTACGCAAACCGCGTAAGGACAAAGTTCAAAAAACTAACGTTCCTGCGCTAGAAGCGTGTCCACAAAAACGTGGTGTATGTACTCGTGTATATACTACTACACCAAAAAAACCTAACTCGGCAATGCGTAAAGTTGCTCGTGTACGTCTAACTAACGGTTTCGAAGTAACTTCGTACATCGGTGGTGAAGGCCATAACTTGCAAGAGCATAGTGTAATCTTGATCCGCGGCGGTCGTGTAAAAGATTTACCGGGTGTTCGTTACCATACAATTCGTGGTGCACTTGATACTTCAGGTGTTGCAGCACGTCGTAACGGTCGTTCTAAATACGGTGCTAAAAAGCCTAAATCTTAATACTTTCCGTAAGTAAGGCCAAACAAACACTATTTAATTTTAATATGTTTTGGGTAAAATCCTGAAGCGCACGGAGATAATAAGATGCCAAGAAGACGCGTCGTAGCTACTCGTAAAGTACTACCAGATCCTAAGTTTGGATCAGAAATCCTAACAAAATTCGTTAACGTAGTAATGGTTGACGGAAAAAAATCTATTTCAGAAAAAATCGTTTACGGTGCATTGGAAACTGCAGCTGAAAAAAGCAGCAAAGATCCAATGGAACTTTTTGAAGTAGCTCTAGAAAACATCCGCCCAAGCGTAGAGGTTAAATCTCGTCGTGTTGGTGGTTCAACATACCAAGTTCCTGTAGAAGTTCGTCCTTCTCGTCGTAATGCTCTTGCAATGCGTTGGTTAGTTGAAGCTTCTCGTAAGCGTGGTGAAAAATCAATGGCATTACGTCTAGCTGGTGAGCTAGTAGATGCAGCAGATAACAAAGGTTCTGCGGTTAAGAAACGTGAAGACGTTCACCGTATGGCTGATGCAAACAAAGCGTTTGCTCACTACCGTTGGTAGAAAGTATTTAGCACAGGCTTTAGCCTGTGCTTTTTCGTTTCTATTTGCACAAAGCTTTATTTAAAAAGGACATTGCATTGTCACGTACTACTCCAATTGAGCGTTACCGTAATATCGGTATTGTAGCTCATGTTGATGCAGGTAAAACTACTACTACAGAGCGTGTATTGTTCTACACTGGCGTATCTCACCGTATTGGTGAAGTTCACGACGGTGCAGCAACAATGGACTGGATGGAGCAAGAGCAGGAGCGTGGTATCACTATCACATCTGCTGCCACTACTACTTTCTGGCAGGGCATGCAAAATCAGTATGAACAGCACCGCATTAATATCATCGATACACCTGGGCATGTAGACTTCACCATTGAAGTTGAACGCTCTTTGCGTGTGTTAGATGGCGCTGTAGTTGTATTTTGTGGCACATCAGGTGTAGAACCACAATCAGAGACCGTTTGGCGTCAAGCTAATAAATACCACGTTCCACGTGTTGTATTTGTTAACAAGATGGACAGAACAGGGGCTGACTTTGAGGCTGTACTTGAGCAAATTCGTAATCGCCTTGGGGCTACTTGTGTACCTATTCATTTGAATATTGGTGCAGAAGAAGAGTTCCGTGGGGTTATTGACCTCATTAAAATGAAAGCAATTAATTGGAACGATGCAGATCAAGGGATGACATTTGAATATGATGAAATCCCTGCTGATCTACTAGAGCACGCGCAAGCTTTGCACGAAGAGCTAGTAGATACAGCTGCAGAAGCAAATGATGATCTGATGGAAAAATACCTTGAAGAAGGTGAGCTTTCAGAAGAAGAAATCAAAGCAGGTTTACGTATTCGTACGTTAAATAACGAAATCGTTTTAGCAACATGTGGCAGTGCCTTTAAAAATAAAGGTGTTCAAGCAGTGCTAGATGCGGTTATCGATTATTTACCTTCTCCAGTGGAAGTTGAAGCGATTAAAGCTATCAATGCCCACAATGATAAAGAGATTGAATGTCCTGCTTCTGATGATGCACCATTTGCAGCACTCGCATTTAAAATTGCAACAGACCCATTCGTGGGAACGTTAACGTTTATGCGTGTGTACTCAGGCGTAGTTAAGTCTGGTGACCAAGTTTATAATCCTATTAAAGGCAAAAAAGAGCGTTTAGGGCGTATCGTACAGATGCACGCTAACGAACGTAAGGAAGTCAAAGAAGTTCGCGCTGGTGATATCGCCGCTGCGATCGGTCTTAAAGACGTCACTACGGGGGACACGCTTTGTGCTGCTGGGCAGAATATTATACTTGAGCGTATGGATTTCCCTGAACCGGTTATTCAAATCGCGGTTGAGCCTAAAACTAAGGCTGACCAAGATAAATTAACGCTAGCACTAGATAAACTTTCTGCTGAGGATCCTTCATTCCGTGTTGAAACGAATGAAGAGTCTGGACAAATACTGATCTCTGGTATGGGTGAACTTCACCTTGATATCATTGTTGACCGTATGCGTCGCGAGTTCTCCGTGAACTGTAACGTGGGTAATCCACAAGTAGCTTACCGTGAAACCATCCGTAAATCGGTTGAGATCGAAGGTAAATTTATTCGTCAAGGCGAAGGACCGAGCCACTATGGCCACGTCCAATTAAAATTAGAACCACTTGAGAGTGGTGCTGGTTTTGAATTTGTGAACAAAATGGCTGACAATGTAATTCCTAAAGAATACATTCCAGCAGTGAGCAAAGGCTGTGAAGAACAAATGAACCAAGGTGTACTTGCTGGCTTCCCAATGCTTGACGTTCGAGTAACTTTATTAAATGGTTCTTACCATGAGGTTGACTCTAGCGAAATGGCCTTTAAAATTGCTGCCATGATGGGTTTCAGAGATGGGGCATTAAAAGCTGATGCTACAATCCTTGAGCCTCTGATGAAAGTGGAAGTAACTACTCCAGAAGAATGGATGGGCACTGTAGTCGGGGATCTTAATGGTCGTCGAGGTATTATTGAAGGAATGGACGATGGCCCTGGTGGCGTTAAAATCGTTCATGCTAAGGTACCGCTGTCTGAAATGTTCGGTTATGCTACCGCAGTTCGCTCAGCAACGCAGGGTCGTGCATCTTATTCGATGGAATTTTTAGAATATGCCGATGCGCCTAAAAAAATTGCTAACGCAATTATTGAAGCGAAATAAAAAATAAATTAAACTAACGCCTTTCCATGTGATGGCATGTGGAGAGGTATTTACTGATAAAGAAGGTACACACTGTGTCTAAAGAAAAATTTGAACGTAATAAACCACATGTAAACGTAGGTACAATCGGCCACGTTGACCATGGTAAAACTACTTTAACAGCTGCAATCTCTGCTGTATTAACTAAGAAATTTGGTGGCGACACTAAAGATTTCTCTTCTATCGATAATGCTCCAGAAGAGCGTGAACGTGGTATTACAATCAATACTTCTCACATCGAATACGATACAGAAACTCGTCACTACGCACACGTAGACTGTCCTGGACACGCCGATTACGTTAAAAACATGATCACTGGTGCTGCTCAAATGGATGGTGGTATCTTAGTTGTTGCTGCTACAGATGGTCCTATGCCACAAACTCGTGAGCACATCCTACTTTCTCGTCAAGTTGGTGTTCCACACTTAGTTGTTTTCTTAAACAAATGTGACATGGTTGATGATGAAGAGCTACTAGAATTAGTAGAAATGGAAGTTCGTGAACTTCTTTCTGAATACGACTTCCCAGGTGATGACCTACCAGTTATCCTTGGTTCTGCTCTTAAAGCTCTTGAAGGTGAAGCTGAGTGGGAAGACAAGATCGTTGAACTTGCTGACGCACTAGATTCTTACATCCCTGAGCCAGAGCGTGACATCGATAAGCCATTCATCCTTCCTATTGAAGATGTATTCTCAATCGCTGGTCGTGGTACTGTTGTTACTGGTCGTGTTGAACGCGGTATCATCAAAGTTGGTGAGTCTGTAGAAATCGTTGGTCTTAAAGATACTGTTACTACTACATGTACTGGTGTTGAGATGTTCCGTAAACTTCTTGACGAAGGTCGTGCTGGTGAGAACGTTGGTGTTCTTCTACGTGGTACTAAGCGTGAAGACGTTGAACGTGGTCAAGTACTAGCTAAGCCTGGTTCTATCAAGCCACACACTAAGTTCGAATCTGAAGTATACGTACTAAGTAAAGATGAAGGTGGTCGTCACACTCCATTCTTCAAAGGTTACCGTCCACAGTTCTACTTCCGTACAACTGACATCACTGGTGCTGTTGAGCTTCCAGAAGGTGTAGAAATGGTAATGCCTGGTGATAACCTTAAGTTCGTTGTTGAACTAATTGGTCCAATCGCTATGGATGAAGGTCTACGTTTCGCTATCCGTGAAGGTGGCCGTACTGTAGGTGCTGGTGTTGTTTCTACTATCATCGAGTAATAATTACTCTTTATAGTTTTTAAACTACATTTTAAAAAGAGAGCTTAGGCTCTCTTTTTTTATGGGTTAAATAAAGTGTTATTTATTAAAATCTTTTACGTATCATGTTTCGCTATACGTGAAAGTGGCGCTATACCTGTAAAGACGTAGGTGCTTGTTTCTATAATCATCGAGTAATAATTACTCTTTATAGTTTTTAAACTACATTTAAAAAAGAGAGCTTAGGCTCTCTTTTTTTATGGGTTAAATAAAGTGTTATTTATTAAAATCTTTTACGTATCATGTTTCGCTATACGTGAAAGTGGCGCTATACCTGTAAAGACGTAGGTGCTTGTTTCTATAATCATCGAGTAATAATTACTCTTTATAGTTTTTAAACTACATTCAAAAAAGAGAGCTTAGGCTCTCTTTTTTTATACGCGAAAGAAAATGTTTGTACGATGCTAAAAGATAGAGAAAACTACAGAATGTTCCGTACTTTATTGCTTGGATTCAGATCATAAGTGCATAACTTGAATTGGTAGAAAAGACGATCAGCTGAATATATGCTTATCGCTTTTTCTCCGGCAAGAGATGCAACAATGAAAACATATAAACAACTGACCTATGCGCAACGATGCCAGATTTATGCCCTAAAGAAAATAGGCATGAGTCAAAATAAAATAGCTAAACAATTGAATGTGAATCAATCGACCCTTAGTAGAGAGTTTGCTCGTAATACAGGCAAGCGAGGTTACCGTATTAATCAAGCTCAACAAGCAACAGTTAAACGCCGTATTGAAGCCCGTAAAGCAATAAAAATGACATCTATTCTGATTGCATTAATAAATATAAAACTAGATGATAAATGGAGCCCTGAACAAATTTCAGGATGGCTTAAGAAAGAGCGTGGCATCAGTATTAGCTATGAAACTATTTACCAACATATTTACTCCGATAAGCGGAATGGTGGTCAATTATTCCAACATCTACGCCGAAAAGGCAAAGCTTACCAAGCGCGCAATAAAGATAAGCAAGCTGGTCGAGGTTTTATCAAGAACCGCGTCAGCATCGATGAGCGACCTAGTATCGTTGACACACGTAGCCGAGTTGGTGATTGGGAAATAGATTTAGTCATTGGTAAAGGACACTGCGGCGCATTGGTGACTATTGTTGAGCGTAAAACACGTTTTACAGTATCGACACGTATTAATGATAAATCAGCAAAGACGGTCACTGCGGCTACGATTGCATTATTAAAACCATTTGAAGATGCAGTGTTAACCATTACCGCTGATAACGGTAAAGAGTTCGCTTATCACAAAGAGTTAACCAAAAATTTAAAGTGTGCAGTTTATTTTGCAGATCCATACTGTTCATGGCAACGCGGTTTGAATGAAAATACAAATGGTTTATTAAGACAATATTGGCCGAAATCTATCGACTTTAGAAAAGTATCGAATTGGGCAGTAAAAGATGTAATAGTGAAACTCAATGAAAGACCAAGAAAGAAATTAGATTACAATACGCCAGCCAAATTAATGGCTGAACATATGGCAGCTATAGCTGCTTAGTCGTTATGCACTTCAGACTTGAATCTGCCTTGTTAATAACGACACATTTTTTCATTTTATAATTATCGAAGCTCTACCAAAGTTGTGATACATCTTTTAAGGGGCGCTGGCTTTAGCCTGCAGGGGGTTGTGTGTTGAGTTTGGTCTTTGATAGATAAGTGAATTAGGTTTCCGAGTAGCAGTGTTAAGACGTTCTGCGGTATGTTTTTATTTACTGCTTTGTAAAAAAACGATATAAAAACTTTAAAATTGAGATAAAAAGATCTGCAGGCTAAAGCCAGCGCCCCTAATATTAGACTTCGCTTGATAGAATTCGTTTATCCAACACACAAAGATCTGCAGGCTAAAGCCAGCGCCCCTAATATTAGACTTCGCTTGATAGCATTCGTTTATCCAACACACAAAGAACTGCAGGCTGAAGCCTGCGCCCCGAATATCAAGCTTCGCTTGATAGCTACTGCTAGTCGCTTGGTTTTGTTTGTGGATATAACGAAGCATTCTTGGCTTTGTGATTTATGTTATCAATGAATATTACGATACATCTTTTGATGTTTTACGGTTATCAATGCAAGTTACGGCACATCTTGTACGGGGCGCTGACTTTAGTCTGCAGGGTTTTGTGTGTTGAGCTTTGATAGATAAGTGAATTAGGCTTCTAAGTAGCAGTGTTAAGCCGTTCTGCGGCATGCTTTTATTTACTGCTTTGTAAAAAAACGATATAAAAACTTAAAAATCGACACAAAAATATCTGCAGGCGAAAGCATGCGCCCCTAATATTAGACTTCGCTTGATAGAATTCGTTTATCCAACACACAAAGTACTGCAGGCTGAAGCCTGCGCCCCGAATATCAAGCTTTGCTTGATAGCTGCTGCTAGTCGCTTGGTTTTGTTTGTGGATATAACGAAGCATTCTTGGCTTTGTGATTTATGTTATCAATGAATATTACGATACATCTTTTGATGTTTTACGGTTATCAATGCAAGTTACGGCACATCTTGTACGGGGCGCTGGCTTTAGCCTGCAGTGTGTTGAGTTTGGTCTTTGATAGATAGGTGAATTAGGTTTCTAAGTGGCAGTGTTAAGGCGTTCTGCGGCATGTTTTTATTTACTGCTTTGTAAGAAAAGCGATATAAAAACTTAAAAATCGACACAAAAATATCTGCAGGCTGATGCATGCACCCCGAATATTAGACTTCGCTTGATAGCATTCGTTTATCCAACATACAAAGATCTGCAGGCTAAAGCCAGCGCCCCTAATATTAGACTTCGCTTGATAGCATTCGTTTATCCAACACACAAAGATCTGCAGGCTGAAGCCTGCGCCCCGAATATCAAGCTTCGCTTGATAGCTGCTGCTAGTCGCTTGGTTTTGTTTGTGGATATAACGAAGCATTCTTGGCTTTGTGATTTATGTTATCAATGAATATTACGATACATCTTTTGATGTTTTACGGTTATCAATGCAAGTTACGGCACATCTTGTACGGGGCGCTGGCTTTAGCCTGCAGTGTTTTGTGTGTTGACTTTGGCCTTTGATAGATATGAAAATTAGACACCTAAGGATAAGAGTTAAGGTGTTCTCGGGTTATGCTTTGATTTACTATTTTGTAAGAAAAACGATACAAAAAACTTTAAAATTGAGATAAAAAGATCTGCAGGCTAAAGCCAGCGCCCCTAATATTAGACTTCGCTTGATAAGCTTTCGTTTATCCAACACACAAAGATCTGCAGGCTGAAGCCAGCGCCCCGAATATCAAGCTTTGCTTGATAGCTGCTGCTAGTTGCTTGGTTTTTTTTGTGGGTATAACGAAGCATTCTTGGCTTTGTGATTTATGTTATCAATGAATATTATGATACATCTTTTGATGTTTTACGGTTATCAATGCAAGTTACGGCACATCTTGTACGGGGCGCTGGCTTTAGCCTGCAGTGTTTTGTGTGTTGAGTTTGGTCTTTGATAGATAAGTGAATTAGGCTTCTAAGTAGCAGTGTTAAGCCGTTCTGCGGTATGTTTTTATTTACTGCTTTGTAAAAAAGCGATATAAAAACTTTAAAATTGAGATAAAAAGATCTGCAGGCTAAAGCCAGCGCCCCTAATATTAGACTTCGCTTGATAGAATTCGTTTATCCAACACACAAAGATCTGCAGGCTGAGCCAGCGCCCCTAATATTAGACTTCGCTTGATAAGCTTTCGTTTATCCAACACACAAATATCTGCAAGCTGAAGCCTGCTCCCCGAATATCAAGCTTTGCTTGATAGCTGCTGCTAGTCGCTTGGTTTTGTTTGTGGATATAACGAAGCATTCTTGGCTTTGTGATTTATGTTATCAATGAATATTACGATACATCTTTTGATGTTTTACGGTTATCAATGCAAGTTACGGCACATCTTGTACGGGGCGCTGACTTTAGTCTGCAGGGTTTTGTGTGTTGAGCTTTGATAGATAAGTGAATTAGGTTTCTAAGTAGCAGTGTTAAGCCGTTCTGCGGTATGTTTTATTTACTGCTTTGTAAGAAAAGCGATATAAAAACTTTAAAATCGACACAAAAAAATCTGCAGGCTGATGCATGCCCCCCGAATATTAGACTTCGCTTGATAAGCTTTCGTTTATCCAACACACAAAGATCTGCAGGCTGAAGCCTGCGCCCCGAATATTAGACTTCGCTTGATAAGCTTTCGTTTATCCAACACACAAAGATCTGCAGGCTAAAGCCAGCACCCCGAATATTAGACTTCGCTTGATAGCATTCGTTTATCCAACACACAAAGATCTGCAGGCAGAAGCCTGCGCCCCTAATATTAGACTTCGCTTGATAGAATTCGTTTATCCAACACACAAAGATCTGCAGGCTGAAGCCTGCGCCCCGAATATCAAGCTTCGCTTGATAGCTGCTGCTAGTCGCTTGGTTTTTTTTGTGGATATAACGAAGCATTCTTGGCTTTGTGATTTATGTTATCAATGAATATTACGATACATCTTTTGATGTTTTACGGTTATCAATGCAAGTTACGGCACATCTTGTAAGGGGCGCTGGCTTTAGCCTGCAGTGTTTTGTGTGTTGACTTTGGTCTTTGATAGATATGCGAATTAGACACCTAAGGATAAGAGTTAAGGTGTTCTCGGATTATGCTTTGATTTACTATTTTGTAAGAAAAGCGATATAAAAACTTTAAAATTGAGATACAAAGATCTGCAGGCTAAAGCCAGCGCCCCTAATATTAGACTTCGCTTGATAGAATTCGTTTATCCAACACACAAAGATCTGCAGGCTGAAGCCTGCGCCCCGAATATCAAGCTTCGCTTGATAGCTGCTGCTAGTCGCTTGGTTTTGTTTGTGGATATAACGAAGCATTCTTGGCTTTGTGATTTATGTTATCAATGCAAGTTTTACGGCACATCTTGTAAGGGGCGCTGGCTTTAGCCTGCAGTGTTTTGTGTGTTGAGCTTGGTCTTTGATAGATAAGTGAATTAGGCTTCTAAGTAGCAGTGTTAAGCCATTTTGCGGCATACTTTTATTTACTGCTTTGTAAGAAAAGCGATATAGAAACTTTAAAATCGACACAAAAATATCTGCAAGCTGATGCATGCACCCCGAATATTAGACTTCGCTTGATAGCTTTCGTTTATCCAACACACAAAGATCTGCAGGCTGATGCATGCACCCCGAATATTAGACTTCGCTTGATAGCTGTCGCTACTAATTAGGTTTTATTTATGAATAGTATGAGCATATTTGGGTTTTATGTGAATGGCGTATTAGTTCGCTTCGCTCAGCGCTCCCTGATACCAAGATTCGTCTAATGGCTGTTGCCATTGACTAGTATTTTTTGAATATTAACCTGTATCTTTTATTTGTTTTATTTTAGCGAATAGCCGGTTAAAACTGTTCACTGCGTTGGGCGCTTTTGATGGCATATTCTGGCATTTTTGTGGCTAGTTTTGCCAGTTGTTGCTTGGCATCTGCTTTGACCTTTTTGTTTTCGAATACTGTGTTATATAGCGCGTGGTAGGCTTCTTCGTAATCGTATGGGCTGCCGTAACCTTGGTTGAGTAATTTGATGTAGTTTATTTTTGCGTTTAGGTGGCCCAGTAGGGCTGCCTCTCTGAAGTAACGGATAGCTTTCTCTTTGTCTTGGATAACTAAGGTACCATTGTTGTAGTAACGGCCTAATTGTTCAATCGCGGCTAGTAAGCCTTTATTGGCTGCTTCATGTATATAGTACATGCCTAATGTGGCATCACGGTCAACACAGACGCCCCAGGCGAGCATATCGCCCCATAGGTATACGTATGATGGTTCTTGTATTTTTAAGGCGTGAGCTTCAATATCCTGAACTAATTGGCAATCGTCAGCTTTGACCCGTTGCAGGTGTTTATTTTCTCTGACTAAGGCATTTAATTCATCTTGTGTATAAACTTGAATCACCTCATAGTCTTGCGCACTGGAAAAGTGGCTAGAAAATATGCTGAATATGAGTAACGACCTTGCGACTGTTTTTATCATAAAATATTTATACCAAGTAAATTATCAACGTGAATATTAACTTATCGGCAGGTTTTATTTTTTCTGTAGCATAAAAAAACCTCTAAGCTAAGTAGAGGTTTTTTTAGAGTAAAGATAGAAAGAGGGGAGTTAAATCCCACTGCCTTGTTCTTCGATAGGATCTTCGTGTAATCCACATTCTCGTTTTAGGCCAAAGAAGCGTGTTTCTTCTTCTGTCATGCCTAGTTCTAGTGGACGAGATGTTTGTACGTCACCTACTGATACATAACCTTGTTCCCATAACGGGTGGTAGCTTAGGTTATTCTCTTGTAGATAATAATGAACCTCTTTATTTGTCCAATCGATAATCGGTAAAAACTTAAAGCAATTATTCTGAATGCTTAGTACTGCTAAATCTTCGCGGCTTGAAGATTGTGAGCGACGTAAGCCTGAGAACCAAGTTTTAGCGTTGAGCTCTTTCAAGGCCCGCTTCATTGGTTCTACTTTGTTGATCTGGTTGTATTTGGTTAACCCATCAATACCTTGATCCCAAAGTTTTCCATAACGTGCTTCTTGCCACGCTGGACCATGCTCAGCTTTATATATCTTTAAATTTAAGTTTAGCTTTTCTGTTAAATCATCAATAAATCGATAAGTTTCAGGAAATAAGTAGCCTGTATCAGTCAATATAATTGGTGTGTCGGCTTTTACGCTGGTTACCATGTGTAAACAGACGGCTGCTTGTATACCAAAGCTTGATGATAAAACAAATTCACTTTCTAAATTGTCGATCGCCCATTGAACGCGCTGTTGAGCGGTCTGTTTTTCTAATAACTGATTAACTTCAGCCAGAGCAGTGGTCTGCTCGGCTTTAGATAATGTTAGTAGATGGGCAAGATCTAACGTATTAGGCATGGAAATCCCTAGCTGAAATGACGACTTCAGCGACAATACCTGCGCGGATAACAAAATCACCGAAAGCTTCACCTTCGTTGCGCTCTGCAGACCAACGGGCACTTAATGCATCTATTTCAGCTAATATTGTTGCTTCATCAACATTTTCTTTATAGATTTTAGGCACTCGAGTACCTGCTAAATCTGCACCTAGGTACATGTTGTATTTACCCGGACCTTTACCGACTAAACCGATTTCAGCAAGCATTGCACGACCACAACCGTTTGGACAACCAGTAACACGTAGGATGATGCTTTCACCTGCTAAGTTGTTCTTTTCTAGAATCGCTTCAACATCATCAACAAGACCAGGTAAGTAACGCTCTGCTTCAGCCATTGCTAATGGGCAAGTAGGAAAAGCAACACAAGCCATTGAGCTCATACGTTGGTTTGATACTTTGTCGCTGATTAAACCATGTTCACGTGCGATTTTTTCTATATTCGCTTTGTTCTTAGGATCAACGCCAGCAATAATTAAGTTTTGGTTTGCTGTTAAACGGAAATCACCTTCGTGAATTTTAGCGATTTCTCGCATACCTGTTTTTAACTGCTTACCTTCAAATTGATCTGCCGGGAAGTCAAGAATACGGCCGTTTTCGATAAATAAAGTTAAGTGTTCTTTACCATCAATCCCTTTTACCCAACCAAAGCTGTCACCACGGTGTGTAAATTTATACGGACGAGAATCTTCAAATTTAATACCTGCACGCGCTTCAACTTCTTCTCGGAATGCATGTGCTCCTACACGGTCTAATGTGTATTTAGTTTTAGCATTTTTACGGTTAACACGGTTACCCCAGTCACGTTGTGTGGTTACAACAGCGGCAGCAATATCTAATGCTTTTTCTTTTGGAATAAATCCAAAATCATCAGCACAACGAGGGTATGTTGAGTTGTCGCCATGTGTCATGGCTAAGCCACCACCCACAAGCACGTTAAAGCCAATTAATTTACCGTCTTCACTAATTGCAACAAAGTTTAAGTCATTCGCATGAACATCGATGTCGTTATTAGGTGGAATAACAACCGTTGTTTTAAATTTACGTGGTAAGTAATTACTACCTAAAATTGGCTCAATAACGTCATCTTCTGTTGTTTCAACGCGTTCTTCATCTAACCAAATTTCAGCGTAAGCACGAGTCTTTGGTAGCAAATGTTCACTCAGTTTAGTCGCCCACTCGTAAGCTTCTTGATGTAGTTCAGACTCAACTGGGTTAGAGGTACAAAGTACGTTACGGTTAACATCGCCAGCCGTTGCAATTGAATCAAGACCTACACTATTAAGTGTTTGGTGCATTAATTTAATGTTTGGCTTTAGTACACCGTGAAATTGAAACGTTTGACGCGTCGTTAAACGAATGCTGCCGTAAGATGTATAATCATCAGCAAATTTATCAATCGCTAACCATTGCTCAGTATTAATAATACCGCCAGGTAAACGTGCTCTAAGCATTACGTTGTGTAATGGCTCAAGTTTTTGCTTTTGACGCTCAGCACGAATATCGCGATCATCTTGTTGATACATACCGTGGGTACGTATCAATTGGAAATTATCTGGAGTAAAACCACCGGTCATGCGATCTTGAAGATCTTCTAAGATAGTACCGCGAAGAAAATCACTCTCAGCTTTTAAACGTTCATTGTCGGCGTGTTTACCTTCAACAATCAGTACAGGGTTTTCAACTTTTGGTAAATCGTTGCTCATTAGTAAACATCCTTCTGGTAACGCTTGTTAGATCTAAGTGATTTTAAGTAATCTTCTGCTTGTTCAATGCTTAATTGGCCGTGCTCTGCAATGATGTCTAACAAGGTTTGGTGAACATCTTTTGCCATGCGGTTAGCATCGCCACATATGTATAAGTGTGCGCCGCGTTCTAACCATGCGAATACTTCGCTAGCGTTTTCTTTTAAACGGTCTTGTACGTAAATTTTTTCAGCTTGGTCGCGAGAGAAAGCAACGTCCATTTTCGTTAACAAACCCGATTTTAAGTAATTCTGCCATTCAACTTGATATAAGAAGTCTTGTGTGAAGGTTTGATCACCAAAGAACATCCAGTTATCACCTGTTGCATCACGTGCTTCACGCTCTTGCATGAACGCTCTAAATGGCGCAACACCTGTACCTGGGCCGATCATAATAACAGGAGTATCATCTGATGCAGGTAGGCGGAAGTTATCGTTATGCTCAACAAAAACGCGTACTTTTTGGCCTTCTTCTAAGCGATTCGCTAAGAAACCAGAAGCGCCACCTGTACGTGTTTTATCGTTAGCATCATAGTTCACCACACCTACAGTTAAGTGAACTTCTTCTTCTACTTCAGCTTGTGCAGAAGCGATAGAGTATAGACGAGGTGTGATTTTACGTAATGCGTCAACGAAAGTTTGTGCATCAACATCTGCTTTAGCTTGATTCACAACATCGATAATTTGATGGTTACCTGAAAACTCACGCGCAGCGTTTTTATCATTTGCGATAGCTTTTAGTTTGTCGTCACCAGATTTCTCGGCCCAAAACTCAATAAATGAAGGTGCTGTTTGGGTGATTTCTAGTTGCGTTAATAGCGCTTCTTTTACGCTAAACTCTGTATCCTCACCAGAAATGGTTAAACTTACTTTGTCATCAGCGCTGTAACCTAATTCAGTAATTAGCTCGTCAACCAGTGCTTCATCGTTTTCAAACCAGACACCTAAAGCATCACCTGTTTGATAAGTTAAACCAGACTCACCTAAATCAATCTCTATGTGGCGAACGTCTTTTGCTGAATCGCGGCCGGTAATTTTTTGGCTTAACGCAAATTCCGCAGCATATGGGTTCTGTTTAGAGTACTGACTCACTGCGCTTGCTGTTGCAATACCTGTAACTGGTACCGCTGTTGTTACTTGTGCCATTTCACCTTTTAAGGTTGTCACGACATTTGAGATCCAAGCTTCACTTTCGCTCTCATAATCGACATCACAGTCAACACGAGGTGCTAATTGACTAGCGCCTAATGCTTTTAAGCGTTCATCAAAGTCTTTACCTGTTTGACAGAAAAATTCGTAACTGCTGTCACCCAATGCTAATACGCTGTATTTTAGTTCAGGTAATTTAGGTGCTTTTTTGCCTAATAAGAATTCGTGGAACTCAATCGCATCATCTGGCGCTTCACCTTCACCATTAGTACTAGCAACAATTAATAAATGAGTTTCATTTTTTAATGCTTTTGCTTTGTAGTCAGCAGTGTTTTTAAGGACCACAGTAAGGCCCGCTGCTTTTGCGCTTTCAGCAAGTTGACTCGCTACACCTTTCGCATTACCCGTTTGTGATGCGTAAAGGATAGTTAGCGTTTGACCTGCACTTTGTGTAGGAGCTGAAGCAGTTACTGGACCTTGGCTTACGCCTGCTAGGTAACCACTAACCCATGCAGTTTGTACTGCATCTAAGCCTGCTGTTGCTTGTTGCAACTGAGTCAATTGTGACTCAGATAAAGGCGATGTTAAAGCCGATAAATTGTTAAGTGCCATGAAGTAATTTCCACTATTACATTAAGATAAGCGGAGTTTACGCGAGGTTATTGAGAGGACAAAAGAATAAAAGTTACTCTTTTATAACTAAATGGCATTTAAAGTGTAGGGTTAATAATCATTATCATTTAAAGGCTTTTTTAAGCGGGAATAATATAATTAAGGGAGTAAGTTAAGAAGGGGAGAGTTTAGGGCTCGCTTTGTAGAGAGAATTAAAAAGCCACTAAAAGAAACAGTTAGTGGCTTTAACAAAACCTAAATAGAGTAGTGTAAGCGAGTCATTAGAAGTGTATTTCTACACCTGCAAATAAACCTTTTACCTCTTGTGTACTGTTAGTGTGGTTAAGGTCTAACTCTTGTAGTTTGTAACCGGCACGTGCTGATACATTAATAAATGGTGAGTCTGGGTTAAATGTATAAGCCAAGCCAATTTCAGTATCTAAGTAATCATCGCTAGTTACTGAGCCTGCGATTACTTCAGCAAAGGCATGCATGCTGACACCTGGTACGTGTAATTTAGCTGCACCGTAAGCTTGTGCAATTGAAGCGCTTTCATTAAAACCATCTGCATCTGTGTAAGCGACACCTAAGTCAACTTCTACTAGGTCATTATCTAAAATTTCGTAGTATAAGATCGCATTTTTTGCTTGGCTATCTTCAGTGGTAAAGTCATCGTTTTGTAAATCAGAAAACTTAATTTTACCGTTTGGGATAAGTGGAATGAAATGTTCAAATGCAATGTAACCAGAGATGTTATTTGAACGGTCCGATTGGCCTTGGTATGTTGTTTCGTTAGTATTGTAATCAATACCTGCATAAACACCTAAGAAATCAGCCATTGCTGGCATGCTCATTGTAGCTGCTACCGCAGCGGCTAAAATTTGTTTTTTCATAATAGGAAATTCCTTTGTGATCTCAATTATTATTGGTGCTTAGTATCTGATTTTTTGTGAGACATTGTAATTTTTTGTATTGGTGCTGTAGTTTCGATTGCATCTCCATTATCAAAATAGAGTGTAATATCAACACTGTCACCGGCAACCAAATCATTCTTTAAACCTAAAAACATGACATGGTAACCACCAGGTTGTAACTGTACGCTATTATGCCCCTTTATGAGTATAGACTCAACCTGGCGCATTTTCATCAAACCATCTTCACTAATGTGTGTATGTAGCTCAACACGATCTGCTATATCACTACTGACAGAGACTAATTTAACAGTTTCTTCGCTTTGGTTTTCTATTGTAAGAAAAGCGGCGCTATTTTTAACATGTGGTGGAGTCGCTCTAACATATTGCTCACTTACCATTAACGCTGCTGCAAAGCTATTTAGTGAAAACAAGAGTGAGCAAGCAACTAAAACGAAACGACTCATGGTTTTTCCTTGTCATGTTTAAAGAAGTAATAATAAATAAGATAGCCGAGTAGTATCCAAATACCAAATTTAAATAAGAAAGAAAGTGCGCCAACTAATATAAAGCAGGCAATCATAATAACCGCAATGACGGCTAAGCTTAGTACAGATATGCCAAACATAAAAAGTACAAATGCGGACATGAGTAGTGCAAAAAGCTCAAACATTTGAATCTCCTATAATAGTGAATAGACCATTTCATATATTGCTGTTGATTGATTTAGCTCGGCATATACAAAAAATGCAAAGTACAGTGACTGTACTTTGCATTAATTATACTGATATTAACTTAAATTACTTAGCGAGTTTATCTAAGCTAATCTGTTGTATTAAGCTCGTAAAGACTTATCGCCACGAGCAATACCACACACACCTGAACGAACCATTTCAACTATTTCGCTTGATTCATCCATTGTTGCTACAAATGCATCTAGTTTTGCACCTGCACCAGTTAACTGAATCGTGTATAAGTTTTGTGTAATATCAACTATTTGACCACGATAAATATCACTTGTGCGTTTCACTTCTTCACGCGCTTCACTACCAAGGGTACGTACTTTAAGTAGTAACAATTCACGTTCAACATGCGGTGTTTGTGTCAACTCTGAAACGCGTAATACATCAACTAATTTGTGTAATTGTTTCATCATTTGCTCAAGCGTTGCGTTATCAACCACATCAGTGGTGATAGTCATACGTGACAAAGTATTATCGTTGGTTGGGGATACGGTTAATGACTCAATGTTATAACCACGTTGTGCGAATAAACCTACAACACGTGCAAGTGAGCCTGATTCATTCTCAATTAATACAGAAATAATTCTACGCATCAGTTTGCTCCGTTTTGCTTAGGTACATGTCTTCCATACTGCCGAATTTAACTTGCATTGGATAAACGTGCTCTTCAGGGTCAATTGCAACATCGACAAACACCACACGATCTTTCAATTCAAATGCACGTGTGAGTGCAGGCTCAAGCTCATCAATGGTATCTACTTTAATACCAATATGGTTATAAGCTTCTGATAATTTAACGAAATCAGGCACACTATCCATGTAAGAGTGAGATTGACGGCCACCGTAAAACATTTTTTGCCACTGTTTTACCATACCTAATGAACGGTTATTTAATAATAAGATAACAACTGGAATATTGTATTGCATACAAGTAGATAACTCTTGAATATTCATTTGAATAGAGCCATCGCCTGTAACACAAACTACCGGACGATCTGGGAATGCAATTTTACAACCCATTGCTGCTGGTAAACCGAAACCCATTGTGCCTGCACCACCAGAGTTGATCCATTGGCGAGGTTCTTTGAATGGGTAATATTGTGCTGCAACCATTTGATGTTGACCAACATCCGATGTCACAATGGCATCACCTTTTGTTACCTTGTATAAACATTCAATCACTTGTTGTGGTTTGATATGCGTATCTGACGTTTGGTAAGCAAGGCAGTCTTTAGCGCGCCATTCATTGATTTGATCCCACCAAGCGGCAATGTCTTTGCTGTCATTAGATGCTTTAGTTTCATCAATCAGATCTAACATCTGTTGTAATACCACTTCAACACTACCTACAATCGGTAAGTCAGCATGGATATTTTTTGAAATAGACGTTGGGTCGATATCAATGTGCATGATCTTTGCGTTTGGACAGAATTTATCTACGTTATTAGTTACTCGGTCATCAAAGCGTGCACCACATGCAAAGATTAAATCTGCATTATGCATTGAACGGTTCGCTTCATAAGTACCGTGCATACCTAACATACCGATAAATTGCTCGTGCTCACCAGGGAATGCGCCAAGGCCCATTAGGGTATTGGTAACTGGTAAGTTTAGTTTTTCAGCAAGTTGTAATACTTGTTTTGAGGCATTGGCAATGATTGCGCCACCACCTACGTATAAAACAGGTTTTTTAGCACTTACTAATGCTGCAACAGCACGTTTGATTTGTCCTTTATGGCCGCTTAGTGTTGGGTTGTATGAGCGTAAGCTAACACTTTCAGGATATTCATAAGGGAATTTGTTAAGTGGGTTTTGTACATCTTTTGGTAGGTCAATAACTACCGGGCCAGGTCGGCCTGTCGATGCAATATAAAACGCTTTTTTGATCGCCTTTGGAATATCTTCCGCAGTACGACAAGAGAAACTGTGTTTTACAACTGGGCGAGAAACACCAATCATATCTGTTTCTTGGAAGGCATCATCACCAATCCAAAAAGTCGGTACTTGACCTGATAAAACAACTAATGGAATAGAGTCCATATAAGCGGTTGCAATACCGGTAATACAGTTTGTAGCGCCTGGTCCTGCTGTTACTAATACACAGCCAACTTTACCAGTTGAGCGTGAATAAGCATCTGCCATGTGTACAGCAGCTTGTTCATGACGTACTAAAAAGTGTTCGATTTCATCAGATTGAAAGATTGCGTCGTATATATCTAATACTGAACCGCCAGGGTAGCCAAAGATATGTTCTATACCTTCATCCTGTAAAGAGCGCACTACCATTTCTGCGCCTGAGAGCATTTCCATGAGTTGTATCCTTATACAATCGGTTAATTGCGTCGTTTTCTACCTGTATCGGGTAGAAGCGAACCTTGTGTAAATGAATCACTAACGTGACGTTAATGAAGCTCTAACTTTACGTTAATCAAATTAAAATGCATCCTATAATTGCTATTTATTAGCCTTTTTTATTGACTTATTTGTGGTCTATCCAGTTTTTATTAATAAATTTTAGGATTGATATATTTTTCGCTTACTGATTGTTTTGCTAGGTTGATGTTTTTTTGTAATCCAATTCACTGTTTTAGGCGTATTACTGCAACAGACTAAGGCTTTATATTGGCTTTATTGGTTGTTAATAAAAATTGTTGTCGTGAACTCCTTACAAATTCTCATTGTTCTCTATTTATTTACGTAATAATTGGTTAAAATTCGGCTCTTTTTATTAATAAAACAAATAGCGAGTATTGATGTTTGAAGTAAACCCAATTCTTAATCAACTTAAAGACCTAACTGAGCGTGCTGAAATGCTTAGGGGGTACCTTTGACTACGACGCTAAACTAGAGCGTTTAGAAGAAGTAAGTCGCGAGTTAGAATCATCTGAAGTATGGAATGATCCAGATTATGCTCAAGCTTTAGGTAAAGAGCGTAGTAGTCTTGAGTTAGTGGTTAAAACCATTGATGCCTTAACTGCCGGCACTGACGACATTGAAATGTTAGTTGAGATGGCTGTTGAGGAAAATGATCAAGATACTTTTGATGAAGCAATTAAAGAAGCAAACGACCTAGAAAAGCAATTAGAAGTACTTGAGTTTCGTCGTATGTTCTCTGGCAAGCAGGATGCGTGCTCTTGTTACCTTGATATTCAATCAGGCTCTGGCGGTACAGAAGCACAGGATTGGGCAAACATGTTACTGCGTATGTATTTACGTTGGGGCGAAGCTAACGGGTATAAAACTGAGTTAATGGAAGCTACGCCTGGTGATGTTGCTGGTATTAAAGGTGCGACGATCCGTTTTAGCGGTGAATATGCATATGGTTGGTTACGTACTGAAACCGGCGTTCATCGCTTAGTACGAAAATCACCTTTTGATTCATCTGGCAAACGTCATACTTCATTTGCTTCTGCTTTTATCTACCCTGAAATTGACGATAATATTGATATTCAGATTAACCCAGCAGATCTACGTATTGATGTATATCGAGCGTCGGGAGCGGGTGGTCAGCACGTTAATACAACAGAATCTGCGGTGCGTATTACCCATACGCCAACGAATATTGTTGTACAATGTCAAAATGACCGCTCACAACATAAAAATAAAGATCAAGCGATGAAGCAGCTTCGCGCTAAACTCTATGAGCATGAGTTGCAGTTGCAGAACGCAGAAAAACAGATTAACGAAGATGGTAAGTCAGATATCGGATGGGGAAGTCAAATTCGTTCTTACGTATTAGATGATTCTCGTATCAAAGATTTACGTACTGGTGTTGAAAACCGTAATACGCAAGTGGTGTTAGACGGTGATTTAAATAAATTTATTGAAGCCAGCTTAAAATCAGGTTTGTGATTTTAAGTCAGGTTTGCAATAACAATCATTTTAAAAATTGAAGTAAAAGATAGGAACTATCATGTCAGAGCAAAACAAAGCAGAAGCACCACAGGTCGAGTTAAGCGAAATTCTTGCGCAACGTCTAACTAAGTTAGATGCAATGCGTGAAAAGGGACAAGCTTTCCCAAATGATTTCCGTCGTGAAAATATCTCTGACGATCTACATAAGCTATATGATGCAAAAAGCAAAGAAGAGTTAGAAGAGCTAGCAGTTGAAGTAAGTGTTGCTGGACGTATGATGACACGTCGTATTATGGGTAAAGCAAGTTTTGCGACTATCCAAGATATGGGCGGCCAAGTACAAGTTTATGTTGCACGTGATAACTTGGCAGAAGGTTTTTACAATACTGAATTCAAAAAATGGGATTTAGGCGATATCGTGGGTGCGAAAGGTGTTTTATTTAAAACACAAACAGATGAATTAAGTATTAAAGTGTCTGAAATTCGTATCCTAACTAAAGCGTTACGTCCACTACCAGACAAGTTCCACGGTTTGTCAGATACTGAAGCGTGTTACCGTCAGCGTTACCTTGACTTAATTGCTAATGAAGAATCTCGTAAAACATTTATTTTACGTAATAAGATAGTTAATGCGATTCGTACTTACCTAAACGACCGTCAGTTTATGGAAGTAGAAACACCTATGCTACAAGCGATTCCTGGTGGAGCAACGGCACGTCCATTTGAAACATTCCACAATGCGTTAGACTTACCTATGTACTTACGTATTGCACCAGAATTAAATCTTAAGCGTTTAGTGGTTGGTGGTTTTGAGCGTGTATTTGAAATTAATCGTAGCTTCCGTAATGAAGGTGTTTCAACACGTCATAATCCAGAATTCACAATGATCGAGTTCTACCAAGCATACGCTGATTACATTGACCTAATGAACTTAACTGAAGATATGTTACGTACTATTACTGAAAACGTATTAGGTTCAAGTATCGTTAAATACGGTGAAGAAGAGTTTGATTTTGGCAAGCCATTTGTACGTTTAACCATGAAAGAGTCAATCTTAGAATATAACGAAGGGATTGAAGCTGCTGAGTTAGATAGCATGGAAGGTTTAAAAGCATTAGCGAAACGCTTAGATATTCATATCAAAGATAGCTGGGGCGAAGGTAAAGTCTTAACAGAGATCTTTGAAGAGACGGCTGAGCACAAATTAATGCAGCCTACTTTCATTACTGCTTACCCTGCAGAGGTTTCACCGTTAGCACGTCGTAACGATGATAACCCAGATGTAACAGACCGCTTTGAATTTTTCGTAGGCGGTCGTGAACTAGCAAATGGTTTCTCTGAGCTAAATGATGCACAAGATCAAGCACAGCGTTTCATGGATCAAGTTGCACAAAAAGAATCAGGTGATGATGAAGCGATGTTCTACGATGCAGATTACATTACTGCTCTAGAGCATGGTTTACCACCAACAGCGGGTGAAGGTATTGGTATCGACCGTTTAGTGATGCTGTTTACAGATAGCCATACCATCCGTGATGTATTGCTATTCCCACATATGCGTCCACAAGCTAAATAATATAAGCGTTAATCGCTTTTATTGAGTATTTAAGCCTCGTTGATACGGGGCTTTTTTGTGCCTATGATAATTGTATTAGTTACGTATCGATTGTTATACCAGTTCTGTTAATTATCTACTCATCTAATTCACGGAGTTGGTATTATTTTAGCGTTGTCTGAGTTTCCTTTTGGCTATTAGCGATTGGGCTGTCTATTAATACTTATTTATCAATACAAGCTCCCCAGTTTTCTCCCCACCATAACTGATTTATATCAGATGGCCATTATTCGCAATAAAGTTAAAAATAATGTCTATTTATTTGCAATGAAAATTAGTTGTGACCTAAGTCACTATATTTATGGCTCATCAGTTACTTTAACTTTTTACTATGATCATTTATTGATATTTATGAAGTTAGTCTAGCGCTATTGTATTGATTTAATGAAGTTGAAAAGCTCAAATGAAAAATATTAGTAATATTGTTTATAAATCAACTACATTTGTTTTTTGTATGTGAGATCTAAAGTATTTGATAACAACTTGATAAGTTTGAATTTGTGATGACTTTTTCTGAAATTTTTAAATATAGCCATAGGTCTTTTAGAGGACAATAACGCATACCAGCAAGGTGCGGCAGTTATTGTGAATAATTTTTAAATTAACTCTAAGGATATTAAAAATGAAAAAGATACTAAAAAATAAACCTGCTGTTATCGCTGCTGGTATTGTAGGCGCTGTTTTATCTATTAACCCTGCTGTAGCTTCATGCGGTGCTTCTTGTGATGTGTTTTGCTCTCCATGTAAAGCTAAATCCACAAAAGTCGTTAACCCATGTGCCGCAGCTAATCCTTGCGCAGCGAAAAACCCGTGTGCCGCAGCTAATCCTTGCACAGCGAAAAACCCGTGTGCCGCAACTAACCCTTGCGCAGCGAAAAATCCATGTGCAGCAAAATAAGCGTTATGCGTTGTAACGATTGATAAGCGGTATTAAATAATGGTGTATTACTTTTACACCATTATATTTTTATTTATAAGGTGAGGCCTATATGTCAAATACGCTAAGTTGTTTTACCTGTGAAGCAGATATCCCACTTGAGATGCCTTTACTTGAGCATATTGATAATGTAGATGAGATGCTCAATGCTGCTCAAACCATAAAAGAGTGCCAGCGTTTATTAGATAAAGCAGGCATTAATGTAGTAAGTGAATTACTTAAAGGGCAGGGCACTTTTTATCAGTTAAATCACTACCCTGAACAAGATGTTTATGATGATGAATCTCATTGTCAGTATTATTATCATAATCATAGAGGCGTAGAAGGGGAACACGGTCATTTTCATACCTTTATACGCTCTCCTGGTATTCCTGAGTCGATAAAACCAATGAGTGGGTTGATGCAATCTGAGCCTTGGCCATCGGGTGAGAATGCGCTTGCTCATTTTGTTTGTATTTCAATGGATGATGAAGGTTTACCAATAGGTTTATTTGCTATCAACCGTTGGGTCTGTGCACAAACATGGTATTCAGCTGAAGATACGATTGCGCTATTAGATCGGTTTTATATTGATCATGCTTACCCTAACTTGGTGGTGAACCAATGGTTAACGGCTATGTTTGTATTATTCAGGCCTTATATTGTGGCGTTATTAAGACACAGAGATAAAGTCATTGCATTAAGGCAAGTAAACAATCCTGATGTTGATGTATTGGAAGACCGTGAGTTAGATGTAACAGGTTCATTTACTATTACAGTTGAGCAGTGGGTAGCACAATTAAATACGCTATTAGAGTATAAAGAGGGATAAATACCTTCCATTAAAAAGAGCATAAAGTGATGCCTTCATGCTCGTGTCTGTTAATTTTCTTAAAATATAAGTTTATCTTGTATTTGCTCTACAAAATGAATTAACCCTGCTTCATCGACTTCGTTAAAACGGTCTGTTACAGGGCTATCAATGTCTAATACAGCGATTGTTTTACCTTGGTTGTTAATCGGCACTACGATTTCAGATTGGCTTGCTGCGTCACAGGCAATATGCCCTGGAAATTCATGCACATCTGCTATGCGCTGTGTGGTATTAGTGCTGAATGCTTTACCACAAACTCCTTTATCTAATTCAATACGTACACAAGCAACATTCCCCTGAAAAGGGCCTAGTACGAGTTGTTGCTCTTTGTAGAGGTAAAACCCTACCCAGTTAATATTGTCTAAGCTGCTGTTCAGTAGCGCACTTAAATTAGATAGATTGGCGATCAGATCTTTTTCATCTTCAATTAGCGCAACGGCTTGTTTTGTTAATGAATGGTAATCAGCTAATGTTTTCATTTATACCTGCTATATCGGTTGAGATTATTTACTCAGTATCAGGCTTTATTCTCTTAAATAAAATAGATAGTTAAGAGAATTTACTGTTTTTTTAAATTATTTTATTTTTTGCACAGTATTTGCACATTCTGTTGTTATTGTTCTGACGAAATTTAAACCTTATAGGATTTTTTGAAATGAAAAATAGTTCAAACATATTACTGGCTTTAGTAATGTCTGTGGGTGTTATGAGTCAAAGTTACGCTGCCGATTCTGATCAAGGTCGACCTGAAGGCGGTCCTCAAGGTGGTCCGCCACAATTTTCTTCTGTTGATACTAATGGTGATGGTGAGCTTACTTTTGAAGAGTTTTCTGCTCAAGAAATTCCCCATGGTGATCACCAAACTGTATTTGATGACATGGATTCAGATGGTAACGGCGTAGTGAGTGAAAATGAGTTTACTAGTTTTAAACCACCTCGTCAGTAAGCTTAAAATAAATGATATAGCGAGCATTCTATTTATGACGTTAGTGCATATCGATTCGTTATCTCAGCAACAGTTTTTCTAAACATAGATTTTTCTAAGCTTAGGAATAAAGGTACTTTCCATTTCGACCTTAACGGAAAGCAATAATAATAATAACCCATTTATGTGGCCAAGGGACATAAGATCCTCGTCATGTAAAGTAAGCTAGTCGTAAATATTTATATTAGCTTATATAAATGGGATTTAAAGTGGGTAATTTGATCTATATTATTTTGATACAGGTAGTATAAATCATTCTATAAACCCGTTAGTGTATCAATAAGCTAACGGGTTTAGTTTTTTGTACAATAGGTAACATCGACTCTAGTTTCTCTCGCCCTCTGCTCTATCATTCTGTATGTTATTAAAATATTGGTCCTATTTGTTATTAACGCAATGAATTTAATACCTGTTACACAAGCATGAGATACCTCCATGAAAATACATAATAAATTATTCCTCGTTTTTTTCGGCTTTAGTCTTGTGCTGGTAACTGCGTTAGTTTTATTAATACAATGGAGTATTGGTAAGGGGATTGTTGAGTATGTTAATAGCAAGGAGGTTGAGTCATTAAAGCCCTTGATTACTGAGCTTCAAAATGAATATCAAAAAAATAATAATTGGAATGGCATACAGGGCAGAAATAGATATTTTGGACATCTATTATTTTTATATTCTCAAGGGCTAGAGCCACAAATTCAACCTCCTCTTTATGAACCAAAAAACAATACCAGATTACCAAGAGCAGATAAGTTTGTGTCTCCTTCAGAAAGAAGGCGTCCCCCTCCAGTTGATTTGAATGAAGGTTATGCACTGTTCGATGCTAATGACGTTATTATTGTTGGGCACTATATTGAAGGCATAGATTACAATCGAATGGCTATTGTCGTTGACCAGGTTAATATTGGTTGGTTAATGATCCCTAAACGTAAACAGCTAACTGATGGCTTCGAATTAGACTTTTTCGAGCAACAGCAAAGTTATTTATGGTTGATTGCATTAATTACCATGGTATTGGTTATTTTGATTACGCAGCCATTAGCGAGGCATTTAGCTGAGCCTATCAAAAAAATTATTTTAGGTATGCATAAACTTACCCAAGGTAATTATCAGCAGAATATCGATGTCAAAAGAAAAGATGAGCTAGGTGAACTGGGCCGAGATTTTAATGAACTAGCACTCACACTTTATGAAAATGAAAGTGCTCGTAAGCGTTGGCTAGCAAATATTTCACATGAATTACGCACCCCTGTTGCTATTTTAAGAGGTGAGTTAGAAGCGATCTTAGATGGGGTGAGAGCGTTAGAAAAACAAAATATAGAATCAGCAAATGATGAGGTAAAACACTTACAGCATTTGATTGATGACCTACACCTGTTAACCAGCGCTGACATCGGCGGTATGCATTACCGTAAACAAAGCCTCGATATTGGTCTTTGGTTAGAATCTGAAGTGCCTAAATATACCAGTTATCTTGCAGATGCCAATATTAAACTAGAAGTCGACAAACAGTCTGGAGAGTACTTAGCGTTTGTGGATACCACTCGTTTATGCCAACTGTTTGAAAATATCATGTGCAATTGTATTAAGTACTCGATGGCTAGTTTAGTCAGGTTATCATGGGAGGTGATAACCGATGAACAACAAAAGCATATGCGTATCGAAGTCGAAGATAATGGTGTTGGTGTAGCTGAACATCACTTAATGCATCTTTTTGAATCTTTATACCGTGTTGAAAATTCGAGAAACCGACAAACGGGTGGATCTGGATTAGGTTTATCGATTTGTGCGCATATTGTTAGTGCACATCAGGGGAAAATTAAGGCTGCTAAAGCAAAACTAGGTGGTTTGGCTGTTATTATCGAGTTGCCCTTGGAATAATATAAGAGAAAGAATACTTGTTTGGCACTCAGGTTAATCTTGTATTATTTGATATCTATTTCTACTTATTTAACCCTAATTTTACTTACTTAGAGTTAGGGTTATATTAGATTGAGGTTATTTAAAGGAGTTACCAGTGGCAAGTTCAATTTTGATTGTGGAAGATGAAATAAAGTTAGCTCATTTACTCGGTGACTACTTTAAATTGACTGAGTATGTACCACATCTTATTCACGATGGTAATCAAGTTGTTGAGTGGGTGAAAGCCTATCAGCCTAGCGTTATCTTATTAGATCTTATGTTACCCGGAACAGACGGAATCACACTATGTAAAGCGATCAGAGCTTTCTCTGATGTACCAATTTTAATGGTGACGGCGAAAGTGGATGAATTGGATCGACTGCTCGGTTTAGAGTTAGGTGCCGATGATTATATCTGTAAGCCTTTCAGTCCAAGGGAAGTAGTGGCTCGAGTTAAAACGGTCATGAGAAGAGTACAAAGTCATCATACGCTTGCTTCTCCTGGCTTCTCTCTTGATGAAAACCGTCTTGTTGCTGTTTTTAATGGCACGGAAACGTCGTTAACCTCTGTTGAATTTCAATTAATTAAACGTTTGGCAAATAAACCGAATCGCATTTTTACTCGTGAGCAGTTAATGCAGAATATGTATTCAGATGATCGTATTGTAAATAACCGTACAATCGATAGCCATATTAAGAAATTAAGAAAGAAGTTGATTGATATTACTCTGGGTGAGGATTTAATTCAGTCGGTGTATGGAGCAGGGTACCGTTTAGTTTTACCTGACTAACAGGCAAGAAAAGCGAGCCGACACCGCTATTTATACAGGTTTATGCGTTAACCTGAATTGATATTAACTAATTATAAATATCATAAGATAAAAAAATACCCGCACGAAGGCTAATGCCGATCAGTTAAGAGAAATTAGTTGATTTTTAGCTGAAGAAGATCAAAATCCTATGACTCAAAAGGTCATGGGATTTTTTATGGAACTTTCAGAAGCACTCGCTCGCACTTCGATTAATCGTCTTACCGAATTCTCCTCACTATCAGATATCTTAGTGCCTGATATTATTGAATCCTGTCTCCAATCTAACGGTGTCGCGACGTTAAGGAAACGAAAGCTTCCTATGGATGCTATGATCTGGGCTGTTGTAGGTATGTCACTTTTTAGGACAGAATCTGTCCGCCAGCTTATTAACAAACTCGATATTGTACTCCCTCAAGAAGTCGATTACGTCGCAAGAAGCGCAATAACACAAGCTCGTAAAAAATTAGGTAGCCATGTCGTCAAAGATGTTTTTCATCAAACAGCGATGATATGGCATAAACGTGCCGAGCACCCACAGTGGTGTGGGCTCAATTTGTATGGTGTTGATGGGGTTGTTTGGCGAACACCAGACACAAAAAAAAACAGTGCGGTCTTCTCGCGGTCAGCTAATAAATCTTATGAGTCCTCTTACCCACAAGTTCGTATGGTCTGTATGATGGAATTAAGTAGTCACCTTATATTGAACAGTGCTTTTGACAGTGTTGCTGAAAGTGAAATGAATTTAGCTGCCCATTTAATTGATGGGATACCAGAAAATAGTCTGACCTTATTCGATAAAGGCTTTTACTCGCTAGGCTTATTGTATGATTGGCTACAAAAAGGAAAAAATACACACTGGCTACTGCCATTAAAGAAAGGCACTCAATATGAGTTGGTAAGAAGTCTAGGCAGACAATATAAACTGGTACGTATAGCAACAACACCTCAAGCGAGAAAAAAGCGCCCTCATTTACCGACGCATATTGAAGCAAGACTCGTCACACGGAGTATCAAAGGAAAAGAAGTAAAAATACTTACGTCAATGACAGATCATATGGCTTACCCTAGTGCTGAAATTGTTGATTTATATACGCACCGTTGGGAAATAGAATTAGGTTACCGTGAAATGAAGCAACATATGCTTGAAAGTCGTTTTACGTTACGCAGCAATCTTCCTGAGCTAATTCATCAAGAATTATGGGGTGTTTTACTCGCTTACAATTTAATTCGTTACAAAATGATATTGATGGCGAAATCGCTTAAGGGTGTTTTTGCGAATCAATTAAGCTTTAGAGACGCGTCTTCCCACATCATTCATACACTCACTATGATGCCGTTATATGCGCCTGGCAATGTGCCGAAGATAATTATTGATATAGAAAGAAATGCAAAGCAATTTAAGTTAGAGGGGAGGAGAGAACGAAGTTATCCAAGGTGTTTAAAATCATCTAAAAATAGATACCCTGTAGCTAAAAGTAAATATGCCGTTCACCTTAAGTGAACGGCATTACGCACGAAGGCGGGTATTTTTATAACATTAAAGTGTTTTTACTGATTACTCAGCTTCAACAACTTCAAGGTTGATAACTGCAGTTACGTCAGAGTGTACTGTAACAGTAATCTCGTAAGAACCAGTTAAACGTAAAGCGCCTTCAGGAAGACGAACTTCACTTTTAGCAACTTCTACACCAGCAGCAGTGATTGCATCAGCAATATCACGTGTACCGATTGAACCGAACAGTTTACCAGCATCACCAGCTTTAGAAGTGATAACAACCGCTTCTAATGCAGTAAGTGCTTCACCACGTGCTTGAGCAGCAGCTAGGTTAGCAGCTTGCTTAGCTTCTAAATCAGCACGACGTGCTTCAAAAGCTTCTAAGTTAGCTTTGTTTGCTGGTACAGCTTTTTGCTGTGGGAAAAGGAAGTTACGTGCGTAACCTGCTTTAACATTTACTTTATCGCCAAGTTTACCAAGGTTAGCAACTGTATCTTGTAGGATAATTTCCATAATCTATAGCTCCTATTTACTTGTGTAAATCTGTGTATGGTAAAAGTGACAAGTAACGTGCACGTTTGATTGCGCGCGCTAATTGGCGTTGGTATTTTGCACTTGTGCCAGTAATACGGCTAGGTACGATTTTACCACTTTCAGTGATGTAGTTTTTTAATGTAACAACGTCTTTGTAATCAATCTCAACAACATTTTCTGCTGTGAATCGACAGAATTTACGACGGCGGAAGTAACGAGCCATGGTAGTTCCTTAAATTTGTTCTATGTACTGAGCATGTAATACCAATTTACCAAGATTGCTCTTGTTTTGGTGGTAAGTGATAAAACCACTTACTTTAATTTTCATGCCTTTCGATAATTTATTTTTCAACTGACTTGCTAATGGTCCACTTGTGACAATCGGCATATAGCACATTGCATTTCGTGGCAATCCAGCTTCTTCTTGCACTGAACGATGTTCTATCGTCAGATTACAGTGTTCCACGCCACTTGGGCTTGTTTTGTGTATCGGACTTTCGGTCACAATACCTGTAAGTTGCAAAAAGTTATCAGTCACTCAGTTTCTTATGCTTCAGCTTCAGCTGGTGCAGCTTCTGCTTCTGGGCGCGGAGCACGAGGAGCACGTTCAACACGTTCTTCTTTTGCTTTTGCTACTACAGATGCTTCAGTTACAGCAGTTTTAGTACGCATGATCATGTTGCGGATCACAGCATCGTTGAAACGGAAAGCAGTTTCCAAATCGTCGATTACTTTTTGCTCAGCTTCAATGTTCATAAGAACGTAGTGTGCTTTGTGTAGTTTGTTGATTGGGTAAGCCAGTTGACGACGGCCCCAGTCTTCTAGACGATGAACAGTACCAGCTGCTTCTGTGATAGAAGTAGTGTAACGCTCGATCATACCATTAACTTGTTCACTCTGATCTGGGTGAACCATAAATACGATTTCATAATGACGCATATAAAAATCGCTCCTTACGGGTTAGTAGCTTCATAAGTTGGCTCAGCCGTACCAAATAGAAGCAAGGAACAAAAAGGGTGGCTGATTTAAGGCGGCAAATTGTACATTCTGCAATCAAACTGCGCAAGCAATAAAGCTAATATATTTTAATCTTTATCGCTGAACTTTTCGTATTCGTTTGTATCTATAGCTAAGCAAGCTAAAATAACAACTTCTATACTTATCAAAGAGTCGATTTATTTGAATTCTCTACCTATTTACATATTAATCGCTAGCTTAATGGCAGTAAGTGCCGATGCGTGGTTTTCATTGGACTCGGAACAAGAAGATGACACCGAGCCCAATACCGAAGAGCTAGTAGAAAAACAGCCTGTTTCTGCTGAGCCTGAGGTGGTTGTGTTACAACAAACGCCCCTTCCCCCAAGTGAGCCTGAATCTTTATTATTAACCGCTGCGCAAGCGCAAGCTAAAAAGGAGATTGATGCATTAAAAGCTCAATTACAAGCTGAAAAATTAAAAAATCAACAGGCGTTAGAAGCACAACAAATTCAACAAAATAAACTAAGTTATCTACAATCTGAAAATGAGCGTCTGTTTGATAAAATCTCTACCTTAGACAATCAAGTTAACATTCAAGAATCTCATCTTGCTGAAAGTTTAAAACGAGAGCAGCGTTTAAATGATCAATTACAAAAACAGTTATTGCAGAAAGCCAGTATTACCAGTTCACCTATTGATAATATTAAAACTTCAATTGATCAACAGCCTGATCTATTAAAAACTAAAAAGATGGCTAATGGTAAAGATGCGATATCCGATGCCGAATATATTGATGTAGCGATACAAACCAATAAAATTAAAACCGATGTTGTTGATGGTAATGAACCTGAGACTGAAGAGGAAAAACGTTTTAGTGGTGCGGTGGAGTTTGGTTTCAATTATGAACAAGAGAACGATGTCACTAAAAGTGCGGAAGGGCGATTAATTTTAGATTATAACGTGACTGATGATTACAACATCAATAATGATATTCAATTTGAGTTCGAAGATGAAGAAGATGAAGATACTGATAACGATTGGCGTTGGCAGCTACAAGGAAACTATAGTTTAGATCCGGTTAATTCTTTGTTCTTACGTAGTGATATTCAGCGTAGTCAATCTGCTTCTTATCAAAAAGAGGATACTTTTACAGTTGGCCATGGTCATGTTTTCTTTAATGAAAATAATCATAAATTTAACACAGAGATTGGTCCTGGTTACAAGCAGGCCGAGCCAAACGACGGTGAAGATGCAGTCTCTTATAATGAATTCATTGTCCGAACTAAATTAAATTATGAAAGGATCGTCACTGAAAACTTACAAGTAACCTTAGAAGGGACCTTTGAGCTAGGCCATAAAAATAGTGTGTATGAAAGTGAGTTTAAAGTACAAAATAGAATCTATCAGGAATTGTATTTAATCTTTGATATTAACTATAAATATAATCAAAACGTACCCGATGATACTGAAAATGACGAGTTATCCACCGGTTTTAACTTACAATATGCGTTCTAAGAGGCTGTAATAAAAAAGGCCTAGTAATATCAAGTAACAATATTACTAGGCCTTTTTAGTTTATTTCAATGCAGATGATTAGCGGCGTTGACGGACCACTTCAAATAAACAGATGCCTGTCGCTACCGATACGTTTAGGCTCGATACAGCACCTGCCATGGGTAGTTTTATTAACTCATCACAATGTTCACGAGTTAGACGGCGTAAGCCTTTACCTTCTGCACCCATTGCTAAGGCCATCCCACTTTCTAATTTGCAATCGTAAAGGCTTTGCTCAGCTTCTCCAGCCGTCCCATAGATCCAAATACCTTTATCTTGCAAGTTACGCATTGCACGGGCTAGGTTAGTTACGTGGATTAATGGGATTGATTCTGCTGCACCACAAGCGACTTTACGTACAACAGGCGTTAAGCTGGCTGAGTTATCTTTAGGTATTATTACGGCATGCACACCAGCGGCTTCTGCACTTCGTAAACAAGCACCTAGATTATGAGGGTCGGTGACACCATCTAAAATTAATAGAAATGGTGGCACATCCAAGTTCGCTAAAATAGGCTCTAAATCGTTATCTGTTAGCACTTTCATCGTTTTTACTCTAGCCATGATACCTTGGTGTTGCTCTCCATCAGATTTTTCATCTAATGCTTTACGTTGCATGAACTGAACAGATACTCCCCACTCTTTCGCTTTATTAAGTACATCATTTAAACGTTCATCATCACGTCCTTTTAATGCGTAAATCTCAATAACACGCTCTGGTTGCTTTTCTAATAAGGCATCAACGGCATGCATACCGTAAATAATTTCACTTTTACTCATTTGCTTTCTCTAATATTTAATATGTTTGATCACGGATTAGGTCTTAAAAGTCTAATCGGATTTTTTAGCTTTGTTACGTGCACGTTCTGCGCGACCAGGGCGACTTTTTTTAGTGCTAGTCGTTTTTTTCTTTTTAGAAGATAACGTATTTTTTACACCTTGCTTCACAGGGCGTTTCTTTTTAGGCGTTGTTTTTTTAGCGGCAGGTTTCTTAGTGTCTATCGCTCCCTCTTGTAGCTTTTCACGTTCACTAAGTGGCGGTGTTTTCTTACCACTAGAAGGTGCTGCTTTGCTGCGCGCTCTTTTATCAATAGGGCGGTCTGATGATTTTTTTGTTGAAGGTTTACGTCCACGCGTACGTTGGCCCGCTAACGCTTCATCGGCTAGTTCAAAATCAATCTTTTTATCATCAAGGTTAACTGATAATACTTTAACTTCTAATACATCACCGATACGGTAGACTCTGCCGGTACGTTCACCGGTTAAGGTTTGTTTGCCTGCATCAAATTGGTAGTAATCGGAAATTAACCCTGTGACATGTACTAGTCCGTCAATGTGGATATCATTTAAGCGAACAAAGAAACCAAAGTTAGTAACGGCGGCAATGGTACCTACCATCTTATCGCCAATATGGTCTTGCATGTATTCACATTTCAATGCGTCGGCTACATCACGTGTTGCATCATCAGCGCGACGTTCTGTCATCGAACAATGTTCACCTAGTTGGCTTACTTCATCATATTGATAGTTGTAACCACCGGTTTCAGTCCATTTTGCTTTTAATTGATTATTTTCTTGGTGTGCCACTAAGTATTTGATCGCACGGTGTAGGATAAGGTCAGGGTAACGACGAATAGGAGAGGTGAAATGCGCGTACTCTTCTAATGCTAAACCAAAGTGCCCTAAATTATCGCCTTGGTAGACAGCTTGTTTCATTGAACGAAGTAACATCGTCTGCAGTAATTCTTTATCATCACGCTCGGCAAAGCTCTCTGCTAAGTTGGCATAATCACGTGGAGCAGGTTTTTCACCGCCTTGTAAGGTTAAGCCTAATTCACCTAAAAATGAACGAAAGTTAGCTAGCTTTTCTTCGCTTGGTGTTTCATGAACACGGAATAAAGCAGCAGCATCGGCAGAACCAATGAAACGAGCTGAAGCAACGTTAGCTTGAATCATACATTCTTCAATGATTTTATGTGCGTCGTTACGGACTAACGGCACAATTGAATCAATTTTACGCGCTTCGTTGAATAAAAAGCGTACTTCTAATGTTTCAAACTCCATACCACCACGTATATGGCGCGCTTTTTTAAAGGCTTTATATAGGTTCTCAAGCTCTTCTAAGTGTGGCACTAATGGTTTGTACTGCTCACGTAAGTCTTGATCACCTTCTAAAATAGAAGCGACTTTAGTATAGGTGAAACGTGCATGTGAATTCATCACTGCTTCATAGAATTTATAGTCTGTTAAATGCCCATCTTTAGAGATAACCATTTCACTGACCATACACAGGCGATCTACTTTTGGGTTTAGGGAACATAAGCCGTTAGACAATACTTCCGGTAACATTGGGATCACTTGGTCTGGGAAGTAAACTGAGTTACCACGATTAACCGCTTCTTTATCTAATATAGTGTCTTTACGAACGTAATAACTTACATCGGCAATTGCAACCCATAAGCGCCAGCCGCCATTAGGCTCTTTTTGACAAAATACAGCATCATCGAAGTCGCGAGCATCTTCACCATCAATGGTGACTAAAGGTAAATCTCGTAAGTCTACACGTCCTTTCTTAGCTTCTTCAGGGACAAATTCACCATAGTGAGCAATTTCTTTATCTAACCCAGCTGGCCATTCGTGTGGAATATCATGAGTGCGTAGTGCAATTTCAACTTCCATCCCTGGTTCCATATCTTGACCAAGTACTTCAGTGATTTTACCTGTTGCTAAAAAGCGAGCTTTAGGGCGTTGTACTATTTCAACAACAACTATTTGCCCGTGTCTTGCTCCGCCATTGTTTTCTTTGCTGATTAAGATCTCTTGATTAATACGAGAATCGTCAGGTACCACTGACCCCATACCATCTTCAACAAAATAGCGGCCAACGATAGTTTCTTTGCGAGCTTCTAGTAAACGTACAAAGCGTGCTTCAGTGCGGCCACGTGAATCTACTTTGACAGGCTGCGCTAAAATAGTATCTCCGTGGAATAAAAAACGCATTTGGTGATTAGGTAAAAACAGGTCTTTGCCGTCATCTGCGGTTTTTAGAAAACCGAAGCCATCTTTATGGCCAATAACGACTCCTGTTGACAGGTCTAATTTGTCCGGTAACCCATAGGTCGCATTTCGACACCAAACTAACTGGCCATCTCGTTCCATTGCTTTTAAGCGGCGACGTAATCCTTCCGCTTCTTCATCACTTGATAATGAGAATGCTTTGAATAAAGCATCACGTGTGATTGGTTTTCCATGTTTTTCGATAAATTGTAAAATGAATTCACGGCTAGGTACGGGATGTTCGTAAGTTTGTGATTCGCGATCTAAATTTGGGTCTAATGTCATATATGAAACTCTTTGTAAGGCAATTAGTGAAAGTATATCTGAAAATTGATAAAAGCTTTGAATTAATGAAGAAAAGGCTGATTTTTTTGTTTTTCAAACGAATTGTACATCTATTGAGCAAGTAAACCTATTTTATTAAAAAAACTATAAAAAAGACTAGACAGCTTTTGTTGGGTTCAGTATTATCCGCGCCACGCTAAAGACGTGAGCATCCGTAGCTCAGCTGGATAGAGCGTTGCCCTCCGGAGGCAAAGGCCACAGGTTCGACTCCTGTCGGGTGCGCCATTACTTCGAGAGCAATTGTTTTAAAAGAAAGCTCGGAAGTAAATAAAGTCTTTAGGTTATTAGTGGCGGATGTAGCTCAGTTGGTAGAGCCCCGGATTGTGATTCCGGTTGTCGCGGGTTCAAACCCCGTCATTCGCCCCATCTTTTCTTGATGTAAAACAGATACTCGGTGATTAGCGCAGCTTGGTAGCGCATCTGGTTTGGGACCAGAGGGTCAGAGGTTCGAATCCTCTATCACCGACCACATTAGAAAAGCCTGTAATACTTGATTGTGTTACAGGCTTTTTGCATTTTAGGGATATAAGGTTTCTATCAATGGTTTGACCTTAAAGGATCGCTCAGCCCCCAAGCTGTCGCTTGTTCGCTCCTCTATCGCCGACCACATTAGAAAAGCCTGTAATACTTGATTGTGTTACAGGCTTTTTGCATTTTAGGGATATAAGGTTTCTATCAATGGTTTGACCTTAAAGGATTGCTCAGCCCCCAAGCTGTCGCTTGTTCGCTCCTCTATCACCGACCACATTAGAAAAGCCTGTAATACTTGATTGTGTTACAGGCTTTTTGCATTTTAGGGATATAAGGTTTCTATCAATGGTTTGACCTTAAAGGATTGCTCAGCCCCCAAGCTGTCACTTGTTCGCTCCTCTATCGCCGACCACATTAGAAAAGCCTGTAATACTTGATTGTGTTACAGGCTTTTTGCATTTTAGGGATATAAGGTTTCTATCAATGGTTTGACCTTAAAGGATCGCTCTGACACTAAGCTGCCGGCAAACAGACTGCTCAGGCATAAAGCCTCGCTTTTTTGCTGCTCCATCTATTACCAACCATATTAGAAAGTTCGTCATATTGGATAAATATTTAATAGGCAAGATAATTTCAAACGCGCTAGATTTTAAGCCACTTTACTTAGTCTTTCTTCCATCACAAACGTTTTAGCTTTTATTTTCAATGAACTATTTTGATTAGAAGGTATCTATATAAGTCTTGATAGATGTAAATGAAGGAAATGCTAAATTAGTATTCATTCATTGAGATATTACTTTTAAAAAAATTGATCAATATAAGAAATAATTAAGGTAAAAAAATGAATAAAACAGCTAAAACGTTCGCCGGTTCTCTGTTAATTGCAACTTTATTTAGCCCTGCATTAGCGGCCCCTGGAAGTATCAAAGCTGGTGTCGCTTTTGATCAAGGTTTCGGTGTGACGGCGCAATTTAATAACACAATTAATGCCTTCATAGGTAATGATGGGGTGTCTGCAGATTATCTCTTGAAGCAAGGAACATTTAACTCCGATGTTCCTGTTAATTGGTATGTTGGTGTCGGTGGTGCCATTAACTGGGATGATCATCATCATGATTATGACAACTCTTATGCTGTTCGAGTGCCGCTAGGTGCATCAATTCCTTTTGCAAAAAATTGGGATGTTTATGGTCAAGTTGCACCTGACCTCGCTTTTCAAGATAAACATAATAACGATGACGATTTTGAATTTGGTGTCGATGTCGCTTTAGGCGTGCGCTACGGTTTTTAATTATTATTAAATATTTATTGTATAAATTGGGATTAGATAATAGATATTTCTTTTCCCGATAACCCTTCACTGTATAGTTTCATTTTTATAATTCCATCTTCATTTTTAAATCGACCACTCCCTTTACTCCCACCTGCTAAATAAAAAGAGGATAATACTTAGTAAGTACGTTTGATTAATTAGAAAATTTTACTACTGCCAAAGATTGTGTCGTCGATTTATTCTTGTTTTGACGGTTCAATACCAACACAAGGTTAATACTAAATTAGTCTAAACGAATAAACTCGAGGTGCGATTTGGTTTTACTTAACCCTGTGAATACTTTTAATATTATTTATGATTGAGCGCTGATTAGGTGAAAAGCTGAGTTAAGTTTTACTTATTTGCTTTGATTTAAAAAACAGAGATATTAAAAATCTTAAAAAGTTCAATATTTAATCTGTTTTTTTTGTAAAAAACGGAAAAATGAAGGATTTAACACTTATTTAGCATTTCAATTTTGTAAATTTATGAGATCTTCATCACATTAACTTTCTTTTTTATCAATTTATTTGTGACGTCTCGTCATATAAGTGTGTTTGCTATTTCAGCCTTGAGAATTGTGTGGTAATTTTATTTTGCGCTTAAAGAACTGTAATACGTTGTTAACATTACACGACTTAAGTATTCAAAGGACTCAATTAAATTAATAGCCACAAGGTGATGGAAAATGAAAAAAACAATCTTAGCAACAATGCTGACTTCTCTATTCGCAGCAACAGCAGCACACAGTGCAACAGTTTATGAAGCTGACGGCGTAACTTTAGATCTTTTTGGTGATGTAGAAATTCAGGCTAACAAAGGTACTGAAGATGACGCACCTAAAATGATTCATCTTGATGATGCAGATTTCGGTGTTCAAGCTGGTTACGTACTTAGCGATAGTTTATCTGCGATTGCTAAAATCTCTGTAACTGGTGAAGATGAAACTGGATCTACAAACAACATCGATCTTGATGAAGCGTTTGTTGGTTTAAGCTTTACACAGTTTGGTACAGTAACTATCGGTCAACAATACACTATTGCTGATGATATCGGTATTGCTAACGATTACGCATTTGGTATCAACAGCGGTTACGCTGGTGTTGCAACAGATGGTAAGCAAGTAGTGAAATACGTTGTTGATAACGGTAATTACTACTTTGGTATTTCTTACCTATTAAATGAGAATGCAGCTTCTGATGATGTAGAGTCTATTGATGCTCGATTAGGCGTACGTATTGACGAATTAGACTTAACTGCTTACTTAGGTAAAGCTGATGATGCTGATGCAAGCGCTACTTCTGTTCTTTTAGAAGCACGTTACACAATGGATGATTTAGCACTTGCAGCATCTGTAAGTAGCCTTGATGGGTACACTTCTGCTGAAGACAGCACTGCATTCGGTTTAGCTGCTGCATACACAGTTGACAAAGTAACATACTCTGGTGGTTATTCTCTTCTAGATGTTGACGGTGATGAAGATAAATTAAATACATACTTTGTAAATGCTGCATACGCATTTAACAGCAATGTAACTGTTTACGCTGAACTTGGTGGCGATGATTCTGACGATTCAGAATTAGGTTACGGTGCTGGTATGGCTGTAACATTCTAATTTAGCTTTATTAAATACAGTCTTCTTTTTGTTATAGACAAAATTAATACTGTTATTTTAATAAACAATAAAACTGCTTATTTGTGAAAACAGGTAAGCAGTTTTTTTATGCCTTATGATTATATAAATACCAACAACCCATTATTGGATTCAGCTTTAAGCTAGCATTAGCAATATTAATTAACTGGTCTATGTACTTGTTAAAATAGCTTACTTTTTCATTGTAAATTTTGTAAAAAGAACAACTAGTAAAGAATTAATATCCTTTGGTTAATACTAAAAAAGATGATTACCCCTTCTTTTCTTTTTATGTGTATAAAGCCCTCACTTTTAACATTTAGCTCCCTACTCAATTAGATATACTTTGAAGAACGTGATATAAATATTTTTATTAAAATATGATAATTAAATGCTTATTTTGTAGCTCTCTCTTTTTCATTTTAAAAACCTTGGATAGATCAATTTGATCGGGTATCCCTTCAAAGGGATTCAACCATATTAGTAATGGAGTATTTTATGAGTTTCGTAGAAAAGGTAGTGATGGCACCGGAAGGACCTTCTTTTTCTAAGTTAATACAAGGATATTGGCGGTTAGACAGTTGGGGAATGTCAAAACAAGCTCGTTTAACGTTTATGAAGCAACATGTTGAGCTTGGTATTACTACAATAGATACGGCAGCTATATATAAAAATAGTGAAACGTTGCTTGGTGAGGCTCTCAAGTTAGATCCAGGAATACGAGATAAAATTCAGATAATTTCTAAATTTGGCATTAATAGTATCCCTGACTCTCCGTCTGAAAAGCGTGTTTCACATTATGATTCTAGTAAGTCTGCAATACTGACTTCTGTTGATAATTCTTTACGTCAATTAGGCGTGGAGCAATTAGATGCATTGTTAATACATAGACCTGATTTTTTAATGGTGGCCGACCAAGTTCAAGCAGCTTTTACTGAGCTTGAAAATTCTGGAAAAGTAGCTCATTTTGGTGTTTCAAATTTCACACCTATGCAATTTGATTTATTGCAATCTCGTTTGAGTCGCCCTTTAATTACTAATCAAGTTGAGCTCAATCCAATCAATCTTGATAGCCTTGAGAATGGTGTATTGGAGCAATTGCAAAAAGATAGGGTTAGACCTATGGCTTGGTCATGTTTAGCTGGCGGTGCTGTATTTAATAAAACTAATGTGTGTATTGCCCGCTTACGAACTACCTTAGAAGAAGTTGCGAAGGAGATTGGTGCAACTTCTATTACTCAGGTTATTTTTGCTTGGATTTTAAAACATCCTTCTAAACCCGTTGCTTTAATTGGTTCAGGAAAAATTAAGCGAGTACAAGATCCTGTGGCTGCCTTAAGACTAAATATGAACACTGAACAATGGTACCGTATTTTAGTGGCGTCTAAAGGGCAACCTGTTCCTTAATTGTTAAGTGGTTTATTTATACTCAGTAAAGTTAAGTGTAGATGGCTTTACTGAGTAAATTGCTAACGACATATTCTTTATATGAGGCTTAGGAATAACTTTCCTGCAAAGATTAATAAAATCCCTCCCATTACTCTCTCAAACCAATGTCCTTGCTTTACGAAGCGTTGACGGACGCTCTCTTTAGAAAATAGAAAAGAAACTAAGCTAAACCACGCTGCTGTTGTTACTACAATCCATACTCCATATATTGATTGAATAGCAATTGGCGTGTGAGGGTTAACTATCGTGCTGAAAATAGCCAGGAAAAATAATGTTGCTTTAGGATTAAATACATTGGTCATGAACCCAATCATAAATGCTTTCTTTTGATCTTCTTTATTGTTGTCTGCTTCGACTAAGCTGGATTGGTTTGTTGCTGCTTTACTACTTAACAGGTTAATACCTAGGTAGGTTAGGTAGAGTGCTCCTAGTACTTTGGCTGATAACATTAAATAGGTTGATTGTGATATGAGTAAACCTATGCCTAATAAAGTGTAAATAACATGAATTGCAATACCGGCCCCTATCCCTAAACTTGTAATAACAGCGGTTTTTCTGCCAAAGCTAATACTTTGTCTCAGTACAATAGCAAAATCAGGCCCAGGGCTGATTACAGCGAGAAAATGAATGAGCGTTAACATTAAAAATTCATGTAAGTAGTTCATAGAATCCTTTCTTGTTGGGTATAAAGAGATAATAGAATGAGAGGGTTAAGGGGTAAAAAACACCTCACTAGACGCAAGTGGTGGTTATGTTAATTCATTTAATGCTAATGACAAGAGTGTCTGCTGATTATTCTCTGGAAGTGGTTGGCGGCTTTTCCCTAATAAATAGTTTTCTTTAAACGCATTAAATAACAGGTGCATGATTTTAGCGTTATTAGTTTCACCTAGGCTTTCCAAGATCAACCCTGCTACTTCAGCTGTGGCTAATTGATTATCTTTCGTTGCTTTGCGTACTAAATATTCAGACAGTTTTTCTGGTGCAAAAGATAATACTGGGAAATTATTCAAGTAAGGGCTTTTACGAAACATTTTCTTCGCTTGTGCCCAAGTCCCGTCTAATAAAATAAAGAGAGGGCGCTTGTCTTGTATGAGGTTTGGTAAAGCATGTTGCTTTATTACTTCTCTTTCCACTTGTGCATATTCCGATGGGAATACCACAATAGGGTACCAACGAGTGTCTTGTAATACCTTTAACATTGCTGAGTTTGGTTCTGTGCGAGACCAAATATAGGCATGAGTATCAATAATTAGATCAGCAATTAGTCGGCCTGTGTTACTAGGCTTTAATATTTCATCATCGTACATTAATAGCAAAAAGCCACTGTTGCTAAGTACTGGTTGTTTAATACTGCAAAGGCAAAGATAGGGCAATAACATGCAATGTTTGCAGCGATTAATACTTCCTCCTCTTGCAAGAAAAGGGCGTGTACTTTGGCTTAATCGAAAGTCGTATAATTTGTGAATAGCATGGATACGCATAATTGGCTCTTTAATGATTGAGTTATGATTATACCAATTCCGCTAATTATCTACTCATTTATACTTGTTAAAATGAATATTAGTTTGGTTATTGATTTTGCAATTAGAGTTACTGGTTACTGTAATCAATGCCTTGCTTTCATCCATTTTATCTATACTTAAATAGATCATTTAATTAACGGGGGAGGTATTATACGTAAATAAGTGAAGCGCTAGAATAGAGGAAGGTAAGGTGTTTGCTACTTTGAGTAAAATATTGATATGAAAAGGGGGGAGTTACCGCCCCTTCTCACTTTATATTATGATTAATAGATTATCGTTGATGTGATGGTAAGTTGTTGTTTTCAAATGAATCAGCAAACTCATGGTTACGGTCGCGATGTTTTGCTTCATCATCGCGTATACACAGTACTACGTCACGTAATAACGCTTCTTCTGGTAAATTATAATAATCTTTAGCGATGCGAGGTGCAGGTACATTTTCAACAACACCTTCATCTATTTTCTCTAAAAACTCTGTATAGCTTTTGCATGCTTCTTCCTCAAAGTAGCCCACTACTCTATGAGCTGTTTTAGAGGATAAAAGGTATAAGAATGTGTACACAAATAAGAAAGCCCCTTGCCCTAATAATACCAAGGTACGCTCAATCCAAGTAGGTTTGGCAATATCTAAAAAAATCATTAAATGCATACGTTCATTCTCAGCTTCGTCTAATAACTCTCGAACCCAGCCTTGATCATCGCGCATACGACGAAGTGCTTTTAAGTGATTAAACATGCCTGCTACCATACCCGGTACTGCGGCAATCGTTTCTAATATAACGGCTCTTTTTGCATATTTAGTACCGTAAAAAAGGTTAAGTGTGAATTTCAATATCTGAGTTATTTTGTAAGCGATAGATTCAGACAATTTACTAGGCTTTTGGTGTAGCAATTCAAAGTTTGACATGGCATCTCTCTCAGTAGGTTAAAAGTCATTCTATAAACAAATTAATACTAAATGTGATCTTGGTCAATGCATTCAAAAGGCTTGAAAATGTTGAATTTTTATCATGTAAATAAGTATTAACAAGTCTGGAAATATCCCATTAACAATTGTGAATAATTTTTACTTCAAACTCATTGAAAAAAGCCTTATTGATCACTTTTTGTTAGTTTTTTGTAATTCAACGATTTTTAAAACCTTTCATAATATTGACTAAAGTTTGACCTGTTATTTCTTTTTCATCGCTAATAGCTTTTACATTAGTTAAGTAAGTTTCTAAATATATTTTAAGTCAGTGTTGGGTAGCAGGGTAATTAGTCGTACTATTTTTCGGTTAACCTCTTGCAAAGGCTGGGGTGTTTGACAAAATATGTGTATCTTGTAGCCCTGAGTGCTATTCCTTTATCTATTTTTATTTTTATTATGGGGTCACTGATTAATTCTGTTGAGTTTATGAGTAAATTCCGGTGTTATTAACTGTGTCGTTATCGCGTATATAATGAGGTTAAAAATAAGTAGTATGCTACTCAGGTGTTGAATTCATCCTTAATATTGATTGTTAGTAGGTATTATTGGATGGTTATTTTTTATGAAACAAAAATGAGAAGTTAATGGCTGAGAAAAAACGTATTTACATTGCTTACACTGGTGGCACGATCGGTATGAAACCATCAAAAAATGGCTATATTCCAGTGGCTGGTTATTTATCGGAAACGATTAAAAATATGCCTGAATTTTTCCATGAGGATATGCCTGATTTTGAAATTCACGAATACGATCCATTAATTGATTCTGCCGATATATCCCCGCAAGCATGGCAAATACTGGCCAATGATATCCAGCAGAAGTACCATGATTTTGACGGGTTTATTATTTTGCATGGCACCGACACTATGTCTTACACGGCATCTGCACTATCATTTATTTTTGAAAGTTTAAGTAAACCTGTGATCATTACTGGTTCACAAATTCCATTATCTCAGTTACGTTCAGATGCGCGAGCTAATTTACTGAACTCATTATATATTGCTGCACATCACCCGATTAATGAAGTGTGTTTATTTTTTAATAATCAATTGTTTCGAGGTAACAGAACGACTAAACAACATGCAGATGGTTTTAGCGCATTTGTGTCACCGAATTACCCTGTTTTATTGGAAGCGGGTATTGATATTAAGAATATCGCAGGTAAAAAACAACGCACCGTTAATACGCGCTTAACAATTGGCCAGATTGAGAAACAATCGATTGCTATATTGCATCTATTTCCTGGTTTAGATTGGCAAGTTTTGGATAATTTATTAAAAAGTCCATTGCAAGCGTTAGTATTATTAACCTATGGCGTAGGTAATGCACAGCAAGATCCTGAGTTGCTAAAGACATTAAAAGAAGCAAGCGAGCGCGGTATTTTGATTGTTAACTGTAGCCAATGCTTAAAAGGCAGTGTGAACATGGACGGTTATGCAACGGGGCACGCGTTGAGCGAAGCAGGCGTGATTGGCGGTATTGATATGACTACTGAGGCGGTTATTGCTAAATTGCATTATTTATTAAGCCAAGATCTGAGCCATAAAGTGGTAAAAGAGTTACTAACTACAGACCTACGTGGTGAGTTAACGACTTCAACTTGATAAAAGGTTGTGAGAAAGGCCTCATTGATTATCTAATTAATGAGGTCTTGTTTTATAGAGCTTACTCTGTTGCTAAAACCAATGTTGGGTTATTAGCTAAACTACTTGCCACGGTTGAGCGATTCGTTAGTTCTTGGTATTGGTCTGATAAAATGGTATCAACAAAGTGCCATTCACTTTCTACCTTATCTTGAGTAAAGGTAAGTGTTAAGAAACCACGATCCTTAACGTTAACGTACTCTAGCCCGTCAACCAGTGAAACAAAGCCATCTTCAGTTGCTTCAACAACGGTATCATTAATGCCTAGATAATACTCAAGGCCTGGAGATGAAATTGATGATACTGCGAACTCTACACCTACGATAGTGCCATCTGCATTAGACAAATTATTCGCCCAAGCATTATGTGTGTCGCCTGCCACCACGACTAAGTTTTTATTATTGTTATTAAAAATATCTAATACTTTATCGCGCTCTGTTGCATAACCATCCCAAGCATCTAAATTGTAGGGAAGTGTTGGGAAAGAGAGTTGACTTAACACTTCTGTTGTTAATTTATCTGCATTTTCTGCATAATAAGTTTGCTCTGCGGTTGTTAAGCTAGGGTCGTTAGCTTCGATGCGAGCGGCAAGTAGTGCTAATCCACCTAGCTCTTCATAATCACTGGTACTCATAGTATTTAATGCAATTGCACCAGGTAGTTTCATCTCTCCCATTAAGACCTGTTGACCCAGGAGTTGCCATCGTCCAGTGTTGACTGTGACATTATCTTCAAGCCATTGTAATTGCTCTGTTCCTAGCATGTTTCGTTCAGTTTCATATAAATCTTGATTAAATGTCTCTTCATCAAAAAAGATACTACCATCAAAATAATCAGCATAATCTAGCTGTTGATCACGAGCTAATACACGGGTGTCTAGCATATAAAGATCCACTAGATCACCAAAAGCAAAGTGGCGATAAATTTCCTCATTATTGCCTTCGCTCCATGGGCGAATCGGAAGCCATTCAAAATACGCTTGTAAGGCTGCTAGTTTTCGTTCTTCGAAGCTGCCTTCTCCATCGTTATGATTTCCTGCGCCATCTTGCCAAGTATCATCTGCAATTTCATGATCATCCCAGACAGTAATGAAAGGCACTTTACTGTGTAATAATTGTAAGTCAGGATCACTATGATATTGAGCGTATCGAGTACGATAATCACTTAGACTAAATAGCTCTGTGGCAGGTAATACTTCACGATCGAGTGCTTCAGCATTTTCACTTGCGTATTCATCTCGTGCATATTCATAGATATAATCGCCTAGGTGTAATACCGCATCTAAGTCTTCTTGTTGGGCTGCTAAGTTATAGACATTAAAATATCCTGCTGGGTAGTTAGCACAAGACATTACAGCTAATTTAACTGAATTGGGTGAGCCATTACTTATGGTTTTAGTCGTTCCAATAGTTGAAGTAACACCATGACTAATAAAGCGATAATAATATGTGGTATCTGCCTCTAAACCGACTACATCTACTTTTATTGTATAATCTTTTGAGGTACTGGTGGTGCTATTACCTGTACTAACTAGCTCTGTAAAAGTTTGATCTTTTGATACTTCCCATGAAACAGTTAGCTCTGCGTCAGTGTCTGGGGTGATGCGTGTCCATAGAATAATTGAATTAGCTAAGGGGTCACCACTGGCAATACCATGATTAAAACTAACGCTGCTAACTACTTCTTCATCTTCATCTGTTGCACACCCCATTAAACCGTATGAAACAACTGCTGCACCTGCTCCTCTAGCGGTTAATATTAGGAAATCACGGCGAGAAATAGAACCTTTCATTAAACTATCCTTATTTTAAAATTAACAGTGTATGGTGTTAATGTGACAACTTAGTTGTTAAATAATTGGTTTTTATTTGATGAATAATTCAAAAATTTTGGAAGTGGCTTCAACGATGGCACTTTAGTCATTGTTAATTTAAATTAACCATACGTGTATGGAATAGGGGATCACGCTGTAGGATAGCCTTTCGAGAAGGCGAGATGTAAAACGTGGTTTACGCGTTTTACATCTTTATGTATTTCAATTTCTCAGTTACACAATTAATTAATGATTTAATTCAATGTTTTCTGCTTTATGAAATGCACTGTGAGTTGCCAGTTGCTTCGCGTAGGTTTGAATATGTGAAAAGTTAGCGAGTTGACCGCTATTTGCCACTAATTCCACGATAAAAGACATCATGATATCGGCTCCAGTTAACTTATCTGCTACTAAATAACGCTTACCAGCTAGTGAATTATTAAAGTAACTGAGTACTTTGAAGGTTTCTGTATCAGCATAGTCACCTAGAAAGTTTGTTTCACAGCCATCCTTGTTAACAAACATCTTTAATAATAAAGGTAAAATAGCAGAGCTTTCGGCAAAATGAATCCATTGGCTGTATTCTATGTCATCTGTTGTATCTTTTTCCGGTGCTAGACGCCCATTAGAATATTTATTAATGAGATATTCTGTAATTGCGCCTGATTCAGCAATCACTACACCTGCATCTTCAATTACTGGTGATTTCCCTAATGGATGAATATCCTTTAATTCTGGTGGTGCAAGGAAGGTTTGGCTGTCTCTTTGATAAGCAATAATACTGTAGTCAACGCCCAGTTCTTCAAGTAACCAAATAATACGTTTGGAGCGAGATTTATTTAGGTGGTGAAGTTTAATCATCTTATATTCCTTGTTGTTCATTTTGTTTAAAATGGTTACTCATCTTGTAAGTTGTCACACATTTTGTCGCAGCTTTCTTTTAATGTTAACAGCTCTTCTACGGGTAATTTTGATTTGCATAACATTTGATTTGGTATCGTTTCTGCTAAGTTTTTTAACTGAATTCCTTGCTCTGTTAAAAAAATTTCACGTACTCGTTCGTCTTCTAAACCACGTTGTCGAGTTAATAACTCCTTACCTTCAAGGCGCTTTAATAATGGTGTCAAGGTACCTGAATCTAAATGCAGTTTATGGCCTAATTCCTTAACGTTAATCCCATCATCATTCCAAAGCACAATCATCACTAGATATTGCGGATAGGTGAGATCTAAGGCTTTTAGCATAGGTCGATAAGCTCTAATAATGGCGTTAGCGGCACTATATAATGAGAAGCAAACTTGCTTTTCTATTACTAGATCGGAGGTTTGATTATCTACTTCCTGATCAATTTTATTATTAGACATATTCAATCCTTTAAATAGTGGTGTTAATTAGATTGTGCACAATATACTTGCGTTATAGTTTTAATGCGAGATATAATTGCTGGCAATTAGGTTGTGCGCAATTTATTTTTAATAAAGGTGATCGTAATTAAAATATTGGTCGTATTGCTTGTCCTATTAATTGTTACGGTTAATGTGTGCAACACAAAAGTAATCGATTAAATCTGAATAAATGTAAATAAAAATAACTTTGTTTTAAGTTGTTAAATAGGAGTGATAGATGAACAATTTCAGTTACCAAAACACCACAGAGATTCATTTTGGTCAAGGTCAAATCGCAGCAATTACTAATAGTATTCCTAAAGATAAAAAAATATTAGTAACTTATGGTGGTGGTTCTATCAAGGGTAATGGTGTTTATGATCAAGTTGTTGCTGCACTTGCTGAACATAATTGGGATGAGTTTTCAGGTATTGAGCCAAATCCACAGTACGACACGCTTATGAAGGCTGTTGAACGCATTCGTGCAGAAGGCTTTGATTATTTATTAGCAGTAGGCGGTGGTTCTGTTGTTGACGGAACTAAATTTATTGCTGCAGCTGTTGATTTTAAAGGTGAAGAAGCTTGGGATATCCTTGCAAAACAAGGGAAAATAGAGAGTGCATTACCATTGGGCTGTATTTTAACCTTACCAGCAACAGGTTCTGAAACGAATGTTGGTGCTGTAGTGACTCGTGGTAAAAATAAGTTAGCATTCCAAAATCCACTAGTGCGTCCGCAATTTGCAATTCTTGATCCTCAAACTACGTTAAGCCTTTCTGAGCGTCAAACATCAAATGGTGTAGTTGATGCTTTTGTTCATGTTATGGAGCAATATCTAACGTATCCAGTTAATGCCAAAATTCAAGATCGTTTTGCAGAAGGTATTCTGTTAACACTAGTTGAAGAAGGGCCAAAACTAATTGTTGATTTACAAGATATGGAGGCGCGTACTAATGTCATGTGGGCCGCGACTCAAGCATTAAGTGGTTTAATTGGGGTAGGTGTTCCTCAAGATTGGGCTACACATATGATAGGTCATGAGTTAACTGGTAATTTTGGTGTTGATCATGGCCGTAGTTTAACCATTGTTCTGCCTGCTATTATGCAAGTTTGCCGTGAAGAAAAAGCACAAAAATTAGTGCAATATGCAGAGCGAGTATGGGGTATTACAACGGGTAGTGAAGCAGAGCGTATTGATGCAGCAATAGAGAAAACTAAACAGTTCTTCTCTGCGATGAATACACCGGTAACCTTAACTGAAATAGACTTGAATCAAGCTGATATTGATACTGCTATGGCGAGTTTAGAAGCGCATGGTATGACTAAACTAGGCGAAAACGGCACAATTGATTTGTCACGTTCTCGTCAAATTTTAGAAACTGCACTTTAAATTGTAGAAATGATCTGGCTTGCTATTTATAGTCGTTGTGCTGGTAGTGGTGAGCTAGAAATTTTTAGCTTACAATATTTTAGATGATATCAACGCATGGCAATTAATTAGTCATGCGTTTTTTTTATAGCGCTGTATTGTTCCCACACTAATATCAATCATATTAATTAACTGCTCTATTTTTCTTAAATTATGGCTTAAATTAAGTCATTTCCAGTGCAGAATGAAGGCCTCTGATTTAATGTAATTGTTATAAGTTATTTTTCTTGCACAAAATTTAGGTAGCTTACTTATTATCATGAAAAATTTGATGGTTATATAGGCTATTTTTTAGCTATGAAGATCGCATCGATGCCAAAATAAATTCAATCAGGGTACGTATTTTTAATAACGGTGTTTTGCTTTTATATAACATATGGACAGGCATAGGTGGCGGAGCATGATCTTTTAATATCTCTATCAAGCCTCCATTAGCAAACTCTTCTTGCAATAATAGCTGAGGCTGTAACAAGATGCCGGCCCCCTTAAGTGCTGCTACCTTTAAAGCTTGACCACTGTTCGATGTTAAACGTGTGTGTTGCCTATCAAATGCTTGGGTATCTATTCTTAAAGCTGTATTCGCTTGGATATGGTCATAGCTAAAACCTAAACATTGATGGGTGATTAAATCGTCTAAGCTGTTAGGTGTTCGGTGTTTAGCAAGGTACAGAGGCGAAGCACAAAATACCATTCTATAGTCTGCAATTTTACGGGCAATCAGTGATGAATTAGCCAATTCTCCGATACGGATAACTAAATCAAACTGTTCATGTAGTGGGTCAATTAAACCATTGTCCAATGTTAGTTCAATATTTATATCAGGATACTGTAGCAAAAAATCAGCCAGAATCGGCGCTAATACAATATTGCCAAAGGTTACTGAGGAGTTAATACTAACTGTGCCTTTAGGATTGTTTTCTAATCGTTGTAAACTATTTTCTGCTTCTGCAATATTATCCAAAATACGTGTACATTCTAAAAAATAAATTTGTCCTGCTTCAGTTAAAGATTGTCTACGAGTGGTACGGTTGAGTAATTTGGCTCCTAAATGCGTTTCTAAATATTTAATGTGTTTGCCAATCATAGTCGCCGTTACTGAAAAGTGAACACCTGCAGCAGTAAAACTGCCATGTTGGGCAACAGAAACAAACACTTGCATACTTTTTAGTTTATCCACATTAGAAACTTATAGTTGTTAAATAATAAACTAAATGTTCGTTTATCAACTATAAATAGTCAATTAAAATGATGAATTGTTTCATTTTATCCACCTATTAAGGACTACTTATGTTTAAACAAGGTTTGTTCATTACAGCAGAGCTCCGTATTAAGGCTGAAAGCGATCTTGATACTGCCATTTTAGCAATTCAATCTTTTTGTGAAGGAATGAACAGTGAGCCAGGTTGTTCAATGGCGGTCGCATTACAAGATAAAGAAGATCCTCGTCGTTATATCTTTTGGGAGCGCTACGACAATAGACAAGCTTTTGAGCAACATTTTAAAGCTGAGCATACCCAAAAATTTATTCAATCAGGTTTGACTGATTTAGTGCAATCATTTGAAAGTACATTATTAACAGGGAAATAAACCATCATGAAAAAAACATTCAATTGGGGAATATTAGGCACAAGTTTTATCTCTGGAGAAATGGCGGATGCTATTGTGAAAGAAGGTAATACTCATCTTCATTCTGTTGCAGGTCGCTCAGTAAAGACATTAACAGAATTTGCTAATAAATATGATATTAAAAATAGATACACCGATTTCGATGCACTGATCAACGATGCTGATGTTGATATTATTTATATTGCCTTACCTAATCACATCCATCATGACTATGTCATAAAAGCGGCTAATGCAGGCAAAGCTGTATTATGCGAAAAGTCATTATCCGTGGATATGCAAAAAACACAGGCGGCATTAGCGGCTGTGAAAGAAAATGACACTTTCTTTGTGGAAGGTTTGATGTATCTGACTCATCCATTTATCAATACTCTTGCTCAAACTGTTAAATCTGGTGCAATCGGTGAGATAAAATCGATAACTGGACAATATTGTGCCGCAATAGAGCAGTTTGTTAATCCTATGAGTAAGGGGGCATTATATAATTTAGGTTGTTATCCTGCGTCATTAATGCACTTATTAATTAAACAAGAGTTTGGCCATGAAGTAAGCGATAACTATCAAATAAGTGCATCGGGTATACGTGGTAATGATGGTAATATTTGTGAATCTGCTGCAACTATTCAATATATAAATGGCGTTACTTGTCAATTACATACGGCAGAAAATTATGGTTTACATTTCTCATTTACCGTACTGGGTAGCAAAGGAACTTTAGTATTAACATCTAATCCTTGGCTACCTGATGTAAGTGGTAATAGTTTTGCTATAACAAAATATGAACAGAAAACTGAAAGCATATCAGTAGAAGCTGATGGAAATGGTTTTTTATATCAAGTGAAATTAATTCGAGAAGCATTATTGCAAGGCCATAAAAGATTACAACGACCAGCAGCAACACCAGAAGATTCAGCACACATTATGAAGTTATTAACCGATTGGGAAGGTGCAATATTAGCGGTATCGCCCTAACAGAAATATAATACATAAGTTTTTTGTGCGTCATATTAAGCAGATGAACTAAACGACTTTACTTGTTAAAATAACTTATTTCTTCTTTGTAAGTTTTGTAAAAGGGATGGCTGTTCTATCTCCAACGTAAAACTGAGAGCATTTATTCAATACAATGAGTAAAAAAACAAAAAAGCCGCTTAATAGCGGCTCCCGAAGTCATTTTTCAACACTTTTAATTTATATGTATTCCTCAGAACGGAATATCATCATCAAAATCCATTGATGGCTCGTTAAAGCTTGCTGGCGCCGTTGGTGCTGGTTTTGCCGCTGGTGGCGGTGTTGGAGCTGGGCGAGATGCTGGCGGTGGCGTCGGTTGAGGAGCCTGTTGTGGTTGATAAGCAGGTGCCATTTGTGGTGGAGCCGATTGCGCTGGTGGCTGTTGAGGTTGATTACCCCAAGCTTGTTGAGGTGCAGCTTGTTGTGGCGCTTGGTTTGAGTAACCGCCTGCTTGTTGACCACCTTGATAAGGTTGACCTTGACCTGGTGCTTGATTACGTGCGTCTAACATTTGGATATCGTTAGCAATGATCTCTGTTTTGTAGCGATCTTGGCCATCTTGACCTTGCCATTTGTTAGTCTGTAATTTACCTTCAACATATACTTTTGCACCTTTTTTAAGGTACTGACCTACCATTTCGCCGAATTTACCGAAAACAACAATGTTGTGCCACTCAGATTTATTTTCGTATTCACCTGTTTGTTTATTTTTCCAACTTTCAGTGGTTGCAATTGAAAAGTTAGCTACTGCGCCACCGTTTTGGGTATAACGCATTTCAGGATCTTTACCTAGGTTTCCCACTAGGACTACTTTGTTTACACTACGGTTAAACATGTTTTTGCTCCGCTATTTCGACTTTACTTAAAATATTGTTAGCGCTTAATGAATACCATGAAGCGCTATAATTGGTTGTGCTCATTGCTGTTCAAAAACCTGTGCGTTTCCCTGGCTATTAACAGCTTTATTTCTGACTTAACGCTGGTTCGAAGGTTCGAAAAGAGCGATGATTTAATTCAAATGTTCTGCTGTTTTTTATTTCACTTTTTTATCATTATTAAAAAGCGAAAATAGTCAGTTCACTGCGGTTGTAGATACCAAGAGAAAATAAAAACCATAATTAGTATCAATTCTGCTAGGCATAAAAAACAAGCTACTACTAGCGTCTAGTTTATAGGAAAAAGCCCCTGTAATACTACCGAAAATTCACCTAAAAGGTGAAGTGCCCCATAAAACTTAGCTATAGGGCTTGAGCCACCTAGTGTGATCAATACAAACAATAAAATCCCCTTAAGCAGAATGACAAATAATACCTTGCTGAGAGTATATAAACTAAATTAGCAGATTGATTCTGACACTATTTAATCACTTTGTTGAGTGAGTTAATTAAGGTGCTAAGTAATCCATTGCGTTTATTCTCTTTCAGTACATGTTTTTAGCGCAATCACTAGGTAAACTATTTATACTAGCTGGGTTATTTTATTTATATTTTGGAGTTTTTTGTGCTCAGTTATCGTCATTCATACCATGCAGGGAATTATGCAGATGTGCTAAAACATACTGTAGTCGTTTCTATCCTTGATTACCTATTACAAAAAGATAAGCCATTTTGTTATCTAGATACCCACTCTGGATGTGGTGCTTATCAATTAAACTCGGAACAGTCATTAAAAACAGGTGAGTTTAAAGATGGGATTGCTAAGTTGTGGGGACAAAAAAATCTGCCTGCTCCTTTGTCTCGTTATATGGAACAAGTAATTGCATTTAATGGTATGGATAAATTAAATTCATACCCTGGATCGCCAATGATCTGTAACCAAATGCGTCGCGATGATGACCGTATGTTCTTATTTGAATTACACCCTAATGAATTTACTAATATGCGTGGTAATTTCTCTGGTGATCGTCGTATAAAAATGGCTAATACTGATGGTTTACAAGGTTTAATCGCTAATATGCCGCCTAAAGAGCGCCGTGGTTTGGTGTTGATTGATCCCTCTTATGAAATTAAAACTGAATATGAAGAAGTGGTTGAAAGCTTAATTGCTGCACATCGTCGTTTTGCTACTGGCACTTATGCCTTGTGGTACCCAGTAGTAAAACGTGCCGTTATCAATAAAATGGAACGTGCGCTAAAAGCTTCTGGAATTAAAAATATTCAATTATTTGAATTGGGTATTACAGCAGATTCTGAAGAGCATGGCATGACGGCTAGCGGTATGATTGTGATTAATCCTCCTTGGACTCTTTTAAGAGAGATGCAACAAAGTTTGCCTTTCTTAGCTGAAACCTTAGGCCTTGATGCTCAAGGTCATTATCGAGTAGAGACTTTAGTCGCAGAATAATATTAATATAATCAATAATCTAGCCTTATACTGTTGAGGTTAGATTATGCTTTTAATTATTACTCGTAATACAGTTTAGTTATTCCGTTTATACAGACTCTTTGCCTCTTGATAATGGGATAAGCGACTTAGCCATTTCCTCATTTATTCAAAAACTCCCAGTTGATTAAAAAATTATTGTTATCTCTGCATTTATAGCTACTTTCACCTCACTCAGTGCCGTGATATATTAGCCTCCATTTATTTTTGATCTGTTTAGGGCTTAAATCCTCCTTGTTTTAAGAAAGCCTAAATCGACACTTTTACACGGAATATATCATGACTAAATCGACATCTGATATTCGCCAAGGATTTATGGACTTCTTTGGTAAAAAAGGGCATCAGACAGTGAGCAGTAGCTCGCTTGTTCCTGATAATGACCCGACACTGCTATTTACAAATGCAGGGATGAACCAATTTAAAGATACTTTTTTAGGTTCTGAAACAAGAGCTTATACGCGTGCTACGTCAAGCCAACGCTGTGTACGTGCTGGTGGTAAACATAACGATTTAGATAACGTGGGTTACACAGCTCGCCATCATACTTTCTTTGAAATGTTGGGTAATTTTAGTTTTGGTGATTATTTTAAAGAAGAAGCCATCGCATTTTCATGGGAATACCTTACTGAAGTTTTAAATATTCCAAAAGAAAAATTACTTGTGACGGTTTATGAAAGTGACGATGAAGCATTTTCATTATGGGCCAATAAAATTGGCGTACCAGAAGAAAAAATCATTCGTATCGGTGATAAATCTCCTGAGAAAAAATTTGAATCAGATAATTTCTGGTCAATGGGGGATACTGGTCCTTGTGGTCCTTGTTCAGAGATTTTTTATGATCATGGTGAACATATTTGGGGTGGTCCTCCAGGTTCACCTGAAGAAGATGGCGACCGTTTCATTGAAATTTGGAACCTAGTATTCATGCAGTACAACCGTCTTGCCGATGGTACGATGGAAAACTTGCCAAAGCAGTCTGTTGATACAGGTATGGGCCTTGAGCGTATTTCTGCGATTATTCAAAACGGCCATTCAAACTACGATATCGATCTTTTCCAAGGTCTAATCAAGAAAGTAGCGGAAGTGACGGGTGCAAAAGATCTTGAAGATAAATCTTTACGCGTAGTTGCTGATCATATTCGTTCATGTGGTTTCTTAATCTGTGACGGTGTTATGCCTTCTAACGAAGGTCGTGGTTATGTATTACGTCGTATTATTCGTCGTGCTGTTCGCCATGGACATAAGCTAGGCGCTCAAGGTGTATTCTTCTACAAAGTGTACGAAGAGTTGATTAATCAAATGGGCAAAGCTTACCCAGAGCTTGAAAAACAACGTGAATTTGTAGAAAAGATATTACGCTTAGAAGAAGAGCAATTCGGTAAAACACTGGAGCGTGGCCTACAAATTTTAGATAATGAGTTAGAAGCATTAACTGGCTCTGTGATCCCTGGTGATATCGTGTTTAAGCTTTATGATACTTACGGTTTCCCTGCTGATTTAACCGCTGATATTGCACGTGAGCGTGAATTAACTATCGACCAAGATGGCTTTGATGCAGCGATGACTGAGCAACGTACTCGCGCTCAACAAGCTAACAACTTCGGTAAAGATTATAACGATGTTTTAAAAGTTGAAGATAAAACAGAATTCCTGGGTTATCAAACTTTAGAAGCTGAAGGCACTGTGGTTTCGTTAATTAAACAAGGTGAGTTTGTACAAACCTTAGGTGAAGGTGATAACGCTCAAGTTATTTTATCGCAAACACCATTCTACGCTGAATCTGGTGGTCAAGTAGGTGATGCTGGTGTACTAACATTGGGCGAAGTGAAGTTTGTTGTAACCGATACTAAAAAATCAGGTGATGCATTCCTACATGTCGGTTACTTAAGCGCTGGTACATTAACAGTTGGCGATACAGTAAAAGCAGAAGTAGAAGCAGATCGTCGTAAAGCAATTGCCTTACACCACTCTGCAACGCATCTATTACACGCAGCCTTACGTGAAACTTTGGGTGATCATGTTACGCAAAAAGGTTCATTATGTGATGCTGAAAAGTTACGTTTTGATTTCTCGCACTTTGAAGCCTTGTCTAATGACACATTAAATAAAGTCACTTATTTAGTTAACCAAGCAATTCGTAACAACTTTGAAGTTGTGACGCAATTGATGGACATTGAGCAAGCGAAAGAAAGCGGGGCAATGGCACTGTTTGGTGAAAAGTATGATGACATGGTACGCGTAGTGACAATGGGTGACTTTTCAGTTGAACTTTGTGGCGGTACGCATGCTAAACGTACCGGTGATATGGGGTTATTCTTAATCACATCTGAAGCGGGCACTGCTGCTGGTGTACGTCGTATTGAAGCCGCTGTCGGTGAAGCGGCGAGTGTTGTGCTACAAAACCTTCGCGAGCAATTCTCCAAAGCATGTGACCTAGTAAAAGGTGATAGTTTCACGCTAGGTGAAAAAATCATGGGCACTTTAGATCGTAATAAAGCACTAGAAAAAGAGTTAGCACAATTAAAAGCAAAAATTGCTAGTGAAGCTGGTTCTAATTTAACAGACCAAGCTGTTGAAGTTAACGGTGTAAAAGTCGTTGTTGCTCATATGGAAGGGGTGGACCCTAAATCATTACGCACTAGCGTAGATGAGATGAAGAACAAGTTACAATCGGGTGTTGTTGTCCTAGCTACCACCGTAGGCGACGATAAAGTTAGTCTAGTGGTTGGTGTGACTAAAGACCTAATTGGTAAAGTAAAAGCAGGTGAATTAGTTAATGTTGTTGCTGTTCCTGTTGGCGGTAAAGGTGGCGGTCGTCCTGATATGGCGATGGCTGGCGGAAATAACCCAGCTGCTTTAAAAGATGCATTAGCGTTAGTTAACCCTTGGTTAACCGAACGTTTGTAAGAATTAAGGGTCTATACCCGAGAGTATAGCAAGGAAATGAGATGGCACTGATAGTTCAAAAATATGGCGGTACTTCAGTTGGTACTGTTGAGCGTATTAAAGTGGTTGCAGATAAAGTCAAAGCAACAAGAGAAGCGGGTCATGATGTAGTGGTTGTTTTATCTGCAATGTCAGGTGAAACAAACCGTTTAATTGCCTTAGCAAAAGAGTTTATTGAGAAACCAAGTGCACGCGAAATGGACGTGCTATTAACAACAGGTGAGCAAACGACGATTGCATTATTGTCAATGGCGTTGCATAACCTAGATGTTGAAGCAGTGTCGATGACGGGCGACCAAATTCGCATGAAAACTGATGCGAGTCACTCTAAAGCACGTATTTTAAATGTTGAAACTGAGAACCTTCAGAAGCATTTAAAAGCGGGTAGGGTGGTTGTGGTTGCTGGCTTCCAAGGCCGTAGTGAAGATAACAACATCACAACATTAGGTCGTGGTGGTAGTGATACTTCAGCCGTGGCAATTGCAGCAGCATTAAAAGCCGATGAATGTCAGATCTATACTGATGTTGATGGTGTATATACTACTGACCCTCGTGTTGAACCAAATGCACGTCGTCTTGATAGCATCACTTTCGAAGAGATGTTAGAAATGGCGAGTCTAGGTGCTAAGGTATTACAGATTCGTTCTGTAGAATTTGCAGGAAAATACAACGTGCCACTACGTGTACTTTCTAGTTTTAAAGATGGTGGTGGTACGTTAATTAGTTATGAGGAAAATAAAATGGAATCTCCTGTTATCTCTGGCATCGCATTCAACCGTGATGAAGCGCGTTTAACTTTATCTGGTGTGCCTGATCAACCAACCATTGCTGCTCAAATCCTTTCACCTATTGGTGCTGCTAATATCGATATCGATATGATTGTGCAAAATACATTAGGTGATGGTAAAACTGATTTTACTTTTACTGTACATCGTGATGATTATGCTGAAGCAACTAAGCTATTAAATGAAGTTTGTACTAAGTTAAGTGCCGATTCAGTACAAGGTAATAACGAGATTGCCAAAGTGTCTATTGTTGGTGTGGGTATGTGGAACCACCCTGGTGTAGCACAAAAAATGTTTGAAACATTGGGTGCTGAAGGAATCAATATGCATCAAATTGCTACTTCTGAAATTAAAATCTCAGTATTAGTAGATAGTAAATACTTAGAATTGGCTGTACGTGCTTTACACAAAGCATTTGAGCTTGAGAGTGAACCAAAGCAAGAAAAATAAAACTATGCGATAACACAGTAAATAAATAGCGTTTTTACTGTGTTATGAGCCATACTGATTAATCATTATATTCAATCGAATAATTTAGGAGCTTAAATATGCTAATTTTGACCCGCCGTGTTGGCGAAACACTAATGATCGGTGACAACGTGACTGTGACTGTATTAGGCGTTAAAGGTAACCAAGTACGCGTTGGTGTTAATGCGCCAAAAGATGTATCTGTACATCGTGAAGAGATCTACATGCGTATTCAAGCAGAAAAGAACGCAACCGCAAGTTAACTTGTTAGTTGTTAATTTTTTGTATAGAGGCTAATAGCCGCTATTAACAGTAATAAACATGATGTTGAAAAGAAGAGCTAATTAGCTCTTTTTTTATGCCTGTTGGTTTTTTTAGGTTTGTTTGTGTATTGCTTTTAATGTTGTGAATATTTGCCACTTCGTTCAGTCTAATACGACTTGTTTACGTTTGTAGGTGGATAATACGAAAGCTATTTTGATTTAATACTTTTATCGATATTTATAAAAGTTACGACACACCTTTTAAGGGGCTGGCTTTTGCCTGCAGTATTTTGTTTTTTGTGTTTTATCGATATTTATGAAAATTACGACACATCTTTTAAGGGGCACTGGCTTTAGTCTGAAGTATTTTGTTTTTGTGTGTTTTTTAGTATTTTGATTCTGTAAATATTTGTCGCTTCGTTAACTCTAAAGCCATTAATATCGGCATGCGATGACGCGCACATTGGCTTTTGCCTGCAGTATTTTGTTTTTTGTGTTTTATCGATATTTATGAAAATTACGACACATCTTTTAAGGGGCGCTGGCTTTAGCCTGCAGTGTTTGCTTTTGTGTGTTTTTTAGTATTTTGACTCTGTAAATACTTGTCGCTTCGTTAACTTTAAAGCCATTAATATCCGCATGCGATGACGCGCACATTGGCTTTTGTCTGCAGTATTTTGGCTTTATGTTTTATCGATATTTACGAAAGTTACGACACATCTTTTAAGGGGCGCAGGCTTTAGCCTGCAGTATTTGCTTTTGTGTGTTTTTTAGTATTTTGATTCTGTAAATACTTGTCGCTTCGTTAACTTTAAAGCCATTAATATCCGCATGCGATGACGCGCACATTGGCTTTTGCCTACAGTATTTTGTTTTTTGTGTTTTATCGATATTTATGAAAATTACGACACATCTTTTAAGGGGCGCTGGCTTTAGCCTGCAGTATTTTGGTTTTTGTGTTTTTTAAGTATTGTGATGTTGTGAATATTTGTTGGTTCATTTAGTCCGATGCAGTTAAATAGCTGTATGCGATGATTTGCCTACTGGCAGACTTAAGTCAGCGCCCTGACATTAGACTTAGCCTAATGGCTGCTGCTATTAGGTATATTTAATGCAAAAGCTGCAGGGTAAGCATACGGCCTTAATATGAAACTTTGTTTGATAGCTACGACTGCTTGTTTTAGCTTTTTATTTTGCCGCACAGGGGTTATTAAGCAGAAGTCTAAAATCATAAATGTGAGCGCTCTATGATCTCTTTTGGCATTTCCTTAATAGTTACTCCCTTTTTATCCGTTAATTACCTTTTGATGTAATCTTTTGCGAGCAGTATCAATTGGCTTGCTATGAAATAAATATAAAACTTACTTTTAGATAGCTTGAAAATCCCTCATTTAACGTAAAAAACAAGCAGTTTGTTTAATTAGCAAGCAAGCAAAACTTTTTCTTTAAAAAAAGTTTGACTTGTTTTCATAAGACAGTAATATGTGCGCCAACAAGACGACGGTGGGGTGGCCGAGTGGCCGAAGGCGCTCCCCTGCTAAGGGAGTAACGGGTTTATAGCCTGTTCGAGGGTTCGAATCCCTCCTCCACCGCCATTCTTGTAGATTCTTAAAGCGGGTGTAGCTCAGCTGGATAGAGTACCTGGCTACGAACCAGGCGGTCAGGGGTTCGAATCCCTTCACCCGCACCATATTTCTATTTGCACGAAAATACGGTGAGCTTAAGAATTGAATAAAAACAAAAGAATATCGCGGCGGGTGTAGCTCAGCTGGATAGAGTACCTGGCTACGAACCAGGCGGTCAGGGGTTCGAATCCCTTCACCCGCACCATTCTTTAAAGGCTTACCTTAGGTAAGTTTTTTTGTTTTTAGAGCTTTATTAATATTATTCCCAATAATATTAAACACCAATGCGGGTGTAGCTCAGCTGGATAGAGTACCTGGCTACGAACCAGGCGGTCAGGGGTTCGAATCCCTTCACCCGCACCATTTCTTTGATTATGTTGTTATCCCTAATACCCCTCATTATATTTATTCAATAACCTTGAATTATAATTCATTTGTTCTTTATGATTAAACTGCCTGTCTTTATTTATATTATTTATACTTTTTGATGTTTTTAATAAATTATTTAAGTTCTTTTATGCCGTTTATTTTTCTGTCTATTTTTTATTTAGTGATGCTGCATGTTTATTTAGTTTAATTGCAAATTAAGTCATGTTTTGTATAGGAAATTGAAAGCACAAAATGGATGGAAATAACATTAAATAGTGGGTTTTAAATCTCAACTCTGCCTAGTTGGTCAACTTCGCTCACTTTCATTTTATAGGTCAAACCAGTACAATAAACTGCTGCCAGATAATATTTTATTAATAGTGATATATATTAATAAGTTAATTCAATTAAATAACTTATTGTTGATTCATTATTATTAAATCGGAACACTTTCTGGCAGGTATTCAAAGTCCACTTTATTGCAACATGAAAAATACATTTATTGAATAAATATTCACTTTTGTAGTTGTTAGCAGTTAAGTTGGATATTTATAAAAGGATAAGGATACGTCTATGGATATTTCAGGCTCTTTAGTTACTGCTTTAATGTTACTGGGTCTTGGTATGGCATTTGTTTATTTGTTTTTAGGGTTATTATTTATTTGTATTACGTTAATGGCGAAATACATCCCTGCAGATAAACCTGTTGCAACTCCGCAAAGAAAAGCACCAGCTGTTCCTACAGCGAGTGACACTCAGGTTAACCCACAAGTCATTGCTGCTATTACTTCAGCAGTGCAACAATACCGTAAAGCACAATCAGCATAATGGACAAGAAATTAATAAAGGAGCAAGTGAATATGTCTAAGCCTCTAGCAATCACAGAAGTTGTGTTACGTGATGCACACCAATCATTATTTGCAACACGCATGCGCATTGACGATATGCTACCCATTGCAGAGAAACTAGATAAAGTAGGTTACTGGTCTTTAGAGACGTGGGGTGGCGCTACTTTTGATTCATGTATTCGTTATTTAGGTGAAGATCCTTGGGATCGTATTCGCGCACTCAAAGCTGCGATGCCTAATACACCACAACAAATGTTATTAAGAGCACAAAACTTATTAGGTTACCGTCACTATGCTGACGATGTTGTGCAAAAATTTGTTGAGCGCGCACATACTAATGGTGTAGATGTTTTCCGTATTTTTGATGCGATGAACGATCTTCGTAACTTTGATACTGCGATTAAATCTGCAATTGAAGTTGGTGCACATGCACAAGGTACTCTGTCATATACTACTAGCCCTGTGCATACTATCGATGGTTGGGTGGACATGGCAAAACGCCTTGAGGATATGGGCTCCCACTCTATCTGTATTAAAGATATGGCTGGTTTATTAAAGCCTTATGTTGCAGAAGAGCTAGTAACAAAAATTAAAGCCTGTACTGACATTCCATTAGCATTACATTGTCACGCAACCACTGGTCTAAGTGTTGCAACACAACAAAAAGCGATCGATTCTGGTGTTGATATTATCGATACGGCTATCTCATCAATGAGTATGACTTACGGCCATTCACCAACAGAAACATTAGTTTCAATTGTGGAAGGAACTGCACGTGATACAGGCTTAGATCTGCATCAATTAGAAGATATCTCATCTTACTTCCGTGAAGTACGTAAAAAATACGTTAAATTTGAAGGTGAATTAAAAGGGGTTGATCCTCGTATTTTATTGGCGCAAGTACCGGGTGGCATGTTAACCAACATGGAAAGCCAGCTTAAACAGCAAGGTGCTGGTGATAAAATGGATGAAGTATTAAAAGAGATTCCACGTGTTCGTGAAGATCTTGGTTTTATTCCATTAGTAACACCTACTTCGCAAATTGTAGGTACGCAGTCAGTCATTAACGTATTAATGGGTGAACGCTACAAAAACATCACTAAAGAAACGGCTGGTGTATTAAAAGGTGAGTATGGTTCAACACCTGCCCCTGTTAATACTGAACTGCAAGCGAAAGTATTAGATGGGGCAAGTGCAATCACTTGTCGCCCTGCTGATAATATCGCACCAGAAATGGCCTCTATTGAAGCGGAATTCAAAAAGTTAGCGGCAGAGAAAGGCATTAAAATTGCTGAAAATGAAGTAGATGATGCATTGATCTTTGCGCTATTTCCTGAGATTGGCTTAAAATTCCTAGAAAACCGTAATAATCCAGATGCCTTTGAACCTGTACCAAGTGCTGATGATATGGTGGTTGCATCGGCTGCTAAAGAGCCTGAAGCTTATTCTGTTTCTGTTGATGGTCAATTATACACAGTACAAGTTGGCCCTGAGGGGAGTATTGATGGTATTGCGCCAGTTAAAGCTAATAGTGCAGCACTTCAAGCAACAACATCAGGTGCGGCTCCAGTAGCCCCTGTTGCTACAACTGGAGAAGGCGAAGATGTACCGGCACCTTTAGCGGGTAATATTTTTAAAGTATTGTCGAAGGTCGGTGATCAGGTTAATGAAGGTGACGTTTTATTAATCATGGAAGCGATGAAAATGGAAACCGAGATACGTGCGCCTAAATCAGGCACAGTACAAGCAGTGAATATCCGTGAAGGTGATGCGGTTACTGTAGGCGAATCATTGTTCTTAATAGGTTAAGGAAGATAACGTGAATGGATTAATGACACTATGGGCAGATACTGGGATAGCGAACTTCCAGTGGCCTGAGTTAGTGATGATGGCTGTAGGGGCTTTGTTATTGTACCTAGCCATTGCTCGTAAATTTGAACCTTTATTATTATTGCCTATTGGGTTTGGCGCTATTTTAGCGAATATCCCTAATGCTGGTTTTAATGATGAAGGTGGCATGCTTTATTACATTTACCATATTGGGATTGAAACAGGGATTTTCCCATTAATCATCTTCATGGGTGTAGGGGCTTTAACTGATTTTGGAGCGCTAATTGCAAATCCTAAGACTTTGTTCTTAGGGGCTGCGGCGCAGTTTGGTATTTTTGCGACATTATTTGGCGCTATTTTATTAAACTTGGTGCCTGGATTCGAGTTTAGCTTAGCGGATGCATCGGCGATTGCCATTATTGGTGGCGCTGATGGGCCAACAGCTATTTTCTTAGCGTCTAAGTTGGCTCCTGACTTACTCGGCGCAATCGCGGTAGCAGCTTATTCATACATGGCATTGGTTCCTATTATCCAACCGCCAATTATGCGTGCGCTAACAACACCTGCAGAGCGTGAGATTAAAATGGAACAGTTACGTCCAGTGAGTAAGAAGGAAAAAATTATTTTTCCGCTGGCCGTATTGTTTATGACCATTCTATTTTTACCTGCGGCTACGCCTCTAGTAGGCATGTTTTGTTTAGGTAATTTGATGCGTGAATCTGGTGTGGTTGATCGTTTAAGTTCTACGGCACAAAACGAGCTGATTAACATTGTGACTATTTTCTTAGGCTTAGGCGTTGGCTCTAAACTGTCTGCAGATAAGTTCTTAAATTTAGAAACATTGGGTATTTTAGGCTTGGGCGCAATTGCCTTTTCAATCGGTACTGCATCAGGTGTCTTAATGGCAAAAGGGATGGGGCGTTTCTCGAAAAGTCCAATCAATCCTCTAATTGGTGCGGCCGGTGTTTCTGCGGTGCCAATGGCTGCTCGTGTAGCAAATAAAGTAGGGTTAGAAGCTAATCCTCATAATTTCCTATTAATGCATGCCATGGGACCCAATGTTGCAGGTGTACTAGGTAGTGCTGTTGCAGCAGGTGTGTTGTTAGCGATTGTTGGTTAACACATTCTCTTAATATAGTTTAATCTCTAAGGCCACTTCATCATAGTGGCCTTTTTTGTTGCTTAATCAATTGGAGTTATCAAGGTTAATGAATGATTACTGGCTGCTATTTAGTAGTGGTTTTATCTCTTCGACGTTATTTCCCGGTGGCTCAGAAGTTTTGTTTGTTTATTATCTGAAACAAACATTGAGTGTAAAGTGGGGATATTTCTTCGCCGTTACACTTGGTAATAGCCTAGGCGCAGTAACCACTTACTTTTTGGGCTATTATTTTTCGTTTGGGCAAGATAAAGCCGCGTTAAAGTATCCTCAAACCTTCGCTTTTTGTAAAAAGTGGGGAAATGCTGCTTTACTGTTAAGCTGGTTACCGGTTATTGGTGACGTTATTTGTTTATTCGCAGGGTGGTTAAAGTTACCACGTGCAACCGCTTTCTTAAATATTGTATTGAGTAAAAGTGTTCGCTATCTATTTTTGATGTGGTTGTTTATTTTTTAATATTGAATAGTTAAGGTCTCGCTTCCGTTAATCAGAACCGAGGTTAGATAATGTTAATTATACTCTTTAGCATTAGAAATACTTTTTTCGGTAGATAAAATAATATAAAGAAGGCCATAAATAGCGGCTTTATTGGAACAAATGTTCATGTTCTGAATTTTACTGGTTAGTTTAAGAAAATCCTTATTTAGTTCAATGAAGTTCAGTGGTAAAGTTAGCGCTCTAAAAATTACTCAGGGGCTTACTTTTGGCTAACAATTTTCAACAGCGTATCACTATCCTCAGCAAATACTCTACAAGTCTCACTGAATTTGGTCGCGGTATAGAGCGCGAAACATTACGTGTTAATGCAGACGGAAAGTTATCTCAGGAGAAGCACCCGAGTGCTTATGGTTGTGCATTAACGCATGACTCGATCACTACTGACTTTGCAGAAAGTTTATTAGAGTTCATTACACCCGTTGCAAAAGGTGTAGATCAACTCTTTGATTATTTAAATGATATTCATCACCACGTGGCTGTTAATTTACCAAGTGAGCAATACTTATGGCCAATGAGTATGCCTTGTTATGTACAAACTGAAGATCACGTTGAATTAGCACAGTTCGGTACTTCTAATATTGGTCGAATGAAAACAACTTATCGTCAAGGTTTGAAAAATCGCTACGGTAGTATGATGCAGATTATCTCAGGCGTGCATTATAACTTTTCACTCCCTGCTGATTTTTGGGATGTTTGGGCTAAACTCCACAACTCTCCTTTAACAGGCCAAGCTGCACAATCAGCAGGTTATATGGGCTTGATTCGTAACTACTTACGTTATGGTTGGGTCATCCCTTATTTATTTGGTGCTTCGCCTGCAATTTGTAAATCTTTTCTACAAGGTAAAGAGACTAAGTTATCTTTCGAAACAACGGGTAAAGGGACTATCTATTTACCTTACGGTACCTCATTACGATTAAGTGATTTAGGCTATACCAACAGTTCTCAGTCAGGCTTAAACATTTGTTATAATAGTTTAGATGATTACTTAAGCAGTGTGCGTAAGGCTTTGTCAATGAAAGATCCTAGCTTCACTGAAATGGGAATTGTAAAAGAAGGTGAGTACTTACAGCTTAATGACAATGTGTTACAAATTGAAAATGAATTATACGCATCGATTCGTGCAAAGCGCGTACAAACTGCAAATGAAACGCCATCTCAAGCACTAAAAGCACGTGGTATTGAGTATATTGAGATCCGTTCGTTGGATGTTAATCCATTTTGTAAGTTAGGCATTACCAAAGAGCAAGTACATTTCTTAGACTTATTCCTAACTTGGTGTGCAAGCATTGATTCTCCTGAATTATCTCAGCAAGAATATAAAGCCTGCGCAAGCAACTTTAATGAAGTCGTTACACGTGGTCGTGATCCACAGTTAACGTTGGAGATTGCACAGCAAACTTTAGATATTGCAGGTTGGGGAGAATGGTTAAATTCTCAGCTGATGGAAATGGCGGTTTTATTAGATAAAAACAACAGTGATGACTGCTACCAAAATGCAATGCGACATATTAGCCCTCGTTTCAGTCACCCTGAAAATACCAGTTCAGCACGTATTTTAGAGCGTATTAAACAGACGCAAGGGGATAATGGTTCATTAGCGTTACAGTTGAGTAAACAGTATAAAGCTGAATTGACTGAGCAATCTTATACTATTTGGTCTGACCAAGAGTTTGCAGAGCAAAAACAACAGTCTATTGTTAAACAAAAGCAGATTGAAGATGCAGATACATTGTCTTTCCCTGATTTCTTAGCAAACTATTTTGCTAATGCCAATAAACAGTAGCCAAGATTAAAGAAGTAGATAAAGCCACTTATTTACTTCTTTTTTAAACATAGTGTTATGGCGATTAACCTCGTTGTTACTTAGTTTGTAAAGTTAGTGAACTGGCGCAATAACTCTACTCTTTTGATGAGCGAAAAAACGGTAAAGTGGGGAATAAAATCAAATGTATTTAGTTAAAAAATTAAGTATTTTACTTGTCCCTATATCGTTAATGGCTTGCTCTACAGCTCCTCCAGAAAACCCAGAAAATATTTGTGATATCTTTTTTGAATATCGTGACTGGTACTCCGCCTCTAAAGAGATGAATGAACGTTGGGGTACGCCTATTCATGTGCCTATGGCTATGATGTATCAAGAAAGTAGCTTTAAACATGATGCCGCTCCACCAATGGAGTACTTTTGGTTTATTCCGATTGGACGAGTGAGTGATGCCTATGGTTATGCTCAAGCACGTGACGCTGCGTGGGGGGATTACCAAAAAGAATCTGGTAACAGTTGGTCGGATCGAGACGACTTTGGTGATGCTATCGATTTTATGGGATGGTTTACTAATAAAACCCATAAAATAAACGGTATATCGAAGTGGGATGCATATAACCAATATTTGAATTATCATGAAGGCTGGACCGGTTATAAGAATAAAACCTATAACCAAAAAGCTTGGTTGATTAATGTATCGAAAAAAGTTGATGCTCGTTCCAAGCGTTATGCAACACAGTTAAGAGGTTGCCAAGAAAATTTAGATTCAAGCTGGTTATGGCGTTTATTTTTCACATAACAGGCTTAAATTAAACTTATTAAATAAAACACGTCACTTAGTAAAAAGGAAAGACCATGCCATTATTAGATAGCTTTACCGTTGATCATACGATCATGAAAGCACCTGCTGTGCGTATTGCTAAAACAATGCAAACGCCAAGCAAAGATACTATTACTGTCTTTGACTTACGCTTTACCGCTCCTAATAAGGATATTTTATCAGAGAAGGGAATTCATACACTTGAGCACCTTTATGCTGGGTTTATGCGTGATCACTTAAATAGCGATACAGTAGAGATCATTGATATTTCACCAATGGGTTGTCGCACAGGTTTTTACATGAGCCTGATCGGCGCACCAAGTGAAGATCAAGTAGGTAAAGCTTGGTTGGCAGCGATGCAAGACGTATTAAACGTTGCCGATCAAAATGAGATACCTGAGTTGAATGAATACCAATGTGGTACCTATGCAATGCACTCACTTGAAGAAGCAAAAGAGATTGCACAAGCAATCATTGATGCGGGTGTTGGTGTAAACAAAAATGACGATATCTCTTTATCAGAAGCACAATTACAAGCATTGTAATTCAACTGATTAACCATTCATCATCTAAAAGGCTGCTTTGCAGCCTTTTTTATTTTTAGTAAAAAACAATTGGTATAACTTGTTTCATATCAAGTATCAAAATAATTGATAGTTTACATTGATAGCAAATCAATCATCAATGAAAGATTATGAAATATACATTGAAACAACTGCAAGTTTTTAACGCTATTGCTAGTAACGAAGGGGTTAGTAGAGCTGCCGATGAGTTATGCATGACACAATCTGCTGTTAGCATGTCTTTAGCACAGCTTGAAAACTTATTAGATAGACCTTTATTTATTCGTCATGGCAATCGCTTAACCTTAAGCCACTGGGGACGTTGGTTGAGACCACAAGCCAGAAAACTCATTCAAAATGCACAACAAATTGAACAGGGGTTAAAAGATCAGAATCTGATTAGCGGCTCTCTATCATTATGTGCAAGTCAAACTCCTGCTAAACATCTTTTACCGCGTTTAATCAGTAATATTGATAGTGATTTCCCTGAGTTACGTATTGAATTGAGCATTAAGAATAGTGAAGAAGTGATTCGAGGGCTATTAAATCATGAATTTGAATTAGGTATTATTGAAGCGAGAAATGATGATAGCAGAGTCATGCAAGAAGCAATTGTTGATGATCATCTTGTGGTCTTCACAAATCCTTACCATCCTTATGCTAATGATCAAAAAGTGAACTTGGCTCGTTTAGAGCAAGCTCGATGGATACTGCGAGAGCATGGTTCAGGAACCAGAAGAATTTTTGAAAGTGCAGTTTATGGACTAATTGAACAACTGGATGTGTGGAAAGAGTATGAAAGTGTTGCTGTGATTAAAGAGCTAGTAAAAAATGGTGTTTATTTAGGTTGCTTGCCTTTACTAGATGTTCATCAAGAGGTGGCAAATGGAGAATTAGTTATTCTAGACACCCCTGATTTGAATATGCATCGTAGCTTATCCTTTGTTTGGTTAAATGAGTTAGGTGAAAACCCTCTAAAAGAGTGTGTGATGACCGAAGCAAAACGCTTGGTTCGAGATGCTAAAAAAAATAAAGTTAATCACTTTTATGATTAACTTTATAGTTTTAGCTATCAAGCGACCTTTCAACTAAGCCGCTTGATTATCGTTTTCATTAATAGAGTGAGTGCTGCTGACTTGATTCGTTTCAGGTGAAAAATCACGTAACAAATAATCGGTAATATGTTGACGACTGATTGTGGCAACGACTTGCCCATTGTCTATCACCGGATAAATAGAGGGGCGTTTAGCCGCTGCTTTGTTGAGGCGTTGTTTATAATCTAAATATTGACTAGACAGTAACACTCCTGAGTCACTGACAGGGTAAAGAACCGTTTTATCCACAGTCATAAACTCAATGAGTTCAGACACGCTTTGTTCGGGGGTGACACTAAGCACTTCAGTTTGCATGACATCGTTTACCGTTAATTCACTGTCTAGTTCGAAATCGTTAGCCCACCATGAGCGTAATAAATCCTGTTCTGAGACAAACCCTATTAAATTATTTTCTGTATTAACGACCACCGCGCCACGTACCTTGTGTGTTGATAATTGTAGTAAAGCTGATGCCGCGCTTTGTTTCGCCGTTAACTTTAGTGCTTGTGTATCCATAATTTGAGCTACGGTTAATTGTGTAAGTGATGAATTGTTCATGATTGAAACTCCTTGTGATGGAAGGTGGATAGCTGCTGAAGTAGCTGTATATGTGTTTACTTGAAGTTGTTCTATTGAAGTGTCTGTTTTGATTAAAGTTTGTGGTGCTGAGTCATAAATAAACCAATAACCTAAGCCAACCATGACACCTCCTCCTACGATATTGCCAAGTGTTACTGGAATGAGGTTGCTGGTAACAAAGTGACTCACGGTTAGGTCGCCGAAACTATTGACGTTATACCCCAGTGATAGAAGGTATTCAGGGGAGACGGTGTTTTGTAAAACAATACCTAAAGGCACCATGAATAAATTTGCAATGCTATGTTCAAAACCACTGCTAACAAACATTGCAACGGGCAGGATCAGTAGTAGTGATTTAGTTAACATATCTTTGCTGCTGAATGTCATCCAAATCCCTAGGCAAACTAATAGGTTACATAACACTCCTAATGAGAAGGCCTCTAACCAAGTATGATGAATTTTATGTTGTGCAAGCTTGAGTACACTTAATCCCCATTGGCCACTATCAAGTAGGTACATTTTGCCACCGACGACTAATAGCAGAACTAACATTGCCCCTACAAAGTTACCGATATAAACACGCCCCCAACAAGCTAATAGCTGTTTACTATTGAGTTTACCTTGTGCCCAAGCAACACTACTTAATAAGGTACTAGTAAAGAGTTCTGCGCCGCAGACAACGACTAATATAAGGCCAAGGCTAAAAGCAATACCGCCTGCTAGTCTGGTTAATCCCCAGGATGAGGTGTCTGATCCGGTTGTAACGGTAACGTAAAAAACAAAAGCAATGGCGATGAATATCCCGGCAAACACTGATAGACCAAAAGAGTGCCGTATGCTTTTATTAATTTTATGTAATCCATATTGACTCACCTCTAATAAAGGCGAGGCTAATGGCATTTGTTTGATCGTATTTTCATTTATGCTGCTAGTGGGTTGATTCATATTCAATCACTAAGCCTCCGAAGTATGTGTGAATAAAATGTTTAAATAGCGTTGTTGATTCGCTATAAAAACAATACGACGATTAGCTAAAGAAAAATATTTGATAGTTTTTATTATCACTATCAAGAATATTGATAGTAATTTTTGAAGATGTCTTATTAAGAATTGAACGTTTGATATTACTAATATGGATTGTTTAATGTTTTAAAGGAGTCGTATTAATATCATTGGTTAGTGTTTAAGTAATAAATATTACCGTAGAGGACTTGATGTTTGAATTGTGGATAATTGTCATAGCTAACCGCAACTAAGGTGGTTAGCTATGATGTAATGGATTTTTGAGGCGTTTTATTTATCTATTTATGGGTTTTCTTCCGTATACAGTGCAGGCAGAATTTTAACTAACTTAACCATGTTATTTTCCACTTCCATTATTTCCATTGGGTAACCACAAATTCGAGTACTCACGGCTGAAGTTGGAATGGTCTCTAAGTGCTCTAGAATTAATCCATTTAATGTACGCGGACCATCGGTAGGTAATGACCAGCCCATCTCTTTATTGAGGTCTCGTATGCCAATACTACCTTCGATAATGTAACTATCATCTTGCTGTTTGTGTATTTCTTCAGAACTATGTGGTTCATGCGTTGTAGTGAAGTCACCTACAATCTCTTCAAGAATATCAGCTAAGGTTACTAGGCCTTGAATATCACCGTATTCATCAACTACTAAACCCATACGTTCTTTATTTTGTTGGAATTTTATTAATTGGGTATTGAGTGGAGTACCTTCAGGAATGAAGTACAACTCACGTACACTTCGTAATAAAGTTGTTTTTGAGAAATCTTCTTTTAAAAAATTAAGCAAAGAGTCTCGTGCATGTAAAAAACCAATGGCATCATCAATTGTATCTCGATAAAGCAGAGTCATGGTATGAGTACGATGTTTTAGTTGCTTTAATATGGTTTCCCAATCTTGATTAATGTCGATTGCGGCAATTTCATTACGCGGCACCATAATTTCATCAACAGTAACTTTTTCTAATTCTAAAATACTTAGTAACATTTGTTGGTGATGCTCTGGGATCATTGAACCTGCTTCATTCACCACTGACCTTAATTCATCACTTGAAAGGGCGTTATCACTTTGTTCATTAACATTAATACCAAATATTCTTAAAAGACCATTAGATATACCATTAATACACCAAACAAATGGACTGAGCAGTTTTTGTAATGGTGCAAGCAATACTGAACTTGGGAAAGCTATTTTTTCAGGGTATAAAACAGCTAGTGTTTTTGGTGTGACTTCTGCAAAAATTAGTATTACAAAGGTTAATACACCCGTTGCGATAGCAATACCGGCATCGCCAAATAAACGTTGTCCGATAATGGTGGCAATCGCTGATGCTAAAATGTTCACTAAGTTATTACCAATCAAAATTAACCCGATGAGTTTATCTGGTTTATTTAATAACTTTTCAACACGTAGAGCAGTTTTATTTTTATCTTCAGCTAAGTGGCGTAAGCGGTAGCGATTCAAAGACATCATACTGGTTTCAGAGCTTGAAAAATAAGCCGAAATGATGATTAAAATGACTAAGCTAATAAATAGTGCACTTGTAGGTATATCGTTCAAAAGTTGTCTCTATGGTTGCTTTAAAAAAATTACATTAATAACCTCGATATTAGCGAAGAAACTCCGATATAACAAAGTAGATTTTCGAAAAATGAAGATTAATAATTAATTTTTGATAGAAACCATAAAAGCCTTGAATAAGTTTCATCAAAGAAGATGATTTGGTTGATTTTTATATTTAAAAACGACCGTTATTTTTATCTACTTTGACTATGCTTAATGCTGTTCATTATAATTTAATTAATTCTTTTTTATTCCTCTTAATTGCTTGTTTTTCATGCATATTACAGTAGATAATAGGCCCTTTTTTATAAGGGAATATAATTATCAAATCACTTCTTATTTTATCCATGTTGCCACTCTCTTTATCACTTCACGCAGCAAATACACAAATACAGTCTTTTTCCAGCGCAAAGAAGAAACTGGAAAAAGAGATTTATTTAACTTCTCAAGATCGTCACACCTTATATTGTGAAGCTGAGTTTGATAGTAAGAAAAACATTATTCCACCTAATGGTTTTGAAAGTGACAAGTATCAAAAAAGAGCAAAACGCATCGAGTGGGAACATGTCGTACCTGCAGAGAACTTTGGCCGTAACTTTAGCGAATGGCGTACTGGTAACCCAATTTGTGTGACCAGTAAGGGGGAGGCTTATAAAGGACGACGTTGTGCTGAAAAAGCCAATGAAGAGTATCGTTATATGCAAGCAGATATGTATAACTTATACCCAGCTATTGGCTCCGTTAACGCTAGTCGCCGTAATTATAATTTTGTGATGTTAGGTGATATTAAAAACAGTTTTGGTAGCTGTGCCATGAAAATTGAAAACAGTAAAGCGGAGCCCCCAGTAGGAAGTCGTGGTGTTATTGCGCGTACTTACTTATACATGGATAGTTTTTATGACCATTATAAAATGAGTAAGCAGCAGCGCCAATTAATGAATGCTTGGAATAAAACTTATCCTGTGAGTGCTTGGGAATGTGAGCGAGCTAAGCGTATTAGTAAAATTCAGGGAAGTAATAATGAGATTCTTGAACAAAGCTGCCAAGCGGCTGGTTTTAATTAGGAAAATAAAGGACGTTAGATAATTAAGAAAGCAGCATATTATAGTGATGCTGCTTTCTTTATAAGTACCATTTTATCTATAAAAATATTATAGAATTATTTCTCGTACTACTCGGCTACCGAAGTAAGCCAGCGTTAATAGTGATGAGCCTGCTATGGTAATGTAAATAACTAAACGCCCACGCCAACCATTCTTGTAATGGCCCCACAATAACACGGCATACACCACCCAAGCGATCATGGTTAATATTGCTTTATGTGCATTCTCAGATTCAAACATATCCTCTAAGAAAATAAAGCCAGTCACTAAGGTTCCAGTTAATAAAATAAAACCAATAAAGATCAGTTGAAATAGGCTTTTTTCTAAGGTCATTAGTGGCGGTAGATTAACTTTACCCAGCAGCATTTTATGCTTCTTTAAACGGTGGTCTACATAAGCAAGTTGCATCGCAAATAGACTAGCAATGGTCATCAATGCATAGGCGAGAATGGCTAAAATAATATGTAAACCAAGCTGTGGATGATTTTCTAAATGGGTAATGTAATGGCTCGGTAAAAACATAAGTGCAATAAAGTTGATTGCATTAAACCCGTAAACAATTGGTAATAGTACGCCTGTGTTAATTTTTTTACTCATCGCAAAAGAGAGTAGCGCAATCACAAAAGTCGCTAATGACAAAACATTTAAGATAGGGAGGTTTTGACCGTTAATCAGAAATATATGTTGATATAACCAAAATGCATGCGTTAATAAAGCAATACTTGATAGGCTTATCAATGGAAAAGTAAGAGTCTGATTACGTGAAAAAAGCTGACGACTAGCATGAACGCCACTTAGTACATAAAATACAATGCTGATAATGGCCAGTAGATCCATATGTTGTTACCTATTGTCATAAAATGAGTCTGTTTAGGGCTCACATTATAAGCTTTATTAGGCAGATGAGAAGTTAATAGTATTTTTCATTGGTCACAAAAGCAATTATAACTATTATCATTTAGATTTTTTATATTATGGTTACAATCAAAATAGTTAAATGTGAGAATTAGTAGAAGGTAATGGCATTAACGATGAGGTGGCACTAAACAATCACAATTGCTGTTGTATTTTGCACCTTGGGTGATAACGGGTATAATAGCAGAATCCTAATAATTTATAGCAATGAGTCATAAACATGTTTGAGAACTTAACGGACAGATTGTCGAAAACGCTGAAAAATATCAGCGGCAAAGGTCGATTAACAGAAGATAATATCAAAGGTACATTACGCGAAGTGCGTATGGCACTGTTAGAAGCGGATGTAGCATTACCTGTTGTTCGTGATTTTATTCAAGCAGTTAAAAAGCGTGCTATCGGTAGAGAAGTGACTAAAACACTAAATCCAGGGCAAGCGTTTATCAAGATCGTACAAAGCGAGCTTGAATTAGCAATGGGTGAAGTAAATGAAAACTTAAATCTAGCAACCCAGCCGCCAGCTGTATTATTGATGGCTGGTTTGCAAGGTGCGGGTAAAACCACCTCTGTTGCTAAACTTTCATTACTATTAAAAAACAAAGAGAAAAAGTCTGTTCTAGTCGTGAGTGCGGATATTTACCGTCCAGCGGCAATCAAACAATTAGAAACCTTAGCATCTGAGGTTGATGTTGAGTTCTTTCCAAGTGATATCACGCAAAAGCCAATCGATATTGCTAATGCAGCTATTGCGCATGCAAAAAAGAAATTCATTGATGTAGTTATTGTCGATACTGCCGGTCGTTTACACGTTGATGGCGAAATGATGAATGAGATTAAAGATCTTCATCAAGCGATTAACCCAGTTGAAACACTGTTTGTTGTTGATGCAATGACTGGTCAAGATGCCGCTAATACAGCACAAGCGTTTAACGAAGCTTTACCATTAACCGGTGTTATCCTAACTAAAGCCGATGGTGATGCACGTGGTGGTGCAGCGTTATCTATTCGCCATATTACTGGTAAACCGATTAAGTTTATCGGTATGGGGGAGAAAATTGATGCGCTAGAGCCATTCTACCCAGATCGTATTGCCTCTCGTATCTTAGGCATGGGTGATGTGCTTTCATTAATTGAAGAGCTTGAAACCAAAGTCGATAAAGATAAAGCGGCAAAATTAGCGAGCAAAGTACAAAAAGGTAAAGGTTTTGATCTGGAAGACTTCCGTGACCAGTTAGTGCAAATGAAAAGCATGGGTGGCATGATGGGGATGATGGATAAATTACCGGGTATGTCGAATGTGCCTGAGGCGATGAAAAGCCAAGTTAACGATAAAGCAACCAATCAAATGGAAGCGATCATTAACTCTATGACCAAAAAAGAGCGTGCTAAACCTGAAATTATTAAAGGCGGACGTAAGCGTCGTATCGCGATGGGGTCTGGCACTCAAATACAAGATGTGAACAAACTACTTAAACAGTTTACGCAAATGCAGAAGATGATGAAAAAAATGTCTGGTAAAGGCGGTATGCGTAAGATGATGGGTGGAATGCAAGGCATGATGGGCGGTGGTATGCCTGGAATGGGTGGCGGCATGCCTGGTGGGATGAAAATGCCTCCTGGTTTAGGTGGTTTTCGTAAAAAATAAGCGTCTATGAAGCTTAGTTAAATTGGTTCTAAAGCCCCGTTGAAAGCGATTCGACGGGGCTTTTTGCTTTTTTAGTATTAACTACCCTTTGTAAATTGTGATTTTGATTGTTCTTTTCTCAAATAAGAGTATAATTTTGCGGCTTTCTACAGAAGCAGGTGGTCAGAATTCACTGACTTTCGACGTTTAACAATATAAAGAGGACGATATGGTAACTATTCGTTTAGCTCGTGGTGGCGCTAAAAAACGCCCATTCTACCAAGTGGTAGTAACTGATAGCCGTAGCCCACGTGACGGCCGTTTCCTTGAAAAAGTTGGTTTCTTTAACCCAACAGCACAAGGTCAATCAGAAAAATTACGTTTAGATACAGATCGCATCAACCATTGGGTTGGTCTTGGCGCACAGCTAAGTGATCGTGTAGCTAAATTAGTAAAAGATAACGCAGTAGCTGCTTAATTGCAGTTAGGTGAAGGGGATATTCGGTGAGCGATAAAGCACAACCAATAGAGATAGGCAAGTTTGGTGCGGTATATGGCATCAAAGGCTGGTTAAAAGTCCACTCCTACACCGATGATCCGGAAAGTATTTTTCAATACAAACCATTGTTAATGAAATCTGCTGGTGGAGTTCAAGAAGTTATTATTACTGATTGGAAACGCCACAATAAAGGTTTTGTTGCAAAAGTAGATGGTTATGATGTTCGTGAAGAAGTACAAGCCTTAGTGGGTATTGAGCTTTTAGTGAATCCATCAAGTCTTCCTGAATTGGAAGCTGACTTTTACTGGCGAGATTTGGTCGGGTGTCAGGTTAAAACTGACAAAGGTTATCATCTTGGTGTTGTCACCGATTTGATGGAAACAGGTTCAAATGATGTACTTGTTGTAAAAGCCAACTCGAATGATGCTTTTGGGCAAAAAGAACGGTTAATTCCGTTCATCGAAGAGCAAGTAATATCAAATGTTGATATTGCAAGCCAACTAATTACTGTTAATTGGGAACCTGATTTCTAATTACCCTAGGAGAAAAGTTATGTGGTTAGGGGTTATTAGCCTCTTCCCGGACATGTTTCGGGCCATTAGCGAAAATGGGGTAACAGGTCGAGCGATTAATAATAACCTGATCTCTATCGAATGTTGGAATCCTCGTGATTTTACATTAGATAAACATAGAACGGTCGATGATCGTCCCTATGGTGGTGGGCCTGGTATGTTGATGATGGTGCAACCTTTGCGGGATGCAATCAACGCAGCAAAACAGAGCGCAAGAGAAGCAGGGCATGAGGCAAAGGTGATTTACCTTTCTCCTCAAGGTCGACGTTTAGACCATCAAGGTGCACAGTCACTATCAAGCTCTGATGCTTTGATATTAGTGGCAGGGCGCTATGAAGGGATAGACGAACGCATAATCGAAAGCTTAATAGATGAAGAATGGTCTGTTGGTGATTATGTGCTAAGTGGTGGTGAGCTACCGGCAATGATTTTAATGGATGCTGTGGTACGTTTTGTACCGGGTGTACTAGGTCATAGTCAGTCAGCTGAGCAAGACTCCTTTGCGGATGGCTTGTTAGACTGTCCTCACTACACAAGACCTGAGGTGTTAGATGGGAAACAAGTGCCAAGTGTTTTATTGAGTGGTGATCACGAGAAGATTCGTCAATGGCGATTAACTCAATCATTACAACGCACGAAACAAAGAAGACCCGATTTATTACAAAACCTAGCTCTGACTGACGAGCAAGCAAAATTGCTTGCTGCTCTGGACAGTAGCTCCAACTAGACAGCGATGTTATTAGTTAACTAGGCATAAAAAGGTATAAAAATGAGCAAGATTATAGAAGCAATTGAAAACGAACAACTTCGTACAGATATCCCTGAGTTTTCTCAAGGTGATACTGTTGTTGTACGTGTTCGCGTAAAAGAAGGTGAAAAAGAGCGTCTTCAAGCATTTGAAGGTGTTGTTATTGCTAAGCGTAACCGTGGTTTACATTCAGCATTCACAGTTCGTAAAATCTCGAGCGGTGAAGGTGTTGAGCGTGTATTCCAAACTCACAGCCCACTTGTAGGAAGCGTTGAAGTTAAACGTCGCGGTCTGGTTCGCCAAGCTAAACTTTACTACTTACGTGAACTTACTGGTAAAGCTGCTCGTATTAAAGAGAAGCTAGGTAAGTAATTTCATTATTTTAGCTTAATAAAATAAGCTAAAATATGTAAGTTGCAAATTGCTATAATAAAAAGGTCTGCTGATGCAGGCCTTTTTTTTACTTATATTTTTACTTATGTAAGTAAAATTAATAGATAAAAATAATTTTTGGTTAGACAACATTCTATAATTTAAATTAAGGTATGTTTCTCTGCAAAAAATTATAACTCTTAATGGATATATTTAGAGTTGTGTAACTTGCAACTAATTGTTTTTAGTCTATTATTTTTTAATAATCATGAAGGTTAAAAGTGCCCTTGGTTAAATACTGCTAGTATCAATGCAAAATAAGTTACGAGCCCAGTAATACTTAATTTCATTAAGTATGTGTTTAAATTTTTCAGAAAAAACTAAATTCAGGTATAAATTGATGCCATTTGAAGATTAATGTCGTTAATCACCTGTTTGAGAATTGACCAAAATATGTCAATTCATTAATGATTATTTTCTTTATCAAACTTACCATACATAAGTGAGTTGTTTGGACTAAGTAAATCAATCTGCTAGATAGTGAATGGGTATAAATATGATCACCTACTGGGAGTGCGAATGAGAGCACTGTTATTAAAATATACTTTATTTAGTATCGGTTTAATATCGACTATATTAGGTGCTTTAGGCGTTATTCTACCGCTATTGCCAGCTACCCCTTTCTTTATTCTTGCGTTATTTTGTTTTTCAAAAAGTTCTCCTCAATTTCAACAATGGCTATTAAACTTACCGGGTATCGGTAATGACTTGAGAAATTGGCAAGCACATAAAAAAATCCATAAAGAACGTAAACCAGCAATTTACTTAAGTGTTGTGATTAGTTTTTTAATCTCTATCTCTCTGTTAATTGGAAAGCCATATTTACAATTAATGTTGATCACCATGATGTGTATATTACTTTTATTTATTAGACGCCTACCTGAGTATTAATCTTTATTTGTCTGCAAATTTGATGTTTGAAAATGTGATTTGATTATGTCTGTGATAATCTAAGCCGATATATGGTTTAGAGATAAATAAAATGAAAATAACCCTACCTGAATATGAAAAAGCGAATGTATTAGTCATTGGTGATGTAATGTTAGATCGCTATTGGCACGGCCCTGCAGCGCGAATTTCTCCAGAAGCTCCTGTTCCTGTTGTTAATGTTAAACAGATTGAAGAACGCCCTGGCGGTGCTGCCAATGTTGCCCTAAATATTGCCGCTTTAGGCGCTAAGTCAAATATCATTGGTTTAGTTGGTGAAGATGAAGCCGCTCAAGCAATTAAAGATAGCTTAAACTCTGTAAACGTTGAAACTGATTTTGTTGCTGTAAGCAGTGCACCAACTATTACTAAATTGCGTGTATTAAGTCGTCATCAACAATTGATTCGTCTAGATTTTGAAACCTCTTTTAGCGATGTTGATAGTGCGCCAATGATCGCTAATATGAACAAAGCATTGAGCGGTAAAAGTCCTGTTGTTGTTTTTTCTGATTACAATAAAGGCTCACTTGCTGACGTGCAAAATATGATTCAAATTGCTAAGCAACAAGGTGCAAGAATATTAGTGGATCCAAAAGGGACTGATTTTGAAAAGTATCGAGGTGCAACTTTATTAACACCTAACTTATCTGAATTTGAAGCTGTCGTTGGGCATTGTGAAAATGATCAAATATTATTTGAACGTGCCGCTCAATTGGTCAAAGAGTTAGATTTGGAGGCGATGTTAGTAACTCGAAGTGAGCATGGTATGACTTTGATTCGTGAGAACCAAGCTCCTTTCCATCTACCTACACAAGCACAGGAAGTTTTTGATGTTACTGGTGCTGGTGATACGGTTATTGCTGTCTTAGCCGCTTCTATTGCTGCTGGTAGTAGTTTTGAAGATGCTTGTGCATTAGCGAATGCAGGGGCGGGAGTTGTTGTCGGTAAAATTGGTACTTCAACGGTTAATACTATTGAATTAGCAAATGCAGTATTTAGCCAGCAAGAGATTGGTTTTGGTGTGTTATCGGAAGAACAGTTAAAGTTAGCGGTAAAATTAGCGCAGCATCGTGGTGAAAAAGTCGTGATGACAAATGGTTGCTTTGATATTTTACATGCTGGACATGTGTCATATCTAAATACCGCAAGAGAGCAGGGGGAACGCCTTATCGTTGCAGTTAATAGCGATCAATCTGTCCGTCGTTTAAAAGGCGATGGCCGACCTGTTAATCCAGTGGATCGTCGAATGGCCGTATTAGCGGGTTTAGGTGCTGTGGATTGGGTTGTAGAGTTCACCGAAGATACACCACAACGTCTGATTGCAGGTGTATTGCCTGACTTATTGGTAAAAGGTGGTGACTATAAACCGGAAGAGATTGCTGGCGGTGAAGAAGTGATTGCTAATGGTGGCGAAGTACGTGTTTTACAATTCAAAGATGGCTGTTCTACTTCTGAAATAATCAACACTATTCGAAGTAATGCCAATCATACTAAATAACTCGTTCATTTAACCCATAAAAAAGGGAAGCTGCTGCTTCCCTTTTATTCATCTTTTAAACAACTTCAATTAAGAGCTAGTGTTACTTTTTTGACTTTCGTTGCTTTGCTTTGATAGCCCTGCAGAAATATCAAATAGATCCTGCTCAGTTAATGTTCCTGCCGACAATTTCAGTTGTAGCATGTTGATGATGTAATCATAACGTGCATTGGCTAATAGGTTCTCAGACTCGTATAAGCTACGTGTTGCATCCAATACATCAACAATCGTACGTGTACCTACTTCAAAGCTTGCTTCAGCTGCATCTAATGCACTTTGTGATGAAATAACGGTTTGCTCATAAGCTCGTACAGAACTAACAGAAGCTTGCACGTTGTTGTAACCACTACTAATACTTACTTCTGTACTACGGAAGGTTTCTACTAAGTCTTGGCTAGCCATTACATAGCTGTACTGTGCTTGTTTTACCTGTGAAGTGATTGAACCGCCAGTGTAAATTGGTACATCTAAACTTAATCCTGCCGTTGCTGATTTAGCTGCATAAGAACTTGAAGTTGAGTCGTCATAATTATAATCGTCATAATCTAGGTCTAATGTGAAATCAATCGTTGGACCATGACCAGCTTCCGCTAAATCGATATTCATTTTAGCTAGCTCTTTAGCGATACGTTTGGAGTGCAGTTCCAAATTATGTTCAATCGCTTTATTGCGCCACACATTTACATCTCCTTCCAATGCAACTGGTTGAAAGTTTTCTGTATCAAGATAAGTGACTTTTTTAACATCTTCGCCGGTTAACTGGCGTAATAGATAATAATTGTTTGCTAGCGTATTTTTTGCTGTGATTAAATCTGCCACCGTTCTATCGTACTCAGCCTGTGCTTCGTGTACGTCTGTGATGGCAATTAAACCAACATCAAAACGTTGTTTAGTTTGCTCTAATTGACGTTCAACCGCACGTTTATTTGCTTCAACTGACTTTACTGACTCATCGGCACGTAATACATCAAAATAAGCAACGGCTACACGGTATATTAAATTTTGCGCAGCATAACCATAAATAGTGCCAAACTGTACTGCTTGTTTTTCAGCAATATCTGCATTTTGCCAATAAGCGCCATTATAGATTGATTGCGTTAGATCGAAGCCTGCGCCAAAATAATTGTAACGGCTAGTATCGCGGCTTGATTGTACTCTATTCGCATCTAATCCAAATCCAATTTGTGGTAATAGATCAGCTTTAGATTCGTTTATTTGTTCTTTGTATAGGTCATATTCGGCTTTACTTTTTAAAATTACCGGATCTTTATATTTAGCTGTTTCATATACTTGTTTTAAAGTATCTGCATTAACAGCTAGACTTGATAAACCTAATAAGGTCGCGATATAAATGCGTTTTAGCGTCATGGTAAAGAGATCCTGTTGAATGTATTTTTGTTCGTGTGAAGAAAGACTAATACTTGTTATTGTAGGGTATTATAAAAACCTATTATTAACTATTATTTGTTGCTTAGAAATACAATGAAAATATAAATAGACTCGTATTTTTTCCAACTTAGTTATGATGTTTTTACGCTATCCAAATGATTTTTAAAGGTTATTTTTTAAATTATATAGACCTGTAATTATTAATTTTAATCAATTAATTATTACGATTATCGTATAACTTTTTAAAAAACGAGTAAATCGTTTATTAGTGCGTTTTATGCATTTATGAGTTTCATTTAATCTATCAATAATAACCGAACAAAGTAATATTTTTTAAAGCGATTAGAGTGTTATTAAGTCTAATGCTTAGATACCTTAAATAAAAAATAATGGATGAAAAAATGTACGATAAAAATGATGTTGAAATAATATCTAATGAACCACTTTATAAAGGTTTTTTTAAATGTAATAAATGGACTATTCGCCATAAACTGTTTTCGGGTGAATGGAATCAGCCTATCGAAAGAGAGTGTTTTGAGCGAGGTAAAGCAGCAGCCTTATTAGCCTATGATAAAGCTCAGGATAAGGTGATATTAGTTGAACAATTTCGCTTAGGTGCAATAGATTCTGACCGCTCCCCTTGGTTATTAGAATTGATTGCCGGTATGATCGATGAAGGGCAAAGCGCGGAACAAACTGTGATAAGAGAAGCTTATGAAGAAGCTGGTTTAGTGGTTGAAAACTGCCAATTCATGTTGAGTTACTTTGTTAGCCCTGGTGGCTCTACTGAAACCGTTGATTTATTTATTGCGAATGTGGACAGCACTAATGTGCAAGGTGTATTCGGTTTAGCCGATGAAGGTGAAGACATTCGTGTACATGTGGTATCAAGGGCAGAAGCTTATAAATGGGTACAAACAGGTAAGATTAATAATGGCATTACTATTATTGGTTTGCAGTGGTTGGAGCTTAACCACAAAGAGGGGTTAAATATCTAACTCAATATACAATTTTTGTCTTTCATTTATCGGAAATGTGGCGCTGTCGACATTTTTAACGATTAAATCATTTTCATTTTTATGACGATGGTAAAATAATTAGCTTAAATTTCATTAAAGCTACTGTAGTTAGTAGCCTTTTTCATTACAGCAGAGCGAAACAGATAATAGATGAATGGTGTAAATCAGACAATTGTAAACCTAGTGCCTGACCCCGAAGGGGATATAAAGCTATTACAAATTACCGATACTCACCTTTTTGCTGATAGTGAAAAAGATCTGTTGGGTATTAAAACCGTTACCAGTTACGATGCCATTATCAAACATGCTGCAAAGTATGCGGGGCAGTGTGCGGCGGTATTATGTACCGGTGATTTATCTCAAGATCACTCTGCTCAATCTTACGTGGATTTTAGTGACCGTATCAAAACATTGCAGATGCCTTGTTATTGGTTGCCGGGTAATCATGATATGCAAGAAATCATGTTGCCATCGTTGTTGGCTGAAGGGTTAGCACAAACCAAGCAAATTATTAGCGAACATTGGCAAATTATCTTATTAGATTCCCAAGTCTCAGGGGTGCCATACGGCCATTTAAGTGACTCACAGTTATCATTTCTTGAACAAAAGCTACAACAACATCCTGATAAACATACTTTGATTGCGGTACACCATCATGTTTTACCGGTTGGAGCAGCATGGTTAGATCAGCATATTCTTAAAAACAATGACCAATTTATCGCACTGATTAGTAAATTTAATAACGTAAATGCGGTGTTATCTGGTCATGTTCATCAATCATTTGATACTGTCAAAAATAAAGTACGTTATATAACGAGCCCGTCAACCTGTGTTCAGTTTAAACCTCAAAGTGATGATTTCGCACTTGATGATAAACCGCCTGGATATCGCTATTTAGTATTAACAAAGTCAGGTAAAATAGAAACTCAAGTAGAGCGACTCAAAGCTGGTGAATTTACAACAGATGAAAACGCAACAGGCTATTAATATTATATAAAGAGGTAAAATGAGAGACCCTAATATAACTAAAGTTTTACTTTCGTTACACGGTTTTCACAGTTCTCCTGGTTCATTAAAAGCGCAACAAATGCGTGAATACCTAGCTTCAGAACATCCCGATATCCATTTTGTTTGTCCACAACTTCCCGTTTTTCCTCAACAAATGTGGGAAACGATTAAATCTATTTTTAATCAATATACCGGTTGTGAAATTACTGTGATGGGTAGCTCTTTAGGCGGATTTTTAGCAACTAAAGTCGCACAACAATATACGGCGAAGGTGATTTTGATTAATCCAGCGGTGACGCCTGATTTATTATTGACACGCTATCAAGGTAAGCAAACTCATCCGCATTTATTGGAAGATTACTTTATTGATCAAGATTATGTTCAGCAACTCGTTGCTTTGAACGTTGACAATATAAGTCACCCTGAAAATATTTGGGTGTTGTTACAAGAAGACGATGAAGTGTTGGATTATCGCGATGCTTTACAAAAGTACTCTCAGTGTAAAATAACTTGTGAGAAGGGAGGCGATCATAGTTTTGTTGGTTTCGAACGCTACTTAGCAGAAATAATTCACTTTCTTTATTAAATACATACAATCAATATATTTGTTCTGTGTTAACTTAAGCACAGAAAAATAACCCAAGATCAACACTACATAATAGACGTCAAATAGGTGCATGCATGAGCGAACAGTATAATTCGGATTCCATTGAAGTATTAAACGGACTAGATCCCGTTCGCCATCGACCAGGTATGTATACAGAGACTAATCGTCCTAACCATTTAGGTCAGGAAGTTATTGATAACTCTGTAGATGAAGCATTAGCCGGCCACGCAAGTTCAATTCAAGTTATTTTGCATGAAGATCAATCTTTAGAAGTCATAGATGATGGTCGAGGTATGCCTATTGATATTCACCCAGAAGAGAAAATAACAGGTGTCGAGCTAATCTTTTGTAAGCTACATGCTGGGGGCAAATTTTCTGGTAAAAACTATGAAATATCAGGTGGTTTACATGGGGTAGGTATCTCAGTAGTAAATGCCTTATCAACGCGAGTGGATGTACAGATTCGTCGCGATGCAAAAGTGTTTCATATCGCCTTTGAAAATGGCGATAAAGTTGAAGAACTAAGTGAAATAGGTGTTTGTGGTAAACGTAATACCGGTACGAGCGTTCACTTTAGACCTGATCCTAAATACTTTGATAGCTTTAAATTTTCCGTGTCTCGTTTATTGCACTTGTTAAAAGCAAAAGCTGTTTTATGCCCGGGTTTAAGCATTAAATTTAAAGATCGTGTAAATAAAAATAATTATGAATGGTGCTATCAAGATGGTCTTAATGACTATTTATTAGAAGCTGTTGCTGAAAATGAGTTACTACCTTCTGCACCCTTTGTTGGTAAGTTCTCTGCTAACAATGAAATGGCCGATTGGGCTGTGGTCTGGTTACCTGAAGGTGGCGACTCAATTACTGAGAGTTATGTAAACCTTATTCCGACAGCGCAAGGCGGGACCCATGTAAATGGTTTCCGTCAGGGGTTATTGGATGCTATGCGTGAGTTTTGTGATATTCGTAATTTACTACCGCGTGGCTTGAAGTTAAGCCCAGAGGATATTTGGGATAAATGTAGTTATATCTTATCAGTTAAAATTAAAGAGCCTCAATTTGCAGGGCAAACGAAAGAACGTTTATCGTCTCGCCAATGTGCTGTGTTTGTTTCCGGTGTTGTGAAAGATGCATTTAGTTTGTGGTTAAACGCCAATGTGACTGAAGCTGAAATACTTGCTGACTTTTGTATTAACAACGCTCAAACACGAAATCGTAAAAGTAAAAAAGTGGCACGTAAAAAGGTTACTCAAGGGCCTGCTTTACCAGGTAAGTTGACGGATTGTTCGACACAAGACCCGGAGCGCGGAGAGTTATTTTTAGTGGAAGGTGACTCGGCGGGAGGGAGTGCAAAACAAGCCCGAGATCGAGAGTTTCAAGCGATTATGCCACTACGCGGAAAGATCAAGAATACATGGGAAGACGAGTCGGATATCATTCTAAATTCTGAAGAGATCCATAATATCTCAGTTGCTATTGGTATTGACCCAGCTTCTAGTGATTTATCAGCGTTACGTTATGGAAAAATATGCATCTTAGCCGATGCCGATTCAGATGGACTACATATCGCCACACTGATTTGTGCGCTATTTGTAAAGCACTTTAGAGCGGTTGTAGATGCAGGTCATTTTTATGTTGCTATGCCTCCTTTATATCGAATTGATATTGGTAAAGAGGTCTATTATGCCCTTGATGAAGCTGAAAAGAATGGCATTTTAGATCGCATTGAAGCTGAGAAAAAGCGTGGCAAAGTAAATGTGCAGCGATTTAAAGGTTTGGGTGAAATGAACCCATTACAACTGCGTGAAACCACCATGGATCCAAATACCCGTCGTTTAGTGCAACTAACCATCGAAGACGCAGATAAAATGTTAGAAATGATGGATATGTTATTAGCTAAAAAGCGTGCAGGTGACCGTAAAACTTGGTTAGAAGAAAGTGGTGATATGGCTGCGATTGACTAATGTTGTATAAAGCATAAGTTGTCATATAGAAAGCATAAGTTGTCCTAAAGTATAAAGCATAAGTTGGCATAAATATCTAATTGGTACTAAAGTGTTAGTATCAAGGAGATATTTATGAACCGATTCAAAGCCCCTAAAAAACGAAATTTAAATAACCTTTTGTCGAAAAGCATCACTAAGTTTCCCTCCATAAAATCTGACATTTCTCCAACTTTAACTGAGAGCCCACTTGAATCTGATTTTTGTTACTATCTTGAGTTTGACAATGAAGTGATAAAATATGAAGCCCAGCCAACCGCTATTGCATATTGGTATGGTGGGAAAAGGCACTGGTACACACCCGATTTTGAAGCCTTTTATGAAAAATCATCCTGTTATTATGAAATTAAATACCAAAAAGATGTTGAACGAGATGATGAATTTGAGCTTAGATTTGCTGAGCAGAAAAAAACAGCAAGAGAACTTGGTAAAGATCTTTTTTTAATTACAGATGAATTTATCACTAAGCAGTATATGTATGAGAATTTATGTCTACTCTATAAGTTTTCAAAGGTCACTATTGATCCTGATTTTTTATACTTTGTTAAAGTTTCTGTAAAAAATAATCAGATATTTGATCTTCCCCCGACTTTGTAGACACATTAATTCTCGATTAAGTACCTTTTTTCATACTCATCAGGAGACACATGGCCAAGGTGGCTATGTAATCGCTTCCGATTGTAAAACATCTCAATATAATTGAACAAGTCTGCTCGAGCTGTATTACGATCCTCGTAGATTTTTCGCTTAACTCTTTCCGTTTTTAGTGAATGAAAAAAGCTTTCTACTACTGCATTATCCAAACAATGACCTCGACGACTCATACTTGGCACCAGATTATTCGATGTTAAAAAGTCACGATAATCACCACTGCCATATTGGCTTCCTTGATCACTATGAACGATCACTTTTTGTTTAGGACTTCGCCTCCAAACCGCCATCAACAACGCCTTAATTACGATATCTTTACCCATGTTAGCTTGCATAGACCAACCAATAATTTTTCGAGAGAATAGATCTAAAACAACCGCTAAATATAACCAACCCTCATTCGTTTTTATGTAGGTAATATCTGCAACCCAAGCTGTATCAGGCTCACATACAACGAATTGTTGCTGTAAATGATTATCTGCAATGAGTGATGGTACCGATGACTTAAAGAAACGACGCTTATAGCCAATGTTGGCTTTCAATTTATTGTGTTTCATTAATCGAGCAACGCGATTTTCTCCACAGGTTTCACCAAGTCGACGAAGCTCATGTGTTATTCTAGGACTTCCATATACTCCTCCACTTTCTGCATATGCTTCTTTAATTCGCACTAGGAGGCGTTTGTTCTCTTGCTTCTGCTTAGATTCTGGCTGTTTAAGCCAAGCATAGAAACCACTGCGATGAACATTAAGCGCTAAACACATCGATTTAACGCGATAAACATTGAGCCTGGTTTTTATGAATGCGTATCTTTCCTTGACTCGCTTGCAAAGAACGCGGCGGCTTCCTTTAAAATATTCCTTTCTTCGGTTACCCGCTTGAGCTCGGCTTTAAGCTTTTTAATTTCATCCTGCTCGGCTGATTTAGTTGGTGGAACTTTTGCTTTTTTGACCCAGTAATAGAGGGATTTATCAGAAATACCTAAACGCTTGGCAACATCAGGAACTGAATAACCATTATTTATCACTTGTCTAACAGCTTCATCTTTGAATTCTTGGGGGTATTTATTATTACTCATAACATCTCTCTTTAAATTTCAGTTTCTAAATATAAGATGTCTACAGATTTGAGGGAAGATCATCTTTATTCTCGTTAAGCTATTAGTAAAAGCTGATTCTGAAAACTCATTTTCCAGATAACTCTCAAAAGCACCCATTAAGAATTGGTAAGCAAAAATCTCCTGTTGTGCACCTGAATATATTTCATCGTATAAATCTCGAAAATAGTGCCTGATGCCAGTTTCTCCTCTTTGTGCCATAGGGTTAATAATAAAGCGATTAAGAAGCTTATAGAAGCCTGTAGGCCAGTCATTGAGGTAATTGCTAGCAGTGTTGTATAGTTTAGCCCTCTGCTCGTTAGGAAGCTGTAATGCTCGTTTAGTTTGATTGCTAAAGCTTCTTTGATGGTAATGGGCAAAAAAGTGTAAAAGCACAAGGTAGTTTTTGAGGTCAAACTGCTGTTTGTCTATTAACAATCGTTCTGAAGGTGATAAGAGTAATTGATTAATGTTGCAGGTAACGGTTGGTATAATCTCTTTTCTCACTGTTGAGGAAGCGTCCTCCATAATTGTTGGTAAACCAGGCGTTGACCAAGTTAAACGTTTCTCATTACGCACATTAAAATCAATAAGTACACATTGGTGCTTCTGACAATGAGTGACGGCTAGTAACAAATGATGGATAGGCTGATTTGACTCTTCGCTAAAGCATTGTGGGCAGAATGTTGGCTTTGAAAAATTAATCGATGAAGTTGGAATGATAAGCTGATTAAATCGATAAAAATTATCGTCAACTTGATGAAGCAAAGTGGCTGATAATTGATTAGTTCTTAGGTTTAACTCTTTTTGTAGTAACTCAATGGGAAAGTTCCCTAGAGCCACTTTCTTAGGTGGAAGACGATTATTCGTTAGGGGGAGATCAATACAGCGTAATAATTGAACTGTATTTTTAAAACCATTAACAATAGAAAGGCGTAGCAGATAGCTAAGTAGGTGTTCACTTTTTAAGGGAGTTGGTCTGACTAAAAACATCATAAAATACCTTAGTGCTTAATAAACTAATAATAGAACAGAAATTATGATTCAACAGATAACTTATATGTAGTTATAAGGCATGCATATTTCTACGAGACATGTTTATTTGTCTAGTTTTTTATATATTTATATTTTGATATAAACCTCAATTAAATCAGGAGTTTTAGGTATGATGGTAAGTACACTTATTGAAAACATAATTAATTGGAAAGCGTAAGCATATATGAGCAATAAACTGACACTAACTAAATTAGAAAGCCTACTATTTAAAGCATGTGACATATTACGTGGCAAAATGGATGCATCAGAATACAAAGAATATATTTTTGGTATGTTGTTCTTAAAACGTATGTCTGATCAATTTGAAGCTGATAAAGCCGCTATTCGAGCACGCTTAGCAAAAGAAGGTAAGTCAGAGTCTGCAATTGAAAAGCTCGTTTCATTACCCTCACAGTTTGATTACTTTGTACCAGAAGCGGCTGCATGGTCAACCATAAAACACATTAAAAAGAATGTCGGTACTGAGTTAAATAAAGCACTTGCAGCTCTTGAAGATGCGAATATTAAAAAGGGTCTGGAAGACGTACTTAAGCACATTAACTTCAACAAAAAAGTAGGCAAAAAGCCTATGGAAGATAGTGTTCTCGTTAACTTTATCCAACACTTTAACACTATCCCGCTAACTAATGACGACTTTGAATTTCCAGACCTCCTTGGTGCTGCTTATGAATATTTAATTAAGCATTTTGCCGATAGCGCGGGTAAAAAAGGCGGTGAATTTTACACCCCTTCAGAAGTGGTTCGCTTATTAGTTGAGATTCTACAGCCCGGTGAAGGTATGGAGATCTACGACCCTACTGTTGGTAGTGGTGGCATGTTGATTCAAAGTAAAAAATACGTTGAAGAAACGGGTGATGACGTAAGCAAAATAGATTTATTTGGGCAGGAAGATAGCGGCACCACATGGTCTATTTGTAAAATGAACATGATATTACACGGTGTTGGCGGTGCGAATATTCAGAATGAAGATACACTGGCTAAACCTCAACATGTCGATGCCAATGGCGAGATACGCACTTTTTCACGGCTGATCGCGAATCCTCCATTTTCGCAGAACTACAGTCGTGATGGCATGACACATCAAGGCCGTTTTCACACATGGTTGCCTGAAGGCGGCAAAAAAGCTGACTTCATGTTTGTACAGCATATGCTTGCTTCACTCAAGCAAGATGGAAAAATGGCAATAGTAATGCCGCATGGAGTGTTATTCCGTGGTGGTGAAGAAAAAATATGTCGCCAACGATTTGTTGAAGAAGGCATTCTTGAAGCTGTTATCGGCTTACCACAAGGCTTATTCTACGGTACTGGCATTCCTGCGTGTGTTTTAGTGTTTAACAAAGCAAATGCAGCTAAGCGCAAACACGTAGTATTTATCAATGCTGACCGAGAATACAAAGAAGGTAAAAATCAAAATAGCCTTCGTCCAGAAGACATTGAAAAGATCACTCATGTTTATGGCGCTTTAACGTCAAACACAGAAAATGAAATCGAGAAGTACGCACGAGCAGTGCCTGTTAGTGAGCTTGAAGACGAAGAGTTCAACTTAAATATCAGACGTTACGTTGATAACAGTCCGGCATCAGAGTCACAGGATGTAAAAGCACACTTAAACGGTGGCGTTCCTGCTGATGAAGTAAACAGTCTTGATTCACATTGGCAAAATTACTCAAACCTAAAAGAAGCCTTATTTACTTCGGGGCACCCTAAACAAGCTAGTGGTTACTACTTCTCTTTTAATGAGATAATTGAAAGCAAAGCTGATATTAAAATTACTATTGAGAATCACCCGCAGCTTATTGCCAAACATGATGCATTTAACACTCAATTAAGACAATGGTGGGATACGCAATTCTTACCAGCATTTCACCAGCTTGGCGATGATAAATTAGGGTCTAAAGGCGTATTTGACCTAAGGCGTGATGCGTTAAATAGTATTGTGACTGCGCTATTACCTGAAAACTTGTTATCTATTTACCAGGTTCGCGGTGCGATGGCCAGCAACTTCAAGCAATATGAGGCAGATCTAAAATCTATCGCTAACTCAGGTTGGAACGCTGAGCTGATCCCTGATGAAGAAATTCTAGCATCACAATTTCCTGAAGTACTAGCTAGCTTGAAAAAAGATACTGCCAGAATTACCGAACTTGAAGCACTCTTTGCTGCGGCAAATGAAACGCCTGAAGAAGATAATGAAGACGAGCAAGAATCTGAATCTGGTATATTGTCAAAACCTCAGGTAAAAGCATTTAAAGATGCGAAAAAAGAGAATAATGGTCAACTTCGCGATTTAAAAAAAGAGCTAAAATTTGCCAAAAAAGAAGATCCTACACGAGCTTTGCTGCTTGAAGTAGGCATTGAAAAGCTAACCACAGCTAACAGCGTAATTGATACTAAGCTGGAGTTGCATAATGCACTTGAAAAAGAACTGAAAGACTTAAAGGGTGGTATCAAAGAAGCTGAAAAGAAAAAAGAAGAGTTAATTGATGCTGCGCGTGAGAAAATTACACCTGAGGAAGCAAAGGAGTTAATTGAAGCACGCTTTAAACAACAAATGGTCGCTAGTTATGCTCACTACTTATGTCAGTTGCTAGCTCAATTAGTAAAGGTCGTTGAAAACCTTCATAACAAGTACGCGATTACAGTGAAAGATATTCTTTTTGAACGCGACCAACAAGCAGCCTTGCTAAATGATTTTTTGATGGAGTTAGGTTATGAGTAACTTAGCAACCGATTGGGATATCGTTCCATTTCAAAATGTAGTTGATAAAGTAATCGACTTTAGAGGGAGAACCCCTTTAAAAATTGGTATGGACTGGGGAAACGGTGAAATACTATCCTTGTCAGCTAATAATGTTAAGCGGGGCTATATAGATAAAGAAAAAGAAGCACATTTGGGTAGCATTGAACTTTACAATAAGTGGATGACAAGAGGTGAGTGTAAGCTAGGCGATATTGTGTTTACTATGGAAGCGCCTTTGGGTAATGTTGCCCAAATTCCAGACAATTATAAATACATTCTAAGTCAGAGAGTAATCCTGTTAAAGATAAATGATAAAGTTGCCAATAGCACTTATATAGCTTATTTGATGAGAGGAGATGACTTTCAAACAAGGTTGTTTCAGCGTTCTACAGGATCTACTGTAACAGGCATACAACAGCAAAAGTTAAATAAATTTGAGCTGATTTTACCGCCTATTAAGCAACAAAATAAAATCGCCAAGCTATTAAGCACTGTTGATAACCTAATTGACCAAACCCAAAACCTTATCGACAAATATACTTCTGTTAAAAAAGGCATGATGGCGGATTTATTCACTCGTGGCATAGAGCTTTCTGGAACACCAGAAACCAACCAAAACTATGGTCAGTTACGCCCAAGCTATGAAGAATTACCTGAGCTATATCAAGAAACAGAGTTAGGCTGGATTCCTAAGGGGTGGGGAGTAGAACCATTATGTAATTGTTTAAACTTTCTGGACCGTCAGAGAGTTCCGTTAAAGCAAGAAGATAGAGCTAGCATGGGGGGACAATACCCGTACTATGGCGCAAGTGGAATTATTGATTATATTAATGATTTTATTTTTGAAGGTTCATTTATCTTATTAGGCGAAGATGGTGAAAATGTGCTGTCTCGAAACCTTCCATTAGCTTTCAAAGTAAAAGGACAGATTTGGGTTAATAATCATGCTCATATTATGACAACCAAGGTTGGTATGGACATCGATTTTTATACAGAATACCTCGAAAATATAAATTATGAAAACATAGTATCTGGTAGTGCTCAACCTAAGATTACTCAAAGCCAACTTGCAAAGATGCTTATCAAAGTGCCAACTGGAGATGAGCAGAAAGAAGTAACGAAAAGGCTTTCATCTATTAACTTTAGAATTATCACTGAAAAAGAATATCTAGAAAAACTAAAGCTAAAGAAAAAGGGGCTGATGCAAGACTTACTAACAGGCAAAAAGCAGGTTAATTAATGGCAATTTTAAGAGCAGAACCTAAGCTACCCGAAGAAATAATAGAGGCTGCAAAAGCAGGGAATTTAGTCTTATTTATAGGGGCTGGTATTTCAAGAATGGCGGGACACCCATCTTGGGATGGCTTTGCTGATGCTGTTGTCAATCAATTAGTAAAGAATGAGGTCATAGATCATCATGAAAAGTCATTAATTAATGCGCTTCCAGATCCAAGAAAGCGCTTATCTATTGCTAAAATATTAGATGATGACAATGGTGCGAAGGTTGATTATAAAAAAATATTTCAATTAGATAAGCCTTGGTGTGATGTTTATGACTTTATCAATAAATATGATTGTACTTTTGTAACTACAAATTACGACAAATTGATCAAGCCCAAATTATCTCACGGAAAACCAGAAACAAGTTGGCGTTGTTTCAAACGAAAAGACTTATTGAACGCTAAGTTAGATACTAAAGGTGCTGTAATTCATCTACATGGCTGCGTGGATGACCCTTCAAGTATGATAGTTACAACAAAAGATTACTTAGAGCATTATGTTTCTGACGAAGTTCCCAAATTTCTTACCCACCTTTTTTCAAGCAAAATTGTATTATTTCTTGGTTATGGGTTGGAAGAGACTGAAATACTTGAATATGTATTGAAGTCTAGTGACCAGAAAGAAGAACCTCAAAAAAGACTATTTATTCTACAAGGTTTCTTTAATGCTGAAGAGCCGTTATTTAAGAAGTTAAAAGATTATTATGAGCAGTCATTTAATGCGCAACTAATAATATTTCCTCGTGACCATGAAGATTATGCTCAGCAACAAGCCATTATTAAAAAGTGGGGAAATGAACTTGAGTTTAATGATTTAGCTCTTGCCGACAAGTTAGCCGCGTTAGAGGCAGATCTCGATGAGTAATGAGCTAAGTGCAAAGCAGCGTAGTGCTTTACAACGAGTTATTGATGATCCAGCTCTACAACCTTGGCTATTTAAAAAAGTTGATAGCACAATATGGTTTGACGCTTTTAAAGATCATGGGCTATTTTCACCAGAGCTAAATCCCACACCAATTGAGACTTCAGACAATACTTTCCAAATTCCTTCTTGGCCCATAACTGAATATCTAGTTGCATCATCTCTAAAGTTAAAAGAGGTGAATGATGTTGAAATGGCCCCAAAATATTTAACTCTTATTGAAGAAGTAACTCAGTATGCTATTGCAAACGAGCGCAGTAATTATCGAACATGGTGGCAATTCAGTAAGATACTGAGAAACATACCATTAGAGATTTTAACGGTTGATGATTTTGATTGCATTGGTTATTGGTTAATTGACAAGTTTGATCGACATCTTATTAGTAAAGAAGTTAGTGAATGGGTTATTGAACTTGTTGAGGTTAATAGCGAGGAATCAATAGTTTTTGCCATAGACCTGCTAGATAAATTATTCACAATTAACAGTGTCGAAGGGCGATATTCTAATAATAGACAAGAAGCTGTACTTGGGTTTGATGATTATTTAGCTGGTAAATTTGTTGATAATTCAGCGTTAGAGTTAGGTGAAAAACTTGGCTTGGTAGCTATAAACTTGTTTGAGCTAAAGCTTAAAAAAGTACTGGATATTAATGGCAATGATAAGTGGTCAAACATTTGGCGTAACGCAATACCTGAACATAAGCAAAATAGTAGAAGAAATGATGCAGACGATATCGTTTTAAAGCTTTTTAGAGATTCTTTATTAGGCTACGCTCAAACAACTAGTGATGCCAATGCATTAGAAAAACTTACTGAGATTATCAATAGCGATTACCAGACAATCAAGCGAATTGGTATCCATGTCGCTAGTGAGTGCTTTAATAAACTTGATGAGAAAGTAATAGATTTAGTTATAGAACCTAGTCATTTTAACGATAAGTATCGGCATGAGCTTTGGCATTTTTTACATAAGAACTTTCCTAATATATGCGAACAGCAGCAACAGTCAATTGTTGCTGTAATAGAATCTCTATCAGTGACGAATGAAGACACAGGGGCAGTTCAAGACAAGCCAACAGCGTACAAGCAATCAAATTGGTTTGCTGCAATTAAAGACTTAAGTGAGATAGCTCAAACTAAATATCAAGCTTGTATTGATATTACGGATGTTGAGCCAGACCATCCTGACTTTTCAAGTTATATGAGTGGTGGTGTTGCTGTAGACGTTTCTCCTGTATCGGTCTCCGAGTTAGCAGTAATGCTTGAAAATACTAATGAGTTAGTTAGCTTTTTAAATGAGTATAATGTGGTTAGCCACTTTAATGAGCCAGGTATTGAAGGGTTAGTTAATACGTTTGAAGACTTAGTTTTACTTGATAGCTGTGAAGTGCTTAATAATTTAGACGCATTCACTAAGCTTAAACCACACTATTTAAATCAGATATTTACGGCTTATTCCAAGTTGTGGACAGACAAAGCACAACGCTCATGGAGTGAGCTGTGGCCTAAAATCTTAGGTTTCTCTTCAAAGGTATTTAACGATAATTCATTTTGGGAGTCAAATGACAACACTGAATCTGCTCCCTTCATAGGTGATAAGGACTGGGTAATTAGCTCTTTCTGCCGTTTAGTTGAATCAGGGTGTGAAAAAGATGAGAGAGCTTTTAATTTAGATTTAGCTGATGGTGTAAAAAACATCCTAGAAATAATTCTTGAACGCGCAGCGGGAGAAGACTTTGGTAGAGATTCTGATGCTGTATCTATTGCAATCAATAGCCCAAGAGGTAGGTGTATAGAAGCTTACTTAAAGTTAGCTCTGTATCAGTGTCGAAACGTTGAGAAAAACTCAACAGAACATCAAGAAATTTGGGCTACATATTTACCAACGTTTGATAGTGAATTGCTTAAGCCCGAATCAGCTAATGAGTATGAATTCATTACAATCTTACTGATGTATATCCGTAACTTTTTTTACTTATCTAACGACTGGACTCATCGTAATTTAGAGAGAATGTTTGGTAATGTAAATTCACTTCAGTGGGTTTGCGCAGTTCAAGCATATTCGTATGTTGCATGGCTGATCCCTGAGATACATCAGATGTTTAAGGAAAAAGGCTTTTATACTGCATTATTAGATCATGATGATTTATCTGATACTGTTAAAGAGCGCTTTATTGAATACATTTGCATTGTGCATATTCAAAAAAGAGAAAATTTTGATGACGATAGTTTATTAAGACTTCTTCTCGATCGTAATAATGATAATGAATTAAGCAAAGTGATTTGGTTTTTGTGGTCGATAAGAGATCAAAATATCGATATGACCAAAGAACTTGTTTTCGCTTTGTGGCCGGACTTAGTTCAAATTATCGAACAGCAAGCTGGTGACAGAAGACCGTTAGCTTCAAAGTTGGCGCTGTGGGCTGAATATGTAGAAGAGTTAGATGAGCAGTCCAAAAAGTGGTTGATTGCAGTCGCCCCGTTCATTAATGATGATCACAATGGAATGGACTTTATGGTGGAGTTAGCAAGGTTAAGTGAAATGCATGCATTGGATGCAGCTGATATCTGGAAGGTTGCACTTTCAAAACCTTTCTATATGTATGATCTAGAGCCTTTGGAAACAATATTCAATAATCTAATATCTCTAGGCCAAGGCGGTAGTTCAGTAGCTAAAGAAATCGCTGATATGTACATAAGAGCCAATGATGAAGTAGTTGTTGAACTTTATAAAAGAATTAGTAACGGCTAATAATATCTAACTTAGTCAGTTAAGGAGTAGTTTTGCTAAAACGGATTTCCTCAATAAAAAATGTTGGTACTTATAAAAACTGTAATGCTAGTCAAAGCCAATTTGAAAAGCTCACGCTTGTGTATGGTCGTAATACCTATGGTAAAAGTACCTTGGGCGATATATTTTCATCTTTAAAATCTGATGAAGCGGATACACTCACAGCAAGGAAAAGTATTCCAGAGGATGGCTCAGCTCAGAGAGTTGAGCTTAAATTTTTAGATGCAGATGGTAAGGAAGAAATAAAAGCCATTTTCAGTAATGGTAATTGGTCGAATAAGTTACCTAGTCATCTGGGTTTAGCGGTTTATGATGATGCTTTTTATCACCAAAACGTATTTTTAGGTAGAACACTGACCCGAACTACCAAAGAGTGTTTTAGTGATTTTATTCTAGGCTCTCAAGGTGTCGCTAAAGCTGAAATAATTTCGGAAAAGAATAAATCATTAAAAGAAAAACGCTCTAATCTGAAAAAGCTTGTTCAAAGCGAATTATCCAAAATAGATGATGTAAAATCGTTCATTGCTGAGCCACTAGTAGCCGACATTGATGCAACTAAAGTCGCGCTAGAAAATAAACGTGAAGACTACGCTTTGCTCAATTCACAAAAGAGAGCAAGCAAAGCCATCAGGGAAAGAAAAAATTTATTTCCCCAGAGAGTGGCTACGGATTTTAGTGATGCAGTAGTTGCTATAAACAATGTGTTAAATACGGGATTAGACAACCCACATGAAGCTGCTAAAGCTGAATTGAATCGTCATATCGAAAAACACTTTGTAAAACCAGAAGGTGCTGAACAGTGGATTAAACAAGGTTTAAGCTTACTCGATGGCGATAATTGTCACTTCTGTGGCCAGATGATTTCACCACAAGCCAATGAATTATTAGACCTTTATCGTCAGTGTTTTGATGATCAGTTTGCAAGGCATGAAGGCTTTGTGAAATCTGCGGTAACTCAGCATCATCCTTTGTTAACTAAATATTGGATAGAAAAGCTTAAGTCTTCAATTGAAAACGCTAGTTTAGTCACAGGTAGCTACCCTGAACTTTCTAACGAAGGTGAAATTCCTGAAACCATATCTAATATCAAAGACTCCCATGCTTTAATACAAACAAAAATCGATAAACTAATCTTGTTGGCTGTCAAAATAATTGGCGAGTTTAATTCAACTATTGAGGCGAAGTTAGCAGATCCAAAGAAGGTCTTTGAAACCATCGATGTAACGGAATTTGATCAATTTCTTCATGGGTTATCTGTTGACATAGTATTGCTTAATACTTATTACCAAACATTTAACAAACGAGCTAACGATTTTAAAGCGCAATTTGAAGTTGAGCAAATTGAAAAAGATCTTGAGCGCTTAAAATCAGAAGGGCTTCTGCTGGCTCTGCATGTTGATAGATATGAGAAGAATGATGCCTGTAATGACCATGTAGCTTTATCAAAAGAAATTAGCAAACTAGAAGAAGGTATTCCGAAACTGAAAGAGTCGCTGCGTAATGAGCAAGGTGATTATTTAAAGGAGTACTTTACTAAAATTAATAAACATTTTAACGATTTGGGTAGCCGAGATTTTAAGCTTGAATATAAGCATGAACCTCGTGGTGATAAACCTATTTATAGCTTTAAAGTTAAGTTTAAAGGGACTGATATTGCTGAGCAGGATTTAGATAAGATTTTCAGTGAATCTGATAGGCGTTCACTTGGCTTATCAATCTTTCTAGCATCGTTAGACTCACTTGATGATGAGATCGTAGCAAAGACAATTGTCATTTTTGATGATCCCGTAACTTCATTTGATGAGAATAGAGTTGGGCAAACGCATAGTAAGCTGGTTAAATTGGCTGATAAGTGCCAGCAAGTAATTATGCTTAGTCACTTTAAAGATGGTGTTGCTAATTTCTTAAAAGTACATGGATTTTCAAAAGATGATATTGCGCTTATCGAAATTAAGAAAAATGCTCAAGGTTCATATTTAGAGGTTGGTAATAAAGATGCTTTTGTAAAATCAGCTCACCATTTAAATACCGAAGAATTAATTGATTTTGTTGAACGAAGCACGGATAAGTTGAGTTGTAAGCCTCGCGTATATCTTGAAGAAGTACTCAATTTGCGCTTTTCAAAACAAATACGTTTTAAACAAATCACTGGTGAAACCTTGAGTAAACGTATCAATGCATTAGAAGAAAAGAAAATCGTTTCACAAGAAATTGCTCGTCAATTACATGATTGGCGTGAAGAGCTTAACCCAGAGCATCACGTTTGGGTTGATGATGATATCGAAAATCAAAGAACGACTATTTCTAATTTTTTAGAGTTCGTGTTTTATGTGTTAGTACCAGAACCAGTTGGAGAGGCTTAATGTCTGAATATCAATTTGTAGAAAAGCCTCTTTTAAATCAGCTCGCAACTATGGGATGGCAAGTGATTGAACACTCTTCAAGTGTTATACCTAAAGACCCTAGTATTAGTTATAGAGATCACTTCAGAGAATGTGTAATTAAGCGCGAATTTATAAAGGCTATCAGCTTGCTTAATACCATTGATGAACAATGCTGGCTAACAGATGCGCAACTTGATGGGCTTTATGACGATTTTACTGATTTTGGTGTAAAAAGCCTGCTTGAAAACAATCAAGAGTTTATGGATCGCATAAAGAAGTGGCAAGTAGATGAAAATACTGTCACTGGTGAGCAAAACCCTACGATAAAAATTATTGATTTTGATAACTGGAAAGCTAATAGCTTTATTGCAATTAACCAGTACCGAATTGATACCCCGGCTGGCGTTAAAGAATGCATAATTCCTGATGTAGTACTATTCGTTAACGGTCTTCCACTAGTTGTGATTGAGTGTAAAGATGTGAATAGCTTTACTTCAGACCCGATGAACCAAGCAGTTGAACAGTTAAGGCGTTATGCTGACCTACGTGAACCTGAAGGCTCTCAGCTAATTGAGGGTGAAGAGAAGCTGTTTTATAGCAACCAGTTGATGATAGGAATGTATGGTGATGATGCAAAATTCGGCACCATTACCTCAACAGAAGAATACTACTTTAATTGGAAGACCATCTATCCAGATGATACACCTTACGTAGATCCAACATCAGGAAAGCACCGAAAGCAAGAAACACTTGTTCAGGGCATGTTACACCCAAGAAACCTGATTGATATAACAAATAACTTCACTTTGTTTATGGATGCAGGTAAACAAAGGATTAAGGTGGTCGCACGTTATCAGCAATACCGAGCAGTTAATAAGATTATTCTACGTATCAGAACTGGTGAAACGAGTGATGAGCGTTCTGGTGTGGTTTGGCATACACAAGGTAGTGGTAAATCATTAACTATGGTTTTTTTAGTGCGCAAGATGCGAAGTACTGAAGACTTAAAAGACTATAAAGTGTTAATGGTAAATGACAGAAAAGATTTGGATAAACAGTTAGGTGTAACGGCTGACTTGACGGGTGAAAAAGTTTATAAAATATCTAGTAGCGATGAAGTTAAAAGTGAGTTAAGTGATGATCGCTCGACACTAAATATGGTGATGGTACACAAGTTTAGGGAAGATGATGATAGCAATACTCCTGACTATTTAAATGAAGCTCTTGGCAAGTCTGTTGCTGAACCACCTTCTGAGTACGCTGCTAAAAGCGATAAGGATAATATTGTAAAATTATTCGAAAGCTTTGGTGAAGTTAACCCTTCAGACAAAGTGCTTATCATGATTGATGAAGCGCATCGCACACAAAAAACAGGCCAAGATAAATCTAGCTTATCTGACAATATGTTTGATGCATTTCCAAATGCGACTCGTCTTGCTTTTACTGGTACGCCACTAATAGCAGATCACCATAACGACCCTACATGGAAGCGCTTTGGTAATAACCCAGATGAGCCTTATATTGATGAATATAAGCTTCAAGATGCGGTAGATGATGGCGCGACATTGCAAATATTGTATGAAGGTAAAACGGCAGATTCTGCAATCTATGATAAACACGGCTTTGATACAAAATTTGATAACCTATTCAAAGATAGAAGTGATGAAGAAATAGCTGCAATTCGCAAAAAATACGGTGCCACAGGTGACATACTAGAGGCAGAGGACCGCATTGAAGAAATTGCCAATGATCTTGTTAAACACTATGTGCAAAAAGTATTACCTAGCGGTTATAAAGGTCAGGTAGTTTGTTCTTCAAAACAAGCGGCACTGCATTATCAAACGTATATAAGAAAAGCCTTAAAACAATGGGCTGAAGAAGAAAAGGAAAAGCCAACTATTGAGCAAGATAGTGAGCTTTTAAAGCAAGTAGAATTCCTTGATGCTATGGTTGTTATTTCTTCTGATGGCACAAATGAGAAGGCAGCATTTGTTGCTTCTCGAAATCAGTCTCGTAAACGTAATGCTGTTGAAAATTTCAAAAAGAAATTTGACCATGAAAAACCAGACACTGGTATCGCATTTCTAATTGTTTGTGACATGCTGTTAACTGGTTTCGATGCACCAATTGAGCAGGTTATGTATATTGATAAAAAGCTCAAAGAACATAACTTACTACAAGCAATAGCGCGTGTTAACAGAACATACCCCGGTAAAACTGTTGGCTATGTCGTGGACTATATTGGTTTAACTGAGAACTTAAAAGAAGCTTTATCTCTATATTCTGGTAAAGATCAAAAAGATATTTTAGCTACGTTCAAATCTGTAGAATCTGAAATGCCAGTATTACAAAGCCGTTATAGACAATTGGTACAGTTGTTTGAAGATAAGAATATCAATCAAGTTGAAAACCTCGTTCAACAAAAGCTAACTTCTGATATTGAAAGATACAAGGTAACTGAAGCGGTAATTCAATCTTTAGAAGACGTTAAAACACGCGATAGTTTTAATGTTTACCTTAAAAAATTCATGCAGAGCATGGATATAATTTTGCCAAATAAATTAGCTCATCCTTACAAAATTCCAATGTATCAATTTAGTCACTTACAAGCGAAAGCGAGAGAAAGGTATAAGGATGACTCGATCAATATTGGTGGTGCAGGAGAGAAGGTGAGAAAGCTTGTTAGTGAGCATTTGGTTAGTTTAGGTATCAACCCTAAAGTACCGCCTGTAGAACTATTTTCAGATAAATTTATAACCACGTTGAACGAGCATAAAGATGACCGCGCAGCAGCTAGTGAGATGGAGCACGCCATTCGCAAGCACTGTAAGGTGAATGAAGCCGATGACCCAGTAATGTATAAGCGATTCAGTGAAAAGCTTGAAGACATTCTTAAAAAATACAATGAAAACTGGGATCAAATGCTGCTTGAGTTGGGAACTTTAAGAGAAAAAATTGATGAAGGTCGAGGGAAAGATACTACTGCTGGAGATCCGTTCACTGACCTTATTATTGAATTAGCTTTTGATGGAAATTGTCAGGCGAATGAGTTAACGGCCATTAAGAAGGTCGTTGAACAAATTATAGAAACGATGGCTGAGAAAATTGAAGGTCTTAACTTTTGGGATAGACCCAATATGGTTGATGAGTTGGAAGGGAAAATTCAGGAAATATTTATCTTGAGTGAAATTCCTGCTTTAGAAGAATCTTTCGAACTAGTCACAGTAGAGCTATTAAACTTAGCCAAGAGAAGAGAATTAGACATTTTATCAAGTAAAAAATCGAAAGGTGATAATTAGTGGTTAATATCGAAAGTGTCAGCACATATAAGGATATTAGCTACCAACTAAAGAAAAGTGACCGTAAAACAACAAGTATTTATATTGAACGTGATGGCTCCGTTTTGGTTATTGCGCCTGCACCTTTTGATGTCGATAAAATAGAGCAAATTATCGAGTCTAAAAGAAGTTGGATTTATAAAAGCCTGGCTGAATGGGAAGATCTTAATCGAACACGAATTCATCGTGAATACGTGAATGGAGAAAGTTTCCTGTACTTTGGTAGGAACTATCGTTTAAAACTTGTGACAGAGCAAGAGGAACCACTCTCTTTTCACTATGGACAGTTTAAGTTACTAAGATCAGAAGTAATTGATGCACCAGAACACTTTAAAAGGTTTTATAAAACAAAACTACAAAATCGACTGGATGAAAGGCTTAAGCTCTATCAACCTAAAATGCAGCTTAAACCATCTAGCATTCGTGTGATGGAACTACAAAACCGATGGGGGTCATGCACATCTAAAGGCACTATTAACCTTCATTGGAAATGCGCTATGTTACCTTTAAGCGTATTAGACTACGTTATTGTTCATGAGCTTGCTCACTTAGAAGATAGAAATCATTCCCCTAAATTTTGGCGAACAATTGAAAAAGTAATGCCTGATTATGATGAAGCAAAAAAATGGCTGAAATTTAATGGGGCGGGGATGAGCTTGTAATTTATTAATACAGAAAAAGGAAAAACTACTTCTCCTGTTTTTAAAGAGCTACACAATATATAACTTAATAACTTCGCTACGGCCTATAAGGTGAAAAACGCAGTCCAACATGACCTGCGCTATTTTTTGATCATCTGATTAACCCCGAAGGTAAATCTTTTGATGCAGACAACCAATTTTTTAGAAAAGTGAGAAAAGGGCTGCTCGATATTGATGAATTAATCAAACTTTATAAAATTACTTTCCCCTCACTTGATCTTAAAGCATTTATTCCTGATGGTATGGCTGATGAAAACTATGGTGGTTGGTTTGATTTGGCTTGCTTGGTCAATGGTGCAATTTATAAAGTTAACAAAGTGGGAGGATGTGAACATCTTTTACCCTTTTTGAATTACGTAACTCACTTGTGCCATACCGAACGAGACTTTATCGGACAGTGTAGAAAAGAACCTTCAAGTATTTCAGAAGAATTAACGAATGATTATATTGCTAAATGGCTTTTACTTGATAATTTCCAATCGCAAGATTTGGAAAATAAGCCAGATGAAAAAATCAAATACAACATTGCAAAAGTTTTAAGCCTAGTAGCAATCTTTGAGGTTTTGATTGCTCTCGTACATGAATCCGATCTTAAAAGTCATTTCATTTTTGAAAAATATCTCCCCAAATTATGCGAGAAAGGAAAGCTAATTAAGTCCAATACTCTGCTCTTGAAAATTGCTAAAGAAAGATGGGAGAAACAAGAATATTCAGGAAAAGTGATCAAGAGTACTGTCTACTATAGAGATATTGTTAAAGCACAGAATCCTGGGTCATTGGAACACGAAGTAGATCCAGATATAAGTCGAATAAAGAAACAATTTCAACGTTGGTTAAAACCAGAAAAAAAAGGCAATACATTAACCTATTATTTTATTACTATCGATAAATTCAGAAAGGATATTAATGTGTTATTTATGCCTTATGAAACAGATATAGATTTCGATGATGAGATTTATACTGCTTGCTCACCAGTGTATTTTTTGCAAATTTTTCAAAGAATGCAAAATGAATTAACTCACATGGAGTTAAGCCCTCAGTTTATTGTTGACCAATTCAGCCGCTACCCATTATATGTAGAGTCCGTTAAAAGTAGATTTTATCAACATTTAAAAATTGAAATATAATGACAACTTATGCTTTGTTTTATTTTTTATATGCCATCTTATGCTTTATTTTTGTGGTTTTTATAAAAATAAGAATATTGTATTTACTAGCTTTAAGTTAAAATATTAGGACAACTTATGCTTTAAACAACAACTAATATCAATCGTCAATGGCCTCGTTAGTCGATTAGTGTAGTATTAACAGTTATTGTTATTATTGTGATAGCTGGCTAATGAATCACTTATTAAATGCCAGTACACGGGTAAAACACTGTTGGGAAAATATCGCGGTTTTCGCTACATTTTTGTGAGATGACTTTTTTGGAGTGAGTAGAAGAAGAAGTCCCTTGGTGTTCTCAGAGCGTCTTCCTTTCTTTCTGATAAATGTGTGCAGACATTAAATTGAGTGATAAAAAAGGGTCTTGGCAATATTGTTACTTTCAAAAAGTTATCCGCTAGCCAGAGTGCCTTTATAGCTTATAACAAGTATGTACTTGTAAGCTTTTTGAGGGGCTATTTGTTTTCCTCCAATGATATCTAAACAAGAATCATTTTGATAACTATCTAGCTTGTCCTTAATGCTATCTCTACGCTTTCGGCATCCAAATTTACCGCTGCTGACAATGTCAGTAACTCTGTTAATCCTATCATTAAATATTTCATATCATCGCTCCTCGGGAGTATGTCTGCATAACAGTGTAGTTTATCGTTGTTATAGCGATAGCTGCTTAGTTAATATGAGCAGCTTATACTTTAGTGGCGATGAATTATTCATAACTGAATGAGAATACCTGTTTGCTAGATACTTTATCCTGTCCTTGTAAACTAGGCATAAAACGCTCCTGTACGATAAACTCTATAACAGCCTGATCTAACTCTTTAGACCCACTGGATTTAAGAATTTCTGCCTCCTTGGTGCTGCCTGTTGGTAATACTGTCATAGACGCGACAACTTGTCCTTTTTTGTTTAGTTTCGCTGCAACCTCTGGGTAGCTGGGTTTTTTACCTGATATGGCAACGGCTTCCGGTAATTTAATGGTGTCGCTTAGGCTAAGTAATTCAGTATCGACTTTAGGCTTAAAGGTCGGTTTAGCGGTTTTAGCTGTTGTCTTAATTGTTGTTTTAGCTATTGCTTTGTCGTTGATTACACTTTCATGCATCGTGTTTGCAGTTGTTAAGTTATTACTTATTGGTTTTGGTGTTTTTATTGGCGATGTTGTAGAACTCACCAACACCTTCTTTTTAACACTTCTTTTCTTAGGTAACTTAGGTAAATTCACTATTTCTTGTTCAAATAGGTCTGCTTTTAATAAAGCGGCTTCAGTTGCTTTATGTGTTTTAAGGTTAACTGAATAACCTGCATTACTGAGTTTTAGCTGCTCTTTACTTAGGTCATCGCCATCGCTTTGAACTGTCGAAGTTATAATAAGCTCTGGTTGCGTCACAATCGCTTGTTGGGCTGCCAATGCTTCCTCTTCAATGTGTTTTTGCTTTGCTTGTTCGTCTTGAATCCGTTGCGTCTGCAATGTGTTGAGACTTTCAGTATTGAGTGCTGGTGTGTAAACTGCTTCTATCTTCGTTTGCTGCTCTGAAAGCGTTTGATTTTTAACATCTATTTCAGCTGCTTTATGCGTGGTCATTATATTGTCAGCGCTGATTGTCGTTGCATCTATACTTTGTTCTGCTTCATCTATCTGTGTGTCTAACTTTGATTCATCTAAATTAGTGGCAGCGTTAGGTATTTTGTTAGTTTGAGCTGTAATAGTTCGCACTGCAATAGGCTGAGTGTTGACAAGTTGAGTATTGCTAAGTGCTTGCTCACTCTCTGAGTTAATATCTATTAAATAAAAGAATAAATAGTGCAACAACAGACTAATAATAATAAATGTAAAATAATGATATGACGTTTTCATGGAATATTTTTACTCTATCTAGATTACTTAAGCGAGTGCCTATTGAAGTTTATTAGTATGTTCGTAAGATTTCGTTTTTCCTAAGGCTAATTCCTGATTATACATTTTTGCAATGGCTGAATGAGGAACCTGCTTAATTGCTTCTGTTTGTTCATGAATCGCTACGTGCACCTCACCTGTTTCATCTGAGAACTCATAGTGGTATGGCATTTCTTGTTGCTCTGATACCGGTTTATTTTCTTGTTTAACGACTTCTTCTTTAGGGGAGGGAGCTTCTTCTGAAGTTTGAACTAGGTGATGTTGCATACAAATATGATGGAACTGATGTCTGATATTTTCTAGATGTAATGTTTGCTTTATCAATAGAGAACGAAATAGTTGATGTGGTACTAAAATAAGTAGCAGTATCGCAACACTACAAGTAAGGGGAATAAGTGCCTGAGCAATACTAGGAATAATTACTGCTGCATCTTGTATTGTTTGATGGCTAAACATATCAAAGGATTGAGTCAATATTAACAGCGCACCAGATAAGCCTAATATAGGGGTGATAAACATAGCTGAACGTAATAACTTTTGACCTCGTGACATTTGACTTATCTGTATTTTTTGAGCATAAGTCATGCGCTCTTTAGGTGATAAAGGTAATAGATTGATGCCTTCTTGAAGCATAGTTAACGCAGGACTTTTAAGAGCTTGGCAAGCAAGTAAAGCTTCGGTTTTTTGTTGTCTTGTTAGGGCGGCAAAGCATTCTTGTACGATGTAGCGTTCTTTTTGTAAACTGTAAATAAACCAAAAGAATAATCGCTCTAAAATAACGACGTTAGTAATAATCGACAGTAATAGCAATAACCACATAATAGAGCCACCTTGTTGAAACCAAGTTGGCATATATTGTGTTATGGGATCTAACCACGTTAAAAAGTGTGAGGGAGACATACCTGTACTCATTATCTACTGCATCCTAGCATTCTAAAGTTAATAATACTTAGAATAATAGAAATTAGAAGAACTTCCCACTTTATTCGGCTTACTTGTTATTTATTTGATCTCTTTCCAATTTATATCATTTTCATCAAGGCGTTCATTGGCAATATAATGCAGGTAAAAACCGCTATTCACCAAGCTGTTACTATTTGGGTTTAAGTTCATCTCTTGACCATTTTTATGTTTACTGAAACCAATTAAAATCATGTCATAATGGTGTTTAAAGGTGTCAAATAGCTCGCCAAAAGTAATGCTTTTTTCAAGGCTCGGTACTAAAAAACTGTATAACGTTGCGCCATCTAGCGTTGATAAAAGCTTTTCAGTAACCTTACTTGAGCCTGGATCTTGCATGCTTCTGACCATCATTTGTGCACTGTTATCAATGCTACATTCAATATTAGGGCAGTGAATTTTTAATAGTTGAGCTTTCGTTTCATCAAAAAAATGTGCAGTAATATTGGCATTTTTATCGGCAAAAGTGGCAATACTTAGGGCGATAGATAAGGTTTCGTCATCAGACTTACCATCTATAATAATTCGTTGTGCTTTTCGTAATGCGATACGATCTAATTCTTTGGTATCAGAGAAAGCACCTAATTTCGCAAAAGAGACCTCTTCAACATCAGGTAGAGGGTTTTTCATATCTTGTGTAACACACAACAAAATGCGGCGTTGTTGGCGCTTCTTATCACCTAAAATTAGCTGCACAATTTGGTTTGTTGAATGCTCATCCCAACATAACAGTAGAATATGGTCAGTTAAGTGTGAGTAGTCATTACTACCGTTCATATTTTTTCTCGCTATATCAATGAATAGTTGTGTTGTTTTACCGATAAATGAAGCAAATACAATCAAACCCGATGGGATTTGCCAGAGTGCGACTATTGCTTTACCTAAATCCGTTGTTGGACTGAAATCGCCAAAGCCGACTGTTGATACTACAACCATATTATAATAAAAGAACCTGACAGGATCTGAGATTAACTCTGATTCTTGTGCAAGCACAAATAAAAAATAGGTAATGGCTGCTTGCATTAATAATAAGGCCAACATCGCTGGCCAAGTTAATCTGCGAGTCAGCTTTTGTAAAATTCTAGCTAATTCTGATGACGATAAATAAGTACGCATGTGACTATCTTAGTTATTGTTAGCATGTGATAAAAAGTATCGATATGCAGGGTTAAGGGTTTCGTCTTTATAACTATAACCCAGTGCATCTAAATGTTGACTAAATTCAGCTGTTTGTGTGTCATCTACCTCAAACCCTGCGAGTACTTGCCCGTAAGCGGCACCGTGATTACGATAGTGAAATAAAGTGATGTTTGCGTGCATGCCGAGTAGATTTAAAAACTTTAATAGGGCGTTAGGGTGCTCAGGAAATTCAAAGCTATACAAGCGCTCTGTGAGTTGCTGAGAAGGGACTCCACCGACCATATAACGAACATGTAACTTAGCCGTTTCATCATGACTTAAATCTGTCACTGGGTAACCTGCATCGGTTAACCCTTCGGTTAAGCTGGTTAATTCATCAAATCCTTGCGGTGTTCTTACACCAACAAAAATATTCGCGGACTGGCTATCGCTATAACGATAGTTAAATTCTGTGATAGCACGTCCATCTAATTGATTACAGAAAGCTAAAAATGCACCTTGTTTTTCGGGGATAGTCACGGCTAAGATACTTTCGTTTTGCTCGCCTAATTCACAGCGTTCAGAAACATAACGTAAGCTATGAAAGTTAACGTTAGCACCACTTAAAATAGCCGTTAAGCGTTGACCTTTTAATTGATGTTGATGAGCGTACTTCTTTAACCCTGCAAGTGATAGTGCACCAGCGGGTTCTGCAATGGCACGAGTATCATCAAAGATATCTTTAACCGAAGCACAAATTTCATCACTGTTTACAGTAATCACTTCGTCGATATATTGTTGGCATAAACGGAAGGTTTCTTTACCGATGGTTTTTACTGCAACACCATCAGCAAATAATCCTACTTTAGGTAGGGTAACGGGCTCACCAGCAGCTAATGCTGCTTGCAAGCACGCTGCATCTTCTGGTTCAACGGCAATAATTTTAATATGTGGTAGCAATTGCTTAATATATACCGCAATACCAGCTGCTAAACCGCCGCCGCCCACAGGTACAAATATTTTATCAATATGTGCATCTTGTTGAAGTAGTTCTTTACCCACAGTGCCTTGACCAGCAATAATATCTGGGTCATCAAAAGGGTGGATTAGGGTATAACCATGTTGCTCTGCCAACGCTAATGAATGAGCGTTGGCCGCGTCAAAACTTTCTCCGATAAGTACCACGGTTGCACCAAAACTACGCACAGAGTTAACTTTAATATCTGGCGTTGTTTTTGGCATTACGATAGTGGCTTTTACACCCATCCTTTGTGCTGATAAAGCAAGGCCTTGCGCATGGTTACCGGCAGAAGCAGCAATGACACCGTTTGCCTTTTGAGCGTCAGTTAAGCTGGCTAATTTATTATAAGCACCACGTAGTTTAAAAGAATGAACTGGCTGTAAGTCCTCTCGTTTCAGTAAAATATGGTTATCTAAACGCTTAGATAATTTATTTAAAGGTTGTAGCTTTGTCTCAATAGCAGCTTCATAGATAGGTGCTAATAAGATGTTTTTTAAATATTGTTCACTGGTGATGTTTGACATTACAGGCCTTGTTATTATTATTTTTGTCTTTTACTGCTGTGGAGCAAATCGTTTATTTTACTGTTGCAAATAGCTTGCCTAAACGCGTCACACTAGAGGGTTCAAGTTGCTCGTCAAACTCTATACTATCTTTAGGGAATAGGGCAACAATAGTACTACCTAGTTTAAAGCGGCCCATCTCTTGGCCTTTTTCGATCACTATCTCTTGATCTTGGTAATCCCAGTATTGTAGTTCTTTGTTTTTTGGTGCTTTTAAAGTACCTTCCCATACGGTTTCAATGCTACCCACAATAGTCGCACCGACTAATACCATTGCCATTGGTCCAATTGCCGTTGAGAAAATGGCCACAGCACGTTCATTACGAGCAAATAAATTAGGTACATTTTGTGCCGTTAATGGGTTTACTGAGAATAGGTCACCAGGGATAAAAATGAGCTTCTCTAATTTACCGGTAATAGGCATATGGATGCGGTGGTAATCTTTAGGTGCTAAATAAATAGTAGAAAATAGACCATCATCGAATGGTGCTGCAACATCATCTCTTCCCCCTAACAATTCACGTAAGCTAAAGTCATGGCCTTTAGCTTGGAAAATGCGACCTTGTTTAATCTCTCCCTGTTGACTAATACAGCCATCGACTGGAATAGCCAGGTTTTCATCACCTTCAACAATAGGGCGTAAACCACTTTTTAGTTCACGGGTAAAAAAGTCGTTAAAGGTATCAAAATCTTCTGCTTCAGAGTGTTTTGCTTCACTCATATCGATATTGAACTGCTTAATGAATTTTTTAATTAAGAAGGTGGTGAATGCCCCCATCTTAGCTTCTGCTAATTTACCGGCAATAAAGGTGAATAAATGTTTCGGCAGAATATATTGAAAAACGATTTTCATTTGGTCGTTCATATTAAAACTCTCTGTTTTTAATGTAATTAAAGTATAAAGCTCACTAATATGTAGTCGTTAGTACACATTAGGATCGCGATGACGCGCATTTTTTGCATCATCCATTGTTTCTAAAATACGCAGGAAACTATTGAATCGAGCACTATCAATATGTCCATCTTCAACGGCAGCTACAAGTGCACAACCAGGATCTGCTTGGTGTTTACAGTCTCTAAAGCGACAACCGCCTAAAAACTCTCTAAATTCTATGAATCCACTGGCAATACGTTCTGCTTCCAAGTGCCAAAGCGAGAACTCGCGAATCCCTGGGCTATCAATTAAGTCACCCCCTTCTGTAAAATGATACAGGCGAGCTGTGGTGGTGGTATGTTTACCTAATCCTGAACCTTCTGATATTTCACCAGTTAACGCTTCAACTTCAGGTAATAGCATATTAAGCAGTGATGTTTTACCTACACCAGATTGCCCTACAAAGATATTCACCTTATCTTTCATCACTGATTTTAGGTGGTCTAAACCATCACCTAATTTAGAGCTATAAATAACCTGATAACCAATATCTCGGTAGCTTTGTAACTCTTTATCAATAAGTTTTGCTGATTCTTCATCTAGTAAATCGACTTTATTCAATACGATGATTGGAGTAATACCAATATCTTCACAAGCGACAAGGTAGCGGTCGATAATGTTACGAGAAAACTCAGGAGCAATAGAGCTAACAATAATGATGTGATCGATATTCGCTGCAATCGGCTTGATGCCATCATAATAATCTGGACGAGTTAATACGGTTTTACGAGGGTGAACGGCTTCAATCACACCGCTGATCCCTTGATGGGACTCTTTGCCTGCACGCCATACTACGCGATCGCCAGTCACTAAAGATCGGATTGAGCGGCGCAATGTACAACGTTCTACTTTACCTTGGTCATCTTCAATATCTGCATGTTGCCCAAATCGACTAACCACTAACCCTTCGAGTTGCGGACCGAGTTCAGCTTCATCCCATTGCGTGTCGCTTTTAGGTGTTAAGCGTTTGTTATGATTGCTTTGAACACGACGGATTTGGTTTTTACTGAGTTTTTTCTTCTTAGCCACAGACTTCCTTTGCTACCACTGGTGATTTTAATCGAGTATTATACTCTATTCTTATATTAAATAGCGATTCATCAATATAAAAGGGTGTTAGGAAAATGAATAAAGATAATTTGGTGTGGATTGACTTAGAGATGACCGGGTTGAACCCTGATACCGATAAAATTATTGAGATTGCCACTATTGTTACTGATAGCGATTTAAATATTTTAGCGGAAGGCCCACAGTTTGTAATTCATCAAAGCGATGCTGCATTAGATGCAATGGATGATTGGTGTACTGAACATCATGGTAATTCAGGGTTAACTGCACGTGTAAAAGCCAGTGATATTAGTTGTGCTCAAGCAGAACAGGCGACGCTTGATTTTCTTAAAGAATGGGTACCAGCAGGTGCGGCACCATTATGTGGAAATAGCATCGGTCAAGATCGTCGTTTTATGGTGAAACATATGCCAACCTTGGAAGCTTTTTTCCATTACCGTAGTATTGATGTGAGTACTATTAAGGAATTAGGTCGTCGTTGGGCTCCGGAGATGGTAGCTGCACATAAAAAGTCTGGTACCCATCTAGCGTTACAAGATATTAAAGAATCAATTTCTGAATTACAGCATTACCAGAAGCACTTTTTTACTTATTAACTTCAACTCGGTGCGATTAGTACGTAATTCAATTTCTTATTTTATCTCATTATTTAATGCCGTTAGTTTTGCATGGTCAAGGCGAATTATCCTAGCAATCGCTGGCTATTGGTCGGTGATTTAATGCTGAAACCTGCGGGAATAGCGGTATTATATGGTTTGGCGTATCCCGAGTTGAGATTTATTCGGTCGCTTTTTAGACAAGTTATTAGGCCGTTGCTCAAAAACTCTGCAAGCAAACTAAGTTAAGTAGAAAATAGCTAAAAAAAGCTTGCAATCATTACCGCCATCTCTATAATTCGCACCTCGTAACGGACAGGCATCACCAAATGCTTTACTAGCCGCTACAGGAAAATGTGATGCGGTACTAGCTCAGTTGGTAGAGCACAACCTTGCCAAGGTTGGGGTCACGAGTTCGAGTCTCGTGTACCGCTCCAAATTTTAATTTCAAAATTAAAATTTATTATTCCGAATAGCTTTAAATTAAGCGGTACTAGCTCAGTTGGTAGAGCACAACCTTGCCAAGGTTGGGGTCACGAGTTCGAGTCTCGTGTACCGCTCCAAATTTTAATTTTAAAATTTATTATTCCGAATAGCTTCAAATTAAGCGGTACTAGCTCAGTTGGTAGAGCACAACCTTGCCAAGGTTGGGGTCACGAGTTCGAGTCTCGTGTACCGCTCCAATTTACTTCCTAAAATATCCTAATATCCCAAAGAATCAAACAACCTTGCCCTGATTAAGTGCTGGGGTCACGTGTTTTTTTAGTCTCGTGTACCGCTCCAAATTTACTTCCTAAAGTATCTCCATATCCCAAAGAATCAAACAACCTTGCCCAGATTAAGTGCAGGGGTCACGAGTTCGAGTCTCGTGTACCGCTCCAATTTACTTCCTAAAATATCCTAATATCCCAAAGAATCAAACAACCTTGCCCGGATTAAGTGCTGGGGGCACCTGTTTTTTTAGTCTCGTGTACCGCTTCAAATTTACTTCCTAAAGTATCCTCATATCCCAAAGAATCAAACAACCTTATTTTTCAAAAATTATTTATCTAAATACTATTAGCCTACTCAGTAGATCAATTCTCAATTGTTGCACTAATGCCAATCGCACTAATTAACGGATCTATTTTACTTGTTAAAATAACTTATTTCTTCGTTGTAATTTTCGTAAATAGAACAACTATTTGACTTAAATTACGCTTTGAACTCAGTCATTTTCCCTGTGCAAAATTTAGATCACTTATTTAATGCAATTGGTATAAAAGTGACTAATTGCGGTGTGTGATCGGAAGCATTGGTTGGAATACTTCGGGCATTAGTGACAGCTAAACCTTTATAAAAAACATGGTCTAAGGGGGTATTGAATATTTTTAGCCTGTTATCCGTGGTAAAAGTCACTTCATTTAAACCTAATTCTGTTAATGCTTGATCGACAACCGATGTTCGGGCTTCACTCCATGTATTAAAGTCACCAGTTACAATAACTGGACCTTTGTGATCCTTGATTAAGGCGATAAAAGGAGTTAATTGTTCGGCTAATGGTGTTGAGGTTAGTGTGAAGTTCACCCCATGTATATTCACAACTAATAAAAGGTTGGTACTTCCTGCTATTTGATAAGTTGATGCAATTGCACTTTTAGGGATTCGACTCCAGGGTTCCGTATAACGAGTTCCACAAACTTGCAGCGCAGTCGCGCTACTTAAGGTATTTACACCATAATTAATCTGTTGATATTCAAAGGCTATATTTTGTAAAGATGAAAGTTTTTGCTGTTGTAAAAACAGTTTTAAAGCAGGTTCATATTTAGCCTCTTGTAACGTTAGTAAGTTGGCTTGTTTTGCCCATTTAGTTAATTGCGCTAACCATTGTGTATTTTGTTGTTTATAAATATTCCAATTTAATAAAGAAAAGGTCGTTGGTAAAACGCTATTATTCGTCGTTAATAAAGGTTCGCTCAATGCAGGGCAAGTCGCTGAATATTGCCTTTGTTCTTGATTAATAATGGTCATTTGTGCCGGCGTATGAGGGAGTAAACCATTACTAATAAACCAGAGAACAATTGCAATCAGCACTATTAAGGATATTAAGATGATTTTTTTTATATTGAAATTAGCTCGCATTTTGTATTGCCTTAAATAAAAACTGCACGATAAATACCCATCTATATGAAGGAAATGTGATATTGAGTTCTGAATGGTCAGGTTGTTATTGATAGCCAGTGTCTATACAGGGTATATTATGAGTCCCATTAACTAATTTAAGAAACTATTATGCCATTAGAAAGAACACTTTCCATGATTAAACCTGATGCTGTTGGTAAACAACTAATTGGCACTATCTTACAACGATTCGAACAAGCTGGCTTCACTGTTGTTGCTGCAAAACTAATGCAATTAACGCGTGAGCAAGCAGAAGGATTTTATGCTGAGCATGAAGGCAGAGATTTTTATGAGCCATTGATTGACTTCATGACATCTGGCCCAACGATGGCGTTAGTATTACAGGGTGAAGATATCATTCCTGCTTATCGTGAACTTATTGGCAAAACTGATCCAACACAAGCAGCTGCGGGTACTATCCGTGCTGATTTTGCTGAGTCTACTCGTTTAAATGCGGTACATGGTTCAGATAGCCCTGAATCTGCTGCACGTGAGATTGCTTATTTCTTTGTTGATGATGAGATTTGCGTTAAAGCATAATCTATTTGATATTGTTCATATTGGTTAATACGGCTATAGAATGTTTTCATTAACAGTCTATAGCTTTGATGACGTTAATCAGTGTGATTAACCACCTACATTCAGCATTACCAATAAATCTGGTGATGCTGAATTTTTACCCGCATTAATTTAAATATTAACAATGAAGGCATTTATGAGTGACGTGATCACATTGATGGAACAAGTTCCCTCTTTTTATTTTGGGCTTGTTTTAGTCTTAGGCTTATTGGTTGGTTCATTTTTAAATGTGGTGATTTATCGCTTGCCTGTGATGATGCAACGTAGTTGGGAAGCTGATTGTGCAGAAACATTTCCTGACAGTAATATTAAAGTTGACGATTCCACCTTCAATTTAGTACTACCTCGTTCGCGTTGCCCTAAATGTAATCATTTGATTGGTTCACTTGAAAATATTCCATTAGTCAGCTGGTTGCTACAAAAAGGTCGTTGCAAGCATTGTGATTGCAATATCCCTGCTCGTTACCCAAGCATAGAGTTATTGACTGGTTTAATGTCATTAGCTGTTGCTTATGTCATTCCGTTTGGTTGGCCTGTTTTATTTGCACTATTGTTCACTTGGACCTTGATTAGTTTAACCTTTATTGATGTAGATACTATGTTACTGCCGGATCAGTTAACTTTACCATTGGTTTGGTTAGGTTTACTGGTGAATATGTCTGATACCTTCATAGGGCTTCAGGATGCGGTTTTAGGCGCTGTTTTCGGTTACTTGACCCTTTGGTCAGTTTACTGGGCGTTTAAGCTCCTGACGGGCAAGGAGGGCATGGGATACGGTGACTTTAAATTATTAGCTGCGTTAGGTGCATGGTTTGGTTGGCAAGCGCTGCCTTTAATTATTATTCTCTCTTCATTTGCTGGTGCCATTTTGGGCATTATTATGATCGCTTTATCTAAGGATAAACAAAGCAAACCAATGCCTTTTGGCCCATATTTAGCGATAGCAGGTTGGGTTTATTTAGTCTACGGTGCAGAATTAACTGACCTCTATTACTCTTTGATTCTTTAGTACCATGAATACTGAACATTTTACCGACCATGACTGGATGCAATATGCTTTATCTTTAGCGGATAAAGCTGAAACGCTTGGCGAGATCCCTGTCGGTGCTGTGCTGGTTAAAGATAACCAAATTGTTGGTGAAGGTTGGAACCTGTCGATTGTTGAACATAACGCTTGTGCCCATGCAGAGGTGAATGCTATTGCCAAAGCTGGACAATATTTACAAAACTACCGTCTAATTGATTGTACTTTATACGTGACTTTAGAGCCTTGTCCTATGTGTGCAGGTGCGATTGTACACTCTCGTATCAAACGTTTAGTTTATGGTGCGGGTGATTATAAAACCGGTGCGGCGGGGAGCGTGTTTGATTTAGTGCGTCATGAACAACTGAACCATCAAGTTGAAGTTACAGCTGGTGTTGATGCCGAACAATGTGCGACAAAAATCAGTGATTTCTTTAAACGCCGCCGTAAAGAAAAAAAAGCCTTAAAAAAGGAGCGCAATAATGAGCAATAAAGTCGTTAATTTTGAAATAGAAAAAGAGACTAAAAACAGCGTCCGTTATAAAGAAGTGCCAGAAGAGGGGCAAGCACCAATTGTCGGGAGTTTATATGTTCAAAAGTGGTTTGCTGGTAATAGTAAAAATATACAAGTAACCATTGAAAAGAAAGATTAAGCTTATTCGCTAATAAGATGAATAATATTTAACACCTTTATTTATATAACAAAGCATATAAATAAAGGTGTTTTTTATTTTCTGTTAAATAGACTTAGTCGCTGTAGGTTTAATTTCATTGTTAATGATGGTTTTATTTACCTGCTTATTAGCTTGTTTTTTAGCAAAATAAGTACTTAATAAAGACCCTAATAACGAGGTCATAATGATCAAAGCCATTAATACATATTGAATATGAGTAAACTGCTCTCCAACCAATATTAACCCCATCAAAATCCCTGCAATCGGATTGCTAATGCCTGCAAAAGTAAACTCAACTACTGTCATTCGGCTTAATAACCAAACATATAATGAATAAGCCAACATGGTATTCAGAACGATTAGCCAGACTAAGCCACCAATATTCAGGTAGCTAATATTTTGTAAAGCCGAGACATATTGTGCTGGTGAAGATAAAGCATGCATTATTGCGATCACGGTTAAAATACTACCGCCAATAATTAACTGCCAACATAAAACCGGCCACCAGTGCATTTTTAAGCCTAAGTTTTTAGTGATATTACTGCCGATCACAATACAGGCTAAAGCACAAAGCATAGCCACTAAGCCTACGGGGTTAAGTTTCAGATGTAATGGGTCAAATAAGAACCACGCAAGTGTGATTAAAGTGCCTCCTGAGATCAGTTGCACCTTCGTTGGTGTACTTTTATGAACAATCCAATAGTAAAACATGGCAAATACCGGTAATGAAACCATGCCAACCCCTGATATAGCAGAAGGCAGTGTTTGCGCCATAATAAATAATAAGCCAAAGAACAGGGCGATATTAATCGAGCCTAATCGTATTAATACAGGCCATTCATGTGCTTTTGGTAAATTTGGTTTGAAGGCAAGTAGCAGTAAACCTGCTGGCAATGCGCGTAATGCTCCCAATAATAGAGGCGGCCATCCGCTTAAAGTGTACTGTGTTACTGCATAGGTTGTACCCCAAAAAAATGCAGCTATCATTGCCAATATTACGTTCATTGATGTCGCTCTTAAAATAAAAAGGGTGTGCACTCTGCCTATTTTTAATGCATTTGTACAGAAAACTATTTTTGTATCGTGGCTTAGGTTGAGTTAAATCAAGGTAGGATCTTACTAAGTGGTTGATCTGCTGTTTACAAATCAACCTTTATTCATTTTCTAAGGTTTATCCTTTAAATTTGTATTTTCCATTTTAGCTTCATTTATCCCTTAGAAAAGGATTACAACTGCTTTTGCGAACACAAAGATAAATTGTTTTGTAAGTGTGTCAGTAAATCTGTTCGTTTCATAATGCCGATTAACTTATCGCCTTTCACAACAGGGAATATATTATCCGATAAATGCTGCGTTTTAATGGCGACTTCAGATAAATCTTCATCGGCATTGAATGTATTAAAGTTTGTCGCCATGACGTTATCAACCTGTACTGGTTTATCACAATGGTAAGCACTGCTTAATAATGCTTTTTGACATCCTACTAACGATACCATTCCTAGTAACTTTTTCTCGTTATTAACCACTGGTAATTGTGATTGTTGACTACTAATTAAGGTTTTTACGATATCAGTTAGCGATGTGTGGCACTGTAATGTGATGGGGTTGTTTTTCATGATTTGGCTAATTGTTTTTTTGCTCATTGCAAGGCCTTTATAATTATTGGAAGTTAATATCAGTCATCATAAATGAAGTTTTATAATTGTCTAAATCGATTGTTTTTATTAATTTAATAGGTTTTGTTGTTGCTTTTCTGGGGCACTGGGTAGGGTTAGTTGCTTCGAGGCTAGTTTGATTGGTGTTAGTGAGAGGCTCAGCCTCCCACTAAAAGTCCATTAAGGGGTAACTGTCGTTTGATCTACTTTGGGGGCTGGTTCTGTTTGTGTTTGTTCTTCTGCTAATTTAGCAGCAGCATCTGCTTGTGCCTTTTGCTCAGCTGCTAGCTTAGCAGCGGCTTCGGCCTGTGCTTTTTGTTCTTCGGCTAGTTTTACGGCCGCTTCGGCTTGCTCTTTTTGTTCTTCAGCTAATTTGGCCGCTGCCTTTGCTTCAGCTTTTTCTGCTGCTTCTAACGCGGCTTGCTTAGCTTCTTCTGCTTGTTTATCAGCTGCTATCCTTGCTTGATTTTCAGCTTCAATTGCTGCTTGACGTTGTGCTTCGGCTAATTTTTCCTCTTCAAGTTTTTTTTGTTTTTCTAATTCAATAGCCGCTAGTCTTTCTTCCTCGGCTTTTGCAATTGCTGCCAATCTTGCTTCTTCTGCTTTTTGCTCTTCCGCTAATTTAAGTGCTTTTTCTTGCTCTTGAGCATGCCAAGTTAATGTTTCTAAGTATTCTCGAATATTATCAACATAATGCTTCGCTTCGCGTCCACGGGCATAACCGTAACGGGTTTTGGTGTACCATTTTCGCTCATGTAATAGTGGTAAGTTTTCTTTGACATCAGCCCAAGAATCTGGATTTTGCTCGCGCATTTTGGTAATTCTTCGCACGTCTAATAGATGCCCTAAACCAATATTATAAGAGGCTAATGCAAACCAAATTCGTTCATCTTCAGGGATGCTTTCAGGTAAACGTTTGATTAATTGTGTGAGGTATTTGGCACCACCTTGAATACTTTGTTCTGCATTAACACGGTTTTTAACTCCTACAAATTTAGCGGTGTCTAAGGTCAACATCATCATGCCTCGAACACCCGTTGGGGAGGTGGCTTTCGGGTTCCAATGTGACTCTTGATAACTCACTGATGCAAGTAATAACCATGGCACTTCAGGCGTGGCATATTGTTTAAATAGCGCTTCGTATTTAGGTAAGCGGCTATCAATACGCTTTAAGAAAATACGTGTGTCGACGTAATCAAAGTCACCGATGTGGCCAAAATACTTTTCTTCAACTTTAGCAATGGTACCTGAGTTATATTGGTTACCCATGAACTCAATCATTGCTGAATAAAAAGAGTCATCTTGAGCTTTACGAATTAACCAAGCTACAGGTTGTTTTTCATAGATAGTGAAAGCTTCTGCAAGTGAAGGGTAATAACGCTGCTTTTGTGCCAAAGTGGTACTGTCAACAATCGCATATTGAATCTCTTTTTGGGCAACTTTTTGTAATAGAGACTCTTGGTCTTCATTTTCTAAAACATTGATCACGAGATCCGGGTAGTCAATTAACGAGGCTTTAATATTTTCCTCATGACTACTGCCTTTAAGCACATTAACTGGCGCATCTATGTCTGAGATGTCGCGAGGGCGGTAAGTGCCTTTATGATAAACCAAGGTTTGTGAAAGATAATAATAAGGTGGTGAACTACGATATTTCTCGGCACGCTTAGGAGTTAAGGTTAAGCCAGCTCCTGCAAAGTCTATTTCATTATCTTCTAAGGCTGAAAATAATGAGTCGAAATCGTCATATTCTTTAATAATTAATTTTAGGTTGAGGTATTTAGCAAACTTCTTGCCTAATTCGTAATCCAATCCACTGTAATTGTCGCCATCGAAGCTATAAGTCAGTGCACTATTCATGGTGCCCATGATTAATGTTTGCCGTGCTTGCATCTCTTCAAGATCGGTCATTGGGGTGACCGGATTACAAGCGGTTAACAAAAATATAAAAATGGCGCTTAAAAATAGCTTAAATTTAATAGTCGTAGAAGTGAGAAAAACAGGTTTATTCATAAAAATGTTGCCGATCCAATGAGTCGAATTGGTAGATTATTCAAGAAACGATTTAAATATCTATTTATTTACCAATTATCAGGTTTATTTATGACAGACTATAGAGTGTTTCTATTTAATAAAAAATGCTTTTCTTTTATAATATTGAGCTAAACCCAAGTTCATTTATTTATCCAACGAGAGTAATAACCTATGGAAATTTTGCGTGGGGCACCTGCCTTATCGACATTTCGTGTTAACCAGTTGTTGAAAAACTGTGAAGTATTAGATTTACCTGTAACAGGCCTATATGCTGAATTTATGCATGCTGCAGATCTATCTGATTCTTTAAATGACCAAGAGTTAGCTGTTCTACAAAAGCTATTAACTTACGGACCTAAAATTGCAGAGCATGACCCAGTAGGGACTCTGTTATTTGTTACACCACGCCCAGGCACTATTTCGCCTTGGTCTTCAAAAGCAACGGACATTGCTAAAAACTGTGGTCTTACCAAAGTAAAACGTTTAGAGCGTGGTATCGCTTATTACGTTGAAACTGAAACAGAGTTAAATGAACAACAAATTCAAGCGTTAACAGACTTGTTGCATGATCGCATGATGGAAGTCGTGTTAACTTCGTTGGAAGACGCCGCGACCTTATTTGTCCAAGGTACGCCAGGAAAAATGACCAGTGTTGATGTGTTAGGCGAAGGCCGTAGCGCATTAGAAACTGCCAATGTGAACTTAGGTCTAGCACTTGCAGATGATGAAATCGATTACTTAGTGGAAAACTTTATTAAGTTAAATCGTAACCCTAACGATATCGAACTAATGATGTTTGCACAGGCAAACTCAGAGCATTGTCGTCATAAAATATTTAATGCTGATTGGACCATTGATGGTCAAAAACAGCCTAAATCATTATTTAAAATGATTCGTAATACCCACGAATTACATCCTGAATACGTATTGTCTGCATATAAAGATAATGCAGCGGTAATGGAAGGTTACCAAGCAGGGCGTTTCTTCCCAAGTGTTGATGACCGTGAATTTGGTTACCACCATGAAGATATCGATATCTTAATGAAGGTGGAAACACATAACCATCCAACTGCTATCTCTCCATTCCCAGGTGCTGCAACTGGCTCTGGTGGTGAAATTCGTGATGAAGGCGCAACAGGTATTGGCTCTAAACCGAAAGCTGGTTTAGTGGGTTTCTCTGTATCTAATTTACGTATTCCTAGCTTTGAACAAGCATGGGAAACAGATTTTGGTAAGCCAAGCCGTATCGTTTCTGCTTTGGATATTATGTTAGAAGCACCTTTGGGCGGTGCTGCATTTAATAATGAATTTGGTCGCCCTAATATCCTAGGTTATTTCCGTACTTATGAAGAAAAAGTAGATAGCCATAACGGTAGCGAGATCCGTGGTTACCACAAGCCAATTATGCTTGCTGGTGGTTTAGGTAACATCCGCCGTGAACACGTACAGAAAAAAGATATCCCAGTTGGCGCGAAACTGATCGTGTTAGGTGGGCCTGCAATGAATATCGGTTTAGGGGGGGGGGCCGCGTCTTCAATGGACTCTGGTGCTTCTTCTGAAAACTTAGATTTTGCTTCAGTACAGCGCGAGAATCCAGAAATGGAACGTCGTTGTCAGGAAGTAATCGATCGTTGTTGGCAGATGGGTGAAAATAACCCAATTCAATTTATTCACGATGTAGGTGCGGGTGGTTTATCTAATGCTATGCCTGAGTTAGTGGATGATGGTGGCCGTGGTGGTGTATTTGATTTACGTGCAATTCCAAATGACGAGAAAAGCATGGCACCACATGAAATCTGGTGTAATGAGTCTCAAGAACGTTACGTAATGGCGGTTAAGCCTGAAAATCTAGCGACTTTTGAAGCGATTTGTAAGCGTGAACGTGCACAATATGCGGTGATCGGTACAGCCACTGAAGAGTTACACTTAACGCTGAACGATCCTGAGTTTGATAACAAACCAATCGATATGCCATTAGAAGTGTTATTGGGTAAAGCACCTAAAATGCATCGTGATGTTCAATCACAAACAGCTAAAGGTAAAGCGTTAGACTTATCTGGTGCAAGTGTGAAAGAAGCGGCAGAGCGTTTGTTACGTTTACCTTCAATCGCAGAAAAAACCTTTTTGATTACTATCGGTGACCGAACTGTAACGGGCTTAGTTGCTCGTGACCAAATGGTCGGTCCTTGGCAGGTACCTGTTGCCGATTGTGCTGTAACAGCTGCAAGTTACGATACTTATTTTGGTGAGTCAATGGCATTAGGTGAACGTACACCTGTGGCATTACTTAACTTTGGTGCATCTGCTCGCTTAGCTGTGGCTGAATCAATTACTAATATCGCTTGTTCTGATATTGGTGATTTCAAACGTATTAAACTATCTGCTAACTGGATGTCAGCAACCGGTCACCCTGGTGAAGATGCTGGTTTATACGAAGCAGTTAAAGCGGTTGGTGAAGAATTATGTCCTGAATTAGAGCTTACTATTCCTGTAGGTAAAGACTCAATGTCAATGAAGACACGTTGGCAGGAAGAAGATGGCAGTGATAAAGAGGTGACTTCACCATTATCATTGATTATCACTGCATTTGGTGCAGTACGTGATATCCGTAATACGGTGACACCGCAATTACGCACAGACCAAGGTGAAACCGACCTGATCCTAATCGACTTAGGTAACGGCAAAAACCGTTTAGGTGGGTCATCACTGGCGCAAGTATATAAGCAGTTAGGTGAAACAACGCCTGATTTAGATAGCCCAGAATTATTAAAAGGCTTCTTTAACTCAGTGCAAAGCTTATTAGCTGATAAGAAATTATTAGCTTATCACGATAGAAGTGACGGTGGTTTATTCTCAACTATTACAGAAATGGCCTTTGCAGGACATTGCGGTGTAACCGTTAAGCTTGATCAAGTTGGTAGCGATGACTTCTCTGCATTGTACTCAGAAGAGTTAGGTGCGGTAATTCAAGTTAAACGTGAAGATAAAGAAGCGGTATTAAATACTTTAGCTGGCCACGGTTTATCTTCTAGCTCCCTAGTGATTGGTTCAATCAATAGCACAGACCAAATTGAATTCCTACGCGATGGTGTTGAAGTATTAGCAGCTAAACGTGCGGAGTTCCGTGGTATTTGGGCTGAAACAACACTGAAAATGCAATCATTACGTGATAACTCTGAATGTGCACAACAAGAGTTTGACCTTAAATTAGACGATAAAGACCCAGGTCTATCGACTAAATTGACGTTTGATATTAACGAAGATGTTGCAGCACCTTATATTGCTAAAGGTGTTAAACCGCGTATGGCTATCTTGCGTGAGCAAGGTGTTAACTCGCAGCAAGAGATGGCAGCAGCCTTCAACCGCGCTGGTTTCTCTGCGATTGATGTACACATGAGTGATATTCTGTCGGGTAATGTTCAACTAGAGAACTTTGCTGGTTTAGTGGCTTGTGGTGGTTTCTCTTACGGTGACGTATTAGGTGCTGGTGAAGGTTGGGCTAAGTCTATTCTGTTCAACGAACAAGCTCGTACTCAGTTCCAAACTTTCTTTGAGCGTGAAAACTCATTTGCATTAGGCGTGTGTAACGGTTGTCAGATGTTATCAAACCTCAACGAGTTAATTCCAGGTTCTGATCTCTGGCCGCGTTTTGTTCGCAATAACTCAGAGCGTTTCGAAGCACGTTTCAGTTTGGTAGAAGTGCAAAAGTCTAACTCGTTATTCTTAAATGATATGGCGGGCTCACAAATGCCTATCGCAGTATCTCACGGTGAAGGTCGTGTGGAAGTGAAAGACAGCTCACACCTTGCAGCTATTGAAGCAAGTGGTTCTGTTGCATTACGCTTTATCGATAACTACGGTAATAACACTGAATCTTACCCATCTAATCCAAATGGTTCGCCAAATGGTATTACTGGTCTAACGTCTAAGGACGGTCGTGTCACTATCATGATGCCTCACCCTGAGCGTGTATTCAGAACGGTTGCTAACTCTTGGCATCCAGATGAATGGAAAGAAGATAGCCCATGGATGCGTATGTTCAGAAATGTGCGCAAACAATTAGGTTAAAAATAATTAATGAATAAAAGGGGGCGTAAAGCTCCCTTTTTGTGTTCTAATGAACGACTGTTATTATATTAATGGTATTAACTCAAAGTATTTGTAGTAGTGCAGTTTGTTAATGTTATTGTTTTCGTCATGGAGGGCAGTTCGGTTGTCTAGTCAAGTCAGTAAGGTTTTATACATAGGTAATAATGTACAGTTAGTTAAAGCCTTATTACCCATCAATGCAGCGTTTGGTGCAGCAAATCTTACCCACTGTCATTGTGTTAATGGTCTTGAGGAAATGTTGCAAGAGCAAGATTTTGATTACTTCATTTGTGAAGTTCCTATCTCAGGGGTATTAAAAGAACGTATAAAACAGCTCTATCCTGTATTAGAGTGTATCTATTTATCAAGCCAAGAAGAGGACAATGCAACGTCCGCATGCTTTACTGACGCTAAAGCAAAAGATTGTATTTCAGATGAAATTAAATCAACACTTAACTGCATAAGTATTCCTATCTACTATAAAAGTAATGATGGTTTTATCATTGCGTGTAATTCCTATTTCTCAAATATTTTTGGTTATTCACCTGATGTATTGGTTGGTAAAGAGCTATCTACACTTTTACCTGATGGTACTGCTGCGCAATTAATTAAGTCTGACACTGCTGATGTCAAATCAAATCAACCTTTAATGCTGGAATGCAATATAGAAGAATGTTGTGGCGAAAAGCGTGAATTTTTATTACGTGAAGAAGTCGATGTGGGCTGTAATATGCGCGTCGGTATGCTCTTTGATATTTCAGAAATGAATGCAGTTAAAGCGACTATTGAGAAAGAACGCTTGATGCTACGCGCAACGGCAGACTTATCAGAAGATCTTATTTTCTTTAAAGATCTAGATAGCCGTTTTATTGGTTGTAATAAACAGTTTGAAAAATTTGTTGGCTGCTCTGAAGCTGAGATCATTGGAAAAGCTGATGATGAACTATTTGAAATAAATCAGGCAAGAATGTGCCAGGCTCAAGATGCACAAGTCATGAGTAACAATGAGACTTATGCAAACAATGAGTACTTAACCTATAACAATGGGGAAAAGCACTTTATCTTCATGCAAAAAGTGCCACTTCGCGATAAACATGGTGAAGTTCAAGGGCTCTTTGCAATTGGTCGAGATATTACCGAACAAAGCATTATCGAAAAACAATTAAGATTGGCCAACGTGGTGTTTGAAAATAGCAGAGATGGTATTTTAGTTACCGATAATACAGGGGTAGTGATCACTGCTAATGACGCTTGCTTCAGCGTTTCTGGTTATTCTAAAGAAGAGTTAATTGACGTTAATATTACCTCTTTTGCAGACGGTTTTGACTCTTGTACATTATTTGATGATATCGAAGTTGGCATTAAAAAAGAGGGTAAGTGGCAAGGTAATGTCCGTTTCTATACTAAGATGGGTTACCTAGGCTATTTCTGGTTAGAGGTTAATGAAGTCAAACACGGCAGTGACAACATGAATAATCGTGTTTTTGTATTCACCGATTTAACCCAAAATAAAGATTACGAAGCGAAGATTCAATACCTGTCTAAACATGACTCATTGACTGGGCTAAATAACCGTATAGCACTGTTCACTCACCTAGAAAAAGCGATAGCACGTGCTAATCACAAACAAACGGCTATTGGTGTGTTACATATTGAAATTAAAGGTATTAAAGCTGTTAATGAACGTTATGGCCATAATAAAGGTGATGTTATCTTTAGAGGCATAGCTAAACGCCTCAAAGAGCTTGCATCTGATAAAGATATTATAGCGCGTATCAGTGATGACCAGTTTGCACTAGTGATTGAAGAGTTAGAAAACGAGCAGGTAGTGGCATTAATTGCACGACAAATTACCCAACAGTTTTCTGGAACGGTGACCATGGAAGGTATTGCGGTAAACTTGACAACCTCTATCGGGATTAGTATTTGTCCCGATGATGGTTCAGATGTGGACAGTATTTTATCGAATGCGGAAAATGCAATGTACCGTAGTAAGAATGATAAAAGCAGTGCTTACCACTTTTACACAAACGAATTAACTATTAACTCGACTAACCAACTTGCATTAGAAAATGAGTTAAAAGTGGCATTAAATGAAAATCAATTTGATGTTTATTATCAACCACAATTTGATTTGAATAAGCGCCAAATTGTGGCAGTGGAATGTGTCTTGAGATGGCATCATCCTGAGCACGGAACTTTGCTGCCGGAGCGTTTCTTAATGCTTGCTGAGCAGTCTGGTTTGATGGTTGAATTAAGCATGAAAATGTTTACTAAAGCGGTTGAACAAGCTGTGAAGTGGCATCATGCTGGTATTAATTTTGGGCGCATTGCATTCAATATATCAAAAGCGGAATTATCGCAGCTTTCATTAATAGCATCGATTCAAAAAATATTTTTGGATACTGGGGCTAAGGCGAATTGGTTTGAGTTTGAAATTGATGAAGCCCTATTTAGTAATGATCTTTATACAGTGCAAGAAAATTTACTAAACCTGAGTCGCTTGGGTATCTCTTTTACTGTTGACGGTTTTGGTGCTGAACGTTCAGTGTTGTATTGTATCGATAAACTGAATATTGATAAGTTCAAAATATCTAAACACTTTATTCAAGGCGTGCCTGGTTATCTAGCCGGTGAGGCAATGTTGAAATCAGTGTTTGTATTAGCTAACTCCTTAGGTATTGATGTGGTTGGTGATACGATCGACAATGATCCAAGAGAACAGCTGATTAATGATCATCAGTTTATTGCTGATAAAAACCAGCCAACCAAAGAAGCGATGAGCGCTTCAGAAGCGACTTTTTACTTAAGATGCCATAAGCGAAAGTAGCCAAACCCCATAGCCCACAATAGGATAGCTAAAAATAACTATCCTATTGTGACATTTTTGATACCATCCGCGTTATTAATCATATTCTCTAATTAACCACCGCAGTCAGTATGGCAACGATCAGGCTGGGTGTGTTGCTCTCTTTTTCTTTTGACTGATAGGACTGTAATGGCAAACCTAGGCATAAATATGAGCTGGCTAGAAAGCGAGGTATACCTTGTATTTTCAGCGACTCTGTATTTTAGTTTTTTAACACTTATCTCCTTACGTGTGATCATTAAGCGCAAGCCGATTGGTGTTTCACTTGCCTGGTTATTTTTAATCTTTGCCGTGCCATTAGTTGGCATGATCGGCTACTTAATCTTTGGAGAATTAAACCTAGGTGCGAAACGCAGTAAACGTCGAAAATTGCTCTCTGGTGCTTTTTTAAAGTGGATAGAAGAGCAAGCCAATACCTACAAACAAGATAAAGAACTCATCAGCGAAAATGCGCGTTCAATGCAATCTTTTGTTGAGTCCTACACCAATATGCCAATGGTAAAGGGTAATAAACATACCTTATTAACCACTACTGACAATATACTATTAGAGCTAACCAAAGAGATTCGAGAAGCTAAAAAGCATTGTTATTTAATGTTTTATATTTGTAATCAAGGTGGGTTAGTTGACCAATTATTAGAAGAGTTAAAAGCCGCTGCACAACGTGGTGTCACCTGTAAGTTACTCTTAGATTCAGTGGGAAGTAGTGATTTTTTTAAATCCATCCTACCTGCACAATTACGTAAAGCTGGGGTTGAAGTCGTGGAAGGCCTACCTGTAGGTGCATTCCGACTATTATTCCAACGACAAGATTTGCGCCTACACCGAAAGCTTGTCTGTATTGATGATCATATTGCCTACACTGGCAGCATGAATTTGGTTGATCCCGCTTATTTTAAAGTAGAAAAGGGGATTGGTGAATGGATCGATTTAATGGTGCGTTGTGAAGGACCAATCGTACAACATATGGAAGGCTTATTTATTTGGGATTGGAGTTTAGAGACTGCACAACACCTTGATCTACCGCCTGCAAATCGTTCCTTATTCTCGTTAGTTGGTGATGAAAATTCACAGCTGATTCCATCGGGGCCCGAGTTTGGTAAAGTAGGTATTCATCAAGTATTATTAACGGCTATTTACGAAGCTAAATACAGCTTAGTATTAACCTCCCCTTACTTTGTTCCAGACGAAAGTCTGTTAACCGCATTACAGGTCGCATCCATGCGTGGTGTTGATGTAAAAATTATTTTACCCGCTAAGAATGACTCCTTGATGGTTAAGTACGCATCACGCGCTTTCTTTGAGGACCTATTGAAAGCAGGCGTAGAGATTCATCAGTTTTACGGTGGTTTATTACATAGCAAAAGTATTGTTATTGATGAGAAGTTAGCGCTGGTGGGCACGGTGAATTTAGATTTACGTAGTTTCTGGTTAAACTTTGAAATGACTATGTTAATTGATAATCCGAAATTTGCTGGCGATCTACTTACTGCTCAGATGCATTATACATTAGCCTCTAATCAGTTAACTTTAGAGAAGTGGCGCAAGCGACCTTTCTTTAAACGTATTTTAGAAGGTGTGTTGTACCTGTTTAGCCCGCTGTTGTAGCTTAGTTTTTTGGAATCGGTATTCACTTAATAGATCACATAACACCTTTTGACCTTGGGGCGCTGGCTTTAGCCTGCTTGTTTTTTGATTTTTGTCGTGTGAGCTTACTTAATACAGCACAAAGCACCTTTTGACCTTGGGTGCTAGCTTTAGTCTTCTTGTTTTGACTTTTGTTATGTGAACTTACCTAATATAGTGCGCAGAATCTTTTGATTTTGGGACGCTGGCTTTAGCCTGTTTTTTGTCTTAGCGGAAGGGCTCTATTATTCCTCTCTGCTCTCGGTTTGATTTATCAAAACAGATATCCCATTTAATGAACACCTTGTTATCTCTCTTTTGTTAATTGATAATCTTTTATTGGCTTGAATTTAGATTGGCAATTTGTGGGCTGTTTTTAAAGGCATGTTTGTGCAAATTTACACAATAATGGATGAGAATAAATTTAATGAAAGATGTAAAAGGTGTATTTCGTAACCTTGAAAAAATGCTTCAGAAAGCGAGTTGGTTCGATGACGGTTGGGAGATTTATAATCGTGGTAATTATATGCAGCTCTCCAAACATAATTGGTTTAATCAAAACCAAGGTGGTATTCACTTTGAAACCTTTATAGAAGGGCCTCAGATTAAACAAAAGTCCTTTCCTATTTGTATGCACGTTGAAGAAGATTGTCCTTCCCAGGCTGAATTTATTCGTCAATTTATGGCGTTAGAAGAGAAGCGAATTAAAAGCTGGAATGGGTATAAAAATCTCGATAGTAGCTATGGTATTTGTCAGCGAACACTGCCGCTTAATTTTAAAAACCTAGAGCAACGTTTATTTGAAGAGTTTAATCGTCTTCGAGTTTTAGAAGAAAGTATTGATCAAGTGTTACTTGAACTTCAATAAAGTGAGATAGCAGAGATGAAGAAAAGAAAAAGCCCTTGTATTGATCAGTGTGATTTTTCAGGTAGTAAAGGGTGGTGTTTGGGATGTGGCAGAACAAAAACTGAGTGCCAAAAGTGGAAATCCATGACGCCATATAACATTACCAACCTTCAAAAAGAGCTTAAAAAGAGAATGCTAAAAATTAAGGTTGAAATAAGCTAAACAGTGCTGAAAGCTAAAAAATGATACCTCGTATGAGGTTGAGGTTGTTTATTAAAAAACTGCCTACCTGATCTCAGTAAAGAGCGACTGTTAATAGATAGGCAGTTTACATATTCAGGTGCTAAAGGGATTAACAACAATCCGAATTAATACAGCAATCGCCACAAGCACAGTTTTCTGCGCATTTACAACTATCTGTATTACAACAACAGTCTGGTGTTTTTTTGTCTTCACAACATTTACATACTTCACTCATGTTTATTCTCCAGTTAGGTTAGGGGCTGGCTCAGTACTACAGCACTGCCAATGATTTTCAAAACAATCTAATAAATGACAATCAGTCTCTATGTTCTTGTCAGTACCACAAGAGTTTGAAAATACTTCTAAAGCTTTGATAGTTGTCTGTAATTCAGAAATCTGTGTTTTAATTTCTTCAATTTTAGTTAATGATTTATGCTTCACCACTGATCGTGATTGACTACAACAATGATCGAAAATGAGAAAATCCTTAATTTCATCTAAGGAAAAACCAACTCCTTGAAGCTTTTTCACTAAGCGAATCACTCGAATATCTTCATTAGAATAATGACGAAACCCATTGTTTTTTGGTGGTTGCTTAATAATGGCTTTGCGTTGGTAATAGCGAATTGTTTCTACGCCAACATTTGCTGCTTTAGCCAGTACGCCAATGGTAATCGGTTTGTTCTCATTCATCGATAGCTCCTATCCTATACTCTGTACCTAGGTACAGAGTCAAGCAGGTATTTACACAAAAAGCAAAATAGTTTGTATTTTTCCTTTTTATTTAAGTGTTAGTTTTTAATAGAGCCGAGATAGATTAGTGACTTTTGTTACAAAATAATTCTTTTAAATGAAAAAGACTTGTCTTTTAAGCTTGTGTTGCTAATTTAAATGACTGCTTTGTCTCTTAACGAGGCGTGATTTGGATAACTAAGAGGTATTGCTAATGAAGTTATTTACTATTTCATTTGTTTTTTCAGTGATGACTTTATTTATGTTAGTTTTTTTAGATGCTGGTTTATCAAATTTATATTGCACCTGGCCACTCTACTTTATTGAAAAGACTGGGATATTGGGTAATGACATTGTTACTTTTTATAATGACTGGTATACCGTTTCAATGAGTTTTTCTCTACTTGTACAAAGTGCCATTATCTATTTTTTGACATCAAAGCTAGCCCCTGAAAAAGTAACTTAGTTTTATTATTAGTCTGGTCATTTTAGAGTGATGGTTTAGTAATAAAAAAGCCTGCATATAGCAGGCTTGATAAGGTTGTTTGAAGGGAGTTGATTAGCTAACTAATTCTTTCACTTTTTTAGCTGCTACTTTTTTCTCTTCTTTTACTTCTGCTTTTACTTCAACTTCAGGTGCGTCTACAACATCTGCGTAAGCTTTACCGTAGTAAGAAGCGATTAATACTTCTTTTAGCTCTGCGATTAATGGGTAACGTGGGTTTGCACCTGTACATTGGTCATCAAATGCATGCTCTGCTAGCTCATCTACTTTAGCCATAAACTCAGCTTCGTTTACACCTGCCGCTTGGATTGATAAAGGAATGTCCAATGCAACTTTTAACTCTTCTAACCAGTTTAGTAGAGCATTTAGTTTATCTTCAGTGTTACCTTCAATGAAGCCCAAGTGTGCAGCTACTTCTGCATAACGAGCACGTGCTTTAGGGCGATCGTACTGTGAGAATGCAGTTTGTTTAGTTGGGTTATTGGTTGCGTTGTAACGAATTGTATTCGAGATTAATAACGCATTCGCTAAACCGTGTGGAATGTGGAACTCAGCACCTAGTTTGTGCGCCATTGAGTGACAAACACCTAGGAATGCATTGGCAAATGACATACCTGCGATTGTTGCTGCGTTATGTACTTTCTCACGTGCAATTGGGTCTTTCTTGCCGTTTTTGTAAGAGCTTGGTAAGTACTCTTTTAACATTTTAAGTGCTTGTAAAGCATGACCGTCAGAGTATTCATTTGCTAGTACTGACACGTAAGCTTCCATTGCGTGAGTTACTGCGTCGTAACCACCGAATGCACATAAAGATTTAGGCATATCCATGACTAGGTTAGCGTCAACAATCGCCATGTTTGGTGTTAGCTCGTAATCTGCTAATGGGTATTTTTGACCAGTTTTTTCATCGGTAACAACCGCAAATGGTGTGACTTCAGAACCTGTACCAGATGTAGTTGTGATACATACTAACTCGGCTTTTGACCCCATTTTAGGGAATTTGTAGATACGTTTACGGATATCCATAAAGCGCATTGATAAATCTTCAAAGTCAGTTTCTGGGTGCTCGTACATTACCCACATGATTTTAGCTGCATCCATTGGAGAACCACCGCCAACGGCTAAAATTACATCTGGTTGGTAGCTTAAACATGCTGCTGCACCCGCTTTAACAACCGCTAATGTTGGATCCGCTTCGACTTCATGAAATACTTCAACTTCCATACCTTTTTCTTTTAAGATGCTACGTAAGTCGTCGATGTAACCGTTATTGAATAGGAAGCGGTCAGTCACGATTAGCGCACGTTTTTTGCCTTCAAGGTCAGTCATTGCAACTGGTAAACAGCCGCGGCGGAAGTAGATTGATTTTGGTAGTTTATGCCACAACATATTTTCAGCTCTCTTCGCAACAATTTTCTTATTGATAAGGTGTTTTGGACCTACGTTTTCAGAAATGGCATTACCACCCCATGAACCACAACCTAGTGTTAAAGAAGGCGCTAATTCAAAGTTGTAAAGGTCACCAATACCACCATGAGAAGAAGGTGTGTTTACTAAGATACGTGCTGTTTTCATTTTATCGCCAAAGTAAGCGATACGATCTGCGTTGGCATCTTGGTCAGTATAAAGTACTGATGTATGACCAACACCACCTATGTCTAATACGATACCTGCTTGACGCACTGCATCTTCAAAGTCTTTTGCTTTAAATAGACCTAATGTAGGAGATAGTTTTTCGTGTGCAAACTCATCATCCCAAGATGCTTCTAAGCCTTCACCGATTAGGATTTTAGTTGATGTTGGTACTTTAACGCCGGCTAATGCTGCAATTTTGTATGCTGGTTGACCTACGATTTTAGCGTTTAGTGCACCATCGATGATTAATACTTTGCGCACTTTCTCTGCATCTGCTTTGTTTAATACTGCTGCACCGTATTTTGCAAAACGTGCTTTCACTTCGTCGTAGATTGATTCAACTACAATCGCTGCTTGCTCAGAAGCACAGATAACACCGTTATCGAATGTTTTAGACATTAAGATTGAAGAAACAGCACGTTTGATATCAGCAGTTTCATCGATTACAACTGGCGTATTACCTGCGCCTACACCGATAGCTGGTTTACCTGAAGAGTAAGCTGCTTTAACCATACCAGGACCACCTGTTGCTAAAATCAGGTTGATATCGTCATGCTTCATTAATGCGTTTGAAAGTTCAACTGATGGTACGTCAATCCAACCAATAATGTCTTTTGGAGCACCTGCTTTTATTGCTGCGTCTAATACTACTTTTGCTGCATAGTTTGTTGCATTTTTTGCACGAGGATGTGGAGAGAAGATACAACCATTACGAGTTTTAAGGCAAATTAATGCTTTAAAGATGGCTGTAGAGGTCGGGTTCGTAGTTGGTACAATTGCACACACGATACCAACAGGCTCTGCGATCGTGATAGTGCCGCCTTCTTCGTTGCGGTCAATCACTCCACAGGTTAATTCATCTTTGTATTTGTTGTAAATGAATTCAGAAGCGAAGTGGTTTTTGATCACTTTATCTTCCATAATACCCATGCCTGATTCAGTCGCTGCCATTTTAGCAAGTTCGATACGTGCTGTAGATGCGGCTAATGAAGCGGCGCGGAAAATTTTGTCAACTTGCTCCTGTGAGTAGCTAGCAAATTCTTTTTGTGCTGCTTTCACTCGAGCAACCATTGCATTTAGTTCAGTGACATTGCTTACAGTCATATATTTCTCCAAAGTTTAATAAATTTAAAATCTTTAAAAGTGCTTTATTAAGGTGACTTGGTAAAAACAGACTTAGTAAATAACTTTCAATTTGATTATAGGAAGAATGGGGATTCTCATATTGATCAGGATCACTTTAATGTGCGGATTGTTATTATTTTTAAAGAGATTTAGGTCACTTATTACTAAAAGTGTTTTTTAATCGGAAAAATGCCTCTAAAACAGGCTTATTAGTAATATAATATGTTTATATTTCAGGTGGTTAAATTCTTAGTTATTATTGTTAGTCTATCCATTATACTTAGCGCTAATAACCTTATTTACAACCAAATCTATTAAGGAAAGTGCAATATGGTTAATACTTCTACAGCAGCTCGCACCGCGCTGTATTGTTCTGCTTTGGTTATCTCTTTAGCTGGGATAAAAGTGGCTGCTCCGATTGTTGTTCCTTTTTTATTGTCTTTATTTGTGGCAATTATTTGTAACCCTGCGATTAATTATCTGGAGTCTAAAAAACTACCAAGAGGATTGGCGATTACATTAGTTATTGCCACCATTTTCTCTCTTTTCATCGTCTTAGGAGGTGTAATTGGTGCTGCTGTAAATGACTTTAGAAAAGCTATTCCCACTTATGAAGCACAGCTCACTGAGCAGGTAAATTGGCTTGTCGAGTGGTTAGCTGGACATGATATTGCTTTGTCTATGGATGAGGTTGGGAGCTATTTTGATCCAAGTAAAGTGATGAACTTAGTAACCTCTACTTTAAGTGGTTTCAGTAGTGTACTGGGTAATATCTTTCTGCTGCTATTAACCGTGGTATTTATGTTAGCGGAAGGCAAGGTATTTACTAAAAAGCTGCATATGGCCTTTAATGATTCCGCGGAAACAGATAAAAAGCTAGACCATTTTTTAAAAATGGTTAACCAATATATGGCAATTAAAACGCTAGTCAGTTTGGCAACAGGTTTGATCATTGGCTGCGTGTTATGGGCAATTGGTGTGCAGTTTTATGTGTTGTGGGCTTTGCTAGCATTCCTTCTTAATTATATTCCTAATATTGGTTCAATCATCTCAGCTGTACCTGCGGTGATATTAACATTTTTACAACTTGGAGCGGGTTATGCTTCGGTTGTAGTCGGGTTGTTTGTGAGTGTGAATATGATCATGGGGAATTTGGTTGAACCCCGCTTTATGGGGCGTAGTTTAGGCTTATCAACTTTAGTGGTATTTCTATCATTAATATTCTGGGGCTGGTTATTGGGTATGGTTGGCATGCTTTTATCTGTACCATTAACCATGATTTTAAAGATTGCCTTAGAGAGCAGTGAAGATGGGCGTTGGGTTGCTATTTTATTAAGCTCTGATGAAGAGGTTGAAGTGCTAGAAAATATCGATCAAGACAAAATAGATGCTGAATCACAAAATACAGTGTCAGAGAGTTTAGTTAACGTTACTAATAAAGAAGAAAAATAATATGTTTACAGCATTGCTAGAAAAAATGCATTTCCCTGAAATAAAAGCAGGGCAAGAGAAAGAGATGGCGCGTTTATTTCACGGCCGAGGGTTTAATTACCCTGAGTACCAACATTTCAATATTGATTGGTTATCACCAGTTGCTCTGATTATTCTTTATAAAGAAGAAAGTGACCAATGGTTGGCTAATTTAAGTGAATGTCTATTAGCAGAGTTAAACAACAGAGGTTTTACTGTAGAAAGTATCCAAGTGCAGTTTCGTTGTCGTGAACTTGCGCCTACCTTTGTTTTATACGGTGAAGAGTTCACGGATTATACTGCCGATGAAAATGGTTTATCTTACAAAATCAGCCTAGGAAAAAACCAAAACTACGGTATTTTTTTGGATATGAAAAATGGTCGAACTTGGTTAAAAGAACATAGTGAAGGTAAACGAGTACTTAACTTATTCTCTTATACCTGTGCTTTTTCTGCTGCTGCCATTGCAGGTGGCGCAGAGCAAGTCGTTAATTTAGATATGAGTAAAGCGGCATTGGCGGTAGGGCGTGATAACCATCGTTTAAATGGCCATGATTTAGATAAAGTAAAATACTTGGGACATGACTTATTCAAGTCTTGGGGCAAGGTTAAGCGTTTAGGACCTTACGATATTATTGTCGCTGATCCGCCTTCTTTGCAGAAGGGGAGTGTTAATATTAAGCGTGATTACCCTAAAATTATGCGCCGTTTACCTGAATTGTTAAAGGATGGCGGACAGGCATTATTATGCCTAAATAGCCCTGATTTGGATTTCCAATTTATTACCGATTCACTTGCTGAGCATTGCCCTCAAGCTAAAGTTATCGATATCATAAAACCACCGAGTGAATTTATTAATATTGAACCCGATAAAGGCTTAAAATGCGTGCTAGTGACATTACAGCCTGTGTAGTAGATATATTTTAAGTTGTATTTAAAAGGAGCGCATATCGCTTCTTTTTTATAGCTTATTTATTTTTTTATAGCTTATTTATTTTGTTATCAATGAACTTACAAGTACAGCGAGTTATTTAATACTGACAGTGTTAATCGCTTGATTGAATGCATTCTCCAGGTTTTTGTAAGTATCAACTTTAGCTGTTGCGGTAAACATTAAGAAGACGTTTTCAGACAGGGAAATATGATATTGCATAGAGACAGTGCCTTCTAAGCCTCCATCAAATTTAGCATACAGAGCATTTCTACCTATCACTTCAGTTTGTTTACACTCATAGAGTGTAATGTCGCGTTGAAAGAGACTGCTTAGCTCTGATTTTGCACTGGCACAGACTTCAGCAAGCTCATTGGCATTATTAGGTACACTCCCTACTTGCTTCATGACATTAATGTTATCGGTAAAGCTACTTACAGCATCCTCTGTATTATTGGGAATAAAATAAAGAGCCATATTGCCAGATTGGATAACTGGTATAACCTGCTCTAACAATGCTGGTGGAATGCCTTCTATTTGATCGAAATTAAAAAGATCAGGATTCGCTTTTATTTCTGGCCCTGTTAGTGGCGACCAACTATCAGGAATTTGCATGGTGTAACCTAAATCGCTAGTAGCTTGCTTAGCTTGTGCAAACAAGCTGATGATCATTAGGCTGGTACATAAAAAATATTTCATTGTATCTCTCCGTGACATAATACCAATTCCATTAACTTGCTGATTTATTTTACTGGTTAAAATCACTCACTTCTGTGTGGTAAGTATTATAAAGAGGACAAACTGATTAGTTATTCCCTCCTGTAAAGTTATTTAAGATGACTGTTTAGATAATCGTTTAGATAATCGTTTAGATAATCGTTTAGATAATCGTTTAGATAATAAAAAGCCCCGTTTAACTTTAGTAGTTAAACGGGGCTTTAATGTTGTGGTTAGCTTGTTAAGTAAAGATTAACCTTCGATTAACGCCGCTTTTTCACTAGCTTGTGTTGCTTGAATTGCTGTAAGTGCAATGGTGTAAACAATATCGTCTACTAATGCTCCACGAGACAAGTCATTAACAGGTTTGCGCATACCTTGTAGCATTGGACCAATACTGATTAAGTTAGCACTACGTTGTACCGCTTTGTACGTTGTATTACCTGTGTTCAAGTCAGGGAAGATAAATACGGTTGCTTGACCAGCTACTTTAGAGTCTGGCGCTTTGCTCTTCGCTACATTTTCCATCACAGCTGCATCGTATTGTAGAGGGCCGTCGATTAATAAGTCTGGACGACGCTCTTGTGCAATCTTAGTTGCTTCACGTACTTTCTCAACATCTGAACCTGCACCTGAGTTACCTGTAGAGTAACTGATCATCGCTACTTTAGGATCAATACCAAAGGCAATCGCTGAGTCAGCTGATTGAATAGCGATATCAGCTAATTGGTCAGCTGTTGGGTCTGGGTTGATTGCACAGTCACCGTATACCAATACTTGATCAGGCAATAGCATGAAGAAGATTGAAGATACTAAACTCGCACCTGGAGCTGTTTTGATTAGCTGTAAAGCAGGGCGGATTGTGTTTGCTGTAGTATGAACTGCACCAGATACTAGACCTGCTACTTCATTTTCCGCTAACATCATAGTACCTAGTACTACTGTGTCTTGCAGTTGTTCACGTGCTACAACTTCTGTTAAACCTTTGCCTTTACGTAATGCAACCATAGGCGCTACATATTGCTCAATCACATCAACAGGATTTACGATTTCAACTTCATCTGTCACAACAATACCTTGTTGTGTTGCGATGCGGTGGATCTCTTCTGGGTTACCTAGTAATACAGGTTTAGCGATACCACGTTGCGCACAGATAACTGCTGCTTGGATAGTACGTGGCTCTTCACCTTCAGGTAACACGATGCGTTGGTTTGCTTTACGTGCTAACTCTGTTAAATGGTAACGGAATGCTGGTGGTGATAAACGACGTGATAATGAAGAATCTTCAGTTAACGTGTTTAACCAGTGTTTATCAATGTGGCTTGCGATGTACTCTTGTACTTTTTCAATACGCTCTAGATCGTCAACTGGAATTTCCATGTTGAAGTTCTGTAAACGTTGAGCTGTTTGCCATGTGTTACTTTTAATCAATAGAATAGGTAAACCCGCATCCATTGCACTTTGACACAGTTTAATTACTTCTTCTTCAGGTGTGTAATCACCCGTCAATAATAAACAACCGATCTTCATGCCATTCATTACTGCTAAACAAGCTGCAATAATTACATCACTACGGTCGCCAGAAGTCACTAGCATTGAGCCTGCTTTAAAGTGCTCAACCATGTTTGGAATAGAGCGTGCGCAGAAAGTAACAGAGTGTAAACGACGGTTTTCTAAATCGCCTGCATTTAAGATTTTTGCTTCTAAGTGAACGGCTAAATCTTTAACACGAGGGGCAATTAGTTCAGCACTCCATGGAATGCAACCTAAGATTGGCAATGGGCTTTTGCTAAACATTTGTAACACTTCAAGATTGTTATTAATGCTTGCTTCAGGAATGTCGAACATCTCTGTGATATCCATACCTGTTTTATCATTTTCATCAATTGGCGCGCCCACTTTATTAATGATGCAACCGGCAATACGCTCATTGTCTTTACCACCAAATGAAGAAACTGCAATTTCCATGCGCTCTTTCAATTGTTGAGAGGTATCGTTACTTGGATGAGTAACAAATACCATCTCTGCACCTAGTGCTTTAGCAATACTGTAGTTAACACTATTGGCAAACTGGTGTTTATCAGTAGGTACTAAACCCTCAACGATAATTACATCGCTGTCTTTAGTGCCTTCACGGAAACGCTCAACAATATTTTCAAGCAATTCTGAAGTGCGACCTGAAGAAATAAGGTTTTCAGCGTATTTCATTGCAAAAGGTTCAGGAGGTAGGATGTTGCATGAGTTACGTAGAGTCGTTGTTGAACGTTCTGTACCGTGGTCACCTTGACGAGGTTGAGCAATTGGTTTGAAGAAGTTAACTGCAACGCCTTGACGCTCCATTGCGCGAACCATACCAAGACTAACTGAAGTAACACCAACACCAGCCCCGATTGGGATAAGCATTATTGTACGTGCCATGAGCTTTCCTTTTATAAGATCAAAAAAAGGGAGTATAGACTCCCTTTAAAAATTAGTGGTAATTATGCTGATACTAATGCAGCAGAATCTTGTGCGATAACCCATTCTTCATTAGTTGGGATAACCATTGCGATAGGTGAATCTTCAGCAGTGATGACACCTTGAGTACCGAATAATGCAATTTTGTTTTTCTCTGCATCGACTTTGTAACCAAAGATAGTCAGTAGGTCTAATACTTTTTCACGAATGATGTCAGAGTTCTCACCGATACCACCAGTGAATACGATTGCATCGATACGGCCTAGTGGTACAGCGTAAGAAGCAATGTATTTAGCTAGACGGTAGCAGAACATTTCGATAGCTAGTGTTGCACCTTCATGACCTTCTTTGTAGTTATCTTCGATATCACGACAGTCACTAGATAGGCCAGAAATACCTAATAGACCACTTTGTTTTTGTAACATATCCATTACACCTTTCAGGCTGTAACCTTTACGTTCAACTAGGTGCTCAATGATACTTGGGTCAATATCACCACAACGTGTTCCCATTACTAGACCAGCAAGTGGAGTCATCCCCATGCTTGTATCAACTGATTTACCGTTTTTAATAGCCGCAACTGATGCGCCATTACCTAAGTGAGCAGAGATAATGTTAGTTTCAGATACTGGTTTGTTTAATACTTTAGCTGCTTCGCCAGTCACGAATAAGTGGCTAGTACCGTGCATGCCGTAACGACGAATATGAGATTCTTTGTATAGGTTGTAAGGTAAAGCGTATAGGAATGCTTTAGCTGGCATTGATTGATGGAAAGCAGTATCAAATACAGCAACTTGTTGTAAAGAAGGGAAAGCTTCTTGTGCTGCTTTAATACCTAAGATATGAGCTGGGTTGTGTAGAGGTGCAAGTGATGCACACTCTTCAATACCTTCTAATACTGCGTCATCGATAATCACAGATTGAGTGAACTTTTCACCACCGTGAACGATACGATGCCCAACAGCAATAAATTGCTCTGCTAGACCTTCAACTTTGTTGACTACTTCTTCAACGATGAAGCTAATCGCTGCAGAGTGAGCACTGTTCTCAGGAAGTTTAGCTGACTCCTTCTTACCATCAAATTTCCATTTGATGCGTGCATCAGGAAGGTTAAAACATTCTGCTAAGCCACTGATGATTTCATCACCATTGTTTGCATTAATAACAGCAAATTTAAGCGAAGAACTACCACAGTTAAGTACAAGGACTAATTTATTGCTCATGAAAAAATTCCATTCAGTAAAGAATTAACAAAAAATATCAAACCAAAGCCTGATATTAAGCTAGTATATAATGATTAGGTACAACTTAATTAGTACTCAGCATTCGTTGACCTTGCTCACATTAAGTTATATTGGTAATTTTACCCGTATGTAATAAAATTACAAATAACAATTTGCTAAAAACTATTCCAAATCAATTAAAATTTGAATATTTTTTGTTCAATTAAGCGGAATGTTATTTATGGGATAAAGGTCTAATCTTTTTTAAGGAGAGTTGCATTGTTTATATTTTTTGATTTAGTAAAAAAAGGTGATCAATATTTAAAGACTTGGCCTAAACAAAGTTGCCTATATTCATTATTTATTGATAGTAAAATGGTTTGTTATACGCAGCTATTGATTAAAATATTTCCTATTTTTATCGTCTTTGTTGCCTCACTTTATATCCTGTTGCCTACTTATTTTTCTTGGCCGAGTACCGCTACTTTTATCCTGTTTTTGATTGGTTTACCTATTCATTGTTTATTATGGTTAGGTAAAAGATCACAGCAAACCCTTTCACCATCACTGTTTGCTTGGTATGTGGAAATTATTGAAGTTGTTAATGGTAAACAATCTGGTCAACAGGTAATGGTCGATAAGCCTCGATTTATTGACCTAGCAAAGTTACTTAATAGAGGCTTTAAAAAAGGTGGCGATAATTTTCTCTACAATAATGAATTAATTTAATCTTTTTGAAATATTTCAATATTGAAGTCGCATTCAATTTGCCATTTTGATTGATTTAGTAGTTTATCTAATTTCTCTTTTGTGAACTTCCAAGCAAAGGGAGTCATGTTAATCAGGTCTTTTAATTGCTGTGAACTTTCAATTTCTAGTGTGTAATTTAAGCCTATTTTCTCTATTTTGCTAAAACCATTAACCGCTTCATTGTCTTCAGCATGTGCATTTATTTGTTCATAAATGACTTCTCTTAGTTGATATAAGTGACGTGGCGCAGGTGTTACTGTAATTAAATAACAGTTTTTCTTGATTAATCTCTGAAGTTCTTCAGCTTTTGAAGGCGCATAGATACGGATCATTAAGTCTAGTGTGTCATCTGCTAGTGGAATCTGGTAAGCACTAGCGACACAGAAATCGATACTTTTATAGCGTTTTGCTGCATAACGTACTGCTACTTTAGAAATATCTACACCACATAGGTCATAGTTTGGCAATTTTTCTTTGATGATATTGGTGTAATAACCTTCCCCACAACCGAGATCTAAAATACGTGCTTGCTCGTTACCCGCCAAATAATGCTTACTGACCTCTGCGACTTTATTGGCTAAAGGTAAGTAACCATCAGTATTAAGAAATGCACGTCTTGCTATCATCATCTCTTGATTATCACCGGGGTTCTTAGAGCTTTTAGACTGCACGGGCAGTAGATTTAAATAACCTTCTTTCGCAATATCAAAGTGATGGTTATTTTCACAAACTTGTGTGTTGTTGGTTCGTGTAAAGGGGGTTTGGCAAAGCGGGCAAATAAAAGAGGTCATAATGTTACTGCTCAATCAAAAAAGCTAAGCTTAACATAAAGGCAGTACAAACTGCCTTAACAAGTGAGATAAAAGTAGGAGATGGATATGGGTGAGTATTTTGTTAAAAAATAACGCTCGGATGATATTCTAATAAGACTTGTTGTACCGCTGTCATGACCTCTTTGGTTGGAGGGTGAACTCCTTCTAGTGGATATATTTCACCCATCTCAATCCATTTATGTCGACCTAATTCGTGATAAGGCAACATTTCAATCTTCTCTATATTTTTCATTGGTTGAATGAATTTACCTAATGCATGTGCATCCTCTAGGCTATCGGTTATACCCGGTACAACGACATAACGTAAATACACCGCTTGATTATGGTCAGCCAAATACTGAGCAAACTCTAAGGTGTATTTATTACTCACATGAGTGAGGTCGATATGCTTTTTGTTATCCATCTGTTTTATATCTAACAGTACCAGGTCGGTACTGTCTAAGATTTTTTTGGTTCTATCATCAATTTTACGTACAAATCCATTAGTGTCTAAACAAGTGTGAATGCCTTCTAAACGGCAAGCTTCAAACATAGCTTGTACAAATTCAGGTTGTAACATGGCTTCGCCACCGGAAATAGTGATCCCTCCGCCTGATGCATTCATAAAGTGGCGATACTGTAATAGTTCTTTCATGAGTTCGTCGACAGTCATCTCTTTGCCGCCTTCGGTATCCCAAGTGTCGCGATTATGACAATACTGGCAACGCATTAGGCAACCTTGTAAAAAAATGATAAAGCGAATGCCTGGCCCGTCAACGGTGCCACAGGTTTCAATTGAATGTACTCGACCAGTCACTGGCATAAAGTTACCTCTAAAATAAATTATTTAATTGTGCTCTTAATATTGCTCATACTTATTCAATTTGATGGAAAAGAACAGTTAAATAATATTTGGTTAATGGTAAAAATAAAGGTTTCACCCGTTAAGATGAAACCTTTGAAAGGTTAGCCCGTTATCTTACTCTCTACAAATACAAATTGAGAGTTACAGGCTAGCAGTAAAGGTACGTGTAATAACGTCCTGTTTTTGCTCTGCAGTTAATGAATTAAAGCGTACTGCGTAACCAGAAACACGAATCGTTAACTGTGGATATTTATCAGGGTTTTCCATCGCATCTAGTAGCATGTCACGGTTCATTACATTTACATTTAAATGTTGGCCACCTTCAATGTCTGGTGTGTGTTTAAAGTAACCATCCATTAAACCTGCTAGGTTTGATTTTTGTGAATCATCGGTTTTACCCAGTGCGTTTGGTACGATAGAGAATGTGTAAGAGATACCATCCTGTGCGTAAGCAAACGGTAGTTTAGAAACTGATGTTAATGAGGCAACTGCACCTTTTTCATCACGTCCGTGCATTGGGTTTGCACCTGGTGCAAATGGCATACCTGCGCGACGACCGTCTGGTGTGTTACCTGTTTTCTTACCGTATACAACATTAGAAGTAATAGTAAGGATTGATTGTGTTGCACGTGCATTGCGGTACATTGGACGTGATTTGATTTTCTTCATGAAAGTTTCAACTAATTCACATGCAATATCATCAACACGTGGATCATTGTTACCAAATTTAGGGTAATCACCTTCAATTTCAAAGTCAGTTGCAATACCATCTTCGTCACGAATAGGTTTAACTTTTGCGTATTTAATAGCTGCTAATGAATCGGCTGCAATTGAAAGCCCTGCAATACCACAAGCCATTGTACGAGAAACATCACGGTCATGAAGTGCCATTAATGCTGCTTCATAGCTGTATTTGTCGTGCATGTAGTGAATACAGTTAAGTGCTGTCACGTATTGCTCTGCTAACCAGTCCATGAAGTGATCAAGGTTTGAGTAAACTTCATTGTAATCTAATACCTCAGAAGTGATCGCTGGCAATGTTTTAGGACCCACTTGCATTTTAGATTTTTCATCAACGCCGCCGTTAATTGCGTACAGAAGTGTTTTTGCTAAGTTGGCACGTGCACCAAAGAATTGCATCTGTTTACCAACAATCATTGGAGATACACAACAAGCAATTGCATAATCATCGTTATCGAAGTCAGTACGCATTAAGTCATCATTTTCATACTGGATAGATGAAGTATCGATAGATACTTTTGCACAGTATTTTTTGAAGTTAATTGGTAAATCTTCAGACCATAAAACAGTAATGTTTGGCTCTGGAGAAGGACCCATAGTGTATTGAGTATGTAAAAAACGGAAGCAGTTTTTAGTCACTAATGTACGACCATCAACACCCATACCACCGATTGATTCAGTTGCCCAAATTGGGTCACCAGAGAATAGGTCATCGTACTCAGGCGTACGTAAGAAACGAACCATACGTAGTTTCATTACTAAGTGGTCAATTAATTCTTGTGCATCTGTTTCTGTGATTAGACCTGCTTTAAGATCTTTTTCGATGTAGATATCTAAGAATGAAGCAGTACGGCCAAATGACATTGCTGCGCCATTTTGTGATTTAATTGCCGCTAGGTAACCAAAATAAGTCCACTGAATTGCTTCTTTGGCACTAGTCGCTGGACCTGAAATATCGGAACCATATTTAGCAGCCATTACTTTCATTTGGTCAAGTGCACGGTATTGCTCAAAAATCTCTTCACGCAGTTTCATGGTGTCTTCTAATGAAGTCCCAGCGATCAGTTCTGCTTCTAAGCTTTTATGCTGTGCTGCTTTTTCTGCCATTAGGAAGTCGATGCCGTATAAAGCAACACGACGGTAATCACCAATGATACGACCACGACCGTAGGCATCAGGTAAACCTGTTAACACACCTGATTTACGACATTTAAGAATATCGCCAGTGTAAACATCAAATACACCTTGGTTATGCGTTTTACGGTATTCAGAGTAGATAGTACGAATACCGTCATCTAGTTCTTTACCGTACACTTTACAAGATCCATCGATCATACGAATACCGCCGTTCGGGATAAGCGCACGTTTTAATGGTTTTTCAGTTTGTAGGCCCACGATTGTTTCTAGGTCTTTGTTAATGTAGCCAGCGTCATGTGCGGTAATAGTAGAAACAACATCCGTATCGAAATCAACAGGCGCATGCGTTGCATTTTCCTGTTTAATGCCCACCATTACATTTTCCCAAAGCTCATCTGTTGCTTTAGTCGCATCTGCTAGAAAACTTTCATCACCTTCAAATGGTGTGTAGTTTTGTTGGATAAAATCGCGCACGTTGACTTCAGTTTTCCATGTTTCGCCTGCAAAACCTTCCCATGCTGATTCAAATGCTTCGTTTAATTTAGTCATAAAGCTTTACCTTTACCGTTAGTGATTAAAAAAATAGTTAGAATTTGTTTGTCCTAGGGCAATGCAAATGATGGTAAATAACAGAACAATAAGTGGCTTCAACATCAGCGTAATATAAGAGTCAGATAAAAAATGCTGGCATGCTTGGTCAGCAGTTGCGCTGTATTGGTTGGTCATTTGATAAGCTAGAAGCTTGTTTGTTCTGTTGTCTATTTGCATCTTAGAAGTTACCCCGTGATGGATTAGTTACTAGTTTAGCAAAGGCTGATTTTCAAAAATTGATTCACATCAACTTGTACGTAGACTTGTAATAAAATTACAGTTTTCTTTTACATCGTGTTTATTAATAACGATTAAAGCCCTTCAGCATTAACAATATTGTGTTTTTTATGTTTGAGGTCAGAGAAGTGGGGAATTGAACCAGTGATAATAGTGAAAACTTGTTGTTTAAATAAAACTAAAGGAGCTAATTCATATGAACAATCAAATACTATTGACGATCACAGGTCAGTATCAATTTAATTTAGTGAATATTTTATCGGAAAAAACACATGCTTTAGAAGGTAAGTGGTTAAACAGTAAAATCAACCATATCGACAACATGATGGCTGGATTAATTAAAGTCGAACTTGATCAGCTGTACCTTGAAATACTGATCAATGAAATTAAGCAGTTAGGCTTGAATGTCAGCTGGGAAGTGATTCCTTTAGTGGAACCGCAGCAAGTTAAGCACTTTTCAGTGACTATTGATGCAAAAGATAGATTAGGGTTAGTAAGGGATATTTCATCTGTTTTAAATGACTATGAGCTACAAGTGCAAAATATGGAATGTAATCGTATTGGTGTACCAGGCATTGGTGAAACAGTGTTTACCAGTCACTTTCAAATTTCAACTGCACAGCACTTTGAGCAGCATGAGTTACTCATATCATTACAACAAATTTCACCGGACTTGGTTGTTGATATTAAGGCATCCTAGGTTAACGCTGTGTAAGTGGTTTAGGTTAATCTGCATTTTTATTGAGTGAAATTGGGGTATAAAAAAGGCGCTATGAACAGCGCCTTTTCTGTGTGTAGTTAATAAGCTTTATAATAAAGCAGGTAAACCATATTGTTTTTCAAACATACCTACAGCGACCATAGCAATAAAGCACACGATTAATACCGAGCCTGGAATAATCACCTTATCTAAAAATGATAAACGTTTAGCACGCTCTTTATCACCAATTAAACCGTTATTATCAAGTAACATGGTTAAAGCCCAAGCTAAGACAGGATTAAATACCGCAGCAGTAAAGATACAAATACCCGCAGCTTGAGAGTCTTTAGTATTTTTAATCATCTGCATACCTGCTTCTAGTAGCGGTAGGAAAACACCCACCAATAACGCGATACGCATTACTGGAGGCCAAACTGCAATATCCATTGGGAAGCCCAAGAATGCAATTAGCATCACCAAGCTACCTAGGATAATAGAGCCAGCTGGAATAGGGCGTTTAGCAATGGCCGCTGGAATCATATAAGTCCCCCATGAAGAGGTGATATTACCACCACCCACTGCAGTACCCACCATTTGACGAACTGAACACATGGTCATCGTATCATCGACATCCATTAATACTTCTTCAGTGTCTTTTGGGTAGTTCAACTCTTGAAATATACGGTGCCCTAAAAAGTCCGGAGACCACATCGCCACGGCTAAAATAGCAAAAGGTAAAGAGGCGATAAAGTGCTCTAGATTAGGTAAACCTAACATCCAACCTTCAGTCGTACTTCCCCACCAATAAACAGGGTTTAAATTAGGCAATCCCATTTCTGTTTCAAAGGTTAAGTCGAATCCTGCACCAAAAGCTAGGGCAATAAGTAGGCCTGTGATGGCACAAGCTGGGATAGCTAGCCAACGTTTGTTTATTTTGGCTAGAATGGCATATAAAACAATATTGGCAGCGAGTACGACTAGCCCAATGTAACCCATACTGCCTGTAGCCACATCTGCCGATGCTAAACCTTTAGCCCAGTCTTGAATTTGACCTATTTGACTGAATGCACCAGTAAAGCCTAAAAAGACTAATAATCCACCGGCAACGCCTTCACTGGTGAGGTTCACTAGTTTAGATCCGCCTTTAAAGTAACTTAGTAATAAGCCAAAAATACCTAGCAATATAGCTAATGCTAGCGGGTGTGCTCCAGCAAGTGCAATAGCTCCTATTAGCGGAATCATTGGTCCATGGTTACCTGCTAAATTTGCTTTAGGGTTTACAAAACCAGAGGCAACAATACAGAAGAGAAAGGCTGGTATTAACATCTCTACACGAGCGACTTCAATAGCGAAGTCTTTTCCTAGGGTGATATGTGCCCATTGCTCTGTTAGGCCATCTGCCCATGACATCATTACTGCTGAGTACATAGCAATGATACCAATAGTGCCTGCTACTGCTGGTACGAGATCTTCCCATTCAAAATTGAAGTCTCGCCCCGGTAGGTTTAATCGATAACGACGTGGTTTCATGATTTGTAATTCATGATTTAGATAATCTGCTCTTGAGGCAAACTCGCTGGCTGGCTTGTGCAGATCTTTATAGCTCTTGGTTTTGTTGTTTTTTGGCATTGAGGAGGTACTCCTTTACTCTGGTTAAATTTAAACTTTTTCGGTAGTGCTCGTCACTAGAATTAGGTTAAATAATGTTCATAAATTTTATATTTGTAGCTTAACCAAAGTGGGATAGAGGTGATTGATCTGGATCAGGAGAGTTACGATATTGAAATTTAATTACATAAAAATAAGATAACAATGATAATAAGGTCAGATAAGTGTAAAAATATGTAGCGCGGATAGCTTCTATTCAATGATGGAAACTGATTATGCAATATTAATTTTCTTAGAAATAGGGTTTTATAAGTTTTTGAAAAATAAGGTTTAAACTATGCAGTATTATATGGAGTGAAGGTTAACAGCGCTGTTATGCAGTTATATAGCTGCAATGTATCACGCTGTTACTTGATCGTTTTCAGTTTGTATTTCTATTACAGAATGACTTGAATAGGTATTTTATAATAATTCTTGTATCTCTTCTAAGATCTGCAAACACCACTCACTAATACGTTGGTCGCTTAGTTCGTATTGTGTATCTTCATCTAAGGCTAAACCAACAAAGTATTGGCCATCCTCTGTGAGTGCTTTAGAAGCATCAAACTGATAGCCTTCAACGGGCCAGTAACCAATAAACCTAGGTTGTTGTGGTAATAATTTATCATGTAGCATACCTACTGCATCTACAAACCATTCGCTATAACCATCTTGATCGCCTAAACCAAAAATAGCGACAATTTTCCCATTGACAGTTAAGCCGTCGATTTGATCCCATAACTTACCCCAATCTTCTTGAAGTTCGCCAAAATCCCACGTAGAAATGCCTAAAATGAGAATATCGTAATCATTTACCTTGCTTAATCCCTCATCTTTTATGTTAAATAGGTCCACTAATGATTCGCCTAGCTCTGCTTGAATTTTTTCTGCAGCGATTTCTGTGTAACAAGTGCTAGAGCCATAAAATAAACCGATTTTCATATGCGACCTTTTGAAGAAAAATAAAAGAGGCGCTAATTTACCGTTAAGGCAGTAGGAATGGAAGTATTAAGCATCGAACAATTTTTAGATTCACTGTGGTTAGAGCGTGGATTATCTAAAAATACGCTGGATTCGTATCGTCATGATCTCTCTTTAGTTGAATTATACCTCGCTAAACACAATGCCACATTAAGTGATGCAACAGCACGTCAACTCAGTGATTACTTTGAGAATAGGTTAAAAGGGGAGATAGATTATAAAAGCACCTCTACAGCACGTTTGATGAGTGCTGTTCGTCGTTATTACCAGTATTTATGTCGTGAAAAAATACGCGAAGATGATCCAAGTGCTAAGTTAGAAAGCCCTAAAATCGTGAAACCTTTACCCAAATCATTATCGGAATCTGAAGTGGATGCATTACTTGCAGCACCAGAATTGGGGGATCCGATTCAATTCAGAGATAAGGCGATGTTAGAGGTGTTATACGCAACGGGCTTACGTGTCACAGAGTTAGTCGGTTTAACCATGGAAGAGATTAACCTAAAACAGGGCGTGATCCGAATTACTGGTAAAGGCAACAAAACCCGATTAGTGCCATTGGGAGAAGAGTCAGTATATTGGTTAGAGTGTTATATCGAAGAGATGCGCTCAGTGTTATTGTCCGGCCAGAGTAGCGACGTGTTGTTTCCAAGCCGTCGTGGTACACAAATGGTAAGGCAAACCTTTTGGCATCGTATTAAACATTATGCGCAATTAGCAGGCATAGACAAAGAAGCCTTATCACCACATGTATTACGCCATGCTTTTGCAACACATCTGTTGAACTATGGTGCTGATTTGCGTGTTGTACAAATGCTGTTAGGCCATAGTGATTTATCGACAACGCAAATCTATACACATATTGCAAAAGATAGGTTAAAACTATTACATGAAGAACATCACCCTCGTGCTTAATTAATGGTGTTCTTATACTAAAGTCGCACAGAGGTGATTTATCACAGAGGCTAATATGAGATATAAAGGCATTCACATTAGTTATTAAGATAGGCATAATCAATCGTCTTTAATTTAATTTTTCAGGGGTCATGATGTCCATATTGAACGTTAAAAAAACGGTAGGTGCATTAGTTGCTGGGATGCTACTTAGCACCAATAGCTTTGCGGCTATTTCACCAGAAGTGAACGAACTACTTACTAAAAAGTTACAATCATTAAAAGTAGAAGTGGACTCTATCGATGAGTCGCCTGTTAAAGGGTTATATGAAATTGTTAGCCAAGGTGCTATCTATTACATTAGTGAAGACGGTCAGTTTTTATTAAATGGCGATATCTATGATTTAGATAATGGCATGAATAACTTAACTAGCGCTAAAGTTGATGAAGTGCGTAAAGCAAATAGTGCAGAACACTTTGCAAAAATCAAAGACTTTGAAAAAGATATGATCATTTACAAAGCTGATGATGAAAAACATGTCATTACTGTTTTCTCTGATACTAGTTGCGCTTACTGTCAGAAATTGCATTCACAAATGCAAGAGTATAATGACCTAGGCATTACAGTGCGTTATTTAGCTTTCCCACGTGGTGGCGTTAACTCAAATGCTTATCATACTATGGTATCAGTATGGTGTTCAGAGGATCGTAAAGGTGCAATGGATGACGCTAAAAAACGTCGTAACATTGAGCCTGTGACTTGTGATAACACAGTGAAAGAACAATATGATCTAGGCGTCGCATTAGGTATCACAGGAACACCAACTATCTTCCTAGAAGATGGTACGGCTATGCCGGGTTACTTACCACCAGAACGTTTACTGCAAGTATTAGAGCAAAAAAAATAGACTAGTACATCAGCTATTTGTAAACTGCATTGATAATTCCTTATCGTGCAGTTTTTATGTCTCTAGAAATTAATAAAACACAAGTTCAACAACGCCCGCTTCAATGTGACGATAGCATATTGTCATTATCTTGCTCACCTCTATTAACCAAGCTTTATGCAAGTCGTGGTATTACCGATAATACTGAATTAGATAACAGCACTAAAACCTTGATTCATGCCAACCAATTAAAGGGGATGAGTGACGCGTGTAACTTGTTATACGAGGCTTATGTAGCACAACAAAAAATTATTATTGTTGGGGATTTTGATGCCGATGGTGCAACTAGTACTGCATTAAGTGTCTTGTCATTGCGAGCGTTGGGCTTTCAACAGGTGGATTATCTTGTACCTAATCGCTTTGATTACGGCTATGGTTTAAGCCCTGAAATTGTTGATTTAGCAGTGCAGCAGGGCGCTGAACTGCTAATGACAGTAGATAATGGGATTTCTAGTATTAGTGGTGTTGCGCATGCTAACAAGCTTGGCATTAAGGTATTGGTTACCGATCACCACTTACCTGGGGAAGAAACCCCAATTGCCGATGCCATTGTTAACCCAAACCAAGTTGGCTGTGACTTTCCTAGTAAAAACTTAGCCGGGGTTGGTGTGGCATTTTATGTAATGTTAGCACTGCGCTCGCTAATGCAAGAAAAAGGCTGTTTTACACAATACCCTGCGCCTAATTTGGCAAATTTCTTAGACATAGTCGCGTTAGGCACTGTGGCTGATGTCGTGAAATTAGATGCTAATAACCGTACGTTAGTACATCAAGGTTTAGCGCGTATCAGAGCTGGATATTGCCGTCCTGGCATTAGCGCATTAATTCAAGTTGCAAAACGCAACCAACAACAGCTGGTGGCAACAGATTTAGGTTTCTCATTAGGTCCAAGGTTAAATGCGGCAGGGCGTTTGGATGAGATGAGCCATGGTGTGGAACTGTTATTATGCGATGACCCATTGCATGCAAATACCTTAGCGACAGAGTTGGATGGTTTAAATGTGTCTCGCCGTGAGATAGAGCAAAGTATGCAGCAGGAAGCACTCGCTAATTTGCAAAAGCTGTCCATTGATCAAGATAACTTACCGTTAGCCTTATGTTTATTTGAAGCTGATTGGCATCAAGGTGTCATTGGGCTAGTCGCATCACGCATTAAAGAAAGGTATTACCGCCCAACCTTTGCTTTTGCCCGCGCTAACGACGGTGAAATTAAAGGCTCTGCCCGCTCTATTCCTGGCGTACATATTCGCGATATGTTGGATGTGGTTGATAAAACGATTCCAGGCGTGATTTTAAAGTTTGGTGGGCATGCGATGGCGGCAGGGCTGAGCTTATTGGAGACAGACTTTACGCTGTTTAATGACACCTTAAATAAAGTATTAGCAGAACAAGTGGAGGAGCACCTATTACAAAATGTTATTTTATCTGACGGGCAATTAACGCCGGATCAATTAGATTTATGTATTGCGCAAGAGCTACGTGACGCGGGGCCTTGGGGGCAAGGTTTCCCTGCGCCTGTATTTGATGGTGTATTCGAATTAAAACAACAACGTATCGTTGGCCAAAAACATCTTAAAATGATGTTAGAGCACCAAGGAAAGTTAATTGATGCCATTGCCTTTAATATCGATCCAGAAGTTTGGCCTAATCTTTCGGTGAAAAAAGTGTTCTGTGTATATAGTCTAGATGTGAATGAATTTAGAGGGCAAAGAACCGCACAGTTATTAGTACAGCTGTTAGAGCCGAGATAGTAAGTGAGTGAAAGGTAAGTGCTTACTTACCTTGTTTGGTTTAGGTTAGTTTAAACTGCCCCTGGGAAGTCTAGTTGACGCCATGCTTCATAGACAAATACAGATACTGCATTAGATAAGTTCATTGAGCGGCTATCTGCGCGCATTGGGATACGCAATTTTTGTTGTAGTGGTAATGCATCTAATATGCTCGCAGGCAAACCCCGAGTTTCTGGACCAAATAACAATACATCACCATCTTGAAAGTTGGCATTATGGTGGTACGTCGTGGTTTTAGTGGTACAAGCTAGTAAACGCTTACCTTCAACAGCTTGTAAGAAGGTATCGTAATCTTTGTGGATATGAACATTGGTCATTTCATGGTAATCAAGTCCAGCACGTCTTACTTTTTTCTCATCTAAATCAAAACCAAGTGGTTCAATTAAATGCAATACACAGCCTGTATTAGCGCACAGGCGGATAATATTTCCGGTATTTGGTGGAATCTCAGGTTCGTATAATGCAACTTCAATCATCTGTTTACTCTTGTTTTGGTCAGTTTAAATGCGGCAAGGGCTTATTTTATGGGTGTTTTAGGGAAAATAAAAGTAATGAAACATTAATGTCATTACGAACTGCTATTTAACAATCAAAACAAATCTATTAACAATTACATTTATGTTTTATAAATTGTATTTAATTGATTGATTAGTAACAAAATAAATAGGAGATATACTATTACTCGTTAAAATACTTGATTGCCAATGAAGTGATGGAATTCACAGCAATATAGTTTAGTGCTGTACATTATTAGTGGTGTTTTGTATCTGAAATGATAATGGGTATAATACTCGCCCGATAGTTTTCAAAGTGGTAATACCGTGACTCAATCATCGCACTCACAACAGTATGCTTACCTAATTAACCGAGCTGGCCATGCAGCAATTATAGCTGCCTCATTGTTAATTATTGTAAAATTAATTGCTTGGTTTATGACTGGTTCATCAAGTATTTTAGCTGCGTTAACCGATTCTTTAATGGATGTAACAACCTCGGTTATTAATTTATTTGCGATCAAAATTGCCTTACAACCTGCTGACAAAGAACATCGTTTTGGCCACGGTAAAGCTGAAAGTTTAGCGGGATTAGCTCAAGCAGCTTTCATTTCAGGTTCTTCTATCTTTTTAATGATCAATGGTGTTTCTGCTTTAGTTAACAATCAGCCGATTCATGCAAGTAATGTCGGCATTTCAGTCATGGTCTTTTCGTTACTTGTTACCTTAGCATTAGTTTTATTTCAAAGTTACGTGGTACGAAAAACCAATAGCATGGCGATCAAAGCTGATGCCTTACATTATCGTACCGATATCATGCTGAATGGCTCTGTGTTATTGGCGATTATCTTAGCCAGCTATGGTTGGCATTGGGCTGATGGTGTATTTGCAATTGGTGTTAGCCTATTTATATTGTATGGCGCGTGGGAAATTGGTATTCAATCTATTGATGCATTAATGGATAAACAACTTCCTCAAGAAGACCAAGAGTTAATTATTAAACGCGCATACAGTGTTAAAGGGGTGCGTGGTGTACATGATTTAAGAACGCGTTATTCAGGTTATATTAAATTCATACAGTTACATTTAGAGTTAGATGATGAGCAAACGCTATTTGATGCGCATCAGAAAGCGGATGATCTTGAGTTAATCTTAGAAACTGATTTCCCTGGGGCTGATATTTTAATTCACCTTGACCCTATTTCAGTGGTGCCAGAAAGAAACTCCATTGATCACATACAAGCTGACTCATCAACAAAATAACGATACAGAATAGTTTAAGGATAAAAAATGCAATGTAACGTAAAGAACCTCTGGGAAAAGATCAGACAAGAGGCTTGGGATAGTTCAGCAAGTGAACCTATTTTGGCGAGTTTTTTCCATTCTACTATTTTGAATCATAAAGATTTAGCCTCTGCGTTGAGTTATCAATTAGCTAATCGTCTAGACAGCCGCACTATGCCAGGCATCCTAGTAAGAGAAGTAATCGACGATGCTTTTTCTAGTGATCCAACTCTGATTGAAAGTGCAATGGCAGATATCTTAGCTGTGCAAGACCGAGACCCTGCTGTAGAAGAGTATTCGATTCCACTGTTGTACTTAAAAGGTTTTCATGCGATCCAGATTCACCGTGTTGCGCATTGGTTATGGCAACAAAAGCGTATTGCTTTAGCTTTTTATTTGCAAAACCGCAGTTCAGTGATTTTTGGTGTTGATGTGCATCCTGCCGCAACGATTGGCAAAGGGATCATGTTTGACCATGCAACAGGTGTAGTAGTGGGTGAAACTGCTGTGATAGAAGATAACGTCTCTCTTCTACAAGGAGTGACACTTGGCGGTACAGGTAAAGAGAGTGGTGATCGCCATCCTAAAATCCGTCAAGGAGTGATGATCGGTGCTGGTGCAAAAGTACTTGGCAATATTGAGATTGGTATGGGGGCTAAAATTGGCGCGGGTAGTGTAGTGTTAGAAGCCGTACCTGCACACACTACAGTTGCTGGTGTCCCTGCCAAAGTAGTGGGCAGACCGTCTTGCGATATGCCTTCCCTGTCTATGGAGCAGAACTTGTGACAGGGTAAATGGCAGTGGTCTATTTAATCTTATCGGTATCTTCAACTAATGCAAAGCGAGGTTGGCTTTTACCATCTATGAGTACATTTTCCACAAACATAGTTAACGGCCTAACCCATAATCGCCCTTCACCGTATAAAGGGCGATATATTACCATCTCTTCATCGGTTTCACTGTGAATGGCAATATCTTCAACTTGGTAAAAATTACCTTTGTAATGCTGGTATTTACCCATGGTTAATTTTGCTGACATTTTTCCTCTCAAATAATTCCAAATTGCAGCGATAAGCTTAACATAATGAGACTTTAAAGACGATTTGCATCTTTTTTTCATTAAAATTAAAACAAAGGTTGAATAAGCGCCGTGGAATGCTTATTCTCGTTGAATTCCAGTTAACCATTTACTTTGTATTAAGGGTCTTTAAATGACATTCGAGCTATTAGAAAAATTAGAAAACAAAATTAACCAAGCTGTAGAGACTATTGCATTGCTGCAAATGGAAATTGAAGAGCTTAAAGAAGATAAAGCGAGCCTAGCAGGTAAAGCTGAACAACTACAATCAGATAACGACCGTTTAAACAATGAGCATCAGCAATGGCAAGATCGTCTAAGCGCACTAGTTGGAAAAATTGATCAAGCAGAGACTAACGTAGATTAATAATCGATGTTTTAGATACTGTAAATAAAAAAACCAACGATAATGTTGGTTTTTTTATGCCTGTCTTTTTGTCGTTATACCAATTATATACTTGGTATTATTAACCGCTAGAAAACATCGTCTTCGTCGGCATCTTCTTCGTCTAATACTAATGGTTCAGGAGAAATAACAATTCCTGTGCTATCAGCATATAAGAAGTCTTCTGGTAAGAAAGTAACACCTGCAAAGTTGACCGGTGAATTTATTTCACCAATTTCATCGTCATCTGCACCTACAGGCATCGCCGTAATTGCTTGAATACCAATATCCATCTCTTCTAGCGAGTCCACTTCGCGTACACAACCATTGACAACAATACCTTCCCAATCGTTTTCTACGGCAAGCTCTGCAATGTGTGAATTGATTAAAGCACGACGTAAAGAGCCACCACCATCAATTAATAACACTTTACCTGCACCATTTTCTTCTAATACCTTGTAGATTAGTCCCACTGATTCAAAACACTTTACGGTGACGACTTCCCCCGCAAAAGAGTTACGTCCACCAAAATTGGTTAATAGCGGTTCAGCTACATCAATTGTATCGGCGTAGATATCACATAAAACAGAAGTATTGTATTGCATATAAATGCTCACTTTTAATGATGAAGTTTGTAATCAGTATAAACGTAACGCACTCTAATTCAATATTATTCTCGGATATTTGTTGAATATTTTTTAACCAGATCTAACTAACATCAGTTCGGGTTAACGGAAGCGAAACATTATATAAAATCAGATAGTTAGATCATTTATTAGGCCGTACCGCTAATTGTACGTCGTTCAAGGCAAATTATTGGAGCAACAACTGGTTATTGATAAATAATTTAACGTAGAAATCTGTATAAATAGCGGTGGTGACTCACTTTTCTTATCTAGTATTGAGGTTAATTAATCTAATTCATCAAAAGTCGCGCGATTAAAAGACTTTTCACAGTAATGACATTTAAGTTTCAAAGTCTTTTTCTGTTTGACATAAAAACGGCTTTGAACAGGTTCATTATGGCTAATGCAGTTACTATTAGGGCAGGATAAAACATCAATAAATGAACTTGGTAATTGTACTTTAAACTTATTAACCACTTTAAAATCTTTAATTTGATTAATCGTTGCATTAGGTGCGAATAAAGCTAATTGGTTGGCCTGTTTGTCATTAAAGAAGGTGTTTTCAATTTTGATTAAATCTTTGCTTTCACCGCTTTTTGTTGCCAAATTAAGACCAATGGTGATCTTTTCATTGGTCTGAGTAAATTTAAAGAACTTCAGTATTTTCACACCTTGGTGTGCAGGAATATGATCAATTACTGAACCTTGCTCGATAGCTTCTACTTGTAATTTCTTTTGCATGATCAACTCCTAAGGCTTTGCTTGAAAGTGGTTAGTTAATAATAAAGCGAGCAATGCTTGGCGAGCGAATACACCATTTTGTGCTTGTTGAAAATAATAGGCGTAAGGTGTGTTATCCACATCCTGATTAATTTCATCAATACGCGGTAATGGGTGCAATACTTTAAGATTGTCTTTTACATTTTTCAACATGCCTGCATTCAATAAAAAGGCTGATTTCATGTGCTGATATTCAGTTTCATCAAAGCGCTCTTTTTGTACGCGCGTCATATACAGTACATCCAATTCATCAACGACTTCTTCAATGCTGGTATGTAAAGAGAAGCTAATATCTCGTTCAGTTAGTTCCTCAATAATGTAGTCAGGCATTGCCAAAGCTTCAGGTGAAATAAAGTAAAAGTTACAGTTAAACAGTGACAAAGCTTGTGCTAAAGAATGCACAGTTCGGCCATATTTTAGGTCACCTACAAAAGCGATATTAAGGTTATCTAATCTTGCTTGTGTTTCATAAATGGTGAATAGGTCTAATAAGGTTTGTGTTGGGTGTTGGTTTGACCCATCACCACCATTAATCACAGGCACAGAGGTAAATTCAGAGGCTAAGCGCGCAGCACCTTCTTGCGGGTGGCGCATAAAGAAAGCATCAGCGTAAGATGAGATTACTTTCACCGAATCCGCTAGGGTTTCGCCTTTTTGTGCCAGTGAGGTATTACCGCCACTGTCAAAGCCGATCACACTACCACCCAAACGTTGTACCGCGGTTTCAAAAGACAAACGAGTACGTGTTGATGCTTCAAAAAAACAGCTGGCAATCACTTTGTTATTTAATAGCGTCGGTTGGGGGGTTTGTTTTAAAGAGTGGGCAGTTTCTAATATTAATTCTAAATCGGAACGAGATAGATCAGCGATGGAGATGATATTTTTCTGGTACAGCGGATTATTCATTTTTTTACACTCATATTGTCTGGCCAAGTTCTGGGATAAGTGAAGCAGATAACGCGCAAAATTATATCACTATCAATTGCTTTTGTTGTTATTAATCCTTTAAATTTTCATCGCATGGTGTTGGGATAAAGGTTATCCTCAAAATTGATTTCTCGTTTAAGTGGTTTTATATGTTAAAAGTGTGTTGGTTTTTTATTAGTAGTATTTTAAGTGTCAGTGTTTTAAGTAGTCCTGTTTTAGCGCAACAATGGCAGCAACTACAATCTCTCTTACCCAAGGGGACTCAAGTCTCTTATCTGGTGTTAGACCCCCATAGCAAGAAAACGATCGCAAGTTTTCAAGAAGAAACGTTAAAAACACCGGCCAGTGTTCAAAAGTTATTAACGGCGACCACGGCTAAATTATATTTAGGTGACGATTTTCGTTACCAAACCGCTATTCAAGGTGATAAAAAAGCATTAAAAGCGGGTATCTATAAAGGTGATTTAAGTTTGCACTTTAGCGGTGACCCGACGTTAACTCGTCAGCATATTAAGCAATTATTGCAGGGGCTAAAGCGTGCTGGTGTGAATAAAATTGAAGGCGATTTTTTATTAGATAATAGTGCATTTAACGGTTATCAATGGAGTAATGGGCAGGCTTGGAATGATTTAGGCGTATGTTATACCTCTCCAACAAGTGCCATTATCGTTAATCGTAATTGTGTGCAAGGAAATTTAAGCGTACCTGCGGAGCAAGCTGAAAAGGCGAGGTTATTTGTTCCTGATTATGAGCCTGTTGATATCACCGCAGATGTTGATGTAGTGACCAAAGAACAGCGTGATACACTATTTTGTGATTTAGAACTAACTCGTGATAGCCATAATAAATACCATCTATGGGGCTGTATGGTACCGCGTAAACGAGCGTTCCCATTAGCCTTCGCGGTTAACGACCCAAATACCTATGCGCAAAAAATAGTTGAGGCGGAAATAAAGCAAGTTGGTATCAATTTGATCGGAGACGTAAAAGTAGCGACATTAGATTATCAAAAGACTGTCGCTTCCTCTTCTGTTTTAGCATCACATCTTTCTCCGAGTTTATCTGCGTTATTAAAGCAGATGATGAAAGATTCAGATAATCTGATTGCGGATAGTTTATTTAAAACCGTTGGCGCACATTATTTCCAACAAGCGGGTAATTTCCGTAATGGTACTAAAGCGATGAAAGCGATCTTAAAAGAGCAGGGAATCGACTTAGAAAACGCTTATATTGCTGATGGTTCAGGGTTATCTCGTCATAACTTAATGAGTGCTGAATTATTTATGTCGGTAATGAAGTTTGTGTACCAGCAAGAAGCTAAATTAGGTTTGCTGGATAGTTTATCCGTTGCAGGAGTGGATGGAACATTAAGGTACCATAAAGGCGTTAATGCGAAAGCCTTAAAGGGTAAAGTCATTGCTAAAACAGGCTCATTAAAAGGTGTCGCGAACTTAGTTGGCATTGTAAAAAGCCCAACTGGTGACAAATTGTTTGTATTGATGATTAATGGTTATAACCAAGAAAATAGTGTTACTCGAGCGGTTATACCTAGGGTTGAAAAAGCGTCAGTTTATCTCTTTGAAAAAGCTTTCTTTAAACACATTTATGAAGGTACAACACCTAAATAGCGAAGCAATTAAAAAGGGGAACTATCCGATAAGATAATTCCCCTTGTTACTGTGACTTACTGCTATGGCTTAATGAGCCGTTATTTAATAGAAAACCAAGTGGTCGGCCTACCTTGAGCAAACAACAATACGCCAGTTGATTGTAATGGTGCATCAATAGCTTTTGCATCACTGACCTTAAGCGGGTAACTCAAGCCATCTGATTCTAACTGTAGCCATTGATTATTCTTTTTAACTAGCAAGTCTTGCCAAGAAAAGTGCTGTGTTTGTGCTACTTCAATAGGTGCTTGAATACGCGATACGCGACTTGAGAACACTAAGCCCTTATCTTTTTGTTCAAAGACTAACATTTCACAGCCGTTACTTGAGCACCAGTCTAATAGAACGATAGCTTCTTCTTTACCATCGCCATTCAGGTCAAATCGGACTGAGTTAAAGCGTGTGTTTTTAGGATCTGTTCTGTGTATTTTGAAGTATTTGCGTACTGCTTTTTGTACTTCTACATCAATTTGATTTGGTGCATCAAGTTGTTGTGGAGAAAGTTGACGTGTTACTTGGATGGTTTCACTGTCTATATCACCGTGTTTTGCATTCATTTTGTCAAAGGAAATTGGATGTTTTAGTGGCGTTAACACATTATTATTATTGATTTCAGTGCAAATTAAACTGAGCCCTTCACGTTTAAACACCAGCTCTTCACGAATATTTTTATCGCCTTCTTTAGTTAACATAACCACTACTGAATCAGGGGTGTTACTTTTCCAAAAACCCGTTTTAATATTTTGCTCTGATAACTCACCTTGCTGGAATACAACGGTATGATTGTCATTTAACGATAGGTTAATCTCTTGTTGCTGTATAGCTTGGCTGAGGTACTCACCAGTGTAGGATTGGTCATTATCCAATTCGCCTAGTTCACCGCAACCAAAGAATTGACCATCTACGCTCTCCACCTTAGTGGTGTAACCCCAATACTCTTTATGGTCCGACAAGTAACATTGCCCTGGTTCAATTTTTAGGGTGAGTCGCTGATCATTGTCATCGGTGGCATGCAGAACATGTTGTCTATCAGTCTCTATTTGTGAGTTAGTAATAGTATAAGATTGGTTACTGGTTTTAGCTGCAAAGTAGAGCTGGTTTTCATGGATGTTAATACGCCAATAGGGCATGTCACCAGTCGCTTTAAAACTAAAACTATCAACGGCTTTAGCACATTGAAGTGAGGATTTAGCTAATGCCATGTGATGCACCTTATCGATACGTGTAACAACTGATGAACTTGATTTTTTATCTGTGAAGCTAATTTCACCAGCGAACTCTATATAAACCGGTTCTGATTGACTGTTACCTATCTGCTGATAGATTTCAGCTAAAGGCTCTTCTGTTTGTATCGGATACTGCTCTGGATCGTTACAAGGTGTGAAATAAGCTTGGTTATTTTTATAGCTGAGTTGCCCCCTGAAGCTAGTACCTAATATATGAGAAAAGGGTGTTGCTTGAGGAAGTGTTGAAAACACACTTGCTGTTTCTGTATTGATTTCAGGTGGAGTGGAAGCACAGGCTGATAATAGGGTGATTAATGACGTTGAAATTAACAGTGGATAAGATAGACGCATAATTGACCTTTAGACAGTTTCAGCTGAAAAATAAAAACCTTTATTATAATTACTATAACAGTCTGAAAATAATTGTCTGTAAGCTCAGATAGTTAACTTCTCAATTCTAAGAGAAGTTAACTGTTTTGACAAACATTGCTTAATAAAGTTAATTATTTATCAACATTTTCCTCTTGCTTTTTGTTTTTACCTGCCCAGTTTGGTTTACCTTTGGCTTTAATTGCACGGTGGCGCTGTTTACCCATATCTTGTTTTTTCTTTTGACGCTTCTCTTTTTGTAGGCGTTTTACTTCTTCTTCGCGTGCTTTGCCTTTTTTAGTTAAAGGTTTTTTAGTTTTACGTAAACTTGTTTTAGCTTCTTTGTGCGCAGGACGTAAACCTTTAATCACACGGCGTTTTAAGATTTGATCGGTATAACGTTCCACTTTAGCTAAGATATCAATATCATGCGCTTCTATAATTGAAATCGCTGTACCTTTTTTACCACCTCGTGCTGTACGGCCAATGCGGTGTACATAAACATCAGCACTACGCGGCATATCATAGTTAATAACATGGGTAATGTCTGGTACATCAATACCGCGAGCAGCAACGTCGGTAGCAATTAATATGTTGGTTGTGCCTTCTTTGAACTGACGTAATGATAAGTTACGTTTTTCTTGATCCATTTCACCACGTAGGTAGTTACAACGGATATTCAGTTCAGCAAGTTGCGCTACTAACTGAGCAAGACGATCACGTGTTTTTACAAACACAATCATCTTATGAACTTGTTCATGCTCAGGTTCTTGCTCCAGGATTGCAGCTAATAATTTTAATTTATGCTCTGGGTTATCAGCTAAATGTACATATTGTAAAATTTTGCCGCTTTCTCTACGTGTTACTTCTGCATCTAATTTAACTGGATCTTTTAATACGTCACGTGCAAATTCGCGTAACCCTTTGCCTTCTAAAGTTGCTGAGAAAAGGGCTGTCATTTTACGCCAGCGAGCTTCACCTGCAATGCGATCCATCTCTGCGATGAATCCCATGTCTAACATGCGGTCTGCTTCATCTAATACAAGGCATTCTACTTCGCGACAGTCAAAGGCTTCAGCATCAATGTATTCCATTAAACGGCCTGGGGTTGCGATCACAATATCAACAGTGCCCATAATGGTATCTTCTTGCTCTTGATAAGAGATACCACCAATAATATTACCAACAACCAGTTTAGTACCTTCTACTAGCTGTTCAGCGACTTCACTGATTTGTACAGCAAGCTCTCGTGTTGGGGTTAATACTAAAATACGTGCAGAGCCACCTTTACGACGAGGATAATCAATTAAGCGTTGTACCGCAGGTAACAAGAAAGCCAAGGTTTTACCTGTACCTGTTGGCGCGCTGGCCATGATATCTCGTTCATCCATTGCGGGTGGGATCACTAGGTTTTGAATACTTGTAGGGCGTGTGTGGCCCATTTTAGCAACGGCGTTTAATAAATGCTGATCAAGATCAAGCGATGCAAATGACATGAGATTTTCCAATACAATAAAACAAAAAGCACATTATAAAGCAAAGATTGTGTTTAGGGGGGGAATTGTCTACTAATTAACGCATTTATTCTTAGGAAATGCTTGGATTGCGATAAAATTGATTTACCATAAGATAAAATCTTGTATTTACCTCATATAATGCAATAAACGTGTATTCTGTCAGTTCATTGATTTAAGTGTAAGGAAGTTGTGTGTTTAATATTGTTGCCCCGCTAGATAAAGTTACTTCAGAGTTTGTTGATGCTTTACAAGAAAAAATCGACCTTAAAACTAAACCGCAAGGTAGTTTAGGCTTATTGGAGTCTGTGGCGTTTAAAGTGGGTTTATTACAACAAACATTAACGCCTGTTTTTAATCATCCAAGTGTGGTGATTTTTGCCGCGGATCACGGTGTTGCGGAAGAGGGCGTGAGTTTATTCCCACAAGTCGTCACAGAGCAGATGGTATTAAACTTCTTGAATGGCGGCGCTGCCATTAATTGCTTTTCTAAACAGCATAATATTGATTTAAAGATAGTTAATGCCGGTGTAAAGGCTAACTTCGACCATCTTCAAGCCGAGAACTTTATTAATCAACCTATCGCCCTAGGCACACAAAACTTTGCACAGAGTGCTGCCATGACAGAACAACAATGTGAAGCTGCAATTGCACAAGGTGCAGAAGTCGTTTTACAACAGCATAAAGCAGGCTGTAATGTGATTGGATTTGGTGAAATGGGCATTGCTAATACCACTTCTGCTGCTGCCATTATGTCGGCGCTATTATCTTTATCGGGTCAACAATGTGCAGGTAAAGGAACAGGTATTACTGACCAAACTGTATTATTAAAAGCGCGGGTTATTGACCAAGCAATACAAAAGCATCAATTACATGATGCGGATGCAATGACGGTGTTACAAAAGGTGGGCGGATTAGAAATCGCCATGATGGTCGGCGCGATGTTAAAAGCTGCTGAATTATCAATGTTAGTATTGGTAGATGGGTTTATCGCTTCAAGCGCGGCATTAGTCGCCAGCGAGATCAATGATAACTTTTTACAATATACACAATTTTGCCATCAATCTGATGAACAAGCACATCAGTTGCTATTAAATAATATGCAAGCAACACCATTATTAAATTTAGGAATGCGTCTGGGTGAAGGCTCTGGCGTAGCCGTTGCGTATCCATTGTTAGTGTCAGGGTTAACCTTTTTAAATGAGATGGCTTCTTTTAATGATGCCGGTGTTTCCGATAGTAGCCAGTAAGTACCCATCTAAATTCAATGCGAGAAATAAGGCTTAAATATAAAATGCGGCAGCTAATCATGAAACAATGGACGTTATGCTGTTATGCATTGTCCTTTTTCTCGCGTGTACCTGTTCCTGCATCAACGGACTTTAAAGCTTACCCTTTCCACCTTGGTAATATTTACTTTCCTTTTGTTGGTTTGTTATATGCACTTGTGTGCATTTTAGTTTATGTGTTTGCTAACTTGTTTTTTAATGAAAGTATCAGTGTATTGCTGATGTTAATGGCTGGCTTGCTATTTACTGGTGCTTTACATGAAGATGGCTTAGCCGACAGCGTCGATGGCTTTGGTGGTGGTTATCACAAAGAGCAACGCCTAGCGATTATGAAGGATAGTCAAATTGGTGCTTACGGTGTGATCGCCTTGGTCATGCTAATCGCATTAAAGTTACTCTCTTTTACACAGTTAGCGGAAATAGGTAGTTGCACTTTATTTATTACCCTTATTGTTGCATCTGTTTTAAGCCGAGCGAGTACCTTGCTATTAATGCAATACAGCCAATATGCGAGACAGGAGCAAAGTAGTAAATCCATACAATCGTCACAATCTTTACCTCGACACTACTTTTTTAACGCAATAGCTTTAAGTTTATTAGTGTTGTTATTACTGCCAATCACTGCTGCTGTGCTTGTTTTGTCATTGTTAATTGCCAATACCTTTTTTTGGCAGCGTTATTTTAATAACAGCATTGATGGTTACACCGGAGATTGTTTAGGTTTGTTACAGCAATTGAATGAACTATTAATCTTGCTCGCTTGTATTGCAGCCTTAAGTTAAGTATTGGTGATATATGTCAGACTCTAACAAGCATTTTCCCATTGCGCATAACATTTACTTAGTGCGTCATGGCGCTGTGAATTTAGACTCTGATATTTGTTACGGGCAGTTAGATTGTGAGTTGACAGAAAGCTATGCTCAAGACCTCCAATCTTTAACAAATTACGTTCAAGCTCGATGTCCAGCAAGTGAGCATATGCAAATTATCAGTAGCCCTTTAACTCGCTGTCTAAAATTAGCGAAGGGATTACAACAAGCTGTTCAACCAGTTTCTACTTCCTTAAAAACGAATACTGCTTTTCAAGAGATTAACTTTGGGGATTGGGAAGGTAAAACATGGCAATCGATTGGAAAACAAGCCATCGATGATTGGAGTGCTGATCTGCTCGATTATCAATTTTTTAAGGGAGAAAGTGCAAGGCAGTTTGATCAACGTGTGGTGACTGCTTGGCATCAACTGAATGAATCCTTATCTACAGCGAAACAAACTCAGAATATTATATTGATAACCCATGCTGGCGTTATTCGTTCTATTCTTAGTCACTTCTTAAAAATACCTTTAGACCATGCGTTAACCTTAAAAATTGATAAATTAAGCGTATCGATCTTACGTGTTGTGCCACAACAAAATCAATTATCGCAATGCACGGCTATTAATCATATTTTATGACATTAACCACGAGTTTATTGATCTACACTATCTTTTCTTCGTTTGTTAAGGGCTAGTATCTTCAGTACTTGCTTAAATTATTGCTCAGAAATTTGAAATAATAAGCCTTATCTCTTTGATTAAATTTATTATTTTTGGATCTTTTAAGTTTTATTGCATTCGGCTTCAAAGTTTTCATATTTAGCACTTTGTTAACGTACATTGCACGTTCCTGCATATGCTAGAATCTGGCGAAATTTAATGCTTCAATTTATTTACTTTAAGGAAAACGTAATGTTAAAGCTGCCCTCGCGACTCGGTGTCATATTGACATTTTTTACCGTGTTCTTCTCTTCTAGCTTGATGGCTAGTACCGGAGAAACTATTGATTTAACCTCACATGGCATTGGTTATGCTGCAATTTTGTTTTTTGCTATTGCCTACTGTTTAGTGATGTTGGAGGATGTAATACATCTTCGTAAATCAAAGCCTGTGTTGGTAGCGGCAGGTATTATTTGGGGCATGATTGGCTTTTATTATTCTCAACATAGTATGAGCAATGATGCGGAAGCCGCTTTTCGTCATAACCTATTAGAGTATGCTGAGCTGTTCTTCTTCCTTTTAGTCGCAATGACTTACATTAACGCCATGGAAGAGCGTCAATTGTTTGATGCATTGCGCGCTTGGATGGTGAATAAAGGCTTTACACTGCGTTTGATTTTCTGGTTAACCGGTGTGTTAGCATTCTTTATCTCCCCCATTGCCGATAACTTAACGACAGCACTGTTAATGTGTGCGATTGTCATGAAAGTCGGTGGCAACAATAAAAAATTCATCTCCATCGCATGTATCAACATAGTTGTAGCTGCTAATGCTGGTGGTGCGTTTAGCCCATTTGGCGATATTACTACCCTGATGGTTTGGCAAAAAGGCATGGTTGAATTCACTACCTTCTTTGCGTTATTTATCCCTTCTGCGGTTAATTACTTAGTGCCTGCTATCATCATGAGTTTCTTTATTTCTAAAGACCAAGCTAAAGGTGACGGTGAAGTTGTGATCATGAAGCGTGGTGCTAAACGTATCGTTGGACTGTTTTTATTAACTATCTTCTTTGCTGTGGCGGGGCATTCATTCTTAGGTATGCCACCCGTATTAGGCATGATGACTGGCTTAGGTATTTTACAATTTTTTGCTTTCTTTCTGCGCAAAACACAAAAGCACCATTACCAATATGCAATGGCTCATACGGTTGATAAAAAAGAGCATGAACGACTACGTGGTTTAGGTGATGGTGCTCCTTTTGATATCTTCAACAAAGTAGCAAGAGCAGAATGGGATACTTTATTATTCTTTTATGGTGTTGTGTTATGTGTTGGTGGTTTAGGGTTTATTGGTTATCTAGGCATGATCTCTGAAGCCATGTACAGTAATTGGGATGCAACTTATGCCAATATCACTGTAGGGGTTTTATCTGCGATAGTAGATAACATTCCGGTGATGTTCGCAGTATTAAGTATGGAACCTGTGATGAGCCAGGGACAATGGTTACTAGTTACTTTAACGGCTGGTGTCGGTGGGAGCATGTTATCTATTGGTAGTGCTGCGGGTGTTGCGCTAATGGGACAAGCGCGAGGGATTTATACCTTTGGTGTGCATTTAAAATGGGCACCGGTAATTGCACTAGGTTATGTAGCGAGTATCTTTGCGCACCTTTGGTTTAATGCTGTCTATTTTTAAAACTATTAATATTAAATCACCACCATAACGCTAGTAATATACTAAAAAATCAGCTATACCTAATTAGGAATGTATGGCTGATTTTATTTTTTCACAAAAGGGTCATCATTTCGTTATAAATTAGATTTTCTTCATCCTATTTGTGAATTGTTTGTTCTGTATACAACCTAATAATGAGAGCTAGGTTAATATATAAGATAAAAGCTAACTAATTTAGGCTGTTATCAATGTTCAGCCATAATTAAACTTTACTTGTCTATTAATTATTTGGTATAAATAATCGGCAAATAGTGGGGAAGGGTACTACTTGCTCAATTGTTATAAACATTAACTCGTTGATAATGGCTTTTGACAATAAAATTAGAATAGTAATGCATAACTTTTTTGTATAACTTCGTATTATGTGACCTTTAAACTGGTTTTTCTGAAATTAAAAACTATTTTAAATGAAGTCATCATAAAATGGCGGTACAATTATTCTTTTGTGAGCAATGTAAATTGTAGCAAAGGGATGTTGCAAAATTACTTTAATAGTTACTTGTAGTTACTTTATATAGTAAATTAACAGGATTATCTTTGCTTACTTTTGAATCATCTTTATTAATGATTGTTGAGTAGTTAGAGGTATAAGTTAAAAATCAATTATTGTTTGGTATCACACTTAAACAATACTAAACAAAGCTTAAGGATATAAAAATGAAAAAAATACAACAGGGTTTTACATTAATAGAATTATTAATCGTTATCGCGATTATCGGTATTCTTGCAGCAGTGGCACTGCCTGCTTATCAGGATTACGTGGTTAAATCAGAAATTGCTGGTGGTTTAGCTGAAATTTCTGCCGGCAAAGCTGGTTACACAATCGAGCGTAGTGAAGGTACAACAGCTGCAGAGTTTGGTAGCGCGGCAAGTATTGGCTTAGCTACAAGTTCAGAGATTTGTAGTGCTATCTCTATTGGTGATGATGGAACAAATACTACTGACGGTCTAGAGTGTGCATTTAGCAATGGCTCAATCGGAACATCAGCGACTATACAATTAAATTATTCTGCTGGTACATTCACTTGTACTGCAACTAATGTATCTGACACTAGTTTGCTTCCTAAAGGTTGTGAATAACTTTTAATGGTTAGTAATCAGATTAGCGGCTTGGCTTCTAGCCTAGCCGCTCGTGGTTTGCTTGACCTCAGTAAACTGCCTCAAATTACTGCTTCCGCAGTTTCTGAACAGAAAGCCTTAACCACCTATTTAGTTGAAAATAACTATATCGATAGTGTGGCGTTAGCGGAGTTCTGCGAAGCGGAGTATGGTATTCCTCTATTAGACAGTGAGTCTTTAAATCTGGAAGAGATTCCTGATAAGTTTATTCACCCTAAACTAATAGAGAAACATCATGCCTTACCTGTGTATGTACAACAAAAAACCTTGTACATCGCCATGGCTGACCCGACTAATGTCTCTGCATTAGAAGACTTTGGTTTTAGCTTTGGTATGCATACTGAAGCGTTGTTAATCGAAGAAACGAAACTTTCTGAAGCCATCGATGCCATTTTAGATGATGGGACTAGCTCCCTTGAAGAGATGGGCAACATTGACGATATTGAAGTTGATGATTCTGAGTCTCGTTTAGATGAAGCGCAAGCCGTTGATGATGATGCGCCTATCGTAAAGTATATCAATGGTGTGTTATTGGATGCCGTACGCAAAGGTGCATCAGATTTACATTTTGAACCCTATGAGAAAAAATATCGTATTCGTTTTCGTGTTGACGGTATTTTACATGAGTTTGCCTCTCCTCCGGTTAACCTAGCCAATCGCTTTTCAGCGCGCTTAAAGGTAATGTCAAAATTAGATATTGCAGAACGACGCTTACCGCAAGATGGTCGTATCAAGCTTAAAATATCCAATAAACGCAATATAGATTTACGTGTCAGTACGCTACCTACTATGTGGGGTGAAAAGATCGTAATGCGCATCTTAGACTCCTCAGCGGCGAATCTAGATATCGACAAATTGGGCTATACTGATGAGCAAAAAGCCAAGTACTTAAATGCGTTAGCTAAACCACAGGGCATGATATTAATTACAGGACCTACAGGAAGTGGTAAAACCGTTTCTCTATATACGGGATTAAATATTTTGAACACCGTTGAGCGAAATATTTCTACTGCGGAAGATCCTGTGGAGATAAACTTAACCGGTATTAATCAAGTTCAGATCAACAATAAAGCGGGTTTAAGTTTTGCTTCTGCGTTGCGCTCTTTCCTACGTCAAGATCCGGATATTGTCATGGTCGGTGAGATTCGTGATTTAGAAACTGCTGAGATTGGCATTAAAGCGGCACAAACCGGTCATTTAGTCTTATCTACTTTACACACAAACTCAGCTGCTGAAACTTTAACGCGTTTATTGAACATGGGCGTACCGGCTTTTAATATTGCTTCTTCAGTGTCGTTAATTATCGCGCAGCGACTAGGTCGACGTTTATGTAGTGAATGTAAAGCACCGCTAGAGATTTCAGACTCAGAGCTTCTGCATATTGGTTTTACTCAAGAACAATTAGCAGAAAAACATAACCTTTATCAGCCTGTCGGCTGTTCTAAATGTACTGACGGTTACAAAGGCCGTGTCGGTATTTATGAAGTAATGGAGATGTCTGATCAATTAGGCCATATTATTTTAAATGATGGTAATGCCATGCAAATTGCAGATATCGCAGAAAAAGAGGGCATGTATACTCTGAGGCAATCTGCTATTAAACAAGCATTAAATGGTATCACCAGCCTTAATGAGGTCACTCGTATTACCTAAAAGGTCAGGAAATACCAGTTATTTTTTGTAAGTTAAAGCACTGGTAAACCACTAATAAAGCAGAAAAAAGTATAGTAAAAAAACATAAAAAATGAGAAACAGTATAAGCTGTGTTCCACTATATTAAGATAACTTCATTAAGAGAGTCCTCATGGCCAATAACAACACTGTAATAGAGCTAAATACCTTCACTTGGAACGGTATTAATAGGAAAGGATCTAAAGTTTCAGGTGAGTTGCAGGGCGCTAGTCAAAATGAGGTAAAGGTAGAATTACGCAAACAAGGGGTTAGCGTTACTCGTATCAAAAAGAAACCTAAACCGCTTTTATCCTTTGGCGATAAAGTGACACCCATGGATATTGCCATTGTTTCTCGTCAAATCGCTACCATGTTAAATGCCGGTGTACCCTTGGTGCAAAGCTTGGAGTTAATTGCTAAAAGTAATGAAAAATCATCTCTTCGTAAGTTAATGACCTCGATAGGTAATGAAGTAGCCACTGGTACGCCCTTATCTCAAACCTTACGTTCATACCCTAGACACTTCGATGATTTGTATTGTGATTTAGTTGAAGCGGGTGAACAGTCGGGCTCCTTAGATACCATTTATGACCGAATTGCGACTTATAAAGAGAAGTCCGAAGCCTTAAAATCAAAAATTAAAAAAGCGATGTTTTATCCTGCTGCAGTTTTAATTGTTGCCTTTGTCGTCACCATGCTACTGCTGTTGTTTGTTATTCCACAGTTCCAAGATATCTTTTCAGGGTTTGGCGCGGAGTTACCTGCTTTTACTCTATTTGTATTAGGTATTTCAGATATTGTACAAAATTATTGGTATATGATATTCGGCGCTATTATTCTTGCTGTATTTTTATTTAAAAGAGCGCATCGAGGTAGTGAGAAAGTCCGTAATAATACCGATAAATTTGTCTTAAAAATTCCTATTATTAGTACTATTCTAGATAAAGCGGCCGTAGCGCGTTTTGCGCGTACTTTATCGACCACTTCTGCTGCAGGTATTCCGCTAGTCGATGCTTTATTATCAGCCGCGGGTGCCTCTGGTAACTATGTTTACCGAAGCGCTGTGCATGCTATGCGCACTGAAGTAATGGCGGGTATGCAAATCAACGTAGCAATGAAAACCACTGATGCTTTCCCAGATATGGTCTCACAAATGGTGATGATCGGTGAAGAATCGGGTGATTTAGATGGTATGTTAGCAAAAGTAGCTGATATCTATGAGCAGCAAGTTGATGATGCTGTAGATGGTTTAACCAGTCTATTAGAGCCTATGATTATGGTGGTATTAGGTGTTGTTGTTGGTGGTTTGATTGTAGCCATGTACTTACCTATATTTGAACTTGGTAGTGTTATTGGTTAATCATTGCTATTTGATTAAATAACTCATTCAAATGAATAATAAAAGCGAACTTAACCGTTCGCTTTATTGATCTTGTAGGGAAACTCTTCTCTTAATTTAGACTATTACGCAATAGTTAGAGCGACTAAATTTAGTTTCTCTATGAAAGTTACATAGCATCTTTTTAGTGGCGCTGGCTACAGCCTGCTTGTTTTGGGGGATTACTGTTTTTTTGCTGCAGTCTATTTGTCTTAGTATTTTGCTATTGTTGTTTTCAATATATATAACAGCATGCGATGACTCTTATACACTGCGCCTGAATACCAAGCTTTGCTTGATAGGTGTCGCGACTTACTAGTGATGTTCGATATTTTTATTATTACGTTATTTATCAAGCTTACGAAACATGTTTTGACTTTGGGGCGCTGGCTTTAGCCTGCATGTTTTGGGTTATTACTGTTTTTTGCTTTAGCCTGCTTGTTTGGTGTTATTATTATTGTGTTCTTATTTCAGCCTGCTTCTTTTGATTTTTTCTACTTTACTTCACCCACAAGTTAATTCAAACAATGAAATATATGCTTATCTGCTTGGCATGAATTCAGGATAAAGTCCCAGGTGAGTTTGAGATCTTTGAACTGATGGAGGTCTTTACTGGTTGATATCCATAGTTCTCTAGAGAGTACTAACTCCGGTAATACTTGCGTTAATTGAGTTTCACCATAGGCAACAAAGTGTGGAAGGATGCCTAGCCCTAGGCCTGATTTAATGGCTTGGCTTTGCGTGCCTATGGTTGTTGATTTATAGACAAAACTTGCAGTGGTTGAAACCTCTTTTTGATACTTTAGTTGCTTGGTAAAAACTTGTTCTTCAATGTAGCCAATAAAAGGGTGATGTTTAAAGTCCGACTTACTTTTGATAGCTGGGTGGTTAGCCGTGTAGTGTTTGCTCGCAAATACACCTAAGGTGTAATCAGTTAATTTTTTCTGAATGATATTAGCGCCATTTTGTGGGCCAACAGTTATGCTGATATCTACTTTGCCACTGGTAATAAAAGTATTACTGGCTAGCGAAATAAGCTCCACATCTATCTCTTGTTCTTGTAACCATATGGGTAATCGACTCGCTAAATAATAGTTACTAAAACCTTCAGTAACACCTATACGAATGGTGGAACGCGTTTTTAATTCGTTTCGGTATTTTTCATTTGCTAACAATAGAGTACTTTCACACTTTTCAGCATAGGGCAGCAAGTTTTCGCCGGCTTTGGTGAGGTGGAAGCCAAAATTATTTTGGTAGAAGAGTTTAGTACCGATAGATTTTTCTAATTGTTCAATTCTGTTGGCAATGGTCACATGAGAACAGCCAATCTTTTGTGCTGCTGACGAAAGTCTGCCATAGCGTTTTAGAGCAATAAAATACTTTAAGTCATTCCAATTTATCGACAATAGATCCGGGCTATCATTACTCATTGGTGCTCCTTATGTAATGAGATTAATATGCAATAGAGGCTAATTGATGTACTTGTTATCCTTTGATACTGCTTATTTTATTACTCATTTATCCACTAAATTAATAACAGATTGTCTATTTTTAAAGCAAAAATTTAGCCTTGATTGTAAATATTTTAACACCTACTGTAAATAAAGCTCTATTGTTTTTAAAGGACTAAGGGGCTAATTTGAAACCATCAAAAGACAAACACAAAGAGAGTGTTAGTTTTTTCTTCGCAAGATTAACTGGACTTAAACTGAAGAACGATAGGGAAATATGATGAAAAAATCTATAATAGCAGCACTGACACTATTCATGAGTACGTCGACTTTGGCGGCTGAATTTAATTTTACCTTCGCTCATGTACTAAGTGACCAAACTCCTAATGGCCAAGCAGTACGTGCATTTGCTAAAGAAGTGAATGAAAAGTCTGACGGTCGCATCAACGTGATGGTTTTACCAGCAGGACAACTGGGTGGTGATGTTGAAATCATCGAGCAGTTACAAATGAACATGGTACAAATCGCTATCCCACCTACGGCTACTCTAGGTAACTTTGAACCACGTGTGCAAATTCTAGATCTGCCTTTTTTATTACCTTCTAAAGAAGTGATGAAAAAAGTATTAGATGGTCCAACAGGACGCAAAATTCTAGATACCTTAGATGGTCACGGTATGCATGCAATAAACTTCTGGGGCGCTGGCTTCCGCCACATGACCAATAATGTACGTCCTATTAACAGTCCTGATGATTTAAAAGGGCTTAAGATGCGTACTATGCAATCTCCAATTCTATTAAGTACTTACCGTAACTTTGATGCTAATCCAACGGCGATGGCTTATTCTGAAGTGTATAACGGGTTACAACAAAGTGTTATCGAAGGGCAAGAAAATCCAATTGCCAATATCACCAGTAAGCGTTTTTACGAAGTACAAAAGTACATGACGTTAACTGCTAATGCTTACCACGGTTATGCCGCTATTATGAATGATAAAGCTTGGGCATCTTTACCTGATGATCTAAAAGTAGTGATGACCAATGCATTTAACTACGGTAGAGACGTTTCACGTGATCTAACAGATAAGTTAGAGGCCGATGCTTTAGACAACATTAAAAAACATACTGAAGTGACAGAGTTAAGCCCTGAGCAAATCCAAGTCTTTGTTAAAGCGAGTTTACCTGTGCATGAAGAGTTCCGTGAAACGATCACTTCTGATCTATTAGATGATGTTTACGCTGATATTAATGAGCTGAAAGAGTAAGCACGGTAAGTATCGACGTTTGAGCTAATAGCGTTCAAACGTTTTATTCAGCGCGAAAATATTAATCAAGTGTAGGGAGGAAGGTATGTTTGAGCTAATCAGTAAGTACTTAGATAAAATAGAAGGCTTTTTTATCGCCAGCATACTCGCAGTGGCTTCACTATTAACCTTCACACAAGTGTTTTTTCGTTACGCACTAAATGATTCTATTTTTTGGGCTGAGGAAGCGGTTTTATATTTGATTATATCAATGAGCTTTCTTTCCACCAGTTTGGGAGTTCGAAAGGGCACACACATTACCTTAGATCTATTAAAGTCATGTTTACCGCCATTTATTATTCCTTTTTTTATTCTGATTTCCTCCGTGATCGGCATTGCCTTTGGCATCGCATTATTTTATTACGGTGGAAATCTTTTTCTTAATACGCTTGAGCGTGGCCAGCTTTCACCGGCATTAAGAATACCTGTCGCCTCTGTTTATGCCTTTATTCCAGCGACGGCATTACTGCAAATATTCCGATATACAGAAATCATTTATTCAGTATTAAAGAATCATTCTATTAAGAGCCAGTCTCCTCAACCGTAAATTAGTACAAAGATCCTAATATCTCATTAATGTCCTTTTTTACACAGTAAGGTTTTTCACATGATAATGTTTTTGTTAATTATTTTTTTAATCCTGTTATTACTGGGACTGCCTATTTATGGCTCTCTTGCATTCTCTGTTGTTGGTGCAATGGAGGTGACAAATACAATGGATCCTACGATCGTACCTATGCGAATGTTCTCAGGTATGAATAACTTTTCGTTAATGGCTATTCCATTTTTTATTTTAGCCGCCGAATTAATGCGCGTGGGCGGGTTATCTGCTCGATTAATTAAACTAGCGCAAGTATTGATTGGTTGGGCGCCTGGTGGTTTAGCGTCTGCTGCTGTGTTGTCTTGTTTATTTTTTGGTTCTATTTCAGGTTCAAGCCCTGCAACGGTTGTAGCAATTGGTAGCATCATGTTTCCTGCGTTAGTAGCCGCTGGTTACAGTAAACGTTTTGCCATTGGTTTATTAACCACTGCTGGGACCTTAGGGCCGATTGTACCACCTAGTATCGCATTAATTATTTATGGTTCGGTGACTTCTACTAGTGTTGGCCAATTGTTTGCAGCAGGTATATTACCTGCGTTATTACTGGGTGGTTTAATCATCGCTTATTGCATGGTTTATTCAAAAGTAAAAAAATACCCTAATGCGCCTTTCCCTACTTTCAAAGAAGTGGTTGATGCTTTTAAAGGTTCAGCTTGGGGATTAGGTTTACCGGTAATTCTACTAGGCGGTATCTATAGCGGTATCTTCACTGCGACAGAGTCTGCCGCGGTTGCCTGTGCATACGGATTATTTGTTGGCATGGTGATTTATAAGCAAGTTAATGCCAAAGCGCTATGGGAAATATTACAAACCACTGGGTTAACTGCGGGCTCTCTGTTGTTGATTACTGCTGGTGCTTCAGCTTTCTCTTGGTTACTGACCATGACGGGTTCTGCTTCTATTTTAGCTAATTCAGTACTCTCATTAAGTGATTCTTCTATTGTGATCACTGCATTGTTAAATGTGATTATGTTAATAGCAGGCTTCTTCCTGGACAGCGTGTCGGCGATTATTGTACTAGCGCCATTGATGATGCCGATTGCTACAGATGCAGGGATCGATCCCGTTCACTTTGGCATTATTAACTTGGTTAACTATTCCGTGGGAATGATCACGCCGCCTGTGGGCTTAAACCTTTTTGTTGCCGTGGCAATTTCAAAAATGAACCTATTAGAGATCTTCAGAGGGTGTATTCCATTCTTAACCATCATGATTATCGGGCTAGTGATTATCACTTATGTACCTTGGTTAAGTTTGGCAATACCTAGCCTCTTATATTAGGCCATCGTAAAAGTGAATTAAAAAGCAGGCTAACTATTAACTATGTCGTTGCTATATATATTTAACAAAGGGTTACAATGAAACATATACGAAAATTAAAAGTAGGCATCATTGGTTTAGGTGCGATAGGTCGAGAAGTGGCTAATCGTATCGAAAGTGGCAAGGTTGGCGAAGCGCAGCTTGTATCTTTACTGTGTAGAGATAAAAATAAAAACCTTTTATTAAGTGCAGATCAATCGGAACATTTTAAATCAATTATTACTGATGATATTGATGAGTTTTTTGCTGCACAGCCAGACATTGTGATAGAAGCCGCTGGGCAGCCTACTTTAAAGCATTATGGTGAAATGGTATTAGCAAAAGGGATTGACCTATTAGTGTCTAGCATTGGTTTGTTCACTGATGATCGAGCTTTAACTCAATTTATTGAGGCAGCGGACCGATCTGGCGCGAAGATCTTACTTTCCACTGGAGCGTTACCTGCAGTTGATTGGATGTCAGCTGCCTCATTATCTGAAGTGAATAATATTTCAATTACTCAAACAAAACCGGTGACCTCATGGAAGAACACACCTGCTGAAGAGTTTATTGATCTCAACTCATTACAAGATCCTACTTGTTTCTTTGAAGGGACGGCTCGTGAATCGGCTAATCTTTTTCCTAAAAGCAGTAATATAAGTGCGATGCTTGCTCTGGCAACCATAGGGTTAGATCAGACAAAGGTGAAGCTCGTTGCAGATCCAACAAGTGAAATCATGAATACCTATATCGACTTTGACAGTACTGTGGGTAAGCTGCAAGTAAATTGGCAAGGTGTCCCATCTATAACTAATCCAAGTACTAGTGCCGATGTGCCTTTAGCAATTGTTAAATGTATTAGAAACTTATCATCGTCGATCAATTACGGCGCGTAGTAAACGTCCAGTAGCATTGTGAGTAACTCTACTCATTCTGCTACTGGGGTTATAAATGCTTTTAACTGATATCAGTCATTTCATTCAAGCTAACACTTTCTATGCAGCCTACTGTTGCTGCTTTATAGCTCTTGAGGTTTTGATGGTTCATATGAGCTTGCCATGCTTCTCTTGATTCCCAAGTTTCAAAGAATAGGAAGTGTGTTGCATCGTCATTATCTTGATGTAGCGTGTAATTGATACAGCCTTGCTCTGTGCGTGTTGCTGCGGTCAATTTTAACAGTGCAGTTGTTACTCGTTCTAGTTTATCTTTTTTAACAATAATATTGGCAGTAATAGTAAGTTGAGTCATTGGTGTTTCCTTTATCATTATTCATCAGCGAGTTATTGTTTAAATATTTATATTAAACGACTAAAAGCTTGATGAACATTAATGTCATTTTTAATGTTCATAAATGATAAGTAAAAGCGAACATCCATTTTTAATAAAGTGAATACTCTTAACTAGTTTGATTACCTTCTGGTTTTGATCTGGTTACTAAAAAGCAGATCAGAGACCCTAAGGTTACTAGCGCGACACCTTGCCAAAACGATCCTGTTAAAGATAACGATAAATAAACAGAAGCGAATAGCGTAGAGAACACAGGCGTAAAGTAGGAAAGCGTGCCTAATAATATAATGTTACCGCCTATCACTGCTTGATTCCATAATGCATAGCCAGTACCAATACTGATCCCTGCAATCACTAAGATTAAAGTAGAAGGCAGCGTGAAATGTATGCTTGGTTCATGGCTGAAAAAGTACTTTACCCATAGTGTGATTGCGGTGGCGGCAAAGAATAATACAATGGCATTTTTACCATTGCTGATTTTTTTAGTGATCACACAATAGATAGCCCAAATAAATGCAGCTGAAAAAGCCATTAAATAAGTGATTGGATTATCTGAAATATTGGTAACCAATGTATTGATTGAAATGTCTTGATCACCAGCAATACACCATCCTACACCTGCGAACGCAATAAGAATGCTCGGATATACTAAAATATTCACTTTCTTAGGGTTAATTAACACACTTAATAATATTGTTAGTGCCGGCCATAGGTAGTTAATAATGGACATTTCCATGGCTTGATGTCGATCGTTTGCCATCCCCAAGGATAATGCTAAGCAGATTTCATAGGTAACAAATAAACCACCGCCAATGAGTAAATAACGCATAGGGTAATCTTTAATCTTAGGAACACCCATCACACACATTAAAAATAGAGCACTGATACTATACATCATCGCTGCCCCTGCAATTGGGCTAAATAACTCAGATAAATCTCTGATTAATGCCGCAACAGAGCTCCAAAGCAAAATGGCAAAAACGCCATAAAATGTATATCTATTTTTATTAATAAAGGACATAAACACCATGTTTATCATTATATTAAAATCGGATCCTCATTATGGATATTAATCATGTGGATGCAATAGATTAACTTAATTATTCAATGCTATTTTAGGTTATTCTATCCTAACTTATCCTATTAATAGACTAGGTAGAGGTTATGCCTGTGTATGGGAAAGAGCGAGTTGTTTTATGGTTAACTGTTAAGGTGAGTATTGAATGTTAGATGCGATTTGTATTTTATCTAAAGGCCATCAGCCGACTAAGCATTATCAGACTGCGGAAGGTGAAGCTAAAGCGCAAACGATTTTTTCTATTTTTGAATTCAAATTACTGCCAACTGAACAAATTGAGCAATATCGACACGCTTTGTACTGTCCTGAATGCTTACAAGTTGCGTATTTTAGACGCGCCTCTAAAGATGGTAAACAGGCTTGCTTTGGCTCTCGTTATCATCTTGCAGGGTGTTCAGAACTAAATACTCATAGTCGAGATAAAAACATAGTCAGCGAGAGTAAGCTCCTGCAATCAGAACATGTGCTGGTGGAGTCAAAGGGTAATCAATTGCCTCAAGTTGTTGTAGCCCCTGATGCCGATTCTGTTGCATCGTTAGACAAATCAAAAAAGCTAAAACTAAGTGAGCAAGGATTCACGATCGACTTCACTGCGAAGCGTATTATAAAAAGTAAGCCTTTATTAGCTGATATCAAAAAAATAGAGAGTTCAACAGCGAATAAATCAAACAACACTGATCGTGAACATTCAGTACTTAAACAAAGTGAGCAAACAGATAAACCAGTAACACAAACGCTAAGCGCGTTACTAAAAAGTCTATTCAAGAAAAGCTCTTTAGCAACCTCTGATGTTTGGGTACATACCAGTGAAAAACATCGTTGGCGAGCTAAAAACTTATTTGTGCATTTTCGTGATGCTGAACAGCTAGAAAAAGTGGCTCCTAGAATGTATTGGGGAAACATTAGTCATAGCGATAGCCAGTTGTTGTGGTTAAATGTCGCTGATAACAAACAGCTCTCTATTCCTATTAGTCATTTCAAAGAGGAATTGTTATCGCGATATGAGATCACGCAGGCCGAAGATTTAAAAGGAGCAAAAATAATTCTTTTTGCTAAATGCCTTAATAATAAACAGAAAAGTCGACAGTTTTTAACGCTTTGGGATAATGACCTACAGTATTTACACCTCGTTTTGACGAAACCTAACACAGTGAGTTGAATAAATTGCTTTGCTGTAAAAGTAGAGCAAATAACGCTTTAAAAAGTGATAAAGTGAAAATAACTCCCCATATCTCTGCTAACCTCCTTTGACAGTCTTTTCTTTAATTTATGTATTAAATATTGCACTTGTCATTTTTCTGTCATCTAACTGATGTAATTTTGATTTGTTTAAATGCCGCAGTTGCCGTCAAAATCAATTTGGTATTTATTTTTTGAGTTCAAGTCATGCGAATCACTGGTTATTTTAAGCTAAATGTTAAAAGCTGACCTTCAGTTTACAAATGATGCAAATTGATTGGGTTGGTCTTATATCAGTTAGGTGACTTGCATAATTGCTATTAATGCATAGATAAAATTGACAATGGAAGCGTCGACAATGTGGAACATATTTAAAACTTTCTTACTCTTAGGTTGTTATAGTTTTGGCGGCCCAGCCGCTCATATCGCTTATTTTAGGGAGACATTTGTTCAACGTTTAGCTTGGTTAAGCGAGCGTCAATATGCTGAGTTTGTTGCCCTAAGTCAGTTTTTACCGGGTCCAGGTTCAAGCCAAGTTGGTTTTGCTATCGGTTACCACAGAGCAGGATTAAAGGGCGCAATATGTGCCTTTCTAGGGTTTACCTTACCGTCTATTATGTTAGTGAGCATATTAGCCATCAGTGCAGGATACTTAATTGACAATAGTATATTTCATTCAGTGATCCATGGACTGAAGTTACTTGCGGTTGTGGTTGTTTTAGATGCCGTTCTGATGATGTATAAACAATTTTGTAAAGATAAAGCGCATATATCGCTTTGTTTACTAAGCGCTTGCGCTTTACTGGTTATGCCAAGTGTTATTACTCAATTACTGGTATTACTGCTTGCTGCGTTAACCGGTGTGGTTTTATTTAAAATGAAAGAACAGGAGTTTACCGATAAAAAAACACATTGTTTGATTCTTAATCCTCTACGCTCATTACATTACCGCCCGTTATCATTGTTTATTCTGTTACTGTGCATCATCCCATTCTTAGCCAGTTTTACACCTTTATTCTCAGTCTTTTCAGACTTTTTCCAAGCGGGTAGTTTAGTGTTTGGTGGGGGGCATGTTGTTCTCCCTTTATTACAAAATATCGTTGCTGAACAGTTAACGTCGGATCAATTCTTAACGGGGTACGCCATTGCCCAAGCGGTGCCAGGGCCAATGTTTACCTTTGCGACTTATATTGGCTACTTTATGTTGCCTGAAATGCCGTTACTAGGGGCGTTAGTGGCGACACTTGGGGTATTTTTACCGGGCTTCTTATTACTATTAGCTTGTTTAAAAAATTGGCAACGCCTTGCAAAAATTCCTTGCATTAATGCTGCTATCAGTGGGGTTAATGCTGCAGTTGTTGGTTTGTTGATTAGTGCGCTATATCAACCTGTGTTTATAAGTGCGGTCTTTGATGGCTTAGATATGGCGATCATTCTAGTTGGCGTTTACCTACATAAAAATCTTAAGTTTCCGATTGTATACCTAGTACTTTTATTCGCCATGATAGGTTTGGTGTTAGGCTATATTTAAACATAAAAAAATCCGATACTTATAAAAGCATCGGATTTTTAGATTTCATTAAACTTAATGGCTAAATGAATAGCAAAAGTTAATCATTAAAGTTACTCACCAACACCTTGGCTTTTTAGGTACTCTTCGTAAGTACCGTGGAAATCAACCACTTCATTTTCTTTGATTTCGATAATACGTGTTGCTAATGAAGATACAAACTCACGGTCATGACTGACAAATAATAGAGTGCCTTCATAGTTTTCTAAGGCTAAGTTTAATGATTCAATCGATTCCATATCCAAGTGATTGGTTGGTTCATCCATTAGCAAGATATTTGGTTTATTCATCATTAACTTACCAAACAGCATACGACCTTGCTCACCACCAGAGATGATTTTAACTGATTTAGTGATGTCATTTGCACCAAATAGTAAACGACCTAATGTACCACGTACGACTTGCTCATCATCGCCTTCTTGCATCCATTGACCCATCCAGTCCATTAGATTTTGGTCTTTTTCAAAATCAGATGAGTGGTCCTGTGCGTAGTAACCTAATTGTGCATTTTCAGACCATTTGTATTCACCTGAAGATAACTCAATTTCACCCATTAAAGTACGTAATAGGGTTGTTTTACCCACACCATTTTGGCCAATGATAGCAACGCGTTCACCTACTTCGATCATTAGGTTTAAGTCTTTAAATAAGGTGTTGTCGAAGCTCTTCGTCATCGCAACGGTTTCTAATGCGTTACGGAACAGTTTCTTCTCTTGTTTAAAGACAATGTAAGGGTTAACACGGCTAGATGCTTTAACTTCATCTAACTGGATTTTATCCATTTGCTTAGCACGAGATGTAGCTTGTTTTGCTTTTGATGCATTTGCAGAGAAACGGCTTACGAATTCTTGTAATTCAGATAGTTGTGCTTTCTTCTTCGCATTCTCAGATAATAGACGTTCACGTGCTTGTGTCGCGGCAGTCATGTACTCATCGTAGTTACCTGGATATAAACGTAATTCACCGTAATCGATATCAGCCATGTGTGTACATACTGAGTTTAAGAAGTGACGGTCATGCGAGATGATAACCATAGTACATTGACGTGCATTTAATTCAGTTTCTAACCAGCGGATAGTATCGATATCCAAGTTATTGGTTGGCTCATCAAGAAGCATGATATCTGGATTTGAGAAAAGTACTTGTGCTAGTAACACACGTAGTTTCCAACCAGGTGCAACTTCAGACATTGGGCCGTAATGTTGTTCTAATGGAATACCAACGCTTAATAGGATTTCCCCAGCGCGTGAATCGGCTGTGTACCCATCCATTTCTGCAAACTCAGTTTCTAAATCAGCTACCTTCATCCCATCTTCTTCACTCATTTCAGGTAAAGAGTAAATGCGGTTACGCTCATTCATTACTTCCCACATCTCTTTGTGGCCCATCAATACTGTATCTAGTACTGTGTGCTCTTCAAAGGCAAACTGGTCCTGATGTAGTTTAGCAATACGCTCATTAGGATCTTTAGTTACATTACCAGCGCTTGGCTCTAGATCACCGGTTAAGATTTTCATGAAGGTTGATTTACCACAACCATTTGCACCGATTAAACCGTAGCGGTTTCCAGTACCAAATTTCACAGAGATATTTTCAAAAAGTGGTTTTGCACCAAATTGCATGGTGATGTTATTTGTACTTAACACGGCTTATTCCTAAATAGTTTGAGTATTGCTTTTTTAAAGAGGAGTATTATACATATACCGTGAGGTTAATCACCTTTCAATTGTATGAATTTTATGCGTTGGTTTCGATAGCGTGTAAAGCCTGCTTAAGGTAAGCTACGCGCCTTAGGCATATGCCGTATTTTAATGAGATGTTATATGAGTTTTGATTCACTAGGTTTACCCGTATCGTTAGTAGAAGCTGTTAAAGCGCAAGGTTATGAAAAACCTTCTCCTATTCAAGAACAAGCCATTCCTGCTGTAATTGCTGGGAAAGATGTAATGGCAGCAGCACAAACAGGTACTGGTAAAACGGCGGGCTTCACCTTGCCATTATTGGCAAAGTTGGAAAAAGGACCGCGTGCTAAACCGAATCAAGTTCGTGCACTTATTTTAACGCCAACGCGCGAATTAGCCGCACAAGTTCAAGCAAGCGTACAAAAATACGGGCAAAACATGCCATTACGCAGCATGGTTGTTTATGGTGGTGTTAAAATTAACCCTCAAATGCAAAACCTGCGCAGTGGGGTGGATATTCTAGTAGCAACGCCAGGGCGTTTATTAGATCTTTACCAACAAAATGCCGTACGTTTTCAACAGTTAGAAGTATTAGTGCTTGATGAAGCTGACCGTATGTTGGATATGGGCTTTATTCACGACATTAAAAAAATCTTGAAAGTGCTGCCACCTAAACGTCAAAATCTGCTGTTTTCAGCAACTTTTTCAGATGATATTCGTGCCTTAGCAAAAGGCTTAGTGAATAATCCTGTGGAAATATCAGTAACACCACGTAATACCACGGTAGAAAAAATCGAACAGGTGTTATATGAAGTGGATAAAACCAAGAAAACAGCATTATTAAGCCAGTTAATTTTAGATAATAAATGGCAACAAGTATTAGTGTTTGTTAAAACTAAACACGGTGCAAACCGCCTCGTTAAAAATTTAGAAGCGCGTGGCATCCGTAGTGCAGCTATTCACGGAAATAAGAGCCAAGGTGCACGTACTAAAGCCTTAGCACAATTCAAAGAAAGCCAAATTAAAGTGCTAGTGGCGACCGATATCGCTGCTCGCGGTATCGATATTGACCAGTTACCAAACGTAGTAAACTTCGACTTACCACACGTAAGTGAAGATTATGTTCACCGTATTGGCCGTACTGGTCGTGCGGGTAATGAAGGTCTTGCTGTTTCATTAGTGTGTCAGGAAGAATTCAAACTATTAAAAGATATCGAACGCTTTATCAAAAAAGTAGTGCCACGTCGCGTTCAACCGGGTTTTGAACCTGGTGAGCCATTACAAGCGTCAGTGTTAGATACACGCGAGAAGAAAATCAAAAAGCCTAAAGTAGCTAAGCCAGCTAATCGTGCTGGTGGTAATAAAAAACCTCGTGGTGTACGTAACAATTTTGTAGGCAGTTAGGTTAGCTTTTACTTTATGTGAAGGTAATCACCGCTAATAATAAGCCCTTATTATTCAATCTTCTTGATTGGTGATAAGGGCTTTTTTGATCGTGATTATTTATGGTGAAAAGAATTTGGAAACTGCGAAATCTAAAATAATTCAAGAGTTTAATAGATATAACCAAATTATATTTATATTGAATGATCTTAAACTGGGAAAAAAACTAGAAGAAGATTCAGCGATGAAGGTAGTTTATATGAAAAAGCGAACCCCCAGTTTCTTCAAATGAATATCAGTATTTATGTTTCAAAGTAATTGTTTTATTTAGTAAATAGTCGAAGTTTACCATATTAATTAGTTATAATAGAGCTTCGAACAATATGTCCATTCTTACCGTTAAGTGTTCATAAATAATAGGTAACTTTCATCAATAGCAAACGATACGTTTGCTGTAAGTTCATTTGGCATAGGGGAGTGTTGTATAAACTGTTGTGTTAAAAGTGCAGTTACTCCGTTTAAGCAATTTATTATAACTCAGCTATGTGTTTGAGAGTTTCAGGGTGACGTTGCACTAGCTTTAAAAGAGTAACAGCTTGCCCGTTTGGGATACTGCGTCCTTGCTCCCAGTTCTCTAAAGTACGAGACGAGGTATGAAGTACATTCGCAAATACACCACGAGACATATTAAAACTTTCTCTAATACCTACTATTTCATTAGGTGATATATCAAGCTCACTTACATCACTTACTTGATGCGTTTTAAGGGTTAGTTTCCCTTCTGAATGCTCTTTTGCCTCAACAAGAGCCGAGTTTAATTCTTTAAACAAATCACGATTGCTCATTGCGCCATACCTCCATAAAAGATTTTAACTGTTTCTTTTGATCTACTGTTAAGTCTGACATTTCATTTTTTCCATAAATAGTAAGTAAATAGAAACGTCTTTTTTCATCTAGAAAGTAATAAATAATACGTGAGCCACCACGTTTTCCTTTACCCTTACTTCCAACTCGAATCTTTCTCAAGCCTCCTGTACCTTGAATCACATCTCCCTGTTTTGGATTTGACATTAACTCAGCTTGAAACAGTCTAAACTCTTCATCACTGAGATATTCATCTCGGTATTTCTCAAATATTTTTGATTCTACAAATATACATTTCATAAATAAAGTGTACGTAAATAACGTATAGAAAGCAATATTAGATAATGGGGTGCTGAGAATGAAGAATGTATCAATGTGGCTACATTTATTTCCCCGTTGAACTTTCCTAAGCAATGGATTCATTTTAGTAACACCAAACAGGATGTTTGAGGGAGTTGAGGCTAGTGCATGGATGTACGTCCGAAACGGTACGTTTAAAATGAAGGGATTGATTGGGATTAAAAAGCGATTCGGTGTGCCTTTTTCTTTGGTGACTTTCATTTGGGCAAGCAAAAGAAAGTCACTCGCCGATAGAGCGAAACCACTGCAAATAAGTATCCAACAGACTCGACGAGCGCAGACGAGCCAAAATTCAAATAATTAACATCAAGCAAGAAGTTTGCTGTAAGGTCATTCGACACAGGGAATTGTTATATAAATAGGTGCGTTAAGAAGGTCACTCGCCGATAGAGCGAAACCACTGCCAGTAAATATCTAAGGCCTCGACGAGCCAGTACCTATAATTGCTTAAAGACAAAAAATAACTTACAACTAGCTAAACCTGGGCCTTTTCATTACTGTATGCAAACAAATAAAATCAAGACTACACACTCAACAGGTCACCATTACCAATGAACGACATCAAAAAATGCCAGTGGGCTTTAAAAACTAAACTTGAAGAGGCTTACCATGATACGGAATGGGGCGTACCTGTTTATGACGATCAAAAACTGTTTGAAGCACTGTCTTTAGAGCTTTGTCAGTCGGGGTTAAGTTGGCATACCATCTTAAATAAACGCGAAGGTTATCGTGCTGCCTTTAATCAGTTTGATCTTAAAAGTGTGGCGGCATTTGATGATGCAAAAGTTGAAGAACTATTGTTGGATGCAGGCATCGTTCGACATCGTGCAAAAATATCTGCGATCATAAATAACGCACAATGTATTTTGAATGTGCAAAAGGAATTCGGCAGTTTTTCTGATTACATTTGGCAATTTACCGATCACAAAACCCTTGTTGGTCATTGGCCAACAAAGGAAGAAGTGCCTGCATCAACTGAGTTATCGACGCTAATCAGTAAAGACATGAAGAAAAAAGGCTTTAAGTTTTTAGGGCCAACCACTACCTACGCTTTTATGCAGTCTGTTGGGCTGCTTAATGACCATACTACGGACTGTTTTCGCTTTAATGTATACGAATAAATTAAAAAAGCTCAGTTAACGATAACCCTGATTTGTTACTTATCCTAATCAAATAGGCATTGAATGTAGATTATTCTCATCTTAAATGAGTGGCTTTCTATTGCGACACCTCTTTGAAGTTACTCTGTTTAAATTGTACTAAGGCAAGTAGATTTGAATTCTCGTTCTTTGCCATTCAGATCCTGCTTTTTTATTGCTAGACATCTAGACTCTCAGACTTCTTATTGCTTTTTAATACCCGTATAATCAGCGCCACTAACTTAATTAATGAGGTCTACATGAAACTGTCCACTAAAACCGTTGTTGTAATTGCTATTGGTGCTGCTCTTTATGGCATTGGTGGTTTACCTATGTTTGGTATTCCAGTGTTTGCTAATACCACTTTAAAACCTGCAATGGCGATCCTTGCGTTATTTTCCGTTTTATTTGGGCCTCTTGTTGGCTTTTTAGTAGGCTTCATAGGTCATTGGGTGACTGATTTATTCGCAGGATGGGGCGTTTGGTTTACCTGGGTATTAGGATCTGGGATTGTTGGTTTAGTGATTGGTTTGTTCCCTAGATTAACTCATCGACGTATTCAGTCTGGTGTATTTGAGATCAAAGATTTTGTGCTATTTGTTGTACTTGCCTTAATTGGTAATGTAGTTGGATATGGTTGCTCTGCGCTATTAGACACTATTTTATATGCCGAACCTTTCAGTAAAGTCTTTACGCAATTAACTATTATCGCTTCTGGTAACACTGTCTTAATCGCTGTGGTGGGCTACTTTATTTTGAAATCGGTTGCCAAACGTAACCAACAAAGTAGCAACTTGAGCGAAGGATAGTTAGGCATGCAGATTGAGTTTTCGAATTTCTCTTTTCAATATAAAGCCTTAGATAAACCAACGCTTAAAAATATTAATCTGAAAATAGAGAAGGGCGAAAAAATTGTCATTATCGGTGCGAGTGGCAGCGGTAAGTCGACCATTGGGCGTTGCCTCAATGGTCTTATTCCACATGCAATAAAAGGCCAGTGTTCAGGGCAACTTAAAATTGCAGGAAAAGAGACAAGTCATTTTGAGATGCACCATTATACGGAGCATGTTGGCACAGTATTGCAAGATACTGATAGCCAATTTGTTGGGTTAACAGTCGGTGAAGATATTGCTTTTGCATTAGAAAATCAATGTACAGCAACGGCTGATATGTATCCTATTGTTAAATCTACAGCACAAATGGTGGACTTAGTTGCTTTGCTAAATGCTTCTCCACAGGACTTGTCTGGTGGGCAAAAACAGCGAGTGTCATTAGCTGGTATTTTAGTCGATGACGTTGATATCTTACTTTTTGATGAGCCATTAGCAGCCTTAGACCCTAAAACCAGTAAAAAGACTATTGAGATCATTGATCAATTACATCGGGATGCTGGTAAAACGATTATTATCATCGAGCACCGTTTAGAGGATGTGTTGCATCGAAATGTTGATCGAATCATTCTAATGGATCATGGTGAAATAGTTGCAGATATGTCACCCGATGTACTGTTATCCAGTTCATTGTTAACTACCCATGGTATACGTGAACCGCTTTATTTATCAGCATTGAAATCAGCAAACTGCACGATTGAAGCTGAGAACAAGCCCGCGAGTCTTGATACTTTATCTTTAGTACAATACAAAAATAATCTTCTCGAGTGGTTTCATGTCACTGATTTACAAGCAGAACAATCTAAGCAAACACCTCTATTAACCTTATCAGGGTTAACCTATTCCTATCATGGGGAGGTGAATGCGGTTGATAATGTTAGTTTCTCCGTTAATAAAGGTGAGTTTGTTTCGATTCTTGGTAAAAATGGCTCTGGAAAATCAACCTTAACTAAATTGGTAATGGGCGTTGTTGAGCCGGATTCAGGTAAGATAATACTAAATGGTAAAGACCTTTCGGAATTAAGCATTTTTGAGCGTAGCCAAGCGGTTGGTGTGGTGATGCAAAACCCGAATCATATGATCTCGCATCATATGATATTTGACGAAATTGCCTTTGGTTTACGTAACCGTGGTGTTGATGAGCAGCTTATAGAACAGAAAGTGCTGCAAGTATTGGCGCTTTGCGGTTTGAAAAAATATCGTCACTGGCCAATAGATGCCCTTAGTTATGGACAGAAAAAGCGCGTCACTATTGCCTCTATTCTTGTTTTAGAGCCAGAGTTACTTATTTTAGATGAGCCTACTGCTGGGCAAGACTACCAGAGTTATACGGCGATGTTGAGTTTCATTAAAGAGCTTAATACTCGTCTCGGTATTACAGTGGTGATTATTTCTCACGATATGCACCTAGTATTGGAATATACAACGCGATCTATTGTGTTATCTGACAGTCATTTGATTGCCGATGCGCCAATGACAGAGGTGTTTAGCCAACCTGAGTTATTAGCTAAAGCTAACCTAACAACAACCAGCCTATATCAATTAGCAGTCAATTTAGACATTGAGAATACCAGTGCGTTTATGCAGTGTTTTATTCAAACAGAACAAGCGAGAAACAGTGCATGAAAGCAGAAAAAATGGCCTTTGGAATAAGTTATGTTGAGACTGGTTCTGTACTCCATCGCTTAAATGGTATTACAAAGTTTGTACTTTTTATGGCGTGGGTGACCGTAGTACTCACTACCTTTGATTTACGCCTTATCATTGTATTAGTGGGTGTGGGCTTATGGTTGCTGAAGATGACCAAGGTGCCAGTAAAGGTGTACCGTACCTTGTTGATTGCGACTGCCAGCGTGTTGTCATTAAATGCGTTGTTTATGTTTTTATTAGCGCCGCAACAGGGGACTGCGTATATGGGAACTGAGACGGTTTTATTACCTCTTGGTTTTTATTCTGTTACTCAGGAAACCTTGTTTTATTTGGTGACGGTAACCTTAAAATACTTCAGTATGTTTCCGATTGCTTTAGTGTTTGTATTTACCACGCATCCGACAGAATTTTCTGCTAGTTTGAATCGTTTAGGTATACCTTATAAAGTTGCTTACGCGGTGAGTTTGACGCTACGTTATTTACCTGAAATTAAGAAAGATTACATTAATATCATGCATGCGCAGCAAGCGCGTGGTGTTTAGTTATCTAAGAAAGCCTCTCTTTTTTCTCGTTTAAAAAATCTAACAAGCATTCTAGGCCCATTAATTTTTACCAGTTTGGATAGAACAGAAGAGATATCCAATGCGATGACGTTACGTGGTTTTGGGCGACATAAATCACGTACTTGGTATAGCTTAAAGCCATTAATGAGAAAGGATTGGATCTGTTTATCTACTATTTTAGTGTGTGTATCACTAGCGATTGTTAAGCGTGTGTTTGAAGCGCAGCTATTTTGGTACCCGTTTAATTAATATTCATATCAGCAAACGCTAACCATCAAAGTACAAGGTCATTATTAATGAAAAAAATTGCTATTTTTGCTGATGTTCAAAACATCTATTACACCACTCGCCAAGCGTACGGAAAGCAATTTAACTATCGAAAACTATGGCAACAAATTAGCGCGCAAGGTGAAATTATTTGTGCTTACGCTTATGCCATTGAACGTGGAGATAATCAGCAACAAAAATTCCAAGAGATGCTAAGGCATGTGGGTTTTGATGTACGTTTAAAACCCTTTATTCAACGAAGTGATGGCACTGCAAAAGGGGATTGGGATGTAGGGATTACTATTGATGTAATGGAGTCAGCCGCTGAAGTTGATACGGTTATTTTACTTACAGGAGACGGTGATTTTGCTATTTTGTTAGATAAAGTTAACAGTAAGTTTGGTGTCACTACTGAAGCCTATGGTGTCCCTAAGTTGTCAGCTAAAGCTTTAATTGATGCTTGTACTCAGTTTCATCCTATCGACTCTGATTTATTAATGGGTTAACTTTGCCTGTTAAAGTTAGTGTGAACGAATTAGCACTTGTTTAGTCGTAAATAATGAGAGCGCTGAGTATTTACATTTTGTATCTGTAAATACTAACGCTGTGTTATTTTTACTAAATGAGGAACGCTATGATTAATTCTAAGTTTATGCTTAAAGGTTTAATGTCAGCACTATTCGCCAGCCTATTTTCTATGAGTGCATTTGCAGCATTCGTTGGTCCAGGTGCTACATCCATCCAAACCATTACAGCTAAAGAGGCGCTTGAGTTAGCCGATGATAGTAAAGTGGCTTTACAAGGTTCATTAGTGAAGCAAACGGCTGAAGAACATTACCTATTTAAAGACCAAAGTGGCGTAGTTATGGTAGAAATTGAAGATGAAGACTTTCGCCATATTACAGTAACGCCTGAAGATAAAATTCGCATTATTGGGGAAGTTGATAAAGAGTGGACGGAAAGCAAAGTAGACGTTGAGCATATAGAGATCATTAAATAATCTGTACATCAACATCAACATCAACATCAACATCAACATCAACATCAACATCAACAAAAATGCCGCATTAGATGCGGCATTTTAGTTTTTATATATCGTATTTTCGCTACTGACTTTTAGTGCCAATCATATTAATGAAAGTGGCCATTTTAAAGTCAAAATCAGCAGTGAGTCTAGCTGCTACTCTAGGCTTTTATGTTTAGCTATAACGATAAGGTCTTCCTGCTTTTTCCATATCTGCGTTGTATTGTTTGAATATCTCAACAATTTTCGCTTTTGTTGGTGATTCTTTTGCAATTTCATCCCAGAAATCACGCGCATCAGATTCAACTTGTGCCCATTCTTCATCAGGAATAGTCGTTAACTTCATGTCTGGACCGTTAACACGTAATTGCGCTTCTCCACCCCAATACCACCATTGGCGGTAGTAATGTGATGTTTCCATACACAAGGCTAGCAATTCTTTAAGGTGTTCAGGTAGTTCGTTATAACGATCCATATTAGCAAAGAAGTGTCCAATCCATGCACCAGAAATATTATTGGTTAGGAAGTAATCCGTAACTTTAGACCAACCTACGGTGTAATCTTCAGTAATACCAGACCATGCGATACCATCTAGCTCACCTGTTTGCAGTGCAACCTCTACATCCTCCCATGGAATAGATACTGGTACGACGCCGTATTTTGACATAAAACGACCAGCAGTAGGGAATGTAAATACTCTCAATCCTTTCAAATCTGCTAAGCTATTAATGGGCTTTTTAGTGGCAAAATGACAAGGATCCCATGCACCAGCAGAGATATGTTTAATGCCAAATTTTGCGTACTCTTCTTTCCAGATTTTATCTAGGCCATACTGGTTAAATAATACAGGTACATCGAGTGAATAACGGCTACCAAAAGGAAAGTAACCACCAAATGTGGTGACTTCAGTTGGAGAGGCCATAGAGTCATCATCAGACTGAACGGCATCAATAATTCCTTTTTGTAATGCGCGGAATAATTCACCAGTCGGTACCAGTTGATCCGCAAAATAAAGTTCAATTTGCATCTCTTCACCAGCAATACGGTTAAATGCCTCTATTGCAGGCTTAACAACGTGTTCTGCAAGAGCAGGACCTGCATAAGTTTGCATACGCCATTTTATTTTAGGTGAAGCTGCAAAGGTTTTTGCTGGTGCTAATACAGTACCTGCTGTTAGTGCTGCTGCACTTGTTAAAAACTTACGTCTTGAATTCATAAAATTTCTCCTGTTAATTAATTGGTAACGGACTTTTTTTCATCCGAAGTAAATAATGAGCTAAATAGAAATACTAATGGTTCTGTTATCCGTAAACGTAATTTGGCAACCACAAAGCAAGTTGTGGGAAGACCATGATAAGAATCAGGGCGAGTATCATAATGCCAACAAAAGGTCCGATTGAGCCGTAGATGTCTCGTAAAGAAATCTCAGGTGGAGCCATTGCCTTCATTAAAAATAAGTTATAACCAAAGGGCGGTGTCATGTAAGCAATTTGACAAGTAATGGTGTACAACACGCCGTACCAGATCAGGTCAAATCCTAGGGCATGCACTAAAGGAACAAATAATGGTGCAACAATAACTAACATCGCAGTATCATCGAGAAATGTTCCCATGATCAAAAAAGATAACTGCATTAAGATCAGTATTGCCCATGGGCTAAGCCCTAATTGCTCTGTAAATAGATCGGCAATTGCTTTAACTGCACCAAGGCCATCAAATATAGCGCCAAACCCTAACGCAGCGAGAATAATCCACATAAACATGCAAGAGATAGCCAATGTATTACGAACAGAATTTTCAAAGACGATTTTAGTCATACGTCTTTTAAAAATAGCGGCTGCGAATGCTGCCATTGCCCCGATTGCAGAGCTTTCCACTAAGCTTGTCCAACCATTTACAAAAGGCACCATCATGACTGCAAAAATACCAAGTGGTAATAGCCCTGCTCTTAATAAGCGTAATTTTTCAGCACGAGGAATATCTCGTTCTTCTTTATTGAGTGCTGGTCCCCAAGAAGGGTTAAGTCGACAGCAAACGACAATATAGATAATAAAAAGAGTAGCCATAATTAGCCCTGGGATAATCCCGGCTAGCCATAGTTGCCCAACAGGTTGACGTGCAATCATTGCATAGAGAACGAGTACAACAGAAGGTGGCACTAAAATACCAAGGGAAGAGCCTGCTTGAATAACACCTGTGACCATTTTTTTGTTATAGCCGCGCTTTAGTAATTCCGGTAACGCAATAGTGGCGCCGATAGCCATACCTGCGACTGAAAGCCCATTCATTGCTGATACCAGTACCATTAGACCTATCGTGCCTATCGCTAGACCACCAGGCATAGGGCCCATCCAAACATGGAACATCTTATAAAGATCGTCAGCAATCTTTGATTCAGACAGTACATACCCCATAAAAATAAACATGGGTAAAGTAAGCATTGGATACCAATTCATTACTTTCATTGCAGCAGTAAAAGGGATTTCTGCTCCGCCAGTTCCCCACAACATAATCGCAGAAATAGAGGCGACAGCGCCTATCGCGGCAAATACGCGTTGACCGGTTGCCATTAATAATGCCATCGAGGCAAACATCGCGATTGCGATCATTTCATAACTCATTTGATTTCTACTCCTCGAATAACAGCAACATCTTTAAAAAACTCTGAAATAGCTTGTAAGATCATCATGATGAATCCTACGCACATAACGGCTTTGATTGGCCAAATAAGTGGACGCCAAGCGGTGCTTGTACGTTGCCCATATTCAAAGGAGTAAAGCAGACTTTCCAAGCCGCCATATAGGAGTACAAATAGGAAAAAAATGAGAAAAAATACGGTAAATATATCCATCCAAGCGCGTTTCTTTATTGACCAGTTACCATAGAACAAGTCCATACGTACGTTTGCTTTTAGTTGAATTGCGTACGCACCACCGAGGATATAATAAGCGGCCATAGTAAATTGTGCCGATTCAAGCGTCCAAAGTGAGGGCATGAAAAAAGTTTTAGAGATTGATGACCACAAAAGTATGGAAACCATAAGAAAGATTCCATACATAGCGATACGGCCGACAAAATAATTAAATTTATCGACATACTTAATATAAAAGAGAATAAAACCAGGCATCTGCTGTCCTTATGCGAATTGGTTCGTTTTTTGCTGATTTAGAATCAACGGTTATCGATTAAGTACTAGCGATATTCGTACCTAACTAATATCAAAAATCGGCAAATAGAAAAGGTCTTATTTAACAGTTAGATAGAGAAATTAAGCACTATATTGGTTCATGATATAAAACAAGGAAATGTAGATGGATGAACTGACCTTTAAAAACAATGCACTAATGATGAGCAGTATTCACTCATATGATGCAAATCATCAGGCGGCGAACTTAGTTAATTGGCAGCAGGAGTTTGATCAACTTAGCCAAGGACATTTTATTGGGGTTATTAACGAGCTTCACTTTCCTCATCTTCATGCATTTCGAGAGGACACGAGTCATAGCTTGAAGCAACAGTGTCGTATAGAAGATGGTGGACTGTGGTTAGGCTTTAGTGCAAATGATAAAAGCTGCCGAATTAATAATGAGCCGACGACTTTTAACCAATTTCTATGTCGATCAGGTGGCCAAGACTTTGAATTATTAACGCCTGATAACTTTTCCATTTATGGGCTGGTTTTACATCCTAGCTTTTTTACTGGGTTGACTGAGCAAACAAAAGAAGAAGTGTATGACAGCAGTAGTGATGGCCTATGGTTGGATAATATTGCGTTAGATGAATTATATAAATTTCGCCAATATCTCTCTTTATTATTAGCACCGAAAGGTAATCATTGGAGTAGCAGTACTCATGAGTCTATTCTTCATGATGCTATTTTAGAGCTACTTACTAAGGCACAACGAACGTCAGCTGCCTATGTGACTTCACCGCAACGGCAGCGTATTATGGCTAGAGTCCAAGAGTATTTAACGGAATCTCGTTTAAAATCTCCAATTACGATGAGTGAAATATGCGCGGCAGTGCATGTAAGTCGTCGTACATTACAATATACTTTTGCTCAATGCTATGGGATATCGCCTAAGCAGTATATTCAAGTGGTTCGGCTTAATCAGGCGAGACGAATGCTACAAAGTAGCGAGGAATTTCATACCATTGCTGATGTTGCATTTAATTATGGATTTTTTCATCTAGGCCAATTCTGCGGGAGTTATAAACGTTTGTTTGGTGAGACGCCGCGGCAAACATTGCAATATAAAAATAACTAAAACCACTTTAAAGGCAAAGAGCCGTTAATTTTTAATAGGGTGAGTGTTTGCTTTTTGAATGAGGGGAAGGGGGACACAGGCAAAAATGTAATCATTACTTTTGCCTGTGAGAATGCGGTTACTTTTGTTCTTTCAGCCAGATAGCTACTTGCTTAGCAAAGTAGGTCAAAATACCGTTTGCACCTGCACGTTTAAAACATAATAGTGACTCTAAAACACACTCTTTTTCTTTTAACCAGCCGTTATCGATGGCTGCTTTATGCATCGCATATTCACCACTGACTTGGTAAGCAAAAGTCGGTACCTGTAACTCATGCTTTACACGACGTACGATATCTAAATATGGCATTCCAGGTTTTACCATTACCATGTCTGCACCTTCTTGAATATCTAAGGCAACTTCATGAATTGCTTCATCGCTGTTTGCAGGATCCATTTGGTAGGTAAATTTATTCGCACCTTTTAAATTACCTGCACTGCCTACTGCATCACGGAAAGGGCCGTAGTATGTTGATGCGTATTTTGCACTGTAAGCCATGATTTGAGTATTAATGAAGCCTGCATTTTCTAATGCCTCTCGGATTGCACCAATACGTCCATCCATCATATCTGACGGTGCAACAATATCAGCACCGGCCTGCGCATGTGAGAGGGCTTGTTTCACTAGGATGTCAGTGGTGATATCGTTTAATACATAACCTTCGCTATCGATAATGCCATCTTGCCCATGCGTGGTGAAAGGGTCTAAGGCAACATCGGTGATCACGCCTAGATCTAGTGCTGCTGCTTTAATGCATCGCACGGCACGTTGCGCTAGGCCATTTTCATTGTAAGCTTCTTCTGCCATTTCCGTTTTAATATAACTTGGTGTTACTGGAAATATGGCGACAGCAGGGATACCTAAGGCAGCAAGTTCTTTAACTTCAACTTCTAAAAGATCTAAGGATAAACGTTCGATACCAGGCATCGAAGGAATCGCCTCACGGCAATTAGTGCCTTCAATCACAAACATAGGATAGATTAAATCATTTACTGATAATTGATTCTCTTGTACTAGGCGGCGTGAAAAATCATGCTTACGTAAACGGCGTAGACGGCGAGCGGGAAAAGATTGAGAAACAGTCATAATGGCTCCAAGGTGAACAGTATTGTATTTAGTGTTATTAGTCAGCGTAATGAAATCGACTAAATACAGAGTCGTTTATTTAAATTGTTAAATTAAAAAACGTATTCGTTGTTTGTTGTGTATTGCTTAAGAGTAATTGTAAATCTTGTTGTCTTGCATCGGCAATGGTTTTTGCAATATAAGGCAAGTACTTGGGTTCGTTACGACTCGACTTTGGCTTAGGTCGCATTGAACGTGGTAGTAAATAGGGACTATCTGTCTCGAGCATTAAACGATTATCGGGAATCATTTTAACGATATCGAGTAAGTGTTGGCCGCGGCGTTCATCGCAAATCCAACCTGTGATGCCAATGTGTAAACCCAATGCTAAATATTGCTCAAGCTCAGCTTGTGTGCCAGTAAAACAATGCACGACGGCATTAGAGAGTTGTTTAATGTAAGGAGATACTAATTCAATGAATCGTACACTGGCATCTCGTTCATGCATAAACACAGGTAGTTGATACTCAACGGCTAATTCAAGCTGTTGTATAAAAGCATGTTCTTGCTCGGCAGGTGTGGAGAAGTTACGGTTGAAGTCTAATCCACATTCACCTACCGCTTTTACTTCTGGTTGGACTAACAACTCTCGTAGCTTTGTTAGTGCTCGTTGATCCATACTGCTCGCATCGTGAGGGTGAACACCCGCAGTGCTATACAGAAAACCTGGGTATGATTTTGATAAAGTAAGTGCTTGCTCACTTTCAGTGATATTAGTACCAGTAACAATCAGTTTACTTAATCCAGCTTGTTTGGCTTGTTCAAGCACCGCTGGTAAATCTTTATCAAAACGCGAGTTAGTTAAATTAACGCCGATATCAATCATTACGAGCAGACTCTTTATCGATATTATTTTCTTCTTCCTGATCGGTCTTCTTTACATAAAAACGTGCAAACAGTAAACCAACTTCAAATAAAATGAGCATAGGGACTGCGAGTAAGGTTTGTGAAATAACATCCGGTGGTGTTAACAACATGCCAAAAATAAATGCAGCCACAACAATATAAGGACGTTTCGCTCTTAATGAATCAGGTGTAGTTGCGCCTGTCCAGCATAGTAATAATGTGGCGACTGGGATCTCAAAGGCCAAACCAAAAGCAAAAAACAGCTTTAATACAAAATCTAAATAGCTGCTAATATCTGTTGCAATGGTAACTCCCTCTGGCGCTGTACTGGTAAAAAATGAAAATACTAAGGGAAATACAACATAGTAAGAAAAAACCATACCCAGATAAAACAAAAATGCACTGCTCGCGACAAGTGGCGCAACAAGCTTGCGCTCATGTTTATATAATCCTGGTGCTACAAAAGCCCATACTTGATACAAAATGGCTGGTATAGCAATTAATATAGATAGCACGATGGTTAATTTGATGGGTGTAAAAAAGGGCGTGGCAACACCTGTTGCAATCATGCTTGAGCCTTCAGGTAATTGGCTAGTAAGCGGGATCGCAATGTATTGGTAAATATCATTGGAGAAATAAACTAAGCCCAAAAATAAGACTAAGACAATCACTACAATTTTTAAAATTCTATCTCTTAATTCTAAAAGGTGGGTGATTAGCGGTAAGCTATGTTGTTCTTGTTCTGACATCGACTCACTCATGCGTTATTTGTCCTGCGAAGGTGTTTTTTCAGGTATTGCATCATCAGCAATGGATTGTTTAGGTGTTTCTTTTACTGATTTAATGATGTCGTCAACATTGTTTTTATAAGGTTGTGTGAGCTGTTCAACATCCTGTTTCATTTCATCAATTGAGGCTTTTAAGTTAGGATTTAATTGTTCTAGCTCTTGTTTACCTTTTTTGAGCATATTCTCATTCATTTCATGTAATTCAAGTTCTTGAGAAATCTCATTTTTAACTGAGTTTGCCATGCTCTTAGCAGTATTAACCCATTTTAAAACGGTGCGAATAGCAATAGGTAAGCGTTGTGGACCTAACACAACAAGTCCAATCACGGAGATCAAAACGATCTCCCAGAAGCCAATATCAAACATTAAATAATGTGCCTTTTACTAAAACCTACCTGGCACTTATACAATGAAATCAAGCTAGATAGGTGATGGTCTTCAAAAAGTTATGTCGATGACACTCAAAAGCTATCTATATTTTGCGTGGTATCGCCTAGTAAAATAGATGACTTAATGAGTGTGAGTAGTATTAGTCTTTTTGTTCGCTTTTTTCAGCCTTTAGGCTTTCTGGTGATTTTTTATCTAACTCTGTAGCGTTGTCTTCATCTTTTATTGCTTTTTTAAACCCTTTAATTGCGCCACCTAAGTCACCGCCAATACCACGCAGCTTTTTAGTGCCAAATAAAACAATAACAATCACTGCTATGATAACTAACTGCCAAATTCCGATGCCGCCCATAATCTTCTTCCTATGTGTAAATAATGTTGTAAGTTAACTGGTAAACAATAACCCATTAATGTGAAATTTTTACTACAATTGTCACAATTTGTTATTAAATCGCCAAGCAAGTACCCAAGATATTACTGCGGGTATTGTTAAATACAAGTTAATATTGCCATCTTCCTGTAAATATAACAGCGCAGAGATAATACTTAGGGTAATAGCCAAGGCTGTAATCACTTGGTTTTTACTATTGCGATTTTGTTGTTCATTTAAGCGTTGCATCAATAACTGCTGTTGTTTTTGAACTTGTTTGGTTTGCGCTAAATTATGGTAAACCAGCTCTGGAATATCTGGTAATTTCTCTAACCAAAATGGTGCTTTTACTTTTAATTTATTGATTAGGGTTTTAGGGCTTACTTGCTCACGCATCCAATTTTCTAAGAAAGGTTTTGCGGTATCCCATAAATCTAATTGAGGGTATAACTGACGTCCTAACCCTTCAATATATAACAAGGTTTTTTGCAACAATACTAATTGTGGTTGAACCTGCATGTTAAAGCGACGTGCAGTGTTGAATAAATTAATTAATACCTGTGCAAAAGATATTTCAGATAATGGTTTCTCAAAAATAGGCTCGCATACGGCACGAATAGCAAATTCAAACTCTTCTACAGGTGTATCGGAAGGCACCCATTCAGAATCAATATGTAGTTGGGCAACTTGGCGGTAATCTCGGTTGAAAAAAGCTAAGAAGTTTTCGGCTAAATAACGTTTATCTTCGTTAGTTAATGTACCTACTATGCCACAGTCAATACCAATCCAAAGCGGATCTTCTGGGTGTTCGTAAGAGACAAATACATTACCAGGGTGCATGTCCGCATGGAAAAAGCTGTCTCTAAACACTTGTGTGAAAAAGGCTTCTACACCTCGCTCAGCTAATAATTTTAAATCAGTATTTTGTGCTTTTAATGCATCAATATCGGATACTGGAATACCGTAAATTCGCTCCATTACTAACGCATCTTTAGTGCAGTAGTCTGAATATATTTCAGGTACGTATAACAGTTTAGAGTTTAAAAAATTGCGACGTAATTGAATCGCATTTGCACCTTCTCGCATTAAATCTAATTCATCTACGATGGTTTTTTCATATTCGCGGATCACTTCAACTGGGCGTAATCTTTTTGCATCTTTTAAGAAGCGTTGCAGTAACCCGGCAAACCATTTCATTAATTGTAAGTCTGCTGAAATCGTTTTCTCGATACCTGGGCGCGTGACTTTAATTACAACTTCTCTACCGTCTTCTTTTAAAATCGCTGTATGAACCTGTGCGATAGAGGCTGATGCTAATGCTACTTTGTCAAAATCATCAAAAAGTTCATGAATAGGGCGTTGGAAAGATTTTTCTATTTGTTTGATGGCCAGTTCACCAGAAAAGGCGGGAACATTATCTTGTAGATGAGCAAGCTGGTCTGCATAAATTGGCGCTAATAGATCACGGCGAGTTGATAACATTTGCCCAAGTTTGATATAAATAGGGCCTAATGACTGTAAGCTTAAACGTAAGCGTTCTGGCAAACTTAAATGCTGATGTTGATTGCGTAACCAAAATAAACATAGGCGCAGAACCCAGTAGCTCTTTGGTCTTTGTGCTTTAGGGACTAGTTCAATTAAGCCGTATTCTATGAAGGTTTTTTGTATCTGGTATAAACGCGATAGCTCTTTAATTTTTATCATTTTTTGTCAGCTAATACCTTGGTTTGTGATAGGTTGTTGAGCTGCTTATCCAGCTTATTGTTGATCTTATTGAGTAACAGATCTGCATCCGTTGCTAAACTACTGACTTGATCGCAAAAGTACGCAACTTCCAATGCACTTGGAGCGAGTTTGATCTCTTCCGTTACATACAGTGCAGATTGCGTTTCAATACGTTTATATTGAAATTGGGTCGTTTGAAACGCTGTTTTAGCATGTTGGCAGAGTTTATGTGCAATAACATCACCCACTTTCTGTGATAAATGCTCTTCCCAATCGATCTGCATATCAGTTAATAACATAGCAAACTTCTGCACTAACTGGATGTCGCCATCAACTTCTAACTCGCCCGATTTAATCAATTGCGTTAATTGACGATTATCTTGCAGTTTATTCAGTGCCTGAAAACTGACCTTGATAGTACAGTCAGGTTGACCTTCAAATTGATTAAGCACATCAACCTGCTGCTCAGAAATAATAAAATACAGTGGTAAGTCTATCTCTTGTAAGCTCGCCGCAATGATAGTGCCATTAAGTTGTTTACGTTTGCTTATTGCACTGCTATCTAATTGATGTAGCTGATTCACGCTTGTTTCTAGTAAGCCGCAAAGTAAGTTGGTTAATGGCATATTATCTCTCGCTGTAAAAAGGCTATTTAGTATTTGTAACCGCGATGAAGTGCGACAATACCTGCACTTAGGTTAAAGTATTCTGTTCCTTCAAAACCGACATTATTCATCATCTCTTTTAAGGTGTCTTGGTCTGGGTGCATACGAATACTTTCAGCAAGGTATTGGTAACTTTCACTGTCGTTAGCGATTAACTTACCTAACTTAGGTAAAATATTAAATGAGTAGAAATCGTAGAACTTCTCAACCGGCGTGTATACAGGTTTAGAAAACTCTAATACTAAAAGGCGACCGCCTGGTTTTAATACACGGTAAATAGAAGCTAATGCCTTATCTTTGTCTGTCACATTACGTAAACCAAAAGCGATAGTGATCAGGTCAAAATGGTTATCAGGGAAGGGCAGTTCTTCAGCGTTTGCTTGAACATAGCTAACGTTACCTTCGATCCCCATATCACGCAGTTTAGTACGGCCGACTTTGAGCATGGAATCATTGATATCAGCTAAAACCACTTCACCTTTTGTGCCAACAATACGTGAAAACTTGGCAGTTAGATCGCCAGTGCCACCTGCAAGATCTAATACTTTTTGACCTTGACGTACGCCTGAACAATCAATCGTAAAACGTTTCCAAATGCGGTGAATACCCATGGATAACACATCATTCATGATGTCATATTTAGCGGCAACAGAGTGAAATACATCGGCAACGAGCTCTACCTTCTTATCCTCTTCAACGGTTTTAAAACCAAAGTGAGTTGTATTGTCTGAGTTTTCTTGCATCTTATCTGTTTACCTTTTGATAAATATATTGGCTTAATTGGATATCCTCGAATGATACCAATTTTTAAAGGATATTTGGATCTTTATTGTCGACCCTTACATTGCTTGTTTTAATGTTACGCTTTCTTACAAAAGCTCACTCTTTTATTGGCTATTATTCAGCGCTAATAATTCACACTACCACACACGGTTTAGTATTAAATTATTCACAAGAGTTATTTAAGTATGCCCTTTTTAAAGGTACATTAGTTGTTGTAACTCATTGTTTTGCCTTTTTTATCAATATTTAATGAACAGTGTGTGGTTATTTCTGATAACTTATAGTCAATGAGCAATAACTGCAAAAGCTTTAATATCATAAACTTGGGAACCTCTTATGCTGAAAAATATCAAACCAACACAGACCAAGGCTTGGTCTACGCTACAATCGTTATTCGATGAACACGCAGATATGCAGATTTCGCAATTATTTGCTGAAAACGCACAGCGTTTTGAGACTTTTTCTCGTCAATTCAATGAAGACTTTTTATTAGATTTCTCTAAAAATCTAATTACTGAAGAAATTTTAGCAAGCCTGTTGGATTTAGCTGAAGAGGTCGATTTATCAGGTGCTATTAAAGCACAGTTCTCTGGCGAGAAAATTAATATCACAGAACAGCGTGCCGTATTACATACTGCTTTACGTAATCGTAGTAATACACCGGTATTTGTTGATGGTGAAGATGTAATGCCAAAAATCAATCAAGTACTCCAACAAATGAAAGCATTTTGTGAAAAGGTACATTCGGGTGAGTGGTTAGGTTATACTGGTAAACGGATTACAGATGTGGTGAATATTGGCATTGGTGGTTCAGACTTGGGCCCTTATATGGTCACTGAAGCACTTCGTCCTTATAAAGTCGATGGCATTGAGACGCACTTTGTATCTAACGTTGATGGTACACACATTGTTGAAACCCTAACTAAGGTGGATCCAGAGACAACGTTATTCTTGATCGCGTCTAAAACCTTTACCACACAAGAAACTATGACCAATGCACATAGTGCTCGCGATTGGTTCTTAAATTTTGCGCAAGATGAAGCGTTTGTAGCGAAACACTTCGCTGCATTATCTACGAATGCCACTGCAGTCACTGAGTTTGGGATTGATACGACGAATATGTTCCAATTCTGGGATTGGGTTGGTGGCCGTTATTCTATTTGGTGTGCGATTGGTTTATCTATTGCCTTAACTGTCGGTTTTGATAATTACGAAGAGCTATTAGCCGGCGCGCATGAAATGGACCAACATTTTGCGACGACTGATTTTAAAGATAACATTCCAGTATTATTAGCGGTTATTGGTATCTGGTATAACAATTTCTACGGCGCTGAGTCTGAGGCTATTTTACCTTATGATCAATATATGCACCGTTTCCCTGCTTACTTCCAACAAGGCAATATGGAATCTAACGGTAAATGTACAGACCGTAACGGTGACCCAGTTGATTACCAAACAGGACCTATTATTTGGGGCGAACCTGGTACAAACGGGCAACATGCTTTCTACCAGTTAGTACATCAAGGGACTAAGTTAATTCCTTGTGATTTTATTGCTCCGGCCGTAAGTCATAACCCAGCAGGTGACCATCATCCAAAATTACTATCAAACTTCTTTGCTCAAACCGAAGCATTAGCTTTTGGTAAAACAAAAATGCAAGTGGAGTCTGAATTTACAGCTGCCGGTAAATCAGCAGAAGAAGTCGCTGATTTAGTCCCTTATAAAGTATTTGAAGGTAACAAGCCAACTAACTCTATTCTTGTTAAAAAAATAACACCTAAAACACTAGGGCAATTGATTGCTATGTACGAGCAAAAGATTTTCACCCAAGGCGTTATTTGGAATATCTTTACTTTCGACCAATGGGGTGTTGAGCTTGGTAAGCAATTAGCAGGGCAAATCTTACCGGAATTAAGTAATGATAATTGTGTAGAAAGCCATGACTGTTCTACTAATGGTTTAATCAACGCTTGGAAAGCTTGGAAATAAGTTTTATCTCCCCACTCTAAAATTGACTGCCTCAGATTGTATTAATTTGAGGCAGTCAGCATGCTTAGTTCTCTTTATATTTTACTCATTGTTGATAAATCATTACTATAACCCTTTGGTATTATCGTTTTATAGCGAGTAATGCTGAAGTGCTTATTTAGTTTAAATTATTCTTTATTCTTGCCGATCAACTTATGACAAGTAATATTGTTTAATGATTGGCTGCAATGCTTTATTGAAGAGTTGTTGTAGATAATTTTATATTAGGTGAATAGGTAAAAATAGATAGTACGGAAACTGCCTATTATTAAACAATAATAGTCTATTATTGCAATATGCATTAACCAAATTACCGAGACATACATGTTAGAAACAGCCATTCTGGTATTGCTTTACAATAAAGAAATAAAAGACAGTAGTACTTTAAACTCTTTAATCAAATCGACAGCTCAATATTCAAACGCTAAAATTGTTATTTGGAATAATGGCCCTAAAAAGTTAAATTCTGTCAACTCTCAAGCCCTTATCGACTTAGGCTATCAAACAGAGATCGTTGAAACAGTCACTAATGATTCCTTAGCAGTTATATATAACCGTTTCATAAAAGCCAATCAGGCTAAAAAGTATATCTTACTTGATGATGATTCTGAGCTGAGCGAGCAATTTATTAAAGCCTCTGCTTTAAGCAAACCTGAACATCTTTCTTTACCCATTATTACTAGTAACGGAAAAGTGCAATATCCAAGTATTGACCGCAAACGTTATTCATCAGAAACAATAATAAAAGATAGTAGCCGAGTTACGACGATCGGTAGTGGCTTAGTGCTTGGTATTAATATTGTTAATGCATTAAATGAATATTACAACAGCGTATTTGATGAACGCTTTTATTTATATGGTGTTGATACGACATTTTGTTTAAGAGTTAATGAAAGTGAGCAAGTTAAACATGTAAAACTGATTACTGGTTTTGATCACTCTCTATCTAAACTAGAAATGGAAAGTGAAACTATGACTCGTTTTAGGCGTATTGAGCGAAGTTACGAGCTCGGTTTAAAATTAAGGTATTATATGCCTTTAAGTAAGACGCTATTTTTACTGTTAAAAACGGGTACTAGTGTTTTAAAAAGATTATGTCTAGGAAAAAGGTATAAGGTTAGTTTTTTGTATGTGGTGAAGGCTTTCTTATCTGGAAAGCATTATAGAAGTTGATTAGTCTTTGATTATATTTTTAAAAAAATCCAACTAAGTATAATAAATATTAATTATATTTTACAAATAAATTATATCTGAAACTTATCTTTGCACATTTTTTCCTCATTTAAAATTTATCATAAATGGATATTTTAAATGAGGAGATATAATTTATGTTATTTACTGAAAAATTAAAGAGTAATTATTTTGGGAGGAGCTTTGATTACTTTCCATCAATATTTGCCAACAGACTATCAATATATAAAAGTAAAAAGATTACTTATAAAGTTAATAAAATCAAACATAAATTAAAGGATAATGGGATTAGTTATAATAAAAGAACATTATTTAATGATGTAAATAATGAAGTGTTATTTATTCATATTCCTAAAGCAGCAGGAATGTCTGTTGTTAAGTCATTGTATAATCAAAATAAGTCTCATCATGCTTCCGCATCTGATTATTTAAATGAAGATGCGGATAAGTTTCAACAAGCTTTTTCATTTGCTATAACTCGTAATCCATATACCCGCCTATATTCAGCATATAACTACTTAAAAAATGGTGGAATGAATAAAATTGATCGCGCTTGGTGGGAGTTATACCTCGCTAAATACGATAGTTTTGAGTCTTTTATTATTGAAGGTGGTTTAGAATATGCTATTGAGAAAAGAGCTGAGCATTTTATTCCTCAATATAAATTTATTTTTGACAACAATGAAAAGTTGCAATGTAGTTTTTTGGGAAAAGTTGAAGCTATTAATGAGGCTGAGGAGATGTTAAGTGAAAAGCTACAAAGAAGGGTTACTTTTACACATCTTAATATGATGAGCCAAAGCGAACCTGTGCTAGAGGATGTATATTCGAAAAACATGTTAGCTATTGTTAACTTGTGCTATAAAAAAGACTTAGATTTATTAGGTTATAGAAAAATAGTTTAATACTTAGAGTAATTGATAATTTAGAGCATGTTCTGAAAAATAGTTTTTTGTCCTGGTTAATGTTAATAACCTTAAGTTTCCCATAGCCTTGGGCTGCTCAATTTATTTTATTTTTTACTAATTTATTATATTTATCCTGGTTCAACTTTTATTCTTTTATAAAAGTGATCTTATATTAACTCACTCAATATCTTTCATTAATAAATTTTCTTTTGCAATTATCAAATTATCACTTGCGATAAACTCTTTTTAAGAAAATGAAAGTGTTTATTATAATATTTATTATTTATCTGCATAAAAATTTATGAGGTAATTTACTTTCTATATTACAATACATTCTATATTTTATATTAAAGTTTTCATGCAAATGGAATGAGTAATTGAAAGGATTATGATGAAAAAGAAAGTGGTTTTATTCGGAGCATACGACCGGTACAATTATGGCGATAATTTAATGCCAATATTATTAGAAATGTACGTTGATAAATATTTGCCTGAAAAGTTAGATTCATATCAATTCATTCACGCTTCAATTAGTGATTCTGACCTTAGTTCTTTTGCATGTTTTAAAACAGAATCAATTACACGCACCATAGAAAAGTTAGAAGAAGGTGATGTGATTATTGTAGTGGGAGGTGAAGTACTTTGCGCTTCTAATGCTGGGCTGTACCTACATATGCCAAAGCCAAAACTGCTCAACGACTTCTATACTAAGTTAAATAGCTTCCCATTAATTAAAAAACTATTTAAAAGTTGGGCTGATTTAAAGTACAAAGCTCCATGGGATTATCCTTATTTACCTGACCAAAAACTATTAAATGATGGGGTAATAGTAAAATATAATACTATCGGTGGTGGTATACCTCGAAAACTACCTGCTACAAAGAAAGTTGATTTAACTAATAGGCTTGAAGCTTCAAAGTTTCTATCTGTTAGAGACAAAAGAACTTACGATAGGTTAGATCATATTAATAATGTAGAGTTATACCCGGACTCTGCGTTTATCATGTCTGATTTATGCTCTGATAGTTTTTTAAGCTCCAAGGTAAGAGGAGATATTTTATCTTATGTGGAAAGTCCATACATAATATTTCAAGCTGCACCATCTAAGCTAGGTGATAGTTTAACGAATGCAGTAGAAAAATTAGGAGCTTTGTCTAAAAAAACCAACAAGAGAATATTACTTTTACCTATTGGTTACGCAGCCGGTCATGATGATTTTTATTTGCTAAATAATATGCACAAAAAAATGCTGGATTACAGTGATATAAAATTTGAGTTAAATATATGGGAGATTATGTATCTAATTAAGAACTCTGATTGTTATATAGGAACTAGTTTGCATGGTGCTATAACAGCAATGTCATTTGGAAAACCCCACTTTGGTATTAATCGCTCTATCCAAAAGCTCAATGCTTTTTTACGTGATTGGAGTATTGCACCGTATGATCATTGTTACTCTGTTTCTGAAATAGAAGATCTCAATAAATTAATCAATAGCAGCAATAAGTTTGAACTTGAAAGTAATGCTAAAAGGTTAATTTCTTTAGTTATAGAAAATAACAATAAATTGTTTAATTTTTAATTTAATGAGTTCATCAATTGTTAGATTATTGGTAATAACTAGATACATTGATTATTTATAAAGTTTATCTGATGTAAGTTACTTTTATGGGCTATTTACAGGACGAATCCTTAGTAGCCCTATGTAACAAAAAGTTTAAATTAATATTTAGCTTTTCCGATAACATCAATAATATCTTCCACGTTAATATCTTGCATAATGTGCTCTCCTTTTGCCCTTGCACTCCAAGCTAACTCCGAGAGCGGTTTATTATGCTGTAATTCAACATGCTTTTCATACACGCTGACCACATTATCTTGGCTCAAATATGGGCCTGTTCTGAGCGGGTTACTGTGACCATATAAACCAATAACAGTAGTACCTTGTGTGGTTGCTATATGGGCTGGGCCTGAATCTGGCGCTAGTACAATTTGTGCTTGCTTTAATGTTGCCGTGAGTTGCTTTAATGACGTTTTACCAATTAAATTGATCGCTGATTGTTGCATTAAATTTTGTATATTATTGCCCAATGTTATTTCTCTCGGGGCAGGGGAACCACATAACACAACCTCAAAACCTTTTTCTGCGGCATAGTCTGCAATGGCTGCATAACGGTCTGTTAACCAATTACGCTCATCTTTACTTGCAGCAGGGCTAATCACAAAGAGTGGTTTACCTGATGGGCTAATGCTCTGTGCGAAGTGGATATCTGACTCGCTTAATGGGATATGCCATGTCGGTGTGGTTTTATCAATACCAAGGTAATAAGCGAATTCAAAAAAGCTTTCTAACACATGTTGGGAGGCTGTATCTGGTACTTTTTTATTGGTGAACAGCCATTGTCCCTCTTTAGCGCGTTTGCGGTTAAACCCTATTTTATATTTTGCTTTAATGCCGATAGTTAATGCACTAGCCCTTAATGCCAGTTGCATATGTAACAAAGCATCAAACCTTCTATCAGAGAGTTGTTTCCATATCGCTCTCATGCCTTTAAAACCCGTTTTTTTATCAAAAATAATAACTTCAACATTCGGTAGGTCATGTAATAACTGCGCTTCAATTTTCCCCATGATCCAAGTTATTTTAGTCGAAGGCCATTGCTTTTGAATAGCCTGTACCATGGCGACTGCGTGACAAACATCACCGATAGCAGATAGACGCAATAGGCAGATAGATTTTGGTGCAGTTGTAAATAGAGGCATGTTAATATCTTTTCTTTTCGGTAAATGGAATCACATCATGTTAAAAACGTTTGAACAAAATAACTGTTATATCATGTTTGATGATAGCTTAATTAGCGATGATATAGAACGTTGTTTTGATCCTCAATACTGGGAGCAACTTAATAAAGTAACTGGTAGTGCGACAGGTCGAGGGACAACATGGTTTGTGCAGTTAGACGCCATACAAGGGGCGCTACGTCATTATCGACGTGGAGGGTTATTTGGCAAAATTATTTCTGATCATTATGTATTTAATGGCTGGGAGGTGGCACGTTCCATTGCTGAGTTTAATCTATTACAAAAGCTTAATAGCCTCGATGTAAATGTACCTCGCCCAATCGCAGCTCGAGCTATAAAGCATGGTTTTTTTTATCAAGCAGATTTGTTATCAGAAAAAATACCCGATGCGCAGGATTTGGTGGATATCTTACAACAACGTAAATTAAACGAAGCTGAATACCATGCGATAGCAATACAGATTAAAAAAATGCATCAAGCGCAGGTTAATCACACGGATTTAAACATTCACAATATCTTGCTGGATAAACAAGGCAAAGCATGGATCATTGATTTTGATAAATGTTATGAACAAACAGGGAGCGAATGGAAAGAAGGAAACTTAAAACGCCTATTACGTTCTTTTAATAAAGAGCTCAATAAGCGTCAAATTAAATGGGAGATGCAAGATTGGGAGTGTTTATCTAAGGCTTATCATCAATAATACTTAGTATCGCTTTACTGGTTTTAAGTAGAGCACCTTGATTCCTTTCAACAAAAGCTAATGCCTGTTTCCCTTGTTCATTTTGTATTTGTTCGTTTGCGAATAAATGCTTTATTGCATTAGCGATCTCTTTTGCATCTTGGCAAATAGTACAAGCGCCTAATATCGTTAGCTGCTCTGTTATCTCTTTAAAATTAAAATAACTGGGCCCATTCAAAATAGGTTTTTTGAGTGCTGCAGCTTCAAGTAGATTATGCCCGCCGACCTTATCACCAATTAAGCTTCCGGCAATGAAACAAACATCTGATGCGCCCAGTAAAACCATCATCTCACCCATGGTGTCACCAAGGTAAACTTGAGTTTGTTCTGTTATGTTGTGTTGGCTGCTTCTTGATATTACCGATAACTTATTTTTGGTAACGAGTTCTTGTACTGAGCTAAAGCGCTCTGGGTGACGCGGCACGATAATTAATAATGCCTCTGGTATGCTCGTTAATACTTGTTGATGAGCTGCAATAACCTGTTCATCTTCACCTTTATGTGTGCTCGCCGCAATCCATACAGGTCGCGCATTACCCAAAGCTGCTCTTAACTTCTTTGCTTCGTCTAATTGTGTTGGCGTTACTTTGATATCGAATTTAATAGAACCTGTCACTTGAGTTTGCTGCGGAGAAAGACCAAGGTTAATAAAACGTTGTGCATCATGTTGAGTTTGCGCTAAGACAAAATCAATATTTCTCAATAATAGATTAAAGATGAAGGGAAACTTCTTATAACGTGTGGCAGATCTTTCAGATAATCTGGCATTAATAATTGTTACCGCTATGTTCATTTTTTGGCAGTAATGTAATGTGTTAGGCCAAAGCTCAGTTTCCATAATAAATAATGCTTTAGGTTGCATGCGATTAATAAAGCTTTTAATAGCAAAAGGAAAGTCTAAAGGCATGTAACGGTGTTCGACTAAATCCCCTAACTTTTTCACTTCATTTGCACCTGTGCTGGTGGTCGTGGTTAAGAGAATATTAAGTGAAGGTGTTTGTTTTTTGAGTTCTTTAATTAAAGGGGTGATAGCGACGACTTCACCAACAGAGACTGCATGAACCCATATTGGATTGTTAAATGTTTTATTAATTGGCGGAGTGATACCAAAGTGCTCTTTCCAGCGTTTTCCAAATTTAGGTTTGTTTGGTTTTGACTTATACAAGCCAATTAAAAAAATTGGCGCTACTAATATTAATAAAAGGCGGTAAATTAAACGTAAAAGCATATTATCAATTATTCGCTGTTTGCTAAAAAGATGTAGTGTACACTACTATTATTTATTTTTAGTTCAAATTGTAGGGTAAATCAATGCAGGTATCACCATCAAATACAGAAAGAAAGTCGTTAAAATTTCTTTTTTATGTTGAGCAAAATTATGCCTTCGATATTCTTCGCCCAATACAGATTGAAGCTATTAATCAAGGTTACCAAGTAAAATGGCTAATTGTCGGAAATGACGCTTCTACTCAATATTTGCGAGATGATGAGCAAATGCTAGCCTCCATTGACGATGCCATTGCTTTTAAATCTGATGCTGTTTTTGTTCCTGGCAATCATGTACCCCGTTTTATACCTGGCATTAAAGTACAAGTTTTTCATGGTTTAAACCAAAGTAAACGCGGTAACGTTTATCCTGAGAGAGGCTTGTTTGATCTTTATTGCACTGAAGGGCCGCAACGAACTGGTATGTTATTGGAAGCAATTAAAGATAAAGCTCATTGTAAAGTAGTTGAAACCGGCTGGGTAAAGTTAGATGCTTTATTTAGATACCAATCTAAAGAGACTTTTTCACGTCCACAAATTTTATTTTCATCGACTTTTTCAACTTCATTATCCTGCGCTGAACTTGTGTATGATGAAATTAAGAGACTAAGTAAAGATAGCCAGTGGCAATGGTTAGTGACATTACATCCTAAAATGGCCAAACAGACAGTACAAAAGTATAAAGATTTACAGGGTGAGAATTTAGTTTTTTTTGGTAATGATCAAGTGATTGAGGCTTTGCACCGAGCAGATTTAATGATTTGTGATAATTCCTCTATCTTTCAAGAATTTTTACTACTAAATAAACCTGTTATTACTGTTAATAATAGGTCTCCGTTGGATTGCTTTATTAATATTACCGAAGCTGCCGAACTAAAGGGAGCAATTCAGCAAGCTTTGTCTCCTTCTTCTGCTTTAATAGAGCAAATTAAGGCATATGGTCCAGCTATCACTCCTTTTCTTGATGGTAACTCATCTAGTCGAATTTTATCTGCAGTTGAAGAGATGATTGAAAATGATTGGCAAGACACAAAGCCGCGTAATTTTATCCAAAATATTAAAATGCGCAAAAAGTTAAAGTATTGGAAACATTAAATTATTTATTTGCTTAATAAATCGGTTTTATTTATCTCATTTGATTGGTGTTAAGGGATAAGATACTCTACACATCATATACTTATTGTTTATAGCTTTTGATAACTAATCATTAAAGTAGAAAAATAGATAACTATTTTCCTTAGATTAATTAACATTAATCAACAATCTTTTACTCGTATTCTTTTGAGGTTGAAAGTTCCTTTTAGGAGTCGGCCTTCATTTTATCAATTTTTTGGATTTAGAATTACCATGATCAATGTTTTAGTGGTGACACACCATGCTCGTGAAAATATTAACCCTATACGTCCTGAGGCATCTCAAATAATAGGACTACATAAAACAGGGAAAGTGAGAGTAACGGCTTTATGCAACCCAAATTCGCCACTTATTGCGTTGTTTGAGTCGAATGGAATAGAAGTGTTCACTGATAAGCTAAATAAAAAATTCTCATTATCTAGCATCAAAAAAATTAAACAGTTGATTAAACAGCATGATATTAAAATTCTCCATCTGTTTAATAATATAGCTTGTTGTAATGGCGCAATGGCGGCTATCGGTACTGATGTAAAAGCAATTGCTTACAGAGGGCAGACTGGCAATATGAGTCGACTTGATCCTGCTAGTTATTTAACTTTACTTCACCCGCGTTTAGATAAAATTATCTGTGTTGCAAAGGCTGTTGAGTTAGAGCTAAAAACTCACCTTGGCCGACATAAAGATAAAGCCGTGACTGTCTATAAAGGTCACGATAGTAGCTGGTATCAAAATCCAAAAGCTGATTTATCTGATTTAAAATTAGCAGATGATAGCTTTATTATTTCATTAGTTGCTAATTTAAGACCGCGTAAAGGCTTACCTGTTTTGATGGAAGCATTATCTTTATTGCCTAAGGATACAAACCTTGACGTTTTATTAGTAGGGGCTGATCCTTCATCACCAAAAATCCAGGCTTTGATTGAATCAAGTGGCCGTGTTGGTCGAGTACATGCGTTAGGTTATCGAACTGATGCGCCAGAAGTCGCTGCTGCTTCTGATTTAACTGTATTACCAACAACCAAACGAGAAGGCTTATGTCGTGCTGTATTAGAAGCTAACTCCTATGGTATCCCTGCCATTGTATCTGATACAGGCGGTAATGCCGAGTTAGTGAAAAATGGTCATTCAGGCATTGTTGTTCCGCCATCTAAACCTCAAGAATTAGCTGATGCCATTATGAAGTTATATAATGATAGGGCGTTATGTGCACTTTACGGTAAAAATGCCAAAGAAAGAGCGGTGAATAAATTTAATGTTGAGCAAGGGGTGGAAGCAACGCTTGATGTTTATCAAAAGGTACTGCTAAAAAATTAACAATCTTTATTTCAGTATCGCTCGCCTAATTTATGCTAAGCGAAGGATACTGAAAACAGGTCCGGTATATTAGTTAAAATCTAATTTTTTGTATCTTGGTTTTAGAAATACAGTTTTACGAATAAAGCGTTGAGCCCATTTTTTATCACTGCAACCGAAATCATGCGGACCTCTTCTGTTATAGTCATAAAGTACTCGCGATATGTGATAGCTTCTACTGCCGGCCATTTCGAGCATTGGTAGTGTAAAGGTTTTATCATCACAACGTCTTACATATTCATATGTTGAAGTAACAATATCTTCATATTGGACTTTTCTTAGATTTGACCAAGTAATTAATTGACCTCTATGTAAGGCGTTTTTAATGGTTTTTTCGTAGCATTTTCTAGTGATAGTTAAATCTGTTCGATCAATTTTATTCCATAGCTTGTATTTGAATGTTTTTAGGTGCGATGCTCTCCACTTACAAAATCTAAATAAATTAAAGTAAGCGGCGATTTTGGGATAAGGTTTACAGTTTTTATCCTTAACTCCATCTGACTGGTATGAGCCATAAGTCATTAAACACTGCTGCTTTGTGTATACTTCTTTTAGATAGCTTAGTACATCTACAGAAGATAGTTTGTCATCACCATCGACCAGTACTATCACATCTTCATCTTCTGGATTAGCGGCTTTTATACAAGTACAGATATTACCCATAGAAAACAGTTTATTTTGGTGTTTAATAAGGTGGAATCGTTCGTCATCTTTTATATTTTCTTCAATAACTTCACAACTATTATCAGTAGAAAGGTCATCTCCAAAATAAACCTCGAAATTTGTATAGTCTTGTTGCTTAAGTATCTCTATGTTAGCTTTTAGTTCATCAGCCATATTATAGACTGCACTTATTATTATAAATTTCATTAAAGAGGTACCTGTAAATTAAACTGTATTCGTATCCATGTTTGATATTGAAGTACTAATATCAAAATATCGTCCATTATTGTATGTTTACTTAAGAACTCGAAAGTTTCAGTAATATTATAGTCAACATATTGTATGTTATTTATTAAACTTCGAAAATGATACCTTCTCTGGATTAGTGTTTATTTTTATCCATTATGTAGCAATTCTTTGTCGTTGCCTTTATGTTATTGTTTATTATAGTTGATAGAGACTGTTTTGTAATAACAATGATATCTTTTTGTATTAACCGTCACCTTGTAATAACATAAAAATCCTTGCTATATGTTTTTATACGATAAAATAATTGCTTATCTTAGCATTGATAAATGTTTAATTAATAAAGGAATAAAAAATGTCCACATTTAAGCTAATAGAAATAGCTGAAACCAAACAACGTTTAGAGAATGAAGAGGCTGTTCTTGTGGATACGCGTGATGCTCAGTCTTATGCTGCTGATCATGCAGAAGGTGCTTTTAATTTAAATAACGAAACACTAAAAGAGTTTTTTGAAAAAGTGCAGTTTAATACACCTGTATTTGTTGTTTGTTACCATGGTAATAGTAGTAAAGGGGTTGCTCAATATTTAGCCGACCAAGGTTATAAGGATACTTATAGCGTTGAAGGTGGAATGGCCATGTGGCGCGAATTATATCCAATGGTTTAGGTTATTAGTCGTATACATCAGCATTAATTAGATAAAAAGTTAGGAATAGTAATGAGCGTAGTTGAAACAGATAGCATTGATGCTATTGGCATGGAAAAGGAAGCGAAACGTGTATTTTTAAGTATTATTGACCCGTTAGTTTGGGATCACGACGATGTACACCTTTTTACACTACAAGAAAAAATTAATACTTATTTGTACTTCATTGAGTCTGGCGAACTATTAAAAGCACTACCAGATGCGGAAGGGTTTGATATTGCGATTGAGTTGATTCTTAAGCATATGCCAACGGATCAAGCCATTACCTTTTTTGATAAAACCACACAAATATTATTAGATCTGGGAATTATTTTTGTTTTTGGTCCAAATAAAAATACTGGATATGCGGAGCAACAAAGCTAGTTTAACAGTCTTTATTAAGGGTATTTAATCTACCCTTAATTATTTTATTTCATATTACTTAACCTATACTTTTTGCATTTTCTTTACTATTCCCCAGTTAAACTTTATTTTCTCCAATTATGTGATCAATTTGTAAATTATCGTTTGCCCCCGTACCACGTATTTGTGATAATCCGCACCAGATATATCCGCACATATTCTTTATTAAATCTAAATGTAATCAGGAGAAACAGATGCCTTCTCGTCAAGAGTTAGCTAATGCCATTCGTGCCCTTAGTATGGATGCAGTACAACAAGCCAATTCAGGTCACCCTGGCGCACCAATGGGGATGGCTGATATTGCACAAGTGTTATGGACTGACTTCCTAAAGCACAACCCAACGAACCCAGATTGGGCTGACCGCGATCGCTTTATTCTCTCTAATGGTCATGGTTCAATGCTTATCTATTCTCTATTGCATTTAACCGGTTATGACCTTTCAATCGAAGACCTTAAAAACTTCCGTCAACTGCATTCAAAAACACCGGGTCACCCAGAGTATGGTTACGCACCAGGTATTGAAACAACAACAGGTCCACTAGGCCAAGGTATTACCAATGCAGTGGGCATGGCGATTGCTGAAAAATCTTTAGCGGCACAATTTAACCAAGCAGGCCATGAGATTGTTGACCATAACACATACGCTTTCTTAGGCGATGGTTGTTTAATGGAAGGTATCTCGCATGAAGCTTGCTCTTTAGCGGGTACATTAGGCTTAGGCAAACTGATTGCCTTCTGGGATGACAACGGCATCTCTATCGATGGTGAAGTAGAAGGTTGGTTCACTGATGATACGCCTAAACGTTTTGAGTCTTACGGATGGCAAGTACTGTCAGTAGACGGTCACAATGCAGAAGAAATTAAAGCGGCGATTATTTCTGCTAAAGCGGAAACCACTAAACCAACGATTATTTGTTGTAAAACGATTATCGGCTTTGGCTCTCCTGCTAAGCAAGGCACACACGATTGTCACGGTGCTCCATTAGGTCACGATGAAATTGCAGCAACACGCAAAGCATTAGGTTGGGAGCACGGTCCATTTGAAATCCCAGCTGACGTTTACGCAGGTTGGGATAACAAAGCACAAGGCCAAGCGGCAGAGCAATCTTGGGATGAGAAATTTGCAGCGTATGCAGCGGCTTACCCAGAGTTAGCAGCAGAATATAAACGCCGTGTTAATAACGAACTACCTGCTGAGTGGGAAGCGAAGTCTTCAGCTTACATTGCAGACTTACAAGCAAACCAAGCGAATATTGCAACGCGTAAAGCATCGCAAAACTGTATCGAAGCTTACGGCGCAATGTTACCAGAGTTACTAGGTGGCTCTGCAGATTTAGCACCATCTAACTTAACCATGTGGTCTGGTACGAAAGCGATTACTGCAGATGATGCATCAGGTAACTACTTACACTACGGTGTTCGTGAGTTTGCGATGGCCGCTATTATTAACGGTATTGCGTTACACAAAGGGTTTGTCCCTTACGGTGCGACTTTCTTAATGTTCATGGAATACGCGCGTAACGCACTGCGTATGTCAGCATTGATGAAGCAACGTGCTATTCAAGTATTTACGCATGACTCAATTGGTTTAGGTGAAGATGGCCCAACACACCAACCAGTAGAGCAAATTGCTAGTTTACGTTTAACACCGAACATGAATACATGGCGTCCATGTGACAGTGTTGAATCAGCTGTAGCTTGGAAATTTGCTATTGAATCAGTGGATGCACCAACATCACTTATTTTCAGTCGTCAAAACCTAAAACCACAAGCGCGTGATGCACAGCAATTAGCTGACGTTGCTAAAGGTGGTTACGTATTATTAGATTCTGAAACACCTGCAGAGATTATCTTAATCGCAACAGGCTCAGAAGTTGAATTAGCGATGCAAGCGGCAGCTGAATTAACAGCGCAAGGCAAAGCGGTGCGTGTGGTATCGATTCCTTGTACAGAGCAATTTGAACTGCAATCAGCAGAATACAAAGAGTCAGTACTACCAGCGGCAGTGACTAAACGTGTTGCTATCGAAGCGGGTATTGCAGATTACTGGTACAAGTATGTCGGCTTAAACGGCAAAGTGATTGGTATGACGACCTTTGGTGAGTCTGCACCAGCCGAGCAACTATTCGAAATGTTTGGTTTCACTGTTGCAAATGTAGTTGAGACAGCTAACGCTTTATAATTAACCGTTTTTATCTCGGTTTATAAGCGTTGAATGAGCCCCAATCATAAGTATATGATTGGGGCTCATTCATTTTATCTTCATTAACACTCTTCTAAAATATGATAAAGCAATGTATTTGCTTCATAATTGCTATGATCATATTTCCAAGTAAGCTTATACAGTGGCGCATCAGCCTCTTTTAACTTTTGTTTAATGGATGTTGTAGGCGTTGAGAATAATCCTGCTCGTTGTACTAGGTGAGGTGTATCTGCACTGACCTTTAACGTATTGTCCCAAATCTCTTTTGATGTTTTATCCTGTGCTATTAATCTTTCGAATTTGTAATGAAGTGCAAAGTAAGGGGTGATTCCCAATACCTTAGTAATCATAGGATTAAACCAATATTTTGTAGTTGTTGTTTTTTTATTTAGTATTCTTGATAAGAGTGTTGTTATTTTTATTTGTATTTCAGTGGGCTCATTAAAGTCGTTTTTAATCCAGTATTGTTCCATTAAGTCATGGAGTTTAATAGTAATAGGGCAACCTGCTTGAGAAGCAAAAAACCAACTCGACATGAGTCTATCTTTATCAGGGCGATCAAAAACAAAAAATCCAGATTGACTGCATGTATCTATCCACTGATCTAAAGGTTTATTACAAAAAGTGGTGCTATCAGCCCAAACACCGCCATATTCATGCAATAATTTTAAACGTAAAAGATCCGACCGATGGGCTGGAGATAACTTAGTTAATGTTTCTTGTGGGGTTTCTAACGTGATGTAATTATGTAAATTACTTTCATCTAATACAATGATTTCCCAAGTGGGATTGTGCTTAACCCAGGATGCTATACATTTTTTTATAAGGTACGGGGCATTCTCAAGACCTTGATACCAAAGTAACCAAATTTTTCTAGGTATTAATTTTTTCTGTTTTGTCAAAGCTGTTCCTATAGAAAAGTATTTCATTTATATCGAGCAAACTGGCTGTTATTGTTTTAAAAGCATAAAACAATATTTTTATTCAGTAATAAAGTAATAAAGTAATAAAGTAATAAAATAATAAAATAAGCAAATAAGCAAATAAGCAAATAAGCAAATAAGAGTTAAGGTTAATTAAAGGCGAGTATTATTGATGTTCCTGATACTTGTAGCAAGTTTTGTATGGTAAATGTTGAAGGTTATGAGTTCTAAGTTAATTATTAATAGTTAATGCCTCAGCAAAGAGAGCTTATTTTAGCAAGCTCTCTTATCAAGCGTGAAAAACGATGAATGTTAATTATGCAGTTAGTAAATTGGTTAGTTGTTCATCTAACTTTATTTGATCCAAAGTAAAGTTACGAATACCTTCTGCTAGTTTCTCTGTTGCCATCGCATCTTCATTTAATGACCATCTAAATTCACTTTCTGTTAATGGTGTTACTTGTTGTTTTGGTGTATTTTGCTCTTTTAGTTTTTGCTCGATAGGGGCGTCACTATTTTGTAGCTCTGCCATCAAATCAGGGCTAATAGTGAGTCGGTCACAACCTGCTAACGCTAATACTTCCTCCACACTCCTGAAGCTCGCGCCCATTACCACAGTTTGGTAACCCTGTTGTTTGTAGTAATTATAGATATTAGTAACTGAAATTACCCCTGGATCTTGGTCGGCTGGGTAGGATGTTTTGCCGGTCTGCTTCTTGTACCAATCTAAAATACGACCAACAAAAGGTGAAATAAGGTATACGTTTGCTTCTGCACAGGCTTGCGCTTGAGCAAAGCTGAATAACAGTGTTAAGTTGCAGTTAATACCTTCTTTTTCAAGTATTTCTGCGGCTTTAATGCCTTCCCAAGTTGCTGCCAATTTAATAAGAATTCGATCGTTTGTAATGCCTGCTTGGTTATATAAAGTAATTAATTTACGTGCTTTAACAATCGACCCTTGTGTATCAAAGGAAAGACGAGAATCAACCTCTGTAGAAATACGCCCAGGAATGGTTTTAAGTATTTCTAATCCGACTAACACTGAAAGCTTATCACTGGCATCGATCACTTGTTGCTGTGCATCTTGTGATTGTTGTTTTGCCCACTCAGTTGCTTGCGTTAATAGCTCTTGATATTGAGGTAAAGACGCCGCTTTTAATAATAGAGAAGGGTTAGTGGTTGCATCTTGAGGTTGGTATTTTGCAATAGCTTGTACATCGCCGGTATCAGCCACTACGGTAGACATTTGTTTTAATTGTATTAATTGGTTGCTCATAAATATTTCCATCATGGTTGTTTTATTTTATTAGTAACAAGCCTGAAGTGCTTAAGCAAGCAAGATTTTAGAGAATTATTGTGGTTTAACAGTTTTAAAATATTTTACGTGAACTTGCTCTCTTTTTATCAATGTAAGGAGTGCAATTTTTTTATTAATGTTTAAATTCCCACCCATCGAAACGATTGCGCAATCGATTTCTAATGAGTTTTTCTTAATGTATTTAGTTTTAAAATGAACACAAAAGAAGGGGGGGAAATGAAAAAATCTGCATTATTAAATGCCAAGCTATCTCATTGTATTGCTTCATTAGGACATTTTGATGAGGTCACTATTTGCGATGCGGGTTTACCTATTCCCATTCAAGTTGAGCGCATTGATCTTGCTTTAACGCATGGTGTACCCGGATTCTTAGAAACGGTTAAAGTGGTATTGAGTGAGATGCACATTACTGGGGTGATAGTAGCTGAAGAGATGAAACTGGTTAGCCCTAAGTTACATGAGGCGCTATTAGCTATTATTAAAACATATCAAGCTGTCGAGATAACTTATGTTAGTCATGATGCTTTTAAAGCTAAGACTTTCAATAGTAAAGCGATTGTCCGTACTGGAGAGTGTACACCATACGCTAATGTGATTTTTCAATCTGGTGTAGTTTTTTAAATTGATGATGCGAGAAATACGATGAGAGAGCCGATATTACAACTCACTGAAATCCATAAATCATTCCCTGGTGTGAAAGCGCTAGATGGGGCGTCTTTAAATGTATACCCCGGACAAGTAATGGCTTTATTAGGGGAGAATGGTGCTGGGAAATCGACGCTAATGAAGGTGATCACTGGTATCTATACATTGGATGCAGGTGAGATTTTTTATGAAAATATCAATGTTAATTTTAAAGGTCCAAGGGACTCACAACAAGCGGGCATCAGTATTATTCATCAAGAACTGAATTTATTACCTGCTTTAACGATTGCAGAAAATATTTTTTTAGGGCGTGAAATGACCAATCGCTTTGGTGCCATTAATTGGTCTTCTATGTATCAAAAAGCCGATCAATTGTTAGCGCGTTTAAATGTAAAGCATAAGTCATCGACCATGCTCAGTGAATTGAGTTTAGGTGAACAACAAATGGTAGAGATAGCTAAAGCACTCTCCTTTGAATCTAAAGTGATCATCATGGATGAGCCTACAGATGCTTTGACGGATAGTGAAGTCGAAGCGTTATTTAGTGTGATTAATGAGCTACGCGATGAAGGTTACGGGATTGTTTATATCTCGCACCGTTTAAAAGAGATTTTTGAAGTATGTGATGACATTACTATTTTACGTGACGGTAAATTTATTGCTGAAAAGCCAGTTGCCCAAATAGATGAAGACAAATTAATTGAGCTGATGGTGGGACGCCGTTTAGATGAACAATATCCGCGTATCCCGTGTGTACATCAAAGTAACTGCTTAACCATTAAAAGCCTTTATGGAGAGGCGATAAATAACGTAAGTTTTACGTTAAAACATGGTGAGATTTTAGGCATATCTGGGTTAATGGGGGCGGGTCGTACGGAACTGATGAAAGTGATTTATGGTGCATTACCACGACATGCTGGAGATATCATATTAGAAGGTGAAGTCATTAATCCTCGCTCTGCATTGCAAGGGTTACAACATGGTATTGCTTATATTTCAGAAGACAGAAAGGGTGATGGTTTAGTGCTTGGTTTATCAGTGAAAGACAATATGTCGCTGTGTGCACTTAAAAGCCTTTCTAGTGGGTGGCAGTTAAAACATCAAGAAGAGCGCTTAGCAGTTAACGATTTTATTGACCTTTTTAATATTAAAACCCCTTCAATGGAGCAAATAATTGGCAATTTATCTGGCGGTAATCAACAGAAAGTTGCCATTGCTAAAGGGTTGATGACAAAGCCTAAAGTGCTGATTTTAGATGAGCCAACACGTGGCGTAGATGTGGGGGCTAAAAAAGAGATCTATCAACTGATCAATAAATTTAAAGCTGAAGGCATGAGTATTATTTTAGTGTCATCAGAAATGCCTGAAGTATTAGGGATGAGTGATCGTGTTTTAGTGATGCATCAAGGCCAGATTAGTGGCGAGTTTAGTGCACAAGAAGCAGATCAAGAAAAACTAATGGCTTGCGCTGTTGGTAAAAATCACAATGAGGTAGCAGCATGAGTTCAAACATTACAGCCCCTGAGGTTAATCAGTCTAAAAGGCATATTTTTACTAAAGCTTGGTTTATTGAGCAAAAATCATTAATTGCTTTGATTGCCTTAATTGCAGTTGTATCTGTGCTTAATGAGTACTTTTTTACGCTTGATAACCTCCTTAATATTTTGCGTCAAACCTCGGTGATTGCAATTCTTGCTGCGGGCATGACATTAGTTATTTTAACTGCTGGTATTGACTTAAGCGTAGGTTCAATACTCGCGTTATGTGGTGCTTTTGCTGCCAGTATGATCAGTTTAGAGATATCTGTGTTTATTGCTATTCCAGTCTCTTTATTAGGTGGAGCAATATTAGGCTCAATGACTGGGTTAATTATATCGAAGGGGAAAGTGCAGGCATTTATCGCGACATTAGTGATGATGACATTACTTCGTGGGGTAACCATGGTGTATACCGATGGTCGTCCTATTTCTACTGGCTTTACTGATGTTGCAGATCATTTTGCTTGGTTTGGTACTGGTTACTTATTTGGAGTTCCTGTGCCAGTTTGGTTAATGATTTTTGTGTTCGCTGGGATTTGGTATTTACTCAATCATACTCGCTTTGGCCGTTATGTTTACGCTTTGGGCGGCAATGAGTCAGCGACTAAGTTATCAGGCATCAATGTCGATCGCATCAAAATCGGTGTGTATTCCATTTGTGGTTTATTGTCAGCATTAGCCGGAATCATTATTACTTCGCGGTTATCATCAGCACAACCAACAGCTGGTATGGGCTATGAGCTCGATGCAATTGCGGCCGTGGTAGTTGGTGGAACGAGTCTTGCTGGCGGCCGTGGCTACATTATGGGGACATTGATTGGGGCATTAATTATTGGTGTATTAAATAATGCATTAAACCTATTAGATGTGTCTTCATATTTCCAAATGATAGTGAAAGCAGCGGTGATTTTATTAGCGGTGTTAGTAGATAACAAACAGAAATAAACCTTATATTTTTTTAAACCCATAAAAGGAAAGTCCAATGAAAAAGTTAACAACATTAATTTCAGCGGCAGTGATCTCAGCAACATTCAATGCTAGTGCGATGGCACAAGATACGATTGCAATGGTCGTTTCAACGTTGAATAACCCCTTCTTTGTTTCAATGAAAGAGGGGGCAGAGAAAAAGGCTGATGCATTAGGTTATAAAATAATTGTACTGGATTCACAAAATGATCCGAGTAAAGAGTTAGCTAATGTCGAAGACCTATTGGTTCGTGGAGTAAAAGCTATTCTTATTAATCCTACGGATTCTGATGCAGTATCAAACGCAGTGCGTTTAGCTAATCGAGCATCAATACCGGTATTAACTTTAGATCGAGCTGCTAACAATGGTGACGTCGTTAGCCATATTGCGTCAGATAATGTCGCTGGTGGGGAAATGGCAGGTAAGTTTATTCGTGAAAAAATCGGTGAAAATGCGAAGGTGGTTCAGCTAGAAGGTATTGCAGGTACTTCAGCGGCACGTGAACGTGGTGAAGGTTTTATGAAAGCTGTTGAAAGCCAAGGCTTGGATCTATTAGCCAGTCAACCAGCTGACTTTGACCGCACTAAAGGCCTTAACGTCATGGAAAATTTATTATCGTCTCAACCTGAAACACAAGCTGTATTTGCACAAAATGATGAAATGGCACTAGGTGCTTTCCGTGCAGTGCAAGCTTCTGGTAAAGATATATTTATTGTTGGCTTTGATGGTACTGATGATGGTATTGCGGCTGTTAAGCGTGGATTGTTAGGTGCAACTATTGCGCAACAGCCTGCTTTAATTGGTGAAATTGGCGTACAATCAGCTGTTGATACGTTAACTGGTAAAAGTGTCGATAAAAACATTCCTGTGCCATTAATGATGGTAGTTAAATAAGATTGGTGAATAAAACTCGATACTAGTGTTATTTCTACATTTTGTAGGTTCGAGTCGTCGAGTTTTATAAGCGTTTATATATTATAAGCGCTTAAATATTCACCATTAATAAGTCTATTTCAATATTTAATAAAGGTTTATTTATGCGTCAACTCACGGTGCTTGGAAGTGTTAATGCGGATCATGTTGTTAAGGTAAATAGTTTTCCTCGCCCTGGAGAAACATTACATGGGCAAGGTTACACGGTAATTGCTGGCGGTAAAGGAGCAAATCAAGCTGTGGCCGCGGCTCGTTTAGGCGCGAGTGTTAATTTTATTGCCAGTGTTGGCGATGATAGTTTTGGTATGGGAATTCGTAAAACCTTTGAGCAAGATGGCATCAATGTAGAAGGGGTGATGATAGAAGAAGACACTCCAACCGGTATTGCCATGATTCAAGTATCAGCAAGTGGTGAAAATAGTATTTGTATTTGTGCAGAAGCCAATGCGTGTTTAACTCCGCAAAGAATCGCACCTCATCAAAGTAAAATCGAAACAGCAGATATTTTATTACTGCAGTTAGAAGTTCCTATTGAAACCATTGAAAAAGCAGCAGAAATTGCTAATCTATCTGGTACAACCGTGGTACTTAACCCTGCGCCCGCGCAAGCATTATCTGATCATCTTCTTGCTTTAGTGGATATCATTACGCCTAATGAGACTGAAGCAGAAATATTAACTGGAATTAAAGTCTCTGATGATCAGTCTGCCCAGCAAGCTGCCAATGTATTGCATGGTAAAGGCATAGAAACGGTATTAATCACCCTAGGTAGTAAAGGTGTTTGGTTAAGTAAAGGCTCTAGTGGTCAACGTATTGAAGGTTATCGTGTACAAGCTATTGATACTACAGCCGCAGGCGATACGTTTAATGGCGCTTTGTTAACAGGGTTATTAGAAGATAAAAGTTTAGATGACTCGATTCTTTTTGCCCATGCTGCCGCAGCATTAACGGTGATGGCCGAGGGGGCTCAATCATCCATTCCCTATCGAGATGATGTTAATGCATTTTTAAGTAAACAAAGATAAGCGAACTAAGGAATTCATAACATAATGGCCACTATTAAAGATGTAGCGAAACATGCGCAAGTTTCTACTTCCACAGTTAGTCATGTATTAAATAAAACGCGTTATGTTAGCGAAGAAATCACTGAAAAGGTAAAAGCTGCGGTTGAGTTGTTAAATTATACACCTTCAGCGTTGGCGAGGAGCTTAAAGCTTAAAAATACTCGTACCTTTGGCATGCTTGTAACAACGTCAATTAACCCTTTCTTTGCTGAAGTCGTAAAGGGGGTTGAACGACGTTGTTATGAGCAAGGCTACAATTTATTGTTATGTAATACAGAAGGTAATTTCGAGCGCTTACGCTTTAATATTGATATGTTATTACAGAAACGTGTCGATGGTTTATTGTTAATGAGTGATGAACTAGTCAACCAAAACATTGATATTTTTGAACGTCATGATCCTGTGCCTACAGTTGTGATGGATAATGGTGATACAGGGTTCCCAACCGATAAAATACAAGATAACGCCTATAAAGGTGGTTTGATAGCCACGCAATATCTCATTGATAATGGCCATACTAAAATAGGCTGTATTCGCGGTCCTATTGATAAACCCACTGCGAAAAAACGTTATGCTGGTTTTGAACAAGCAATGCATGAGGCGAATTTAAATATCAATTCAGATTGGGTAGAGATATCTAATTTTGAGTGTGAAGATGCTGCTATTGCTTTTAAAAAGCTTTATCAAAAAGGGGAATTACCAACGGCTATTTTTGTTTGTAATGACATGATGGCTATGGCCGTGATTAATGCAGCAAATAGTTTAGGATTATCTATTCCCGATGATTTATCGATTATTGGTTACGATGATATTAAGATTGCGCGTTATATGACACCTTCATTAACGACCATTCATCAATCTAAATTTAATTTAGGACAGCAAGCTTTTGATACGCTTTTAGACAAAATACAAACTAAGCGAGAAAGTGATTTAGAGATCCAATTAGAGCCAACACTAGTGGAAAGAAGTAGTGTGAAAAATCTTCTACTTTGACTATCAAACCTCAATGCGAGATAAGCAATACAGGGTCGTTATTTTAGCGGGTTTGCGATGTTAAAATATCTTTTAATAATCTGTTATTGTTTCAATGACTCGCTTTAAACTTCGCAAAACTAACGGCACGGTATAGTCAAAAAATATAATATTATAACTTCAAATATAATTCCGCTGTTATTCACCTGAATTGAGGGGATGGCATAAAATAGTGTTTGAGAATTAAAAAAGCCCATTATGTACTTACATAATGGGCTTTTTGATATCTTGCTACTTAAGCACTCTACACTGAGGGCTTATTTAAGTTTAGTGATATCTCGTACAGCACCTTTATCGGCAGAAGTTGCCATTGATGCATATACTTGTAATGCCACTGAAATAGGGCGGATACGGTTGGCTGGCTTCCAACCAATTGCATCTTGTTTTGCACGACGCTCTGCTAAGACTTCATCAGATACTTTTAAGTCCATCGCACGTGTTGGAATATTAATATCAATGATATCGCCGTTTTCGATTAGACCGATTAAACCACCGGCAGCCGCTTCAGGTGAAACGTGACCGATTGATAATCCAGATGTACCACCAGAGAAACGACCATCGGTAATTAATGCACACTCTTTACCAAGACCAATTGATTTCAGGTAACTGGTTGGGTAAAGCATCTCTTGCATACCTGGGCCACCTTGTGGACCTTCGTAACGAATAACAACTACATCACCAGAAACTACTTTGCCACCTAAGATTGCAGCTACTGCGTCATCTTGGCTTTCGTATACTTTTGCAGGACCTGTGAATGTTAGGTTATCGTCATCAACACCCGCGGTTTTAACCACTGCGCCATCAACTGCCATATTACCAAATAATACTGCTAAGCCACCTTCAGTGCTGAAGGCATTGTCGATTGAACGAACACAACCTTCAACACGGTCATTGTCTACTGTATCCCAGCGGCATGACTGACTGAATGCTTTTACGGTACGGATACCAGCAGGGCCAGCTCGGTAGAAGTCGATCACTGCTTGGTCTTTGGTCTGCATAATATCGTACTGTGCTAACTGCTCACGCATCGTCATGTTTAAGATGGTTGGAGTATCGCCATTTAATAAACCTGCACGATCTAGTTCACCTAAAATAGCCATTACACCACCTGCACGATGCACATCTTCCATATGGTATTTAGGTGTAGAAGGCGCTACTTTACATAGTTGAGGAATACGGCGAGACATCTCATCCATATCGGCTACAGTAAAGTCTAATTCAGCTTCTTGAGCACAGGCTAAAAGATGCAGGATAGTATTAGTAGAACCACCCATTGCAATATCTAACGCCATTGCATTTTCAAAAGCGGCACGGTTAGCAATTGAACGCGGTAATACTGAGTAATCGTCTTCTTGGTAGTGACGTTTAGCGATATCAACAATACGAGTACCTGCATCTAAGAATAGTTGCTCACGGTCGGCGTGTGTTGCTAACATTGAACCATTACCTGGTAATGATAAACCTAAGGCTTCAGTTAGACAGTTCATAGAGTTAGCAGTGAACATACCTGAACATGAACCACAAGTAGGACAAGCACTACGCTCAACTTTTTCAACATCTTCATCAGATACTGTTTTATCGGCACCCATTACCATAGCATCAACTAAATCTAGTTTGATAATTTGCTCAGAAAGCTTAGTTTTACCTGCTTCCATTGGACCACCCGATACCATAATCACTGGGATATTTAAGCGTAATGCCGCCATTAACATTCCCGGTGTGATTTTGTCACAGTTAGAGATACAAACAATCGCATCAGCACAGTGAGCATTTACCATGTATTCAATTGAATCTGCAATTAAATCACGTGAAGGTAAGCTGTAAAGCATGCCAGAGTGGCCCATTGCAATACCATCATCAACAGCGATAGTATTAAATTCTTTAGCAATACCGCCAGCTGCTTCAACAGCACCTGCTACAAGTTGCCCCATATCTTTCAGGTGAACGTGGCCAGGTACAAACTGTGTAAATGAGTTTGAAATTGCGATGATTGGCTTACCGAAGTCATCATCTTTTACGCCAGTTGCGCGCCATAGTGCACGTGCACCAGCCATATTACGGCCATGTGTTGAGGTTTTCGAACGATAATCTGGCATGTTAATTTCCTTAAACTGCTTTGCTGGCCAACTCAATGGGCCTTGATAGTAATAGTAGTGCAAGTAAAACAGATAACCCTTAAGGGTACAATCTGCAATTTATGCGCTTGCTTTAATATTTCCGCTTGATGCTAATAGAGTGACCGTTAATATACCAATCACTTTATCAAGTTGTTTAGTAAGTAGTGTTATTTCACGGTCACTACTAACGGTTAATTCAATATGTGTAAGTTGTTGTTCTATAGTTGCATTGATGCTTACAATGGAGAAACCGCGGTGACGACAAACACGCAATAGGCGCTCTAAAAACTCTGGGCTATGCTTAGCTTCAATTGTTAATGTGTTATTCATCCTACGCTCTCCATCATTTGATCATTTGCTGCACCTGGTGGAACTAATGGCCATACATTTTCTTCTTCAGAGATAGATACATGTAATAAGTAAGGGCCATCGCTATTTAATAAACGTTGTAATGCTTGCTCTATTTGAGATTTTACAACAATGGTTTCACCTGGAATATCAAAGGCACTAGCTAGTGTCACAAAATCTGGATTATCAGTTAAAATAGTTTCACTGAAACGACCATTAAAGAACAACTCTTGCCATTGTCTTACCATGCCTAAGCGTTGGTTATCAATGAGTAGTATTTTTACTGGTAACTGTTTACGTTTAATAGTACCTAATTCTTGTATGTTCATCATAAAGGAACCATCACCCGATACTGCGATCACCGTATCATTTGGACGTGCTACCTGTGCACCAACAGCTGCTGGTACACCAAAGCCCATAGTACCAAGACCAGAGCTAGAAATATGGTTTTCCGGGCGATCTACAAACATGTGTTGCGCTACCCACATTTGATGTTGACCTACATCACTACAAATCACCGTATCTGCAGGCATAGTTTCAGCTAATTGGCGTAATAAAGCCGGCGCAAAAATCGGCTCACCTGGATGATCATAACGATTAGCGTGCGTGACTTTCATTTCGCTAATATGTTGTTGCCATTGTTCAATACTAGGTTGTACAGTGATTGCGGGTAGTACTTGTTTAAGATCATCTGTCATAGAGATGGTGACTTGGCGTAATTTATCTATTTCAGCTGCATCCACGTCGAGATGAATAACTTTAGCATGTGGTGCGAATTCATCTAGTTTACCTGTTACACGGTCATCAAATCGTGCACCCACAGCGATTAACAAATCACATTCTTGAATCGCTAAATTAGAGGCTTTACTGCCATGCATACCCACCATACCCATGAAATAAGTTGAGTCATGTTGAATACAACCAATTGCTTTTAGCGTACATACGCTCGGAATCTGAGTTTGCTCAATGAAAGTGCGTAATTCAGATACTGCTTTTGCCATTCCGACACCACCACCTACATAAAGTAATGGTTTTTTAGCTTCACTAATTAATAGTTTGCTATGTGATATTAAGTTTTGATCCAGTGGTTTCTGTGTATCTGCTAATTGTGCCAAGGCATAGGCGACACTTGGGCCGACTTGGATATCTTTGGGAATATCAATCAATACAGGGCCTGGGCGTCCGCTGGTGGCGATTTCGAAAGCCTGCTCAATAATTGGACCTAATTGCTCTGCAGTTTCCACCATAAAACTATGCTTTGTACATGCTAGCGATAAACCTAATACATCGACTTCTTGGAAAGCATCAGTACCAATTAAATGGGTTGGCACTTGACCAGTAATAGCCACGATAGGAATAGAATCTAATAAGGCATCTGCTAAACCAGTTATTAAGTTAGTGGCACCTGGACCTGAGGTCGCAATACATACGCCCACTTTACCCGTAGAGCGTGCATAACCGATCGCTGCCATTGCAGCACCTTGTTCATGACGGCATAAAAGATGATCAACGCCACCATCAAATAGTGCATCGTAGAGTGGCATGATAGCACCACCTGGGTAACCAAATACCTGTGTTACATTTTGCTCTTTGAGAGCGTGAACAACAAAGTTTGCACCATTCATGGGGTTTTCCTGAATTTAATGATGGTTAATCAATCTGTTTTTAATGCGTTGAAGATTGATTTTAAAAAGGGTGGTCTTTATAGCAAAAAAGCGCTGTTCAAACAACTTTTGTTACATTTTTAAACAAATTATTGAGTAGGCATTCACTTGAAAGTGATAGTGTTTGAGTCGTCATATTAAGCAGGTAATTTTAATTTTACACAGAAAAATAATTAAATTTAAATGAGCAAGTTAACATGGAAGATTGTTCCCTTTATAACCTCTAGAACTCATTAGCCGATTAGCTTGATTAGTAAAACAGACCCGTCGTTTCTTGGGGTTAATATTAGCGTTGATAGAAGAATTATAGGGATGAAACTAATAAATAGAGACGGACTAGTATCAGCCTCTATTTATGCTACTGCTTAGTGTTATCTGAATGCTTTTGTAGGTGTGTCAGTTTTACTTTTTGTATATTCTGCGACAGTTAACTGTTCAAAGGCTAATGCAATCCAACTACTCATTAACATGTCATAATGCTGTTCAACACCACTACAAGCTACCACTATGTTTCCGTACACAAATGATCCATAAAATAAGATATCACCATCTTGTAATGCAGAAGGGTGTTTAGATTGAATATCAACATTAGCACAACTGTTACGCCAAGCTTGATGTGCTTTTTTTCTAGCTAATTCATCAAATTGGATTGTCCACTCTTTTGGAGAACCCAATGATTTTTCTACTAAAATAGCGCTATCAAAATCAGACTCCCATGGTTTTAAGGTAGGATCCATAATCACAATATGTAATTCTTTTCTGTTGGTACGCTCAAATAATTTCAGTATTGCAGGGGTCACCAAGTCGATAGCATCTAATGCTATTTCTTTATTACTTCTCATTCATCATTTCCTTACTCTGTTGAGCATTAGTGGTTATATAAATGATTAACATACCTTGATCATTTAACCTTTTAAGTTGTCATACCATACTATTTAAAAATAAAAAATACCGTGAAGAGTCACTCACTTTAATTACCAGAAAAATGATAAACCGGATTTGTTTGTGACTTTAAATTTTGTATTACAGATCTAATTATTGCCTTTGATTATGTGTTTCTAGACACACTATTTTGCTGAATAACTTTTGACACCTATACTTAAAGGCACATTCAAAACGGATAGCTGGTAAAGGGAGTTAAGATGGCATTAGCGAGGTTAGTATGTCGTTCTATTTCGGGAGTAGATGCTCCTGAAGTAGAGGTTGAAGTCCACCTTGGTACTGGGTTACCTGCTTTTTCATTAGTTGGATTACCTGAAACGTCAGTCAAAGAAGCAAAAGACCGAGTACGTAGTGCTATTTTAAATAGTAATTACAAATTTCCGAGCAAGCGGATCACGGTGAACCTCGCTCCTGCTAACTTACCTAAAGAGGGGGGACGTTTTGATTTAGCCATTGCTTTGGGTATTTTACTCGCCTCAGAGCAATTAAAGTGTCCTGAAATTCTACAATTTGAGTGTTATGGAGAGTTATCATTATCGGGAGAGTTACGCCATGTCGATGGCATTATCCCTTGTGCATTAGCCGCAAAAGAGCAACAACGACAAGTCATTGTGTGTACAGAAAATGCCCATGAATGTGCATTAACGGGAGCGAATGGTGTTGTTGCTCATTGTTTAGTTGATGTCTGTGCCTATTTACAGCAACAGCTTACTTTGCCACCTGCTGAGCAAGATGTAACTACCAGCATCGAAGCTTCTTCTCTAGACTTCAGTGATGTTCTTGGTCAGGAGCAAGCCAAGAGAGTGTTGGAAGTTGCAGCTGTTGGGGCGCATAATTTACTCTTAATTGGTCCTCCTGGTACTGGAAAAAGTATGTTAGCTGAACGTTTTATGACGTTGTTGCCTAACTTAGAGGAGCATCAAGCCTTACAAACTGCTGCTGTCTACTCGGTATGTGGCAAGCAACGGAGTGATTGGTTTTTACCACCGTACCGTGCTCCTCACCATAGTGCTTCGGCAGTGGCGCTGGTGGGCGGAGGAGGTAAACCCAAGCCGGGAGAAATCTCATTATCGCATCATGGGGTGTTGTTTTTAGATGAATTAGCTGAATTTCCCCGACAAGTCTTAGATAGTCTTCGTCAGCCGATGGAAAACCATCAAGTTACTATTTCTCGTGCTGCAAACCAAGTAACTTTTCCTGCGCATTTTCAATTGATTGCAGCGATGAATCCTAGCCCTTGTGGACATATTTCAGGTAATTTAAGGCGCAGTACGCCAGATCAAATATTACGCTATTTAGGACGTTTATCAGGCCCTTTCTTAGATCGTTTTGCATTAGCTATTATGGTGCCGTTATTACCAAAAGGTTTATTAGCTGACTCACAACTAGGTGCAAAAAATAGAATAGAAACCAGTGCTGAAATCAAAGAGAGAGTATTAGCTGCTCGTCATATTCAGCTAACACGGCAAGGGAAATTAAATCATTATTTATCAAGTCAGGAAGTTAATCAATTTTGTGTATTAAGCAAAGAGGATGCTGTTTTTTTAGAGCAAGCGATTGATAAAATGGGATTATCTATTCGTGCTTGGCATAGCTTACTAAAAGTGGCCAGGAGTATTGCTGATCTTCAACAACAAACTGATATATCTAAAGCCCACTTGTGCGAAGCATTAAACTATCGAGCAATGGATAGACTATTAAGTAGCTTCAACTAAGGTCGTTTAAGTTATAGAGGTAACCATGGAATTGGTGTCAATGTCTGTATGGAGTCTTCCGGCAATATAACGTTATCGATGGCGATAAGCTTGCGTTTATCCAAATGTAATTTGTCTATTTGTGCCTTGTGATACAGCTTTACGAGCTCAGATAATGCTCCCTTTTCTTTTAACCTAGTTAAGCCCAGAGTGATTCTTTGAGCAAGCTCTGGGTCACTCTCATGGACGAAAAAGAAAATTGGAAAAGGGTAATGAAATAATAGTGTATTCTCTATTTCAAAATTTAAATCAGCGTATTTTTCGTATTCATCAGTTACTTCATTAATACCACGAAGATAACAATCAAAACGTTGCTTTTTTAATTGTTGAAATAATAAACTGTATTTATAAGAAGTACGTACATCTAAACCACTGCTTTTTAGAATGTGTGCATCAGGCCAGTCTTGATGTTGACCTATGGTTAAGCGATTGTCTATAAATGCTTGTTTATTGTTGATGTTTGAAAATTTAGGTTGATCTCCTTTATTAATCAAACAAACGCGATAACCTAATAACCCGTTTAACAGAGGGACTTTAACAGCAATTGCTCCCTTTTCTCTTTCTAGACTAGAAGCAAAGTGTGCTACATCTAAGACTCCCTCATACTTTATCGCTAACCGCTGTACAGCTCTTCCTTGTTCCATCTCTTTTGATGGGACAATTTCGTACTCCCCATATTCATGACGAGTTATATCCAAAGCTTTGATTAATATTGTGATAAAAATAGGATCAGGATGTTCAATAGTATGTTGCCATACGGTAATTCTTGTGTGTGCAAGAGAGGGATTTTGATCTGCATATATTGATGTAGATAAAATGGCTATTAATAAAAATAAAAAAGACTGAATTGTTGTTTGTAGAGAGAACATATTTTTTCATAAAAGCCAAAGAGGCTATTAGTGTAGATCATTTTCACAAAGTTGCTAAAAATGTAAGCAGTTATTTTTAATTTTTATGAAGTAATCACGGTTTTTATCAGGAAACAAGAGTAAAGAGCTTCTAATTAATTTTGAGCTTCATTTCAGATCAGTGAGTGGTAGGCGTTTTTACTATGCATGTTAAAAGCTGGATATGAAAAAGGGACTGTTAAACAGTCCCTCAAAAAGTTAAAGCGCATTAAGAAATTAAGCTAATCGATAGGGTTAAAGTGCTTTAATCGTTTCAATTTGCTCACTTAACTTGTCACAAGTAGTTTGGTATTCAGCTTGTTTTGCTTTTTCTTTCGTAATAACCGCTTCAGGTGCATTACTTACAAAGCGTTCATTACTTAGCTTCCCAGAGACTTTATCTAACTCTTTTTTCGCTTTTTCAAGTTGTTTAGCTAAACGTGCTAATTCAGCCTCTACATCAATTAACCCAGCCATTGGGATAAGTAACTCTAAATCACCAACTAATGCTGTAACCGACACAGGTGTTTGTTCACCTTCAGCAACAAAAGTAACACTCTCTAGTTTAGCTAATGCAGCTAAGAATGCTTCATTATCAGTGAAACGACGAATTGCTTGATCATCTGCATTTTTAACTAATACATTGAGTGGCACTTTCGGGCTAATATCCATTTCACCACGAATATTACGTACAGCATCAATCACTTGTTTAACCCACTCAAGGTCTGCAACAGCTTGCTCATCCACTTGTGATGCATCATATTCAGGATAAGCCTCTAACATGATGGTATCGCCACCTTGACCAGTGATTGTTTTCACTCGTTGCCAAATTTCTTCTGTCATAAATGGCAGCATTGGATGTGCAACACGTAATAATGTCTCTAATACATTGATTAATGTATTACGTGTACCACGTTGCTCTTCTTCGCTACCTTTGAATAAAACAGGTTTTGTTAATTCTAAGTACCAACCACAGAATTCATTCCAGATGAAGTCGTACAAAATATTCGCAGCGATATCAAAACGGTATGTATCTAATGCTTGGCGGAACTCTTTGACCATATTTTGTAACTGACCTTGGATCCAACGATCGGCAAGGCTAAATTGCATTGCTTTATTGTCGCCAAAACCAAAGTCTTGGTCTTCAGCATCCATTAATACATAACGGCTTGCATTCCATAGCTTGTTACAGAAGTTACGGTAACCTTCAAGACGGTTCATATCCCAGTTGATGTCACGACCTGTGGATGCCATTGCTGCTAATGTGAAACGAAGTGCATCGGTACCATGTGCTTCAATACCGTTAGCAAAGGTTTTACGTGTATCTTTTTCAATCTTCTTAGCAAGTTGTGGTTGCATCATGTTGCCTGTACGCTTGGTCACTAGGCTTTCAAGATCTAAACCATCAATCATATCTAAAGGATCTAATACGTTACCTTTAGATTTAGACATTTTATCGCCATTTTCATCACGAATAAGCCCAGTCACATAAACGGTTTTAAAAGGAACTTGTGGGGTGCCATCGTCGTTCTTCATAAAGTGCATGGTGAGCATGATCATACGTGCAACCCAGAAGAAGATAATATCAAAACCAGTCACCAACACATCAGTTGAATGGAAAGTTTTAAGATCCATGGTTTGGTTTGGCCAACCTAATGTAGAGAAAGTCCATAAACCAGATGAGAACCATGTATCAAGTACATCATCATCTTGATTTAACACAATACTGTCATCTAAGTTATGTTTAGCGCGTACTTCTGCTTCATCGTGACCTACATAAACTTTACCAGCTTCGTCATACCAAGCTGGGATACGATGTCCCCACCATAACTGACGAGATACACACCAATCGTTAAGGTCATTCATCCATGAGTTGTACATGTTTTCATATTGTTGTGGTACGAATTTAATATCACCATTTGCAACCGCTTCTGTTGCTGTTTTTGCAAGAGGAGCAACACGTACATACCATTGGTCTGTTAACATTGGTTCAATAACTACGCCGCCACGGTCGCCGTAAGGTACGGTTAAGTCATGGTCTTTCACTTCATCTAATAAACCAAGTGCATCTAGTTCACTTACCACTAATTTACGCGCAGCTTCACGTGTTAAGCCTTGAAATTGTGCTGGTAATTCTGTTGGATAATCTTCGCTCTTTTCACCATTAGTATTAAACACTTCTGCGCTATCACGAATACAAGCATCAAAAGTTAATACATTGATCATTGGCAGTTTATTGCGTTTACCTACTTCGTAGTCGTTAAAGTCATGTGCCGGTGTGATTTTTACACAACCCGTGCCTTTTTCCATATCCGCATGTTCATCACCAATAATTGGGATTTCACGATTAACAAATGGCAGTAAAATGGTTTTACCAATAAGGTCTTTGTAACGTGGATCTTCAGGGTTAACAGCAACCCCTGTATCACCTAATACCGTTTCTGGACGTGTTGTCGCCACTACGATGTAATCTTTACCGTCGGTAGTTTTTACACCATTCGCTAACGGGTAGCGGAAGTGCCACATGAAACCTTTAACATCTTTGTTTTCTACTTCTAAGTCAGAAATCGCAGTGTGTAATTTTGGATCCCAGTTTACAAGACGTTTGCCGCGGTAGATCAAATCGTCGTTATATAAATCAACAAAGGTCTTTTTAACGGCTTCAGATAAACCATCGTCCATGGTAAAGCGTTCACGATCCCAATCTACAGAAGTACCTAGGCGACGCATTTGGCGTGAAATATTACCGCCTGATTCAGCTTTCCAGTCCCAGATTTTTTCAATGAAAGTTTCACGGCCTAATTCTTTACGTGTTTGGCCTGTTTCAGCAAATAATTTACGCTCAACAACCATTTGTGTTGCAATACCTGCATGGTCGGTACCCATTTGCCAAAGCGTGTTTTTGCCTTGCATACGTTGGTAACGAATCAAAGTATCCATGATCGTATCTTGGAAAGCGTGACCCATGTGTAAACTACCAGTGACATTTGGTGGTGGGATCATGATGCAGAAACTTTCTTTATCAGTATCACCGTGTGGTTTGAAGTAACCTTTTTCTTCCCAGGTTTGGTAATTTTTTTGCTCAATCGCACTTGGGTTGTATGTTTTTTCCATCATTTGTCTTCTGTCTGGTTGGTTGACTCTTGAGATGTTGCTTCAACATCTTGAGTAGAGAGGGTGTGGCCTAGTTTTTTATAGGCACTGTAACGCATTCGCGCATTAATTTTTAGTTGTTCTTGTGCTGGCACAAAATCAATAATTTGTTGGAAGTTTAAATTAAACTTCGGAATAGATTGGTTTAGGTTGATTAACACAGCGCGAGGGTGCTGTGGAGCAAGCCAGCTAATCTCAACTGGAGAACCATATCGAGGGCCTTCACCCACTAAATTATGGGGTACAAAACTATCACCATCAAATTGCCATAAATACTCGTCAACAACAAAAGCATCCTGTTGATTCTCTGTATAAATAAACACTTTTTTATTTTGTTGATAATAATAAGCCGCTAACTGGCAAGCCTGCACAAAATGTGCAGGCAAACCAGCATTCGTATCGGGTTGCGAATGTATGTAGAAAAGAACTTGGCTCATTATTAGCTTGTACCTTGCTTAACTTGGTACATTTACGCTTCTATATCCGTTAGTTCTTGCTCACTGCGGTTAATCACAAACTGAGTTAATAACGGAACAGGGCGTCCTGTTGCACCTTTGTTTGTGCCTGAACGCCATGCTGTACCAGCAATATCTAAATGCGCCCATGTGTAAGCTTTAGTGAAGCGAGATAAGAAGCAAGCGGCAGTGATTGAACCCGCTGGACGACCACCGATATTCGCCATATCAGCAAATGGGCTGTCTAATTGCTTCTGGAAATCATCATCCATTGGTAATTGCCATGCTTTATCACCGGTTTGGTTTGATGCGCCTAACAGTTCATGTGTTAAGCCTTTGTGCGGACTCATTAATGCACTGATATTATGACCTAGAGCAATAATACAAGCGCCGGTTAAGGTTGCCATATCTACTACACATTCAGGTTCGAAACGTTCTACATAAGTTAGTGCATCACATAATACTAGACGGCCTTCTGCATCGGTATTTAATACTTCAACCGTTTGCCCTGACATAGTGGTTAGAATATCACCTGGACGATAAGCTTTGCTTGATGGCATGTTTTCAGCAGCTGCGACCAAACCAATAACATTGATTTTTAAGTCTAATTCAGCAATCGCTTGCATAGTACCAAACACCGAAGCAGCACCACCCATATCATATTTCATTTCATCCATGCCTGCACCTGGTTTTAATGAGATACCACCTGAGTCAAAGGTTAAGCCTTTACCCACTAATACAATAGGTTTTTGATCGCTTGGACCACCTTTATAGTTCATGATCGACATGTAAGCTGGGTTCGCTGAACCTTGTGCAACGGCTAGGTAACTATTCATACCTAGTGCTTGCATTTGCGGCGTATCAATAATCTCAGTGGTGATTTTATCAAAACGCTGACCTAACTCTTGTGCCTGTTGGCTTAGGTATAACGGAGTACAAATATTTGGTGGCATGTTAGCTAGATCTTTACAAAGCTTCATACCTGCAGAGACTGCAATACCATGTTGTAATGCTAATTCAGCACGTGCTAATTCTTTACGACTTGGTACATTGAAGGTTAGTTTACGTAAAGGACGACGTGTGTTGTCTTTATTAGTTTTAAACTGGTCAAAGTTATATAAGCTATCTTGTGTTGCTTCAACTGCTTGACGAACTGCCCAGTAGCTATCGCGGCCTTTGATATGTAATTCAGATAAGAAACAGATTGCTTCTAACGCACCCGTGTCATTTAAGGTAGTAATGGTTTTTTCAATGATTTGCTTGTACTGTTTTTCAGTTAATTCGCGTTCTTTACCACAGCCAACTAATAATACACGCTCACTCAGTACGTTTGGCACGTGGTGTAAAAATAAAACTTGGCCTACTTTACCTTCAATATCACCGCGACGTAATAAAGCACTTAAATAACCTTCACTGATTTCATCTAATACTTCGGCTGCATGGGATAGACGGCGAGGTTCAAAAACACCTACAACAATACAGGCGCTACGTTGCTTTTCCGGGCTACCACTTTTAACTAGAAATTCCATATGTATCCTTAAAACGATTATATTAAGATTAACTGTGCTATTTTTATAAAAATGCAGTTATCATTAGCTCTTGTGGATCTTGAAACGTAATATAAACTTACTAAAATAGCAATTTTACCGCAATTGCTCTCTTAATCCACTATTTTACCGCTTTTGTAGCATTCTTATTTTACATTGGAGATCAGCTTGATAATTCTTCGTTATTTAATGTTAGAAACATTTAAAAGCCAAGTTGGCATTCTCTTTGTTTTAATCCTCATCTTTGTTAGCCAAAAATTCATCACTATTCTTGCTCAAGCTATTAATGGCGTGATACCTGCTGACTTAGTATTAACTATTTTGTTTCTAAATTTGCCGACTTTAGGCATCTTAATGTTGCCTATTAGTTTTTATTTAGCAATCCTTTTTGCACATGGTCGATTACACAGTGAGAGTGAAATGGTGGCGTTAACCTCATGTGGTTATAGCCCTAATAAAGTACTTAAGGCAACCTTAACACTATCCTTATTAACCTTTACCTTTGCCTGTTTTAATAGTTTATTCCTTGCGCCGAGTGCGGAAGATAAGATGATGTCTATTATTGAGCAAGCCGAAGCAAATGCGGGTACAGCAACGCTAATTGAAGGGCGTTTCCATAAAGCTTCTGGGAATGGCGGTGTGGTCTACGTAGAAAAATATGTAGAGGGGCAAAATTTACAAAACGTATTTGCTGCACATTGGCCAAAAGAAGGAGGGGTTTCTCCTTCCGTGATCACCGCAAAAAGTGGTAATGTGGCTGAGAAAAAAGATGGGACCTGGTTAACCTTAGAAAATGGCCAACGCTATGCAGGGGTTGTGGGTGAAAATGAATTCGAAAACTCAAAGTTTTCAACATACCAAGTACATATTGCCAACTCTACCGTAGAGAACAAATCTCGTGACGTAGAGGCTTTACCCACATCAAAATTGATTGGTGTAGATAACCCTAAATACCAAGCTGAGTTGCAATGGCGTATTGCTATTCCTGTTTCTATTTTATTGATCACGTTTATGGCCGTACCATTAGCTAGAGTCAATCCACGTCAGGGGCGTTACGCGAAATTATTGCCTGCCTTAGCTTTATACCTTAGCTTTTTCTTATTATTGAGTGCATCTAAAAGTTTAATAGAAGACGGTGCCATTCCTGCTATTGGTATGTGGGCAGGACAGATATTGTTTTTTATTGTGGGTATTGTTTTACATTTACAAACAATCGGTAAGCTAAATTTTAGTCGTAGAAAAAAATTGACGCCTAAGTTGGGGAAGTAAATGGGGATTATAGATAGATACATTGGTCGCACAATCTTTGCGGCAACGTTTTTAAGCTTATTCGTACTGATTGGTTTAAGTAGCATTATTAAATTTGTTGAGCAGATGAAGAGTGTCGGAACTGGTGCTTACACAGTATTATCTGCGGCCTATTTTGTACTTTTAAAAATGCCGGTTGAGATAGCATTATTCTTCCCGATGGCAGCCTTAATCGGTGCTTTAATTGGATTAGGCTCGTTAGCTAGCAGTAGTGAGTTAGTGGTTATGCAAGCGGCGGGTATGTCTAAATTTAGAATCGCGACGGCCGTATTAAAAACTGCTATTCCAATGGTTATTGCTGTTATGTTACTAGGTGAGTTTGTTGCCCCGCAAACAGATAAAGAAGCTTATTTCATGCGCGATCAGCTTCGTAAGGGGACTGAACGAGTTGATAACAAATATGGTGTTTGGGCAAAAGATGCCAACTCATTTGTGAGTATTGGCAGAATGAACAGCAAAGCAGAATTGTATAATGTACAGCTATACTTTTTTGCTAAAGACCTAACCTTGAGTCGAGCAATGGTTGCTAAGCAAGCAACTTACCAAGAAGGGTCTTGGTTATTACAAGAGGTGAGTCAAACCAGTTTTTACGATGGTGAAACGCGGGTTGAAAATTTCCCTGATTACGTATGGGAAACTGAATTAACACCGAAAAAACTAGAAGTCATTATCAGTGAACCAGATAAGATGTCGATGCGTGATATCTATGACTACATTACTTATTTGGAAAGTAATGACCAAGATGCGAGCAGTTATTGGTTAATACTATGGCGTAAAGCGGTATTGCCTTTCACCGTGGTCGTTATGATGTTGCTATCGGTTTCATTTATATTTGGTGGTTTAAGATCAGTCCCCATGGGTACACGTCTTATTTTTGGTATAGCCAGTGGCTTTACTTTCCATGTATCTGGAGAGTTATTTGGTCCCGCTAGTTTAGTATTTGGCTTACCGCCGATTTTAGGTGCTTTATTGCCTAGTATATTAGTGTTAGTAATTGCTATGTATCAGTTAAGAAAGCAAACTTAAAGAATGGAATGATAATTTACTTACTCAGTTAAATGGAGCTTTAACTGAGTAAGTAATAATATTTCTTACTTTTCTTTTCCTTCTACCTTTTTAAATAGAGCCCAGGTGTTTAAAGATTTTGGTAATACCACGACTTCACACTCAGCCCATAAATCTTGAAAAGCATTGCGATCTTTAAGTAACGCCATAAAACTACCTAAACCAAAAGCAGAGGTGGCTAAGCGAATCGCAGCTTGCGTCATGCTTATATTACTACCATCACTATTTTGTACTCTCAATTGAACCAGTTTCATGCCAATAGTCTGTCCTGAACAGCTCCAAAAATAAATGAAGAAAGCAATAATAAGTAATGAGATATAGGCTAAAAACCACATGCTATGACCTAAATAATCGCTGCTATCTTGATATAAACTTAAATCAATACCACCCAACTTCGCTACAATATTCACTACCAATAATGCCAGTGCCGTGGCAAAGGCAATGACGAATCCTATTGTAAAAAGATCAATAATATAAGCTCCTAAGCGTCTCCAAAAAGAGGCGCGTTTGCAGCCTTGATATTGCTCCGCTAAGTCGAGCGCTTGATTCTTTTTTTTATTCTGTTTGGCCATGATAATCCCTCAAATATGTGAAAAAACAGTGTAGCAAATGGCTAATAACTTGGCATTTTATTTATTATTCATAAAGATTGAACGGTTTTTAATCGCTTACGCAGGATTGTAAACAAAATGCTTGTTTGTCATTGTCCTGTAGGTATAATCCTTTCCACTCAGCCCGAGTGGTGAAATTGGTAGACGCGACGGATTCAAAATCCGTTTCCGAGAGGAGTGACGGTTCAAGTCCGTCCTCGGGCACCATATTCAAAGAAAGCCTCAACAATAGTTGGGGCTTTTTTGTTTCTGAATAATGAACATTCTGTTTTTATCCAATACCTGTTTTGCTATTAGCCTCTATCTATATTTGATTTAAGTTAGTAAAAGTTTATTAAAAGATAATGGTTGTCGGATTTTTTAACACTAATGATATTTAAAAATAAAAAAATGATAAAAAAGTATTTTAAAACAATAGTTTATATTTTTGGCATGTTTAGTGCTTTGTTAGGATGTAAATAGCTATTCATAACATTAAGGAAATAATATGAATTTATTCAAAACAGCACTGACAGCTATCATTTTACTGTCAAGTACATATGCTTCGGCTATCTCTTTTTACTCAAGTGTAGACGATGGCTCTAGTAGCACTAGTCCAACAACAACACTTACTGATGATGATCATAATTGGATTGATCCAACTGGTACTGATTTAGATGGTGCAACATGGATTCAACCAAGTGATGCTTGGAATGTTGATGGTAGTGAGTATAGTTTTTATGAGCTAGATCTTGTTACTGTTGATAATTACAACCTAACATCGTTATTCGTTTCTTATGATGACGAGCTGATTGTCTCAATCGGTTCAGATGTTATCTTTGACTCTACACAAACTGATATTGAAAAAGCTTGGAAAAATGTTTATGACATTTTCGATAGCTCACTAACAACATTAATCACTGCAGATAACAAACTAACTTTCGCTGTAACTAATAGCGCTAATGGTAACACTGGTGTGATTTGGAGTGGTACAGCCTCTGTTCCTGAACCAAGCATGTTATTTGTATTAGGTTTTGCACTTATTGCTTTTGCTTACAGACGTAAAACAAACGTATAATCTAATAGCACTATTATATATCTGACGAACGGCTCTATCTAATAGAGCCGTTTTTTTATAACCTGTTTTTAATATTAAAGTGCATCACTTAATCCACAATAAATCAGGTCAATCACTTCTTAACTTCTTAAAGATTATTTTTTCTACTATGAGTCTTGATTAATTACTATACCTTGCTCATCAAACTCAATGACTCTTGGTTTATAGTTATAGTTGAGGTTAAATCGATCGTGAATACTTGCTTCTATTTCGCTCCCACAGGAGTGTCTTATTCCAGTTGGCTCTGCCGGGGCATCAGACATAGAAAGTGAAAAGTAATGTTCTGCATAAGTGGTAAAAGGCTTCAATTCTCTTATGTTATGAGAGGTGCATGATAGGCATATAGGTTTGAACGTCGATCTATTAAAGAAATCGATTCCCTTCTTTTGTTATGATCTTTTTTTGATCACGTAGTTGTTTTTTCTTTTTTTAGAAAAATAATAAAATAGTGTGCTTTTAAAATAGTTAATTGTATCAATCGTGTCCTCTCGTTTTTTAGTTGTATGCCTTTTAAGATAGGGGAAAGGGATTGAACGATAGTGTCACACTCATCACATCATGCGCCTCTAGTTTGTGGTTTTCTCTCTACAAGGCCGATATATTGATGGGAAGCCCAACTATCATATCCTGTGAAGTCACAGTGAGAGAGTGAATAAGAAACTGGAAAATAAGAGATAACGTGTTACCTTATTGTTAAATTAAAATCCGTTAAATCATGTTCTTAACTGTTATTAGTAACAAACAGAATAAAGAAATCAGTTTCTAAAGGATAACCAACTAAGAGTTATTAAGGTAAACGATTTTTAAACATAAATAGTAGAACCTTTTATAAATACTTACTCAGTTATTACAGTTTGATCACAGCTTTGAAAACCTCTTATCTAAACTCCATTAATCGTCATTTTATTTAAATGGTATGTTCAGTTTTAGCGTAAACATCTAGCATCTTCTACATCCCTATTTATCTACTTTAGCTCTTTACTGAGCGCTCACTCACCTAATTGTACAAAAATCAAACAAAAAATTAGAGCGGGCCTTGAGTTTTTTATGCTTTTTTATTGTTATATTATTGTAATACAAAGTGTCATTTAAGGTTGTTCAAATAACTTTTAAATATCAATCAAGTGGATTGCATTCATATTTTATTTGCTCGTATTGAAAGTAGTTATTCTATTGAGAGGGCCTGAGTCACTTTTTTATTTTTACCAAAGTGATCGTTTTATTAACTTTATTAATATTTTGAAATTTATCTGCTTCGTAAGTTATTTGTACATGGAAGTCGTCAATTATTTTTAGTGAATACTGACCATCTATTTCAAAGGTATTGGTGTTCATTGATACATATCGTTTTTACTCAGTTTTACTGAATAAGCGGTAACCGAGAAATACAAAGTGCTACTTCTGCAAAAGAAAGAGGACTGTGTGGAGAGTGTTTTAACAATATAAACATTCAGATAAAGAAAGATAACTGATTATATTAGGAGTTAATTATGGGTTTTAATTTTAAAAAGAGCTTGGCTTCAGCATTGTGCTTAGCGTGGGCATCCTCTGCGTATGCTGCAGTCGAATTTAAGCTTGGTCACTTTGGTGCTGAAAACCATCCTTCACACATAGCAGCGATGCAATTTGCAAAGCAGGTTGAGGCTCGTACAAATGGCGAAGTTGAAGTTGAAATTTACCCTAATAATGCTTTGGGTAGCCCGCCAGAAGTGCTAGAACAAGTAATAATGGGGGTTGTTGATATGAGTCTATCAGGACAGGATCAATTGGCAAAACATGTTCCATTATTTGATACCGTGAGTATTCCTTTTTCATTAACTAATGCTGAGCATGCGGATAGAGTTCTAGATGGCCCTTTTAAAGAGTGGGCTACACCTGAGTTAGATAAAATTGGCTTGGTTTATTTATCCAGTTGGGATTGGGGATTTCGTCAATTGACTAACTCAGTGCGTCCTATTTTATCCCCTGCAGATGTCAAAGGGTTAAAGATTCGAACACCTCCTGCTATGACTTATCAAGCTGCAATGCAGGCGATAGGAGCAAATGTGCAAACTATTTCATTCAGTGAGTTGGTGATGGCGATGCGCCAAGGTGTGGTTGATGGTCAGGAGAATCCAATTGGGGTTATTTATAGTTTAAAACTGTATGAATCTCAGAAATATATTTCAATTCTTAATTACCTTTATAGCTCAATGGTTCATGTTGTTTCTAAAGATGCTTGGGATCGCTTAAATGATGAGCAACGTAAGATTATCAGTGAGGAGTCTGATTCAGCCCGTTTATTAATGCGTAAGTTAATGAGAGAGGAAGAATTAAAACAAATCGCAGATATGCGCGCTAAAGGTATTGTAATTGATGAGCCTGATCTTGCACCTTTCCAAGCAATGATGGGGCCAGCCTATGAACAAATTAAAAAGAAAGTAGGTGCCGCTAATTTTGATAAATGGATTGAGATGGCTGAGTCTCTTAAATAATCAACATTATAAATGCTAAACCCTATTTATTTCGTCTTGAATAAAGGCGAAATATTTCAATTTTACTAATGCATCCAGAAGCAGTTTATAGTTTGAAATCAATCTCTCATTAAAAGATCTATAACAAATTTGGCTAGCTTCATTAATACCAGTCATATTTAGTGAGTGTTGGCTGAATTATAGTTGTTTTAAATGCATTAGATATGACGAACAGGTAACCTTGTATGTTGACCTTAGCGATATTCGGGCTTTTAATTTTCCTACTGTTGATTAATGTTCCTGTGGTGGTGGCCATTGGGTTAACATCGGTCATTTTTTTTGTTGGCCTTGGCGATGTGCGGCTATTAGCTATGTTACCTCATCGCATGTATTACGGCACAACGGGCTTTACATTATTAGCCATCCCATTTTTTATTTTAGCTGGCAATTTAATGAATACAGGAGGCATTACCGATCGTATTTTCCGGTTTGCACAAACCATGGTTGGCCACATATCTGGCGGTATTGGCCAAGTTAATATTGTGGCGAGTGTCATTTTCTCTGGCATGTCGGGCTCTGCTGTAGCTGATGCAGCTGGCTTAGGGCAAATAGAGCATAAAGCTATGGTTGACCAAGGTTATGAGCCTGCAGACTCGGCAACACTTGTCGCTGCTTCCTCTGTTATTGGTCCTGTTATACCGCCTAGCATTCCCTTCGTTTTATACGGTTCAATTACCAGTGTGTCAGTGGCTCGCTTATTCTTAGCTGGTTTTATACCTGGTGTGTTGATGGCGTTAGGAATGATGGTTGCGTTAAGTATCTTAGCAAAACGTAAAAACTATCCCTGTGCAGATACTAAAGCCACATTCAGAGATCGTTTATCATCGTTTAATGGTGCTTTTTGGCCATTGATGGCACCGGTTATTATTGTTGGCGGCATTATGAGTGGCTTTTTTACACCCACTGAAGCATCCGTAGTCGTTTGTGTATACGCAGCATTATTGGGTTTCTATTACAGAGATTTAAAGCTAAAAGCATTACCGGGCATAATTTATAAATCCATTACTCAATCAGTTAGTTTGTTATTTATTATCGCCTCGGCTAACTTTTTTGGATGGTTGATTATCCATCAAAAAATTCCAGATAGCGTCATTGAAACCTTAGTCGGATTTGGAGCAACACAATCGATAGTGATGTGGATTGTGATAGGCATAGTGCTCACTATGGGGTTATTTTTAGAGGGTAATGCTATCTTTTTAATTACCTTACCGCTGTTTATGCCGATTGCCACCATGTTTGACATTGACTTGGTTAACTTCGGTGTCGTGATGGTGTTATTGATTATGATTGGTAACTTAACACCGCCAGTAGGCATGTGTTTATTTGCCGTTGATAGCTTTGCAAAAGTCGGCATGCCTGCCTTAGCTAAAAGGGTATGGCCATATTTATTGATGATATTTCTTATCACTGTGTTAATTGCATTTGTGCCGAGTATTTCTTTGTTTTTACCTAATCTTATTATGGGGGAAATGTGATGGTGGGATTATTGCAAAGCATTGATATTTGGGTGCAAAGAATACTACGCTATATTGCTATTACTATGTTTTCAATTCTCGCTCTTTTATTGATTGCGAATATTTCGTTACGTTTAATTAACGACTTAATTCAATTTTTGCTAGTGAATGGCTGGGAGGGAACTGCCAACTTTATTCAGAGTGTAATCACTATTAACTCTTTTTATTGGTTTGATGAGATTATTGAATTGAGTTTTGCTGCACTGGTTTTTTATGGTGCGGCAGCTTTGTGGTGTGCCAAGTTACACTTTTCAGTAGGGGACTGGATAACGCCGCGTATTAATAGTATACGCTTACAAAATTTATATAAGTTACTGATATTACTTATTTCTGCGACTTTTATGGCTATCTTATTTTGGTATTCGCTTAAGTTAACTTTAAGAACAAATCAAGTGACCACTGCCTTCCAAATTAAGCAATGGATCCTCTACTCCTGTGTCCCGATCTCTTCGATGATCATGTTGATCTACTCAATCGTTGATGTAGTTATTGCGGCTAAACGTTTGTTGCACGGAGATCACCCAGTACAGCAATAAAAACCAAACCATTTATTTTTCTAGATATGACTATCAAAATACAACCAAACTGATCAATTCAATCAGTTTGGTTGCCTTTATTATACTGTATACCTGTCTTTACGATGATTAAGTGCAATGATTAAGTTAAGTACAATACCGCAGAAAATAGACAAAACTAATTGATATAGCGAGACAATAGATAAAGAAATTAACATGATTGTCAGGTCTGCTCCCATCAATAGCCAGCCAGCTTTGACTGCAAACTTATCTTGTAAATACAGCGCGAGAATATTAAAACCACCTAAACTGGCTTTGTGGCGAAATAATACGATAAAACCTACACCAAAAATAAAGCCGCCAAAAATAGCAGCATAAATAGGGTTAAGTGCTTCAATGCTAATGAATTGGTCGTGTAAGGAGCTGAATATAGAAACTAGTAGCACTGCAATAAAGGTTTTTAGGGTAAACATTCTCCCCATACGATGTAGCGCTAAATAATAAAAAGGGAGATTAATGAAAAAGAAAATAACACCAAAATTGAGATCAAGTTTGTAATGAATTAATAGTGATAGTCCTGCTGTTCCGCCTGTGAGTAATCCTGCATGTTTTAGAAATAAAACACCAAATGAGACCAAACTAGTTCCAATTAATATAGCCATCGCATCTTCAAACCAACGATGCCCAGTTGTTATTTTCTGTATGTTATCTACTAGTCCAGTATCTGACATCCTTTGCAGTCCTATTGTATTTTGCATTAGTCGTGCATGCTTTATACCATGGTGATTATATTGTGCAATAAGTTGTTTTATTTTGTTTTCATTGTGTATTTTTGGTGCGTTTTTGTCTATTTTGGTGCACGTTTGAGATGTCGCTTTTATCTGCTATGTCATTGCTATTTTCGTGAGAGTTAGAAGAAAAAGGTTTAAAGATTAGTTGTGTTACTTAGCGGTCTAAGGTGGTAATGAAATCCATTTTTTCTGTTCTAAAGTTGAACGGAGATTTACAGGCTTTTCTATTTTGGTTGATATTATATAAAGCCCTCCACCTCATTGTATTGTTATTTCAGTTTACCGTTTTAATGCCACTTTCTTTGATTCGTTCAAGTACGAGAGACGTTTTGATATGTGAAATGAGTTTGGTTTGGAATACTCGTGAAAGTAACGCATTCAAACTGTCTAGATCGGAAACTACCATTTTAAGTGAATAGTCTGCATCACCAGTGGTTTTATAGGCATCGATTATACTCGGTTCATTCACAATAAATTGGTGAAAGTCTTGTGCATTTTCATTTTCATGGTTAATGAGTTTAACTTCTACCATTGCCTGCATCTCTTGTTTTAATGCTTTTGGTGCGAGGCGAGCGTGGTAGCCCAAAATAAGTTGTTGTTGCTCCAGACTGATACGACGACGTGAACATTGTGATGGAGATAAACCAACTAAGTCACTGAGCTCTTGATTAGTGAGGCGTCCATTTTCCTGTAATAAGGTTAATATCTTTACATCATATTCATCAATATTGGACATTCCTGCGCCTCTTATTAAAGTTAAGGACACAGAGTCTAACAAAGAAAATATCAACTGGCTTTAAGAATAAATAGTCTAATGCCTTATTAATATCGTTATTTTAGGGAGTAATTGAATCTGTAATCTGTTTAATCGATTCCGTTAATTCTTTGTAATAAGGGTTCCAGGTTAAGCGTGCATAAATTCTATCTGCTTGTGAGTAACCCCAAGCAGAAAACCATACTTCAGCGCCACTTTTACAGGCTTCGATGGCTTGGTTATCAAAGCTATTTTCACAAATTATTTTCTCGCCATATTGACCATAATAGGGGTTATCAGGGGCAAATATCGGACTCATATGCGAAGCGGTACTTATTTTATATTGATCTAAATGCATCGGAAATACACTGACATTGTCAGTAGCTTGTTGTTTATCCCCATACCAAATTAACTGGTTCTTAGGGTTAGTAAAAGAGTCGTGAAAGCGTTCTTCAGTTGCTTCAGAGTTGATCACACTATCAGCTTCACTGACCACCACTAAAGTAGGAATGGTTATATTGTTGTGGTCTATTTTATCTCTTGTCACTACCGCACTATCTGCATAAGCGGCTCCAGCTAATGTGGGAGCAGAGTTATATTTTACATAATTATCTTCTATCCCTTCCCAACCATCAAATACAGTGGCTAAAAGTGGTGTTAGCCTTTCTAAAATTGGCATATGTGATTCAAAACCGGGAGAAAACAACAATAAACCTGCAATACCACCATGGTCTATTGCGTTTACAGTCACTAGATTCGCACCGGTAGAGAAACCACCTAACCAGACCTGTTTATAATCTTGTTTAAGCAGCTCAACATAATGGTCAACAATCTGTTGCCAATCAGCATAAGTGGCTAGCTTCAGGTCGTCGGCTTTACTGCCGTGTCCTGGTAATAACAAGGTTTGTACATAGAACCCCTGAGACTGCAATGTAACGGCTAAATCGGAGAAGCTATAAGGTGAATCTCCTAAACCATGTACTAATAAGATAGCTTTATCTGTAGCTTGTTCAGGAAACAGCTGAAAAGGCATATTCATTGCTAGTTCTTCTGTATGGTCAGCATTAATAAACTGTCGATGTGCCATTAACCAAGTCTTAGTCTCTGCCAAGTATTGATTAAAAGTCGGCTGAATATATGGGTAGTATTGTTCCGACTGATCTAAGGAAACCGAGGGTTTACTATTAAATACCACACAACCTGTGGTTAGGCTGATAATCGCAAAAATAAGTGTGGCAGCAATGATCTTTTGTTTATTGTTCAGCATGGGTTCTCTTAGTTGATGTAGTTAGGCTTAGTTGACGATCCTGTTCCTCTGTAAGCACTGGGATTCATGCCCGTTTTAGCTTTAAATAATTTTGAGAAGTGCTGTGGATACTCAAAACCAAGTTCATAGGATATTTGTGTAATGGATAAAGTGTATTCTGAGATCAGCGTTTTAGCTCTGTCGATTAAAAATAGATGGATGTACTCTAATGCACTCTTACCTGTCTCGCGCTTCAAAGATAATAGGGAGATAAGGCTAATGCTTTACCGCAGTATTGAACCGAAGGAATACCTTGCTCTAATGGTTTGTCACTACGGTAATAATCTATCAATAGTTGTTCAAATCGATCAACATAGCTTTGGTTAAGGTCGGCTCGAACATAAAATTGTCGGTCATAAAATCGCACGCAGTAATTGAATAACAAGGCGAGTCTAGACTGCAATAATGTTTGGGTGTGGCGATCCATACTTTGTGATAATTCATATTCAATCTCTTTTGAAATATCAGTGACCACTTGGCACTCTTTTTCAGACAAGTGTAAAGACTCATTACAAGCGTATTCAAAAAAGTGATATTGGTTGATGTTTTTGCCGAGTACGCCTTGTTTAATAAAGTCAGGGTGGAAAGCAATGGTCCAACCTTTTGTACTGGTGTTTGATTGAACATTGTCAACAGAAGCTGATTGCCCTGGAGACATAAATACCATAGAGCCATCATCGAAATCATAATGACTACGTCCATAACCCATTACACATTGTAAGCCATCTTTTAATGACACTTGATACAGACCAAAAGTATATTGCACACCACTTTTAATCTTACCCTGTAGCGCATTATGGGGGTACACGGAGATAAGTGGGTGACTAGGTCTAGGTAATTGCAAGTAATCATGTAATTGAGAAATAGAGTTAATAGAGACAGACTTCATCACCACTTTCCTTTGTTAATTTTTCTAGACAAACATGCCTTTATATTCATTCTGGTCATGCTAATGAATACTCATAATAGCAAAATCTTGTTTGCTACCCTCGCAGTAAATACTGATCATACTTAAATACAGTCCACCTACTTATACATTTCTTAAATGATAGTTATCGATTTTCCTGTTTATTGTTTTTTTGATGGTTATTGACAAGGTAGAGTGTTTACTCTACCTTGTCGGTAGAATAAACACTCTACTTGGATCTGTAATGTTAAAACAACAAATTGCTGCACGTCTTGAAACAGCTTTTAGTCAACATGGTTTTGCAAAACCCAGTGTTGCCCAGCTAAAAAATGAGTGCGAGGTGAGTTTGAGAACCTTGTACAAATACTTTCCATCGAAAGAAACCATGATTGTAGCGGCACTTGAATACCGCCATCAGCGTTACCTTGCATTTTTGCTTGAAAACGCGCCTGAGCCAGGCACTCAATGTGCCGTGCATATCTTTAAGCAGTTAGAGCTATGGATGCATGAATATGCACCACATGGCTGTTTATCCATGAATGCCATTGCTGCTTTTCCTGATAACAGCTTAGTTACTGCTGCGGTGCAACAGCATAAGCAAGATGTGCGCATTTTTTTAGGAAAACAAAGTCTGCGAGAAGAATCATCAATGGCACTATTTTTATTACATGAAGGGGTGTCCAGTGCTTGGCCTTTATTAGGAAAAAGTGCAGTAAGCGCTGCTCAACAAACTTTATTACAACTATTAGGGGATGAATAATCTATGTCTACTATTCGAAAAACCATGAAAGGTATGCAATTAATAGGGCATGGTGGCCCTGAAATGTTACAAATTAACCACGAGATAACAACGCCAACCCCCGGTCCTCGTGATGTATTGATCAAGGTAACTGCTGCGGGAGTTAATAATACCGATATCAATACGCGTACCGCTTGGTATTCAAAAGGCGATAGTGATAGCGATGATGCAAGTTGGTCCGGTGCTGCTTTAGTTTTTCCTCGTATTCAAGGTGCAGATGTATGCGGTACGATTGTGGCCGTGGGTGAGCAGGTTAGTGAGAAGCGTATTGGTGAGCGTGTATTAATTGAACCTTGTTTAAATGAATTAAATGGAAAGCCCCTTGAAAATGCTTACTACTTTGGCTCTGAGTGTGATGGCGGTTTTGCGGAATATGCCCTTGTTGCAGAAAAACATGCTTATGCGATTAACAGCACCTTAACCGATGTGGAGTTAGCTTCTTTTCCATGTTCCTATTCTACGGCTGAAAATATGCTGACACGAGCGCAAGTTAAGCAGCAAGATCGTGTGTTAATCTCTGGCGCATCTGGCGGTGTTGGTTCGGCAGCGGTGCAATTAGCTAAAGCACGTGGTGCTTATGTTATTGCTATTACTAGCCCAAGTAAAAACCAACAACTATTAGATCTAGGTGCAGACCAGGTGTTATCTAGAGATGCTGATATGGTAGAGGCATTGGGTGAAAATAGTGTTGATGTGGTAGTGGACTTGGTGGCTGGTGATATGTGGCCACAATTTTTAACCTTATTAAAACCCAAAGGGCGCTATGCTGTTTCGGGAGCAATTGGTGGGGCGCTGGTGGAGTTAGATGTTCGCACACTTTACCTTAAAGATTTAAGCTTTTTTGGTTGTACTATACTTGAGCCAGAGGTCTTTCAAAACTTAGTACACTGCATTGAACAAGGTAAAATTAAACCTGTTATTGCGCAAACTTTCCCGTTGCAATCTATCGCCACTGCGCAGGAAGTCTTTTTAGCCAAACAGCATGTTGGTAAAATTGTGCTAACCATTGCTGATGTTTAATCCTTTGTAAATTCGCCCTCAATTAATGATTGGTGGTCATTCATTTTGATCAATGGATAATCACTAATCAACTCTCTCAGATGCAGACCTTCTTTGTTCATCATCGACACCTTAAAGCGATGACTTTCATAAAGTTGATAAAAATAAGTTAAGTTATTTATCTTTTGGCCGATACAGTTTACGTCTTGGTTTTAATGTTGTGTTTTTTCACACATACAGGACATAAATAATGAGTATTCAGTTATTTATCTACTTATAATTAATAAAGGTCATATATGAAAGTATCAGGGAAAGTCATACTTGTCTCATCAATAGTATTAGCACTCACCATCACCATTTTATCTTGGTTTCAATATCAAAGTGTAAAAAGCACAATTCAAAGCCATTCGAGCAGTGCTATTAAAGAGTCTAGTGATGCATTAGCACAACAAATTACTAACTGGTTAACAGGCAAATTGGAGCTAATTGATAGTACGGCACAAATAGTAGATGGTGACTTTAACGATCAGCGAATTCAAGATACTTTTGATGTTCAAGTATTAAAAGATAACTTTTTATTAGTTTTTGGTGGGTTAGAGACAAATGGAAAGCCAATTAGTAATGATGCATCATGGAACCCTGATGGGTGGGATGCAAGAAGTCGCCCTTGGTACAGTTTAGCAAAGCGTGCCAATAAAGCAGTTATTACTGAACCTTACATAGACTTCACAACTAATGAGATACTCATTTCAGTGGTTGCAAACTTAACTGACCAAGGTCAATTTAAAGGGGCATTTGGTGGTGATTTAAGTTTAAAAACAGTCTCTGAATCGCTTAATACTTTAAACTTTAATCATGCTGGTTATGCTTTCTTAATGGCTAAAAACGGTAATATCATCAGTCACCCTAATGAAGATAATAATGGTCATAATTATAGTGAACTGTTTGCTGGGCAATCCTTGTCATTTACTAAAGATATTCAAGAAGTGGAAGTAAATGGTAAATCAACCTGGGTTAGTTTTACACCTTTAACCGGGCTACGTGGAGTAGACTGGTATATAGGCGTAGTTGTTGATGCTGATATCGTCATGGCTGAAGCAGATCATATTGGTGTTAGCTCATTTATTGGTGCATTAATTAGTTTAGTCATTGGTATTCTAGTATTCAGCTATGCAATGAAGTTTATTTTGAAACCGATTGCTTTATTAACTCAATCATTATTGGATATTAATAGTGGTAATGGTGATTTAAGTAAACGCTTACCGATCATTTCACGTGATGAATTTGCCGAAGTAGCAAGACAATTTAACCAATTTGTAGATAATCTGCAGGGTATTATTATTAATGTAAAAGCATTAGCTGAAGACACTGGAACCAGTGCTAATGTGGTGACAGAAAAGTCGGGTAAAGCATCACGTGAACTACAATTACAACTTTCCGAGTTAGACCAACTTGCCACTGCAATGAATGAGATGGCTTCTAGTTCCACTGAAGTAGCAAATAATGCACAAGTAGCTGCGCAATCTGCAAGTGCCGCAGATCAAGAAACACAAAATGGTGTGATGGTGGTCTCTAATACAACCGAATCAATTAATGAGCTTGCACAACACCTGGAAATAGCAGTTGAATCTGTGGTTGAGTTGACGCACTTTAGTAATAACATCGAGTCTATTTTATCGGTGATTACTGAAATTGCCGATCAAACTAACTTGTTAGCATTAAATGCAGCCATTGAAGCCGCAAGAGCCGGGGAGTCTGGACGAGGGTTTGCTGTTGTGGCCGATGAAGTACGCTCTTTAGCATCACGTACGCAGGAATCAACCAGTGAAATAAAATCAACGATTGAGCAACTACAAACAGGTGTTCATAAAGCCGAAAGTAAAATTAAAGAGAGCAGAGAGGCGGCAACGATGACCTCAAAAGAAGCGGCTAAAGCTAATGAGTCATTAGAAGTTATTCGCAATGCGATCGTTGAAATTACGGATATGAATATCCAGATAGCTTCCGCTGCAGAAGAGCAGTCTGCGACAGCTGAAGAGATAAATCGAAATACCACTAACATTCGTGATATCAGTCAAGATGTTGCTGAAGGTGCACACGAGCAAGCAAAACAAGCAAGCCTAATGCATAAACAGGTGCAAGCACAATCTGAGCAACTCAATAAATTTAAAGTTTAATTTTTCACCTATAACTGGTCATATTAAGCGGCCACATTCTTAATTTATTTTAAGGGAGTGGCTGCTAACACCTTCACTTAAAAGCTTTTCTGTTATACTTGTCACATTAATGAATGTGATAGGTATTATTATAAATTCTTCATTATTCTTGCACATTGTTATTTTATATTGGCCTTTTTTTAACCAAAGTGGGTGACCAATATGATAAAAATAATACTGAGCAACTGCCTAATCTTAAGTGCTCTTCTGGCCTTCCCTACACAAGCGTCACAAACCTTAACAGCTACCATTATTGGGTCTGGTTCACCTATTTATAATGAGAAAAGAGCGAGTGCAAGTGTGCTTATTAGTAATGGTGAAACTAACATTCTGGTGGATATGGGGAATGGAACACAAGCTAATCTGCATAAACTAGGTGTACCGATTGCTAGCTTATCAAGCTTATTATTAACCCATCATCATTTAGATCATAATGAAGAGTTTGCTCCTTTATTGATTGGTCTATTAATGTCTAATCATGACTTTGATATCGTAGGACCAGAGAATACAACACACTTTACAGAAGCGAACTTAAACCTTTATCAAGAAGATATTAGTTATCGTCTAGGGAGAACCAATAGAAACTTTGATCAGCGTAAAAAAGCAATTCACCTTAGTGAGTTAAAAGGTGGAGAGCAGTTTAAAATTGGTGCGATTAATGTGTCTACACTCGCAGTGCCACATACTATTGCGACCCTTGCGTATCGTTTTGATTATGACCGACAATCTATAGTGGTCACTGGAGATTTAACCTATTCAAAAGCATTACCTAAGTTTGCGAAAAATGCCGATTATATGATTATCGACTCTGGCGGCATGGTGATGTCAAATATGCAACCTAAAAAACAAAAAACTAATCCAAGTAAGCATAAACAAGCCACTAAACGTGCGCATTTAGACTTAAATGATTCTAGTTTGTTAGCTTCCCAAGCTGGCGTTAAACAACTCGTTTATACACACTTTCTTAAGGGAGAGGTTGATACTAAAGAAAGCCTAAAGCAGATCCGAAAAAACTATCAAGGGCCAGTTATTTTTGGTGAGGATTTGATGGTAGTGAATCAAGTAAATAAAACAGTCTCAAACAATCTCACTTATCCTGTGGTTGATACTGGCCAAGTCGCATTTTACAGTGATAAAAAAGTGATTAAAGAGCCTACTGTGGAAGAAGCCTTTTTTGGTCAAGATGGGCAATATGTGATTAATCAGCCTTCCTATACCGATAATCATGATGGCACAATTCAAGACAATATCACTGGATTGCAATGGCAACAGGGGCTGACCGAAAAATTAACCTATCAAGAAGCCTTACAAAAAGTGAAGCAGTTTAGATTAGGCGGTTATTCTGATTGGCGTATTGCTAACATCAAAGAGTTGTATTCCTTAATTCAATTCACTGGCTCTGTAAAAGGGCAAAAAGCTATCACGCCTTTTATCGACACAAATTACTTTAAGCAACCCTTAGGAGATACAAACTTAGGTGAGCGTGAAATTGACGCGCAAGTTTGGAGTAGCACTGAGTATGTAGCCAAAACTATGAATAATGATGAAACCATTTTTGGTGTTAATTTTGTCGATGGAAGAATCAAAGGGTATCCCAAATATAATCCACGTACCCATCAAGCAAATAAAATGTACTTTAGATTTGTGAGAGGGAATGTTGCTTACGGTAAAAATAATTTTACGGACAATGGTGATGGCACTGTCACCGATCATGCAACTGGATTAACTTGGCAAAAGCAGGATAGTCAACAAGCAATGAACTGGCAGCAAGCGTTAGATTATTCAGCCCAACTTCAGTTAGGGGGGCATGATGATTGGAGACTACCTAATGCGAAGGAGTTACAAAGTATTGTCGATTATACTCGCTCACCAGAAACGACTGATTCTGCTGCGATTGATACAATCTTTGAAACGACAATTATAAAAGATGAAAGTGGTCATAAAGATTATCCTTACTTTTGGAGTTCAACGACTCACTTAGATGGCCCTATACCGGAGAGTAGTGCTGCTTATGTTGCCTTTGGTAAAGGGTTAGGTGAAATGCGTGGCACGGTGATGGACGTACATGGTGCTGGCGCGCAGCGTAGCGACCCTAAGACTGGTAAGGCAATGTCTAGAGGTCCGCAGGGGGATATGATCAGAGTTTATAACTATGTCCGAAGCGTGCGAGGAGGCGTGAAGGATACCGAGCAAACTACAGATACAAAGACTCACCTAGCTTTTACTAAAAGTGATAACGAAACCCATGGGCAACAGAAGCAATCATCTCAACATAATCGCTTTATTAAACGCTTAGATAAAAATGGCGACAATAGAGTGTCTAGCGATGAGTTCCATGGCAATCGAACTCAGTTTAATTATTTAGACACTAATAAAGATGGTTATATCAGTGTTCAAGAAGCGCCAACCGGACCTGCTAAAAAATAACAGAAAGCCTTGATAATATTCAATAACTCTATTCATAAAGGTTTAAAGATATAATTTGTCCTTAATGCCTATTTTTTATGTTATTACCATTAGTGAGTGTCCGAATTAACAGGACGAACGGTGGACAAACTCTGCAACTAGCTAAGCAGTCGCAGAGGTTCACTTATCAATTATTGATGTATCAGCAGCAGCGAGGGCTGCTATTTTTGCATTAGGTCTATTAGGATTAGATTTTACTCCCTTTAAAAAAATAACGACTTTTTAACCTTACTTTTAAAGCATCACCTTAGAGTGATGTTTTTTTTGCCTAGTGAAAATCATCAAACTAAGTTTTTTGCTCTATCAATTAATGTAAATCAAATTTGTTTATTTTAATTAATTGATTTAGACGTCTAGATGGCTTAGTATGCATCCATTATTACAACTTAGCTCACAGATTTTCTATGATGCCTAATATGTAACCAGTATTTAAATTTCAGGAAATCTGATGATAGAAATAAAAGATGTAAACAAGGTGTTTTATCAGGGAGATAAGGCGATTAACGCGCTTTCCGATATTAACCTAACCATAGAACAAGGTAGTATTTTTGGTGTGATCGGTTCATCTGGCGCGGGCAAAAGTACATTAATACGTTGTGTTAACTTATTAGAACGTCCAAGCTCTGGTGAAGTGTTGCTCGACGGTGTCGACTTAACCAAATTATCAGATCAAGAGTTAACTAATACTCGTCGTAAAATTGGAATGATCTTCCAACACTTTAACCTATTATCATCACGCACGGTTTTTAATAATGTCGCCTTACCTTTAGAGCTTGCTGGCGTTAGTAAAAGCGAGATAAAAAGTAAAGTTGAAGAGCTATTAGCGTTAGTTGGCTTAGCTGAAAAGCGCGATGTTTACCCAGCAAACTTGAGTGGTGGACAAAAACAGCGTGTGGCAATTGCGCGGGCATTAGCGTCGGATCCTAAAGTATTATTATGTGATGAAGCAACTAGTGCATTAGATCCTGCGACGACTATCTCTATCTTAGAGTTACTTCGTAAGATTAATAAAGAGTTGAATCTGACTATTCTTTTAATTACCCATGAAATGGCGGTAGTAAAAGGTATTTGTCAGGAAGTGGCTATTATCGGTGGAGGGAAGTTAGTTGAGAATGGGTTGGTGGGAGACATTTTTGCTCACCCTAAAACAGAGCTAGCGCGTGAGTTTATTCGCTCAACATTAGACTTATCAATCCCAGCTGATTACCAAGAGCGTTTGCACAGTACACGTGTTGAAAACAGTTACCCTTTAATTCGTTTAGAGTTCACTGGTGCCTCTGTTGATGCGCCAGTAATTAGTCATGTAGCTCGTGAATTTAATATTGATATCAGTATCTTAAGTTCTAATATGGATTATGTAGGTGGTGTTAAGTTTGGCTTGATGTTAGCTGAATTTATTGGCCCAGATGAATGTGCAGAAAAAGCCATTGAGTATTTAAAACAACAAAAAATTGAACTAGAGGTGCTTGGCTATGTCATTTAATGCAGTGGTTACTTGGTGGGCTGAAAACACACGCCTAATTGAGCTATTAGTTAGTTCATTGTGGGAAACATTAATCATGGTGTTTACGTCTGGTTTTATCGGTTTTGTGGTCGGTATTCCTCTGGGTGTGTTATTACACCTAAGTAAAAAGAATGGTTTATTAGAAAGCACTAGCTTGAACAAAATATTAGGTGTTGTGGTGAATATCGGCCGTTCAATCCCATTTATTATTTTGCTGGTTGCTTTAATTCCAGTGACTCGCTTTATTGTTGGCTCGTCAATTGGGACTGCAGCTGCAATTGTGCCTCTAACCATTGGTGCGATTCCATTTATCGCACGTCTTGTTGAAGGTGCGTTATTAGAGGTTCCAGCTGGATTAGTTGAAGCCGCACAAGCGATGGGAGCTAAGCCACTACAAATCATTAAGAAAGTATTATTACCAGAGGCATTACCCGGCATTATCAATGCGGCAACCATTACATTAGTGACTTTAGTAGGTTACTCAGCGATGGCAGGGACCGTTGGTGGTGGTGGTCTTGGTGATGTTGGTATTCGTTATGGCTACCAACGTTTTGATGCCACTGTGATGATGATTACTATCGTTATTCTGGTGATCCTAGTACAACTGATTCAGTCTCTAGGTGATTATCTTGTTAAGCGTGTAGACCACCGTTAATCGTTTCATTTTAAATTTTATTAAAGCAACATCTCAAAGGAAAATGTATGAATGTTAATATCAAAAAAGTAATCGCTGTATTAGGTTTTGCGTCTGTATTTGCGCTAGCTGGTTGTGGTGAAAAAGAAGCACCGGCAGTTGATAACAATAAAGTAAAAATTGGTGTAATCGCTGGTGCTGAAGCACAAGTAGCAGAGATTGCTGCTAAAGTAGCGAAAGAGAAATATAACCTAGATGTATCATTAGTCACTTTTTCTGATTACATTACACCTAATGCTGCATTAGATGAAGGTTCAATCGATGCAAATGCATTCCAACACAAACCTTACTTGGATCAACAGGTTGCTGATCGTGGTTACAAATTTTCTGTTGCAGGTAACACATTAGTTTATCCAATCGCTGGTTATTCAAGCAAAATTAAATCATTAGATGAATTAAAAGACGGTGACCAAATTGCTGTACCAAGTGACCCAACTAACTTAGGGCGTTCTTTAATTTTATTAGAGAAGCAAGGCTTACTAACACTGAAAGAAGGTGCTGGCCTGAAAGCAACAGTATTAGATATTGTTAGCAGTGAAAAGAACCTAAAAATTGTTGAACTAGAAGCAGCACAACTTCCACGTTCTTTAGATGATGTTGCATTAGCAATCATTAATACAACCTACGCAAGTTCAATTGATCTATCACCAGAGCATGATGGTTTATTTGTTGAAAATAAAGAGTCTCCATACGTTAACTTAATTGTTGCGCGTGAAGATAATGTAAATGCTGAAAACGTGCAAAACTTTGTTAAAGCATATCAATCAGATGAAGTGTACCAAGCTGCTTTAGAAATATTCAAAGGCGGTGCCGTTAAAGGTTGGTAATCCGACTTTTAATAACGGTAGAGTGATTAAAAAGGTATTAAGCGTTGCTTAATACCTTTTTTTATACCTTCATTTTGACTAATTAATGGCTGAGTTAAAACTGTTCATATTTTTTCTGTAAATCATGTCCGACTAAATGCTATTTCCAACATAGGAAAAAGATAAAAAAGCCGTTATTCTATTGTTTAAATCTTAATACTTATCAGAAATATATGCCTATTGGTTATTTTTAATTTATTGGAGATTAACAATGAAAATCGCACGTCCACCTTTACCCCCTTTTAATGTTGCAAGTGCTACTCTAAAAGTCAGAGCCGCAGAGAATGGCTGGAACAATAAAGACCCCGAAGCCGTTTCACATGCTTATAGCCAAGATAGTCAGTGGAGAAACCGCTCACAATTTATTAATGGCCGCGCTGAAATTGTCGATTTTTTAACAACCAAGTGGGAAAACGAATTAGATTATAAGTTAATTAAAGAGTTGTGGGCATTCAGTGGTAATCGTATTGCAGTTCGTTTTGCTTATGAATATCGTAATAAAGATAATCAGTGGTTTCGAGCGTATGGCAATGAGAATTGGCAGTTTGATGAGTTAGGTTTGATGCAAAAACGCTTTGCTTGTATTAATGATTTACCCATTAATGAGCAAGATCGTTTGTTTACTTGGGAAGGGGCAAAGCGCCCAGATGATTTCCCTGGTTTATCCGAGTTAGGCTTATAGATGCCTTATTTTCCTACATTTGATAACGTGTATTACGCTCATTAAGTGAACCATTTCCCTTGTTAAAATAAACTATCTCCTCTTTGTAAGTTTCGTAAAGGGAACAACCATTTACGAAACTTATGCCTTAAACCAAGCCATTGCTCCTACACAATATTTAGAATATTTATTGAGTATAGTTTGCTCTTAGTGAAATTTATTCAGATGTAGGAAGGTCTTTATTGTTGATACTTTTGTTGGTAAGAATAATCACCTTGTCTTTGTAAATGATTGAGTCCATCTATTAAGCGCCGCCGTTATTTTTACTATCAAGAGAAATTATGTTGACCATTTTTGATTCAACTTGATGACTCTATAAGTGATCAACAAAATAGGGCTGATATAATACTAACTATATTGTATCAGCCCTTTTATTTAATTGATTTTTCAATAACTAATTGTTTAACGCTGCAATTTGTTTCTCAGTTAATCCTTTAATGCCGGTCCAGTTTACTTGCGCGGTTTCAATATTGCCTGGCACATCTTTTAACCACTCTTTTTGTACATTTTTATTTAGGTTTAAATAAAGCTTATTATCCTCGATGTACCAAGCCGTTGGCTCTACATCAAATTTTTGATTAACCGCAACACCATAAGCACAAAAACCGCCGTATTGTGGTGCATATTTTGCTGGATCAGATCTAAATAAGTCTCGATTTTTAGCGCTAGTGAAATGATAAATCGCGCCATTATAAGCTGCTGTGTATTTATCCGAACCCTTTGTTGGCTTACCTTTAGTGAAATATGAAACCGTATCATAACCCTTAATTGCTAGGTCATTTTGGTTTGCGTTCACTTCGATGTTAGCAGCGAAGCTAAGGCTACTTGCTAATAGTGCAGTACTCACTAATATTGATTTAATTATTGATGAAAGTGACATAGTTTTTTCCTTGTAACGAGTTAGATAGTAGTTATGTATTAATTAAAGTCAGGACTCACCCTTGGCTTGATAAGTAATATATGACTTTTTACTCTATGAAAGGGATGAGATAGTCTTTATATTGAACCCAATCGTCCAGAAATAATAAAGAGAACTGAAATGGATCAGCTTTCAAATATCTTGCAGCGTTTTACAATGAATACTGAGGTGTTTTTTACTGGTAATTTATGTGGTGTTAGCTATTTAGATAAACTGCCCAATCAAGGGCACTTACATTTATTACGGAGTGGAGAATTAACTTTTATAGATGAGCAAGGGAAAGCATTACTGTTTAATCAACCGACAGTTATTTTTGTTCCTCTACCATATCGTCATCAGATTATTGGCAGTGTTGAAAAACCACCAGAATTAGTTTGTGCCAACGTTATTTATGACCAAACTCACTCCAATCCCATTGCAAATGCATTACCTGCTCTCTTACACTTTAATTTTAATGAGTGCCCTAATATCAAGCAAACTGCTCAGTGGTTATTTGATGAAGCATTTCAAGATAAATGTGGTCGATTGCCAATGCTCAACGCTTTAACCGATATTTTTATTATTCATATATTACGTTTTGTATTGAATAATAAAATGATGAAACATGGCTTATTAGCAGGGCTTGCTCACCCACAATTATCAAAAGTATTATTAGCTATTCAATCTACTCCTGAATATTCATGGGGATTACAAGAAATGGCTGATATTGCCTTAATGTCTCGATCTAAGTTTGCTGAGTTATTCAAACAGGTAGTAGGGCAAAGCCCTGGCGACTATCTACTTGATTGGCGAATTATTATTGCTAAAACGTTATTAAAACAGAATAAGTCAGTTGCGTTAGTAGCGAATGCCGTTGGTTATGAAAATGGCTCTGCTTTGGCGCGTGTATTTAGGAAAAAATTAGGGCTTTCACCTAAAGAATGGCTCGTTTCAAAGCAGTAAAGGTAAGGGCGGATAAATCCAGTTGTTTAACAAAAGTTTAATTGTGCTGTCATTTTTTGAATATGAGATGGATCTCAAGCTGGAATGATGTTTATAAGCAGTGTATTTATTCAATTTTTAATTACAAACAAGAGAATCTTAAACAGTGAGTTCAATTATTAACTAATAACTACTGCAAATAGAAGGATTTCAATAGCTTTTTTAAACATTCTACTTTGCATATTGACCTAGTTTGAGTATAGTTTTAGCTAAATATCATGTATTATCTCGTGGAAACAACAGGTATTACTGACAGCTTTTTTTAAAGCATAGTAAAGTTCATATGGACAATAAACTTAACATAACTCCCCTTGGCGATATTATTTGGTCAAGCGGCTCATTTATAATGGAGAAAAAGTGAGATACTGTAAGCTTACAATTGCTTTGATGTTGTCATTTGCAACTAACCTATCTGCTTTAGAACTGATCACAGCATCTGAAGATTCCGCTATTGAAAATATAAATCAACAATACGATATTAATAGTCTTTTAATATCCTCTAATAATAAACTTGGCCGCTACAACAAAAATGAATTTGAATATAGAGCCTTAAGTTTAGAGATCGAAAACAACAAAAACATCTACCAGAACAATATTAATGCGTTAGCTGATAAAGTTGTGGCGAAGGATAATGTTGCTCAGTACTTTAAAGATCTAGAAGCACTGGTTTTAAAAATTGATGCATTAGAGAAAGAGTACGAAGAAAAAGGCCGAGCTTTAAAAGAAGAGCATCAATCCATCATTGAAGATGGTAAAAAATTAAAAGATGCACGCATTAAAAGAAACAGTGAATTAGCATCATTAAAACAGAGAGTAGTAGCTCGTTTAACAGAAGAGTTAGCAAACCCTAAAAGTGTGAAAGATGTTTCTTTGAGTGGCACATTAAGTTGTACGACTTACCAATCTATCAATCAATGTTTAAGTGAAAATGAAAACTTCATTGTTAAAGATGCAAAGAAATCTGACAACTTCTTAAATGAGCGTAGTGTATTACTCTCTTACAAAATTGTAGATGCAAGCATGAATTTAGATGGTGAGTTAGCTTACCGTGCTGCCATGACATTTAAACCTGCTTACAACAATAAAATCGAATCTATCTTAAATGAAAAATTTGGTCTTAAATCAGCAGTATTAACGTTAAAAAGTAACGTAGATGTAGATTGGTATATTGATGGTAATAAAGTCGGTAGTGGTAAAGAGATTACCCAGGAAGTGGCGTTAGGTCGCCATGGTATTTTAGCTTCGTATAATTCCGTAGGTCAGTCTAGTGTCGAAGTTGTCGAAGGTAATGGCGAGTTCTTTTATACTTTTGCCAATACAGATAAAAAAAATAAAGCCAAAAAATCAGCGGCAGCAAAAAAACAAACAGTAAAAACAGATTATCCTAATGTGTCTACTACACCGCCTAATAAAGACTTACATAAACCAGTGATAAAGTTAAAGCCTAAAAGTTCGCTGAATGAAAAAGTAGACAAAGGTTATTTATACTTTATGGGACTAGAACCAGAAGCTGAAACACAAGAAACATTTTTGTAAAAGTTAAGAAGTGTTTAAAGTGAAATACCCTAAAAAGTAACGACGGTTTCGTCGTTACTTTTTTTATATCCATAGCATTATAAACCGCTTCTTGCATAAGTTGTTTTATTGAACTGTGATTGAAATAAATCTAGGTCATATCGATTAACTCGGTAAGGTAGTGCTGTTCAGTATACTCCCATTTGGTGTGTCTATATGGATACCCGTTAGTCAAATAGTTTTTATTTCAAGCTCGCACGCTAGTTTAATATCCTTTTCATCAGTATCGCTGACCATTGTGATGATGGGGGCGGAAACTTTAAGTTTTTAATAATCGTTTTAAAAAAATCAAGTGAGCCTTTTCCTACCACCAAGCTTTGTTGGTAAAAGTAGCCACTGATGTAGCCGTTTAATCCAGCCCGTTGAAATGCATCAATTGACAGTGTAAAAGTTTCCGCTTATTGCTGACCATTAAAGTTAGTGAATAATAGGTAAGAAAAGATGTAATGTGTTGTAAAAACGTCTGAAACGACGGCTTTATATTGACTGTTTACCCAGTTACACGCTATTGTTCAGCCTCCTTAGGATATAGTCTTAAAGCTATGCATCTCATCTTAGAATAAACTAGGAATGATGTGTTTGGGAACTTGGTCAAATACCAAGGCTGCCCCCGCAACGGTAGAGCAAATTACGTTTGTTAAGCCCGGATACCAAACCTTTGGATGATACTTGCATGAGGCAAGTACCGTGGTGTTGCGGAGGGCTTCACCGGCTGGTTTATCTTATCTAAAGTTATTTTTAGGGATTAAGAATGCCATCTCCTCCACAACTTCGCCTGTTATTAACTCAGACGGAGATTTTCCTTTGCTAAACTTTACACAGCTTAAAAAGCTAACACAAACCATTAATTTACAGCGTTTTATTGCCCCTGCAATTGTAGTTATAGGTTGTATATTACCAACTTATGCCAGTGCACACTTTCAAATGATCTATACCCCAGAATTACTCCGTGCCAAGGGTGGAAATATCAGCCTTAAAATGCCTTTTACGCATCCTGCGGCAAGTGGTCATGTGATGAAGGTTGATCATCCTCAAGCTTTTTACATGATTAAAAAAGGCAAAAAAACTAACCTGATAGACAGCCTCTCTGAAATTGAGTGGGAAAGTGCTGTTGATAAAGGGCATGCTTATCAAGCTGATGTGAAGTTACGTGGATTAGGTGATTATGTATTCATTTCTAAGCCATCGCCATATTTTGAAGCTGAAGAAGGCTTTTATATTCAGCAAATCACTAAAACCATTGTCAACGTAGGCGGCCTGCCAACGGATTGGAATAAGGACTTTGGGTTAGCTGCAGAAATTGTTCCATTAACCAAACCTTATGCAATTTACGAAGGTGGCATTTTTACTGGTGTGGTTAAATCTCGTGGGCAAGCAGTCCCTTTTGCAGAAATTGAAGTGGAGTTTGTTAATTATGTTCCTGAAATGGAAAATAATCGTTTTGCTAAAACACCATTGATGATACCTGCGGCAGATGTATTTATTACACAAACCATTTATGCTGATGCCAACGGCACTTTTAATTATGTATTACCTAAGGCTGGGCAATGGGGATTTGCTGCATTAGACGTAGGTGAGCAGAAAGTCTATAAAGATAAAGCGCTATCACAAGATGCGGTTATCTGGGTTGAAGCGACTAAATTACCCTAGCTAAATTAATACTCATTGAAGATCAGTGAGTATTTTTCCTATTAAAATATAAAAAGGTAAATTATGCATATAGTTGATGGCGCCTTATCTTCACCAGTATTAATAAGTGGAGCTGTATTGAGCGCAATAGGCGTCTTTATTGGCCTTAAAAAAATGGATTATGATCATTTACCTTTGGTTGGGGTACTCGCCTCTGTTTTCTTTATTGCATCTTATATTCATCTACCATTAGGCTTTTCTAGTGTGCATTTAATTATGAATGGTTTATTAGGTATTATTTTAGGCTGGGTAGCCTTTCCTGCTTTATTAGTTGCGCTATTGTTACAGGTGATTTTCTTCGGTTTTGGCGGGCTATTAGTGTTAGGTGTTAACACGCTTAATATCGCTCTTCCTGCTGTGCTTATCTATTACATTTGCTATAAAGGCGTACGTCATGAAAGCCCTAAAGTCGCGGCAACATGGGGAGCTGTTGGTGGTGCTGGCGCGATATTTATTACCGCGTTGATGGTGGCATTTTCATTAGCATTATCTGGTGAGTCTTTTGTTTTAGCGGCAAAAGCCGTGGTACCTGCACATATTCCAATTATGGTGATTGAAGGATTTGTTTCTTATGCTGCTGTCTATCTCATCCATACCGTTAAACCAGAGTTTATAAGTAAAGGTTCAAATTAATGAAATGGTTAATCTCTTTTCTTACTGTTTTAAGCTTATCTATCTCCTGTCATGCAGTTGCTCATAATGTCATGGGCGGCGTCTACGCAGAAGGGTTTGAAATCGAAGGCGAAGCAGGCTTTTCTAATGGTGCTATGGCAAATCCGGGCACAGTGGTGAAAGTCACTGACGATCAAGGGCATGCTTTAGGCGAAGTCTTAATAGATGAAGAAGGCGCTTTTGTGTTTACTGCTAAACAGCATATTACTCATCATTTTGAAGTTAATATGGGAGCTGGGCATATATTGAAAATGCAGTTACCCGCTGAAGAGTTACCTGACAGCCCAAATGATGATTTAACGAGTAATAGCTTTGAGAAGGTAGATGCACATTCTTCTATTAATTCTCCTGATCAGCAAGCATCAAACAATGCACAACAAGTGACTAATTTGATGCTAGAAAAAGCTATTGCTAAACAGCTCAAGCCCTTAAGACGTGAAATACAAGAGTTAAAAGAGAAGTCAGGGTTGCGTGATATTCTTGGTGGCATTGGCTATATTTTTGGACTGCTCGGGTTAGTTGCTTTTTTACGTGAGCGTAAGCAAAAGGTTAAATCTTAATGTCACAAAGCTTAGAGCACAGCTTAACATCTTGGTCAGGACAAGCCCTTAAACATCAAGCCTCTTGGATTGATGATATTGATGCACGTGTGCGTGTAGTTTGCTCTGCTTTATTTGCATTAGTGGTGGTATCGAGTCACTCTTTTGCCCCTACTTTGTTAGGGTTGTTCTGTGCTTTTCTGTTGGTGAAAGCCAGCAAGCTGAACATTAAACGAACCCTACGTCGTGTGGTAGCGATGGATTTATTTATGTTGACATTAATTTGTATCTTACCGTTTACCACACCAGGCGATGCAATGTTTACAGTGTTTGGTTTAACCGCAAGTTGGCAGGGTTTGCTTCATGCTTTACTGATCACGGTGAAAGCAAATGCGGTATTATTAGTGTTATTTTCTTTGGTCGCTACCATGAGTGCATCAACCTTAGGGCATGCACTTGCACACCTTAAGGTACCCGATAAATTGGTACATTTAATGTTATTCATGGTGCGTTATTTGGATGTGATCAGCCAAGAATATAAAAAAATGCGAAGAGCTATGCAGGCTCGCGCTTTTGTATTACGTACTAATTTACATACTTGGAAGAGTATTGGTTATCTTTTTGGTATGCTATTAATTCGTTCAGTTGAACGTGCAGAACGTATCTCAGATGCCATGAAATGCCGTGGTTTTTGCGGGCGTTATTATCTTAACGACGAAATGAAAATCCGTTCAATTGATTGGATTTTTAGTATCGTGTTTATCTCTTTTTTAATACTGCTAATAGGGCTTAATATTGATGGCTTATTCAAATAACCCCCTGATTAAGATAGAAGATCTTAACTATGCTTACCCAAGGCGTGGCAGTGTGTTAAACGCAGTTAATTTTTCGTTATATGAAGGTGAAAGAGTAGTAATTAATGGTGATAATGGGGCTGGAAAAACCACCTTATTACATCTTATCGTTGGTTTAAAAAAAGCGAAAAAAGGCCAAGTATCAGGATTTGGTCAAGTTTGTAAAACTGAAAAAGAATTTAATCAATTACGTGCTAAAGCGGGTTTATTATTTCAAGATCCCGATGATCAGTTATTTTGTCCTACCGTATTAGAAGATGTGATGTTTGGGCCATTAAACTTAGGGTTTACTAAACAACAAGCCGTTGAGAAATCGATGCAAACATTAGCAAGTCTTGGAATGCAAGGTTTTGAATCACGGATCACTCATCAGCTATCAGGTGGTGAAAAACGCATGATAACCTTAGCCAGTGTGTTGGTAATGGAACCGAAAGTATTGATTTTAGATGAGCCAACTAACGCACTCGATGAAAAAGCCAAAGCACGCTTGTTATCTGTATTAGAGGCATTACCCCAGGCAATGATTATTATCTCTCATGACAAATTATTTTCTGAGCAATTAGCAACGCGACAATTAACCTTAAAAGAAGGTTCACTAATCGATAGTGAAGCAACAAAACAAACAATAGCAGTGGCCTAGGGGAGCAATATGAATAATAACATTGAAGATATCACTTTTCCTTTTAGCGCTGTGCAGGGACAAAAGCAATTTAAACTAGCCTTGTTATTAGCAACCGTGAACCCATTAATTGGCGGTGTATTAATCTCTGGCCCAAGAGGCTGCGCAAAATCGACCTTAGCGCGCGCGGTGGCAGACCTTTTACCTGTGACTGAACACACTGTTTCACAATTTGTTACCTTGCCTCTAGGTGCTAGTGAAGAGATGTTAATTGGTACCCTGGACTTAGACCATGTATTAAAAGGTAAACAAGTTAAGTTCTCACCTGGTTTATTACAAAAAGCGCATACTGGTGTGCTTTATGTTGATGAGGTTAACTTATTGCCTGATCACCTTGTTGATCAAATCCTAGATGTGGCAAGCAGTGGGGTTAACATTGTTGAGAGAGATGGTGTTAGCCATCGTCATGATGCTCGCTTTACACTGATAGGCACAATGAATCCTGACGAAGGTGAGTTACGCCCACAACTAAAAGATCGTTTTGGCTTAATGGTTGAGTTAGATAATCAATACAGTATAGAAGAGCGTATTAGCATTATTAAAACACGCCAAGCATTCGAACTCGATAAAGTGGCTTTTTGTGATGAATACCAGGCACCACAAATTTCACTGCAACAACAAATAAGTGACGCGCAGGAATTACTGCCTAAAGTAACCTGTGATGATGCTTGTTTAATTGAAATCGCCACACGCTGTCAGCAAGCTAATGTGGATGGTTTACGCGCAGATATTATGATGCATCGTGCGAGTTTAACCCATGCTGCTTGGTGCGGTAGATCGGCTGTCTCGTTACAGGATATAGAGGAAGTTGCGCCATTAGTACTATTACATCGTTCGCAACCATCTGGGACACCACCGAGTTCGCCGCAATCGCCCGATGATGCTGCTAAAGATAAACCCCAAAACGGAGGTTTTTCTCGTCCAACACCTCCTCAGTCAAATGATCCTAAATCGCAAATATCTGAGCACAAATCAGAGCAGGAAAGTCAATCGAGTAACGATCAAGATGACACCTCTGAACCTTCTGGTGAATGGGGAGCAATGCCACCACAATCAGGTGAAAAACAAAAAACGGTAATGCAAGCCATTGAATTACCAGAATTACATTATAAGTCATTAACTCAAGTATTGAATAACAGCGTACTGCAAGGCGAGTTACAACAAAATGTACAAGGTAAAACAGCAAAAGGGTTAAGAAAATCAACTTTAGATAGCCACAAACCAGATTGGTTTAATACCCTGTCTAAAAATTTAGGGCAGTGGCCGCCTACACAGTTTAGTTTTAAAAAAGCTAAAACAGGGCAAGCTAAACATCACCTCGTTTTATTGGATACGTCGGCTTCCACACTAGGACAAAGTTTATCGTCATTAGCCAAGTCAGTAGTAATGAATATCGCAGATAGTGCTTACCTTCAACGCGAAAAAATGAGTCTATTAGGGTTTGGTAATAATCAAGTTGAAACCTTAATTAAAGCGGGTAAAGCGCCTAAAAAAGTACAAAATTTATTGGATGATATTAGTGCAGTAGGTGGTACGCCTTTACGTCAAGTATTAGAAAAGGCGTTACAGAGTATTAAACAGTTAACAATACAAACGCCTGACCTTGCGTTGTTTTGTTACTTGATCACCGATGGTCGTAGCCGTGTAGATATTGATGATTTGAAATTAAAGGTACCTACGTTATTGGTGGATATCGAAAAATCTACCATAAAACGTGGTCGAGGTAAGCTCCTAGCAGCACAATTAGATGCGCAATATTTTACACTTTCATCTTAAAACAGAGCAACATAAAGGAATCAAATGACCAACAAAGCAAGTTGTCCTGCACTATTTTTAGCGGCACCCGCATCGGGACAAGGTAAAACGACCATAACATCAGCGATTGCACGTTACTTTACTGAGCAAGGTAAAGTGGTACGCGTGTTTAAAACAGGCCCTGATTACCTTGATCCGCAAATTTTAGCGCAAGCATCACAAGCCCATGTTGAACAGTTGGATATGTGGATGGCAGGTGAAGCTTACTGTCAGCAAAAGTTATTTGAAGCTCATCTTAAAACAGAGCAACATAAAGGAATCAAATGACCAACAAAGCAAGTTGTCCTGCACTATTTTTAGCGGCACCCGCATCGGGACAAGGTAAAACGACCATAACATCAGCGATTGCACGTTACTTTACTGAGCAAGGTAAAGTGGTACGCGTGTTTAAAACAGGCCCTGATTACCTTGATCCGCAAATTTTAGCGCAAGCATCACAAGCCCATGTTGAACAGTTGGATATGTGGATGGCAGGTGAAGCTTACTGTCAGCAAAAGTTATTTGAAGCAGCACAACAAGCGGATCTAATTTTGGTTGAAGGAGCAATGGGGTTATTTGATGGCGAACCTTCAAGCGCAGATTTAGCGGCACGTTTTCATATTCCCGTTGCAATTGTGATGGATGTAAAAGGCATGGCGCAAACTGCGGCTGCTGTGGCAATTGGCTTAGCTAATTTCCGTGATGATTATACTTGCCATGGTTTGATCGCAAATAACTGTAGCAGTGAACGTCATGCGCAATTAATTCGAGATGCCTTAGGTGAACAGCTGCCTTTATTAGCTTGCTTGAAAAAAGATCCTGAAGTGGCATTACCTGAACGTCATTTAGGTTTAGTACAAGCCAGTGAAGTCTTTGATGAATTAGAGGCTAAATTTACGCTTGGCTGCGAATGGTTAGTTGATGGCGTAAATCGTGCGGATGCTAATAGCCCGTTATTAAATTTACCTGCGCCTGTTGATTTTTACTCCGCTGAACAATCTCCAGTTCCACCATTATTAGTGGGTAAAAATATCGCAATAGCCCAGGATCTAGCTTTTAGTTTTATCTACCAAGCCAATACCCGTTTATTAGAAGAAATGGGGGCAAAGCTACAGTATTTCTCCCCATTACAGGGTGAGCAATTGCCTGAAGCGGACGCATTATGGTTGCCCGGTGGTTATCCTGAATTATACGCTGAAAATCTAGCAGCGAACGCTGCCTTACAATCGCAAATTAGCGCGTTTAATAAAGCAGGAAGACCTATCCTAGCGGAATGTGGTGGCTTTTTATATTGCCTCAATGAGCTGGTGGATTTGGATGAAAAACATCATAAAATGCTTGGCTTATTAGATGGCTATGGAAGCATGTCAGGTAAACGTGGTTGTCAGGGAATGCAAAAAGCCATCTTACCCGAAGGTGAGATTCATGGGCATGCACACCATAGATCCCGTGCCATTATGAACATGCAGCCTATTGGTTACGGACAACGCCAACGTCATCCTGCACCTGGTGAAGCCATTTATCGTACGGGAAACTTAACTGCGAGTTATTTACACCTGTTTTTCCCATCTAATCCTGTGTTAATTGCTGATATTTTTACCGGGAAATTACAAGCGGTTGACCAGAAAAAGTTAGTGGCGTGGGAAAACTACAATCATCAATCTGTGGCGAGCCCAGTTAGCAAAGAGACTCAGCAGCAAGCAGCAATGCAAGCGCAGCAATAGGAACAATAAAGTTATGTGGCCGGAAACTAGCGAAACAGAGCAACCATTACGTAATGGTTTAACCACGGGAAGTTGTGCAACAGCTTGCTGTGTTGCTGCTGTGCGTGCGTTATTAGCCAACAAACAACCAGCCAGTGTTGAGATTACTTTGCCGCGTGGTGAAGTCGTTAACCTCGATATTATCGACTATCAATCCCTTGAAAAGGGCATGCGTACCAGCACCATTAAAGATGCCGGAGATGACCCTGATGCAACACATGGCGCAACCTTATTTGTCGAATTACGTTTACTGCCAACGCCGGGCATTATATTTAAAGCGGCTGAAGGAGTAGGCACGGTAACACGTGATGGATTAGTACTGGCGATTGGCGAGCCAGCGATTAATCCAGTGCCACGTAAAATGATGACAGGGCATCTTGAGCATTATGCGCAAGCATACCAGTATCAGGGCGGCTTTGAAGTGTCAGTAGGTATTGTTAACGGTGAACAAATCGCAACTAATACCATGAATAGTCGATTAGGTATCATTGGCGGTCTCTCTATTTTAGGCACCACAGGTATCGTACGCCCTTATTCTTGCGCTGCTTATATCGCATCTATTCATCAAGGTATTGATGTGGCCAGAGTCAATGGTTTTACTCATTTAGCGGCTTCAACGGGTATTGCCAGTGAACATGCCATTAAAGAGTTTTATCAAATGGATGAGGTAAGCCTGATTGAAATGGGCGACTTTGTTGGGGCTATGCTGAAATATTTGCGCCGTGAAAAGATCGATCCTAAATCAGGGAACCGTATTAAAAAGCTCAGCATTAGTGCTGGTTTTGGCAAGTTAACTAAGTTAGCCAACGGGCATTTAGATTTAAATAGTCGCCAGTCTAGTATCGATTTTGAGCAGTTAGCCACTATCGCAAAAGATTTGGGAGCTAGTGCTAAGCTACAACAACAAATTGTAACCGCAAACACCACCATTCAAGTACTTAATATGACTAAACAAGCGGGCTTAGATATCGCCACTGTGGTATGTGTTGAAGCGTTAAAATTTGCTAAAACCATTGTCCATGAATCCATTGAGGTGGAAGTCTGGGCTGTAAATAGAAAAGGTTTGTTTGTGGCAAATAGTCATCAAGATAAATTCGATGTTCATGGCAACATAATCAATCAAGCAAAGGCTAACTAATGAGAGTTTTAGTCGTTGGCGGCACTGCAGATGGGCGTAAATTAGCAACTCAATTACATGAATTAGGGGTTGATGTTATCTACAGCATTGCTGGAATCGTGCGCAAAGCGACGGTACCTTGCCTGTCTATTAGTGGCGGTTTTACGCAATTTGGCGGGTTAGCTAAATACCTAATGGATAATAAAGTGACCCATGTTATTGATGCCACACACCCTTTTGCTCAAACTATGAGTAATACCATTGCCAAAGTGACTAAGGACTTGTCTATTACTGCCATTCGTTTTCACCGTAAAGCTTGGCAGAAAACAACACGGGATAATTGGGTAGAAGTAGATGATTGGCCATGTTTGATTGAAAAAGTAGCTAAACATAACTCATTATTCATCACCGCAGGACAAGTATCACAATCAGTGATTGATGCTTTATCTGCGCAGTCGAGTCAGGTGTTATTGCGCACTGCGATGCCCGCTAAAATTACTTTGCCAGCTAATGTCACCTGGTTAAAAGCAATTGGTCCATTTCATCTCGAAGATGAAAAACAGTTGTTAGCAACTTACCATATTGATGCGGTGATCAGTAAAAACAGTGGTGGAGATGCCACTTATGCCAAGATTGAAGCTGCTGCGTTAGCGAATATTCCCGTTTATCAATTTAAGCGTCCCGTGCTACAAGCCTTAACTTATCAGTTTGATGATGCACTAAGTTGTATTGCATTATTGCAATCATCATCGACTTTAGCTGAATCTGAAGCCACATCTAATACCAGAATAATTGAGCCAAATAATGAAATTTGATTATATCCACGATCCGAGTTTGATCGAAAATGAAAGCTTTCGTCAAATCAGAACTTTAACTGATTTAGAACACTTATCTATTGAAGCGCAACAAGTAGTGATGCGCGTGGTGCATAGCGTTGGTATTCCTGCTGTCGCAACACAAGTTAAATTCAGTGCGAATGCTTGCCAGTCTGGTATTGCAGCCTTAAGAAAAGGCGCGCCAATTCTATGTGATGTAGAGATGGTAAAGCAGGGCATTACCAAACGAATGATTAATACCGATCCTTATTGTTTTTTGAATGCACCTGGTGTGCCTGAGCGAGCGAAGGAAACCGGTGAAACCCGTACCATGGCTGCATTAACTGCATGGTTACCCTATTTAGAAGGCAGTGTAGTAGTTATTGGAAATGCACCAACTGCACTGTTTCGTTTATTAGAGATGATCGACCAAGGATCGCCTAAACCCGCTTTGATTATCGGTATGCCTGTGGGTTTTGTTGGCGCCGCGGAATCAAAACAAGCTTTATGGGATCTACACCAAACTTTAGGTATTGAATGCATCACACTGTTAGGCCGCGAAGGTGGCAGTGCAGTATCAAGTGCAAGTTGTAATGCCTTATTACGTTGTATTAAAGGGGAATTATATTAATGATGAATTTTTTCAGTAAATTAGTTAATAAATTAGGGTTAGCTTCCAGTACAAGTAACCAGATTAGATCGCATGCAACTGGCGTACGAGAGATCTCGGTGATTGGCTTAGGGGTTGCGGAGAATGCCACGTTAAGTGAGCAAGCATTATTAGCGTTACAGTCGGCTGATTTAGTGATTGGCTCTGAGCGCCAACTATTAACCTTAGAGAAATATTTAGCAGTACCGCCGGCTATCGACTCACTAGAAGAGGGGGAGCAACAAGCTGTTGAACCTAAGGGGGATCATCTTCCGCCAAGAACCGAAATACTGCCTAAATTAAAAGACTTAAAAGCGTTAATAGAAACAGAACAAAATGTAGTGGTGTTAGGGTCTGGTGATCCACTTTATTATGGTATTGGCACTTGGATTAGCAAAAACTTTAAAGACGCATCCGTCCGCTTCTTTCCTGCTGTATCAAGCATTACACAAGCTTGTCATAGTTTATCGATAGCGCAACAAGATGTGAATGTAGTGAGTTTACATGGACGACCTTTAGAAAGGTTAAAAGTGGCTTTAAAAGCGCAGCAAACCTTGTTGCTATTAACCGATCAAGATAGCTTACCTCAACATGTGGCTAGCGTTTGTTTAGAAAGTGGCTTTTTTGATGCGGAAATTATGGTGTGTGAGCGCTTAGGTTACAAAGAGCAAAAAATATCACGATTCACTGCTGCTGAATTATGTGAAGCTGAAACGAATGGGCAACGACCAGCATTTGATACTCTACATGTCACCTTCGTCATTTGTGGGGAAAATAGAGGCTTCTTACCTGAGTTTCCAGGGATTAAAGATGCCGATTTTGAAACCGGAGAATTAGGTAGTAAAGGGATGATCAGCAAACGTGAAGTGCGTTTGGCTATTTTATCATTATTGCAACCAAGCAAAGGTGATTTAATTTGGGACATTGGTGCAGGTTGTGGTGGCGTTTCTATTGAATTGGCTTATTGGCAATCAAAAGCCACTGTCTATGCTATTGAGCATAACCAAGAAAGGTTTAATTGCTTGATGAAAAATCAGATAAAATTTGGTGTTGTCAAAAATCTTAAACCGCAATTTTCGCGTGCACCAGAAGGATTAGCAACGCTACCTGCAGCAAATAAAATCTTCATTGGTGGAAGTGATGGTGAACTACCTACTTTATTAACGCAGTTATGGGCTAAATTACCTGAACATGGCCAAATCGTTGTTTCTGCTGTAATGGAAAAAACCAAAGCTCAGTTGTTAGACTTTTACTCTCAACGTGAAGACTTAAAAGATGCTGAATTAGAAACATTACAGATTGCTGTCAATAAAAGTAGAACCCTAGGAGGGCAACTAGCTTACCGTCCTGCGCTAGCAGTTAGTTTATTTAGTTTCACTAAAAAGGCAGTGTCATGAGCGAATTAACCTCAACACCAAACACGGCATTATTCATCGGTGTGGGTGTGGGACCTGGTGATCCTGAGTTATTAACGTTAAAAGCGTTCCGAGCGATTCAAGCTGCCGATGTGATCTGCTATTTAGAGAATGAAGCTGGGGAATCACAGGCGTTAACCATTGCCAGCGAGGCCTTAAAAGATCCAATTAAAACACAACAATACTTAGGTGTGCGTTTTGCTATGTCACGTCAGCGTGTTGCTGCTAATGCTGCTTATGATAAAGCGATTATGCAAATTCAAGCTGAGCTTAAGCAAGGTAAAACCGTGGTGTTTTTATGTGAAGGTGACCCATTATTCTTTGGTTCTTTCACTTATCTATTAGAACGCTTAGAAAGTCAGTATCAATCGCAAGTAATACCCGGTGTTCCAGCTTTTGTGGCGGCAACGGCTGAATTACAGCTGCCATTAACCGTATTAAAACAGTCTTTTGCAGTGATCACGGGGCGTCATAGTGATGACAAAATTAAAGCCGCATTATTAGAGCATGATGCGGTTGTGATCATGAAAGCGGGGATTGAACGTCCACGTTTAATTAGCTTATTAAAAGAGACAAAACGATTTGATGATGCCAATTATTTGGAGTATGTCAGTCGTGACCAACAGAAAATAATTCGAGATTTAAATCAGTTAGATAACGTTGCAGGTCCTTATTTCTCATTATTTGTGATCACCCGAGAGGAGCTGACCGCGTGATCCGCATTATCTGTTTAACAGAGATTGGTTTGCAACTCTCGAGGCGTTTACAGCACCTTTTAGATAGTGCTTCAACATCTGTAAACAGTGGTATTTGCTATAAACCATCACCTTTTAAGGAGCAGGTACAAGGCTACTTTACTCAAGGTGATACGCTTATTTTTATCTGCGCAACGGGTATTGTGATGCGAACCTTAGCGCCTGTGATAAAGGATAAATATAGCGATCCTGCGGTGTTGGTTTTAGATGAGCAAGGGCAGTTTGTGGTCCCGCTATTATCCGGTCACGAAGGTGGAGCGAATGAATTAGCGAGACAAGTTAGCGAATTGCTTGAAAACCAACTGGTGTTAACTACAGCAAATAGCTATTTAAAACCTAAATATGTAGTGGGAATGGGTTGTGAGCGTCATTGTCCTGAGCAGGTGTTACAAGGTTTGTTAGAGGAATGTTTAGTAAAAGCAGGACTTACCATAGACGACATTAGTGCCATTACTAGCATTGATATTAAAAACGATGAAGTGGGATTAATTGGCTTGGCTGAGACGTTACAAAAACCTTATCTAACTTTTTCTGCTCAGACGCTAAGTTTAATGGAAGATCGCCTTTCCACTAAGTCTGATTATATTTTTAAAACTGTTGGTGTGTATGGCGTGGCAGAATCTGCGGCACTGTATCAAGCGCAGCAGCTAACTAATAACGGTAGTGAATTGCTACTTAATAAACATAAAAACAAACAAGCTACCTGTGCGATTGCCAGAAGTTATAGCCTGTAAATTATTAAAAACTAGGAAATAAAATGAGTTTAAAAAAACAACTTTTTGTTGTCGGTATGGGACCGGGAAATGCAGATTTAGTAGCACCAAAAGCATTAAAAGCGGTTGAGCAAAGTACTGATTTAGTCGCATATGGACTGTATTTAGACTTGTTAGGTGAGCCTTGTAACAACAAGGTTCATCATGATTTACCGTTAGGGGAAGAGATTGGTCGTGCTCGTTTAGCATTAGATCTCGCGGCAAGCGGCAAAACCACGTCGCTTATTTCAAGTGGTGATATTGGTATTTATGCGATGGCCACCTTGGTGTTTGAATTGTTAGATAGACAACTTCAAGGGCTTGAAGATCACTCTGAATGGCTAGACGTTGAAATTGACGTAGTACCAGGGATATCTGCTATGCAAGCTGGCGCAAGCCGAATTGGTGCTATGTTAGGCCATGACTTCTGTACGGTAAGTTTGTCAGATCTATTAACGCCTTGGGAAACTATTGATAAGCGTATTCATAGTGCTGGTGAAGGAGATTTTGTTATCTCTTTCTATAACCCTGTGTCGAAAAAGCGTGATTGGCAGCTTAACCATGCACGTGACGTATTATTAAAATATCGTCCAGCTTCAACACCTGTTTTATTAGGCCGTCAATTAACCCGTGAAGATGAAACCATTCGTATTATTCGTTTAGATGAATTAGATGCTAAAGACGTTGATATGTTTACTCTAGTCAGTGTGGGTAATAGTGAGTCAAAGCATATTGTTAATGGAAGCCAACACTGGGTTTATACACCGCGTGGTTATAAAAAGAAATTATAACGTCGTACGTTAATTTATCTGTGAAAGCACTTACTTGGTAAACCAACCTTTGTGCTTTTACCTTGAGCTAATAGGAATTGCTTAGCTATAAATCACTTTTCCTATTTGGATTAAAGTAAAAGATTAATAACTAATTATTAAAAAATGGAATAACTATGAAAGTTTACTTTATTGGAGCAGGGCCGGGTGATCCTGAGTTGATGACCATCAAAGGGGCACGCTTATTAAAGCAGTGTCCTGTTGTCTTGTATGCTGGATCGTTAATTCCACGTCAAACATTACAAGATGTTGAAGACAGTGCGGAATTAATTGTTGATACCGCAAAGATCAATTTGGATGAGATGGAAGCCTACTTTGTTGAAGCAGCAAAAGCAGGCAAAGATGTGGCACGTCTACAATGTGGTGATCCTGCATTATATGGCGCTATCGCAGAGCAAATTCGTCGTTTAGAAAAACACGGTATTGACTATGAAGTGATTCCAGGTGTCAGTGCGACAGCAGCCTCAGCGGCTTATTTAGGTAAAGAGTTAACCCTGTCTGGTGTATCACAAACAGTCATAATGACTCGTTACGAAGGGAAAACGCCTTTTCCAGAGCGCGAGCGTTTACCGCAACTGGCACAAAGCGGTGCAACTCTAGCGATCCATTTAGGCATCACTAAAATTCGAAAAATAGTGGCGGAGCTGATCCCACATTACGGTGAAGACTGTCCTGTTGCAGTGTGTTATCGCAGCTCATGGCCAGATCAAGACAAAGTGACCGGGACCTTAGCGGATATTGCTGAAAAAGTTGAAGCTAAAGGCTTCAAATTAACCGCGCTTATTTTAGTTGGCCATGTACTGGATACCACCAACTTTGAAGACTCTTATCTTTACCACAAAGATAAGCCGAATATTTTCCGTCGTCGTAAAGGCGAACTATCAATACAAGAACTAGAGGCTCAACATGACAACAAGTAACGTTTCATTAAATAAGATACCAACTACAGTCGTAACTGGCTTCTTAGGCAGTGGTAAAACAACGCTATTAGCTAACTTACTTAAAAAAGCAAAAGGTAAGCGCATTGCCGTGATCATGAATGAATTTGGTGAATTAGATATCGATTCAGAACTGCTTAGAAGCTGCCCATTAGAATGTGAAGATGAAGCGGCTGAATTAGTTGGCGGCGAAGATGGTATTTACGAACTGGCCAATGGTTGTATCTGTTGTACCGTTGAAGAAGAATTTTTACCTGTGATGGAAAAACTGGTTGAACGTCGTGACCAAATCGACCATATCCTGATTGAAACATCGGGTTTAGCCCTACCAAAACCATTAGTACAAGCCTTCAACTGGCCTGGTATTAAAGAGCACTGTACGGTTGATGCCGTTATCACTGTGGTTGATGGTCCTGCGATTGCAGCAGGGCGCTTTGCTGCTGATGAAAATAAAGTATTAAAGCAACGTGCCATGGATGAGAGCCTAGATCACGATCCAAGCTTACAAGAGTTATTAGACGATCAATTGAATTCTGCTGATTTAGTGGTTGTAAGCAAAAGCGATCTATTAAACGAAGCAGAGCAATTGCGTGTTAAAGAGGTCGTGCAAAAACGTTTACCAAGCTCGGTAAAAACCGCTTACATCAATAACGGTGATGTGCCACTGGAAGTATTAATCGGTATCAATGCAGGCTCTGAGAAAAATATCGATAAAGTACATAACCACCACGACCATCATCATGCTCATGGCGCACACCACGACCACGCACATGATCACTTTGACTCAATGGTGATCAGCTTAGGTACTGTTGATGCTGACAAACTTAAAGCAAACGTTGAAAAACTATTAAACGAGTTTAATTTATTTCGTATCAAAGGTTTTGCAGCTGTTCAAAACAAACCGATGCGCCAAGTATTACAAGCCGTTGGTAAACGTTTAGATGTACATTTTGACCGTTTATGGGAAGCCGCTGAAACGCCAAAGACAGAACTAGTATTAATCGGTAAAGGCTTAGATGAAGCTACCGTGACCGCTATTTTAAAAAGCGCAGAGGTTTAATCGTTAATGCACCTATTAGCAGCACAACCAGGCGGGTTTGTTGAGCAAGAGGGGATTGTGGATTTAGCACAATCCCCTGCACCTTTAGTGGTGTTCAGCGCCGCCGATAGTCAATTAACGGCGCTTTCTGCTGGATATCAAGCAGTGAGTGAAACACACGCTTTAGCAGAAACGCGTTTAGTGAATTGGACTAATTTATTAAAGCCAGCCGCCTTTGATCTTTATGAAGATAAAGTACTAGGGCAAGCGCAGGTGGTGGTGGTGTCGTTATTAGGTGGCAAAGCTTATTGGCAATATGGTGTGGAAGGACTGATTCGTTGGTCGAAAGAAGCACCTAATCGCCATCTTATTTTAGTGCCTGGTGATGATAACATCGATCCCGAGTTGATTGAGTTATCGACTGTGTCTACGCAAGTTCAGCATCAAGTTTGGCGCTATTGCCGAGCTGGTGGCATTGATAATAGTGCACAGTTATTTACCTTTTTAAATAAGCAGTTTTTTGACCTTTCAGTGCATTATACTGAGGCGGAATTTCTACCTGTTGCACAGTTTTATAACCAAGAAAAAATACACTGGCAAGCTGGGCAGCAAGTAGTTGCACTGCTTTTTTATCGTAGTCATTTACAATCAGCTAACTGCCAGATGTTTGATCAGCTTATTGAATTAATGTCAGATAGTGGATTGAATCCATTACCCATAGTGATCAGCTCATTAAAAGATCCGCAGGCAATGCAAGTTGTCAATGCCTTGCTTGTTGAGCATGATTGTCGTTTGATTTTAAACTCTACAGGCTTTGCATCAAACACTGTCAGCACGCCGGGGTTAAGTTCTCAGCCAAATAGCTTTACACGCTTGTTTGACGTAGATATTCCTATTTTACAGTTAGTCTTATCGAGTAGTACTTTAGAAGATTGGAATGATTATAAGCAAGGCCTACGTAGTCGTGATATCGCCATGCAAGTGGTGTTACCGGAAATGGATGGCAAGGTATTAACTCGCGCCATTAGCTTCAAAAGTGAAGCCTTTTATGACGAAAAAACACAAATATCACTCGTGCAATATCAATTACACCAAGAGCGTGCGTTGTTTGTGATTGAATTGGCTAAAAAATATATTCAGTTATCTCAAACCGCTAATCAAGATAAACGCATTGCCTTGATCTTAGCAAACTACCCAACAAAAGATGGTCGAATAGGCAATGGTGTAGGGTTAGATACTCCGAACTCGACAGTCAATATATTAACTAAACTAAAAACAGCAGGTTATCCGATTGGTGAGGTTCCAGAAAATGGTAACCAACTGATTGAACAGCTATTACAATCCGTTACCAACAATCCAAATACCTTACATCATTTAGCGTGTTGGCAAAGTCTCTCTCTAACTGAATACAAAAGGTATTTTGCAGCATTACCGTTAGTCAGTCAGCAAGCGATTACCGATCGCTGGGGGCAACCTGAAGATGACCTAAAATGTCGTGATGGACGTTTGATGATTGCAGGGATCCGATTAGGTGAAACCTTTATTGGTATTCAGCCAGCGCGTGGCTTTAATATCGATTTATTAGCCAATTACCACGATCCTGATTTAGTGCCACCACATAACTACCTAGCCTTCTATTTTTGGTTGCGTTTTACTTATCAAGTGAATGCCGTTATTCACGTAGGTAAACATGGCAACCTTGAGTGGTTACCCGGTAAAGGATTAGCGTTATCTAATGAGTGCTGGCCAGATGCAGTATTAGGCCCAATGCCTCACTTTTATCCGTTTATTGTCAATGATCCCGGTGAAGGGGCACAGGCTAAACGTCGAACACAGGCGGTAATAGTGGATCACCTGATGCCACCGATGGCGCGTGCGGAAACCTATGGTGATATGGCCGAATTAGAAGGGCTGGTGGATGAATACTATCAAGCGCAAGGGTTGGATACACGCCGTGAAGTGTGGTTAAGAGAACAAATTTTAGAAAAAGTACAAAGTACCAACATCTTAGATGAATTAAATGAAGCAGCGCGTGGCGATGAAAACCAAGTTTTAGAAGAGTTAGATACCTATTTATGTGATATCAAAGAAGCGCAAATCCGCCATGGTTTACATATTTTAGGACAATTGCCAGAGCAGCATAAAGTGGCCAATACTTTGGTTGCCTTATTACGTTTGCCACGCGGAGAAGGGCAGATCAACCAAGGTATTTTGCATTGTTTAGTGAAGGACTTTTCTCTACGGATTGATGGCGAGTTATTTGACCCCTTAAGCGCTGGACGTGAGCCATGGTTAGGCGAACAACCAGCGCTATTAGTCAATATCAGTGAGTCATTATGGCGTAGTACTGCAGACACGCGAGAACGTTTAGAGTTACTGGCTTTACAGTGGGTAGAGCACTATTTATTGGCGAATAACGATCTCGCTGAATTGATAGCTTTTCCTGCAAGCCATGCTTTACTGGTTTATGCCCAAAACACTATCCATAGCGCCTTACAACAAAGTGTTGAAAATGAGTTGAGCGCGATTATAGATGGGCTTGATGGTAAGTTTATTGAGGCCGGGCCAAGTGGCGCACCTACGCGTGGCCGATTAGATACTTTGCCTACCGGGCGTAATTTTTACTCCGTAGATAACCGAGCTATTCCTTCTAAAGCCGCTTGGGTATTAGGCCAGCAATCGGCCCAAGCGTTAATACATCGTCATCTACAAGAGCAAGGGGATTACCCTAAACAACTCGGTTTATCGGTGTGGGGAACGGCGACTATGCGTACCGGTGGTGATGATATTGCACAGGCCTTTGCGTTAATGGGTGTAAAACCCATTTGGGCAGAAGGGAGTCATCGTGTAGTAGATTTTGAAATTATTCCCTTCCAATTACTGAACCGACCGCGTGTTGACGTAACACTACGAGTATCTGGTTTTTTCCGTGATGCCTTTGCAAACGTAATGGCGCTCTTTGATGCCGCCGTAGTGGCCATTAGTAAACTTGATGAGCCAGGTAATGGCAATTTAATTCAGCATAATATACAACAACGCGAAGCAGAGTTAATTGCCGACGGTATGACAATTGACGAAGCAAAACGACAAGCAAGTTATCGTGTATTTGGCTCGAAACCGGGCGCTTACGGTGCAGGTTTACAAGGTTTGATTGATGAGCGCTGTTGGGAAGAAAAAAGCGATTTAGCTGAAGCGTACTTAAACTGGGGCGGTTACGCTTATGGTAACAGCGATAAAGATGGCGTACAGGCAAAAGAGGCCTTTCTAGATAGGCTAAGCAATATCGACGTAGTGGTGCAAAACCAAGATAATCGTGAGCATGATCTGCTGGATTCCGATGATTATTATCAATTCCAAGGTGGCATGAGCAATGCTGCTCAGGTTTACTCTGGGAAAGCGCCGACCATTTATCATAGTGACCATAGCAATCCAAGCAAACCAGTGATCCGTACTTTGAAAGAGGAATTAAACCGAGTACTGCGTTCTCGCGTATTGAATCCGAAATGGATCGAAGCAATGCGAGAACATGGTTACAAAGGTGCTTTCGAGATGGGGGCGACAGTAGATTATTTGTTCGCCTACGATGCGACTACTGATTTGATAGCCGATTATCAATATCAGCAAGTCACCGACACCTTGTTGATGGATCCGACTAACCAACAATTTTTAAAAGACAATAACCCACAGATAATGGAAGAAATGGCTGAACGATTAATGGAAGCTGCACAGCGTGGTTTATGGCAAGCACCTGATGAATATCAAGAAAAGCTACAAGACTTATTGTTACAGTGTGATGAGATGCAAGAGAGTAAGTCATGAAGAGCCAGCACAGTTATCAAGAAAGTGAAAAGCAGGCTATCTATAAAGTGATTAAAGAGCGCCGCGATATGCGTCACTTTAGCCCTAAACCGTTGGAAGAAGGCTTATTGTTGCGTTTATTAACCGTCGCAAATCAAGCGCCAAGTGTAGGTTTAATGCAACCGTGGCGGTTTATACGTGTGACCAGTAAACCGCTACGAAGTGATATTCAACAGATCGTTGCCGCAGAACGAACTGCAACGGCTAATTTATTAGATGAACGTAAAAGTGAATTCCTAAAGTTAAAAGTAGAGGGAATTGCTGAATGTGCAGAATTGATTGTTGTTGCATTACCCGATGGTCGTGAAAAGCATATATTTGGCCGTCGGACTATGCCGGATATGGATTTAGCATCAGTATCCTGTGCTATTCAAAATATGTGGTTAGCAGCGCGAGCAGAAGGTATTGGGTTAGGGTGGGTGTCATTGTTTGAACCAGTTCAATTAGCTAACCTATTGAATATGCCAGAAGACAGCCGGCCCATTGCGATTTTATGCATTGGCCATGTTGAAAAGTTTTATGAAAAGCCAATGTTAATCGAGCAAAAGTGGGGAGAGGCCGCTCCCATAGAAACATTTTTGTTTGAGAACCGTTGGCCAGAAAAAGTGTAATTAATGATACGTTAACGTTGCTGTTTTTATGGCTATTGGTACCATGGCAGCCAAATCAGCTCAGCATAAATATAGATAAGAAAAAGAGATTTAAAATGAATGAACAAGTAGTTAAAAAAGGCATTATGGTATGTGGTCACGGTAGTCGTGATAAAGATGCTGAAGTTGAATTTTCATTAGTAGCAGAAGGGTTAAAAAAACGCTTCCCTGATATGCCTATTGAATATGGTTTTTTAGAGTATTCTGCACCTAATATCCATATGGGATTGAATAGCCTAATCGCACAAGGGGTTAACCATATATATGCGGTACCAGGCATGTTATTTGCAGCCACTCATGCGAAAAATGATATTCCATCGGTATTAACCACCTTTGAAGAAAAAAATGCGGGCTTACAAGTGACTTACGGTCAAGAATTAGGTTTACAACAACCTATGATCAACGCCTTTCAAGCACGTATTTATGAATCATTAGGACTGGATGCGGACAATCCCCCTAAAGAACTTTACGATACTATGCTGGTGGTAGTAGGGCGTGGTACTTCAGATACTGAGGCTAATGCAGAAGCTGCTAAACTAACACGTATTGTAAGTGAAAATATGGGCTTTGGTTGGGCTGATACCGTTTACTCTGGTGTGACTTATCCGTCAGTGGGTGTAGGTCTTGAGAAACTATTAAAGCTTGGCTTTAAGCGTATTGTTGTTGCGCCTTACTTCTTGTTCACTGGTCGTTTAATTAAACGTATTTCTGGATATATTGATAAAGTAGCAAAAGAGAACCCAGAAGTTGAATTCATTAACACACCGTACCTACGTGATCACGACAAAGTAATTGATGCCTTTGAAGTACGTGTTCGTAATATTATGGATAACCAACAAGTACAAGGTGAAGATTTAATGGCGACCTTTAAGCGTCGTTTAGCGGCGGGTGAAGTAGACGTTCATCACCACCATGCAGAGTATCAAGATCCTGAAGCGCATAGCCATGATCACGACCACAGTCATTCGCATGACCATAGCCACGACCATTCTCATGATCACAGCCATGCTCACGGTCATTCGCACGATCATAGTCATGCACATAGTCACAGTCATGCAGAACCTCATAGCCATGGTGTCTATAAGCACATTGCACACCCACTAGGGCCAAGAACAATGATTGGTGAGGGTATTTGTAACTGCTTTATGAGTCAATTTCCTCAAAAATTATTGGATGAAGAAAAAGAGCGTATCGAGAATGGTGTACAAGGCGAAGCACTAGCACATCGTAAATAGTATTCGCGCACTATTAAATTGGGGGCTTACGTAGAAAGCTTACCAAGAAACAGTTATCAATAATCTTTGATAACTGTTTACTCTCCATTTCGCTCCTTATACTATGCTCTTATATTCAATAGCTTAGATACGTTAAAATCAGTTAGTCTATTGAATCAAATTTGATTATGATTGTCTTAACTTTCACCTTTACTAATTTAAGAGTGTACATTGAATAACCAAACTACTTTTTATCTTGCCCGTCATGGACAGACTGAATGGAATGTTGCACAGCGTATTCAAGGTCAACTAGACAGCCCACTTACGCCACAAGGCAAACAACAAGCTGCATTATTAGCAGAGCAGTGTCGCCAATTAAATATCACTAAAATTTTGACTTCCCCCTTGGGCAGAGCAGTGCAAACCGCGGATGTTTGTGGACAACTCTTACAAATAACGCCAGTGCCAGTGAAAGGTTTTGAAGAGCGTCATTTTGGCGATTGGCAAGGTAAATTTACCCATCAAGTGAATACGTTAAGTGATTATGATGAAATAACTTCTCAGATTACCGACTGCAAACCCAAGCATGGTGAGAGTTCAAAACAGTTAGTAACCCGTTTTGAAGCCACCTTACGAGAAGAGCTTAAAAACGCAGCAAAGGAAGTTAGTTTAATCATTATTCATGGTGATATCTTACGTTGTTTTATGGCGCAGTTTATCCCTCATCTAACCCCCAATTCGGGCTCTAAGGATAACGTAAGCACAGGTTATGATTATAAAAATGCCGAGCTGATAGCATTAAGCTACGATCAAGATTCTGGTACTTTTACAAGTCTATGATGGTTTTTTTCACCCTAGTGATTGCTTTGGTTATTGATTACTTTATTGGTGAGCCTAATCGTTACCATCCATTAGTCTTATTTGGCAATCTAGCGAATACGCTGGAAAAAAAATTAAACAAAGGTACGCCGCAACAACGCTTTATTAAAGGCGTGTTTAGCTGGGCTATATTAGTGTTACCTGTACCGTTGATTTACTTACTCTTAATGTGGATCTTACCTGTTTATCTCTTACTATTAGTTAACATCTATATTGTGTATTGGGCCGTGGCATTAAATAGCCTTATCCAACATGGTATGCAAATCTATCAGCCTTTAAGTGAAGGCGATTTATCAAAAGCACAGCATTTTTGCTCTTACATTGTAAGTCGTGACACCAGTGAACTTGATGCCCAAGCGATAAGCCGAGCAACCACTGAATCCATGTTAGAAAATGGTCACGACGGCGTAACTGCGACCTTAATCTATTTTGTATTAGGTGGCGCACCATTAGTTATTATACATCGCTTAAGTAATACGCTGGATGCGATGTGGGGATATCGAAACGAACAGTTTAACTATTTCGGTAAATGCAGCGCCCGTATTGATGATCTATTAGGTTTTATCAGCGCTAAAATCACCGCTTTATTATTTGCAATCATTGGCTTGTTTAATGGCACTGCACAACAGGCATTAAATAATGCTTATCAACAGAGTAGAGACTATAAAAGTCACAATGGTGGCTGGGTGATGGCATCAGGCGCAACGGTTTTACAGGTTTGTTTAGGCGGCAGTGCGGTTTATTTTGGCAAAACAGTGGTTTCTCCACAATTAGGTGAAGGTGAAGCAGTACAAAGTAAACATATCGCTGCAAGCTTAACGTTAGTAAAAAAAGCAGTATTACTTTGGTTGTTGATGGTTGCATTATGGCAAAGCATTTTGTGATTGGTACATTTTTAATTTATAAACAACAGATTAAACAAGGTTTATTAAAATAATGGCAATAATACATGGCGGACAGCTGAGTAAAGTAGCAAAGCAGTTTGCGATACCTGAACAAGCATGGTTAGATCTTTCAACGGGTATTGCGCCATTTAGTTATGCTATTCCTGCGATTCCAGAAAAAATATGGCAAGATCTCCCAACTATTTCACCGAATTTAATTACCGCTGCACAGCAATATTACCAAGCCGAATTCTGTTGGCCTGTTGCAGGCAGTCAACAATTAATCGAAAAATTACCATCACTTTGGAACGATAAAAATAGTGCGATAAAAGCAGGGGAAGCAAAGCATGCGTATTTGCCTAAAGTCGGTTATAAAGAACATCAACGAGCTTGGTCGTTAGCCGGTTATCAACTGCATTTTTATCAAGAATTTTTGCCAAATAACATCGAAAAAAATAGCGTAGTGATAGTGATTAACCCAAATAATCCACTTACCGATACTTTCTCTATCCAACAACTAACCCAATTAAAAAAGCACTGTCAGCAGCAGCAAGCACTGCTTATTATTGATGAAGCTTTTGCCGATATTTTTACACCTGAATTCAGCTTTGTGCCTCATATCACCAATGATAATGGATATGATGAGCTGATCGTATTGCGTTCATTTGGTAAGTTCTTTGGCCTAGCAGGGATCCGCATCGGCTTTGTATGCACCACTGAAATATGGCGAGATATCATTAAAGAAAGTATTGGCCCTTGGTCAATTAATGGGCCTGCATTATTTATCGCTGAGCAAGCATTAAAAGATACACAGTGGCAAGTTGCACAGAATGAACGACTTAATCAACAAAGTGAAGCGATGCAACTATTGCTGAAATCGTATTTATTGAATGCACGCATTGAAGCGAATGCTTTGTTCATTACTGTTTTCTTAGATAATGCACCTGATATTTATGAAAAATTATGCCGCCAAGCTGTATATGTAAGGTTAACAGATGAAGGTAACGCTCTTCGATTCGGTTTAACTGATATGTTAAATATGCAGCGTTTAGATGAAACATTAGCGACAATTACTTAAGTATCTGAAATCTCAATATGTGAGCGCTGTAAAAGAGTGGATAATTATCAATATTGAATACCTACAAAGTAAAGTAGCCTGTTAAAAAAATAGGTGTTACTTTGAATCTTGTTTTATTTTTAGCGTGATAAGAGCCTTAAACCTAAACCGAGAGATATGATCATGAAAAAATTAATACCACTACTATTTTTATCATTTTTTGTAACTAGTTACAGCCATGCATCAGAGAGTGTTACTTCTGTTGCGAGCCACCATTCAGTAAAAGAAACCGCTGATAGATTTGTAGATATATTGTCTAAAAAAGGGTTAACTCTTTTTGCGCGTATTGATCACCAAAAAAATGCGAAAAGTGTCAATCTGGAGCTAAGAGAAACAGAAGTGCTAATTTTCGGGAACCCAAAAGTAGGCACACCATTAATGCAATGTGAGCAACAAGTTGCGATTGATTTACCACAGAAAGTGTTAATTGCTAAAGACGCTGACGGGAACGTGTGGTTATCTTACAATGACCCTGAGTACATAAAGCAACGCCATCAGGTGACTGGATGTGATGCTGTATTTTCCAAAGTAGCTAATGTATTAAGTGCCTTGACCAACGCAGCTGCAAAATAGTATCTCCCTTCTAAATGAGTAAAGTAGTTTCCTAGAGACTACATTACTCATCTCATTGCAATAATTACCCAGTGCTGAGACAGTTAAATACTTCTCAAATAAACCTTTATCACTTCCTATCAATCTCAACTTATTATGTATCTTCTATAAGTCATTTTATTAAAATAGCTTCATTTCTGGGCCATTATATTAAATAAAGCTATCTAAACTCTGGGCAGGAAAAATAAACTAGTTTAAAGCATAAACTGAGCCTTGCTAAGGTTAACCTCGTTGATCGTCTGTCGAAGAATGAAAGAAAAAGTATTTATTCTTTAATGGCAGTTCCCTTACGAAATTTACAACGAAGAAATAAGTTATTTTAACAAGTAAAATAGAACAGTTAATTAGTATGATTGGTATAGTAGCCTGACATCTATTCAATTTTAATAAGGATATTTATGAAACTCTCTCAAATTGCTTTACTTTCTATGGCTGCATTAACGTTTAATGCACAAGCTGATTTACTCGATGATATTCAAGAAAAGGGTGTTATCACGGTTGGTACAACGGGTGATTATAAACCTTTCTCTTATTACGATGGTTCAAACTACTCTGGTTACGATATTGATGTTGCTAAACATCTTGGTGAACAGTTAGGCGTAAAAGTAGAGTTTGTAAAAACGACCTGGAAAGGCTTAGTGCCTAATCTACAAGCGGGTAAATATGATATTGCCATGGGAGGAATTACTCGTCGTATCTCTCGTCAACTAGCTGCAGAACAATCACAAGGTTACATGACTTTTGGTAAACTATTTTTAGTTGCCAATGGTAAAGAAGCGCAATTTGATACCTTAGCAGAAGTGAATCGTCCTAGCGTAAAAGTCGGAGTTAATATTGGTGGCACTAATGAAAAATTTGCCGAGCAGTTTTTAACGGAAGCGACTTTAGTAAAATATGAAAACAACTTAGATGTTCCTAAAGCTGTTGCCAATGGTGATGTAGATGTAATGGTAACTGAAACACCGGAAGCGCTTTATTATCAAACGATTAATAAGAAACTACAGGCTGTTCGTGAAGAAAACCCATTTACCAAAAGCCAGTTTGGCTACTTAATGCCAGTGGGTGAACAGCGATTACTAAATACTGTTAACTTCATAATGGATGAGATGAAGCTAAAAGGTGTAGATATTCAATTAATGAAAGATAATTCGCTAATGTAATATTTTTATTAAAGATCGGTATAGAAGGGGTTTTAAAGTCATTTAAATTGTTTCGTATTATTACCAGTGTGACTGATATTGAGTTCAAAAGGAACACTGCTAGTGGTTACTAGTCAGTGTTTCTTCGTTGGTACTTAAAAGCGTCCTCATTAAACTAATATTTTAAAAAATCATCAGGTAAACGTTTACCAAAAAGCACTTCACCATTTGCTGATAAATGATCGCCATCAGCCCAAAGTAAATGTTCACAACTCATAAAATCTTGCGGGAAACTATAATTAAGCGTTTTATTTTGTGAAACAAATTTTAAGTTAGGGATTGGTTTCACTTTTGAGCGAATATGGTCATCAAGTTTAATAAAAGGGGCTTTCTGCCCACTTCTTAATGTAAAGTTGGATGTGCAGTTTTTTTGTAGTATTTGCTTATAAGTAAAGTGGGGCTCAACTCGACTACCAAACCAAGTAACGTGAGTTAATTTGCTTAGCTCAGTTAAGTAATCAATAACTAGTTTGACATGTTCAGTATCGATGCTAATCCTTTCAATAGGAGCATCTAATGCTAGTTTATCGAACATAAACCGAGACCCTTTTTGACCATGCTCATCAAGCAATAAGTAAAAGCCAGCTTGCTCGTAAATAACATGATCAAATATATTTTTATTCTCTTTAATAAAAGCTGTAACTTCATCGTAAGGGCATACTTTCTGATCATTCCATATACGGCAACCAGCACTGGTTATACCAACTATAAAAGAGTGATTAAATCGAGATGAAATCATGCCAAATAAATCGATAGCATGACTGTCTCCAAGGATTAATACACCTGAACCATAGGTTGCCGCACACTGTTTTAAACGTGAGGCGATGCCATTAGTTAAATCAGAGGCATTAAATCGACACTGTGAAAAGTCTTGTTGCCCTGTTTCGTCTAATCCCCAGTTTCTACCTGAGTGACTCATACGGGTTAATAAACTGTAGGTTTGCTGTGTAGGAATATCCTGTCGTGATAACCACCCATTATCCCCATTATCTATATAACTATAAGAAGAAAAGCTAATAATAATTAATATGGTGAGAAGAGGTTTATATTTAAGAAGAGACCAAGAACCTAAGGCCTTTTTAAACTTTCTTTTTTCTACTAAATGATAACTAAGACAGCCTAATAAAATAGATAATAAAATGCCTAAATAAACGTAAAGAGATTCTAATGAAAAATAATAGATAGCCACAACAAAAGGCCAATGCCAAAGGTATATAGAATACGACCAAGCCCCTAGTTTTTGAAAAATAAAGTTATTAGTAATAGCACTTTCGTAGTGCTGTGACTGTATAACTAGGAAGGCCCCTAGAACAGGGAATATAGCGAGGTAACCTGGCCATGGCGTTTCTTTGGAAATAAATAGATAAGCACCAATAATCATGGCTAATCCAGTCAATTGAACAAAGCTTTTATATTGCTGCTTAATCGCAAAAGGAAATGCGTATGCTATGCCACCTAACATCATTTCCCAGGCGCGAGTTGGTAGCAAATAATAAGCAGGGTTTGGCCATTGAAAAGTTGCTATTATACTAAAAAGTAACAAAACAATGGTGCTAATAAGCAGCGCTAATTTCATTGATTTTAACGACATGAACTTTTGCATTGTCACTAAAAGAAGCGGGTAGATAATATAGAACTGCCACTCAACGGATAAAGACCAAGTGTGCAAAAGCCATTTATTGTGTGAAGCCATATCAAAATATCCAGCTTCACTCCAATATGTAATATTGGATAAAAATAACAAACTGCTAGTAACGTGTTTAGTTAAAGCAGTGTAATCTGAGGGGGTAATAAAGAACCAGCCAAAAAGTAACAAAGCAGTAGATAGAACGGCTAAAGCTGGCATAATTCTATTTGCTCTCGCAATATAAAACTGTACTGTTGAAAATTGTTGCCGTTCAATACCGTTAAATATAATACTGGTCATTAAAAAACCAGAAATAACAAAAAAAATATCAACACCGGCAAAGCCACCGGGGAGCCATGATTCATTAAAGTGAAATAATACAACCGCTATAACCGCAATTGCCCTAAGTCCATTTATATCTGCTCTAAATTTCATTTTCTCTTTTTCTTTTTGATTTTAGAACAACTTTAAAGCAAAACTTAAGTTAAGTTAACTAGACTAAAAGAGTAGAGGAACTATTTACTAAATAAAGGTCTAACAGATGGAGTGAATAAATTTTAAAAGTATAGTACTGTCTTGTGAAGCGAAACCTTTCCGTATAATTAAATCAAAAAAACAAATTAATGTATTTTTTTTGTATTTTTTACATTATTCTCTAGTTTGATATGTTGCTTTTATTGGTGTTAGCCAATAACTCTCAAAAGATACTTTACTGTTATATATAATCTTAGGTGAAATATGAAGTGTATTTTTATTGGTGGGGCAGATCGAAGTGGTACAACTATGTTGGCTTCTTTATTAGCTAATATTAAAGATAGCGTGGTTGCACCAGAATCCTTATTTAAAACAGACATCCCATTTGAATACCCTATCTCAATTGAAAATTATAGCCAGCAGCTTAATAAAGATAAACGCTTCAAACGCTGGGGCGTAGATACAAGCCGACTCAATAACACTGATTATCAAACCTACGATGATATCTACCAAGACATCTTAAGTTTGTACTCTTCAAACCCTGCACCACAATATTGGATCGATCACTCACCAAATAACTTAATGTATGCAAAGTTACTCAACTCAACATTTAAAGAGAGTTATTTTATACATATTGTTAGAGATGGACGGGCCGTTGCAAATTCACAAATACCACTAGAATGGGGGGAAAATACTTTCTTACAATCATCAAGAGCGTGGTTAAATAAAATTTTATATGGCTTCATGGCGCAAAGCTTATTCCCCGAAAAGACGATTTTAATTAAATATGAAGATTTACTTTTAGACAGCGAAAAAGAGATTGCAAAAATATTAACGCTTCTAGGTAATCCACAGCTGAATGGCGGTTCAATAAACAATGACTTTGTGCCTGACTTTTCAAAAAAACAGCACGCGTTGGTAGGGAAAGCGCCTGAAACAAGCCGTTCACAGGCTTGGAAAGCAAAACTAACTCAACAGAATATTGCAGATTTTCAATACTATGCTGGTGACGCCTTAAATATTTTGGGTTATGAATTAATCGATACTAGCAACGAAAAAGTAACGAAAAAGCACATGATCAAAGAGTTTTTTAAAGAGCTGTGGTTTAAAAAAGTAATTAACCCACGGAAATATAAGTTGAAACGAAAATAACCTGTATTCTCTTTCCTTCTCCCTCCCATCCTGCTTAATATTTTATATTTTTAACATCTGCCATCAATTAAAGCGTTAGGGTGACATGGTGCATTGTTTTTAAATTAAAAGTTTGATTTAGCCTTTCTCTTGTAACGAGTAGATATTTCTATTTACTTGTAGGTATTTGATTTTTTTAACTAACTAGCCACAAGGTGGTAGTTATCAGTGTTTTTGTTCGAAATTAAAACGATATCTTTTTTTATGGAACTAAAGCTGTTATTAATTAACAAAAAGAAGTGACAAAAGAGATCTAAATCACTAAAATTTAATGAGTGATTGCTTTTTTTTGACAAAATTAACAGTAATAAATTTATTCTACTAGCGTGAAAATAAAGCTTAATTAGTGCCTAATTCGGTATTTTATTTTTGAAATGATATTTGTAGTGTCTTTAAAAATAAAATAGTAATAGTGACTTAAATTAAGTGGCTCCGCTATATAAAGTGAATCATTAGATATAAGCGTAACTGATTGCTCATTAATTTTAGAACAAGTACAACGGATTGTATTTTTAGCTTTTTTGCTAATCAGCAGAAATACGCTAGGCCAGATAAACGGAATTTCTAATGAATAAAAATTTTCCTTTTCTGCTTTATCTTGTTAAATCCCCTTGTTTGGTTAATGCTATTTTCACATTTGGGCTTATTGTCCTCCTGTGTAGTTAAAACTCAATTTCTCTTATCTAAAAAGTATAAAAGCAATATAAGTAGGGCTTGTTTTGCTATTTATATAAAACCTAATTTTTTAAAGGTAGTAAAATTATGAAATATTTAGTAACAGGTGCAGCTGGTTTTATTGGAAATTTTGTGTCAGAGCGTTTATGTGATGCTGGGCATGATGTTGTTGGGTTAGATAACTTAAATGATTACTATGATCCTAACCTTAAACTAGCTCGTTTAAAGCGTCTTGATAAGTTTGAAAATTTTACTTTTGTCAAACTTGATTTAGCTGATAGAGATGGCATGCAGGCTTTATTTGCTGATGAAAAGTTTGACCGTGTTATTCACCTCGCTGCTCAAGCTGGTGTTCGCTACTCTATTGAAAATCCAATGGCTTACATTGATTCTAATTTAGTGGGGATGGCTACTATTTTAGAAGGGTGCCGTCATAATAAAGTAAAACACTTAGTCTACGCTTCATCAAGCTCTGTATATGGCATGAATGAGAAAATGCCATTCTCCACTGAAGATGAAGTTAACCATCCTGTTTCTTTGTATGCTGCTACTAAAAAGTCAAATGAGCTAATGGCCCATAGCTATAGCCATTTATACGACTTACCTACTACAGGGTTACGTTTCTTTACCGTATACGGTCCATGGGGACGTCCTGATATGGCACCGTTCTTATTCACTGATGCTATTTTAAATGACCGCGAAATTAAAGTGTTTAACAACGGCAAGATGAAACGTGATTTTACTTATATTGATGACATTGTTGAGGGTATTATTCGTATTCAAGATGTAGTGCCAGTGCGCAATGCTGAAAACCCAAATACTTCACCTTCATCAGGCAAAGCCCCTTATAAAGTATTTAATATCGGCAATAACGAACCAATTGCATTAATGACGTTTATTGAAGCCATAGAAAAAGCGGCTGGTAAAGAAGCGAAGAAAAACTTCATGCCAATGCAAGCAGGTGATGTGCCTGCGACATTTGCAGATATTGATAGTTTAAAAGAAGAGGTTGGTTTTAAACCAGATACTCAAATTGAGTACGGTATGCAGCAATTTGTTGATTGGTACAAAATGTATCATTCATAAGGTTATATTAAGTACCAGGCATGATTATTGATTATTCTTTCATCATGCTTTTTTGATTGATTTTTAGTGGGTTTTAAATTCTTTGATTCAGAAAATACCATTAAAATACAAATAATATCTTAGACAGTAAATTACATTGTTAGGTTATAAATAGTCCCTCCCAAATATAAATTTAATGGTAAATATGACTTTAAATAAAAAAATAGTAAAAGGTTCAATTTGGAGCTTGATAGGTAATTCTTCCTATCAACTGTCGGGCCTAATTATATTTGTTATTCTTTCTCGTCTTTTATCTCCTGTAGATTTTGGTACAGCTGCACTGGCAATTATTTTTGTAGAATTAACTAATGTTTTTGTGCGTTATGGTTTAGTTGAAGTCGTTGTTCGCAACGTTAATTCGTCGGATGATTCTATTGAAAACGATGCTTTTATTGCGACTTTATTATTAGGTTTAATGACTAGTGTTTTATTTATTGTTTTTTCTCCTTCTTTAGAGTTATTTTTTGATGCACCTGGGTTGGCTATATCATTGCAAATTTTAGCTGTTGTTCCTTTAATGCAGGCTTTATCAACTATACCTGAGGGCATATTAAGAAGAGAGTTCAAATTTAAAGCATTAGCTTTAAGGTTGTTAAGTTCTTCTGTTTTTGCAGGAGGAGTCGCCATTGGCCTTGCTTATAATGACTTTGGGTTTTATAGCTTAATCATCCAAAAAATTATATCTACAACAATTCTTCTAGTTTTAGTATGGAAAAGTACTAAATGGCGACCTGCTTTCCATTTTTCTTACTTAGGTACTATTAATATCTTAAAACAAGGACAACCTATTGTTTTAAGCTCTTTAATTGGCCAAGGAATTTTTAGATTTGTTGAATTAATTGTTGGTTATTTTTTGGGAGTCGCTACTTTAGGAATTTTTAAAATAGCAGGAAAACTACTAGATGTTATTGTTCAGTTTACGATTAAACCAATTGTTGATGTATCTTTTTCAGCCTTTGCAAATCTAAAAAACTCACCAATTGAGTTAGAAAAATGCTATCTAAATTTTATCACTACATGTGCAATCTTTGCACTACCGGCATTTATGGGAACATTTATTATTGGGGCCGATTTAGTTAATTTAGTTTTTGGAGAAAAGTGGCTTAGAAGTGGGCAAGTATTATCGGTTTTATGCCTGGGTGGGATGAGCGTTACATTAAATTACTTTTTTGGCCAACTTTGCCACGCTACTAATAATTCTCATATTCCCTTTAGAATACGTGTAATTGAATTTATTGTGGTTTTAAGCCTTGTGAGCTTTGCTGCTCAATATTCAATTTACTATGTTGTTTATTCTACAGTGTTAGTCGCTACCCTTATTAGCATAGTGATGATTTTTATTCTTAAAAGGAAGTTTTTATTCTCTGTTAGTCGCATTTTTAAAGGAATTATACCTTCTTTGATTTCTGCTCTGTTGATGGGGGCTGTGATTTACCTTTCTTTACAAACACAATTGAATAATCTTGGCACTATCCTTAAAGTCATTATTAGTATTGCCATCGGTTGCATTACTTACGCATTATTTTATAGGGTTGTTTTTCCTAAGAAAGCTTCGGAGATTATCGTAAATATAAAGGCTTTACGAAAATGATTGTTAAGTTTGATGGTTCAAAAATATATTTTGAATATAAATGGATGTAAGAGAACTATGAAATTACTAACATTACAGTTTTTAAGAGGGGTAGCTGCAATTGTTGTTGTCGCTTACCATGTTCATGGTTTAATTACTAAGCGTGCCTCTGAGATCGGTGCTGAACATGGATTTTGGTTGGTTGAAAATCAATTTGTAAAAATTGGCGCTATTGGTGTAGATGTATTTTTTATCCTATCTGGCTTTATTATTTTTTATACTTCTCGACATTCAAGCGATTTATGGTTGTATGTTAAAAAGCGAGTTGTAAGAATCTATCCAATTTGGTTTGTTGCTATTTTCTTTATGAGTGTAATTACAATTTTGCCAGGTACTTCAGCTGTTTTTGAATGGAAGCACGTATTATATTCATCATTATTAATGCCTCATTATACTGATGGAAGCCTTACTCCTTTCTTAAAAGTGGGATGGACTTTAAATTATGAAATTCTATTTTATAGTTTATTTGGGATTTGCTTCATTTTAACAAAAAACAAAAGATTAGAGCTAATAACAAGTATTATCGTTTGCTTATGGATTTTTTCAGACGCTATAGATTCTAATTTAGCTTTGTTTGCTTTATTGCAAAACCCTATCTTATTTGAGTTTGTAATCGGTGGATGGTTGGCTAGATTTTATTTGGCTGGTTTTACTATTACTAAAATACAGATGTATATTTTACTACTAATTGCATTGATCTGGCTGTCATTATTCTTCTACTCTACTTGGTTATGGCATTACACTTCTCTTATTTCCCGTGCTCCTATTGCTATTTCTATTTTTATTATAGCTGTTTTTTACTGTCCAATACGTGATTGTAAAGTCCCTAATTTATTTATCTATCTAGGTGATGCATCTTATTCAATCTACTTATTCCATATGTTTCCAATCATGGTGTTAAGTGGGGTGTTTAAGAAAATACCTATCGTTGAGTTTCTCAATATTCCTACCGTTATTGTTTGGGGAGTTATTACATTTATTTCGATACTTTTTGGGTGCATTGTGTATTCGTTAGTAGAAAGAAATTTAAATCTATATATGAAAAGGTTTGTGACTAAATGAAAATATTAATGCTTACATGCCAGTATATGCCGGATGTATTTGGTGGTGCTGAAAAACAATGTGGACGAGTATCTAAGGGCCTTAAAAATAAAGGTTTAGATATACAAATTCTAACTTCTCGCCAGCAATACAAAGGCAAGGCAAAAGAGGTGTTGAATGAAGTGCCTGTTACACGTTTGTATTCGCCCATAGCGCCTGATTTATTGGGACGTTGGTTGCCATTTTCTGTTTACTGGTTATTGAGAGTGATTGTATGGGGATTTTTTAACCATAGACAATTTGATGTTATTCATTGTCATCAAGGTAAATTTGGTGCGTTTGTTGGTTGTTGTTTAGCTCGATTATTTAAAAAACCAATACTCATTAAAGTGGGCAACTCTAATCAGTTTATGGACTTTAAAGCATTAAAAGCTAAAAAGTTTGTTGGGCCAATCATGGCTAACTTTGTGTTGAAAACAAACCCTACTGTGGTGGCTATCACCGATGTTATTGCTCAAAACTGTAAAGACTTTGGGTTTAATAACATTATTAATATTCCAAATAGTATTGATACTAACTTGATCGGTAAACAGCAGTACGCTGATCAGTCAGTACAAAAAGATAATGATGTGATTAACCTGTTTTACCATGGTCGATTGGAAAGTATTAAAAAAGTTGATGTATTAATGGAATCATTTGCATTATTAGCAGCCGAATACCCAAATATACATTTTCATTTGATTGGCAGTGGTAGTGTTTTAGCCTCTGCTAAAGATTATATTAAACAGCAAGGTTTAGAGAGCAAGGTGACGTTTCATGGTGAAGTGAGCGACCCCGTTGTATTCATACAGCAATTTGATGTTTTTGTTAATGCTTCTGAAGCTGAAGGGTTTTCAAATTCATTATTAGAGGCTTTATTAGCAGGCAAGGTACTTGTTTCTACGCCAGTAAGTGGTGCCAGTGATGCGATATGCCTTGGGAAAAACGGTTACATTTCAGATTCTTTTAAAGCAGAAGATATTAAAAATAGCACAATAAAAGGAATTCAATTACATAAGCAAGATACTGAGTCTATTAAGCAGTTTTCTGCTCAGTTAATAGCTGACAACTTTACCGTTGAGGTCATTGCAGAACAATATTTAGCGCTTTATAAAAAATTAACAGGGACAGTGTAAATGAAAATTTTAATTGGCATGACACGTTCGGATACTATTGTATCTGGTTCATTTAAACATATTTGCCAAATTGGTGAAAAATTTCGCAAGGAAGGTGCAGAGGTCGTTTATGCCATTGGTGGTAACGGTGAAGCAATTGACAAGTTACGTGACTCTGGTTTTAAAGTGCATGCATTGACTGATTTGAAAAGAGAAGTGAGCCCATTAAGTGATCTTTTTTCTTTATTGAAGTTGGTGTGGTTAATTTTATGTGAAAAGCCACAGGTTTGTTCATGGCACACTGCCAAAATTGGTGCATTAGGCCGTATGGCGGCGATGTTAACTTTTAAACGTTCTTATTATGTGCCGCACGGTGTACCTTTTGTTAACACCCCAGAAAACAGAGGGTATAAAAAGTATCAGCTAATTGAAAAAATGTTGTCTATTTTGCCTTCCAAAATTATTGGTGTGTGTGAATTCGATAAAAATGAATATTTACGTATCGGCGTGCCAGATAAAAAATTATTAGTGATCCGTAACGGGATGTTAGGCAAAGAGAATAATACGTGGCAATTAACCGATAAACCGGTGCATTTTATTACAGCCGCTCGTTTTGAAGATCAAAAAGACTATGTGACTTTATCTACTGCTTGTTATCAGCTGTTAGCTGCGAATAAAGCTTTTACACTGAGTATTTATGGTGATGGTCAATATGAATCAGAAGTAAAAGCACGCTTTGCTGACTTTCCTGAAGGTATGATCCATTTTTGTGGTGTGGTGGATAACTTTGCTGACAAGTTAGCGGAAGCAGATGTATTTATTTTATCTAGTTTTTGGGAAGGACTGCCACGCAGTATTATTGAAGCAATGGCTTGTAAAAAAGCCGTAGTAACTTCTGATGTTGGAGGGTGTTCTGAATTAATTATCGAACAAAAATCTGGATACTTAGTGCCAATAAGAGATGCTAAAATCATGGCTCAATCAATGATTGAATATGTCGATGATAAACAAAAGATTGTTGAGCATGGATTAGCTGCTTATACGCTATATCAACAAAAGTATTCATTACCTGTCATGTTAACCAGCTATGCTGAAGAGTATGGTGTATTAAAGCCAAAGCAGGGTGTTTAAAATGACAGTTAGCGTATCACTGATTTGTCCCGTTTATAAAGTGGCTGCTTATTTACCTGAGCTAATGAAGAGTCTATTAGACGGTGTTAATAGTGAGCAAGTAGAAGTTGTTTTTGTTGATGATTGTTGCCCAGAACAATCTATCCTGGTTTGTGAGCAGTTCCTCACCGAACACGCTGAACTGATTAAATTTCAATATAAAATTATTAAGCAGTCTGTTAACCAAGGCCAAGCAGCCGCTCGAAATGTCGCATTAGCTATTGCTCAAGGCGAATATATTGGTTTTATTGATTCTGACGATGCTATTTCTCCCTATTACTGGGAAGCTTTACGCCCTTATGCGCTTGCTGCGCAATATGACATTATTGAATTTACCTTTGAAGAGTTTAAGGAAACGTTACCTGAAGTTAGTAAAACTGATATTACCGAGTTACCTTCTTCAAACTTAAATCCTTTTCATTATGGTTTTTTTGTTTGGACAAGGTTATATAAAAAATCCATTGTTGAGGAGTTACGCTTTCCTGAAGGGGTGATTTTTGAAGACATATTTTATAACGTACATGCATTTTCAGAAGCAAAAAGCACCTTACGCTTATCGAGTTGTTTAGTATTTTATAGAAAACGTGAAGGTTCAACAACCAGCGGCAGAACGTCGAGTTACTCTAACCTTTTACTTAACTTAGTTAATTCAACAAATTCTACAATTGAGTGTTTTCAAGATAAAGCTGAAGTAGTTAGTCAGGTTGTTAGATATTCGTTTTTGGTTAGCCTTAAAGGTTTTACAATTAAAGATCGTAGTGATCGTCGCCATTTCTTTAAACAGTGCAAGAAAATCAATTTATCTTTTACTCCGTTATTAAAGCAATTTAATCATTCATTAATGGTTAAATTTAAATTTAAATTTTCACAATTTATTTGCTCGATAGGGAAATTTTTATAATGAAAAACCATAGTCCGATCGCATTTATCCGGAGTGATTTATTTCGCTATGAAGGAGAATGCGATTTAAAAATATTTGTTAAGTTATTAATGAAAAATCCTTATTTTCGCTTTCAAGTTTACTTGAGAATGACACAGGCTAATAATTACTTTATATCGTGTTTTTTTAAATTATTAAAAGCAGGTTTGGGTAGAAAAGTGAATGTTCAACTAAGCCCTAAAGTGTCGATCGGATATGGCTTATACATCCCGCATGGAAATATTGTTGTAAATGCGAAGACAACAATTGGTAATAATTGCAGTTTACTCCAGTTTGTATCTATTGGAGCTATGAATAACAGCATTGCTGCGACGATTGGCGATAATGTCTATATTGGCCCAAATACAAATATTGTCGGTGATATTGTCATTGGTAACAATGTTGTGTTAGGTGCTGGAACTGTCGCAGTTAAAGATATTGAAGAAAGTGCTGTTGTTGTCGGTTCACCTGCGAAGGTGATCAAGAAGGTCGATGATATTCACCAATATTCAATTCATTTATGCAGTGATGAGTTTATTAATAAGGCTCCAAAATGAAAAAAATAGTACATATCACCAATGACCTTCAACGCCTGGGCGGTGTCCAGCGCTTGTTAGTTGACCTAATGACTTTACAAAAAGACGATTTCCAGTTTGAAGTGATTCTTACTCGAGGTGAGAATGAGTATGTTGACGAATTAAATCAACTAGGGGTGAGCGTATATCATAAACGTGATATCGGATTACGTGGTGTCATTAAACGTATGAATGCAGCAGATTTAGTGCATGCACATCTTTTTCCGTCATTGTATATCGCATTACTAACGTCGACACCTACAGTTATTACTGAGCATAATCCACATTACCGACGTCGTGATATTCTTTTTATTAAAACGCTGGAAAGTCTACTCTTTCGTAAATTTAAAAAAACTGCTTGTATTTCTAACGGCGTTCAAAATGCTCTATTAAGGGATTTAAATTGGTCTTCTAATAAGACTGAGGTTATATGCAATGGGATAGATTTAAGTCGATTTTCATTAAAACGCAAAGAGCTACCCCTTGAAAACAAGCAATTTAAAATAGGTATGGTCGGTCGTCTTCATCCTCAAAAAGACATTAAAACACTAATAGATTGTATTAAATTGTTAGACAGTCATTGCGAACTCCATTTAGCTGGAGATGGCGAGTTACGTTCACAGCTTGAATCTTACGCTAATGAAATTGGTGTCTCGGATAAGGTTTATTTTTATGGGCAAGTTAATAATATTCCTGAGTTTTTAGAATCCTTAGATCTTTATGTGCAATCATCAAATTGGGAAGGGTTTGGGCTGGCTGCAGTTGAAGCTATGGCCGCAGGTCTTCCATGTTTAGCGACAAATGTTGAAGGGCTTAATGATATCGTATCAAAAGAGGCTTTGTTTAATGTTGCTGATGTTGAAAAGCTACTAGCATTAATTACAGATATTAAAGGATCGGGAGAGCTGTACGTTAAAATGTCTTTAGCTTCATTGCAGAAAGCGCAATATTTTTCTGCTGAAAATACTGCATTAATGTATCAGCGTTTTTATAATGGAAATATGAAATGATACCTGAAGTAGCTTTACACAAAATATATTTAGAAACACCAACTATGCTCAAATATAAACGCATGTTAACTATTTTAGCTGCGTCTATCTTGCCTTTATATTTCTCTATGTTTCGTTACCATGTCTTTGGTGCAACGCTAAGAATTGCTGACTTAGTTTGTGCAGTTACTCTTTTTCTGACATTGCTTATTTTTCCTAAATTTTATTTAAAGTTCTTTCAAGTCAAGTTCTTACCAATGTGGTTGTTAGTTGGCTATATTATTGTTCAGGGAATGCTTTTAGAGAACACTGCTAGTTCAGTTAAAGAGTCCATTCAGTTCTTATGGGTATGTTTTTACTTGGGAATTGCTTCAATTTATACTCAGTGGGATAGTAAAGCCTTCTTCAAATGGATGTTAATATTTCTTGCTCTATCCGCTTTATATACCATTTTTTATCACTTTTCTTTAGGGCATTTTACACGTTATAAACTTGCTTCTGATGGTAAGTATGCCTTTGGCTTATTAACAGTACTGTTATTATTAAAAGCTAATAGCTCTAGTGAACGTAGATATTGGATCTATTTTGCGATGAGCTTAATACCACTTAGTTTGTCAATGGAGCGGAAGGGGGTATTGGGAGTTATTTTAGTGATTATATTAGTCGCTTCAATAAGAGTGGTGATTGCTAAACCAAAACTTAAAGGAGCTGTGATATTTTTAACTGGATTTACTATGTTATTTATCCCTTATCTTTTGACTCAAGCGAGTGATTTTATTGATGGTAAGATTTATGAAAGTTACTTTTTAGATGAAAAATTGGCTCTTTTTACATCTAATATGCATAGAGAGAGCTTATTAATTAATGCCTATCAAATCATTAGAGACAATTTCTTTTTTGGTATTGGTGCCGATAGGATAACTGAGTTTATGGGACAGTTTTATGCTGACCAACGCCTTAATAATGGTGCGCACAATTTTTATATGGACATGTCTGTAAAATATGGAGTTATTGGCCTTTTCTTACACTTATTATGGGCTGCCGTGCTATCTTTTTTTAGTTATTCAAGTAAAAGGTTTTCAATAAATCTCCTACTGTTTAATCTGTATTGTTTGTTTGTAATTACTTTTATGGCTGATGGACAAGCGGTGTTAATAGTTTTTCTGTTTTCTTTTCTAAATCCTTACTTATTTGAGCATCATGATTAATTCTATTCAATATTTACGTGGAATTGCCGCCATTTTAGTTGTTTATTATCATTCAACCATTAAGGCTGTACAAAATAATATAACTGACGCATCAATTTTTAATGTTGGGGAGTCAGGTGTTGATCTGTTTTTTATTATATCTGGGTTTATTATTTGTTTTGTAACGGATAATAAAAATTTCAAGGTTTTGAATTTTTTAAAATCTAGAGTGCTTAGGATTATTCCTTTATATTGGTTTTTTACTTTAATTGCTTTAATTGCCTATTTTTTAGTGCCTACGATGGTTAATAGTAGTGGTGGTAAAACACTTATTTTGGAATCATTTTTTTTAATTCCTACTGAAAGTAAATATTTGATTCAAAATGGTTGGACGTTATCTTATGAGTTTTATTTTTATTTAATCTGTTCTTTTATTCTTGTTTGTAGGTTAAATAAAATATGGCTATTAACTTTATTGTGCTTATTGCCATTGATAAGTTATTTAACCCCATCATCTATATACTTCTTTTTTGACCAATTCTTACTAGAGTTTGCGATGGGGACTCTGTCATACATCGCTTATCATAAAAAAGTTAACAGCTACTTACAAATTAGCTGCTTATTAGCTGTTTTAGTACTGTTCCTATTGTTAGTTAATGTCGCAGGGTTGTCTAATCGGTTTATTATCTATGGTTTACCAATGTGGTTGATTTTCCATATAGGTTTATTAATTAATAATAAATTAAATGTTTTTGAGCTAAGTATTTTAGGTAAATTTTTACATAATTTAGGTAATTCCTCATATTCGCTTTATTTATCCCATACTTTTACCTTGGTTGTTTTCAATAAAATATACCTTTACTTTTTTGGGGCGGGAGAGCTTTTTAGTTATCTATTATATCTGGTAGTTAGTTCATTAATAGTTGGGCACTTGGTTTTTATATATATTGAAACTAATTTAAATAAGTATGCTAAAAGCTTATTTAAATAAGCTATAAAGTGACATATTATTTTTAATTTTCATCTAAAGTTTTTGTTTTATTTGATTTTTATTGCTCAATATATTCTTTTGATTTTTTAGTTGTGAGTTTTTATTGAGTACTTGTCTAACACATAGGGGGTACTTATTTGTTTTGTTTTTTACTTGTTGTTTTTTAATAAGTTTTTATAAATTTATATGTGATAAAATTAAGTATTTTAATTCTCATTTTTTATTTGAGAATACCTTTTTTTCGACGTTTTAAATATTGTTAAACACCGTTTGTTTTGTTATTGTGATCACATTTTTGTGATCCAATGAAGCGATCTATATAGAGTGATGTAAAGGGACTTATGACTGAACAAGATTTCGTCAAGAATAATATAAATCAATTGTCTGCGGTATATCGGATTGTTGATTTTTCAATTGTTCAATTTTTGTTATTTTTCTGTATTGGCGCTCATTCTATTGAAGTGAGTGATCCTTATATTATTGTAGGTCTTATTGGGTCACTCTCTTTCATTATTTTTGCTGAAAATATTCGTTTATATCGTTCGTGGCGAACCGGATCGTCTTCTCGTCTATCCCTTTATACTTTCCTAAGTTGGTTCTTTGCTGTTTTTATGGTCGTTGTTTATCTGTTTTTCAGTAAAATGAGTGACGATCTTTCTCGATTGGTTATTGGTTCTTGGTTTATTAGTAGTGCGTTGTTGTTAATTGGCTGGCGTATGTCCTTTCGTTTATACCTATACAAACGTCGTCGTAAAGGTTTGAACACTAGACGAGTTGCCATTATTGGCTTAACTAGCTCTGGTTTTCGTTTGGCCACTGAATTTGCTAATCACCCCGAAATCGGCTTTACATTAAGTGCTTTCTTTGATGACAGAACCAATGACCGGTTATCAGCTAACTCTAAGTTTTTCTCAAAGTTACAGGGCGATATAGCAACAGGCATTGAGTTGGCTAAACAGGGGAAATATGATCTTGTTTATATTGCTTTACCCTTAGCTGCACAAAAGCGCATTGAATCTATTTTACGTGAATTAGGTGATACCACGGTTGATGTGCATTTAGTGCCTGACTTCTTTACTTTTAACTTATTAAATGGCCACCTTTCTCATGTTGGCTCTATTCAAACGATCAGCGTATACGAATCACCATTAAGTGGGCTTTCTTCTTTCGCTAAGCGTTTGGAAGATCTTATTGGTGCAACGCTTATATTGTCGATGATTGCGATTCCTATGTTGATTATTTCTATTTTAATTAAGTTGGATTCACGTGGTCCAGTTTTCTTCAAACAGAAACGTTATGGTTTGGATGGAAAAGCGATTAATGTTTGGAAGTTCCGATCTATGACGGTTGCTGATAACGGTAGCGTAGTGAAGCAAGCCACCAAAGGTGATGCCCGTATTACTAAGTTAGGCGCTGTATTAAGACGTACATCTCTTGACGAACTTCCGCAGTTTATTAATGTCTTGCAAGGGCACATGTCAATTGTTGGGCCTCGTCCTCATGCTGTTGCACACAATGAAGAATATAGAAAGTTAGTCGATTTTTATATGTTACGCCATAAAATGAAACCAGGCATTACAGGCTGGGCTCAAATAAATGGTTGGCGTGGCGAAACGGATACCCTTGAAAAAATGGAAAAGCGTATTGAGTTTGATTTGGAGTATATCCGTCAATGGTCGTTGTTGCTCGATATCAGAATCGTATTTTTAACTGTTTTTAAAGGATTCATTAATAAGAACGCTTACTAATTATAGTAAATAGTTGTTGAATGCCTCGGTGTTGAAGAAACAAATCGTTTATTTTAAAAACGCTGTCGTTGAGCGCTTTATTTAAGGATGAAAAAAGTGAAATATTTTACCCTTTTAGCACTTTCTCCTGGACTTGTTGTTAACGCTTTTGCAACAGAGTTTGATCCTGCTCCTATTAAAGTTACAGATGGTTTTTTAGTTGTGCCACAGTTAACAAGCAGCGTGGAGTTCGACGATAATATTTATGAGCAGGAAGATGATACAACTTCTTCTGCTATTTATATTGTTTCTCCCTCTATTCGTTTTGGTGTTGATGACGGGATTAACCGTTATGGCGGTTCTTATCGTTTAACTGCTGCAACTTATGAAAACGGTAGTGAAGATGATTATGTGGATCACCGCTTAAGTTTATTAGCACACTCTGAATTTACAGATAGACACCGTACAGACCTTACTTTTTCATTTGCCAATTTACATGAAGACAGGGGGAGTGGCCTCAGTGAAGGTAATGCCTCTTTTTATAATGAACCTATTAAATACAATGAACTAACTGCTAGAGGTTACTATCAATTTGGTAGCCTCAATGCGTTAATGCGAATTGGTGGTGGGGTTAATTTTACTGATAAAGATTATAGAAATTTTAGAGTCACGACTCAGTTTGATGACGTCAGTAAGCTTACCTTTTTTGCTGATGCAGATTATCAAGCGGGTAATGTAACTTATTTAACCTTTGATATATCAACAACTGATGTTAAGTATGAAGAATTAGAAGCTGGTGAAGATAGCAGTGATAACAAGGACTCTAGTGCCTTGCTTGGTTTTAGATGGCTAGGGTTAGGTAAAACAACGGTCACTGCTAAAGCCGGTTATCAATATAAAACTTTTGAGTCAGATAGCCGTGTTAATTTCTCTGGTAACACAGTGGAGCTTGGCGCAACTTGGCAGCCGCAAGAATATTCTACTTTTAATGTGAGTTTTAGTCGTGCAGCGAAAGACTCAAGCACAGTTGGAGATTACATCCTTGAAATTGATAGTGCATTAGCTTGGAAGCAGTCTTGGACGGAAGATTTTGACTCTACTTTTAAATTCACTTATACCGATGAAGATTATGTTGGTTTTGCTCGTAACGATAAAACCAAAAACTTGGCATTAAATTTAAATTACACTGTAACTCGCTGGATAAAATTGAACGCGGGATACCAATTTACTGATAAAAACTCAACAGAAACCGACATTAGTTACGATAAAAACTCGGTTAATATAGGGATTGTGGTTGCTTTATGATGAATTACTTTTTTGTTTTACTAATGTTTTTCTCCTCTTTTAATTTGTCTGCTGCAGAGCTAACAAACTATCGCTTAGATGCAGGGGATGAAATTAAAATTTTGGTATATGACGAGCCAGACTTAACCATTGAAACCGTTATCAATGATGACGGAAATATTAACTTCCCATTTATTGGGCTTGTTTCTGTGACGGGTAAGACCTTACCTGAAGTACAAAAAGTGATACATGATGGGTTACTGGGGGATTATCTATTAAACCCTTCTGTACAAGTCGATATTATCACTTATCGCTCTTTTTATATCCATGGAGAAGTCAACCAACCCGGTGGTTATCCATATCAACCAGGGTTAAATATTGACCAAGCTATTGCATTAGCAGGTGGGTTAACCGCTCGAGCTTCAGTTTCAAAGATATACCTTAAAAAGTCACAAACACAAGGGGAGCAGAAGGTTGAGTTAACCTATGCGGTTTCACCTGGTGATATTATTACTATTAAACAGAGCTTTTTCTAACAAGCAATTGGATCATAAATATTATGCAATCAGTTAATAAACCTTTAAATTCACAAGAACAAGTCATTGATCTGAAAGCTTATTGGTCTGTGATGATGAATGCAAAATGGAAAATTTTAGGTTTTTCGTTGTTCATTACTATTTTAGTTGCGGTCTTTGTCACGAGTTTAACGCCTATTTACCGTGCAACGGGCTCGTTATTGATAAAAACCAGTACCGATAATACGATTTCAATTGACTCAGTGTTACCTTTGGACACTAGCCGTCAAGATTACTTTTTGACTCAGTTTGAAATTTTAAAATCACGTTCTGTATCTGAGCAAGTGATTGATAAGCTTGATTTAGGCGCAAATAAAGAGTTTATGCCTGATGATGAAGTGAGCTTAAAAAAAGAACTAACTGATTACATTAAGTCTTTATTACCTGCGGAGTTAGATAGTAAGGAAGAGAAAACATCACTGAGCCCACGTAGTGAAAAAGTAATGTTAATTGATGCTTTTCAATCAAAATTAACGATTACTCCTGTTCGTAATACTCAACTTGTTAATATCTCTTTTGATGCCAAAGATCCTGAATTAGCGGCACTTGTAGCAAATACGGTTGCGCGTGTTTATATAAATCAAGAAGTATTAGGTCAATCTACTTCAACGCAAAAAGCCGCTGATTGGTTGGAGATAAGATTAGAAGAGTTACGTGTTAATCTTGAAGAGTCAATTAATGCATTAGAAGCGTACCGTATTAAAGAAAACCTAATTGATTTAAACGCAACAGGTGTACGTAGTATCGCCAGTGATGAGCTAGAGAGCTTAACGGACAGTTATTTAAAAGCAAAACAAACTCGCTTTGAAGCAGAAACGCTTTATTTGTTTGTTAGTAATGCCAGCGGTAATGATATAAATTATTTGATGAGTTTGCCTGAAATTAGCCAACATCCACTGATCACTAATATTAAAAATATTGAAAACCAAACACAGCAAAAGGTGTCTGAGTTAAGTTTTCGTTATGGTGATAAGCATCCTAAATTGGTGGCAGCGAAAGCACAATTAGCATCGATTCAAGAGGAATTGAAACAGCAAGCTAATAAGTTAGTAAGAGGCTTTGCTAAAGAGTTACAAGCAGCGAAAAATAATGAACAACGTCTGATTAATGAATTAGAACAAGAAAAGCGTAAATATCAAGATATCACTAGTACTGAACAAGGTTATTTAAAACTGCAGCGTGAAGTTGAAGCGAACCAAAGTCTTTATGATACATTTTTAACACGTTATAAAGAAACTGAAGTCACTACTGACCTTGATGTGCAACAAGCTAAAATCTTAGATAAAGCAGAAGTGCCGCTATCACCTATTAAACCCAATAAAAAATTACTGGTTATTTTAGCCTTTATTGCTTCGTTTGCTTTTGCGGTTGTCTATGCATTTGTGATTGATGCGTTAAATGACACTTTCAGAACGGCTGCCGAGATTGAATCTAAACTTGGTTTACGTTTGCTAGGCTTATTACCGTTAATTAAATTAAAGCGTAATCAATCTTTATCGCCTCATGTATTTTTTGATGATAAGAATAAAGCATTTTCTGAAGCGGTTAGAACCTTGCGCACAGGCTTTGTTTTGTCACATATTGATGATCAACATAAAGTCGTACTCGTTACCTCATCTATTCCTGGTGAAGGTAAGACGACTACCTCAATTAATATTGCGTTTGCGATATCTCAAGTTGAAAAAACGTTATTGATTGAAGCGGATATGCGTCGTCCAAGTTTCCTTGGTGTATTTAAATTAGGGGCTGAACAAGCTGGCCTATCTAACTTAATTTCAGGATCTGAAAAACTTGAGAATGTAATTGTGCATGATGAAGCATCTGGACTTGATATTTTACCTTCTGGTTTTATACCGAGTAATCCGCTTGAATTATTATCAAGCGCGAAATTTGATGCGGCGATGGTGATTCTAAAACAGAAATACGATCGTATCGTAATTGACTCTCCACCTGCTTTAGCTGTGAGTGATGCGTTAGTGTTATCTAAACGTGCAGACTCTGTTATTTATGTCGTTCAATCTGATTCTACGAAGCAAGCTGCTGTTAAAAAAGGTGTGTCTCGTTTAATGCAAGTTAACGCTCACATAGATGGTATCGTCTTAAATAGAGTCGATATCAAAAAAGCAGATAAAGAAGATTACGAAGGCTATTATGGCTACGGTCAATAATATTCCTGAGGGCATACAAGTGGAACAATGATTGATCTACACAGTCATATATTAGCAGGAATTGATGATGGGGCTCGCTCCTTAGTTGATTCTCTGCAATTAATTGAAGGTTCTACAAACAGCGGTGTGCAAAAGATATTAGCGACACCGCATATTCATTTAGGCACCTTTGATAATGATTTAACTACGATCAAGCAGGCTTTTAATAAACTTGTTTCTTCTGTTAGTGAAAGTTCCTCCTCTCAAAAACTCTCTCTTGCTTATGCCGCGGAAGTACGAATCTGTCCTGAAATTATGATGTTGGCTAGCACTCAACAATTACCTTTTATGGGGAAATGGCAAGGTTACAGCTTATTATTATTAGAGTTCCCGCACAGCCATATCCCACCCGGTAGTGAAAAGTTAGTTGATTGGTTATTGGCACATAACATTATGCCGATGATTGCACACCCTGAGCGTAACAGAGGCGTTTGGGAGTCTTCTGAATTGTTAGCTCCGTTTAAAGAGCGTGGTTGTTTATTTCAAGTCACTGCAGCTTCGATAGTGGGGGATTTTGGTGAAAGATCTAAGGAACTAGTTTGGGATTTACTACAAAAAGACGAAGTTACTATAGTTGCCTCAGATATGCATAATGTTAATCGTCGGCCTTCTAAAATGAAAGAAGCTTTTTCAGCCGTGGCGAATCAACTTGGCGATGAATGTGCTAAACAGTTATTTGTAAAAACACCCAATTTGATATTTGAATCTAATCCAACTATTTGGACCAATCAATAGAGAGTTTGAGGTTTCTGAACTAATAGCTTTGGGTTATTTGTCTTTTGGTTTCTCTCTTTACTTTTATCTCTCCGCAGAAAATGTGATCTTAAGCATTTCTCTTGTGTTTTTTAAAATCCTTATTATGATGAGCAATGACTTAATCACTGTTATTGATATAACAAGTTAAGTCATTCGACTTCAGGGCGGGGTGTAATTCCCCACCGGTGGTATTTTTACGATATGTATACCAATCACGCTAATTAATTGATTTGTTTTGCTTGTTAAAAATAATTTATTGCTTCGTTGTAAGTCTGGTAAAGGGAATAACCATTTACCTCAACTTATCTCTTGGACTAAATCATTTATTCTACGCAAAATTTAGATCTCTCATTTAATATAATTGGTATTAGGTATCAGTAAAAGAGCCCACGAGCGCCTAATTATTACTAGTAATAGCTTTATTAGGGTCAGCAGATTTGGTGAGAGGCCAAAGCCGACGGTTATAGTCCGGATGGAAGAAGATCGAGAGTAAATAGCGTGCAAAATATCAACTATTCGACCCTATCGTTTTAATACGATAATTGGGGACATGAACTTGATCCCTTACAGAAATTGTTGACCTTCATTATTCCAATGAGGGCAGGTTATACTGCAAAATTGTCAGTTATTTATTCAGTTCTTTAGTGTTACAACTATTGAATAATACCGTTAGCCTTAATGAAACTATTCCAGAAAATAAATGGAATGGTTAATGATGTGGGCGGTATAACGTTCTTTCCAAGCTCTGTCTTTCTCTCCTTTTTAGTTTAGGAATTGTAATGACAGGTATTACCTTTATATTTTTTGCGTGCTTATTATGGGCCGCAGATACATTGATACGTTATCCTCTTTTATTTGGCGGCTCCAGCGCACAACAAATTGTGTTGTTTGAGCATTTAATATTAGTTGCTGTATTAGCTGGCATCTTTTTATTTAAACGTCGTAAATTTAACTTCATCTCTCGACAAACCTTCATCCCTTTTTTAGTGATTGGTTTTTTTGGCTCTGCTTTAGGTACCTTAGCGTTTACCGAAGCATTCTATTTGTCTAACCCTACTGTGGTTATTTTGCTACAAAAGTTACAGCCACTCGTTGCGGTAACACTCGCCTGTGTTTTATTGAAGGAAAAAATAGATTCTCGGTTTTTCCTTTGGTTAGGATTAGCTATTTTAGGCAGTTTGTTATTGATTTGGCCTGACTTCCAAGTGTTATTAGCCGATTTTAAAGAGGGGGATTTACAGCATGGACAAAAAGCATTATGGGGTTATGGCCTCGCTTTATTTGCTGTTGTGAGCTGGGGAAGTGCAACGGTATTTGGTAAAAAACTGAGTACCCAAGGACTTAGTAGCTTAGATTTAATGGCCGGGCGTTTTAGTTTTGGCCTACTTGGTATGTTGCCTTTTGCTTTTATTACACCGAGTTTGATAACTAGTATTGAGTTAACCGTGCTACAAAAAATTGCCATGTTAGCTGTGCTGTCTGGTGTCTTGGGGATGTATTGTTATTACCAAGGGTTAAAGCGTATACCTGCGCATTGGGCTACCTTAGCTGAAATGTTTTTCCCGGTGGCGGCAATCTTAATAAATTGGCTATTTTTAAATGTGGAAATGACTCAAATTCAACTACTCGGTGCAGTTACGTTAGTTGCAGCGAGTACGATGGTGCAACGAAAGCCTTCATTAACAACCTAGTTTTATTTGATTACGATTAATAAGTGCACTCATCGTTTAAAGAGTGCACTTTAATGTCTTCAATCCCTCTCTGAAAGTTATCCTTCTATCTATTTGTTAAAGTGCACAGTCTTTGCACAATTAATGGTTATGCTATTATTTATTAGTAACTTGGAGGATATAAGCAGAATGTTTGCTTATAAATTTTTTAAAATTTTATTGGTTAGTATGTTGTTAACATTATTAAACGCTTGCTCTGATAAGCATCAATCAGTTTTATTAAAGGTTGAGCCACATCAATCAACGGCTGATGTTTTATGTAACTATCAATATAACCAATACAACAGTTCAAAATCAGTAGAAGCAAACAGTGTTGCTTACTGGTCATGTGATAGCAATTCGAGAGATCTCGATGCTAATGGTATCCCTGACCATCAAGTAGGGAAGTTTCCGAACGCGCATAACCCTTATACTATTTTTCAACAGTCTGTTATCGAAAGCTTTCCTTTGCACCCAGTTGAAACCAAAGTGGCTACTAGGCTTAGTGGGGAGCATGCAATGATTGGCGTGACGCTGAATGGCGTGAAAATTTCAGGCGGTATAGGCGGTAGCTGTGATGATTTAGGTAAAAAGTGTAGTGCGACGGATTACAGAGGCAATTGGAGTATCGAAACTATAGGGCAAAGTGCTTTTAATTTTGGTATTGATAAAAATAATGCGCATGTGCAGCCTAATGGCACTTATCATTACCATGGCATGCCTGAAGGCTTTATCGCTAGCCGAGGCGGTGATAGTGATCGAATGACTCTGATTGGTTGGGCTGCTGATGGCTTTCCTATTTATGCGCGCTATGGGTATTCAAATCCTGCTGATTCCAGTTCTGCAATCAAGTTGATGAGAGGCAGTTATCAATTGGTCAGTGATATTAGTGACAAACGACCGCCGTTGGACATTTACCCTCTAGGGACTTTTAAGCAAGACTGGGAATATGTGCCAGGATCTGGAGATCTAGATGAATGTAATGGTCAAATTGGTGTCACACCTGAGTTCCCTGAAGGAATTTATCATTATTACGCAACGGATAGTTACCCCTACTTTCAACGTTGTGTGAAAGGGAAAATTTAAATTGATGTGCAACAGGTAATTAAATAATGAAAAAGAATATGAAATTAATGAAAAAAGGACTGTTAAGTTTAACTTGTGCGTTATGTTTAACAACACCAAATACCAGCTTTGCTCACTTAATGGCTGCACAGCATGGTACGTTGAGCTTTATTGGTAGTAATGTTTATATCGCGTTATCTTTGCCTATGTCTGCCTTTAAAGGTGTTGATGATAATGGTGATAAACACGTTACTATCCAAGAATTTAATAATCATCGTGATTTGATAAGCGAAAAAATAAAAGAAAATATCTATTTAACGGAAGATAAACGTAAGTTTGTTGTTGATGGCTTGTTATTGGAGCCGACTACTGGCCGTGAAGAAGCGGGTAATTATAGGCATACTGCAGGTGAAAGCATTAAGCATGTTACTATTATGGGGCGTTATGCATTAACATCAAGCAATGCTAAAGTTGCTTTAAATGTTGCTCTTTTTAGTGATGATATGACCACTCAACAGTATGATTTTGTGGCTACTGATAAAAACAAAAAATTGACTCACGAATTTGAAGTGATCCCTAGTCAACCTTCGATTTCAGTATTTAATTAAGCAGTCTATTTGCTTAGCTAGCGCTAGGGTTAATTAGCTCATTCTAATAACACTTGTATGAGAATGAGCTTTATATAAAAATGAATATTTACCAATTAATAATGATCTCAATAACTTGAGTAACGTAATAACCTGTTTACTCGCCAATAAATAAGTGTCCCATTGAAGAAACTATTACTCCTTATCGCACTGATTCCTATCGCTATCCTCATTTTCTCATTCTTAAAAGACAGTGCTGCCACTGAGCTAAAAATACTTAATACTGCGATATCCTTATCATCAAACTTGATAGTGCAAAAAGATATTGTTTTTGATGCCAATAAAGACCTAAAGCTTGATATATACAGTAGAAAGGGCTGGAAAGCTGACACTAAGCGTCCAGTGCTTGTATTTTTTTATGGAGGTGGTTGGCGTTGGGGAGATAAGGATTATTTTACCTTTGTTGCAGATAGCTTTGTAGACAAAGGTTATCTCGTTGTTATTCCTAATTACACGCTTTATCCAACAGCTAAATACCCTGAGTTTGTAAAAGATGGCGCTAAAGCCGTAGCCTGGGTCAACCAACATATCGCTAAATACGGTGGTGATACTGAACAGCTGTTTATCGCAGGGCACTCTGCTGGCGCTTACATTGCGGCGATGGTTGCTTTTAATGATCAGTATTTAGCTGCTGAACACCAACCTACATCTATTATTAAAGCGGTGGCGGGTATTGCTGGCCCCTATAACTTCACTCCTAAAGAACAGCAGTATATTGATATTTTTGGTGAAGAAAACTTCAATGATATGAGAATAGAAAATCACCTTAATGGTAATGAGCCACCTGCGCTGCTTATTCATTCTGAAGGTGATACAACGGTAGGTTTATTCAATCAACAGATAATGGCAGAGGCATTAACAAACAATGCAGATAAGGTTGAGACTTTAATTTATGGGCAGAAAGTTACGCATGTAAAAATCTTAATGAAATTACATCCTTGGTTTGCAAACGAGGTAAACGTTGCAGAAGACATTGATAACTTTTTTAAGCGAATGAGTGAATGATAAATAGCGGAGATGCTATTAGCTTACATTAGTTGTTAAAGTTAGCCTCTCATTAACCTGTATTAGCTAGGGTGTTTATTGAATCTACAAACCTGCAAGTCAGCTTCATGATGCATAAATATATAGTTGTTTTCTTCACTTTTTTAAAAAACAACATTAAAAAAATCAATTTCCCTCTTGAAATCCAATCAACTGTCTCCATCTATTAATTAACTTATTAGTAGTAACCCTTAATTAAGAGAGAAATAGAAATATGGAAAAGCAACAAAACCATGCTTTCAGTGCTGACACTGGTAAACTTCTTAAATTAATGATTCACTCTTTATACTCAAATAAAGAGATTTTCCTACGCGAGCTTGTTTCAAATGCTGCAGATGCTGCAGACAAATTACGCTTCAAAGCATTATCTGATGGTAGTCTTTTTGAAGACGATGCAGACTTACGCGTGCGTTTAAGCTTTGATGAAGAAGCAAAAACAATCACTATTAGCGATAACGGTATCGGTATGACTCAAGACGAAGTCATTGAGCACTTAGGTACTATTGCTAAATCTGGTACAAGCGATTTCTTCGAACAATTATCTGGTGATCAAGTTAAAGATTCACAGTTAATCGGTCAGTTTGGTGTTGGTTTTTACTCTGCATTTATTGTTGCCGATAAAGTGACGGTTAATACACGTAAAGCAGGTGATGACGCTAGCCAAGGTACTATGTGGGAATCAACGGGTGAAGCTGACTACACTGTAGCGAATATCGAAAAAGCGGATCGCGGTACTGAAATCATTCTTCATTTACGTGACGATGAAACTGAATTCCTAAACGATTACAAATTACGTAGCGTTGTTTCTAAATACTCAGATCACATCAGTATCCCTGTACAAATGTTTAAAGACGCGGTACCTGAGTCTGAAGGTCCTGATGGCGAGAAAGTACCTGCTGTTGAAGCAACTTGGGAATCGATCAACAAAGCAACAGCTCTATGGAACTGTGCTAAGAGTGATTTAAAAGACGAAGAATACAAAGAGTTCTACAAGCACATCGCAAATGACTTTGAAGATCCACTAACTTGGTCTCATAACAAAGTAGAAGGTGAGCAAGAGTACACTAGCTTACTATACATTCCAAAGCGCGCACCATATGATCTATGGAACCGTGAAAAAGCACATGGTCTAAAACTATACGTTCAACGTGTATTTATCATGGACGATGCTGAGCAGTTCATGCCAACTTACCTACGTTTTGTTAAAGGTGTATTGGATTCAAATGACTTACCACTAAACGTATCACGCGAAATCCTACAAGATACACGTGTAACCACCAAGCTACGTAGTGCTTGTACGAAACGTGCATTAACCATGTTAACTAAGTTTGCTAAGAAAAATGAAACTGAGTACAACGCTTTCTGGAAAGAGTTTGGCCAAGTATTAAAAGAAGGTCCTGCTGAAGATCCAAGCAACAAAGAGCAGATTGCTAAATTATTCCGTTTCGCTTCAACTGAAACTGATAAAGCAGACCAAACTGTTTCTTTAGACGCTTACATCTCTCGTATGAACGAAGAGCAGGATAAAATTTACTACATCACTGCAGATAGCTTTAATGCGGCTAAAAATAGCCCTCACTTAGAGATCCTACGTAAGAAGGGTATCGAAGTATTATTACTATCAGACCGAGTTGATGAATGGTTATTAAGCCATTTACCAGAGTATGACGGTAAAGCCTTCATCAGTGTGACACAGGGCGATTTAGACCTAGGTAAATTAGATACTGAAGAAGAGAAGAAAGAGCAAGAAAAACAAGAAACTGAATTTGCTAGCTTCATCGAACGTACTAAGAAAGTGCTAGGTGATAAAGTAAAAGATGTACGTTTAACGCAACGTCTAACGTCAACGCCTTCATGTATTGTTGCTGATAGCGATGATATGAGCACTCAAATGGCTAAATTGATGGCGCAAATGGGGCAACCAGTACCAGATAGCAAGCCTATCTTTGAACTTAACCCAGAGCACGAAATGATTACTAAATTAGCTGATATGGCTGATGAAGAGTTATTTGCAGAATGGACTGAGTTATTATTAGCACAAGCAATCCTATCTGAAAAAGGTAGCTTGGATGATCCATCTGAATTTGTTGCTCGCATTAACAAGTTATTAATCGCTTAATGAAGCGCTTTATCTACTCATAAATGTGTTAAAGGCCTGCTTATGCAGGCCTTTTTAGTGGATAATCTTGTGAATTCACTCACAACGGTGTAAATTTCGCTGTAGAATTTATTAATTATATAGGAAGCTAGAATGCGCATTATCTTATTAGGTGCCCCAGGTGCCGGTAAAGGGACACAAGCTCAATTCATGATGGATAAATATGGAATCCCACAAATTTCTACGGGTGACATGTTACGTGCCGCTGCTAAAGCAGGTACAGAGCTTGGATTAAAAGCAAAAGAATTAATGGATGCAGGCCAATTAGTCTCTGATGACTTAATTATTGGTTTGGTTAAAGAACGTATCGCACAAGAAGACTGTGCAAAAGGTTTCTTACTAGATGGTTTCCCTCGTACTATTCCACAAGCTGATGCGATGAAAGCCGCTGGCGTGATTGTTGATTTTGTATTGGAATTTGATGTGCCTGACGAAGAGATTGTTAAGCGTATGGCGGGTCGTCGTGTTCACTCTGGATCAGGTCGTACTTACCACATCGTTTACAACCCACCAAAAGTGGAAGGTAAAGACGATGTAACAGGTGAAGACCTTTCTATTCGTCCTGATGACGAAGAAGCAACAGTACGCAAACGTTTAGATATTTATCATACACAAACAGCACCTTTAATCGCTTACTACAAAAATGAAGCGGCGCAAGGTAACGGCGCTCATCATAAATTTGATGGTACACAAGCTGTTGATGTTATTAGTAAAGAGTTAGCCACTATTTTAGGCTAAGCTTTATTACATAAATCATTAATATTAGGGGCGTTAGCCCCTTTTTTACAGGGATAAGGAGAGCAAATGCAGTTGAGACTATGGAAAAGTTATTCACCACATTTTAGTTTATTATCCCTGCTCTATTTTATCGCCGCTTGTAGTTCTACTCCTGATAAGCAAACAGATCAGCAAAGTCTGTCTGGTCAACCAGCAAGTATTAAAGTACCCACTCAATCTTCTTCAAAACAACAATCTAATATGCAGCCTGATGATTTACTGTATGCCATTCTCCGCAGCGAATATACGTATTGGGCAGGTAGCCCTTATCGACTAGGCGGCAATACTTTACGTGGCATTGATTGTTCTAGTCTAGTGCAACAGGTGTTTAAGAATAGCTTCAATATCCCTTTACCTCGCACTACCGAATACCAAGTTAAGAAAGGTTTTGCTATTAAGAAGAGCGAGTTAAAAGTCGGTGATTTAGTCTTCTTTAAAACCAGCCGAACAACTCGCCATGTTGGCATCTATATGGGAAACAATGAGTTTTTTCATGTATCTACTAGCAAGGGCACAAAAATCTCTTCGCTATCTAACCCATATTGGCGCAAGCACTATTGGCAGTCACGCCGTATAATCTAATTATTTTAAATCTGAACGTCAGTTAATCTGGTCTATTGAGTTTAAATGGTGCTGTGATTGATGCGTATTCACCGCCGCCTAAACGTGCTAGTGGATTGACTTTCTCTGCTGCAATATCAATACGTTCAGTCTGTTCTTTATTAATCACACTATCGCTAACGTAAAGGTGTTTAACTTCTACAAAGATCAATGTTTGTGGTACATCGCCAATCTCTTTTATCTCATATAGTTCACAAGCATAAGCTATATCACACTGGCTAATACGTGGCAGTGAAAAGTCTGCAAATTCTGTTGTGCTTAAAGAGGTGTTGGTTAGCTCTGATTCACCATGTGCTAGCGTTGCGGCAGTTTGAGTAACCAGGTCTGCTTGTTGTTCGGAAGCAATATGAATCACCATCTTTTTGTTTTTCAAAACATTAACCAGCGTATCTTTATCATCGCCATTAGGCTTTTTACCTACTGAAAGCATCAATAAAGCAGGGGCGCTTGATACGGCTGTAAAATAAGAGAATGGCGCTAGATTAAAGCTGCTTGGTGTGCCTTCTGATTCCGTCAATACCCAAGCGATTGGACGAGGGATAACAGTTTGAGTCATTAAGTGATAACGCTCTGAAGCACTGTATTTTGAAAAATTAAGCTGCATATAATCCTCTGATGATAATGTCTAATTGAGTGTTTTTTTGATGGTTTAATTATATAAAGTGTTAATATAACGCTATATTCGATTTCTATAATTTACATATAGCATATTTATAAGGTGAGGCGTTGGCTAATTTAAAAAAGAATATTAAAGATGAGCAAACGATTGTTAACTTATTAAGTAAAATGCCTAAGCCTGTTGCTGACAGTTTTAATGAAGAGCAACTGACTCATTTATTTACTATTTTAAGCTCGCGCAGCTGGGCTAAACATAGTATTGATTTGCGCGGCACTTTTAAGATCCCCCTTTATCGCCGACGTTTTTATTATGTATTTTTGGCGGGTAAAAACTTTCGAAAGCTATCAAGGCAAGAGCAGAATTTATCATTAATTAGTAAAGCGATTATGCTAACGATACTATTGATATTTTGCACTTTAGTGGGGTTGTTAGTGGTTTATTTAATCAAGTCTGCGTTAGGTATTAACCTGATTCCAAACTTCTCATTTGGTATCTGGGGATGGTTTAAAGGGTTGTGGGTTTAGCGCTGATTGGTGGGTATTTTAAACACCTCTTTCCATAGTAAGAGGCGTTTAGCGTCGCTACTTTTTATTCTGCATACCAATAACCTAGATTCACTAATTTAGTGAACAAAGTGAGTGCCGCCTCTTCATCTTTAAAGATTGTAAGTAACTCGCTCGCGGCTTCATCTTGATCACATAAGCAATGTGCTAATTCTGTAAACCCTGAGAAGTCGTATTCTTCACCATTGATAAACACTAACTTTGGCGTTTGTTGAAAATAAACGGCACGTAATCCGCCTAGGCGAGTAAATTGAGCGCCGTCTTCTAAAAACTCTAGGATCTCTTTATTTTCTAGCGGGTATTCTGGTGCTGCGATGTCTAAGTCATGTTTTGCTTCGCTGATCATTCGCCCGAACCAAGGAATAAGTTGTTCTGGTGTTTTACAGTTAGCAAGCATTACGTGATGTAGCTTATTTAATTCAGAGTCTTCAATACACCCCGGTTTTTCGCGTACTTGCATTGGAATGTCAGTGTAACGCAAAGCATTGTCATGGTTGTCGATGTTGTAATCTGTAAAGCTACTCAGTAAATCATTTTGGTCTGGTGCTCGGAAGCCAACACTGTAATTTAAAGATGGTTCAATCGCATAACCTTCATGCGGACAGCCACTTGGGATGTATAGGATGTCACCTGGTTCCATTTCTACATCAATAGCGGCATTAAATTCACCACAGTGTTTTAGTGCACCATGTGCAGCAAATTCAGGTAATGTTTGACGAGCACCAACACGCCAGTGACGTTTACCTTCACCTTGAATTATAAATACATCATAGTTATCAATATGTGGCCCAACACCACCTTTAGGTGTTGAAAAACTGATCATTAGGTCATCGATGCGCCAGTTAGGTAGAAAGCGAAAAGGGCGTACTAGTTGTTGTGCATCTGGATGCCAATGGTCAACGGCTTGAACCAGTAAAGTCGCGCCATCTTTTTCTAAACGTTCAAAGCTTTTAAATGGGCCACATTCTGCATGCCATTGGTCATCTTGTTGATAAACTAATCGGCTTTCCAAGTCTTCTTCCATGGCCAGTCCTGCTAGTTCATCGGGTGCAATTGGATCTTGAAAGTCGATAAAAGCTTGTTTGAGTAAAGCGGGTTTCTTTTGCCAGTAAGTATCTAAAAACTGGTTAATTTCAAAATTAAGTTCAAACATGTTGTCGCGCCTTTCTGTATAAAATAATTTGGAGTGTAACAGGTCGTTTATAAGCAGGGTAGCGATACCGCTATGCCGCTAGATATTCATCATTAAAAGCCGATTTTTGTGATAATGTTGATGAAGTTATCCTCATATTAGTTCATTTTCAAGGAAGTATAATGGAAAGGTCGATCAAGTTTGATAAGGTCACGGGTTTACTCGCCGGGTTAGTGGTGGTGATGATTTGGTCAGGTTGGATCATTATTTCTAAATGGGGGTTATCACGTTCTTTAACGGTGTGGGATGTAACTGGCGTGCGATTTTTAACAGCGGCAGCGATTGTTGTTCTATATGCTTTGTTTAGTAAAACTTCACTTAAGTCTATTTTCACCTTACCTATTATTATTTGTAGTCTATGTTGCGGTGCTTTATATGTCTGCGCTAGTTTGATTGGTTTATTAATTTCAGATGCTGCGAATACTGGCGTGATCATTAATGGGACTATGCCGATTATGTGTGCGCTGATTTTGTATGTGTGGAAAAAAGGGCGTTTAGGCCGTACTCAATATTTGGGTATTACTCTGATTTTGGTGGCTAATAGTTTACTGTTTACGAGTAGTGGTGGGGCGAGTCTAATTGCTTTGTTATGGTTACTACTGGCGGCTTTCTTCATCGCTTTTTATTCTGTTTCAATGAAAATATGGCAGATCAATATTAAGACGATTATGATCTCTGTTCCGATTGTGAATGCGTTATTTTTTACGCCGATTTGGTTTTTTCTACCTACTCACCTCAGCATTGCACCAGTATCTGAGATTATTCTACAAGGTGTATATCAAGGGATAGTTGTTAGTATTTTAGCCTTGTTTTGTATGAGTTACTGTATCAATAAGTTAGGGGCGGTATCAGCGTCGGCGATTATGGCCTTAGTGCCTGTGGTTTCTGTATTGTTAGCTATATGGATTTTGGATCAAACATTAACTTTACAGATGGCGGTTGCTATTTTGATCTGTTCTGTAGGTATTGCTTGTTACAGTAGTCTACAACCATTTTTAGATTGGTTATTTAGCTGTAAGAGAAGTGATACTAAGGTACTCACTGAGAAATAATATATTTAGCGCAATAAAAAAGGCAACCCTAAGGTTGCCTCTTATCAATTAGCTTAATGAGCGGATTAAGCCATTTTCTCTACAAGCTCAACTGCTTGACCAATGTATGAAGCTGGTGTCATTGCTTTTAGCTCAACTTTAACTGCTTCTGGTAGTTCAAGTGTATCGATAAACTCACTCATACCTGGGCCATCTACACGTTTACCACGCGTTAGCTCTTTTAATTTCTCGTATGGTTTTTCGATTGCGTAGCGACGCATTACCGTTTGAATTGGCTCTGCTAATACTTCCCAGTTTGCATCTAAGTCTTTCAGCATGTTTTCTTCATTTGCTTCAAGCTTGCTGATACCTTTTAAACTTGCTTCGTATGCGATCACTGAGTAACCGATAGCAACACCTAGGTTACGTAATACCGTTGAGTCTGTTAGGTCACGTTGCCAGCGAGAAACTGGTAGTTTCGCTGCTAAGTGATCAAAGATAGCATTTGCTAAACCTAAGTTACCTTCAGAGTTTTCGAAGTCAATTGGGTTAACTTTATGTGGCATAGTTGAAGAACCAATCTCACCTGCAATGGTTTTTTGTTTGAAGTGACCAAGGCAAATGTAACCCCATACGTCACGGTCAAAGTCTAATAGAATAGTATTGAAGCGTGCAATCGCATCAAATAACTCTGCGATGTAATCGTGTGGTTCGATTTGCGTGGTGAATGGGTTAAATGTAACGCCTAAACTTGTTACAAATTCTTCAGCAAAACCCTGCCAGTTAACTTCTGGGTAAGCACTTAGGTGAGCATTGTAGTTACCTACAGCGCCGTTTGTTTTACCTAGTTGTTCAGTTGCTTCGATTTGCTTAACTTGACGTTGTAGACGTGCTACTACGTTCGCCATCTCTTTACCTAGTGTAGTAGGTGAAGCTGGTTGACCATGTGTACGAGACATCATTGGCATTGCTTTGTATTCGATTGCTTTTTCTTTAATCGCATCAACAACACGATTACAGTAAGGCAAGATAACGTCATTTTTAGCTGTTGATAACATCAGAGCGTGAGATAAGTTATTGATATCTTCTGATGTACAAGCAAAATGGATAAATTCAGATACAGCGTTAAGTTCAGCAACGTCAGCCACTTTTTCTTTTAAGAAGTATTCAACCGCTTTTACATCGTGGTTAGTCGTTGCTTCAATATCTTTGACACGTTGTGCATCAGCTTCACCGAAGTTAGCGACAATTGCATCAAGGTGTGCGTTTGCTTCAGCAGAGAAAGCAGGAACTTCTGCGATACCGTCTGTTTGTGCTAGTTTTTGTAACCAACGTACTTCTACTTGTACGCGGAATTTGATTAGACCAAACTCACTAAAAATATCGCGCAAAATTGCAGTTTTGCTACCGTAACGGCCGTCAACTGGTGATACAGCTGTTAGTCCTGAAAGTTCCATTTGTTGCTCCTAATGATATGTAGGTTGTTTAAATAGTTTCTTTATTCCCTTACTGGGAAAGAGTAATACGAATATTATGTTCTTAGTAAATTTTGTTTGGTTTGTTGCACTATCGCTTTGCGAGATAATAATAATTGACGACGTTTACCGCCAATTTGACGCCATAGTACAGCGGCACGCACACCGGCTAATAATAATGCGCGGATTTTATGTTGTGTTTGTGATTGTTGCAAGTAGCTAGGGTTACCATTAACTTGAATTTTCGGGCCTAAGTTACTAATTAGATCTTTATAGATAGAATCTAAGTTACTTAACACACTACTGTCATCAATTTCGAAATGTGCTAATTGACGATTCACTTGGTTAATACGTTCACCAAGTAGATTTAATGTACCTGAATTAGCTGATAATTTACGCTCTAAGGCCATCAAACCTGCTACATATTTAGTGATTTGCATATTACGGCTGCTGTCGACATTATCCAGTTGTGCAATCACGGTTTTGTAACCAAGTTTTAGTGATTCATGCCCACCTAAAATATCCAACGGAGCAGCACTATCAGTGCGTACTATTGAACGTAATGAGGCATTAAAGGCAACTGCATCGGGACAAATACCCTTAGTCGCAATCTTATCGACTAAGTAAGCTGCTTGGCACATTGCCGCAAAAGCAATGCTACGAGATTCTAAGGTATGGAATGACATGATCAGTACACTTCTTATTATAAATGAATGTGGAGGTAGACATTTATCTACCTCTAAGCCTTATTGCTTTATACAGCTTATATTTGGGCTACCAGCTACTTTTGCAAGTGCTGGTCAATAATCGCACCACCAAGACAAACTTCATCGAGGTAAAATACAGCTGATTGTCCAGGTGTTACTGCCGCTTGTGGCTGATCGAAGATAACTTCTAACGTATCATCGTCAATTGGGTTTACAGTACAAGGAATATCCGTTTGGCGGTAACGTGTTTTAACGGTACATTTAAAGCTTTCTTTCTTCGCTGTTCTATCTACCCAATCACATTTTTTAGCAATTAACCCATAAGAAAATAGCGCTGGGTGGTCTGCACCTTGAGCGACTAATAAACGGTTGTTTTCCATGTCTTTACCCACTACGTACCATGGGTTCTCATTTGAGTTTTGTAAACCACCTATGCCTAAACCTTTACGTTGGCCTAGCGTGTGGTACATCAAACCTTGGTGTTGACCAATGACTTCATTTTCAGGCGTAACAATGTCGCCGGGTTGAGCTGGTAGATAAGTCTGTAGGAAATCAGTGAACTTACGCTCACCAATAAAGCAGATACCTGTGCTGTCTTTTTTATTGTGTGTCACTAGATCTTGCTCTTCCGCAATACGGCGCACTTCTGGTTTTTCTAGTTCACCAACAGGGAATAAGGTTTTGGCAATTTGTTCGCCGCCCACCGCATATAAAAAGTAGCTTTGGTCTTTGTTAGTATCTAATCCACGTAGTAATTGTGCTTTACCATCAACTTCGCGGCGGCGACAGTAGTGACCTGTTGCAATAAAATCAGCACCTAAGTCTTCTGCTGCAAATTCTAAAAAGGCTTTAAACTTAATCTCTTTATTACACATGATATCTGGATTAGGTGTGCGGCCCGCTTTGTATTCTTCTAAAAAATGTTCGAATACATTATCCCAATATTCTGCTGCGAAATTGATGGTATGTAGTTTGATACCTAATTTATCACAAACAGCTTTAGCATCTTGAAGGTCTTCAGCAGCAGAACAATACTCATCAGTATCATCCTCCTCCCAGTTTTTCATGAATAAGCCTTCAACTTGATAGCCTTGCTGCTGCAACAAGTACGCAGATACTGAGGAATCAACACCACCGGAAATTCCGACGATCACTTTAGTTTGGCTATTGTCTTTCATAAAATACTCTCCAACGAATTCAGGCGCAGATTTTAGCAGAATTTACAGTCAATTGAACTAATAATGTGAGCAAGATCTATCGAGCCGATTTACTCTGGTTTTGTGGTGTTTTTAAACAGGAAATGTCATTTCTTGATGGAGTTAAAACTTTTTAAAAATCATTTGTATTACTAATGGGGTAATAGTCATACTTTTAACATTCTCTTAAAAACTCATGGGCAGTAGTCGTTAGACTGTTGGAATAGTGTCAGAAACTAACAGAGCGCAAGGTCAACTCATTATTGGTTTCACGTTTCAACAAGGAAAATTCATGAATAAGCTTGGTTTTAAAAATATTTTAATTGTAGTGATTACCAGTTTGCTGATTTTAGCACTAGGTATCACTTCTTTTATCTCTATTGATAAGTTATCAGAAACGACGAAGAGTACGTTGATTAATAAGATCAGCAGTGCATCTCAATATGAAGCAAATAATATTAAGCAATATATCGCTTCATATTCCCAACCTGTCAGTAATTTAGCTGCATTATATAAAGCGAACAATTACCAAACAGACCATGAGAAGCATATGTTATTTGCTAAAGAGGCCACTGGGGTTGCTAAGTTGACGCTAGGGTTTGATGATGGGCGATCTTATACATCAAGAGCATCGGAATCTTTCCCTAATGGTATTGGTATTCCATCTAAATATGATCCTCGTACGCGTTCTTGGTATCAACTTGGTAAAAAAAGCGAAAAATTGACGTTAAGTGAAGTATTTGCCACTAAAGAGGGCGTCTTATTATTACTTGCAGTACAAGCTGTTCAGGATGGAGTGATTGCGTCCGATGTACGTTTAACTCGTTTACAAACATTAGTGGAAGGTGTGGATGTCGCCAAGGATTCAGTGGCGATTCTAGTAGACCAAAAGGGGATGGTATTAGCTTCAACTAGTGAAGTAGTAAAACCACAGGAGCAAATACAAGAAATAGATGAACTCAGTGATTTTTCAGCCAATATGTTAAAAAATGAACGTGTTATTGCTGATACTACATTAGCTGGAAAGCCAAGTTTATTGGTTTCTACCCGTGTTGAGTTGGAAGGTAGCGCGCCATGGTATTTGATGATTGCAGTTAAAGATGAAATAGCTTTTGCTGCAGTCTCTAAGGCAACTTGGGCATTGTTATTGTGGGTATTAATGATCACGTTATTATTTATTGTAGTGTTTATTTTTGTACTTAATCGCATCTATCAACCCGTAATAGCACTGAAAACGCTGGTGGGTAATTTATCCAATGGTGATGGTGATTTAACGCAACGTTTAGCGGTTAACTCGAATGATGATTTGGGGCAAATTGCCAGTAGTGTAAATCGCTTTATCGAAACATTACAGTTGATGATGTTGGATGTAAAAAAGGTGAGTGGGCGTTTATCTGAAGGCGTGGAAACACTGAAAAATCATTCTGATAATAGTGCAGGCATCTTAGCGCAACATCAGCAGGAAACGGATCAAGTTGTCACCGCGGTTGAAGAGTTGAGTGTGACTGCTGAAATGGTAGCTGCTAACGCACAGGATACTGCACAGTTTACGCAGGAAGCTAATCATTCTGGTGAAACGTCTAAAGATATTATTACTAATGCTCAGGTGAGCTTGCAACGCTTATCTAAAGAGGTTGAAAGTGCAACGGTTAATGTGGCTAATATGAGTCAGGAAACACAAGATATAGGATCTATTTTAAGTGTGATTGGTGCCATTGCAGACCAAACCAACTTGTTAGCGTTAAATGCAGCGATTGAAGCTGCCCGTGCAGGAGAGCAAGGGAGAGGCTTTGCAGTAGTAGCTGATGAGGTGAGAGCCCTAGCTGCACGTACTCAAACCAGTACGGGTGAAGTGGAAAATGCGTTAGAAAAACTACGCCATGAATCTACAGCAGTAGTGAGCTCAATTGATAGTACAAGAGCCACTAGCCAGCAAACCGTTTCAGAGGCTGCAAGTGTGGCTGAGAGCTTAGAAGTAATGAATAGTTTTGTTTCAAAAATTAATGATTTAAGTAATCAGATCGCCTCTTCGGCGCAGGAACAAAATGCAGTTATTAGAGAGGTGAGTCAAAACATGGCGCGTATTCACTCAATTGTACAAGAGTTAACGGTAACGGGGGCAAATGTGAATCAAGAAACCCATCATATTCATGAAGTTAATGAGCAGCTTAATAATATTGTAGGACGCTTTAAATTAGATAAATAGCACTGCACCTGTATCAACAACCATCAGCATTTCTGGTCACCCTCTGTAATGCTGATGGTTGTATTTCACTATTTTATTTAGTCGAAACTGAAATAGGAGTCTTTAATCTAAAAGACTTATTTCATAATGACTAAGACTATTCTTCAGTAAGCGGAGCAACTCGTAGGCCTGCTTCTTCTTCATCAAAGTACTCTTTATCCAATAGTAATTGTTGCAATTCTTGTACTGTTATTTGCTCATTATTGAGCTGTTTTAATAACCGCTCTTCACATTGTTTTTTTATAGTGTCTGATGTTAGAGATTGATATTCACGGCAGAAATAAAGTGGAGGTAGGCCAAAACTAAAAGCAGTTAATTGTGCTAAATGCATTGCGTTTAATGGAGTAATTAGTTGTGTTAATTGTAGTGCATTATCATTTTTACTTTCTGACATTCTGTTTTGCTCTCTTTAATATTTTGCAAGAAACTCTACATTAAAAAGCCACTTATGTCTTTGATATTAAAAATATGATGGGTGTTATTAAACAGTGTTTATTAAAAACCTAGGGGGGATCAATAATGCTATCGATAGAATACCAGCAAGATCACATTTAAACGGTTAACTTCATTCTACTATGTTCGCTGCTTTTCTGAAATGTTAGTTAAGGAGTAGTGATGTTGGCAAGTAATGTGAAACAATTTGAGCAGCTTGAAGAAACCTTATTAGCTTGTATTGATAAAGCGCGTATCTTTACTGAGCCAGCTCAGTTACTTGCCTATGGGACTGATGCTAGTTTTTATCGCTTAGTGCCTAAGATAGTAGTGCGTTTGCATAATGCGAATGAAGTTATTTATACACTTCGAAGTTGTGCTGCCTTAAACATCTCTTGCACATTTAGAGCAGCGGGAACCAGTTTGTCTGGCCAAGCGGTATCTGATTCAGTATTAATTACATTAAGTGATCAATGGCGTGGGCATGAAATACTTGAACAAGGTCATAAGATTACATTACAACCGGGTGTTATAGGTGCTGATGCGAATAAATATCTATTACCTTATGGTCGTAAAATAGGTCCTGATCCTGCTTCTATCAATACCTGCAAAATAGGTGGGATAGCTGCTAATAATGCCAGTGGTATGTGTTGTGGTGTCGCACAAAACTCATATCGAACAGTCGATAGTATGCAGCTTATTTTTGCTGATGGAACGCAATTAAATACTGCCGATAATAACAGTGTGAGTCGCTTTAAAATGTCTCATCCTTCTTTAATTAATGACCTTAAAGATCTGTGTGAACAAGTAAAAAATGACAGCGCTTTAAGTAAGTTAATTAAACATAAGTATCGCCTTAAAAATACCACTGGCTATTCCCTAAATGCCTTAGTGGACTACCAAGATCCGATTGATGTAATTCAACATTTAATGATTGGTTCAGAAGGCACTTTAGGCTTTATCAAGGAAATTACCTATAACACGGTGATTGAGCATCGATATAAAGCCTCTGCATTAATTGTATTCAATGATATTGAAACGGCTTGCCAAGTGGTTTCTGTATTAGCGAAACTACCTGTGTCAGCGGTGGAAATGATGGATGGGCGAGCTATGCATTCGATTGCAGATAAACCTGGTATGGCTGCTTTTATTAAGCAGTTAGACTTAGAGGTCGGCACCTTATTAATAGAATCTAGAGCCAGTGACTTAGAGAGTCTTAATCAGCAGTGTGCGGCCGTGATGGAGGCTATTTCTAATTATACCGTTAAAGAATCCATCGAGTTTACGCGCGACCCAAGTGTGGTAGAAAGCTTGTGGGCAATACGCAAAGGTTTGTTTCCTGCTGTTGGGGCTGTTCGAGAAGTTGGTACAACAGTAATCATAGAAGATGTCGCTTTTCCTGTACAGCATTTAGCGGCAGGGGTTAGAGATTTACAGGCGCTGTTTGATCAGTTTGATTACCATGAAGCAATTATTTTTGGTCATGCATTAGATGGTAACTTACACTTTGTATTCACACAAAGCTTTGAAACAGAATCTGAAATAGTTCGTTACAGTGATTTTATGGATGCATTAACTCAGTTAGTGGCGATTAAACATAAAGGCTCACTAAAAGCAGAGCATGGTACAGGCAGAAACATGGCTCCATACGTCGAATTAGAGTGGGGCAAAGCAGGCTATGCATTAATGCAGAAGATTAAAGCGATTTTTGATCCCAACGGATTATTGAATCCTGGTGTGATTATTAATGAAAGTAGCCAAGCACATATTGAAAATCTAAAACCAATGCCTGCCGCGGATGATCTAATTGACCGTTGTATTGAGTGTGGCTTTTGTGAACCCGTTTGTCCGTCACGTACGCTGACATTATCACCGCGTCAGCGTATTGTGTTGTACCGAGAGATGAAACGTAGTGAACAAAGCGGTGATAGTGCATACAGTAAATCTTTAGCAGATACTTTTCAGTATCAAGGTATTGATACCTGTGCAGCGACTGGGCTATGTGCAGACCGTTGCCCGGTGGGAATTAATACTGGTGATCTCGTAAAAAAATTACGTTCTCTAAAATATCAACAGTTTGCACCTATTGCTCGTTGGACTGCGAATCATTTTAGTACTACGAATAAATTATTAAATGTAGGCTTGAAGGTTAACCAAGTCGCTCAAAAAACCTTTGGCTCTGCTCGGCTTAATAAAGCTAGTAAAGGCATTGCAAATCTATCTAATAACGGAGTACAACGTTGGTCGGCAGAAGTGCCTGGCGCAAATACTTTTAAGTTAAAAAGTACTTTCAATAAGCTTCATGGTCAACAAAACGATAAAAAAGTTGTGTATTTAGCATCCTGTTCAAGTCGAAGCATGGGGCAGCAAGCTGATAATAAAGATCAACGTTCTTTGACTGAAGTGACTAGCTCTCTGTTAGCTAAAGCAGGTTTTGATGTAATCATTCCAGATAATATTAATGACCTTTGTTGTGGTCAGCCACATGATAGCAAAGGCTTTTTTGATATAGCAAAACAGAAATCAGCGCAACTGGAAACTGCGTTATGGGAAGCTAGTGAGCATGGCAAGTGGCCTGTGTTAATGGATACTAGCCCTTGTGCAAAACGCAGTATTGAGGCTTTTTCAGAAGAAACTGTACAGCAGATGCAGGTAGTAGAGCCGAGTTTGTTTGTACTTAATTATTTGGTTGAATACTTGAATATTACGCCGCTACAAGAGCCGATTATGTTACACATTACTTGTAGTACACGAAAAATGGCATTAGATAAACAGATGCTACAGTTAGCACAGCAGTGTGCTTCTGAAGTGATTGTCCCTGAGCACATTGAATGTTGTGGTTGGGCTGGTGATAAAGGTTTTACAACACCTGAATTAAATAGTGCTGCATTATCACCTTTAAGGTCGCAAATACCCAATGGATGTACTCGAGGTTATAGTAATAGCCGTACTTGTGAGATAGGTTTATCACACCATAGTGGCATTGCTTACCAGTCTATTTTGTACTTGGTTGATGAAGTCAGTAGCTAAATCAAAAGTTACAGTCGTCTTTTAATGAGTGTCCTTGACAAGTATTACATATTATGAATACTTGTTAAGGGCACGGATATTGTTGACTAAACTCGTTAAATTTTTGCAGTAAAAAGTCGATTACCATGCGTAACTTCTTTCTTGGATATTCAGTTTGTAAGTAGACTAGCTGCACTGGTACATCTTCGCTGCGGTACTCTTTTAATAAAATGATCAATCTGCCTTGTTCAACATCTTTAGCAATATCTATCCAGTTTTTATAGGCGATCCCATGGCCGGCAATCGCCCATTCCCTTAACAGTGCGCCATCATTGGTGGTTTTAGCTGGCTCAATACTAAGATCTAATGCTTGGTTATCTTTTTGAAATTTCCATATATGTTGTTTGTTTTTACCTAAATTCCAGTTTAATAAACGATGCTGTTGTAACTCGGCAGGACTGTTTGGTTGACCATGCTGTTTAATATAATCTGGCGAGGCAACCACATAACGTGGTGATGAAGCTAGGTATCTACGCTTTAATGGCGAGTCTGCTAAATGCCCATAACGTAATGCTATTTGTAAGTTTTGCTCTATTAAATCACTGTTGTGATCACTTAAATGCAGCGTCATGGTGACTGAAGGTGTTGCGGATAAAAATTCTTCTAGCCAGTGACTAACTATATTGCGACCTAAGTCAGATGGCACACTTAACCCTATATCACCGCTCACTTGGTCATTATTGTTGTTTAACGTATTACTGGCGACTTCCAATATTTGAATGGCGTCTTTACTGCTTTCAATGAACAATTTTCCCTCTTCGGTTAATTGCATATTTCGCGTGGAACGAATAAATATTTGGCAGTTTAGCCTTTTCTCCAAGCGTTTAAGTGCAGCGCTTGCTGCCGCTGGCGTTAAGTTTAATTCTCGGCTAGCAGCAGAAATACTGTTCAGATCGGCAATTCGAATCGCCAATTTCAGGTCGTTTAAATGATACATATTCAAAAATAATTTTAAAGTTATTCAAATTTATTCGTTATTATCAAATAAAATAATCAAGCGTACAATGTATTTATAAACTAGCAGTGGGTCTATGAATCCAGCTTATTTTTATATCGGTAACATCGCTGGTGTTATGAATATTAAATTCTTTGATTTAAGTACGACGAAAGGTATGTCTATGAAGCAAACAACAAATGAGACGCACGAGCAAATTATTAGTGATTTAGCGACACGTTATACAACCAAAAAATACGATCCTAGCAAGAAAGTGTCACAACAGGATTTAGCGGTGCTGTATGAAAGTTTGCGTCTTTCTCCTTCTTCAATTAATTCTCAGCCGTGGAAGTTTATTGTGATTGAAAGTGATGCTGCAAAACAGAGAATGCATGACTCTTTTGCCAATAAACATCAGTTTAATCAGCACCTAATATTTGATAGTTCGCATATTATTTTATTTGCACACAATCCAACTTATACCCGTGCTGATTATGCAAAAGTCGTTGATAAAGGTATACAGGATAAACGCACTGCATTAGAAAATAGAGAAAAAGCCTTTGGTGGATTCCATTTTGCTGAGAGCAATACTGACCAGCAAGGGAATAACAGTGCATGGACTAAAGCACAGCTTTATATTGCATTAGGTAATGCAATGCATACATTGGCGCGTTTGAAAGTTGACTCAACGCCTATGGAAGGCATTGACCATGAACTCGTTGGTGAGATATTCGCTGAAGAGCTAAATGGTTTCGAATGTCACGTTGCATTGGTTATTGGTTACCATCATGCTTCTGAAGATTACAATTTTAGTTTACCTAAAACACGCCTAGCATTATCAGATGTATTAACGGTTCTTTAATCAACTAAGTTTCTGAACAGTTAGGTCTTTTATAAAAATAATGACTTGAAGTGATATCATTTCAAGTCATTATTGACACTTTTGAATCAATTTGTAACCCGTTCTTTAGTGCTAATACTAATTATATTCAATCAGTTTTTTATCAAGCAAACTAGAACAGTTAGCTCGCTTGATTGATATCAAATTAAGCTTTGCAACTACCTCTTAATATTTACCTCCCTTGTTTTGCGTAACGTTTGTTACAATTTCTCCATATTTTCTTCACAATCTTTTCCGGTTTTTACTTTATGATGAATGCAATACCATTGATGACAATTAAGATCATTCGCTTAATTTTATTGGTGTTAGCTGTTATAAACACTACCTATACGCTTTACCTCACTTTAAATAGAAGAAATAAAATGAAAAAATTCAACCCAGTTTTTATCTTAATAAGTTTTTTACTGAGTCTATTTAGCAGTTTTGCTATGGCACTCACGCCTTCTCCAGCAGTGCCTATTTATAGCGAGGTAGTCGGTGCTTATGAAGTATCAGAATCCTTATCTTTAATTGGAAAGTTACAAGCTAAGGAGTATGTGAGCATCGAGTCTGAGGTTGCGGCCAAAGTAACCCAAATTGCAGTGCAAGCTAATCAAAAAGTTAAAAAGGGTCAGCTGCTTATAAAGTTGAATAGTGCTGGTGCCAATGCATTATTAGCTGAAGCAAAAGCTTATTTAGCCAATGAGCAACGTACCTTAAAAGATTATCAGCGTCTTATCGGTAAACAAGCGATCACGCAAACAGAGTTAGATAGCCAAGCTTCAGTCGTTGCAATCGGTAAAGCTCGATTATTAGCCGCACAGGTGTTTATTGATAATCACAATATTACTGCACCTTTTGATGGCACCATAGGGTTATTAGATTTTAGCGAAGGTAAGATGGTTGCAATTAGCGAGTCGCTTTTGACACTAGATAACCTTTCCGAAATGACCTTAGATTTACCTGTTCCAGAACGTTACCTTTCTAAAATACAAGTAGGCATGGAAGTATCAGCTAAAACACGTGCTTGGGGGGATCAACCTTTTGTAGGTAGAGTGGTTGCGATTGATTCTCGTATTAATCCAGATACATTAAATTTACGTGTTCGGTTACTTTTTGATAATAAAGATGAGTTTTTAAAACCGGGTATGTTGATGTCTGCGAACTTAGTGTTTAATGCCGTTAATGAGCCTATTATAGCTGTGCAATCTTTAGAGTATTCAGGCACTAAACGTTTTGTTTATGTCGTTGGTGACGATAATAAAGTATCTCGTCGAGAAGTAGTATTAGGTCCCCGTATTAGAGACCAGGCTGTGATTGCATCAGGTTTAGAGATTGGTGAGCGAATTGTTGTGCAAGGTCTGGTTAATATGCGTGACGGACTAACTATTAAAGATTTAAGTACAGTAGAGCAAGCCGGTGAAACCACCGTGAATGTTAATGCGTTACAGAAGGATAACAAATAATGTGGTTATCCGATGTATCAGTAAAACGACCGGTAATGGCCATTGTAATGAGCCTATTACTTTGTGTTTTTGGGATTGTCTCTTTTGAAAAGCTAGCTGTTAGAGAGATGCCTGATGTAGAAAGTCCAGTGGTATCGATTACTACTCGTTATGAAGGTGCTAGTGCTACCATCATGGAAAGTCAGGTGACGTCAGTGATCGAGGATCAAGTGACAGGTATCAGTGGCATTGACGAAGTAGAATCGGTCACTCGTAATGGCATGTCGCGTATTACTGTCACCTTTGATATCGGTTGGGATCTTACCGAAGGGGTGAGTGATATACGAGATGCCGTTGCTAAAGCGGAAGGGGCCTTACCAGATGAAGCTGATGAGCCAATTGTGTCAAAAGATGATGGTTCTGGTGAGCCTTCTTTATACATTAATCTCAGGTCCTCAACCATGGACCGAACTCAACTAACCGATTACGCCGAGCGTGCTCTAACGGACCGATTCAGCTTAATCAGTGGAGTGAGTTCAGTCAATGTGACTGGTGGTTTATACAAAGTCATGTACGTTAAGTTATTGCCGGATTTAATGGCAGGGCGATCTGTCACTGTCAATGATATTCTTTCTGCATTAGAAGCTGAAAATGTAGAAAGCCCCGGCGGCGAAGTACGCAATGATACAACAGTTATGTCAGTACGAACTGCGCGCTTGTATGCACAGCCTGAGGATTTTGATTATTTAGTGGTACGTCGTGCTAATGACGGTACTCCTATCTACTTAAAAGATGTGGCAGAAGTAAATGTTGGGGCTGAAAATGAGAACTCTGCGTTTAAAAATAATGGCATTGTTAATATCAGTTTAGGGGTTGTTACACAAACCGATGCAAACCCTTTAGATGTTGCCGCTGCAGTGCGATCTGAAGTTGATAAAATCCAACAATTCTTACCTGAAAATACTGAGTTAGAATTAAATTATGATTCTACGGTATTCATTGAGCGTTCCATTGATGAAGTATATAACACGCTATTAATCACCGGAGGGTTAGTGGTCTTGGTGTTATATATCTTTATTGGTCAAGCTCGAGCAACCATTATTCCTGCGATCACAGTACCTGTTTCTCTGATTTCTGCTTTCATTGCCGCTTATTACTTTGGTTTTTCGATCAATCTTATTACTTTAATGGCGCTTATTTTATCGATAGGCTTAGTGGTGGATGATGCGATTGTAGTGGTGGAGAATATATTCCACCATATTGAGCAAGGTGAAAAACCGTTAATGGCTGCTTATAAAGGCACCAGAGAGGTTGGCTTTGCTGTAATAGCAACAACGTTAGTGTTAGTGATGGTCTTCCTACCTATTTCATTTATGGATGGCATGGTTGGATTATTGTTCACTGAATTTTCTGTGTTATTAGCAATGTCGGTGATTTTCTCCTCGTTTATCGCATTGACGTTAACTCCAGTTTTAGCCAGTAAAATGCTCAAGGAGCATCAGCAACAAAATCGCTTTAATCGTTGGGTGGATAAACAATTTTCCCGTTTAGAGGGCGTTTATCGTGGTGGTTTAGGTTATGCCATTAAATTACGTTTAGCGGCACCTTTGGTTATTCTTGCTTGTATCGCGGGCAGTTACTTCTTGATGAAACAAGTGCCATCGCAACTTGCACCGAAAGAGGATAGGGGGGTTATCTTTGCCTTTGTAAAAGCCGCAGAAGGCACCAGCTTTAATCGTATGTCTGCGAATATGGATTTAATCCAAGAACGTCTATTACCTTTATTGGGACAAGGCGTGATTAGATCCTTTAGTACACAAGCACCTGCTTTTGGCGGCAATGCCGGAGATCAAACGGGCTTTGTTATCATGGTGCTAGAGGATTGGAATGAACGTACCGTTTCGGCTAATCAGGCATTAGGGTTAGTGAAGAGAACGTTAGGTGACTTACCTGATATTCGGGTTCGACCTTTATTACCTGGTTTCCGTGGCGGATCTAGCGATCAAGTAGAGTTTGTTTTAGGCGGTTCTGATTATAGTGAGTTAGGTAAATACGCTGAGCTATTAAGACAACAAGCAGAAGCTGATGGGATGGTTGTTGGTAGTGATTTAGATTATTCAGAAAAAACACCCGAATTGTTAGTTTCTTTGGATAAAGAGCGTGCTGCAGAATTAGGCGTTAGCTTAGATGAAATCTCTGAAACTTTAGAAGTGATGCTTGGGGGGAAGAGTGATACTACTTATGTAGAGCGTGGTGAAGAGTATGATGTTTACCTACGTGGCGATGAAAATAGCTTTAATAATGTGAGTGATTTAAGCCAAATTTACATGCGCACTAAAGATGGTGAATTGATTACATTAGATACATTAGCAGATATTGAAGAAGTCGCGTCTGCTAGTCGCCTATCGCATTTTAATAAGCAAAAATCTATTACGCTTGGTGGTAGTGCAGCGGAAGGTAAATCATTAGGTGAAGTGTTAGATTATTTGGATGCCAAAGCTATCGAACTATTTCCAAGCGATATTACTGTTTCATACACTGGTGAATCACAGGAGTACCGCGAAAATAGCAGCAGTGTGTTAATTGTTTTTGGGTTGGCATTACTGGTGGCTTACCTAGTATTAGCAGCTCAGTTTGAAAGCTTTATTAATCCACTCGTCGTTATGTTTACCGTACCGATGGGGGTTTTAGGTGGTTTCATTGGTATGGTGTTAATGAATCAAGGCCTGAACATCTACAGTCAAATTGGCATGATCATGCTGATTGGCATGGTGACTAAAAACGGCATTTTAATTGTAGAGTTTGCCAATCAGTTACGTGACCGTGGTAAGAGCTTAGATACTGCTATTATTGATGCTGCTGCGCGTCGACTTCGTCCGATCTTAATGACGGCATTTACTACCTTAGCTGGCTCCATTCCATTGATTTTATCTGTCGGAGCAGGCTCTGAAAGTCGTATATCAGTGGGGACGGTGGTGTTCTTCGGAATGGCCTTTGCTACAATCGTAACATTATTTGTTATTCCGGCCATGTATCGATTGATTTCCGGGAGTACGCATTCACCGGGCCATGTTGAAGCATTGTTAAATGAAGAACTGCGTTTGAGTGAAGCAATGTCAAAGCAAGATAAATCAGTATAAGTTAATGATAAAGTGATGCTAAAAAGCGAGGAGAGTAACAACTTCTCGCTTTTTTTATATTCGCAGAGAAATTGTTCTTAAACTCCTTTCTAAAATTTAGTACCCTCTGGGCTTTAATTAATAAAACAGGGTTTATCATGCTTAAGTTTATTTTAATTGTGGCGATTGTAATCGTGGCATTTTTTGTTTTTCAATCGATGACTTCAGGGAGAGATGCACCTGTAAACATCCAAAAAGGGCAAGGCTTCCTAGCTGAAAATGCAACGAAAGAAGGCGTTGTTAGTACTGATTCAGGTTTACAGTACTTAGTGTTAGAAAAAGGTGAAGGAACAGAGCACCCAACAGCAAAGAGTAAAGTTAAAGTACATTACCATGGTACATTAATTGATGGCACTGTATTTGACAGTTCTGTGGAACGTGGTGAGCCAATCTCTTTTGGTTTAAACCAAGTGATTCCGGGCTGGACTGAAGGTGTACAATTAATGGTAGAAGGTGATAAATTCCGTTTCTTTATCCCAAGTCGACTTGCTTATGGTAATCGTAGTGCAGGTAAAATTCCTGCTGGTTCATTATTGATTTTTGATGTTGAATTACTAAAAATTAATCCATAATGATTTGATAACAATACACCTTTAATCATGAGAGGTGTATTGTTGTGCCTATTCACAAGGCGGTGCCATGTGAATAACCGCTAAACCTCCCTGTGATGTCTCACGATATTTTTTATTCATATCTTTCCCTGTTTGGTACATAGTCGCGATCACCTTATCTAGAGATATAAGGGATTTACTGTTACGTTTCAAAGCCATTCTTGATGCATTAATCGCTTTCATTGCGCCCATGGCATTACGTTCAATACAAGGTATTTGTACTAAACCTCCTATTGGATCACAGGTCATACCTAAAGAGTGCTCCATGGCTATTTCAGCAGCGATACATACTTGTTCATTACTGCCCCCTTGGATTGCGGTTAAGCCAGCAGCTGCCATTGAAGAGGAAACACCTATTTCTCCTTGGCAACCTACTTCGGCACCAGAAATAGACGCATTGCGCTTATATAACATACCAATCGCAGCGGATACTGCTAAAAAGTCTTTAAGCTGCGTAGTATCAATTTTGCGTAGGTACTTATGGTAATACATCAATACGGCTGGAATTACTCCTGCTGCACCATTAGTTGGTGAGGTCACCACCTGCCCTCCTGCTGCATTTTCTTCACTCACTGCAAAAGCATATAAGTTAACCCAATCTAAAACACTCATTGGATCATTATCTATACCTTCGTTTGCTTGTAAGGTTTTTAATAATGCAGGTGCTCGCCTTACTACTTGTAATCCACCCTCTAAAATACCTTCACTGGTTAATCCTCGCTCTAAACAGAGGCTAATTACTTTCCAGATCTTTTCAGCCGTTGCGTCTAGGGTTTGTTGATTGGTAAAGGTTAGTTCGTTTTGCAATACTAAACCGCCAATACTTAATCCATTTTTATCTGCTTGCGCTAGTAAATCATTCGCTGAATTAAAGGGAAAGGGGACTTGACGCTCAGTGTTCTCAGTCGGGGTTAATAATTGTTGTTCAGTACTAATAAACCCACCACCTGTGGAGTAATAGGTTTCTGAGTCAAGTAGTGTTTCTCCCTGGTAAGCAAGAAAACGAAGCGCATTTTCATGCAGAGGTAAGCTGGTTTTATGAAATTCAATATGAATCGCAGGATCGAATGCAATAGGTGTGTGATTAAGAAATGTTAATGTTTTTTGTTCAGAGGTTTTCTGCAAAAGTGCCTTTGCAGTTGCTGCTTTAATGGTGTCTGGTTTATAGCCACTTAATCCCAATATAATTGCTCTGTCTGTATGATGTCCTTTACCTGTAAGAGATAAAGAGCCATATAGTTGAACAGTGATAGAGGTGATTAGTTTTGCTTGTGCTTTATTTTCAGTTGCAAATAAATAAGCTGCTAGCATTGGGCCACTGGTATGCGAGCTGGAAGGACCTATACCAATTTTATAGATATCGAAAATGGATAGCATTAAATACTCCTTAACATTATCAACAGCTCGCCTTAGATAGTTGACATCCAAGGCACTTGTTTGAGGTTATTGTGGTTAATTTATAATGCTGATATTTTTTATTGGCAATTGAGTTTATATTGCTGTGAAAAGTATCTTCCCAAGGTATTATCAGGTGTTACATCTGCAGCCAGTGCTAATGTATAAGCTCTCTGTGCGTCTGACACTTTAGGCTCTACTATTTCACCGTTACAAGCAGAGATAAGTTGCTCGGATAGCTGTACATCACCTTTATTTAACCAAGACATATCAACAAAATAGGTTTCATCGTAAATATAAAGTCTGAAGTTTTTTCCTGCAAAAGCAATAGGTGAAGATAACGGAAGTTCAAAACTGAGCACTATCTTATCTTTATCTTTCACCATTTGTGGGTGGATCGCACTTTTATATTTTACTGGCGTATTACCGTCGTATAAATAAGTAAAATAGTGTTCGTTATACAGGTTAGCGATAACAGCCTTTGTTAGTTTTTGTAGTGTAGCTTCAAGGTTATCTGGGCTTACATCTTCACCTTGTAGCATATAAGCCGAAGTATCTGCATCAAATGACCAAGTCATATGGAGCGACCTAATATGTGCCTCGTGAGTTTCAAAATAAGTGTTGGTATTAACCCATGCGTGTGGATGGGCCGATAAAAGCGTTGGTAATAGCAGCGCTATAATAAAGAGTATTTTACGGCACCAGAGGCTTTTATTTTTTGTGATAAAAAAGTACATACTAAGGTTTTATTAATAGCGTTTTTGTTTTGAGTTAGGCGTAAGTTCTTGCTCAAACTCTTCAGGGAACAAAATAATGCCATTTAATTGGTTATCAGGGAAAATCACGATAGATAATTCGTCTTCTGTTAAGCCGGGTGTCCAGCGTGAAAACCAAGTTGTTAAATCAATGGCTTGTGCTGTACAGTGTGACCACTCATCTGTCGCCCAGTCTTCAGCAAATACTTTATTAGGCCATACAGGCACACAATCTTCATCTTCCGTATTAAGCATTACACAGCCATGCTCATCAACTAATAACCATACTTCTTGTTGTTTTTGAATTTCTTTACATAAGTATTGAAACCGTTGTTGAGCATCAAATTTTAAAATTTCTTTAATACGTTGTGGCGTTAAATCGCTCATATATTGTCCTATTCGCTCTGTTAATAAAGTACATTGCTAGCTTAAAGTAAATGGAAGATTTTGCTAGCTGAGATTGATTAAAGTTATTGTATTTTGATAGGTTACTTAGATGGTTAATGATTAAATAGTAAGAGTAATATACTTTCTTTTATAAGCTGTAACTGAAAAAAAACAATGTCTAAGGTGTAGGCAAATGTTAAAATTATCAAGATTAAGTGCTGAATATCACTTTTAATCTATAAAACATGAAACTTTACATAAATAAAAGTGGTTTATAATAACCATAATTGTATGTTTTATGTAATATCTACCATAGATAATTTAAATCACGTCAAACCTGTTATTTGAAGTTAAGTATTTTTTTATTTGGTCGATAATTAATAAATATATCTTCATTTTAAATCTGATGCTAAGTATCTGCCTACTAATTAAATTTTAAGGTCATTATGTTTCATAGTATTAAAGCCCAGATCATTACTATTTATTCTATTGTTATTGTTGCATTTGCATCATTACTTTTATTAACAGTATACATTAATGAAAAAGATAGAATGTTAGAGTTGGAGTTAACAACTTCTACTGAAATATCACAAATGCATGCCACTAAATTAAGCCAAGAGTTTGCCCAATATGTTGCAATGCTAAAAGTGTTGAGTGGTGATTTTGAACCTGTACATAATGATCAAGAAACTATTCACCGATTATTGCAAAGGTTAATAAAGGCCGGCGGAGATAACTTTATTAATGCTATTTACATTGACCAAGCATTAAACCTTACCGATGCAAATTACAATAGAATGAAAGCGGTTCATCCATCATTGTTAAAAGGTAAGGATTGGGAGAATAAAGAGTTTAATGTAAGTAATCCTGTCAATACTAGCTTTGAAACTAAGCCGGTAATTATGGTTTCAGTGCCAATTCGTAATGAGAAAAATGAATGGAGTGGAACAATAGCTGCTGCAGTACCTATTGATATTCTGCCTAAAAAATTAGCCTCTATTAAATTGGGTTTAGGCAGTTATGCTTGGTTAGTTGATACGGAAGGATTACTCGTTTCTCATCCCAACCCTGAATTTATTATGAAAAATAGGGCAACTACTGAAGAAAATCCGAACTACCCTGGTTTTAATGAAATAGTGAAAGAAGCTAAATTAAAGAATAATGGCTACGGTCGCTATATGGATTTGGTACTAGATGAGTCTAAAATAGTCACTTATGCGCATATCAAATACCTTCCTAACTGGGTGCTATACGTAACAACTAAAGAATCTGAAATTTTTCAAGGTATTTATGAAATTCTATATAATGTAATCATTATCGCTGTACTGTTAATGGTTGTATTTTTAGTGTTCATTAGTCAATTAGCGAATAAAGTGACAAAACCTATTGTTAAATTAACTCGAGAAGTAAAATGCGTTGTAAATAGTAATAGTGAATATTTTCATGGTATTGATTCAAAAGATGAAATAGGGCAGTTGTCTAAAGCATTTGATAGTAGTTTCAGAAAAATACGTACTCATACTATGCATTTAGAAAAAATGGTGAATCAACGTACACAAGAGATTGCCACGAAAAACTCTTTATTGAGTGAGCAGAATGATCAACTTGAAGAGTTAGTTTCTAAGGATCCATTAACTCATTTATATAACCGTCGAGCATTTAGTCGTTTACTTGATAAAGAGCTTGCACGTGCAAGAAGACATAAGTCGCCGGTGACACTTGCGATACTAGATATTGACCACTTTAAACGAATTAATGATACTTATGGGCATAATGTTGGCGATGAAGTGTTATGTCGCTTTGCCAATGAGTTAACCATTAACATGCGTGTTGAAGATCTGATCTGTCGCTGGGGTGGTGAAGAGTTCGTTATTTTATTATGGGGAGCTACGGCGAGAGGCGCTTTTAAACATATGGATGAAATGCGTGAAAATATCGCTAATATGAAATTTGATACTGTCGATAAAGTTACATTTAGTATTGGTATGGCCACCATAAGGCATGATGAAGAGTTTAAAGACTGGTTACATAGAGCAGATGATGCACTTTATAAAGCTAAAGAGATGGGGCGAAATCGTACGGTTATCGATGACAGTCAGATCAAGGATAGCTAACTAAATACTTTAATTAAATTTGAATTAGTTACTTGAGAGTCCATCTCTTTTGACTAATTCAAAACGCTTTTCATTAAATTCGGTTAAATAACTAATCAGTAACAAGGTTGTTACGCTTGATTAGTGTTATACCAAGCATACGAATTAACACCTTCGTTCCATGGCCCATAAAGATTAACGCCATTAGCCTTGCTCAACTTCTGCCTTACACAATGCCATTTTAACTAAGCTAAATTGAGAGTACTTATTTAATAGAATGTATACGACTCATATTATTCATTTAGCGTTAAAGCTATATTAAATCTGTATTGTAGTGGGTGATATGAAGAATACATAGAGGTTATAAAGCAGGGTAAATGTAGCTAGGTGTAGCACCAATAAAAAAGGTTAGTAAGCAATACGCCTACTAACCTTTCTATATATGGTGGCCCTTCCCCGACTCGAACGGGGGACCTGACGATTATGAGTCGTATGCTCTAACCAACTGAGCTAAAGGGCCTTAATTTGTGCGCTGATTATATAAGCTACTTATTTCGCTGTCTAGTTTATTCAGTTTGATTGCTTATTAAATCATCGCTATTGGCTTAGCATTCTTAAATATTTATTTTATATGGTTTTTATCATTGAATAACTGATGCTTATTTTCGTTTTAGATATAAAAAATCCTACCGAAGTAGGATTTCTATTAGCCTATAAATCAAGTCTCGATTACTCGTCCAGGAAGCTGCGTAGCTGTTCACTGCGGCTTGGGTGACGTAGTTTACGAAGTGCTTTAGCTTCGATTTGACGAATACGCTCACGTGTAACATCAAACTGCTTACCTACTTCTTCTAAAGTATGGTCAGTATTCATATCAATACCAAAACGCATACGTAGTACTTTCGCTTCACGAGCTGTTAAACCTTCTAATACATCATTTGTTGCATTTTTAAGGCTTTCGCTTGTTGCACTATCAACCGGTAGAGCAATCGTTGTATCTTCAATGAAGTCACCTAAGTGAGAATCTTCATCATCACCAATAGGCGTTTCCATTGAGATTGGCTCTTTAGCGATTTTTAATACCTTACGAATTTTATCTTCAGGCATCATCATGCGTTCTGCTAGCTCTTCAGGCTGTGGCTCACGCCCCATCTCTTGTAACATTTGACGAGAGATACGGTTAAGTTTATTAATCGTTTCAATCATGTGTACAGGAATACGGATAGTACGTGCTTGGTCAGCAATTGAACGAGTGATTGCTTGACGGATCCACCATGTTGCGTAAGTTGAGAATTTGTAACCTCGACGGTATTCAAATTTATCAACGGCTTTCATTAGGCCGATGTTACCTTCTTGGATTAAATCTAAGAATTGTAAACCACGGTTGGTGTATTTCTTAGCAATCGAGATAACAAGACGTAAGTTCGCTTCTACCATCTCTTTCTTCGCACGACGCGCTTTAGTCTCACCGATGCTCATTGCACGAGAGATTTCTTTTAAGTTGGTAATGCTTAATGTGCTTTCAACTTCAATCGCTAACATCTTACGAATACAACGTTCTAGGTCTTCTTCTGCTTCTTTAATGCCTGCTACGTAAGCTTGATCACCGCTTAATACTTTCTCTAACCATGCATTGCTAGTTTCATTACCTTTAAACAGTTTAATGAATTCTGCTTTTGGCATTTTGCACTGTTCAACACAGATTTTTAAGATTAAACGTTCTTGAACACGAGCTGCATTCATATTACCGCGAATCAATTTCACCATACGGTCAAATTGTTTAGGAATTAGTTTAAATTGTTGGAAATATTCAGCTTGTTCGTTGATCGCAGCTAATGTATCAGCATGTTTACGACCATTTTTAGTGATAGATTTTTCAACAATATTATTTAAACGGCGTAACTCTGCAAATTTTTCTGCCGCTTCTTCAGGACATGGACCTTTAGGGCCTTCCTCTTCTTCTTCGTCGTCATCTACATCATCTACGTCGTCATCAGCTAAATCAGATTCAGATAATTCAGAACCGATGTTAGTTGCACTTACCGCTTGAGTCATATCATCATTAGGATCAATAAAGCCACTGATTAAATCAGTGAGTTTCATTTCTTCAGCTTCGTAGCTGTCGTAGTTATCTAATAAGTTACGAATAGTGGCAGGATACTCAGAAACAGAGTTTTGTACTTCTTTGATGCCTTCTTCGATACGCTTAGCGATAACAATTTCGCCTTCACGTGTTAGTAGTTCAACTGTACCCATTTCACGCATGTACATACGAACTGGGTCAGTAGTACGGCCAATTTCTGATTCTACTGTTGCTAATACTTGCGCAGCAGCTTCTACAGCATCTTCATCTGGTTCATCGTTATCTGTACCAGATAGAATTAGATCATCAGCATCAGGAGCAGTCTCAACAACGCGAATACCCATGTCGTTGATCATTTGAATGATATCTTCAATTTGCTCTGACTCAACGATATCTTGCGGCAGGTGATCATTCACTTCTGCGAAGGTTAAGAAACCATTTTCTTTACCTTTAATGATCAGCTCTTTAAGCTGCGATTGAGGTGTTTGGGCCATAGGTACCATCCAAAAAATTAGTCGTAAAATGTGGTGTAAATGGGAAAAAATCTGAGCGCTCGATTATACGCCTAAATTGAATTTTATGCCAATCCCATTAATGTTGTTTTTGTTCTTTGAGAAGTTGTGCTAATTGCACTGTCTCCTCTGTTGTTAAAACTTCGCCCTGTCTTGATTTTTGCTTCAAAAATTCAATACGTTGCGTAAGGTGTAAAGATAAAAAGTTATCTAATATATCGAAGAATACTTCTTCGTATGTATGTTCATCAACTTGGTTTTTCCAAGTTGCTAAGGCAATTAATTGTTTTTCTTCGGGTTGACCACGCCAATGTTCTAATAACAGTCCTGTAGAGAGATGGGGTGTGTCTCTACAAATTTCAAGTAGTGTATTTAAAAGAGTTAACCCCGGTATTTGTATCTCTTTAAATTCAGGTATTTCAGCCAACTGATAAGCCATTTGAGGATGCTGAAGCAATAATGAAATCGCCAGTCTCATTGGTGTTATTTTTTGCGAAGTTGGTTTCTTTTCTACTTTTTTCGCCGCGGGTAATAACTTTTGTAAACCTTCTTTTTCAATACCTAATAAGCTAATTAAACGCGTTTCCATCATCTGTCTAAATACTGAGTCAGGTAACTTAGTTAATAACGGAATAGCTAATTGTGCAAGTTTTGATTTGCTATCGGCACTCGTCATATCCACTTGTGTTAACAATTGTTGAAACAAAAAGTCAGAAAGAGGCATCGCTTGGTCGACGAGTTTTTCGAAGAACGCTTTACCTTCTTTTTGTACTAAGCTATCTGGATCCTCTCCATCTGGGAGGAACATAAAGCGTACCGTTCGACCATCTTGGATTGAGGGAAGGGCATTCTCAAGAGCCCTCCACGCAGCTGTTCGCCCAGCTTTGTCTCCATCAAAACAGCAAATAATTTCACTGGTTTGTCTGAATAGAAGTTGTATATGGTCCGGTGTGGTTGCGGTGCCTAAAGAGGCGACGGCATAATGAATATCAAATTGCCCTAAGGCAACTACATCCATATAGCCTTCGACTACTAAAATACGCTGTATCTCTTTACTATGTTGTTTAGCTTGATATAAGCCGTATAGCTCTTTCCCTTTATGGAAAATAGGTGTTTCAGGTGAGTTTAAATATTTTGGTGTTGTATCATCAAATACCCGACCGCCAAAGCCAATGACACGTCCTCGCCTATCTAAAATAGGGAACATTAAGCGGTCTCTGAAGCGGTCGTAACTGCCGCCATTGTCTTTGCTGATTAACATGCCTGCATCAATAAGTTGTTGTTCTGTTTGTTTATTGATAGCAAATTTTTTACGTACTTCATCCCAACCGTCTGGTGCATAGCCGATTTGGAAGTGTTTCGCTGTTGCGCCAGATAAGCCTCTACTTTTTAAGTAGTTAATGACTTTTTCACTGTTTTTATGTGTACGTAGTTGTTGTTGATAAAAGCGCGTAATGTCTGCCATTAATTGATATAAGTCTTTTCTATCGACATAGGTCGTTGCAGGTTGATTACTGCCAGACTCTTCGCGCGGGACTTCAATGGATAATTGCTCTGCTAAAACTTCTACCGCATCAACAAACTCGATACCATCATATTCCATCAAGAAGGAGACAACATTGCCGCTTACACCACAGTTGAAGCAGTGGTAAAACTGTTGGTCTGGACTTACTGAGAAAGTGGAATCGTTATTACCATTATGGAAAGGGCAGCGTGCGCGGTAGCTTTTGCCTTTTTTCTTCAATTTAAGACGGCTATCAATTATATCAACGATATCGGTACGTGAGATTAAGTCGTCAATGAAATTCTTTGGAATGCGGCCAGCCATTTAAGAGTCCTATGGAGAAAAGGGAGTAGTATACTCACAGTATTTAATACGACACAATTATTGTATTTTTAATTCAGATTAGATGAGATTTATTTTCAAAGTACTATTGGTGTTTGGTTTATTTTTAAAAGTGCGTTAAGCGGTGCATTAGTTAACATCCAATTTACTGTTTTATATTATTGCTTAATTATAAAATTCTTTACTATAAAGTTAATGATTAATTAACAAAGTAGCTTTCATTAAAACAAAAAAACCTCAGACTTATAAATAAGCTGAGGTTTTTTTAATCAAGAAGACGAGACGACTATTTTAAGCTAGCTCTTACAAGCCCACTTACTGCAGCCATATCAGCTCTTCCTTGTATCTCTTTTTGGAGTATTCCCATCACTTTACCCATATCTTGCATGCCTTGTGCATCAACAGATGCAATAGCTTGTTTAATATGAGCATCTACTTCTTCAGCAGTTAGTGCTTGAGGTAAAAACTCCTCTAAAATAGCAAGTTCCGTTTTTTCTATATCAACAAGATCAGCTCGGTCTGCTTTTTCAAATTGTGTAATTGATTCTTTACGTTGTTTAACCGATTTCACAACAACTGTCGTGACAGCGTCATCATCAAGTTCAATTTTATCATCAATTTCAATTTGCTTAACAGCTGCAATTAATGAACGGATAGTCTTTACACGGACTTTATCCTTTGCACGCATTGCAAGCTTTTGCTCTTCTTGTAATCTTGTTTTTATAGACATCGGAGACCTTTATCTATTCTAGTATAAACGTACGCGACGAGCGTTATCACGAGAAAGTTTTTTCAGGTGACGTTTAACAGCTGCTGCTTTAGCACGTTTACGAACTGTAGTAGGTTTCTCGAAAAATTCGCGTTTACGAGTTTCTGCTAAGATACCTGCTTTTTCACAAGAACGTTTAAAACGACGTAATGCTACGTCAAATGGTTCGTTTTCACGAAGTTTAATTACTGGCATATGCCTCTTACCTTTATGGTTACGGTCGTAAATTGACCAGTGCATTTAAATTGGTGCCGAATTTTAATCCTATTTGGGGGATGATGTAAAGAAATTCCGCATTAATTTTCATTAAAAAAGCAGAAAGATCTTAATGATCTTTAGATCCGTGCTTATAATCACGCTTGATAAAAAAATCCACCTTGGCTGTATTTTCCGTTAGAATGCGTTACATTTTTTATTTTGTTCTCTATTTTACTTAATTAGCGTTAATGAAAAGCTAATTATTTTAGTTATAAGGTTGTTTAGTATGCGAATTTTAGGCATTGAAACGTCATGTGATGAAACAGGTATTGCTGTTTATGACGACCAACAAGGTTTGTTATCGCACCAGTTATATAGTCAGGTGAAATTACATGCGGATTACGGTGGTGTTGTTCCTGAGCTTGCATCTCGTGACCATGTACGAAAAACTATTCCACTTATTAAAGAAGCGTTAGCCTTAGCTAATTGCACTAAAGAGGATATTGATGCAATTGCTTATACTGCTGGCCCTGGTTTAGTGGGGGCATTATTAGTGGGGTCGTGTATTGGTCGTAGTATTGCGTTTGCATGGGATAAACCAGCGATTGCTGTTCACCACATGGAGGGGCACCTTTTAGCACCTATGTTAGAAGATGATAAACCTGATTTTCCTTTTGTAGCTTTATTAGTGTCTGGTGGACATACGTTATTAGTACAAGTGGATGATATTGGTGAATATACTTTATTAGGTGAGAGTATTGATGATGCAGCTGGTGAAGCTTTTGATAAAACCGCTAAATTGTTAGGTTTAGATTACCCAGGTGGACCTCGTTTAGCTAAAATGGCTGAAAATGGTGTAGCTGGGCGTTTTAAATTTCCTCGTCCAATGACAGATAGACCTGGTTTAGACTTTAGTTTTAGTGGATTAAAAACCTCTGCAGCTGTAACGATTGCTCGTGAAGGTAATGATTTACAGACACAGTCTGATATTGCTTATGCTTTCCAAGAAGCTGTGATTGATACCATTGCGATAAAATGTAAGCGAGCTTTAAAACAAACTGGCTTAAAGCGTTTAGTCGTTGCTGGCGGTGTGAGTGCGAATACGGCATTACGTGAGCAGTTAGCTGAAACAATGCAAAAGCTAGGTGGCAAAGCATTTTATCCACGCGGTGAGTTTTGTACCGATAATGGTGCGATGATTGCTTATGCAGGTATGCAACGTTTAAAAGCTGGGCACATACAAGGATTAGAAATTAAAGCTAAACCACGTTGGCCATTAGATCAATTAGAAAGTGTGAAAAGTTAATCTTTAACCCTTTATCTTGCATTTTAAAAGCCGTTGAGCATTAAATTGTTTAACGGCTTTTTTATTACTTTATCTACACTTTGGTTAATAATTATTATAACGCAGAAATCCGCGGGAATAGTGTTGTATCATTTTGCTTATCCTTAATTGAGATTATTTATTTTTAAGCATCTCTAGGTAAGCCTTTTTTTACGGCTTTAATTAAGCGCTGGTTTAATCTGTCTATATTGATTGGCAATTTTTGTTGTTGCTCGGTAAGTGCCCATTCAATATGCTCATTGACTAGTTCATCTTCGCTTTCGGTTAGTTTATTTTGCAAACTAGTAATTACATCAATACTACTTGGTGCATTACCTAGCGCAACGGCGATATTTCTTAGCCACCGCTGATAACCAATACGTCGTATCGGAGAACCTTCAGTATTTTTTAAAAAGGTTGTTTCAGACCAAGCAAATAAACTGAGTAGTGACTGGTTTTGTAAAAAGTCTTTGGCTTGGTAATCTGACTCTTGAGTGGTTTCTGCAAAACGGTTCCATGGACAAATTAATTGGCAATCATCACAGCCGTAAATACGATTACCGATTGCTTTACGAAATTCGCTAGGAATTGCACCTTGTAGCTCAATGGTTAAATAAGAGATACAACGTCGTCCATCCACGACATAAGGTGCAACTATTGCTTGTGTGGGACAGATCTTGATACAGGCAACACATTGACCACACTGATTTTGTTGTGCTTGATCAACGGGCAAAGCAAGATCAATTAATAGTTCGCCAAGAAAAAACCAAGAGCCTGAGTCTTTATCTAATAATAATGAATGCTTACCTACCCAGCCTAAACCTGCTTTTTCAGCAAGCGGGCGCTCTAAAATAGGTGCACTATCAACAAAAGGACGAAAGCCTAACTCGCCAACTTCATTTTTTATCTTATCACCCAACTGCTTCAAGCGTTTGCGCAGTACTTTATGGTAATCCCTGCCTAATGCATAACGACTTATATACGCGAGATCTTTGTCTTCTAAATTAGCAGCAAATTGTGCATCGTCAGGTAAATAATCCATTCTGACGGAAATAACGCGCAAGGTGCCAGGTAAAAGTTCATCTGGACGAGCGCGCATCATTCCGTGCTTTTCCATGTAATCCATTTCACCATGGTATTGGTTATCTAACCAAGCTTGTAAATTTGCTTCTTGATCTTTTAAATCAACATCACTGATACCAACAGCTTGAAACCCTAATGCTTTTCCCCAGGCTTTTATATTTTCAGCTAACGCACTTAACGCAGTCGATGACAGTGGAGTTTTGGGATCTGTTTGTAATACTTCTGATTTTTGATTTTTTGTCATTTGTTATGCATTTCGTTGTGAGAAGTCTATTTTTAGCTGTTTTCTAGGCCATTAGTTTAGCATAACTTACTAAACATGAGTGTTTCTCTTAGCTCGGCTAGAGGTAATTAATTTACTTTCTGGAGTGATTGTTTATGCTGTGCACTAGGCTAGCACTAGTGTGAAGTATCTGCTTTCTGTTATTATCTTCATTAATAGCGCAATTTCAGATTGTTTTTCATGCTATTTAAAGAATTTAGCTGTCAATATACTCAACTCAAGACCGGAATGAATAAATCTCAATGTCGAATCTATTAAAAGAAAAGTTACTGGATGCTGAACAAACTGTTCAATTTGGTAACCGTTTAAGTAAAGCTTGTGAAACTGCTACGTGTATTTATCTACACGGTGACCTTGGTGCAGGTAAAACCACCTTAACACGTGGTTTTATTCAGGGGTTAGGGCATGTTGGTAATGTAAAAAGTCCGACTTATACGTTAGTTGAACCTTATGAATTAGCTGACTGGCAGGTTTATCATTTTGACCTTTATCGTTTATCAGACCCTGAAGAGTTAGAGTTTATGGGGATCCGAGATTATTTTGGTGAAACTAGTCATTGTTTAGTGGAATGGCCTGAGCGTGGTGTTGGTTTTTTACCTAACCCAGATATAGATTTAACCATCGTTTATGTTGGTGAGCAGCGTGAAATTACGTTACAAGCAAATACCGATAATGGCTTAAGAGTATTAAAGAATTTATGATGAATAAGTACAATCCAGTGATGTTATTAAAGCCTCTGTTATCTAGTAAGGTTAGTTTGCTTTGCGCTTTCCTGATGATGCAATGCATTAGTTTAAGTGTAGCTGCGGCTCAAAATGAACTAAAAGGTGTACGTACCTGGCCTTCTCCTGACAATACTCGGGTTGTACTTGATCTCGCCAATAAACCTCAATACGAAACCCATTATCTGACTAAACCGGATCGTTTAGTGATTGATTTAACTGGAACGCTTAATAAAGCGAACTTAAATGCGATTACTAATAAAGGTAAGTTGATCACTCGCATTCGCGAAAGTAAAACAGCAAAAGCGAATACTTTTCGATTGGTGATTGATTTAACCACTGCGAGTAAAGCAAGAATTTTCAGCTTACCGCCAGCAAAGCCCTATGGGCACCGTTTAGTCATTGATTTACCAACAATTGCTACCAAGGTTCCCACTAAAATAGCGGCAACGCCTAATGGCCGTAACATTATCGTCGCGATAGATGCTGGTCATGGTGGTGATGATCCGGGGGCTTTGGGTAAATATAGTTACGAGAAAAAAGTCACACTACAAATTGCTAAACGCTTAAAAAACACTATTGATGCACAACGTGGTATGCAATCATTTTTGATCAGAACTGGTGATTATTTTGTTAACTTAAACAAACGTTCTGAAATTGCACGTAAAGGTAAAGCAGACTTTTTAGTGTCTATCCATGCCGATGGTTTTACTTCTAGTCGCCCTAAAGGTGCGTCTGTTTGGGTATTATCTAATCGTCGAGCGACCACTGAGTTAGGTCGTTGGATGGAAAAAAATGAAGCGCAATCTCAGTTATTAGGTGGTGCGGGAGATTTAATCCAAGACTCAGACAGTGTGCCATTCTTGAATAAAATGCTCTTGGATATGTCCATGGGGAATACCATGGGGGTGGGTTATAACATTGGTAGCTTAGTGACAAGTGAGCTATCTAAAGTTACTACCATGCATAAAAAAGAGCCTGTGCATGCCAGTCTTGCAGTATTAAAATCACCTGATATTCCTTCTATCTTGGTGGAGGCTGGGTTTATTACTAATCCAACTGAAGAACGTTTACTTAACCAAGCTGAGTTTCAAGCTAAAATAGCGAATGCAGTGTTTAAAGGGATTTACAAACACTTTAGTTTAAAACCACCTCAAGGGACTTTGTTTGCTCAGAAAAAACATGCGACTAAACATACGGTGCGAAGTGGTGAGTCGCTATCAATTCTTTCTAAGCGCTACAGTGTGAGTGCGGCAAAACTCAAAAGCTTTAATCATTTAACATCTAGTTCTTTAAAAATTGGACAAGTATTAAGTATTCCAGAGAATTATCAGGTTGTAGTTGAACCTGAACCTCGTGTTACTTCAGTGCAAAAAGCGACAACCCATATAGTTAAACGAGGTGAGTCTTTATCAGTAATTGCTAGTAGATACGGTAAAACTACTGCGCAATTAGTGGCTTATAATAACTTATCAAATACCACACTATCGGTGGGACAAAAAATTGCTATTCCTGGTGCGGGTAATGCAGCATCGAATACACAAACAGTAGTGGTTAAAACACCTGTCGTTCATACCGTTGTTCGTGGCGAGTATCTATCAGCCATTGCTAAAAAATATAATAAAAGTATTAAACAGTTAACCTCATATAACAAGCTAACCTCAACTACATTACGCGTCGGGCAACGTCTTAAAATACCTGGTGCTTACACCGAAACAACAAAGACACGTGTTGTGGAGAAAAAGGTGGCTCCGAAAGCACCAGCACCGGAAATAAAACCGCAAATAAAAAGTCAGATTTATACGGTGAAATCAGGTGACTCTTTATCGGTTATTGCTGAAAAGTATGCGACGAATATTACCCACCTTAAACAAGCGAATAATTTAAAATCTAGTGGTGTCTTTGTTGGGCAAAAATTGAAAGTACCAGGCGGGCAAGTACAAGCTGAACCTAGACGCCTTCATGTGGTTAAAAAAGGTGAGTTTTTATCCGTCATTGCTAAAAAGTATGGTACCAGTACATCGACTTTAAAAAGTTATAATAATCTTAAATCGACCTCTTTACGTGTTGGTCAAAAGATTAAAATACCTGGGGCGGGGAGTTCAAACTATCAAGCACCTGTAGTGAAAGTAGAGGAGCCAACAGAGCATAAAGTAGAGCGTGGTGAGTCATTGTCTGTAATTGCGCAACGCTATGATAGAAGCGCTCAACAGTTTCAAGCTTATAACCAGTTAAGTTCGACACGTTTGTCTGTAGGCCAAGTACTGAAAATTCCAAGTAAAAATTACAGCGCACCGGTTCGACCATCAACACATACCGTGGAAAAAGGCCAATCTTTGTCAGTGATTGCAAGCCGATACGGCGTGTCTACACAACAGTTAAAACAGTTTAATGGCTTACGTTCAAATTCATTAAATATTGGTCAACGTTTAAAAATACCAACGGCTAGCGCGCAAAAAACACAACATAAAGTGCGCAGTGGAGAGTCATTGTCGGTAATTGCACAGCGTTATGGTACAACTACCAGTGCAATTATTTCGACTAATAATTTACGTAGTAAATCATTGGCTGTTGGCCAAGTGTTAACAATTCCTGTGAGCTAGTTTAACGAGTCTATTATCATGTCAATTCAGATATTACCTGCACGTTTAGCTAACCAAATTGCGGCTGGTGAAGTGGTAGAGCGTCCTGCTTCTGTGGTTAAAGAGTTAGTGGAAAACAGTTTAGATGCTGGCGCCACCCGTATTGAAATAGAAATAGAGCAGGGTGGTGCTAAGTGCATGCGCATTAAAGATAACGGTAAAGGTGTCAGTAAAGATCAATTGACACTTGCATTAAGCCGCCATGCTACCAGTAAAATAAGCCATCTTGATGACTTAGAGGCGATTGTCAGTTTAGGTTTTAGAGGTGAGGCATTAGCCAGTGTAAGCTCTGTTTCTCGATTGACTTTTACCTCTAAACCTGCGGACCAAGAGCAAGCATGGCAAGCCGTTGCTGAAGGCAGAGATATGCAAGTTAATGTACAGCCTGCCGCTCATCCGCAAGGGACAACTGTTGAGGTGTTGGATCTGTTCTTTAATACACCTGCTCGACGTCGCTTTTTAAAAACAGAAAAAACTGAATTTCAACATATAGACGAGTTAATCAAGCGTATTGCATTGAGTCGCTTTGATATTGCGCTCACTCTCAAACATAATAGAAAAATCGTAAGGCAGTACAGAGCTGCGCCAGAACAGGTACAGCAGGAAAAACGTATTGCAGCTATTTGCAGCGAGCAGTTTATTCAACATGCGGTGTTTTTTGAACATGCAGACCAAGCTTTGAAGATATCCGGTTGGGTATCGGATCGTTTATCTCCTCGTCCATTAGCTGATGTGCAATATTGTTATATCAACGGACGCATGATTCGAGACAAATTAGTGAATCATGCGATTAAACAAGTGTTTGCACACTTTATTCCACAGGGCATGTTTCCTGGTTATATTATTTACATTGAATGTGATGCTAAAGAGGTGGATGTCAATGTGCATCCTGCTAAACATGAAGTACGATTCCATCAAGCTCGCTGGGTGCATGACTTTATCAGTAGCACGCTAAACTCAACTTTGAGTGATAGCTCATTATTAAGTCATGATGTTGAAGCGCAGCAAGCTACTGAGCAACCCCGCGTAGCAGAGCATGCTTACCAACCACCAAGTCAGTTATCCGGCGGGCAGTCCGGTGATTACAATCAAGCTTCGAACAGCGAAGCGAGCCCTCGTCGTGGTGAGTATTCTGGTACTTCTGGTGGTTATTCTGCGATGCCAGCCCGCCCACAATTAGACCATCAACAAGTTGGTGCTTATTGTGATTTTGTGGCGGAAGCGTTCCAGCAGGATATTGCGTTACCCAGTAATACAACGAGTACACAAAGTTCTTCCGCAATGGCTAAATTAGTCAGTGTGATTGATCAAGAGCATTTGCTGATTCAACCTATTGCTGCTTCATTAAGTGCATTAACATCGAATGGTTTATTGATCATGTCACTGTCTAAAGTGCATAAAAATAGCGTGTCTGCTCAGCTATTCAATGCTTGGCAAGATGGTGAAGTGATTTCACAACCTTTATTGTTGCCAGTACGCTTTAAATTGAATGCTGAGATGTTAATTGTAGCAGAGCAAGCTAGCACATTATTAGCTCGCTTAGGTTTCACTTATAAATTTCAATCGCAGTTTGTGATTGTTAGTCAAGTGCCTGCCGCTTTTAGACATGCTCCGATTGCGACTATTTTACCGCAGCTATTCGATTCATCCAACCAGGTAGATAGCCAAGTAGAAAACCAAAATAGCGAGCAACAAGTGAAGCAATTATGTGATCAACTCAGCCACTTATTAGTAGCTCAAGAGTCTGAAAAAGCGTTTTCTGCAACAGAGATAAATCCTTTACTTGAAGCATTAAGCAGTTTGTCAGAGGAAGCACTACAAAGCTGCTTTAAACAACCTAATTTGTCATTATTATTACAGGGTATTCAATAGAATGACCGACACCATTACCAGCGCCTTTCCAAAAGCGATTTTTTTAATGGGGCCAACTGCCTCAGGTAAAACAGATTTAGCGATCAAACTGGCTCAACAATGTCGCTGTGAAATCATTAGTGTGGATTCTGCACTTATTTATAAACAGATGGATATTGGTACAGCCAAACCAAGTGCAGAAGAGCAAGCTTTAGCTCCTCACATGTTAGTTGATATTATTGACCCTACAGAGAGTTATTCCGCGGGCAATTTTCGTGATGATGCATTGCATTTAATGAATGAGATTGTTGCTAGAGGTAATACGCCTTTATTAGTAGGCGGTACCATGTTGTATTATAAGGCCTTAGTAGAAGGTTTATCACCTTTACCGAGCGCAGATCCAATAGTACGGGCAGCAATAGAAAAGCAAGTTAATGAAAGCAGTTGGCAAGCACTACACGAAGAGCTTCAACAGATAGATCCCGTTTCTGCGAAGCGTATTCATGTTAACGACCCACAACGATTGGCTCGTGCCATTGAAGTGTACCGTATTACAGGTAAAAGCATGACGGAGCTGACCGAAGTAAAAAGTGATCCAATCCCGTTTGATGTACAACAATTTGCGATAGCGCCATCTGAAAAAGCAGTGTTACATGAACGTATAGAGCGTCGTTTTGATCTGATGTTAGCTGGTGGTTTTGAGGAAGAGGTCAGAGCCTTGTATGAACGTGGCGACCTACATTTAGATTTACCTTCCATGCGCTGTGTTGGCTATCGTCAAATGTGGGAATATATAGAAGGAAAAATGGATTATGAAGAGATGCGTTTCCGAGGTGTCGTTGCGACTCGCCAACTAGCTAAACGACAAATGACCTGGTTAAGAGGTTGGAAACAAAATATCCATTGGTTAGAAAGTGCCGATCTAGATAACTTTGAAAAAATTAAAGGTGTTTTATAAGCGTCCAAATCTAGTGCAAATCGTTAGTTATTTAAATTACAAGAGGATAGAAGGAGGTACGGATCAAAATTTTACGTTTTCAGTCGGTTTTTTTCTATTCCTTAGTTATACTTATATTTGATTATAATAATAAAGAACACTTAAGGAATCGCTAATGGCAAAAGGACAATCACTTCAGGATCCTTTCCTAAATACCTTGCGTAAAGAACGAATCCCTGTCGCAATTTATTTAGTAAATGGAATAAAGCTACAAGGGCAAATAGAGTCCTTTGATCAATTTGTCATTTTATTAAAAAATACTGTTAGTCAAATGGTATATAAACATGCAATTTCTACTGTAGTACCTAGTAGAGCATTACCAAGTATCACTCACGAAGAATAGTGTACTTATTTAATGAAATGGGAATTATCCTATTATAAATAAAATGGCTTGCTTAATGCAGGCCATTTTTTTATTTAATAGTGGTCTCTTTTCTAATCTATACAGTATATTCATCTGACAGCTGTGATAGGATTAAATTTGATGTTTAGTCTTGAAATCTCGTCATTAAGCACCACCTATTATCTTTACTTATTATATTGGAGAATTATTTGTTTGATCGTTATGAAGCCGGTGAACAGGCTGTTTTAGTTCATGTCTCTTTTACAGATGAAAATAATAAAGAAGATATTGATGAACTAAAGTTGTTAGTTAGCTCTGCCGGTGTTACACCTGTTGCCACAGTAACAGGTCCTCGTAAGTCACCTCACGCACGTTTTTTTGTTGGTACAGGTAAAGCGCAAGAAATTGCAGATACCGTTCATACCATGGGCGCTGATATTGTTATCTTCAATCATGCATTATCACCTGCACAATTGCGTAATATGGAGCAAAAGTGTGAGTGTTTAGTGTTAGATAGAACTGCATTAATTCTGGATATTTTTGCACAACGCGCACGCACCTATGAAGGTAAATTACAAGTTGAGCTTGCACAACTTCATTATATGTCGAGCCGGTTAGTACGTGGTTGGAGTCACCTTGATAAACAAAAAGGTGGTGTTGGTATGCGTGGTCCTGGTGAAACTCAGTTAGAAACTGATAGACGTTTATTAAGCGCTCGTATCACAACGATTAAATCAAGGTTAAACAAGGTATCGAAACAACGTGAGCAGGGCCGTAGAGCTCGTCTTCGTAATGAAGTGCCAACGGTTTCGCTGGTGGGTTACACCAATGCCGGAAAATCGACTTTGTTTAATCAAATTACCGAAGCAAAAGTGTATGCTGCTGACCAACTATTTGCGACCTTAGACCCAACATTACGCAAAATTTCAGTAGATGATGTAGGTACTTGTATTTTAGCTGATACAGTAGGCTTTATCCGCCACTTACCACATGATTTAGTGGCAGCTTTTAAGGCGACCTTACAAGAAACACGTGAAGCAACTCTGTTGTTACATGTAGTGGATTGCTCTGATGAAAACTACTTGGCCAATGTTGAAGCTGTAGAAGAAGTGTTAGCAGAAATTGATGCTAGTGAAGTGCCTCATTTAATGGTGATGAATAAAATTGATGCGCTAGAAGAAGCGGAACCAAGAATAGACTATGATGATTTAGGTGTGCCAACTCGCGTTTGGTTATCAGCACAGCAAAATATTGGTGTAGATCTATTGTTTAATGCTTTAAGCAGTTTATTATCGGGTAAGATTCGTTCATTACAATTATCAATACCACCTGCTCAAGGCAAGTTGCGTGCTCTATTTTATCAATTAGAGTGTATTGAAAATGAAAGCTATGCAGAAAATGGTAATTGTGTAATCGATATTCGTTTGAATAACACCGATTGGCAACGTTTAATAAAGCAAGAAGGTGACTACATAGAGCAATTTGTAGTGGATAATAATTATCAAACAGTGGCAGAGTTAGAGAAAGAAGATTGGACCTAATATGTCATTAAGCGCTTTATTATTAGACTGAACATTGTTACATTGCAGTAATAGTTTAAGTGTTTGGTAAATTCTTTTAAATGATTCATTATTAAACAGATTTTATTAATTCAATTTATGAGTAAATCAGGAGCTAACATGGCTTGGAATGAACCGGGTAAAGATGATAAAAAAGATCAAGACCCGTGGAACAAAAACGATAAAAAGAATGAGCAGGGACCTCCTGACTTAGACGTTGTTTTTCAAAAGATATCTGGATTTTTAGGTGGCTTATTTGGAAAGAAATCTACACAAGGTCCTTCTAGTGGCAACAGTGGTAATGGCGGTAAGGTTGTTGCTATTGCCATACTAAGTATCATCGCTATTGTTTGGTTCGCCAGTGGTTGGTATACCATTAAAGAATCTGACCGTGGTGTTGTACTGCGTTTTGGTGCTTATCATTCACAGGTTGAACCTGGTTTACATTGGAATCCAAAGTTTGTTGATCAAATTATTCCAATTAACGTTGAAGCCTTCCGTACCTTACCTACATCTGGTTTTATGTTGACCGAAGATGAAAATATTGTACAAGTTTCAATGGAAATTCAATACCGAATCGTTGAGCCTGAAAAATATCTATTCAGCGTAACTAATGCTGATAATAGTTTATTACAGGCGTTAGACAGTTCTTTACGTTTTGTTATTGGTCATTCAACTATGGATGATGCATTAACAACAGGTCGTGAAGTGGTTCGTCAAGAAACGTGGGAGATGCTTAATAAAATTATTGAGAGCTACCACTTAGGTATCCAAATTCTAGACGTGAACTTACAACAAACACGTCCACCTGAACAAGTTAGAGATGCCTTTGATGATGCAATTGCTGCACAAGAAGATGAAGAGCGTTTTGTACGTGAAGCTGAAGCTTATGAGCGAGAGAAAGAACCAATTGCACGTGGTCAAGTTAAACGTATCGAACAACAAGCTCGTTCATATGAAGAAGGTATTATCTTAGAAGCGCAAGGTGCAGTTGCTAAATTTAATCAATTACTACCTGAGTACCAAGCTAACCCTGAAGTCACTCGCCAACGTTTATACATTGAAACGATGGAGAAAGTATTGGGTAATGCATCTAAGGTATTAATCGATAACAAAGCAGGTGGTAACTTAACTTTCCTTCCGCTTGATAAATTGATGGATAAGTCTAACAACACAACACGTTTACCGGTTGAAACTGAGATCGAAACACGTTCACGTGAAGATCAAAAAGCAGACCTAGATGAGCGTGCCGCAATTAATGAGAGAGCTTCGCGTAGCAGCCGTACAACGGGGAGAGACTACTAATGAAAAAATTATTAATACTACCAGCAATTTTGTTTATAGCTTTCATTAGCAGCGCGTTTGTTGTTTCTGAAGGTCAAAACGGTATTGTTTTACAGTTTAGTAAAGTAAAACGTGATAGTGATAATAATCCAGTGGTTTATGCACCTGGTTTACACTTCAAAGTGCCATTTATCGATACTGTTCGTGTTATGGATACACGTATTCAAACGCTAGATGACCAACCAGATCGCTTTGTAACATCAGAGAAAAAAGATTTAATCATTGATTCTTATGTTAAGTGGCAAATTGATGATTTAGCGGTTTATTACTTATCAACTGGTGGTAATAAAATGCAAGCTGAAGCGTTATTGAAGCGTAAAATCAATAATGGTCTGCGTAATGAAATTGGTTCACATACGATTAAAGATATTGTCTCTGGTAAACGTGGTGAAGTGATGGAAACGGCATTGAAACGTATGGCACGTTCATCTGAGTTAGGTATTAAAGTAGTTGATGTGCGCATCAAGAAAATTAATTTACCGGATGGTGTGAGTAATAGTGTTTACAAGCGTATGCGCGCCGAGCGACAAGCTGTTGCAAGAGAGCATCGTTCAGAAGGTCAAGAAAAATCTGAAGTGATACGCGCTAATATCGACCGTAAAGTATCTATTATGCTAGCTCAAGCAAATAAAGAGTCTGCTGAGATACGTGGTCGTGGTGATGCAACATCATCTAAAATTTACTCAGAAGCCTTTGCTAAAGATGCTGAGTTTTATGCCTTCATGCGTAGTATGCAAGCTTATCAAAAAAGCTTTGCAGACAAACAAGACGTAATGGTATTAAGCCCTGACTCAGACTTCTTTAAATATATGAACAATAAGAAATAATATTCACTATTTATAGTTCGAAATTAAATACTAAGTGATTGTAAAAAGGCCGATTTATCGGCCTTTTTTTTATTTTAAATTATATATGTCGCGATAAACTCACAAAGATATTGATCCAACTGTTTAAACTTTGCTAAAATCCCCGCTCAATTCGCTAGAGATATGTGATTCTGATGGGAAAAAATGTAGTAATTCTTGGCACTCAATGGGGTGATGAAGGTAAAGGGAAAGTAGTTGATCTACTTACAGACAAAGCGCAATGGGTTGTACGCTATCAAGGCGGCCACAATGCGGGTCATACACTAGTAATCGATGGAGAGAAAACAGTACTTCATCTGATTCCATCAGGCATACTGCGTGAAAACGTAAAATGTGTCATCGGTAATGGTGTGGTATTAGCACCTGATGCATTGTTCAATGAAATGAACATGCTTATTGAGCGAGGCATTCCAGCCAAAGAGCGTCTTTCAATTAGTGAAGGTTGTCCTCTAATTCTTCCTTACCATGTAGCATTAGACGTTGCGCGCGAAAAAGCACGTGGCAATAAAGCTATTGGTACAACTGGTCGTGGTATCGGTCCAGCTTATGAAGATAAGGTTGCACGTCGTGGTTTGCGTGTAGATGACTTATTTAATATGGAGAAGTTTGCCGTTAAACTTAAAGAAGTAATGGAGTTCCATAACTTCCAATTAGTTAACTACTATAAAACTGACCCAGTAAGTTACGAAGATGTATTAGCACAAATGATTGAAATGGCTCCGCTATTAATTAGCATGGTTATTGATGTGACAGATGAGCTTGATAAAGCACGTCTACGTGGTGATCTTATCTTGTTTGAAGGTGCACAAGGTACGTTATTGGATATTGACCACGGTACATACCCATACGTAACATCATCAAACACAACCGCTGGTGGCGTTGCTACTGGTAGTGGTTTTGGTCCTACACATCTTGATTACGTACTAGGTATCGTGAAAGCTTACACAACACGTGTTGGTTCGGGTCCTTTCCCGACTGAGCTTTACGACGGGGTTAAACACTTAGACCCTGCTGGTCACCATATGGGCACAGTCGGCCATGAATTTGGTGCTACAACAGGTCGTTTACGTCGTACAGGTTGGTTTGATGCAGTTGCGATTAAACGTGCAGTACAGTTAAACAGTATTACTGGTTTTTGTTTAACTAAGCTTGATGTATTAGATGGGTTAGAAGAAATTAAGATCTGTACTGGTTACACTATGCCTGACGGTAAAGTTGTTGATGTACCACCTATGTGTGCGGATGGTTATGAGCAGGCTGTTCCTGTTTATGAATCAATGCCTGGTTGGTCTGAAGTATCATTTGGTGTTACTACTTATGATGCACTGCCTGCTAATGCAAAAGCTTACATTAAACGTCTAGAAGAGTTGACTGGGATCCCTATGGATCTAATATCAACTGGTCCAGATCGTAACGAAACAATTATCCGCGTTAATCCATTTAGCGAATAGTATTAATCACATTGAATAATTGATTTAAATTTTGCGCCTGAGAAATGACTTAGTTCAAGACGTAATTTAAGTCTTTAGACGATTAACTTGGTTAATTGTCTGTTGGAGAATTAACGACAAGATGTTAATTCTCTAATAGTTGCCCTATTTACGAAAATTACAACGAAGAAATAAGTTATTTTAACAAGTAAAATAGATCAGTTAATTAGTGTGGTTGGTATAGGTATAATTGTGTTAAAAAAGGCCCGCGTTATTTTTGAAAATAGCGCGGGCCTTTTTGATCTTGCAAGATATTAAATAGTTAGTCAGTTTAACTAGGTAAAAGCCTCGATAAGCTCGTCAAAAATAGACATAAAAAAGGGACAATACGTAGATATTGTCCCTTCTATTATTCGTGTTGTCGTTGATTGTGTTACTACTATTAAACCTAATGAGTAGTGCTATTAACTATAATGGTTAGCTTTTTCGGTTAGCTGCAATATGCGCAAGACTGATCAGTGCTTGCTTGTAATCACTGTCAGGTAGTATTGCAATAGCATTAATGGCTTTGTCGGCTTCTTCCATCGCACGTGCTTTTGTATATTCTAGAGCTTTGGTTTCGTTTAAAGCTTGCATGATAGTCTCAAAATTTTCGATCCCATTGCCTTTTTCAATCGCTTCTCGGATCAAGCTAGTTTGTGCTTCGTTACCATGCTGCATTGCATATAGTAGGGGAAGAGTTGGTTTGCCTTCTGCAAGATCATCTCCGGTGTTTTTACCCATTTCTTTAGCGTTAGATGCATAATCCATGACGTCGTCTGTCAGTTGGAATGCAGTACCTAGATATTTACCGTAATCCAATAGAGCATTTTCAATATCTGTCGATTGCTCACCTAGTACTGCAACTAACTGTGTCGCAGCTTCAAATAGTTTGGCTGTTTTGAAGTAGATAACGTCCATATACACTTTTTCAGTCGTATCTGGATTATTACAATTCATTAATTGTAATACTTCACCTTCAGCAATGACGTTGGTCGCACTAGCTAGTACTTTCATTACTTTAAGGTTTTCTAGCTCGGTCATCATTTCAAAAGAACGGCTATAAAGAAAATCACCTACTAATACACTAGCAGCATTACCAAATAGGGCGTTTGCGGTTTTCTCACCGCGCCGCAATTCTGACTCATCAACAACATCATCATGTAATAACGTGGCCGTATGAATAAACTCAATGATAGCAGCCAATTTTGTTGTTTCTGGAGAATGTACTTCTAAGGCTTGTGCAGCTAGTACTGTGATCAAAGGGCGAATGCGTTTACCACCACTATTGATGATGTAAAAACCAAGTTGATTAATTAATGCAACATCAGAGCTCAATTGCTCAGTAATCAATTGATTAACTTGAGTCATGTCTGTAGAAGAAAGCTGCTGAATTTGTTTAATATCCATGCCAAAAAAGTCCCATTGGAAATAGTGGGTGTATTATTCCCGTTTCTTCAGCATATCTCAACTCCATAGGGGTATTTACAGAGCCTTAATCATCATTTAATAATCAACTATGAAGTTAAGCCGATTTTAGTTGATTATTACGATTTTATTTTGCTTCTTTTTAATACTTTTTTTGTTGTTTTTTAGGTAAATTGTGAATTATAAAGTTTATCTATTTAACATTTGAAGTTGTTTTAGTGGTTAACATGACCATTTACTGAGTGAGTGGCGGTAGTTTTCCTGCTTTTAGAGGGGCTTTTATTTGTTATAATGAGCCTTGAAGATTTATCGAAATATTAGCAGTGTATTTTATTTGCGTCATATCGAGAATAATTACAGCTGATTTTTAGCCACTTTTACCGTGATTTTTACGGTGAATAAAAAACTACAATATAATTGCAATATTTTACTTAAAAGCCATTGCCAAATTGACAATCTCTCTGTAGAATCCGCGTCCATTGTGATTAATTAGTGCGCTCTCGATGTTCTGTTTGAAATAAAACAACACGAGATGCCTGAACGGAGTAAGAAACATGTACGCTGTTATCCAGAGTGGTGGCAAGCAACACCGTGTTGCTGTTGAACAAACTCTTCGTTTGGAAAAACTTGATGTTGAAGCTGGTGCAACTGTAGAATTTGATAAAGTTCTATTAGTAGCAAGTGCTGAAGACGTTAAAGTTGGTGTTCCATACGTTGAAGGTAGTAAAGTTACTGCAGAAGTAGTAACTCACGGTCGTGGTAAAAAAGTTAAAATCGTTAAGTTCCGCCGTCGTAAACATTCTCGTAAGCAAGCTGGTCACCGCCAGTGGTTTACTGAAATTAAAATTACTGCGATTAACGCTTAATTAGGAGTTATTAAAAATGGCACATAAAAAAGCTGGTGGTAGTACTAATAACGGTCGTGATTCAGAAAGTAAACGCTTAGGTGTTAAACGTTTTGGTGGCGAATCTGTTTTAGCTGGTAACATTTTAGTTCGTCAACGTGGTACTAAATTCCACGCTGGTCTAAATGTTGGCCTAGGTAAAGACCACACACTATTCGCTAAAGCGACTGGTACTGTTAAATTCGAAAAGAAAGGTAAGCCTGTTCGTTCATTCGTGAGCATCGTAGCTGAATAATTTATTTCGAAGCAAATTTTAAAAAGCCTCGCAAATGCGAGGTTTTTTTTTGTCTATCTATTTCTATTGAAAATAAAAAATGTGATCTATGATCAATAGAAATAGGTATAATCGTCGCTCTATAAGTAGCGGCTATGTTTTTTGGAGGTTGTAATGAAGTTTGTTGATGAAGCAAGAATTAAAGTTGACGCTGGAGACGGCGGTAACGGCGTAGTCGGCTTTCGTACTGAAAAATATATTCCTCGTGGTGGCCCTAATGGTGGCGACGGCGGTGATGGTGGCGATGTTTATCTAGAAGCCGACGAAAACTTAAATACACTGATTGACTTCCGTTTTGTTCGTTTTTATAGCGCTGAGCGTGGTGAAAATGGTCAAGTATCAGACTGTACTGGTTCACGTGGTAAAGATAAGATCATTAAAGTACCGGTTGGTACACGTTGTCGTGATGATGATACTGGCGAAATCGTTGGTGATTTGACTAAAAACGGTCAAAAGTTGATGGTCGCAAAGGGCGGTTTCCATGGTTTAGGTAATGCGCGTTTTAAAACGTCTACTAACCGTGCTCCTCGTCAAAAAACGGAAGGTACACCAGGTGAAGTACGTAACTTATTATTAGAGTTATTACTACTTGCCGATGTGGGCATGTTAGGACTACCTAATGCTGGTAAATCTACGTTTATCCGTAGTGTGTCAGCTGCTAAACCTAAAGTTGCTGATTATCCATTTACTACCTTGATCCCTAATTTAGGTGTGGTAAGTATGGGCCATGGTAATAGCTTTGTTATTGCTGATATTCCTGGTCTAATCGAAGGTGCTTCTGATGGTGCTGGTTTAGGGACTCGTTTCTTACGTCACTTAGAGCGTTGTCGTGTATTACTGCATATGATTGATCTTCTACCTGCGGATGGTAGTGATCCTGCTGAAAACGCATTGGTTATTTTAGATGAATTGAAAAAGCATAGTCCGAAATTAGCTCAAAAACCACGTTGGTTAATCTTTAATAAAACAGATTTGTTATTAGAAGATGAAGCTGAAGAAGTCATGCAACGTGTTAAAGATGCACTAGAGTGGGATGGACCAGTTTATAAAGTAGCGGCTATCTCTAAAACAGGTACTACTGAGCTATGTAAAGAGCTAGTAGCTTACATTGAAGAGTTACCAGTTGAAACAACACCTGAAGAAGAACGTCAGCAGGTTGAATTCCAATGGGATGATTATCATAAATCTGCTATTGATGCAGTTGAAGGTGCCGTTCGTATTGATGATGAAGACGACTGGGACGATGAAGATGAAATGATGGAAGTCATTTACGTCAGAGATTAATTAACTCTCTTCATTGTGAATAGTAAAAAGCCGTTTAGAGTAATCTAAGCGGCTTTTTTGTTGTAAATTTTTACAAATAAGAGATCTAAATTTAACATGGGAAAATGTTCCAGGTTAATACCAATTATATTAAATAAGTGATCTAAATTTTACGCAGGAAAAATGACTGAGTTCAAGGCGTAATTTTAGTTAAATAGTTGTTCTATTTGCGAAAATTGAAACGAAGAAATAAGTTATTTTAACAAGTAAAATAGATCAGTTAATTAGTGTGATTGGTATAAGGCTTAACTTGAGGTAAGTGTTTAGTCTATTAACAAAACTTATAACAAGAAATCAGTTATGTTAATAAGTAAATTAGATCTGTTAATTCGTGTGATTGCTATTAATAATAAGCTGGTTTTTATCTTACTATAAAATAGTCCATTTTTAGTGTTTTCGAAATTAGGAGTAACCATGTCCTCGGTTGATCTTGCTGTGTCAGAAAAAAATAATACAGTAGTAAATATGTTTATGCCATTGGTTGAGTGGATCCAACAACATCAAACACTTATCTGGGAATCTATCATGCAGTTGGTAGTGGGTATATTGATTATTTACGTGGGTGTTTCACTGGCTCGTCTATGCACCCATTTATTAAATAAAACGTTAATAAAGAAAGCCATTGATCAAACTATTCGTGACTTTATCTGTTTAATATTTCGATATACATTCACCACTATTAGTATCATTGCTGGGTTAGCACATATAGGTGTACAAACCGCTTCTTTAATCGCTATTTTAGGGGCGGCCAGTCTAGCCATTGGCTTAGCATTAAAAGGCGCATTATCTAATTTTGCAGCTGGTATCTTATTAATTGTTTTACGCCCTTTTAAATTAGGTGATTTTATTGAAGCGGCTGGTACTTCTGGCACTGTTGAGTCGATTCAAATCTTTAATTGTATTTTAAAAGCTGGGGATAATAGGTATATCGTCGTGCCTAATCGCAGTATTTTAAAAAGTAATATTGTGAACGTTTCTCGTAAACCGGAACGTCGCATTGATTTGGTAATACGGGTTGGTTATAAAAGTGATTTAAAGCAAGTTAAAGCGTTATTAGAAAGTGTGGTATTAGCTAATGAAAAAGTCTTGGCTAGCCCTAAGCTGCAAATTGCAGTGTCGGAGTTAGCCGGATCTAGCGTTAATTTAGTGGTTCGCCCTTGGGTCAAGTCATCGGATTATTGGTCGGTGCGTTTCGCGCTAACAGAAGCGATTAAAGTCGCTCTAGATGACGCTAATATTAACATTCCCTATGCTCAACTACAGGTGCATTGTAAAACTTAAGGTGAGCTTTTTAAATCTAGGTTGTAATTGGTTAGGTGAATGCAACCAAGTCTGATTAGCCCTTTTTTGAAACTTAATCCCACTATTTATGTCATTATGGATAATGATTTATAGGGAAGGGGAGTTTTGTAACCTGGTGTATTCATTATGAGTATTCTTATTTATGTGATCATTTATCGATATTGTAAATATATTATTACCAATCACAGGCACTGAGTGAGCGGTATTAAGTCTATTTTTTATTTTGAGGTTTTTTATGCTTGATAAAGTTGAGTTATATATCAGCGATTGGGTGAGCTCATTAAATATTGAGAGTTGGGTTGTCAATTTCTCATTATTACTTTGTGTCACCATTTTAATACAATTAGTGTGGCGCTACTTTGCCAAAAAAATGGAAGAGGCTATTTTAAAAACCTCGAATAACTGGGACGATATTGTCTTTTTCGCCATTAATAAACCTGTTAATTGGTTGATTTTGTTAATGGGAACTTCCACTTCACTACGAGTTGTAGCTGAAAGTGAAGGGCTAGGCATTTCTGATTACCTTCCACTAGGGCAAAAGGTCGCTGCTTTATTTTTAATTGGGTGGGTATTCTGGCGTTTGGTTTATAAAGCCGAGCACACCTTTGTGGCTGATGAAAAAAGAGACACAACGACTGTTACAGCATTAGCTAAGTTAGCTAAACTATCTATTTTAACCTTCGTGACATTGTCTATCGTGCAAACGTTAGGAGTTAGTATCTCTGGGGTATTGGCATTTGGTGGTATGGGGGGACTGATCGTCGGTATGGCGGCTAAAGATTTACTGTCTAACCTGTTTGGTGCTGCTATGGTTTATATGGATAAACCTTTCAAAGTAGGGGACTGGATCCGCAGCCCTGATAAATCGATAGAAGGAACGGTTGAAGAAATAGGTTGGCGTGTTACCCGTATTCGTACCTTTGATAAACGTCCTTTATATGTGCCAAATAGTTTATTCACGCATATTGTGGTAGAAAATCCTTCTAGAATGAGCAATAGACGTATTAAAGAGAACTTTGGCTTACGTTATAAAGATATTTCACAGGTCGAGGCGATTATAAAAGCGGTACGTGGGATGCTACAGGAGCATAACGATATCGATCAGTCACAGACGTTAATTGTGAATTTTGATGTGTTTAATAATTCATCGTTAGACTTCTTTATTTACACTTTCACTAAAACAACCAATTGGATTTTATTCCATGAAGTTAAACAGGATGTATTATTGAAAGTGGCTAAGATTGTCACTGAGCACGGCGCTGAGTTTGCCTTCCCGACACGGCAACTACATTTAGATCGTGAAGACCATCAACGTTTATTAGAAAGCGCTGATAGCGTTAAATAAAGGCATAAAAGCTTATAAACGCAGACTAGACTAAGTCTGCGTTATATCTCACTAGCTTAAATAATCTTGTGCAGCTTTCTCTACGTTATCCAGTTCGTCTAACAATTCTAATAACTCAGGCTCTAAGTGATCTGGACTAATATTTCTTTTTAACTCTTTCTCTATTAAGCCTGCAATGCTTTTTAATTGCGGTACGCCACTATAACTACATCCCCCATGGAATTTATGGATTGCTTGTGCAAATGCTTCGTTATCCACTTCATTAACCATCGCACTATTTGCAAGCTTACGAATTGGGTCAAATTCATCTAGTAGCATACTGAGCATCTCTTTCGCTAAATCTTCTTTTCCTGCTGATTGCTGTAAAGCTAAATTCCAGTCAAATGATTTTTTGACGGTAACTGCGCTGGCTGCCATTTGCGGAGTGATATTTTCTATATTAGTTTGCTGGATTGTTTCAATTACCTCAGCATCAGGTACCCATTTATTGATAATTGCTTGCAGTGCAAGTTCATCAATTGGTTTGGCTAGACAGTCATCCATCCCTTTTTGTAAAAACTTCTCTTTTTCACCGGGTAATACGTGTGCGGTAACAGCAATAATTGGACTGTTTTGATTTAACGAGTCTTTTTTGATTTGAGCGCAGGCGCTAATACCATCTAGTACCGGCATTTGTATATCCATAAAGATAATATCAAAAGGTGTGGTCTTAGCATGGTCAACGGCTTCCTGCCCATTTTTACAGGTGGTTACATGCTGAACTCGGTCTCCTAACATGGCAGAGATGAGTTTTAAATTAGCACGATTATCATCCACCGCCATCACATTGATTTTCTTTCGTTCTAAAGGCGTGGTGATTTGTATTCTTGCGGGTACGGTTTCATTAGAGACTAATGCGTTAGCAAAGTTTTTATGGTTAATAGGTTTACCTAAACAGTGAGTTACACCTGTTTTCATAACCGTATCAAAGGTACTTGGATCACTACAGTTAATTAATACAATGATATTGTCTGTATATTGCTTAGCTTGTTCAATCGCTGTTAATAAAGGATTAATATCTAAGTTATTACTGTGACCGATTACTATGCTGTCATAGTTTTTATTGAGCGATTGCTGCCATTGCTCCTGGTTATCAATAATTGTTGCATTGGTTTGCCACTCCTCCAATAGCTCGGAACAAGCACGAACCGCATAAGCATTACTTTCGTACGCCAGTACTGAACGCTCAGCTAATCTTTCTAATGGCAATGATGTTAGTGGAGTTCGGCTACTTTTTTCAATCACGACAGTAAACCAGAAGGTTGAACCTGCATTTGGTGTTGACGTTAAATCGATTGCACCTTTCATTTGACGCACTAGTTTTTGAGTAATTACTAAACCTAGTCCAGTACCACCATATTGGCGTGTGATGCTGCTATCTGCTTGGCCAAAGGCTTTAAATAGCTGTTCTTGTTGGTCTTTAGAGATACCAATACCGGTATCTGAAATAGTAAATTTCAGTTTAATGCATTTATCGGTGTCATTTTCTGGTTCGGTTCGTTCTATTTTTACTTCTATATTACCTTTCTCAGTAAACTTCACTGCGTTACCGATTAAGTTAGTCAGGATTTGCTGTAAACGCATGGCATCACCGACTAATTCTTGAGGAACATCGGGAGCCACGATCATGCTTAATTCAATATTTTTCTCATGCGCACTTTGAGCCAATAAATGCATGGTTTCATCAATACTGTCTCGGATATCAAAAGGGATGTACTCTAGATCTAATTTACCAGCTTCTAGTTTAGAGAAATCTAAAATATCATTGATAATATTAAGTAAGTTACCTGCTGAGCGCTCGATAGTTTGTAGGTAGTCTACTTGATTATTAGTCATTTTAGTTTTCAGTAGTTGCCTTGCAAAACCGATTACACCATTCAAAGGGGTACGTAATTCATGACTCATGTTAGCTAAGAATTCAGATTTAACTGAAGCGGCTTGCTGTGCTTCTTTACGAGTAATATCGAGCTCAATATTCTGCACTTCCATTTGGTCTAAGGTTTCACGAAGCTCACTTGTCGCTAAGTCGATACTGTCCTGCATCTCTTCATGGTGTTTAGACATCGCCAAGGCCATCTCATTAATACCATGTTGTAATAAGCCTATTTCACCTGTGTATTCACCTTCAACACGTGAATTAAGCCGACCTAAACTGATTTTCTCAACAACCGAGGCCATGTCGGAAATAGGGGCGGTAATACGTTTGGCTTGTTTAAAGGCAAGATACAAGCTCCCTAAGATACCCAGTAATACCACTAATAAAGAGATTGCTGCATCCCGATATAGCAGTAACTCAACTTGATCTTTATTGATCTCCAAAGCTACATAACCAACTACTTTACGCGGTTGATCAAAGGTAAGCTGGTATTCTAAGTAATTGGTTTCATCAATAATTGGACTATGAATAACGATGCTATCACCAGTATTACTAATTTGTGGCAAATCAGGGATAGGTTGATTGTTATCTAACCTTAACTTTTCATAGTCGCGATGGTAGTTACTAATTACAAACAGTTCATTATCGGCAGTGAAAATAGCAATACTCTTGATCATAGGGCTATTTTTTCGATGAGTGGTACCAATCAAACGACGTAAAATAGTACGTGTTTCATCTTGCATACCATATTCACTGGCGATAGATAATGCATCTGCAATATTCAGTGCTCTGTCAATTAAAAACTCATCGGCTTGTTGAAAACGATGGAATGAAAAGTATCCTGCTAATATCCCGCCAATAAGAACGGTTGGTAAAACGGTGTAAGCAATAACTTGTGCGCGTAGGCCATATTTAGTCATAAGGTAAAATCTAATTTAAATGGAGTAATGAATGCTTGTATTTTTTGTGTGACAATAGCGTTCCGATAAACGTAACCGCTATCATGGCATAGCTTACTTCACCTGTGAAATATTTATGGCCCAGTTCTTCAAAGCATCACGCACAAATAAGCAAAATAATAGAATAATTAAACATTGTCAGGTTGATAAACTTGATCATCAAGGAAGAGGCATGCTTTTCCACCAAAATAAACCCATGTTTGTGGAAGGGGGATTAATTGGTGAAATACTTGATGTATGTATTGATGAAGATAAAAAACGCTATAAAAAAGCCAGTATTGTAAAAATACAAAAAGCCAGTGAGTTACGTATTGAACCAAATTGCCAACATTATCAAGAATGTGGTGGCTGTCATTTGCAACATATTGAACAAAGTAGCCAAGTGAGTATTAAACAACAGGGCTTAATAGACTTATTCGAACGTTTTGCAAAATATAAACCAGAACAATTAGCGCCGACTATTAGTTCATCACCTTGGGCATATCGTCGTTGTGCTCGATTTGGTGTTATCTACGATAAAAAAAGTAAAAAAGTACAAATGGGCTTTCGTCGCTCAGGGAGTAGTGAGTTAATTAATCAACAAACTTGTCCTGTGCTAAAGCCTGCTTTGGCACATTTGATTGTGCCGATTAAAACCCTGTTAAATCAGTTACAGGGGAAAATGTCCCTAGGGCATGTAGAAATGGTAGAAGCGGATAATACGGTGGCAGTGTTACTACGTCATTTAAAGCCGCTTTCAGTGCAAGATAAACAACTGATCGTGGATTTTTCAGCATCCCAAAATATTCAGTTCTACGCGCAAAGTAGCTCAACAGAGATTCAATGTTTAACCAGTGATACGCGTTTAAGCTATTCGTTAACGCAACAAGATTGTCATTACGAATTTAATATTAATGACTTTTTACAAGTAAACGCAGAAGTAAATGAGAAAATGGTAGCACAAGCTATTGATTGGTTAGCGTTAAAACCAAGCGATCGCGTATTAGACTTATTCTGTGGTTTAGGTAACTTTAGCTTACCTATTGCTAAATTAAGTGAGCAGGTGGTAGCGGTTGAAGGCGTGCAAAAAATGGTGGATCGCGGTACAGTCAATGCGTTACAGGCTGAATTAAACAATGTGCAATTTTTTCAAGCAGATTTAAGTGACTTAAATGCGTTGCAAGCGGACTGGGCACAGGGCAGTTATCAAAAGGTGTTATTAGATCCTGCTCGTGCTGGTGCAGCAGAGTGCATGGGTTTTATAATCAATAAACAGCCGACGCATATTGTCTATGTTTCCTGTGACCCTGTGACGTTGGCAAGAGATAGTGAGCAATTGTTGAGTGGTGGGTATAAGCTGAGCAAACTTAGTTTAATTGATATGTTCCCACAAACTGCTCATATGGAATCGATGGCACTGTTTACTAAAGCATAGTGTTGAACGTATAGGCTTTGTTAAGAATAAGCAGACTATCACTTTATAACTTGGTAATTTTAAGTATTATTAGTTTTTAATCAGGTGATTTAAAATTCACAATAAGAATAGTGAGAGGGTAGTTTCCCAAGCTAAAAGGATAAGGTGACAGTTAAATCTACACTATGACTCAGTACAGCAATGTATAGTGTAAATGGTCTCTTTTTAACTTTTATATTTAGCTCATTTTTGGAGTGTTAGATGGTTTCAGTTCGTGATACACATTTTTACCAAAGTGCATTAAATGACCCAGATAAGTGGGTGACAACATTTGGTTTAAGTAAACAAGATCAAAATAATCTATTTGAGAATTACAACAAAGTAAGTGGTTTATGTGATTCTGAGCAACAAGTGGCCGCTTTGCAGTTAGGCTGTGAAATGGTAGAGATCCTAGTGACATTAAATATGGATATGGACACTCTCAATGCTGCATTAATTTTTCCATTATTAGCGCAAGAAGTACTAAGCACAGAAAAAGTTGACGAGTTATGGCCAAAGCGTATTGCTAAATTAGCAAAAGGCGCAATGGAGATGGAGGGTATTCGTGCTCTGCAAAGCCAAGGCAGTAAAAAGGGGGCAGAGTCACAGGTTGATAACTTACGTCATATGTTATTGGCTATGGTGGAAGATGTACGAGCGGTTGTAATTAAGCTTGCTGAAAGAATATGTTATTTACGTCAGGTTAAAATTGCCGACGAAGAAACTAAAGTAAAACTAGCACATGAAATTTCAACTATTTATGCCCCATTAGCTAACCGTTTAGGCATTGGCCAATTAAAGTGGGAGCTAGAAGATCTCTCTTTCCGTTATCTGCAAGCAGACACCTATAAGAATATTGCAAAGCAATTAGATGAAAAACGTATCGATCGTGAAAATTACATCCAAGACTTTGTTGATACCGTAAAGACCTCACTTAAAGAGATGAATATTGAAGGTACGGCTTATGGTCGACCTAAGCATATCTATAGCATCTACCGTAAGATGCAAAATAAAGACCTTAAATTTGATGAACTGTATGATGTGCGTGCGGTGCGCGTGGTCGTTGAAAAACTACAAGACTGTTATGCCGCGTTAGGTGCTATTCATACTAAATGGCACCATATCCCACGTGAATTTGATGATTATATCGCTAACCCTAAACCTAATGGCTACCAATCAATCCATACCGTGGTATTAGGAGATAGTGGCAAGCCGGTAGAAGTACAAATCCGCACCCAACAAATGCATGAAGATTCTGAGTTGGGTGTTGCCGCGCATTGGAAGTACAAAGAGGGGAGTGCTGGCGGTAAGGCTGCAAGTAACTATGAAGAGAAAATTGCTTGGTTACGTAAACTATTAGCTTGGCAAGAAGACATGAGTGAAGGCGATGACTTAGTGGAAGAGATCCGCAGTCAGGTTTTTGATGATCGTGTCTATGTATTTACCCCTAAAGGCGAGGTGATTGATTTACCCGCAGGTTCAACACCACTTGATTTTGCTTATTATATCCATAGTCAAATTGGACATCGTTGTATTGGAGCAAAAGTAGCGAATCATATCGTTCCTTTTACTTACCAATTAAAAACCGGCGATCAAATTGAAATTTTGACTCAAAAGGAGCCTAATCCAAGTCGAGATTGGTTAAACCCACAAATGGGGTATATCAATGCACCACGTGCAAGACATAAAGTCGCTACTTGGTTTAGAAAGCAAGATCGTGATAAGAATATTATTGCTGGACGTGAATTATTGGAAGTTGAGTTAGCTAAAGTTGAATTAAAATTAGCTGATGTGACACCAGCGATTACTCGCTTTAATGTTGGGACGGCTGATGATATTTACGCAGGTATTGGCAATGGTGATTTACGTATTAACCAGCTAGTGCACTTTTTGGATGGTTTTTATCACAAACAAACGCTCGAGCAACAAGACGCAGCTGCACTATTAGAGCTTCAAAATCGCAAAGTACAAGCGGCTCCTAAAAATACCGGTAAAGATATTATCATTGACGGTGTTGGTAATTTAATGCACCACATTGCTCGTTGTTGTCAGCCAGTACCTGGCGAGAATATCGTTGGTTATATTACACAAGGGCGTGGTATTTCTATTCACCGTAAAAATTGTGAACAGTTGGCGGACTTAGAAGATGCACATCCAGAGCGTATTATTACTGCAAATTGGGGGGACTCTCAATCATCAGGTTATTCGCTTACTTTACGTTTAATTGCCGATGACCGAAATGGCTTGTTAAAAGATATTACTACTTTGTTATCCAATGAGAAGGTTAATTTGTTGGGGGTGAACAGCCAAACAAATACTAAAACCTTAACGGCAACTATTGATCTGTCTTTGGAAGTGGATAGTAATAAAGAGATTAAAAAGTTATTAGCTAAATTAAAACAGCTAAAAGATGTATCAGACGCACATCGTCTTTAACTTTTTCCCCTAACCTGAATCATTTATTCAGGTTAGGGGTGTTTGATAAATAGTGTTTAAAAAACCTTTTTGGATCAAACCTTGTTAGATCTAGTTTCCTAAATAAAGTCGATAGGGTCGACGTCAATCGACCAGCGCACTTTTCTACCTTCTGGCATCTTATCAAAGTGTGCTAAAGCAGTATTCAACATTTTAGTTACTAGTACTCTTTGCTCACTTTGTATTAAAAGTTGGAAGCGATACTTACCGGCTCTTCGTTCCATAGATGCGGGAATAGGGCCTAATAGTAGTACACGTTCGCTGACTTTATTATTATCTACTATCTGTTGTAATGTCTGTTTACATAACCTGAGAAAGTTTTCCGCTTGTGTTGCATTTAATGCCTCCGCTCTGATTAGGGCTTGATAAGAGAAAGGCGGTAGTTGAGCTAGACGTCTTTCCGTTAATGCGCTGCGAGAAAAGTCTGCGTAACCATTATTTACCAACTCCTGTAATAAATTGTGCTCTGGATGGAAGGTTTGTAAAACAACCTGTCCTTTTTTCTCAGCTCGTCCCGCTCTCCCTGCAACCTGAGTAAATAGCTGTCCTAAACGTTCACTGGCTCTAAAGTCATTACTAAACAATGCGCCATCCACATCAACTAAAGCCACGAGGGTTACGTCTGGGAAATGATGGCCTTTTGCTAACATTTGTGTGCCCAGTAAGATTTTATATTTTCCGCTATTAATGTCGTTTAAATAGGTATTAAAGCTGTCTTTCTTTCTTGTGTTGTCGCGGTCAATTCTCACGGTTGGGTGATCTGGGAAAAGCTGTTGAAGTGTCTCTTCAAGTTGTTCTGTACCAACACCTGTAGAGTGTAAGTTAGTTGAACCACAATCATGGCATTGCTCTGGCACTGGGTGAGTGGCAGTACAATGATGGCAATGTAGGTAGTTGGCACTTTTATGATAAGTGTAAAAAGCATCACAACGTTGGCACTTAGCTAACCACCCACACTCATGACACATTAATACTGGAGCGTAACCTCGACGATTAAGGAATAAAATCACTTGATTATTTTTCGCCAAATGCTGCTGCATTAAGGTAATAAGTTGCGGCGATAATCCCGATTTAAGCGGTAAACCTGTTAAATTGATCAAGTCATTTTTAGGAGGTCGGGCATTCCCTGGGCGGTGGGTTAGCTGTAGGTGGTGATAGCGACCTGTTAACGCGTTATTCAATGATTCGAAAGCAGGTGTTGCAGAACCTAATAAAATCGGAATATTTAATTGCGAAGCACGTTTAATGGCAAAATCTCTCGCGTGGTAGCGGAAACTGTCCTGCTGTTTAAAGGAAGCATCATGCTCTTCATCTAAAATAATCACGCCTAAGTTTTTAAAGTCACTAAAAATAGCACTGCGTGTACCGATTATGATGGCTGCCGAACCTTGTTGTGCATGTAACCATGTTTCTAATTGTTGTTGATCGTTCAATGCTGAATGTTTTAAATAAACAGGCACATTAAAGCGCGCTTGAAAACGTTTTATTGTTTGTGGTGTTAAGCCTATTTCAGGCACTATAACTAATGCTTGTTGTCCTGCATTTAACACGGCTTTAAGTATATTTAAATACACTTCTGTTTTACCGCTGCCAGTGATCCCTTCTAAGAGGTAACATTTAAAGTGGTTTAATTGTTGTGTCACACTGGTCACGGCTAATGCTTGTTCCGTACTGAGTTGCGGAGTTTCTTCTATTGTCTGTGTTGACTCTGCCCAAGATAGATTACTGTCAGGCAATTGTTGATAACTACTAATGAAATGCTTTTCTTGTAAGCTATTAAGTGTGGCACGACTCACGCCTTGCTGCTTTAGTGCTTCGTAAGATAAATCTTCTTGTATTAACAAGTTGAATGCAGCGAGCTGCTTTTTAGCTCTGCTCAAAGGTGTAGCATCCATCTCTTTATCAACACATCGCCAATATTCTTTACTGTTAAAGGCAGCTGGTTTGCCTTTGCGTAATAACGTTGGAATTGCTTGCTGGAATACATCACCAAAAGGATGTTGATAATAGACACTTGCCCAGTTTAGTAACTGGTAGAGTGAATCACTTAATAATGGCTGGTGGTCGAGTAGTTCGGTTATCCCTTTTAACTTATCTATCGCATAATCCGATGTTTCTGGTAAGTCTGTTATTACACCAACCTGCTTACGATAACCGCCACCAAAAGGCACGACTACTCGTCGTCCAATTAATGTGCGTGGGTCATCAGGCACTAAATCATTGTTTAACAGGTAATCAAATTGTTTATGTAGTGGAATTGCCAGTGCAATTCTACAAATTAATGCGTTAGCCATAAGTGAAATTGATGCTTGAAAATGAAAAAAGGTATTGTATCTTGTTTATTGAACAACTGCTTTGTTCTCATTTATTATTTTTAAAATGTGCGTTAGTAATTGTTTTATATAGGGAGTTGTAGATTAGGTTAAGCCCTTTTATAGTGTGGTTGTAAGAGGGATATTAGGTTTAAAAGTAACGCTCAACATTTTAATGATTTTCAGTTGTACTTTTATTGAACCTTACTATACAATTCGCAACCTGAAATTTAATGATAAATACGTGTGGTACTTTGTTGAGTGAAATAATTCATTCAAGCTGAGCAGCGACACGGCCTAAAAGAGGTTTTCCTAATGAAAAACGAAATTCATCCAGAATACAAATTAGTTACTGCTACTTGTTCATGTGGTAACGTAATCAAAGTTGGTTCTACCCTTGGTAAAGAAGAGCTAAGCTTAGATATCTGTTCATCTTGTCACCCGTTCTACACTGGTACTCAACGTGTTGTTGATACTGGCGGTCGTATCGACAAGTTCAAAAAACGTTTCGGTGCTTTATCTTCTAAATAAGATAAAATTACCCCGTTTTTACAAAGCACCTTCGGGTGCTTTTTTTGTTTTGAAGGTTAAATTTATCAGCAATAGTAAAACTATTTTATGGCATAATAAGTCAATTGTGATCGTCATAGGTACAGATAGTTTATTTAATGAACATTATTTATATAAAAAGCATTAAATAAATATTGTAGAAATCGATTTACGATAGTGAGCTGTATTGAGCCATTAAAATAATTTATTTGCATACTAAACTTATCAAGTTTCCCTTAGTCTTAGAGACTTGTTAAATTTTTAAAGCAAAGCGTTAAATACTATTTACATTGGGTTGACTTCACAACTTAGTGTAACTGTTGCTATTTTGTTGTTTTTTTAATCTTAATAGATCAGAATAGTTGTATATTTGGGCTATTATTGGCCCCAAGCCAAAGAATATACAATTTATTAACAAATGATTCATGTTGAATAGAGCTGAATACTGGAATCATCTGCTAATAAGTTGTAAATTACGGCATTTATTTTTTCCATCACTTTCTTGCAAGGGTAATTATATGACAGGAAAACCTTCATCTTCTCAGTTTGAAGTGAATAATATTGCAGATCCGCTATTTATTCATGCTGAGCATATCGCAAAAGATTTTTCTTTATTTCCAGACAATTCATTACCATCGAAAACAGATGGTGTAGAAGGTCTTATTGAAAGTAAGCGAATTAAGTCAAATTTAGCGACAATTAAAAAGCTAGATGTGGATGCTTATATTGCGCGAACAGTCACTCCGGCTGAAAGTAACAAACGTCCCGGTGCCAAAAGCATTGTAGAAGGCTTCAATGGTAAGATTGTTACTGAACAAGTTAATGGCGCTTTTTACTCTGCAGAAATGGAACTAGATTTCGGCGGATACAGCCGACGTGTTGGTTTTATTGCTCAAGAGCGCAGCTCAAATAATGGCGCGTGGATGCCTGAGCATCACTTAGCCGCAAGTAAAGCTATTCGTAAATTTGCTGACCTATCATTACCTATTGTGTACTTAATCGACACTCCTGGGGCTGATGCTGGTGAAGAAGCGAATAGCCAAAACCAAGCACATACTATTTCACAAATGATCACTGAAAGTGCGAACGTTGATGTCCCTACTATCGGTATCGTTGTAGGTGTTGGTTACTCTGGTGGTGCAATCCCATTAGCAACAGCTAACATTTTACTGTCTGTTCGTGATGGTATATTTAATACAATCCAGCCTAAAGGTTTACAAAGCATTGCACGTAAGTACAACTTATCATGGCAGGAATGTGCTCAATCAGTAGGTGTGTCTCCAGAAGAGCTGCTTACAATGGGCTGTATCGATGGTATTGTTGATTATTCTCCAGTTGACCAAGACGAACGCCAGCATAACCTACAAAAAGCGATTGTGTCAGGTATCTTATCTATTGAAGCTAAGTCAGTAGACTTCGTTCGTCAATATCCAGAGTTATTAGAGCATTACAACCGTAGTTTATCTCGTTACCTTGAGCCATCAAGTAAGCTTGCTGCGATTGAAAATGCAACTGAAGCACGCTTGTTAGCTAAAAACCCAACATCACATAATAATGCATTCGGTACGACTTACCGTTACATGCGTTATTTAACACTACGTTCTCGTATCAAAGCGATTCAGAAGAACGAATACGGTCGTTTATCAAAACTGACTGTACCAGAAGGTGATTTAAAAGCACGTATCGAAGCTGATCGTAAACAAATATTCTTAAACTGGTTAGAAAATCCAGATAAGTTAATTTACGACGATACGCTAAACAAGAACTGGAAATCATTCTTACAAAAACGTGAAGATAAAAGCGTTGAGCGTAATGTATTGACCAAACTTATTTTAGGTGAACCAAAAGCTAACTACGATAATGCACGTAGTACGTTAATGATTAACTTAACTTGGTCTTTATACAACCGTTGGAAAACCAGTGCTGAAAATAACTTCCATTCACTGATTAAGCATTTAGAGAATGAAGAGAAAGCACCGTTAACGGAATCATGGCCTGATCTTGCTGACTTAAACATTATTGATGCTGTTTCTCATGTTGAAACACGTGAAAGCTTCATCTTACATTGTCGTCATATGTTAGTGTTTAACGCGTTATACGACAATACAATGGGTAACTTAGCGTCTATTGCTAAAGAAGCGATGGCTACAAAAGAGCTATCTCGTGAATCTGTATCTTCTTTAGTTCGTAGTTCATTAAAAGCTGCGCTAAGTAAAGTAAGTGATGATGATTACGAGCAATTGAAAGTGACTTTCAATGCATGGCTACAATACTTTACAGAGCAATCTGAGCGTGGTGAAATTCTAGCTAAAGTTGAAGAGTGGAAGAGTATCGGTGCACCGCAAATGAACTCAAGTTTATTTGTTATCCTGACTTATTTATTCGAAAAACTGTTGCCTGAATACTACAACAGCCGTGAAGATGAAAGCTCATACAATGGTGCGATTAACCCAGTACGAATCGGTCGTCGTAAAGATTTCTGGAACCGTTTAACTATGGGTTACCAAGATCTATTGATTCAAGCTGTATTACGTTCTGAGAAAAACAAAAAGAACAATTCACATCAAGCAATCATTGAAAAGTTCTTTGCTAACTTTAAAGAGTCTCGTGCAGACTTGATGACAGCTAACTTACTAGAGTTCCCTGGTTTCCGTTTATCTGTTGAAGATGCATTAGATAAAAACATCAAACCTTGTGGTTTAATCACTGGTACCGGTGACTTTACTTTACAAAGTGGTGAAGTTCAGCGAGTGGGTGTTGCTGTCTCTAACTTGTCTTTCCAAGCTGGTGCCTTCGATATGGCAAGTGCTGAGAAATTCTGTGCGTTATTAGTTAAATGTGCAAAACAACATTTGCCGGTTATTGCTTTCATCAGTTCTGGTGGTATGCAAACTAAAGAGGGTGCTGCTGCACTATTCTCTATGTCGGTAGTGAACGACCGTATCACTCGTTTTATCCGTGATAATGACTTACCCGTTGTTATGTTTGGTTACGGTGACTGTACCGGTGGTGCTCAAGCAAGCTTTGTAACACACCCAATGGCACAAACGTACTACCTATCTGGTACAAATATGCCGTTTGCTGGTCAAATGGTTGTACCTGCTTACTTACCGTCGACTTCAACGTTATCTAACTACTTATCTCGTGTACCAGGTGCAATGGATGGTTTAGTTATCAACCCGTTCTCTGATGATTTAAATAGTAAGTTACGTGAAATAGATGAAAACATGCCAATGCCTGTTGCAACCGTTGAAGAGACGATTCAACGTGCACTATCTGGTTTTGTTCCAGTTTGTAACCTAGCTGAAGAAGATAACTTCACTAAGTCAGATCCTCGTCAATTAATGCATCCAGTTAAGAAAGTATTAATTCACGCACGTGGTTGTACTGCGGTTAAATTAATCCGTATCGCTAAGCAAAATAACATCAACGTCGTGTTAGTTGCGTCTGACCCAGATATGACATCTGTACCAGCAGATATGCTAGGCGAAGGTGATAAGCTAGTTTGTTTAGGTGGTAACACATCTGATGAAAGTTACTTGAATGCAAGTTCAGTATTAAAAGTTGCTGAATATGAGCAAGTAGATGCATTACACCCAGGTATCGGTTTCTTATCTGAAAGCCCACAATTTGCTGATTTATGTATTAGCCACAACGTTAACTTTGTTGGTCCAAGCATGAACAGTATGTTAACAATGGGTAATAAATCTAATGCGATTAAAACTGCTCAAGCCAATGGCGTACCAGTAGTACCTGGTTCTCACGGTATTTTAAGCGGTGCAGAGCAAGCGTTAGATATCGCAAACGAAATGGGTTACCCAGTACTGCTTAAAGCGGTAAATGGTGGTGGCGGTAAAGGTATCTTAGTTATCAATAAAGCTGAAGATATGTTCGCTGGTTTCAACCAAGTATCTGCAGAAGCTCGTAGTGCATTTGGTAACGGTGATTTATACCTAGAGAAATACATTACATCTCTTCGTCACATCGAAGTTCAGTTATTACGTGATAAATTCGGTAATACAAAAGTATTAGGTATTCGTGACTGTTCTGTACAACGTAACAACCAGAAAGTAGTTGAAGAATCTGCTTCTACAATGTTGCCTGAAAAACTAGAGCAAGAAGCACTGAAACATACCGCTGCTTTAGCTAACGCGGTTGATTACATGGGCGCAGGTACGGTTGAATTTATTTACGACCTAGATGCAGATGATATCTACTTCATGGAAATGAACACGCGTCTTCAAGTAGAGCATCCAGTAACTGAAGCGACTTCTTGTATTGATATCGTTAAAGCACAATACGATATTGCATCGGGTGCAGATATTTCTGAGCTAACACCTAAGAAAGAAGGTTACGCAATCGAAGTACGTGTGACTGCTGAGAAAGCAGGTATTGACTCTGATGGCGTTATGCAACTATTACCACATCCTGGTAAAGTAGTTGAATGCATCATCCCTGAGCAAGATGACGTTGAAGTAATGTCTATGATAGCAACAGGTAAAGAAGTATCACCTTACTATGATAGCTTAGTGGCACAGTTCATTTGTCATGGTAAAGATCGTAACGATACAGTTAAGAAACTATTAGCTTTCTTAGATAAAGTAAGTATTAAAGGGATCGCAACAAACATTCCATTATTACAACGTATCCTGAAAGATGAAACGTTCTTAAACGGTAACTACGATACAACTTACTTACCTAAGTTCATGGCGAAACTTGATCAGCAAGTTATGATTGATGAGATGGAAGCTTCTGCTGCATCTGGTCTTGAAGGTGCTGCTGAGTCAATTCAAGTTGATGGTAGTAACGAGCTGAAAGTAATTGCACAAAGTGCTGGTATCTTCTACCGTGCTTCATCTCCAGCTGAACCTGATTTTGTATTAGAAGGTGATATTGTTGGTATTGAACAAACATTAGGTTTAATGGAAGCAATGAAGATGTTCTCACCAGTAACACTAGGCAGCTTTAACCGTAAAGATGCTGTGTTATATGATGCAAACACTAAGTTCCGTATTGAGCGTATTATCAATACAAACGGACAACAAGTGTCAAGTGGCGACTTGTTATACATCATAACTCCTCTATAAGCGTTATTGCCTTAGAGAAACGAAAGCCAGTCTATTGACTGGCTTTTTTTTGCTTTGAATAAAGTATATGATAGTTCGATTAGCATTTGTTTTTATATGGAAATTACCTTGTCTACGTTTTTAAAGTTTACCCTCCGAAAGACTATAGTTAAATGCTATATATTGTTGTCATGTTTTATCTCTCTCCAGGTTTTATCTGCTGAAGTTTTAGTACTTCATTCTGAATATCAAGGCGATCTAGAAACTCGTGAAATACAGAAGGGGATCGAGCAAAAATTTACCGATAGTAACATCTCTTTATATGTTTCCTATTTAGACAGTAATCAACTAATGTCTGATCAAGCCTTAATTCGCCAAGTAGATTTTTTATCAAGAAAGTTTGATATCAAGAGTTTTGATGCAGTTATTGTAAGTGGTGAAAATGCATTAAAATTGGTAAGACAATATGGGCAAAGGTTATTTGCCAATATTCCTGTTATTTTCACTGGCACCAAGTTAAAACAGAATCGCTTAACTGAGTTTACTCATGCAATATCAGCTGTCATAGAGCCAGAAAATATTGTTGAAACCGTTGCTCTCGGATTAAAGCTATTTCCGAATACCATTGATGTTTATATTGTCACGGGTAGTGCAGAGAATAGCCAATTAAATGAAAGTGAGCGTGAGCTATTATCAGACTTTAACCAACAAAGTATTTTCATTTTAAACAATGAGACTCCCTCTTCTTTGAAGAAAACTATTAGTCAAGCACCTAGTAACTCCTTGTTAGTCTTTAGTGACTTCTCAAAAGATAGTGGCGGGTTAAGTTTAAACCGTACAGATGTCCTCAAATCTCTGACCGCTATTGCTAGAATTCCTTTATTTGTTATTCATCAGCATGACTTAATGGAAGGAGTATTAGGCGGCGTAGTAACCAGTGGCTTTTCTCAAGGTGAAGCAGCTGCAGATAAAGTATTAACTTTACTTCAGGGGGTTGCAGTAGAAGATTTACCAACGGAAGTCAGTTTAAGTAATAAGCATCTAATACAATATGCTGAGTTATTAAGGTGGGGGCTAAAAGGTAACGATTTACCAAGTGGTTATGAAATCATTAATGAGCCTATACAACAAAATGAAACTGATTTTAGCATCATTATCTTATCTGCCATTTTGTTTATTTTAGGTTTAATCACCATTTGGATATGGCGCAAATATACGAACTTAGTCAACACCACAACCTCGCTTAAAGCACAACATGAGCGAGTGAATAATATCTTTAATGTCTCCTATGATTTTATTTTTATTCTAGATCTGGTTGGCGAAATAAAAATAGCTAACCAAACAGCATTAGACTTCATTAACATGGATGAAAATGACATCAATGGAGAGATCCTATGGGAAACTCCGTGGTGGCAACATGACGCGGCGAGCAAGAAAAAACTAAAGTCTGCAATGGGTCAAGCAAGAGTTGGTAAAACCGCACGTTTTGAATGTCGTTTAATCGATAAAAATCATCATAGTAATGCCTTTGATGTTTTCATACAGCCGGTAAAAAATGAGCGTAGTGTCAATAACCCTCGTCACGAAATTACCTCTATCATTGTTGAAGCAAGGGACATAAGTTCCATCAAAGCCGTTGAAGAAGAGATTCAAAAAGCCAATAAACGTTCTAACCTATTGTTGGATGAAAGTCCTTCCATGCTATTAATGTTAAACGTTCAGGGCTTGATTCTTTCATGTAATAAATTTGGTTGTAACTTATTAGGTTACGGTGACGGAGAGTTAGTTGGGCGTAATTTAGTCACCCTTTATTCTCAGTTAATTAATATCGATGATTTAAAAAATTATTTAGCAGAATGTGCCGATCAAGAAGATATGTTACGTACTCGCGAAATATCCTACTCTACTAAAAATGGTAGAAAAGTATGGATTAACGAAAGAGTGCGTAAAATAGAAGGCCACGATCAATACTTTTTAGTTTGTGAAAATATCACCGAGCGTTATGAGCTATCGAAAGAGTTAAATTATCGTGCTTCTCATGATTATTTAACCGGATTAAAAAATAGATTATTTTTTGAAAGCCAGTTAGAGAAAAACTTAGATGAAGTAAAACAGCACCACACACCATGTTGTTTAATGTATCTTGATATGGATAAATTTAAAATCATCAATGATACCTGTGGGCATCATGCTGGTGATGAAGTCTTACGTCAAATTTCTACCATCTTGACGGAGAGTGTTTCTGCAAGAGCAATGGTGGCAAGGTTAGGTGGAGATGAGTTTGCTATTATTTTACCTAATGCAGAGCTTGACGAGGCACAAAAAACAGCTGAGAGCATTATTTCAGCCATTGCTAAGCATTATTTCCTATGGGAAGGGCATCACTTCTCCTTAGGGGTTAGTATTGGTTTAACTGAGTTATCACACTTCTATCGTGATGGGGTTCATGCCTTAAATTGTGTAGACAGTGCTTGCTACACAGCAAAGCAATCAGGCCGTAATCGTATTCATATTTATGAAGAGGATATCCAAGAAGAACTGCGCCGTGAAGAGGTGGTGTGGGTCAATAAAGTACAAGATGCTTTACGTGATGAAACGCGTTTTTGTTTATATGCACAAGTAATTAAGCCAGTTAATGGTGATGAAAACTACCTGCATTATGAAATATTAACACGCATGATTGATGAGAACGGTGAGCTTGCGCCGCCTGCTAAGTTTATTCCTATCGCTGAAAGCTATAACTTAGCGGACAAGATAGACATGATCATCATTACTAAAACATTAAACTGGCTGAAAAATCATCCAGAGCATGTTTTACAGTTAAATATGTGTTCCATTAATTTATCTGGACAATCCTTAGGTGACCCACAATTTATTGATGATTTAGTAGAGCTACTCATGCACTCTTCTCTGCCTTTAGAAAAATTATGTTTTGAGATCACTGAAACCGTCGCCATTGGTAATTTTACTAATGCCTCTAAACTGATTAACTCTTTAAAACAACTGGGTTGCCAATTAGCTTTAGATGACTTTGGAACTGGGTTATCGTCATTCGGTTATTTAAAGCGTCTTAATGTCGATTACTTAAAAATTGATGGTGTCTTTGTTAAAGACATGGCCACTGACGAGCAAGACTTTGGTATCGTTAAAACGATCCATGAATTAAGCCATCTGTTTGGTAAAAAAACCATCGCAGAGTATGTAGAAAACGAAGCGATAATTGAAAAGTTAAATGAAATTGGTGTCGATTTTGCGCAAGGATATCACTTAGGCAAACCCATGCCGATCGATATGATGGCATTATTATCTACTTCATTAACCGAGGATGATATGTAATGGATATCGCATTAATTTGTAATGAAAATATTTTAGCGCCTAAAGCAAAAAAATTACGTGAAAAATGGGGCTTTGTTGCACAAAAAAGTGAACAGTTTCAATTACGCCTGTTACCAGAATATTTAGCCTTAGAGCAATTAGATGATAAACAACAAGGGCTGGTTTTTGTTGATTTCGCTTCTGGTGCTGTAGCCCATCGTCGAAAGTTTGGTGGTGGCAAAGGGCAGTCAATTGCTAAAGCGGTTGGTATGAAAGCAGGTGTTCAATTACATGTGATTGATGCAACAGCAGGGTTAGGAAGAGATGCCTTTGTATTAGCCTCACTAGGCTGTAACGTGGATATGGTTGAACGTTCACCCGTTGCCGCTGCATTATTAGAAGATGGCCTTGAGCGTGCCTATTTGGATGCAGAGATAGGCGATTGGATGCAACAACGTATGCGTTTAACGCATGCCAGTGGTTACGATTATTTACAACACCACCAAGCAGACGTGGTTTATTTAGATCCCATGTTCCCGCATAAAAAGAAATCCGCATTAGTAAAAAAAGAGATGCGTGTATTCCAAGGCGTTGTGGGCGCAGATCTCGATGCAGATGATTTATTGGACGTAGCATTAAATGCGGCTAAATATAGAGTGGTAGTAAAGCGCCCCGATTACGCGCCATTCCTAAACGATAAAAAGCCTTCCATGAGCATTAAAACAAAGAAAAACAGATTTGACGTATACGTCAAAAAAGCTATTGGTGCTTAACCTAGGAAGCTATTCCATATAGATATTTGTTTGTCGCTACAACCATACTTTGACATAAAACAACCATACTTTGACAATTTTAAACCATACATTGACATAAAAAATAATAATGTAATTAAACTACAAAAAAATAGGTTTATAAATCAATGGATTATTGTGAATCACAATCATAGTCTGACAAATTGTTTTATTTTTAAACTAGTATATACTTTATTGTACAAAAAATAATCAGGTTTGTTTTATGTATATACGAAATTTACGTAAGCCTTCACCGAATAAAAATGTATTTAAATTTGCTAGTACAAAAATTAGTGATGTGATTATGTGTGAAAGTACACTGGAGTTCGATGCCTGTTTTCATCATGAATATAATGATGCAATTAAAAGTTATGGAAGCCAACCTCAAGGCTTTAAATATCAATTTAGAGGGAAAACACTTCCTTACACTCCAGATACACTAATTGAATATTTTGATGGTGTAGAAATATTTCATGAATACAAACCATACAGTAAAATTTCATCTCCTATATTCAGAGAGAAATTTGTAGCTAGAAGAGAAGCTTCATTGGCATTGGGATGTGATCTTATTTTAGTTACAGATAAACAAATCCGTGTTAATCCTGTTTTGAATAACTTAAAACTTTTACATCGTTATTCTGGTATTTATGGGGTAAGTGCTATCCAAAAAGAGTTGCTTAAAACAATAAAAAATTCAGGTGTGGTAAAGCTTAACGACATATCTTCGGAATTTAACTTATCAACAGGTGAGGCCCGATCTTTCCTTTATGCTTTGCTTCATAAAGGTTTTTTAAAAGCAGATTTAAACAATGATGATTTAACTAATAATCCTAAGTTATGGTTTTCAGTATGAGTGATTTTTTTGATGAATTTTCGGAAGAGTTAATACCCATCAAGCCCGATACCCCACCTCAGTATATTAAATTAGAAGATGCAAACCTGGTTAAAAGAGATTTAGATACCTTTTCTAATTTCTTGAAAGATAAAGCGTTTGATAAATATAAGCTTATAAGCATCATAGACAAACAAAATCCTGGCGGATGGACTCAAAAAAATATAGATCCAATATTGGATAAGTTATTTGTTAAAGACAATTCAATAAGGCCTAATTGGCGGACGGTTGTTCGCTGGCGTAAAAAATATATAGAAAGTGATGGCGATGTTGCTTCATTGGTCGCTGGAAATCATAAAATGGGCAACAGAACAAAACGTGTAGATGGTGATAGCTCGTTTTTTAATAAAGCGTTAGAGCGCTTTCTAGATGCCAAAAGACCTAAAATATCTATAGCTTACCAATATTATAAAGATCTTATTATTATTGCGAATGAAAATATTGTTGATGGAAAAATTCCAACTGTTTCTTATAACGCGTTTAATAAACGAATTAAATCACTTCCCCCTTATCCGACAGCCATTGCTCGACATGGTAAATTCAAAGCTGATCAATGGTTTGCTTATTGCTCATCTCATATACCGCCTACACGTATATTAGAGCGGGTAGAAATAGATCATACTCCACTTGATTTGATTTTACTGGATGATGAGTTAATGATTCCGATTGGGCGACCTTACTTAACATTAGTCGTTGATGTGTTTAGTAGCTGTGTTTTAGGGTTTCACCTAAGCTATAAAGCGCCATCTTATGTGTCTGCAGCAAAGGCTATTTCACATGCAATCAAACCAAAAAAATTAGACCACTTAAATATTAAGCTGCAAAATGAATGGCCCTGCTATGGAAAATTTGAAAGCTTAGTTGTAGATAACGGAGCAGAGTTTTGGTCAAAAAGCCTAGAGCATGCATGTCAAGCTACAGGCATCAATATTCAATACAACCCTGTGCGTAAACCCTGGTTAAAACCTTTTGTTGAAAGGTTTTTTGGAATGATTAATCAATACTTTTTATCTGAGTTACCCGGTAAGACTTTTTCAAATATTCTTGAAAAAGAAGAATATAATCCAAAGAAAGATGCAATTATGAGGTTTTCAACGTTTGTTGAAGAGTTTCATCGTTGGGTTGTTGATATTTACCATCAAGACAGTGATTCCCGAGATACTCGTATTCCTATCAAGCAATGGAGAAGAGGCTTTGAAATCTATCCTCCCCTCAAAATGAGTGAACAAGACGAAGAGCGTTTTAATGTGTTGATGTATATTTCTGATGAACGAACGTTAACGAGAAATGGATTTAAATTCGAAGAGTTAATGTATGACTCAACAGCATTAGCTGATTATCGTAAGCGATATCCGCAAACTAAAAACTCAGTTAAAAAGCTTATTAAGGTTGATCCAGATGATATTTCAAAAATTAATGTTTATCTTGAAGAGTTAGATGGTTATCTTGAAGTCCCCTGTACAGATGCCTCTGGGTATGCTGAAGGGCTTAGCCTATACGAGCATAAAATAATAAAAAAAATAAATCGTGAAATAATTAGAGAGGGCAAAGATGTTTTAGGTTTAGCTAAAGCTAGAATGGCAACTTATGATCGAATACAGCAAGAACAAGAAATTTTTAAAAACTCCAAAAGCAAGCGTAAAATTTCTGCTGCGAAAAAACAGGCTCAATTAGCTGATATTAGTAATACAGGAAAGGGAACCATTAATATAAAAGGCGATAAAAAAAGGATCGAAGTACTTGATAAGCAAATTATCAGTACGGGTAATATCTTGGATAGTTGGGATGATGATGAAGATTTAGAGGCTTTTTAATGAATGAGTTAACTGAATCTCAGCTTGAACAGTTGCGTATATTTGGTGATTGTATTGTTATTCACCCTCAAATTCAGGTGATTTTAAATGACTTTGATGAGTTAAGATTAAATCGTAAATTTCAATCAGATCAACAATGTATGTTATTAACAGGAGATACAGGTGTTGGGAAAACTCATATAATTAAACATTATAAAAAAAGAGTCTTAGCGACTCAAAATTATAGTCGAGGGACTATGCCAATCTTGGTGAGTCGAATATCAAATGGAAAAGGATTGGATGCAACATTAATTCAGATACTCATTGATCTTGAACTGTTTGGCAGTAGTCAAAGAAAAAAGCGTGGATATCAAACGGATTTAACGGGAAAGGTAATAAAAAGTTTAATACGGGCTAAAGTTGAGTTGCTAATTCTAAATGAATTTCAAGAGTTATTAGAGTTCAAAAACTTTAGAGATCGGCAAGATGTTGCTAATACATTAAAGCGCATTAGCGAAGAAGCTAAAGTGCCAATTGTATTAGTAGGGATGCCTTGGGCGGATAAAATAGCAGAAGAGCCACAATGGTCATCCCGTTTGTTTCGCAGAAGAAAGCTTGAGTACTTTAACCTTCTAAAAGATCATAAATACTACCGTGAATACCTGATGGGGTTAGCAAAACATATGCCCTTTAATGAACCGCCTAAACTTGGAGGTAAGCATACTGCCGTTGCTCTGTTTGCTGTCTGTAGAGGTGAAAATAGAAAGTTAAAGCATTTTCTTATAGAATCTCTAAAGTTAGCATTAAGTTATGGAGAGTTTCTTGAAACAAAACACTTTATAGAAGCTTATGATAAACTTTATTTATTAAAGCAAAAGGTTTCTAGCGATAAATCGGCGGATAAAAAAAATAAAAAGAACTCCGCTGATATAGAAAATAACAATGATCCAGTCAAAACAATGAACCCTTTTGAGCAAAACGTAGAGGATATCGAGATATCTCAAGTTATTCAACATTCTAAGTACAATCCAAATGCAATGGATCCTGAAGATATGTTAACAGAAAGAATTTTTTCTCAATCGAAAACGTTGGCTCAACTTTTATCTAAGTGATGTTGATAGTAGGATTGATTGGATTAGTTTATACCTGAGCTGACTAGCAACGAGGTCTGCATGAGCCTATATAATTAACTTACGTCATTTTAAATGAGGGGGCTATCTCGCATCTCCTACCTTAGCTACCCATAAAATCAAAAAATATCTGTTTACTATTATGCTTGCTTTCGGAAAAAAGCGATCGTGACTATTTTTATTCGCTGAGGCGCTTCGGGGCACATAACGAGATAGTAAATATTCTTCCCCCACTCGGGGTATTGGTGTGCAGCCTAATGGTAGGCTTAGGCACAGAGATCTTTATTTAGATTCAGCTGAACTCGCAAATGATTTTACAGAGTAAATTCATCAGCTTTTCAGTAAACGTAAATACAAAGACGATTACAGAATAGAAATAATTACTTGCATTGCTACGCCTCAAAGAACGGTAAAATATAAAGAAAGAGATTCAAACTTAGTTCGACACAATCTAGAAAAATCAGACAAATGTGGTTAAGTACAGCTTGCTATCGCTCTTCGGGCACTTTACGAAATAGAAAAACAATCAATGTTACTCTCAATTAGAGTCCAAGTTTACCGTGTTATCACATTATAGACTGTAGTCGATGTACTTATTTCTGACGACAAGTCGTCGCTTTAATTTTAAATATGTTGGACTAGTAGCAAACAACAATATTTACAGCGAAATTTTTGTTATACTAAAATTATTATCACTTCTTAATTTTAACTTAAAACATTAGAGATTCCATGGCCAGTTCTTCACACATTAAGGCGTTATTAACGTCTCATATTGACCAAGATAACGATAGATTTTTATCTATCGCATTGCAGGTTGCTGCCCATGAAGCGAGGAGTGGACACTCTAAGATTGCTCAAGAGTTAAGAGATATTGTTGAAGATGCAAAAAGAAAATCTTTCAACAATATACCTGTATCTATTGCTAATGGTATTAAAGACTCTACAGGTTTACTTGTTGTCAGCCACCCTAAGCTAAAGCTTGCTAATTTAATTGTATCAGACTGTATCAAGACTAAGCTAGATCGTTTAATTCGAGAGCAACGCCACCTAGAAAAATTGAAAAACCATGGATTATCACCACGTCGTAAATTGCTACTTGCAGGATCCCCTGGAACTGGAAAAACCTATACAGCTTCGATATTAGCAGGTGAATTAGGATTCCCATTATTTGAAGTAAGATTGGATTCTATAATCACAAAATTTTTAGGGGAATCATCTGCAAAATTAAGACAGGTATTTGATGCAATAAGAGAAGTAAGAGGTGTTTATTTCTTTGATGAGTTTGATGCTCTTGGATCTGATCGTGGCAGCTCTAATGATGTTGGTGAAGCTCGACGTTTATTGAATAGTTTTTTACAAATGATTGAACAAGATAATTCTAATAGCGTTATTATGTGTGCAACTAATCACATGAAGGTATTAGACCCTGCATTGTTTAGGCGTTTTGATGATGTCATTCAATATCAACTCCCCACTGCAAAAGAAATTACTACTTTATTTAAAAATAAGCTCACTACTTACGTTTCTAAGAATTTTGCATGGAAGAAATTACCGGAATTAGCAGAGGGTTTAAGTAATGCGGAAATAACATTGGCAGCAGAAGATGCCATTAAAGAGTATTTAATCAACGATCATGAAAAAATAACCCTTCCTATATTAAAGCATGCTATCAGTGATAGACGCATGATAAAAGAACATATCTCAAAGTAATTTATCTCTCGATATTCTGCTTGGTAATTTCAGATTAAAATAATGGAGCTTCAGTGGCAGACAATTCAACAACAAGTAATAAACCTCACTTTTTTCTAGGCGCCACAGGTCAATCTGAAGCATATACCTCCCCAGCTTCTGGTGGTGGGGGTAGCGTAGCTACGCCACTTCAAGTTCGAGAAACTCATAGCGAAAGGCTTTTAAATAATTTAGCTTCGGTAAATTCAGAGCTAGAAAGCCAGAAAGAAGAGGCCGCTAATTATGAATTAGAATCTAAATTAGGTATTCAAGTCGCTTTTGAAAGCTTTGAAGGCGTTGATATGGTGGTTGAAAGTTTAGCTAATGCCGCTCAAGGCATTGAGTTGCTGAATGTGAAACGTGTTGATAGGAAAGTTATTGCTACAGTATTTATCCCCGAAGGTAAGTTAAATGTTTTTGAGAAAAAGATTCGAGCTTATATTGAATATAAAACAAATAGGAATGGTAAACCTATAGATAACCAAAAACTGATTGATGCCATTCAATCATTCAAAGTAGCTGCTTTAGAGTCATTATGGTCCGATGATGAATCATTATTTCCCCAAAGTGAAACTGAAAATATTTTATGGGAAGTGTGGTTACCTGTATTAGATGATAGACAAGCTGTCCTCCATGATTTTACTGTCATAGCTACCAAGTTAGGTCTTGAAATTAAAGCCGGAAAATTGAACTTCCCTGAGCGAACTGTTATCAATGTTTGTGGGGCTAAGCAGCTCTTATCCGCTAGTACTTTATTGTTAAGTAATATATCTGAATTACGATTAGCTAAGGAAACCTCAGAATTTTTTGATGAACTTAATCTAACAGAACAACGAGAATGGTCAGATGAGCTAATATCCAGGCTAAATGTAGCTGAAGGAGAGTTGCCTTATGTATGCGTATTAGATACAGGAATAAATCCTGAGCATCCTCTTATATCGCCATTTACAACGACTCAAGATCAGTTTGTTATAGAGCCTAACTGGACTATTAGTGATGATGATGGCCATGGCACTGAAATGGCTGGTTTAGCAATTTGGGGAGATTTAGCTGATGTTTTACAAAGTAATGAACCTATTAGCATTAATCACCGATTAGAGTCAGTAAAGGTTTTAAGACAAGGAGGAGATAACCAAGGTAAACCGTTAGGATTAATTACTAGTGATGGCGTATCTGAGGCCGAAATAGCTAATCCAAATCGTAATCGTATTTTTAGCATGGCATTAGGGTCAAAAGATGGAAGAGATTTTGGTAGGCCTTCTTCATGGTCGAGTGCGTTAGATGGGTTAGCTTCTGACGATTTAGGCGATAACTCTAACCCAAGACTATTTACAGTTTGTGCTGGAAACACAAGTGGTTTTCAGGAAGACTTACTAGAGTACCCTCAAAATAATGAATTACAGGACATCCATGATCCAGCTCAGGCTTGGAATGTATTGACTGTTGGTGCATATACTAACAAAGTTACTATCACTGAAGATGCAAGTTATACTCCATTAGCAAAAGCCGGCTCACTATCGCCTCATAGTAGCACTTCTGTGTTATGGGGTAACAGTAAACCTATCAAGCCTGAAGTTGTCTTTGAGGGTGGCAATGTAGGTAAAGGTAATGACACATGCCTAACATTCGCAAGTTTAATGCCCCTATCAACATATTCTGATATATCGCAAAGACTGTTTTCTCCTACAAATGCGACAAGTGCAGCAACTGCACTTTCTGCTCGTTTTAATGCACAATTGTGCGCTGAATATCCCAACTTTTGGCCTGAAACTATCCGAGCATTAACAGTACACTCTGCAACTTGGACAAATGAAATGTTCAATTTAGTTAGCGCAGAGAGGACAGAGAAGCAGAAGTTAAAACGGTTAGTGCGACTTGTCGGCTATGGTGTACCTAACATAGATAAAGCTCTTTGGAGTGCAAAAAATTCACTATCCATGATAGTTCAAGATGTTATTCAACCGTATGAAAAAAAATCAGGTAAACAGCCGTCTACAAAAGACATGCATATTCATGAACTACCCTGGCCAAAAGACCTTTTATTACAGCTAGGTGATGTTGACGTAGAGATGACAGTTACTCTTTCGTATTTTATAGAGCCTAACCCTTCTAGCCGCAATGTGTCAGGGAAATATAGTTATCCTAGTCATCAATTTAGATTCGATGTTAAAAGGCCTGATGAGTCAACTCAGCAATTTAAAGCGAGACTAAACAGAAATGCTCGATCAGAGGAACAAGGAACAGCTCGATCTGCTGGTGATAGTAATTGGCAATTAGGCAGCTTTAGAAATAAAGGTTCAATTCACAAAGATGTTTGGAAAGGAAGTGCTGCAGAATTAGCTGAGCGTGGACAAGTAGCTGTTTATCCCGCTATGGGGTGGTGGAGAACAAGAACAAAATTAAATAATTTTGAAAAACAAGCACGCTATGCATTAATTATTTCAATTACCACGCCCGAAGTAGAAGTGGATATTTATACTGCGGTTGAAAATATAGTTAGGGTTCAAGTCGCCGCCAATATTACTATATAGTCTGTACACAGTAATTTGTGTAATGTGTATCTATCTCGCTATGGGGGCGTTAGCGCCTCACCAATCTAGCCAGTTAAGGGGCACATACCGACTTAGAATTTTTACGGAGACTGAGAATGTAAAACACTTTTCCATGCAGATGTTTTTTTGATATAAGGGATTGTTCTTCCTATATTGTGATATACACTATTTTCTATTATTTAAAACTCACTATAAGTTTAACCATGAAAATTTACGGTCGCAATTATGAAGATAAACCATTAGAAGAGTGGTTAGTCGATACATGTGTAGCTCTTGGATATAAAGCATGCTACTCCAATGAGCAAGTACAGGCCTGTCCATTCGAGTTATGTAACAGCAATAATTGGAATGATTTAAATACTGAAGGAGGAAAATGGTATAAAGGCTATTTGTTGGCATCGTGTGAAATAGGGTTCCGTTTGTTCACTGGTGAAGTGAAAAAAGTACCGAGTCTTTTTATTAAAATAAATGATGAGTTGGGGCGTTATAGCTATAGTGATGTTTTAGCGGGCTTGCTTGAAGGGTGGCTTTATGCTGCTCAAGGACAAGAATTAAAGGTCTTTCAAGAGGGATACTTGGCAAGAAAACAAAACATTAACATTAAAGACGTGCCGTATTCTATTGAAAAAATATTTAATCCAATAGACCGTAAATACAATTCAGCGGTCTATTTCCCTTATGAAGTTTGGATTAAGGGCTGGCTTAAAGCTGAAGAAGAACAGATTCTGGCATTTAGAAAGGAATATGATGTTGAAATTCAATCAGCACTCAAGCAACTTTATCTGGTTAATGGAGAGCACCAGTACCACTGGGACAACCAGTTTAAATCCCCTCTGCTATCACCTCTAAAGAGGTTTGCGAGCATAAAGTTCTTAATGAATTACCGCAAAGAGTACAAGAGAGAATTTTTAGTTCTAAAGAAAGCATGCATTAGCCCTGAATTTGGTGCGAATGCATGTAGTTATTCCGACAATCTAGATGTTTACATTAATAGAATTCGCCATAGCATAGATAAGTAAATGCTGTATCGAGCAGCTGTTAGTGCGTCATTGAACACTTTTCTGATGAAAGCTGTGGCTGAGTAATTTGGTCATGTTTTCGTAAGTTTCTGGCACGCTATGGGGCGTTTCCGAATCATAAGTAAAAACTGAAGTATGATGACGTGATATTAATACTTCTTTTTTAATTAGGGCTTGATACTTTAGCGGTGCCAATTAAATTGGTACTCCAGTTTATTGATAAAAAGAAGGGGCTGAAAGAGTAGTTTTTATATACTTTTACGAACTATGAAGAATGCACACAGCCTTTCGATATAGTTATTGAAAAGTAGTCTAAATAAATTTAGATTTAGCTGCACTCAGAGTCGCTAAAACAAGTTCTTTTTAATCGATTTAGGATCATTGAAAATGAAATTAAGAAACTCGTATCCTGATGTGTTAATTACAAACCCAAAAGATTTCATACTAAACTCATACCCTATTGCTATTGTAGAAAGATTAATTTGTTATTGTGCTCGTCGGAGAGTTTAATGGTACTTCATATGGTTATGATGAAAATATATTATTGGTTATGCATTATTTTGAGTGTGGCATTATCGTTTACCTCAATAGGTATTTATGTGGTGCCTTTTCTACTTATTTATATGGCTATTTTAACCGTTCGAATGATGCCAGTTAATATTGCTTGGTTTAATGGTTCATATGATAAATTATTATTTCAATGCATCATTAACATAGTGTTTTCTATATTAATGTATTCAATTTTATACTTTAAAAGTGGCTTAATTGTTAACGGGCAATATCAATCCGTAGACTTCGCCACAGCTTTATATTTTAGTGGGACAACATGGACTACAGTTGGATATGGTGATATTTCTGCGCCAGTAGAATTAAGATTGTTAACCACAATAGAAGCACTAAATGGTTATTTATCTATGGCTATATTAATTGCTCTGATCGGGCTGTGGTTAAATGATTCTCTAGCATCAGCCAGAAATTACACTAATTTGATTAGCTCCTCTTCAAAAAAGAGCAAGATGAAAAATAGTGCGGAAATTAATTCAGAATAAACAAGCTAAATAATAAATTAATATTTTTGCTTGTTCTATCTGGCTTTCTTTGAGGTTAAAGTGTTTTGTCTCGTTTAGGGGGCGTTATCGGCCCATTAAGCTGCTCCCCTGACTACATTTCTGTTGCTTGAGAAATAGTTAAAGCATCTTCTATTTCAACACCTAAATACTCAATGGTACTTTCCAGTTTAGAATGACCCAAGAAAAATATTATTTCTCCTCAAGGACTCCATACAGATAAACATGTTAAACGTTCAATGCGTGTTGAATGGGAGCATGTAGTACCTGCTGAAAACTTTGGTCGAACATTTATTGAATGGCGAGAGGGAGATAAGCAATGTGTGACGAGTAAAGGGAAAGCATATAAAGGCAGAAAGTGTGCTAACAGAGTAAATGATGAATATAAATACATGAAGGCAGATATGCACAACTTATTTCCTGCTATCTGGGCAGTTAATGCGATGAGAAGTAATTACAACTTTCAGTTGTTACCACAGGTTGAAAGTGGTTTTGGTAGTTGTTTAATGAAGGTTAATAATAAGAAAGCAGAACCGCCAGTGGAGTCGCGTGGGGCGCATTGCTAGAACGTATCTTTACATGAATGATACATATTCGAGATATAGTATGAGTAAGTCTCAGAAGCAGTTAATGAACGCTTGGGATAAAATGTACCCAGTATCAGAATGGGAATGCACAAGATCTAGAACAATAGCAAACATTCAGAAAAACAAAAATGAGATAGTTGAAAGTCGATGTAATGAGCGCTAACTTAAATCTTAAGCATTTTCTTTCTTGGTAATTAATGATCCCTAAGTGTATAAATATTAATAAGCTGGGCGGTAAAACGATTAAAGTGAGAAAAATATGAAAAAAATCGAAACAGAAGAAGAGCATCAGGCTACTTTATCTCGCATAACTGAGCTTTGGGATGCTAAGCCTAATACTCCTGAGGGCGAGGAACTCGATAAGCTAGCGGATTTAGTGGTGGAGTTTGAAGAAAATATGGAATTAATTCGACTAGTTGAAAGTAGAAAAGATCAACCAGAGATAGCGGTTGAACTCCATGAGCTATAACCTTTAAACAGGTACTATAGACTATTTTATTTTTAAGTCATTTCGGGGCACATAACGACTTGGTAAAATGAACTTGTGTAGTTATTTTAGGCACAAAAAAGCCCGAGTAAACAGGCTTAATTATTGCGAGTTGGCTAAATGGTAAGTAAAGCCACTACGCATCTTTGCAGTTTAATTTGGTTAGTGGACAAATTAAGAAAGCTACTTTGGAATGCTCATTCAATATAACCCTATCTAAAGATAACATCAACTATCATTAATCAATTTATCTATCTCAGTTTTGGGGGCGAAAGCGACTTAGAAAAATAAGCTTTTATTCATCTAAATAGAAGTAAATGCTTCAATTAACTTTTCTCTGAATCCGCCAAAGTTTTTTAAATAAGCTGGAGGGGATGAGGTTCCATTTACAATTTGTGTATTACTACTTTTCTCTTGAAATGATAAATCATTGAGTGGTGTATTAACTGAAGTTGGTGAGTTGTCTAATAACGGTGTTGTTTTATAGTTATTTGCTGCTATATCAAAACGGCTTGTGGCCTCATTGCTTCTAACTAACACGCATGTATCGGGTAACTCTTGCTCTATCCTGTTAGCAAAAATACTTAACTTTTCTTCCGCGAAGGTAAATAACCAAGCCTCTTGATTCATTGAATTATTAACCCTCAAAATTCTACCCAATACTTGTCGAAAATATAGTTCTGTTTTCACTCTGCTTAAGTGACAACAAACTTGAAGTCTAGGAATATCTGTACCTTCTGATACCATACCAACACTAACTATCCATTGCGTATTGCTACAACGAAAATATTTAATTTTATCCGATGAATTTTGTTCTTTATAAGTCACAATAACTGCGGTTTGTAGCAATTTTTCTGTAAGTAACGTCATTATTTTTTGGGCGTGATCAACGGATGAAGCGACAATCAAACCACCTGCATCTGGATTTAATCTTCTTATCTCAGATAATTTATGGCAACCTTTTGCCAAAATATATTGAATGACAGCATCATGTGTAATTAAGTCTTGATAAGAAATGAGTGGTGCTTTTAAAAGAGCTTTTAATGATCTAAATATTTTAGTCTCTTGAGCTTGGGTTGTAACTGAGATCTCTTCATTATCAATTAAAACAATTTTAGGGTTACGACAAACGCCATCATTAACGGCTTGCTGAAGAGAATAGATGTAATTACATTGAATTTTATTACCCGGATCGCTGTAAGTAGCTAATGTAATAGGGAGTAAGTCTGAGCGCCAAGGAGTACCTGTTAACGCTAATGTATATGAAGCATTATCTTGGATATTTTTAATGATGTCTTCACCCCACATATTTGTATCTTCGTTAGATGAACCAGCGCAATGGTGAATTTCATCAAAAACAACAAGCACACGATTATTTCTTAACAGTTTCCAATAGTCATCATTAAAGAAGCGCATATTTTGGTACGTGTATGAGCAACCTATTGAACCAATCACACCATCAAAGTTACAGTTTAATCGCTTAGAAAATGTTTTTCTCATTCCATTTGAAATTTCAGTTGATGGGGAAAAGCAAATGACAAAGTCTATTTTATCTTCATCTATCAAATAAGCGGCTATTTCAGACGCGAGAACAGTTTTTCCTGCACCAGGTGTAGCTAAGCATAAAAAATGCTTATTAAGCTCCGAATAGTGCTTTCTTGCTTCTTGAAAGCATTCCTGTTGCCATTGTCTTAACATGCTGGCGTGCCAGTAGTCTCATAACCTAGCAAGTTTTGTAGTGCATGTACTTTTCCTAATAGCTTGACAGACCTTTGTTTAGCTTGAGATTGATGTATTTGTAATTTTTCTTGTAACTCAGGAAAACGAGATGATAGTCGTTTATATTCCTTAGCCTCTTCGAGTAAGGTGTTTAAGTCTATTTCATAGGTTAAAAGTTCTTTTTGTAACTCATCTTGGTAACTTAGTCTTTTTACTTCTTGTTGGCGCTGTTTACGTTGAATTAGCTTTTTAGCTTTATTTACTCTTTTTATTGGTACAAAAGTAGAGTTAAAAAATAACTCTGTTTTTGAATAAATAACTTTTCTAATTTTGTTATTTGGGTTGTCACTACGATTAATTAAGCCTTTTTCAATACCTCTGGTTAACTGGCGGTATATAAACTTTCTTGCTTCAACGGAATCTGTAAATTCAACGTGATGAGCTATTAGAGCCTCTTTAGCTTCAGATATAGTGAAATTATCCATTTGCTTAGTTACTAAAAGGGAATGTAAAAATACATTCATATCTACTTTATTGCTCATTGCACTGCCTCGGAAATAATCATAAACTTAGAATTCCTAAGTATACATGGCAATGTAAAAACTAGACAATCAGTTTTATATAAAACTCATAGAGATAATGTACTAGTGCAGGTTAAATCCTTTTTTACAGAGCGCCTTAAACAGGCCAGAAAAAAAATGAAAATCAGTCAAAAAGATTTAGGCATTAATATAGGGATTGATCCAAGTTCAGCAAGTGGTCGCATGAATCACTATGAAACAGGTCGCCATATGCCAGACGTAGATACATTAAAAAAGATGGCTAAAGAATTAAATGTACCCGTTAATTATTTTTTTTGTGAGTCTGAAGAGAGCGCTACGTTGGCATGTTTGATTGATAAACTCGATGATGAAGGAAAACGCAAGCTAATAGAGGCGTTAACGGGTAATAAGGATTAACAGGGAATCCTTTCCCACAAATCTGTCTCTTACTTATCTATATTATTATTTTTAGTTTTATCAGGGTTGGCTCTTATTGCTTTTTTACCACTCTTATTTGTTACGACATGATGATTTGGGTGTTGCCCGTTAATTGTCTCTTTAACTAATTGTGCACGAGTGACTATCCCTCTGCCACGTATTGTATAGCTGTTATTACTACCGTTCTTACTATCTGCATTACCGCTGATATTTATAGCCATTTTTGAACCTCTCAATAATTTTTATTTAATGCAACGTATTACAAATCAATACTGATCTGCTCATATATTATACGACACCTCAAGCGTTGCTTCAAATTTTGCTGTTTATATAAACAGTGGAATAATGTTAAATAGCTTCTCTTGCACATATTCTTCAATATGTGCTGATCACCTTGATTTAAAAGTAAAATTTTTGTGAATAGTTCGGTATGATTATAGCTATTAAAGAGTAAGCTCTTTCAGGCAACGTTTTAGGTAAAAAATCATGGCAAAATCTCCCGCTAAAAAAGTTACAAAAAAATCAAAAGTTGGATTTGAAGAATCCCTTTGGGATGCTGCTAATAAATTACGAGGTAGTGTTGAATCTGCTGAATATAAGCACATCGTATTAAGCCTTATCTTCCTTAAATTCATTAGTGATAAGTTTGAAGTGCGTAAAAATGCCATTGTTGAAGAGTATGGTAATGAATATATCGATATGGTGGAGTTTTACACCATGGAAAATATCTTTTATTTACCTGAAGACGCACGTTGGTCGTTTATTCAAATGAATGCCAAACAAGATGATATCGCAGTAAAAATTGACTCAGCGTTACATGCCGTCGAAAAAAGCAATAAATCATTGGCAGGCGCGTTACCAGATAACTACTTTTCTCGTTTAGGCTTAGACAGCAGCAAACTGTCTGCATTAATCGATACCATTAACAATATCGACACAATCGCTAAAGAAAGTGCCGATAGCCCAGAAGAAGCTAAAAGCGAAGAAGATTTAGTCGGCCGTGTTTACGAGTACTTTTTAGGTAAATTTGCGGCCTCAGAAGGTAAAGGCGGTGGTGAGTTCTATACGCCAAAATCTATAGTTACCTTAATTGCCGATATGATTGAACCGTTCTCAGGTAAGATTTACGACCCGTGTTGTGGCTCGGGCGGTATGTTTGTGCAATCGCTTAAATTTATTAATAGCCATAACGGTAACCAAAAAAACATCTCTATTTACGGGCAAGAATATACCAACACCACTTACAAACTGGCGAAAATGAACCTCGCAGTACGTGGTATTTCGGGCAATTTAGGGGATGTAGCTGGGGACAGCTTCTTTAAAGACCAACACCCTGATTTAAAAGCCGATTACATTATGGCAAACCCACCCTTTAACCAAAAACAGTGGCGTGCTGATAACGAATTAGTCGACGATGCACGTTGGGCAGGTTATCCAACACCACCAACAGGTAATGCTAACTACGCTTGGATCATGCACATGATTTCAAAACTTAGCGAGCATGGTACAGCTGGTTTTGTATTAGCCAACGGTTCAATGAGTTCAAATACCAGTGGTGAAGGCGACATTCGTCAAAAAATAATCGAAAATGATTTAGTCGATTGTATGATTGCCTTACCCGGGCAACTGTTTTACACCACACAAATCCCCGTGTGTTTATGGTTTATCAGTAAAGACAAACGCGGCAATGACGAGAAAGGGCTATTAAAACGCCGTGATCGCCAAGGTGAAACCTTATTTATTGATGCGCGTGAAATGGGCTCGATGGTTAACCGCACCTTAAAAGAACTCACCAATGACGATATTGCCAAAATCACCGAAACTTACCATATTTGGCGCGGTGAAGAACTGGTTGTTGAAGGTGAGAAAGCAACAAACAACGCATATCAAGACATCGCAGGTTACTGCAAATCAGCCACCCTAGACGAGATGAAAGCCAACGATTATGTATTAACACCTGGTCGTTATGTGGGTGCAGCAGATCTTGTTGATGATGGTATTCCCTTTGAAACCAAAATGACCGAACTCAGTCAGACGCTATACAGCCAAATGAATCAAGCAGCTGAGTTGGACAAAGCCATCCGTAAAAACTTGGAGGCGCTGGGTTATGGGAAGTGATTGGAAAACAGTTGCCCTTGCTGATATATCAGAAAGGATTGGGGATGGTTTACATGGCACGCCAAAATACACGGAAGATGGAGGGTACTACTTTGTAAATGGTAATAATTTGGAAAGTGGAACCATCGTTTATAAAGATTCTACAAAGCGAGTAAGTTTTGATGAATATCAAAAGTACAAAAAAGAATTAGGTAATTCGACAGTATTAGTTTCTATAAATGGAACAATAGGTAATGTTGCGTTATATAACGGAGAAGAGGTTGTTCTTGGTAAGAGTGCCTGTTACATAAACCTGAAGGCAGGTATAAGTAAAGAGTTTATAAGATACATTTTGTCTGGTTATTTATTTCAAGAGTATATTCAAAGATGCTCTACTGGTAGCACAATAAAAAATGTGTCTTTGAAAATGATGCGTGACTTTACATTTCGTATTCCTGAATCTGAGAAAGAACAAAATAAAGCTGTTGAACTACTAAAGATTCTTGATCAAAAATTAAATCTCAACCAACAAACCAACCAAACCCTTGAACAAATGGCGCAGACCTTGTTTAAAAGCTGGTTTGTTGATTTTGATCCTGTGTTTGATAACGCATTAGCGAAAGCTGATTTTAACCTAGAAAACCTACCAAGTACGTGGCCTGAAACATTGCTACAACGTGCAACATTACGCTTACAGGTGTTGCAAGATAACCCAATACTAAAAGCCAAACTAACACAGCAAAACCTAGCAGTGACTGAAAATAACACCGCACTGGCACAAGCATCACAAGCAGAAAATACCCACCAACACTTCCCAAGCGAGTTTGAATTAACCGACGAACCATCAATCGGCATCAATGGTTGGATCCCAAAAGGATGGGAAGAAGGTAAGTTATCATCTGTTGTAAAATTTTCCACAGACCGTATTGATGATACAAAATTAACGTTAGATAACTATATATCTACAGACAACATGCTCTCTAATAAAGCTGGTGTAATTCAAGCATCGAAACTACCTAGCATAAAGATGACCCCTGCTTTTGATGAAGGGCATATATTAATTTCAAATATTCGTCCCTATTTTAAGAAGATTTGGTTCGCGACATCATCTGGTGGTCGCTCAAATGATGTACTAGGCTTCGTCGCTCTAGATAAGCAATGTAATGAGTACGTATTAAACTTGCTATTTCAAGATGTTTTTTTTGATTACATGCTGGCAACATCCAAAGGATCTAAAATGCCAAGGGGTGATAAAACAGCAATAATGGACTGGAATATAGTTATTCCGCCAAATGTTATCCAAAAGCATTATTCAAATTTTGTTAAAGATTTTTATCAAGCGAATACGATTCGAACTAATGAAACCGGTGTTTTAACCAAACTCCGTGACACGCTGTTACCCAAATTAATCTCAGGCGAATTAGAAATTCCCGATGTTAAAAAACTGAGGTAAGTATTTAATATGGCAAAAGCAAAGCAGTTAAGTAATCCGTTTTCTACTGGGAATGGTGGTGGTCGATTTGAATCTCAGGTTCAAGCAAACTTCGTTACCTTAATGCTGACTGGAGGGTATGCTCCTTGTTTGCCTTGCTGGCCTATTGTAGAACTTAAATTGCAGGGTATGGTTGATGGTTATGCGACAGATGACTTAATCGTATTTATTGAAGAACCTGTAAGTAAAGATCGCAGAAAATTATTAGGTCAGGTAAAGCACTCTATCTCGATTACTGCAGGCAGTGAAACTTTTGCAGAGGTTATTAAAGCAGCATGGGATGACTTTAATAATGAAGACTTGTTCATAAAGGGTAAGGATGTTATTGCGTTAATAACTGGCCCCATTAGTACTACAGATTATCAAGGCGTGTGTGGCTTATTAGAGCAAGCTCGACACACGAAAAATTCTGATGAATTTTTAACAAATGTTGATAGAGCTAAATTTAGCTCTAATAATGCACGAACTAAACTTGCAGTAATTCGAACACAATTAGCCAAAGCAAATAACAATGTTGCTGTTAGTAATTTGCAACTTCATGAATTTCTTAAAGACTTTCACCTTCTTGGTTATGACTTAGCGAAGCCAGGCAGTATCATTTCATCATTGCTACAGTCTCATATTGGTCAGTACAATAAGCAGATTCCGAATGAAATTTTGTCTCAAATAATAACAACAGTTCAGTCATTTAATCAGAATGCAGGAACTATTACCCTAGAAAACTTGCCTAGCGAATTAGTTAAACATTTTAAGCTACCTGAATTAAGTCAAATACCGGCCAATTTGCAGAATGAACAAGAAGAAAAAAATAGCAACAAAGAACTAATCGACTTTAACAACACTGATTACGCTACTTACTACTCAGTAGCGGTGATGATAGGTAGTTGGAGTGAAGCTGAAGAATCTGATGTCGACGTATTAAAAGTATTAACAGATAGTGATTATTCTGTTTGGAAAATATCGTTGAGGGAAGCGTTACAGTCTAGTCACTGCCCGTTAGATTTTAGCAATGGTATTTGGAAAGTTGAAAATAGAGATATTTTATTTAAGCAACTAACTCCTCGTATTTTTGATGAGAATTTAGATCGTTTTCAAGAGATATCTTTAACGGTCTTAAAAGATATCTCTACCGCTTTTGAACTTAAAGCAGAAGAACGATATGCCGCCAACATTTATAAAAAAGGCTTTAAATACTCACTTAATCTTAGGGCTGGTATTGTAGAAGGTCTGGCAATGATTAGTAATCAATCTGAGTTGCTTGTAAATGCTAGCTCTTATAAAGCCGAATCTTTAGGTGCGTTAGTAATTAGGAATGTTTTTGAAAATGCAGATTGGCGTCTTTGGGCTGGTCTAAATGGGTTACTGCCTGATTTATCTGAAATTGCTCCAGAGGCTTTTTTAACGGCATTAGAAAATACACTTATTTCCACTCCTGAAATATTTAAAGAGATATTTCATCAGGAGGATACTAGGGTATTTGGAACAAATTATTTAACTGGTTTATTATGGGCTTTAGAAGCATTAGCTTGGGATGAAAATTTACTTGTTCGTGTATCAATTGTTTTGGCTGAATTAGCTTCACTAGACCCCGGTGGGCGTTGGTCAAACCGCCCAATCAACTCTTTAACTGAGATTCTACTTAGTTGGAAACCCCAGACTACAGCTAACCTTAAAAAAAGAACCGTTGCTATTCAAACCATTTGTAATGAACAATCATTAGTTGGACGTCGCTTACTTGTTAGCTTATTACCAAATGAACACAGAACATCTACTCCAAATCATAAACCCAAATGGAGAAAGGTTCTTCCTGATGACTGGGAGAATAAGGGAGTAACTAAGCAAGAGTATTGGGAACAATCACTGTTTTGTGCCAACTTACTTATTAATTTAGCAGGCTCTGATATTGAGTCTCTTGCCGATATTGTTAGTCACTTTTCTAATTTACCTAAACAATCCCAAGAGAATTTTTTACATAAATGTTTAGTTTCTGCGGTAATAGAAGCTGATGAGACTGAGCGTTTATTACTTTGGAATAAACTAAATGCTTTAATCGCACGTCATAGAAAATTTTCAAATGCCAAGTGGTCTCTGTCAGAAGAAGTACTATTACCACTACAGCATTTAGCAAATAAACTTGCTCCCCAAAAAATTGAAAACTTGTATCTAAGTTTATTTTCTTATCGTCAGTCGTCTCAAATTGAACGTGATGAAGATGTAAGAAGTGAACGAAGGGACATTGCTATCAAAGAGTTATTAGAAGTAGGCGAGTTAGAGTTGGTTTTACGATTTTCTAATACTGTCGAAGACTCGGAAATTGTAGGGCAGACCCTAGCAAAAATTGGAGATTCTGAAATAGACTCCAATTTGTTACCTGATAATTTATTGAGCAAAGACAATAAAAACTGGCCGTTTATAAAAGCTTATATATGGGCTAGACAGGCTTTATGTGGTTGGGAATGGGTAGATAAGCTAGATCGTAGTACTTGGCATCGATCTCAAAATGTTACTTTTTTATTATGCTTGCCATTTAAAACAGAAACTTGGAAACGAGTAGAGAGCTGGCTGGGAGATAAACAAGAAAGTTATTGGAAAAACTCCGAAGCTAGGGCTTTTAGGGGGGACGACGATGAAAACTTTGAATTAGCAATAAGTAAGCTAATTGAAGTGGGGCGATTTTCAGCAGCAATAAATTGCTATCAAGCACTTATCTATGGCAATGAGCATTTAATTAATGTAGAGCAAGCGAGTAAAGCATTACTCGGGGCTCTAACGGTCAAATCTGAACAAAATAGAGTTGAACAAAATACTGCGATTAAAATGATTGAATATCTTCAACAAACTTCTGCTACTGATATTAATGATCTTTTTCATATTGAGTGGGCTTATCTTCCTTTACTTGAAGATAATGATATTAATCCTTTAACATTAGAAAATAAGTTAGCGACAGAGCCAGCATTTTTTTGTGAGTTAATTCAGTTAATGTATCGTTCAACTAATGATGAAAGGCAACCTGAAGCGACTGAGGCTCAGAGAAAATTAGCTTCAAATGCTTATAATTTATTGGGACAGTGGAAGCAAGTTCCTGGTACATCTAGTGATATTTTTGATAGTTCTCTTTTTAATTCTTGGTTGGATGAAGTCATAGAAATAACTCAAAAATCAGGCCACCTAGATATTGCTTTACTTGTTGTAGGCGAACAATTGATTTATTCGCCGAGTGATTCTAATGGGTTATGGATTAATTTAGATATTGCTAAAGTTTTGAATGATAAAAAGTATCCAACTATGAGGGATGGGTTTCGTACTGCTAAGTATAATGCTCGTGGTGTATATACTCGTGATTCTACGGGGAATTCTGAAATGAAAATTGCAAGTAGTTATAGAGAGCAAGCCGAACAAGTTGAAGAATATGGCTTTAACCGTATTGCTATCGCACTTAGAGAGTTGGCTGATAGTTATGATAGAGACGTCAAACAAACACGACTAAAAAGTTAATTTAAGAGTATTAATTGAATGAAATTCACTGAAGCCAAGTTAGAAGAAGCGATTATTGAGCTGTTAGGCGAGCAAGGTTACCCACACAATAAAGGTGGAGAGCATCCATTATTAGTCGATGGTGTGCGTGCTCAATCTGAGGTGTTAATTAAAGCGGATTTAAAAGCTTTTTTAGTAAAACGCTATCAATCTTCGGGAATTACTGACGGTGAAATTGAATCGATTATTCGTAAGCTAGAAACCCTGCCTGCCAGTGATTTATATGACAGTAACAAAACGTTTTGTAAGTGGCTGAGCGATGGTTTTTTATTAAAGCGTGAATCTGCTAGTACTGCGGGCAGTGCTTCTCAAAAAGATTTGTATATTCAACTGCTTGATTACGACAATGTAGAAATGAGCGTTAGGCAGTCGTTATTTCCTGATCTGGTTGATGCTGCGGTTGTTGATTCTGTAGTTGATCAAAAAACGTTAAAGGTAGCCGAAGATAATGTGGCTTATTTAGCAGATGCTAAAGCCAATAAAATAACAGATGATGAGAATATTTACCGAGTCGTTAGCCAGTTAGAGATTGTTGGCGCAACAGGTGAAAAACGTATTCCTGATGCGATTTTGTATATCAATGGTTTACCGCTCGTTGTGTTTGAATTTAAAAGTGCAATACGCGAAAAAGCCCCAATATTTGAAGCCTTTGAACAGTTAACGATTCGTTATCGTCGTGATATTCCACAATTGTTTGTATTTAATACCCTGTGTGTGATCAGTGATGGCGTGAATAATAAAATGGGAAACTTGTTTGCCCCTTATCAATTCTTTTACTCTTGGGGAAAGGTGACTGGCCAAGAGTTGGTTGCAGAAGATGGTATAAACTCCTTACATACACTGCTTCAAGGTTTGTTTGATAAAGCGCGTTTACGTGAAGTGATGCGCCATTTTGTCTTTTTCCCTGATACGAGCAAAAAAGAGATAAAAATTGTACCGCGCTATCCACAATATTATGCGGCAAAGAAGCTCTTTGAAAATATCAAAGTGCATCAAAAACCATTGGGGGATGGTAAAGGGGGGACTTACTTCGGTGCAACGGGCTGTGGTAAGAGCTATACCATGCAGTTTTTATCACGCTTGTTGATGAAAAGTGTCGATTTCAAAAGCCCAACGATTATTTTAATCACTGACCGAACCGATTTAGATGACCAGCTATCACAACAGTTTGGTAATGCTAAAACCTACATTGGTGACAATACTATTACCACTATCACTAGCCGCAGCCATTTACGTGCGTTATTAAAAGATCGTAACAGTGGTGGTTTGTTTTTAACGACTATTCATAAATTTACCGAAGATGCCAAGCTATTAACGGATCGCTGCAATGTTATCTGTATTTCCGATGAAGCGCACCGTAGCCAAGTCAATTTAGATCAAAAAGTGACCGTGACAGAAACAGGCGTTAAGAAAACTTTTGGCTTTGCAAAATACCTACACGACTCTTTACCTAATGCGACTTATGTTGGTTTTACCGGTACACCGGTTGATGCAACCTTAGATGTGTTTGGCCAGGTTATTGATTCTTACACTATGACGGAATCGGTAAAAGATGAAATTACAGTGCGCATTGTTTACGAAGGACGTGCCGCTAAAGTCTGCTTGAATAACAGTAAGCTAAAAGAGATTGAACAATATTATAAAGACTGTGAAGCAGTCGGCAGTAACGAATTACAGATAGAAGAGAGTAAAAAAGCAACGGCTAATATGAATTCGATATTAGGCGACCCCGACCGCATTAGTGCAATAGCAAAAGACTTTGTCGAGCATTATGAAAAACGTGTTGAAGAAGGCTCTACGGTCGCAGGAAAGGCAATGTTTGTCTGTAGCTCTCGTGGTATTGCTTATCAACTATACCAAGAGCTCGAAACGTTACGCCCAGCTTGGTTTGAAAAAGTAGATACAGATAATGCCAGTGAGTTATCTGATATCGAACGCAAGCGTGCGATAAGCGAAGGGCGTATTGCCGCACCTTCTGAACGGGTGAAAATGATCATGACCCGTGGTAAAGATGATGTAGAACGTTTGTATCACTTACTTGGTGGAAAAGACCAACGTAAAGCTTTAGATACACAGTTTAAAAATAAGAACTCAAACTTTAAAATCGCAATCGTGGTTGATATGTGGCTAACCGGTTTTGATGTGCCATTTTTAGATACTATGTATATCGATAAACCCATTCAAAAACACAGTTTAATTCAAACTATCTCTCGTGTTAATCGTCAGTTTGAAGGTAAAGATAAAGGCTTGGTAGTTGATTATATTGGTATTAAATCAGCCATGAATAAAGCCTTGGCGCAATATTCTAAAACCGATGAAACTAATTTTGAAGATGTTGAAGCCTCTATTATTGAAGTTAAAAATCATCTCGCTTTGTTAAGAGATGCTTTCCATACATTCGATTCTGCTCCGTACTTTACTGGCCAAGCAGTCGCACAATTAAACTGTTTAAATCATGCGGCTGAATTTGTATTAGCAACGGAAAAGCGTAGAAAACGTTTTATCGATATAGTGAAACGCTTAAAAGCGGCTTATGACGTTTGTTGTGGTAGTGAAAAAATTAATGAAAACGAACGTAATCACATCCACTTCTATTTAGCGATTCGTTCTATTGTTTTTAAACTAAGTACTGGCGAAGTGCCCGATGCCGCACAAATGAATGCCAAGGTACGTGAAATGATCTCTGAAGCATTACAAAGTGATGGTGTAGAAGAGATCTTTAAACTAGGCAATGAAAACGGTGGTGAAATCGATATTTTCAATGATGACTACCTTGCTAAGATTGAAAAGATTAAGCTCCCAAATACTAAAATTAAGATATTACAACAATTGCTAGCTAAGGCGATTGGCGAATTAAAAAAAGTAAACCAAGTACAAGGCACTGATTTCACCAAACGTTTTGAAGCATTAGTTGAACGCTATAACGAACGTAAAGAAGATGATGTATTAGTGAGTGAAGTCTTAGAAGAGTTTTCTGACAGCATGGTTGACCTAATCTACGGCGTTCGTGATGAAATGAATGCAGGCGATGAATTAGGCATCAATATAGAAGAGAAAGCCTTTTATGATGCACTAAAAACGCTAGCTGTTCGTTATGATTTTGATTATCCAGAAGACAAGCTCATTGAGCTGGCTAAAGCGGTAAAAGTTATTGTCGATAATAAAGCTAAGTTTACAGACTGGAATCACCGTGATGATATCAAAGCGGCTTTAAAGGTAGAGTTGATATTAATACTAGCCAAGTTTGGTTACCCACCGGTAAGCCGTGATGAGGTTTATAAAGAGATATTTGAGCAAGCAGAGGCGGTTAAGGCGAGAAGTGTGAGTGCTTAATAGCATTTCGAAAAGGAATATCGATGAGAGTACATGAAAAATATTTAAGGGCTATTGAAGATCATAATGATTGGCTTACTGTTTCTGAGTGGGCTGTAAAAGTAGCTGATATCTATCCTGATATTCTGAAAAAGCTGAAGAGGATGCGCTTAATCAAAAAAATGATACAACTGGATTAAGAGAAATTGCTGCTCGGATTAGCTCAAGACTTTCGGCGGGTGGTTTTGCAAATATTGAAGTAGATATATCTGAGCGTCCTAAAAAAGTTCGTTATATTAGCCAAGAAGAACGAACAGATCATTTAGATCAAGATATTGAGGAAGACGTAGCCCCATTAAAGCGTCACGATATTATTAGACACCATATTGAATCTTTAACGACTCATGAGCTTTATAGAATTGATGAGCTAGAAGCTATTTCTAAACAAATAAAAACCTATTTCTCATTAGATTTTGAAGTTGATCATTCACAAGCACTATTAAATCCAGATTCACCAGGAAAACACCACCCAGATAATTTACAGTTATTATTAAAGAGTCACAACGGGAAGAAACATTCAAAAAACTGGGTTCGCTTTTCATTTGACGAACAAGTTGAATACATCACAACAGCTGTTAAGTTACAAGAAATAGTCGCTGTACGGTTGGATGTTAAATTAGAATCTTCAATTTTAGCTTTATTAATACAGCGCTTAAAAGATGTTTATTAATATAATCGAGGTGGCTATTTATTAAGTGCTTTTATTTTAAAAAGCGAAGCTGAACGCCAGTTAGTTGTATTGAAAATATACCGCGTAAAAGTTATTACTACAGGCCAAAAATAGTGGCACATGGTTATAAGTGCTTGCAATTTGAGTTTGATGGTTTACCTTTTAACTTAGTATTTCTAAGTTTTAGAGGTGTTCATGGCTTTTTTATTTTCTCCCAAGGCTCGTCCATTCTGCGATGAATCACTAGAGAGTTACTTATTACGAATAGTTTCAGAAAATTTTTTTGATTCTTATCAGGACCTTAGTCTTGCGATTAGAGAAGAGCTTCACGAGCTTGACTTTGAAGCCCATGGCGCTTTTCCTGTTGACCTAAAAAGACTAAATGTTTATCACGCTAAACATAATAGTCATTTTAGAATGCGGGCTATAAGCTTAATCGAAAAATTATTAGATTTACCTCCAACCGAATTGCAAAAACTTGCTCTCTTGAAATCTGATAGAAAATTTAATGACGCTGTGGCTGTATATCGTGATGGGGTAGATATCCCTTTATCATTTATTCGATATGATGGAGAAGATGGGAAAAGTAGTATCCCTGTTTGCCCTCATTGCTTAGCCGAAGAAGCTTATATAAAGCAAAGTTGGCATTTAAAATGGGTTAATGTTTGTACCAAGCATAATTGTTCTTTAATTTCTAAATGTCCTGAGTGCTCATCTTTAATTAATTATATTGAAAATGAATCAATTACTCATTGTTCATGTGGTTTTGAATTATCTAAAACAATAGTTTCTATTAAGTATGAAAAGGATGCTGAATTATTGAAACTGTTGCTGTCAGGTGAAGCGTCTGAACAACATTTATTATTTCAAACTAGCTCTCTCCATCAAAAATTTTCTACCTTACTTTGGTATCAAAAAAGATATTCTAAACAAGATATGTTTTGTTTAAGCTATGTTGTCGAATTCTTTGACCAATGGCCCACTAATATTTATGAAGAGCTCGACCATTTAACTGTAAATGCAGAAATTAAGTTAATCGATTTATTTAACCGAACCTCATTTAACTTTATTTATCGGGATCTCCTTACGTCATTACCCTATCAAGCTAACGATGCCCCTCATTTTATTCAAAGTACATTATTTGTGTATTTGAAAAACTTGGTAGAACTCAACCCTAAATCTAAAAAGGCCAATGTAGCCGATATGCTTGTCAGTATTTCTGAGACTGCTTTGTTATTAGGTACAACTTATGATCAGGTATATAGGTTATATCAAGATGGTATTTTACGTTCTGCTTTTAGGGCTAAGATGCATCAGCGTATTAACCCTCGCGTTGGTATTTTCTTCTTAAGAGAAGTGATTGAGTACAAGTCAAGTTTTGGGGAAAGATCTCCACGTATGTACCTATCAGTATGGTGAATGTATGCATTTAAGAGAATTGTTAATTATTGAGAGTGTTCCTGTCCGAAATAAAGCTTTTAAAAAAGCATTTAATGCCTATACAGAAGTCATTGATATTACTGGCTGTGAGTTAGAAACGTTAATTATTCTACTGAATTTAACTTATGCTAAAAAGTTTGTGGGTGACTTACTTGATAAGAAGCTTGCTAAGAAAATATTGAATGATTCACTTCATTTAGATATGTGCATTAATGAAGTGCAATGGTTGCATACGCATAACTTAAAATACCCTGATATTAGAGTTAGTTTGCAAAACTTAGTTGTTGCTTCGCCTGTTTTAAAAAGATCTGTTGTGAGTAGTGCTAACTATAAAAAATCCTTAGGGTGGTCGCATAATTCTGCACAAGTAAATAAGGCAAACTTATTTACTTGTTATTTCTCTTGGAAAGGGGAGGTACAATCCCTTGCCACAATATTATCCATGTCATCTAAGGAGTGGAAAATTTGTTTTCAAGAGCTTGGCATGCCTGTTAAAGAATATAATAAAGTATGCAAGCAGGTTAATGAATATTTAAATGTAAAGTCTATTCCTAATAAGGTTGATAGGTATTCACCTCAAGTTAGAATTCCTTATCGTGATGGTTATTTAGCGGTTACTCCTGTGGTTAGTCATGTTATGCAAAGTGAGGTACAAAAGGCTGCATTACAAAGAAATGGAAAATATATTAATGTTGAATTTACGCGCCCAGCGAGTGTTAGTAGCTTAGTTTCTTCCCTTGGTGGTTTTGTTAATTTTTTTAATTATCCTCCGACCACACATAAAGCAGAACATGGTTTAACGCATTCTCGATCATCAAAATTGTTAAATGGAAATACAGTCTTTAACTTGAATGCAATCGTTGAAAGACGGTTTATTGATGCTTTAGAAGGCATTTTATTTAAGAACAATGCGCTAACATTAAAACAGCGTCGACAACAGAAATGTATCAATATTAAAGAAGTAAGAAAGGCATTATCTCGATGGTTAGCCCCTGTTTTGGAATGGCGCGAAGATATACTTGAACATCCAAGCTCGTTAAGTTTATTAGAAAATTGCAAAGAGACGTTAGAGTATCAAGTAATAACTGCTTCTAATGAACAACTACTTGAATTAGTTTTTCCATTATTTCGTTCATTGAATATTATGTTATCGAACTTGGTTAAGGTTCAAAAGTATGCTTTTAACCAACGGTTAATGGACGTTTTTAAGAATAGTTTAAAGTGGCTTTTAAATGGTATTGCAAAAGAAAGAGATCAAGCTTTACATGATGGTAATGAAGATAAGTTTCAACGATATTTATATTTAAAAGGGATTAGGGTTTTTGATGCTCAAGCTTTGTCAAACCCTTATTGCGCAGGTGTTCCATCATTAACAGCCGTGTGGGGAATGCTTCATCGATATCAAAGGCAATTGAATAAAATACTTGGAACTCAACTTAGATTTACTTCTTTTTCATGGTTTATTAAAAGTTTTTCTTATGTGGCAGGTAAAAAATTACCAGAGTTAGGAATGCAAGGAGTCAAAGGTAATGAGTTTAGAAGGCCTGGTATTATTGATAATAAATATTGTGACTTACAATTTGATCTAGTCGTTCATATTGATGGTTGGGAGGATGACGTTATATGTTTGGATAGCAATTTAGATCTTTTAAGGTCGGCATTTCCTAATAACTTAGCTGGCGGTGTCATGCTTCAACCCGAATTAGATACTGTTAATAAATGGTGTGATTTATATAGTGACGAAGAGTTGTTATTTAAGCAACTTCGGAGGTTACCATTATCTGGTCGATGGGTGATGCCTACAAATTACCCCATTAATGATTTAAACGATCTTTTATTTTTACTAAAAACTAATTCTGAATTATCCCCAACTATGCTCGGTTTTCTTTTACTTGATAAACCTCAATCAAGAGGTAATTCACTTGAGCCTCTACATTGTTATGCTGAACCCGCATTAGGTATTGTCGAGTTTGTAAGTTCGATTGATATAAGGCTTCAAGGCCCCCAAAAGTACTTTAATAAATCTTTTTGGATGTTAGATGTTCAAGAAAGGTTTATGCTTATGAAAAGAATTTAAATTAAAGGTGCCTTATGGAAATATGTAATATATTAAAATATGACCGCTCATTATTTCCAGGAAAGGCAGTCTTTTTTTATAAAACCTCTGATTCTGATTTTGTCCCTCTTGAGGCTGAAGTTAGTCGGATTAGAGGGCCTAAAGCAGGTTTTACAGAAGCATTTAATCCTCAATTTAAACCTAAGAGCCTAGCACCCCAAGACTTAACTCATATTAATCTATTAACACTTGAAGAGTGTTATGTTCCTCCTAACGTTCAATTCCTTTATTGCCGGTTCTCTTTAAGAGTACAAGCTAATTCACTTGAACCATCTAGTTGTAGTGATCCTGCAGTGTTTTTATTGCTTAAAGAGTTTGCTCTTAAATTTAAAGATTGTGGTGGTTATAAAGAACTGGCGAATCGTTATTGTAAGAACCTTTTATTAGGCACGTGGTTGTGGCGAAACCAAAATACTGGTAATACACAAATAGAGATCAAAACAAGTTCAGGTAGTTCTTATATTATCAAAAACACTCGTCACCTTGCATGGGAAAGTACTTGGCAAGAAGCGGAACAAAAAGTATTAGATGAGTTAAGTCATGAAGTAGAGAAAGCTTTAATCGACCCTCGAATATATTGGATTGCTGATATAACCGCAAAAATAGAAACAGCTTTCTGCCAAGAAGTGTATCCAAGTCAAGTATTGGCTAATAAGGCTAACGAGGGGGAATCATCAAAATTATTCGTAAAAACAAAGTGTATCGACGGTCGTTATGCCGTTAGTTTCAACTCTGTAAAAATAGGTGCAGCTTTACAATTAATTGATGATTGGTGGGAAGGCAATGCTTTGAAAAGGCTACGTGTCCATGAGTATGGCGCTGATAAAGAATTAGGGATAACACGTCGCAATGCTGAATCTGAACTTAACTTTTATTCTTTACTTGCTAATTGTGAGTCGCACGTAGCTAATTTGAATGAATCACATACGAAAAAATCTTTTGATATCTCTCCTAATGTTTATTATCTGTTTTCTGTATTCATAAAAGGCGGAATGTTCCAAAAAAAAGCTGAATCGAAAAAGAAACCAGCACTTAAAAAGAAAGATTAATATGAAAAGATATTATTTTATGGTGCATTTTTTACCTAAAGAAGCGAACTCTGCATTATTACTTGGTCGTTGTATTTCTATAATGCATGGTTTTATATGTAGACAAAATATCCAAGGTGTTGGAGTATCATTGCCTAGTTGGTCTAGCGATACAATTGGTAATACTATTGCTTTTATTCATTCAGATCCTGATGTTTTAAGATTACTAAAACAACAGTCTTATTTTGTCGATATGTCTGATTGTGGTTTTTTTCAATTAGATCCTGTGACTTTAGTACCTGAGTGTTGTAAAGAGTATAAGTTTAAACGTAATCAAGCCATCGCTAAACGTTTTATAGGGGATCATAAAAGGCGTTTAAAACGACATCAAAAGCGAGCAATAGCTAGGGGAGAAGAGTTTAAACCTAAAGTTAATCTTGAAGTTAAGGAGTTTGAACAATTTCATTGTATTTTAATGAGTAGTAATAGTAACCAACAAGAATTCATAATTCATATTCAAAGAGAAAATGTAGAAATACAAAATAAACCTTATTTTAGTCTATACGGGTTTGCAACAAATGAAAAGTTCAGTGGAACCGTACCAGACTTATCTTCTTTAATTACCGACATTTAACCCTTTATTTTACTGGTATTTTAACAGACTGATAATACTAGGATTTATTTGTCTTTATATATTTAAGGTAAATTAGTATTTGGTATATTAATAGCTTGATTTTTGTGAATGTTTTTTGATATTTTTATAGTGAACTGCCGTATAGGCAGCTGAAAATATCGTCAAATGTCCGCAAGGGCTTATTTTAACGTGAACTGCCGTATAGGCAGCTGAAAATAAAAAAAATCGTTTTGATGTTTATGTTAAGCAAAATCTGCCGGAAAGGTAGTTAAACACCTCTTATGTTGATAATGATATAAGAGGTGTTTTTGTATATTTTCTTAAAGAGAGGGGTTCTTGAATTTTGTAATAAAACTACATTTGGAATTTTACTATAATACCGATTGAATTTTTATGTCAGCTTATGGTTGTTTTTTATGTCATAGAATGGTGTTGTTATTCTGATAACCCCTTGTTATTTAGTTAGTGTTTATGTCAACTTATGGTTGTAGCGACATTGTTTGTCGCTACAACCATACTTTGACATAAAACAACCATACTTTGACAAATTTAAACCATACATTGACATAAAAAATAGTAATCTAATTAAAAAAATGGTTTTATAAATCAATAGATTATTGTTAATTATAATCATAGTCTGACAAATTGTTTTATTTTTAAACTAGTACATACTTAATTGTATAAAAAACAATCAGGTTTGTTTTGTGTATATACAAAATTTACGAAAAACATCTCTGAATAAAAAATGTATTCAAATTTGCTAGTACAAAAATTAGTGATGTGGTTATGTGTGAAAGTACACTGGAGTTCGATGCCTGTTTTCATCATGAATATAATGATGCAATTAAAAGTTATGGAAGCCAACCTCAAGGCTTTAAATACCAATTTAGAGGGAAAACACTTCCCTACACTCCAGATACACTAATTGAATATTTTGATGATGTAGAAATATTTCATGAATACAAACCATACAGTAAAATTTCATCTCCTTTATTCAGAGAAAAATTTGTAGCTAGAAGAGAAGCAAAATTTCAAGGACAAGATGCACAATATGATGGCTTACAAGCTGCTTATCAAGATAATGGCGATGGCACGGTCACTGACCTTAATACTGGCCTAATGTGGATCAAAGATGCTGGTGAAAAAGTATACTACAGCGAAACGGTAGAAAAATTAAAAACCTACAGCTTCGCCGGTTACGACGATTGGCGGTTACCGACGATTAAAGAGCTTTATTCATTAGCACAATTTAGCGGTGTTGATGCAAGTATGGCTAATAGCAGCGATGTTGAGGGATTATGGCCATTGATTGATGACGATTACTTTACTTTCCTTTATGGAGATAAAAATGGTGGTCAACGTGTGATCGATTCACAATGGTTAACTAGTAGTGTTTATGTTTCACACGTTTATGGTGATATGAGTTGTTTCTTTGGTTTTAACTTTTCTGACGGTCGCATTAAATGTTACGGACTCGATGATAGTCCGGCTGGTGGTTACTTTGCACAATTTGTACGTGGTAACACAGAATACGGTACTAACAAGTATGTTGAAAACGGTGATAAAACCATTACTGATAAAGCTACTGGTTTAACATGGACACAAAATGATAACGGGAAAGCACTTGGTTTTGGTGATGCACTTAACTATTGTGAAGCACTTTCAGTTGGTAGTACAGATAAATGGCGCTTACCAAACATAAAGGAACTTCACACTCTAGTTGATTACAGTCGTTCCCCAGACACGACAAACAGTGCGACGATTGATCCACTATTCAACTTGACCCCAATCACTAATGAAGCCGGACAAAAAGATTATGGACAATACTGGAGTAGCACAACGCTAATCAGTTATCCGCATGATGTCGCAGCTGCAACTTATATTTCTTTTGGCCGTGCCATGGGTTATGACAGAAGAGCCGAAGAATGGATTGATGTACATGGTGCTGGTGCACAACGTAGCGATCCTAAAGTTGCAAGCGATGAGAATGTCTTTGAATTTGGGCATGGACCACAGGGTGATACAGTTCGTCGCTATAATTATGCTCTTTGTGTCACCGGAGGAGCGGCAAATTCGTCTAATGGAGCAGACCCATCTACATTGGTTTTATCTAATAAAGTATTAGAACAGCCTAAAGATGGTGACATTCCCACTTTTAATGAGAGTCAGGTTCAACACTGAAGCACATAACGACTAAGCAACTATAGCTGCGATATGGTCAGCCATTAATTTGGCTGGCGTATTGTAATCTAATTTCTTTCTTGGTTTATTATTGAGCTGGACTATTACTTCGTTCACTATCACATTCGATACTTCTTTGAAGTCGATATATTTTGGTCAATATCGTCGTAATAAGCCATTCGTATTTTCATTTAGTTCTCGTTGCCATGAACAGTAGGGATCTGCCAAATAGACGCTACACTTTAGACTTCTGGTTAACTTTTCGTGGTAAGCGAGCTCTTTACCGTTATCAGCAGTGATGGTTAATACTGCATCTTCAAATGGTTTTAATAATAAAAGTGTTGCTGCAGTGACCGTATTTTCTGATTTATCATCAATACGTGTCGATACTGTAAAACGCGTTCTACGCTCAACAATAGTCACTAATGCGCCGCTGTGTCCGGCAGATCATTGCCCGCCAAACCTTTGACGGGTAATAATTACTCTTTGATTTTTTAGTGATGTGGTTTTACATGCTAAGAGGTAGTTGTTATGACGCAGTCACACCATCTCAGGTATCGTTATCTGATAACTAGCTTAGATGAAACGAATTGGATAACATTAGCCAGTCGATTTGGTAAAGATTACTAAAGTGCAGTTGGCTCTTTAGAAGCGTTAGTAGAGGGTACCGATAAGTGCTGGATAGCGAGTAAAAACCAACTCCGACGACAAACTCATTAATTTCCTGTAACTCCATACAATAAAAGCATAATTAGCATTCGTTAATGATTTCCATGCGCAAGATTGATGACTTATCTAAAAATTAGCATTATTTTTTGTTCTAGACATTTAAAAAGTATATTTGTTAACCCCCTATAGCGGTCAGTAAATTTGGACACTTCCTGATTGTAAGTTTCGTAAAAGGAAACAGCAATTTATACCTTAAATGAACTGGGTAGATTCAAGGCATATATGGTTTTGGAATAGTTAAGGAAATTAAAAATTGATACCTAATAGGCACCTTATTTTTGATAAGAGTTTCATGCCTATTAGGTTAACTATCATAAAGAATGTTTATTTTGTAGTTTGTTGGAAATCTATTAAGTTATCTATCCACTATTTACTTGGCTAATAATATAGGGTCAAAATCGATTTTAGAATATTCCCCTTCTACTTTTCCCGATAATTCAAATCCTTGCTCAGGAAATGTCCCTGCTTTTTGAGGTAAATAAGTGGTGACTAAATCTTCACGTACACCAAATACAGTATCTTGATCTAAATAAGGGTCATTATCAGGAAAAACTTCCGTTACGAGTGTTTGAAATCCCTCTGCATTAACTATGTAGTGGAGATGAGAAGGGCGCCAAGGGTGTCGACCTGTGGCATCAAGTAATTTACCAACCGGACCATCACTTGGAACGGTATAGCTAACAGGTCGGATTGTTGTAAAAGCATATCGTCCATTTTCATCTGATGTAAATACACCATGAAAACTATGAATATCTTGTTCATCATCTTGAGATGAATAGAGTCCATTAGGGGCAGTCTGCCAAATATCGACACTTGCACCTGCAATGGCATTCCCTTCTATATCTCTCACTGTCCCTTCTACTAATATGACTTCACCATCGTAATGACGTTTAAAATCAGCCCCTATTTCCATCGGTGGTGCATCTGATATGTGAAATGGACCTAAAACACTTGAGCTGGTGGCAACAGGGTGGGTATTAATCATATCGACTAATGAAGATATACCTAATACATCGGATAATAGAACAAACTCGTTTCTAGAGTCAGTAGTTATATCGCCAGTCCATTTTAATAGTTCCAGTGCATGCCGCCACTCATCATGTGTCAGTTCTGTTTCTTTAACAAAGTTATGTAGGTGTTTTGCTAGCGCAGACATGAGTACTTTAACTCTAGGGTCTGTTTGATCACCAAAGTAGCTTATAAAAGTCTCGGTAATATTTTCAGCTGTAACGGTTCTCATAATATATCCTTATACTTCAACAGTAGTTTTTTATTAATTTAGAATACCTATGCTTAATACAGGATATTTAATTAGCAATATCAGTACTAAAAACATAACAAATGCGAATGGGAGGGCCCCCATAAATACATCTTTGAGGCTAATCCTATCGTCATCTAAACTGGACTTAATAACAAAGCAGCTTATACCTAAAGGAGGGGTGAGTAGCCCTATCTCTGCGCCAACAACAGTGACAATACCAAACCAAACTAAACTCAACCCTAATGGTTCGATTAAAGGTAAAAACAATGGAACCACAATTAAAATAATGGATGATGTATCCAATAAAGTACCTAAAAAGAGCATTAAGCAGACGTAAATCGTCATGATCATGAATATGCTCATTTGATTTTCGGCCAGTATTGTTGCTAGTTCATTGGGCAACCCTGCTAGTCCAAGCATTCGGCTATATATTGATGCAGCGGTAATGAGAAAAAGAATAGAAGCGGTTATATGTCCCGTTTCGATAAGCGCTTCCCAAAACATACGAAGCGTCATTTTTTTTCTATAAAAAGCAATAATTAATCCACAAGCCGCACCTGCCGCACCCGCTTCCACTGGGGTTAACCAACCTGTGTAGATCCCCCCTAAGACCACTGAGATCAATCCAATTAATGGGCCTGTTTTTTGAAAAATTTCGCGGAAAGACATCCACTCTGTTTCAGTAGAAATCGTATCGCCAACAAAACTAGTAAAATAACGAGCCATTACCCAAATTGCGACCATATACGCGAAGGTGAGTAGCAAGCCTGGCACTACACCAGCTAAAAACATATCACCAACAGATTGTTCTGCTACAAATGAATAGATAATCAACATTGCAGACGGAGGTATAATCATACCCAACACAGATGAGCCAGCTACAACTCCTACTGCAAATCGATTGCTATAACCATATTTCAACATTTGTGGTACAGACACTTTTGCAAATACCGAGGCTGAAGCGATAGAAGAACCCGTTACCGCAGCAAAAATACCATTTGCTCCGACTGTTGCCATTCCAATACCTCCTTTTACCTTTCTAAAGCCTGAATTCATCACCTGATAGATATCGGAACCCATTCCTGCTTTTGATACTACTAATCCCATAAAAGTAAATAAGGGGACAGTGGCAAAGGTATATTCCATGACACTATCAGATACGGCGACTTTTAGGAGGTTAAGGGATAACTCAAAATCTCCTCTTAATAACCAAATTGCAACGATAGAAATAACGCTCAATGCAACAGGAATATAAAAGCCGATATAGATGCTAATAATTATCGCAATAACCGAGAGATAACCAATTTCAATTGGGCTCATTGCTTTTCTCCCGACGTTGGTAAGTGAACTTTGTCTTCACCTAAAATAACCTTGAAAAGCAATATCAATGCGCATAACACGGCACTTAAGAATATAGTTAGTTTTATTGGCCACCAAGGCGCGGTAAAAACACCCGGTACGCCAAAATAATCTTGAGTGTCAAGCATATCCAAGAACTCAGGCCAAATCGCAATAGCAATTAAGATCATTAATAATGATGAAACGCTATCGATAACTCTTCTGACAAAGCGGATAAAGGTAGGGAAGCGTGGTTCCATTACAATTAAAAAACCTTCTGAACGTGTTAATCGATTAACGCGCATTACATCGGGCAGTTGTAAAAAAACAATTAGCACCATAGAGAATTGCACAACTTCAACAGCGCCCATAAAAGGATTGTTAAATATTCCTCTAGCAAAGACGTCATAGTTTACTGCGAGTACAAGCAGTAAAACCACTAGTGTGCCAAGTGTATTAGCTACCATTGCGATTTTATCGGTGATATGTGAGAGCGGTTTAACCGCTATTTTTAAAAAAGTAAACATGAATGAGATCCCATATTGATATGTTGGTTATTACTTGTTTTTACTTTAAACCAATGGTCCAATCTCGAATCGGCGTTGCGCCTTGCATACGTAATTTATCGATATAAGCACGTATTATTTCAGTGCCTGGTTGGCCTGATTTGTTGAGGGTCTCTGCAAGTTCATTTGCAAGATTAGGGATTGAATCAGCCCAAGCTTTTCGAGCTTCAGGAGACATTTTCACAATTGTGCCACCCGCTGCAACATAGGCATCGCGGCTTTTTTGTGCTCTATTCATTGCTAAGTTTGCAAGGTGATCTCGATATTCAACGGCGACATCTTGTAACACTACTTTTACTTCTTCCGGTAATTTTTTCCAGAAACGTTCATTGACAGTCACTGTTTTAGTATTGACCGCTCCAAAATCAACTTCAGCCATATAAGGGGCCACTTCTGCTATTTTGAAGGTTTCCGCAGCTTCAGGCCACAGCATAGCGTGATCAACTAATCCTGTTGAAAGCATATTATAGAAATCTGTTAGTCCACCCCTAACGCCAGCAACACCACCAATACCTTGTAGATAACGTAAGTTAGTACCGGCACCTGCCACTTTACTTCCTTTTAAATCATCAGCGGTAGTTACTGCTTTTTTGCTATAGAGCTGATAGGTATTTAATACAACGCCTGTTGCTAGGTATACTTGCTTTTGTTTCGCGAACTCTTTTTGCATTGTTGGGTATTCTTTGGCTATTTCATCTATTGCCTTAGCAACGACGCGAGCATCACTTGATATAAATGGGGTCACAGAAGCCAGAGATTGACTTGGTAATTTAGAGCTATGGAATATTGTGGTAACAATACCTATATCGCCTAATCCAAGTTTTATACCTTCCAACACCCCTTTAGGTTTCACTATTGAGCCACCGTAAGACTCTTGCCATTGGATAGCGTAGTTATTAGTTTTAGCAAGTCGCTTATTTACTTCAGGAATGAAAAAATTTGAAAATTCATGTACCCACATTGATTTTGCTGGGTAGCCATCGATGACCACCGCTTTAATCGTTTCAGTTGCCATTACAGGTAAAGACATTAAAACAGTCATGGCCATGACTAGGCTTTTCGTATGTAGTTTTTTTGAAAATTCCATTATTGATCATCCTTTTATTTTTTTATTAATAGTAAATGTCGACTTTGTGTATTGTTCTCTCTCTAGATAATTAAAACGTGTTCATTTTTTCTTTGTTAAATGAAAGTGCATACTTCTTCAAATTTGAATCGAGGTAGTTTTTGAAATAAGGCATTTTCATCTGCGTAGCCTAAATTGCATAAAAAGTTGGATTTTAAGGTCGTACCTGCGAAAAACTGTTCGTCTACAATCTGATTAGAAAACCCAGACATTGGGCCAATATCCAAACCAAGCGCTCGTGCAGCAATCATTAAATAGGCCCCTTGAAGTGTGCCATTCAAAAAAGCGGTTCTTTCGCAATATTCAGCTTTGCCTCTAAATAGGGGAGTACGATCCTCATGTGGGAATAGGAAAGGTAACTTTTCCCAAAAAGCCAAATCATGCGCGATAATCACGGTGACAGGTGCCGATCGCATTTTATCGATATTTTTCTCTTTTAATGATGTTGCCAGTTTATCTTTCCCTTCTTTTGACGTTACGAAGTAGAATCTTGCTGGGCTACAGTTCATGCTGGTTGCTCCATTAGCCACAATATTGTAAAGCTCTTTGAGTAACTCACTAGGAACTGGTTTGTTTAACCATGCATAGTGTGAGCGTGCATTATTTAAAATGACATCAATTGAATCTTTATCTAATACAGGTTTACGTAAACGTAATTCACGAACGTTCTTCTGAGCTGTAGCCCTTGCTACCTCTAAATTTAAGTCATCTAATTCATTTTCATTAAGATCTGTCATGACATGTCCTTTATTCAATGGTTGGATAAGCCTTCTATTTTTTAATAGTGAAATTTCTATTTTAAGTTTTTGTTTTTACAAAAATATATTTATATTTTTAGCATGTTTAATTTTGACTTTTTAGAGTGAAAATTAAGGCGATGAGCATAAATAATCGTGTTTTATTTATATGTGTTTAAAACGATTATTTAATCGTCATTGTTACAAAAAATTAACACTTGCATAACTTTTAACGATGTTTTAATGTTGTGTCAAATAATATCGATATTTTTATTTAATAAATGCCTTATCAAACGGAGACGATAAAATGATTTCATGGGATGAGTATAAAAAAGAAGCAAAAGAGCGAGGGTCTCTCGCAATGGAAGTCTTTATTATTGAAAGCCAACCTCAAGGTGATCTAGAACTGGTTAAACAGTATTTACCATTACATTTAGCTTACCAAGAAGAGCTTGAAGCATCCGGGAAACTCATGCTTGCAGGGCCCGTTTCAGATGCTTCAGGAAAGTATTTAGATGGAGGTGGTTTGATTATTTATAGGGCTTCATCGTTAGAAGAAGCGAATCAAATTGCCCTAAATGATCCAATGCATAGCCACAATGCGAGAACATTTACCATTAAACGATGGTTAATCAATGAAGGGAATTTACAGCTTAATATTAAGTTATCTGCACAGTCGATACGTTTGACCGCCGATAAATAACTTTACTGTTAATAGGAGATTGATATGGCTAATTGGACAAATTTGATCGGAGATTTATTATCTCGTGTTACGGAAATTGGTAGTACCATGATTTCAAATGATGTTGAATTAACGCTTGCTGAAAAGTGCCAGTTATTATTAGAAAATACCGGCGAAGCAACCAGCCTAGCGCTTTCACGTGAAATATTAGATAACTATCAACTATTAAAAAAAGAAGATAAATTAATCTTTTTTGAAGCTTTATTTGAAGACTTTGGTGTTGATATTGCCGCTTTAGAAACCGCCATTAGCCATTGGAAAGACTCCTCTGGAAATAAAGAAGCAAGGCTAATTCATTTTGCTTCTGAACCTACCTCTCAACAACTGATTAGACAACTTAATCGAGCCCCTGGAGGAACGCCTGCTCTAGTCAACATGCGCGAAGATTTAATCAAATTAAGTATTAAAAATCCAAACTTAAAAAGTTTAGATAATGATTTGTGCCATCTCTTTAGCTCATGGTTTAATCGTGGATTTTTAACCTTACAAGCGATTAATTGGTCGACTCCTGCGGTTGTACTAGAAAAGATTATCGCTTATGAAGCCGTCCATGAGATAAAAGGATGGGATGATTTACGTTTACGTGTCGCTGAAAAAGACAGACGACTTTATGGTTTTTTTCATGCTTCAATGGGGGCTGAACCTCTCATCTTTGTTGAAGTTGCGTTGACGGATCATACCCCTACTAATATTGAGTCGATACTGTCGGGCAACAGAGAAACGCTTGACCCTAATAAAGCAACAACGGCTGTCTTTTATTCTATTTCTAATTGTCAGATTGGGTTAAGAGGTATTTCATTTGGTAACTTTTTAATTAAACAGGTGGTTGAAGAGTTAAAGCGTGAGCTGCCTAACTTGAAAAGGTTTATTACCATGTCGCCAGTACCTGGATTAAGGAAGTGGGTTGATACACATCCTGAATTAGATGAAAAAACGACTCAATTAATTGACTCTTTATCTGCGCAGAATAATGCGTTCTCTGAACAATATAAAACCCAAAATAATGCCCTGATAAACAGACTTGCTTGCCAGTACTTGCTTGAAGCTAAGCATAAAAAAGGTGGGCCTTATGATCCCGTTTCCCGTTTTCATTTAGGGAATGGGGCACATCTTGAACAAATTAATTTATGGGCAAATAGCTCAGACAGAGGCGTTGCAGATTCGTGGGGAATCATGGTTAATTATGAATATGACTTGAAATCGATAGAGAGTAACCATGAAGCCTTCCTATCCAAAGGGAAAATAAAAACGTCGGCTGCAATAAAAAAACTTCATAAAAAAAACTAATAGGATGATGAATATGTACAAAACTAATTACCTAGCCAATACATTAAGAAAATCAAGCTTAGGTTATGAGCAAAACGTCTTTGCAACATTACCTAATGACACTCAAGTCACCTATGAATTATTATTTTCTAATGCAGAAAAAATAGCTGCTGTACTTCAAATTAATGGTGTTAAAGCGGGTGACAGAGTTGCTGTTCAAGTTGGAAAGTCGATTACCGCTGTCGAGTTGTATCTCGGTACTATTTTAGCTGGTGGTATTTTTCTTCCTCTTAATACTGATTATATGGAAAGTGAAATCGAATACTTTTTAAATGATGCTCAACCGACGGTATTGGTTTGTGACCCTGGTTCGGTGGATACACTTAAAAGTGTGGCTGAAAAATCTAACGTATCAGCATTATTTACACTGTCTAAAGATGGCTTAGAAGGGTCTTTATTTGATGAATTAAGTAAAACAGAGATGGCTTACGTTGAGGTGGCGAGATCATCTGAAGATTTGGCTGCTATTCTTTACACTTCAGGTACAACAGGCCGTTCAAAAGGGGCAATGCTATCCCATGGTGCATTGGCTTCTAATGCGCTTACTCTTGTCGATTATTGGCAATTTACTCGTGAAGATAGTCTTATTCATGCTTTACCTATCTTTCATATACATGGGTTATTTGTAGCCATTAATATCACCTTATGTGCAGGATCTCACCTTCAATTTTTACCTAGCTTTAACGCGGATAAAATAATGGAGAAAATGTCCTCTTCAACCGTATTAATGGGGGTACCTACTTTTTATGTTCGCCTGTTGCAACATGAAGATTTAAATAAGCACTCGGTGTCTTCAATGCGTCTATTTATTTCTGGCTCTGCGCCTTTATTAAGTGAAACCCATCAGCTTTGGCAGGAAAAAACCGGATTAGCGATTCTTGAACGTTATGGTATGACAGAAACTAATATGAACACTTCAAACCCTTATCATGGAGAAAGAAGACCTGGCACTGTTGGCTTTCCTTTACCGGGTGTTGAAATTAAAATATGTGATGCAACGACTGGCAAAACACTGCCTAATGGTGAGATAGGCTCAATTGAAGTAAAAGGACCTAATTTATTTTCAGGTTATTGGAAAATGCCTGAAAAAACAGCTGAAGAACTTCGCAGCTCAGGTTGGTTTATAACGGGTGACCTAGGTGTCTGTGATGAAAATGGTTATATTTCTATTGTTGGACGCTCAAAAGATCTCATTATTTCTGGTGGCTATAATGTCTATCCTAAAGAAATAGAGGTGGTCATTGATGATATTGCTGGTGTTAAAGAGTCTGCTGTCATTGGATTACCACACCCTGACTTTGGAGAAGCTGTGGTTGCGGTGATTGTGGGAGAATTAGAAGAAAGTGTGTTAGTTGATAATATTATAAAGCAAACACAAGAGGTGCTTGCTAAATTCAAACGGCCTAAAAAGCTCTATTTTGTGAAAGAATTACCTAGAAATACAATGGGGAAAGTTCAAAAAGCTCAACTTAGAAATGATTATAATGATACTTTTTTATCTAGATAAGATAATAATAAGTAAAACAAATCAAAGTGGCTATAATATAATGTTTTTTATCAAATAACGTTAAATTTAAAGTTTGCAAGATAGCCTTACTTTTATCAAAACGCTCTGAAAGTTAATTTTCTTGAGTTAGTAGTTATTCATTAAAAGAGTAAGGTTGTAATTTATGGATGAAAATATGAATGGTCAAAATGGTAAAACAGCAATTAATCGCGTCTACCATCAATTAAGAACAAAAATATTACAATGTGAATTTTCTCCTGGTGAAAAGTTGAAAATAGAATCACTCAAAATATTGCTTGATATCGGTGCTTCTCCAATTAGAGAAGCGCTCAGTTTATTAACATCAGATGGCCTCGTTGACCGCATCGATCAGCGTGGTTTTCGTGTTGCACTGATGAGTAAAGAAAACTTCAATGAAATATTATTGTTACGCTGTAAACTTGATGACTTAGCCTTAAGAAAAAGTATTGAGTTTGGTGATAGCCAATGGGAAGAAAATTTAGTGGTGCTGCATCATCGGTTAAGTCGTGCTGATATTGAAGACTTTTCGTCTTGGGAGTGTATGCATAAAGCATTTCACATGGCGTTGATTGGAGAATGTAATAGTCCTATTCTTTTCGAATACTCTAATCAGCTCTATGATCAAAATATTCGCTATCGTTTTTTAGCGGAAAGAACAAAAAATTACAAATCAAGAAATGTTTCTGACGAACATTCAAAAATATTGAATGCGACGATAGAGAGAGATGCTGATCTTGCTTCGGAATTGCTTATTAAGCATTATAATTCAACGAGTAACTTCTTAGTTTCTTTATTGGAAAAAAATAATCTTAATGTTTGGCGCTAAGTTATCAGGTGATTACATCATCAATGCAAATTATGTAAATAAAATAGAATAATTGCATTGATGATAGTGCTCTTTCTTGCATGTTATACCGACTACATTAAATGACTTTAACAAGTAAAATAGACCGATTAATTAATGTTAAGGGGATTAACTGGCTTTTATAACCCTGCATTTTGCCATTTATCATTAGGCTTCTCAGGATGAGATAAGTACTTAGTGGTATTAATTGCCGCTATGGCACAATATTCGTCTTTATCTGATGCATCTCCACTGATACCAACCGCCCCAATAACTTCAGTCTCTTCATTACAAATTAAAACACCGCCTGGTACTGGCACAAAACGTCCTTGAGATGTGCTCGCAAGAGCCGCTTGAAATGAGGGTCTATCAGCTAATCTATCTCTAATTTCACGACTCGATATTCCCATACCAAGCGCACCCCATGCTTTACCTGCTGCAATATCTACTCGCATGATTCCACAGCCATCTTCACGTTTGATAGCGATAATATTTCCACCTACATCGAGTACCACTACTGTTAATGGCAATAGACCGTGCTGATGTCCTATTTCGATAGCGTTATCAATAATAGCCACTGCATCTTTCAGTGGTAATGAGACTGCTAAATTTTTTACATAGTAATCACTCATTAAACCCTCTCTTATTTTATTTATGGTGAATTATTTAACAAATAATACACATTTAAATAGATATTGCACCACCTCACATAAAAATAACGATTTTATTGAAATTATTTTGTAATTATCTATATTTTATTTAGTTCTAAAATAACAATCCATTAACAATTAAGGAATCAGTATGAAAATTGTCTCGTTTGAATGTGAAGGGAAGAACCATATCGGTATTAAAATGGGCGATGAGGTTATTGATATTAATATTGCTGGAAAAGAACTACCTAAAGATTTATTAAGCCTGCTTCAGTCCGGTTTAGATATTCAACAAGAACTAAGCTCTCTTATAGATCATGCCCCACAAGAGGCCAAGCATTTAACTAAAGATTTGTGTTTCACACCACTTATTCAACATCCGCCTAAAATTATTTGTATTGGTCGTAACTATGCTGCTCATGCAATTGAAGGTGGTGTTCAGCCTCCAACTTATCCTGAGATATTCCTTCGTTGTTCTGAATCATTAATTGGACATGAACAGCCAATTATTCGTCCAAAATGTTCAGATAAATTAGATTATGAAGGTGAGATCGCAGCAATTATTGGTAAAGAAGCGAGACATGTTAAAGAGCAAGATGGCTTAGATTGCATTGCTGGTTACGCTTTGTTTAATGATGCAACGATTCGAGACTATCAACGCAAGAGTTCTCAATGGACTATCGGAAAAAATTTCGATGGCACAGGGGCATTTGGTCCTGAATTTGTGACCGCTGATGAATTACCTTTAGGCATGGACGGAGTGCAGTTAGAAACCCGCCTCAATGGAGAATTAATGCAAACCGCTAGCACTTCAGACTTCATTTTCCCAATGGCTAAACTCATTGAAATATTAAGTGAATGTATGACGCTATTACCTGGTGATGTGATTATCACTGGTACACCATCTGGCGTCGGTTATGTAAGAACGCCACCGGTATATATGAAGCCTGGAGATGTTGTCGAAGTTAAAGCCAAGGGTCTAGGGGTATTAAGAAATACAATAGAAGACGAATAACCTTGAGTATTTCATCTTCATTGATTAAGGACTTATCGTGATTTGATAATTTAATGTCTAACGATTTAAAGAGAGTGATAATGATTAATAAACACCTTATAACTATCATTGCAGCTATTATTCCAATGTTAAGTATTTTATGGGCTATCCAAGCTCCATTGATACTTGGTTTAGAGATTGCCCGTGTTCAATATTTAGCTGTACTTTTAGGGGTAGGGTGTTCGTTAGTCTATTTATCTGACAAATCTGACGTTAAAGCCGAAAAAATGCTAACGAAGTTTCTCGCTTTAGTGTCAGTTGCTGTTTTTCTATGGATTAGTGTTAACTATCAGCGATTTCAAATGGATTTTCCCTATCTGACAACTGAAATGCAAATAATAGGCGGTATTACGCTGTTATTGGTGTTGGATGCCATTCGCAGAACAACCGGTTGGATATTATTAAGCGTTATTAGTCTATTTTTAGTTTATGCCTTTATCGGCGAGTATATTCCAGCCCCTTTAACGGGGACGGGAAGTACATTAAATGAAATTGTTGTGTACATGGCTTTTGATCCTAATGCTATTTTAGGGACTCCACTTGGTGTTATTGCCAGCATTGTTATTGTATTCATCTTTTTTGGTAAATTATTGGTTAGTAGTGGGTGCGGTGAATTTTTTATTGACCTTGCTATGGCCTCTATGGGGAAAAGAAGAGGAAGTGCAGCTAAGACATCAATTGTAGGATCAGCGCTTTTTGGTTCAATTTCTGGTAGTGCGGTTTCAAATGTTGTCACAACGGGAGTGATGACGATACCTTTAATGAAACGTTCTGGTTATAGCGGTGTACAGTCAGGTGCTATTGAAGCTATCGCATCTACTGGTGGACAATTAATGCCGCCGATTATGGGAGCCGCTGCATTTTTGATGGCCCAGACTTTAGAAATCCCTTACAGCGAAGTCGTATTAGCCGCTTTGATCCCTGCTTTGCTATATTACATCTCTGTTTTTATTCAGGTGGATTTAATCGCTGCCCGTGATGATATTGTCCCAACAGAAATAGATCATAAAACGGTGTTAGATGTTTTGATCGAAGGTTGGCACTTTGTTATTCCATTCTTTGTGCTGATGTACTCCATGTTTGTTAATAATGCTTCGGCTGAATTATCTGCATTATACGCATCAATCTCTATTATGATTCTTGGTTCTATAAGAAGCTACCAAGGACAAAAACTAAATACTCAATCTATGCTCTTTGCATTTCCAGATACTGGTAAGACGGTCATGGAACTGATTATGATAGTTGCTGGTGCAGGTTTAGTTATTGGTTTATTAAATATTTCATCAGGTGGCTTCGCCTTAACCTTATCTTTAGTACAACTAGGTGCTAGTCATATTTCTCTTTTATTAGCGGTTTCTGCAGGCGTTTGTATTTTGTTAGGGATGGGAATGCCAACAACTGGCGTTTACGTCTTACTTGCCGCATTGGTTGCACCTGCATTAATAGAAACAGGCATAACGCCTTTATCTGCTCATATGTTTATTTTATATTTTGGCATGATGTCGATGATCACTCCGCCTATTGCTCTCGCTTCTTTTGCAGCCGCAAGTATCACTGGTGATAAACCGATGAAAACAGGTTTTGAGGCAATGAAACTAGGATGGCTTGCTTATGTGGTGCCACTACTTTTTATATCTACTCCTGCATTACTTATGAATGCTAGCGCATTTGATATTGGCGTTACCTTTGTCATTGCGGTCATTGGGGTTCATTTTATTTCTGTATCAGCGGTCGGTTATTTTGCTGGGCACTTAACTTATCGAATGCGTTTACCAATGCTAGTACTTGGTATGGTTATTATTATGCCACCTACATGGCTAGATATGCAGTTTATCCCCGCTATTTTAGCAATTTTTATCGGGGTATTTCTATTATACCGATTACACCGTAACCACCAAATTAACGAGTTGAAAATAAATTAAATTAATAAAGTAACGCTAATACTCACCATCAATTTTGTGTTTGTACACAGTACTTAACTGAAAAAGAGAGAACGCTATGAATATCATGAAAACTACTTTTATCTCCTTAAGCATACTTGCTTCATATCATGCTTCAGCAGCAACTTACGGGATAGGTGCCAATCAACAAGGCTCTCTTTTTTATTCATTAGGAGCTGCACTTTCTAAGGTTATGGTAGAAAAAACAGATAAACAATATCGTGTCGCCCCCTATGCCGGTTCTTCGACTTATCTGCCAATGATGAATGCTGGTCGATTAGAATTTGGTTTTACTAATGGCGGAGAAGCAACTTTTGCTTATTTAGGTAAAGAAAATTTTGAAGGGCGCGAGAATAAAAATTTGAGACTAGTCGGTGTTGTTGTGGCGACACAAACTTCATTTGCTGTGCCATTGAATTCAGATATTAAATCTGTCTCAGATCTTAAAAATAAACGTGTACCGTCAGGATATAACTCTGGCCGAACTTTTCATTTTTATTCCAATGCTGCATTAGCCTCTGAATCAATGACCATTGACCAAACCAAAAAAGTGCCTAATCCTAACTTCGTAACTGCCATTACTGCGCTTGCTGAAAATCGTGTCGATACTGCATTAATACCAATGAATGTGGGCGCGGGTAAAAAAGCAATGGCTACGATGAGTGATGGTTGGCGTTATCTTAGTTTAGATAATAGCCCAGCAGCTAAAGCGGCAGTTAGTGCGAACTTACCCTCTGCGCGCATTGTTAGTGTTAAGCCTGATGCATCAAAAACTGGCGTTGTCGAGAATCCAACTAATATGATTGAAGTCGATTTCTATTTAGTTGCAGGTGCAAAGGTACCTGATGATGTTGTTTATGAAATGGTAAAAACAATGGTATCGAATAAAGAGAGTCTGAAAAAATCATTTGGGGCTTACGCTCGATACAACCCTGAAAATATGGTGCAAGATAATGTGGTTCCATATCATGCAGGTGCAATAAAAGCCTATAAAGAATTGGGTTTTTGGAATAAATAACAGTACAGGAAATACTTATTTTTTCAAAATAGCTTTTAATGAAAAAGCTATTTCAACGTAATTTATAATAACAATATGAGTTCATATAATTATTTCTCTATATGCAAAAGGAATCATAGATATGCGAAATTTAAAAACAAATGTAGCGATCGTATTAACGAGTTTATTTCTAATAAGCCAGACAACTGTTGCTGAAGAATTACGTATTGGTACCGCTACTCAAGGCGGTGCATTTTATCCTGTAGGTCAGGCCGTCTCGACATTAGTGACTAATCATGCAGAAGGACTTGAAATGGTGCCTGTTGTCACACAAGGGTCGGTACAAAACCCTAAATTAGTTAACAGCGGTGAAATCGATGTTGGTATTACTAATAATAATTTAGCTGTATTAGCAAATAAGGGAATGGGAGCGTATAAAAAAAGTGGGGCGATGGAGTTACGTGCTATTGGTCCGTTACATTTCAGTGTATTACATATGATTACAGGTGCTGATTCTGATATAAAAACAGTCGCAGACTTGAAAGGAAAAAAATTAGCGCTAGGCCCAGCTGGTGGCGGAACAATCCCTTTCGTAAAACAAATTTTAGGCTTACATGATTTAACATTAAAAGATATTACACCTAGTTTTCTCTCTTATGCCGATGGGTTTAGCCAATTATCAGATGGTAATGTCGATGCCGTTTTTGCATTAAGTGGATACCCAGCTAGTGCGGTAGTACAAGCCAGAGTGAATAAAGAGTTAAAGTTTATTAAATTTGCTCCTGGGGTACTTGCAAAAGCATTAGAGCAATATCCTAATTATAGTGAGATTGTAATTACAAAAGATGTTTACGATATGCAAGCTGACGGCTCTGCTCTCGGTGTAAGTAATATCTTATTTGTACGAGCCGAGTTAGAAGAAGAAAAAGCTTACAAGCTCACCAAAGCTATTTATTCACATATGGATGAGTTCAAGCAAATGAACGCTACAGCTAAGCAAATTATTGTTGAAAATGCGACCAAACTAAAAATCCCGCTTCATCCTGGTGCAGAACGTTACTTTAATGAATAAAGCTCATTTAAAGTGAACTGCTAAATAACCTCAAAAAACACAATGGCTAACCTTAGGAATGATTCTTAATAGCCTTTATAAATGACTAAGTTTGGTCTCATTGTGTTCCACTTTATGACTTTAAGGTAAATGGTCGCCTACATCATTTTACTTAGATGAGCCATTTACTGTAAGGATCTTTTATGAATTTTAATACATCGCAGTTAACGCGAGCTGTTATTGTGCTTTTTGCATTTTCAATTGGTCTGTTTCATCTTGCTAATGTGTCTGGGCTATTTGTGCTTTCTACGCAAAGTATCCGCATTTATCATTTAATGATGATGTTAGCATTGTTGTTTATCTCAAAGCCTTCATTTTCAATTTTTAAAGACAATACATTAGATAAAGTACTGAGTGTTGTGCTGACTTTAATCACACTCGGTAGTGGTATCTATATGCTTTCTCGTTGGCAAGATATTGCTCTTTCAGGAGGTGAAACTGAGTTACTCGATGCTTGGGTCGGAGTGGTTATTTTATTACTTGTGTTAGAAGGTGCTAGGAGAGCTGTCGGTAATGTTTTAGCCATTATTTGTACGCTCTTCTTTATATATCCTTTTATAAGCGCTTATTTACCGGGTGTATTAGAAAGCCGAGGTTACCCTTTATTACGTATCTCTGAAATATTAACCACGACTTCAGAAGGGGTTTATGGGATCCCATTGGGAGTGTCTGCCACTTATATTATTTTATTTTCGATTTATGGTGCTTTTTTAACTGAGTTTGGAGCGGGAGAGTTTTTCTTTAAAATTGCCAGTCGTTTAACATATAATATGCGTGCAGCGGGAGCCAAAACGGCTGTTATTTTTTCAACATTACTTGGTATGGTCTCTGGTTCAGCTGCGGGAAATGTTGCGGTCACTGGTACATTAACCATTCCGATGATGAAAAAGGAAGGGTATCGACCTCATCAAGCTGGTGCAATCGAAGCGGTTGTTTCTACTGGTGGTCAGCTTATGCCTCCAGTGATGGGAGCCGCTGCCTTTATTATGGCAGAGATAATTGGCGTTCCTTACACTGATATTATGAAAGCCGCGATTATCCCTGCTTGTTTGTTTTTTCTATCTATCTTCTTTGTTGTTCATTTGCAGGCGGTAAAGGCTGACTTAAAACCGATACCTGCTGACACAGAGGAGCATCAATCTACATTGAAGCTGTTGATTCACGGTGGCCAATATATTATTCCATTTGGTACGCTTATTGCGATGATTATTTATGGTTTCTCTCCTTTTAAAGCTTGTTTTTATTCAACCGTTATATTGTTGATTTGCCATCTTATTTGGCAACGTCGAATTGATAAAACCTTTTTCAGTAAATCTTTTAATGCCATTACGAATGGCGCAAAGTCAGTAGTTCCTATCGCTGCTGCTTGTGCTGCTGCGGGTATTATTGCAGGAACATTAGGAATAACTGGGCTCGGCTCTAAAATATCTAGCATTATCATCGCTACATCAGGTGGTGTCCCTTTATTGGCTTTACTACTAACAATGGTGGTGGCGATTATCCTAGGAATGGGCTTACCAACTACTGCTGCCTATTTAATCTTAGCGACTGTTGTTGCCCCTGCATTATCTCAGTTGGGAGTAGACTTATTAACTGCTCATATGTTCGTGTTTTTCTACGGCTGTGTCTCCACTATTACCCCTCCTGTTGCACTTGCTTCCTACGTTGCTGCTGGTATTTCTAATGCCAGTATCAGTAAGGTTAGTTGGACCGCGTTCTTTTATGGGATTACTTGTTACATATTACCTTTCATGTTTTTTTATGGCCCAGGGTTACTGTTAAGAGGCTCAATGATTGACATCTTATTAGCGGTCTCAACTGCGATTGTTGGTGTGATTGCAATTGCCGCCTCAATTATTGGCTTCTTTAAACAAGATTTAAATTTTATCACCAGAATAATCGTATTTTCAGCAGGATTAGCATTAATGCTTCAAGATATGACAACTGATTTAATAGGGGGGATTGTCCTATTTACCTTATTTTTAACTTCGAAAAAAACAAATAAATCACAGGAGATTAAATAATGACACATCAAATAAGACGAGTAGTCACTGGACACGATAATGAAGGTAATGCAATTTGTGTTTCTGATGAAATAGCGACAAATATTTTACAGCGCCCAACTAGGCCTGGTGTAACGTTGACTAACTTATGGCAGACGGATACGAGCCCTGCCGAGTTTAACGGGCCTGAAGAGACAGTTGATGGACCTTTCATATTACATCCCCCTGAGAATGGTACTGTTTTTAGAATTATTGAGTTTTTACCTGAAGATCCAGAAGTGATTAAAAATATAGATGGCAAGGCTGCTTTTGCTGCCATGGGCGCGTCAGATAATATTGTTGAAAATGCTCGCCACCCTTATATGCATAGAACTGATAGTGTTGATTATGCAGTAGTTTTAAAAGGTGAAGTTTGGATGCTAATGGATAGAGAACAAGATGATGTATTGCTAAAAACAGGAGATACGGTTGTCCAACGAGGAACCAATCATGCTTGGGCTAATCGGGGCACTGAACCTTGCTTAATTATGTTCGTATTGGTAGATGGTATTTCTAATTTAGATTAATATTATTAATGAATGCAGAGTTATTTGTAGTGGTATACCCAACCCTGTAAATAAGTTTGCATTTTTCTTCATAAATAGACGAATAGTTTCTGTGCCATCATATCTGTTATTTTACAAATAAAGTAAATCGTCTGCATGACTCTTTCTGCTTAGTCGTTATGCACTTCATAGTTGAATCTGCCTACCATGAAGATAGAAGTATGGTTAGCAAATAAAATGGATAGCAACACTTTATCTCAAGATAATCGTTTAACCGCTGTAAGAAAACGTTACCAGCTTCCACAATATAACGCTCATAATGCCTTGGTGGATTCCTTAGCCACAGCCGAATTATTATTGGCACAAATCGCTAGAATATATCGACATAAACCAGTTACCCTTGAAACTTTATATAAAATTAGTCAGTAAACCTAAATTTTCAGCTTATAAAAGGGCGATAGTGGGAGGGTAATTGCTATCATTTGTTAGCGAATTTATTAAGCAGTACTTGATGTGCAAACTGGTACTTATATAATAAGCAACAGATGACTAGATAATTAAAGCCAAAGTAAAAGTAAGTATAGTCGTTAATAGATGCTTATTATCTTCTATTAAGATGGCTGTTTAGACTTAATAAAAATGACAGAATCAGGTATTCTGCCCCCCAAATTAATTTACTAACATATGTGGAAACAACGATGATCGTATTAGGACACCAAAACCCAGACTGTGATAGCCTTTGTAGTGCTATTGGCCTTGCAAGCTTATTTAATAAAATGGGTAAAACAGCAACACCTGCTCTACAAGGTGAGCCAAATCCAGAAGCGTTATTCTTGTTAGAGCAATCAGGTTTGCCACAACCAGAAATCCGTACAGAAGTTGCGGGTGAAGAAATTTTTATTGTTGACTACTCTGACTGGGGTCAAGGTACTGCAGACATGAAGAAAGCAACAATTCTAGGTATTGTGGACCACCATAAATTAGGTGATATCACAACGTCTACTCCATTAGAGTGTTGGATTTGGCCAGTAGGTTGTAGTGCAACTATCGTATACAACATGTATAAATTTAATAACCAAGTTCCAGATGCGCCTGTAGCTAAAATGATGATGGGTGCAATCATCTCTGATACGGTTAACTTCCAAGGCCCAACAACGACTGATATCGATAAAGTTGCTGCGAATGAATTAGCTGCAATCGCTGGCGTTGATGATATTGAAGCATTTGCTGCTGCGCAGTTTGAAGCTAAATCAGATATCGCATCGGTACCTGCTGCTGAATTAATTTTGCGTGATCAAAAAGTATTTGAAATGGCGGGTGATAAATTAGCAATCGGCCAACTTGAATTAACTTCTTTAGATACAGCATTATCTAAAAAATCAGACATGTTAGCTGAGATGGGCGTTTTGCAAGCTGAAAAAGGTTATCACTCAACCATCGTTTTATTAACAGATATCAATAAACTTGATACCGTAGCAATTATAATCTCAGAAGATGAAGATAAAGTCGCTAAGGCATTGAACAGCACCGTTGTAGATCATACATTTGATTTACCCGGCGTAGTAAGCCGTAAGAAGCAAATTATTCCATTCTTACAAGCTGCATTTGAAGCAGAATAAAAAACAACTAATAAGCTAAGTCAGTTAGTTTATTAGTTACTGTTTTATGGCTAAGGCGGATTTCCTGAGGGAATTCGCCTTTTTTATTATCTAAGATAAAGTTAATGTACGTTTAATTCCTGCTATTTGTTATTACTCCCTCTTATTTTTTGTTAGATATGTTGTTAACATCTTTTCTCATCTCTATTTTATTCGGCATATCGAGGTTTCATGCATATTCATATACTTGGCATTTGTGGCACATTCATGGGTGGCGTTGCTATCTTAGCTAAATCATTAGGTTATAAAGTGACTGGTTCAGATAAAAATGTCTATCCGCCAATGAGTACTCAACTAGAAAAACAGGGGATCGAATTAATTCAGGGCTTTGATCCAAGCCAGTTAGATAACAAACCTGACTTAGTGGTGATTGGTAATGCCATGAGTCGCGGTAACCCATGTGTAGAAGCTGTATTAGATAAACAAATCCCTTATATCTCTGGTCCACAATGGTTATTAGAGCATGTATTAAAAGATCGTTGGGTATTAGCGGTGGCTGGTACGCATGGTAAGACCTCAACATCTAGTATGTTGGCATGGATCTTAGAATACGCCAATATGCAACCAGGCTTTTTGATTGGTGGCGTACCTGAGAACTTTGGATTATCTGCTCGTTTAGGAGAAACGCCTTTCTTTGTTATTGAAGCTGATGAATACGATAGTGCCTTCTTTGATAAACGTTCTAAATTCGTTCATTACCGTCCAAGAACCTTAGTATTAAATAACCTAGAGTTCGATCATGCAGATATTTTTGAAGATTTAAATGCGATTAAAAAACAATTTCATCACTTGATGCGTAGTATACCGAGTACTGGCCGCGTATTTATCCCCAATAAAGATGAAGCTCTTATGTCGGTTAAACATATGGGGTGCTGGAGTGAAGTGGAATACCTAGGTAAAAACTGGTCAGCTATCAAAGTAAAAGAAGATGGCACACAGTTCCAAGTGCAATTAGACCAACAAAATCAAGGTCTGGTTAACTGGGAATTGATGGGAGACCATAATATTGATAACGCATTAGCCGCGATTGCAGCAGCTCGCCATGTTGGCGTAACACCAGAAATATCAATTGCTGCATTGGCTGAGTTTAAAAGTATCAAGCGTCGTATGGAAGTAAAGGGGACGGTAAATAATATTACTGTTTATGATGATTTTGCACATCACCCAACAGCGATTAAAACAACGTTAGCCGGATTACGAGCAAAAGTAGGGGATGAAAATATCATCGCTGTATTAGAGCCACGATCTAATACGATGAAATTAGGTATTCATAAAGAAGCTTTAGTAAATTCTTTAAATGTTGCAGACCACGTATATTGTTTCGAAGACAAAAACATTCAGTGGTCAATGCAAGAATTATTTGATGAACAAGGTAAACGTGTACAGATAGAAACAGATATAGATACATTAGTTGAACAAGTGGTGAAAAAGGCAAAACCAAATGATCATATCTTAGTAATGAGTAATGGTGGCTTTGGCAATATTCATCAAAAATTATTAGATAGATTATAGAGTGAGCAAAAAGATGACAATGCAATATAACGATACCGTGACTTTAGGTGTAACAGGCGCATCTGGAAGTGGATACTTTTTACGTTTGTTACAAACCATGGTGGACGCAAACGTAAAAGTATATCTATTGTTGTCAGAAGCGGCGCAGATCGTACTAAACACAGAAGCTGATGAAGAATGGCCTCGTGATATTGATACGTTAAATACATATTTAGTTTCTCGTTTTAATAGTCAAGAAGGGCAGATTGTTGCATTAACAGCGAAAGATTGGTTTTCACCGGTAGCATCTGGCTCTTCGGCACCTAAAAAAATGGTTGTTTGCCCTTGTAGTTGTGGAACACTCGCTTCTATTGCACAAGGTTTGTCTAATAATCTTATTGAAAGAGCTGCTGATGTTGTATTTAAAGAAAGAGGGCAGTTGATTGTCATGCCAAGAGAAGCGCCATTTTCTACATTACATTTGAAAAATATGCTTACATTATCTGAGTTAGGCGCAACAGTAATGCCATTAGCACCAGGTTTTTATCATAAACCAACCACTATTCTAGAATTACAAGATTTTATGGTAGCCAGAGTGATGGACCATTTAAAGATCGAACACCAAACTAGTAAACGTTGGTGCGAGTAAAAATTCAGCAAAAATAGTGTTATTTGATGGTTATTTAAACGAATTAAAATAAATAGTAAAAATAACCATTTAATTACAATAAAACGCTTGCCAATGTGATCTTAATCCCTATAATGCGCACCCACAGACACGGGACGGAACGCAAGTTACCCAGCGAGTTTGAGAACAAAATAAACGCAGTAAACGCTTCGAAGTTCGCTTTGAAATAAAGTTGAAAATTAACGTTGACATTGTTCGAAAGGCGCGTAATATACGCCGCCTAGCCGAAAGGCACGCTCTTTAACAATTTAATCAAACAATCTGTGTGAGCACTTATTGTTGATGTGATTTCAAAAAAATCAAAGTCCTACTTGTTAGGCAACATCAATAGAAGTGACACACGAATTAATTCATTAATTCAGAATAACATTGTACTTAGGTACATAGTTTTAGTCAGTAATATTGAGTCGCAACTTAGGTTGCAAATTAAACTTTAAATTGAAGAGTTTGATCATGGCTCAGATTGAACGCTGGCGGCAGGCTTAACACATGCAAGTCGAACGGTAACAGAAAGTAGCTTGCTACTTTGCTGACGAGTGGCGGACGGGTGAGTAATGCTTGGGAATATGCCTTATGGTGGGGGACAACAGTTGGAAACGACTGCTAATACCGCATAACATCTCCGGATCAAAGTGGGGGACCTTCGGGCCTCACGCCATAAGAGTAGCCCAAGTGGGATTAGCTAGTTGGTAAGGTAATGGCTTACCAAGGCGACGATCCCTAGTTGGTCTTAGAGGATGACCAGCCACACTGGAACTGAGACACGGTCCAGACTCCTACGGGAGGCAGCAGTGGGGAATATTGCACAATGGGCGAAAGCCTGATGCAGCCATGCCGCGTGTGTGAAGAAGGCTTTCGGGTTGTAAAGCACTTTCAGCGAGGAGGAAAGGTTGTACTTTAATAGAGTGCAGCTGTGACGTTACTCGCAGAAGAAGCACCGGCTAACTCCGTGCCAGCAGCCGCGGTAATACGGAGGGTGCGAGCGTTAATCGGAATTACTGGGCGTAAAGCGCGCGTAGGCGGTTAATTAAGTCAGATGTGAAATCCCAGGGCTCAACCTTGGAACTGCATTTGAAACTGGTTAACTAGAGTTTTGTAGAGGGTGGTAGAATTTCAGGTGTAGCGGTGAAATGCGTAGAGATCTGAAGGAATACCAGTGGCGAAGGCGGCCACCTGGACAATAACTGACGCTGAGGCGCGAAGGCGTGGGGAGCAAACGGGATTAGATACCCCGGTAGTCCACGCAGTAAACGATGTCTATTAGAATTTTGTGGCTATATGCCGTGGGATTCAAAGCTAACGCATTAAATAGACCGCCTGGGGAGTACGGCCGCAAGGTTAAAACTCAAATGAATTGACGGGGGCCCGCACAAGCGGTGGAGCATGTGGTTTAATTCGATGCAACGCGAAGAACCTTACCATCCCTTGACATCCAGAGAATCACCTAGAGATAGATGAGTGCCTTCGGGAACTCTGAGACAGGTGCTGCATGGCTGTCGTCAGCTCGTGTTGTGAAATGTTGGGTTAAGTCCCGCAACGAGCGCAACCCTTATCCTTATTTGCCAGCGGGTTATGCCGGGAACTCTAGGGACACTGCCGGTGATAAACCGGAGGAAGGTGGGGACGACGTCAAGTCATCATGGCCCTTACGGGATGGGCTACACACGTGCTACAATGGCAAATACAAAGGGCTGCTAACCAGCGATGGTATGCGAATCTCCTAAAGTTTGTCGTAGTCCGGATCGGAGTCTGCAACTCGACTCCGTGAAGTTGGAATCGCTAGTAATCGTGGATCAGAATGCCACGGTGAATACGTTCCCGGGCCTTGTACACACCGCCCGTCACACCATGGGAGTGGGCTGCACCAGAAGTCATTAGCTTAACCTTCGGGATGGCGATGACCACGGTGTGGTTCATGACTGGGGTGAAGTCGTAACAAGGTAGCCCTAGGGGAACCTGGGGCTGGATCACCTCCTTACGTAAAGAAACACATCCTTTGTACTTAGGTACATTGGCGCAAGTAATAATGAGTGCCCACACAGATTGTTTGATTAGAATGATAAAGCGCAAAAATAGTTCCGGGTCCCCATCGTCTAGAGGCCTAGGACACCGCCCTTTCACGGCGGTAACAGGGGTTCAAATCCCCTTGGGGATACCAACACTATCTAGCGAAAGATACTCTATAAATAGAAAAATTTATAAAGTGTTTTTTAACACTGCTCTTTAACAATTAGGAAAGCTGATAAATGTTCTTATTTATCGCACAAAAACAATGACACTTCGGTGTTGATTGGTGTGATAAATAAAACGAAATGTTTAATTCATTACGATGAATTAAACGAGTTCTCAATATTAAAACTTCGGTTTTAATGTTGTAATCAAGCAAAAATAAAATGCACATTACATGCAAATGTAATGAGTACGTATCTACACACTCTTTTGAGTGTTAGGTGCACGAAAAACGTAAACGTTTTTCATATGTAAATATGAGAGTCGCAAGCGTCTTGGAAACAACATACAGCAACCCAGTTGCGTATTTATGCAATTTAGGATGTTTTTAACATCATATAAATTGCTTAATGACACTTCTTAGGTGTTGTATGGTTAAGTGAATAAGCGTGCACGGTGGATGCCTAGGCAATTAGAGGCGATGAAGGACGTGGTAATCTGCGATAAGTCCAGGGGAGTTGATAACAAGCGTTATATCCTGGAATTTCCGAATGGGGCAACCCGGCACTTAGTGTCATCGTTATGTGAATACATAGCATAGCGAAGCAAACGAGGGGAACTGAAACATCTAAGTACCCTTAGGAAAAGAAATCAACCGAGATTCCGAAAGTAGCGGCGAGCGAAATCGGAACAGCCCTTAAGCTGTTTAAAAGTTAGTGGAAGGCTCTGGAAAGTGCCACGGTACAGGGTGATAGTCCCGTACACAAAAACTTCTTTACAGTGAAAACGAGTAAGTCGGGACACGAGAAATCCTGATTGAATATGGGGGGACCATCCTCCAAGGCTAAATACTCCTAATTGACCGATAGTGAACCAGTACCGTGAGGGAAAGGCGAAAAGAACCCCTGTGAGGGGAGTGAAATAGAACCTGAAACCGTGTACGTACAAGCAGTAGGAGCGGATTTATTCCGTGACTGCGTACCTTTTGTATAATGGGTCAACGACTTAATTTTAGTAGCAAGGTTAACCATTTAGGGGAGCCGTAGGGAAACCGAGTCTTAACTGGGCGAATAGTTGCTGGGATTAGACCCGAAACTTGGTGATCTAGCCATGAGCAGGTTGAAGATTGAGTAACATCAATTGGAGGACCGAACCCACTAATGTTGAAAAATTAGGGGATGACTTGTGGCTGGGGGTGAAAGGCCAATCAAACCAAGAGATAGCTGGTTCTCCTCGAAAGCTATTTAGGTAGCGCCTCATGTATCACTGTTGGGGGTAGAGCACTGTTAAGGCTAGGGGGTCATCCCGACTTACCAACCCTTTGCAAACTCCGAATACCAACAAGTGCAATCATGGGAGACACACGGCGGGTGCTAACGTCCGTCGTGGAAAGGGAAACAACCCAGACCGCCAGCTAAGGTCCCAAAGTATATGTTAAGTGGGAAACGATGTGGGAAGGCTTAGACAGCTAGGAAGTTGGCTTAGAAGCAGCCATCTTTTAAAGAAAGCGTAATAGCTCACTAGTCGAGTCGGCCTGCGCGGAAGATTTAACGGGGCTAAACATATCACCGAAGCTGCGGACGCGTATTTATACGCGTGGTAGAGGAGCGTTCTGTAAGCCGTCGAAGGGAAAGGTGTAAACCATCCTGGAGGTATCAGAAGTGCGAATGTTGACATGAGTAACGATAAGGGGGGTGAAAAACCTCCCCGCCGGAAGACCAAGGGTTCCTGTCCAACGTTAATCGGGGCAGGGTGAGTCGACCCCTAAGGCGAGGCCGAAAGGCGTAGTCGATGGGAAACGGGTTAATATTCCCGTACCCTTATATTTTGCGATGGGAGGACGGAGAAGGCTAGGTGGGCCTGGCGATGGTTGTCCAGGTTCAAGAGTGTAGGCGGGAGATTTAGGTAAATCCGGATTTCTATTAACGCTGAGACTCGATGTCGAGCTACTAAGGTAGTGAAGTCATTGATGCCATACTTCCAGGAAAAGTCTCTAAGCTTCAGAAATATAAGGATCGTACCCCAAACCGACACAGGTGGTCAGGTAGAGAATACCAAGGCGCTTGAGAGAACTCGGGTGAAGGAACTAGGCAAAATGGTACCGTAACTTCGGGAGAAGGTACGCCCTTGACGGTGATGAGACTTGCTCTCTAAGCTGTTGGGGGCCGAAGATACCAGATGGCTGCAACTGTTTATTAAAAACACAGCACTCTGCTAAATCGTAAGATGACGTATAGGGTGTGACGCCTGCCCGGTGCCGGAAGGTTAATTGATGTGGTTAGACTTAGGTCGAAGCTATTGATCGAAGCCCCGGTAAACGGCGGCCGTAACTATAACGGTCCTAAGGTAGCGAAATTCCTTGTCGGGTAAGTTCCGACCTGCACGAATGGCGTAATGATGGCCATGCTGTCTCCACCCGAGACTCAGTGAAGTTGAAATCGCAGTGAAGATGCTGTGTACCCGCGGCTAGACGGAAAGACCCCGTGAACCTTTACTATAGCTTAGCAGTGAACTTAGAGCCTACATGTGTAGGATAGGTGGGAGGCTTTGAAACCGCGTCGCCAGATGCGGTGGAGCCAACCTTGAAATACCACCCTTGTATGTTTTGAGTTCTAACCATGGCCCCTGAATCGGGGTTTGGGACACTGTTTGGTGGGTAGTTTGACTGGGGCGGTCTCCTCCCAAAGAGTAACGGAGGAGTACGAAGGTTGGCTAATCACGGTCGGACATCGTGAGGTTAGTACAATGGTATAAGCCAGCTTAACTGCGAGACAGACACGTCGAGCAGGTACGAAAGTAGGTCATAGTGATCCGGTGGTTCTGAATGGAAGGGCCATCGCTCAACGGATAAAAGGTACTCCGGGGATAACAGGCTGATACCGCCCAAGAGTTCATATCGACGGCGGTGTTTGGCACCTCGATGTCGGCTCATCACATCCTGGGGCTGAAGTCGGTCCCAAGGGTATGGCTGTTCGCCATTTAAAGTGGTACGCGAGCTGGGTTTAGAACGTCGTGAGACAGTTCGGTCCCTATCTGCCGTGGGCGTTTGAGAATTGAGAGGAGCTGCTCCTAGTACGAGAGGACCGGAGTGGACGAACCGCTGGTGTTCGGGTTGTTATGCCAATAGCATTGCCCGGTAGCTACGTTCGGAATCGATAACCGCTGAAAGCATCTAAGCGGGAAGCGAGCCTCAAGATGAGTTCTCACTGGAACTTTAAGTTCCCTAAAGGGCCGTTGGAGACTACAACGTTGATAGGCAAGGTGTGTAAGTGCGGTAACGTATTGAGCTAACTTGTACTAATTACCCGTGAGGCTTAACCATACAACACCTAAGTAGTGTTGCTGTTAACCAAGATTGTCAAAGAAGACATTAAAATATAACGCTTGTGATAGCGTATTTACATAACTGCTACGATTATACAGAACGACTAAAGAACATTAGACTGTCACTTTCCTAATTAAATTTTATGCTTGGCGGCCATAGCGCTGTGGTACCACCTGATCCCTTGCCGAACTCAGAAGTGAAACGCAGCTGCGCCGATGATAGTGTGGGGTCTCCCCATGTGAAAGTAGGTCATCGCCAAGCGCCTAATTAAACGAACCCTGTTGATTAACATCGACAGGGTTTTTTTATGTTTGTTGATTTATGATGACCTACGTTGAAAGTAGGGTGAGTTTGCCGAGAGGCAAGGCACACGAGCAGAGGAGCTCCGCGACGACTTTTCATCGCCAAGCGCCTAATTCGAACAATCCCTGTTGACTATGTCAGCAGGGATTTTTTCGTTATTGGCTGTTGGTTTTATAGCGACTTGAGCATGGGATAAATAAGCGCCACGTAGTGGCCAACCTTATGTGTGATAGCTAGGGGCGAATGATACGCCAGTATCGGTTTATGAGCGGGCTAAGCTCCGCGTGCCCTGGTGGATCCGCGACAGCGATGGCCCACGAGTGGAGGAGCTCTGCGACGACTTCTCATCGCCAAGCGACTCATTAAACGAACCCTGTTGATTAATATCGACAGGGTTTTTTTATGTTCAAAATTCAACTATATCTGAGTTTATCGTTATTTATATATCAATTGACGACACATCTTTTAAGGGGCGCTGGCTTCAGCCTGCAGTTGTTTGTGTTGATTTCGGGTTACTTATGAAGTGTTGATTGGTTAATCGCAGTTAATCATCGTATTCGACGATTAGTCCCTAGGAATAAACGATCCAACATGGGATTGAGTAAATCAAAAGCCTAAGTCCAAAACAACTAGGCTAAAGCCAAGCGGCCCTTATATTAAGCTTTGTTTAATTGCTGTCGCCTAACTCGGCCAGAATCTCAATATTAAGCTTGGTTTGTTCACTGTGACCTAATTCGTTCAGTATCTGTAAGACTAATCCTGTCATCTTAGGCAATGCGTTCCACTGCCCTTGTTATTGTACTGTCAGTAATTGTTTATTCGTTTACGCTTAAGAATCACTTAGTAGGGGGTAAGTTTATGTTACAATTCTTGCCTTATTTTTTACTCTGTTTATTCAGTAATGTTTCTTATATTTCATTACTTGAGTGAATACTGATTAAGGCTTTATTGTTATGAATGCAATTGAACTTCACAATATAACCAAAACCTATAAGGGCGGTGTTACGGCTTTAAAAGGGGTTTCTTTACAGGTTAAAGAAGGTGATTTTTATGCTTTGCTGGGACCTAATGGGGCAGGAAAGTCATCCACCATTGGTATTATATCTTCGTTAGTTAATAAAAGTTCTGGCAAAGTGAATATCTTTGGCTACGACTTAGACATCCAACTCGAACAAGCTAAAAGCCAAATTGGTTTGGTGCCACAAGAGTTTAACTTCAATCAATTTGAACCACCTTTACAAATATTAGTTAATCAAGCTGGTTATTATGGTACTCCCCGTAAAGAAGCTTTTGTCAGGGCAGAAAGATACTTAAAGCAGTTAGATTTATGGGAAAAACGTAACGAACCTGCACGAGAGTTATCTGGCGGTATGAAACGTCGTTTGATGATCGCCAGAGCATTAATGCATCAACCTAGGTTGTTAATTTTAGATGAGCCTACTGCAGGTGTTGATATTGAGTTAAGGCGCTCAATGTGGACATTTTTAACTGAGCTTAATCAACAAGGTGTGACGATTATTTTAACCACTCACTACTTAGAAGAAGCTGAAAACTTATGTCGAAATATCGGTATTATTAATCAAGGTGAATTAGTGATTAATACGAGTATGAAAGAGTTATTGAGTCGTTTAGATAATGAAACTTTTATTTTAGATGTTGAGCATTTTAGCGAATTACCAAGTAGTAATGAGTTTAACTTAACGGCTATTGATGACAGTACCTTAGAGTTAGAGCTGCCAAAGTCACAATCACTGAATCAAGTATTTGCTTTGTTAACTGAGTATGACATTGCTGTAAATAGTTTAAGAAATAAATCTAACCGTTTAGAAGAGTTATTCTTAGAGTTAGTGAAAAATGGAGTTATTGATGCTAAATAAACAATATTTAACCGCAGTCAAAAGTATTTGGAGAAAGGAAACAAATCGGTTTTTACGTATTTGGGTACAAACTTTAGTACCACCTGCAATCACTATGTCTTTATATTTTATTATCTTTGGTAATTTAATAGGTTCTCGTATTGGTGAAATGAATGGCTTTAGTTATATGGCGTTTATTGTACCTGGCTTGATCATGATGTCGGTGATTACTAACTCTTATTCTAATGTCGCATCATCATTTTTTAGTGCTAAATTACAACATAATATTGAAGAGTTATTAGTTGCTCCTGTGCCAAATTATCTTATTATTTTGGGGTATATGGGGGGCGGTGTTGCTCGAGGGTTAATGGTTGGATTCATTGTAACCCTAGTTTCCCTATTCTTCGTTGATTTGCACATTCATAATATCTTTGTATTGATTGTGAGTGTTTTATGTACCTCTATTTTATTTTCCTTAGGTGGTTTGTTAAATGCAGTATTCGCTAAAACATTTGATGATATTAGTATTATCCCTACTTTTGTTTTAACGCCTTTAACCTATCTTGGCGGTGTATTCTATTCAATATCTTTACTGCCTGATTTTTGGCAAGGTGTTTCACACTTTAATCCTGTGTTTTATATGATTAATGCATTTCGTTACGGTTTTTTAGGTGTGTCTGATGTGCCGATTATATGGTCATTTGTAGTGATATTTAGCTTTATAACAGTCACTTACTCTCTTCTTTATATTCTTCTACAAAAAGGCATAGGTGTACGTACATGATTGATATTACGGGTGATTCAAGAGTTATCACATCCAATCAACAAGGTCTAAATGAAAAGCTCGATGAGGTGGTGTTAAAGCACTTACAACATGATTTTAAAAAGCCTTACCAAACACATACCTTAGAAGCTTTTAAAGAGGTCGAGAAGTGGGTTGAGCAACAAGGTAAGCCGATTATTTTTGACTCATGTTGTGGTGTGGGCGAAAGCACTTTTCATATTGCTAATGCGCATCCTGAAGCAATTGTGCTAGGTATGGACAAATCAGCTGACAGATTATCAAAACATCCAAGTGATAATGAACAAGTGATCCAAACCTTAGATAACTATCGTTTATTACAAGTTAACCTAAATGATTTTTGGCGCTTAGCCGTAGAAGCTGAATGGACATTGTCACACCATTATCTGCTTTACCCAAACCCATGGCCAAAGGCGAAGCATTTACAACGTCGCTGGCATGGTAGTGCAGTGTTTCCTTCTATTATTAAGTTAGGTGGAAAATTGGACTTGAGAAGTAACTGGTTTACCTACGTTGAAGAGTTTCAAAGGGCGTTATCATTGGCGAATGTTGAAAGTCATATCGATGTATATAGGGCTAACCAAGCTATTACTCCTTTTGAAAGAAAATACTGGGCAAGCGGGCAGCAGTCTCTTAGATTATTATCAGATTTATAAGATACCTGTAATTAATTGAAATATTATGTGTGTTTTATAGGTCTATCTTGATTCAATTAAGTGAGGAAAAGATATGCTTATCAAACACACTAAAAAATCACAGTTAAAAGAATCGCAAATAACGAGTGAGTCGGTTTATAAAGAGCGCCGAAATATAATGAAAGGATTGGGGCTTGCCGCTTTATCTTTACCCTTTGCTAAAACGGCAAGCGCTGGTGTTTTTGATATCTTTACCGCTAACAGTAGTGAAGCAAGCGAAAATGCTACTTTTCAAAGGACGCCTTTAAGCTTTACAAAAAATACTCACTTCCAGTCATTAACTAGCTTGACCCCAGAAAGTAAAGTCCTTGAATATAACAACTTCTATGAATTTGGTACCGGTAAAGGAGACCCAGCAGAATATGGTCAACAATTCAAAGTTGATCCATGGTCGCTAACCATTGATGGGCTTGTTGATAACCCTATTACCTTAAACTATGAAGATCTATTAAAGAAATTTGAAATCGAAGAGCGCTTGTACCGTATGCGCTGTGTAGAAGCCTGGTCGATGAATATTCCTTGGTTAGGGTTTACCTTAGCAAGCTTATTAAAACAGGCTGGTATTAAATCAAATGCTAAATTCGTTCGTTTTGAAACAGTCTATGATCCTGAACAGATGCGTGGTCAAAAGTCTCGATTTGTAGGGGGAAGTATTAATTTCCCTTATGTGGAAGGGTTAACGATTGCTGAAGCGATGAATCCATTAGTGCTTATGTCTGTAGGATTATATGGTAAAACATTAGCACCACAAAATGGCGCTCCGATTCGTTTAGTCGTGCCATGGAAGTATGGTTTCAAAAGTATCAAGTCAGTAGTTAAAATTACTGTGACCGATAAAGCGCCTATTAATACCTGGCAAGCGATTGGGCCTGATGAATATGGCTTCTTTGCTAATGTGAACCCTAATGTAGATCATCCCCGTTGGAGTCAGGCGACAGAGCGCTTTATTGGAGAAGGTAATGTTTTCCAACAATCAAGAAAACCGACTTTGATGTTTAATGGCTATGAAGAAGAAGTGGCTGATTTGTATAAAGGCATTAACTTGTCTCGTTACTTTTAATAGCGGTTGATTATATAGATGTCTAAGATTCCGCCATTAGCGATTACCTTACTGAAAGCGATTATTCATTTAGCATCATTATCTACTTTGTTATATTTTTATATACTGATTGATAGTAATCGCTTAGGGGCAGATCCTGTTAAAGAGATGATTCACTTTCTTGGTAAAACTGGGTTGAATTACCTATTGATTACACTCGCTATTACGCCTCTTGCTAAGCGTTTTAAGCAACCTTTATTATTAAGGTTAAAAAGGGTGCTGGGGTTATATAGTTTTGCTTGGATCTGTTTACATTTTACTGCATTTCTTTGGTTAGAGTTAAACTGGAAAGTGGGTTTATTAATAGAAGAAACTATTAAACGTCCTTATCTAACGTTAGGCATGGCAGCAGGAACAATCCTTTTATTATTGAGTATTACTTCTATTAACGCCATCAGACGTAGCATGAAGCAAGCTTGGTTTACCTTGCATAGATGGGTTTATGTGGCGTTAATTTTGGGTACTGTTCATTACTATTGGTCAGTAAAATCTGGCGTGATAGAGCCAAGCATTTACTTTGCGTTGTGTTTTATTTTGTTAAGTGAACGTCGCCAATATTTTAAATCCATATATTCTTCAGTATTTAACAAAGCCCAAAAATAATAGATTTTTATTGATGCTATGTAAAATCAGTTTCACACAGCATCATTATTTATTAACTTTTTAGCGCCCATAGCTGAGCAACATTTTCTGCGACGTTTTCAACGTTAACTTTGGCGTCAGCAAAGGCTTGTTGTAATGTCATTGCACCGGGGACTGCAGCAAACACTGCATCTATTCCACATTCATACACGGCTTGATGGTCCTTTCCTAAACTACCAGCGATACCTATTACTGGAATAGAAAATTGTTTGGCAACCTTGGCCACACCCATAGGTGTTTTACCAAAAACTGTTTGATGATCAATGCGGCCTTCACCGGTGATCACTAAATCAGCCTGTTTCATATCTTCGCTTAATTTAACCGCTTCTAACACTAACTCTATGCCAGGCTTTAAAGTTGCCTTAGCAAAAGCCATTAGTGCTGCTCCCATGCCGCCAGCAGCTCCTGAACCAGCAGTTTCTAATACATTTATAGAGAGTTGTTGTTGTATGCATTGGCCATAATGAAGTAAGGCCTTATCTAAGAGTTCGATATCCTGCTCAGTTGCCCCTTTTTGAGGGCCAAAAACATGTGTGGCACCACGCTCACCACATAAAGGGTTATCAACATCACAGGCAACTAACACTTCACAGGCTTGAAGACGAGGGTCCATTTCATCTATATCTATTTTTGCGATATCTTGTAACCCTGCACCATTAGCAGTAATGACTTGGTTGTTTTCATCTAAGAAGCGAACGCCTAAGGCGCTCATCATACCCATACCGCCATCATTGGTCGCGCTGCCACCTAATCCAATAATTATTCTTTGGGCACCATCATTTAAAGCTGCTTTAATTAACTCTCCTGTACCATAACTCGAGGTGACTTTTGGATCTCTTGCGTGTTCTGGTACGTGGTGTAAGCCACTGGCTGCGGCCATTTCAATAACAGCAGTATTAGAGTCATCACCTAATAGACCATAAAAAGCATCAACGGCTTTACCGATAGGCCCGGTGACTGGTAGGTTATTAACTTGTCCTTGAGTAGCATCAACTAATGATTGAACAGTACCTTCACCGCCATCTGCGACCGGCACTAATACATATTGTGCGTCAGGAAAGACTCTCTTAAAACCGGTTTCAATAGCGATGCAAACTTGTTTGGCAGTTAAACTTTCTTTATACGAATCAGGTGCGATAACGATTTTCATGCTCATCCCTCTGCTTTATAAATATACCTATTATTAACGTTAGCACATTATTGCGGTTGATCCGATAAAAAGGGAAGAGGATAAGTAGATGAGTTATGAGAGGAATAAAAAAGGCCGTTAACAATCAATGTTAACGGCCTCTATACTTAATGACTTATGGCGTCAGATTAAGCAACTTGAATAGGTACGTCTTTACTTGTACGAACTATGTTATTGTCTTTGTCCAAGTAAACTAGGCTTGGTTTGTGGCTTGCAATTTCTTCTGCTTCTAAAGCTGCGTAAGTACAGATTATTACACGATCACCTACACAAGCTTGGCGTGCAGCTGCACCGTTAACTGAAATGATTTTTGAACCACGCTCACCTACGATTGCATAGGTAGAGAAGCGAGCACCGTTTTCGATATTGTAAATTTCGATTTGCTCGTATTCTAAAATACCGGCTTGCTCAAGAAGGTCCTGATCGATTGCACATGAACCTTCATAATTTAATTCAGCGTGAGTAATGCGAGCTTGGTGCAACTTGCCTGTTAGCAGTGTCTTTTTCATACAAAACCTTTAATTTTAAAATTTAAAATGTGTCTGTTTTTTCAATAGGGCGACTATAAAGTAAAAACTTTAAGGGTGCAAATCAACAATAAGGTTGTCAATTAAGCGTGTTTCTCCTAAGAAAGCTGCCATCAACACAACAGCTTGTTTACTGTCGGCAGTCAAAGGCGCTAATGTTATTGGGTCTACAACATGAATTTTATCGGTTTTAAAACCTAAGTGATCCAGCGTTTGACTAGCATCTTTAATCAGTTGTTTATAGCTCCCCCACTTATGCGGTAGCTGTAGACCCAGTTGATTCATTACTTCGGCAATTTTAGGTGCAATTAACTTTTCATTTGCTGAGAGTTTACCATTACGAGAACTCATCGCTAACCCAGATGGTTCACGCACAGTCGGTACTGGAATGATCTCAATTGGCATCGCTAAATCTGTGACCATTTGTTTAATCACACATAATTGTTGAAAGTCTTTTTCGCCAAAGCAGGCGACATCAGGTTGTACTAGATTAAATAGCTTAGCCACTATGGTACTTACACCTCGAAAGTGACCTGGGCGTAATTCACCCTCTAAACAATCCGATACACCAGGCACTTCAACAAACGTTTGTGCATTTAAACCATTTGGATAAATCACTTCTGCAGACGGCGTGAATACTATATCCACCCCAGCTTGTTGTAGTTTTGCACAGTCTTCTTCGAGTGTTTTAGGATAGTTTGCTAAATCATTGGCATTGTTAAACTGCAATGGATTAACAAAAATGCTGACGACAGAAACATCTGCATGTTGTTGGCCTTCTTTAACTAGGGTTAAATGACCTTGGTGTAGGTTACCCATAGTTGGAATAAAACTAACTTGCTGTCCCTGCTGTTTGATATTACGTATTGCCATACGCAATAGCTTAGGATCTTGGATTACTTGCATTGTTAACTCTTACTGATACGTTACGTCATTAAGTAGGGTGCTGGTGTTAATAAAAGCTATGCTCTGCACCAGGGAATATTTTATTTTCTACTTGTTCTTTATATAGTTCAACTGCACGACGGATATCGCCTGTTTCTACTAAAAAGTTCTTAGAGAACTTAGGGCAGAAGCCTGCTGAAATGCCAAAGGCATCATGCATAACTAATATTTGTCCGTCGGTTTCTGTTCCTGCACCTATACCGATAACTGGAATGTGTAACGCTTTTGTTACACGTTCAGCTAGTGCTACAGGTACACATTCTAATACGAGTAATTGGATACCAGCTTGTTGTAGTGCTAATGCATCTTCAACTAATTTGTCTGCCTGTGCTTCAGCACGGCCTTGTACTTTATAACCACCAAAAACATTAACAGATTGAGGGGTTAGCCCTAAATGACCACAAACAGGAATACCACGTTGCACTAAGCCGATTACCGATTCATTTAACCAATCGCCACCTTCTAGTTTTACCATGTTAGCACCTGCTCGCATTAATGTTGCTGCATTGCTATATGCTTGTTCTGGGGTTGCATAAGACATAAAAGGTAGGTCTGCAATGATTAATGATTTTTCAGTCGTACTGGCAACAGCTGCTGTATGGTAAGCGATATGTTCAACGGTAACAGGTAGTGTAGAGTCATGCCCTTGTAATACCATTCCTAGAGAGTCACCTACTAATAAAACTTGAATACCAGCTTGATCAAAAATAGCCGCAAAACTAGCATCATACGCGGTAATACAGGTAATTTTCTCTTGCTCTTGTTTCATTTTAGCTAAACGAGAAACGCTTACTTTAGCCATTATTGCTCCTAACTAGCAGTGTTTAATTGGGGGATGATTTTACTGGGGTAATCAATTAATTCAACCAGTAATAGCGGTCAGACCATTTTTATCACAATCTTTTAGCATCTCGATCAAAGAAGTTCCATTGGGGAGGGTCAACTTAGGTGCTATTTCAAATAAAGGATAAAGCACAAATTCTCTATCCTGCATGCCATAGTGGGGAATAGTTAAGCGTTGGTCATTAATGACTTGATCTGCATATAACAGAATATCTAAGTCTAAGGTTCTAGGACCCCAACGCTCTTCTTTACGTTCCCTTCCTTGTGATTGCTCAATTTCTTGCAGTGCGTCTAATAAAGCAACTGGAGATAAATTAGTGTCTATTGCAGCAACCGCATTGATATAGTCAGGTTGATCTTGTGGGCCCATTGGTGCGCTGCAATACAGAGATGAGCAGCTAATTAAGCTTGTTTCTGCAATATTGTTCAATGCGCTGATCGCTTGTTTAGCTTGTTGAATTGGATCTGCTTGATTGCTACCAATTGCGATGTAACTAATCATTATTTTTACTCACAGCTGGTTTGCGTTTAGGCTTACTGTAACGACGCTTTTTAGCTGTTCTGTCAGCATTCGGTTTGTATTCTTTTGCTTTATTGGTATGGCTGCGCGCATTATTGTGCTCAGGCAACTTGTTATGAAGTTGGTACTCTTCCCACCAAGCCGTTAATTCAGCAAGCTCTCGACTTTGCTCTACACGGGCTCTTAATGATAGGAAATCAAAGGCCGCACGGAATTTCTCATGCGCATAAACGCGTTGTGCTCGTTTGCCACCAAACCGCGGTAGGCGGTGCTGTAATACCCAGATATCGCGAATAGCAGCGGTGAAACGTTTAGGTATAGCAATGGTTTTCACTTGAATGGTCAATACTTCATTCATTGCCAGCATAAAGGCATCGTGTAGTTCAATCCCGCTTTCAAAGCTCATCTCTTGCGCGCGCTGCTCAAGTGGGTACCAAAGCATCACAGCGTAAATATAAGCGGGTGTAACTCGTTTACCTTCAGCAATACGTGTATCAGTATCGATTAAGGCCTGTTCAATCATTTTAGTCGCTTTATCGTCTTCTCCACCCTTAAATAGGATAGGAAATAACACAGGTAGTAGCTTGTATTCTTTTAATAGACGGTAAGTGTCTAAACCTTGGCCTGATAATAAAAGTTTAATCACTTCATCAAAGTGGCGAGCAGCAGGAATATCTTGCAATAATGAAGCTAAACGGCGAATTGGCTCTGCGCACTCATCGCTGATAGATAAATCTAATTTTGCGGCAAAACGAATGGCACGTAACATGCGTACAGGATCTTCACGATAGCGAACTTCAGGCTCACCAATTAAAGTTAAACGGCGCTGCGCTAAGTCATCCATACCGCCACAGAAATCGTAAAGCGAAAAGTCTGCAATGTCGTAATACAGTGCATTGACAGTAAAGTCACGGCGCTCGGCATCTTCTTCTAGTGAACCATAAACATTATCACGTAATAACATGCCTTGTTGTGATTGTTTTACCTTTTGCTTGTCTTGTTCTGCTTCGTCATGGTGACCACGGAAAGTAGCAACTTCTATGATTTCACGTCCGAAAAGAATATGTGCCAAACGAAAACGACGACCGATTAAACGACAATTTCTAAAAAGCGCTTTTACTTGTTCTGGTGTCGCATCGGTAGTGATATCAAAATCTTTTGGCTTTAACCCTAAAAGTAGATCGCGCACGCCGCCACCCACTAATAAAGCACGGTAACCCGCGTTATGTAAACGATAAAGAACCTTTAATGCATTTTCATCAATATCTGAACGTGAAATAGAATGTTGTTCACGTGGAATGCGATATTGTGATAATGATTTAGTCTGTTCGGTTGCTTTCTTTTTTTGAAATACTTTTTTTACCAGTTTGCTTAAGCGTTTAATAGCTCTATCCTCTGCATCTACTTAGATGGAATTAGTCTGAAAAATTGTGCGCTTATTTTATGTGCGCTGATGCTTAAAAACAAATTAAATTTATATATCACTACTATAGCGTTTATTAAATAACCTTTACTGCGCATAAACACTACATTACCTAGTTAATATTTATTCATCTATCGAATTATTTAAATCTGTAAGAGATAACTCAACAGGGCTGAATATTAAACTTATATTTGAATTTCTCTTTGTTTTGGGACGTTATCTAACGACCAGTGTTGTATTGCCCAACTTAAAATATCACTACAACTTTGTTGTGGGACATTATTTGGGACAGGGTGACCTAAAAAATCCAGTACTTTTTTTAATGTAGGTATTGGGTTTAATGTATCAACGGCTGTTGCATGATTCTGCTTAGATAGTTTTAATCCAGGTGAAGAAACGGCAACGGGTAAATGTACATAATTAGGTTTATTTGCACCTAATAGATGATACAAACACAGCTGTTTTCCTGTGGTACTGATTAAATCTGAGCCTCGTACAATCTCTGTTATGCCTTGTTCAATATCGTCAACTACTACGGCTAAGTTATAAGCATACAAACCATCTTTACGTTTAATAATGAAATCGTCTTCAACGTCTGATGGTGCAACAGTTATGCAACCCTGCAATTGATCTTCGAAGTATGCCGGTTTGTGAGTAATCGACAGTAAATTAATACGCAGAGCGTTATTACAGAGGGGATTGTTAAGGCCGCGACATGTTCCTGGGTACAAACCACCTTGTTCTTTAATCATTTTTCGAGTGCAACAACAAGCATAACATAAGCCTTGATTAATCAATGAGGTTAATACTGTCTCATAGTTAGCACTTTGTTGGTGTTGATAGATGACTGGCCCATCCCACTGTAAACCATACGCCAATAAGGTTGTTAAGATATCTTCACTGGCACCCGCTACTTCACGTGGTGGGTCGATATCTTCGATGCGTACCTGCCATTGTCCGTATTGAGATTTAGCTTGTAAGTAACTACCAACGGCTGCCACTAAAGACCCAAAATGCAAAGGGCCGGAGGGGGAAGGTGCAAAACGCCCAATGTAAGATGTAGCTGTTTGTGAATCCAATCTTTTATACTCTATAAACAAAAACGGCTAGCAATCGCTAACCGTTTTAAGCTTAGTTAATTGTATTAATTAACCAATGCTTTGTTTTTCTTTAATTTCGGCAAGTGTCTTACAGTCGATACATAAATCAGCAGTAGGACGGGCTTCTAAACGACGAATACCAATTTCTACACCACAAGATTCACAGAAACCAAAATCATCTTCTTCTATTTTTTTCAATGTTTTTGATATTTTCTTAATCAGACGACGTTCGCGGTCACGAGCACGAAGTTCTAGGCTGAATTCTTCTTCTTGTGTAGCACGGTCAACAGGATCAGGGAAATTAGATGCTTCATCTTTCATGTGATCTACAGTGCGGTCTACTTCTTCACGTAGTTGTGTTGTCCAAGCTGTGAGAATATTAGTAAAGTGTGCGCGTTGCTCTTTACCCATATACTCTTCGCCAGGTTTCTCTTGGTATGGCTCCACTCCAGCAATAGCTAAAATACCGAGTGTTTTCTTGCTTGTATTAGCAGGCATAAACTTTCCTTCCAGTGATGCAACTTAAATCATCTTTAAACGCATTAAAACGGTGATAAATATAAACAATTGGTTGAACAAACTTTGCTAAGATAGTGGCATCAGTTTTTTTTCGGCGGTATCTATAGCAAGCATATTTAATAAAGTCAAATAAAGAGTTACATATTGTGAAGTTGTGGTCTTATTTTTGCATTTTGCTCACAATGCGTTAAATAACCCTGTTTTTTATTATTTATTTCTAGTATCGGTTTTTGTAGTTAAGGGTTGTCATCTTATGTTACCTATTCAAACAGTATTTGCTGAATTACAGCGTCAACTTACTGTGCATTCACAAGTGATTTTACAAGCGCCACCTGGTGCTGGTAAGTCTACCTTCTTACCCTTAGCTCTGCTAAATAGTGCTGCTTTTAGCGGCAAAATTATCATGCTAGAACCAAGGCGTTTAGCAGCTCGTAACATTGCTTATTATTTAGCCGAACAGCTTGGTGAAAAAGTCGGTGGGAGAGTAGGTTACCGTCTACGAGGTGAATCTAAAGTTAGTGCAGAAACTCAATTAGAAATAGTCACCGAGGGAATTTTAATTCGTTTATTACAAAAAGATCCTGAGCTCACGGGGATTGACTTGGTTATTTTTGATGAGTTTCATGAGCGTAATTTACATGCGGACTTAGGATTAGCTTTTTGTTTAGATGTGCAAGAAAACCTACGAGATAACCTCAGTATATTAATAATGTCTGCAACATTAGACAATCAGGCTTTACAGCAACATTTGCCCAATGCCGGTTATGTTAGCTGTGAAGGACGAGCCTTCCCCATCGATTATATCTATTATAGCGGAAAATTAAGTACCAAAGCTGAGCAACAAAGTGCATTAGTCGCGTTAGTCAAAGAGGCCTTTCAGCAGCAAAGTGGTAATATTTTGGTGTTTGTTGCTGGCGTGAAAGAGATTTTACAGTGTTGCCAAGCATTACAAACCTGGATTGAACAACATCATTTACCAGTGCTGTTGGCACCTTTATATGGTCGATTGAGTTTAGATGAGCAGCAGCTTGCGATCCAATCTCCACCACTGGGTAAACGAAAAATAGTGGTATCGACTAATATTGCAGAAACCAGTTTAACGATTGATGGTATCACAGTGGTGGTTGATTCTGGACGTGAAAGAAGTTTTCAATTTCAATCCCATACGGGTATCGGAAAATTAAAAGATCAGATGATCAGTGAAGCCAGTGCAATACAACGTGCAGGCCGCGCAGGGCGACTTAGTGCAGGGACCTGTTATCGATTATGGTCTAAAGAAACGCGTTTAAGATCGCAAAACGAAGCGCCCATTATACAAAGCGAACTGACCGATTTAATGTTAGAAGTAAGTGCTTGGGGAGTTACTCATCCTGATCAACTGCCATTTTTAACGCAACCGAATGCACGTAATGTACAAGTGGCTCTTCAGTTACTACAAAAACTTAATGCAATTGATGAAAGAGGCCGTTGTACTCAGTTAGGTAATCGCATTATTGATTTTGGTTTAAGTCCTCGTTTAGGCGCGATGTTGATTGCTGCTAAGCAATTGGAAACTTCATTAAATGAATCGGGAGTAGTGGCGTTAGCCTGTTTACTGGCTGCATTAATAGAAAGTAATGAAAAAAGCAGCGATGACATTAATAGTGCATTGGATAAACTATCTTATTCAGTTAATCAGCAGTATCGAGTATTACTGAAAAAATGTGCGGCTAAAGCACCTGCGCAATTACCGCGCGCGTATTGTGGATTATTATTAGCTATCGCTTTTCCGGATCGGATCGCCTTATGCCGAGGGCAAAATCAACAACAAGACTATTTACTCAGTAATGGTGCTGGGGCTCATTTGTCTGCGCACTCTTCGTTAATTGGTGAAGAAATGTTAGTGGTGACCGATCTTGCTTTATCTGAACAAAGAGCAAATAGCATTATTTTCAAAGCTGCAGCGGTGAGTTTGATAGATATTAAAGCGCATCTTGCCCATTACCTAAACCATGAGGATTATCTTTGTTGGTCATTAAAAGAAAATAAACTAATTGCTGAACGCCGCTTAATGTCAGGAAAAATAACCCTTAACAAAGTGCCGTTGGCTAAAGTGACTAAGCAACAAAAATTACAAGCGTTATTGAATGGTCTACGCCAAGTCGGGTTATCAATGTTATATTGGAGCGATGCGAATAAAGCCTTATTAATGCGATTAAACTATGCATCTCAACAATATAGTGAATTCCATCTAGCAGAATTTGCCGAATTTAATGAACAGGCATTAATTGATTCTGTAGATCAATGGTTAGCCCCTTTTTGTATTGATGTGCAGCACCCAGAGCAATTTAAGAAAATTGATCTGAAAAGTGCTTTATTATCCCGTTTAACATGGGCACAACAACAACGATTTGAAAAAGACTTCCCAGTCACAATTACCGTGCCCACGGGCTCTGCCATTAAATTGCAATATCGCGATAAGCAATTACCTTTATTGTCAGTAAAAATGCAAGAGTTGTATGGACAAGCGCAGACACCCACTATTTTAGATGGGCGTATTCAAGTACAACTGGCGTTACTTTCACCTGCAATGAAACCATTACAATTAACCCAAAACCTACAATCATTTTGGGTGGGGGCTTATCTGGAAGTACAAAAAGAGATGAAAGGACGCTACCCAAAACATTATTGGCCTGATAACCCAGCCACTGCTGTTGCTACACGTAAAACTAAAAAGCATCTATCTATGGGGTGATATCAGCGCATAAACTAAGTAGTATGAGCGGCGCATTGATGAGTGAAATATTATTCACTGAATTATCTATTATATTAAATTGAGTTAATTAAATCTGTTATGGCAAAAACACCACAAAAAAAAGGCACGGTAGACAAGCCGAAAACCGCTGCTAAAACCAATACTAAAACCAACACAACAAAAAGTACCGCCAAAAAAAACACAAGTACGCGAAAGAAAACAGTGCGTAAGCCGATAAAAGCACCGCTTAAACACCGTATATTAAAAGCAGTTTGGTCATTTACTTGGAAAGCAACATTGGCTTTTATTGCTTTTATTGTTATTGCTGGTATCTATTTTGATAAAAAAGTGGAAAACCGTCTTGATGGTTCAACATGGGATTTGCCAGCTACACTTTATGCTCGCCCATTATTGTTGAAAGTTAATGAGCCATTAGCACAAAGCGCTTTAGTCAGTGAATTGAAATTACTTAACTATCGAGCAGTACAACGGATTGAAAGCGCAGGGCAATTTGCAGTGAATGGTAATCAAGTGACTATCTACCGCCGTGCTTTCGACTTTCCTGATCGTGCTGAAGCGGCCGCGATTGTCAGTGTCTCTTTTGATGGTAATCGTATTGCAAGCTTAAATAAGCGACAAGGGGAGATTGCTGAATTTCGTTTAGATCCTTTGTTATTAGATAGATTGAACAGTAAACAGATACAAGACCGTGTGTTTGTACCATTTCAAAAGATCCCTGATCTGTTAGTTAATACCTTAATATTAATGGAAGATCGCGAATTTTATCATCATCAAGGGGTATCACCCTTTGCCATTTTACGTGCTTTTATGGTGAATATGAAAGCAGGACGAACAGTACAAGGTGGCAGTACCTTGACGCAACAGTTGGCTAAAAACCTATTTTTATCACAGGAGCGTAGTTTATGGCGTAAATTTCAAGAGGCTTATATTGCGGTCTTGATCGACCATAAATACAGTAAAGATAAAATACTAGAGTCTTACCTAAATGAAGTCTATCTTGCTCAAAATGGTGCAACGGGGGTATATGGTGTTGGTCTAGCCAGTGATTATTATTTTGCTCGTCCCATTGATGAATTACGTGTTGAGCAAGTTGCATTGCTGGTGGCTATTATTAAAGGGCCATCCTATTACAACCCAAGACGTAACCCTAAACGGGCATTAGCCCGTCGAGACTTAGTATTACGCTTAATGTTAGAGCATAACTATATCAATACAGCACAATACCGTATTGCGGTTAATAGCCCCTTAAATTTAAGTGGTGCAAAGGCATTAAATAATCGTGCGAATCCTGCTTTTGTTAGTTTATTAAACCGTGAATTAGTGAGTAATGTACCGGCTTCGATTCGTAAGCAAAGTGGTTTATCAATTTTTACTTCTATTTCTCCTTTGGCGCAAAAGAATGCTGAAATAGCGATTCAAAGTGGCATTAAAAAAGTACAGAAAAAAGGGCAAGATGATCTACAGGGAGCGATGGTGATCACTGATCGTCAATATGCTGAAGTCCGCGCCTTAGTGTCAGGTAAAGATGTCAAATTTAGTGGTTTCAATCGAGCATTAGATGCCAGTCGACCTATTGGCTCTTTAGTTAAGCCTGCCGTGTATTTAACTGCGTTAGATAATGGTTATAGTCTAACGGATATCTTAAATGACAAAGAAATTGTGCTTAAAAACAGTACTGGGCAACGCTGGAGACCAAAGAATTATGACCGGAAGTTTCGTGGGCAAGTAAGCTTAGAGCAAGCATTAGTGAGTTCTTTGAATGTCCCTACAGTAAACCTAGGTATGCAAATTGGCTTAAGTAACGTCATTGATAGTTTACATGCGATGGGCGTAGAGCAAAAAATCAAAGCTTATCCCTCTTTAGTACTGGGAAGTTTGTCTTTATCTCCCTTTGAAGTTGCACAAATGTATCAACCCATTGGTATGCGTGGTATCTATAAACCGTTGACTATGATCCGTACTATTGTTTCTAGTGATGGTATTCCCTTGTATCAGCGTAGCCCTGCAGCGCGACAAATATTTTCAAGTACAGCGGTGAATCAACTATCAAGTGCATTACATAAAGTCACTACAGAAGGGACAGCTAGAAGCTTACGTTGGCGCAACCCTGGACAAAACTTCGCTGGCAAAACAGGGACGACTAATAATCTTAACGATAGTTGGTTTGTTGGTTTTGACCAAGATGAAGTCGTGACCACTTGGGTGGGTAAAGACAATAACAAAAGTGCAGAACTAACCGGCAGTAGTGGTGCGTTAGTTTTATTTTCAGGTTACATGAAACAAAAGGTAGGGCAGTAAAGTGCAAGAATTAACCTCTATTACGCAATTTGAACACTTAAAAACTGCATTCTCAGAGAATAAAAGTTGGGATGCTCAGTATCGTTTAATTATACAGCTTGGAAAGATATTAACGCCTTTTCCAGCACATTTAAAAATAGAATCAAATCAAGTAAAAGGTTGTGAAAGCAAGGCTTGGTTAACTTATTCTGAACAACAGGGGCTTTATACTTTTATCATGGATAGTGATACCCGAGTAGTAAAAGGATTAATGCGAATTGTGACAATTATCTTTAATAATAAAACAGCACAAGAGATTGCTTTAATCGATTGCGATGAACTATTTGCACAATTAGGGTTACTAAACCATCTAAGTCCTTCTCGAAGTAATGGCCTTTTTACCATTATCAACACTATTAAAGGAGTTAATCATCTTGATTAACAAACGATATATCACTTTATTTAGTTTATTGTTTTCACTATCAGGAATGGCTAACGCTGCTTCTGAGAACAATGAGCAACAGAATGAAGTTGCACAAACTTCGATTCAACAAACGCCCCCTAATCAACGTTATACCTACGATGTTTTTTATAAAGGGTTGTCTATAGGGCAAATGAAGCAAGAGTATCATTGGACTGGCAATCAAGTTGTGGTTGAGTCTGATGCCGACTTTTCATTTTTATTGTTTTCATTTGGCGGTAATCAACAATCTGATATTTATTGGAGTGAGCAAGAGCAACGCTTTTTGAGTAGTGCGTTCTTTCGGAAAAGCAGTGGTTTCAGTACGGTTAATATGACTGCTAACTTTGACCAAAACGGTCGTAACTCTGTGATTGTTAATAATGGTGAACGAACGGAATACAGTAATCCTGAAGGTCCAATTGTTGATTTCAATACCATTAATTTACAAATTAGCGAAGGGCTCAAATCTGGGCAAACCGATTTTGAATTTTATATGCAAACATCGGATGATATTGCACATTACTTTTTTGAGTTAAAAGGTAAAGAGACGATTAAAACTAAATTCGGCGAGTTAGAAGCTTACCGTGTGCAACAAGTTAGAAAGAAAGATCGTACGTTTATTGCCTGGTTTGCACCGCAATTTAATCACCAAATGGTTAAGTTTGAATATCAGCGGAAAGTGTTAGATATCAGTGGTGGATTAGTGGATTACCGTACTGATTTTTAAGCAATTATTTATATTATACGTCATTCCATGGATTCCATTGTGAACACTGAAAAAACAAAAAATATAGTAAAACTAACTTTACACCCACGTAACTTACACCAAGGGCAGTACGACTTTGTTAATTTAATGGCAGCTTGCCCTGAACTGAAACCTCATGTGATCACCAATCCAAAAGGTGAGTTAAGTATTAACTTCAGTGATCCTCAATCGGTCTTGTTATTAAACAAAGCGTTATTAGCATATTTTTACGACATTACCTTTTGGCAAATTCCAGACGGTTACTTATGTCCACCGATTCCTGGGAGGGTTGACTACCTCCATTATATTGCTGACCTATTAAGTGATAGCTTTCATGATGAAGTACCTACAGGTTCTCAGATAAAAGGCTTGGATATTGGTTGCGGTGCGAATTGTATTTATCCTATTTTAGGAAGTCGAAGTTACGATTGGTCATTTGTCGGCGCAGATATTGATTCCCTTGCGGTAAAAACGGCATCGTTATTGGTTAAGGCTAATCAAAATATCAGTAAAAAAATAATCATACGTCAGCAAAAAAATAAACAGCATATTTTAACTGGCATGGTAAAAAACTCAGATCGTTTTGCCTTTACCTTGTGTAATCCACCTTTTCATGCATCCATGGAGGATGCTGCTGCAGGTAGTCAACTTAAACAAAAAAACTTGCGTAAAAAAGCAGTCAATGCGGTTGCCAATGCAAAGTCTGAATTAAATTTTGCGGGTAAGGCGCATGAGTTAAGTTGTGCTGGTGGTGAAATTGCCTTTGTAAAACAGATGGTCACGGAAAGCTCGCTCATCAAAGATCAGGTCTGTTGGTTTACCTGTTTATTGTCTAAAGGTGAAAATGTCGCTCCGATTAAGAAGCTATTAAAGCAGTGTGATGCACATGACATTAAAGTCGTAGAGATGGCACAAGGCCATAAAATCAGTCGTTTTATTGCATGGAGTTTTTTAACGGAACAACAGAGAATTGCATTTTTTGTATAAGTTGAATATTTGGGGGGACCTGTTAAAAACGAACACCCATAAAAAAAACCGAGCTGATATAGCTCGGTTTTTAGTTAGGGTAATAACCTTCTTTAATAAAAGTTACTTTTCACCAATTGGTAGGACTGTGCGACCGTATTGTTCGTTGATTACTTCAGCCATAGCCAAGTAAATTGCACTGAAACCACAAATAAGACCTTCAAAGCCAGCAATACGACCAATTAATTCATTACCTGTGAAATCACGGATAGCAAGTAGGAAGAAAAGTACCGTTAAGCTAGCAAAAATGAATTGTAATACTCGGTTACCACGTAGAGTACCGATAAACATGAATGCAGTGAAGATTCCCCACATCACTAAGTACCAGGCCATGAATGCATGTGGTGTTGCTTGTGTTGGACCACTTTCTAAACCAAGTTGTGGGAATAGCAATAAAACCACTAGGCTGATCCAGAAAAAACCGTATGAAGTAAATGCCGTTAGACCAAAAGTATTACCTTTTTTAAATTCTAAAATACCAGCGATAACTTGTGCCGCACCACCGTAACATAAACCCATCGCAAGAATCATTGCACTGATTGGAAAGAAACCTGCATTGTGAATGTTTAACAGTACAGTTGTCATGCCAAATCCCATTAGACCTAGCGGAGCGGGATTAGCGTAATTAATTGATTGTGACACGTCATTTACCTTTTTGTATTATTTAATAGAGTTGAGATCGCGCGCAAGATACCATGTGCTCAAATTTTGTAAAGAAAATCCGTAAAAATTCGCAATATGCTTTGTTTTTCATCAATTTCAGGTAAAAAATGCTAAAAGTGTGCAGTATTGATTTATTTTTAAGAGGAAATGGAAATTAATTTATTGTACATTTTAGTTCATTGGTGCAGAGTAAAAGATTGCGTTAATTTTATTAATCCATTCAATAAACTAGGTACAATATATAATGAACCCGCTTAACCATGATGATAATTACTAATGAATGTACCTACTCTATCGATTAAAAACCTACATAAATCTTTTGCTGATAATCACGTATTGAAAGGCGTCGATTTAGAAGCCCACAAAGGAGATGTGATCTCTATTTTAGGTGCTTCAGGATCAGGTAAAAGTACATTATTACGCTGTGTTAATTTATTGGAAACGCCTACATCTGGTGATATTTTGGTTAACGGTGAGTTAATTAAAATGAAGCAAGATAAAAAACGCGGAGCAATACCCGTTTCAATTAAACAAGTTGAACGTATCCGCAGCCGTTTAGCCATGGTCTTTCAAGGATTTAATCTTTGGTCGCATTTATCTGTACTAGAAAATGTGATTGAAGCGCCTGTTCATGTATTAGGTGTGCCTAAAAAAGAGGCAATTGCAAAAGCAGAAGCTTTATTACAACGTGTTGGATTATATGAACGTAAAGATTACTACCCTGAACAACTGTCAGGTGGACAACAACAACGGGTTGCTATCGCTCGTGCGTTAGCTGTTGAACCAGAAGTCATGTTATTCGATGAACCTACTTCGGCATTAGATCCCGAATTAGTAGGAGAAGTGCTGACAGTTATGCGCGACCTAGCAGAAGAGGGACGTACTATGCTAGTGGTGACACATGAAATGGCATTTGCCAGAGATGTATCGAATAAGGTTTTATTCTTACATCAAGGCTTGGTTGAAGAGCAAGGTAAGCCTGAAGATATCTTCACTAACCCAACTTCAGAACGTTTTAAACAGTTTATTTCAACTGTGTATTAAATTTATACGGGACATTAAGTCTCGCATATTACTAAAGACAATCATTTATCATAAAATAAGGAAATACCATGAAAAAAATTAGCCTATTAATCGCACTGTTTGCATTTGCATTTAATACTGCACAAGCAAAGGAATGGAAACAGATCCGAATCGGCGTAGAAGGTGCATACCCTCCGTTTAGTAAAACAGAAGAAGACGGCAGTGTAACTGGTTTTGATATTGATATTGCTAATGCGCTATGTGCAGAATTAGAAGCGAAATGTACTTTAGTAAAACAAGATTGGGATGGCATTATTCCTGCACTTCTAGGTCGTAAGTTTGATGCGATCATTGCAACAATGGACATTACTGAAGAGCGTAAAAAGAAAGTTGCATTCACTAAAAAATACCAACATATTCCAGCACGTTTTGTGGCTAAGAAAGGTACTGCTTACGAAGGTACTGAAGCATTTATGAATGGTAAAAAAATTGGTGTTCAACGTGCAACAACAATGGATCTATACATCTCTGATAACTTCCCATCTGCAAAAATCAAACGTTACGGTTCTGCTGATGAAGCTTACTTAGATTTAAAAGCTGGCCGTGTTGATTATGTAATGGCGGATTCAGCTGCGATTTCTGATGGTCTATTAGCTAAAGAAGATGGCGATAAATTTGAATTTGTTGGTCCTAAGTTAAACGATCCAAAATGGTTTGGTTACGGTGCTGGTATTGCAATTCGTAAACAAGATACTGATTTAGCTGAGCAATTAAACCAAGCTATTGACGCTATCCGTGCTAACGGTACTTACAAGAAAATCCAAGATCAATACTTCACTTTCGATGTATACGGTCAAGAGTAATATAGCGAGTGTTAATGATTATTAACACATTGCGTTAAAATAGAGAGGATGAGCAGCCAACTTTAATATTTTGTCGGTTGTGTCATCCTTTTTTTATGTCAATCAAGTCGTTATCTATGATATTGGCATTTATTAAAAAGAAGTTTATATGTTTTCTTTATACGGTTACCAAGACATTTTTCTAGAAGGTGCATGGTTAACACTACAAGTGGCTTTGCTGTCTTTAGTGCTATCTGTTGTATTAGGGTTATTAGCAGCCCTTGCTAAGTTATCTCACTCGACAGTACTAAAAAGTATCGCAACGCTTTACACCACGATTATTCGTGGTATTCCTGATTTGATTCTGATGTTGCTCATCTTCTTTGGTGGACAGTTATTGATCAATGATATGAGTTACAATTTAAATGAGTGGTTAAATGAAACTCTGACGGGTTATTACCCTGACCACGAGTGGACTGCTTATCTACCTGAATATATTGATATCAGCCCGTATTTTGCTGGTATTGTGACCATTGGTTTTATTTTTGGCGCTTACATGGCAGAAACCTTTCGAGGTGCTATCTTATCGGTCAATAAAGGGCAATTGGAAGCTGCTACCGCTTACGGCATGAATAAATACAAACGGTTTTCCCGTGTGATGTTCCCACAAATGATGCGTTATGCATTACCTGGCCTAGGTAATAACTGGTTAGTTTTATTAAAAACGACCGCACTCGTCTCGATTATCGGTTTACAAGATATGGTTAAGATTGCCGGTGATGCTTCTGGTTCAACGCAGAAACCCTTTACTTTCTACCTAGTGGTAGCGTTAATATTTTTATTTTATACCGCTGTTTCTACCTCTGCACTGAAATGGGCAGAGCGTAAATATAGTATACAAACGAGATAGACATGGATTTTTCAATTATTCTTAATGAATACCCGTTTTATTTAGAAGGGTTATGGACAACCACTTGGTTGGTCGCTGCATCACTGTTGATTGGTTTGGTGATAGCAATTCCTGCGGGTATTTTACGTAGTCATTCAAATTGGTTTATTAAAGGACCGGTTTGGGTTTACATGTATTTTTTCCGTGGCTCACCATTATTAGTACAACTGTTTCTTATCTACTATGGTGCGGCACAGTTTGATTCACTGCGTGACAGTTGGTTATGGTACTACTTTCAAGAAGCTTGGTTTTGTGCGTTATTAGCCTTCGCGTTGAATACAGGTGCTTATACCGCAGAAATCGTTCGTGGTGTGATCAGTACAATGCCGATTGGTGAGTTGGAAGCTGCTAAAGCTTACGGTATGAGCCGCTGGCAACGATTAAGACGCATCACATTACCTAACTCTTTACGTCGTGCGCTACCGGCATACAGTAACGAAATTATTTTTATGATCCATGGTAGTGCGATTGCTGGTGTGGTGACTATCGTTGATATTACTGGCGCGGCTCGTGTTGTTAATGCGCGTTACTATGCGCCATTTGAAGCTTATTTAGCGGCAGGGCTGTTATACATGTGCCTGACTTTTTCTGTTATTTACCTATTTAAATTATGGGAAAAAAGTTACCAGCATAATTAACGTTGAGTTAAATTCTTAATACTATGGCAGTAAGCCCGACGAACTTTTGTTGTGCTTACTGGTCTTACTTCTATGTTTTAAATCCCCCTACTGCACAATAAACCGATGATTTAGTCTCGTGGTTTAAGTATTATATTTATTTTTTAAAAAGAAGTTTTATACCAATTACATTCAATAAGTGAGCTAAATTTTGCGCAGAAAAAGTGACTTAGTTTAAGGCGTAATTTGAGCCTTTCGAAAATTAATTTCGATTAGCTTTGTTAATAACGATTAAAGAATTAATAGGAAAATGTTGAAGCTTTAATCGTTATTATATTTGCGGAAATTACAACGAAAAATGAAGTTATTGTAACAAGTAAAATAGGTCAGTTAATTCTGTGATTGGTATTATACAGCGAGTTTTGTCATATAACTGTTAACTTTGTTAATTAGTCTAGGGTTAATTAATTGGTAATGAGTGAGAGCAAATGAATCAATTTATACCGGCAAAAGGACTTTCCAATCAGCACATACAATCTATTCTGTCTAGTACTGGGCCTCGTAAATGGTTTGAGAAGAGGCGCTGCTCAGCTTTAATTGCTTCTGCTCAATCAGAAATTATCACGACTCCGCAAGGTGTTAAGTTACAAGGGTCTTTATCTAAAACTGCCTCAAAATCAAAAGGGCTTGCTATTATTTTACATGGCTGGGAAGGTTGTACTGACTCTCTATACATGTTGTCTAATGGACAAAAGTTGTTAGATGATGGCTATGATGTTTTTCGCTTAAATTTCAGAGACCATGGTGGAACTCAACATTTAAATAAAGAGATATTTAACTCGGTCAGTTTGCTTGAAATAGTTGAAGCTGTGAAATATTTATGTACGCAATACGGTGGTAAACATAATTTACTGTGTGGTTACTCTCTAGGTGGCAATTTTTGTTTAAGAGTCGCTAATCTAGCAAAAGAGTGTGGTTTAAAATTAGATCAAGCGATTGCAATTTGTCCTTTACTTGACCCTCCAACCACCATGAAAGTATTGAGTAATGGTTTTCCTATTTATCAAAAATATTTTGTCAGAAGGTGGAAGAGCTCATTGACTGAAAAGTTAAAACATCATAGCCACCTAAACTACGGTGAAACCTTAACTAAATTGCATACTTTAGATGCCATGAATCAATTCTTTGTGACTGAACATACTGACTTTAATAGTACAGATGAATATCTACGTGGCTATTCTATATTGGGTGATGCGTTAAATAAACTCAGTATACCCAGTACTATTATTACCTCTTTAGATGATCCGATTATTCCAGCCCATCAATTAAAAGATTTAATCTCTTCTCCTTGGTTAACAGTTGATTTGCAAGAGAAAGGCGGGCATTGCGCATTTATCAAAAACTGGAAATTAGAAAGTTGGGTATGTGATCGTGTTGTTCATTATGCGAGTCTACAGTTTAACCAGCGCTTTATTTATAATAGTTAATCATCACTTTATTCAATGATATTTTTTATTATTAATGCCCTAGCCGAGCAATCGTTTTGCTAGGGCATCATTTTAGCACAGTCATATCTTGTATTTTTAAGCTAGGTGGTTAAAAACAACATATTTTGTGTATAGATTTTTTATGCGAATACTTTTAACCATTGTGTCGATCTAGATCTCACTTTAATCCCTATTTACTTCTTACACTGACTTCACTTTATTCAAAACCTTTTTAGTGTTGGAGTTATTAATGTCAACAAAGCCTTCAAGTTTACCTTCTCGTCAAGCGTTAGCTAATGCCATTCGTGCCCTTAGTATGGATGCAGTACAACAAGCCAATTCAGGTCACCCTGGCGCACCAATGGGGATGGCTGATATTGCACAAGTGTTATGGACTGACTTCCTAAAGCACAACCCAACGAACCCAGATTGGGCTGACCGCGATCGCTTTATTCTCTCTAATGGTCATGGTTCAATGCTTATCTATTCTCTATTGCATTTAACCGGTTATGACCTTTCAATCGAAGACCTTAAAAACTTCCGTCAACTGCATTCAAAAACACCGGGTCACCCAGAGTATGGTTACGCACCAGGTATTGAAACAACAACAGGTCCACTAGGCCAAGGTATTACCAATGCAGTGGGCATGGCGATTGCTGAAAAATCTTTAGCGGCACAATTTAACCAAGCAGGCCATGAGATTGTTGACCATAACACATACGCTTTCTTAGGCGATGGTTGTTTAATGGAAGGTATCTCGCATGAAGCTTGTTCTTTAGCGGGAACATTAGGCTTAGGCAAACTGATTGCCTTCTGGGATGACAACGGCATCTCTATCGATGGTGAAGTAGAAGGTTGGTTCACTGATGATACGCCTAAACGTTTTGAGTCTTACGGATGGCAAGTACTGTCAGTAGACGGTCACAATGCAGAAGAAATTAAAGCGGCGATTATTTCTGCTAAAGCAGAAACCACTAAACCAACGATTATTTGTTGTAAAACGATTATCGGCTTTGGCTCTCCTGCTAAGCAAGGCACACACGATTGTCACGGTGCACCTTTAGGTCACGATGAAATTGCAGCAACACGCAAAGCATTAGGTTGGGAGCACGGTCCATTTGAAATCCCAGCTGATGTTTACGCAGGTTGGGATAACAAAGCACAAGGCCAAGCGGCAGAGCAATCTTGGGATGAGAAATTTGCAGCGTATGCAGCGGCTTACCCTGAGTTAGCAGCAGAATATAAACGCCGTGTTAATAACGAGCTACCTGCTGAGTGGGAAGCGAAGTCTTCAGCTTACATTGCAGACTTACAAGCAAACCAAGCGAATATTGCAACGCGTAAAGCATCGCAAAACTGTATCGAAGCTTACGGCGCAATGTTACCAGAGTTACTAGGTGGCTCTGCAGATTTAGCACCATCTAACTTAACCATGTGGTCTGGTACGAAAGCGATTACTGCAGATGATGCATCAGGTAACTACTTACACTACGGTGTTCGTGAGTTTGCGATGGCCGCTATTATTAACGGTATTGCGTTACACAAAGGTTTTGTACCTTACGGTGCGACTTTCTTAATGTTCATGGAATATGCGCGTAACGCACTGCGTATGTCTGCATTAATGAAGCAACGTGCTATTCAAGTATTTACGCATGACTCAATTGGTTTAGGTGAAGATGGCCCAACACACCAACCAGTAGAGCAAATTGCTAGTTTACGTTTAACACCGAACATGAACACATGGCGTCCATGTGACAGTGTTGAATCAGCTGTAGCTTGGAAATTTGCCATTGAATCGGTTGATGCACCAACGTCACTGATTTTCAGTCGTCAAAACTTGAAGCCACAAGCGCGTGATGCACAGCAATTAGCTGACGTTGCTAAAGGTGGTTACGTATTATTAGATTCTGAAACACCTGCAGAGATTATCTTAATCGCAACAGGCTCAGAAGTTGAATTAGCGATGCAAGCGGCAGCTGAATTAACAGCGCAAGGCAAAGCGGTGCGTGTGGTATCGATTCCTTGTACAGAGCAATTTGAACTGCAATCAGCAGAATACAAAGAGTCAGTACTACCAGCGGCAGTGACGAAACGTGTTGCTATCGAAGCGGGTATTGCAGATTACTGGTACAAGTACGTTGGTTTAAACGGCAAAGTGATTGGCATGACAACCTTTGGTGAGTCTGCGCCAGCGGATCAACTATTCGAAATGTTTGGTTTCACTGTACAGAACGTGGTACAAACCGCAGCCAATTTATAATTAGATAAAAATAACGGTAATCCCCCGTTAATGAAGGAGATTTTATGTCAGATGTATTTCACTTAGGGTTAACCAAAGCGATGTTAGATGGATCAACATTAGCGATTGTTCCTGGCGATCCTGAGCGTGTAAAACGTATTGCAGAGTTGATGGAAAATGCGACTTTTTTAGCAAGTCATCGTGAGTATACAAGCTACCTTGCTTATATTGACACAAAACCTGTCGTTATCTGCTCAACAGGAATTGGCGGTCCATCTACTTCGATTGCAGTAGAAGAGCTAGCGCAACTGGGTGTGCGTACTTTCTTACGTATCGGAACAACCGGTGCTATTCAACCACATGTTAATGTGGGTGATGTCATTGTGACACAAGCTTCAGTACGTTTAGACGGTGCAAGCTTACACTTCGCTCCATTAGAGTTCCCTGCGGTTGCTGACTTTAATGCAACCACCGCAATGGTCGCAGCTTGTCGCGATGCAGACATTGAACCGCATGTTGGTGTGACAGCATCTAGTGATACTTTTTACCCTGGCCAAGAGCGTTATGATACGGTCTCAGGACGAGTGACACGTCAGTTTAAAGGATCAATGCAAGAGTGGCAGGAGCTTGGTGTACTTAATTATGAAATGGAGTCATCGACACTATTTACTATGTGTGCTTCACAAGGTTGGGCTGCTGCTTGCGTAGCGGGTGTGATTGTAAATCGAACACAACAAGAGATTCCAGATGAAGCGACCATGAAAAAAACAGAGTCGCATGCAATCTCAATTGTAGTGGCTGCAGCTAAAAAACTATTAAACTAGGCTACAGTTAAAACTAAAACTAAAACTAAAACTAAAAGATCAAAGTGGGTAGTACAATAGGTTGGGCATTTTTAAAGGTTGTAAAAGTGTAATAAAAAATGCTCAACTACAATACAACGATAATAAAAAATAATAGCTTAAGTAAGTATGTCTTACATAACAGGGAGTTTTATAATGAAAAAAAACTATTTTAGCGAACTAAAAACACTGCTGGATAATAGCTCTGCACCGTACTCAGGGTTTAATGTCGCTTCTGTAGTAGTGTGTAAAGATGGTCGAGTGTTTAAAGGAGTAAACGTTGAGTCTGCTGCTTATCCGACTACCATTTGTGCTGAACGTAATGCTATTTTTACTGCCGTAGCAGAAGGGATTAGCAAAGGTGATATCCAAGAGGTGCACATTGGTGCGCGTAACGCTGAAAAACAGTTAGTGACTGCACAACCTTGTGGTTCATGTCGCCAAGTTATTGCTGAGCAATCAATGAATGATTGTATCGTTTACAGTTACCAATCTGAAACAGAATACTCTGAAAATACGATTGCTACATTACTGCCTTTTGCGTTTTTAGGCGAAGAACTTTAATAACAACAGGTTTACACAACAATATTAATTGTTGTGAACTTTTTAACCTCAATTTTGGATGCAGTATCGTTTTGCCTATCTAAAACTGAGGTTATCTTATCTGCTACTAAGACCTTACTCCCCTGTATATTCCTTATAAGTCATCGCTTCACTCAATAGACTCATCTCATCGTAAACATGGTCAGCAACACCAAATTGCATTGCAGGGCTTTTGTCATCTTGAGCATGGCAAAAATTAAACAATACTCTATGTATTTCAGATAGATTAGTAATGGTATTAAAGCTATTCAAACTCTTATTCAAATGCGTGTCTAAATAATCATAATAGCGATTAAGGTGCTCTGTATCTTCCATCTTAAAAGGGTATTGGTTTTGTTTATTATCAGTTAATAAAGAATAGGCGCCTTGTTCAAAGCTGTGCCAGCGATCGCTCCACCATCCTACTTTTCTATTTTTGATAATCTCTTGGTTATTCATGAAGGGGAGGTAATAGAATATATCGGCTTTTCCTGCTCTGATTTCAGGATGTGCGGACATTAACGCTGCAGCGCGAATACTGCTTTCTAATTCAATATAGTGGCTATAATGTTGGGCTTTTTTAATGAAGCCACGCAATAAGGAGAAGTGCACATACACTAATTTGTTAGGGTAGATTAAATTACAGTGATTAATTGCTTTTAATTCACCAATTAACAGTCTTTCAAAGTGTTTACGGTGTAATGTTTGCTGGTAATGGTTTTTAATTTCATTCTCAATATTATTGGCGAAAGCATCTTTGATAACAGTATTTTCAGTGCTGTTGTAAATATCTTGTTTAAGTAGGTCGACTTTGGTGAGGTTAGTGGTTTGTAGTAGAATATAACCACTATCAGATTCCGCTGTTAATAACGTATAAAAGCCTCGTTTATGGTGTAAATGAATCACTTTTCCTTCGGTTTGTAATGACAAGGACTCTCGGTTTACCTCTTCTTGCTCCTTTAAACGGCTAAAATTAGTTAATAATAGTGATAACTTTTCTAAATAAAAATAATAAAGACGGGCTGATAATCCGGTTTTTCTAATTGCACTGTTGATATCTAATTTTTCAATAATGGTTTGTAATACCTGTGTAATAGCCTCAACATTTTTATGTTTAGTTTCACTGTATACATGTTGGCAGTTTTTGCATTTTAAACGTTGTGTTCCTGCCGCAGTAAAACCATGTAAGTGTGATCCATTCTTCTCATTGAAGAAAAAATGGCTATAACAATGCCGGCAATGTGTGATTTTCCTCGCAAAATGAAAATCAAGCTTTTCTTTTAAGATATTTTCTATTAATTGGTTATTTATCCAAGGAGGGTTGCTTCCACAGGCTTTACATTCAATAGAAAGGTAACCTAAACGTTTACTCTGATAAACGTAATCTTCGCTGTCAGCGACACCGAAATTTTTGCAACTTACTGTTTTGCAACAGTTAAAATCTTTTCTTATATCAAACATGGATTTTTCTCCTTAGGGGCCACATTAGCATAAACCACATATTTTGTTAGTGCCAGGCTATGTGAAGCAGCAAATATCAACTATAGTGATCTAGATCACATTTGTGATTTGTTCGAATGCCTAGAATTTGCTCATAGGAAACGAGATAGAAGAAATTTGTAAGAAGTAACATGGAAGTTGTTTATCAGATTTATTTTTAAAATATATCTATGTCACCACCATGAATACTATCAAATATTGTGAAAGCATTAGGATTTATATTGGTCACTGACTTTACCCGTATTGATACCATCCTTTTTATCGTAAAAACACCTGTATAAATAAGAGACTCGCAGTAATGAGATCTCTGCTTACCAATAATGTATGAAGTGAAGGACTGAATATGCAAAGTAAATTAGAGCAGTTACGTAAAGTAACGACCGTGGTTGCAGATACTGGTGACATAGAAGCTATTAAGCAATACCAACCTGAAGATGCAACAACCAACCCATCACTTATTTTAAAAGCTGCTTCTATTGAAGCTTACGCACCATTAGTTGCTGATGCTATTGAATATGCAAAAAAGCAAAGTGCTGATAAACAACAGCAAGTAGAAATTGCTTGCGATATGTTAGCGGTAAACATTGGTAAAGAGATCTTAACAACTATCCCTGGACGCATTTCTACTGAAGTAGATGCTCGTCTTTCATTCGACACTGAAGCTAGTTTAACCAAGGCTCGTCAGCTAGTAAAAATGTATAACGATGCAGGAATTAGCAACGATCGTATTTTAATTAAGCTAGCGGCAACCTGGAACGGTATTCAGGCAGCTAAAATACTTGAAAAAGAGGGAATTAACTGTAACCTCACGCTGCTTTTTTCGTTTGCCCAAGCGCAAGCCTGTGCTGAAGCGGGTGTATTCCTTATTTCACCTTTCGTTGGTCGTATTATGGATTGGTATAAAGCCAAGCAGGGAACTGATTTTTCTGCTGCTGAAGATCCAGGTGTGTTGTCGGTGACGAAAATTTATAACTATTACAAAGAGCATGGTTACAACACAGTTGTAATGGGCGCGAGTTTTAGAAATATAGGTGAGATTTTAGAATTAGCTGGCTGTGATCGCTTAACGATTAGCCCACAGTTATTACAAGAGCTAAGTGATTCAGAAGGAACGATTGAAACGAAATTAATCGCTGATAAAAAGGTTAAAACTGCACCAACAGCATTAACTGAGTCGGATTTCTTATGGGCGCACAATCAAGACCCAATGGCCGTTGAAAAATTAGCAGAAGGCATTCGTAACTTCGCAGTAGATCAGAACATATTAGAAGCCATGATTATGGAGAAACTATAATCGCGGTAAACAAATTTGGTTTGTTATGGATGATAGCAAACCACAACCTATTCGAGTTTTTCGGATTATACATGCCTGGGTTGGCCAGGATATCAGACGGAGATGACTGTTGAGTTATTCTTCAGTCTAATTGACATAAATGAACGGAGTACAAATATGCAAATCGTGATGGGCTTAGTGGGCATTATCAGCCTTCTTTTAATTGCCTTTATTTTCTCAAAAAACAAAAAAGCAATCAATTACAGAACAGTGGGTGGCGCATTCGCAATTCAAGCGATTATTCCTGCACTTGTAATTTTTACACCGTGGGGCGTTTCAGTCCTACAAGCCATCACTGGTGCAGTGCAAGGTGTAATTAATAGTGCTAATGCTGGTGTGAGCTTTTTATTTGGCGGATTAGTTTCTGGCAAAATGTTTGAAGTGTTTGGCGGTGGCGGTTTTGTCTTTGCATTTAAAGTACTTCCAATCATTATTTTCTTTGCTTCGTTCATGGCTGTGTTATACCACCTAGGCATCATGCAGTTCATTATCAAAATCTTTGGTGGTGCATTACAGAAAGTACTAGGTACAAGCCGTACTGAGTCTATGTCTGCTGCTGCTAACGTTTTCGTTGGTCAAACGGAAGCGCCATTAGTGGTTAAACCTTACATTAAGCATATGACACGTTCTGAATTATTTGCTGTTATGTGTGGTGGTCTAGCATCGGTAGCGGGTTCAGTATTAGTGGGTTATGCATCTTTAGGTGTAAGCCTTGAATACCTAATCGCCGCTTCTTTCATGGCGGCGCCTGGTGGTCTATTAATGGCTAAAATCTTAGAGCCTGAAACAGAAGTGGCTCAAGAGCTATCTGCTAAAGATCTAGCGGCTGCTGAAGAAGAAGACAAACCTGTTAATGTCATTGATGCTGCTGCGTCAGGTGCTTCTTCAGGTCTTAAATTAGCGTTAAATGTAGGTGCAATGTTAATCGCATTCATCGCCTTAATTGCATTAATTAATAATATCTTAGGTTCTGTTGGTGGTTTTGTTGGTCTAGAAGCATTAACACTAGAGCAAATCTTAGGTTACTTATTTGCACCAATCGCTTTCCTAATCGGTATTCCATGGTCTGAAGCGGTTGCTGCAGGTAGCTTACTAGGTCAAAAATTAGTAGTGAATGAATTTGTTGCTTACATTAACTTTATTGGCGTTAAAGAAGCAATGAGTGAACATTCTCAAGTGATCATCACCGTTGCTCTATGTGGTTTTGCTAACTTGTCTTCAATGGCTATTTTATTAGGTGGTCTAGGTGTATTAGCACCATCTCGTCGTGCTGATATCGCACGTCTAGGTCTTAAAGCGGTAATGGCTGGTACATTATCTAACTTAATGAGTGCAACGTTAGTAGGTATTTTCTTTGCCTTAAGCATTGCATAAATAGTAAGTGTCAATGAGGGTTCGTTTAGAGCCCTCATTTGTTTTTACTTAGTTTTTATCAATTGTGTTAATAAAGCATTAATCAACATAATCGATAAACCCTAAAGACAATGAAATCAAAGGATTTTTAAATGAGTGATTTACAACTAGCATCGCGACAAGCAATTCATTTGATGGATTTAACGACATTAAATGATGACGACACAGATCAAAAAGTCATCGATTTATGTAAGCAAGCGCATAGCGCTGCAGGAAATACGGCTGCTGTTTGTATCTATCCCCGTTTCATTCCCATCGCACGTAAAACATTAAAAGCTCAAGGCACTGCTGACGTAAAAATCGCAACAGTGACTAACTTCCCACATGGTAACGATGACGTTGCTATCGCCGTTGCAGAAACTAAAGCTGCTGTTGCTTATGGCGCTGATGAGGTTGACCTAGTATTCCCATATAAAGCGCTGATTGCAGGTAATGCATCTGTTGGTGAAGAGATGGTTAAAGCTTGCCGTGAAGTGTGTGGTGAAGCTGTTGCATTAAAAGTGATTATTGAAACTGGTGAGTTAAAAACAGCTGAGTTAATTGAACAAGCAAGCTTAATTTGTATCGAAGCAGGTGCTGATTTTATTAAAACATCAACGGGTAAAGTGCCGGTTAATGCAACTTTAGAAGCGACTAAAGTGATGATCGAAGCGATCAAAAAATCAGGAAAAGACGTAGGTTTTAAAGCAGCTGGTGGTGTTAAAGATGCACAAACAGCTAACGATTACATGCAATTAGCTCGCGATATTATGGGCGCTGATTGGGTTGATGTTGACCATTTCCGTTTTGGTGCATCTAGCCTACTAGGCAACTTACTGAGTGAGCTTAAATTATCAGATACACCTGTAGAGACAGGAGGTTACTAATGAAACGTACCATTATTTTATTGTTAGACTCGTTAGGTATAGGCGCAAGCCATGATGCTGACCAATTTGTAGGTAGTTTAGCGGACGGCACCACATTCAATGATGTAGGTGCAAACACCTTTGGCAGTATTGCTAAATTATGTGCCGCTGGCGAAGCCGATATCGGCCGTAAAGGCCCGCTTCATTTACCTAACCTTACTAAATTAGGTTTAGCACACGCCTGTAAAGAAAGTTCGGGTGAGTTTCCAATGGGGTTAGACGAGTCCGTTGAACCTATTTCTGCGTATGGTTATGCCCAAGAAATTTCAACAGGTAAAGATACCCCAAGTGGTCACTGGGAAATTGCAGGTGCGCCTGTGCTTTATGAATGGGGTTATTTCAAAGATAAACAAAATAGTTTCCCGCAGGAGTTATTAGACTTAATCGTTGAGCGCACTGGTATATCTGGATATTTAGGCAACTGCCACTCTTCCGGTACTGTGATTTTAGACGAGTTAGGTGAAGAACATATTAAAACCGGTAAACCTATTTTTTACACATCAAGTGATAGTGTATTCCAAATAGCGTGCCACGAAGAAACTTACGGTGTAGAAGCATTATACGACTTATGTAAAACCGTTCGTGAGTTACTTGAACCTTACAATATTGGTCGTGTTATTGCGCGCCCATTCTTAGGTGACAAACCGGGTAACTTTGCTCGTACCGGTAATCGTCATGACTATTCAGTATTACCGCCAAGTAAGACACTACTAGATCGTATGGAAAGTGCCGGTGGCGAAGTCGTGAGTATTGGTAAAATTTCTGATATTTATGCAGCACAGGGCATTACCCAAGCAATCAAAGCAACAGGCTTAGAAGCGTTGTTTAATGCGACGTTGAAATCTTTAAAAGAAGCGACTAAAGAAACGATTATCTTTACTAACTTTGTGAATTTTGATGCTGACTTTGGACACCGTCGTGATGTAGCAGGTTATGCGGCTGCACTAGAGTATTTTGATACACGCTTACCAGAGTTGCTTGAAGTCTTAGAAGACGAAGACCTTGTTGTGTTATCCGCTGACCATGGTTGTGACCCAACTTGGCCTGGCTCAGATCATACACGTGAACACATACCTGTACTTTTCTACGGAAAAAACGTACCAGCTGGTCCAGTTGGTTTACGTGACACCTTTGCCGATATCGGCCAAACAATTGCTGAGTATCATCAATTACCGGATCTAGAATACGGTAAAAGTATTTTTAAATAATGTTGGAGAAATAAGATGGCAACACCTCATATTAATGCAGTAGACAATGCATTTGCAGAAACAGTATTAATGCCTGGCGATCCACTTCGCGCTAAGTATATTGCTGACAACTTTTTAGAAGATGCTGTGCAAGTAACTGACGTACGTAACATGTTAGGTTTTACGGGTACTTACAAAGGAAAAAAACTATCTGTAATGGGTAGTGGTATGGGTATCCCATCTTGTTCTATTTATGCAACAGAGCTAATTAAAGATTACGGTGTTAAAAACATTATCCGTGTTGGTAGCTGTGGTGCTGTTAGCCCAGATATCAAAGTACGTGACGTGATCATCGGCATGGGTGCTTCTACAGATTCAAAAGCAAACCGTATTCGTTTTGCGAACCACGACTTTGCAGCTATTGCTAGTTACGAGTTATTAGAAAAAGCAGTAAACGCTGCACGTGCTCGTAACATTAAAGCGCAAGTAGGTAATATTTTTTCTGCTGATACATTCTACACGCCAGAGCCTGAAGTATTCGATACATTAGAAAAATACAACATTCTAGGTGTAGAGATGGAAGCGGCTGGATTATACGGTGTTGCAGCTGAATATGGCGCAAAAGCACTATGTATTTTGACAGTATCGGATCATATCCGTACTGGCGAACAACTATCTTCTGATCAGCGTCAAAACAGCTTTGATGAGATGGTATTAATCGCACTTGATTCTGTAGTTGCAGAATAAGTGGGAATCAAAAAGACCTGGCATGAAGTTATTGAGTCACTGAGATGACAGGCATTTTGTTATCACTCACTAGTGTGCAAGTGGTGGTAACAAAATTTTATTATTGAGCTTTTAGCCGCTGACGGCATAAAAATTCATCACTAAGCATTTTTTACTTTTTAAAAGGAATTTAACTATGAAAAAAACACTACTCCCACTAGCCTTGCTTGCTTCATCTTCTGCATTCGCTGCTGACTATACCGACGGCGATACGCATAAAAATGATTACAAATGGATGCAAGGTAACTTAATGTACGCTGTAAACGAGCTTCCTGGTGAATCAGATCATGATTATCTTGAGCTTGAGTTCGGCGGACGTGCAGGGATTTTAGATTACTACGGTTACGCTGACGTATTTAACCTAGCAAGCAGTGAGTCTTCTGACAAAGATGGCGCAGATAAAATATTTATTAAGTTTGCACCGCGTATCTCTCTTGATGGACTAACAGGTAAAGATCTATCTTTTGGTCCTGTTGAAGAAGTGTACTTTGCAACATTATTTAACTGGAGTGGCGGTAGCGATTCAGTAAATAACTCTTTCTGGGGTATTGGTTCTGATGTAATGGTGCCATGGTTAGGTAAAGTTGGTTTAAACGTTTACGGACTTTACGATTTAAATGAAAAAGAATGGAATGGTTATCAAGTATCTACTAACTGGTTCAAACCTTTCTACTTCTTTGAGAATGGTTCATTTATTTCTTACCAAGGCTACATCGATTACCAATTCGGATACGATGATGACTTTGATGCACTATACACTGATAACGGTGGTGCAATGTTTAATGGTATCTACTGGCATTCAGATCGTTTTGCAGTAGGTTATGGTCTAAAAGCGTTTAAAGATGCTTATGCATTAGTTGATGGCGGTTTAGCGGGTAAAACAACAGGTTTAACTCATTACTTTGCTGCTACCTACAAGTTCTAATAAATAATATCTTAACTTAAATTCTTTAAGTCAATGATATTAATGCTTGCAGCATAGTGGCTGTGCTGTAAGCATTCTTCTCTTCCCTTTATTACCCCTAAGTTATTTGTAAATATGACCTATTCACAAATCATTTAGTGATGATCTCACCTCATTATCGGAGTGCACCTATGATCTTAGTACCACAAGAAATTATTCGTCATAAACGTGATGGTAAAACCTTAAGCAACGAAGAGATTAACTTTTTTATTCAAGGAATTACCGATAACAGTATTAGCGAAGGGCAAATTGCTGCTTTTGCTATGGCTATCTATTTTCAAGATATGAATATGGATGAGCGTGTAGCGATAGCTTCTGCGATGCGCGACTCAGGTGATGTACTTGATTGGTCATCATTAAACCTAAATGGTCCAATCGTTGATAAACATTCTACCGGTGGTGTTGGTGATGTTATTTCATTAATGCTAGGGCCAATGGTCGCTGCATGTGGTGGTTATGTGCCAATGATCTCGGGTCGAGGTTTAGGTCATACTGGTGGCACCTTAGATAAGCTTGATGCAATTCCTGGCTATCAAACTACCGTTACCAACCAACACTTTAGAGAGGTGGTTAAAAGCGCAGGTGTTGCCATTATTGGGCAAAGTGCTAATTTAGCACCTGCAGATAAACGTTTTTATGCAACTCGTGACATTACCGCTACGGTTGAATCGATTCCCTTGATTACCGCATCGATCTTATCTAAAAAATTAGCGGCAGGGTTAGATGCTTTAGTGATGGATGTAAAAGCCGGTAGTGGGGCGTTTATGCCGACTTATGAACAATCACAACAGTTAGCAAGAAGTATTGTTGACGTAGCCAATGGCGCAGGTTGTAAAACTTCTGCTTTGATTACTAATATGGATCAAGTATTGGCAAGTAGTGCAGGTAATGCCGTTGAAGTACGAGAAGCGGTGCGTTTCTTAACGGGTGAATATGTGAACCCGAGGTTGCATGAAGTCACTATGTCCTTATGTGCTGAAATGTTAGTGTCCGCTAATTTAGCCTCAGATACCGAGCAGGCGAAGGGGAAATTACAAGCCGTATTGGATAACGGCAAAGCAGCTGAAGTGTTTGGTAGAATGGTGGCAGGCCTGGGTGGGCCGGCTGATTTTGTAGAAAATCACGATAACCATTTGATTAAGTCTGCGATTATTCGTCCGGTATTTGCTAACCAATCTGGCTATGTGACGACTATTGATGCTCGAGAAGTTGGCATGTCAGTGGTTAACATGGGAGGTGGACGCCGTGTTGCAACAGATAATATTGACTTTGCGGTAGGCCTGAGCGATTTAGTCAGTATTGGCGATAAGATTGATACACAGACACCAATTGCCATGATACATGCACAAACTGAGCAACAGTTTGTTGAGGTGCAAAAAAACATATTAGGTGCTATTCAATGTGCCGATACTAAACCAAACGCTGAACCACAGGTTTATGAAACAGTACGAGCAAATTAAATAGAGTAAGACGTTTTCGCTTTTAAAGGTCATTAGCATTAAATTTAATCATCCTTGATGATTAAAACTGCTTTCGATAAGGTTAACGCTATTATCCGTAGTATTTATGTGTAACATAGCGCCACTTTAAATTTGTAATAAACAACAATAAATAACATAAAAGTGACTTGGTTAATGGGGAGTAAATTAACTAATGATACTAGTGTTAACAACATATTATGTTAACTCTCTTAATTTTATATTTAAAACCTGTTTATTCGTTACTTTGCTTGTGACAAAAAATAACCGCATTACCTATACTGTAATGGCTTAAGCTACCTTATCTTGTAACCTCGGAAATTGCATTTTAAGGTGGTTTGGGTTCTAAAACTGTTTCATAAAAGGAATAAATAATGATCAATAAAAATATCCCTCTCACTGATATTCACCGCCACTTAGATGGCAATATTCGTATTGAAACCATATTAGAACTAGGCCAAAAATTTAATTTACCATTACCTGCAACTGATATTGAGACATTACGTCCATTTGTTCAGGTAGTTGAAACACAACCTGATCTCGTTTCTTTTTTATCAAAGTTAGATTGGGGTGTTGCTGTATTAGGCGACCTAGATGCGTGTTACCGTGTTGCTTATGAGAACGTTCAAGATGCTAAAAATGCACTAATCGATTATACAGAACTGCGTTTTTCACCTTATTATATGGCGATGAAACACAACTTGCCTGTACAAGGTGTTGTAGAAGCGGTTGTTGCTGGTGTTGCTGCAGGTAGCCGTGACTTTAATGTTAAAACTAACTTAATTGGTATTATGAGCCGTACTTTTGGTGCTGAAGCTTGTCAAATTGAGTTAGACGGATTATTAAGTCAAAAAGATAAACTCGTCGCTGTTGACTTAGCTGGTGATGAATTAGGTCAACCAGGCGATGTATTTGTTAAACATTTTAAACAAGTACGTGATGCAGGGCTTCGTGTCACCGTTCATGCTGGTGAAGCTGCAGGCGCAGAAAGTATCTGGCAAGCGATCCAAACACTGGGTGCTGAACGTATTGGTCATGGTGTAAAGGCGATTGAAGACATCAAACTAATGGATTACTTAGCGGAGAATAAAATTGGTATTGAATCATGTATTACCTCTAACATTCAAACGAGTACCATTGCCGATATCAGTAAACATCCTATTAAAACATTCTTAAACCATGGTGTATTAGCATGTTTAAATACCGATGATCCTGCAGTTGAAGGGATTGAATTGCCTTTTGAATATGAAGTGGCAGCACCGCAAGCGGGGCTATCAATTGAGCAAATAACACAAGCACAAATTAATGGTTTAGAGATCGCTTTCTTATCTGAAGCAGAAAAATCCGCATTAAGAGAGATTGCTGTAAACCGTTAATTTCTTGTATAGGAGTGATGGTTATCAATCAGATTAACCCGAAAAAACTATTAAATAGTAAGTGGACTGCCATTAAGTCTATTAATAAAGAGAAGCATTTTTTAATCACCAAAGTGACCTTTGATGAAGAAGGAATTGTTACTTTGTGTGTAATAGAAGCCATTATTTCCCATCGCCAAACTGAAATAGACTGGCGAGACTTAAAGAATATAGACCTTTGGAAGCAGGGTTGGAAATAGTTAGCGTGACTCTTTACGCATTAAAAAGCCATCAATTGTGATGGCTTTTTTGTCTCTGCGAGCGGCTGTTTAAATCAGGTTAGAACTTAATCACAGCCTAAAAAACCACCCGTTTGATGTGCCCAGAGTTGCGCATAAACACCATTTTGAGCGAGTAATTGTTGATGGCTACCTTGCTCAATAATGTTACCTTTATCTAATACAATTAAACGATCCATAGCTGCAATTGTTGATAAGCGGTGTGCAATCGCAATCACTGTTTTTCCTTGCATTAATTCATTTAAACTCTCTTGAATGGCCGCTTCAACTTCAGAATCTAATGCGGATGTTGCTTCATCTAATATCAAGATTGGTGCGTCTTTTAATAACACGCGTGAGATGGCAATACGTTGTCTTTGTCCACCGGAAAGTTTCACACCGCGTTCACCGACTTGTGCATCGTAACCGACGTTGCCTTCATTATCGGTTAAGGTTGAAATGAACTCATGTGCCTGTGCTTGTTTAGTTGCATTTAACATCTCTTCTTCTGTTGCATCGGGACGACCGTATAGAATATTTTCACGGATAGAGCGATGTAATAGTGATGTATCCTGCGTCACCATACCGATCTGTAAACGTAAACTCTCTTGTTGTACTTCTTTGATATCTTGCCCATCAATGATGATTTGACCTTTTTCTACATCATAAAAACGTAATAATAGGTTAACGAGAGTTGATTTACCTGCGCCTGAACGGCCTACTAAACCAATCTTTTCTCCGGCTTTAATATTCAAATCAAAACCTTCAATCACACCTTTATTTTCACCGTAATGGAAGCTCATCTGTTTGAAGTATAAATTCCCCTTTGTGACCTCTAATGGTTTGGCCCCTTCTTTATCTTGGATGATATTTGGTTTAGCGAGGGTGTTCATACCATCGGTTACAGTACCTATATTTTCAAATAAGGCGCTTAGCTCATACATGATCCATTGCGACATACCGTTTAAACGCAAAGAAAGGCTAATCGCAATGGCAATTGAGCCTACTGAAATAGCACTTTGCATCCACAGGTAGATTGAAATAGCAGTGATCGAAAAAGCTAATAAATAGTTCGAAATCTGCACACACATATTCACACCAGTGGCCAAGCGCATTTGCCGATAAACTGTATTTAAAAACCCTTTCATCCCTTGCTTAGCATAAGCTGATTCTGATTCAGTGTGTGCAAACAGTTTCACCGTGGAGATATTGGTGTAACTATCGACAATACGGCCAGTCATGGTTGAACGAGCGTCGGCTTGCTCCGTAGCAACTTCTTTTAATTTTGGCACAAAGTAGTACTGGATACAGACATAAACCACTAACCAAACTAGCATCGGGATAGCTAGTCGATAGTCTGCTTGAGCTACCATCACAATCATAGAAATAAGGTAAACAACGATATAAACCATTACGTTTAATAGTTTCATCACTGTTTCACGTACCGCCAAGGCAGTTTGCATCACTTTGGTTGCAATACGCCCAGCAAAATCATCCTGATAAAAAGAAACACTTTGTTTTAATAGGTAACGATGCGCAAACCAGCGTATCGACATTGGGTAATTGCCTAGCAATACTTGGTGGATCACTAATGAATGTAACAGTATTAATATTGGTATCACTATTAATACGGTTAATGACATTAATAATAGTGTAGGGCCTTCATCTTGTAATAGTGTTTCTGGATTTTTAGTGACTAACCAATCCACTAGCTGTCCCATGAAACCAAATAAGGAGACTTCTAACACTGCTAATGACGCAATGAGTAGTGTCATAAAACACAATGCGGTTTTATAGCCTTTTGTGTAATGTAAACAAAATGCAAACAAGGTATTCGGTGGTTGAGTTGGTTCTTGATCATTTAATGCAGGCACTAAATTTTCAAAAAATTTAAACATGTTAAGTCCTTAAATCTTTTCGCTTTTTATGACAACAGTAGAGTCAGCCAGGAAGGTTTTGAATGGCTGATCATAATGGTTAAGTTATACAACACAAGCTTTAATTGCCATCCACTCTTTTTACCTGTTTTTTAATAGAAAAAGCCGAGTTTATTTTATTATCGACTGAAAATTGGTTATCTTAGCTTATGTCATTAAAAAGAGAATATTATGTCGAATTCAATTCCCCAAACAGAAAATACATTGGTTTTATCTCCTTGGCTCAATCAATTACCTAAGGTTGAGCTGCATTTACATTTAGAAGGTAGCTTAGAGCCGCAAATGTTATTTGATTTAGCTGTCCGTAATAACGTCGCTTTACCCTATGCAAATGTGCAAGAGGTGACAAAAGCATTTCAATTTACGCAGTTGCAAGATTTCTTAGATATTTATTATCAAGCGGCGCAAGTATTAATTACCGAGCAAGATTTTTATGATTTAACTTGGGCTTATTTAGTCAAGTGCAAAGAACAAAATGTATTACATGTTGAGCCATTCTTTGATCCACAAACTCATACTGATCGCGGTGTTTCTTTTGCTACTGTGATTAATGGTATTAACCGAGCGCTATCCGATGGTCAGGAAAAGTTAGGTATAAGCAGTGAGTTAATCATGTGTTTTCTGCGTCATTTAGATGAACAAAGTGCTTTTGATACATTAGATCAAGCGATGCCTTTCTTAGAAAAAATCAAAGGCGTTGGGTTAGATAGTTCTGAGTTAGGCCACCCACCTGAAAAATTCAGTCGCGTTTTTGCTAAAGCGCGTGAGCTTGGGCTGTTAACTGTTGCACATGCTGGTGAAGAGGGGCCTGCAGAGTATATTTGGACTGCTATTAATGACTTAAAAGTGTCTCGTGTAGATCATGGTGTGGCTGCGATTCAAGACCCTGAGTTAATTACCTACTTGCAACAAACTCAAATGCCACTCACTGTGTGTCCATTATCTAATACTAAGTTAAAAGTATTTGAGCATATGCAACAACATAATATTTTAGATCTATTAGCATTAGATATTTGTGTCACGGTTAACTCTGATGATCCATCTTACTTTGGTGGTTACATGACAGAAAACTTCGAAGCGCTTGCTCAGGCTTTGGATATGAATCAAACGCAAGCGATCAAGTTAGTAGAGAATAGTATTACAGCCAGTTTTTGCGATGAGCAGCGCAAGCAAGAGTTAACTAAGATCTTAAATGATTACCAGTAAAACCTTATTCCAGTAAAGTTTACTCTATTCATACGCTATTTATAGATAGGTAAAATACGCTGTGTATTTAACTGTCTGACCGATAAATGCGTATGGATATCTTTGACGCTAGGTATTTTATGTAGCTTAGTGGTAAAGCCTTCATATCCTGTAAGATTTGGAGTGGCCACCTCAATCAGGTAATCATATGCACCAGAAACAATGTGTGCATTAACGACTTCTTTCATTGCTAATAACGCTGTTTCAAATTCCTCTATCGCCTTTTCTTGATGGCGATTTAAACTAACCTCCACAAAGAAAGTCATATTGATACCCACCTGAGCCTTATTTAAGTTTGCTTGATAATCTTGTATGTAACCTTCCTCTTCTAAGCGCTTTAAACGTCTTGCGCAAGGGGAGGGCGATAAGCTCACTTTATCAGCAAGATCTGCTATTGAGATACGACCTTCTTTTTGCAATAGGGTCAATATATTACGATCTATTTTATCCATGATTATCTCGTTTGGTGTTTTAATGCGCATAACTATATATTATTAACTTTTTAAACTAAATAGTTTTTGAATTAAACGTTATTTGAGTGATAAGAGCGTTGTTTTTGATGAATAATATGTTTATTGAATTTAAACTGGAACCATCAAATATGCTTAATACACAACGAGCCTATGGCGATAAATCTCAAGTTTCATTTTTATCTCCTACGGTATTAGGCTATGCCGCGATGACACTGGTGTTACTCATTTGGTCTAGCTTTGCGCTATCGATTCGTACTATAGAGGCATCAACTTTAACCATTGCCGATGTTGCTTTATTACGCTTTATGGTTCCCGCTTTATTACTCGCTCCTTGGGCTGCAAAGCATCTAAAAACCATTAAACTAATTAAGTTTACAGATTTTGCACTTATTTTATTAGGCGGGATTCCCTTTGTTTTCCTTGCAGCATTAGGTGCTATAAGTGTACCTACTGCCTATGTTGGTACCATACTTGCTGGAACACCTGCTTTGTTTGTATCTATTATTAGTGCCGTTTTTCTTGCTCAAGTGATTTCGAAAAAGCGTATGTTCCCGTTGTCTCTTATATTACTTGGGGTATTAGTCATGATACTCAGTGGACAAAAGGTATTGTCATTACAAACCTTAACTGGATTTGGTTTTTTATTTATGGCCAGTAGTTGCTGGGCCATTTTTGCTATCACCTTAAAACGAGTAAATTTAAAACCGGTGGCTGTGGTAATTATTTTGTCTTATTGCTCAGGTTTTATTATGTTAGTCCTAATCAGCTCTGGTATGGTAGACAGTGAGTTAGGTCACTTCTCACTACAGCAAGCGTTACCCTTTATTGTTATTCAAGGTGTTGGTATTGGCGTCGTTGCGACTATCTGTTTTTCCTATGCGGTTAATCAATTAGGCGCTAACCAAGCATCAGTATTAGGCTCTCTTTCACCTGCTATTACTGCTTTATTAGCCGTACCAATATTGGGTGAACCTCTATCGTTGTTTATTGGTTGTGGTATTGGGCTAACCATTGTTGGCGTTATTTTATCTCATCGTTGTTAAGTTATATTTATCTAAGGAAATCGAAGATATGTTAGAAAATTTACCTGTTGTTCAAGGTGATCCTCTTTGGGCATTATTACATCAGTTTAATGCAGATACGCGTACTCAAAAAATCGATATGTTGGTTGGTGTTTATCGTGATGAAAGAGGTCAAACTCCTGTAATGCAACAAGTACAAAAAGCGGAATTAAAACTAGCTAAAGAGGCGGCGTCTAAAAGTTATAAAATGTTATCGGGTAACCTTGAGTTTAACGACCATATCGCTAAATTTGTATTAGGTAATAGCCCTCGACTTGACGAACAGTGCACTATTCAAACTGTTGGTGGCTCAGGCGCATTAAGAGTACTTGCAGACTTAATCGCAACATTATCACCAGATGCTGTGGTTTGGAATACTGAGCCTGGTTACCTTAATCATCGTCCAATTATGGAGGGGGCTGGCTTAACTGTTTCGCCTTTTCGCTGGCAGCATAATGGTGGCATCTTAGATATTGAAACCTGTTTTGAAGATTTGGCTGATGCTAAAGAAGGTGACATCTTAATATTACATGGTAGCTGTCATAACCCTTCTGGTGTGGATCCTTTAATTGAACAATGGCAACAATTTATTGATTTTTGTATTGCCAAAAAAGTCGTTCCATTAATTGATATCGCTTATCAAGGATTTGGTGTGGGACCAGAGGAAGATGCTGCTGGGTTACGTTTATTTGCTGAGCAAGTGGACTTAATGTTGGTAGCAACAAGCTGCTCAAAAAATATGGGGTTATATTGTGAGCGTACTGGTGCTGCAATGGTATTAACCAGTGATAAAGCACAACATCAATCATTGCGTACGTTATTAGAGCGCATTACCCGAGCTAATTACTCTATGCCTCCTAATCATGGTTCTGCAGTAGCCTCATTATTGTTTAACGATCCTGAGGCTTGGTTAGACGAGTTAGCAGTGTGCAGGAATCGTATCAATGATCTCCGTATTGCATTAGGTCAGTTATTATCTGAGATGGATGCGGATGAGTCGTTGCAAGCGGTCACAAGACAAAAAGGGATGTTTTCCATGTTGCCATTAACTGCTGAGCAGATGATTGCATTACGTGAAAAGCATGCTATTTACGGGATGTTGAACGGACGTATTAATATTGCTGGTTTAAAACAAGAGCAAGTGAGTTATCTTGCGAATGCATTAATCGATGTAATGAAGTAAGGCTCACTTTAAGGGCTTCATTGGATATTGTTTACTCAGTGCTTTGAGCACTGAGTAAACCTTTTACCTTGAACCTTGTACCTTGAACCTTGAACCTTGTACTTTTTAGCTTACTGCTCACCTTCACCAAAACGGTAAATAATCTTACCTGTCATTAGTTGGTCATGGCTGCCTGCATCAGAGGTAAAGTAGTTGATGAGGTCAGCTTGTAATGCCCATTTTTCATTTAAGCGGTAATGTAATCCAACACCAGCATTAATTTGTAAGTTATATTGGTCATCATCTTTATCCCAAATTTCTTCACCGATACCTGCTGTTAGGTAAGGACGCAGGTTAGCTTGACTGTTGAAGTAATATTGTCCATCAACACTAAATGATTCATAAGTGTAATCTGGCGCAACAACCCCTTCGAATAATTGCGTTGAGTTGTAGTTCAAACGAGCTGAAAAAGCACGAGAGAAGTATAAACCTAAGGAGAACTGCGCATATTGTTGATTGATCAGCTGACGCTTGTTATCAAAATTAAGGTAACCAGCCCCTAAACTGAATCCAATAATGCCAGTGTTAACAGGATCTTTTGAGTGACCAAATGAGTATCCATCATTAACTTTGCGTCTACCACTGATCTGCGATTGTGCTGGGCTAGTATTATTGCCGATAGCATAGTTAACTTGGAACATGATCTGTTTGTCATTAGGAATATTGCCAGATTCATCTTGTTCCGTTAAGCGAATATAACCTGTACCTGCTTTGATTAAGTCAGCACCAAAAAAACGGTTAAAATTACGTCCAATAGAATCAATTGGATCCAGTAAAAATAGCGCGGTGTTGCCTAAGTATTCACTGCCCATCACAGTGCCACCGCCAGCCCAAATTTCACGTTCTTTATTAAACGCCCATTCACCATAAACCCAGCCTAATACAGGTGTGATCACAATATCTTGCATAGACGGTGTTTCAGCAAAGGCTTCAACGCCATATTCCCAAAATACAGTGGACATTAATGCTGAGTATAAAAATGCATCCCATTGACGATAGCCAGATTTACGAGCCGTTTGATAGTAAGCACCACCAAAGAAAGGGTGCATGACATAATTTAATATCACGTCATCACGATCCCAAACGGGGCCATCGGTAACGTTATCTATCCATTTTTGAGCAAAACTATCATCATCGTCGCTATTCCAGTTAGTAACAGATTCTGGCATCACTGCCAGTGCTGAAATAACACCTAATCCATAGTAAAAAATAGAGTTAGTTTGTGAGACTAAGCGAGCTCTATCTTCACCGTGTGTTGGTGAAAAGAGTGATACAGTATAAGGATTATCGTAGAAGCTTTCTGGCACATCAAATTGTTCCCAAGATGAGTTGGTAAACGACGTTTGGTAGGCAGTTTCTTCTTTTGTCGGTTCAACAGGCGTTAGTTCTGGTAAAGGCTCAATAATTTCTTGGTCAGTACCTGTGTACTTTAGGGATTGTTGTAATTGGTTTTTTTCTGCTAGTGGTACTTGGCTAGACGTATGAATATTTTCATCTTGCTTGTCATCTTCTGCGGCTAATAAATTTGGAGTCATTAATGCTAATAAACTACAAAATAGATAAGTTCGATAATGTTGGTTGATCAAAAGTAAATCCTTTTAGACTATTTAAACGTCTAGTAATTAGTCTTAGATATTTACTTTATTTAACAATATAAGCGTAATAACAGCGACTGAGTGACAAGGGGAAAAAGTGCGCTTATTATCACGTTTTTTCACCTTTCTGCAATGTTTCATTTTTTAAAACTGTTCTAATTCATTGATTTTTTACTATTCATCCAGTGTTATTTTTATAATATTTGTTATGAACTTAATAATGATTGTGAACTCTACTTTTTATGTTTATTTAATTAGGTAAATCTATGCAGGCAGCGCGTCCTTCTATTTTTTATATCGACTTGTTACGTTTTATTGCGGCTATTGCTGTGGTAAGTATTCATGTATTAGGGCCTTTTCGTTATTTATATGGTGAGATCCCGGATCTAGAGTGGTTAGCTGCCGCTGGCACAAATAGTGTCACAAGGTGGGCAGTGCCTGTGTTTATGATGATCAGCGGAGCGCTGCTGCTCTCAAGTAATAAAGTCTTTGAGTGGCGTTATTATTTAACTAAGCGAGTGAGTAAGGTCGTTATTCCTTTTATCGCTTGGACCATTATCTATGCGCTGGTGGGGGGCTTTATGCTCGATGGTATTTATTCTGGTGATTGGCAAAGTGATAAAGCATTAGATATATTAATAAATTCACCCACTGAACCTGTTTGGTATCACCTGTGGTTTTTCTATGACTTTATTCCTTTATATTTTGTAATCCCATTTTTATTGCCTCTATTAAAACAAGCTACACCCGATCATATTAAATTAGCACTGGCCTGTTGGTTAGTATTATTGACTATGCATTGGTTAAAAGTAGGGGACGTGTTACAGCAAAATCTTGTGTTATATACGGGATATTTAGTCTCTGGTTGGTATTTATTCAATCGAGATAATCGCCCTCAGTTAAAGTTATGGGTGATTGCTGGTGTTGCTATGTTGTTATTAAACTTTATTGGGACTTGGTATTTAGCCTTGGAAGAGGGGAAATATCGTTCGTTATTTATGGGTTATAAAACGTTGAATACTGCAGTGATTGCGGGCATGTTATTTGTTCTTGCTCAAACTTATGCAGAACGGATCCAAGGTAAGTGTCGTGCGCTAGTGACCTTGATTTCCACTTATAGCTTAGGGATTTACCTAATTCATCCATTATGGCTAATTCCCATTAGAAACCTAAGCAATGGATATTATGATCTCTTTATGACTAATTGGATTGCTATTCCGATGTTAACGATTATCGCGTTAGTTTTATCTTTATTCAGCACTATGTTATTGGTAAAAATTCCATTATTGAAACGTCTCGTCCCTTAAAAATGTGCGCAGATAGAAAAAAGCGATGCCAATAATATGAATCAATATTAGCGACATCGCTTAATAGGTGTTTAAACGTTTTTAGTGATTAGTTTTTATTAGCAAGTGTTTCATCTTTGATGCTTTCTTCCACTATCTCAGTCGTTTCATCATCTAATTTAGCCGCCTCTTCTGCGGCTAATAAACGCGCTTGCTCTTCTTCTTCCTCTAAGGCTTTACGGCGTGCCTTTTCAGCTGCTCGTTGTTTTGCTTCTTCAGCTTCTCGCTCCGCTCTTGCTTCGGCTGCAATGATAGCTGCAGCTTTTGCCTCTGCTTTGGCTAAGGCTTTTGCTTGACGTTCAGCTTCTTCATCTAATGCTCTTTGCTCAACTGCTCGATCTTGTGCTTCCTGTGGTAGTAAACTGATTAATTCAATACCAATGGGGAAGTTAACATTTGTTAATCCTGATACCACATGCAGCTCACCTTCTTTGGTGATATACAAAAGTGGCATTGCCGTTTCGCCGTAACGTTTCTTGAATCGTTCAAAAGCAAAGTTTTCGGTAATATTAGTGACTTTAATGATTGCACCTTTCGCCATTAAACTTGCCAGCTTGGCGTAAGAAACACCTTCACCAAATAAGCTTAAACGTTTTAAATAACTTTCCGATAACTGGTGACGTGCGCTACTGATATCAGGGTTATTCAAACCAAATACTTTCTCTGTACCAAACAAGTCTTGGAAATGGAAAGTCACTAATGGGTTTAATTGTCGATAAGGAGACATGACTAGTACTCGTCCAATACCACTTAAATCCATAAAGTTACTGGCGTGCTCTGAGGCTGGGTTGCCAAAGTAAACGGGGATATTCTGCATACGTGCTTTACGAATACTGTCCCAGTTATTATCCGTTAGAATCACTTTGATATTTTTGGCAATTAATAGTTTAGCGAGCTCACGTGAGAAGGTAGACGCACCAAACATTAATAAGCCTTCATTAGAGCCTTCTTTCACACCTAAAAACTTCGCCCAAGGCCCAGCGGTTAAACTTTGAATGACCACGGTCCCAATGATGATTAAAAACACTAAAGGTACGATTGAATCAGCTCCGTCTAAACCTACTTTTTCTAACTTAATAGCAAATAAAGATGAGATAGCAGCAGCAACAATACCGCGTGGCGCAACCCAACTTAAGAACCATTTTTCTTTGGTAGAAAGGTTCGTGCCTAAGCCTGAGATCCAAACACTCAGTGGCCGGGCAATGAACATCGCTACCAATAATACCCCTATACCACCAAATCCAAGATCAAGCATTGCACTTGAATCAAGGCGTGCAGCTAATAGGATAAACAGCGCTGAAATAAGTAGTACGGTTAATGTTTCTTTGAACTCTAAAATATCTGCAATATCAACACCGCGCATATTTGCTAACCAAATGCCCATGACGGTAACGGTTAATAACCCAGACTCTTCTTGGATGATATTAGATGCAACAAAAATACCCAGCATAATGGTTAATACAGCGGTGTTACGTAAGTAATGTGGGAATAAATTTTTACGAATCGCGATACCAGTTAAGTAACCAGTGACAGCACCAGCACCAAAGCCAAGCGATAAAGTGATCCCTAAAGATTGTAAAACATGAGACGTTGGGTCGGCATTAACCGCGATATATTCAAAAACTAATACCGCTAATAATGCGCCTATAGGGTCAATTACAATCCCTTCCCAGCGTAAAATTTTAGCCAAGCTAGATTTAGGTTGGACAGTACGCAGCATCGGCACAATTACCGTTGGGCCTGTTACCACAACAAGTGCGCCAAATAACATTGCGATTGACCATTCAAAGCCTAATAAATAGTGAGCGGCGGGGGCAATACAAGCCCAAGTGATAAAAGCACCAATTAACACCAAGTGACTGACCATTCGGCCGTGTTCTTTAATCTCTTTAAAATTAAGGGTTAATGCACCTTCAAATAAAATGACGGCTACACCAAGCGATATAATTGGGAATAACAGGTCTCCGAATAATTCATCGGGGTTTAATACACCCATCACTGGGCCCATTAAAAGCCCACATAATAACAGTGGTAAGATTGCAGGTAGATGAAGTTTCCAGCCTATCCATTGACACAAAAGCGATAGCACACCGATTAATGCCAGCATGCCTGTGATGTGTTCAACCATATATATTTCCTTTTACAAATTATGTTGCTATACCAAGATAGAATATCTTGTTGTTGTGAAGATGAGATGAAACCAATACTGCGATATATTTTCCTTTGTTTTTTATCTGTTGGTTATACTACTTGAAAGCAGGCTAAGATCAGCTAAACCTGACAACCTAGTTAATTTTTATCTGCTTATATTACCACTTTAGTTAGTTTTTTATGCTATTGATTATAGATGGGGCTATTTGTCGTCGCTTCAACCCTGTAAATGTTGTTGTAGATTAATAATCATTTGTGCGGTTGCTCCCCAAATTAAATGGTCTTGATAAGCGCAGCAATAGGTAAAGTGACGTTTACGATTGGCCACTAAATGTTGCTTAACAAAATTATCATTGTTTAACAGATAATTGAAAGGCACTTCAAAGCAACTTTTTACTTCACTTTTATCAATGACCACTTGCTCATGATGCGCAACAAAGCCAATAAAAGGCGTAACATGGTAACCACTGGTAGTAGTGATCCCCGGTAATCGGCCAACTAGCTGGATATTGTCTTGTGCAATACCTATCTCTTCTTCAGTTTCTCGTAATGCGGTAGTTGCTAATGACAAATCAATTGTTTCAAAGCGACCTCCGGGAAAACTGACTTGTCCGGGGTGATGCCTTAAGTGTAAAGCGCGTTGCGTTAATATCATCTGCAAACCATTACTTCTTTGTATTAAAGGCATTAATACCGCGGCTTTTTTAAGTGGCTGTTGTTGAGGTTGAAGTTGTGCGAGATGAGTAGAAGGAGCGGTTAAATTTGCTTGCTGCAAAATAAAACGGTTTAGAAATTCCTGTCTATTCATCTGTTATGCTTCTCCCAACCTTATAAAATCAAGTATTAAAATAGGCTATATCATCAATGAATACAATATAATCATACAGCCGATAAGCATAGAGAGAGTAGTGAAGTGCCTATTATTTTTCAGAGAATAGTAATAAACACTTTGTTTCTTTTATCTAATGAGGCATTTAATTAAGTGGCTTTACTGCTTTTTTAGCAATTAATAGGGCGCGTTTAGGGGCAGGGTGACCTTCAACCGTTTTTGTTGGATCATTAGGATCTAAGTAATCTTCAAGGGATTCATTTTTCATCCAAGCGGTACTGCGTTGCTCGCCGGTTAACGTGTCATTAATATCTACAATACGTACATCTTCAAAGCCACATTTTTCAACCCATAACTTAAGCGCCTCTGCACTTGGTAGGAACCAAATATTACGCATTTTTGCATAACGGTCTGCAGGCACCAATACATCGTCTTTATCGCCTGCAATGACTAATGTTTCTAATACCAGTTCACCACCTTCCACTAACTGATCTTGCAGTTGCGTAATATGGTCCATTGGCGATTTACGGTGATATAAAACACCCATCGAAAATACCGTATCGAAAGCTTCAAGTTTAGGTAACTCTTGAATGCCTAAAGGTAACAGATGGACGTTTTGATCTTTATTAGCAAAGTGTCTTACTGCTTCAAACTGACATAAAAATAATTCACTTGGATCAATGCCTACAACAAATTCTGCACCTTCGCCACGCATACGCCACATATGGTAACCACTGCCACAGCCTACATCTAACACATAACGGTATTTAAGCGGGCTGATATGCGGTAAAACACGATCCCATTTCCAGTCACTGCGCCACTCTGTATCAATATGCACACCGTGAATATGGAATGGGCCTTTACGCCATGGGTGGAATTTTTGTAGCAGATTTTCTAACTTTTTAGTTTCACCCGTTGATAATTCACTGCCATTACCAATACGCACTTCGTCTTGTAACTCGATGTGCTCCGTTTTAATAGTAGGAAACTTATTTAATACGCGTATCCAACTCGCTAACGTACCGTGAACATGCGTATTTTCCCAGTCATGTAATTGTGCGGGTAAGTCGCGTAACCAATGGCTTAAACGGTTTTTAGCAATGATGCTGTAGAAGTTACTGAAGTCGATCATGTGTTGCCTTGCTGTCTTGTTATAACGAGTGATGATTAATCTTTAATACTGATAATGGAACCAAAGTTAAAGCATTGGTACCAAAGGTCATTATGTTTAAAACCTGCTTCTTCAAGACGTTGATAATGTTGTTCAACGGTATCGGAAATCAATACATTATCTAATGAAGAACGTTTTTGGCTGATCTCTAATTCGCTGTAACCTTGGCTTCGTTTAAAGTCTAAGTGCAAATCGATTAAAAGCTGGTGGCTTGTTGGATCCTCAAAAATAAATTTTTCAGACAAAATTAAAACACCACCCGGTAATAAGCCGTTATAAATATTGGTTAATAATGATAAACGCTTTTCTGGTGTTAAAAATTGCAGGGTAAAGTTTAATACTACAACCGATGCATTCTCAATCTTGATATTACAAATATCATCTTGCAATACCATCACCGGCACATCTGATTTATAAGCATGAATATATTGTTGGCAGGTTTCCACCATCGCCGATGAATTATCCACGGAAATTATCTGGCAGCCTTGTTTATCTGCTAATCCTCGACGCATAGATAACGTCGCAGCACCTAATGAACAACCTAAGTCGTATAAGTTAGAGTTATCTTGCGCACAGCGTTGAGTGATCATCGCAATACTATTAATAATTTTTTCATAACCCGGTACCGAGCGTTTGATCATATCAGGGAAAACTTGCACCACTTGCTGATCAAAGCTAAAGCTATCCACTTTTTGTAAAGGTTGACTAAAAATATTATCGGTTTGGCTCATAGGGCTACCTAATTTATTTAAGGTTTAAACTGGTTGTTAGTATTGTATTGCCGCGCATTTTACTTAAATTGTGTGGCAGGGTCATTTTTTTATTTAGCCATATGCCTCAAGGGCATTTTCTTTTATAATGTGTTGAATTATTTTGTAATGTATTTAAAAACAGGAATCGATAATGCGCACTATGTATTGTGGTGAAGTGACCGAGGCTAACATTGGTCAAGAAGTTGAATTAGTAGGTTGGATAAACAAACAACGCGATCTAGGTGGTGTAACCTTTTTAGACGTACGTGATCGTGAAGGCATTGTGCAAGTTTTCTTTGATAATGATACGCCTGAAGCAACGGCTATTGCTGCCACTGTTCGTAATGAATTTTGTATTAAAATGAAAGGCGAAGTACGTGCGCGTCCTGAAGGTCAAGTAAACAAAAATATGACCACTGGTGGTATTGAAATTCGTGGTCTTGAGCTAGAAATCTTAAACCGTGCGAAACCATCTCCGTTAGACAGCAACCAAACGAACTCTGAAGAGCAACGTTTACGCTACCGTTACTTAGATCTACGTCGTCCGGAAATGGCTGAGCGTATGGTCTTCCGTTCTAAAGTAAGTAGCTTTGTACGTCGTTTCTTAGATGACAACGGCTTCCTAGACGTTGAAACACCTATCTTAACCAAAGCAACACCAGAAGGTGCGCGTGACTACTTAGTACCAAGCCGTACCCATAAAGGTCAGTTCTTCGCATTACCTCAATCACCACAGTTATTTAAACAACTATTAATGATGTCTGGGTTAGATAAATACTACCAAATCGTTAAATGTTTCCGTGATGAAGATTTACGTGCCGATCGTCAACCAGAATTCACGCAAATAGATATCGAAACGTCATTTATGAGTGCTGATCAAGTGATGGATAAAACGGAAGAGATGGTCGTTAAGCTTTTCCAAGAGATGCTAGATGTTGATTTAGGTTTATTCCCTAAAATGACTTACGCAGAAGCAATGCGTCGCTTTGGTAGTGATAAGCCAGACTTACGTATCGACTTCGAACTAGTTGACGTAGCTGACCTATTAAAAGAAGTAGAATTCAACGTTTTCTCTGGCCCAGCAAATGACGCTGACAGCCGTGTTGCCGTAATCTGTGTACCAGGTGGCGCGTCACTTTCTCGTAAAAACATCGATGAATACGGTAAGTTCGTTAACATCTACGGTGCTAAAGGGTTAGCATGGATGAAAGTGAACGAAGTGGCTAAAGGTCTTGAAGGTGTTCAATCACCAATCGCTAAATTCCTAAACGAAGAGATTGTTGCTGAAATTCTAAAACGCACTGACGCAAAAGATGGCGACATCATCCTATTCGGCGCAGACAAAGCCAACGTAGTGGCAGAAGCAATTGGTGCATTACGTCTGAAAGTTGCAGAAGACCTAGGCTTAATTAAAGATGAGTGGAAACCACTTTGGGTTATCGACTTCCCAATGTTTGAACCACTTGAAGATGGCTCATTAACACCATTACATCACCCATTTACTGCACCAATCAACCTAACGGCTGAAGAATTAGAAGCAAGCCCAGTAGGCGCTATCTCTAACGCTTACGACATGGTACTAAACGGTTGTGAATTAGGCGGTGGTTCTGTACGTATCCACAAACAAGATATGCAAGCAGCGATTTTCCGCATCTTGAACATCTCTGATGAAGAAGCACAAGACAAGTTTGGTTTCTTATTAGAAGCACTACAATACGGTACACCACCACATGCAGGTTTAGCATTTGGTTTAGACCGTCTAGTAATGTTAATGACTAAAACAACTTCTATTCGTGAAGTGATTGCCTTCCCGAAAACAGCATCTGCAGCTTGCCCATTAACCAATGCTCCAGGTTTTGCAAACCCAGCGGCACTGGCTGAGTTAAACATTGCGGTTGTGAAAACTGAAAAAGAAGAATCTAAAGAGGGTTAATCCTTTTTAAAATAACTTTCTTTCTATAGAAGGGAGATAATGTTACTAGTAATGGTAATGTTATCTCCCTTTTTTGTTTGTGCTCTGAGGATGGTTTACTCGTTCCCGCGCTGTCCGAGGGAATGCATAGATGTTGATTTTTACTAGTTCAGTCTATTTGAAACCTATTTGCTATGCTTTTCACTTTTCTATATGACTTATATTTCACGTTTTATTTCAAACTGTTGATTAAAATGATAATTGCAGTAATGTATATATATTATTTATCATTAGATATTTGCCATATTTCCGCGGGAAAGGTGACATTTTGTTATCTAATAATATTTTAGAAGCCCAAACAAAGTATGGATGCACATGCAAACTAAATATAAAGCCTACAGTCACATAGATAGTGCAAGTCGAATTGATGCAATCTTATCTGAATCAGATAGCTCCTTCCCCGAAGTAGACGAAATTCCTGCTTTAGATAAATTAACTTATAAAAATGGATTTTATGTAAATTGTACGGCACTTTTTGTGGATATTAGATCATCTTCAGAACTACCAAATAAACATAAGCGACCAACACTAGCCAAAATATACCGTTCGTATATTTCGGAGGTTGTTGCCATTATGAATGCAAACACTAACTGTTCTGAAATAAGAATTGATGGTGATTGTGTTAGCGGGATTTACAACACGCCTAAGCAACATCAAATAGATAGTGTTTTCAATGATGCGTATACGATAAATTCATTAATTAAAATTCTTAACTATAAATTTAAAAAGAAAAGCATCACTGAAATAGACATCGGTATAGGTATGGATTATGGACGAGCTTTAATGATTAAATCAGGGTTTAGTGGCAGTGCTCTCAATGAAGTAGTATGGATGGGGGATGTTGTAAACGGAGCTTCCAATTTATGCGGTAATGCTAACAAAGGCTGGGAGAATGAGGTTATCTTTGTTTCTGACGTAATTTACTCAAATTTGAATGAGCATAATAAGGGTCTACTATCTAAAAACTATGATCATGATTGCTATCATGGAAATGTTCTTAACACTCTGATGCAGGAGTGGTATGACGAAAACTGCAAAGATACAACAAATGGATTTAAAGGGTTATTTTATTAAATGCTTGATACGATAAGAGATACACTGTCAAAAGTGAACGACTGGGTAAAATTTGCTGAGGCAAAAAATGCAGCCAATATAGCATTCTGTTCAGCATCAATTTTTGGTGTAGTTCGGATTGTTTTAAGTAAGACTGAGTCGAGCATTTATATATACTTATACAGTTACTTTGTCGTATTCCTTTTATCTTTATCGCTATTTTTATCTTTAGTTTCATTTATGCCCAAACTTAAAACTCCTTGGGTTAAAATCGGCGAACGCGAAGATAATGATAATTTACTTTATTTTGGGCACGCATGTAAATATTCTGGCAGTAAGTACCTAGATAAGCTTTACCTAGGTAAGGCTGTAAATTCAGAAAATTATGAAATTGAATTAATGTACTGCGATCAAATTGTTGTTAACTCAAAGGTCGCGTACATTAAGTTTACTCAGTTTGATTTGGCTATTAAATTTACCATATCAGCCATAATATCTCCTTTGTACTGGCTTTACGATTATTGGCAGCGAAGCTAAAGGACTTCTAAACAGTCGTTCAAGCAGGGCAAATAACAGTTGGCTTTTCTCCTGCGTCGCTCATTATAGCCAACATTTTTTTGCCTCTTAACGAGGCGTTGAGGCTGTAGAATAACTCATTTTTTACAAACTAGAGTATATTTTCAGTTTTTAACACATTGTTTTAATTGATTATTAAATTTAATACATGGCTGTTTTTTCCTGAAATAGAGAAATTCTACAGCCTCGTTAAATGCATCAGGAGTTAAAATGAAGCTACATGATTTACTCAGAACTGAAGGCTTTCAAAGTAAGTTCGATAAAGAAGTATATTTTGAACAATATGGGGCTGAGTCTATAGATATGTTAGTTAAAAAAGAACCCGACATGTTTTATGAAATTGGAGGACAAGCTTGGATGAGATTCCAAGCTTCTGGTACTAAAGTCGATCCTCAGAAGTTACATAAAGACTTCCGTAGTAGGAATCCACTAGTTTATAGGAAAGTTGAAAAAATAATTAAGCGTAAAATAATCCAAGAAATATCCTTTTCATATGCTTATGTTCGCGATGAAAGTTTAGAAAATAATGAATGTTGCCAGCTTCTTTTATTTCGTCTGTGGCCAAATGAATTATTTATTGCTGACGTTGCATTTAGTAATCCCTACAAACCAGTTTCAGCTACTGATAAAAAATATCCTCATCATGAGTTTAGAGGTCTTGGACTATTCTCTTCTCACTTAGAAAAAATGGTCGAGTATTGCCTGTTAAATAAAGTATCGAAAATAACATTAACAACAGCTACAAATGGTCAAATACCATATTTTGAAAGTCATGGGTTTAAAATAGAAAATAGTGATTTTTCTAGAGAAGCATTCAAAATCGGTCAAGGCGTTCCAATGTACTACAAATGCATTTAACAAGGCATTTAAACGAAACTAAAACAGTGGGTTATGTTTCGCTTCGCTACACATTTTAACCCACTATTTTAGTCCGCTTAATGCGGCGTTAAATTCTAAATCTACTTGGGAGTTAAATTGGATATTAAAGAGACACAACTAGGTAGTTTGAGAACTTTATTAGGGGTTATACCTGAGCTTGAAGATAAAGATAGCTTCTTTTTCTTTCGAGGACACGCTAATAAACAGTTTTCATTGTTGCCTTCTATTTATAGAAAGCAATCTTGGTTTTCTAACGAACACAAGATCATTCGAGAGATCATTATGCGCTGCCCTGCCGAATTCAGCTCCATGGCAAGTAGTTTTGAAAAGTTAGTGAAAATGCAACATTATGATCTACCTACGAGGCTATTAGATCTTGAAAAATACTTGAAAAATACTGGACACCCATAAATTTTGACCATAAAAATACTGGACACCCATAAATTTTGACGGGTCATAATTACTCTTTTACCTTTTACCTTTTACCTTTTACCTTTTACCTTTTACCTTTTACCTTTTAGTGGTGTAGTTTTACATGCTAAGAGGTAGTTGTAATGACGCAGTCACGCCAATCTCAGGTATCTTTATCTGATACTCCTTACGACCATTGTATTTCCCGTTGTGTTCGTCGTGCTTATTTGTGTGGTGATTATATATATACAGAAACGTCTTTTGAGCATCGACGCCAGTGAGCCATTGTTAATCATCATCCTCAACTACTTAGTAAACTTGGCTTAGATGAAGCGACTTGGATAACATTAGACAGCCGATTTGGTAAAGATTACCAAGTTGCAGTTGGCTCTTTAGAAGAGTTAGCGTCATTCGAAGAGCACACAGGTAACTTCTGGATAGCGAGTAAAAACCAACTGCGACCACAAATCCTTTAATTTCCTGTAAGTCGGCATAAAAGTCTTGGCTGTCCAGTATCATTCATTTATGGGAGGAGTGCAGTCGTAATGATTATTATGACTGCATTTTGACAGGTTTCTAATTAATTTTACTTTGTTTCTTCTTTTTTAATTTCAGAGGCAGTTGCTTCAACTACTTCAGATTTTACTTCAGTTTCAGTGATTTCAATTTCTTCTGGTTTCACTTCAGTTTCGGTGGCTTCAACTTCACCTGTTTTAACTTCTGTTTCGGTGGCTTCAACTTCATCTGTTTTCACTTCAGTTTCGGTGGCTTCAACTTCATCTGTTTTCACTTCAGTTTCGGTAATTTCAACTTCATCTGTTTTTACTTCAGTCTCAGTGATTTCAATTTCTTCACCTGTGTTCTCTGTTTCTTTTAATAATGGAAATTGAGTAGCTGCGGTTTCACCTAACAATGACTGTGATTGGTCTGCCATGTGGTTGTAAAGAGCTTGATAGCTATTAGCCACTTGTCCCATTAGTTCTGCGCTACTATTAAAGTGGTCATTGACTTGTGCTTTGTATTTTTCCAATTCTATTTTGTTTTTATCGAGCTCTTCTTGTTGTTTAGAAGATTTGCTTCTGCCCAGTGTTAAATGATAAATAAGAAAGCCAATAAGACCACCGGCAATAAACGCTAGGAGTAAAGGTATCAATTCATTCGATTCGTTCATATTTATTTCCCTATATTGATATGGTTGTGGATGATAAGCATCAAGGCTATTTGATAATGAAAGTTATTCTGTATCTGGCTAATAATTGATTAACTATACTATAAATAGCGTTTATATAAGGTGATCAAAGCAGAAAGTGTGCGACATCCAGAACTTTGATGTCTGATATTTTCAGCTCTACATTTTAGATATATCGTTTTTTCACGGCAATAAATATTAGCTGTCCACAATCAATAATATCCTCCACAATCAATAACTCATCCATGAGCATTGCTCTATTTAGTCATTACCCATAGATAATTCTGCTTCGATTTGTTCTACGTAATTTTTTGTTGAAAACAATGGCAGTGGGCGACTTAAACCGAAAAAAGCATTGATATGTTTAATAGCGGGTAACTTTCCACTTTCTTTTAATACTGCAGTGGTTGTTGCCTTAAGTTCAGCTAAATTGATGCTATGCTCCTGTGCAAATTTTTCCACTGGTTTATACGTTGTTTTATCTGAAAAGATATTTGCGAAGTCGCTGTATCCCATTATTTTATATCCTTAAATATCAATGTTATTGTGGCGTTAGTTATTTTCAATAAGCATTGCTTACAGAAACTAAATCACCTGAAAGAGGAAGTATGTGACATCCATAATTTTTTGACTACTTATTTTTTGAGTTTTACTTGTTGTTTATGTTGTGCATAAGACTGCTAATTACAGCTGTATTTGACGTTGTATTTGAAGGTGTAATATATGCGGTGTAAATAAATATAGGTGTAACTAAAGTAAAGTACAAAATAGTTAAAACAAAATAGTTAAAACAAAATAGTAGAGAAACAAAATAGTAGAGAAACAAAATAGTAGAGAAACAAAATAGTAGACACCCATAACTTTTGACGGGGCATAATTACTCTTCTATCTTTTAGTGATGTAGTTTTACATGCTAAGAGGTAGTTATTATGACGCAGTCACGCCAATCTCAGGTATCGTTATCTGATACTCCTTACTATCATTGTATTTCCCGTTGTGTTCGTCGTGCTTATTTGTGTGGTGAGGATATATATACAGAAACGTCTTTTGAGCATCGACGCCAGTGGGTCATTGAGCGTATGCATTATTTGGCTTCTATTTTTAATATCGATATTTGTGCCTATGCAATCATGTCCAATCACTATCACTTAGTGCTACATGTTGATGAACAACTTAATCATCAGTTAACGAATGAAGAGGTATGTGAACGGTGGTGTCAATTATATTCTAAACCTGTTTTGATTGAGCGATGGTTGAGTGACCAAATAAGCTCAGTCGCGGAAACTAAAGCTGCGTTAGCGGTTATCAGTGGCTGGCGAGAGCGTCTAATTGATATTTCTTGGTTTATGCGCTGCTTAAATGAATTTATAGCGCGTAAAGCGAATAAAGAAGATAAATGCTCTGGTCGGTTTTGGGAAGGGCGTTTTAAGTCTCAAGCGTTGTTAGATGAAGATGCGTTAGTCACTTGCATGGCCTACGTCGATTTGAACCCTATTCGTGCCAAGATGCATGATTCTGTAGAAAACGCTGAGTATACATCGGCTTATGAACGTATACATGGAGTGGCACAAGTAAAAGATAATCCATCAGCCTATCGCTTTAAGAAAAAGCCTTTATTTGGTTTTGTTGGTGATGTCTGTGAATGTGATGCAGATAATAGCGTGCAAGGCATTGCTTTTTCTTTATTAGATTATTTAGAGCTCGTTGATTGGAGTGGGCGTATATTAAGAGAAGATAAGCGAGGAGCCATTGCTAATCATCATCCTCAACTACTTAGTAAACTTGGCTTAGATGAAGCGACTTGGATAACACTAGCTAGTCGATTTGGTAAAGATTACCAAGGTGCAGTTGGCTCTTTAGAAGAGTTAGCATTATTCGCAGAGCACACAGGTAAATGCTGGATAGCGAGTAAAAACCAACTGCGACGACCAACCCATTAATTTCCTGTAAGCCGACACAATCAAAACATAATTAGCATTCGCTAATGGTTTCCATGCGCAAGATTCATGATTTATTTAAAAATGAGCCTTATTTATTTGTTTTAGACACTTAAAAAGTATATCCGTTAATATCCCTAGTGATTTGAGTGACCATATTTAGGTCTGTTTCATATTTTAAATATTTGGCTGTCCAGTATAAGAGGATTTGAGCAATCATGTTTCATATTTTAAAAGTTATGGGCTGCGTGTGATCTGCCCCAGGCTGGTTAGAGAAGTTGTTTTGACAAAATAGATGTAAGGATGGATATGAGGTTTTTTGCTTAAATAAAAAAAGAGTATGCTTATTGATAAGGTACTCTTTCTGTTTAGCAAGAATTTAAAATATAGATATCTATATTTTAAATTATCTTGAGTTTTATATTGTTAAGCTAGACTCAACGCTGTTAACTTTAATACGTGCTAATGCTAAGTTAGCAACTGATTTGTTTAATACTAAATAAATAAACAAGTCAGGGTTTGAAGTTACAGGTGTGATGATGTGGTATTGTCTATTAAGTGTTATTAATATATCGTCAATACTATCTTCAAGCTTTAATTCCTTGATTGCACGTTTTTTAGCTGATACTACTTCTGTGTTTACAGCAGCCGCTAAATCTAGATCAATACCATCGCCTGCTTTACCAAGTACCATGCCTGAGTTACTGTCAACAATACATGCTGCAATAGAACCATTAATTTCTAATAGTTCAGTTAAGCTTTTTTGAATATCTGCCATTTTTCTCTTCCGTTAGTTTAGTTATCATCATTAAGAATGTTTTGAATCAGCGTGCAACATTGCTTTGCTGAAAAAAGCAACTCACCAAGTAGTTTATTATCTTCAGAAATAAACGTCATAACAACTGTAGTTGCTTTAGTTTGTATTGTACACCAAATTATTTTTTTCAAATTACTTTCAAGTATTAGCATGTCACAGTCATCACCTGAAATTTCATGAGAAATAGATTTCGCAAGGGCATGAATTGAACCACTCATCGCCGATAACTTTTCATTTGAAATATTGTTGGACTTAGAAGAGGCAATACAAAAGCCATCTGTGGTCGAAATAACTGCTGAATTGATATGTTGCGTGTTGTCTACAAAGCTTTGTAAAACTGAATTTATTTCATCAATTTTATTAGCCCCAAAAAATTTTTCAACTAAAAGCATTATATTCATTCTCCTAGAGTATATTTTGATTCACAAAGACTAATTAAACCATCTAATAATATCAGCACGTCGTTTTTTTGTCGTACATCAACAGTAAATACAGGTATAGATAGACCCTTTGATTTGAGGTAGTCATGATAAGCTAAAACATCAACTTCATCATTTAGGTCTCTTTTAGTAATGCCTATGACTGCTTTTGATTGAGTAATTAAATCAGAGAAACCATTTAGGTATATATCTAGGTTAGCTAAAGGGGTTGATATAGAGTTATCGATTAAAATAATAACGCCTAATGCCCCATCAGAAATAACTGACCACATAAAGCTTAATCGTTCTTGACCTGGTGTACCATAAAGTAAAAGCTTAGATTCATCACTTAATGTTAAAGTGCCAAAGTCCATTGCCATAGTGGTTAATTCTTTATTGCTTTGTTCTGTATCATTATTATCAACTTCTGTTGATACTGGCTCTATTTCACTAATTGACTTTATTGCAGTTGTCTTGCCTGAGCCCATTGATCCTGCAAAAATTATTTTTTCTGTTAATTGTGTCATTACTAAATCCCTAATGATGAACGAATGCGTTTGAATAACTGTAATCGATTATTTTTTTCTGGTTTATCATTTATAGTTTGTGGTTCTTCTTTAGTATTTGTACTGGTTAATAAACCAATTGAAGTCAATTCATCAATAAATCGCAATAACCTCTGCTTTTCAGTTGGGCCACCTAAAAAGTTTTCCATTTGTTTTAAAGACATTTGCTGTGCCATTAATCGGGTCGCTAATGGAATAATTCTATCCCCTTTTGTCAAATCATTAAAATCTGGCCAAGTAGTTAGTTTATAAAAAAGCTTTTCGGTTTCAGGTTGGCTAGTTGTCTCTGTTGCTAATGCTTTATCAAAAACAATATTTTCAATAGGGGCTTCTGATTCAAAAGGAAGTGAATTAATATCAAATGACGGAGATTTTTCATTGTCAGTTATTTTTCTGAGTTCTTCTTGATGGGAGGCTGTTAATCTTGATAACTCTTCTTGATGAGAGGTGACTAATCTAGCCATCTCTCTTTGGTTGTCTTCTTTAAACTTTCTAATCGATTGAATGACAGATTTTTCATTTTCACGTTTTTGAATAAGCTGTTTTTCTAAACTCTTTATTAATACTTTATGTTTATCAATTACTTGTTGACAAGATTCAAGTTCAGACAATAATATATTCTCTATTTCGAGAGAAATTAAAATTTGTTTTTCATTTGAAGAATCAACTAAGTTTTGAACCGCTGTTATAACATCATTATTTTGTTGTAACAAAGAGTGTTCTAAACCTTTCTCTTTATCCATTCTTTTACGGTATTCCCGTAAAACAGCTGTTTTTTCTTCAGGGGTATTTTTAAGAAGAATTGAAAGATATAAATCGCTATTATTACTATTTGATAATTCTTTATGTGTTATGTCCATATTCACATCCAACCTCAATTGCAGCTTACTTAAATTAGGTAATATTATACATGTAATTATGATTTATATAGGGGAAAATACAAAGAATAACAATAATTAGCGCTCTTAAATTATTAATAGTTATTTTGTTTGAGTATGTAATGTAGAACTGCTTTAAAAAACGGAAGTGTAATGTGCCTATACATTTTTAATGCCTAATATTTTTAGTGGCGTTTTTAATCATATTATATTTATATTTTACGAGTCATTGTTAATACTCATCTTTTCATATCAGATGTCGCTATTCATCATTAGCGTTATAGTTGAATGTGCGATGTATGGTTTCAATAACTTTAAGGCTGTCTTCAGTATAGAGGCAGTTTGACTGCCTCTATTGTATGCCCACTTTATCCTATTGATAAAAAGCTTTTAAGCGACTTTGTCTTTATTTTTACTGTTATCGTTAATCACTTTTTCTTGTTTTTGGTGAGTTAAAGATTTATCCACTTGATTGATTGAAATCTTTTTAGGTTTCATGGTTTCTGGGATCTCTTTGACCAAGTTAATATTTAACAAACCATTAGAGAGATCTGCGCCTGTTACTTCAACATAATCTGCTAAATTGAATTTACGTTCAAAAGATTGATTTGGAATCCCTTGATGTAAATATTTGCGCTCTTCTTGCGTATTATGTTTATTGCCTGAAACACTTAATACGCCTTTTTCAACTTGAATATCTAACTCGTCTTGTGAGAAACCTGCTACGGCAAGTGATATCGTATACTCATTTTCACCCTGGACTTCGATATTATAAGGTGGATAACCTGATGCTTTTGTATCTGTGCTTAATGCGTTATCAATCAGTGAGGCTAAACGATCAAAGCCAACACTGTTGCGGTAAAGAGGAGTTAAATCAATTGTATTCATAATAAGTCTCCTTGGAGTAAATAAAATAAAACAATAAGCGATGAGTCGTTATCAATGTGTCATCGCATCACACTATTATATTTAGGGTGGCTAAAAATAGTTTTCAAGAGCTAAAGTAAAATTTTTTAATAAAATTTATAAAGAGTGTATTCGTCTTATTTTTTGTTTGACTAAAAATATTCTTTTTTGTGTTGATAGGCTTGTTTAATATGCGCGATTAAGCGTTTTAGTTTTTCTGGTAAATGTTTGGTGAAAGGATAGATGGCGTAAACACCGAGTTGCCTTGGCGTATAATCAGGGAGAATGGTAACGAGTTCGCCTTTTTGTAAATCTGGATACACACAACACCGAGGTACGTAAACGATGCCAAATCCAGCTAATGCTGCTTTACGTAATGCTTGCGCGTTGTTAGTGGCTAAATTACCGCTAATACGCACCGTTTCTGCTATGCCATCTTTAGTAAACCGCCAATCGAAAGAACCTTGAGCCTGATAAGTATAAGCAAGGCAATTGCGTGTTTTTAAGTCTTCAAGGCTTGTCACTTCACCGTGCTTTTTTTGATAGTCGGGTGAACAACACACTACCCAGTTAGATTGAATTAACGGCTTTGCAATTAAACTCGAGTCTTCTAATGTACCAGTACGTACTGCTAAATCTAACCCTTCCTCAACTAAGTTAACAAAGTTATTTTCAAGGCGTATATCCACAGTAATATTAGGATACAAGTCACAAAAATCAGCAATTGCTTCGGCCAGTAGCAATTCGCCAGAGATAGTGGGAACAGATATTTTGATATGACCACTTAACCCTTGGCTAAAAGCAGAAACAGAGGCAATAGCATCACTGACTTGCCCCTTAATATTTTTGGCATGAATATATAAGTTTTCTCCAGCTTCCGTCAAACTCAGGCGTCGCGTGGTACGGTGAATTAATTGTACCCCTAATGCTTTCTCTAATTTGGTAATTCTTTTGCTTAATGCTGGCTTTGATAAATCAGCGAGTTGTGCTGCTTTACTGAAAGATCCATTGTCCGCCACGTATACAAATAAGGTTAAATCTGCTGAGTTCATAGTGATTACGACGTTTTGGGAAAGAGTTTATTATTTTATGTTGTATTTATCGCAAATAAAACCAGGACTATAGTGAATGACAGGTGCTGATTCACAAATATTCAATAAAGAAGGAATACTGCTGTGACCTTGTCATTCATGAGATTAAAAGACTGCCATAACTTTCAAGATTTTCGTACTTTGGCAAAAAAGCGTTTGCCCAGTCCTATTTTTAATTATATTGATGGTGGGGCTGATGATGAAACCACTTACCGTCGTAATACCAGTGCTTTTGAAACCTGTGACTTAATACCGAATGTATTAACAGGGGTTAAAGAGGTAGATTTATCAGTAACAGTAATGGGGCAAAAACTAGATATGCCAATATATTGTTCACCTACGGCATTACAACGTTTATTTCATCATCAAGGTGAGAGAGCTGTAGCAGCGGCTGCAGAGAAATACGGGACTATGTTTGGCGTGTCTTCATTAGGCACTGTCAGCATGGAGGAAATAGCTAAACAGACCAATACACCACAAGTTTATCAATTCTATTTTCATAAAGACCGGGCTTTGAATAAAGCAATGATGGAGCGTGCTAAATCAGCCGGGGTAGAAGTCATGATGCTAACCGTTGATTCCATCACAGGAGGCAACCGCGAGCGTGATTTAAGAACGGGTTTTTCAATTCCATTTAGGCTGAATTTAAGTGGTATGTTGCAGTTTGTATTGAAGCCGATGTGGGGAATTAATTATGTAACTCATGAGCCTTTTAGCCTGCCTCAACTTGATCAACATGTGAATATGGGGAGCGGAGCTACGTCGATTGGTGACTACTTTACGACTATGCTAGATCCGTCAATGAATTGGGATGATGTCGCTGAGATGGTGAAATTTTGGGATGGTCAATTTTGTTTGAAAGGGATCATGAGTAAGGAGGATGCAAGAAAAGCTGTCGAAATAGGTTGTACAGGTATTGTCATCTCTAATCATGGCGGCCGACAGTTAGATGGATCTCGCAGTTCTTTTGATCAGTTAGCTGAAATTGTAGAAGAGGTTGGCGATGAGATTGATGTGATTTTTGATAGTGGAATACAGCGTGGAACCCATGTTTTAAAAGCCTTGTCACTGGGTGCAAAAGCAGTAGGAATAGGGCGAATGTATTTATACCCATTGGCAGCCGCTGGTCAACCGGGTGTTGAAAAGGCATTAGGTTTGATGCGAGCAGAGTTGGAGCGAGATATGAAGTTGATGGGGAAAACATCAATAGACCAATTATCCAGTGATAATTTGCGATTTCGTTAATGTGTTGTGAGGTTTAGCTGTTCAGAATAATAAATATAAGCACCAATCATTAATATGTTGGTGCCATTTTAGGGGGATTAACGCTAGATTAAAATGCGTTACGATTTGCTAGGTAATTATCAGCAAAGGCGGTAATAGCATCATGGTCATAAGGTTTTAAACCACCAACAACTACGGTTTTAATACCACGCCCAATGATTTTATCACCGTCATAAATATCAAAATGTAAGAATTCGTTAGCACGTTTTGATTCCACTTCAAGCTTACTTTCAGCTAATTCTACGCGCAGGGGATTGGTCAAGGTAAGACTATCAAATTCAAAGCTCATGCTGTTGTACATCACTAATGGACGAGCTGGGTTAAACATGACTTGATGTTTTTTCATTAACGGCATTAATAGCGCTGGGAAGTTTTGACCAGAAAATACAACGTAGTTTTTTATTAACGATTCAATTAAGTCTAGGTCTCGTGTCATTTGACCTGACTTGCTGATTTCTAGTACGCTTTTGCCTTGCGCATTAGTGACAATAATATCGTCGCTTGTTGCTTCAGGGAAAGTTAATGGAATATTGTCACCTACCATGTTGGTGAAAGTGAAGCTCATTGATTTGCTTACACCGTATTCTTTTAATGCTAATGAAAACAATAGATCGCCAGGTACACAGAATCTTTTTGAGTCAGGATCATGGATAGGGTTAAAGTCTTGGCATTCTTTTTTGGCAAAAATGCTTGCTTGCTCTGCACTGATGGTGATGTTGCTGTCTTGCTGGATATAATAAGGATCTAGTAACATTTCAGCTCTCTGATTTAAAACGTATGAATAGGAAAAAGCATGCCAAATAAAGGCGTAACTTCACATTTTATAAAAAAAATCATTGATTTGGAATAGCAGAGCTTGAAATAGTTGAATATTGGCGCTGATCCTGCTTGTTTTATTAACCGTTACCCTCTATCTATAAAGTGGGCTATAACGGTAGGTGACCTGTCTTAACCAAAATGATTGTTTCTTCTTCAACAAACGGATTGTGTTCACTCATGTGTGGGCTGCGAATCCAAGTATGTCTTGGGTAAAGACCAAACTCATCTTGGAAAGTTCCTGAAATGACTAAGATCTCCTCCCCTCCAAAATGTTTATGTGGTTTAAAATGTTCTCCTGCTGGCCATTTCACCAGTGCAGTATGTTGCCCTTCAAAGTCATGCAAAGGCATCACTTGTAAATTACCGATACCCTGTAACCAAGGAGCTTGTTGCGTATTGATACGTATAGTTTGGCAGTCGGTATCATCAAATTGATTGAGTTTTACAAAAATTAAACAACCCGGTTCACTGAAAGGTTTATGGCGACTGTTTGGAGGGTTACGTAGGTAAGTACCTGCTGGATAATCGCCATCTTGGTCAGAAAATACACCTTCTAATACAAAAATTTCTTCACCTTGTGGATGAGGGTGCTCACTAAAGTATGACTGCGGGGCATATTCTACAATACTAGTTATGTGCACTTCATCTTCGGATCTGGCTAATGGTTTACGCAATACGCCCGCCATTGGACTTTTTATCCAATCTTGTTGTTGCGTATTGATGACTACCTTTTGGGTAAAGTCGATATTAATATTAGCCATATTATTCCTTAGTATTAAACCTTTATACTTAAGCTTCGTAGCTAATTGGGTCGCTTAAGCCATTCTTAGCGAAGGCTTCTAAACGTTCTTTACAGCTACCACATTCGCCACAGGCTTTTTCACGGCCGTTATAACAGGTCCATGTTTTGCTGTAATCTAGGCCCATTCTGAGTCCATCTTTTAAGATGCCTACTTTATCGCTCTTCAAGTAAGGTGAGTGAATTTCTGTTTTTTCGTAATTAGCTACTGCTGCTACTTCATTCATTTTTTCAACAAAGATAGGGCGGCAATCAGGGTAGATTTCATGGTCACCTGAATGTGCTCCGTAATATACTTTTTCAGCACCAATAGAAACTGCGTAACCCACTGCTAAAGAAAGTAAGATCATATTGCGGTTAGGCACCACGGTATTCACCATGTTGTTATTGTCATAATCACCCGTTGCGACCTCAATAGAGCTATCTGTGAGAGAAGACCCGCCAATTAATTGGTTAATTGCAGTGATGTCGATAATTTTATGGTTGATATTAAGTGATTCACAAACCTCACTGGCCATTTGAATCTCTTTTACATGGCGCTGACCATAATCAAAAGTAAGCGCAAAAGGGGTTAACCCTTCTTCAATGGCTTTATGTAAAACAGTATAAGAGTCCATACCACCAGAATAAATAACCACGACCTTTTTGCTCATAACGCTTGTGTTTCCTATTGTATTCACTTATAAACAGCCCAAATAAAAAGTGAGCAAGTATATTCAAAAGAAGGCATGTTACGTCAATGAGTCAAAACTATAAAGTAAATGAATTATTTCAAACTATTCAAGGCGAAGGTTTTTATACTGGGGTGCCTGCTATTTTTGTTCGTTTACAAGGTTGTGATGTTGGCTGTGCATGGTGTGATACTAAGCATACTTGGGAAATTGATCCGGATAAAAAGTCTGATTTAGTTATTGTTACGGATAAAAGTAATGAGTCTGACCGTTGGGCTGACTGTTCTGCTAAAGAGATTGTTGATGAAATAAAACGTTTAGGTTATACCGCTAATTTAATCGTTATCACTGGCGGTGAGCCTTGTATGTATGACCTACGAGAGCTTACTCAAGTGTTGCATGAGTTTGGTTTTACGATTCAAATTGAAACAAGTGGAACTTACCCGGTATTAGTGGATCAACAAACTTGGGTGACGTTATCGCCTAAAGTAAATATGCGCGGTAAAAAAGAGGTGTTAAAAGAGGCCTTGCAACGCGCCAATGAAATTAAGCACCCAGTGGGTACTGAAAAGGATATTGAACAATTAGATGCACTATTAGCAAAACTAAAGTCAGTATCCGATAAAACCATTAGCTTGCAGCCCATCTCACAAAAAGCCAAGGCAACGGCTTTATGTATGAAAGTGTGTATCGAGCGTAATTGGCGTTTATCGGTACAAATGCATAAGTATTTACAGATTGATTAGTCTATTAACATTTATTGGTTCTGTTTTGTAGCGGAAGTGAAGTGTTAACCCTGCTTATAAGGCGCACAAAGGTTAACACTCGTTATTGATTTACTCAGTTTCAGTCGCTTTGTATTGTAATTTGTAGAAGTGTGCTTCACTCATACCATTGGTAAATTGATTATAAACACCTGCTTTAAAGTAGCTTAGTAGATGGCGCCAGTAATCGATATCATGCTGTACAAGACGTTCACCATCGACGTCAATCAGCAGTTTTTTATTTCCTACCGTGATATCAAATGCTGTTGCTTTACCAATTGGTGCTTTGCCTAAGTCATATTTCTTATAAGCAACATCTGCCTTACACATCTCTTTATCTTTATTCTTTTTACCAAAAGTCCCTTTACAAATAACTGCATTATTTTTCACAATACCCCAAAAGTGACCTTTTACGCCGTTGTTATTCTCTTTCCAAACAACACGCAATAATGGATGTGGCACATTATGTGTGCCTTGGTTATCTAAACCTTTGTTGTGTACCTGTAAGAAGGTGATCTCATTCTGTTTAGAATCAGAATCTTTCATCGAACCCATTGGATCAATAATCTCTACTTCTGCACTGAGTGTGTAATGTTTATTAGGTAAGTCGGTACGAAAGTTGTTATGAACGCGCACTTCATTACGTAGGTGTGTTTGCTTCATCTTAAACACTAAGGCTTCACTGTTTTTATCAACATAAAAGTAAGGATTCACAATGCCACTGAAGTCACCATCTAATGCAAAATATTCCTTGTTACCTTTTTTACCTTCAGGGTCTGAAATCTGTAATTCAGAGGCTTTCAAAACGGACTGAAACTGCGAATAGTTAACCGGTTCGCCTAATCTACCATCAGGGTTTGAGAACGTTACGTTAGCCTGAGCGAAAGAAGTAAATGCGAGTAATACTGGAATAATAAATTGGTTATGTTGCATCGTTAATTGCCTTATTCATTTTAATAATCTAGTCATATTGTAGTATTAATTTAAATTAGCATATCAAGTCAGCCAGTGATGAGCGTGAGCGCAAATTTTGGTTATCATATTTATCTTTTTTAATTGTTTATGACCTAGCGCATTATCTTAAAGACTTGTTGTTATGGTGTAATCAGTTATGCTCAAAACTCTTTAAGATATTCATAAAGGAAAGGTTATGCGAATTACCGCTAATTTCGATTCAGGGAACATCGAAGTCATTAATTTGGAAGATAAAAAAGATGTTCAACTCGCTATTCGCCCAGATGTCGGTAACGAGTTTTTTCAATGGTTTAACTTTCGTGTAGAAGGAGAAGTAGGCGAACAATATGTATTGAATATTGTTAATGCTGGTGAGGCTTCTTATTTAGAAGGCTGGGAAAATTACCAAGCCGTCGCTTCTTATGATCGTCAACACTGGTTCCGTTTACCAACTTTCTATAAAGATGGTAAATTAAGCATTGTGGTTAATATGGATTGCGAAAATATACAAATTGCTTATTTCGCACCTTATAGTTACGAACGCCATCAAGATTTATTAGCTGCAGTGCAAATGCACCCGCTAGTTAGTTTAGCTCATTTAGGAGAAACCTTAGATAAGCGTGATTTAACATTGGTTAAAGTAGGGGATGATGATCCTAATAAGCGTAATATTTGGATAACTGCACGTCAACATCCTGGTGAAACCATGGCGGAATGGTTAGTGGACGGTTTGCTACACAGTTTATTAGACAGTGATAATGCAACGGCTAAATTATTGTTGGATAAAGCGAATTTCTACATCGTGCCTAATATGAATCCAGATGGAAGCGTACGTGGGCATTTACGTACTAATGCAGCTGGCATTAACTTAAACCGAGAATGGTTAAACCCAAGTCTAGAAAAAAGCCCAGAAGTCTTTCATGTTATTAATAAAATGAAAGAAACAGGGGTTGATCTCTTTTATGATGTGCACGGCGATGAGGCTTTACCATTTGTGTTTCTTGCGGGTTCACAGGGGACGCCAAGTTACAGTGATCGACTTGCTCAGCTACGTGATAAATTCTCTGAAGTATTTAAGTTAGCGAGTGCAGATTTTCAATCTGAGTTTGGTTATGACGTTGATGCACCAGGTGAAGCGAATATGACAGTAGCAACAAACTGGGTCGCAGAGCAATTTGATTGTTTAGCCAACACATTAGAAATGCCGTTTAAGGATAACGATAACGTGCCAGATCCTACTATGGGGTGGTCTCCAGAGCGCTCTATCAAACTTGGGGAGGCATCATTAGTAGCAATGTTAGCTGTAGTGGATGACTTGCGTTAATCTACTATTTTAGATGCCTGAGTAACTTAAAGTCTTTAAGTTACTCAGTTACTGTCCATTAAGCCTTATTGGGTTAATACTTTTAGCGCTAGATATTCATGGTCTTCTTTATCTTCAGCACGGCAAACACTTAATAGATCGTCAATAAAGTGAATTAACGCTCGTTCTTCTATCTCTTTAATAGTGCTTTGAATAATAGGTAACAACCCTTGATAAGTACTGGCGGCACCAAAGTCTCCAAAAATAATATTGCCCTGTGTATCAAATAGTGTGTTGTGAGCATATAAATCACCATGGCAAACCTGCTTATCATGTAAGTGCTCAAACACGGTTTGCATCTGCTCGACTAATTTTTTGATGGTTGAGATAGGTAACTCAAATCCGGCTGCAAAGGTATCGCGAGTACAAGTATCAAAATTAGGTGGTAAACCTAGGTTTTTAAAGCATGCTGGAATCAGCTCCATTACTAAGGCTAATTGTTCTGGTTGAGCAACTTGAGCAATCGGTTTGACTAAATTACGGTGTTCTCCCACTCTTAGGCAAGCATCCAGTTCATCTTGAGGATAACCATCACTCGTTACTTCGCCTTTAAAGACTTTAACAGCGATCTCCGTAGGGTAAGCTTTATCCTGGTTAGCTGTTGCAGCCCACTTGGCTTTATAAATAATGCCTGAGGCACCTTGACCAAGCACTTCTTGTAATTCAAATTGCGAGGCATCAATCATAGGAATTGCATGTTGTTTTTGTTCGTTACAGCAGAATGGATTACCAGCAAAGGCAAACCAAGCTAGTTTAGGCAGGTTTAACACTTGGATCGGAAATGCCAATAATTGATTCGCAGAGATACGTAATAACTCTAAATTTAATAGTTGATCCGTACTTTTAGGCAAGCGTTTAAGTTGATTACCGGCCAAAGCTAGTTTTTGTAAACGAGTCCGGTAACCTAGTGCTTCTGGTAGTTGGGTTATTTGGTTATCAGTTAAAATCAACCAACGTAATTGTTGCGGTAATGATTCGCCGGTAACCGTAACAATTTGATTTGATTTAAAGCCAACCATTTCTAAATTAGGACAAGTACCTAATACGTCAGGCAATTCAGTAAAACGGTTATTAGAGGCAAAAATAATCTTTAAATGAGTAAGCTGCGCTATCTCTTTTGGCAAACTACTGAGCAGGTTGTTTGATAGGTCTAATATTTCTAAGGTATCGGCTAAAGTTAAAATTTCCATTGGAAACTCTGTTAACGATTCAACTAACTGTAAACGTTTAATTCCAAGTAATTTCCCAGATTTTAACTGTGCAAGCGTATGCAAAATAAGTTTCCTAATAACGGTACATTTAAGTAAGTAGCAACATAATATAATAAATAGTGGATGAGTGCCCGTTTGAAGATGCCTTGAAGCTGACCAAAGTGGGGGACTCGCGATAATAATAGATGAGTTTTTTATTTATGCTTTACTGATGACTAGCATTATCCCGTACATAATAGGTTGATGTAGTATATAAATGGCCAATGAGTGTTGACCTAATCTCGCTAAGCTATTGGTAATATTATTGTTTTGTATTTTTAGGTTAAATAATGACTTATGCATTAAATATATGCCAATTAATACCGATGCAATCCACGGGACAAAGCTTACTAGGTCGATAGTTTTCGTTGGGATATGTAGATTGTGAACTGACCACTCCCATATTGGCTTCATACTAATCCAGCCTAGTTGGTAGGTAATTAAGCAGCTCACGCCTAAAATAAGCGCAATGTTTGGAAAGCGTGAAAATATAGCTGCAATAGGGAGGGCCACTGCAATAAAGTGGATAATACCGAAGTAGACCCAAGCATTAGGGTACATGAATACGCTACCGACAGTAATTAACCAAGCTACAAACACTAGTTTCATTGTCGATTTAGTTAATTTGAGCCATCGGATTTGCTGCGAATAGACGAGGTAACTGCTCATACCTACGGCAAGTAAAAAACCGCTGACAATAACTCTTCTAAAGATACGCCATTCAAGTTGTGTACTTGTATTAATATCCCACCAGTCAAACACAGCTAGGTTATAACAAAAGTGGAAGATGACCATCAATATAATGGCACTTCCACGTAATAAATCCACTTCAAAGATGCGCTCTTTTAGCCTTAGGTGGGGAGTTTTTTTCTGTATAACCATGTATTACGCATTCTTATTATGTATTAATTCGTTAATACATAATATAGCAAATAAGTCGCTAATACCCACATCATACAAGCTATTACAAAATCGATTATTTGCTGACTTCTCGGTTTAGAAAGAATAGGAGCTAGCTTTTGACCTAATAAAGACAGACCAAAGAACCAAATGAATGAAGCACTTACGCCGCCTAATACAAACCAAGGGCGTTGCTCTACCGTTAAGTTAGCAGCAAAACCACCTAAGATAACCACAGTATCAATATACACATGCGGATTAAGAATAGTAAAAGCGCAACAAGCTAATAGAATCGCTTTAAAATTACGGTTTTTATGTTCACCATTAAGGTTGTTTCCACCTTGAGTGGCACTTTTAAAAGAGAGGAAACCATAATAATACATGAACACAGCACCTAGAATACCAATACCCGTGAGTAACCAAGGGTTAGTATTGAATACTTTTGCTCCGCCCCAAACACCAACGGACATAAATACGGCATCGGCTATAGAGCAAAACCCTGCCACAAATAAGTGGTATTGGCGACGAATCCCCTGATTAAGGACAAACGCATTTTGCATACCTATTGGCATAATTAAAGTTGCCATCAAAGTGAGGCCGGTAAAGTAAGTAGTGAGCATAGGATTCCAGTCGATGATTGTTAGTTGTCGCTACTATAGTTTTTTTCTGTATGTTAGTGTATCTAATAAATTTAATGATTAATAAGTTTTACTAATGATTGGCAATGAGTGGAGACATCGCGATGGATTTAAGCCAAATAGATTATAAATTATTGAAAGCATTGGATGCAGTAGTGATGGAACAAAGTTTTGAACGTGCTGCTCAACGGTTATTTATTACTCAATCTGCAATTTCACAGCGTATTAAAACATTAGAAAAGCAGTTTGGAGAGCCATTATTAATTCGTTCTACGCCGCCTCAATCCTCGCCCTTAGGCCGTACTCTCTTGGGCCACTATCAACGTGTACTGCAATTGGAGATGGAGTTAAATCAACAACTAGACCTGCAAACCAACCAAGCCCTCACTTTGCCGTTAGCGGTGAATGCGGATAGTTTAGCTAGTTGGTTAATTACTGCATTGAGTCCAATTATTCAGCAACAACATGTACAACTTAATCTATTTGTACAAGATGAGTCAACGACGTGGGAGCGTATGCGTAGCGGTGAAGCATTGGCATGTTTAACGAGTAAAGCTAAGGCTATTAGCGGTAGTGATAGCTATTTTCTTGGATACATGGAATATGTTTGTGTTGCCAGCCCAAGCTTTATTAAACGATTTTTTAAAAATGGAGTAAACAGAGAGAGTTTACAACACGCGCCGGCTATGTCTTTTGATCAGCATGATGATATGCATTTTGCGTTTATGCGTGAGCACTTTCAATTACAGATGGGGCATTATCCTTGCCATACTATTCGCTCTTCGGAAGCATTTGTCGACTTAACTCTTGCTAGCGGCGCTTATAGTTTTAATACGACCTTTAGTGTTGAGCAACACCTTCAGAGTGGTGCGCTGGTGGACTTATTGCCTAAACAGAGAGTGCGTGTTCCGTTATATTGGCATTGCTGGCAATTAGGTGGTGAACTGATGAAACAGGTGACTGAACAAGTGGTTCAATATTCGCGTCATGTGCTTAATCAAAGCGGCTAAGTGAGCACTGTGCGAGTGCTGTAATAGCGACTTATGCAAGTTCGATTGCTACCTTCCAAACATCATCGCTTTTAGCGATACAGATATCCGCTAAACTATGCTTTCTTAACTCGTCTAGAAAAGCCTGCATTGCTTTGTGGAAGATAGGTTTGACCAAACAAACACTGTTTAAGCGACAAGGTGGATCTTGGCAGTTAACTGGTGACAAGGTGCTTTCCATCACTTCAATAACATTCCCTAAATTTATCTGATCTGCTGGTTTAGCTAGTTTTATCCCGCCACTTTTTCCCCGCACCGTTTGAATAAACCCGGCTTTTCCTAAGTGATGAATAACCTTAGTAAGATGATTAAACGAAATCCCAAATAGCTCAGCAATGTCAGTTGCTTTAACTAATGGAGCCTGATCAACTTGTGTATTTAAATAAATTAATACACGGATTGCATAATCTGTATGTTTAGTGAGTTGCAATAGATAACCTTTTAACGTCGTGTGATTCTGTTGTTTCATTTCATGTTAATGATTGAGTTTTAATTATGCATTTTAATTGCATCTTTTAAAATAAGTATTTAATATGCATCTTAATTTTAAATCAGTATTTTAAATGCAACTTAATGGGGTAGCACATGTTAACAGATAATGAAATTGCAATAATTAAAGCGAGCACACCTGCTTTGGCTGAATATGGCGAGCAGATCACTGGACGCTTTTATCAAATCTTACTGGCTAAAAACCCTGAATTAAAAAATATCTTTAACATGACCAATCAGCAGTCTGGCAATCAAAAGCATGCATTAGCGATGGCAGTTTATGCCTTTTCAAAATATGTTGATAACTTGTCAGTGATCTTAGGTGATGTAGAGCGTATTGCTCAAAAACATGCCAGTTTAGGCATTAAAGCAGAACATTACCCGTTGGTGGGAAGCGCGCTGTTAGAAGCTATTGAAGAGGTGTTAAACCCCGGAGAGGAGGTGATTGCTGCTTGGGCAAGTGGTTATGGTGTATTAGCGAATGTGTTTATTGAAAGAGAAAAAGCACTGTATAAAGAAAATGCTGATAAAACAGGTGGTTGGTCAGGTACTCGTGATTTCATTATTGTAAAAATGCAGCAAGAAACACCTTTGATTACTTCTTTCTATTTACAACCGAGCGACCAGGGGCCTATTGCCGAATACATGGCGGGTCAGTATATTAGCATTCACTTACACCCACAGGGACAAGATTACCAACAGATAAGACAATATAGTTTATCTGGTGCCTTCGATGAAAAAGGGTACCGTATCTCTGTGAAAAAAGAGCTGAATGCGCAAGGGGAAGGGCTTGTTTCTAACTATCTACACAGTCAATTTAAGGTGGGTGATACAGTAAAAGTAACACCACCATGTGGTGAGTTTGTGTTACAACAAACGGATAATCCTGCGGTACTGATCAGTGGTGGCGTAGGCATCACACCGATGCAAGCAATGTTAGAAACCTTAACTAAGCAAACTAATCCTCGTGAAGTACATTTTATTCATGGTGCTCAAGATCGCCAACATCATGCTTTTAAAAATGAACTTGATGTACTTGTAGAGCAACAAAAAGTAAATGCACATTGCTTTTACCAACAAGCTGACCTGACCGCACAAGGTGAACATCATGGCTTAATTGATTTGCAGAAAATACACTCGCTATTACCGTCAGGTGCAGAATATTATATTTGTGGCCCGCTAATCATGATGAAAGCTGTCTATCAACAATTAAAAGACTTGAAGATTAGCGATGATAAAATTCATTATGAAGTGTTTGGCCCTAACAAAAGCTTAGTTTAAGGGCTGCACATGCCGGTTAACCACTCTTTTTAAGAGTATCGAACGTGTCAAACAGCTTGTGGTGTTATCGCTAACCTGTTTATGTATAACGGTTTACTATCAATCATATGACTTGCATAAGATGGTTAACCGTTAAATCGTACCTTTAATCTTTTTAAGTTCATGACGTAGTGCTTGTAAACGCTCAGAGTGGATTTCAGGCAAATGGGTATTGTTTAATAATGCGGTAGTGTTTTGAAATTTCATGATCAAATCACCTTTGTTTTTAGGATTTTGTTGCAGCATATGAATAAATACTTGTGAACGATTCAAAATAGCACCCGAATTTAAAGGCTCTAACAGTAAAGCTTGATCAAAGCGCTCTAGAGCCTCTTCATATTGACCATTAGTAAAATATTCGATACCAGCCTTGTTATGCCCTTTAAAATTATCCATTCGTCGTTGTAAAGCCTGACCAGTATGTTTCTTAATATTAATTTTTGTTGTTGGATCAATGATATGGCGTTGATCTAATTCAGCAAGTAGTGGTGTTGCTTCTTCAAATTCGCCAATATCTAGTAAAGATAATGAACTTTCAATCAAAAAGGTGGTGTCGAAGTCGGCAACGGCACTGGTTGTATTTTTTAAGGTATTAAAAATACGACGTTTGGCTTTAAGTGGCTCATTTAACGTAAATAATACGTTGGCTTGGTATATTTCATCAAAACCATTAAAGTTGAAATCTTTATTTTTACCTTCTTCAAAGCGGCTTTGATATAAGGTCGAAGAGACACGCTTTAAGATGTGCCTGCGCTCATTCAAGTCAGTCTCTTGCTTAGCTAGATTAAGAATACTGCGCAAGTAGTTAGCAAGATGACAAGGGTCTGGATAAAAAGAGTTACGACTTAAGAATAAAATGGATGAGTAACTATTAACCATCACTAAATATTCTTCCATCTCATTAGCTAATAAAGCCACTTCTTGATGACGTTCAATACTGTGATGAGTGGCGTTCGCTGCTTGAGTTAAAATAGTTAATGCATTGTTTAGTTGACCATCTTGCTTATATGAACGTGCTAACCAGCGGTAAGCTTCCATCTGTAAAGGTGAGCTTTCAATCAAGCGTGTTAATACTTCTATCGACTCTTTATACTTTTTCTGTAAAAACAGAGATCTACCTAGGCTAATACACGGCCTAACCAGCGGCCTTAATTCAATTAATGGTTTTAAAATACGGTCTGCATTGGCAAACTCTTTTGTTTCAATATAGATTTCAGCTAATAAGTTCTTGCACAAATTACGGTTTTCCGAAGAGGCTTGAATCTTATCTTTACAAAGGGAGATAGCTAATGGGTAATCTTGATCTGAAATCGCTTTATAGATATCTTGCAACATTGACTTTCGTTGCGTAGCAGCGGTTAACCGGGTACTTAATTGCACAGGAGAAAAGGGCTTCATTAGGTAATCATCGGGTGATTTTTCCATAGCCGTTAACACCATGCGCTTATTACTATCGCCTGTGATAATAAAGCAAATTGCGTGGTCTGGGATTAACTTATTTTGCTTTAGATAATCTAAAAGTTGTACGCCATTCTTACCTGCACCTAAATTGTAATCAAACAAGTAAATATCGAATTTAATGAGACTAGCCACTTTGACTGCTTGATCTGTTGTTTCAACAAAGGTCATATCTTTAGCACCTTGGTTGATTAGCATGGTCTTCATCATTACATGGAATGGCTTTTGATCATCTACTATTAATATTTTTTTATTATTATAACGATACATAATTAATACCAATCTAATTTACAATCTTCTTTGCTGATAATACCAAGTACATTAATGGATAAAAATAAGTAAAGGAGTGTAGGCGGTATTTGTCAAGATATAGCCCTTTTTACATTATGTTTTAATAATTTAAAAGGAATTAGAAGCAAAAACGGCGTGTCTGCATAGAATGAAGGTGAAATGGTGGAGGGAGGTGGATTCGAACCACCGAAGCTTTCGCGACAGATTTACAATCTGTTCCCTTTGGCCACTCGGGAACCCCTCCGTTATTTCGAGGAGCATAATATCAGAAAATAATTACATGTGAAGATTAAATTCAAAAAAACATTAAATAAAATCAGCTTGTTGCCGATAAAAATAGGAGTGGACATAAAAAATCAGTAGGAGCTCATATTTCAGTATGAATATTGAACAACTTAAACAGCAAGCGGTAATTAATGAATGGCAGTTAGGACAACAGTTAAATACTGCTGTACATGCTGGCACCCGCGATAAGTTTAATTTGTTACTGAGTTTCTTATCTGATGATGCTCGTGATTTTGCACAGTTTGATGTGAAAACTAATCCTGAACAGGTGGCTCAACAGCAAGACTTACGCACTTATTTTGAATTGCCAGCAAGTCAGCCATTGTTGAACACTGGGCCATCGAGCAAATTATTGGCAGAATTAAATACAGATCTGCATCAAGGAAAGTTAGCTGATATTCGCCTTAAACAGTTATTAAGTAATGAAGCGCTATTATCGAGAAATAAATTGGACGTTTTACCTGTTGATATCATTGATAATTTACCGTTACATAAAAAGTTACGAGTCAATGCTGCAAAGGAGTTTGACATGGCCGGAGTGGAAACTGAAAGCCAATATTTATCAGGTATCGGTACAAGCCTATTAGATGAATATAAAAACTTAGATTTAGACAATAATCCTTTAAAAGTAACCCGTCCCAGATATTGATATGAGTAATACTTTATGACGATTTTACGCTTTGCCTATTAATTAATAGTGGGTTATTGAGTAAAGTGATGGAAGGACCTGACAAAACGTCCTTGGTTGAACTTCACTTATTGTGTGCTGTCATAATGGCAACTTAACTAACATTACGCTGATACAACCCACTGTTTTTTGTATTGCAGAAGAGAATCAAAAAGTGGGGTAACGGGGATTAGTTTTGTTTTTATATATCAAAATAGGAAAATATTTATGGGAAACAAAATGCCTAAAAGTGCTGTGAAAAAAGTAGCCATGTTAACTGCTGTTGTGTCGTTAACGTCAGCTTTATCTGCTTGTGTTGGTAGTAATGCCGTTACTGATAAAGTCATGCAGTTTAACTTAGAGGTAGTTGATAACCGCTACGCTCGTGGTGGCGTTAATATCTTATTATTACCTGTTTATGCATTAACATTAGCAGTTGATGTCGTTGTCTTTAACTCTTTAGAGTTCTGGACTGGAAAGAATCCACTGAACGGTAGCCCACATATTTTCGACTCTGAGGTGAAAACTCAATATCAAATAAATGAAGGGTTAGATCCGTCTCTAAGAAAAGCACCGTTAAAACCATTAACCAATAAAACAGATAATGAAAAATCAGTTTACTCAGTACAAGTAAATCCAGTAAATGAAAATACTATTGATTACGATATTGTTTACACTAATGGTGAAAAAGCAGTATTGCGTGGGGAAAAAGTAGGGGAGAAGGTAACTTTCTCATTAAACGGGGAAGTGGTTACAACCGCGTCAATGAATGAACTATCTGCATATATGGCTGAACAACAACCTCAATCTTAATTAATCTAGGTTGTTCTATTACTTAGTTTTATTGATAACCGAACATTAAAAAAAACCTTAACAATCGTTAAGGTTTTTTTATAGGTTAATGATTTAACCTTAATTATTTAAAGACTACGGTACGGTTAGCGTAAACAAAGACTTTATCGTCTAATACTTGCTGTAATGCTCGACTTAAAACTGATTTTTCAACATCTCGTCCTGCTTTTGCAAGTTGCTCTGCATTATATGCATGGTCAATGTGTGCCACATCTTGTGTAATGATTGGCCCTTCATCTAAGTCGTTATTAACAAAGTGCGCCGTTGCACCAATTATTTTCACACCACGGTCAAAAGCTTGTTGGTATGGTTTTGCACCAATAAACGCTGGTAAGAATGAGTGGTGAATATTAATTAAACGGTTTGCATAAGTTTCAACGAATTTAGGCGTTAAAATACGCATGTATTTGGCTAAAATAACGTAGTCAGGAGTATAAGGTGCAATAGTTTCTAATACTTTCTCTTCATGCTCTTCACGTGTTAACCCTTCATGACTTACCGTGTGGTATGGAATGTTAAATTTAGTGACTAAATCTTCTAATACATCATAATTACCAATAACCGCTGCAATCTCAACATCGATGCCACCATAGGTGCTTTTCATTAAAATATCGCCGATACAGTGCGCTTCTTTCGTCACTAGAATAACGATACGTTTACGTTGTGTTGAATTGATCAATGCACGTGATGAACCTGCCGGCAGGCTATAATCTAAGTCTGCTAATAACGTTTCATCATTGAAAAAACCTTCAATTTCCGTACGCATAAAAAAGCGATTATATTGATGGTCAACAAACTCATTATTTTTAACGATATTTAGTTGGTGTTTTTGGCAGATATTAGTAATTTGTGCAATCAAACCCTTTGAGTCAGGGCAAGTTGTTAATAGTGTTTTCTTTTGCATTATTTTCTCTATTGATTAAAGCATGTTGTGTAGATCTGTATTCACTTAATGATGAAACGTTTAACCACAACACTTCTTATATTTTTTACCGCTACCACAGGGGCAACTATCATTGCGCTGTATCTTACCTGATTTTTGTTCAGGATAAAAAGTTCCGTCACAATAAAACCACTGTCCTTGCTGTTTTACAAAGTTTGAGTGTTCATGGTGGCAAAGTAGTTGCCCTTCTAAATGGTACCAGGCTTTAAATTCTACAAACCCTTTATCGCTTCCTGTCTCAGTACTGACGATTTCAAGGTTTTTCCAATCCAGTGATTGCTCAGATAATTGTGCAACGGTTAAGTCACCGCGATAGTCAGGGTGATAAGTAGAAAATAAGTATTCTCCAAGTTGTAAACAAAATGCGCTGTAACGAGAACGCATTAGTTGTTTACAGGTCTTTGCCCTTTGTTGGCCTTCATGTAGCGGCTGACAACAATCTTGATAGGTTTGACCACTTTTACATAAACATCTATTCATTTTCTTTGTCCCATAAAAAAAGCGCTCATTGAGCGCTTTAATGGTTTCAGTTTAAGCTGAAATTATTTTTGCGCGTAAGCATCGTTATGGATGCCAGCAGCACGACCTGAAGGGTCTGCATTGTTTTGGAAACTTTCATCCCAAGCTAATGCTTCAACTGTAGAACAAGCTACAGATTTACCGTGTGGTACACATTCTGCAGCACTGTCTAGTGGGAAGTGCTCTTCAAAGATACTGCGGTAGAAGTAAGCTTCTTTTGTATCCGGTGTATTGATTGGGAACTTGAACTCAGCTGTTGCTAGTTGTTGATCCGTCACTAATGTTTCAACGTGCTCTTTTAGTGTATCAATCCAGTTGTAACCAACACCATCAGAGAATTGCTCTTTTTGACGCCATAATACTTCAGGTAATAATTGACCATCAAACGCTTCACGTAGAATGTTCTTTTCGATGCGGCCATCTTTGATCATTTTAAGTTCAGGGTTAGTACGCATTGCTACGTCCATGAACTCTTTATCTAAGAATGGTACACGCGCTTCAACACCCCAAGCTGACATTGATTTGTTAGCACGTAAACAGTCAAACATATGCAGTTTGCTTAGTTTACGGTTTAACTCTTCATGGAATTCTTGAGAGTTTGGTGCTTTATGGAAGTATAAGTAACCACCGAAGATCTCATCAGCACCTTCACCAGATAGTACCATTTTAATGCCCATCGCCTTAATTTTACGTGCCATTAAGTACATAGGCGTTGATGCACGAATAGTCGTTACATCATAAGTTTCTAGGTGGTAGATAACTTCTTTCAGCGCATCAATACCGTTTTGTACAGTAAAGATAATAGGGTGGTGAACCGTACCTAATTCGTCAGCTACTTTTTGTGCAGCTGCTAAGTCTGGTGAACCTTCTAGGCCAACAGAGAAAGAGTGCAGTTGTGGCCACCATGCGCCGCTTTGGTCATTATCTTCAACACGTTGCTTAGCAAATTTTTGTGTAATAGCAGAGATAACTGAAGAATCTAAACCACCAGATAGTAATACACCGTAAGGTACATCACACATTAGTTGGCGTTTAACCGCTTCTTCTAATGCTTGGCCGATTTCAGCAGCGCTGCCGCCGTTATCTTTAACCGCGTCATATTCCATCCAATCACGAACGTAATATTTAGTTAATTCACCTACTTCACTGTCTAAGTAATGCCCTGGTGGGAACTCAGATACTTTTGCACAGATAGGCGTTAACGCTTTCATTTCTGATGCTACGTAGTAGTTACCGTGCTCATCCCAACCTTGATATAGTGGAATGATACCCATGTGGTCACGACCAATTAGGTACTTGTCTTTTTCTTGATCATATAAACAGAAAGCAAAGATCCCGTTTAGGTCATCTAGGAAAGCATTACCTTTCTCTTCGTATAAACCAAGGATAACTTCACAGTCAGACTTAGTTTTAAACTGGTAACCACAAGTTAGTTCAGCTGCTAGTTCTTGGTGATTGTAGATTTCGCCATTAACAGCAAGGATGTGTGTATTATTTTGATTGTATAAAGGCTGTGCACCATTATTCACGTCAACGATAGAAAGACGTTCATGAACAAGGATCGCTTTATCAGAAGAATAAACGCCAGACCAGTCTGGGCCGCGATGACGAAGCAGTTTTGACATTTCAATTGCTTGTTGACGCAATGCGATAGGATCGCTTTTAATGTCGAGCACACCAAAAATAGAACACATAGGGTTACCTTTTATATTGTAAACGAATAATAAGGTTATTCGTTACTTCTTGAATTACTTTTAAGCATTAGTTTATTAACTAAAATGCTTCGTGATCAAACTAGATCAACATACTGAGAGAGTTGATTTTTGCAGAATAAACATCAAAAGTCACACGAAATCAGTACAATTTACTAACAAAAAACATCGATAGCCTGATATTTCTTACTATAAGTCCAATTTGTGTGGACTTTTTTCTAAAATTGTCTGGAAATCGGTCCAAACATGACGCGCAAATCCTGCACCAGCTTCTTCATACATATTAAACACTAAATTAACGCCTAAGGCATTTAGTTCTTCTTCATCGGTTTTATAATGTGCCAGTGCAGCTACTTTAAAACTACAGTTTTCAATATTGTTTAACTGCTCTGCCGCATAACGGTTACCATTGTGGTCTGGCATGGCTAAGAGAATCAGTTTAATTTTGTCTGTAAGCTGTAATTTATTCCAAAAGTCTGAATCTAATGCATCGCCGGTAATAACTCGTCGTCCTGCTTCACGATGTTGTAAGGTAGTGAGGTGGTTATAATCAATACCCATTACTTTTTCACCGTAAGTGGTTTTTAGCGCATCGTATGCACCTACGCCGATTCGGCCCATTCCCATGACTAAAATTTGTGCATCGCCAACGCGTACTGGGCGATCATCTAAATGTAAACGTGTTGCTTGATAGCGTTTTAAGGCTAAACGATAACGGTCATAAATAGCATCTGCATACTTATTTAATAAAGCGGCGATAATAAAGCTAAGCGATACGGCAATCGCAGTAATAATTAACCAATCTCGACTTAACCAGCCTTTGTAAGTCGCTAAAGAAGCAACGATTAATCCAAATTCACTGTAATTCGCTAAGCTAAAAGCCGCAAATAGGGAGGTTCGAGAGCGTAATTTAAATTTACTGAGCGTTAAAAAGTACAGGACAATTTTGCCGGCTAATAACACAGATAGCACCAGTGCAATCATTAAGTGATCAAATTGCGGTAACCCTCCAAAACCTATGTTTAGGAAGAAACAGACGAGGAACAGTTCTTTTAGGTTAAATAGTGAACGAGCCATCTCTTTTGCACTTGGGTGTCCAGCTAATAACATACCAGCAATTAGCGCACCTAAATCGGCTTTCATACCAAGGCTTTCAAATAAACCTGCGCCAACGATCAAGGCTAATACGAAACCGTATAAGACCAGTAACTCACCGTGGCCTGCTTTATCTAATATTTTATACAGCAGCGGTCTAATTAACGGTAGCGCAAGTAAACCAATCGCCCAGATAGAAGGAACTTTTCCAACGGAAATAGTTAAAAATAAGACGGCAAAAATATCTTGCATGATCAAGATACCAATGGCGATTCGTCCATATAACGAGTTAGCTTCGCTTTTTTCTTCTAAAATCTTTACTGCAAATACAGTACTGGAAAAGCTCAGTGCAAAGCCGATAAGAACTAACCCATAGATGTCTAACTCAGCAAATAATGAAACACCTAACTGTTTAATAATAAACAAGATCGCCGTATAAAAGAGAATACTGGCGACAATATGAATGCTTGCACCTGCCCATACTTCAGATTTTAATAGAGTGCGGATATTCAATTTCAAACCGATTGAAAAGAGCAGTAAGGTTACCCCTAAGTTAGCTAAGGTAACTAATGCATCGGATGACTCAAAGCCCATGAAATTAAGTGTGAAACCTGCTAACAAAAAGCCTACCATTGGCGGTAAACCCGTTAAGTTAATGATCATGCCAAAACTAAAGGCCATGCCAATGAAGAGTAATATTGTGCTATCCATGAACTCACTTATTTATATAATTAGGGGATTGGTCTTGAAAACATTGCGCAGCATTATTTTATAGTATTACGCTGCTTTTTACCTGTTAATTTAGTCCGAGAGGGCTTCCTATATTTAGATGATTGATAGTATTTGACTGTGGTTAATGATGTCTGGTCTACGGTGCTTCGTCATTAATGGGAAGATAGGTTCATGAATGTATAAAAGACACCCATTACTTAACATTAAATTTATTAAAGGCTTTTAATCGAATATTCATTATGTGGTTCAGTAAGCAGCTCATATTCAACAAAAGTGGTTGTATCAGGCCAAAGTCTAAAGACATTCACCACTATATTGTCATCTAATATCCAATGAAAGCTGGCTTCTCCCTGTGACGTATCGCCTATTGAATGGCTCGGTTGCCCATATTTTTCGATGATTTGGTTTTTAACCTTATCTATTAATTCAGGTTTGTTTCTACCGATATAAGTATAAGTTGCTTTAGCAAAGTCATTTGTCTCAGTGTATTCCATGGTCAGCTCGCTAGTCCCTTTGATCACTGCACCGGTAAAATAGGTGTCTAATAACGATTGATCATCCTCCGAGATGACTTTAATGGATTGCTGTTTGATTTTTTTTCTTAATAAATTTCGGTTAGCACAGCTGATTAGTTCGTTGAACATTCGAGTGCTGGCTTCTTCTAAACAAAGGTCATGGTTAATTAGTCGCTGTAGTCGCTCTTTTGCCCATATTTGTGGTGACTTTTTATAAAGATCAATGGCTGCATCTTTGTCTTGATTGGTAAAAATACCCATCTCATAAAAGTAGGCTAATTTTGCGTGTGCTAAAGGGTAATTAAGCTCAGAAGCATATTGATAGTTTTTTACTGCCTTTTGTAAATTAGCTCTTATATTGTGGCGGTAATCTGTTGTGCCTTTTTCATAAATTTGGCCCAGTATGTAATAGGCTTCAGCATTGTCTCTTCTTGAAGCTTGCGTATACCAGTCAATAGCTCGCTGTATACTTTTTTCAGTGCCTTTGCCCAGTTCTGATAAACGTCCTAATTGGAATTGAGCGTTAGTATTACCTTGTAGTGCAGCGCGACGGTACCAACTAATGGCTTTTGCATTATCGATTTCACCACTGTCACCAGACTCAAAAATAGTGCCTAACTTAAATGCGGCCTGAGAGTAACCGTTGTTCGCAGATTTTGAATAGAGTTGTATCGCTTTAGAATAGTTTTGTTGTTTGCCTAGCCCATGTTCATACATATAGGCGAGTTGATATTGCGCTAGGGCATTATTTTGATCGGCTGCAGCTTGATACCATTGCACTGCTTTTTCATAATTTATCTCTAAGGCTTCACCTGATTGGTATATTTTACCAAGATCAATTTGTGCATTTATATGGCCTTGCTTAGCCGCTTTTTCATACCATAAAATACTTTTATCATTATCTTTGTAAGTACCAATACCATATTGGTAATAGTTACCCACTTGGAATTGTGAAATTGGATCGCCTTGTTCGGCAGCTAATAAGTAGTAACTTAAGGCTCTTTCGCTGTTTTGTTCTACACCCGCGCCTTTTTCGTATAGTGTTCCTAGTACATATTGTGCTGCTTCATATTCTTGTTGTGCCGATTTTTTGTACCAATACACGGCTTTCTTTAAGTCTTCTTGAACACCTTGTCCACTTTCATACATCCAACCAATTGTGTACTGTGCTGGAGCATCCCCTTTTTCTGCAAGTGGTAACCAAATTTCTACTGCTTTTTTATAGTTACCTGAATGCGCAGCTTCATAACCTTCAGAAAATCTTACTTGTGCCGCCGCTTGACCGGATAAAAAAGGCAAGGTAACAGTTAAAATAACTAAGGAAGAGAATATTTTCATAGTATAAACACTAGATTCCATGTGATAAAAATATGATGTAATTGATTATGCCATTAGATAACGATTAAAACATGTATATATTTCTTATATTTAAATATAAATTTATTTTATGAAGGTGATCTAGTTGGTATTTTTAAAATAATGAGTGATGAGAGTTTGACTTTATTGTCTAAAATTCATTCTATTTATGAAAGGGACTTGATTGTAATGTCTTTTTTACTTTTGCTGCAGCACAATAATACTTCGCCATCTTTCAGGTAAGCCATTGGGAAAGTGGTGTAGGAAACTTCGCCTGAGACAAGCTGTGATCGACAAGCACCACAGTGCCCATCTCGGCAATGAAACTCAACGGACACTGCCTGCTTTTCTAAATTCTCAAGCAGTGTCGCCTCTTCATCCAAAGTATATTGTTTATCATTATAAGTGAGTTTAGAGGACATATCGTTGGCTGTTCTTATAGTTCAAAGGTGCTTAAGTCTTCACTATCAACAGTACTGTTGATTTGACCTACTAAGTAAGAGCTGATTTCAGCTTCTTGCGGTGCTACTTGAACATTGTCACTGACTAACCAGTGGTTAATCCATGGAATTGGGTTGCTCTTAACTGTAAATGGTGCTTCATAGCCAATCGCTTGCATACGTTGATTTGCAATGTATTCAACATATTGGCATAGAATTTCTTCATTAAGACCAATCATTGAACCATCTTTAAATAGGTATTGTGCCCATTCTTTTTCTTGCTCTGCCGCTTTTAAGAAGATGTCACGACCTTCAGCAAAACATTCAATAGCGATTTCAGCCATTTCTGGATCATCTTTACCATCAGCCCAAAGGTTCAGCATTTGCTGTGTTGAGTTTAGGTGCAATGCTTCATCACGTGCAATTAGCTTGATAATTTTGGCATTGCCTTCTAATAAATCACGCTCTGCAAAGGCAAACGAACAAGCAAATGATACGTAAAAACGAATCGCTTCTAGTGCATTGATAGAACAAACACATAGATACAGTTTCTTTTTAATATCACGTAATGTTAATTTTTCTGTTTTACCATCAAGATTAACGTAAGCAACTTCATTTTGCTCTAAGCCGTGCAGTTGCATAAATTGCACTGCATGAATTAAACCATCGTAATAAAATGAGATATCAGTAGCACGCTTTTGAATTTCATCATTATTGACGATATCTTCAAACACTTCATTTGGGTCAGTAAATAGATTACGCAGAATATGCGTGTAACTACGACTGTGAATTGTTTCAGAGAAAGACCATGTTTCGATCCAAGTTTCTAATTCAGGTAACGAAACAATAGGCAGTAATGCCATGTTAGGACTACGACCTTGAATTGAATCTAAAAGCGTTTGGTACTTCAAATTTGAAATGAAGATATGTTGTTCGTGATCTGGTAAGTTTAAAAAATCAATGCGATCGCGGCTTACGTCAATCTCTTCTGGGCGCCAGAAGAACGATAACTGTTTTTCGATTAATTTTTCAAATACTTCAAATTTTTGTTGGTCATAACGAGCCACGTTAACCGGGTTACCAAAGAACATAGGTTCTTTCATTGCATCGTTGGAAAGGGTAGAGAAAGTTGTGTAAGCCATGTGACTCTCCGTGGTAAATTATTGTTGGGTATACTATACGGATGAGCCTGCATTTTCTATCACTTTAAAGAGAAAAATATTCGTTAGACTATTTCTTCCGCTTAAACGGCATGCTCAATAATCCCCATAAATGCGCATTGTCCTTCGCATCAGGAAACTCTGTAATACCAATATCAATCTCTAGGTCTGGTTTTGTGGCTTGCGCAGAATAGCTACCAAATAAACGATCCCACCAAATGACACTAAAACCAAAGTTTGAATTACTCTCCTTGAATAATTGACTGTGATGAATGCGATGTAAAATTTGGGTCATTAAAATCAGGCGGGTAACTGCTTCTACTTTGGCAGGTAAACGAATATTCGCGTGGTTAAACAGCGCAAAGCCATTGAGTAACACTTCAAATAAAATGACCGCAAAAGCAGGAATACCAAAGATAAAAATGGCAATCCCTTTAATCACTAAGCTGGCAATGATTTCTAAAGGATGAAAACGCAATCCAGTACTGCTGTCTACATGTGTGTCTGCGTGGTGCACTTTGTGTAGTTGCCATAATAAAGGGATTTTGTGGAATAGGCGGTGCTGCCAATAAATAAGCATATCCAAGAGTAATAAGCTTAAAGTAATCACTAACCACTCTGGGAGATCAACGAGGTTGAATAACCCTATATTTTGTTCAGTAAAAAATAAAGCTAAGCCCATTAAGCCTAATGGGAATATCAACCTTGCTGATAAACCAGATATAAATACGATGCCAAAGTTACCAGTTAAACGCATTTTTTGTGAAGGGGCTGACGGTTTAGTAGGTAACTGACGCGCAGGGAATAACCTTTCTACGGTAAACATCACCGCTAAAATAGTAATAAAAATAATTAGCCTGAGCTGAGCATCATCAACCATATTTATTCCTGATTACTTACTTGGTGCGACTTTAATGTTTTATAGCCACCATGAATCCTTGTAAACACTGTCATCGCACCCAGTAAAGCAAAGAGGTAAGCCAAGGCTGGGAAGTATTGTGGCCAAATACAAAATGCCACAAAAAAGGCGATAGTTTCAGTGCCTTCTGTTAATCCATTGATGAAATAGAAGCTTTTATTGGCAAATTGTGGTCTGTCTAGGTTGAGCTTTTCAGCGGGAATAGCAAAGGCTAAAAAAGTAGAACCAGTACCAATAAATACGGCTAGTAATACCGCAGCAGGCAGTGCGTTAAATTCTGGTTCAGCCATTGCAAATCCAACTGGGATTGCCGCATAAAATAAGAAATCCACACAGATATCTAAAAAACCGCCAGCACTGGTACTGTTGTTTTGATAACGTGCTAAGGCTCCATCTAACCCATCTAGAATACGGTTAATCACAATCATCACTAATGCAGCCGTCCACATTTTATTGGCCAGTAAGGGGACTGCTATGATGCCGATAAAGAAGCCAACTAAGGTTACTTGATCTGGTGTGACACCACGTTTGTCCAAGGTTTTTACCACTGGCATTAACAGTGGTTTGATAACTGGTGTGATAAATCTATCTAACATCGACTTCCCGTTTGCTACGATTAAATTAACTTGTCTAAGGTAATCACTTTACCCTGTGCTGCAATGGCATCGCTCTCATCATGTGTCACCATTACTGCGGGTAGACTATGACGTTGAATTTCATCAAACACAAGCTGACGTGTTTCTTGACGGAGTTGGCTATCCAGTTTACTAAAAGGTTCATCTAAAAGGATTGCTTTGGGCTTACTCAATAAAACTCGTAATAGTGCAACACGTGCTTGTTGGCCGCCCGACAAGCTTTGTGGGCAGCGTTTTTCCATGCCACTTAAGCCTACCTGTTTTAAAGCATCGCTGATCTCATCAAGCCTATCTTGTTTGTTACCTTTTGGCATTGCAAAGGCGATGTTGCCTTCCACTGTCAAATGAGGAAACAGCAATGGGTCTTGATATAAAAGTCCAATATGACGCTGGTGGCTAGATATTTGAGAAACATCAGCACCATTTAAGTAGAGTTTACCTGTTGCATCAAAGCTGCTTGGTAACATACCGACTAACCAATTCAGTAAAGTAGATTTACCGCTACCTGACGGTCCCATTATGGTCAGTACTTGTCCGCCAATAATTTCTTCGTCTAGCGATAAGAGTACTTTATCTTTCTGTTTTAATTGTAATTTTTCGATAACCAGTGACGGTATTGTTATTGATTTCATATACGTTCCTATACACGTGCACGTGAGAAAATTTTCGGTGTTAACCAAGCTAAAATAAAGAATAAAGCGGGCAGTAACATTTGCATTAATGCATAAACCGCACTGGTGCGTCGACTCGCCCCATTTGCTAATGTTACCGCTTCGGTAGTAATGGTATTAATTCGACCTGCACCAGCTAATAGCGTTGGTAAATATTGACTAAAGCTAATGGCTAACCCTAAGGCACTGGCGATCAAAATAGGCGATATTAATAAAGGTAATTTTAACTGCCAGAATATTTTAGAAGGAGAGGCTCCTAAACTGGCTGCCACCGAACTAAAGCGTGGATCCAATCGACGGTAACTATTGGCTAATGATAAAAATACATAAGGTAAAACAAACAGAAGATGAGCGAATACCACATTTAAATAGGTGTGTTGGCTATTTACTTGCTCAAACATCCACACCAGTCCAAATAAGAAAGCAATACTCGGGATCAACAAAGGCAGGTAGATAATTAACCCGCTGACAGCTGAAATGGTTTTATTGCTTTGCTGTTCAGACTCTAATGCTAACAGCGTTAATATAATGGCTAGTAGGGTACTGCTAAAGGCAATCACCAAGGTATTAAATAAAGGTGTTTGCATTTGTGTTAACGCAGATTGCCAATGCATCGTCATAAATTGATCGGGCAGCAGGTTTGGGTAAGACCAAAAACCTGCAAAAGACCAAAACACCATGCCTAGGAGAGCTAAAGCAATAGTGCTCACCATAATGAAGGTAATAACATCAGTAAAGCGTTTGATGATCATGCCGCCATGTTCGCGCGCTCCATTGGTTAACCAAGAGGCACTGCATTTCTTCACTAATAATTCAATTCCCCACCAAGTTAATAGCAGTGAAAGGGTCACAAGAATTTGCACGATAGCACCTGATGAAGCTTTGATACGTAAGCTTAAATCTACATCACTAAACCATTGCATAATCGCAACAGCCAATGTTGGTGGTGTGTTTGGCCCAAGGATTAATGGGATCTCTACACTCGCACTTGAATAAGCGAGTACGGCTAAAATCGGTAAACGCATGTAACTGTATAAACTAGGTAGGATGACTTTAAAGAAGCCTGTCATTGGGCAATAACCTAGGCTTGAAGCTACCTTGTGTTGTTGCTTGAGGACTTTACCTATTTCCGGTTGAGCGAGCACTCCCAATGCAATTAATAATAAAAATGGTAACTCTTTTAAGGCTAAGCCTAAAATGATACTTAAACCATAAGGGTCATGCGGAAATAACCAATCTGGTGGTGTATCCCAACCTGTTAACCATGGTGAGAAAAGGCGCGATAAAAAACCTGAAGGGGCAATTAAAAAACCAATAGCAATGGCGGCAGCAGCATGTGGGATAACTAAAATAGGGCCCAATAAACGTTGAATACGTTTTAACCATGGACTATTAAAATAACTGGCGAGTATTAACACCGTAATAAGGAAAGCTAATAGAGTACTAATTAAACTTGTACCGTAACTCAGTAGCAACATTCGCTCAATGCCAGGTGTTGCAAATAACTCTGTAAAACCAAATAAACCAAACTCAGTCGCGCCTAATGCAGGGAACCAACCAAACGCGGGTAATAACACACCTAATAATCCACCCAATACAGGAACAACTAGTAGGGCGATCATTACCATTGGGCTAGTGCGAACGGTGCGGGTAAAAAACGTGTTAGCAACAATCATTATTGTACTCCATAACGGGCAAGCCATTGCTTAGTGATCACCGCAGACCAGCTTGGGTGCAACTCACTTAATAGGCGTGTGTTATCAACATTAATGATATTTGCACTTAAGTGTCGCTTTTCGGTCATATCGAAGTAAGCATGTTGTGTTGGGGAAAGTTGCGATAAATCTAGCACACTACTATCTCCCCATACGGAAGTTTGCTGCTTTTTAGCCTGTGCTTTAGGACTAAGTAAGAAGTTCGCCACTAACTTAGCACTGTCTAAATGTGGTGAGTTATAGGGAATAGCAACAAAATGAATATTACTTAAACTTCCATCAAGCATACGATAGCTACGAGTGCTATCAGGTAGATCATAACGTGCAATAGCTGAAGGAATTTCTGCTGCTGAGAAAGTAAAGGAAACTTGCAGTTCGCCATCCCCACTTAAACGACGTAAGGCCAGCCCATTAGCAACGAAATGATGGCCTTGACGCCATAGGTTTGGATGTAGTTCATCTAAAAAATTCCATAGAGCAGGCAAGGTTTGCGCTTCACTTTCTGGAGTAGCCGCTTGGTAAAGTTTATCTTTAATATTATCGGGCTGATTCTCATTTAAAATAATTAAGGCATATTTTAAAAAGCTCATTCCTAAAAATTCAGGTGGTTTAGGGTAAGTAAATCGACCAGGGTGTTGTTTTGTCCAGCTTAGTAATTCTGCTAATGTTTGTGGAGGTTGTTCCACTTTTAGGCTGTCATAATAGAAGGTTAGGGCTGCTTGTCCCCAGGGAGCTTCCATTCCTTCGGTTGGTACACCAAAGTCACGCGTCATGGCTGGGTTGTTTTCTGGGTTAGTAAGAGCAAAATTAGGGAGTTTATCAGCCCAGTCTAAGGCTAATAATTTATGTTTGGCCATAGAAGCAAAGTTGGCTCCGTTGATCCAAACTAAATCAACTTGACCGTTACGGTGATTACTGGCTGATTTTTCAGCGAGCACCCGGCTTACCGCTTCACTGGTGTCGGTGAGTTTCACATGGTGTAGGTCAATGTCATATTGTTGCTTCACTTGCTTAGCAACCCATTGAATATAATTATTTATTTGCTGATCACCGCCCCAAGCATGAAAGTAGACACTCTGTTGAGTGCCTCGCATTTCAATATTTTCCCACATTGCCGCAGCATTAGACTGCGACTCCGAGGCAAATAAGGCTTGTTGGGGTATTAATAGAAGTAATAAATAACAAAGTGCTTTATAAAAGCCAGCAAAACTATGCTGGCAAATTTTATTAACGGATAGCATTAAGATTCCAATCATAATCTAAATATTTAACTTTAAACTTTTGATTTTTAAGTGTCGATTGTTGCTCTTCAGTTAATTGCAGTGCATCAACATATAAGTTTATAAAGCCCTGGATAGATTTCGTTCCTCGAAATCCCGTTTCAAAATCTTCGTCATACCATTTAAAAATAGATGACAGGTAGATATTGTTACCTTTAATGTAATTACGGCTTGAATCAGTTAAAAAACGCTCGGTTTGTTGGGTTAATTGTTGTTCCAACTTATCCGCCGTATAAGCCTCTTCACGTAGTGCTGGGCAACCAATACTTGCACAGTTTACTGCAAAGTGGATTCGTGGATCGTTGTAGCGACCACTACCACGAATGAGACCATGTTCAATATCATTTAGACTCACTGTTTTGCCTAACAATGGTACAAACTCTTTGTCCCATGGTGAGTTAAACAAACTACCTAAGTCTTTAATTGAATCTAAGTCAGGGTACTTCGTTAAGATAAATTCAACTGTCCATGCATTGTAAGCATTGATCAAAAAAGCTAATTGCTTCTCTTTTGACCATCCATCAAATTCTGTACGTGTTGTTTCAGCTAACGTATCTAAGTAAGTTTGTAATGTATCTTCTTGTTGCTTAAAGCCTGCATAATCAACTGCAGTACTATGGCCTTGGTTGACTGGCGTAATATGCTCTGCCAATAAATTTGTCCAAGTACTGTGTAAGTTGCCGCTGGTTTCAGCATAAGCTGTGCTGAGCATTGAACCACTTAATATTGCTGCTCCTAAGGTGAAGCGCACTAGGGCGCTTACCTTATTGGTTGTGTGTTGGATTGCTGATTTCATTAGCCGCGTCTCCATGTATGGTATTTCTCTAACCAATTTAGAACCGTTTGTGGCGCATGATTTCGCTTCCATTCACCAGCTGCGTACTTATTACCTTCAGCCCATGTTGGGTAACTGTGGATCGTGCCTAATATTTTGTTTAGACCTAAACCGTGTTTCATTGCTAATACAAACTCAGCAATTAAGTCTCCGGCATGTTCAGAAACAATCGTCACACCTAAGATCTTATCTTTACCTTTTGGTGTAATGACTTTGATGAAACCTTTGGTTGCGCTGTCTGTGATCGCTCGGTCTAGTTCTTCAAAATCAAAGCGAGTGATTTCGTAATCAATGCCTTTTTGTTTTGCTTCATCTTCATTAATACCAACACGTGCTACTTCTGGGTCGATAAAGGTAGTCCATGGAATTACTCGGTAATCCACTTTAAACTTCTTCAAGTTACCAAATAGACCATTCACTGCAGCGTACCAACCTTGATGGGCAGCGACATGTGTGAATTGGTAAGGACCAACAATATCACCAGCAGCAAAAATGTTAGGGTAAAGTGTTTCTAAGTACTCGTTGGTAACGATAGTACGGTTAGTTTCGATACCAAGTTCTTCTAAGCCGTAACCAGTTAAACGTGCACTACGACCTACAGCACATAATAATTGGTCATATTCAATTTCAATCTCTTCTTCGTTGTGTTTAACAATGATAAATTTCTTACCATCTTTTGTTTCACAACGTAATGCTTGATGCGAGGTTAAGATGTTTACGCCACTCTCTTTTAATGACTCGGTAGCGAATTCAGACACCTCAAGATCTTCTTTGATCATGATGCGCTCTGCCATCTCAATTTGTGTAACGTTCGAGCCTAAGCGAGCGAAGCTTTGTGCTAATTCAGAACCGATTGGACCACCGCCTAATACCACTAGTTTCTCTGGTGGTGTTTCTAATTTAGCGAACTCAGTCCATAACGTATCACTAGTAACATAACCTGTTTCTTCGATACCTGGTAGTGGTGGAACAAATGGGCGAGCTCCAGTTGCGATAACAATAGTACGAGTCGTTAATTTCTTTTTAGTACCATCTTCGTAGCTAATTTCTACTGTCCAAGGGTCAAGAATTTTTGCGTAACCTTTTTCTACTTCTACACCTAAATCAGTGTAACGTTCAACACTGTCATGCGGTGCAACGTCAGCAACAACTTGATGTACACGCTCCATTACTTTTTTGAATGAAAATTGCGGTGTTGTATCTTCTAAACCGTAATGGTGTGCATTTCTAATTTGCTCTGCAATTTTTGCGCTTTTGATGATGGCTTTACTTGGTACACAACCATAGTTTAGACAGTCACCACCCATTTCACCGGCTTCAACCAAAGTTACTTTAGCTTTAACAGCTGCTGCAATGTAACTTGTTACTAGACCGCCTGCGCCTGCACCAATAACAACCATGTTACGGTCAAACTTAGCTGGTTTAGTCCATTTTTTATAGACTTGACGTTTTTTAATCATATTAACAATACCTTTTGCAATAAGTGGGAATATACCGAGTAAAACAAATGAGATGATTAAACCAAAAGATAAGATACCTGACAGGCTATCGATTTTAGCTAGTTGCGTACCTGCATTCACGAAGATAAAGGTTCCAGCTAACATACCGATTTGGCTTACCCAGTAGAAAGTCCAAGATTTAAGTGCTGTCACACCCATTAATAGATTGATTAGGAAGAATGGGAAGATAGGTACTAAACGTAAAGTGAATAAGTAAAATGCACCTTCTTTTTTGATCCCTTCATCAATAGCTGATAAACGTTCTGGAAAACGTTGTTTCAGCGAATCACGTAATAAGTAGCGTGAAACTAAGAACGAACACAGCGCACCAATACTAGAAGCAAATGAAGCAATGATTAAGCCTTCAAATAAACCAAACAGTGCGCCTGCTGCTAAGGTCAAAATAGCGGCACCTGGCAATGCTAATGCAGTCACTAATACATATAAAATAAAGAAACCACCAATCACTAAAGCAGGTGATTGTTCACGTAATGAAGTGAACTGATCCATTGAACCTTTTAACCCTTCAAGGGTGAGCAATTGGTGTAGGTTGAAGTGGAAAAACAACCCTATTAATCCGATTGCTAGTATCAAGAGTACGATCTTTTTTAACATAGTTTATTAGCCTTTATATCAATGCGCATTAATGCTTTAAAAATGGTCCTTGCTAAGCATTAAAAGCGGGTTGTTGTCCGTTATTAGTATGTGTGAGCAATAATTTATGTCGTCATTATTTAAAGCTCCCATACCAAGACCCGAGAAGATTTAATTTAATTTCTTAATTATTTAAATAATTACAATTAATTTTTAAAAGCGGGTAATGAAGGGTGAATAATGCTTGTATTTAATTGTAGGTATATTTACTTTAGGAGAGATTATCAAATAAGCAAAAAATAAAAGATGTTTTCTAGCAAAAACAAAAAAGGATGCCTTGAGGCATCCTTTTGATTTATAGAATTATTATTAAATTTCTATATTTTATATTTTACAAGCGCCGCCCGCACAACCATCATCTTCGATGACTTTTTCATCATCTGCACCATCGCGTGTATTATGGTAGTACAGTGTTTTTAATCCCATCTTGTAAGCCATTAATAGGTCTTTAAGTAGAATCGTCATTGGTACTTTACCGTCATCAAAACGTTTTGGATCATAGTTTGTATTTGCTGAGATAGCTTGGTCAACAAACTTCTGCATGATACCTACTAGTTCTAAATAACCTTTATTATTTGGAATGCTCCATAATAATTCGTATTGATCTTTGTATTTATCAAATTCAGGTACAACCTGTTTCAAAATACCATCTTTACTCGCTTTAACACTAATAAAACCACGTGGAGGCTCAATACCGTTAGTTGCATTTGAAATTTGGCTTGATGTTTCAGAAGGCATCAAGGCAGATAAGGTTGAGTTACGTAAACCATCTTTAACGATGTCTGCGCGTAATTGCTCCCAATCTAAGTGGTAACCTTCGTCACAAATTGCATCTAACGATTTTTTGTAGTTATCTAACGGTAAAATACCTTGTGAGTAACGTGTTTCATGAAACTTCTCACAAGCACCACGTTCTTTAGCTAACTTGTTTGATGCTTTCAATAGGTAGTATTGAATTGCTTCAAATGCTCTATGCGTTAGGTTATTTGCACTACCGTCAGAGTATTTCACGCCGTTTTTCGCTAAGTAGTAAGCGTAGTTGATTACACCTATACCTAGAGTACGACGGCTCATGCTGCTTTTTTCAGCCGCAAGAATTGGGTAATCTTGGTAATCTAACAGGTTATCAAGTGCTCTTACTGCAAGCTCTGATAACTCTTCAATTTCATCTAATGACTCAATTGCCCCTAAGTTAATCGCAGATAAAGTACAAAGGGCGATTTCACCTTCTTCATCTTTAATATGCGTTAATGGTTTAGTTGGTAACGCAATCTCTAAACATAAGTTACTTTGGCGTACAGGTGCTACTTTACTGTCAAATGGACTGTGTGTATTACAGTGGTCAACATTCTGAATGTAAATACGGCCTGTACTTGCACGCTCTTGCATCAATAGAGAGAATAACTCTACCGCAGGAATTGAGCTCTTACGGATTGACTCATCAGCTTCATATAGGTGGTATAAACGCTCAAACTCATCTTGGTCTTCAAAGAAAGCATCGTATAACCCAGGTGTATCAGAAGGGCTGAATAGTGTGATCTCTTTTTTGTCGATTAAGCGTTGGTAGAATAAACGACCAAGTTGTACACCGTAATCAAGGTGACGAACACGGTTTGATTCAATACCACGGTTATTTTTCAATACCAGTAATGATTCAACTTCTAAGTGCCAAATCGGGTAGAAGACAGTTGCTGCACCACCACGAACGCCACCTTGTGAACAAGATTTAACAGCCGTTTGGAAGTGTTTGTAAAATGGAATACAACCCGTGTGGTAAGCTTCACCACCACGAATATTACTGCCCATCGCACGAATACGGCCCGCATTAATACCAATACCAGCACGTTGTGATACGTATTTAACAATGGCGCTAGACGTTGCATTGATAGAGTCTAGGCTATCGCCTGTCTCAATTAATACACATGAGCTGAATTGACGAGTCGGAGTACGCACACCAGACATGATCGGTGTCGGTAATGAAATCTTAAATAATGACGTCGCATCGTAAAAACGCTTAATATAATCTAAACGAGTTTCTTTATCGTAATCAGAGAATAAACATGCCGCTACCATTAGGTATAAGAACTGTGCACTTTCGTAGATTTCACCACTTACACGGTTCTGTACTAGGTATTTACCTTCCAGCTGTTTTACTGCTGCATAAGAGAAATTTAAATCACGAGAGTGATCAATAAATTGATCCATCTCTTCAAACTCTTGCTTAGTGTAATCTTCTAGTAAATGTTCATCATATTTACCTTTAGAAACCATCTTACTCACGTGTTCGAATACACTTGGTGGTGTAAAGCGTTGGTAAGCGCGTTTACGTAAGTGGAATACTGCTAGATGTGCAGCAAGATATTGGTAATCTGGCGACTCTTCAGAGATTAAATCAGCAGCGGCTTTAATGATCGTTTCATGGATATCGTCAGTACGAATACCATCATAAAATTGAATATGAGAGTTTAACTCTACCTGAGATACTGAAACGTTGTTTAAACCTTCTGCTGCCCATGTAATGACGCGATGGATTTTATCAAGGTCAATGGGTTCTTTTTTCCCATTACGCTTAGTGACAGACAGGTTTTTATTCATTTTTAGAGGCCTTTGCTTGATGTTAGTAGAGTAAAGATGTTAGCTATTTAGGCTGTCTTTACTCTAGTGTGTGTTGTTCAAATAAAACACAAGATGTAGTGTTGCTTTAAAAGAAGAGACACAAGATAAAGCTTTTTGAGAATTTTTCAAGGGATAAGTTTTGTTAAATTAGTGGATAAAATTGTGGACAAATAGAGATGATTTAAGTTGGTTAGTAGTCACTAACAAATGGTTTCAGTTCAGCTCTGTTTTATAGGAAATGCAAACATTATTTTAGCTTTTTTTTTCACAGAAAATTATTTGAGGGAGAAATAGCTTTTTTATAAACTTAGAACTTGTTCATGTTTTTATTATCTTTTTTCATCGTTTTTTTTGTTGTATTTGGCACTTAATTATAGGCTTAAACTATCTACCAAAATGTGAGTGTTATATGGCTTTTCTTTACTAAAATACACTTACTTTTAGCGGGCATTAATAAGATTAAAATAAATGGGTTTTAAGCAACAAAAGTGCTTAGAAAAAGTGTGGTTATGCAAGATAAGCTCACCCTTAAAGATCTAATATAAAGGTGATAGGAAACCTTATTAAACCAAGATTATTAGCTTTATCTATGTACTTCCTGATTAATAATCAATTTTAAGCCTGTAATTGCTTTCGAAGACTATTAAATTCTGCATCTATTATTTGTTTAAAAATAGCTGTAGAGACTGTGACTCTGTTGGGCGAATCAAACGGGCAACCTCATCACCATCTTTTAATAAAATGAAGGTCGGCCATAGCTTGACCTTAAAAGCGCGGCCCAGTTGTTTACCTTTCCCGTCAAAGACTTTGATATGCCTTAATCGACTATATTTAGTATCCTCTGCAAAAGCCTCTTTGATTAATTCACTACCCAATTGGCAATGTGGACACCAGGGTGCTCCAAATTCAAGTAAAGTAAGGCCTAGCAATTCGCTTACTTCAGTAAAGGTAATGGTTTCTTCTTGATATTCAGGTTGAAAGCCAAGTTGATGCTTGTCCATATAGTTGTCCTGTAGTTATCTGCTTAATACGGCTTACAATAATGATCCAATATAAACCAGTTGAGCCGTATTTTGAAAAAGTATCAAATAATAGGTCCATTTTTAATATAACGTTTTGAGGGCAAAGGATACATTTTTCTCAATGCCTATTGTTTCCTGCGTTACATGACATCAGAAAATTCATTAAAGAAAAGCCCAACACTATCCAATCTTACAAAGGTGTTGTACTCAGTTCTGTTTTATCGTTGTTAATCACGTTAATTTTTGTTTATTAGTTATTTTCATGTTTATTTGAATATTAATCATTTTTGTTCATGTTTGATTTGGCGTATAAAATACTTACTGCTGTTTAATGCTAGGCAATATTACCCTGACTTTTATTATTTGGTGTTTCAGATACCAATAAGGGGATTGGCTAGGAAGTCTTAATAAACAAGGAGTGTGTAGATTTTATGATAGACAATTGGAGCTAAAAACGATGAATACAGATTTTACATTTACGGTTAACAGCACTGCTTTAGATGAGCATTACCAGCCAGCAGACAACACACGAGCGACAACAAACTTTGCTAATCTGGCTCGTGGAGAAAACCGCCAGCATAATTTACGCAACGCATTTAAGATGATCGATAATCGATTTAATCGCTTAGCTCATTGGGATAACGCTGAAGCAAAGCGTTACTCTGTTGAACTTGAAATCGTTTCTGTTGAAATGAATATTCAGAATAGTATGCAAACTTTTCCCTCCATTGAAATGTTAAAAACTAATATTGTTGATCATCAAAGCGGGCTGCGTATTGATGGGGTTGTTGGCAACAATTTCTCATCTTATATACGTGATTACGATTTTAGTATTTTGTTGTCAGCACATAACAAAGGTAAGTCTTCATTCACTGTACCTGAAAATTTTGGTGAGCTGCATGGAAGGCTATTTAAGTCTTTTTTAAACTCTCCTGCTTATAAAGCATACTTTATTAAAAAACCGGTTATTTGTTTGAGTGTGGCGGAAACTAAAACCTATCAACGTACAGGTAATCAGCATCCGATATTAGGTATTGAGTATCAGCCTAATGCCTCCTCATTAACGGAACAATATTTTAGAAAGATGGGCTTACAGGTACGTTATTTCATGCCTGAAAATGCGGTAGCGCCACTGGCTTTCTACTTTATGGGGGATTTGTTGAATGATTACACAAATCTGGAACTAATCAGCACCATTAGCACGATGGAAACTTTCCAGAAGATCTATCGACCTGAAATTTACAATGCCAATACAGTGGCTAGTGATATTTATAAGCCTGATTTAAAGCATGTAGATTATTCATTAACACATATTTTATATGACCGAGATGAGCGCAGTCGATTAGGCATAGCACAAGGTAAGTTTGCTGAGGAGTTTTTCATCAAACCACATAAAAAGTTATTAGAACAGTTGGATACCCAGCCAGCTTGTTTTGCTTAATAGCCCAATAAAAACAGTAAAAGAATTAACATAAAATACCCTAAACAGGATGAATATTGATGAAAGTATTATTACCCACTTCTACGGCAGGCAGCTTGCCAAAACCGTCTTGGCTTGCAGAGTCTGAAACATTATGGTCACCGTGGAAACTACAAGAACAAACATTAGTTGATGGTAAAAAAGATGCATTGTGCTTAGCGTTACACCAACAGCAACTTGCAGGTATCGATATTGTCAGTGATGGCGAACAAACCCGTCAGCATTTTGTGACTACCTTTATTGAGCACCTTAATGGCGTGGATTTTGAGAACCGTAAAATTGTTAAAATTCGTGACCGATATGATGCGAGTGTACCGACTGTAATTGGTCCCGTTAGCCGACAAAAATCAGTATTTGTTGAAGATGCGAAATTTTTACGTCAACAAACTGATCAACCCATTAAATGGGCCTTACCTGGGCCAATGACCATGATTGACACTCTTTATGATGATCATTATAAAAGCCGAAAAGAACTGGCTTGGCAATTTGCAATCATCCTTAATCAGGAAGCGAAAGAGTTAGAAGCGGCAGGCGTGGATATTATTCAATTTGATGAACCGGCCTTTAATGTGTTTTTTGATGAAGTAAATGAGTGGGGGATTGCATGTTTAGAAAGGGCCATTGAAGGGCTTAAATGTGAAACTGCTGTACACATTTGTTACGGATATGGCATTAAAGCCAATACCGACTGGAAGAAAACATTAGGTAACGAATGGCGTCAATATGAAGCGGTTTTCCCTAAATTGAAAGCCTCTAACATTGATATTATCTCTTTGGAGTGTCACAACTCGCATGTTCCAATGGAATTACTAGCCCTTATTCGAGGTAAAAAAGTGATGGTAGGAGCGATTGATGTTGCAAGCAATGTGATTGAAACCCCGCAAGAAGTCGCTAATACGCTAAGAGAAGCACTTAAATATGTGGATGCAGATAAACTGTACCCTTGTACTAACTGCGGTATGGCACCTTTATCACGTGAAGTTGCACTGGGTAAATTAAATGCACTTAGTGCTGGCGCCGCAATTATACGTCAAGAATTGATCGCCTAGTACGTTAATAAGCAAGTGAAAAACTGGATGGGGCAGTCGTTTGCCCCAAATATGATCTATTCATTGCGTAGTGTAAATTAGCCGGTAGGCGACTGTGGTAGATGATAGCTACTGCGTTTTATTATAGCTCCCTTGAGAAAGTTAATTTTCAAGAATAGGTTTAAGATAACCTGCGCCTAGTTGTCGCATTTGACGTTCGACCCAAATCACTCGTTGGCTGAGTTTAGCCGTTAGATTACGTGGATCACGAGTACGCGGGCTAGGTAATAATACTGCTAACTGTGCTGTTTGATGAGCAGTGAGTTGGGTCGCTGACTTGCCAAAGTAATGTTGGCTGGCCGCTTCAACCCCATAAATGCCTTTTCCAAACTCTGCAATGTTCAAATACACTTCCAAAATACGCTTTTTACCCCAAGCAGCTTCTAGGCTGAGCGCTAAACCGGCCTCTAAACCTTTACGGATAAAGCTTCTGCCTGACCATAGGAAAATATTTTTTGCTGTTTGTTGGGTAATCGTGCTTGCGCCACGTAACCCATCACCGTCATCGTATTGTTCAAGTGCATCAACAATCGCTGTAAAATCGACGCCAAAGTGAGTGGGAAAACGTTGATCTTCAGAGGCTACAACAGCCAACGACATAGCAGGTGAGAGCTTATCAATACTGATCCATTTCTGTGTTACAGGATATGGGCTTTGTAACATAAAAGCAGAGGTCGGTAATGGTACAAAGCGAAATAGTAGCAGGGTCAATATCATTAACAAAAGTAAACGCCACAGGACATACCAGATTTTGCCTAATAAACTCGATTTTTTCTTCTTTGCCATGTGTTGTCTCTAATTGGTTTTTACGAAACGTTTGCATTGTGCGCTTCGAATAAAGTTTGTATTTATATCTCTGCTTCACTCGCTCACAGGAGACAACCCAATAGCATGCCATATTTTTAATATTTTATCTCTTTTTCCAAAGAGTGAGGCTGGTGTGCGAAAAATATATGAGGAGCGGAAACGAGTAATTTTCCTGCTAGGTCTTTATGTTAATTATAAAGACCTAGCAGGAAGGGGGGATGAAGTTTTTTAACTAAATGTCATTAAACGCACATAGCCTGTTCAATTTCATAATCTGATTGTTTATTTTTGTTACCCCATGCTTTTTCATGGAAGAAGTAAGCAAAAGAGTTAATGGTTGGCTCAATCGTTGCCATTAAACCGCCGATGAATGCATCGCCAGTTAAAGCGAAAGTAACAGCAAAGGCAACATTAAAGTGAATCACAGCAAAGCTGATTGTTTTTGCCTTGGTCATTGACTCGCGCTTTTTAAGGAAAGGCACATGTTGCCAAACTTTTTCATGAAAATAGAAGGCTACGGTATTAATAGATGGTTCGATAATCGCAATCAAACTGCCCAATAAAAAATTACCTGTCAAAGCAAAAGCAACTAGGGTTGCGATGCTGAAGTGGATGCCTGCAAAAGTAATTGTTTTAGCCATTGTGTGTCCCTCTTAAAGTATGTCTCTGTTATGTGTAGCTATTATTGATACTTATTATCATTAAGTAAAATGGGTAGTTTCTATACTATTGATAGGTTTTTATGTGAAACTTTTAATTTTTGATAGGTTTTTTTGTTTGTTTTTTTCGGGATAACTCTAAGTAATTGAATTATATTGATTAAATAAAGTAGGTTAAATTGATCTGAAAAGGTTAATCGGGAGAGGTAAGGCTATCCTGATTAGATAGAGGTTATAAAAACCGTTAATTAAACGGTTTTTATAACTGATCGAGTTAATTGCTTGGCGCTTCTGAAGTGCTTAATTCGATATTATAGAAAGTAGCTTGCGCGTAATCCCCGTTGGCTTTATCTATAGCCCACTCTCCTGTGCCGGGACAATTGGTGTACCATATGCCGGGCGCATCTTTACTGCTACATTGGTTATATGCGCCTGCCTTAAAATAAAACCAATCTTTTTGATATCCGTCTGGGTTATCTAACGCATCTACTTTACCGTAAGCATCAATGTTGTTGGATAAATCAATTTGATAGTTTACTTCAGCCTGGTTTTTGGTGGTAAAGGTAAGGTACATAATATTGTTGTGCACGTTAATCACATAACTAAACTCTTCTCCTAATGCGATCCCTGTAGCCGCAGGATCTGTTGGGTTTTCCCAGGTATTTCCCCAAACTGGGTAGGCGACATCAGTACGGTTAGGATCTTTTCTCGGTAGGTTTTTTTCATAAGTCCAAAAAACTGAGCCTGTTGTATGATTTGGCCACTTTTTATAATAAATTTTAATCGGTTCATTTCCCCAGCCAAACTGGTCATCTGTACCATATAGAAGATATTCATCTTTACCTGCATGTATCTGACCGACAACCATAGAGTAAGCAGGGGGCTTATTTGGATAGCCTGCGTGTAAAGAGACTGCATCTACTTTTAATGTGGCTTTTAATTGCCCACCGACACCGGCAAATTTCTTTGCATTGGGATTAGCGGCCAGTGCAAAGTTATTCATCTTATCTTTAGGTCCACCCCCTGAGTTTCCGTTCATCATCTGTCTTAATTCACTGCGGGTATTGGTTGAACCGCCCGTTGTAGGAGCTTTGTTTGGTGTGGCAAAGACAACACCACCTTCAGTATTCGCATAGAAAAAATCAGTGTTGTAAAATGTTTTAATATCACTGACGCTAACTTCTCTCGCTTTACCGCTGTTCGCCTCTAAGGGCAGGGTGATTTTCCAATAACTTAAATCAATAATATCTGCTGGCCATACTCCATTTTCAGGAGGGGGAAGGGTACAACCAGAGAGTAATATAGATACACTGACACTGCTCAGTACATATTTTAAAGGTGGATAACGCGTCATAGAAACATTCCTGAATTAATGTAAGTATTAGATAAATCCAGTGTAACCCTAACGCTTTTCATATTTGTAATACAATTATGTAATTGTGAAGTGAGCCTTCAGATAAGTTAATGATAAAAGTTCATTCTTGATGAAGCTCACTAAAGCCACTATGAACCAAAAGGCAATGACAATAAAAGACTAATCATTAGCTTTCTTCAGGGAGTAACCTTAGGATACCTTTACCATCAATGCCTAAGTAAATATAACCATCGTTACCTTGCATAACATTTCTTACTCTACCAATACCCGCTAATAACTTAGTTTGTTTCATTACGTGTTTATTGTTTATTTCTAGCAAGACTAAATGCCCATATTTCATTCCTCCGAGCAATACCTTACCTTGCCATTGCGGATATTGTTCACTGCTAATATAGGCCATACCGGAAGGTGCGATGGAGGGATCCCAATAGAGTTTAGGCTGCTCCATTCCTTGCTTTTCAGTAATATCAGTATAGTTAGTACCAATATAATTAGTGCCATAGCCAATAACAGGCCAACCATAATTTTTCCCCGCTTCAATTAAATTAACTTCATCACCACCTCTTGGACCATGTTCATGTGACCAAAGTTGAGTATTGTCAGCAAGTGTCACTAAACCTTGTGGATTACGATGTCCATAGGAGTAGATGGCTTTTTTGGCGTTAGCTTGTTGATAAAAAGGATTGGAGGTCGGGATACTACCATCAAGATTTAATCGATAAATTTTACCGCCGTCTAATGATAGGTTTTGTGGATTTTTATCACGTTGTCCACGGTCTCCAATGGAAAAATATACAAACTGATCCGTCACGGCAATACGACTGCCATAATGTTGGCCTTTATTTGAATCACCTTCACCAAGGTATAGCTGTTTCTGCTCAACTAACCTATGGTTATTCAGATCTAATTTAGCTCGCATTAAAGCGGTGTTACTGGCTGTCTTATTATTATTGATATATTGGCTAGCATAGGTGAAAAAAACAACTTGGTTATTTTCAAACTTAGGATGCAAAGCAATGTCAAGTAAGCCACCTTGTCCATTGCTATCAATTTCTGGTAAACCTACTATTTCAATGGAAGGTTTACCTTCGCTTAATAACCATAATTTACCTGAACGTTCCGTCGCTAAAATCTGCTCATTGGGTAATTGAACCATACCCCATGGAATAATGATATCAGGCCAAACTACTTGTGTTTGATAAGGCGTTTTATCTTCAAACATAGGCAGTGAAAGGTCAGCTTGTACTGTGCTCGCCAACAAACTGAAGTGAATGAATAGTAGTTTCTGCCAACAAGTCATAATATTTCCTTAGCACATTGAAAATAGATGGTTACAAAGAATAGGTAGATTGTGGTGATTAATTTTTAACCACTTTATTATGCGAATATTGAAGTAGGTTTACAAGACTGGGCGTCACTTATTATCTAATTGATATTTCATTGGAAATACTCTCCATTTCACTTTGTGTTACAAGAATTTATGTTTTTAATGCAATCAAATCTCTTTTTACTAGGTCTTCTAAACACAATCAGCTACCTAATTGATATAAAACAGCAAAAATCGATAGGTTAGTTGAATGTTGGATCGCTTAGCAAATAAAGAGGACAGAATGAAAAAATTAATTACATCTAGTTTGTTAGCCGTTGCTATGCTCAGCCAACAACAAGTGCTCGCTGAAACGTTTAATAGTGGGGTAAATAAGGTCGCTTTAGTTGAGCTTTTTAGCTCTGAAGGTTGTAGTTCTTGCCCGCCAGCAGAGAAAAAGCTGAGTCAACTCGTTGGTGACCCACAATTATTTCAAACCTTTGTGCCAGTGGCTTTTCATGTCGATTATTGGGATAGATTAGGTTGGACAGATCGCTTTGCCACACCTGAATATACAGCTAGACAATATAGCTTGTCAGCAAATGGTCTTCAACGCAGCGTGTACACACCTAACTTTATTATTTCAGGTGAAGAGTGGAAAGGCTTTTTTAGAGGGCATTCTATACAGGGTGCCGTAGAAGCCATGGCTAAAAGCGCAATTGGTAATTTAAAAATTGATTATCAATCATTAGATTCTCAGCATCAAGTCAAAGCGATTTTTTCACCAAGTGAAGGGGTTGTTGCTGATCAAAGTAAACCACTTATTTTATCCGTCGCCCCCTTAGGAATGGATTTAAAAAGTAATGTTAAGCGCGGCGAAAACCGTAATAAGCAATTACGCCATGAATTTGTTGCACTGGATTGGCAAAAAATGGCGATGACATTTGAAAATAACCAATGGGTGGCGACGTTGAATTTATCTAAAGATGCCCATCAAGAGCAAGCTCAGGCAATTAGTGCATGGGTTAGTAAAGGAAGCAGTTTAACGCCTATTCAAGCAGTAGGAGGATTTATCCAATAGCGAGTTATCGAAAATACTTTTAAAAGGGGCTAATGACCGTGCAGAGGATTAGCTCCTGATTATTTTTTAAATCAAATTGCCTACATCGGTTCGTTAGTCATTTCCGCTTAATGCCAGGCTATAAATTAGTCGCTCACAATAAGTACAGAAGTCTCTAGCATATCGGGGTAAGATATCAGGTATACACTTTTATCTTGATCAACCTTGGTATAAATCATTATGACAAACCAACAGCCTCAGAAAAAAAATTCAACAACACCTATTATTTCGACCTTCAGTGAGCTTGCTAACTTGGCGAATTATTCTTTCATGGATAGGCTTAACTGCGATCCTGATGCGACAGAAAATGGTGTTGACCATACTGAACGACAAGTTTTCTCAGGCCATTATGTGCCAGTTAAACCAACCCCTATTAAAGACCCGCAATATGTTGCGCACAGTAAGCGTTTTTTTGCTGAACTTGGTTTAGCGGACGGTCTAGCTGAGTCTGCGGATTTTATGCGATTATTCTCCGGGGACATTACTCAAGTACCTGAGCCAATGCGCAAAGTAGGGTGGGCGACAGGATATGCACTTTCTATTTACGGTGTTGAGTTCATTCACCAGTGCCCGTTTCAAACTGGTAACGGATATGGAGATGGCCGTGCTATCTCAGTACTTGAAGCGGTGATTAACGGTCAACGTTGGGAAATGCAGTTAAAAGGTGGTGGCCGTACTCCATATTGTCGTGGTGCCGATGGTCGCGCAGTGTTACGTTCAAGCGTCCGTGAATTCTTGGCGCAGGATCATATGCATGCCCTGGGTGTGGCTACTTCACGTTCTTTGAGTTTGTATGTTTCAAAAACTGAAACGGTACAGCGTGGGTGGTATGCAGAAGGATCACGATCGGAAAATCCGGATATGATGGTTACTGAGCCTGTTGCTATTTCAACACGTGTTGCTCCATCATTCCTACGCGTTGGACAAATCGAACTGTTCGCTCGTCGTACCCGTGACGATGGCGAATATGATGAGCAGCTTCACGCCATTGATGAACTTGAAAAAATAGTATTGCACTTGATCGACCGTGAATACGCGGAAGTGATTGACAAAGCACTAAGCACGCCCGAAAAGATAGTCCAATTGGCAGGTGAGTTTCGTGAGCGTCTCACCTCATTAATTGCAAACTGGATCCGTGTTGGTTTTTGCCAAGGTAACTTCAACAGCGATAACTGTGCTGCTGGTGGTTTTACCTTAGATTATGGCCCTTTCGGGTTTAGTGACCTGTTTAATCCTCATTACCAGCCTTGGACGGGCGGCGGTAATCACTTCTCGTTTATGAACCAACCTAAGGCTGCACAAAGTAACTTTGAAATGTTTTGCTCAGCATTAAAACCACTATTGGCAACCGATCAAGACGCTTTATCTGCACTTGAAGACATTCAAAGTGAGTTTTCAACCGTGATGGAATCGAAAATGCAAGCTATGTGGGCTGCTAAGCTTGGTCTCAGTTCATTGGATAAGCCTGAACACATGGCAGTACTTCGTGAGTTACAGATGATAATGATGCAAACGCCTATCGATTATACGATTTTCTTTAGAGAGTTATCGTCGATCCCTAACGATATTCGCCCACTTAAGAAAAGCTTCTACACAAATTTAATGCATAAAAGTGCTGAGCAGGAAGCCGAGAGTCAGCAGGTAGATACACGTTGGATAGAATGGTTTGTTAAATGGAAAGCGCTACTTATTAGTGACTGTAATGCCAATGCAGGTACAACACTTGAAGATGTGTCAAAGCAGATGAAGCAAGTGAACCCTAAATACATTTTACGTGAATGGCTACTTAAACCTGCTTATCAACAAGCAGCAGTAGGGGATGACAGTTTAATTCAAGAGCTACAAGAAGTGATGGCGAACCCATACGAAGAACAGTCGCAGTCAGTGGAAGATAAGTTTTATCGCTTGAAGCCGCTTGAGTTCTTTAATGTTGGTGGGGTATCTCACCTCAGTTGCTCGTCGTAATTCGTTGATCCCAAATCAGTGGTAACTGAACAAAGCTTAATAGCCCATTGTTAATGGGCAACGCCAGCTTAGCGGTCAGTTATTCAGCTAGATATTGTTGAAGTGGTATTCGTATTAATTTATGTGAGTACCGCTGTTATCAAGAAAAGAGCAGCGAAGAGAAGCGTATTCGAAAAAACTGCGCGAGCATAATTTGCTTCACCTTTACGATACCAGTTACCGAATATAAATGGCTTGTTAACTTGCATTTTTAACTCAGCAATACTCATATTTTTGTTGATCTTAAGATGGTGCCCAAATACAAAAATTCGTTTAAATAGAATGCAAGAAATAAGGTTGATCCCGATGACTAGCGTTGGCACAGTTATAATCAATGCAATAAAGTCCATTTATCCCCCATAGGTTATAACAACCATTTTACGATCACCTTTTAGCCTAGTGACAAAGCTATAACCAGCACAATAGGAAGCGTGATAATGCTGAAAAAATTGCTGAATAACACCATCGATGCCACTTTTTCTGGCCCAATATTAAATCTTTCTGCGAGCATATAATTCATCACCGCTGGCGGTAGCATAGTAAACAAAAGCAACATTTGTAAATGTAGTGTTGGTAACGGGATAAATAGATAGATTGCTATAAAGGCAATTGCACCTGTAACAAATGACAATACCGTACACATAATCCCAACCTTTAAACCACTAAGGCGAATATTACACATCTGAGAGCCAAGTGATAACAGCATAATCGGGATAGAAGCGCCGCCGAGTAAATGGGTGGCATCATAAAGCGGTTTCCATATGCCTACGCCACTAAGATTTAATACTAACCCTAACAAAGCCGCTAAAAATACCGGCATAGTCAGCATCTTTTTAATAGGGCTCCCATCACTTAATAAAGCGATGCCGATACTAAGGTGTGCGCAGGATGAGATAACAAAAAGCAATACAGCGGGGGCAAGTGCGGTATCCCCAAAAGTATAGGTAAACAAAGGAATAGCTAAGTTACCGCTATTTCTGAACATATTCGACGGTGCCCAAATTTTAAAATTTAACTTAAAAACTTTGCAAATAGGGACCATTAATAGGCCAGGTAATAATACAGCGACAACTGATGCTGTAATTAATGGGAGTTGTCCCATTTCCATTGGCATTACTGCTAAAGATGAGAATACAAGTGCTGGAACAAGTACATCCATATTGATGCGATTGATTGGTTTGAAGTCTGGTTTTAACCAGCGGCCAATAAAAAATCCAACAAGAGTTATCGCAAAAACAGGAAAAAGTATCCCAACAACTTGTGCAAACATAATCATCCTTATGTTCTAAATAGAGAGAGGCCTACTCTTAACTCGATAATGCGTTTAATTAGGCTTTGAACATATTTAATAACATAAACTATTTATATCAACAATATAATGCGGATTGTTATTTTATTGTTTGGGATTGTTGATGTCTTTTGAGGGGGAAGAGTAACTTATTCCTTCGGTCTCCCTAGTAATGTATCGCTTTAATTGATCTACAGAAAAAGGCAACTGTAACAATTTTGATGCTATTCCTTTGAGATAAAAGAATAAGTACCTTTTTAACGCATAGCCCATATAAATAGACTAAATATAACCCAGCATTCTTGAGTTATATTTAGCCCTTGGCTATTGCTATTTCTTTAGTTTATAAGCAATAACATAATCACCAATTGTTGTTCCAATAGAACCATGACCACCTGCAACTTGCACGACCATTTGTTCACCTTTACTGTTTAAATAGGTCATTGGAGTGGCTTGCCCACCTGCTGGTAATCGCGCTTTCCACAGCTCCTTACCATCGGATAGGTTGTAAGCTCGCAAGTAATTATCAACCGTCGCCGCCATAAATACGATGCCGCTATCAGTAATAATTGGACCACCAATACCAGGTACACCCATTTCAATTGGCAGTTTAAGTGGCGTCATATCTTCAATAGTGCCATTCTTATGTTTCCAAACCGTCTGACCAGTTTTAAGGTTTGCACCAGCTACAAATCCCCAAGGAGGTTGTTGGCAGGGAATGCCCAGTGGAGAAAGGAATGGTTTTAAATCTACAGCATAATCAGCCCCTTCATTTGAATTAACCCCTTGTTCCCCTTTATTTGAACCACTTAAATCGAGTCCTTCTTTGGGCACTAATGTTGATGTAAAAGCAAGGTAAAGAGGCATTCCAAATAATTGCTGACGTTTAGGATCTATTGCAATACTGCCCCAGTTGAATACACCAAAGTTACCTGGGTATATAATTGAGCCTTGTTCTGATGGTGGTGTGTAACGACCCTCATAGCGTAATTTTTTAAAGTTAATTCTGCATATTAACTGGTCTAATGGCGTTGCTCCCCACATATCCGATTCTGTTAATTTTTCTGGTTTAAAAGATAAAGCAGAAGTCGGTTGAGTTTTAGCTGTGTGATCTCCAACAATCGCACCTTGTGGAGCAGCTTCTTCGGTGATCGGCAATATAGCTTCACCTGTCGCTCTATTAAGCACATAAATATCGCCTTGCTTGGTTGGAATTACCAAAGCGGGTTGTTTTCCTGTTTCAGTGTCTAGATCTAATAAAGAAGGTTGAGCAGGCGTATCCATATCCCATAAATCATGATGAACAAACTGTTGAACCCAAGCGACTTGACCTGTTTTAAGACTCAATGCCACAACAGATGTTGCATATTTTTCTTCAGCAGGTGTGCGGTATATACCTAGTTGATCGGGAGTTCGGTTACCCATTGGGAAATAAGCTAATCCTAACTCCTCATCTGCACTCGCAACAGACCAGCTATTTGGTGAGCTAGTTGCATATAGTTCATCTTCTCCAATTGGTGCTGTTTTATTTGGCTTTCCTGAATCCCAGTTCCACATTAACTCACCCGTCTTCACGTCATAAGCTCGGATCACACCAGAAGGCGAATTAATATCGTAATTATCATTTACTGAACCAGCCACGATGACTACACCACCTGCTACTAATGGAGGCGACGTTGAATAATAATAACCAGATTGTTTAAATGGCATATTGTGCATTAAATCTAACTCTCCGTTCTCGGCAAAGTTAGCACAGCGCGCTCCTGTAACAGGGTCAACGGCGATAAGACGTGCATCTGATGTGGGTAAAAATAATTGTGCATCGCATTGTAATGCGCTTAGATTTTCTGAAGGTGTTGAAATGGTTTGAACATCAGGAAGTGGTTTACTATCACTTGGTGGTAAATAAGAAACTCCACGACAAGTTTGATGCTGGCGCTGACTTTCAGCGGGTACTTTGGCGTCGTAAACCCATTGCTCTTCACCTGTATCTGCATTTAAAGCAATAAGCCAATTATGAGGCGTACAAAGGTAAAGTGCATTACCTATTTTAAGTGGGGTTGCTTCATAAGTGGTTTCGCCTACATCTTTAGGGCCTTTTTTATCACCTGTTTGATATTGCCAAGCCAATTGTAATTGATCGACATTCTCAGGTGTAATGTTAGCCAAAGGAGAAAATCGTTGCCCCAAATTGCTTCTACCATAAGCATTCCAATCACTTTCATCTACATCACTTGAAAAGGGCATACTAACAGCTCGCGGTAATTGACCCTCTACCGTTGTCGGGGATGTAACCATTAAAGGGGAAAGCGTAGTGGCACTGGTCGCTAACCAGACGGGCAATAAAAATATCCAACCGCGACGATGTTTAACAAAAGCAATTAAGAGGAGAGGGATTGCTAACACTAGGAAAAGTCCCATTCTAGTTGCTAAAGGCCACCAACTGAGACCTGATTCAAGAATTGACCAAACCATTGTCGCCATTAAAAAAATAGCGTAAATAAAGTTAGCGTATGCATTTTTGTTACGCACTAATAATGACACCGCAATGAATGCTATTCCGGCTAAGCAATAATATAAGCTACCACCCAACGCAATTAGCCAACCACCGCCGAGCAATAAGGCTAAACCTATAATAAAAAATAACCCTGATAAAATGATCATAAACACTATCCTTATTTTTTGTGACCTTTGGATACTGATAAAACATGTTGATAAATAGAGTTTTAGTTAGTTGTGATAAATAAAACCTATTAAGAACTGAATTGATTGTGTCTTTTTATAAACTGTATTTTTGTGTGAAACTTAAAATTATTTTGGTATTGAAAATATACTAATGAGTCAATTAACAATCGTGACGAGATTTTGAGCTCGATTAATACCAGCTTAGATTCAATTTTTGGGGGATTTTTTAGCGCTTTTTATAGACACCAAACTCCCTTTTAATGAAAATAAAACTTCATTTTATTGTTTGAAAAAAAGGCCAATTGAATTGGCCTTGAATAAATTATTTAATAAACATTACATAAGAGGTTAAGACCTATGAGAATGTCTTATTAAACTCTTTTTCTGCTTCATCTTTTTCCATACCGTATTTTTCTTGCATTTTGCCTTGGAATACTTCTAGGTTACCGTCAATTTCTTGTAAGTCATCATCTGTTAACTTACCCCATTTCTCTTTGATAGTACCTGAAACTTGTTTCCACTGACCTTTCATAATGTCGTTATTCATAATATAACTCCTTAAGTTAGCTTGAATAAATGCAATATAGTGATTGCGTCGATGTTCTTAATAAGAAGCGTTACAAGTTGCATGCCAACATTTAAGGTGTTGATTATTAATGTTATTTTTTAGTTGGTGAAATTAAAGGTCTGCTCACCCTGTAACTATTACAGGGCCAATTGAAAGGTTTTCATGAAGTTCATTATGGAAAGAGGGGCGTTAGAAGTGCCATCATTCCTTAGCTTGCTGAAATCTAAAAATCTCATTTTCAACGTCTCCTTGCTAATGCATAGTGATGTAATGCCCATATACATTGATCTATATGCTATGTTGAACACATGATGTAACTATTACAATAAGTGGAATCGTTAAGGGGAGAGTATGACAATTATCTGGATCTTGATTGCGTTATTTGGTGCTGTTGCCTTGATGGTGATACTCGGTGAGCGTTATGCCAAGCCTATTGATGCGAAACAACAAGCTAAGTACAGTAAAATCTTACCTATTTTAGTATTTGCCATGCTATTCATAGCATTAATCAAACAAGTGTTTGAATCTGGTTACCTTTAATACTTTGTTCTGAACGGTAACCCAGTCTTCATTTATTTAGATATCTGAGATCTCGTCTCCGCTGTTTTATATTTATTGTCAGTGTGCCGTCCGGTCGGCAAGTTATTTTTTCCCCACCCTAAAGAAACCTATACCTTCAAAAAAAGAAAGAAAAAGGCTCCTGTATCGTTTTCTGATCTATACCTTTGAGGTAAAGCAATAAGGGCTACCTCAAGCACCGCTCATATCCGACGCCCATCTGGAGAGCGCTAGCAACGGTTCCTTACCTTGCTAAGTTCAGTGATTGATTCAGAAAAACTTAATGGGAGGAATGGACCTAGCCATATTGAGGAAGATTTTATTGAAATTTTTTGCTGGTGCTTATTCTAAACATGGGGTATTCAAAAATTTTCTTGAGCAATTAGAGTATGTAATTTCTTCATAGTGAATTATAAAAAATTCACATTAAAACAACGAATTGTACATTTTTAGAACGAAAAGCACCCTTTTTTTTAGGGGTAAATGTTGGCACATATTTTGTAAATACTTAATCAGCTTAAACAGCTTTAATAGCTTGAAGAGCAACTCTACTAACAAAGTAATTCAGTATGAGTATTAAATAATAAAACACTTATGGAGCATACAATGAAAAAGTCAATTTTAGCATACGCATTAATTTCAACTGGTTTTTTAAGCTCTGCAACATTGGCGCATGCAGAAGCATATAACCCAGATTCCGATGCGGCAGGTGTTTATGTCGGTGGTAACTATGGTTATTTACGAGTAGATAATGATGACGAATTTGATGATGATAAAGATGCTTATCAGCTATTCGTAGGTTACTCTTTGAATGAATATATTGCTGTTGAGGGGAGTTACGTCGATTTTGGTGATTATGGAAACACTGTTGCAAGTGCAGAAACCGATGGATACACCCTTGGGTTAAAATTAGGTTTACCAGTGACAAACAATATCGAAATTTATGCTAAAGGTGGCCAGCTCTGGTATGAAACGGATTACTCTGTGCTAGGAGTTGATGGAAACGAAGATGACACTGGGTTATTTGCAGGGGTAGGGGTAAGTTATCACTTAGATAAAAACTGGGCAGTTAAAGTCGATTATACCGTTTATGATAATGATTTGGATGCAGAAAGCGCGGACAGCGATTCTGACTTTTCAACTGATATGAAATACGCATCAGTTGGTCTTGAATACAAATTTTAAATACCAATGATTAAGTTAATAAAATACGAAAAGGCAAATCATGTTGATTTGCCTTTTTTAATATATGTCGTCTATTAATACCAATCACACTAGTTTATGTAGATTTCCGATTTTGTAAAACGATGCTGTCGAATAATTCGATCCTTGCTTGAGCTTGCTAAAGGCTATGTCAGGTTGAGCAAAAATCTTTATTTAATAAACTTATATTTAATAAGCAATGTTTACAGCAGCACTGACAGATTTTGCATTTTCAATGGCTTGTTCAATATTGTCACCACGAGCAATCGCGACACCTAAACGGCGACCACCATTAATATTGGGTTTTGCAAACAAACGTATCTGCGAACCTGCTACTTTGCCTAGCGCAGTGGCAACACCTTCAAATTGGATATCTTGTGATGTGCCATTACCTAAAATAACACTCGAAGCTGAAGGGCCGTATTGCGTAATATTACCAATAGGGAAACCTAAAATAGCGCGCACATGCAAAGCGAACTCAGATAAATCCTGTGAAATCAAAGTCACCAAGCCTGTATCGTGTGGGCGAGGCGAGACTTCGCTAAAGTAAACTTCATCACCTTTTACAAAAAATTCCATCCCAAATAAACCAAATCCACCTAATTCAGTAACCACCTTTGTCGCAATAGCTTGGGCTTTTTGTAATGCTGTTTCAGACATTGCTTGTGGCTGCCATGATTCACGGTAATCACCGTCTTCTTGACGATGCCCAATAGGGGCGCAAAAGTGTATGCCATCAACCGCGCTAACCGTTAATAAAGTGATTTCATAATCAAATGGAACAAAGCCTTCAATAATGATACGACCTTCACCAGTTCGGCCACCTTCTTGAGAGTAAGTCCAAGAGTTATCTAAATCTGCATCCGTTTTTACCACGCTTTGACCTTTACCTGAACTGCTCATTACAGGCTTAATCACGCAAGGCTGGCCAATCTCTTTAACTGCTTGTAAATACTCTTCTTTAGTATCGGCAAAAATGTAAGGTGAAGTTTTCACGCTCAAAGTTTCAGCCGCTAAACGACGAATACCTTCTCTATCCATGGTCAATTTTGCAGCACGCGCAGTCGGGACAACATTAAAACCTTGTTGCTCTAACTCCAGCAAAGTATCAGTCGCAATCGCTTCTACTTCAGGAATAATGAAATCAGGGTTTTCTAAGCGAATGATTTCTTCTAAGCGTTTTCCATCTAGCATGCTGACAACATGTGAACGATGTGCAATTTGCATTGCTGGCGCGTTTGCATAGCTATCAGCAGCAATTACTTCGATGCCAAAACGTTGTAGCTCGATAGCCACTTCTTTGCCTAATTCGCCTGAGCCTAATAGTAATGCCTTAGTTGCACTTGCCGAGGTTGCCGTACCTAAAATTGGATGTGTCATGTAATTCACTCTTATGTGGATGAAAAGATGAGATATTAAGTTTTGAATTCTAGCAGAAAAAGGGTTTAGCTAGCATTGATTAATAGTAAAAAAGGACCGTTTTCATCATACGGAACTCATTATTCCGTATCTTCGCAAACTATATCCACTGGCTCCGCCCATCGACTAGAAAAGCAGGGAGCTCTACTTAATGATGCTGCTAGCCAGTAAAGCAATGACTATCGCTATACCGTGCAAAAGAAGACTGAACATACTGAACGACGCTTCGAACTGCTAAAAGATAGAAGAAACCAGATACCTTTAAAGTAAGAAAAGTCTGGCTTGAGGTATTTGAGCTAGATGAGAAAAATACAGAAAGAAGATTAAGAATGCCTGTCTCATACTTTTCCTTTTGTGTGTTTTAGCTTTTATTCTTGTCGTGTTGAGGCAAACACTCTTTTTAGTTCAAAGACTAGAGGCTCATGTTTTTAACTAGGCGTTTAAATGAATGGCATGATTAATATAAAATTATGATATTTTATTGCCTTACCAGATTGTTAACTGAAATTAATAAGCCTCAAGGATTAAAAGTGAAAGTAACGTGCCCACATTGCCAAGAAAAAATTAGCCTGAAAGATATTAAAAGCATCAATAAAAATAGCATCTACGTAGAAAAGCAATGTCCATCTTGTGATGGTTGGTTTAGCCTAAATAAGCGGTTAACGAAAATAAAAACACTCGGGATGACATTATTACTAATAACCAGCCTATTAAACATCTTTGGTATTAAAAGTGAGTTCAGCATTGTATTTTCAAGTATCGGTTTAGTAGGTGTTTTGGTTGCCTTACTCATTACTTTTATAGGTAAAAATGAAAAAGTGGATAAGCCAAGGCATTAAGTAAAAAGAAACTAATCCCGAGTTGCTCGCTACCTTCGTTTACTAAAGGTGGCGATTAATTCAGAAAAGCTTATTGGGAAAACGGACGTAGTCATATTGAGATAAGTTTTGTTGTAACTAACTGATCTTGTTTATTTAAATATGTGGGTGTCCAGCCTTTTTTATCAGTCTATTAAACATTTTTGGTATTAAAAGTGAGTACAGCATTGTATTTTCAAGTATCGGTTTAGTAGGTGTTTTGATCGCCTTACTCATTACTTTTATAGGGAAAAATGAGAAAAGTCGATAAGCCGAGGCAATAAGTGAAAAGAAACTAGATCCGAATTCATAGCTACCTTCGTTTGCTAAAAGTAGCGATTAATTCAGAAAATCTCACTGGGTAAGGGACGTTGCTATATTGAAACAAGTCTTATTATAACTAACTGATCTTGTTTATTTAAATATGTAGGGACCAACCTTTTTATTATTTTTTATGTGTGAAAAGAGTTTAGTCAGGTGATTTGTCGATAAAAGTCACATGGTATAAAAATAAGTTTATTTAGAAAAATCCTGTAACCATTAAGAGGAATAGCCTTTTTTTAATCAACGGCTTTAAAATAACAATTCAAACTTTATTTCAAAGAGTGATTATATGTGCTCCAAACTTTAATTTAATTATTAACTATGATGTCATAGATAACACTATTGTTTTTTGCATTAATTATTTTATATTTTGCAAATAGTCAATTAACTCATGAATATTGGTTGATGGATTATCAGTAAAACTACTGTCTGAGTGTTTTAGCGCTCGCTTAGCATTCTGTTTCGCAAACTCAAGTTGCCCTATAAGCTGACTAAAAACTTTATCATTTCCTTTTTCATAATTTGGGTAGAAGGCTTTTAGATCTTTTAGCACTTCATTTCCGATGCTAGAATTACCCGATTTATAATATGGCTTAGTTGTATAGTCGAAATGAAGTAATAGCCAGTACTCAAAGCAAGGGACAGATATAGCTGCATAAAATATTCCTTTAGGCTTTTTACTTGCTATTTTATCGACAGTCTCATCATAAGTTTCGTGATTATCTTTATCAAAAACGCAGTATATTCGATCAAAACCATCGCCTTTTTTAGATTCGTTTTTGGCTAAATCTTCTGCCCTCTTTAATATACTCCTAGGACTAGAGCCACATGAGCCATCTATTGCTACATTAGCAGTATTAATTTTGTAATAACAAACCAAGTCAGTGGAGTAATTTGGCTCAGTTTTTTCTCCTTCACAGACAATAAGTATTTTATCATATGACGCTCTTTGAGATTTTTTTCTTTGGAGATCTTTAGTTTTTTTAGCTTTACGTTTGTGATGAAGATTATCTGAGCCCATATTATACACCAATCTCTTTACAAGGTTGGATAAATGGAATAGCTCCAAAGCGGCCTGATAAATATGATAGCTCTAAATTTTCTCTATCTTTCCTTGTACTAAAATCAGTTAAAGGATAAATGGATGTTTCTTGATTTCTGCTTTTTTCACAAAACCAAATTTGATCTCGCCTAAACACTTCTTGATTAAGAATCGATGTTTCATGTGTTGTGAAAATTAGTTGAGCATTTTTAGGATTAGTTCTATCGTCATGAAATAAATTCACTAAGTACCTCACCATTTTAGGGTGCAAGTTATCGTGTAATTCATCGACAACAAGGATGTATCCATTTTTAAGAATATCAATCCAAGGGCCTGCAAATGAAAAGAACTTTTGAGTTCCATCAGATTCTTCAGAAAAGTCCATCGGAATTAACTTACCTGATTGTGTTTTATGTACTGCTTTAATATCAAAGACTTCTTTTCCTTGCATTTCTTTAATCAGAGTTTCTTTAAAAGCTTCTGGTAGTTCGTCAGGTAATGAATTTGGATCAAATTTTTCAGATTCCACTTCAATGTCATGAATATTAAAATCAGCAGATTGTAAAAAATCCAAAACTTGGCATTTAGTCTCATTTTTTTCACATAAAGACGCTGTAAAGCTCGGCCCCCATCCCCCAACGTTTGTCGGTCTAAGCTTATCCTTAAACCATCCAAAAATCGGTTTCAGTTGATTATTGTTCAATTGTACTGCCGTTGATAAGAATAATGCATTTTCTCTTGTCGCATTTTGTAATACAGTTTTTGGCCCTGAAAAATGGTCACTATATTTGAAAGAATAAATATTATTATGCTTATTAAATACACGAGAAAACCACCTTTGTGCTCTCCCTTTGGGGTAAGCAATTAGCCATTCTTCTAAAAATCTATTTTGAGTTGCAGAAAAACCGTATTGGTATTTTATACCTTCATTTATAAATACCATTTCAAACTCTGTTGGCTCACTTGATGATGTGTCATCAAACAAAAATGGAGCTACTGGGATCGCATCGCCTTGTTGATTATTTGTTGCTGAATTTCTGACGATTTCTTCCATATCCATCATTGCACGGAGTAAATTTGATTTCCCAGCTGCATTTGCTCCGTAAATGACAGAAGAGCGAAGTAATTTAGTTGGAGTCGTTGAGTCATGAACGAAAGTATTAGTACTTTCTAGTTCATTGCCCGTACTTTTTACCATGCTAAATACTTGCTCTTCTTTAATAGAGCGATAGTTTTTAACAGTAAATTCAATTAACATTAAAATGCCTTTAAATAAATGACGTATCTACATTAGATAGTAACACTGATTTAAAAAAAATCACTATTAGATGGTGTTTTTTGACAATTTTTACCAAAAAATGCCATTTAAATCCAAATAGAAGAGCTGGACACCCAAATCTTTTATAAACAAATGAAATGTATTATTTGGTTATATCTCATCGCATTTTGATATTGCTAAACAGGGCTATTACAGATGACTCAATGCTAGAATAAACAGTTCATTGGCATGGAGACAATATGACCGAAACCATTAAAAATAAAACCATTCTTTATAGTAAGATATTTTCGATAAACCTAGTCACTTATCCTATTAATCACAGTGTCAGGATGCACGTTGATAATGTTCAAAAAGGACGCTATTACAAACTTAATTTCATATTGGTACAACCCAAAGTGGGTGGTGTGTTTAAGTGTACAAAATGCATCCTCAATTTATTTAATCGCGTGTATTTATTCAGACCAGATAAGTATGAACACAGCGTCACTAAAATTGAATCAGGAAAACGTGTTTTATTAAGTTTTGCATTAAACATTTAATTTTATTAAGCACTTTATCGAACATGGCATAAACGAAAAAATGGCCATGTTAAATGCGGCAACAACTCCCCGCCGTTAAGCTTCCCAAATCATACTTTGCTTTTAGCAAATCCAAACAGAATGTTTGGTTAGGCTAGTTTTGGCCATGGATGGCCAGCAAGAGCCGGTGCGTTACAACGTTGTTATTCATTCAGATTAAAAAACGATCGGGGTGAGTTTCTGTTGGTTCCGTTTCTTTGTTCGTATAAAAAATGAACTCGCCGACAGGGCGGAAAACAAAGTTTGAAATATCAATTTAGCTTCGACGAGCGCAGACGAGAAGCAGAATCTAGCAGCCTGGTTGCTTATATTTGCGATTATTCCTTTTCAGGTCATTGATTACGACTAAAAAACTAAGAAGGCCCATTTACAATGATGTAGTGATGGCACTCTTTTAATAAGGTTAAAAAATGGTTTATATCTCGATCTAAACTGCTCTCTGGCAAATAAAGATGATAACCATATGCTTTGGCGAGTTGTTCCGTACGATGTAACCATCCTGCGATTGGGCCTTTATATATCACTTCATTTAACGTGAATGGTTCAAAATTAATCAAATCTTCTTCAGCACTAATTTCTTTATTAATGATAGCCAAAACGATTAATTCTTGTTGCTCGTGAATTAACTTGTTGGCGAGCCTTGGGGATATGTTTTTGGCGAGATATTCTAAATTATTTAGCTTGATGCCAAGGTAAGGCAACTGTGTGTGCTGTCCTCTGACGTCTGCTTTAACTTCTCCAAAGCGTATAATATCTTGCCATGGCAATGTCCATTTTCCATTAAGGTGACAATATTCAATCATTTTAGGTGTGATAAAAAAGCTGGTTTCGGGCTCCAAATATTTAAGGAGCCCAATAAATGCAATCATTAAGCTGATACATATGAGCAAAATCAATTGAATTTTAATGGTTTGCCAAAGAAATAAACTGATAATCCAAAAAATAAAAATCAAAGTGCATCCAAGGCATATGAGCGTTAGTGCATTACGTTTTGAATTGGGGTGAACTTTAATCACTCTATTGACGGTATCTTCCAAATTTAACCTTCCTTGAAAATTTGGTTTCTTGAACAAATAGTTTTTATTAGCAACGAATAATATGCTATTCGATAATAATTGAGCGGCGTTTTAAATTATATAATAAATTTAAAACAAAAAAAGCAGGCTAAAAAAAGGAATCGCAGAGCGCTTCCGTTCATAACAAGCCTATCGGCTAATTCACCCAGCGCGAACGAGTATTAGTAAAAAAAACACAAAGTAAAAACATGCAGACTAAAGTCAGCGCCCTGAAAACCCATACTTTATAAGCTGAAGACTAATTCAACAAACTGATATAACGACTCTTGATTTACCTACAACAAAACCTTGCTCAAGTTGGCTACGATAATTTCCTAGCAAACTAAGGCATGGTAGCTCAGTTCGAAACAGGGAAGTCGAATATGAGCGGTGCGTTAAGAAGGTAGCACGCCGTTAGGGCGGAACAAAAGTTGGAAATATCAATCAGATTCGATGAGCGCGGACGAGTAATTAGTAAAAACACAAAGTAAAAACATGCAGACTAAAGCCAGCGCCCCGAAAACCCATACGTCATGAACTACATACTAATTTTACAAACTGAACTCACAGCTCTTGATTTAGCTACAATAAAACCTTGCTCAATGCGACTACAACACTTTCCCGTTTAGTTTTTCTGAATCAATTACTGCCTTTAGCAAGCTAAGGCAGGGTAGCTCAGTTCGAGACAGGGAAATCTAGTATGAGTGGTGCGTTAAGAAGGTAGTGATTTGTTCAGGTTAAAAAACGATTGGGAGCCTTTTTCTTTGGTTACTTTCTTTTGGTGAGCAAAAGAAAGTAACACGCCGTTAGTGCAGAACAAGAGTTGGAAATATCAATTAGATTCGATGAGCGCAGACTAGTATTAGTAAAAAAACACAAAGTAAAAACATGCAGACTAAAGTCAGCGCCCCGAAAATCGATACGTCATGAGCTACATACTAATTTTACAAACTGAACTTACAGCTCTTGATTTAGCTACAACAAAACCTTGCTCAAGTTGGCTACGATAATTTCCTAGCAAACTAAGGCATGGTAGCTCAGTTCGAGACAGGGAAGTCGAATATGAGCGGTGCGTTAAGAAGGGTGTGATTGATTCAGGTTTTAAAAACGTATTGGGGCGACTTTCTTTTGGTTCTGTTTTCTTTGTTCGTATAAAGAAAATGAACTCGCCGACAGGGCGAAACCACTGTGAATAAGTATAAAGCTGACCCGACGAGCGCAGACGAGCAATAACAAAACATAACACAAAGTAAAAACAAGCAGGCTAAAAAAAGGAATCGCAGAGCTCTTCCGTTCATAACTCTAGCCTATCGGCTAATTCACCCAGCGCCCCGAAAATCGACACACAATAAACAACGAAAAACTAAAGTGCTTTAGTACACTTCAACATATAGTTCACATCAACGTTTTTAGTGATTTTAAAATTACTTGATAACGGGCTGTATTCCACACCACATAAATCATCACAATGTAACTGCGTATTATCAATCGCGCTTAATAACTGAGAAGGACGAATGAATTTCTCATATTCATGAGTCCCTTTTGGTACCCATTTTAAAACGTGCTCTGCGCCTAAAATCATCATTAGGTAGGCTTTCCAGGTTTTGTTGATGGTTGAAAAGTACACTGTGCCACCTGGTTTTACTAAATCACAACATGCTTGGATCACTGACGCTGGATCTGGCACGTGCTCTAACATCTCCATACAAGTCACAACATCAAACTGTTGTGCATGAGCCGCGGCAAACTGCTCGGCTGTGGTTTTTTTATAAGTGACTTTTGTTTCTGTTTCTAAGGCATGTAAACGCGCGATTTGTAATGAAGCGTGTGCCATGTCGATGCCAATGACCTCTGCACCTTTAATCGCCATGCTCTCTGCTAGGATACCGCCACCACAACCTACATCGACTACTTTTTTGCCAAACAAACCTTGTACACCTTGTTCGATATATTCAAGACGTGTTGGGTTTAGCATGTGTAGTGGTTTGAAATCACCTTCTAAATCCCACCATTGTTCTGCCATTGCTGAAAACTTCTCGATCTCTTGTTGATCGACATTATCTTCTAGTATCAACGCTTCTGATGTGGCTTCTAAGGCTGAAATTGTTGCTGGTGTGTTGTGATCCATGCTGGTGCACCCTGTATGTTTGTGGCAGTGAAAAATGGGCTAATGTCATTGTTGATTGAGTCATTTGACCTAGCAAATGATTATAACGTGATAATAATTAGGATGGGGAATTTTATTTTGCGCCGCTGAGCGCTTTAATTTGAAAATTAAGTTGTTTAAAAAATGTACTTTAAAACGATAAATGCCTCAAATTCGCTCATAAAACGATTCTCAGGCGATTTTGCCTATTAAAAGCCTTTTGCTGAGGTGCATTTGTGCTACTATCAATCCCTTACTAAATTCAGTCTATTTCCACTAAATTAAGGATTTAAGTTTCTATGAGCGAATTTGCCTCTGACGTTTCTCCAATTAATATTGAAGATGAATTAAAAAATTCTTATCTTGAATACGCTATGAGCGTGATCGTAGGGCGTGCATTGCCCGATGTACGTGACGGTCTAAAACCAGTACATCGCCGTGTTTTATTTGCGATGAATATCTTACGTAATGATTGGAACAAGCCTTATAAAAAATCAGCACGTGTTGTTGGTGATGTAATCGGTAAATACCATCCACATGGTGACACTGCTGTATACGATACTATCGTTCGTATGGCGCAAGACTTCTCACTACGTTACATGTTGGTTGATGGTCAAGGTAACTTCGGTTCTGTTGATGGTGATAGCGCGGCAGCAATGCGTTACACAGAAATCCGTATGCAGAAGCTAGCCCATGAATTATTAGCCGATTTAGAAAAAGAAACGGTTGATTACGTACCTAACTATGACGGTACTGAATTCATTCCTGAAGTACTACCGACAAAAATTCCAAACCTATTGATTAATGGTTCTTCGGGTATTGCGGTTGGTATGGCAACTAATATCCCACCACATAATCTAGGTGAAGTGATCAGTGCATGTTTAGCGTTGATCAAAAATGAAGATATTACGGTTCATGAGTTAATTGAACATATACCAGGGCCTGATTTCCCGACTGCGGGTATTATCAATGGTCGTAAAGGTATTATTGATGCTTACACAACTGGCCGCGGTAAAATTAAAGTACGTGCTAAAGCGGAAGTTGAAGTTAACGAAAAAACCGGTCGTGAAACGATCGTGGTACATGAATTACCTTATCAAGTGAACAAAGCGCGTCTGATTGAAAAGATTGCGGAATTTGTAAAAGATAAGAAAATTGAAGGTATTAGTGCATTACGCGATGAGTCTGATAAAGACGGTATGCGTATGGTAGTGGAAGTTAAACGTGGTGAAGTGGGTGAGGTTGTATTAAATAACTTATACGCACAAACACAAATGCAGGTGACTTTCGGTATCAATGCGGTTGCACTTGACCATGGCCAACCTAAACTATTTAACCTAAAAGAGATGTTAGAAGCGTTTATTCTGCATCGCCGTGAAGTAGTTACACGTCGTACGGTATTTGAGTTACGTAAAGCCCGTGACCGTGCACACATCCTTGAAGGTTTAGCGATTTCATTAGTTAACATCGAAGAAATTATTGATTTAATCCGTAAGTCACCAACACCTGCCGAAGCGAAACTTGCTTTACAAGCACGTGGTTGGGATTTAGGTGCAGTGTCTTCTATGTTAGAAGCAAGCGGTGTTGATGCGGCTCGTCCTGATGGCTTAGCGGTTGAGTTCGGTATCCGTGATAACCAATACTTCATGACTGAAATTCAAGCACAAGCGATTCTTGATTTACGTTTACATAAATTAACGGGTCTTGAGCACGAGAAAATCTTAGGTGAATACAAAGAGCTATTAGAAATAATTGCTGCGCTGTTATTCATTCTTGAAAACCCTGCACGTTTAATGGAAGTGATTGAAGAAGAGTTAGAAGAAGTGCGTGATAACTTTGCTGACCCTCGTCGCACTGAAATTACTGAATCTGAATCTGACCTATGTATGGAAGATTTAATCGTTGAGGAAGATGTGGTCGTTACACTTTCTCACGAAGGTTACGTTAAGTACCAACCTCTATCTGATTACGAAGCACAGCGTCGTGGTGGTAAAGGTAAAGCTGCAACTAAGATGAAAGATGAAGATTTCATTGAAAAACTATTAGTGGCAAGTACCCATGATACGATTTTATGTTTCTCTACGCGTGGTCGTTTGTACTGGCTGAAAACATTCCAGTTACCATTAGCATCTCGTCAAGCACGTGGTCGTCCGATTGTGAATATTTTACCGCTTGAAGAGGGTGAACGTATTACAGCAATCTTGCCGGTACGTGAGTATGAAGATGATAAATACGTGTTCATGGCAACCGCTAACGGTACGGTTAAGAAAACGGCATTAAGTGCTTACAGTCGCCCACGTTCAAGTGGTTTGATTGCGATTAACTTAAATGATGATAACGAGCTAATCGGTGTTGCGTTAACTGACGGTAATGATGAAATCATGTTGTTCTCTGATGCAGGTAAAGTGGTTCGCTTTAAAGAAGCTGAAGAGAGTGAAGTGACTGATGAAGAAGGTAACGTTGTTTTAGATGAAAACGGCAACCCTGAAATCAAGTTTAAAGGTGTTCGTCCAATGGGGCGTACAGCAACGGGTGTTCGTGGTATTAAATTAAACGAAGGCGGTAAGGTTGTTTCATTAATCGTACCAAACGCAACAGGCCATATCCTAACAACGACTGAAAATGGTTACGGTAAACGTACACCGTTAGAAGATTACTCGTCTAAGAGCCGTGCAACGCAAGGTGTGATCTCAATTAAAGTGAGTGAACGTAACGGTAAAGTGGTCGGTGCGGTACAGGTTGATGAAAACGATGAAATCATGTTGATCTCAAACAAGGGTACCTTAGTACGTACGCGTGTTTCTGAGGTATCAGTCGTGGGTCGTAATACACAAGGTGTTACGTTGATCCGTACTTCTGAAGATGAGAAAATCGTTGCATTACAACGTATTGATGAAATTAAAGATGTGCCTGTTTACGAAGGTGAAGAAGGCGAAGTGATTGCCTCTGTTGAAGAAGGTAGTACATCTGAAGCACCAGCTGACGTAGTCGATGAACAAGAGACTGATACTGCTGAGTAGTGGATTATGATAATCAATAAGCGGCCGTAGCCGCTTATTTTGTTTTAAGGGATATAAAAATGAGTAAGATTTATAATTTTTGTGCTGGCCCAGCAATGTTACCTGAAGCAGTAATGCAACAAGCACAAAGTGAATTTTGTAACTGGCAAGGTTCTGGGGTTTCTGTGATGGAAGTAAGTCACCGTAGCCCTGAATACATCGCATTAGCTAAACAAGCTGAGATGGATTTACGCGAGTTACTGTCAGTACCTGATAATTACAAAGTATTATTTTGCCAAGGTGGTGGACGTGGTCAATTTGCTGCGGTTCCACTTAACTTATTAGGCGAAAAGCTAGATGCGGATTACATCCTGACTGGACAATGGTCTAAGTCTGCGGTGGTTGAAGCCAAGAAACATGCGCGTATTAAAGAAACAGATATCATGACCACCACGGAAGATGGCAAAATTACCGTTAAACCTTGTGATCAATGGCCTGTTAATAGTGGTGCTGCCTACCTGCATTACTGTCCAAATGAAACCATTGAAGGGATTGAAATTTTTGATGTGCCAGAAACGGGGATTGTGCCGTTAGTCGCTGATATGAGCTCAACTATTTTGTCTCGCCCATTGGATATTAGTAAGTTCGGCTTAGTCTACGCCGGAGCACAAAAAAATATTGGTCCATCTGGTTTAGCAATTGTCATTGTACGTGAAGACCTAGTGGGTAAAGCACGCCAAGCGATTCCATCAATTTTTGATTACGAGATACAAGCAAACGCTGACTCTATGTATAACACACCACCAACGTATTCATGGTATTTAGCGGGGTTAGTGTTTAAATGGCTATTAGCTCAAGGTGGTATTGCCGAAGTAGAAAAAAAGAATATTGCGAAAGCTGAGCTGCTGTACAACGCTATCGATGCGTCTTCTTTCTACAGCAATAATGTAGATAAAAGTGTACGTAGCCGTATGAACATTCCTTTCACATTAGCTGATGATAGCTTGAATGAAACCTTTTTAAGCGAATCCAAAGCTGCAGGTTTATTAACCTTAAAAGGCCATAAATTAGTCGGTGGAATGCGCGCAAGTATTTACAATGCGATGCCAATCGAAGGTGTACAAGCCTTAGTTGACTTTATGGCTGAATTTGAGAAACGCTACGCATAATCTCGCGACAGAAGTGATTGAAAGGAAGTAAAATGAGTAATGATTTTTTAAGCTTGGCGAATAAAGGTGTGCAAAAATTACACCCATACCAAGCGGGTAAACCAACCGATGAATTAGAGCGTGAGTTGGGATTAACTAATATTGTTAAATTAGCCTCTAATGAAAACCCATTAGGGTTAAGTGAATCAGTTAAAGCGACATTACAAAAAGAGTTAACGGAATTAACACGCTACCCAGATGCAAATGGTTATTACCTTAAACAGGCACTAGCTAATAAGTATGCAGTCGAATTAAACCAAATCACTTTAGGTAATGGCTCTAATGATTTATTAGAATTAATTGCACGTGCCTTTGTAGATAATAGCCATGAAGTGATGTTTGCTGAACATGCATTTGTGGTTTATCCAATAGTAACGCAAGCAATTGGCGCAACCGCTGTCGTAGTCAAAGCTAAAGATTATGGTCATGATCTTGAGGCAATGGCGGCGGCGATCACCGATAAAACTAAACTTATCTTTATTGCTAATCCTAATAACCCGACGGGAACTTTTTTAGAGCAAGATGAGATTAAAGACTTCTTGAAGCAAGTTCCGAGTGATGTGTTAGTGGTATTGGATGAAGCTTATTTTGAATATGCATCATCTGAGCGTCGTGGTAATGCTATTGCTTGGATTGCTGAATTCCCTAATCTGATAGTATCACGTACTTTCTCTAAAGCTTATGGCTTGGCTGGTTTACGTGTTGGTTACAGTATTTCTCATCCAGATATTGCTGATATTTTAAATCGTGTACGTCAACCGTTTAACTGTAACGCTTTGGCTTTAAAAGCGGCGGAAACTATTTTGCAAGATGAACAATACTTGGTTGATAGTGTGCGTTTAAATGATGCGGGCATGAAAGACTTAAGTGCTTTTTTTGACGCTAATAATTTACAGTATATCCCATCTATGGGTAACTTTATTACAGTTAATGTTGGTCAATCGGGAGACGAAGTTTATCAAAAACTATTGTTAGAAGGGGTGATTGTAAGACCGATCACCGGTTATGGTTTACCACAACATTTACGCATTAGCATTGGTACTGACGCAGAGAATCAACGTTTTAAACAAGCACTCACCCGTGTTTTAAATTTGCAATAAGAGAAACAGATAGTATGGAACAGTTATTATTAAACCCGATTAAAAAAGTCGATGGTGAAATTAATTTACCCGGGTCAAAAAGCCTATCAAACCGCGCTTTATTATTAGCGGCATTGGCGCAAGGAACGACCACTTTAACTAATTTATTAGACAGTGATGATATCCGTCATATGTTAAATGCGTTAAAAAAATTAGGCGTTAACTACACGCTTTCTGCAGATAAAAAACAGTGTATTGTTGAAGGATTAGGTCGTGCATTTGATACACAAGGATTAGGTGATATCGAGCTTTTCTTAGGCAATGCAGGTACGGCAATGCGTCCTTTATGTGCTGCTTTATGTTTAGGCCAAGGCGAATATACCTTAACTGGTGAACCGCGTATGTTCGAGCGACCAATCGGTTCATTGGTTGATTCACTTAAGCAAGCTGGCGCTGACGTTAGTTACTTAAAAGATGAAAATTACCCACCATTAAAAATTAAAGGAACTGGCCTGAAAGGCGGTGATATTAGTATTGATGGCAGTGTTTCAAGCCAATTTTTAACCGCATTTTTAATGTCTGCACCGATGGCTTCTGAAGATACAACCATTAATATCGTGGGTGAATTAGTATCGAAACCTTACATTAAAATTACTTTACAAATCATGCAAGATTTTGGTGTTGAAGTGGATAACGTTGACGGTGAGTACCAACGCTTTGTGATTAAAGGTGGTCAAACTTATCAAGCAGCAGGTAATTACTTAGTAGAAGGTGACGCGTCTTCAGCTTCTTACTTTTTAGCAGCTGCTGCAATTGGCGGTGGTAGTATCAAAGTGACAGGTATTGGCAAAAAATCAGTACAGGGTGATATTCAATTCGCTGATGCCTTAGAAGCAATGGGCGCAAATATTGAATGGGGTGACGATTACATTAAAGCCAGCAAAGGTCAGTTAAAAGCGATTGATATGGATATGAACCATATTCCTGATGCTGCGATGACTATTGCGGTTGCGGCATTATTTGCTGAAGGTACCACTAAAATCACTAATGTTTATAACTGGCGTGTAAAAGAGACAGATCGTTTATATGCGATGGCAACTGAGCTACGTAAAGTCGGTGCTGAAGTGATTGAAGGTCATGACTTTATTGAAGTAACGCCGCCAGCACAGCTTAAGCATGCAGAAATCGATACTTATGATGATCATCGTATGGCGATGTGTTTCTCATTAGTGGCATTAAGTGATACACCTGTGACGATTAACGATCCTAAGTGTACTTCTAAAACATTCCCTGATTACTTTGAAAAGTTAGCATCAGTGAGCCATTAAGCATTTTAATGTATTAATTAAAAACCTACTTCGGTAGGTTTTTTTATAACTAAACATTCACTTAAAAGAAGAAACTATTTGTGCTTCTTTGTGTCTGCTTAGTTAATACCAACCAGACTAATTAACGGAGCTAATTTACTTGTTAAAATAACTTATTTCTTCGTTGTAAATTTCGTAAAGAGAACCATCACCCAAGAATTAATCTCCTTTTTGTTAATTCTCCGGCAGACGATTAACGAAGTTAATTTTCGAAAGGCTCAATTTAAGCCTTGAACTAAGTTATTTTTTCTATGCAAAATTTAGCGCGCTTATTTATTATAATTGGTATAAGTGTACCGACAGGTATATTCAGCTTTTTGTTGGTTGAAAAATAAGCTGATAGTTAAATGTTATCTTGGTAATCCTTTGACGGTAATCAAAATAACTAATTTGCGCTCGCTAATGCTAGTAAAAGCAAGCTTTTCACTTTCTTTTCTTGCTGTATTTTTAGCGGGTTGGTAGAGTACGCGAATTACTTTTATTCGCTTCTTTTGGAAATATTCATGTTTAAAATGTTCCGCGGTATGTTTTCTAACGATTTATCAATCGATTTAGGAACTGCAAATACCCTTATTTATGTAAAAGACCAAGGTATAGTCTTGGATGAGCCTTCTGTAGTTGCAATTCGAATGGATAAAAATGGCAAAAGGGTTGCCGCTGTAGGTAGTGCTGCAAAGCAGATGTTAGGTAAAACGCCTGGCAACATTCAAGCAATTCGTCCAATGAAAGACGGTGTCATTGCTGACTTCTATATCACTGAAAAAATGTTACAACATTTTATCAAACAAGTGCATAACAATAGCTTTATGCGTCCTAGCCCTCGTGTTTTAGTTTGTGTGCCTTGTGGCTCTACACAAGTCGAACGTCGTGCTATTCGTGAATCTGCAATGGGTGCTGGCGCACGCGATGTATTTTTAATTGATGAGCCAATGGCTGCAGCAATTGGTGCAGGCATGCCTGTCTCTGAAGCAAAAGGTTCAATGGTTGTTGATATCGGTGGTGGTACTACTGAAGTTGCTGTTATCTCATTAAATGGTATCGTTTATTCAGCCTCTGTTCGTATTGGTGGTGATAAATTTGATGAGGCTATTATCAATTATGTGCGTCGTAACTACGGTTGTACTATTGGTGAAATTACTGCTGAACGCATCAAACACAGTATTGCTATTGCTTATCCAATTGATGAAGTTAAAGAGATTGAAGTACGTGGTGTAAACGTTGCTGAAGGTGTTCCTCGCAGCTTTACATTAAACAGCAATGAAATCTTAGAAGCATTACAAGAGCCATTAAGCGGTATTGTTTCAGCTGTGATGTTAGCATTAGAGAAAACGCCACCAGAGCTTGCAGCTGATATCGCTGAGCAAGGTATGGTCCTAACAGGTGGTGGTGCATTATTATGCGAACTTGATCGTCTGTTGTCTGAAGAATCTGGCATCCCTGTGATTGTTGCTGATGATCCTCTTACCTGTGTTGCACGTGGTGGCGGTATGGCATTAGAGATGATCGATACACATGGTGGTGATGTCTTTAACGGAGATTGATATCAATTAACGCAGGTTGATTCCTGCGTTAACATTCAATAGAAACCCCCATGAAACCAATTTTTACCCGCGGTCCTTCCTTCGTACTTAGGCTATCCATTGTGATAGCCTGTTGTATCGGTTTGATGATCGCTGACAGTCAGTTCAATTTATTCTCTTCGGCTCGTGTTTATTTAAATTCGATCGTTTCACCTATCCAATATGTTGCCGATGCGCCACAGAAAATATTCAGTTCATTTTCTGAAAACATCATGACAAGACAAGCGTTAGTCGATCGTAATCAACAATTAGAAAAAGACAATTTACACTTAAAAGCAGATCGCCTTTTATTAGGACAGTTACAAAGTGAAAATAAACAACTTCGCCAACTATTAAATTCTGAAAGGCAGTTTAAATACAAACGTATGATTACTGAAGTGATGAGTTTACGCTCTGACCCATTTACGCATCAATTATTAATTGATAAAGGCGCATTGAATGGTGTGTATTTAGGACAACCTGTGATCAATGAGCAGGGTGTAGTTGGGCAAGTGTCACAAGTGGGTAGTACCACTAGCCGAGTTGTGTTAATTGTCGATGCAACACATGGTATACCGGTGCGAGTTCAACGTAATGATGTGATTGCTGTCGTACATGGTAGTGGCGCTTGGGATCAACTTAAGGTGCCTTTTGTACAAAGTAATGCAGATATCAAAGAGGGTGACTTATTAGTAACCTCTGGTTTAGGCGGACGTTTTCCTGCAGGTTATCCGGTGGCTAAAATTAGCCGTTTTGATTACCAAGAAGGTGAGTTGTATGCCACAGTTACGGCGACACCTGTTGCGGACCTAGATAGAAGCCGTTATTTACTCCTACTATGGAATGATGACCCATTAGCCGATGCTGATTTAACGTTAGATTCTCCGGAAGAATTCGATGCCCCTGCTGAATAGTTATAGAGTTATCTACCTCACTTTCTTTGTTTGCTTGGTGGCGGATATTTTTCCGTTACCGATCATGTTTAATGCATTTCGTCCTAATTGGATGATTTTAGTGATTTTCTATTGGATTATTGCGTTACCGCATAGAGTGAACATTGGGCATGCTTTTATACTGGGTTTGATACTTGACCTGTTATTAGGCTCAACATTAGGAACCCATGGTTTATTGTTTTCTTTATTGGCGTATTTAACCAGTATCAATTTCCAACGTTTTCGTAATTTTACCTTAGTGCAGACTACTTTATTATTAGGTGTCTTTATCTTTATTGCGAAATTAGGTTTGTATTGGATAGCCTCCAGCATGCAAGAGATTGTGTTACATCGACCTTATTTCTGGTCAATTTTTACCTCCATGTTGATTTGGCCTTGGTTCTTTCTATTTATGCGCTACTTGCGCGTTCGTTATAAGGTGAGTTAATGCCATTTAAACTGTTTTTAGCATCAGGTTCACCGCGCCGCGGTGAATTGTTGTCACAAATTAATGTTGAGTATCAACGTATTAAAGCGGGTATTGATGAAACTCAGCAGGTGGCAGAAAGTGCCGAGCATTATGTGCAACGTTTAGCTTTGGAAAAAGCCTTAGCGGGTTTGCTTAATAATCAGCAGCAGGGCGTGGTGTTAGGTGCGGATACGATTGTGGTGTGTGATGGTATTGTGATGGAGAAACCACAGGACAAACTGCATGCACAACAGATGATGCATTTGTTATCGGGTAATACACATCAAGTCTTGACGGCCGTTGCGTTAGTCACGGCACAACAACAAGCGGTTAAGTTAGTAACTACCGATGTGACATTTAAAATCCTCTCGGATCAAGAAATTTCAGACTATTGGGATACTGGTGAGCCAAAAGATAAAGCTGGTGGTTACGGTATTCAAGGAATTGCAGGGCAATTCGTCACCCATATTTCGGGTAGTTATAGTGCAGTGGTAGGGTTACCCCTTTACGAAACAGCACAACTTATTAAACGCTTTGAAGAGGCTTAACATGTCTGTTGAATTATTAATGAATATTACCCCCACAGAAACGCGTGTTGCGTTAATTGAAGGTGGTGTTTTACAAGAGTTACATATAGAGCGTCAAGTAAGTAAAGGTATTGCTGGTAATATCTACAAAGGTAAAGTGACCCGCGTATTACCTGGGATGCAGGCTGCATTTGTTGACATTGGTTTAGAAAAAGCTGCCTTTTTACATGCATCTGATATCGATTTACATGCGGAATGTTTTACTGGACCGGAAAAAGAAAAATTTAAAGTTGCTGATATTTCAACCTTAGTAAGGCCTGGACAAAATATCATTGTGCAAGTTGTAAAAGATCCGCTAGGTACAAAAGGCGCGCGTTTAACTACGGATATTACTTTACCCTCACGATATTTAGTGTTTATGCCTGACACCAAACATGTTGGGGTATCACAGCGCATTGAAAGTGCTGAAGAGCGAGAGCGTTTAAAGGAGATCACACAATCTTGTGTTGATGACCTTGGTGGTTTTATCATTCGTACTGCAGCGGAAGGGGCTCCTGAAGCTGAATTAAGAAATGATGCGGCTTTTTTACAGCGTGTTTGGCGTAAAGTCATCACACGTAAACAGCGTACGCAATCTAAGAATAAGATGTTATATCAAGATTTAGGGTTGGCATTTCGTATTTTGCGAGACTTTGTAGGCAACGAAATAGATCGAGTACGTATCGATTCGAAATTGAGCTTTAAAGAGTTATCTAAATTCAGTGCCGATTTTGTGCCTGAGTTGGAAGGCAAGATTGAATACTATGCTGGTGAAAGCCCAATATTTGATCTGTTTGATGTAGAAAATGAAGTGCAACGTGCCTTAAATCGTAAAGTGGAATTAAAATCTGGCGGGTATTTGATTATTGATCAAACGGAAGCTATGACCACTGTAGATATTAATACCGGTGCATTTGTTGGCCATCGCAATCTTGAAGAGACTATTTTCAATACCAATATTGAAGCGACTTTAGCGATTGCTCGCCAATTAAGGTTACGTAATCTAGGCGGTATAATCATACTCGACTTTATCGATATGAAATTGCTAGAGCATCGTCGCCGAGTATTTAATAGCTTAGAGCAAGCATTGGCAAAAGATCGCGTAAAGACCCATATTAACGATTTCTCGCCATTAGGTTTGATTGAAATGACGCGTAAGCGTACTCACGAAAGTCTTGAGCATATTTTCTGTGGTGAGTGCAAAACCTGTAATGGTCGCGGTTATGTGAAAACTGTCGAGACAGTATGTTATGAGATATTACGTGAAATATTACGTGTAGACCGTGCTTATTCTGCTGAGCGTTTTGCTGTATATGCATCAGTGGCGGTTGCAGAGGCGCTGAAAGGTGATGAATCCTATAATTTAGGTGAGTTAATCGTGTTTATGCAGAAGCGTGTGGAAATTCATGCTGAGCCGCTGTATGGACCAGAGCAGTTTGATGTGGTGATGATCTAATAGACTCCTCTGAGGTGATTGCTTTTATCGAAAAGCGTATTAAGATTGATAGCTAGCTTAATCGTTAATAATAGTGCGTCACTACTGGCTTGACCGCCACTTGTTATACAGTAAAAGGATGGTAAATGGGTTCTCATTTTTGAAACATTTTACATTAAGATGTTTAAAATGCTTGATAGTCTTGCTGGTGGTGACTTTAATTGTCTTAGCGGTATTATTAACCGCTGCCCGTTTTGCAATTAATGGAGTCGAAGACTATAAAGCACAACTTGTTGAGTGGGTTGCTGCAGAGCACGATATTAATGTCGATGCCGATAAAGTTTCAGCAGGGATCGACTTCTCCGGTCTAGTGCTGACCTTAAATAATGTCACCTTCACTGAAACCGATGTTTTACCCTTCGAATTAAAAATTAATAACCTATTTTTACATTTAGATTTTTTAGAAAGTTTACAAAAGCAACAGCTGATCTTTAATGATATCTCGATCAAGGGTGCTGATTTATTGCTTAAATCGGCGTTAGATGTCGAACGCATTGGTCAGTTATCAACTTCCGAGTCTGATGAAGCTGGATCTCAGGGCACCTTAGCCTCTTTGAAAAATATCCTGCTACTCCGATTAAGCTCTTTTTCTATTACCGAAAGTCGTATTCGTTTTACTGACCACCTCTATAACCAAAAAACTATTCTAATCCAGGATTTGAGCTGGTTAAATGACGGTCAGCAACATCAAGGTGTTGGTAAAGCGTCATTGCCTAATACGCTAGGTGAGAATACTCTAGAGTTTATTATTGATGTTACTGGTGATGCTGAAGGCACTCCTGATAACTTAGTAGGGCGCTTGTATGCTCAAGCAGAGAACCTTAATGCCACTGAGTATTTAAAACCACAGATTAACCCGTTAGCCGACCTTACTTCTGCCGTTGTGTCGTTTCGTTTATGGAGTGATTTTGATGTTAATGGTTTTAAGAATATGCAATTGCACTGGGACAACTCCGAAATCGCTTGGACATTGTTAGGTGAATCTGAAAGTTGGCAAATTAATGATGGTTTATTTCAGTTTAGCTATGACGACCAGCATTGGTTGTTTGATAGTTATGATTTAAATATTACCCATAACTATACACCGTTAAATGATGTGAATATTGCAGGTCATGGTGATATTGGTCGTTTTGGTCAGTTTGATCTTAAGGGGATTAATATTAATGCGATTACTCCCTTTGGTTTATTATTTTCATCCCTTTCTGAACAGCAGATTAACTATGTTGCTGATTTAGAGTTAGGCGGTAAATTGAGTAAATTGGATATGCATTTTAACCCCATTGGGCAAATGACGGTGAGTGCACATATTGATGATTTTAGTAATCAAGCTCACGATATAATCCCTGGGGTGAGCAATGCGAATATTAAGGTGACTGCTGACCAAGATAGTGGTCATGCATCGATTCTACTTGATCCACAACGTATTACTTTTGATGGACAATTTAATCGTTCAATGCCTTTACAAAAAGCTGATATTGACCTGCATTGGAAAGTTAATTCCACTGGCGTCACTTTAGCCAGCAATCAATTTCTTCTTGATACTGATGACTTGAAAAGCACCACGCAATTTTCACTTTTTTTACCAAATAACAGTGATGATTTAGTATCTCCAAGTGATCCTAATACAACTGAAAATGAACAAGCATCCAGCCCTTATTTACGCCTTTATTCTTACGCCTCTTTAAATGATGCAAGTAAGGCTCAACATTACTTTCCAGTGAAAGCAATGGGTAAAGATGTCTTCAGTTATTTACAGTCAGCGATTCAACAAGGCTCTGCAGATGGTGCGAAAGTGTTGTGGAATGGCCCTTTAAATGCATACCCATTTAAACAACAAGAGGGTATTTTCCAAGCTTTTATCCCAATCAAAAATGCCCAGTATGATTTTTTTGAAGAATGGCAAGGTTTGTATGATTTAGATCTAGACTTGTTATTTGAAAATGACTCATTACTGATGGAAAGTGAGAAAGCTAAACTGGGCAGCATGAAGGTTGATAAATTGTCAGCTAAGATTGCTACTCTGTCTAGTAATGGCGGTATAAATATTGAAGCCGATATCGACCAAAAAGCAGACTCTATTATGCAGTACCTGCTTAAATCACCGATTAAAGATAGCCTAACGCAAGTCGCCGATACCTTACAGATTCAGGATAACTTACAAGGTAAGTTAACGTTAAATATTCCATTTTCTACAGATAACGGTCAAACACAAGTTAAAGGTCAATTTAACCTTGATGGCAATGATGTCAATATTAAGCTTAGTGATGAAACAAATCTGTTACTAGAAAATACGCAGGGTAGCTTTAGTTTTACTGATGAGAATTTTACAGGTGATGGGTTAACAGCAAAATTATTTGATCAACCGGTCAATTTTTCATTTTCTAGTAATGAAAATGACAGTAAATATCAATTATTGGTCAGTTTATTTGGTCAATGGGACATGAGTAAATTAAGCCGTGAACAACCCTCATTGCTGCCTTTACAACTAAGTGGTAATTTAGATTGGCAAGGCCAAGTTAATTTCAGTCAACAGCAAGATAAGTATAAATTTGGTGTTTACCTTACATCTCCTCTACAGGGCACTAAAATTAACCTGCCTGCACCTTACAATAAAAATGCGCTGCAGTCTTGGCCGACTAAAGTTAACGTCAACGGTGATGCAGATGGTATTCGTTGGGATGCGTTAATTTCAAATAAATTAAAATCAGCGGGTGAATTGTATTACCCAGACCAACAAACAAAGCTTAAATACTTTTATCTCGGCTTAGGTAATGACTTAAATTTACCTATTGATAAAAGTAAGCAAATCGTTCGTATTAATGAATCTCGAGTGAACCTAACGCCTTGGGTTAGTGTAATTAAAGAACACTTACAAGCTAAGCAAGGTACAGATGATAGTAATACATTATTTAATCTCGATCATCTTTATCTAGATGTTAAGCATGCTGAATTATTCGAACAGCCTATTGTTAACTTGTCTACGGATTTACAACAGTCGGGTAAGAAGCTTGCCATTAATGTTAAAGGCGATGATCTATTAGCAAATTTGGAGTACCGTAAAGGCGTCCCTGATCGATATGATATCAATATTCAAAAGATGAACTTTCAATCTTTAGATATGGATGCATTAAAAGATTCTTTTGTACAACAAGAGTCAGCAACTTTAGTTGAACCTAGCGATAACTTACGCCTAGACTACCCTGAGGTGTTTTTAGAGTGCGTCGTGTGTATTTATAATCAAATGTCCTTCTCTCCATTGAAAGCACATGTATTCCCAAGTAAGTCCCGTTACAACATCGATTATGTACAACTCGGGGAAGAGCAACAAGCGACTAATATTTCAGGAGTATGGGATCAACGCCGCACTAATATTATTTTTGATGCCAAGGGCAGTAGCCAAACAAATATTGTGCGCCGTTTAGGTTATAAAAGCCCAATGAATTACCAAGAAAGTGAAGTGAATGGCGCTTTAAACTGGGTTGGTGCACCATGGCAATTTAACTTTGATTCGTTGAATGGTGATTTGACCGTGGATGTTGAAGATGGCCAAATCACGGAAGTGGATGATAAAGGCGCTCGACTACTAAGCTTTTTAAGTTTGGATGCGATTCGTCGCAGTCTAAATATTGAATTCGACAATGTATTCTCTAAAGGTTTAGGGTTCGATACCATGTCGTTATCGGCTACCATCACTAATGGTATTTTTAAAAATGATGATTACTTCTTAGATGGCTCTGCGGGTAAAATTTCGGGAACGGGTTTAATTGATTTACCTAACCTGAATGTTAATTATCGTTTCAGTTATAGCCCGGCAGTGACTTCTAGTTTACCGGTGTTAGCTGCCTTTGCTATTAACCCATTAACCGGTGCAGCAGTATTGATGTTGACTAAAATTTTGGAGCCTGTAGTCGATACTATTGTTCGTGTTGATTTTTCAGCTAAAGGACCTATTTCTGACCCTAAAATAACCATTGAAGATAGATTAAAAGGCTCAGTTAAATTACAAAATAGTGAAGTATTAGAAAAATTAGAAGATAACCAAGCTAACAATACAACTAACAGCAGCTCTGTTAAGGAGTAATGAGATGAGTAATGATAGTCAAGCTTGCAAGTTAACCGCGGTTCAAATTATTAGCAGTGACTGCATTGAACATAATTTTGAGCAAGTAATAGAACAACTTGATGCGTTAAATTTAGATTCGGGAGTGAATCACTTAGTTTTATTACCTGAAAACGCATTATGCTTTGGTAGCCGAGATAATTATTTATTAAAAGCTGAAACGCTAGGTGATGGTAATGTGCAACACCGTTTATCTGAATTGGCTAAAACCTATTCATGCACCTTGATTTGCGGCAGTTTCCCGATTAAAAGCGAGCAACAAGATAAAATTTACACCACCTGCTTAGTGTATTCTCCACAGGGCCTGCTACTAGAGCATTATCATAAGATACATTTGTTTGACGCGGATGTAGAAGATGCACAGGGCGCTTACAGAGAATCGGATACCTTTATTCCTGGGGAGCAGGTTAAGGTCGTGGATTGTGGTTTTGCTAAAGTTGGTTTAGCAATATGTTATGATTTACGTTTTCCAGGATTATTCCAGCAGCTCAGAGAACAGGGTGCTGAGATTATTATCTTACCTGCGGCCTTTACCCAAGTGACGGGAGAAGCGCATTGGCAAGCGTTATTACAAGCACGTGCCATAGAAACACAATGTTATATGCTAGCGGCTAACCAAGGTGGAGTGCACTTTGTACATCAGCCAGAGCATGCAACCCGTTATACCTATGGACACTCAATGATTGTAGATGCTTGGGGAATGCTTGTTGCGCAATTAACAACTGGCAATGGCTCGGTACAAGCGGATTTTTCATTACAAGATGTTAATCAAATTAGAAAGAAAATGCCGGTACAGCAACACAATCGATTTAATAGTATTTATAAATAAGGATCTTTAATGTCTTTTGAACAAGTCGTAAACAATTTTTTAGCCCCTGCGGAGATGCAAATTAGTGATCTCGAATCACAGCTTAGTCAGATATCGGGAGCACAAATTGATTACGCAGATTTTTATTTTCAAGCCAGCCGACATGAGTCTTGGTTATTAGAAGACGGTATTGTTAAAGAAGGCAGTTATAACATTGAGAAAGGGGTCGGTATCCGTGCTGTTTCTGGTGAAAAAACTGGCTTTGCTTATTCTGATCATATTTCTAAAAGTGCTATTGCTGAAGCTGCAAATGCTGCGAAAAGTATTGCTAACTCAGGTCAAGAAAAAAGCGTTAAGTTGATTATGCCATCGGCACAGCCGCTTTATTATGGTTCTGCTGACCCTTTACAAAGCATGAGTCGTGATAAAAAGATCGAACTGCTAAAGCAAGTTGATAGTTTTGCGCGTGCTTTAGATCCTGCAGTGACTGAAGTAACAGTGTCATTAAATGCTGTTTACGAAGAGATCTTAGTCGCGGCCAACGATGGTACTTTAGCATCGGATGTGCGTCCTTTAATTCGCTTTAGTTGCTCTGTGTTAATTGAAAAGAACGGTAAACGTGAACGTGGCAGCGCTGGTGGTGGTGGTCGATTTGACCTTGACTACTTCACTGATACGCAAGAAGGTGAATTAAAAGCGTTTGGTTATGCTCGCCAGGCTGTACGACAAGCATTAATCAATATTGAAGCGATTGCGGCACCTGCTGGAGCAATGCCTGTGATTGTAGGTGCTGGTTGGCCTGGTGTACTATTGCATGAAGCAGTGGGGCATGGGTTAGAAGGTGACTTCAATCGTAAGGGGTCTTCGGCATTTTCAGGTAAAATCGGTCAACAGGTTGCTTCTAAACACTGTACGGTTATTGATGATGGTAGTATTGCAGACCGCCGTGGTTCGGTTAATATCGATGATGAAGGGACTAAAGGTCAACGTAATGTATTGATCGAAAATGGTATTTTAAAAGGGTACATGCAGGATAAATTAAATGCGCGTTTAATGGGAGTCGACCCAACCGGAAACGGACGTCGTGAATCTTATGCTCATTTACCAATGCCACGTATGACTAATACCTTTATGTTAAATGGTGAATACCAACATGAAGAGTTAATCGAAAGTGTTAAAAAAGGTATCTACGCACCTAATTTTGGTGGTGGTCAAGTGGATATTACCTCGGGTAAATTTGTGTTCTCAGCCTCTGAAGCTTACTTGATTGAAGATGGTAAAATTACCGCGCCAATTAAAGGTGCTACCTTAATTGGTAATGGCTTTGATGCAATGCAGAAAATCTCAATGGTTGCGAATAATATGTGTTTAGACCCAGGCGTAGGTGTTTGTGGTAAAGAAGGGCAGAGCTTGCCAGTGGGAGTGGGTCAACCATCATTGAAAATTGATCAATTAACCGTAGGCGGAACGAATTAAACAGTATCTATAAAATATACCTATAAAAAAGCCAGAATAATGATGATTCTGGCTTTTTTGGTTAAGGCGTAAAGTTGGTATCACTATAAACAGTTAGTTTTTAAGTAGACAAATAACTCTTTGGCTGTTTTAGCTGGTTTTTCTAATTTCTTCTCTTTATTGGCTTGACGTACTAACTGGCGTAGCTTTTGACGTTCAAGTTGCGGGTACATCTCTAGGGCATCATTGATTTTTGGATCGCCCAGTTCAATCATCTGTTCTGTTAACAACTCTAGGTGAGCAATTGCATGGGTACGTTTACGGTTGTTATCATTTAAGATATCTAATTTAGCCGTGATTTTTTCCATGTCTTCAGTACGTAACACTTTGCCTATGTATTGTAACTGTCGGCGTAATGCTTCATGTTTGTTAGCAATTTTATGAGCTACTTTGATACCTTCCATTAAGGTATCGCTTGCCGGAATTTGTGCAAGTTGCTTAGCATTTAATGCCACAAGTTGACGACCAATATCCTTTAAAGCTTCTGCTTCACGTTTAATTTGCGACTTACTGATCTCTTCTTCTTCGAGTATTTCTTCAACTTTTTTATTCATAGCTTTTGGTTTATCACGTTAGGGATTAAATAATTATGCGCATCATAACATCATCACAAGATGCTTACCTTAATCCATGTTATTATTTCTTATCTTAAATTTATTTACCTTGTGGTGCTTGAACATGATTGAACAGAAACAGTTGCTAGAGAAAGCCGTGAATACGGCGCTTAATATTGCCAATGATTTAGGGGTGAGCCAAGCTGAAGTCGCTTTAGGAAAAAGTGCTGGTATTTCAGTTAACACTCGTTTAGGTGAAGTTGAGAATATTGAGTTTAATCATGATGGTGCAATGGGGATTAGCGTTTATGTTGATCATCGTAAAGGGAGTGCTTCTACAGCAGATTTAAGTGAGGAAGCGATTGCTGCAAGTGTAAAAGCAGCTGTGGATATTGCGAAGTACACCAGCCAAGACCCATATGCAGGTTTATTAGATAAACAACTGTTAGAAACTCACCCACTTGATTTAGACCTTTACCATCCAAGTGATAAAAATACCGACCAATTATTAGCATTAGCAAAACAATGTGAAGATATTGCGTTAAATACTGACAAACGTATTGTTAACTCCGATGGTGCTGGCATGAACAGCCATACTAGCTTACAGGTATACGGTAACAGTAATGGTTTTTTAGAGAGTTATGCGAGTAGTCGTCATAGTTTAAGCTGTGTATTAATTGCACAGGAAAACGATGAGATGCAACGTGATTACAGTTACACCAGCGCGCGTGATATTAATGATCTGTATTCTGCACAATGGGTAGCGGAACAAGCGGTAAGTCGAACCGTTGATCGCCTAGGTGCTCGTAAGATTGCAACACAAGAAAGCCCTGTAGTTTTTTGTCCGGAAATGGCAAGTGGGTTATTTGGTCACTTAGTGAGTGCAATTAGTGGTGCAAGTCTTTACAAAAAATCTTCTTTCTTATTAGACTCTATTGATACTCAAGTATTCCCTGATTGGATGTCGATCACTGAAGACCCGCATATTGTTAAAGGTATTGCGAGCTCGCCTTTTGATAGCGAAGGTGGACGCACTGTAAAACGAAATATTATTGATAATGGTTTCTTACAAACGTATTTATTAACAGGTTATGCTGCACGTAAAATGGGCTTACAAAGCACTGGTCACGCTGGTGGTATTCATAACTGGTTTGTTAAAAGTAACGGCTTAGATTTAGCGGGTATTTTGAAAGAGATGGGGACTGGTTTATACGTGACTGAATTAATGGGACAAGGTGTGAACATGGTAACCGGAGATTACTCTCGTGGTGCGGCAGGTTTCTGGGTAGAAAATGGTGTGATCAGTTATCCTGTGCATGAGATCACTATTGCAGGTAATTTGAAAGAGATGTTCATGGATATCAGTGCAATTGGCTCTAATACAGACCCAAGAAGTAGTTTAAAAACGGGTTCAATCTTAATTAAGAAGATGAAAATAGCAGGCGAATAGGTCTTGTTATTCATTATACAGAATATTAAAAAATCCCAATGTGAGTGATAACATTGGGATTTTTTCTAGGTAATAAGCGCCGTGAGATAACTTAGCGGTTAAGTTATTTAGTGTGGATTATGTAGGCTTTTTCATATTCATCACGAATCTCTGACAGGAGTCTATCTGCTTTACTTTGGCTACTTAATGGGCCAACTCTTAGATAATACAGATCACCTTTTTGTTCAAAGTAAGTCATGACATGATATTTGTGTGTTGCTTTTTGGGTAAGTAATTCGGCTTTTTCTGGGCTCGAAGTTACTAGGTATTGAATACTATAATTTCCATTCACTGCTTCACTTTGTTCTTCATAAAGCGTTGAAGTGTCTGTTTCTTCAGGGAAATGCAGAAGCTTGATTTCAACTTGTCCAGTTCCTGCTTTAATAATGTCTAATTTGTTCGCAGCCGCATAAGAAAGGTCGATGATACGTCCTTCATGGAAAGGACCTCGGTCATTCACTCGTACAATGATTTGTTTATTGTTTTCTAAATTAGTGACTTGCACATAACTAGGCAATGGTAAATTTTTATGTGCGGCACTCATAGAGAACATATTGTAACGTTCGCCGTTAGAGGTTAAGTGCCCATGAAACTTATTACCGTACCAAGAGGCCCCGCCACGTTGTGTCAATTTGGTAATATCACGCCATACTTCATAATCAACACCACGCACTGTGTAATCTTTATTACCACCACGTGAGTAAGGTTCATAACGTGGCACCGCATCTTCAACATTATCTAATGGTGGGATCTCTGTGGGTGCATGATCTTGACTGTATTGGTATCGACCATTTGCCGTATCTTGATTATAAGTATCATCGGATTTTTGTGTTTCATTACTACTACATGCTGCTAAAAATAGGGTGACGAAACAGAGTGTGACCAGGTGTTTTATCATATAACTACCGTTTTATATTAAATCGTTTATGCGTATGGATGGACATTAAAATACCAAACCCTGCAAGTAAAGTTACAATCGAGGTACCACCAAAGCTAACTATCGGCAATGGCACACCTACTACAGGTAATAAGCCACTCACCATGCCTATATTTACAAAAACATAAACAAAGAAGGTTAGTGTGATACTACCTGCGATCAGTTTAGTAAAAGCATCTTGTGCTTGATTCGCAATGATCAAACCACGTGTTATTAGGAAAATATAGATACTTAACAACAGTAGGACACCAACAAATCCAAATTCTTCGGAAAAAACTGAAAAAATAAAATCAGTATGGCGTTCAGGTAAAAATTCTAGTTGTGATTGTGTTCCATGCATCCAACCTTTACCCCAAAGTCCGCCTGAACCGATTGCGATTTTTGATTGGATAATATGATAACCCGCACCCAGTGGATCGGCTTCTGGATTTAATAGAGTTAATACACGCCCTCGTTGATAATCGAGCATTAAGAAGAACCACAGAATAGGAATAAAAGCTAATACTGCAGCAACAGCTAGGCCAATATATATCCAAGAAACACCCGATAAAAATAGGACAAATATACCGGAAGATGCAACCAAAATTGAGGTGCCTAAGTCAGGCTGTTTAGCGATTAACAAAGTTGGGATAACTACTATTAGTAGGGCAATAAAGGCTTGTTTAAAGCGTGTAGGCATGGTGAATTGACTAACATAATAGGCTACCATCAATGGCATGATCAGCTTCATTATTTCCGAAGGCTGGAACTTGGTAAACCCTAAATCTAACCAACGTTGTGCTCCTTTACCAGTATGCCCAATAACCAATACTGCAATTAATAATAAAACACTGACTAGGAAGATAGCGGGGGTCCAACGTTGATACCATTCAGGCGGTATTTGTGCGATAAAAATCATCACTGTAAGGGCTATCGCCAAACGAGTAACTTGACGATATAACATATCCAAACCACCCACCGAATATAATACAGTTAAGCTGATACTCATTAAGGCAAATAGACCCAACAGAAGATAAGGGTCGATATGTAAACGGTAAAAAATGCTTTTTTGAGCTTGAGTACTAACCATATTTACTGATCCGTTGGAGAGGTGGTTGGTATAGATGAAACTTGTTCTTGTGCTTTAAAGTATTCATCAAACAGTGCACGAGCAATTGGGGCTGCGTTGGTACTACCGCCACCCGCATTCTCTAGCACGACAGTCGCAACAATTTCAGGTGACTCAAAAGGTGCAAAGGCAATAAACATTGCATTATCACGATGACGCTCGCTGATTTTGTCTGCATCATAAACTTCATCTTCTTTAATGTTAATTACCTGTGCTGTACCTGATTTACCAGCAACGGTATAAGGCGCATCACCAAATGTACGATATGCAGTACCACGTCGCTTACTGGTTACACCTTGCATCGCTTCTAATGCAATATTCCAGTAGCGTTCACTGGCCAGCGTTACTTTTTTACTGGTATCGTATTCAGGTGTGACTGTTTCATCAGCTGAAATGATCGACTGTAAAATATGTGGTTTAATGTTATCACCACGTCTCGCTAACATTGCTGTCGCTTTGGTTAATTGAATTGGTGTTACTGTCCAGTAACCCTGACCAATACCGATAGAGATGGTATCACCGTCATACCAAGGTTGATTAAAGCGCTCACGCTTCCAATCACGAGATGGCATGATCGCTTTAGTCTCTTCAGCAAGATCTAACCCACTGTATTCACCAAAACCAAATAAACGCATAAACGGTTCTATACGATCTATTCCTAATTTATAAGAGGTATCATAGAAAAAGGTATCACAGCTCTGTTCAATAGCATGAAATACATCAACTAAACCATGACCCCAACGTTTCCAGTCACGAAAACGGCGTTTTGAGTTTGGTACAATCCACCAACCTGGATCGTATATTTTAGTTTCTTCAGTGATCACTTTTTCATCTAAGGCTAATAATGCCATTTGTGGTTTGATCGTTGAAGCTGGCGGGTAGCGTCCCTGAGTTGCTCGATTGATTAATGGACGATCACGAGATTCTAATAATGCCTGGTATTTCTTTTGGCTTATCCCTGTAACAAACAGGTTAGGATCGTAACTTGGTGCTGACACTAGGCTTAAAATTGCACCAGTTTTGGCTTCCATTAAAATAATGCTACCACGGTTATCACCTAATAGCTCTTGCGCTTTAAGTTGTAAGTTAATATCGATATTAAGTTTAATATCTTTACCTGGCGTCGGGGCAGTAAAGCTTAAAGTGCGAATCACTTTACCCCAGCTATCAACCTCTACTTGGCGTTGTCCTGGTTGACCATGCAAAATATCCTCGTAATATTTTTCAATACCTAATTTACCAATGTAGTGAGTACCTTGGTATCGTGCTCGTTCACCTTTTGCTTCAATTTTTTCTAAATCACGGTTATTGATTTTGGCAATGTAGCCTAAAACATGGGTAAAGGCGTTACCAAACGGGTAATAACGTTTTAAACTGGCTTGGATCGAAAAGCCTTTAAAAAGATGTTGGTTAACCGTAAACAGTGCCACTTCTTCAGGCGTCAGTTGATCGCGTATGGTGATCGCTTTAAAAGATCGAGAGTAACGGTTACTTTTGTTAAATTTCTCGATTTCATCATCGGTTAAGGAGAGGAGTTTGGTTAAGCGTTTAATATCATTTTTTAAGTCATTTGCTTTATTAGCAATAACTTGCAGGCTATATACAGGGCGGTTCTCTGCTAAAATTACCCCATTTCTATCATAGATTAAACCACGATTGGGTGGGACAGTTTGAACGCTGATTCGGTTTGCATTGGAGCGAGTTTTATAAGTATCAAAGGAGTTAATTTGCAGGTAATACAAGTTAGTAAATAAAACAGCTACCGCAAGTAAGATCCCAAGAAAAACCACAATGGTTCTGCGCATAAAAAGGGCAGACTCAGCACTGTGGTTACGGATGCTATTACGTTTTCTTTTCACCATCTACTCTCTATGGTAAGGATGATTAATAGTTAGCGTAAACGCACGGTATAAGCTCTCTGCAACAATAATACGAACTAAGGGATGCGGTAATGTTAATGCAGAAAGTGACCAGCGTTGTTCAGATAATTTGATACATTCTGGAGCGAGTCCTTCAGGGCCGCCGATTAACAAACTAATGTTGCGCCCATCATGCTGCCATTTAGTCATTTCACTCGCTAATTGCTCGGTGGTCCACGATTTCCCTGTCACTTCCAGCGTGACAATTTTGTTACCTTTTGGGATCGCTTCTAAGGTTAGTTCACCTTCTTTTTTTAAAATGCGTTTAATGTCTGCATTTTTACCACGTTTACCTGCGTTAATTTCCAGTAACTCAAGTTGCATCTCTTTCGGGAAGCGTCGCGCGTATTCAAGATAACCTTTTTCAACCCAGTCAGGCATTTTAGTACCCACTGCAATTAGCTGAATTTTCATTATGCTGTTTCAGTCCATAACTTTTCTAATTGATAGAATTGGCGAGTCTCATCTTGCATTACATGCACTACAACATTACTCAAATCAATCAGTACCCATTCACTGCCTTCAATGCCTTCAACACCTAACGGTACTTCGCCAGCATTTTTTGCAGCCAGTGCTGTTTGCTCTGCAATTGAACGTACATGGCGTTTTGAAGTACCAGTACAGATGATTAATGTATCAGTCACATCAGAGATATCTGCAACATCAATGGTTACGATCTCTTTTGCTTTCATGTCTTCAAGTTGATTAATAATAAAGGCTTTTAATTGTTCGTCTTGCAAGGGAATTTCCTTCCGTATTTATTGATTAAATTGTAATAAGCCGCGGAGTATATCACGCAACTTATAAATTGGTCGCCTTTTGAGGTTAATTTCACATTTTTATTAACTGATAAACCATGCAAATAAAATGGATTACAGATAAAAGTGAGATCTATATCACTATTTTAAAAGATCCATCACTTGCAATAATATTGGAGTTTATTAGACTGGGTGGTCAAAAGTGGGGAAAAGTGTCGATTTGTGGATCTTTTTCTGAGAAAGTGGATCATTTACCCATCAAAAAATGGAATTGAATAATCATGTTGCGTGGTGCAAATGCAATAAATCTTGATACAAAAGGACGTATTGCGATTCCAACTCGGTATCGAGATTGGCTGACGGATAACTGTCAGGGTCAATTTGTGTGCACCATCGATTTTCAATCACAAAACTGTTTATTGCTTTACCCATTACATGAATGGTTATTGATAGAAAATAAACTACGCGGTTTATCCAGTACCAACCCACAGGAAAGACGTATACAACGCTTGATTCTAGGGCACGCTAGTGAGTGTGAATTGGATAAAAGTGGTCGTACTTTGATCGCTCCGACATTACGTCAGCATGCAAAATTAGATAAAAAAATAATGTTAGTAGGCCAATTGAATAAATTTGAAATTTGGGATGAGGAAGTGTGGCATCAACAAGTACAGCAAGATCTACAAAGTGATATGTCGTTAGGCATGGAATTAAGTGATTCTCTTAAGGAGTTCTCGTTCTAATGAGTGAGCATATAACCGTATTATTAGATGAAGCTGTTGATGGTTTAGCGATTAAACCTGATGGTATTTATGTTGATGGCACCTTTGGACGAGGCGGTCATTCTCGACATATCTTATCCAAGCTAGGGCCAAACGGAAGATTAATTGCAATCGATCGCGATCCGCGTGCGATTGCCACTGCCGAAGCATTGAAATTAGAAGATAGCCGTTTTGATATCGTTCACGGTCCTTTTTCTGGTATCGCTGATTACATTAAAGAGATGGGCTTAGCTGGAAAAATTGACGGTGTGTTATTAGATCTTGGCGTGTCATCACCACAATTAGATGATGCAGAGCGTGGTTTCAGCTTCATGCGTGACGGTCCGTTAGATATGCGTATGGATCCAACGTCAGGGATTAGCGCTGCGGATTGGTTAGCTAAAGCTGATGTTGATGATATTGGTTGGGCTTTAAAAACCTTTGGAGAAGAGAAGTTTGCTTACCGTATCGCTCGCGCAATTGTAGCGGATCGTGAAGAAACTCCTTTTACCCGTACGTTACAGTTAGCACAGTTAATTGAGCGCCTTTGTCCAAAGCGTGAGAAGAAAAAACATCCTGCTACACGCAGCTTCCAAGGGATACGCATCTATATTAATAGCGAATTAGAAGAGATTCATAAAGTACTGGATGGCGCGTTAGATATTTTAGCGATCGGTGGACAGCTTTCTGTGATCAGTTTCCATTCCTTGGAAGATCGCATTGTAAAACGCTTTATTCGCAAACAAGAAAAAGGGCCAGAGTATCCAGCAGGTTTACCGTTGACTGATGCACAAATGCAAGTAGGTAAAAACGTGAAATCAGTAGGGAAGGCGTTAAAACCAAGTGCCGCAGAAATTCAAGCAAACCCGAGATCGCGTAGCTCGGTGTTGCGTGTTGCTAAAAAACTTAGACAGCCAGAGGCAAACTAAGATGGTGGCATCGCGTGATAACTTATTGTTAATTATTTTGGCTGATTTACGTCATAACGTTATTTTGGTCATACTTGGAATAATGATACTAATCAGTGCGTTATATAATATTTATGTTACACACGAAACACGTGAGTTAGTGACAAAAAAAGAATACCTGTCACAACAAAAAGACAACTTAATGATTGAATGGCGAAACTTATTGATCGAAGAGCATACGCTTGATGAGCATAGTCGGATCCGTTCCGTAGCTGGTGACCAATTATCAATGGCGCAGCCAACTAAAAAAAATAGTGTATTAGTGGAAATTCGATGAATAGAAAACGCAGTACATCAAGGCCTAAAGCGGGCCCGCAAACGCGCAAGAAAAAAGTCTATCCTACTTATTCGTCGGGTAGATATATTTTTGTTGCGGTGACTATCTCTTTGATCGCGGTTGCATTGATCTCTCGCCTTGCTTTTATCCAAATTTTAGAGCCTGAATACCTTACTAATGAAGCTGACAAACGTAGTTTACGTGTAACGAGCTCTGTTGCACATCGTGGTAATATCGAAGATCGTAATGGAGAAGAGTTGGCGATCAGTGTGCCTGCATATGCGATTTGGGTGGATCCTAAAGAAGTTAAAAAACATTTCGCTTTTACTAAAGACGAGTGGGAAAACAGTGTTGTTGTTAATCCTAAAACGGGTCTTGAACGCCATACCAAAAAATTCTTTTACGAATCTAAAAAGTGGCCAGCATTAGCTGAAGTACTAGATATCCCAATGGCTGAGCTTGCAAAAACTTTACAAAAGCCTAGATCTCGTTTTGCTTATTTGAAACGTCAAGTCAATGATCCAGTTGTACAGTATGTTAAACAATTAAAGCTGTCTGGTATTGCTAGCCAATTAGAATCGCATCGTTTTTACCCTACCGGCGAAATTAATGCCAATATCCTAGGGTTAACAGATCTCGATGCACAGGGCATTGAAGGTATTGAAAAAAGTTACAACGATTATCTAGAAGGACAAACGGGTAAAAGACGTGTTCGTAAAGACCGTTTAGGTAATGTTATCGACGATATCGAAGTACTAAAAGAGAAAAAATTAGCTGGTAACTTGCAATTAACCATAGACCAACGCATCCAAGCCGTTGCATACAGTGAGTTAAAGCGCGCTGTTAAAATGAATAATGCGACTTCTGGTTCGATTGTGGTCATTGATATTCATAGTGGTGAAATCTTTGCTATGGCTAACTATCCTTCATTTAATCCTAATGATCGTAATCAATATCAAGCTTATAAATTACGTAATCGTGCTATTACAGATACCTTTGAGCCTGGCTCAACGGTTAAACCTTTAGTGGTTGCAAGTGCGCTAATTCACCATAAAACTAATGTTGACGAGGTCATTGATACTTCTCCAGGGTGGATGAATTTAGGTGGTCGTCGAGTACGTGATAGCCACAACTACGGTAAAATGCATTTAGGTAAGATTCTTAAAAAGTCCAGTAATATTGGCGTCAGTAAATTAGCTTTACGTTTAAAGCCTGAAGAGTTACAGCAAACTTTTGCTGACTTTGGTTTAGGTAATGATACGGGTATTGGGTTAATCGGTGAAAGTGTTGGCCGTTTACCGATACGTCATCGTTGGTCTGATTTCGAATTAGCGACCATGTCTTTTGGTTATGGTATTACTGCAACGACATTACAATTAGCTAAAGCTTACGGAATTTTAGGTAGTGGTGGTGTGCAATACCCACTGTCCATTATTAAAGGTGCAAAACAGCCTGGTGAACAAGTTATCCCGGAAAACATTGCGCGTGAAGTAGTCGAAATGATGGAAGGCGTAAGTGAAAAAGGCGGTACGGCACCTAAAGCGAAAGTAGATGGTTATCGTATTGCAGGTAAAACAGGGACTTCGCGTAAAGCGGAAGCAGGGGGATACGGTGATGATTACGTTGCTGTCTTTGCTGGGTTAGCACCAGCCACTCGCCCACGTTTTTCAATTGCTGTGATGATTAATGAGCCGCAAGGCGACCGTTATTATGCCGGTGATGTCGCTGCGCCTGTTTTCTCTGAAGTAATGAAAAGTACATTATTATTAACTCATGTATTACCTGATGGTGGAGATGAGAGTTACACCTATTTGGAGGCTAAGTAATGGCCTCGGATACACAGCAATCTCACCCTAGCTGTGTGCTGTCTTGGTTGCTGGCAACAAGCTTACCAATACCAGACGACTCGCTATCATCATTATCTACTATTATTTCTGGTATGACCTTAGACAGTAGAGAGGTTAAACAAGGTGATTTGTTTGTTGCCTTACAAGGCGCAGTCAACGATGGCCGCCAGTTTATTAATAATGCAATTCAGTCAGGTGCGGTGGCGGTTTTATCTGAAACTTTAGTGCAGGATGAAAATGGTTATCTAAGTTACCAAGGTGGCGTCCCTGTTATTCAGCTTTTCCAGCTACAACGGAAAATAAGCGCGATTGCTATGCGTTATTATTTCCCACAATCTAATTTACATAAGGTGACGGCGGTTACTGGTACTAACGGTAAAACAACGATTGCCAGTTTATTGGCCAATAGTTATACCTTGCTTGGACAACAAAGTGCACAAATGGGCACCATCGGTAATGGGTTGTATAACCAATTACAAGCGAGTTTAAATACTACATTAGACGCTATTTCAGTTTGCCGCGAATTAACTAGTTATCAAACGCAAGGCGCAACACGTACCATCATGGAAGTCTCTTCTCATGGTTTGGTGCAAGGGCGTATTGCTGCAGTCCCTTTTAACACGGCTATTTTTACCAATTTAACCCGTGATCACCTCGATTACCATGGCACTATGCAAGCTTATGCTGATGCCAAACAAACGTTATTTGAAAAATTCCCATTACAACATCGTATTATCAATGCCAATGATCAAGTAGGACGAAATTGGTTAATGTTATACCCAGAAGCTATCGCTTACGGCTTAAACATCGACTTTAATTTCACAGAGCGTCAATATTTTAACGTCACCAAAGTAGACTACTTAGCGCAGGGATTAGCTTTTGAATTTATGTCAAGCTGGGGCTCTGGGGTTATTAACACACCCTTTTATGGTGATTTTAATGTGCTGAATATTGCTGCAGTTAGCTGTGCATTATTAGCCGACGGTTTCTCGTTAGCTGCCATTCAACAAGTGATGGCCAAACTAACTGTTGTACCAGGTAGAATGGAACAATATTTCTTCCCTAAACAGCAAGTCACTTTTGTCGTTGATTATGCTCATACACCGGATGCTTTGGATAATGCGCTTCAAGCATTACAACATCATAAGCAGCAAGGTCGTATTATTGCTGTATTTGGTTGCGGAGGTGACCGAGATAAAGGCAAGCGCCCACAAATGGCCAATGTTGCTGAGCAAGTGGCGGACTTAGTGATGATTGTTGATGATAATCCACGAAGTGAAGATGCAAAGTTAATTGTGGAAGATATTAAAGCAGGATTAACGGCTCCAGAGAAAGCCTTAGTAATACATGATCGTCAACAAGCGATTCAATATTTATTAGCAAACTCAAACCCAGATGACATTGTTTTATTAGCAGGTAAAGGCCATGAAGATTATCAAATATTTGGTGATAAGAAAGTGCATTACAGCGATCGAGAATGTCTGCAAACATTGTTAAACGAAGAAGCAATACAGGACAATGATAATGATTGAACTCACAATTGAACAGTTATGTGAAGCTACCCATGGTCGTTTGAGAAAAGGTTATCATAGCGCTGCAAAATGTGCCTCTGTTATTATTAACAGTGTCAGTACCGACACGCGCACCCTTCAAGCAGGTGATCTGTTTATTGCGTTAAAAGGGCCGTCTTTCGATGCTCACCAATTGCTGCCAAGCGCAGTTGAGCAAGGTGCTGCGGTATTACTGGTCGAAGAGGCAAGTGAACTTGCGATCTCTTTTAATAATGCAGTGATTGAAGTTCCCGATACGCGTATTGCATTAGGTTTATTAGGGCGTTATGTCAGACAGCAAATAACCGGTTTAAAGTGTGCTGCGATTACTGGCAGTAATGGTAAAACAACCTGTAAAGAGTTATTGAGTGCGATTCTTAGTGCGCATTGTGATGATCAAAACGCTGTACTGGCCACGGCGGGCAATTTTAATAACGATATTGGTTTACCATTAACCTTATTGAGATTATCTACTCAGCATCAATATGCAGTAGTCGAATTAGGCGCGAATCATATTGGTGAAATTGCTTATACTTCTGCATTAGCAAAACCTGATGTAGCTTTGGTTAATAATATTATGCCTGCGCATTTAGAGGGGTTTGGTTCTCTCGAAGGCGTTGCAACGGCAAAATCAGAAATTTGGTCAAACTTAAGTGGAACAGGGACTGCCGTCGTTAATTTAGATGCTAAGTTTGCACAACCGTTTATCGACAAACTAACCAATCAGCAACAGTCTTATCTTAGCTTTTCAAAAGATCCAAATATTAAAACTGCAGATGTGTTTGCTACTGATATTAATAGTAACCCATTAGGGCAGGCTCAGTTCAGATTGAACATTAATCCAGCAAGTTTCCCAAACTCTGCAAATATCCAACAAAATATTACCGTCCAGTTGAACCTTCCTGGGTTACACAATGTCAGTAATGCATTGGCTGCAAGCAGCATGGCGTTGGCTCTAGGTTGTTCATTGGCAATCATTAAAAAAGGGCTTGAATCCTTACAACAAGTCGCTGGTCGTGTTAATTGTTCTGTAGTGACTGAACAACTGACAGTGATTGATGACACCTATAATGCAAATTCTGCATCGGTTAATGCAGGGATTGATTTATTGGCACAATATCAAGGTCTACGTCTGTTAATTTGTGGTGATATGGGTGAATTAGGCGATTATGCAGAACAAGAACATGGTGCCGTGGGTGAGTATGCTCAACAACAGGGCATTGATAAATTATTTACAGTTGGACATTTGAGTCAACTAGCAACAAATGCGTATAATGCTGCCTCTCCAAATGCAGGGGCGGAACACTTCTCAGACAAACAACAACTTGAATTAGCTATTGATGCTTTTTTGAGCGGTCAAAAATCGAAAGTAGTGGTGCTTGTTAAAGGCTCGCGTAGTGCAAGGATGGAAGAGATAGTGGCTTTCATTAAAGGGAAATTTAGTGCGTAAGCTTTCATCATCAGCTATTAAGCTGCTTTACAAAATAGGATTTTAAAAAATGGTCGTCTGGTTAGCAGAGTTACTTTCGAGTCATTATACTTTTTTCAATGTTTTAACATACTTATCCGTGAGAATGGTATTAGCTGTGTTAACGGCATTGGCATTTTCATTATGGGCCGGGCCTAAATTAATTCGTTACTTACAAAGCCAACAAATTGGTCAAATTGTGCGTGATGATGGTCCTGAGTCTCATTTCAGTAAAGCGGGTACACCAACCATGGGTGGCGTGTTAATCCTTGCTGCTATTGTATTAAGTACACTGTTATGGGCACGACTCGATAACCTTTATGTGTGGATTGTATTGTTTACCACCGTTTCTTTTGGAGCGATTGGGTTTATGGATGACTACTTAAAAGTAGTGCGTAAGCATCCTGATGGTTTGATTGCTCGTTGGAAATACTTTTGGCAATCAGTTACTGCGTTAGTATTAGGTGTTGTCTTGTACCTTACGGCACAAGGCGATGCGCAATTAACATTAGTGGTACCTTTCTTTAAAGAGTATATGCCTTACTTAGGCTTATTATTTATTCCGTTGGTCTATTTCACTGTGGTAGGTAGTAGTAACGCCGTTAACCTAACAGATGGTTTAGATGGGTTAGCTATTATGCCAACTGTGATGGTCGCTTCTGCATTTGCATTAGTTGCTTACTTAACAAGTCATGTTAATTATTCTCATTACCTGTTTATCCCTTATATTCCACAGGCTAGTGAACTGGTGATCATTTGTGGCACCATTGCCGGAGCTGGTTTAGGCTTTTTATGGTTCAACACTTACCCTGCACAAGTATTTATGGGCGATGTAGGCTCATTGGCATTAGGTGCCATTTTAGGTGTTATTGCAGTATTAGTGAGACAAGAGATTTTATTGGTTATCATGGGCGGTATTTTTGTATTAGAAACTGTCTCGGTTATTCTACAAGTTGGCTCATATAAAATGCGTAAACAGCGTATCTTTAGAATGGCTCCAATTCATCATCATTATGAGAAAAAAGGGTGGCCAGAACCACGTGTTATTGTGCGCTTTTGGATCATCACAATTGTATTAGTCTTAATCGGACTAGTGACACTGAAGGTACGTTAATATGACAAGCAAGCGAGTTGCTATTATTGGGTTAGGTGTCACAGGCTTATCTTGTGTTACATTTTTCAATAAGAAAGGGATTGATGTTACTGTCTTTGATACTCGCTCTACTCCTCCAGGTAAAGATAAGCTGGATGTCAATACTGAGTTGGTGATTGGCCCTTTATCCGCAACACGTCTTGCTAGTTTTGATCTATTAGTTGTTAGCCCTGGTATTGCCATTACTACGCCAGCGATTGCGAAAGCAATTGAAGCCGGTGCTGAAGTTGTCGGCGATATTGAGCTATTTGCTCGAGAGCTAGCAACACCTGCTTACCAAAATACTAAATTAGTCACCATTACTGGGTCAAATGGTAAGAGTACAGTTACCACGTTACTGGGTGAAATGGCTTCTCATGCTGGTGTTAATGTAGGTGTTGGCGGTAATATTGGTGTGCCAGCCCTAGATCTATTATCTCCAGATATTCAACTTTATATCTTAGAGCTTTCGAGTTTCCAGCTAGAAACAACAGAATCCTTAAACGCAGATGTATCAACTATTTTAAATATTAGTGAAGACCATTTAGATCGCTACCCAAGTTACCAAGCTTATATAGATGCAAAGCATAAAATTTATATGCAAAGTAACATGTGTGTAATCAATCGAGATGACCCTCTTACTTTTACGCAACAGCAACCGCAAATTAGCTTTGGTTTTGACCACTCAGAGTTTGGTCTTGTATTGCAACAGGACGAGCCTTTTTTAGCTAAAAACCAGCAACCTCTATTACCTTGCAGCGAAATAAAATTAAGCGGTAAGCATAATTGGATGAATGCGTTAGCAGCCATTGCGCTAGGTGAGCAAGTTGCTTTGCCTATGGATCTGATGTTGGCAGCGTTACAGGCATATAAAGGCCTTAATCATAGGTGTGAGTTTGTTGCTGAACATCGAGGCGTTCGTTGGATTAATGACTCTAAAGCCACCAATATTGGTGCCACTCAAGCGGCATTACTTGGTTTGTCTGAAACTATTTCAGGTAAAGTACATGTTATTTTAGGTGGAGATGGTAAAGGTGCAGATTTTACTGAACTAGCGAGTGCATTAACTGAAATTAAAGGACAGATTGTTTGTTTTGGTCAGGATGCGGAGTTAATTGCTGCGCAACATCCTGCAGCAGTTATTGTCGAGGATTTAGCACATGCGGTTGCTCATATTGAACAACAGGCAAGATCTGGAGATTTAGCTATTTTAACGCCTGCCTGTGCGAGTTTAGATATGTACAAAAATTTTATGGCGCGTGGTGAACACTTTATGCAATTAGTAAATGCGCTCACGGAGGCATCAGAGTGATGTTTGCTGCAATATTAGCCAAGTTGGGCAATATATATCAATCACTCACCGTGGAATCTGAAACACATCCTAGGGCATACGACCGTTCTTATTTGGTTTTAGTATTCACCTTGATGGGAATTGGCTTGATTATTGTTGCCTCTGCTTCAATGCCTGAAGGCATTGCGCTATCTGCCGACCCATTTCGTTTCTTAAAGCGTCACCTGATCTACATTATTCTCTGTTTATTTATCTTAGCGGCTGTGGTGTCTATTCCCATCGATCACTGGCATAAATATACGCCGATTATTTTATTACTTTCTGGTTTAGGTTTATTAGCGGTTCTGATTGTGGGTACTGAAGTAAATGGCTCATTACGTTGGTTACGTTTAGGTCCGTTAAATATTCAACCGTCAGAATTTGCGAAACTTTCTGTTGTCTTATTCATCTCTAGCTACCTTTTACGTCGTCAAAAGGAAGTGATCGACACCATTAAAGGCTTTATCAAGCCTCTAGTGGTATTAGCGATATTTGCGATGTTGTTACTATTACAGCCAGACTTAGGATCAACAGTCGTAATTGTAGTGATCATGATGGGCATGTTATTTATTGCGAATGCAAGAATGATCTCCTTCGTGGGTATTGCAGTTGCCTTGTTGTCAGTAATTATTTTGCTAATTGTGACGTCGCCTTATCGTATGGCAAGGGTATTTGGTTTTTTAGATCCATGGTCAGATCCGTTTGGTCGAAGCTACCAGCTAACCCAATCATTAATGGCCTTTGGTCGTGGTGGTTGGTTTGGTGAAGGGTTGGGTAATTCGGTTCAAAAACTAGAGTACTTGCCAGAAGCGCATACTGATTTCATCATGGCTATCTTGGCTGAAGAGTTGGGTTTTATCGGCGTAAGCATCGTTATTATTTTAGAGTTTGTTTTGGTTTATAAGGCTTTTACTATCGGTAAAAAAGCTTTAGAAAAAAACCTTATTTTTTCAGGGTATGTTGCTATTGGTATTGCTATTTGGTTTGCTTTCCAAACGGCGGTAAACATAGGTGCTGCATCAGGTATTGCTCCTACTAAAGGTTTAACATTACCTTTAATCAGTTATGGTGGTTCAAGTTTGATCACTATCGCGATAGCGGTTGGTTTAGTGTTAAGAATAGATTTTGAAACGCGTATTCATTCAGCGCAAGCGCGTATAACTAGAAAGAATAATAAGAAAAAGCCGAGTGTTGCTCATAAAGCAACTAAGCCTGTGGTGGAAAATAATGAATAAAGCAAAAACGTTATTAGTAATGGCCGGAGGCACTGGAGGACATGTTTTTCCTGGCTTGGCTGTGGCTAATAAGTTAAAAAATGAAGGGTGGCAAGTAAGCTGGTTAGGCACTGCTGCACGAATGGAAGCTAGACTGGTACCTGAGCATGGCTATGAAATTGACTTCATCGACGTCGTGGGCGTGCGAGGTAACGGTATTAAACGCTTATTAGCAGCGCCATTTCAAGTTATAAAGTCTATCTTTCAAGCTCGTAAAGTATTAAAAAAACGCAAGGTTGATTTAGTATTAGGGATGGGCGGCTTTGCCAGTGGACCCGGTGGAATTGCGGCTTGGACAATGGGCATTCCGGTTGTGTTACATGAACAAAATGCAACGGCTGGATTAACCAATCGAATTCTTTCTTATTTTTCTAAAAAGGTATTAATGGGTTTTAGCGGTGCATTTTCTGGTGAAAAGGCTGTTTTAGTAGGAAATCCAATCAGAAAAGAGTTGTTAGACTTACCTGAAAAAGTCTTTTCTGCGCCAGAGCAAGCTTTAAAAGTATTAGTGATTGGAGGAAGTTTAGGCGCTCGTGTTTTAAATGAAACGGTTCCTGATGCTTTGCTGAACTTCGATGCTCAGCAGGTGTCTATTTTACATCAAACAGGTAAAGGCTTTGCTGAGTCGGTAACTGCTAGTTATCAACAAACTCAGGTTGATTATCAAGTACAAGAATTTATCAGCGACATGGCTTCAGCCTATCAGTGGGCAGACCTTATTATATGTCGAGCAGGTGCCTTAACCGTAGCAGAAGTTGCGGCTGTAGGACTACCAGCTATCTTTGTTCCTTTGCCACATGCTGTGGATGATCATCAAACTAAAAATGCACAGAACTTAGTGAGTGCAGATGCAGCAATATTGATTGCGCAAAAAGAGTTGAATGCAAATAAATTAAGTGAATGTTTAGTGACATTAAGTCAAAATAGGCATTTGCTTAATGAAATGAGCCAAAATTGTAAAAATATAGCTATTAGAGACGCTACGCAGCAAGTTGCAGCCGTTTGTCAGTCTTTAGTGTTAAAATAAAGTAGAAGTGAATCCTAATGATAAAAATTGAACTAGCAGAAATTCGTACCATGATCCCTGAAATGCGTCGTGTAAAACAGATTCATTTTGTCGGTATTGGTGGTGCGGGTATGGGCGGTATCGCCGAAGTATTAGCCTATGAAGGTTATAAAATTACTGGTTCTGATATCGCAGAAAATACAGTCGTCAAACGTCTGCGTTCATTAGGTGTTGAAGTATTCATTGGTCATGCTCAAGAAAATATCTATGGCGCCTCTGTGGTGGTTGTTTCCACAGCGATTAACCCAGAAAACCCAGAGTTATTAGCCGCTAAACAAGCGCGTATTCCTGTCGTTCGTCGAGCTGAAATGCTAGCAGAATTAATGCGCTATCGCCATGGCGTCGCTGTTGCCGGTACACACGGTAAAACAACTACAACCAGTTTGATTGCTAGTATCTACCGCGAAGCTGATTTAGATCCCACCTTTGTTATCGGTGGACTGTTAAATAGCGCAGGCACCAATGCTAAATTAGGGCAAAGTCGTTATTTAATCGCTGAAGCGGATGAAAGTGATGCTTCTTTCTTACACCTTCAGCCAATGGTTTCTGTCGTGACTAATATCGAAGCAGACCATATGGATACTTATCAAGGTGATTTTGAAGTATTAAAAGATACTTTTATTCAGTTTATTCAAAATCTGCCGTTTTATGGCACTGCGGTTGTGTGTTTAGATGACAAAGTCGTTGAAGAATTGATCCCGCGATTTGCTCGTCAATGTGTTACATATGGTTTTAGCGAACAAGCTGATGTGCGCATATCTAGCTTCAAACAAACAGTGAACCGTAGTGAGTTTGTTGTTCATAGAGCTAATCGCCCAGATTTAATTATTCATCTTAACTTACCCGGGAAACACAATGCATTAAATGCGGCTGCGGCCATTGCAGTTGCAATGGAAGATGATATTGAAGATGCTGCTATTCTTGCCGCATTGGAGAGTTTTGAAGGTATTGGCCGTCGTTTTGAACACTATGGTGAATTCGAAACTGGTCGCGGTAAAGCGATGCTAGCTGATGATTACGGCCATCATCCAACGGAAGTACAAGCTACGATTAACGCTGCACGTGAAGGTTGGCCAGAGAAGCGCTTAGTAATGGCATATCAGCCACACCGTTACACACGTACGCGTGATTTATACGAAGATTTTGCAAATGTGTTATCACAGGTTGATCAACTACTACTGTTAGATGTGTATGCTGCCGGTGAAACACCAATCGCTGGCGCTGATAGCCGCTCTTTGTGTCGTACTATCCGTCAGCAAAGTAATAAAGAGCCTATCTTTGTTCCCTCTCCAGCAGCATTACCAAGTGCATTGGCCAAAGTGCTACAAGATGGTGACTTAGTGTTAACACAAGGCGCAGGTAATATCGGTGCAGTAGTGAAAACACTAGCAGAATTGAAATTAGATATTGAAAAAATGCAACAAGCGAGCACAAATTAATGACAACTGAGTTTGGTAAAGTAGCGGTTTTATTTGGCGGTGATAGCGCAGAGCGTGAAGTCTCATTAAGCTCTGGTAAAGCAGTATTAAACGCATTGGTTCGTCAAGGCGTTGATGCCCATGCTGTTGACCCAAAATATGATGATGTATCGCAAATTAAAGCCTCAGGTTTTGAGCGTGTATTTATTGTACTTCATGGCCGTGGTGGTGAAGACGGCACTATCCAAGGTTTTTTAGATACACTACAAATTCCATATACGGGAAGTGACGTCTCTAGCTCTGCCATTGGTATGGATAAGGCAAAAACTAAACAAATTTGGCAAAGTTGCGCATTACCCACTGCAGCGTATCAAATTATTGTCAAAGAAAACTTTGAACCTGCGCAGGCTAAAGATATACTAAGCGCCTTGTCTGGTACTGTGATGGTAAAACCTGTACATGAAGGCTCAAGTATTGGAATGGCAAAGGCGGAAACGCCAGAACAACTGATTGAAGCATTAGAAGACGCGTTTAAGTACGATAAAAAAGTATTGTTAGAATCTTGGATCACTGGAGATGAATTTACGGTTTCCATGCTTAATGGTAAAGCATTACCGGCTATTAGTATGAAAACCACTAATACGTTTTATGATTACCAAGCAAAATATCAATCAACTGACACACAATACCTGTGTCCTTGTGGTTTAGATGACCTGCAATTGAGTGAATTAAATCAATTGGCTGAAGAAGCATTTATGGCGGTGGGATGTAGCGGTTGGGGACGTGTTGACTTTATGCGAGATCAACAGCATAACTGGTATTTGTTAGAGGTTAACACTGTGCCAGGTATGACTGAGACCAGTTTAGTACCCAAAGCGGCAAAACAAGCAGGTATTAGTTTCGATCAACTTGTATTACGTATATTAGAGCAAACCTTATAATTTATGTGGCTGAAGCTAAAAAAAATCACCATCAGCAAATGGCTTAGCTTCTTTGTTTTTTTGCTGTTGATTTATACTTTACAGGATGGTTTTTTCAAACTTAAGCATTGGCTAACGGATGAGAAGTCTTTACCCCTCACTGGTTTGATTTTAACTGGTGAGCGACACCATGTAACGGAAGATGTGGTTAGAAGTGTACTCGTAAAGCAAAAAGATAAATTAAACTTTTTTACTTTGCGAATTACTGAGATACAAAAGCAACTAGAAGCGAAACCTTGGGTTTATTCAGCGTCAATTCGTAAACATTGGCCTGATACATTAAAGATACATATTGTAGAGCAAGCGATAGCTGCTTCTTGGAATGAGAAGTCATTGTTGAATCGATTTGGTGAAATTATCGATGTAGTACCTGACCAAACAGATCAGTTTGTTGCGTTATCCGGTGAGGATGAGCAATCAGAGGCGGTGTTAAATACCTACTTACAACTAAAGCAGTTATTAGCGCCTAGCCATTATCGCATCGCGGCCTTGTCTAGTGACAAACGTAATGCCACGCAACTAGTGTTAAAAAATGGCATTAGTTTAAAACTTGGTAAAGAACAAAAGCTGGAGCGTATTCAGATATTTTTAAAAGCATTTCCTAGGATTGCTGAAAATTACGATATCAATACCATCGATTACGTAGATTTACGTTATGACACGGGGTTAGCAATCGGCTGGAAAGAAGTACAAGAAGAAAAATAGTTATGTTGAATATTTTCAACATAATCGGCTTAGTAAAATAGGCTAATTTAACTGTTTAAATTGTCTATATCGTTATGAGTAGAATTTAAAATAGTGAAATTAATCATATATTTACTATAATTAGTATTACAATAAAGTTAATTATTCTCTTATACGTAGAGAAAATGGTGATGAACGAATGGAAAGTAATTACACAGTTGGTTTAGACATCGGTAGTCATAAAGTTGTTGTCTTGATTGGTGAATTATTAGCAAATGATGCGATTAATATTGTTGGTGTGGGCTCTGCTCCTTCTAAAGGTGTCGATAAAGGCTCTGTGACTAACTTAGACTCTGTCGTTGAGTCTATTTCAAGTGCATTAAAACAAGCTGAAGATATGGCTGACTGTCGTGTTTCATCGGTGAACTTATCTGTGTCAGGTTCTCATATTGAATCGATTAATGAAACGGGTACATGGGCAATAGAAGCACATGAAGTCACAGCTTATGATGTTGAGAGTGTGTTACATAATGCTCGCTCTGTTAAAATACGTGATGAGCAACGTTTATTGCATGTTATACCTCAAGAATATTCTATTGACTCACAAGGCCGAATTAACAATCCAATTGGGTTGTCAGGAGTAAAATTAAAAGCAAATGTACATTTAATCACCTGTCACAACGATCTTGTTAAAAATTTAGAAAAAGCAGTTGAACGATGTGGATTAGTTATTGACCAACTTACATCATCAGGTGTTGCTTCAAGCGCTGCAATTTTGAGTGAAGATGAAAAAGAGCTAGGCGTATGCATGATCGATATGGGAAGTGGTACAATGGACTTGTCTATCTATATCGCAGGTGCCTTACAACATAGTATGGTATTAGATTATGCTGGTAATTCAGTGACTAATGATATCGCTATTGCTTTTAGCTCTCCGCCAACGTCTGCAGAAGAAGTTAAAGTTAAATACGGTTGCCTAGATAGAACATTGGTGAACAGTGACGAAATCATCGAATTACCAAGTGTAGGTGGTCGAGCAGCACGTAGTTTACAACGTTCTATTTTAGTAGACGTTATTGAGCCACGTTACAGTGAATTATTGACCTTAGTGAAGAATGAAATTTATAAACTAAACGATAAATTTGCACGTGAAGGCTTAAAACAGCAGCTTGCTGCCGGTGTTGTTATCACGGGAGGCGCTGCACAAATTGAAGGTTTAGTTGAAGTTGCTGAAGAAGTATTTGGTAATATTCAAGTCAGAATTGGTAAGCCAGAGCATATTAAAGGTTTAGCAGATGATGTAAACTCTCCAGCTTACTCAACAGCTGTTGGTTTATTACGACATAAAAATAATGAATTTTCCGGTGAAGAAGAAGCCGAAGCTGAAAATCGCTTTACAAGTATTTTTAGCAAAGTTAAAAATTGGATTAAAAAAGAATATTAGTTATCAAGTTTCATGGATTGGGTGGTAACAAACGATGTCACAAGAAGTTAATAGAGTGGAAGAGAATCAAATGTTTGAAATAATCGATGACGAAGATCATTCAGCACAGGCCATAATCAAAGTTATTGGCATCGGTGGTGGTGGTGGTAATGCGATCAATTATATGATCGAAAAAGGCCTAACAGGTGCCGAATTTATTGCAATGAACACGGATGCTCAGGCATTACGTTCATCAAAAGCAGATATTCGTTTACAACTAGGGTCAAATATAACCAATGGCCTTGGTGCTGGTGCTAACCCTGAAATTGGGTATAAATCTGCATTAGAAGATAAAGAACGTATTCGTGAAATCGTTACGGGTGCCGATGTTGTTTTCATCGCTGCTGGTATGGGCGGTGGTACAGGTACTGGTGCTTGTCCTGTTGTTGCTGAAATAGCAAAAGAAGAAGGTGCATTAACGATTGGTGTTGTATCAAAACCTTCTATGTTTGAAGGCCGTAAGCGTATGAATTACGCGACGCAGGGTATTGCACGTTTATCTGAAAACATCGACTCTTTATTAATTATCCCAAATGATAAATTACAGAAATCATTGCCTCGAGGTATCTCCTTCTTAGATGCGTTAAGTGCGGCTAATGGTGTACTTTATGATGCAGTTTCTGGTTTCTCGTCTATTATTAATAATGAAGAAAGTACTATTAATATCGATTTCGCGGACGTACGTACCGTGATGACAGAAGCAGGTACAACTGCAGTAATGGGGATTGGTGTTTCTGCTGGTGAAAATCGTGCAGAGGAAGCCGTTGAAGAAGCTATCTCTTGTCCATTGCTTGAAGATGTTGATCTTTCAGATGCGCGTGGTGTATTAGTGCACATTGTTGCTGGTATTGATTTCAGTTGGGATGAATACCACACAGTCGGCGATGCACTGAAACAATTCGCCTCTGAAGATTCTCAAAACATCATTGGTGTAACGGTTGATCCAACGCTTGAGAGCGGTGAATTACACGTTACAGTGATTGTGACCGGTATCGGTGAACGTAAGTCAGAACTGAATGTAGTTAAAAATCCAACATTAAATAGCAAAAAAGATGTAAATGAGACTACAGAAAGAACAGTTGCTGCCGATAATACTAGTAATGCTAGTGTACAGGCAGAAGAAAAAGCATTAGCTAAAGCAACTGAAGAAGCAGCTCAGGCTGAACCTGAAATCGTTGAACCAATTGCTGAAGTTAAAGATAAAAACAGTGCTGAGAGTTATTTAGATATTCCTGCGTTTTTAAGACGTCAAGCGGATAACTAATATTACCTTGTAAATATTACAGTTTGTGATGTAAGTCGCAAACTGCTATAATTCGCAGCAGAAATTATCGTAGTGGAGATCATTCTTATGATTAAACAAAGAACATTGAAGAAAAGTGTAAAATCAACGGGCGTTGGTTTACATTCAGGGAATAAAGTAACTATTCAGCTACACCCTGCACCTGCCAACTCAGGTATTGTTTATCGTCGAATAGATCTCGACCCTGTAGTTAGCTTTAAAGCACATGCTCACGCTGTACAAGAAACATTATTATGTACTTGTTTAGTTAATGAGCAAGGTCAAAAAATTTCGACTGTAGAACATTTATCTGCAGCATTAGCTGGCTTAGGTATCGATAATGTAATTATTGACGTTGATGCACCTGAAATTCCAATTATGGATGGTAGTGCAAGTCCGTTTATCTTTTTACTGCAATCAGCAGGTATTGAAGAGTTAAATGTAGCTAAGAAATTTATCCGTATTAAGAAGACTGTGCGTGTTGAAGATGAAGAAGAAGGCAAGTGGGCCGAACTTCACCCTTCAGACAATGGCTTTAGTTTAGATTTTAAAATTGACTTTGATCACCCAGTATTCGAAGGTCAAAATCAACATGTAGAGATGCAATTTTCTGGTGACCTTTTTGTTAAAGAGATAAGCCGTGCACGTACATTTGGTTTCATGAAGAGTGTTGAATACCTTCAATCTAATAATTTAGCATTAGGCGCAAGCTTAGATAATGCAATTGGTTTAGATGAGTTCCGAGTATTAAACCCTGAGGGTTTACGTTACGAAGATGAGTTTGTAAAACATAAAGTATTGGATGCAATCGGTGACCTTTACTTATCTGGTTTTACCATCTTAGGTCATTTAAAAGCGTTCAAAACAGGCCATGCATTAAATAATAAGTTACTGTGTGCACTATTAGCAGATCAAGAAGCATTTGAAATGGTTACCTTTGAAGAGCCTGTGAGTGAATCTCCAGTGCAATATATCGAACCAGCATTTGTCCCTGCATAAATACTGTTGAGTTGGTTTATAACCGACTCTCTAAAAACCACCTTGTTAGCAATAACAAGGTGGTTTTTTTTTGCTTTACGAATAATGATGGCTTATACCAATCACATTAAATAACGAACTGTTTTACTTATTAAAATAACTTATTTTTGGTTGGAGCTCGGTAAAGGAAATAGCCATTAAAGAATTAACCTCTTTTCGTTAATCCCTTAAAACGATTATCGATGTTAACCTTACAAAGGCTTTACTAACGTCTCAAGCTAAGTCACTTTTTACTACGCAAAATTTAGAATTCTTATTTATAAATGGGATGAAATAATTGAACAGATTTCTCTTAAGACGGTTATAAAATAGAGTGATGTTTATGACTCTTTATCACTTGAAAATTTTGCTAAAGATTGCAGTGCTTTTTTTAGTTGTGGGTCAGCATTTTCGGCTAATGCTAAAAAAGATTCAGCAATGCCTTTGCTCATTTTTTGTGCACGTTTTTTAACTGGTTTTGCTTTTTTTAGTTGAGTAGGGGAAGCTTTTGCTAGCTGCGGATTAACTTTCACTTTAATATTTTTAACTGATGAGTGATGTTGGCGTAATTCACTCAATAGGTCACTTCGTATAAATTGTAAGCGTTGCACCCAAAGTGCACTCGGACTTTCTATTAACAAGCTCCCATTTTCAATATTTCCTATACGACAACCACTGATATTGTGTTGTTTTAAAAACCTTTGTAGTACTATATCTAATTTAGTTATTAATGATGTGCTTTGTTGGAAGTTATTTTTATCCAACAATAACGAGATCGGTTTAGGTTGTTTTTTATTTCTTGTCATAACAGCCATCAAAAGTGAATTGGGTTTATGAGTATAACGGTTATTTATAATAGGAAGGAGTCTAAACACAGCTTTTCTATAACAAAATCTACTTTTATTTTTGCCTGCATTACTTTAGTGGCTGTATTGATGACCAGTGCTTGGTTACTACAATCACACTACCATCAACAGTTCATACAATACAAAATAAACGCATTACATGAAAAAAATGAAATTAAGCAACAATATCTAGAATCTATTGCCTCACAAACTAACCAACAACTACAATCACTGGCTGAAAAGGTAGGAGAGTTGCAAGCGCAAAGCAACCGTTTAAATAGTTTAGGCGAAAGAATCATTGATAAATCAAACTTACCAAAAGAAGAGTTTGAATTAGATACACAAACAGAACAAACAACTGAAACAGACGATAACCTTGCCGCGCCAGATACGAGTAGTGTGCCCCCATTAGATAATGACGAGCTTTTGCCATTGCTTAAAAAGGTGTCATTATTAGAAGAACAGTACAAAAACAATGAAAATTTGTTTCAACAACTTGAAATTACCTTTAACAATCTCCATCTTATTGATGAGCTATTCATTTCTGGTCGTCCAGTGCCTTACAAAGGTTCTTGGATTTCCTCTCCTTTTGGAACGCGAACAGATCCATTTACTGGACGTTTAAGCCGTCATAAAGGTGTCGATATTGCAGGTTATTCAGGCATGCCTATTATGGCAACTGCCGCTGGCGTGGTAACTATTTCTGAAGCAAGAAATGGTTATGGCTACTTAGTTGAGATTAACCATGGAAGTGGTTTGATGACACGTTACGCACATGCTTCTGCGATCACTGTTTCTGTTGGTGATGTTGTTGAAAAAGGGCAGCAAGTTGCGGTAATGGGAACTACTGGCCGCTCAACAGGCCCACATGTACATTATGAAGTACTTAGAAATGGCCAACAAATAGATCCAAATTATTATATACAAAGAACACCAAGTTAAATGACAATTTTTTCCGACTTTATACAATGAGAAAAGCAAAATGATCACATCGATAATAACAAAAATAATAGGCAGTCGAAATGACCGTTATCTTAAGAACTTACGCAAAGTTGTTAATGAAATTAATAAACTTGAGCCAGAGATAAAGGCACTGTCCGAAGAAGAGTTAAAAGCAAAAACTGCTTATTTCAAGGAACGTCTTGCTAATGGAGAGACCATTGATGATATCCTTGTTGAAGCCTTTGCTGTTGTTCGAAGTGCATCTGAGCGTGTATTTGGTATGCGTCACTTTGATGTACAGTTAATTGGTGGGATAGTATTAAACGAGAATAAAATTGCGGAAATGCGTACTGGTGAAGGTAAAACCTTAACTGCAACGTTACCGGCTTATCTAAATGCTTTAACAGGCAAGGGCGTTCATGTTATTACCGTGAATGATTACCTTGCTCGTCGTGATGCTGAGTGGAATGCAAAGTTATTTGAGTACTTAGGCTTAACGGTTGGTATTAACTTATCGGGTATGTCAGGTGAAGAGAAACGCGCGGCTTATGCAGCTGACGTTACTTATGGGACTAACAACGAATTTGGTTTTGATTACCTACGTGACAACATGGCTTTTGAAGCGTCACAACGTGTAATGCGCGGTCTGAACTTTGCTATCGTTGATGAAGTTGACTCTATCTTAATCGATGAAGCAAGAACACCGTTAATTATCTCTGGACCAACTGATGGCGATGCGACACTTTACACCAAATTAAACAGTATTATTCCTTTATTAAGCAAACAAGATAAAGAAGATACTGAAGAATATGTTGGCGAAGGTGATTTCACCGTTGATGAAAAAAGCAAACAAGTATTGCTAACTGAACGTGGTCAGGAAAAAGTAGAACGTATTTTACAAGAGCGTGGTTTATTAGAAGAAGATACTTCTCTATACGCAGCTTCTAGTATTAGTTTATTACACCATGTTAACGCTGCTTTACGTGCTCACACCTTGTTTGAAAAAGATGTTGAATACATTGTAACAGCTGAAGGCGAAGTGGTTATTGTTGATGAGCATACTGGCCGTACAATGCCTGGCCGTCGTTGGTCTGAAGGTTTACACCAAGCGGTAGAAGCAAAAGAAGGTGTGCAAATTCAAAACGAAAACCAAACATTAGCTTCAATTACCTTCCAAAACTACTTCCGTTTATATGAAAAACTAGGTGGTATGACAGGTACAGCGGATACTGAAGCATTTGAATTCCAATCTATCTATGGTTTAGAAACTATTGTTATCCCAACTAATCGTCCAATGGCACGTAAAGATGGCGGTGATTTAGTTTATCTGACTGAGATAGAAAAATACCAAGCTATTATCGAAGACATCAAAACTCGTTTAGAGCGTCGTCAGCCTGTATTGGTTGGTACTGTGTCTATCGAAAGTTCTGAGTTGCTATCAAGCTTAATGGAAAAAGCTAAAATCAAACACAGCGTGTTAAATGCTAAATTCCATGAAAAAGAAGCTGATATTATCGCACAAGCGGGTGCACTTGGTTCTGTGACAATTGCTACTAACATGGCCGGTCGTGGTACGGATATTGTTTTAGGTGGAAATTTACAAAACCGTCTTGAAAAACTAGGTAACTTATCTGAGCAGCAAATCGAAGCTGAAACGGCGAAATGGAAAGCGGAACAAGCTGAAGTATTAGCGGCAGGCGGTTTATACATTATTGGTACTGAACGCCATGAATCTCGTCGTATCGATAATCAGTTACGTGGTCGTGCTGGTCGTCAAGGTGATGCTGGTGAGAGTCGTTTCTACCTATCAATGGAAGATTCGTTAATGCGTATCTTCGCTTCTGAAAAAGTATCTAATATGATGAAGAAATTAGGTATGGAAAATGGTGAAGCGATCGAGCATCCATGGGTAACTCGTGCCATTGAAAATGCACAACGTAAAGTGGAAGGCCGTAACTTTGATATGCGTAAATCATTACTGGATTTTGATGATGTTGCCAATGATCAACGTAAAGTAGTTTACCAACAACGTAACGGTGTGATGGACAGCGAAACAATCACTGAAAATATTGAACAGTTCTGGGATGACGTATTCAATGGTTGTATTGATGAGTATGTACCTCAACAATCGTTAACTGAACAATGGGATCTAGAAGGTTTAGAGAAGCGTTTAAAACAAGACTTCCTCATTGAACTACCTGTTCAACAATGGCTAATCGATGATGCTAACTTACAAGAAGAAACGATTCGCGAAAAAGTAGTTACACATGCCCGTACTGTTTACCAAGATAAAAAACAGCAAGTAGGTGAGTCAATCATTGCTGGGTTTGAAAAATCAGTAATGTTGCAAACTATCGATATGCTTTGGAAAGAGCATTTAGCGGCGATGGATCATCTTCGTCAAGGTATTCATCTACGTGGTTACGCTCAAAAAGATCCAAAACAAGAGTACAAACGTGAGTCTTACGAGTTATTCATTGCTATGCTCGAAAACTTAAAAACAGATGTTGTAGGAATCTTGTCTAAAGTACAAATTCAAAGCAGAGAAGAAGCTCAAGCGATTGAAGAGCAACGTCGTGAAGCGGAAGCAAAAGCGAATATTCAATACCAACATGCACAAGTTAACAGTGATGGTGAAGAAGAAAAACCTGAAGCTGCTGAAGTAGACGAGACATTTGTTCGCCAAGATAAAAAAATAGGCCGTAATGATCCGTGTCCTTGCGGTTCAGGCAAAAAATACAAGCAATGTCACGGTAAACTAAGCTAGGCTTATCGGTAAAGCTATGAATAATACCAATGACACTAATTAACTGATCTATTTTAGTTGTTAAAATAACTGGTATAAAAAGGTGGTACTTCGTTGAAGGCCACCTTTTTTAATAAGAGGGAAGTAGATGCCACAACAAACCATTAGTATTGCTATTGTGCAAAATAAACAACAACAGTTGTTAATTAGCCGACGCCAAAAAGGCCAACATTTAGCTGGTAAATGGGAATTTCCTGGCGGGAAAGTCGAACAAGGCGAAGCGCTTGATGTAGCCATGTGTCGAGAATTAAAAGAAGAGGTGGGCTTAACTGCCACCGAATATAGACTTTTTGATTCTTTAAATTTTGATTATGATGATCTCGCTTTAACCCTCCATTTTTATTTAGTCACCGATTTTACTGGTGAAGCAAGTGAACTAGAAGGGCAACAAATAAAATGGATTCAACCTGCTGATTTAATCGATTATGATTTTCCAAAGGCGAATATAACGGTCATTAATAAACTGCTCTAATCCGCATAAAAGAAGCAAATCGAGGGATGTTATGACGTGTTTTACCGGTGTAACGATAAGTGATGACCGAACCTATTGGTGGTGGATTTTTTCTTTCTTTATCACTGAAGCCTGTGCCAATTTTAAAACGAATACCATCTTCTGTTTCGACCTGTAAAGCACCTAATAAACCTTGATACTTGCCTTTACCGGGCAAGTAGCCAATCACTGTGGCTTCGGCATCCTCAAAGCGTTTTAATTTCATTAAGTCACGACTGCGAATATGCTGATATAAGGCATCTTGGTGATGTAGCATCAACCCCTCACCGCCTGCATTAACCACTTTATCTAATAAGTTAAATAAAGCGGCACTGTCTTTAATCTTTTGCTGAGGGATCAGTTTAAAATAAGCACTATCTGTTGTAGTCACTAACTTTTGCATTGCTGCAACACGTTCACCGAAAGGGTACTGGCTAGTAGGCAGGTCAAATATCATAAATTTTACCAGTTGCCAGTCTGGATTTTGGCTATCGCGAGTGCGCACAATGCTAGAGACTTGCTCAAAGGTTTGTCTGGCGATCCATAGCTCTCCATCAACCGCTTGTGTTGGAAAGTGTGCAACAAACCAATCTGGTGCAGTAAAGATATTGCCTTGTTTGGAAAGTAGCTTATGTCCATCCCAATAAGCACGAATACCATCTAACTTTTCGCTAACATAATATTCATTGACCTTAATATTTTCTCGATATTGAGTAGGTAACTGAATTGCAGGAACAGTTTGCTTTTTAGAGTCTTCTTGAGCGGCTTTAGCATTAACGATTAGTGAGCTGTTGATTAACAAAAATAAAACGATTTGTGTAATCAATAAATAGCTAAGTCGCTTTGTAGTGAGGCACGTGATTAGTAATTGGTTAAGGCTAGATAACTGTCCATGTAAAATTGGCATAAAACCTCTCTATACTTAGTTAGTGGCTGAACCGAGTGTACTAAGTGTAGAAAGGTTTTCAGATAATGGTATTAATTTTTAAGTCTTAGCCTTGTACAAAACGCATTGATAAGTCTATCGCTTGAACATGCTTGGTGAGTGCACCAACAGAGATGTAATCAACGCCTGTTTCGGCATAACTGAGTATTGTTGAGTTATCAACATTACCAGATACTTCTAAGTCTGCTTGCACTGGATTACTTTTATTAATAGCAACTGCCTCTAACATCATCGAGATGGTGAAGTTATCCAGCATGACCCGTTGTGCGCCTGCATCTAAGGCTTGTTTTAATTCATCGAGGCTTTCTACTTCAACTTCTACCCAACGTTCAGGGTGTTGTTGGTTTGCGGTGGCAATTGCTTGTTTAATGCCACCACACGCCATAATATGGTTCTCTTTGATCAAAAATGCGTCGTATAAACCGATGCGGTGATTAAACCCACCTCCGCACGTTACTGCATATTTGGAAGCATTGCGTAAACCGGGTAATGTTTTTCGAGTATCTAATAATTTACAATCAGTATTAGCAATCAGATCTGAGTAATATTTGGTGGTGGTCGCGATGCCAGAAAGAGTTTGAATAAAGTTTAGTGCGGTACGTTCACCGGTTAATAGAATTCGAGCTGGGCCAGTTAAGGTAAATAATGGGCTATTGGCTTGAACAAGGTCACCATCTTTAACATGCCATGTAATAGTGGTGCAATCACCTAATTGTTTAAATACTTCGTCTGTCCATGCTTTACCACAAAATACAGCATCTTCACGGGTGATCACTGTTGCTTTTGCATATTTATCTTCGGGAATTAAATTAGCGGTAATATCGCCTTCTGCGGCAGATAAGCCATTTAAATCTTCATGTAAAGCTAGGCTAACACTTTGTGCAACTTCTTGTTCAATCATGGTAAGTTTCCAGACAAGGGTAAAAAGTGAAATATTACCTTAATGAACATTGAATACCAATGATCTAAGTAGTTATGATCTATAAAATAAAACGATTCAAGTAAGAGAGCAAAATATGCGAGTTATTATTGGGTTAACGGGCGGGATTGGCAGTGGTAAATCAACAGTTGCTAATGAATTTAAAGCGTTAGGGGTAGAAGTCGTTGATGCCGACCTTGTGGCAAGAGAAGTTGTTGCACCAGGGCAGCCCGCTTTAGCAGAGATTGAACTTTATTTTGGTAAAGAAGTCATAGATGAAAGTGGCGGACTGAACCGAGCAATGCTGAGACAAATCATTTTCTCTTCGGATCAGAAAAAGCAATGGTTAAATAATTTATTGCACCCGCTTATTAGAGAAGCTTTATTAGCACAACTTGCACAAGCAGAAAGCCAATATGTAATATTAGAAGCACCGTTGTTGCTAGAAAATAAATTAACACAATACACCGACTTTACGCTGGTGGTTGATGTACCAGAAACCTTGCAAATTGAACGTGCTATGCAGCGCGACAATAATTCAAGGTCACAAATACAAGCAATTATAGATGCACAAATTAGCCGATCAGAAAGACGACAGCAGGCTGATTATATTATCGATAATAGCAAATCCGATCTTGTTGCACTTAAGGAACAAGTTAAAATGTTACATTTACAGTTTTTATCCATACAAAAGTAAGGTTTTTGATTGTTTAGTGGTAGCTCCTTAATGTAACCTTACTTTTTTATAAAAATGAATAGACAGTCTTATGATCTCTTTTGAATATCCCCTGACAGAAAAAAGCCGTAGCTATTTACGCTTTGAATCTCTTTTCCTACAAATTAGTCAAAGTATCTCATTGAATAACGATAATGATGCCATTACTTATTTCAAATCATTATTCGAGTTAATTGAATTAAGTGACCGCAGTGATATTCGACATGACTTAATTAAAGATTTACGTGCATTATCTGAAGAAATGCAATCTTGGTTGAGCAGTGAGCAAGCTGATACACAAGCAATTAAAGCCTTAATGGTAGAGATTAGTGAATTGATTAGTGCGTTATTAGTGATGTCTAAACAGCTTAAATTCTTCAAAGACAGCCGTTTTTTAACCTCACTTAAACAGCGTTTCTTTATTCCTGGTGGTTGTTGCAGTTTTGATTTGCCACAGTTTCACTTTTGGTGTGCACAAGCAATTGAAGTTAAAAGAGCAGATACCAAAAATTGGTATGAGTATTTTCAAGTGCTAGAGCGCGCTTTGTTTTTATTTTTAAAAATTAAGCGTCATCAAGGGATTAAATCAATTCAGAAAGCGAATAATGGCTTCTTCCAAGGGGAAGTTGAGCATGCTTTGTTTATTATCTTAAATGTTGATCCTAGTTTGCAGGTCTACCCTATGGTGTCTGGCCATAAACATCGTTATTCTGTGCGCTTTATGAATGCAGATGCGGAAAATAGCCAAGCTGAACATATAGAATTTGAACAAATATTTTGTTAATGGTGAGGAGTAAAGATGAAGGTTAATTGTCCAACATGTCAAAAAGAAGTGGTTTGGGATAAGACCAGCATGTATCGCCCATTTTGCTGTAAACGCTGCCAACTTATTGACTTAGGTGAATGGGCTGACGAAGAAAAACGCATTAAAGGTGAGTCGGTTAGTCCTGAAAATATGCCACAGAATAAAACTATTTATTTCGAAGAAGATTAATATAATCGCAGAAAATATAAACGTAAAAATAAAAGGGTACAGGATGTTATTACAAGATTTTTTAAATAAGCTGAGCAACACACCAGAGCAAGTTGAGTTTACTGAGACTATGGCGGTGATTGAAGATAATTATGAATTTAAAGCAACAGCTTTTAATAATGGTCAGCAAAAAAATGCTGAAGGTGAAAATGCTGGCTCATGTAAAATATTTTCATTTGCACAGTTAAATAAATTATCAGAAGCACAAACGTTAGCTTGTTTTGGCACTTATTACCGTGATGATGTATTAGCGCATCCAGAGGCACAAGATCATCAAAACATTCGTCAGTTTATGATTAACGGTTGGGCGGGGATTGACTTTGCAGGTACAGCGTTAACCGCTAAATAAATTTAAAAACTGTATAAAGTAAAAAAAGGGGCTATCAGCCCCTTTTTTTAGTAGTCACATTTTTGAGTTAGCCACCCGATAGTTTTACCTGGTAACCTTTTTTCTCTAGCACGCTTTTAATAATGTCACGTTGGTCTGTTTGAATTTCAATGACAAAATCTTTTACTGTGCCGCCACAGCCCGTTTTCTTTTTAATGTCTTTCGCTAATGCTTTGATTTCAGGTTCATTCAGCTGTAAACCTTTGATCAGTGTTACGCCTTTTCCTTTACGACCTTTTGTTTCTCTATGTAAACGAATAATGCCATCGCCTTCGGGAGCGCTTTGTTTTGGTTTGGTTTTTTCTACTTTTCCGCCATCGGTAGAGTAGACTAAATTCAATTCACTAAAATCCATGAGTATTCCTGCATATTAAGTTCTTGTTTATGTTTATACCTGTTCCTATTAAAGATGTAAAACTCAACTCTCTATTCATAAAATCTGTTTAAATCGCGTGGCTAAATTGATCTAAAACAACAGACTCTTTATTACCTAGTCAAGCGCTTCAATTTGTATTGTTAATGATAATAGTTTGTATTAATTTCCTGTTTAAAACATCTCAATGAATAAATGATAGGGATCACTATGAGATTATCTGAGTTAAAAACAGGGCAAACCGCAAGTATTGTTAATATTAATGCGCTGGAACCGGTAATGCGTAAAAAGTTACTCAATCTAGGTTTTTTGCCGCGTGCAAAGGTACAGTTATTACGTACTGCGCCATTAGGTGACCCTTTAGCCATTCGATGTGCTAATAGTGCAATTGCTCTGCGTAAAAGTATCGCTAAGCAAATTATAGTGGAGTATTAATATGTCAATGAATATAGCCACTATAGGTAACCCTAATTCAGGTAAAACGACCTTATTCAATGCACTCACAGGTAGTCATCAAAGAGTAGGGAATTGGAGTGGAGTGACAGTTGAAAAGAAAACCGGACACTTCAACATTAATGATAAAGCAATAAAAGTGATCGACCTACCCGGTATCTATAATCTAGATATCGACCAACAGGGGAGTTCAATGGATGAACGTGTTGCCTTTGATTACATCATGCATAGTCAGCCGGATATAGTATTAAATATTATTGATGCTAGTTGTTTAGAAAGAAGTTTATATTTGACCGTGCAGTTATTAGAGTTAGGTCTGCCAGTGATGGTGGTGTTAAACAAAATAGATGTAGCAGATAAACAGCAAAAAGTGATTAATGATAAGCTGCTGAGTGAACAATTAGGTTGCCCAGTCATTGCTATTTCAGCACATAATCAACAGGCGGTAACTAAGCTAACAACAATCATAGAAAAGCTAGATCCTGCTGCGTTAATACCTGATTTATCTTTAGATTATGGAGACCAGTTAGAAGCTGTATTGTCAAAAATAGAATACTATTTTGACACGGAAAGATACCTTCATAAAAAAGCGTTTGCCATTAAGTGTGTAGAAGGTGATGCATCGGTTATTGAACAGTTACCTATACAGACTCGCTTAAAAGTGCAACATATCAGCAGCCAAATATCATTCGATATTGACTTACAGATTGCTGATACGCGTTATACCTATATCTATCAATTGACCCAATTAGCAGTGCGTACCAAAGGCTGCTTAAGTAAAAGCTTAACCGATAAAATAGATGCAGTTGCATTGAACCGTTATACCGGTTTACCCGTCTTTTTGTTGGTGATGTACTTGATGTTTATGTTTGCTATTAATGTAGGTAGTGCGTTTATTGATTTCTTTGATATTGCTTCTGGTGCTTTATTTGTTGATCAAACGGCACAATGGTTGACCGCAGTCAGTGCACCAGATTGGTTAATTAATGTTTTAGCCTATGGAGTGGGCGGTGGTATTCAAACGGTCATGACTTTTATTCCCGTTATTGCTTGTTTGTATTTGTTTTTAGCTGTGCTTGAAAGTTCTGGATATTTAGCACGAGCGGCATTTGTGATTGATAGACTGATGCAATTAATTGGTTTACCAGGTAAATCGTTTGTACCTATGATTGTTGGATTTGGTTGCACGGTTCCTGCTGTAATGGCTGCAAGAACCTTAGAGAAAGAACGTGAACGTTTGTTAACTGTTGTGATGTCTCCATTTATGTCCTGTGGAGCACGTTTACCTGTGTATGCTTTATTTGCTAGCGCATTCTTTCCAAATCAAGGTCAAAATATCGTTTTCTTGCTTTATCTGATCGGGATTTTAGTCGCGGTATTAACCGGTTTTATTTTAAGCAGAACCATTTTACCAGGGAAAAGTGAAAATATGATCTTGGAGATTCCTGATTATGAGCTGCCAACGATAAAGAATACTGGGATTAAAACTTGGCAGAAGTTGAAAGGTTTTGTATTTGGTGCAGGACAAACTATCGTCTTAGTGGTGACACTGTTAAATGTGGTTAACTCAATTGGTATGGATGGGAGTTTTGGCCATCAAGATACTGAAGGCTCTGTATTAAGTAAAATTGCACAAACTATTACACCGGTACTTTCACCTTTAGGAATCAATGAGCAAAACTGGCCTGCGACGGTGGGTATCGTAACGGGTATCTTTGCTAAAGAAGCAGTGGTAGGCACCTTAAATAGCCTGTATGACAATGAAGTCCGTGAGGAGGAAGAGGCATTAAGTTTATTAGAAAAATTATCTGTTGCTGTAGCCACCATTCCAGAAAATTTAATGGGTATTGATATCAGTGACCCACTAGGCATTAATGTCGGAGAATTAGAAGACTTAACGCTTGCAGCTGAAGAGCAAGGCGTTGACTTAACTATTTACACAAATATTCAACAGGCTTTTGTTAGCCAGCAAGCTGCTTTTGCTTATTTGCTGTTCATCTTGCTTTATGCTCCTTGTGCGGCGGCAATGGGGGCGATAGTCAGAGAGGTGGGAATGAACTGGGCACGTTTTGTGGCTATTTGGTCTACTGGTATTGCTTATATCGTTGCCGTTGTTTATTACCAAATAGCTACTATTGCTGCGCACCCAATACTTAGCTTTACTTATTTATCGAGCGCTATCTTAATCATTGTGGGGGCTATATATGCCCTAAGAAATAAAGGCAATTTATTACTAAAATGCAGTTCTCGCGAGCAACAAAAGTGGGTTAGAGCATGATATTAAAACGTTTATCAAATTATATAGAAACTCATCAATATGTCGCAGAGAGTCGTTTATTAACGACCTTTCATATCAGTCGAGAAGGTGTTGCGCCGATGTTAGCGATATTGATGAAAAGAGGACATATTCAAAAGATAGTGAATAGTCGGGGTGATAAGTTAAGTGCACAAATATTTTATACTTGGCAAAAAGATAAAGTGATTCCATTAGTCACATTTGTATAAGTTGTCGTTTATTTTTCAAACAATTTTTTTGTGAAACTTCAAATAATGCTTATGCAACAAGTACCTGATGCCAGAAATGGTTCAGGTATTTTTTTAGTTAAAATTTGTGACTAGCATCGGGTATTCAAAATATGTACAATCCCCCTCCGAATTTATACCAGAATTAGTCTAGTTGAGGCATCGCATGAGTCAGAAAAAAGTAAACCTATTAGATCTAAACCGTCAAGGTTTACGCGATTTTTTCACTGAAATGGGTGAAAAACCGTTTCGTACAGAACAAGTAATGAAATGGATCTACCATTTTGGTTGTGATGATTTCGATCAAATGACCAACATCAATAAAGCATTGCGTGAAAAATTAAAGCAACGTGCTGAAATTGTTGCACCTGAAGTAAAAGTAGAGCAACGCAGTGAAGATGGCACCATTAAATGGGCAATGACACTGGGTGACCAAGAAGTTGAAACCGTTTATATTCCTGAAAAAGACCGCGCGACCTTATGTGTATCTTCTCAGGTAGGTTGTGCATTGGCATGTGATTTCTGTTCAACTGCACAACAAGGTTTTAACCGCAACTTAACGGTATCTGAAATTATTGGTCAGGTGTGGCGTGCGGCTAAAATTATTGGTGTAATGGGGGAAAGTGGTCAACGTCCAATTACTAACGTAGTAATGATGGGAATGGGTGAACCATTACTTAACTTAAATAACGTGATTCCAGCAATGGAGTTAATGTTAGACGATTTAGGTTATGCGTTATCTAAACGTCGTGTGACTTTATCTACATCAGGTGTTGTTCCTGCATTAGATATCTTAGGTGACCGTATTGATGTGGCATTAGCTATCTCATTACATGCGCCAAATGATAAATTGCGTTCTAAAATGATGCCAATTAACGATAAATACGATATCGCTGACTTCTTAGCGGGTGTTAAACGTTATGTTGCAAAATCAAATGCAAACCGCGGTAAAGTAACGGTTGAGTATTTACTGCTGGATCACGTGAACGACTCAACAGATCAAGCACATGAGCTTGCACACCTGTTAAAAGATACGCCGTGTAAGATTAACTTAATTCCGTTTAATCCTTTCCCTGGTAATGATTACACTAAACCAAGTAACAGTCGTGTTGACCGTTTTAATAAAGTGTTGATGGAATACGGTTATACAGTGATCGTTCGTAAAACACGTGGTGATGATATTGATGCAGCATGTGGACAGTTAGTGGGGGACGTAATTGACCGTACTAAGCGTACTATGAACAAACGTAAACACGGTGAAAACATTAATATTCAACAAAGTTAATCCTCTTTAAAATCAGACTGTTCTTGGGTAAATAGATCAAAATCCAAGAACAGTTAAAAAAAACATGCATCCGGCCTCAAGTTACTTCACAATAGGGGAACTTGAAATAATTTTCCTGCACGACTATTAGCGCCTGAGGAATGTATGCGATTTATCTTTATAATTTTATCATCTATTTTTTTTATCTCTGCTTGTGTATCAAGTGAAACTGTCACTACCTTAAACAATCCTAAAGGGCAGAAAATGGCTTTTGACCCAGAAGGGGCTGCCGATACACGTATTAAACTTGCCCTCGTGTATATTGAAAATGAACAGATGCAGCAAGCCAAAGAGAACTTAGACAAAGCTTTATCTTATCAACCTGATAGTGCAAAAGTGCATCGTATATTTGCCTATTATTATGAGAAGGTACAAGAGAATAAAAAAGCAGAAGAGTTCTACAAAGAAGCCATTTCCTTAGATGCTAGCAACGGTGATACTTATCATAACTACGGTACATTTTTGTGTGGTCAAGCGCGTTATGACGAAGCGGATGCTGCTTTCTTAAAAGCAATTTCCGCCCCAAAATATACTCGTGTTGCGCGTACTTATGCGAATGCTGCTATTTGCTCTGAAAAGGCCGGTTTCAATGAAAAAGCGATTTTCTATTATCAATATGCATTAGCGCATAGTCCTAAAAGTAATGAGATTAATTTATCTTTAGCAAAACTCAACATTACCGAAAAAAATTATAAAGAAGCGATATTAAACCTATTTTCTTTCCAAAAAGCGTCGGACGCTACTGCTGAAAGTCTATGGCAATGGATTCGTTTGAGTTATGCTACTGGGAAAGAAAATAGTTTAGAGCGATATTCTGAGCAACTATTAACGCAATTTCCCGAGTCTCAACAAGCGTTAGACTATTTGACTAATAAGCATCACAATATTTAACACTAAGTTGATAATGGACACTGTAATGACTCTTGATCAAGCCTTAAAAGAACACCGTATAGCCGCCAATTTCTCCGTAGAAGAGCTCGCGTTAAAACTCAACTTAAAAGCCTCTGTGGTAAATGACATTGAAAATGACTTAGAGCTGCTGATAGCAGATAAACGTTATCCTGTTATCTACCTTCGTGGCTACTTAGCCAATTATGCAAAAGCGGTGCAATTAGCAGAAATAGAATCATTTTCTGAATATCAACAACTCAGCATACCGTCAAGATCAAACAACACACTAAGCAATCCCTATTTATTAAGTACCAAGAAAAAATCATCTAATAAATTTGGCTGGTTTATTTTAATTGTATTTATTGCCGCGATTGCAGGTACTATTTCTGAATGGGATAATATAGTTGATGCGTTATATACAGAGACTTCAGTGGATACTGAAAACATTCACATGCGCTTACCTGACCCTGAACATACCAACTTGATTGACCCACTTAACCAACAAGCTATGCCAGCTACAGAAGAGACTCCTACGGCCGTTGCTGAGCCTGATGTTTCAGCTAGCGAAGTAGAAAGTGCAACTGAAGCCGCGCCCGAATAAGAACAAGTTAGCACTTGCAGGGGTTCGATGATTTCATTTAAAATCATTTCATTAGCGTTGACGTTTCGTTAATAAATCATTTGAACTTTATTGGTTTCAACGAATCAATTTAATGTAAAATAACCTTGTGATTTAGAAGTGGCATTAAAAGTGGCGTTTTCATTGACTTAATTATTAATTAAGTAAAACCCAAAACACTTCTCCATTAACGTTACATTCGTCATAAAATAATTATATGTAATGCATTGATTATTATTCGATCTTTAACTTTTTAAGAGTAAATACAATGAGCCATACCTCTCCAATTAAACGCCGCGACTCTAAACAGATCATGGTGGGCAATGTCCCTGTGGGTGGCGGTGCGCCGATTACCGTTCAATCGATGACTAATACATTGACCACGGACGTTGAGGCAACGGTTGCACAAATTAAACGATTAGAAGCTGTGGGTGCTGATATGGTGCGCGTTTCTATTCCAACGATGAATGCTGCGGAAGCATTCAGAGAAATTAAAAAACAATGTGATATTCCATTAATTGCTGATATTCATTTTGACTATCGTATCGCCTTAAAAGTGGCAGAATACGGTGTTGATTGTTTACGAATTAACCCTGGTAATATCGGTAATGAACAACGTATTCGCAGTGTAGTGGATTGTGCACGAGATAATAATATTCCAATTCGAATTGGTGTTAATGGCGGTTCATTGGAAGCAGATATTCAAGAAAAGTACGGTGAGCCAACAGCGCAAGCATTAGTTGACTCTGCACTACGTCATGTAGATATATTAGACCGTCTGAACTTTGACCAATTCAAAGTCAGCGTAAAAGCTTCTGATGCATTGTTGGCCGTAGAGTCATACCAATTATTAGCTCAACAGATCGTTCAGCCATTACACCTTGGTATTACCGAAGCAGGTGGCTTACGTAGTGGCAGTGTTAAATCTGCGGTGGGTCTTGGTATGCTTTTATCGCAAGGTATTGGCGATACATTGCGTGTATCATTAGCGGCAGACCCAGTGGAAGAGATCAAGGTTGGGTTTGATATCCTTAAATCATTACGTATTCGTAGTCGCGGTATCAACTTTATTGCTTGTCCAACTTGTTCACGTCAAGAGTTTGATGTTATTGCAACCGTTAATGCACTAGAAGAACGTCTTGAAGATGTAGTGATGCCAATGGATGTGTCAATTATTGGTTGTGTAGTAAATGGACCGGGTGAGGCATTAGTCTCTGACTTAGGTATTACAGGCGGTAAAAACAAAAGTGGTTTCTATGAAGATGGTACACGTCAGCGTGACCGTTTTGATAATGATAAAGTGATTGACCAAATGGAAGCTAGAATTCGCGCGCGAATTAGCCGAAGTGATGAAAGCAACATTATTATTAAAAGCTAGTTGTTTAAAATGACGACAATAACGTTAACTGCTTAATATAAAATAAATATTAGTAAATAGTTTAATATTTTAGCCGAAGCCCAAATGTTTTGAATATTTGGGCTTTTTATTAGACTTTAAACGGGCAAAGCCGAGTTGTATTGTTCCATCTCACCGTAAACTTCCTTATAATGACTCTCAAATTTATTGAGAATACATCTTAAATGTATTTTTATTCATCGACAGAATTCGGAAATCATTGTGGCAAAGAAGATACAAGCTATTCGTGGTATGAATGATACCCTTCCTGAGCAAACCCCAGTTTGGCAGAAACTAGAATCCTTAATTAGACAAACCGTGAGCAGTTACGGTTATTCTGAAATCCGTATGCCAATCGTAGAGAGTACACATCTTTTTAAACGTTCTATCGGTGAAGTCACTGATATCGTTGAAAAAGAGATGTACACCTTTGATGACCGCAATGGTGATAGCTTAACGCTTCGCCCTGAAGGTACAGCATCTTGTGTGCGTGCGGGTAATGAGCATGGTTTATTATACAATCAAGAACGTAGAATGTGGTACATCGGTCCTATGTTTCGCCATGAACGTCCTCAAAAGGGGCGTTACCGTCAGTTCCATCAAGTAGGTATTGAAACTTTCGGCATGGCCACACCAGATATCGATGCGGAAGTCATTTTATTATCTGCTCGCTTATGGAAAGCATTAGGTATTGAACAGCATGTTGAATTACAACTTAACTCATTAGGCAGCAATGAAGAACGTAATGCTTATAAAGAGAAATTAGTTGAATTCTTACAAGCGCATGAAGATCAATTAGATGAAGATAGTAAACGTCGGATGTTAACTAACCCATTACGTGTGTTAGATAGTAAAAATGAAGGCGTACAAGCATTATTAGAAAATGCACCGAAACTATCGGATTATTTTGGTGACGAAACAGCTGAGCACTTTGCTAAAGTACAAGCTTATTTAGATGCTGCGGGTGTTAAGTACGTGATCAATGAACGTATTGTTCGTGGTTTAGATTACTACAACCGCACCGTATTTGAATGGGTAACATCAAGCCTTGGCTCTCAGGGAACTATTTGTGCTGGTGGTCGTTACGATGGATTAGTAGAACAACTTGGTGGTAAAGCAACACCTGCAGTTGGTTTTGCAATGGGCCTTGAACGTATTATCTTAATGCTAGAAACATTAGAGCTTAATGGTGATGTGAAAGGCGATGTTGATATCTACAGCATTCTAGTAGGTGAAAACACCGATGTTGCTGGTTTCAAAGTGGCAGAGTTAGTGCGCGATCAATTACCTCACCTAAAAATGATGCATCACTGTGGCGCGGGTAACTTCAAAAAGCAGATGAAACGTGCAGATAAAAGTGGTGCGTCAGTAGCGTTGATTATCGGTGAAAGTGAATTAGAAGACGGCACAGTAACAATGAAAGATTTGCAGGGTAATGCAGAACAAAAAACCGTTGCAATTGATAGCTTAGTTCAGGTATTACCTACCTACTTTGCATAAATTATTCATCAAAATATAGAATAAGTAAGGAATACACGTGGTTGATATTATCGAAGGTTACGAAACAGAAGAACAGCAAGTTGATGCCATTAAAAAATGGTGGAGTGATAACGGCACCATGCTCATCGTGGGTGCGGTAATCGGTTTAGCAGGTTTATGGGGATGGCGTTACTATGGTGAAAGCGTAACAGCTAGCCAAGAAAAAGCATCTATTGAATTTGCACAAGTATCTGAAAAATTCAATGCTCAAGGTGAAGCGCACGATAGTAGTGAATTAAAACAGTTTGTTGCTGAAAACGAAGGCAATAACTACGCAACATTAGGTGCATTACTACTAGCTAAAGAAGCAGTAGATGCAGGTGATTTTGAGCTAGCTAAAACACAATTAACAGAGTTATTGGCAAGTAATGAATATGCGGCATTAACACCTATCATCGCATTACGTTTAGCGCGTGTTAGCGCTGAGTTGGGTGAATACGACGACGCATTAAGCACTTTGAACACGGTAGAAAATGAAGCCTTTTTAGTGAAAGTAAATCAAACTAAAGGTGATATCTATCTAAAACAAGGTGATACAGACGCTGCTCGTTCTGCATATCAAACTGCTGTTGAAGCAAGTGAAGGGCGTGTCGATCCAGTATTGCAATTACAATTAAACGATTTAGCTGTAGAGAAAAAGGCAACAGCACCTAAATTAGATGACGCGCAATAAACTGAGATAAAATCATGATTAAATGGGTTAAAAATATCACCGTTATTGCTACCAGTGCTGTTGTGTTAAGTGGCTGTTCTATTTTTAGCGGTGACGAAGATGTGGTAGTAATGGCTGAATTGCCAGTGTTTGAAGCAACTTACAAACCACAAATAGCATGGTCAACTAGTATCGGTGATGGCGTGGATAAATATTATTCACAACTACAACCTGCTGTAGATGATAATGCAGTTTATGTTGCTGCGCGAGATGGTGAAGTGGCTGCTTTTTCTGTTAAGAAAGGAAAAGAACTTTGGTCGATTGACCTAGATGATCATAAATCTAACGAATTTAATCGCTCTGCTCGTATATCAGGTGGTATCGGCATAGATTTCGACACACTTTATGTTGGTACTGAAAATGCACAAGTATTTGCCATTGATAAAGAAAAAGGCGACATCAAATGGGTAAGTGAAGTCACCGGTGAGGTGATTGCACAGCCTGTTTATGACAGTGGCTTAGTCGTAATCCATACTTCTCGTGGTGATCTCGTTGCATTAGACAGCGATACCGGTGAACAACGTTGGGCATTGCCTAACGCACAACCTCGATTAACATTACGTAGTAGTGCAACTCCAAGTATTTCACAAGGTGGGGTTATCTACGGACGCGCTGATGGTTATGTTTCAGCAGCATTATTAGAAACTGGTCAGCCTCTGTGGCAATTACCAGCGGCACGAGCTTATGGTGCAACTGAACTAGATCGCATAGCTGACGCAGATATGAAACCGGTGATTGTTAATGGTACCGTTTACGCATTGGCTTATAATGGTAATCTAGTGGCTATCGACCTGTTAAAAGGTGAGCAGTTATGGGCTAAGCCTTATTCTGGTTACAATGATATTAGTGTTGCTGGCCGTGATATTTACCTTACAGATTATCGAGGTTATGTATTTTCAATTAACCGTAGCAACGGCGAGCAAAATTGGTCTAATAAGCAACTTGCTTATCGTAATCTAACCGGTGTAACAGTCGCGAATGACTTTATTGTTGTTGGAGACGCTGAAGGTTATTTACACTGGATTGACCGTGAAACGGGGCAGTTTGTTGCACAACAAGAGTTAGATTCTGATGGGCTTTATATTGAGCCTGTTGCAACCTCGACTCATCTTTATTTACAAACACGTAGTGGTGATTTAATCGCCATTGAAAAACCGATTTTAAATGTAGAATAATTTAATCGTTTTTTACGCTATACTGTAGCCCCTTGCTGTGCATGGGGCTTTTTTAGTTTTATAGGATTTCAAAATATATGTTACCAGTCATCGCTTTAGTAGGTCGCCCTAATGTAGGTAAATCTACGCTTTTCAATCGTTTAACACGTACCCGAGATGCGTTAGTTGCCGATTTCCCTGGCTTAACGCGTGACCGTAAATATGGTCAGGCGAAAGTTGAAGAACTTGAGTTTATCGTGATTGATACCGGTGGTATTCAAGGCGATGAAGAGGGGATTGATGCATTAATGGCAGAGCAATCACTGATTGCTGTCGAAGAAGCGGATGCAGTTTTATTTTTAGTAGATGCGCGTGTGGGGTTAACTGTAGCTGATGAAGCGATTGCTGCACACCTGCGTAAGCAAAATAAAAAAGTTATGGTGGTTGCTAATAAAACTGATGGTATCGATGCTGACTCAATGTGTGGTGAGTTCTACGCATTAGCCTTGGGTGAGATCTTCCAAATCGCTGCAGCACACGGTAAAGGTGTGCGTCAGATGATTGATGCAGCACTAGAAGAGTTCCAAGAAGAAAACCCAGTAACAGATGAAGTTGATGAGTACGAATTCGCATTAGAATACGATGATGAAGACGAAGACAAAATTGCTAAAGAGCAAGAGCGCCTTGCAAACTTACCCATTAAATTAGCATTAATTGGTCGTCCAAATGTAGGTAAATCAACACTGACTAACCGTATTTTAGGTGAAGAACGTGTATTAGTTTACGATATGCCAGGAACAACACGTGATAGTGTTTATATTCCAATGGAACGTGATGGACGTGAATATGTATTGATCGATACTGCTGGTGTACGTAAGCGTAAAAAAGTTAATGAAACCGTAGAAAAATTCTCTGTAATTAAAACCCTAAAAGCAATTGAAGACTCAAACGTTGTATTGTTAATTATCGATGCTCGTGATGGTATATCAGATCAAGATTTAAGCTTATTAGGTTATACCTTAAATTCAGGTCGTTCATTAGTGATTGCCGTGAACAAATGGGATGGCATGACAGAATATGATAAAGAGCGTGTTAAAACAGAATTAGACCGTCGTTTAGGTTTTATCGACTTTGCTAAAATACACTTTATTTCTGCGTTACATGGTACAGGGGTAGGTCACTTGTTTGAATCAGTTGAAGAGGCGTATATGTCTTCAACTAAACGTATCTCTACAGCGATGCTAACACGTATTATGGGCATGGCAACAGATGACCATGAGCCACCAATGGTTGGGGCGCGTCGTGTTAAATTACGTTATGCGCATGCGGGTGGTTACAACCCTCCATTAATCGTAATTCACGGTAACCAAGTGAAGAAATTAGCTGACTCTTACAAGCGTTACTTAATGAATTACTTCCGTCGTACATTAGGCATTATGGGCACGCCAATTCGTATCGAATTTAGAGAAGGTAGCAACCCATTTGAAGGTCGTCGTAACAAATTAACGCCGCATCAAATGTATAAGCGTCAACGTATGATGCGTCATCATAATAAGAAGTAATAAATGCAATTGCTTTGCCCGCATTGTGAATCAGAATTAATTCGTAGTGGTGAGTCAAAACGCCACTGTGAAGCATGCCACACTGATTTTATACTTAGTATCGAGTGTCATGAATGTGGGGAAGCATTACAGCGTTTAAAAGCCTGTGGCGCTGTTAATTTTTGGTGTGACCATTGTAATGAGTTAAAGAGTAAATCTTCGGCAAGTTATATATTGGTTGATGCTTAATAAAATGACTTTTAGCCATTAAAAAGGAGTGTTGATACACTCCTTTTTTAATTTATGGAAATTGCTTTTGAGAATTTTTCTGAGGATGATTGATTAGAGCCGAGCTATTTAGCTGGGATAATCTCAAACACTCTCACTACCTGCTTTACACCATCAATATTACTGGTGATCTCAGTGGCAAAGTCAGACATCTCTTTGGTTACTTGGCCAATTAAAAATACTTCCGCATCTTCAGTCACTACTTTAATTTTTAATGGATTAATCTTGTCGTGACCTGTTAATTGGCTTTTCACTTTAGTGGTTAACCAAGTGTCTTGTGTTTGTTGCACAATACTAATCGGTTGATTAATGCGTAATTGATTATAAACACCTGCCACCCCCTTAATATTGTTTAATAAGCTTTCAATCTCATTACTGTGCTCTTGAGAATCAATCTGACCGATTAATAATAGGTAGCTATTATTGGCGACGATATTAATGCGAATCTCTTTACTATAAGCATCTGAAGCAACGATGGCGTCGATAGCTGCTTCTGCTAAGTCATCATCCTTCACTAGTTGTGCAATGCTGCGTTCATCACTGCTTACTGCTACAGCAGTACCTGCTGCAACGATTAAACCTCCGGCACAGCCTTGTAACGCAAGTGTGGACAATAAAAGTGTAACGATATAAAAAGGTGATCTCATTGTCTGTCCTAATATTGAGGGAATAACTGTTGGTCTATTAAATCGCTTAAGCAATTTACTACTAACATGTGGATCTCTTCAATACGCGCACCTTTATCACTTGGTGCACGAATTTCGATATCATCTGTGCCTAACAGGCCGGCAATCTCACCGCCATCAACACCTGTCATGGCAATTATTTGAATATTTTTGCTTAATGCTGTTTCCACTGCCTTCACCATATTACGGCTATTACCACCGTGGCTGATAGTGATTAACACATCACCCGGTTGTGCTAAGGCTGAAATTTGACGTGCATAAATTTGGTCAAAGTGACTGTCACTGGCAATTGCTGATACTAAAGATGAATCAGATGTGATCGCAATCGCTGGCAGAGCAGGGCGGTCTGTTTCATATTTATTTAGTAAATGTGACGCGAATATCTGTGCTAAACCTGCTGCACCACCATTGCCACAGATTAATAATTTGTGGCCGTTTATTAAACAATCTTTTAATAAAATGGCCGCTGCTTCAATTTGTTCTGGTAAGGCTTCTGCGGCAACGATTTTTGTTTGAATGCTCTCTGCAAAGTGAGCTTGGATTTTTTCATTAACCATGTGATTTATTACTCTTGAAATGCATCTTGTATCCATTGCGGTTGTATTGCTGACTCACTAATAGCAATAACATCAAAGCGACAATAAGGTTCATCATCAAGCTGTGATAAATAATGCTTAGCGGTCTTTATTAATTTTCGCTGTTTTTGCGGTGTAATGGAAGCTGTTGCCCCACCAAAATCCTGATTTTTTCTATATCGTACTTCAATAAAGACCAAGGTGCCTTGATCTGACATGATTAAATCGATTTCACCAAACCGACAATAAAAATTTTGACATATTAACAACAAGCCCTGTTTTTGTAAGAACGCCAGAGCTTGTTGTTCGGCTTGAACGCCGCGAGTATTACTGGCTTGAAAGAGGCGAGGTAACTTCAACTAAATTGCCGTCTTCATAGGTCGCCCAGCTTAACTTACTCTCCACTGTATTGCTCGCATCCAAAGTCAGCTCTCCTACTAAACCTGGAAACTTGTAGCCTTCTATCACTTGTAGAGGTTTGAGTTGCTCAATTAGGTTGTAGCTATCATAACCTAAGGCGAATAAACGTAATGTACCTAAACGCTGTTTTGGCCAGATTGCTTGAATTTTTTCATTCATTTGTGATTCATCATTAATTAAGAAATTCACATCTGAGAAAGTTAAACCAGTAAGTTCTTTATCCTGTGTATTAGTAATATCTGCTGAATGACTGCGTGAACTCGCATACAGAGGGATATTCTCAGCAAACGGACTGATAGTCACCGATAGGAAAGGTTTAATGAAGAGCAGTTCACTACGTTTGCTGATAATATAAATAGCATCAACATCACGACGACTTCTTGCTTCAGCTTCTAGTTTTCTGCCCAACATACCTTGCATCTGACTAATACGTTCTTTACTTTGATCCGTATGTAATGCACTTGCTAAGAACTTTCCATAGTCAGAATCTTTAGAGAAGTAATGCGTTTCAGCAGGGTAGCTCTCAACGGTTTCATCTGTTGCTTGTTGTGCTTCAGATAATGACTTCCAACGTGCTTCAAAAGCTGCCGCTGTTCGGCGACCAAAATCAGAATTTGGTGCTAACAGTAATGGTTTTTTATGCTTGTTTTGAAAGATAACTTCAGCTGCTTGCTCGGCTTCACCCTCTGGTGATAGTGGGAATGCATAGTGAATTGACGAAGTACGCTGATCCGCAGGAAAACCATTTAATGCTAATACAGGAATATCTTTCACTAAAGGGAGTAGTACTTCTACATTAGGTTTTAATAGCGGACCAATAACAAATCCAATATGCTGGCTGTGTAGCTGGTCTGCAATTTCTTGCATACTCATCTTGTTTGTATCAAGGAATAACATGTGTGGTGGGGTTGCAATGTAGTCTCTGTCTGAACGTGCAGAACTAATGTTTTGTGCATCACCAGCACTGTTTACTAGGCTCGTATCATAACCTGCATCTTGTTCTTCCTGTTGACGCTTTTTATCATCAGCTTGGTTATAAAAGGCGTAACTAATACCGTATTGAATGGCTTGTGCTGGCTTCTTAAAGCGACCTGTGAGTGGCAATAACACTGCGATTTTAGTTGGCTGGTAAGGACTCGCTTCTGGAATGTTTTTCAATTGTGATGGCATGTAATCAATCACAGGATGCGCTGGGTAAAGTAACTTCCATGCCTCTACACCACGTAATAATTGATTGGTACGTAATTGGTAACGGTGGTAGATACTTGCTAACGAGTACCAACCTTGAACAAAGGCTTGCTCATCGGTTAAAGGAGTCTCATTTGTATTGTTTGTTTGACGTGCGTTTAATTCCGCTTCAATTGCTGCTAGCTCACTGTCGAAGGCATTACCTTTTGTTACATCTGAAACAGGTGCCGAAGTCGCGCTTTTATTGTTATTAACAGGTGTGCTATTAAACTGGTTTAATACACTTGGATCAAGCATGTTTAACTCTGACAACATTAAGTCGTTGTATTGTTGTTTTTGCTTACTCACCGTTAATAACGGTGTTAATTCAAATAACGTATCCACTGCTGCTTGATGCTCTTTATTTCGCACATGCAGTTCAGTTTTTAGTTTTAGGTAATGTAATTTAGCTGGAACAGAAACTAGCTCTGGATCAATACGTTTTAATGTTTCCATTGTGTCATCAAGTTGGTTCTGTGCATATTGATTATCGGCTATCAATAATAAAAGATGATTCTTTTGCTGTGTATTCAGCGTTTTATTTTGTAAATATTCAATCACTGAGTCAGCTAAAACATATTTACTTTCTTTGGTTAGCGCCTGTATTGCCGCTAACTGCCATTCAGTATTTTGTGGTTCTTTCACTTCCTCTGCTTTTTGTAGTAAGTATTCCGCTGTTTCATAGAATTCAGTGAACAGAGTAGGCGCGCCTTTTTTATCTTGCCCCACACCAGTACAAGCTGAAATAAGCAAAATGCTCAAAGCAACAAGGTAGAAATGTATAACACGTTTAGATAAATTTGCAGTGGTCAAATTATTGTCCTTTTTAATCAAACTAATTCAAGATCAGTTTTCAGATAGGTATCAAGATGCCTATAGTGTAATATTGCCGACTTAGTTAAACAATCCTTAACACTTATTAGAGTCGAATATGTCTGAAAATAATCAATTAAATAACGAAGTAAGCGCAAAGTTGTACATTGTCGCCACTCCTTTGGGTAATATCGGCGATATTACCTATCGTGCCGTTGAAATCTTAAAAAACGTCGATTTAATTGCTGCCGAAGATACTCGCCACAGTGGTAAACTATTAAGCTACTATCAAATCAGTAAACCTACTTTTCCATTACACGACCACAACGAACGTCAACGCGGTAGTGTTTTGATTGAAAAAATAAAAGCAGGTCAATCTGTTGCATTAATCTCTGACGCTGGTACGCCATTAATCAGCGACCCTGGTTATCATTTAGTTAATGAATGCCGAGAAGCTGGCGTTGATGTTGTACCTGTACCTGGTGCATGTGCTGCAATTACTGCTCTTTCAGCCGCTGGCTTACCTTCTGACCGCTTTTCTTTCGAAGGGTTCTTACCTGTTAAAGAAAAAGCAAAAACAGAGAAGTTAACAGCACTCTCAGAAGAAACTCAAACCATGATCTTTTACGAATCTCCTCGCCGTATGCAGGATACCGTAAAACATATAATTAATATCATGGGGGAAGACAGAAAATTAGTGGTTGCGCGTGAATTAACTAAAATGTTTGAGTCTTATTACGCGTTACCAGCAGGTGAAATGTTGGAATGGTTAGCTTCAGATACTAACCACTGTCGTGGTGAATTTGTGTTAATGGTAGCTGGTGCTGCAAAAGAGCAAGATGCACTGTCTGTCGATGCCATTAAAACGCTAACATTATTGAAAAAAGAATTGCCGCTCAAAAAAGCAGCCGCGATCACAGCTGAAATTCACCACCTTAAGAAAAATGACTTATATAAATGGGGTTTAGAGAACCTCTAGCCCTTGTTATCTCTATTGGTTTCCGTATAATCCGCCGCGGAGTTGGTTAGATCGTCGCCGCTTTAATGGGTTGGTAACTTGTTATCAGTGTTATTAGAGGGGAGGAAAGTCCGGGCTTCAAAGGGCAGGGTGCCAGGTAACGCCTGGGTAGCGCGAGCTAACGACAAGTGCAGCAGAGAGGAGACCGCCTGCTAATTTATTAGTAGGTAAGGGTGAAAGGGTGCGGTAAGAGCGCACCGGCTAATGGGTAATCATTAGTGCAAGGTAAACTCCACCCGAAGCAAGACCAAATAGGCTTCCTGAGGTATGGCCCATACTGGAAGCGGGTAGGTTGCTTGAGCCTGTGAGCGATTACAGGCCTAGACGAATGACGATTCACGACAGAACCCGGCTTATCGACTAACTCCAACCATTTAGCCCCTAGTTTATGAAAATAAACTAGGGGCTTTTTCGTTTCTGGAGCAAGTGACAAGGTACAAGGTACAAGGTGACAAGGTTACAAGGTTACAAGGTTACAAGGTACAAGGTACAAGGTACAAGGTACAAGGTTACAAGGTACAAGGTTACAAGGTACAAGGTTACAAGGTACAAGGTTACAAGGTTACAAGGGGACAAGGTGCAAGGTACAAGGTTAAAAGGGGACAAAGTACAGGGTAATGTTACTGGACTAGATGAAGAGTTAAGCGATGAACTCACTTCTTTACATGTTAATACTAAGCTCATTTTGGTTCGGTGTTGGAGACGGTTTTTTATACAGAGGAGTCAATATTCCATATTATCGTTATTAATTCGGACTTTTTTCATCTATCCCATGATAAAGATTTGATAAGATAACTTAATTGATTGATTTTATGGTTGATAAAGGTATTGTTATGTTAATTTTAGCAAATTAATATATTCCGTATTTCCACCGGAAATATGGAATTTTTCGGTTTAATAAGCTGTTATGTTTATAAGCGTAGAGTTGTAATATATGAAGAAAAAACAGGCTTCACTTAATTCATCCGGTACTCCTATACCTGACCTTACCTCGGAGTGGACTTTAAATACTGACTCCAATAAATATGTAAAAGAATTTTATTTAAATAATGAAAAATGCCCATCATATGAAGTTTCATGGAAAAAATCAGACACTTTAGGGCGTTACTCTTTAATTCAAAAAGATCTTAAACAGTTAATGAAAATGGCTTCTATCGGGGCAGAGCTTGCTTCCGATACTCCTGATATTCAAGGTGAGAATAACGGTTATATTTTTGATTCTGATGATGAATCAGCATTGATTAGAAAGTCCCTTTATATTTCATTAGTTATTACATACGGTAAATGTTTTGCATCAGCAAGTGGTCGTCGTCTTAAACTAGAGAAATCCGCCGTATTTAATACGGAAACTCAAGACCTAAAAGTACTACATGAACAATTAATTGAGGCAAGAAATCAATATATCGCGCATGGTGGTAATACGGATCTAGAATCATCTTCGGTTAGCTTGGTTTTCCATCCGAATTTGAGTAATAAAGTTCCACCTGCCATAAGTGTTGATAGTTATTATGTAAATTCTCTGTCAAAGTCTTCGTTTAAAAGGTATCAAAAGTTAATTGAATACTTAAATGACTTTGTTGTTAACAAAATGAATGTACTATATGAGAAAATATACAAAGAGCATATAATTAATCAAGTAGATGATTTATATGCGAAAATATAAACATAACAAGATAATTGGGCTCCCCGTACCAATCAGATAAGCTGAAACGGTATATCATCATAGTTTAAGGGAGTTCAATATTATAAAAAATAATACTATAGGCGTTGATTCAGCACTAAAAGTTATTCAAGTTTGTGGGTAGAACTATGGGACACCCATAAACTTTGACGAGTCACATAAGATTTTTCTGTCTTTAATTATTTCCTTAATTACCCCACTTAACTATTACTTTAAAAGTGACGAAACATGTTTTGACCTTGGGGCGCTGGGCGAGTTAGCCTGCATGCTTTAACCTTTAACCTTTAACCTTTAACCTTTAACCTTTAACCTTTAACCTTTAACCTTTAACCTTTAACCTTTAACCTTTAACCATTCCCAAACCTTAATTTATCCAACCTAATAAGTTCCACCATAGGTAATCCAGTGGCATTAATATCACAATGGTGATCAGTGCTAGTGGTAGGGTGATTTTTAACAAACTAGCCAGTGACTCTTTGGCCAGTTGCATGGCAATAATTAGTGGCGCAACTTGGTACGGGAAAATAACCGTCGAGAAACCGATCACTTGTGTCATTAATACTGCTGGAACTGAAAAGCCGGTTGCCTGTGCAAAATCAGCTGCCATAGGTGTTAATACTGTCGGCACACCAGGCGTTGTGGTGACTAAACCTGTGACAGTTGAGATTAATGACAAGGACATAAAGCTTAAAAAAGTACTTTCAAGGGAACTTGGCAGTAGATGGATAAATGCTTCACCCATGGTCTCTCCGACGCCGGATACATTTACCAAAGTACCTAAACCTAACGCGGCAGAGACAAATATCACGGTGCCAAAGTCGATTGAGCTATTGAATTTCTTCGCTTCTAAAACACCGAATTTAGGCATTAATAGAAGAATCGCAGCAACTAAACCCACCCAAGCTGCATTTACGCCATGCAATGAGTCAGTGACCCAAAATAGTAGGGTAATACCTAAAATGACTAATACTTTTAATTGTAATTTATGATCAAACTCAGTCGCTTGTTGCTCTGCTTGTGTTGAATTTTCAGATGCGCTGATGGTGGCAGGGAATAGTTTTAGCACTAACCAAATTAATACTAAGGACTTTACTAAGCCTAAAATAGGAAAGTGCAGTAACAAATATTCCATGTAACCAAAATGGACATCAAATAAATTTTCACTAGAGCCAGCTAAAATCATATTGGGAATATTGGCAGGCAATACTGCAAAGCTTGGCATGTTACAAGCAATGGCTAATGCTGTTGCAATGCCGCGGCGACCATTACTACCTTGCACAAATCCTACTTTTTCAGCCAGTGCCATGCCTACTGGAATCAAAACCACGGCTCTGCCAATGGATGAGGGCATAATAAACCCTAGCATGATAGCGCTGACCACTAGCCCTGCTATCAGGCGTGGGTAGCTGATGGTGAGATGTGGTGCGATAACAGCTGCTAGTCTTTTATCTAACCCTGATGAAGAGATAGCTGAGCCAATAATGAACCCCGCAATAATTAACCAAACGGCAGTGGAGCCAAATCCTGCAAACAATAAATTAGGTTCGATTAATTGTAATGTAATGGCTAACGCAAAAAAGATTAACCCTGTTAAGAAGGGCGGCAGCAATGACGCACTCCAACAGGTAAGTGTAATTAAAATGACCGCAGCGCTATAGGAGAAGGCAGCAGGCTGGTCAGCCATGGGAAATAACATAATATAAACAGCGAATAGGATAAAGACGAATGCGATCGACTTCTTAATACCGATTTTATTTTCCACTTGTTGCATCCTTGATCATCGAAAATGTTGGTAACTAGGTCATTGATGGTTATGATAATCAAACTTTAATGACGTTTTAAGTGTGAATTATGACAAATGATATTCTTGATGCGACAAGGTTGCCGCCGAGTGAGATGGCATACATTATCGACCCAGAACAACCTGTGCTTTCTCATGGCAGAAATATGCGAGCCGAAGCCGGAATGGTGGTGCATGATCATCCGCGTGGACAATTGTTATGGTCAGAGCAAGGCGTGCTTAGAGTAAGCGGTGAAGAGGCGGTTTGGGTAGTTTCATCTACACATGCGATGTGGATACCCGGTGGTATTACCCATCAAGTGAGTAGTGAAACGGACACTAAAATCCGCAACCTTTATATTGACCCTTTTTATCCTGTTAGAAAGCATGAAAAGAATATTGCCATGTTAACCATGACTCCATTAATGCAAGAGATTATATTGCGTTTAACTGATCAGAAAAATCCGTTAACGGAGCAACGAGTTAAGCATTTGGGGCTAGTAGCGATAGATGAGTTAGCAATATTAGAAAGGAGTGATGTGTATATTCATTCCGGTAAAGACCCGCGTTTGCAACGTTTGGTGAGTTATATGGTACAGCACCCACAACACAATCTGTCTTTGGCTGATTTATCAAGATTAGCAGGGGCGAGTGTTCGTACTATGGAGCGCTTATTTAAAGCTGAAACGGGGATGACCTACCGACAATGGAGAAGTCGCTTTAAATTGATGAATGCATTAGGGCAGTTAAACGAAGGTGAAAGTTCTACGACAGTGGCGCATCAGTTAGGGTATAAAAGTGTCAGTAGTTTTATTCATGCTTTTAAAATGCAGTTTGGTTTTACACCACAAGCCTATGCAGGTAGAAGTTAATTATAAGGGGGCTTGAGATAGGTTGTTGTGTAATGACTGACTATCGTTAAATCCTAAAATAGGAACACAACATTGGTTATTGGTGTTGTGTTCCCATCTTAGTTAATCGCATCGTTATTACATTGAAATACCGCGGCCGATTGAGGTGATTGGGCCCGTTGGTTTACCCGTTGGTGAGCCGGTTTCCTGCTCTAGGGTTAACTCAAACAATTGGTTTTCAGTGAGTGGTGGTAGCTTATTGATATCCACTTTAAGCGTTTCGCCTTTTTTCACTAAACCCAATGAGACAGGAGCATCCCAACCTTCTGCTTTAGTCCAGAACTGTAATGCTTTACCTGCTGGTATTTCCACTGCACCTAATGGCACTAGCTGCATTTGGTTACTGTGACTAGTTTGTATTACCCAGCCTGGCGTTTTATCTTCTGGCTGCACTAATACGGCAATATAAGTTGGTTCACTTAGGACTGGTTGTAATGTTTGTAATTTGAAACCCAAGACCATTACCAATACTAAACAGGCCACTGAAATGCCACGCCATACGGACAGGTTGTGCCAAAAAGAGAGTAATGGGTTAGTTGTGCTCTGCACTGCTGGTTTAGGCTGCTTTTCAAGCTCATCTAGGCTACGTTCAATTCGTGCAGATAAAGGTTGAGGTGCGGTAATAGGATCTAATCTATCGGTTAGCGATAAAAAGTGCGCTTGCCATTGATTCACCTGTCTTTGTAATTCAATGCTGTTGGCTAAACGTTGCTCAAATTCATGGCGTTGATCAGCCGTCAAGGTACCTAGCACATATTGTCCTGCTAAATCGTCATCTATCTCAGGAGTTTTGTATGTCTTTTTGTTCATTGTAAACACTCCTTTAAAGCATTTAGACTGCGTTTGATCCAAGATTTGACTGTGCCAAGTGGCTTATCAATCAATTTAGCAATTTCGTCTTGTGTATAACCGTCAACATAAGCATGTAATACACATAATTTACGTTCAGGCTCTAGGTGTTCTAAGCAAGTTTGCAGCGACGCTTGGGCAAGATGATCTTCTGCTAATTCTGTCATGTCGTCGGCTTGCCCCGCTGAGGCTAACACTTGGTTATCGCAGAGGTCGAGTAGAAATTCTGGCTCGGCTAATACTTGGCGATTTGTATGTTTAAGTGCATTTAACGCTAAGTTACGGGTTAATGTGTAGATCCAACCACGGGCAGAGCCTAGCTCTTGTTGATAAGCATCTGCATTTTTCCAAATCTTAATAAAAGCATCATGCACTACATCTTCCGATAACGGTTGGTTTTTCAGAATGCGCGTGACCACAGTGAGTAACCTTGATGCTTCTTGCTCGTACAATTGCATTAAAGCGCGACGATCACCCGTTGCACATTGTTGTAGTACGCCTTCATAATCAAATCCTGTTGATGATGACAAATGATTTCCTTAATCAAAAAAGCCCAGTAGGTTACTGGGCATATTAAGGCATTACATTCAGTTACTCTAGAAAATAGTTTTCCAAAGGTGAGAATGAATGCTTATTTTGCTTTCCAGAATAGGTATTCACCAGAGTAATTAACCACGACTTTATGGCCGACCTTATCCATATTACAACCTGTTTCAGGTGCCGCACCGCCGCTTAAATTAATACGTTGTATGTAAGTAACATCTTTTAATGCGCCTGGGCGAGCTGATTCATTAGCTTTTACTAACTGCATTGGAATGCTACCTTTTGCTGAAGGTGATACTGCTAATTGTTTACCAGTGATCGATGAACCATCTAATGACTCCCATGTTGCTGGTGGACCAAAGTAAGACACTAAATGATTACCTTTGTTATCGCTTAAGATGGCACGAGGACCTGCAAACGCCCATTTTGCTTTTTCTTCGTCTGACGTATCTACTTTACATTCCCACGTGATATTGCCTTTTGCAGCGGTAAACATTGCGACTTTGTTTCCTGCGGGTACGCGTACTTCGCTTGGTAAATTATCTTGAGAAAAAGTACCTGCATAAGATTGGCTAGCTGCTGCCATTAATACCGATGCAGCTGTCATTTTTAGTGCTTTCAACATGTATTGGTTTTTCATTGTCGTTTCCCTTTTAATTGGTAAATGTAGAATTTGAAAAACAGTCATTTTTCTACTGTTATTAAGTACTACAATCAGCAAGCTGTTTTGGATGCAGCAATAGTGAAATAAAGTTAAATTATTTTAAAAAAGGCGATGAATAGGAGTTGTAAGTACCATGGTTAACTCTTAAGTTGTTGAAGTTAAATTGATTTATTTTTAATGCCTATACATTATTATTTTTAATAAGTTATATGAAATTAAATAATTTTGTTATTAATAGGTGCTTTTTAGGAAATATGCGAAGTATATTTTGGAGCGTTGTCCATTCATCTAAATTAATAGAGAAGTACGGAGATTGGCATACTGGAAGGCTGAAAAGGAGCGAATAGCTTAGCTGCTGATAAGGATAAGCGATCCTAAGACTGCTACTCACAGATTAATACCTAGGGTAAATTAGCTACAGTCCTGAGAATAGAAGCGACCTGCGACTGTTTGTTTGGTCTGCTAGCATGAACTTTAGTGTTTACTTTGTAGTTGGTAGCGTAATATTTTCTGTTTATTATTTTCACAATAAAAATAACCTAAATATTTTCCTCCGCTCTTTTCTATCAGTCTTTTGCTCGCGATATTTTTATCAGAGCAGGTAATGATCGCCTGCTCTTTTATTACATGGGTTAATACCCAATTGAGCATTGTGAAAGCAATGCCATTGCCTCTGGCGGTTGGGAGGGTTTCAAAACCGATATGGCCAGTTATATTTTCTATACTTTCATTTGTTCCATGACGAACTCTTATCGCACCTAGTATATGATTCGACTTAATATAGAAGTAGGTCGATATGGGAGGCCAATCTGCTGGTAGCTGTTTACCTTCTGCATAATCTAATCGTTTTTTAAAATAAGTTTGATGATTTTCAATGGTCGATAAATATAAAGGTAAGCCATCCTCAGCACATTGTTTAGCATAGACTAGAAAGCTCTGTAGATGACTCATATCTGCTTTTATGATGTACATATAATGATGCCCCTTATTTTTATCAACGCTGCAATGTCAATGTAGTTGTTTTCATCATTAAAATAGCTCTGCTAGTTAATGGAATAGGCAGTATACAATATAGCGGTTTATTAATTAGTACCATCTCATCAATACTTTATTGTCATATCACAAGGTAGGTTTTGGGGTTACGGCCTCAGCACTTTTTCAGTGAGTGAGAAGGTGGTTTACTCAGCTTTAACACTGCTTTTTTGATTAACTGAATAGAAGTGTAGTGAATACCAATTACACTCATTAATTGCTCTATTTTGCTTGTTAAAATAATTTATTGCTTCGTTGTAAGTTTGCTAATGGGCGTTGCTACTTGCGCCTTAAACAAAATCATTTTCCCTACGTAACATTCAAATCTATTATTTAATAAAATTGCTATAACGGGGATGTCTCCATTTATCTAGGCACAGTCTATATTGATAAAATTTCTTACTTTCATCTTTCTCATGACATCATTATTTTTATAGTATTGTATGAAAAATGATTTGGTTTTTGTGTTTTTCAGTAGTGAGGATAATTTGTGATTATTGGTTTTTTATTGTTCAAGTTACTGAAGTATTGGTTATTTATAATAATAATACTTTTGTTGTTTATCTTTTACTTTTACTCAAAGTATTTTGAGCTCAAATTGAGTGTTAATGCAGAGTAAAATATATTTGATAACATATTTTTTAGATATGTTTTTATTTGTGTTATTTATCAGTTGTTTACTTATATTTTGGTAAGTTCAATAAAGAAATCCTGTATTAGTCATAAATGTGAGCAATGAACGTTAAGTCAGTTGAAATTTTGTTTTTGGTCGCTTTTTTCTCTCCTTTTGGTTGTTAAGTATTACAAATTGTCTAATCCTAATCCGCGCATTTTATGCGATAAACAATTTTTAAATTCATCAATGATAGGAGATTAATGCTTTACCACTTCTATGGAATCTAACTCTTAAGGAAATCTTTTATGCAACTCAATACAAAACTTAGATATACAACAGCGCTTGTTGCTGCTGCATTATCTGTCACTGCTATCCCAGCAGCTAATGCGGCATCTGTTAGCATTGTAAATGCTGGTTTTGAAGATGGTTTTACCAGCGATAGCTGGATAGATACAGACCCATCCTCAATTTCTAGTGATCAACGTAGCGGTAGTAAAGCGGCTAAGATCACTGGCGATGGCGGTAAGTTTGAACAAGATGTATCAGTTGAGGCTAATACGGACTATGAACTGACAGCATATATCAAAGGCACAGGGAAAATAGGTGCAACAGTAGATGGCACGCGTTATACACGTACTGGTGGTGGCGATGACTATGAACTTGTGACTGCCTCTTTTAACTCTGGTTCCGCAACCACTATTACTATTTTTGGCAACTATTATGGTGATGAAGCGCGTTTTGATGACTTTGCTTTAACTAGTACTGGGTCGAGCGAATCGGTTGAGGAAAGTATTGATTCAGGCACGTGTAGTGGTAGTGCTTCATTAGCGATAGATTCAGCAAGTGATGATGGTACTAACGATGGTCATGGTCCTGAAAATGCGATTGATAAAAATACCACAAGTGATTCTCGTTGGTCTTCAAAGGGAGTAGGCAAAGCCATTACCTTTGATTTGGGTGGTGAAGCATCTGTAAAAGAGTTAGCAATACAGTGGTATAAGGGCAGTGAGCGTAGTTCTTATTTCGACATAGAAACATCAACAGATAACAGCAATTGGTCTTCGGTTTACGCTGGTGGTATATCGTCAGGCAGTGATACAAGTTATGAAAGTATTGATGTCACTGATTCTGAAGCCCGTTACGTTCGTGTAACAGGCTCTGGTAATTCTGCAGGTTCAACGTGGAATAGTATCGTTGAAACACAAATATTAGGTTGTTCTGATGGTGGAGTAGAGGAATCGATTACAGAAGACACAACCGAGGAAACAGAAGAGTCAACGGTTGAAGAGACTTTCGTTGGCAGTTGTAATATTGATATGTCAATTTGGGGTTACACAACCGGTGACGGTGTTTCGATGAACGATGTGGATGATATTCAAGACTTAGTGGATAACAAAACATTAGGCTCAAATGGAGCAGAAGAGATCACTTGGGAAGATGGTTGTCCTACCTTTACTGTCGCTAATGATGCTGCCAGCTCTGGTGGTTCAACTTACCCTCGCTCTGAATTACGTGAGTTGATGGCAAGGTACACAGATGGCGGTGATGCAAACGTTAAAGGCTTTACTAAAAACAATTGGGTAACTAGTGAAGCATCTGAAAGCAATCAAGACTTGGTAGGTGGTGTTGACGGCAACATGAAAGCGACGTTAATTGTCAATACGGTATCGGTTGATGCGGACAGTGAAGATCAAATTGGTCGTATTATCGTTGGCCAAATTCATGGTGAAGATCATGAGCCAGTGAAAATCTACTACCGTAAATTACCTGAGCATGAAAAAGGCTCTGTATTCTTTACTGTGGATGATTCTAGCGGTGACCCAGGCGATCGTATTAATGTAATTGGTTTTACTGATAAAAACGATACGGATCAAGATGCAAGTGGGGACCCAGTTGAGCCAGAAAACGGTATTGCTTTGGGTGATGAGTGGAGTTATGAGATTGACCTAACAGGTGACCAATTAAAGGTAACGGTATGGCATGACGGTTACACTTATACGACTGCTGATTCAATTGAGTATACTAAAACACGATCTAAGCAGTTAATTCGTGTATCAAGCGACACGGATGCGATCACCATTGATGATTTTTATGCCGATGATTACATGTACTTTAAAGCCGGTTTATATAACCAAAATAAAACAGGAACAAGCTCGCCTGATTATGCATCGGTTACGTTTAAAGTGATTGATGTTAGCCATTAATAAGGCCTGTATTATTATTAACTCAGTTATTTTATAACGAGTATTTTATACACAATAAAAAAGCCCTGTCATTCCAACATGATGACAGGGCTTTTTATTCATTTACTGTTAGTTATGGCTAATTAGAACTGGTAAGAAGCAGAAATTTTGATGTTACGTCCAGGTTCATAGTCCGTTGTGTATCTATCTTCTTCTAGACTCGTGTAATTAGAAGCATGTGAAGCATATTGCTCATCAAAGATATTATCGATACCAGCTGTTAATGTTAGGTCTTGCACTTGTTTAGGCATCCATTGAATAGATAAATCATGTACATCGTAACCCGCTTTCGAGGTATCTTCTGATACATCTTTATGCAAATCTAACGTCACCATACTTGTCCAGTTTACTTTCACGTTGACGCTTGGGAAGGTGTAACCTAGGTTAAGTGAGAAACTATCACCTACTTCATTATCCAATGCTTGGCCAACTGTTTTTAGGTAATCTGAGTTAGCATCTTCATTAACATCGGTGTATTCAGAATCAGAGTGTGAGTATGTTAAACGGCTAGTGAATTGACCTTTACGCATGTTAACACTTGATTCAACACCTTTAATTTGCACGTCACCTAAGTTCTCAATACCCACTTTACCAGTGATTGAGTTATCAATGTAATCATCAATTTGCGTTTCAAATAAAGTAACAGAGAAACCAAATGTATCCATACCCGCAAAGTTTAGTGTTTCGTAAGATAAACCTAACTCATAGTTGATACCCGTTTCAGCTTTTAGATCTGGGTTGTCATCATGTACTGTTGATAAAAATGAACCTGGTAATGCAGGACCTTGGAATAACTCTGTTGCACTTGCACGAGTAGTCCATTGATCATTAATCATGTATTCAGCTGCTAATGCAAAGCTTACCTCTTTGAATGTTTCATCAGATGAATTTGCATCCATTGCATAGACATCGTAACGGACACCTGGAGTCACTAAAAGCTTGTCAGTTAATGCTATTTCATTTTCTGCATATACAGCGATGCTTTTAGTTGATTCTTTATTGCCTACTCTTTCGCCGTCAGTGGTTCTTTCCGCATCTTGTGTTTGACCTTCAATACCGTAGCGTAACGTATAAGAGGCTTCACTTGCTTGAACATCAGTCTCTGCCAATACTTTGAAACCTATGTTGTTGGTAATACCTTCATTATTGGTACTGCCTTCACCGTAATCTGGATTATAAGTCATGGTGTTACTGTACAGTGTTGAGTTAATCTGAGTTTGGGCGAGTGATAACTCGTGGTTTAACGTGATAGTTTCTCTGTTATATGAAATATCATAGATTGCGCCTGTTGGATCATACTCTGCACCTAAGTTGGTTCGAAGTGCATAGTCACCTGAATCATCGTAGTAGTCATAACTCAGCTCTAATCTATTTGAATCACTGAAGTTAAAACCTGCTTTTAGTAAGATATTTTGCATCTTACCTTCTTGGCCTAGTTTCTCGTTACCTTCACCGTCAACAGAGTTGTTACGGTCAATCGCGTTATAATACGCTAAGAAATCAAAGTGCTCATTGATACGTGAATAAACAGTACCTGAGTATGAGTAATAATCATTGTCTGCATAACCACCGTAAATACGTGCTCCTACTGTTTCACCCTCTCTTAATAGGTCGTCAGCATCTTTAGTTTCAAAAGCTACGCCACCACTCAAACCACCATTAATGATAGAGTTTGTGCCTACTTGTAAATCAACAGATTGAAGAATATCTGGATTGATTAGCAGGTTACCAACGTGATGGAATACATTGTTACTTTGGTCTGCGCCATCAATAGTGATATTTAAATCTGTTTCAGTTACACCACGAATATTAATCGATTGGTTTAGTGAGTGCGAGCCGCCTACATCAACACCTGCTTGGTCACGTAACAAAACACTTACGTGGTGAGCTTGTTTTGATTCAATATCATGTGTTAATAAAGACGTTTCGTTGTTAATTTGGGTACCCCAAACCTCAACTACACCATAAGTTGTTGCCGTAGATATTTCTGACTCTGTTGCAAATGCAGAAGCAGAAAGTACTGAGCTGATCATGATGGTAATAGGTAGGCGCTTGAATGGTAATGAATTATGCATTGTTTATCTCATCCTGAAATAATACTGAACTTATTTTAACGTTATCAATCATATAGATAACTTACACAGAGTAGGAACGCTGTTAATAGGTACGGTATAGATATAAAAACTTACTTTGTCGGTAATGATTATCATTAACGTGATTTGCAGAGGATTAGACTTTATATTGATATTAAAGGCAATCATTCTCATATGCATTTAAGAGATATTGATTATGCGCATAATAAATGTAAGTTATGTAAAGATTTTTATCATGTTGATTTTAATGTTTTTATTTTTTAATAGAATCATTGATAAAACAATGAAGCATTGTGTTGTATTAAATAATAATAACATTCGATGTTTAAATTTTGATTTTTTTGCTTATTCGGGGTTAGATCTAGGTCAATCAATACCTATAAGCAAATAAACTAAGTATTTCTCAACTTTCCCTTTTGCCCATCAGCACTTTTGTCCTCACTTTTAAGCATTTAATGCGCTGAACGCATGCCATCATGATTGCTCTTTTTTATATCAGCAAAATATAAGTCATTTATTATGTTTGCCGTTCATCACGAATAATTGAATTAAAAACGGCTTTATTGAGGTCTTTTATTAGTAATAAATTATTTATATTACTGAGGAAAGTTAGCTGATGACTTTGAATGACAAAGAAAGCATTTATATGACTGTGTATGTACTGGTTTCTGTGAAATCCCAAGTAGTTTCCGTTGATGATTGTTGTATTCAGCAAGGTGGGTGGTATGCCTCATAATCAGTCGCGTTGCTTTCTATTACCTAATGCACATCAAGCTCATGTGCCGATAACATCTAACGCCAATGGCCAACGTATTAGTGACTGGATCAATAACCCTGATAATTGTGCTGCAGATTGGTCTGCTGAGGAGCAATTCATCCTGGCTCATTTGATCCCGTTATTGCTATGTGGTGAACAATCTGCACAGTTAGTTTTTAATCAAGAAATTACGCGCTTATTTTCGCAATCAACTGCTGAAAACCAAGTTATGATTAATAGCTTAATTGAGGTAGAACAAGACGAGTCTCGTCATGATCAAGCCTTGCAATGGATACTTGAACATTTACCGGTTGTGCCAACACAGAAAAAGATACAAGGCCAAGCAAGATTGTTTTATGCCAAGTTAGGCAGGAGAGAGTGGCGGTGCCAGCATTTTATTAAAATTGCCGTATTAGATGCTTGTGTTACTCAAATTATGCATGAATTTGAGCATTCATTATTAGGCAGCTCTCATCCTTTTGCCATACTTTGCGGTTTGATTAAAAAAGATGAAGCTAAACACGTTTATATAGCAAAACATCATGCTCAAGTGCTAGGAGCAACATCTGCTATGTTTAAGTTAGAACAAGCAGTGGTTAGTCAGAGTTTACACAAACTACTAGCAACACAAGAGCAGCATTTTTCAGCATTAGGCGTAGATCTAGCACGTATCTTTAGTGCTTTGGAGGCCAAATGGCAGTAACTTTTGCACCGAATGACCTTAATTTATTATCAATTAATGCAGTATTGCCTCCTCAACAAGTAACCAATAAAACTTTGTTTGATACCCTTGAAACCTTATGCGGTCGAACTGTAAAAAGAAAGGCTGAAATCATTGCTAATCGCTTAGGGGTTCAGAAGCGACATTTGGTACGAGATTTAACTACCCCCCTGAGTGCCTGTATTCCATCAAGTATTGATATGAGCAGTGAAGCTTTAACAAATGCTCTTTTGTCAGCTAATCTATCTGCCTCTGATCTTGGTTATTTATTAAGTCATACTTGCACGCCACATACACAAGTTCCGCCTAATGCTTCATGGATTGCTGATAAACTTGAGGTGAATGCTCCTTACTTGGAACTACGACAAGCTTGTACTGGTTTTGCTAATGCCTTACAAATTGCTAGCGCCTTTAGCTTAAGTGAGCCTAAGCCTTTAGCAATTGTCGGTTGTGAAACTGGCTCAGTATATTTTGATATCAATAAAGACTTTATTAGTACCTCTCAATTGGTCAATTATATGCAAATGGGGGATGGTTGTGCCGCGGCGATAGTGCAACATGCAACTCAATCAAAGCAACGTATTAGTGATATGTATATTGGTCAAATTGGCCACGGTAAGGAACCTGGTTTTTACTTAGATGGTGGATCAAATACGGTTGGCGCAGGAGAAATGGCGCGCTTTCACCATAATACTGAAGCGGTTAAAAAAAGCGGGGAAAAGCTGTTTGAGCTTGGTTTGCAGGCAGTGTTATCACGTGGTTATCAGGTAGAGGATTTTGATTATATTTTACCACATCAAGCTAATGGGCATATTGATACCATGATCGCAAAAAAATTAGGTGTCCCCATACAAGGTGTGATTAATGATGGCAAAGTGTTAGGTAATTTAGGCTCTGCTGCTATTTGGGTTAGTTTAGCAAGAATGATCAATTCAGGTAAGTTGAAGAGGGGAGATAAAGTGATTGTATTAGGGGCTGAAGCAACTAAGTACCTCTATGGTGGCTTTGTGTATACTCATTAGAGTAAATAGGCAGAGTTTGTCAGCTTTATTTAACAAACTCTGTCCTTATTGTTCATACTATTTAACTTAATATTGGTATTGGTACTTTTGCGTTAATCTTTGTAGTTTAAAAAAGTATTCGTTGTTATTTATTTCACCGTTTTTGTATTGAAACTCTAATATTAACAGCTCTTCCTCATGTTGCTTTTTGAGGCGATAAGCGGTCATATCATAGTTAATTTTCATGGCGCCATTCCAACCATTGACTGGTTCCCACAAAATAGAAATTGGCCATAGCAGCAGGTTAGTAATACCGCGTCCTGGGTTGCCTGTATAAAAGGACCCAGCACCAGGTAATACACCTAGTAAGGCACCTAAAGTAGGTGTTTTTTCTTCTACTAATACACCATCGTTTTCAAATGCGGCATACTCTCTTTCTTGTCTATCAGTTAATCCACCCACACATCCAGATAATGTTAAAAAAGCACAATTTAACATTATAATTTTTGCAAACTTCATTATTTTTCCTTTTAAAATTTAGGACTGATAATTTTTAAAGGTGATATTGGTTGAAAAGTGTAGGGTTACCATTAACTAAACAGCATTGACTACCTTTAAAACTATCATTTTTATTATTATTGTTATTAAAAAATAATGAGTCTGTTCTAATACTAATTTCATTAATTAAATGACCTATCTCCTGCTTTAAGTGACTTATTTAAAGGGGAATTAATTGTGCAAAAAGGGATCTATTTACATCAAATTCTACCTTTAGTTTAGCCATTGCTATTCAGGATACTATTCACTTTTTTAATGTTATCGGTATGACAAGCTATTTTCCTTCCTTTGATTAAATATTATGCTCAATAACAGCTATTTTATTATAATAATCGATGCTATTTGAGCAGCCTATTTACCTAATGTCACTTTAGGTATCGCTTGATGCGACTCACCTAGGTTTTTAACAATATTATTTTTGTTATAAAGTTTAAAAACCAGCGCACATAATAAACTAATTGAGATGAAGAATGCAGTGTTAGTTGTAGCAGTTTCAAATAAAAATTGTGTGTATTTAAAGCAAAGTGAAGATATTGAGCGCATCGTAGAGATGTATATTTACCTCCACCAAGAGGGGTAATAAAGTATGTTAACTGCTTTTAAAATACCCAGAAGTCAATCATCTAAAGAGTTGATTATGTGAAATGGATTACAACGGTTATTCAACTTATTGCTTAATCGGCTTACATTTCATGTTATCGAATATTGATGAATTTAGTCGGATTACAATGTGGTTGATGGTGGATGTAATGTGGAAAATTAGAAGGATTTTGATTGCTCTCGAGGGCTTTTTATCTTTGTTAATTGGTTATAACAATACCTGACATTTATTCTCCTTTATAGTCGGTAGTTAGAGTACGTGCTTTTTGTTGTTGTCCGTTGCTTTTTAGACTCAGAAATAGCCACTTCATGTAAACTTATTTCTTTATATTCAGTCGGTTAAGTTTCGACTTAAAACAAACGCTTACTTTTCAAAAAATAAGCGTTGTCGAATGCTAAACTCACACTATAATGCGCCTGATTTTACGGCTAAATGGGTTAGCCTTTAATACAGTAACAATCGCCTTGAGCTGATTTGTTGCTATAAAAGGGTGTAAAAATGAGTGATGTGTTGAGCATTGTTTTATTAATATTAGCAGGCGCAGTATTTGCTATGTCAGAGATATCTATTGCTGCTGCACGCAAGATAAAGCTGCGAGTGATGGCTGATGAAGGCAATACAAAAGCCTTAGAAGTGTTGGAGTTACAACAGCAACCAGGTAACTTTTTTGCGATGATGCAAATCGCTTTAAATGGTATTTCCATCTTAGGTGGGATTATTGGTGAGCAAGCCTTAACACCTTATATTAAGCAGGTGATTAGCCTGTTTTATCAAGGCGGATTGTTAAATCAAATCAGTTTTATCCTCTCTTTTATTTGTTTGACCTCCCTGTTTATTTTATTTGCTGATCTGTTACCTAAACGATTAGCGATTATCATGCCTGAGTCAGTCGCAATTCGCATTGTATCGTTAATGCGCAGCATTACTTTCCTATTGATGCCGGCGGTATTTTTATTTAATGGTTTGACCAATATGATGCTACGTTTATTGCATATTCCAACTGAACGCACTGAGTTAGTGACCACTGAAGATATTATCGCGATGATGGATGCGGGTGCTGAAGATGGTAGTTTGCAAAAACAGGAATATCAGTTAATTGGTAATGTGTTTGACCTAGATGTTCGCACGATTGGCAGTGTGATGACTCCTCGTGATCAAATTATCTATTTTGACTTAGATGATAGCAGCGAAGATATTAGTCAGAAAATTATTGAACAACCACACAATGACTTCTTAGTATGTAATGGTGGTTTAGATAATATTGAAGGTAGTATCGAATCGAAGGAGATTTTGCGTTTAGTGTTAAAAGGAGAGTTAGCACAAATTCACCCTACACAAGTGGATAAAGATCTTTTCTATCTGCCTGAAACGTTAACTCTTTCTGAGGCATTGAATGCGTTCAAAGTGGCAACTCAGCCTTTTGCTGTGATTGTGAATGAATACGCTACTGTGGTGGGGATTGTGACGGTTAAAGATTTGTTAAGCAGCTTTATGGGGGAATTAATCACGCATCAAGATGAAGAGCAAATAGTACAACGTGATGAATCTTCTTGGTTAATTGAGGGGGTAACGCCTATTAATGATGTGATGCGCTGTTTATCTATTGAAGATTTTCCAGATCGGACTCAATACGAAACCATCGCTGGGTTTATGATTTATACCTTGAAACGATTACCAAAACGTACTGATCACTTTACCCATCAAGACTACAAATTTGAGGTGCTTGACCTTGAAGGGGTACGTGTTGAACAAATTTTAGTGACAAAACTTAAGTAAGATTAATCATTCTTAATTAACTATTCAAAACACTCGCCATGTTAAAAGCCTTTATTGGCTGTTCTTTATTTTACTCAAACACCGATATTACTTGGTGTTTGAGTTTGTTCTTTTGTTTAATTTCCCTTTTTCATGTTTCGTAATCAATAAAAATGTATATACACAACCTATCAAACAATTTTTTTGATTAAAAACTATAAAATTATTAGTTAGACGTCCTCGCTTTCTTCACCAATAATCCGCGCCAATAAAACGGTTTGTTAACAGATGGCTTCAGTTTTCTGGGTCATCATTATTTCTACCTTATTTGTGAGATACGAATTTGCAACATTCAATTGATATGGAACGCATCCGAGCTGAATACAATGTTCGCTACTGGAGCCAAGGCTTTTACGGCATTAACGATCAAGGTGAGGTGTATGTATCACCTCGCAGTGATAGTGAACATCAAGTCGCATTAAGTGACATTGCTGCGCAATTAGAAGCACGCAATTTAAGTCTGCCTGCATTAGTGCGTTTCCCACAAATTTTGCATCAACGTGTGCATAATATTTGTGATGCTTTCAACCAAGCAATCAAAGAAGTTGAATACGATAATAGCTATTTATTAGTTTATCCAATTAAAGTGAATCAACAGAAAGAAGTGGTTGATGAGATCTTAGCGAGCCAAGCAAAGCTAGCACAAAAACAACTCGGCTTGGAAGCTGGTAGTAAACCTGAGTTATTAGCGGTATTAGCGTTAGCACATCAAGCGAGCTCAGTGATTGTATGTAATGGTTACAAAGACAGAGAATACATTCGTTTAGCCTTAATCGGTGAAAAACTAGGGCATAAGGTTCTGATTGTTTTAGAGAAACTATCAGAGTTAGATTTAGTGCTAGAAGAGGCACGTGCGCTAGGTGTTAAACCGCGTATGGGTTTACGTATTCGTTTAGCGTCACAAGGTGCAGGTAAATGGCAATCAAGTGGTGGTGAAAAGTCTAAATTTGGCTTAGCTGCATCACAGGTGTTAACTGTGGTTGAGCGTTTAAAAGCTGAAAACCAATTAGATACATTACAGCTTGTGCATTTCCATTTAGGTTCGCAAATGGCGAATATTCGTGACGTGCGTAATGGCGTTAGTGAAGCGGCTCGTTTTTACTGTGAATTACGTGCGATGGGCGTGCCATTAGATTACTTAGATGTGGGTGGCGGTTTAGCGGTAGATTACGACGGAACACGTAGTCAATCTCATAACTCAATGAACTATAGCTTAGCAGAGTATGCGCGTAATATCGTGATTACGATCAGCGATGTATGTAGCCTTTATGAGCAACCAAAACCAATGATTATTTCTGAGTCTGGTCGTTCGTTAACTGCACATCATGCAGTGTTAATTACTAATGTTATTGGCGCGGAAACCTATAAACCAGAAGTCATTGAAGCACCTGTTGAACAAGGTTCATTGTTGCTGCAAAACATGTGGAATAACTGGAGTTTATTATCTGGTGGTAGTGATGACCGTGCACTTATTGAGATCTACAATGATACACAAAGTGACATTGTGGAAGTACATAATCAATTTGCAACGGGTGTGATTAATCTTCAACAACGTGCTTGGGGCGAACAAGTTGCTTTACGTATTTATCACGAATTAAGCTTGCAAATGAGCACTAAAAATCGTTTTCATCGTCCTATTTTAGATGATTTAAATGAGCGTTTAGCGGACAAGTTCTTTGTTAACTTCTCGCTATTCCAATCGGTGCCAGATGCGTGGGGGATTGACCAAGTATTCCCAATTTTACCACTGTCTAACTTGCAAAATGCAGGTGAGCGTCGTGCAGTATTATTGGATATTACCTGTGATTCTGATGGTGTTATTGATCAGTATGTTGATGGTCAAGGTATTGAAACTACGTTACCAGTTCCTGCGTGGTCTGCGGATAAGCCTTATTTAATGGGCTTCTTCTTAGTGGGTGCATACCAAGAGATTTTAGGCGATATGCATAATTTATTTGGTGACACACACAGTGTGGTCGTAAATGTGAATGAACAGGGTGGTTTAGATATTGAGTCGGTGAATGAAGGTGACACGGTTGAAGATGTGATGAAATATGTACATATCGATGTGGAAGCTATTCGTGATAATTACCGTGCATTAGCATCTTCTCGTGTTTCACCTGAAGAGCAACAAAGTATTTTAGACGAGCTAGAGCAAGGTTTAGCGGGTTACACTTATTTAGAGGGTTTTTAGATGTCAGCTGTATCTCAAGTTGCACCTAAGCATGGTTTTGACGATTTATTTACTAAAGAGGACTTCTCTTTGTATTCTAATGCGATGACCTTTATGCGTCGTCCATTAGTGAAGAATCCAATACCGGCAGAGGCGGATGTTGTGGTGTTAGGTGTGCCATTTGATATGGCCACTTCGGGGCGTTCTGGTGCACGCATGGGCCCTGATGCTATGCGTCGAGCATCGGTAAATTTAGCCTGGGAAAGTAAAAAGTTTCCATGGCAATTTAAGCTGTTTGATCACACTAAAGTAATTGATGCGGGTGACTTAGTATTTGATTGTGGTGATGCAGAGGATATGACTCAACGTCTTGAAGCTGCAGCAGATCAAATTCTCAACAGTGGTAAAATGCTATTGAGTTTAGGCGGTGATCATTTTGTGACTCTGCCTCTATTACGCGCTTATGCAAAGCAACATGGCGAAATGGCCTTGATTCATTTTGATGCTCATACGGATACTTATAATAATGGTAGCTGTTATGACCATGGCACTATGTTTTACCATGCACCCAATGAGGGGTTGATTGATCCTGCTTCATCAGTGCAAATTGGTATTCGCACTGAATACAAACAGCAAGGTCACGGCTTTAATGTGATTAATGCAATGGAAGCGAATGACCGTAGTGTCGATGACATTGTGGCACAAATTAAAGCAACAGTAGGCAATAAGCCTGTCTACTTGACCTTTGATATTGATTGTTTAGATCCTGCATTTGCACCGGGTACTGGAACGCCTGTTTGCGGCGGAATTAGTTCGGATAAAGCATTAAAAATTATTCGTGCTTTGCAAGGTATTAATCTAGTGGGTATGGACGTGGTGGAAGTCTCTCCCGCGTACGACCAAAGTGATATTACAGCCCTAGCTGCAGCGACTATTGCGTTGGAATTGTTGTATGTTTGGACTGCCAATAAATTAGCCGCTAAATAAGTGGTTTAAACTGATATCTGTGCATCATATTGTGCCTAATACAATAGCTCAATATGATGTAACAGATATGACTAATAGCTGGTCATCTCTTTTCTTATCTCTCAGAGTAAATCCCCCACATATCGTACATTGATAGTTTCTAAGGCTTTCTATATTAATTGATAGTTATTATCTGTTACAAGTTGATATAATAGTGATAATCAATAAGATTAATGTAAAGGATGACAATGAACCTCGCTCAAATTGATTTGAATTTGTTATATGTTTTAAAACATTTATTAGAAGAGAAACATGTTTCTAACACCGCACTAGCGCTTAATATGAGTCAATCTGCAGTTAGCCGTTCATTGCAAAAAATGCGTGTGTTTTTTGATGATGAGTTATTGGTGCGTAAGCAGTATGGATATGAATTAACCTCTAAGGCCGAAACGATTAAGCCAGATATTATGACGGTGATTGCGAGCTTAGAAAAGTTAGCGCATAAACAGTCATTTGATCTTGCTACGATTAGCAGTGAAGTGCGCTTTTATGGTCTGCAACCACAATTTAATGACTTCATGCCTAAGGTCATTGCTAAAGTCAGAAAGTTAGCTCCTAATATGGTGGTTAGCCTAGATTCTACGCCAAAGCGCCACTTTGAAGCTTTGATAGCGGGTGATGTGCATTTCTCTTTATCTGCTCATGAGCCGTCAACGTCAGAGCAGAATATCTATCGTATGAAGGTTGCCAGTAGGACATTTAAATTGTTGATGAATAAGCAACACCCTCTAGCAAATCAACCGTTAACGCCGGAACGACTAGTAAACTGTGACTTCGGACAAATCTCTTTGCAAGGTGAGAAGAAATTGCCCTTTGACCATAAGTTTCAAGAATTGGGCTTAAGCAGTAGCAAAAATTTATTGTCAGTACCTGTGCTATTAAGTAATTTTAGTTCCGCGCCGAGCATTGCCGCTGAAACAGATATTATATTTTATTTACCTGCTACGTTTGCTGAAGCTGCCTGTCACGATGATCGTTTAATCACCCGTGATATACCTGATGGGTTACAAATTGGTTTTGACTGTGTTTATTTATATTGGCATAAACGTTTTCACGATGACCCAATGTGTATCTGGATACGCTCATTATTTAAAGCATTATACGATAGTGAGCGAACCCTTACTTAAGATTTACTAGCCCTTTACTAATTAGTAATATCATGTCTAATTATATTCAAAAATTTTTCGGCAGCTTTGGTCATTCTTCGATCCTTTTTCACACATAAGACTGTAATGCTCTTAGGCATCTCTTTTTCACTAATATCTGCGATAACTAGATTGCCATTATGGATCTCTTCGGTAACTGCGTAGTCTGGGAGTATAGTTATACCATTACTTTCTAATACAAAACTTTTGAGCATGCCAATATGGTCTAGATTACAAGTAATAGTAAAATCTAATTGACGTTGAATAGCGATACTATTAAGTAATTGCCGAGTAAGAAAATTATCATTCAACATTGACAATGGGTGAGGTGTTAATTGCGGTAACGTTAAGGAATTAAAGCTGGCGAGTGAGTGGTTTGGTGACATAGCTACCTTGAAACCAGTAGCAAATTTTTCAATGATCTCAATATCAACTCTTGGAATATCTTGCATTGCAATCCCAAAGTCCACTTGATCACTCGCAACAGCATCATATACAGCCTCTGAAGCGGAAATCCTCCCATCAAAATAGATATTAGGGTGCTGACTTTGAAAGCGATTCATTGCCGGTAATAACCAAGAGCTAATGACACCTTCTATGGAAGCAAATGAAACACTGCCACTTAATAAACCATTAATTTCATTAACTTCTGCTTCAGCTAATTCCATTTCTCGCATAGTGCGTTGCATATGCTGAGCAATAATTTTTCCTTCTTCAGTTAATACCATCCCTGATATACGCCTTTCAAAGAGAGTACATTTAAAACTGTATTCCAAGTTTTTAATTTGTCTGCTAATAGCTGATGCACTGACGTGTAAATTAGTGGCTGCTTTGCGTACTGAGCCTGTATCAGCGACAGCGAGAAAGTACGTAAAAGAAGATATCTGCATAATTTACCCTATCCTTTTGTCTTTAAAACTGTTTATTTAACAACCACTATTAATTTTCATGGTGTGCGGTTTTTGGCAACGAGTTGTACTCAAAATTGTTATATGTGAAACGCAAAATGTGAGCGTAATATAACAAAGGTTAAAGATTATTGAAGTAAAGGAACAGCTTTTAAAATATCTGTATTAGGAGAATACACTATGAAAAGAATGAGAAAACTATTATGGCTAGTTATCTGCGTTTGCTTAGTTTTAACTTGGCTACCTTATTTTGGCTTTTTTAATTCGCCAAATTTAATTGGCTTTATCCCAGAACCGTTGGCATTAACTCTAATTTGTAATGTGATATTAACCTTGTGTGTACTTGCTATGTACCCACTTTATTTTATCCCATTTGTTAATAAATTAAATGAAAAGCCGATGCCTTGGGGGAAAGACGATGAATAACTCGATTACGATTGTATTACTGGGCATTTTTATAGGTGCTTTTTTATTAATCTCTTTCTTAGCAAAGCAAAGTGATAAAGGAACTGGCGCAGGTTCTTCTGAAGACTTTGTTATTGGTGGGAGAAATACTGGCACTATCGTTTTATTGTTATCGATGGGGGCAACTTATTTTTCTACTTGGACACTTTTAGGTTCATTCGGTGCCTACTTTCGGGAAGGTATCTGGTTTATAGGCTTTGCCGTTTGGACCATTTTTCATGGCATATTTATCTGGCTATTCGGAGCAAGAATTTGGTTAGCAGGTAAACGATATAGCTTTATTACACCGGGGCAAATGGTAGAACATTACTATCAAGGTAAACGCCTTCGGACCACTGTGGCGCTTATTGGTATTCTAGCACTAGTACCTGTGATGCTCATTCAAGTCAGTGGTGGGGCGTTAGCGTTAGATACTATGACTAATGGTGCAGTACCCTATGTTGTTGGTGTAACCATTACCTCATTAATGGTGGGCATCATTGTATTATGGGCTGGTTTTAAAGGGACCGCCTGGACCGACTCATTTATGGGGCTTTTCTTTGCCACTATTCTTATTTGTACTGCTTTATACATCGCTTATCTTGCTGGTGGGTTTTCAATGTTCGAAAATGTAATGTCTTACAAACCAGAGTTAATGGTGAATTCAGGTAAACCACTAAAAATGATTGAGATATGGTTAGGCCTAGGTTTTGGTGCTTGGGTATTACCGCACATGTGGCAAAAGTTTTATTCGGCTTCATCTCCCGCTGTATTAGGGAAAGTAGCAATGATGACACCATTTTGGAACTCTTGGATGATGGCGATTATCCCGCTCGTCATCGGCACTGCTGCTGCGATTCCCGGTATTGTTCCTGGGGTAAGTAAAGAAACCAGTGACACCATTTTACCACTTATTTTTGCTGAATATGCGCCTATCCTAGGAGCATTTGTAGTAGCAGGTATTTTAGCGGCAGCCATTTCCACCATCAATAGCCAGTTATTGTCATCGGCAAGTATTGTTGCAGAGGATGTGGTTGGAAGTTTGCGTAAAAAGCCAATGTCTAGTAAAGGCGTGACAAAATTAACTCGTTTTGTGGTAGGAACTTTAACCCTATTAGTACTTGCATTAGCACTTGCCCCTGGTGGTGCAGGGTTGATTGTTCCGATTGCTTCATTAGGATTTGGTTTAGGCTTGCAACTTGTGCCTTCTGCTTTAGGGATGTTGCATTTCCGCTTTATCACCGAGTCAGGTGCTTTTTACGGTTTAATCAGTGGCGCATTTATCATGGCATTAATTGCAATAATTAAACCTGATATTCCTTTGGGGCCTGGCCTTTCTGCATTCATTGTTAATGTGTTAGTGACGTTAATAGTAAGTAAATTTAGTCAGTCAGTATCGAAACGTTCGATTTCGGGTTATCACGATATGTTTGATGAATATATGAAAAATAACATAGATGAAAATAAACGATCTATTGCCTCTAAATAAATAGTCGGAGAAAGAAATGATGAAATCAACATGTAAAGTTGCAGTTGTGCAAGATAGTAGTGTGCCTTTTGATGCGCAAGCAACCACTGAAAAGACCTGCATTTTAGTTGCTGAAGCAGCGAATAATGGCGCTGAACTAGTGGTCTTTCCTGAAGCATTTTTAGGAACTTATCCAAAAGGTTTGAATTTTGATACTCCCGTAGGTACTCGATTGCCAGAAGGCCGTCATGACTTTATGCAGTATTTTGAAGGTGCGGTGGATATTGATGGTAAAGAGTTACAACAGATTAAAGAGTGCGCTACAGAATATAATATATTTGTGGTGCTAGGAGTTATCGAAAGAGGTGGGTCAACACTTTATTGTTCCATTGCATTTATTGACCCGAAACTCGGTTTAGTAGGAAAGCGTCGTAAATTGATGCCAACGGGGGCTGAGCGTTTAATTTGGGGATTTGGCGATGGTTCTACGTTAGATGTTATCAATAGTGAATTAGGTAAGATAGGCGGTGTGATTTGTTGGGAAAACTATATGCCAGCCATTCGTTCTGCTATGTATGCTCAGGGGGTTGAAATCTATTGTGCTCCCACTGCTGATGACCGAGATACTTGGTTATCTTCAATGCAACATATTGCTATGGAAGGGCGTTGTTATGTATTGAGTGCTTGTCAGTATATAACTCGAGGAGAATATGGAGAAGACTACCGTAGCATACTCACGAATAACCCTGATGATGTAGTAATGCGAGGCGCAAGTGTTATTGTTGGTCCTTTAGGGGAGATAATTGCGGGGCCTGTATTGAATGAAAAAACTATTCTTTATGCTGAACTTGAGCGTGCGACATTAATTAAAAGTAAAATGGATTTTGACCCTGTCGGTCACTATTCTCGCTCCGATATTTTTTCATTAAATGTAGATAAGCGACAGAAAAAACCAGTTCATTATTAAAAGCTAATACTCACGTACTTTCATCAAGGATAATGTGATTAATTTGATCGCTTCCTTGATGAAAGTAATGAATCGAATAACAATTATATTTACTCTCTACCTCTTTGATCCTTTTTTGAATGTTTGCAGCTTCCCTGTTAAATTGTTAATTTATAATAACTGTCGTCTTTAACTTATTATGCATATTTAATCTTATAACGATCATTACTTTAAATAAGTCTTATTTGCTCTCGGATTTAAAAAGGCACTTAAATGTACAATATGGACTTGTTTGCTGAGTTGGCTCCCGCACCTATCAATATTATCGAACACGATGGTATTGTTGAGTATTACGGGATGATGCTGTCTTATCAACAAGCAGATGATTACTTTGAAAAATTGTTAACACAGATTCAGTGGAAACATGATCAAGCTAATATACAAGGTCAGTTTATTGTTACTGCTCGTAAAGTTGCTTGGTATGGTGATCAGCCTTTTCATTATACATACTCTAATACCACTAAAGTTGCACTACCTTGGACAGCTGAACTATTACAACTAAAGCAGCTGGTGGAGCAACAAACAGGTTATCAATTTAACGCGTGTTTACTTAATTTATACCACAGTGGTGAAGAGGGGATGACTTGGCATAGTGATGCAGAGAAAGACTTGCAAAAAAATGGTGCTATAGCATCTGTCAGCTTAGGTGCTGAGCGTAAATTCTCTTTTAAACATAAGTATAATCAACAAACCCTTTCCGTTTTATTACAACATGGTAGTTTATTAGTGATGCGAGGCGAAACGCAAAGCCACTGGTTACATCGTTTACCGCCGACTAAAAAAATCAGTACAGCACGTATCAATTTAACTTTTAGAATGATTAATCAGCGCAATATTAACCAGCCATCTATTTATTAGGAGACATCGTTTTGGTCACTTGTTATTTGAATTACGTTATCGATCCCTACAAAGTAAAAGAGTTTGAACGTTATGCAAAGCTCTGGATACCTTTAGTCAATAAATTTGGTGGGCAACATCATGGATATTTTTTACCTTCTGAAGGGGCGAATAATAAAGCATTAGCTTTGTTCTCTTTTGATAGTTTAGCCAGTTATGAACAGTATCGTATTGACTCTATGTTTGATGCGGAGTGTATTGAGGCTTTTAGGTACGCTGAAGAAACGCAATGTATTATCAGCTATGAGCGAAGCTTTTATCGTCCAGTTTTTGAGTAACGTTACACCTCAAAATAAAAAACACCGAATGTTTGCATTCGGTGTTTTTGTTTAAGTTATTTTATAAACTATTTAAAGCTCTTTGTATTTGTCATAAACAACATGAGAGTACGCTCCGACTGGTTTTTTGGTAATAACCGGCGCTGATTCGCTACCTAATAAAATGTCGACAGTGCGCTCATATGCAGCAGGATCTAAGTAACCCATATCATTACCAGAACCGAGCAGTTTAGCCACTTCGGTCATCATTCTCGTTTGGTGAGACTCTGTTTGTGCACCTGTATCATCGTATTCTAAAACAATCATAGCCGCTTCTTTTGGATTATCTGCTGCCCACTTCCAACCCTTTAATGAAGCTTTTAAGAACTTAGCGTAAGTTTCTACTTTCTTGTCATCTTTTAGATCTTTTTCTAGTACATATAGTCCATCTTCTAATGTAGCAACACCTTCATCTTCATACTTAAAGAGCACTAATTCTTCAGGAGTTAAGCCGCCATCCATGATTTGTCCATACTCATTGTAAGTCATGGTTGAAACACAATCTGCTTGTCCTTGGAAGATTGGGTCTACATTAAAGCCTTGTTTCAAGACAGTAACACCTTCATCGCCACCGGTCGTAGGGTAGCCCAATTTTGACATCCAGCTAAGGAATGGGTATTCGTTACCAAAGAACCACACCCCTAAGGTTTTGCCTTTAAAGTCTGCAGAAGTTTTGATGCCACTAGATTTCAAACAGGTTAGCATCATGCCAGACTTGCTATAAACCTGAGCAATGTTCACCATAGGTAAACCTTTTTCACGTGTTGCTAATGCTGAAGGTAACCAATCAACAATGACATCTGCACCACCGCCTGCTAATACTTGTGCTGGGGCAATATCCGGACCACCAGGTTTAATGGATAGGTCAATGCCCTCATCTTTATAATAACCATTCTCTAATGCAGCGTAGTAGCCAGCAAATTGAGCTTGTGTTACCCATTTTAATTGCAAAGTCAGTTTATCCGCAGCGCTAGCGCTGAAGCTTGACGCAAATAATGCCGCGCCCGTTGCAAGTGTGATTAGCGTTCTTTTCATAGTTTATTCCCTTTTCTATTGTAAAGTGACGTAAAACTAATTGAATTCAACAGCTTGTTGTATTAATTGGTGTTGTACCCATTGTGCACTACATGAATACAGCACCCATTTTTATCTTTGCTGGTTGAATTAATTAGATAGCATTAACTGTTTTTACCTTCTCGGTACGAGGGGTGCCAAAACAATAAGGACTTCTCTAATAAAGCAAGTGCCCCATAACTTAATGAACCTGCAATAGCAGCCACTACGATAGTGGCCCACACCAAGTCCATATTCATTCGACCTACCTCGGTCGAAATTCGAAATCCCATGCCAACGATTGGTGTACCAAAGAATTCAGCAACAATCGCCCCGATTAAGGCTAATGCAGAATTTAACTTCAATGCATTAAAAATAAATGGAAGGGCATTAGGTAATTGATTTTTGAAGAATATTTGTGATTTTTTAGCTGCATAGGTATGCATTAAATCGTTATGTAGCGCATCAGTCGACTGTAAGCCTGTTAGGGTATTAATGAACATAGGAAAGAAGGTCATTATAACAATTACCGCTGCTTTAGACTGCCAGTCGAACCCAAACCACATCACCATGATCGGTGCGATACCAACAATCGGAATCGCAGACATAAAGTTACCTAATGGCATGAGCGCATCTTTCAGCACTTTATTTCTGACCGCCCATTGCGCCACCAGAAAACCAGAAAGACAACCAATAAAATAACCAGCTAATACGGCTTTTAAATAGGTTTGTTTGAAGTCGGCCCATAACATTGGGATATTATTGATTAATGCATAAAATATATTACTAGGGGTTGGCATTAAAATAGGTGAAATAGCAAAACCTTTCACAATACTCTCCCAGGTTAATATCAGCATAAATGCAAATAGCCCTGGGATTAATGGTTTGATTAATGTGTGTTTATTTTCCAGTGAAGTTAATTGCCCTAAAAGCATTGCCATACTGTAGGCAGCTGCGATTAATAACAAAACGAGCAATGAAAAGGCATCGTAGAAACCTGTTTCGGTAAATATCACTAAACCCAATTGCAGTAGTATTAAAGCGATATAAATACAATTTTTTAATGTCTTAGGCATGATCAAGTTCTCCTCGGCGGCGTAACAGGACTCTTTCTGCAATGCCTACTAACCACACTAAAATAGAGCCTAAAGTAGCGGCAACAATCAGTGCAGACCAGATTTGTTCTGTTTGACCATAATAGGAACCACTGAGTAAGCGAGCACCTAATCCACCTTGTGCGCCAGTGGGTAATTCAGCCACAATTGCGCCGACTAAAGCAGCTGCAATAGCCACTTTTAAACTAGCAAACAGGTAAGGTTGTGCTGAGTACCAACGTAACTTCCAGAAGATATCCTTAGCAGTAGCGCTGTAGGTATGCATTAACTCTTCATGTAACTTATCCGATGAACGTAAGCCTTTTACCATGGCAATGGTTACCGGAAAGAAAGACAAGTACATGGAAATAATCGCTTTAGGGATCACGCCGGTAATGTTAATCGCACCTAATACGACAACTATCATTGGAGCAATGGCTAAGATAGGGATGGTTTGAGAAGCAATTACCCAGGGCATTAAACTCGATTCTAAGGTTTTGTTATGTACTATGCCCACTGCAATTAAAATCCCTAATAAAGAGCCAAATACAAAGCCTAACAAGGTAGAGTTTAAAGTGATTTGCGCATGGTAAATCAATGAACGCTTAGAGGTGACAGGACGATCGATAATCGATTTAATCAGCTCTTGTCCTACTTGATGAGGTGCAGGTAACATAGGGCGTTTCACATCATAAGCACCCGCGATGATTTGTTGGTAAGTCCATGATTGATTTTTACGCTCTAGATTATTAATCAATTGATTGCCGTTCATCAGTAATGCCGCGATATACCATATGGCAATCACGATGACGAATAAACTGACGAAAGAAAATAGCTTTTGTTTCATAAATGTCTAATCCTTTAGTCGGTTATGATTAATCGATAGCATGCTCGTGAGCAAGTGCCGTTCGAATCTCACTGGCCAACGCATGAAAAGCAGGATCGTCACGTAACGCTAAGGTTTTTAATCTTGGTAACGGGCTCTCAATCACTTTTACAACGCGTCCTGGGCGAGGTGACATCACTACAATATGCGTTGATAATAAAACCGCTTCATCAATAGAGTGGGTGACAAAGACCACGGTTTTTTGAGTTTCACTCCAGATCCGTAACAACTCTATATTCATGTGGTCACGGGTGATCTCATCCAATGCGCCAAAGGGCTCGTCCATTAATAATAAATCAGGGTTTAAACACAGTGCGCGAGCGATAGAAGCACGTTGCTGCATCCCACCAGACAGCTGCCAAGGGAATTTTTTATGGAAGTCTTGAAGACCAACCATTTTCAGATATTTATCAATCTGTTTGTTTTGCTGAGCAGGTGATAAACCCGAAATCTCCATAGGCAAGGCACAATTTTGTTGAATGTTACGCCAAGGTAATAAAGCCGCCGCTTGGAATACATAACCATATAAACGGTTTAAACGTGCATCTTGTGCATCGGTACCATTAACTTTTAAGTTACCTGATGTGGCTTTTTCTAAATCGGCGATAACCCGTAATAAAGTGGTTTTACCGCAGCCAGAAGGGCCGATAAAAGAAACAAAATCACCACTTTTAATACTTAAATTAATATTAGACAGCGCATGCACATCACCATCTTTACTGGGAAAAATAAGCGACAAATCATCAATGGCGATCATTTCTCGCTTAGGTTTATCAGTGGCTTCTGGCGTAGAAACAATTGTTGCTTCTTCTGTTGCTAACATATGACCTCTCTTATCTATTTGTTATTCAGTATTAACGTTCAACTGTATAAGGTGCATGCTCTTGGTTATATTTTTTAACCGCATCGAATATGGTTGGATAAGCAGGGCGTTTAATATAACGCCCAGCACCTTCAACAACATTTAGTTGGCCATCTTTAAAGACCACTTTTCCTTGGCTGATGGTAATACTTGGAGAGCCAGTAACGGTACGTCCTTCAAAAATATTAAAATCAATTTTTTGGTGGTGTGTTTTAGCTGAGAGTGTATGTTCTTTAGCTGGATCCCAAATCACGATGTCAGCATCAGAGCCCACTGCGATACAGCCTTTTTGTGGATAAATATTAAATATTTTGGCGGTATTAGTAGAGGTCACAGAGACAAATTCATTCTCAGTTAAACGGCCTTTGTTAACGCCTGAGTCCCATAGCACCATTAGGCGATCTTCAACCCCAGCTGTGCCGTTAGGTATTTGTGTGAAGTTATCTTTACCCATGGCTTTTTGATCTTCACAAAAGCAACAGTGATCGGTTGCTGTAGTTTGCACTGTACCGCCTTGTAACGCTTTCCATAAGGCTTCTTGATGCCCTTTAGGACGGAAAGGAGGGCTCATTACATGTGCTGCTGCGGTTGCCCAATCTGGGTTTTTGTAGACGCTATCATCTAATTCTAAGTGGCCAGCCAAACATTCTCCATAAACACGTTGACCTTCGGATTTTGCACGTGCAATTTCATCAATTGCTTCAGTACAGGAAACATGAACTAAATACAAAGGAACACCAATAGATTGTGCAATACGAATGGCGCGATTTGAAGCTTCACCTTCAACCTCTGGGGGACGTGATTGTGGATGTGCTTCAGGGCCGGTAATACCTGCTTTAAGCATTTTTTGTTGTAAGTGGTGCACTAATTCGCCATTCTCGGCATGTACTGTTGGCATCGCGCCTAATTCTAAACAGCGGTTAAAGCTGTTTACCAAGGTTTCATCTTCGGCCATGATGGCATTTTTATAGGCCATGAAATGTTTAAAGCTATTTACGCCTTCTTCTGTCACTAAGGTTTGCATGTCTTTAGAGACTGACTCATCCCACCAGGTAACTGCTACATGAAAAGAGTAATCGGATACCGAGCGTGATGCCCAACCTTTCCACGTTTCAAATGCTTCCATTAGAGGTTGTTGTGGACTCGGAATAACAAAATCAATAATCATGGTTGTACCGCCAGCTAAACCAGCAGCTGTACCTGAATAAAAATCTTCGCTTGCTACTGTACCCATAAACGGTAATTGCATATGCGTATGAGGGTCAATGCCTCCGGGCATTACTAATTTTCCTGTTGCATCGATCACTTCGGTACCTGCGGGTACCTCAAGCTCATTACCTATTGCTTTTATAACGCCATCTTCACAATACACATCTGTAAACAGACTTTGATCTGCGTTAACTAGCTTTCCGCCTTTGATTAATAAACTCATTGTGATCAACTCCTCCATGAAGGTGGCCTTGCGCGCACCAATAATAAAATCGAGATGCTTATCTTGAACATGATATTTACAAGATAAGATTTGTGTTTATTAAGAGGTTTGCAATTAACAAGCCAATAACTAACTAACTGACCAATTGGACGGGAAATGTTGTTTTGATAGGCGTCATTACTTACTTGTAGGCAATTAAGGTCCCTTTTTAAAAGGTTTGGCAAATAGTAATGAGGAGATGGCCTTGCTCAATATCAGGGCATTTGCTCACCATAGTGGTGCACAAATATTGTACTGTTAATGATTGTTATCTATTCTTTTTGTTTTAAATGTATGCAGTTCGCTATATATAAGGCTTGTTGTTAAACTTAAAACTTGTTGTCCTGTTGGTCAGTATCTTGCATTGTAATAAATTAATTATGTTGTGTGCGTAATGTCCGTTTAAATCAACTTGTATTGGAGTCAAACATGGAAGCATTAAAAATTAATAGTGATCGTCTCTGGGATAGTTTAATGGTAATGGCGAAAATAGGCGGGACGGCTAAAGGCGGATGTTGTCGCCTTGCATTGACCGATTTGGATAAGCAAGGGCGTGAGTTATATATAAAGTGGGCAGAAGAAGCTGGCTGTACAGTCAAGGTCGATGCAGTAGGTAATATTATGTGTACTCGCCCCGGTGAAGATATGAGCCTACCGCCAGTGGGGACGGGTAGCCACCTTGATACACAGCCAACTGGGGGGAAATTTGATGGTGTATATGGCGTATTAGCCGGATTAGAAGTGGTGCGGTCAATGAATGATCAAGGCATTAAAACCAAACATCCCATTGAGATTTCAGTATGGACCAATGAAGAGGGATCACGCTTTGCCCCTGCTATGATGGGCTCAGGTGTGGTTTCTGGACGTTTTACTTTACAGGAAATATTAGATACTAAAGATGTTGATGGTTTACGTTTGGGTGATGAACTAGAGCGCATTGGGTTTGCGGGTGATACGCCAGTAACAGGTCGTCAATTTCATGCATTCTTTGAAACTCATATTGAACAAGGCCCTTATTTAGAGGCTGAAGAAAAGCAAGTGGGTGTAGTAACTGGCGGGCAGGGGCAGCGTTGGTATAATGCTGTATTAACTGGACGTGAATCACATGCAGGTACAACGCCTATGCACTTGCGTAGTGATGCATTAATCGCTAGCTCTCAATTAGTGTTGAAGGTTGAAGAGATAGCCAAAGCACATCCTCCAGGCTGTGGCACAGTGGGCTTTATGCAAGTTATGCCTAACTCACGTAATACTATTCCAGGTGAGATCTCCATGAGTATTGACCTGCGTCACCCGATTGATGAAGAACTGACTAAGATGGATGCCGCGTTAAAAGCTGCTATCAAAGAAATAGAGGCAACGGGCCCAACGATTGCTCTTGACCCGTTTTGGTATTATGAACCTATTCATTTTAATGAAGACTGTGTAAATGCCGTTCGCCAAGCGACTAAAGACTTAGGGTATAGTCATATGGATATCATTGCTGGTGCTGGGCATGATGCCTGTTATGTCTCTGACTTTGCGCCTACGAGTATGATATTTACACCTTGCTTAGATGGGATTAGTCACAATGAAATTGAAAGTACAACACAGGAAGAATGTGAAGGAGGCTGCTCTGTATTGTTGAATGCTATGTTAACCATGGCAGAAGTGGTTTAAGATTAGCCCTATCTAAGACAATCAATCAGTTGTTTAAACACATTGTAAATAAAGTTATAAATCCTTAATTTACAATGTGTTATTAAGAATAAAAGTTTACAATTGCTTAATGCCGCAACCTCTTAATACTATTTGTGTGATCAATTCTGCACCGGTTTCAAAATCATCATCATCCAATTCTGCTTTTCCCATCAATATACTACTTTGTAGCCCATAGTCCGCATAGGCCTGTGTTGATGACCAAATCATAAACAGTAAATGTTCTGGGCTTATAGGGTTCATCCACTGCTTCGCTATCCACTCACGAATCACTTGGCAGGTACTGATAAACTGTATTTTTAAGTCCGTTTGTAATTTATCACGTAAAAAGGGCGCACCGTGAAGCAGCTCTGAAGCAAATATGCGGGAAGCATTAGAATGATCCTTAGACTGCCTTATTTTAAGCAGAATATAGTGTCTCAGTGCTTCTTTAGGGTGTTGCTCGGCAGTCATCTCTTCCATATCTACCATCCAAATCTTTAAAATTTGGCTAAGCACCTCTTTATAAAGCACCTCTTTGGTTTTGAAGTAATAGAGAATGTTTGACTTTGGCAGGTTAGCTTGTTCGGCAATAGAAGAGATAGTCGTGCCATTGTAGCCATATTCAGCAAAGCGTTGCTCTGCTACGGTTAAAATTAACTGTAGGTTATCTTTACGAATATCTGCTGATTTTCGGCGTTTTACTACACTTTTTTTAGTGTCATTCATTAATGATTCTCCGCACTGTTTTATCGCAACAGCCTTGTCATGGTGCAGTATTACTCCACATTCATATCTTAGATCGAAGTGATTACTATTTAAAGCCTTATAAGCGATCTCAGTAATTAATATAAGCTTAATTTTTATACTAAGCAAAACAATCGCTTAGACTCGTGTTTGTTTTTTAATCTAACTTGTTGACTTCGTGGTCAGGTAGTTGGCTTGTTGTTTGCATTGTCCAAAGGGTTAACCATAAAAAGATAGTGCAACATTAATTATAAATAGGAGAGGTTATAGTGATGAATATGGACAATTCAGTAAACTATTCACAGCAACAATTAGCATTAGACCAAATGTTTAAGGACATCAATCCAGCTTTAAGTGCGCGTCAGGCAGGTATCGAAAGTTCACGTTGTTATTATTGTTATGACGCACCTTGTATCAAGGCATGCCCATCTAAAATTAATATTCCTAGTTTTATCGCTAGTATTCATGCCGATGATTTAACCGGTGCTGCTAAAACTATCTATAAAGAAAATATTATGGGAGGGAGTTGTGCGCGTGTTTGTCCGACGGAAATTCTTTGTGAGCAAGCTTGTGTACGTAACCATGAAGCTGAGAAAGAACCCGTGAAAATAGGGCTATTACAACGTCACGCAACGGATAATGCTGAATTTGAAGGGCATCCTTTTGAGCGAGCTGCATTAACAGGCAAAAGGGTAGCGGTTGTTGGTGCTGGTCCTGCTGGATTAAGTTGTGCACATCGTTTATCACTGCTAGGTCATGAAGTTGAAGTGTTTGAAGCACAGCAAAAAGCGGGTGGCTTGAATGAATATGGTATTGCTAAATATAAGTTAACCGAAAATTTTGCTCAGGAAGAAGTTGATTTTATCTTAAGTATTGGCGGTATTACTGTGCATTACGATCGCGCATTAGGCAAAGATATTAGCTTATCGGCACTCAAGGATGAGTTTGATGCCGTGTTCCTTAGTATTGGTTTACAAGATACGGCATCGCTTTATTTAGATCATGAAGATAACGATTCAGTATTAAACTCTGTTGATTTCATTAAAGAATTACGTCAAGCCACAGATATCGAACAACTTGATATTCCAAAGGACAGTGCGGTGGTGATTGGTGCGGGTAATACGGCGATTGATATCGCGTGTCAATTGAAGCGATTAGGTACAGAAGAAGTGACCTTGGTTTATCGTCGTGGCGAAGCACAAATGAGTGCAACAGGGCATGAGCAACAAATCGCTAAAAACCACCAAGTTCGTATAAAAACATGGAGTCAACCAGAAAAAATTAACCTCGATGAGCAAGGTAAATTAAGCTCAATGACCTTTAGTAAAACTTACCTTGATGAAGGCAAGTTAAAAAGCACTGGGGAGCAGTTTGAAGTGCCTTGTAGTGCCGTGTTTAAAGCCGTTGGCCAAAAAATGGCTTACCCGCAAACGGAACAGCTTATCCCTACCATTAGTAACGGTAAAGTGGCGACTTTCCATAACCAATTAACCAGTATTGAAGGTGTCTTTGCTGGTGGTGATTGTACAGGGGTAGGGCAAGACTTAACCGTTGAAGCAGTGCAACAGGGAAAACTAGCGGCATTAGCAATTCATCAAGAACTAACTTCATCTGAGGAGAAATAATATGGCTGATTTATCAATTGATTTTGTAGGTATTAAAGCACCAAATCCATTTTGGTTAGCCTCAGCGCCACCAACAGACAAAGCGTATAACGTTGAACGTGCCTTTGAAGCAGGTTGGGGTGGAGTAGTTTGGAAAACGTTAGGTGAAGATCCTGCTGCCGTGAATGTTTCATCGCGTTATTCAGCACTGTATGACCATAATGGTAATGTGTCTGGTTTTAATAATATTGAATTAATCACTGACCGTAGTTTAGAGATTAACCTACGAGAAATTGAAGCGGTTAAAAAAAGTTGGCCTGATCGCGCGTTGGTCGTATCACTAATGATGCCCTGTGAAGAGCAAATTTGGAAAACTATTTTAAAACAAGTAGAAGCAACAGGTGCAGATGGTATTGAGCTTAACTTCGGATGTCCACATGGCATGCCTGAACGTGGGATGGGTGCTGCTGTTGGTCAGGTGCCAGAATACGTTGAAATGGTGACTCGTTGGTGTAAAGAACACAGCAAAATGCCGGTAATTGTTAAGTTAACCCCAAACATTACCGATGTACGTTTTCCTGCTCGTGCTGCTAAAAGTGGTGGTGCTGATGCAGTGTCGTTAATTAATACCATCAATTCTATTACTAGTATTGACCTAGATGCGATGACTGCTCGTCCAATTGTCGATGGTAAAAGTACACACGGCGGTTACTGTGGTCCAGCTGTTAAACCAATTGCATTGAATATGGTGGGCGAAATAGCACGTGATCCAGAAACGGCAGGTTTACCAATTTCAGGAATAGGTGGTATTGGTAACTGGCGTGATGCAGCTGAGTTTATCTCTCTAGGTGCAGGTTCTGTGCAGGTTTGTACTGCTGCCATGATCTACGGATTTAACATTGTCACTGAAATGAAAGAAGGTCTATCAAATTGGATGGACAGTAAAGGCTACGAAACGATTGAAGATTTCAAAGGTTTGGCTGTACCCAATACAACAGACTGGAAAAAACTCAATATGAATTACAAGGTGGTTGCAACCATCGATGAAGATAAATGTATTGGTTGTGGTCGTTGTTACCAAGCCTGTGAAGATACTTCACATCAAGCTATCGAAGTTACCGCAAATGAAGATGGTACTAATAGTTTTGGCATTATCGATGATAACTGTGTGGGTTGTAACCTCTGTGAAATTACTTGCCCAGTTGATGACTGTATCACCATGGATGAGCGTTCAAAAGGCCAGCCATATATGAACTGGATGCAAGATGAGCGTAATCCGCATCGCGAAGAAGCTTAATAGGTTATTGATAGATTTTTTGAGGTGAATTATGAATAAAAAGCAAGTTAATCATAGTCTGACACAGTCACAATTAGATGCACATTGGATGCCTTATTCTGCAAATCGTGAATTCAAAAAAGATCCAAGAATAATTGCATCGGCGTCTGGTCGATACTTTACTGATGATGCTGGTCGCAAAATATTTGATGGTTTATCTGGGTTGTGGTGCACAGGCTTAGGTCATGGCCGTCCAGAGATTGCTGAAGCAGTTAGCGAACAGCTCAAAACACTTGATTACTCGCCAGGTTTTCAGTTTGGTCATGAGAAATCATTTCAATTAGCTGAAAAGATTACCGAGTTTATGCCACAAGGCCTAAACCGTGTTTTCTACACAGGCTCAGGCTCTGAAGCTGCAGAGACCTCTTTGAAAATGGCGCGTGGTTATTGGCGTAAAAAAGGTCAAGCGACTAAAACTAAATTGATTGGTCGTGGTTTGGGGTATCACGGTAGTAACTTTGGCGGTATCTCTGTGGGGGGGATTGGTGGAAATCGTGCAATGTTTGGCCCTGCTGTTGAAGCCGACCATCTGCGTCATACTATGCTGCCAGAAAATATATTTAGTCAAGGACAGCCTGAACATGGTAAAGCGTTAGCGGAAGAGTTATTGGATGTAATAGCATTACATGACGCTTCTAATATTGCTGCGGTGATCGTGGAGCCGTTATCTGGCTCTGCAGGTGTAATCCCTCCACCTATTGGTTACTTAGATCGTCTACGTGAAATCTGTACCGATAATAATATTCTACTGATATTTGATGAAGTCATTTGTAGTTTTGGGCGAATGGGGGCAAAAACTGGTTCGGAAGCTTTTGGTGTCGTACCGGATATGATTAACATTGCTAAACAAGTTACTAATGGCGCTATTCCGATGGGTGCTGTGGTGGCTAAGCAAGAAATTTACGATACCTATATGGATAACAGTGGTGGCGATCATATGATCGAGTTTCCACATGGATATACCTATTCAGCACATCCTGTTGCTTGTGCCGCAGGTTTGGCTACATTAGATCTGTTGCAGCAAGAAAAATTGCCGGAAAGAGTGAAAGCAATGAGCGATTACTTTCAACAGGCTGTACATAGTTTAAAAGGTTGTAAGCATATTGTAGATATTCGTAACTATGGTTTTGCTGCTGGCTTTACTATTGCGCCGAATAATGGCGATCCTGCACTACGACCTTATCAAATTGGTATGAAAATGTGGCAAAAGGGTTTTTTCATTCGTTATGGCGGAGCCACTATCCAACTCGGTTTACCCTTCACCACTGAAAAATCTGAAATTGACTCTTTAATAAATGCGTTAGGCGAAACATTTAACGAAATAGTTTAGAAAATTAATAGCGTGGTAAACCCACATGGAGATTGTTATGACACAAATAGTAGGCCATTTTATCGATGGTGAAGTAGTAGAAGATAGTAGCCGTACGCAAGACGTATTTGACCCAGCATTGGGCGAAGTTGCAACACAAGTTGCTTTAGCTTCAAAAGATACGGTAGAAATGGCGATAGCATCTGCTCAAAAAGCTTTTCCGGAATGGCGAAACACTCCACCTTTAAAACGTGCACGCATTATGTTCCGCTTTAAAGAGTTGTTGGAAGAAAATAGAGATAAAATTTGTCACCTTTTAGGTAAAGAACACGGAAAAATTTTGCATGATGCAGCGGGGGAGTTGCAACGTGGTATCGAGAATGTTGAATATGCTTGTGGTGCCCCTGAGTTATTAAAAGGTGAATACAGTAAAAATGCGGGTCCCAATGTGGACTCTTGGAGTGAGTTGCAATCGATTGGTGTGGTTGCTGGAATCACCCCATTTAACTTCCCTGCTATGGTGCCGATGTGGATGTTTCCACTTGCCATTGTGTGCGGTAACTGTTTTATTTTGAAACCTTCTGAAAGGAACCCAAGTGCGCCATTATTTTTAGCGCAGTTATTACAACAAGCGGGCTTGCCTAAAGGAGTCTTAAATGTGGTGAATGGCGATAAACAAGCTGTTGACGCCATACTAGAAGACAAGCGTGTCAAAGCGGTCAGTTTTGTTGGATCGACTCCGATTGCTGAACATATTTATACCAAGGCAACGGCAAGTGGTAAACGTTGCCAAGCATTGGGTGGAGCTAAAAACCACGCGATTATTATGCCTGATGCTGATATGGATAATGCCGTTAATCAACTGCTAGGGGCTGCTTTTGGTTCATCTGGCGAGCGTTGTATGGCCTTATCTGTGGTAGTGGCAGTAGGCGATAAAGCCGCTGATGCATTGATTGAGAAAATGACAGCTGCAATGCAGAGCTTAAAAGTAGGGGGGTTTGATAATACTGATAATGATTTTGGTCCTGTTATTACAAAACAGCATCAAGAAAAAGTAGTGGGTTACATTGATAGCGCTGAAGCAGATGGCGCACAAATTGTTGTCGATGGCCGTAACCTAATAGTTGAAGGTTATGAAAATGGTTATTTTGTTGGCGCAACCTTAATTGATAACGTTAAAGCTGAGATGGATAGCTATAAAGCTGAAATATTCGGTCCTGTATTACAAGTGATGCGTGTTGAGTCTATGGAACAAGCAATGCAGTTAATCAATGACCATGAATACGGCAATGGTACTTGCATCTTCACTCGTGATGGCGAGGCCGCTCGTTATTTCTCAGATAATATTGAAGTGGGTATGGTTGGAATTAATGTGCCATTACCAGTGCCTGTTGCCTACCACAGTTTTGGTGGTTGGAAACGTTCACTGTTTGGTGATTTAAGTGCTTACGGTCCAGATGGTGTTAAGTTCTACACAAAACGTAAAACTATCACACAACGCTGGCCATCAAGTGGAGTAAGAGAAGGAGCAAGTTTTGCTTTTCCTAGTTAAAGCGTAATCATTAACGGGGGTAAAATTAGATCATTAAATAGAAAGCCTTTGTTTGTTAAATGCAAGCAAGGGCTTTTGATCATCAGTTTGCTAATTATCATACTTTGTACTTACTTAGGGGTGTTTGTTTTATTTATTTTTCTATTTAATGTGCTATATTGACTTTTTTATTCTATTGCATTGATTTGTAATGGGTAATTAGCTTTTAATATTATTAATGGATTATAAAATGAAAAAAGAATTAAATATTTTGGTTTGTGGTGCAGCTTTAACAGTTTTAACCGCTTGTAGTATTCCGACTTATCAGAAAACAATTTCATCTGAATATAACGCTAAAGGCGAATTAGTTAGTAAAACTGTGACAGAGACTATTACACAGCCTTCACCTGTATCTGCCCCAATGAAAGTTAAAATTACAGAAGGTGAATTAGAGAAGTAATTTTAAGTATAAAAATTACTAAATAATATTCACTTACTAAAACCCTATATTTTATAATATAGGGTTTTTTTATGACGTTGATTTATATATCCAGTAAACTACACAGCCTTATTTAATTGAAAATGGATTTACTATGGCTTATTTATTATCAGTGACTTTACTGTGGGCGTTCTCTTTTAGTTTGATTGGCGTGTATTTAGCTGGGCAAGTTGATGCTTGGTTTAGTGTATTTATTCGTATAGCGTTAGCAGCATTAATTTTCCTACCTTTTTTAAAAATAAAGCAAGTTGATAAGCCTTTGGCCGTACGCATTATGTTGATAGGTGCGGTGCAATTAGGGCTAATGTATGTGTTTTATTACCACTCCTTTTTATTTTTATCGGTACCAGAGGTGTTGTTGTTTTCGGTCATGACGCCTATTTATGTCACCCTACTGAATGATGCGCTGGATAAACGCTTTAAGCCTCAATTTTTTCTCGTTGCTGTTATTTCTGTCGTAGGAGCGGTAGCTATTCGTTACGGTAATATTAGTAGTGACTTTTGGTTTGGTTTGTTATTAGTGCAAGGCGCTAATCTTTGTTTTGCGATAGGTCAGGTGGCATATAGTCGTTTAATGTCTGAAAGTGAGTTAGATCATAAAACGATATTTGGTTGGTTCTTTATTGGTGCTTTGTGTGTTGCCACGGTTTGTTATGCTTTGTTTGGCGATACCAGCAAATTACCTACAACGAGTACACAATGGGGAATATTAATTTACCTTGGAACTGTTGCATCTGGTCTTGGTTATTTTGCTTGGAATAAGGGGGCGACTATGGTGAATGTAGGCACCTTAGCTATCATGAATAATCTGTTAATACCCGCTGGTATTTTAGTTAATTTACTTATTTGGAATAAACAAGCCGATTTACTTAGGTTAAGTATTGGTGCAATTATTATTGTTAGTGCGTTAATTCTTAATCATTATTTAAATAGAAGATCAGTAATTAGCTCTGTGAGATGATCTTTCATAAGTGTTAACCAAGCGACTACATTAAGTATTGAGCTTGGTTAACTTTAATGGTTATTTAATCAAATAAGGCTCTTGTTTTAGGAGAGATAAACAATACAATTCGGTCCAATATTAAAACAGCAACTATTGCGGCAGCTGCAAGTGGAAATAAGAATGAAACCGGTAATAATAACCAAGTTGCTTGTTTCCAACGTGTTAGGTTCTTAGGCTTTTGAGGTGCTGCTAATAGCATTTTTCCTTGTGGTCGACGCATCCACCACATTACAACACCTGTTATAGATATCAATAAGATAGATAAACAAAATAAGGTGTTAACTATATAGTTCCAAATACCCCATTGTCCCATGTGTAAAGAGATACCAACTGCCATTGATTTTGCAGCTAAACTATATTCTGCATAACCAACATCGGCTAATATTTTTCCTGAGTATTGATCAAAATGCACAGTACGATCATCAGTTGCATTCTCAATATCTTTACTCATCGAACTGGCTGAAGTGGTATAAACACCAGTATCACCTGATGGGAAAAACACTTGGAATTGCGTGAAACCTAAGGCTTGGGATTGCTTAATGATGCTATCCAGGCTTATTTGGTGTGTTGCCTTGGTTTTTTCAGACTCTGGCAATAAAGACTGTTCTAATCCCCAAGGGATTTGCTTTAATCCTGGTACATTTAAACTTTCGTGAGTGATAGTTGATGAAACACTGCTTGCACTTTTTTGCATTGGAAAAGTGCTCCAGGCTTGTAACATTGAGCCACCCCATACGCTTGCCCAAGCTAACCCTGACACACAGAAAAATAATAAAATTACTGAAATCCAGACACCAATTACTGAATGCAAGTCACGCCAAAAAGCGCGCCCTTTATTCGCGGTGATGGAGAGTGCCTCTTTGAGTGTTTTACCAGACTCTGGCCACCATAGGTAGATGCCTGTGATAACTAATAAAATAGTAAAGCTAACTGCAATTTCAATCATTTTATCACCAGTATCTCCAATCATGAAAGTACCATGTGTATCGTCAGCCCACGCATAAAGAGAATCTGAAATTGATAGTTCACCTAAAATTTTTGCTTGGTAAGGGTCTACGAAAACCGTTAAAGCATCACCATTATGCATTACTTGGAAACGTGTTGAATTATTAGGGTTGCGCGGAGAATGTATAGATTTAATAACATCACCAGGATAAGCCTGCGCCACTAATGATTTTTGTGCTGAGTAGGTAATAGGTGATTGAGAAACTTGTTCAACTTGATATAAATCTTGATTTGTCCACTTTTCAACAACAGGGGAGTAAAGCATTAATAAGCCTGTTACGGCGAGCATTATTAAGAATGGAATAGTGTAAAGTCCTGCATAAAAATGCCAGCGCCAAACTGACATATAGAAAGATTTTGGGTTACTCATAGAAATCCTTGAAAGAATGGTATTGTTTCATTATTTTTAAATTATTCGGTTCAATGACTGAAGTAGGTTTTAAGTAATGAGATTCATTATTTAGTAGTTAAAAGCGGGGGCAAATTATACGTGATTATCTATCTAATTAATTGAAAAATTAGGCATAATTTTAATTTTTAGGCATAAAAAAACCGAATGTAGTACATTCGGTTTTAGAAGGGGCTTAAGTAAGATTAACCTTGTTTGTGTACATGTACATCCATTTGTGGGAATGGGATACTAAGTCCTTCATTTGCGAATGTTTTGTATACATTTTCATTCATAGCGAAGAATACACCCCAGTAATCTGGTGCTTGAACCCATGCACGGACAGTGAAGTTAACTGAGCTATCTGCTAGTGCAGATACAACGATAACTACTTCAGGATCTTTAAGAATACGTGTATCAGCATCACACATTTGTTTGATTACTGCGCGTGCTTTATCAACATCATCACCGTATGCAATACCAATTGTCCAATCTACACGACGCTTCTCTTCCGTTGAGAAGTTAGTCATTGAACCAGTTGAAAGACCACCATTTGGTAAAATGATTGTTTTATTATCACCTGTTTTTAAGATTGTGTTGAAAATTTGAATTTCACGAACAGTACCAGCATGGCCTTGTGCGTCGATGAAATCACCTACTTTGAATGGTTTGAATAGTAAGATCATTACACCACCTGCAAAGTTTTGCAGCGTACCTGATAATGCCATACCTACTGCTAAACCAGCTGCAGCTAGAATTGCAACAAATGATGTCATTTCAATACCAAGCATGCCCAGTACTGTAATACCTAACATCACTTTCAAGATCATGCCTGTTAAGCTATTTAAAAATGGCTTTAACGAGGCATCAACTTTACTTTTAGTCATTAATTTATCTAAACCACTTAATAGCAGCTTAATAATCCAAGAACCGACGATCCAAACCACAATTGCAGCTATTAGTTTAGGTCCATATATCAGCGCGATTTCTGTTGCTGAATCAATCATTCCATTTGCGTCCATCTCTCTTTCCTTAGTTTTAGAAGTACATAAAATTGATAATGTATAGAAAACTGTGAAATACATCCAGTACTGAATTGAATTAATACTAATTGCAGTGAGCTATATCATATTTGTACATATAATTGACACTTTTTTGCTTGGTTACTACTCCAAAGGAGGTGTGTTTTGTAGTGGGTAAATTACTCGCAAAGTCTGTTTATTCGATTCTCAACGCGTTAAATAAAGAAAAAGCAAAGGCACTATAAACGCCTGTTCATAGTGCTTTTGTTTGCCATTATAGAAATACACATTATCAATTTTTGAAAAAGTTAGTCATGGTTATGTGTTGTTTGAGGCTCAGTTTGTTCTTTTACAATTTTTTGAATAGGCTGATTTCTAACACACATTAGTTCAGTTGGCATATATTGGCATGTACCAATATATAAATCATTGTGCATACCTTCATATTGGCAAACTTGTGATCGTTCTTTTTCTTTGCAGGCTGTTAATGCAAATTTATTCAAAGGGCCTGAATGAGCAAAGGCAGTATTAGACGCGATCAATGACATTATGGTTAGTGACAATAAAAACCATGGATGTTTTAATTTTCGTTTACTCATTATGCTTACTCCTGCGGTTTTGGTGGACGTTGCCCATTCTGCGGACCACCGTCTGGTGGTCCGCCAGCAGTTCGAACTGTTTCACCGTGCATACAACCGATAAACATATTTTCGCTTGGGCTGGCAGCATGGTAATGATAACCGCGGATTGTGTCCGTTGTTCCTCGACACTCATCAAGCATTTCTTCTTCCCCTTTAGCATTTTTCATCGCATATATAGGGTAACCGTCCATTGCATAACCAATTAAAGGTGCATGCCCATCGTCGGTCGTTTCTGATTTATCGGTACAACCATTTGTCGAGTGGTAATGGTAGCCTTGGTGAGCATTAATATGTCCGCCACAATCATCGAATGCGGCAATGGTATAACTACCTAAAATAGCATCAATGGGGGCTGGGCCAGATAATTCAGCTCCATCTAGTGCAATTCCCACAGTATGTACTCGGCCTGCGGTTTTAGTTGCAGGAATAGGCAAGGTTGGAATTAAGTAAGTTACATTAAAGTCATCGTCAAGGTAAGCGAGTTGGCATTCAATACAATTTTGTTTGTATTGTTCTTCAACGTCTGGCCGAGCAGCACCTAAACAAGCGGCTTTAGTGGCTGTGTAGCGTACTTTGTTAGTTTTTGCATCGTACACCGCCCATTTATCATCTTCATAGTATTCATTTAATTTTAAAATAAACTCACCGGTAATATCGACTAATTCTCCCGAACCTTCTTTACTAAACCATTTCCCGCCATCTTCTGGGCCATCACTAGTGGTTCTTGGACAAAATGGACCTGGCTCTCTACCTGCAGGTGCGCCAGAGGTCACTAATTTGTAACAGGTTGTTTCTGTACCTTCTGCTGTTGTGCAATCGACTATGGTTGGATCTTCAGTAAATGCTCCTTCTTTAAACATTGAAAGGTTGATTCCTTGAGATACTTGATTGACTTTAGCGATTGGAGTTGTTGTTTCTACAGTCGTTGATGTACCAGCATTTACTTCTGTTTCACTGTTACATCCTAGTAAAGTGGCTAATGCACTAAAGGTAACGAGTCCTGTTAATATTCGCTTTTTTGTTAAGCTCATGATGAGATCCTTTTTATTGAGGGCACTGGTTTTGATACTACTTATTCTAGATATGTATGAGTTAATGAAAGGTTAATGTATGCCATTGATAAACCGCTTTTTACCTTGATATCGACAAGGTGATTTTTTGAAAGTTCCTACCTCATAATTTTTAATTATTATGATCATAATAAATGATAATTTTATTCTTGCTGTGAGCCACAGTACTATCACTCGAATGATGTAATCATTAATAGGACTTCAATGAAATTTTTGCATACCATGCTCAGAGTGAGCGACCTTCAACAATCTATCGATTTTTATACCAAGGTATTAGGTATGAAGGTGTTAGAGAAAAGCATCAATGAAGCCTACCGTTACACTTTGGTTTTTGTTGGATATGGTAGCAAAAATAAAGGAGCGAGTATTGAGTTAACCTTTAATTGGGATACCAATGAATATGAATTAGGCAATGCGTTTGGTCATATCGCTTTAGGTGTTGAAGATATTTATGCGGCTTGCGAAAAAATAGAGAGTTTGGGTGGGAAAGTGACACGCGAACCAGGACCAGTAAAAGGTGGAACTACCCATATTGCCTTTATTACTGATCCAGATGGATACCAGATAGAGTTAATCCAATTAGGTTAATGTAGAGGAGTTATAAGATGAAAGAAGCATTATTTCAAAGTATACAATTAGGTAAATTTACCTTAAAAAATCGTATTGTTATGCCACCAATGACCCGCTCTCGTTCTACCCAGCCGGGTAACATTGCAAATGATATTATGGCTGAATATTACGCACAACGCGCAGGTGCTGGTTTAATTGTCAGCGAAGGAACACAAATTTCGACACTGGGGCAAGGCTACGCTTGGACACCAGGTATATACAGTAAAGCACAAATTGCAGGATGGAAAAAAGTAACCGATGCAGTACACAGCAAGGGCGGTGTCATGTTTGCACAACTTTGGCATGTGGGCCGTGTGACACATACAGATAATACTCAAGGTGTGCAGCCCATTTCATCATCTGCGTTAGCAGCAGAAAATGTGAAAGTGTTTGTGGACAATGGTATTGGTGAGCCGGGGTTTGTTGATGTTGTTGAGCCACGTGAAATGACCAAAGCAGATATTCAAGAGGTGATTGAACAATATCGTCAAGCAGCATTAAATGCACTTGAAGCTGGTTTTGATGGAATTGAATTGCACGCAGCTAATGGTTATTTAATTAACCAGTTTATCGATTCAAATGCGAATAACCGTACAGATGAATATGGCGGCAGTATTGAAAACAGATTACGTTTCCTAGGTGAAGTCGTTGCCGCTATGGTTGAAGCGATTGGTGCCGATCGAGTCGGCGTTCGTTTAGCACCTTTTACGTCGTTAAATGGTACGGTTGATGAAACACCTGTAGAAACGTATGTTGCAGCCGCCGCATTATTAAACCAACATAAAGTGGTTTATATCCATATTGCGGAAGTCGATTGGGATGATGCACCAGAAACACCACTAGCCTTTAAGGAAGGTGTTAGAGAGGCATATCAAGGTATATTAATTTATGCAGGACGTTATGACGAAAATAAAGCTGAGCAAGCTATACAAGATGGTTTAGCAGATATGATTGGTTTTGGTCGCCCATTTGTGGCTAATCCAGATTTACCAAATCGTATTAAACAGGGGTACCCATTAGCAGAGCATAATCCAGATACCCTATTTGGTGGTGCTGAAGTTGGCTTAACAGATTACCCTGAATATAGTGCTTAGTATCAAAATAATATAATGATAAGTATTTCGTTTTAAAGCATAATGCGCTCTTATAAAGTGAACCATGTAAAAGCAACCTTGCAATTTTGTTAGGTTGCTTTTGTGTTTTTATTTATCACATTTTTATTAACGAACGTATCAAGCTTATTGTTTAAAGCAAATATGTTAATTAATTTCATTGGTCATTATCATAAAAGAGAAAATTATGCGTGGAGAAATCCATTTAGTCTTAGCTACCTTACTCGCTGGCATCGGTTGGATCGCCTCAAAACTTGTAATAACAGGCATACCTGGCGACCTTTTTATTGCTACTCGTTTCTTAATTGCTAGTTTTATTCTACTGCCTTTTTGTTATAAAAGTGTCTTCCGTTTAAGTTTACAACAAGTGCTTTCGGTGTGTGGTGTTGGGTTAATGCTCACCGTGGGTATACAGGTCTGGATCTACGCAGTTTCTATTACTAATAGCCTTTCAGAAGGGGCATTTATCATGAGTTTAGCGATGATAATTGCGCCATTTACTGCTTGGATATTTTTTAGAGAAAAACCCAACAGGGCGTTTTGGATCGCGTTACCGATTGCGGTTGTTGGTATGATGTTACTAACCTTGGCAAATGGGTGGCAAGTAGAAAGCAGTCAATGGTGCTTTCTACTCTCATCGGCACTTTTCTCTGTGCATTTTATCTTTAATAAACGTGTTGTTACCAATACAGTTAAACCTTTAGTCTCTATCTATCTGCAGTTGCTTACGGTAGGTTGTGTCAGTTTCATTTATGTATTGTTAACTCAAGAAATTGAATATCAGTTAAATAATACCGTGATTTTTTGGTTTATCGTCTCGACTTTAATTGCTACATCGATTCGTTACCTTTTCCAAAGTGTTGGACAGTTTTCAGTAAAGATTGAAACAGCGGCACTGATTATGATTTTAGAGCCGATTTGGACATTATTATTAAGTATAAGTATGCTAGGTGAAGAGGTTAAATTGCAAAAACTATTAGGTGCTGCGGTGATTTTCTTATCTTTATTTGTTTATGTAAAATTATCTCGAAGATAGTCCCTCATTGATAACGCTGACCACCTCGCCCTCGAATATTATCGTTCTAGGGCGAGGTGAATCATAGGTTAAGCTTTACCTTGCTTAGCGCTACGTGACCAATAACCTGCTAATAGAGAGCCACTAATATTATGCCACACAGAGAAAATTGTACCTGCAATAGCAGCTGTTGGTGCGAAAAACTTCATGGCTAATGCCGCCGCTAACCCTGAGTTTTGTAAACCCACTTCGAAGGCGATAGTACGACACACCTTTTCTTCAAAGCCTAGTTTTTTGGTAATAAAGTAACCAGCCAGTAAACCAAATGAGTTATGTAATATAACGGCTATCGCTACCATTGGCCCTACAGCAATCAAGTTATTAACATTTAGAGCTACTACTATCGCGATGATCACCACAATTGCAGCCATCGAGATAAGCGGCAAGGTTGGTGCAATAAAGCTAATCGGCTTATGTAGGAAAGTGTTAATTACAACGCCTAATACCACCGGAATTAGCACAATTTTAATTAAGCTGATGATCATACCGGCGACAGGGATATCAATTGCTTTTCCTGCTAGTAATTCAACTAATAGTGGTGTGAAGATAACACCTAATAAGGTGCTGATAGCTGTCATCGAGATTGATAAAGCAACGTCACCTTTGGCTAAAAAACACATCACGTTACTACTTGTACCACCTGCAACAGCACCAACAAGCACTAAACCAACGGTTAGGTTAGCATCAAAATTGAGTAGAATGGCGATTGCTAAGGCGACGATTGGCATGACTGTAAATTGTAATATTACACCCACAGTGACGGCTTTGATGTTTTTGCTGACTTGTGCAAAATCTTTAGCTGTTAAGGTTAAGCCCATTGCTAACATAATAAGTGTTAACAATGGCACAATGTAAGCCTTTAAGGCGATAAATAAGCTAGGTTGAAAGAAGGCTAACACAGATAATGTGATAGCCCAGATTGGAAATAAGTTGGTTATTGTTACGATCATAATGATTCCGATTTTACGTCACTGATACTAATTAACTGACCTATTTTACTTGTTAAAATAACTTATTTTTTCGTTGTAAGTTTGGTTAATTCTTTCACTTACACCTTAAACTAAGTCATTTTTTCTATGTAAAATGTAGAGCACTTATTTAATATAGTTGGTATTAGATATTTTTAAGGACAGTGAGAATAAACAGTTGATTTTAAATATGCAATAAAGGCTTTCTTAATATGCGCTTTAAAAAGACAAAAAAGAAGTGGAGCCACCTAAGAAAAGGGTAAAGTGGCTGTCTAATAGGCTGATTCGAAATATTAAGAAGAGATTCAATGTCAGTTATTGAGCACTAAAACTAATATCTCCATAATAAGATTCAGCCTGTCTGCCGCTATTATCGGTATCCGTCATGATCGCTATGACATCAATATAACGGTAAGCTTTTTGATTCTTTTGTTCACTGCCTTTATCCCCAAATTGATCGATTAGATCTTGATAAACGTTGCGTTTTTCTTGGTACCATTGGTTGATATTGTCTTGTTCGCCGCGCACAGCAATCATTCTTACCCTATCGCCTATAAAGGCGTTATTCCATACTGTTCCTTGTGCTTGATTACTGGACCAAACATAACTTAGACATTTGCTACTCCAAACTGCAAAACCACCATCGATCACCACATAGATTCTAGCGACATAATCGTCGCCCGGTTTTGTTTGCTCATTTAATCCAGAAAGCTTAGAGGTAGTGAGCCAATCCCACTGTATGTAAGGTGTTTTGAGTAGATCAACACGTTTCTTTAACACTAGCCCGGAAGCACTGTTATTACTTTCTGCTTTAAGTACTGTGCGTTGCCCATATTTTACAATGTTATAGGTTGATTGGCCTTCAAAGGATTCCTCTTCCCAGTTCGCTAGGCCATTATTAGCAAATGCACTGATTTCCGTTGCTGCAGTAGCCTGTAAACTTATCAAAAAACAAAATAGTAATAATGTTATGCGCATGTTATTTCTCTTTGATTGACAGCTGAGTTTGCATCATAGCGCTCTATAAAGTCATAGTGCAATGTGCTTTTACCGCAATGATAATCTATTGATTAATACGCGATATTGTCTTTGTAATTTTAATTTAATTGCTCATTGAAAGGTGATTGAATGTGAAAGAGGAGAGTGCTAAGTAGGGAAATGCTAAACAGAAAGGCACTAAATAGAGGGGTAAAATGCCTCTTCAACAACAAGAGGCATCTTAATTTATGAGGTAAGCATAGATTGGTTTTTGCGACTCAGTTGAAAGTAACTTAGCCCCCACATGATAAATCCACCTAAGAATAGGGCTGCTGCTACATACCCTGTTTGATTTGGTTGGGCACCTTGTGCAATGGCCATTCCACCAACCCAAGGACCAATTGCATTGGCAACATTAAAGGCACATTGTACCAGAGCACCAATCATCGCATGACCATCCGGAGAAACATCCATTAGTAGGGTTTGAATTAACGTTGCTAATCCGATACTGCAACCAATTAAGAAGATCACCGCATATAATTGCCAGATGTTATGACTTGCGCCCACATACATCAGAGCAAAAATTATGGTAAATACTAGGCTTAATCCTGTTGCTTTTATCGCTGAGCCATCGGCAGCTTTTCCTAAAAAGTAATTACCGATAGTACAACCAATACCAAACATTACCATGGCAATAGAAATAGTATAGGCAGGGCTATGCGTGACATCCAAGATAGTGTCAGCAATATAAGTATAGATACAGAATACGCCACCAAATCCAACAATCACTATGCCTAGAATCGACCACACTAACTTGTCTTTTAATACACTCAACTCATTAAGTAGATTAGAAGGTTTATTGTTGTCCATATTGGGTACTACAAAGTACACCAAGATCAGGGCGATCAAAGATAATACCGATGCGCCTGCTAAACAGTATCGCCAACTTAAATTCTGTCCAATTAACGTCACTAATGGCACACCAACAATAGTGGCTATGGTTAATCCCATAAATATTTTAGACATAAAAGTAGCACGCAGGCCTTTGGGGGCAATATCTGCAGCAAACAGTATTGCAGCTCCAAAATAGGCTCCGTGTGGTAAGCCACTTAAAAATCGGAATAAGATGAGTTGATTTAAAGAGGTTGAAAGAGCACTTAATCCATTGGCTATAAACATTAAGCTTAAGAAAATAAGCAATGCTTTACGTTTTCGCATATTAGCCGTGGTAAGCATTAAAACTGGTGCACCTACCACAACCCCCATCGCGTAGGCACTGATTGCGTGTCCTGATTGTGTGGGAGTCACATTAAAAGTATCACTGATTAAAGGCAACATCGGCATCATAGAGAATTCGGTTAGCCCTAGTATAAAAGTGCCGAGCGCGAGAACTATCATAATAGTAACTCGGTTAATAGGTTGTGCTACGTGGCCTGAGGTCATCATTTTCCTTGTGTCACAAGTATGGTCTTCGAGCAAATCGACTTATACATACAAGTGATAAATATCATTATTTTATAAAAGTAAATAGTAATTGGAAATGTGACCTTAGTCACCTTAATTTTTGGGTGTTTAATCAGGGCAAGCTATTTAAATTTGCTAACGGTCAAATTGTTGGAAAAGTAATCTGTTTTTCATTAATCATCACATTTTTCATCTTAAATCAGTAGGCTTTCTTTGATTTTAATCTACACTTAAGGGGTAATTATTATATTTATAAATGATCTTGGCTTGTGATTTTGCTGTATTAATTGTTGCCACGTTTTATTCTAGTGTCATCAAGTGATTAATAGAAGCGTAGCAACTAGATTTTTCATTCACATTGGAGGTGATTGATATGCAGAAATTTTTTATTGCAATAATCATGATGTTTTTATCGAGCAATATCTTGGCAGAAGGAAAGGTATTAAAGCTCGGTGTTGTTCCTCAGCAATCAGCTTCTAGCTTAGCTAAAGTTTGGTTGCCATTAACTCTCTCTTTATCTGAGAAAACCGGGTATCAAATTCGTTTCGCTACTGCCCCTAATATTCCCGAATTTGAAAGGCGAGTTGCGGCGGGTGAATACGATATTACTTACTTAAACCCTTATCATTATACCGTGTTTAGTAAATCTATCGGTCTACGTGCGATTGCTCGTCAAAAAGACAAACGTATTCATGGCATTATGGTGGTACGTAAAGACAGTGATATTTCGGATTTATCGATGTTATCAGGTGTTGAAGTGGCTTTTCCTGCTCCCGCAGCCTTTGCTGCAACCGTTTTACCGCAAGCACATCTTCGCCTAGAAGGCGTTTCATTTATGCCTCAATATGTTTCATCTCATGATTCTGTTTACAGTGGCGTTGTAAAAGGTTTATTTCTTGCCGGTGGTGGGATTGACCGTACTTTATCTACTTTCCCTAAGGCGCAGTCAGACCAATTAAAAGTTATATGGCGCTCTAAAGGTTATACACCACACGCATTTGCTGTTTCTGAGGAGTTAAGTGATGAAGAAACTGAACGTATCCAAAGCGCATTGTTATCGTTAAATAGTCAACCAGAAGGCATGGAAATATTGACCGGATTAGGGTTCAAGACTGGGTTAATGAAAAGTGAAGACAGTGATTGGAATGATGTTCGTGCTTTAGAAATTGACTTGCTCAAGTAAGTAGAGAAACGACTTATATGCTGAACTTTAAATTCTCTTTTAAAATGAAAACGATTTTCGGTATTGCTATTATCGAAACATTCTTTCTGTTTATATTAGTACTGAATAGCCGGTCTATTCTATACGAAACAATTGAATTAGATATTAAAGATCAAGCGAGTAATATCTCTACTCTGTTAGCGACTGCATCTGTAGATGCAGTGGTATCTCAAGATATTGCGACACTAGACTCTATTTTAAATTCCACTATTAACACTTCCAAAATATTGTATATTCGAGTTGTAGGGCTCGATGGAGTTTTAGCTGAAGTTGGAAACCAACATTTTTTAAACCAGCCTTTTAAAGAAGACAACTCGATTGTTGATAGTGAAAGCGATGGGACTTACGACGCTTATGCCAATATCATGATCGATGGATATCAGTTTGGTCGGGTTGAGATTGGGTTATCTATCGAAGAGCAGCAATCGATCATCGATCAAGCAACGAATCACCTTTCTACGATTGCATTTGTTGAAATGTTATTCGTTGCCCTGTTTTCATTGTTATTAGGTGTTGCGTTAACCAAGCGATTAACAGTGTTGCAGGAAGCTACATTAAAAGTGTCACAGGGGGAGACTGGGTTACAAATACCGATTGAAGGCAGTGATGAAGTAACAGATGCCTCCAATGCATTCAATCTGATGTCTAAAAAAATAGGCCAAGTCACCCAAAAATTAAAATCCGATAATTCTCGTATGGATACGGTAATGAATACGGTCACCGATGGTATTTTTATGGTAAGTATCGAAGGTGATATCCATTCAATGAATCGCTCTGCTTATCGATTGTTTGGACTTGAAGAAAGCTTAATAGTGACGCAGAGTATTTTTGATTTTATTCCCGAGTTTAATTTGAATGGCATTATTAATTCACAAGAAAAGCATATACAAAATGTAGAAGGTCTTACCTTAAAGGGTAAGCATGTTGCACTTGAAATACATTGTAATCAGATGGAGTTCAATAATCAGCAATATATTGTTGGTGTCATTCGTGATAAAACTGAAATTAATCGTCTTCAATATGAGCTTCAAGCTGTATTTAATTTGAGCCCGAATGGTTTTTTGATATTAGCTAATGACCTAAGTATCTCTTATGTTAACCCTGCGTTTTATTCTATGTTTTCTATTGCACCTGAACGTTGCTTTCTAGGTGGAAATAATTGGGCTTGTTTTACTGATTTAATAGATAATTCTATCGATTATTCTCACCATAAAGATTTGTCATTATTGGATGAATTATTAACTGAAAATATTTTATATTTAAAATCCCCTGTTGAGAAAGTGTTAACTATTTCTCGCCAGAAAATCGATATAGCTGACCCAGATTCTTCGGATATTCTTTTCTTTGTTGATATCACCCATTTAACCATTGTCGATAAGATGAAAAGTGAATTTTTGACTACTGCAGCTCACGAGTTACGGACACCTTTAGTAAGTATTTGTGGTTTCTCGGAGTTGTTACTAGCTCGAGATTACGATAAAAGTACTGCACATGAAATGTATAGCATTATTCATCGCCAATCACTTCACTTGAAATACTTATTAGATGAGTTGTTGGATTTATCTCGGATTGAGGCGAGGGCTGGCAAGGGTTTTAATATTTCTATACAAGATATTGAAGCTGTTATTAAAGAATCTTGCGTGGAAGTTGAAGGCGCCTTTAAAGGGCGAAAAGCCATTATTAATCCTGCTGTAGCATGGCCAACTGCGCTCGCTTTTGATATTGATAAAATACGCCAAGTTTTAAGAAACCTATTGAGTAATGCGTTTAAGTATTCATCTAAAGATATCACCTTAGTAACTCATTTAAAGGAAGAGCAAGGTAAGACGTTCTTTGGCATAAGCATTATTGATAGAGGCATTGGTATGACGCCGCAACAGTTATCGCGTTTGGGTGAACGTTTTTATCGTGCCGATGATTCTGGTGCAACGCCAGGTAGTGGTTTAGGGGTTTCTTTAGTTAATGAAATTGTCTCTATCCATGGTGGAAAAACCGAATATAGCAGTGAAAGTGGGCAGGGTATGACAGCAACCTTCTGGTTACCACTGACAGTCCATAAATTTAATAAGGAGTAACTAATGAATAAAAAAAGGGTGCTTATTGTCGATGATCAAGGTGAGTTGCGAAAGTTGGTACGTATGACATTAGAGTTTGGTGGCTATGAACTTCATGAAGCGGGTTACGGTGAACGGGCATTGGAGCTAGCAGCAGTTATTCAACCTGATTTAGTTATTTTAGATGTCATGATGCCTGGTGAGATTGATGGTTATCAAGTCTGTGAAAAACTAAAAAGTGGTTCATATGAAAAGGTACCTTACGTGATCTTGTTAACCGCAAAAGGTCAAAGTTCTGATCTACAAGAGGGCAATCGTGTCGGTGCTGATGATTATTTAATTAAACCATTTAGCCCATTACAACTGATTGATACGGTTAAATTAGCATTGCAATAATGGTGTTAATTTGATTATAGGAGGACCTATGTCTGTTAAATATAGCATTGATACTAGTGTTAATTCATTAGTCAATAAACTTGATTTTACTTTATCTTCACTTGAGCCATATCATCATGCATTGAATACGTTAAAAGCTGAAAATGCGGCATTACAATCACAGTTATTTCGATATGCGGAGGATTTTCAAAAGCTATTAAGTGATCGTAATTTAGCCGAAGAAAGTGAAAATGAGAAAAACGCCGCCTATAAACAATTAGAAAGGTTCAATCAAGACTTTATGATTTTGTTAGAGCAAAAAGAGAAGTCTTATCGTGCTCTAGAGTCTTCACACTTAGATACTATTAGGCGATTAGCTACTGCCGCCGAGTTTAAAGACGATGATACAGGCGTTCATATTGTAAGGATGAGTCGGTTTTCAGCCATGATTGCTGATGCTTATGGTCAAAATAATGAGTATTGTAATTTGCTTGAACAAGCCAGCCCAATGCATGATATCGGCAAGATCGGCGTGCCTGATAGCATTCTTAAAAAATCAGGGGTGTTAACGCCTGAAGAATGGGTTGTTATGCGTAAGCATCCAGAATATGGTGCAAATATACTCAGTGGATCCGATGTCCCTGTTTTAAAAATGGCAGAAGAAGTTGCTCTTGCGCACCATGAGAAATACGATGGTTCTGGTTATCCTTCGCAACTTAAAGGAGAAGAGATTCCTTTAAGTGGGCGCATTGTCGCTTTAGCTGACTTTTTTGATGCTTTGACAATGGATAGATGTTACCGAGCTGCTTTTTCTGATCAAAAAGCATTAGCAATGGTTGAAGAAGGCAAAGGAACACATTTTGATCCGAAAGTAGTTGATGCATTTTTCTCTGTCAGCGATAAAATAATTGAAGAGCGAGAAAGAATTAATGAAGCTAACAAGACGAATTAAATTGCAATGTTTGAAGCGGTATAGACTCTACTTTCAGTCATCTAACGACAGTATCTAATTGGTTTCTCATTATTTATTTTATGTGATTATGAGTGATTACTTTAATTGCCCAAGGATATTGTATTCGGTCAATTGTGTTGTTATCGACCCATGATTTGATTTTTAACATTTATGGTTAATTTTTTAAATACTTTCTCTACCAATAGCATACCTATCGACATGCTTATTATAAAACATAATAAGTATAAAGACCCGCTTCCTATGCTGGTTAATGCTGGACCCGGACATAAGCCCACTAATCCCCATCCCATGCCAAATAAAGTCGCACCTAATACTAGTTTTCTATCGACAGCGGTATTTGTTGACCAATTCATTTTATCGCCATTCAGTGCATGAGTTCGTTTTTTAATCATTAAGTGATAGCAAGGTGCAAAGACGACTAATGCACCTAAGATAACAAACGCTAAACTTGGATCCCATTGCCCTGTTATATTTAAAAAACCAATCACTTTAGCTGGATCAATCATGTTGGAAACTATCATTCCGGTACCAAATAGTAGGCCTGAAATTGATGCAGACAGTAATTTTAACATTAGTGACTCTCTCTATTATCTGAATAATACAACAATAATGGCACTACTAATAAATATACAGGTAGCGAAGATAGAACGTTTTGATAGGCGTGCAATACCTATAATGCCGTGTCCACTTGTACAACCATTTCCAAGTTTTGTCCCTATACCCACTAATAAACCAGCGATGGTATACAAGACTATAGAGGGAGTGATTAACGAAGAAGAAGGTAGTGTAGGTGATAAAATAAAGAAACTGATCACCATACCGCCAATAAAAAGCAGACGCCATAAAAAGTCTTTTTTATGAGGTTGCAAGAGACCACTAAAAATGCCACTTATACCTGCCACTTTACCAGAAAATAGCAATAAAATAACTGCTGAGCATCCTAGTAAAGCTCCACCTGCTAGGGATGACCAGGGTGTAAAATTTTCCATAATAGGCCTTTCTTCTTGCTTATATTCTACGTTAATTGGTTATTCTTCGGAGACTAATGTTGGACAGAAGGCTTGTTGCATTGCCTTAAGTAAAATATTAACTCTTTCATCTGCTAAAGAATAAAAAACGGCTTGTGCTTCTTTTCGAATGCTTACCAGCTTATTTTTTCTCAATACAGTTAAGTGTTGTGAAAAAGCTGATTGGCTTAATTTTGTATGTTCGCGTAACTCTGCTACGCCCATCTCACCTTCAGACAATAAACATAAAACCACCATACGATCTTTATGAGCCATTACTTTAAGTAGCTCACTCGCTTCTCCGGCATTTTCATGAATCAGTGCTAATTTGTTGTGCATATAAACTCCTTGGGATAACTGGGAGCACATTATACTCATTAGTGGCCATTTTTATTGGTAAAGGCGGTTTTTTTAGTGCTTTAGTAAATAAAAATAAACTCTTACAGGTTACTCACTCTCTGTAAAAAATCTAAAAATGAGTTGGTCGCTAATATCATTATTACGACACTGTTTATTATCTTAGCAATATAAATTAGATTGATCTACATTAATTAAATCTAAATTAGGTTTTTCTATATTAGTTTTACCTAATTTTGTTTGTTATGCTCTCGTATGAATCGTTCATTATTGGTTATTTGATCAATTGTTACGTTTAAATATGCCATTTTGTATTTAGCATTTGTATTGGGAGGTTTTATGTCTAAAAAAATATTAATTGTTGGTGGTGTTGCTGGTGGCGCTTCTGCTGCCGCGCGAGCTCGTCGACTAGACGAACAGGCTGAGATTATTATGTTGGAGCGTGGCGCTTATATCTCATTTGCGAACTGTGGTTTGCCATATTATATTGGCGGCGAAATAACCTCGCGTGATGCATTAATTTTGCAAACACCGGAAAGTTTTAAAAGTCGTTTTAATGTTGATATTCGTGTGCAACATGAAGTGTTGTCTATAGACAAACGGACTAAAACAATCACAGTTAAGAACCTTGTTACTGATATTGAATATGTAGAGTCCTATGATGCGCTTATTTTAAGCCCTGGAGCGAGTCCTTTTGTGCCTAATATTGATGGAGTCGATAATCACTTAACCCATCGCTTACGTACTTTGCCAGATATGGATGTGATAATGACTTCTATAGAGGCTCATAAACCACAACATGCAACAGTATGTGGTGGTGGTTTCATTGGATTGGAGGTAGTAGAAGCACTGCGTCATCGGGGCATAAAGGTGACTTTAGTAGAGTTTGCGCCACAGGTGATGAGCACAGTAGATATTGAAATGGCGAATATGTTACATAATGAATTAATCGCACAGGATGTTACTTTACTACTAGGAAAAGCCTTACAACAAGTTAAACCCTGTAACACTAGTGATACTTCGTTAACTCTAGTATTAAATGATCAGACACAATTAACCACAAATTTGTTAATTATGGCTGTAGGTGTTAAACCTGAAACATCATTAGCCGTTGATGCAGGACTTACTATTGGTGCGTTAGGTGGAATTCAAGTGGATGAATTTATGTGTACCAGTGATCCATCAATATATGCCGTTGGTGATGCGATAGAAACGCCTGATTATGTTACTGGTGATGCAGTGCTCGCGCCATTAGCAGGCCCTGCAAACCGACAAGGGCGATTAGCGGCGAATAACATATTTGGTGCAAAGGAGCATTACTCAAAAACACAAGCAACGGCTATTTGTAAAGTCTTTGATCTAGTTGTGGCGAGTACAGGTTTGAATGAAAAGACGTTATTACGTAAACATATCCCTTATCAAAAAATATATGTGCATACCGCGAATCATGCTGGGTACTATCCTGGTGCTCACCCTGTTAGCTTAAAGTTATTATTTTCACCAGAAAAAGGAGAAATATTAGGTGCGCAAGCTGTCGGCAAAGAGGGAGTTGATAAACGAATTGATGTTATCTCTGTTGCACAACGTGCTGGTATGACGGTATTTGATTTACAAGATCTTGAGTTATGTTATGCGCCTCCATTTGGTTCCGCACGTGATGTCGTCAATCAAGCTGGGTTAGTTGCTTCGAATGTGATTAAAGGTGAAGAAATTGTTTTTCATAGTGATTTTTTAAGCAAGGGTTCTGAACAATATTTGTTAGTAGATGTGCGTGGTGAAGGTGAAGTTGCTAACTCTGGCATGATACCTGGTGCTATTAATATTCCTCTTGATCAACTTCGACAATCGTTAGCTAAATTATCAAAAGATGAAGAGTTATTGGTTTATTGCCAAGTAGGGTTACGTGGTCATGTTGCATCATGTTTGCTAACTAATTTAGGGTATAAAGTGAGAAATATGAGTGGCGGTTATAAAACCTGGCTATTAGCCAATCAAGGGTTATAAGCACAGTTGTTCTCAGTTTATTTATCAAGCATTGAGTCAATAATAGAATGACTCAATGCTTGTATTGATAATTATGAATTTAACTTTTCTTTGGCTGCTTCAACCTTAGCAAAATCTAACCCTAGCTCATCTGTTGCTTCTTTAATCAGCTCTGGATTTGCCATGATTGTTGCCATTAATTGCTTTAATTGCTCTGGTGGAATACCTAGTTGTTGCACTAAACCGAGTGCCATCATCGGGTTGTCAGTAAGTGCTTCAAATAACGAGGCGATCTTTTGGTCGCTAACATTGTGTTTTTTAAGAATAGCTAAAATTGGGTTCATGGGAGACCTTTCTATTTGGTGAATCTGTTATAGCCTATTTAACAGGCGTAATATAGTAGATGAGCTATTATTCAACGAGTCAAATCACTTTACCAGTTATTTCACTATTTACTCACATACTATGCATCTTTTAGGGTTAAAAAGTAATAACCTGGAAATTTGTAAATGACACTTTTAATACCTAAGAATAGGATCTTAAAGCTTTATTCTTTGTGTTTTTACGGCTATCTGTAAAGGCTAACATTTATCCGTGTTATGCTATATTTTTTACGCTTAATGATCTCCTATTTGTATTTTTAGTGATATAGTTTCTTAAAAAATCTATCATTCTTGTTAAATATCAATTGTTAGCATATTTATTACTAGCATACTTAGCAACAAGGAAAAGGTTGCTAAACTCATGATTAGTTAGCCAAGGAAATGATCATTTTATTATGGGTGGGATATGTCTTCTTATGTAGCGCGACAACCGATTGTCGATATAGATAAAAAAACCGTTGCTTTTGAGTTATTGTACCGAGATGGGGAAGAGAATTCGTTTCCTGATGTCAGTGCAGATTACGCAACTAAAAGTATACTGGTTAATCAAATACTCGTTCATCAAAAACGTATTCTTGATGAGAAAACTGGGTTTGTAAATTTTGGTTACGATAGTCTTTTAGAACGCCTGCCATTTGATTTTCCACACAAAAACTACGTTATTGAAATATTAGAAAACTGCCCACCTAGTGAGGAGTTGTTTAATATAGTTGTTGAGCTTAAACAGAAAGGTTATACCGTTGCACTAGATGACTTTGTACCTAGTAAAGAATGGCGTCGTTTTTATCCTTATATCGATATTATCAAGTTCGATATTACTACCTACCCGTTAAATAAAGCAGCGGAATATTTAAAGAAGCTGGCAATTTACGATATCAAGTTCTTAGCTGAAAAAGTAGAAACTTATGATGAGTTTAATCAAGCTAAAAGTGCCGGTTTTGAGCTATTTCAAGGGTACTTTTTTAGTAAGCCTGAGATTATTCAAAGTAAAATTTTAGATTCTACGGTGAGTTCAAAAATTCAGTTGTCAGTTGCTATTTCACAGGAAGAATTAGACCTTGTTTTAATAGAAAATATCATTGCAAGTAATCCTGGCTTGTCTTTTAAACTGTTAAACTTTGTTAATGAATATTCAATGTTAAGGTCTCCTATAAAATCGCTGCAACAAGCATTAGTTTATCTCGGAGAAGATAGAGTTCGTAAATTTATCACCTTTGCCGTTATCAAAACATTAAATTCTGATAAGCCTTCTATATTAAGTAATATGTCACTGCAACGTGCAAAATTCTTTGAAATGTTATTGTCTTCAATGGGGTTAGAGCATAAAAAAGAGTTAGGCTATTTATGTGGGATGTTATCAATCATTGATGCGTTGTTGGATGCTGATATGGAAGCTATTTTAACTCCGCTTAATATCAATCAAGAGATAAAAGATGCGTTGTTAGGAGGTGAGGGGATCTTGAATAAGCTCATTAAACTAGCCGAAGCTGTTGAAATATCTGATTGGAAGACAATTGATCAATTAACGAAAGTATTGGGTATTACTGAATCACAAGTTATTAACTCTTCTGTTGAATCTACTCTTTGGGCTGATGAAATATCTGCCTGATCCTCATACCGATTATGTGCATTAACTAATCGGTATTATTAAATCTCTGTTAACTGATTGATTAAATGTTCATCTTTGATATTGTTGTTAGGCTTTACTATAAGCACTGTAGTCAACTATCCACCGTAAATATGGAATGATTGTACTTAACATGATGTTAAGACGATGGTATTTGTAGGTTTTTTAATTTAACTAAAATTAATGGAGATTTTCATGAAAGTGCTATCAGGACTTGCATTATTTCTTACTTTTTTATCACCAAATGTTTGGGCTCAATGGGACTTATCCAATGAAGACTCTCAACTTAATTTTGTAACAGTAAAAAGTTTGAAAATAGGTGAAGTTCATCGCTTTGAACATTTAATGGGGTCGATTAGCGATACCGGCCAAGTGACTTTAAGTATTGATTTAGATAGTGTTGAAACCAATATTGGTATTCGAAACGATAGAATTAAAAAAGAGTTGTTTGAAACAGACTGCTTTTTAAAAGCGACAGCTAGTGGTTTTATTAATGTTAATAAACTGGGTCGATTGGAAGTTGGCGATACCTATAAAGAGTCGGTGCAACTTACCTTGTCTTTCCATGGTATTGCGCATAAAGTCATTAATGAAGTGCAAGTGACCAAACTTAATAATAACAAACTATTAGTCACATCATTAATGCCGGTAGTACTTAATGCAAGTAACTATGGTATGACTGAGGGGGTTGAAAAGCTGAGAGCATTAGCTGGGCTACCTTCAATCAGTGATGCAGTACCAGTTACTTTTAGTTTGATCTTCAATCCTTGACACGTTCTTAGGTCTATTACATCCATCACTCTCAATGATTAACTCAAAGTAAATGGGTATCATTAATGATCGGTAATATGTAAGCAAATTGAATATTACTGATAGTCGTTAAACTAAATATATTCACTTATCTTCACTATTTTAAGGAGTCATATAAGATGCATTCATCATTAACAGCGGGTTCATTGTTTCCTAAACTAATGGTTACTGACCTAGACGAAAATACCATTGAATTAGGTAAAATATCAGCTAATGCCGATTGGAAAATGGTTGTTGTTTATCGCGGAAAACATTGTCCATTATGTACAAAATATCTTAATTTATTAGAAACTTATAAAGAAAAAATAGAAGCGAATGGCGTTGAAATTGTTGCCGTATCTGCAGACAGCAAAGCACAACTAACAGAGCACTTGTCAGCCTTAGAAGTCTCTTTTCCTGTTTATTACGGTTTAACTATAGAGCAGATGCAGTCGTTAGGTTTATATATTTCTAACCCTCGCTCAGAGAAAGAGACCGACCATCAATTTGCAGAACCTGGCATGTTCGTTATTAATGAAAAAGGACAGGTACAAGTCATTGATATTTCTAATGGCCCATTGGCGCGTCCTGAAATAGGCACATTAGCGGCAGGCTTAGAGTTTATTAAATCACCGGAAAATGATTATCCTATCCGCGGGACTTACCAATAAACCATTAGCTTTCAGGTAAACAGTATTAATGTTTACCTGAAACTGTTAGGTAATTAAGGGACTTAGTCGTTAATAAGAGTTAATAAAATGGAATTAAATGTTTGGTTAGTTTATATCAGTGTAATCAGTTTATTGCTATTTAGTCCCGGTCCCTCTGCTATTTTGTGTATTTCAGACGGTGTTAAATTTGGTTATAAAAAAGCAATTCCAACCATTTTAGGTGGCGCATTATCAGCGTTAATTTTGATGACTATCTCTGCTATAGGGTTAGGTGCGGTGTTGGCCGCTTCTGAGACCTTATTTTTAGTGATTAAATTACTTGGTGCAATCTACCTTGTTTATTTAGGTTGGAGTGCGTGGCGGGAAGGTGCGATTAAACTACCTGAGACCCAGATGAATACACCTGTTTTAGCAACTTACGCCGCCCATAAGTTATTTAAAAAAAGTTTTATGGTTGGGATCAGTAACCCTAAAGATCTGTTATTTTTTATTGCTTTGTTCCCTAGTTTCATGAGCTCAGAAGCACCTCAATTGCCGCAGTACATTATTTTAGCCAGTACTTGGTTTTGTCTCGAATACTTGTTTATGTCTATTTATACCGGTTTAGGTGCAAAAATGGCACCGTTGTTTACTAACCCTCGTCCAATGCGTTGGATAAATCGTATTTTAGGCAGTGTATTTATTAGTTTAGGCAGCATGTTGGCTATTTCAGCATTATTAGGCAGAAAGTGATAAATCTTATTTATGTTAGTTAAGGAAAAATGTGTCAAAAGAAATAGATAAATTAGCTTGGTTATTGGTACATGACGGTAAGTTATTAGTTGCTCGATCACATAACAAATCTTTGTTTTATTTACCCGGTGGAAAGCGTGAATCAGGGGAGTCTGATCAGCAAGCTTTAAGCCGTGAGGTAAACGAAGAGTTATCGGTTAACCTGATTAGCAATAGCATTGATTACGCAGGTACATTTAGTGCAGTGGCAGATGGTCAACGAGAGCCTGCTACCGTTAAACTTACTTGTTACTTTGCGAAGTTCGCAGGGGAATTAAAGGCTAGTGCAGAAATAGCCGAAATTAAATGGTTAACTTATCAGGATAAAGCACTTTGTTCAGAAGGGGCGATTCAGGTATTAGAATGGCTTAAAAAGAAAGGGTTAATATAATTGTTATAACCCTTGAATTGATTTTAAGTAAGCGACAGGTAGCCATTACCTGTCACGTCATTAGACATCTTTATCCAGTTTAATATCACGTCCGCCTAGATAGCCAAACACACCCGATAAAAGGCACGTAATAGCGCATAACCAAATAGTTGTTGTCCAGTTTTCAAAATAAGCGTGTAGCATACCTGTGAACATTGGCCCTATCGCAGCTAAGCTATAACCTACACATTGTGCCATGCCAGATAGAGATGCTGCCTGCTGCGAGTGATTTGTGCGATAACTAATATAGGACAATCCAAGAATAAATATAGCTCCAGAAGAAAAGCCTATAAAAATAGACCAAATTAATGCCGCACTTGGTAAATACAATAAACCTAAGAAGCAGATAAAACCAATCAGCGCTAAAGAGATAGCTAAAATACGTTGATCTTTTAGCTTTGCTAGTAAGGGGATCAAAACAAGTCCGGGCGTTGCCGTTGCTAATTGGAAGGTCCCATGTAAAACACCTGCTTGTTGTGCTGAATAGCCGCCATCCATTAGGATGTTTGGCAACCAGGCGATAATGATGTAAGTAAAAAATGAATTTAGGCCTAAGCATAAAGTGATTTGCCAAGCTAAGGCATGATGCCATATTTTACTATTTGGCGCGGACGCTAAAATATCTTTGATCGGTTTTGTATGTAGTTTTAATTGTGGCAACCAGACAATTATACTTGCTAAAGTCATGACGCCATAACAAGATAAGGCAACAGCCCAACCGATATTTTTAAAAGTAGCTAATGGAATAATTAACGCTGAATAACTCCCTGCAAATATACCCATGGCCAGTACATAGGCAGAGGTCATCAATGCAACTTTATGTGGGAAGTCACGTTTAATTAAACTCGGCAACAACACATTACCAATCGCAATACCGACACCAATAATCGCAGTACCAATATAAAGGATAAATACAGAGTCAATAAGGCGAGAGCTTAAGCCTATACCAATCAATATTAAGGCAATAAATAGTGATATTTCTAAGCCTTGCTTCTTGGCTAAATTAGCGGCAACCGGAGAGGCAAGGGCAAAGGCTACTAGTGGTAAGGTTGTTAACATTCCAGCCTGTGAAGAGTTAAGTCCAAAATATATAATGATTTGATCTAATACTGGGCCAATACTGGTGACTGGACCACGTAAGTTAGCAGCTATTAGCAATATACCTAAAACTAAAATAGAAGTGGCAAAACGAGAACGTGTGGGCATGGGCAATGACATAGTAAGCTCAGGTAATAAAAAAGAACCAGGATAATAGCAGATAGGCATAGTTAATCGTATGATCTTCATACTTTTTATTGATTTATTTTTAGGTAATAAAATAGATACTTGTTGAGATTAAATTTTACATGTCTTATTAGCTTCGCTTCAGGTAAGATCTTGCCTATTTTTATCCATAATACTCAGCAAGTGATCGTGATGATTCTGTTGAATACAAGTTATTTCAAAGCATATGATTGAAGTAACCTTATAAATCTTTAATAGGAATAACATGTTAATTGTTGATTACCAAAGTAAAAGCTACTTCCGTTTTTTAAGTAATTTGCCGCAAATTGCACTGCATAAAACGCGTTTTTTAATTACCTTTAATGGTGGAGATGAATCTCAACTTTCTGATTTTAACAAAGCACTAACCTCTGAAACGAATAGTGGCATACAAAGTAATAATGTCATTGAACAAAAAGCATCTGAAGAAGAGGTTGCTGCGCTATTTTCTCAAGCACGTGATACGCGAGATATATTAATTTTTGAAAAGGCAGATCGTTTGTTCGATAAAAAAACAGCTGTGAAAGCATCGCATGAGCGTGATAACGGCTTTGATTTAAACAATCTATTTAAGCAGATAGCTAAACATAACGGTATTATCGTACTAGCACCTCAACACAAACAAATTTTAAGTGCTTCTATGTCAACAAAAATGGACGTAATGATTCGTTTTAAATAAATGACATAGCAATGACAATGAGCATATTTGATAGTTCATTGTCACAGATATTTCAATCTCTAACGAACAGTATTACTAAGTGTCTGCGATAACAGCATAAGTTCCAGTGGCATAGGCAACTAACACTTCTTTTTCATCGAATAATTCAATGGTCACAAATGTGGTTGTTCTGCCTTGTCGCTTAACACTTGCCGATGCTAATAAATACTTTCCTAATGCAGGCTTTAAGTAGTTAATTTTAATTTCCATGGTAACTGCGGTAAAGCCTGCATCTAAGTTGGAAACAGCTGCATACCATCCCGTATTGTCCATTAATGTAGAAATAACTCCCCCATGAACAAACCCTTTATGCTGAAGGTGATAAGGCTCAACATATAATTCAACGTTTGCTTGGCCATGCGTAAAATCTTTAAGTTTAGCGCCAGTGTGCTCTAAAAAAGGGAAGTAGATCTCTTTCATTAATAGTTCCTTAAGAAACATTAGATTTATTTGTAATATATTGTTTGCTAGATAACTAGCGAATCAGGTGAGATATCTTTTAGTTATCTCGGACAGGTAATCAACAACACAGGTAATCTTTCACTGGTATTAATATACATTATTCAGGCATTGTATAAGGTGAGAAATTGATTACAACTAATTGTTGTTTAGAGAAAAATAACTTAATTGAATGCTCGGTAAGTTTCAAATAGTTTACTTTGCCGAGTTACTTTAATAAGCTTGAAATCTCTATCTTAAACTAAGTTATTTTTAAGTATTATGGATAAAATCAATACTGGATGTTATTGTTTCAATATATCAAAATTAACACTTAAGTATTAATTTCAGTGTTTAAGTTGCTATAGTCTAAGGGCTTGATTTTTTATTTAGGATTATTTATGAATAAACCAGATATTCCGAGTAATGAAAAACAACGTTTGGCCATGCTTAGGTCTTTGGAAGTATTAGACACATTGGCAGAAGAGCGTTTTGATCGCATTACTCGACTTGCTAAACGTTTGTTTGATGTACCGATTGCTTTAGTGAGCCTAATAGATGAAAACCGTCAATGGTTTAAGTCATGTATTGGACTTGACGTTAATGAAAGTCCGCGCGAAACTTCTTTTTGTGGTCATGCGATTTTAGGTGATGATGTATTCGTTATTCCAGCTGCAAGTGAAGATTTGCGTTTTTATGATAGCCCGTTAGTCGTTGATGAACCTAAAGTAGAGTTTTATGCTGGTTGTCCTTTAGCGATCAATGGGTTCAGATTAGGAACAATGTGTATTGCCGATCATCAAGCACGTGAATTCAGCAAAGAAGATTGTGATATTTTAAAAGATTTAGCGAAAACAGTTGAGTTAGAGTTATCTGCTATGCAAATGGCGACTCATGATGACTTAACTGGATTATTGAATCGCCGTGGTTTTCTTTCTTTAGCACAAAACTCTCTAAACCTATGCAATAGAAACGAACTCCCAGCGTCTTTAGCTTATCTTGATTTAGATCGTTTTAAAGCCATTAATGACAATTTTGGACACGCAGTTGGTGATCAAGTAATAAATATTTTTGCAAAGTTACTCGGGGATACATTTCGTTCTTCAGATGTGATTGGACGTTTAGGAGGCGATGAATTTGTGGTGCTATTTAGTAATACTGATGCGGATAATGCTGAGCAGTTAATGTCAACTTTAGCAATGTCTTTAAAGGTTGAACTTGATAATAATAATGTAGACTTAGATGTTTGTTTTTCATTTGGTATTACTGAGTATGAGGTAGAAAAACATCGAGATATACAAGCTCTATTATCTGATGCAGATAAAGCCATGTATAAATTTAAGCATAAGGAATAAAACGAGAAAAATAACTAAGTGGTTAAAGGTACTAACCACATTAACTAGCTTATCGACTCAGGCGTTAGTATTATTTACTTAACCAATCGATTTTTCAGTGAAAAGTTCTGGCACGATAGAAGTATAAGCAAAAGATTTATGTTGTTTTATCTCGTCTAATGATAACCCCTGAAGCTCATAGGGAAACACTACCCAATCATCTGTAGCGTGTATAAAATAATCAGGCCCAGTGGCATCTTCAGCTAATGTTTTTTTCTTCCATACGGTGGCAATACGTACATCCTCAGGCATATTGCGCTTGAGCCTTGCTTTTAATTCATTGATAACCGCATCTGCATTTTTTCCTGAGCGATACATATCATCAACTATCAGTAGTTTATCTTCAGCATTAAGCTTTTTAACCAAGTAGGTAAGACCATGAACATGAATCGGGTGATCTCCTTTTGCTTGCTGGTGATAACTATCGAAACCACCGTAAGAGGTGCGGATTGATATATGATCAGTATGTACACCTAATGTTTGTAAACACTCTTGTACATAAATACCCACAGAACTACCGCCTCTCCATAAGCCCACAATGAACGTTGGTTTAAAGTCACTGGCAATAATTTGTGTTGCTAATTGGAAGGATTCCTCGATTAAGGTGTCTTCATCTAAAAATATTTTTTCGTCGTATTTAGCCAAGAAATCACCCATATATTATGATATGTTTAAAGGAATTTAATCAAAAAATTAGAACATAAAGTCACTTTATATTCAATCATTAGTGGCATTATCTTTAACTAGATTTGGAAGTCATATGGCAGAAAAACAATATTTAACCGCACAGAATTTATTAGAAGACTCTTATGCATTAGCTCGGCAAATATTGGATAGTGATTTTAAACCTACCTTTATTGTTGCCATATGGCGTGGTGGAGCACCTATTGGGATTGCTGTCCAAGAATTTTTAGCAGTACACGGTATTGATTCTGACCATATTGCTATTCGTACTTCTTCTTATGCTGCGGCGATTGACCAGCAGCAAAAAGAGGTTAAAGTGCATGGTTTAAATTATCTGGTTAAAAACCTTGAACATCATGATCGCTTATTATTAGTCGATGATGTTTATGATACGGGGCGTTCAATTGAGGCTATTATCCAAGAGTTACAACGTAAAACACGATTAAATATGCCAGAAGATGTGCGCGTTGCAGTACCTTATTTTAAGCCTTCACGTAATCAAACCAATAGAGTACCTGATTATTATCTACACGAAACCGATGCTTGGTTAAAGTACCCTCATTCTTTAGAAGGCTTATCGGCTGAAGATATTGCAGTTAAACGTCCACGTTTATATGAAATTATTAAAGACTTTTTGCCTACTGAAAAATAAGTAACGTTGGCAATATTTATAATGAAGAGCGGGCTTCCTGTACGCTCTTTTTGTTTTTCCTAGATAGATCTCAATAAAGAGGCGACTATTCAACCGTTTTTAAATAAAACTACCTTCCTATGACACCTTGATTTTCAATAAACTAACTAATCTAACCTATTAAATCTAATAGAACTTTTTTACTTTTTCTCTTTTTTATATTTTATCTCAATATAAGTAATTTTTTTATCTTTAAGTGGATTAATTGAGAGTTACACACTAGGCTCATTAATTGAATAATCCTATTTACCCCCTTATTTTGAGAAACTATATGACCATTAATTTACGGTTAGTCATTGGCTTTGGTGTTGTTATTTTAATGATGCTTGTTTTGAACTTTATTAGTATTCACCGAGTTAACTTTATTGATTCAACGATCACACAGATAACCGATGTAAACTCTGTTAAACAACGTCATGCTATCGATTTCCGAGGTAGTGTCCATGATCGCGCTATTGCGCTTCGTGATATTACGTTAGCTAGGACAGAAGTGGAGCTAAATACAGCTATTGATGATTTACAACGACTAGGTAAAAGTTATCAGCGCTCAGCGGTAGAGATGGATAAGATTATCTCGTCTGATAAAGCGACTAACAAAGAGAAAAACATTTACGAAAAAATTAAAAAAGTTGAATCTCAAGCAATGCCATTGGTGTCTCTAATCATTGAAGCTAAGCGAGCTGGTGGTATGACTGAAGCTAATAATATACTACTTAATCAGGCAAAGCCTGCTTTTGTATCTTGGCTATCTACCATTAATCAGTTTATTGATTATCAAGAATTGGCGAATCAAAATGCAACAAAGGAAGTAAGGCTTGTTGCTAGTACATTTCAAGGATGGATGCTTAGTCTAACAAGTATTGCGATTATCTTAGGGGGATTCATTGCATACCGTATTAGTTACCAAGTCAAGATGTCTGTTGGTGGAGATCCACAAGAAGCGGCAAAAGTAGTCTCTAAGATTTCTCAGGGCAATTTAGCTGGTGAGGTAAAGTCATGTTGTCCTAACAGTATGATGGCTTCTATCGGAGTCATGCAGCAGCAACTAAAATCAACAGTGAATAATATTATGGCTTCTTCTTCTGAATTATCGGAGCGAGCTACTTCAGTTGCAGCCGGTTCTTTACAAGCATTAACGGCCGCTGATAAACAAGTCGAACAGACTCATAGTGCACAACTAAGCCTAGAGTCGATGAGTCAGAGCATAGATAATGTTGTTGATACAGTGAGACAAACTGAGGACAACTCAAAGGTTACTGCAGAGTTAACACAACACGGTAAATCAGCAGTTCAGAATGTCGCGACTGAAATTGAAAACATATCCACCACGGTTAATTCTACAGTTAAACAAATCAGTGTATTACAAGATAGAACACGAGAGATTGGTGAAATTATTAATGTAATTCGAAGTATCTCTGATCAAACAAATTTATTAGCATTAAATGCAGCAATAGAAGCTGCTCGTGCTGGTGAATCTGGCAGAGGGTTTGCCGTTGTTGCTGATGAGGTACGTCAATTAGCGATAAGAACAGGCGATGCGACTGGTGAAATTGAAGCTATGATTAACCAAGTTCAGGGAGATACAGAAGCATCTGTAGCTGCAATGGAAACAACCGTACCACAAGTTGAAAAAGGATTAACGTTAACTCATCAAGCCAATGAGTTACTAAATGATATTCAGCGCCAAGCAGATGATTCCTTAGTTAAAGTGCTTGAAGTGGTCAGTGCAACTAACCAACAGGTTGCTACTATATATGAGGTCTCTAAAGGAGTTGAAGCGATATCTGTTATGTCGAAAGAGACAAGTGAAACTTTACAAAATAACTTCAATCAAGCAGAGTTATTGGAAACCTTATCTAAAAGCCTAAAAAAAGAGACTGAATACTTCAGTGTTTAAATACGAATCAAAGCGAAAAAAGGGGGGGGGTATAGCGTTAATAACCTCTTTTTTACGCTTATATTGTATGATTTATTATTCGATTTTTGATTATACTCTGAGCCGTAATTAAGAGAATAAATTATTCCGTTATTGGGTGCTTAACATCCAAAATTATCAACGCATAAACTCTCCTAACAAAAACTTGAAATACCCTACAGAGTGTTATACGTGCTCAAAAATAGTTATTTTAAGTCAATAAAATGTCATTTATTAATCAATTTGAATAAATGGTCAAGATTGCTTAGCACCAATAAAGAGCGTTACTTGACCTTTTGGTCAGCAATGATTTCCCTTTTAGCTATTCATATCGCACATTTTTTAAACTTCCAGCCTTTTTATTACCCTTCTCTTTCACCAATTTGGGGCATTAAAGCACCAAAATTGGACTATTTTTGGATATCAATTAACCATAAGTTGTATTGATTTTGATCAATATTTGTTAGATGGTTTAAGTAGCGATTGGGTTCATGGAGCGGTAATAACCCATTTAATAAAACACCTATTGAGCAAATAGTTTACCGAGTTTAAAGGATTAAATTGATGGATAAGAAACAGATTAAATACTCAAGTTTAGCGTTGATCATGCTTGCTGGTAGCACTAGCTTACAAGCTGAAACTTCTATCCAACATGATTGGGTTGCGGACCAAGAATACAAACTCACCATATTACATACCAATGACAATCATGGCCATTTTTGGCAAAACAAATACGGTGAATATGGCATGCCGGCTAGGGCAACATTAATTAACTACATTCGTGCCGAAGTTGAGGCCGATGGTGGCTCAGTTTTATTGCTGTCTGGTGGTGATGTTAATACTGGTGTGCCTGAATCTGATCTGCTTGATGCTAAGCCTGATTTTATTGGTATGAATATGATTGGCTATGATGCAATGGCTGTAGGCAACCATGAGTTTGATAACCCTTTAGACGTTCTCGCTCAGCAAGCAGACTGGGCTAACTTCCCCTTTTTAGCCGCTAATATTTATAAAGATGGTAAGCGTATGTTTGATGCTTACAAAATTTTTGATAAGGCTGGTATTAAAATAGCCGTGATCGGTTTAACTACTCAAGATACGGTTAAAATTGGCAACCCAGAATTTATTAAGCAAGTTAAATTTACTGACCCTAAAGTAGAAGCTAAGCAAGTGATTGCTGAATTAAAAGCAAGTGAGAATCCTGATGTCATCATAGCAGCAACACACATGGGGCATTACCTTAATGGCGACAGTGGTGCGAATGCACCGGGAGATGTGCAATTAGCTCGTTACCTTGAACCTGGTGACCTTGATATGGTCGTTGGTGGACATTCTCAAGAGCCTGTTTGTATGGAGGGTAAAAACCAATATGCAAAATTTAGTGCAGGTGATGATTGTACGCCAGACCAACAAAATGGCACTTATATTGTGCAAGCACATGAATGGGGGAAATATGTAGGACGTGCAGATTATACTTTTAAAAATGGCAATTTGACTTTGCAGTCATATAAATTGATTCCCGTTAACCTTAAACAAAAAGTGGTTGGTGAAGATGGTAAAAAAGTACGTGTTTTTGTAGAGCAAGAGATTACACAAGATGAAAAAGTACTTAACACCTTAAAACCATTCCAGGAGCAAGGCCAAGAAGCGTTGAATATCGTTGTAGGTAGGAGCGATGGACTTTTACAGGGCGAGCGAAAAGTCGTGCGTAATAACCAAACTAACCTTGGGTACTTAATTGCAAGCTCACATAAGCAACGCGTACAAGCTGACTTTTCAGTCATGAATTCAGGTGGCATACGTGCTTCTATTGAAGCCGGTAATATTACTTATAAAGATATTTTAACTGTGCAACCTTTTGCTAATACTATTACTTATGTTGATATGAGTGGTGCTGAAGTAATGGAGTACTTAAAACAAGTTGCCACTAAACAGAAAGATTCTGGCGCTTATCCGCAATTTGCTGGTATTACTATGGACGTAAGCGATATGCAGGTTAGTCAGGTGATTATTTCAGGTAAACCAATACAACTTGATCAACAATATCGTTTCAGTGTCCCCTCATTTAATGCCGCGGGTGGAGATGGATACCCGAATATTACTCAGCATACTTCCTATGTAAATACCGGTTATGTAGATGCGGAAGTGTTGAAGGATTATATTCAGTCTCACTCTCCAATTAAGACTGCTGCCTATACACCTATGTATCAATAATCACATACGATTCCCTAATCACTTATGAAATAAAAAGTAAATAATTTATCAGTTAAACAAAACTGTCATAAAGCCCTGTTACTTTCATGCGCTTTGTGACATCTGGCGCGTCTATTTTTATAAGGGTTCGTCATATATCAAAAACATTATATAAGGATGATGAAATGTTAAACAAAACAATGCTCAGCATTGCCGTCGCAACGGTATTAGCTAGCCCTATAACACATGGCGCGACTATCTATGAAAAAGATAATGGTGATAATTTACAAGTCTATGGTGAAGTGGGGGTAGGTGGACATATCGGTGCAGATTATGAGTACGGTGAATTTTATACTGATGATGAATCTTACATTGATGATAGCTTTGCGACCTTAGGGCTAAAAGGTGAATATGACGATGTTTATTATCGTTTAGAGCTGGATTATGAGCGTGAAAACTGGGAGTACGGATCAGGTGATATGGTTCTGGCAATCGATAAATTGTTTATTGGTTACAAGTTTTATAAGCAACATGCTATCGAAATTGGTTTAACCGATACGGCGTTAGACGATTACGATAAATTTGGCGACTTTACTTTTGATACCACTGTAGAAACTGGTGAAGGTGGTGACCAAGAGAATACCGTTAAATATGAAGGCATGATGTCTAACTTCAAGATGGGCCTATCTTATACTTACGATGGTAAAAGCTCTTCTGGCTCTGAATTAGGTGATGTGATCAATGGTTATGTTGGTTACTTTAGTGATTATGCAGATGTTGTCCTGGGTGCAGAAACACGTACCGGATCCGAAGGCATTTCTAAGTATGGTGAGCAAATGCTCTATACCTTAGGGCTACGCGCTTATTTAACAGATGATTTATCAATAGGCTTAAATGGTTTTATTGAGTATGAAGATATTGCACAAGATTCAACACTGGTCTCTATCAGCGATGACCTAGAAGAAACATACAGTTATAACGATTATCAAACCCTCGAGAATAAAGGTGCTTTAATTTCAGCACGCTACATTGCTAATGAAAAAGTAGAATTAACAGGTTCGTTTAACTATGAAGCCTATGAAGAGTGGGATATTTATAGCCCATACGGTGTTGCACCTGATGATGAATATTCATGGGGTAAAGAGCGTATTTGGGGCACATTAGGGTTTAATTTTAAACCTACAAAATCAGTGGTTTTTGCATTGGAAGCTAACTTTGGTGAAGCGGCTCAAGACGCTTATGCATATGGTCGTGTTTATTTCTAATTTGCGAAGCGCAGTTAATAATCAAAGAATAATTTAAGGATAAAGTGATGAGTAAAAATCTAAAAAGGACCACACTAGCCCTCGCTATTGGTGGTATTTTTGCAGCCAATGCTAACGCGGCGATAACCGATATTATTATTAGTGAGTATGTTGAAGGCTCTGGTGATAATAAAGCGATAGAATTAACTAATACAGGTACAAGCAGCTACACATTCACTAGTAATATTGAATTACAATATAGCTCTTACGATAACCAAGTTCGCACACCAGATGGTGACAATGTACTTGATGGTGTAACGATTGCTGGTGGTGCAACATTAGTCATTTATAATAGTGCTGCGGATGCAGATTTATCAGCCGCTATTGCGAGTTCCGCTTCGACTGTCATTGCGGCAAGTTATGACGAGCAATCTTATTATAGTTTAAGTTTTAATGGCGATGACCATGTTGCCATTATTGATACTGATACTAATACTACTTATGACACTATTGGTACTGATGGAACTTACTGGGGTAGTGGTCAAACCTTACGTCGTCGAGCTGGAGAGGGAGGTGCAACACCCGTTCAATCATCATCTTATTCTTCTTCTGATTGGGAAGACTTTGGGGAGGATGTATTTGATGATCTAGGTACTGCAACCTATTCAGATTATGTGGAAGTCGTTGCGTCTACGTGTTCTTTAGATACGCAAACCACCATTGCCGAAATTCAAGGTTCTGATTCAGCTTCTCCAATGATCACTAGTGGTTTTGAGTCAACTGAAAGTTATAATGTCACAGGTATTGTTACTGCCGTTACTACTTACCCTGAAAAAGGTTTCTACTTACAAGATATTGTTTCAGATGGTGATGAAATGACCTCAGATGGTATTTTTGTCAGCACTGCAAATGCAAGTGATGACATGGTTGGTAATACTGTTTGTGTGACTAGTACCGTGACTGAATATTATACATTGACGCAGTTAGAGACTGATGAGTGGGATATCATCGATACCAGTACCTCAGTCCCTGCTGCAACTGATATTGAAATGATTGCTGATGATAACGGATCATTTAATGCCACTTTAGAGCGCTACGAAGGTATGTTGGTTAATTTACCTGAAGATATCGATATGACCACTAGTGGTAATCAAGATATGCGCGTCACTAAAACGTTTGGTTTTAACTACGACAGCTACCGTAATGATTTAATCTTGTCTTATCTACGTCCTAATATGAATCCTACACAAAATAATGTTGCGGGTAGTGATGAAGCATTTGCTGCAGAAGATGAAAATGATGATTATCGTTTAATTATAGAAAGTAGTGAAAGTGCCGATGATGGGGAAATCCCATATTACCCTAACTTTAATTCAAACCCTGAAGATAACTATATTCGTATTGATGATAGCGTGATCGGTATGGAAGGGGTAATTACTTATAGTTACGGTAACTTTAATATGGTTGTGACTAACGAGTTAGTGAGCAGCAACTTTACCCATAATACGGATAGAACATCGTCACCAGATCTCAGTACAACAACTGATGATGATAGCTTTGTGATCAAAGTAGGCACACAAAATTTACTTAATCTATTCAACTCACCATACGGTGGAGATAGCAATAGTTTTGGTGATAATCGTGGTGCTGATGATGAAGATGAGTACACCAAGCAACTTGCTAAATTAGTTTCCGCTATTAAAGGTTTAGATGCTGATATTGTCGGTTTGATGGAAATTGAAAATAATGGCTTTGGTAGCGATAGTGCTATTCAAGCACTTGTTGATGCGATTAATGATGAATACTACGATGAAGATCCTAAAGATGTAGATAGTGATGTGTCAATCAGCAACCGTTATGTATTTGTTGGCTATGATTCAAATAACGACCTAGTGTTAGACGACTTAGATGCCTTAGGCTCTGATGCGATTAGCACAGGTTTATTATACCGCCCAACAAAGGTTAGCATTGAAAGCATGCAAGTTATTTCTATGCCTGAGCAGCATGCACCTGTCGTTGTTAATGATAGTAACGTTGTTGTAAAAGATAGCAGCGGTGAAGTGTTAGAGAGCGGTGATAACTACCAACGAGAAACAATAGCAGCAACGTTTAAAATTCCTAATACAGGCAAAACCTTAACTGTTGCAGTCAACCATTTTAAATCAAAAGGCTCAACATGTTGGGAAGATTGGGATGGTGTTGAGTTTGGCGACGAAAGCACGTGGAGTGATGATGCACCAGATGCTGATTTACAAGGATCTTGTGAAAATCTACGTGTTGCTGCAGCTGTTCAATTAGGTGAAGAACTTGAAGAAATTGGTGGTGACCTTGTTATTGTCGGAGATTTAAACTCTTACGGTAAAGAAGACCCAATCCTAGTATTAACAGAAAATACAACGGGTAAAGAGATCACAACTGCACGTGATACATTCATCGGGGATAAACCACAATTTAATGTAGATGGTTCGGCTGAAACTATCACTAAAACTTATGGTTATCTAAATGCAGTTGCATTAAAAGATGCAGAAAAAGATCAACAAAGCTGGAGTTATTCTTACGATGATGAAATTGGCTCGTTAGACCATATCTTAGTAAGTCCTTCATTAGAAACTCGTCTTATTGATGCCGTTGATTGGCATATCAATGCTGCAGAATCTGCTTTGTACGATTATAACAGTGAATATAAAGGTGATGTACCAGATAACTTCTATGTCGATGATGAATACCGTTCATCTGACCATGACTCTGCAATTATCTCATTAAGCTATGAATATGGTGAGGTAGGTGAAGGCGAGCCAGTTTATCTAACAATCAGCAGTAGTTCAGTGACTGTGCCTTATGTGCTTGCTGAAGGTGCATTGGTCGGTGATGTTGTACAAATCGCTTTATCGTCTTCTGAAGATATGAGTGATGTTGTATTACCAAACATTACCATTACTGAGGATGATCAATCGTTAGTAGAAATCGAAGTTTATGGTATCGAAGCGGGGACTTATACAGCCAAGATGACACTAACACGTGATGCAGAAGTGCTTTCTGAATACACACAATCGATGACTTTTGAAGCGGCCTCTGAAGATTCAACTTCTGCAACAATTGCTCCAGCTGAGGAATACGATGGTTCTGGTGGTGGTTCGTTTGGATTGTACAGCTTATTGTCGCTTTTCGGTTTAGCATTCTTACGTCGCCAAAAAGCAAAAATCTAACAGGGATCATAATGATGCCAATACAGTGTCAATTAACACTTTGTTGGCATCGCTATAACGTTTACTTTTAAATGGTATTTTAAGAGAGATAAAATGGATAATAAATTAAAAGCAGCATTACTGTTATCATTGATGGGTGGGTTAACGGCTTGTGAAAGCAGCGATGACAACTCAACGATCACGAGTAATGACTATATTACAGCGATTCAAGAAAGTGAGTCGACTGAAGAAGCAACAGACATCGAAGACGAAAGCAGTACTGACGACAGCACAAGCGAAGATGCAAGTGATGATAGTACTACAACTAGCTTATTATTAAATGGTGATTTCGAAAGTTGGACAGAAGGTGTACCCGATAGTTGGACAACCATTGAAGATGGGATCACTGTTGCACAAAGCACCGATGTATTTAATTCAGGTGAAAGTTCTGCAGAAATTACAGTTACAACAGCCACACAGGGGGACACAGATTTTCGTCAATCGTTTGATGTTGAAGCGGGAGTTACTTACACAGTAACCACATGGATTTATCATACGGAAGGCATGGTCAGTGCTCGTTTGTATGTGGATGGCTATCAAAACTATTCTGATGCAGATTTAGTTTATCAATGGCAAGAAATGACTTATAGCTATACTGCTGATGAAGATAAGAACATCGAAGTAGGCTTGCGTTTTTATGATCAAACTGGTTTTGATGAAGAAGAGATTGTTTATGTAGATAGTTTCTCGTTTATTACTGAAAGTGAAGACGATACAACAGAAGAAGCTACTGACGAAACATCAACAGAGGAAGTCGTAGAAGAAACTACGGAAGAAACCACGACTGAAGAGTACACAAGTGACGAGAGCGAGAGCACTTTATTACTTAACGGTGATTTTGAAAGCTGGACTGATGCTGCACCTGATAACTGGACAACTATTGATACAGGTATCGTGGTTTCTCAGAATACAAGTACCTACTACGAAGGGACTTCTTCGGCACAAGTGTCTGTTAATACGGGAACTCAAGGCAGCACTGATTTTCGTCAAAGTATTGATGTGGTGGCGGGTTCTACATATACCTTTACTACTTGGATTTACCATACCGATGGTTTTGTAAAAGCAAGGTTGTTCCTTGGTGATTATGCCACTTATTCTGATAATGCAATTTTGAATGAATGGCAAGAGGTGACTGCTACTTATGAAGCTTCAGAGACTACAAGTATAGAAGTGGGAATGCGTTTTTACGACCAAACTGGATTCACCGATTCTGAGATCGTTTATATTGATGGTTTGTCAGTGACTACTGGTTCAAGCTCAGATACTTCTGTTTACTATGCGAGTGCTGAAGGTCTATCTGGCCTTGAGTTAAAAACTGCGTTATATAACATCATTAAAGACCATACCACTAAAACTTACAGTAATATTTGGGATTTCATGGGGACGAATTCATTAGATAGCTACTATGAAAATGATGGTACTATTTTAGATATGTATTCTGAAAATGTATCGACATCAGATAGTTATAACTATACGCCTGTTACTGATCAGTGTGGTAATTATATTGATGAAGGGAGCTGTTATAATCGTGAGCATTCATTTCCAAAGAGTTGGTTTGACGACGAATATCCAATGTATACAGATATTCACCATATCTATGCCACTGATGGTTATGTGAATGGTCAACGTAGTAGTTATCCATACGGTGTAGTTGGAACAAGTACATATGTTTCAGATAATGGCAGCAAAGTAGGCTCTGCTAGCAGCGACTTAGGATATTCTGGTACGGTATTTGAACCAATTGATGAATTTAAAGGTGATTTTGCACGTGCTTATTTCTATATGGCAACACGATATGAAGATATTATTTCTACTTGGGAAGCTAATTCTGACAATGCAGCTGCAGTTTTAGATAGTAGTTCTGATTATGTATATGAGGAATGGGTAATAACACTGCTTAAAGAGTGGCACGAAAGTGACCCAGTAAGTCAAAAAGAGCTTGATAGAAATGAAGCGGCTTATGAGTTTCAGGGTAATAGAAACCCATTTATTGATCACCCTGAATACGTCAGTGAAATATGGGCTGATTAAGCAATTAATAAAATCGTTGTAAGTCAATTAACTTACTCTATTTCCACTTCCCAAAGGCCTGTATTGTACAGGCCTTTTTATTATTCTTTTACTGCATTCATCTCCATAGCCTATTAAGTAACCTACTGCAGTTTTTATGAGCTGTGCCGTTTATAATCTATTTCACACATCAGCCTATCTCAATAAAACAACTTATCTCATCACGCTTAAAATTTAATCAAGTGATTGATTGTTAAGCTTAAAAGTTAAAGTTCCATAAATATTAGTCATTATTAAATCATTTATTTGGAAAGTTTTAAATATCAACTTATTATGCAAAAAGTATGCGATTTATATCTATTTTGTATGCATTTATTGTTGCTTTATAGACCCGCTTTAAGTCTATTAAGTGATCTCAAGCGTGTAGTATCAATCACATCAATAAGGGATCTATTTTTCTGGTTAAACGACTTATTTTCATGTTTTGTCGTTAAGGGAAGAACCATAATAGGGACAACCTTTTATTATTTCCTCTAACAGTTATGCCTTACCATTAATCTTCATAGGTATTCATTTACGGGGTAAGTTAAGTTCTTTGTTTAACCCAAATCTAGTTCAGCTGCTTGTTGTGCTTGATATCAATTATTATAAAAAGAGATGCACGTGGTATTTAAAACATTAAATTAAGGAACTTTTCAATGTTCAAAAAATCGATTCTTTGTATGTCGATAGCAACCGTATTAACTCATTCTGTTGCGCAAGCTGCCACTATTTACGAGAAAGAAAATGGCGATTACTTAAAGGTATATGGTGAAGTTGGTGTAGGTGGTCATTTTGGGGCTGATTATGAATATGGGGAATTTTATACGGACGAACAATCATATATTGATGATAGTTTTGCCACATTAGGATTAAAAGGTGAAACCGAAGGGATTTATTACCGTTTAGAGCTTGATTACCAACGTGAAAACTGGGAATACGGTTCGGGTGATATGGAACTGGATGTAGATAAACTATTCTTAGGTTATAAGTTTTACAAGCAGCATGCTATTGAGGTTGGTTTAACCGATACCGCATTAGATGATTACGATAAGTATGGTGACTTTACCTTTGATACGACAGTAGAAACTGGTGAAGCGGGTGACCAAGACAATACGATTAAATACGAAGGTGTGGCTGACGCGTTTAGAATGGGTATCTCTTATACCTATCAGGGCGAGAGCTCATCAGGTTCTGAGCAAGGTGATATTATTAATGGTTATGTTGGTTACTTCAGTGACGTTGCTGATGTGGTGATTGGCGCAGAAACACGTAGAGGATCTGACGGTGCTTCAAAATACGGCGAGCAAAACTTGTTTACTTTAGGTTTACGCGCGTATGTATTAGAAGACTTAGCGATTGGTGTAAATGGTTTTATTGAGAATGAAGATATCTCACAAAACAATACAACAGACACTGATGGCGATACAATTTACAACGATTACCACACACTAAAAAATAAAGGTGGTTTAGTCTCTGCACGCTTTAATGCAACAGATAAAATTGAACTGACAAGCTCAATTAACTATGAAGAATATGAAGCCTGGGATAGCAGCAGTGCTTACGGTGATGGAGTTGATTATTCTTGGGGTAAAGAACGTATTTGGGGAACTGTTGGCATCAACTTTAAACCTAGTCGACCAATTATTTTAGCCATAGAGTTAAACGTAGGTGAAGCTGCTCAAGATGCTTATGCTTACGGACGTGTTTATTTTTAATTGTTAACCAGCACAGAGGTTAGTTAATAAATGCAGTTATAAGTAATAAAAAAGCTATCAAACTGAGTTTGATAGCTTTTTGTGTTTTAGGTGTGGATATCACTTATTTGTATAGAGTACGTTCAGTATTTAAGCCTTTAATCAAACTTACGCACATAATAAGCAATACAAAGGTGAAAGGTAGTGCTGTGGCGACTACACCTGACTGTAAAGCTTGTAATGCTTCTTTACCACCAATCCATAACATTACCGCTGCAATAGCACCTTCTGTTGTTGCCCAAAAAATACGTTGTGGCACAGGGGCATCAATTTTTCCGCCTGCCGTAATACTATCTATTACCAGTGAGCCCGAATCAGAAGAGGTCACAAAAAAGATCAATATTAATACAATCGATAAAACTGAAATAACATTTCCAAAAGGAAGTTGATCATAAACGTGGAACAAAGTTAACGAGATATCTGTTAAGCCATTAGTACCTAGTTCACCTACTTTATTAACCACTTGATCTAATGCAATACCACCAAATACGCCCATCCAAATGATGGTTAATAGTGTCGGCACAAAAATCACACAAAAAAGGAATTGACGGACGGTACGGCCTTTAGAGACGCGAGCAATGAACATACCAACAAATGGTGACCATGAAATCCACCATGCCCAATAGAATACAGTCCAGCCATGCATCCAAACTTCATCTTCACGGCCATGGGGATTACTTAATGGGATAATATTGTTTAAATAAGCCATTAATGTTTCTGGAATAGAGATAATAACGACATCAAAGCTCACCGCGGTCACAAATACCAGTAATGCAAAGGCAAAAAACATATTGATATTACTGAGTAGCTTTACACCTCCCTCTATACCACGAATAATAGATAAAATAGCAATGAAAGTAACAAAGGCAATCACAGCGAACTGCATACCAATACCGCCGTCAGTTCCAAATACATGATTGATACCACTGGTTGCTTGTTGTGCTCCTAACCCTAATGAGGTCGCTAGACCAAATAAAGTGGCTAATACCGCTAAAATATCGATGATATGACCTAACCAACCCCAAGCTCTATCACCAAATATCGGATAGAAAACCGAGCGAATCGATAGAGGTAAACCTTTGTTATAGGCGAAAAAGGCTAGTGCCAAGGCTACGATTGCATAGATAGCCCAACCGTGAATGCCCCAGTGAAAAATAGTAGTGCCCATAGCTAATGCTTTTGCCTCTGGTGTATATGGCTCAACATTAAAAGGGGTTCCCCACCAATCGGTGAAATAGGCTGTTGGTTCTGCAACTCCCCAAAACAGTAATCCAATACCCATTCCTGCAGCAAATAACATCGCTAGCCAAGAGCCTGTTGTGTATTCTGCCTTGGCTTCTTTTCCACCAATACGAATTTTACCTAATGGACTAAGCATTAAAATGATAGCAAACACCAAAAAGAAGTTAGTTGACCACATAAATAGCAAATCAAAATCTTTCATGATGCCATTTTTAAGGTCATTTAATACTGCTTTCGCTGTTGCTGGTTCAACCATTAATGTCATAGTAATGAATAACAATATCAGGCCTGCACTTATTCCAAATACTGGGTTATGTATATCAAATCCCCATTTTTGAAGGTTATCTTGACCCACCTGGTAGTCGGTTGTCTCAATACTGTATTTATTTTGTTGATTATCCATAATATTTCTAATGTCTGCCCTTAAAGCGATGATTGATTATAAAAAGAGAGGTAAGGAGTTATAAATGAAAATTTAATAAAACTAATTTACTAACGCTAAATTAATATTAACAAAATGAAATCTTTTATCATCTTTTATTACTAATTCGTTCTCATACGGAAAATACACCAAATTGGATCTTTGACTATCATACCAATCACATTCATTAACATTTTTTCGTTCATTCTCAGGCCGAAGATTAACGTAGTTAATTTTTGATAGGTTCAACTTACACCTAAAATTAAGTCATGTTTCATACGCAAAATCAGCGCACTTATTTAATGTCATTGATATTATTAGCTTTGCTAAAATATTAGATAAATTTCAAGTGGGTAGGGTAAATATAAGAGTCAATATATTGTGAAAGGAGAGGGCACGACTGAGAAGTAGAAAAAAGGCTGGAAAACCAGCCTTACTTATTTTGCAACGAACACTAATTAGACATTAGTGTGTAACTTTTAAATCGTAGAAGGTTGCTTGAACATAGTCTTTAGCATTACCGGTTTTGTTTTGGTTGTAGACACCTGCTTTAAAGTACATATATTGCCCGCCTACATCATAGCGACTTTCAGACATATCAACATGTTTAGTGATATCTGCTTTACCTGGACGCATCACTGTTACTGCTAAATCATGTCCAGTGACCTTGATACGGTAGCTGAATTTCTCGCCTAATTTGATACCATCTTCTGGCTCTGCTGGCATTGTATCCTGATTCCAGTAGTTTGGTAATGAGTTACCTATGATATCTACCCATTGCTCTTCTGCTTCACTGTTTGGTTCGTGTGCAAAGTAGATTGCCCCTTTTTCATGTTGTGGTAATTTGCGGTAATACAAACGAATTGGTTCATCGTCATTGGCATGAATTTGGCCTATGATCACTCGTCCTTGTTGCCAGTTAACACCTGTAGTTGTGACGTGATTAACTGCTAGTGTTGCTTCCAATGTACCGTCCACTCCACCGGCATTTTTTAGATCTGCAGCTGGAGCTGTAGAAAATACCCAGTTATTACCGCCCACGCCTTTTGTACTGTATGAAGTATTGCCTCGACGTATCATTTCACGTAATTCTGAACGGGTATATTTAGTGTTTTTAGAGGTTTTAGCTCCTTTAACGGGGGACTTAAAGACCATACCTCCGTCATCGGCTAGATAAAAATATTCTGGATCAGAATAACCTGCGGCTAACGCTTTCTCTTTAATTTGGTCAGATTTACCATTGCCATCAGAGTCAACCGGTACACTGATAGTCCAACCTAATAGGTCAAATTGACTTGCAGGAGACCCTACTGTAGCGAGTATTTTTGTGTCCTTGTCTGCCGTATTTGCACAACCAAGTAATGCAAATGAACAAGCTATTGCAGCTATTTTATAGCTATTTTTAACGACAGTATTAGGAGTTTTTTTAATTAACATGTGAATGCCTATTTTAATAATTGATTGGGTTCAACAGTTAGAAGCACTAATAATATGGTTTGGTTGCTAACCTTTAGAGGAGGAGTAAATTCGTTCGAGATATTATCCATTAACATTATGTGATTAGCTTTATTATCTAATAATGTTCTAACTATGTTTATATTGTCATACATATAGGAAGTGTTTCGTTACTTATCTCTCTAAATTGAGATTTATTTAAAATACTCATCTATTTATTTAATTCTTGAATTAATGGCTATTCTAAGTAATTGAATTTGTAGTTTTAATTAAATTTCAGTGTGTTGCATAACACTTTTGATTTTATTTATACTATTAAGTAATTTGTGGTGACAAAGATCTGATTTTTATATAAGTAAAAGTGAGCAATGTCATAGGAATATATTTTATTATTGTAATACTTAATGTTGTTTGTAATATCTGCGTTGTTTGTCATTGATGCATTAATGATGTTCACAAAATATTGCCACTTTAAATAAGGAAATGAAGACAATGAAAAAGATACTGCTACCTTTACTTACTACCTTACTTCTTAGTCCAAGTGTTTATGCAAAAACATTAAATTTGGGTCATGCCATGTCATTAGAAAGTGCTGCACATAAAGGCATGATGATCATGGCTGAAAAAGTAAAAGAAAAATCGGATGGTGAATTAACTATTCGTATATTTCCGAATGCGCAACTAGGTTCAGAGCGTGACCAAGCTGAACAGGTAGTAACTGGTGCAATTGATATGGCTAAAATTAATGGTGGTTTAGCAGAGTCTTTTGAACCAACGTTTAAAGTGAATGCATTACCCTTCTTATTTCGCGATGTGCCGCACATGAGAAAATTCATGAAAAGTGATGTTGCTGAAGAGATGCTGATGTCGAGTAAAGGCAAAGGCTTTATCGGATTGACATTTTATGATTCAGGCACGCGTAGTTTTTATGCAAAAAAAGCAATTAACTCTCCAGCTGATCTTGCCGGCATGAAAATTCGTGTTCCAGGGTCACCAACTATGATTGAAATGGTTAACTTATTAGGTGGTAAAGCAACACCTGTTCCATTTACTGAAGTTTACACGGCACTACAACAAGGTGTCATCGATGGCGCTGAAAACAATATTTCTAGTTTAGTTGAAATGAAGCACAGTGAAGTTGCTAAGTTTTACTCGATGGATCAACATTTAATGACACCTGATGTGATTATTATTTCTGAAAACGCATTTAACTCACTAACTCCAGAAGAGCAAAAAATATTAAAAGAAGCGGCTGCAGAATCGCTTGAAGAGCAAATCAAAATCTGGGATGCAACTGATGAGATGAATAAAGCGAAGGGAATTAAAGCAGGCGTGACATTTGTAGAAGTGGATAAAGCCCCATTCCGCGCAGCAGTTAAACCTATGATTGATGAAGCTAAGAAAGATCCTAAATTAGCTACATTTATTGAAAAAATTGAAGCGCTTTAAATAAGTAACAGTAACACTATCATTTTGCTCTGGCTTTGCTAGAGCAAAATTTTTGAGGTATGTAGACATGTTAACAACGTTAAGAAACCTATTGGATAGGATCATTCTTGGTATTTCCTCCTTTGCATTGATGCTGTTGGTGGTAACGGTAACTTGGCAAGTTTTTAGTCGTTATGTTCTAAATGATCCGAGTAATTGGACTGATGAGCTTTCTCGTTACATTATGGTGTGGCTTGGTTTATTAGGAGGAAGTTATTTATTTGGAGCAAAAGGGCACTTAGCGATTACGTTGCTTGATAATTACCTCAAAGGTAAAGCACATATAGCATTGCAATTATTGATTAATGCGATCTGTTTTTCATTTGTATCCTTAGCTATGTTAAAAGGTGGCTTAGCATTGATGGAAAGAACAACACAGCAATTATCACCCGCGTTACAACTCCCGATGTCTACTGTTTATTCGATATTACCCATTTCGGCAGTCATTATTCTCATTTATTTAGCTTTAAATACCTTAGATTTATTTAAAAACAAAGCAGTATAAAATTTAAAAGGACTTATATTATGGACTTGTCCATTGGTGTTTGGTTGTTATGCCTCTTTTTATTCATGATTGCGATAAGCGTTCCGATTGCGGTGGCAATTGCAATGTCGTCATTAACCATCATGTATTTTATTTTACCCTTTGATGTGGCAAGTATAACAGCAGGCCAAAAAATCATTACGGGTATTGATAGTTTCAGTTTGTTAGCAATTCCATTCTTTATTTTAGCCGGCAACATAATGAATGTCGGAGGTATTGCTGGGCGATTAATTAACTTAGCCAAGCTTATGGTAGGTTGGATCCCTGGTTCTTTACTACATGTAAATATTTTTGCCAACATGATGTTTGGCGCTGTGTCGGGATCTGCGGTAGCCGCTGCTGCTGCAGTTGGTAAAACGTTAGGTCCTGAACTAGAAAAAGAAGGCTACGATAAAAATTTAGCAACAGCCGTAAATGTTGCCTCTTGTCCTGCTGGATTATTGATTCCACCAAGTAACTCTTTAATCGTATTTTCAGTCGTATCTGGTGGTACATCAGTTGCTGCATTATTTATTGCTGGATACGTCCCAGGTATTTTGATGGGATTAAGTTGTATGGTTGTTGCTTATTTCATTGCTAAGAAGAAAGGCTACAAAACCAGTGCTAATGATGGTTTTACGGTACGGGATGTACTACGTATTATTTGGGAAGCTGTGCCCAGTTTAGGGCTTATTTTTGTAGTTATTGGTGGCATTATTGGCGGTGTATTTACGGCTACGGAAGGGGCATGTATAGCGGTTCTTTATTCCTTTGGTTTGTCACTCTGCTATCGAACACTGAAGTGGTGTCATTTCTCCAAAATTTGCAATGAAACAACGCAAATTACTGGCATTATGTTATTCCTGATTGGTGCTTCAACCATTATGTCATGGGCAATGGCTTTCACAGGTTTGCCAACTATGATCAGTGATTGGATGCTATCTATTTCTGACAACCCGATCATCATATTTATTTTAATGAATATTATCTTACTCATTATTGGTATGTTCATGGATTTAACGCCTGCAGTTTTAATCTTTACACCGATCTTTATGCCGATTGCAACCACGCTTGGTATGGATCCGATTCATTTTGCAATGATGATTATTTTTAACCTATGTATTGGTATTGCAACACCGCCGGTCGGTACAGCACTGTTTGTGGGATGTAGTGTCAGTGGTACTAAAATAGAAAATGTAATAAGAAGCATTATGCCGTTTTGTGCAGTATTGATTGTAACCTTATTATTAATTACGTTTATTCCTGAAATCAGTTTATTCCTACCAAGATTTTTTGGTTTAATTAACTAGCCAAGTCAGATATTACTGAATGTTTACAGCCAACTTTAATAGTTGGCTTTTTTATTGCTTATTTCTTTTCGACGATCGATTAATGACGCTTTATTTCCGCTATTTAATCACTCTATGTACTTTTTTAATCCGATAGGCTAATTACTTAAAGTGATACATCACAGTTTTCTGACATTTTATAAAAAGTTCGCAACTAAGATGAGACGTATTTGGAATTTGCCAATATACTCACTAAAACTAACTATCTTTAGGTATTTTATTAACCCTTAATAAAAGGGATGGAATCTACATGAATAAACTAACTATGCTTCAAAAATTACTACTTTTAACCTTAATTCCGCTGATTAGTATATTAGCGTTATTATCGTTCATTTCTTTTTCTTTAGAAAAGAAAGGATTAGAGGATAATATTGCTGAGTTCCGCAGTGCGTTAATTAAAGAGAGAGAGCAGCAACTCAGGGAAATTACGGAAGTGGCATCTAATGTCGTGTCGCATCAGTTATCTTTGCCTAACCAAGGTAATGTTAACGCTGCTTTACGTAATCTTCGTTTTGGCAACGCTGGTTACTTTTATATTTACGATACTAAGGGTGTCAATATTTTCCACGCAATTAAACCGGATCTAGAAGGTAAAAATCTGATCGATTTAACGGATACTAAAGGCAATAAGTTGATTGTGGGTCTGTTAAATGCAGCACAAAAAGGTAATGGGGTTTATTCATTTTATTTCCAAAAACCAGGATCTCAGGAGCAGTTTGAAAAATTAGGTTTTGCCGCAATGGTACCCAATACTAATTGGATGATTGGTACTGGTGCTTATATTGATGATATCCAAACCGTTATTAATGCTTATACAGCCACTACGACTGAGAGATTAAAAGATAAGCTCTGGTTGACCTTATATATTTCTATCGCATTAATTGTATTAACGGTTGTGATTGTTGTATTTGCTGCCTCTCGAATGGTTAAACCAATTAAAGGCATGGCTGATAACCTTAATGATATTGCACAAGGTGAAGGGGACTTAACTTTACGTCTTGAGATTAATGGCCAAGATGAGATTGCACAATTAGGACGGTCTTTTAACTTATTCGTGGATAAATTACGTAATACCATCACTGATATTAATACTGCCACCATAGGTATCAATCAGGCTGGTCGAGATATGAATGCGCAAAGTACAGAAATTGCATCACAGTTACAGCATCACAACAATGAAACTGACCAAGTTGTTTCAGCGATCACAGAGATGTCTTCAACGGCAAACGAGGTAGCGAATAATACCAATCAAGTTGCGGAAGCAACGCAAGCGGTAACATTAGATGTGATAAATGCACAAGAGTGCGTTGAAACTTCATTAGCAGAAGTGACTGCCTTAGTGGAAGAAATAAACGGTGCAGCAATGAGTGTCAGTGCATTAAGCGATCAATCACAAAAAATTAATCAAGTATTAAGTGTTATTGGCGCGATTGCTGAACAAACCAACTTGTTAGCATTGAATGCGGCCATTGAAGCTGCTCGCGCAGGTGAACAAGGTCGAGGGTTTGCGGTTGTTGCTGATGAAGTACGTAGTCTGGCAAGTCGTACTCAACAAAGTACATTAGAGATTAATGAAATGCTTGATGAGTTACATCGATTAGTGAAAGTGTCAGTTAATGCTATGTCCTTAAGTCAAGAGCGCAGTACGCGCACAGTTGATTCATCTCGTACTATTTCTGAAAGCTTAGTGTCAGTGACAAACTCTATTACTTCTATTAATGATATGAGTACACAAATTGCAACAGCGACCACTGAACAAAGCTCGGTAACGGAAGAGATTAATCGTAATGTTTATGAAATCCAAAACATTGTGAATAGTTTAACATCGAGCAGTGTTGAAGCGGAAAAAATTGCCAGTGATGTATTGTCGGAAGGTGGGAAATTAGAAAAACTCGTCGGTCAATTTAAAATTTAAGTTTATTAAACCCTCACCCTTACTCAAGTGATCTAATTAGAAACAATATGTTAGGTCACTTGTTTATCCCAAACACTGTCATTAAAATGGTTTGATTGTGCCAATTACAATCAAACCATTTTTTATTTACTTTTCTTATGATGAAGTGCCTTCATGTCTCAACTTACACTTACTTTAATCAGAGGTTTACCAGGAAGTGGCAAAAGCACACTTGCTAAAAAACTGCTCCAAGAATCACAACAGAATACGCTGCATGTTGAAGCTGATATGTATTTTATTGATCGAGGTGGGGTTTATCGATTTCAGCCTGAAAAGTTATCGGAAGCGCATCACTGGTGCCAACAACAATCTTTGATGGCCTTAAAAAACAAACAAAATGTGATTGTTGCAAATACCTTTGTTAAGCGTTGGGAAATGAAGTTCTATGAGCAGTTAGCGACGCGCTTCAATGCAAGATTGAAAGTGATTAACTGCACAGGAAAGTTTACTAATATCCATGAAGTGCCTAAGCCTGTTATTGCAAAAATGCGTAAAAATTGGCAAGTCTAAAACAACTAAACTTACCAATTTTATGCTTTATATACAGAGATGTTTATAAAGTAATATGCTGCTCAAAAATCGATAAAAACTCATCTTTACGATGACTAACTAAAAGCATGGTACTGTGTTTCTGTGTTGCTAAGTGCTCTAAGAAATTTAATACTCGATGACGATTTAATTCATCTAAGCCCTGTGTTGGTTCATCTAAAATAAGTAGGTAAGGGGACTTCACTAATGCTCTGGCAATCAAGGCTAATCGCTGCTCTCCATAGCTTAGACTTTGGAAAGGTGTTTTTTGTTTATCTTGCATCCCAATTTTAGTTAACCATTGCTCAGCAAGATCAATATGAGCAGCACTTGGTTGTTGATAAACGCCAATGGAATCATAAAAACCCGATAAAATAACACTGATAAGATCACTATTAATGCGGTATTGTCTGTGTAACTCTGAACTAACAATTCCCATATTCTCTTTGACTTGCCAAATGGTTTCGCCTGAGCCACGTTGATAGCCTAATACCTGAATATCGTTGCTGTAGCATTGTGCGCAATCACCGGTGATTAACTGCATTAAAGTAGACTTACCACTGCCGTTAGGCCCTGTAATTAAAGTGTGTTGGAGTGGTTTAATCGCAACATCAAGATTTTCAAAAACATTCACACCGTTATAATGCACCTTACCGTTATTCAACTTAACCAGATAAGGGTGTTTGAAATCAGCCAACTCACATTGATTTTCTGGCCATTGTGTATGATCCGGGGTTGGCGCTAACAGTGCATCGAGTTGTTGTTGAGTTTGTGGATCAGTCAATTCGCCAATTTCCGTTAAGTAACCACGCTCAATAAAGGCGATATGATTACACCATACGGGGATATCTTGGCGGTTATTAAGCATCAGTAAAACATTAACACCACTTTCACTGAGTTTGTGTAATGCTTGCGATAGTGCTTCACAGGAGCCTACATCTAAACTATCAAAAGGGTTGTCGCAGACTAATAAGTCAATGCCGCTGAAAATGGCCTGTAACATTAATAATTTTCTACTCTCACCTGTACTTAACTTCAAATATCCCGTGTCCATTCGGTGAGCTAAGCCAAATTCAACAATTAACGGGTCATGCCATTTTTCTTCAGGTAAAAAATCTCGTGCTTTGGTAGGGGCTTGTTCTGGATCTACAAAGTCAGGTGCTTCAATGTCTAACGCATTCTCATAAGTGGCTTGTTGTTCCTCAAACGAGATAATGCCTATTTTATCCAATTCTGGTAGCGATAATGATTCTACTTGATCTGCTTGTAAGGTTCCTTGGAATAATTGGTTGATATACTGTTTACCTGACCCATTTCTACCTAATACACACCAGTTTTCATTAGGTTCAATTTGCCACTGTTTAATATTCAATTTTGGATGAACTAAATTTCTAATTTTTAACATAAATAATGCCGTTTAAGTGTATTGGGGAGGTAAAAATTATTGTGCCATAAACAGAGCTTATGAGTAAGAGTGGAAGTTCGCTTTTCTAGCTATATTTAGACACAACTAAATAAAAGTTATTGAAAAATAATGCTTTATTTATCATTCGTTTGGAAGCGTATTCTTTCCGAAGCCGGCGTTGACCTTCATGTAAAGCCCATTTTAGTGTATGATGCTTATGTTTTATCTCAAAAATTCGATTAAATTCACTAGTTAATAAGGATATTAATATGCGTAAAATCATTTCCTCTTCTATCTTACTTGCCTGCGCTTCGTTTACACTGCCAGCTGCTGCAAGTGAATGTGGCAAAGTCACAATTGCGGATATGAATTGGGCTTCTGCAACTGTTGTTGCCAACGTTGATCGTTTCATCCTCGAGCATGGTTTTGGTTGTGATGCTGAGCTAGTACCTGGCGATACAATGCCAACGGGTGCAGCTATGATTGAAAAAGGTCAACCTGATATTGCTCCGGAATTTTGGAGTAACTCAATGCGTGACGCATTAGATAAAGGTGTTGCTGAAGGTCGTATTCGTTATGCGGGTACCACTTTGACCGATGGCGGTGAAGAAGGTTTCTGGGTACCGGCTTATATGGTTGAGAAAGATCCATCTTTAGCAACTATCGAAGGCATTAAAGCCAATGCTAAGCTGTTTAAGCACCCTGAAGACCCTGATCTGTCAGGCTTTATGGGATGTCCTGCTGGCTGGAACTGTCAAATTTCAACGAGTCAATTGTTTACCGCGCTTGATTTAGAATCAGTTGGATTTGAATTATTAGATCCAGGTTCTGGTGCTGGTCTATCTGGTTCAATTGCAAAAGCTTACGAACGTGAAGAAGCTTGGTTAGGTTACTACTGGGCACCAACAGCCGTTTTAGGTAAATATAAAATGGTTAAAGTTGACTTCGGTACAGGCATCGACAAAGAAGAGTTTCTTAACTGTACAACTCAAATCGACTGTTTAACGCCTAAAGTGACGATGTACCCACCATCTGCTGTTGATTCAGTAGTGACGGAAGAGTTTGCTCAGCGCGCACCTGAAATCGTTAAATACTTAGAAGGTCGTGAGTACACTAACGAGCAAATGAATGGTTTATTAGCTTGGATAGAAGAAGAGCAAGCAGACGGTGATTACATCGTTGAGCACTTCCTAACTGACTATGAATCTACATGGACAACTTGGGTTGATGCACCAACAGCTGCAAAAATTAAAAAAGCATTAGCAGAGTTATAAATCCGCAGTATTAAGCCTAGTTTTTTCTAGGCTTTTTTATCATTCTAGGTAAGTAAATAACCTTTATTTTCTTATAATGTCAGATGACCATCACATGGTTGGCTAGATATTTACCTAGGTTGGTTAAATTTTTTTCAGGAGAGAAAAAGAAAATGTCAGACAAGTCATGGATCTCAGAAATCCCGCAACTTGATCGTAAAGAATTAAGAGACTTCAAAAAACTACTCGATGGTTTATTTCGAGACTTTTCACGAGAATACGGAGATGCAATCCAATCTTTCTTCGACCCACTATTAGCTACTCTCATTTGGTTTGAAAAATTATTATTATCCACTCCTTGGTGGCTGGTTATTATTACTGTAGGCGCCTTTGCGTATGCAGCTAGTCGTTCATTAAAATTAACTGCCTCAGTGATCGTTGCCTTTCTACTTATTGGATATTTTGGAATGTGGGAAGATACCATGCGTACCATGAGTATGATCATCGTCTCAACCTTGCTAGCAATATTTATTGGGGTTCCGATAGGTGTTGCGATGGCGCGCTCTAATCGCATACAGTCTATTGTTACCCCTATTTTAGATGTGATGCAAACTATGCCTGCTTTTGTATACTTAATTCCGGTTGTTATGTTGTTAGGTATCGGTAAAGTGCCGGGTGTTATTGCGGTTATTATCTATGCAATCCCACCGGTTATTCGTCTAACCAACTTGGGGATTCGCTTAGTAGATAAAGAAGTATTAGAAGCCGCCACCGCTTATGGAGCAAGTCCAATACAGCGTTTATTTGGTGTACAAATTCCACTGGCTATGCCCACTATTATGGCTGGTATTAATCAGACCATTATGATGGCATTAGCGATGGTAGTTATTGCATCTATGATTGGTGTTAAAGGCTTAGGACAACCGGTTTTACAAGCGATTAGTAATCAATACTTTACTCAAGGTTTATTAAATGGTCTTGCCATTGTTGCGTTAGCGATTATCTTTGATCGAATCTCTCAAAGTTATGCTAAACGTACATTACAGAATTTTGGAGACCATTAAGATGAGCACAACAGATAAAAAAACACCTTTAATTAGTATTAAGAATCTATATAAAATTTTCGGTAAGAATGACAAAAAGGTGTTAGAACAAGTAAAAGCAGGAAAATCTAAAGAGGCCATTTTAGCTGAAACTGGCCATACGGTAGGTTTAGCGGATATAAATTTAGATATCTACCCTGGTGAAATATTTGTGATTATGGGACTTTCAGGTTCAGGAAAGTCCACATTGATTCGCCACTTCAATCGTCTTATTGACCCAACAGCAGGTGAGATTGTTGTTTCAGGTGAAGATGTGATGAAACTCAATGATAAAGAGTTACAAAATTTCCGTCGTAATAAAATGTCCATGGTATTTCAACGCTTTGGCTTAATGCCACATCGTACTGTAATCCAAAATATTGCCTATGGTCTGCAAGTGCAAGGTGTGCCTAAAACAGATCGTGAAGCGCGTGCTGAAGAATGGTTAAACACAGTGGGACTTGGTGGGTATTCAAATCAATACCCAGGTCAACTTTCTGGCGGTCAACAACAACGTGTTGGTTTAGCTCGTGCATTATGTACAGATGCTGATATCTTATTAATGGATGAAGCCTTCTCGGCATTAGATCCATTGATCAGAAGTGAAATGCAAGATCAGCTCATTGAATTACAAGATAAGCTACATAAAACCATCGTATTTATTACTCATGATTTAGATGAAGCATTACGCATTGGCGATAAAATTGCTATTTTACGAGATGGTTTCTTGATTCAACAAGGCACACCAGTTGATATATTGTTAAATCCGGCTGACGATTATGTTGAAGCCTTTGTTAAAGATGTTAACCGCGCGCGCGCATTAACTGTTGAAACAGTGATGCAGCCACAGATTTGTCGTATCTCAAGTGAGAATATTGGGGAAGCGGTAATGCAGATGCGTAAATCTAAGCATAACTACGGCTACGTAGTTAATGACGATGGTTATCAAGGAGTGATTACACAGGAAACATTAGAAGGTGTTGAACAAAGTGATTATGGCAATGAAATCACAAATTCACTATTGGAAGATGTTCCATCAGTACAAAGTGATGCACTATTAGAATCTGTAATTCCAGATATGTTAGACAATGAACACCCATTAGCCGTTGTGAATAACGCCGGTGAAGTGGAGGGGCACATATCGAGAAGCACCTTATCTGATATCTTAAGTGACCAGCCTTCAGAAACAGAAGTTGAGGTTAAACCGTTGGAAAAAGTTTAACTAATTCAAAATATTAATTGATTGAAAGCCACCATCATGGCATCCATGATGGTGGCTTTTTGTTTTCATATCGGACTAAGTAGGCTTTTGTCCTGAAATAGTCACTTCAGGAGCAATATCTGAGCCGCCTAATGCTTGATATAAGACCGCTTGTATATTGAATTGATTATAGCGGTTTTCTAAAATATCTTGCTCAGTATCACGTAATGTATCTTGTGCATCTAACCAGTCTTGAATGCCAATGGCACCATAGCGATATTGGCTTGCATAGATGCGTTCTGCGGCTTCTGCTGCATTATATTGCTCCTGTAATCTTGCCCCTTGATATTGGTATTGTTGTCTTGCTGAAATAGCATTATCTACTTCACTAAATGCACCATATAAAGTATCTCTATAGGTAACAATCGCCGATTCCACATCAATTTGTGATAGCTTTTTGTTTAGTTCCATCTCATTCCATTGCAGGAAAGGTAACATTAAGTTCGCGCCTAATGTGCCAATTGGATTGGATAATAGATCTTTGAGTTGATCAGAAGATGAACCTATCGCGCCGGATAAGGTTAAACTCGGCAGATATCCGGCAAAAGTGGCGTCCTTAGTCGCATAAGCAGATTTCAAACTGTAAAGCGCTGACTTCACATCAGGGCGGCGGATTAACAGGTCTGCAGGCACACCAGCAGCAATCATGGGAATATTGCCTTCAGGTAATTTATCAATGGTAATTGGCATTTTCATTGGTGGTTGATTATATAAGATAGTCAATGCGTTTTGTGCTTCAACAAGCTCCTGTTGTGATTCACTATAGGAGACCTGTTGCTCTGCTAAACTGCGTTGTGATTCAAAAATATCTAGTTGGGTAACCGCACCTGAACGATATTGGCTTTCAATAATCGCTAAGCTTTGTTTGGCGGAATCTATATTATCTTGGCTTAGGGCTAGGCTTTGTTTTAAATAACCAATTTCCCAATACAGAGAAGCAGTGGTTGCAGCGAGACTTTGCGCAGTACTTTCTCTATCCTCGGCATTGGCAAAGCTAGTCCATTTTGCGGCATCAACTTCAGAGGCAACACGTCCCCATAAATCCAGTTCATAACTGATCGATAGGTCGGTACTGTAACTGCTGCTACTGTCACTGCTATTTAGTGACGTTTCGCGGCTCGCATCGGTACTTAAACTGATCTGAAATGAACCTTCTGCTTCCGTTAGGCCTGCTTTTAAACGAGCACTGCGTAAGGTTAGTGTTGCTAATGCTAAATCGTTATTACTGATTAAGACTTGCTCAATCAAGGTGTTGAGTTCCGGGTCATTGAAACGTTCCCACCATGGATCAAGTTGCACTTGCTCTGTCACACTCAAGCTTTGCCAGCTATCTGGAATAGTCACTTCAGGCTGGTAGTCCTGCTCTGGTTGACTTGTACTACAGCCACTGACTAACAATGTAATACCTAAAGCATAAGTACAACGTAATAATGAAGATGGTTTGATCATAATTATTCTCTCGCTAATGCATCAACAGGGTCAAGCTGCGCAGCATTTCGTGCTGGTAAAAATCCAAAAAGAACACCAATTAAGGTAGAGCAGGCAAAGGCTGCGACAATAGAGCCCGTTGAGTAAATCATTTGGAAATTACTGCCAGTGGAAGCAAATATAAAACCTATCAGATAGGCGAGGGCAATACCAATGGCACCACCGCATAAACATACTAAGACGGCTTCAATTAAAAACTGTCTTAAAATATCACTTTGCCTTGCACCAACTGCCATTCTAACGCCTATTTCACGAGTACGTTCAGTTACAGACACGAGCATGATATTCATTACGCCAATACCACCGACAATTAATGAAATAACGGCAATAGCTGAAATTAATAGGGTCATGGTTTGTGTGGTTTTTTCGATACTCTGACGAATTGAATCTGTGTTAACAGTAAAGAAGTCTTGGCTACCGTGACGCATTTTTAACAGAGAAGTTATTCCTTGTTCAGCGGCACTACTTGATGCTGATTCATTAACCCTAACCGTGATGCTATCAAGGTAGTTTTGATTGATCATGCGACTGGCTACTGTGCTATATGGGATCCATACATTTAAGGCATCACTGTTTCGGAAAGTACTGGTTTTAGGTTTAGTGACACCAATAATACGTACCGGCAACTCGCCAAGGAAAATCACCTCACCAATTGCTGACTTATCTAAGAACAGCGCTTTACGAGTGTTATCATCAATAACGGCATCTTGCGATAAACTTGCTACATTAGTTTCATCCCAAAATTGACCTTCAGCAATTTCATAGCCTTTAACACGGAAATAATCAGATCCCACACCATTAAAACTGGCTGATACACCTTGGTTTGCATAGCGGATCGTACCTGAACTACTGATCGAGGGAGTAACGCTGTCTACGTAGGTTAAGTTTTTGAGCGCGTCACTATCTAACGAAGTTAGAGTACGTACTAAATCTGAGCGTCGGTCACCAAATCCAGAACCAGGACGAACGTCAATGGTATTGGTGCCCATCTCACTGATATTTTTTAATACTGCCTGCTGTGAGCCTTCACCTAATGCCACCACAGACACTACTGAGGCGATACCAATAATGATGCCAAGCATGGTTAAAAAGGTACGTAAACGATGTGATGACATGGCTAATAAAGCCATTTTAAAGGCTTCAACATAACGACTAATGCTATTATTTTTTTTACTGTCAGCATCAAGTTGAGGCAGGTTATTGGTTGTTTTTATTTGCTCTTTTTGTGCATCTCTGATGATCACACCATCTTTGATCTCGATGATGCGATCAGCAAAGTTAGCGACATCCATATCATGTGTAACTAAGATAATGGTATGTCCATCATGATGCAGTTCTTGTAATAACTTCATCATCTCATCGCCACTTTGGCTATCTAAAGCACCTGTTGGCTCATCGGCAAGAATAACATCACCACCATTCATCAAAGCTCGGGCAACACTAACACGTTGTTGCTGACCACCACTTAATTCACCGGGTTTATGGTCAAGTCTATCTGCTAATCCTAAACGAGTTAAAAGCACACGTGCGCGACTGTCTCGTTCGTTTTTGTCTTTTCCTGCATAAATAGCTGGGATTTCTGCGTTTTCAATGGCGTTTAGGTCACCTAATAAATGGTAACGCTGAAAGATAAAACCAAAATGCTCTCGACGCAGTTGAGCTAACTGGTCAGCATCCATTTCTGAGGTATCTTGTCCATTGATAAAGTAACTACCTTGGCTAGGTTTATCTAAACAACCTAATATATTCATTAAGGTTGATTTACCTGAACCTGATGCACCAACAATCGCGACCATTTCACCACGTTCAATGGATAAATTAACATCATTTAATACAGTTAGTTTTTGATCTCCCGCGGCGAATGAGCGGAACACGCCTGAGATCGCTAATAGAGGATTATCCATTATTTAAAACCCCATTGGTGAACGCGGTTTACGAGTACGTGATGGGGAGTTAGCCGCCGCAGAACCAACCACTATTTGGTCGCCTTCTGCTAAACCATCGGTCACTTCTGTATAAATTTTATTGCTGATGCCTACTTGTACATCTTTATAAGTCACTTGGTCATTTTCAAGTACTGGTACTTGGTAACGTACTGGACGACCTGGTCGTTTTTGCAATACTTGTGAAGGCACTAAAAGTACGTTGTCCGCTTTATTTAAAACAATTGATACTTGTGCTGTCATGCCAATACGTAAAACACCATCTGGGTTGGCTACTTCAAACAAACCATTATAATAAATAGCATCTGAATCACTGGATTCCATATCACTATCATCACCATCCATTGATGTCGGACCTGGCTCGATAGCACGTAACGTCGCTTCATAACGTTTATTGGGTTGACCTAAAATAGTGAAATAGACCGCTTGGCCTGGGTGTGTATTGATTACATCTGCTTCTGAGATTTGTGCCTGTACTGTCATTCGACTCAAGTCTGCTAATTCGACCAATGTTGGTGTTGTTTGGCTGGCGTTTACTGTTTGACCGACTTCAACTGAATGATAGACAACCACACCTTCCATCGGGGCTTTGATAACGGTGTAGCCTAGGTCTAACTCGGCGCTTGCAATGCTGAGTTTATCTTGTATTTGTTCTGCTTTTAATTGATCAAGTTCTGCTTTATAGACAGCTAAATCAGCTTCCGCTGTTTCATAATCTTCTTTTGAGCTTGCATTATCTTTGAACATTGCTTTTTGACGATTAAAGGCTTTTTGTGCTTGATTGATTTGTGCTTGCTTCGCCTTATATTCGGCATTGGTACTAGCCAGTGACGCTTTAGCGGTTTCTAAATCATTTTTTTGCGTTAAATTATCGATTTCTGCAATTAAGTCACCTTTATTAACATGCTCTCCAAGTGGAGCGGGTAAGCTGATAACTTGCCCTGATACCTGTGAACCCACACTAACTAGCTTAGAGGCTTGTAACATGCCTATTGCGAGTACGCTATTTTCGATATTTCCTCGCTGAACGGGTTGGGTAGCATAGCCTTGCGCAGGCTCTTCATTTTCAATAAAGTAAAATGCCCCAGCGGTTAATAAAATAGCTGCAATGACAATAATGATTAACATTTTTTTCATGGGTTAAAGGTATCCATAATGCATAAAAAGTATCAGTAAATTACTTTAAAAAGTGGTTAATTTGACGCTGCAAATAGGGGCAAAAAAGTAGAGTGGAAATGTAATGACAAGGTTTAAATTCATTACTGTTTCACTCTTAACAAGCACCAATTTGCTCACTTTATAAAGAGATTCAAGGTATTATTACTATGATATTCACCTCTAAGTTAAGGGGCGGTTAAGGTCATAGCTAAAACTTAATGATATTCTTGTTTTTATAGTAAGTTGTTGATGTGCCGAAAAACTATGTCAGCTTAAGTGAGATTTATATTGGTACACTTTAAGTACATTTATCAATTCAGATGAATGTTCGATTTAAGCGAGCTCTTAAATTGATTTAAAAAACTTAAAGGAAATATACATAATGAATAACTTAGCACGCGTTACTAATCTGGAAGCTACAAACGAGACAACTTCAGTACAACACAACTACTCTCAATTTTCATTACATTATGATGAAAAGTACAAAGCAGGGTGGTATTACATGCATGCAACTCCTCGCCCGTGTTTTAGTAGCCTGCTGTTGGATGAGTTAAATGAATATGCAGATAATATTAAGGAAGAGATGAGGCAGAGTAATCAGAGTAAATACGATTACTTAATATTAGCATCCAACGTTGAGGACACTTTTAATTTAGGAGGAGACCTTGCGTATTTTCTTGAATTGATTAAAACACGTAATGATAAGGAGTTATTAAATTACGCAGTGAAGTGTATTAACGTACTTTATCATAATATAACTCATCTTGATTCTGAGTTAACTACTATAGCACTAGTACAAGGCGATGCTTTAGGCGGTGGTTTTGAAGGAGCGCTGGCCAGTAATGTTTTGATTGCTGAGAGAGGCACAAAACTTGGGTTACCTGAGGTATTGTTTAATTTATTTCCAGGTATGGGAGCTTATTCATTATTGAGCAGAAAAGTAGGGGGCGCTAAAGCTGAAGAAATAATCTTAAGTGGTCAACTATACTTAGCTGAAGAATTGTTTGAGATGGGAGTGATTGATATCTTAGCTGAAAAAGGAAAAGGTGAAATGGAGGTTTACCGCTACATTAAATCAGCTAATCGAAAAGCGAATAGCTATCAAGCTATTCGCAAAGTCAAGGATATCTGCAACCCTATATCGTATCAGGAATTATTTGATATCACTAAAGTCTGGGTAGACGCTGCACTAAATTTAACTGATAAAGATCTACGTATGATGGAAAAGTTAGTGATGCGCCAAACCGCAAACCAAGCTTAATTTGAATTAAGATTTATGTATGTTCTGTAGAAGCGTTAATTAAAATAGTATTTAACGTTTCTACAGTTTTATCATAGGTGAATTCTATTTCCTTAACTAATAGAGTCAGTTTTTCGCTATTAAGATCACTGGGTTTATAGGATTCCCCTTTTGCACACATTTCCGATAGCGTGTTAGCTCCCAATTCAGCAGCGGCCCCTTTAAGTGCATGTAATGATTCTCTTAATTGAAGGTAATCATCAATGCTAGCTGTTTTTAGATGTTGAATGTGTTTGTTGGCATCTGTGGTAAAAGCAACAACGAGTTGACGCATAAACTGCTGATCATCATCTAAAGCAAATAATTCATTAAGAGTATCCAAATCACACCATTGGTTTTCAGTCTCTTTTTGACAGGGACCTCCTGAAGAAGAGGGAATGCTTTTTACATTACCTGTTTTAAGTTCAACGACTGAGGATATTCCTCGGGTTTTCGGTTGAATAGATTGAGATAAAACGGCTATTTTTTCTAATAGGTCATGAGAGTCGACTGGTTTTGTTAAAAACTCCTTGACTCCTAAGCTAAACGCCAATTTTCTTGCATCTGTAGTTGCATCTGCAGTTAGCATGATGACAGGTAATCGGTTATTGGTGTCTATAAATTGCAATGCTTTGATAGCCTCATCACCAGAGCATTTAGGCATATTTTTATCAGCAATGAATAGGTCTATTTCATCAAATCTCTTGGTAATAACATCTAAAGCTTGCTCTCCATCATCAACAAGGATAACGACATGCCCTGCTCGTTTTAATATGCCAGCAATAACTTGTTGGTTAACTTTATTGTCTTCTGCTACCAAAATAGTTAATTGCTTAGCATCTTCTTGAGCAGCATAAAATTCATTAAAAGATACAATATTAGTCTCCTGATGAGCTTTCTTTTGTAGACAAAAATAGAAAGCATTAAACAGTTCTCTGTTATCTTTTAAATTTACTATTGTTTTAGTTACTCTGTTTTTAATTTTACTACATGTTAAGCCCGGCGAAGGTGGATTCAGTAAAATAATAGAAAAGTTTATTGCATCTGTTTCAGCCTTTACACGATCTAAAAATTGCTCTAGTGATGTCAACGCAGATAAACTCAAACTATCAATGATAATGGTTTTATAAGGTTTTTTTCGAGTTAAGCTTTGCGATAAGAGAGTCAGACTTTCATCTGCTGATTGAGTAAAGGTCGCTTTTATATTCCAAGTATTTAAAAACGATTGTATGGTTTGTTGAGTTTCAGGCGTCGCTAAGATTAATAAATTACTACTATTTATTTTCTTTAAAGGATTTGGAGTGAAATTAAAAGGGAGTTCAAACCAAAAAGTTGATCCTTGACCTAACTCACTGCTAACACCAATTTCACCTCCCATTAATTCAACCAATTCTTTTGAAATGGTTGTACCCAATCCTGAACCACCAATATGACGGTTGTTTGTTTCTCCAACTTGTGTAAAGTCATTAAAAACACTATTTAACGCACTTTTATTAATTCCTATTCCGGTATCAATAATCTCAAATCTCAGTGTGGTGGACTGCTCAGCTTTTGTTACCGTTTCAATATTAAGGGTAATTGTTCCTTGATCGGTAAATTTAATGGCATTACCAATTAAGTTAACAAGTACTTGGCGGAGATATTGTTGGTCTCCTTTTAATAGGTAGGGAATATTGCTCGCGATGGAAGACTTGATCTCGAGTGACTTTGCTTTGGCAATTAACTTTTGCGTAGCCATAACAGAATTAATAACAGAATGAAGTTCAAAATTACTTTCAGTAATAGTTATTTTTCCCGCTTCAATTTTAGATATATCGAGTACTTTTTCTATTAAATTGAGTAATATTTTTGCTGAGCTTTGCATTGTGTTGACTAAGTTGCGTTGCTCATCTTCTAGTTTAGTTTCTCTTAATAAATCACCAATCCCTAATACCCCATTTAAAGGTGTTCTTAACTCATGTGACATATTAGCTAAAAATCGACTTTTAGCCTGGTTCGCTTTCTCTGCCATATCTATTGCATTATAAAGCTTATTAATCAGGAAGATAGAGTACAGGGGGATAAGTGTAATAACCAACAATAAACTGATAGCTATATGAATGTTTTCTTGCCAATATGTGCCGTATAAGATGGAGAATGAAAATCCGGTAGTGCCAACAATCATCGATAGATATAGGTAATTAAGCCCGAATCTGAAACCGTTACCTAAAATAACCCATAGATAGAAAACAAATAAATACACTGCATGGTCATTAGCCGTTTCCATTAACATAGAGAGTGAAATTAAATCGAGAAATATACCTGCTATTCGTCTTATGACACTTTTTTTAGGATTACGTATGATAGCTGCTACTATCATTATCGATATTATTGTCGCAACAATAATAACCAAATTAAATTGAGATATTAAAAGTAGGGCGCCATCTTCAGGTAAATTCCAAGGGGTGCAAAAAAAAAGAATTAGAGCGATACCTATAAACACACGTACTAATGCTTGTTCTATTTCAGGGTCGTTATGTTTCTTTAGGTACTTCTTTACAGCATAGATTCTTTTACAAAAGACGTTCATTAATAGATATAGCCTGTATTATTGATTATGTTAAAGCAAATAAGTGATCTAACTTTTGCGTAACAAAAAGTAAGTTATTTTAACAAGCTAAATAGATCAGTTAAATAGTGTGATTAGTATTAGTTAAATATCAGGATACTCACTTTGTATTTTTAAGATCGTTGGAAGGCGTCGAATAAAAGCGTCAACGCACTTTGGGTCAAACTGAGATCCTGAATTAGCCGTAATAAAGTTTATAGCATCTTGGATAGGCCATGCTTTTTTATAAGGTCTCACTGAAATTAATGCATCAAATACATCCGCCACAGAAACGATGCGAGCAATTAGAGGGATATCTTTGCCTGCCAATTTATTTGGGTAGCCCGTGCCATCAAAACGTTCATGGTGATTAAGTGCAATGATAGCCCCCATTTGCATATATTTTGATTCACTGCCTGATAATATTTCAAACCCAATAGTTGCATGAGTCTGCATGGTCGCCCATTCATCAGGTTCAAACTTACCCGGTTTGAGTAGTATATTATCTGGAATACCTATCTTACCTATATCATGCATCTGTGCCGCATGCTCTAAATCACTGCATTCTGCTTCCGTTAAACCCATTTCACAGGCAATTTCTTTTGAATATTTAGCCATTCTAATAACGTGATTACCGGTTTCTTCATCACGGTATTCACCTGCTTTAGCTAGCTTTAAAATAGTTTCTTTTTCTCGTTGCAGAATTTGCTCAGTGGCAAGCTCAACTTGTTGTGCAAGCCAATCAGCTCTATTTTGAATAATTACATGTTGTTGGTGTAGTTTAAGTAAATTTCTACAAGTAGTACGGCACTCAATCTGGTCGATAGGACGCGTTAAAAATGCAGTAACCCCTGCCTCTAGAGCTTCATAGCGAATTGCTTTTTCACTCACTACGGTAATCATCATGATGGGGACATGTTGACCATGACTTAATTCCCGTACTTTTTGAATAAACTCAATGCCATTTAAGTCGGGCATTTTATAGTCAGTAATAATAAGATCCACAGGGTGCGTTGTTAACCATTTTAACGCTTCGTTAGGATCTGCAAAATCAATGACTGTAATGTCATCTGCGATTTGTAAAATTATTTTTTTTAGAATAATTCTGCCTGTTGATTGGTCGTCAACAATAACCACATGTCTTTGTTTATTCAAAACGCTGCTTCCATTTGAGTATTGATATGAATGAAATGATATCTTTAGAGGTATATATTAACTAATAGTTATTATTATTTATACTTACATCTCATAGATAACCCTTATTAATCGCTTATGTTTATAATATTTTATTAATAATTGATGAATATAATCATTCTCATTATTTTTTATATTCTGCTTTTTATCCTAATTACTATCGAATCACCCAACTTTTTGTTTCTTAATGGTGCAATTATTGTTTTTTTCTGGTGCATTTCTCAAAAATATTTTAATCTAATTTTTATTAACAATTGAAAATAAAGGTTTTTTGTTTTTGGCATAGTGATTGCTTCTATTAGATTGTTAAATTGCTCGTATGAGAGACATTGGCCGCAGTCGTAAGTGTTGCCGATATACAATATAAAAATAGACATCTAGGGTTCCGGCTGTTCGCAGTGACTGGTCCGAGAGTTGTCGACCTTTTTTCTAAGGTTACACGGAGGGATAAAAGCCCGGGAGAAGACGCAACAATGTCTCTCATGCTTTTAAATGTGTAACTAAGGAGAAAAGAAATGGAATTAACTAAATACCTACGTAAATCAATCACTAAAGTACTTACCGTTAGCACATTATGTAGTGCCTTAATTGTTACCCCTTCCACTGCCTTCGCAGAAACTAAATCAGAATTCCGGTTAGCTTGGACCATCTATGTAGGGTGGATGCCATGGGATTATGGTGCGACTTCAGGCATTGTTAAAAAATGGGCTGATAAATACGATATTAAAATCGATATTGTTCAAATCAATGACTATGTTGAGTCAATTAATCAGTACACAGCGGGTCAATTTGATGCAACTGTAATGACTAACATGGATGCTCTAACCATTCCAGCTGCCAGTGGTGTTGATTCAACTTCACTTATTATCGGAGATTTCTCTAATGGTAATGATGCGGTTGTTTTAAAAGGCACTGATAACTTAGCTGATATCAAAGGCCAAAACGTCAACTTGGTTGAATTAAGTGTTTCTCACTATCTCCTTACCCGTGCTTTACAAACTGTTTCACTAACAGAGCGTGATGTACGTGTTGTTAATACTTCTGATGCCGATTTAGTCGCTGCATTTACTACTGATGATGTTACTGCAGTCACAACTTGGAATCCATTATTAAGTGAAATAACTGTGATGCCAGATACTAATAAAGTGTTTGATTCTTCACAGATCCCTGGTGAGATCATTGACCTATTAGTGGTTAACTCAGATGTGTTAGCTGATAACCCTAAACTAGGTAAAGCATTAACCGGAGCATGGTACGAAATAATGCAAACCATGCAAGGCGATGATGCAAAAGCAACTATGGCTCGCAGCGCAATGGCTGATGCTTCAGGCACTGATTTAGCGGGCTACGATGCTCAATTAGCGTCAACTAAAATGTTTTATGATGCAAAAGATGCCGTTGAGTTTAACAATAGCCCTGCACTGTTAAGTACTATGGGTAAAGTTGCTGAATTTTCTTTTGAACATGGTTTATTAGGCGAAGGCGCAGCTGATGCTAAATTCATCGGTATAGAAACACCAACAGGGGTTTACGGTGATAAAAGTAATATTAAGTTACGTTTTGACCCAAGCTTCATGCAAATGGCTATTGATAACAAACTATAAGGCTGATCATTATGAGATTAATGAATAGCAAACCAAGTCGTACCACACGATTCTTATTAACGCTGTTACCGTTTGTTATCTTGATAATTGCTTATACGATGGCATCTGATGCACGTCTATTAGAAAACCCAAGTGACAAGTTGCTACCTGCCTGGTCTAGCTTTTATGATGCAATACACCGTATGGCCTTTGAACCGAGTAAACGAACTGGTGAATATCTGTTATGGGTTGATACTGGTGCAAGTTTACAGCGTTTATTGCTAGGCGTTGGTATAAGTGCATTGATCGGCTTAGTGATTGGTGTTGTAAATGGCATGCTACCGATTATGCGTGCCACATTCTCTCCCCTGATCACTGCTATCTCATTAATCCCGCCGATGGCTATTCTACCAGTATTATTTATTGTATTTGGTTTAGGTGAACTATCAAAAGTGATGTTAATTATCATTGGAATCTGTCCGATTCTAATTCGAGATTTACAGTTACGTACAGAGTCATTACCTTCAGAACAATTATTGAAGGCTCAGACGCTAGGTGCAAGTAGCTGGCAAATCATGGTTAGAGTGGTGTTGCCACAAGTATTGCCTGCTTTATTAGATGCTGTGCGTTTAACTTTAGGTAGTGCTTGGTTATTTTTAATTGCAGGTGAAGCGATTGCTGCAACAGAAGGGTTAGGTTATCGCATCTTTTTGATTCGTCGATACCTTGCGATGGATGTCATTCTACCTTATGTGTTGTGGATTGCGGTATTAGCCTTTGTGATGGATGCACTATTACGGTTGCTTTCTCAACGTGCTTTCCCTTGGTACCACGGTAAGCGAGGAAATGATTAATGAAAAATAACATTATTGAAATGAAACAAGTGTGGAAAGAATATGGTTCTACAGTGGTTTTAGAGAAGGTAGATTTAAGTGTAAAAGCCGGTGAATTTGTAAGTATTGTTGGCGCATCAGGCTGCGGTAAAACAACTTTATTAAATATGTTGTTAGGAACTGAAACACCAAGCCGTGGCAATATTTTGTTAGATGGTGAAACGATGCCCGCTGAGCCTAATGAAACACGTGGCATAGTGTTTCAAAAGTACTCTGCTTTTCCACACCTCAATGCACTAGAAAATGTCATGTTAGGAGGGGAGTTTGCGGCTTCTCCATTACTAGGCAAAGTCTTTTCAAAAAATAAACGTAATAAACTAAAAGCAGCGGCATTAGAAATGCTAACGGCGGTTGGGTTAGGCCATGCAGCGCAACGTTATCCTAACGAAATGTCCGGCGGTATGCAGCAACGTCTAGCCATTGCACAAGCCTTAATTAAAGAACCACGTATCCTATTATTAGATGAACCTTTTGGTGCTTTAGATCCTGGTATTCGTAAAGATATGCACGAATTAATTCGTGATCTTTGGAAAAAGCGTGGCTTAACCGTATTTATGATCACGCATGATTTATCAGAAGGTTTTAGCCTAGGCTCTCGTGTTTGGGTATTAGATAAACCACGTATTGATCCCCAAGCTCCCGAGCGATTCGGAGCTCAAATCGTCTACGATATCATGCTGGAAACCGGGCAAGCAGTCCCCTCATCACTGCAACATTTAGTTAAAAATACAGTTACGGAAAAAACTGTTTAGGAGAATAAAATGCAACAAAATCAACAACCACAAAGTCGCGTTGCAGATGCGATTTATGAAGAGCATATACCCGGTGCAAGTCACTGGTCACTCGTTGTGCCAGCAGGGCATTTATTGACCGTTACTGACTTGGAGGGTGGTGCAAACGCATCCATGTTGTTTTATAACCCAAATAATTTATTAGAACGTTATAACGCGCCAGATACATTAAAAGGGCAGCACACCTTTAAACTGACACAGGGCCACTGTTTATATTCTGATATGGGAAGAATCTTCTGCTCTATTGTTAGTGATGATACGGGGTGGATTGATAGTGTCGGGGGCGTGGCTAACAAGCAAAAAGTGTTAGATAAGTGGGGCGTGCGTGATTATCAAGGTGACCACAATAACTGGTTACAAAATGGCTATGATAGTTTGTTAGTAGAAGTTGCTAAATATGGATTAGGAAAACGCGACCTTGCTGCCAATATCAATGTTTTTAGCAAAGTGACTACCGATGACCAAGGCGACTTAAATTTTGTTGAACAGCACAGTAAAGCTGGTGATAGTGTTGGATTGCGTTTTGAAATTGATACTTTGGTGGTTATTTCAACTTGTCCGCATCCTATGAATCCAAGTAATAAATACCCAAATTTACCTGTTTTATTATCAGTCAGTAAAGCTGCGCCTATTGCCGATGATGACCTTTGTGCAAATCTATGTGGAGAAAATACACGTGGATTTGAAAATAACCGTCGCTATCAGTGCGAACACACTCACACACACACTGTAGGAGCATAATTATGATCGCTGAAAGTCCACTACAAGCTGAACAAGCGGTACGTCGCGATATCGTTCCTGCCGGTGATTACTACATGAAAGTAGTGAAAGCAGGACAAACCTTACGTATTTTAGATTTAGAAGGAAACCAAGCCGCTGATACCTTATTTTATAATGCTAAGGATCCAAGTGAGCGTTACAGCGCAATGGATACGATTCGCGAGCAAGGGAATGTATACCTCACAGCGGGTACCAAACTACTATCGAACGATGGTAATACTCTGCTAGAAATTACTGCTGATACCTGTGGTCGTCACGATACATTAGGCGGTGCATGTGCAACGGAAAGTAATACCGTACGTTACTCGCTAGAGAAAAAGTGCATGCATGCTTGTCGTGATAGTTGGTTATTAGCGGTTGCTGAGAACCCACAATATGGTTTAAGCAAGCGGGATATTACCCATAACATTAACTTCTTCATGAATGTACCTGTAACCAAAGAGGGCGGGCTAACCTTTGAAGATGGTATCAGTGGTGCTGGTAAGTATGTTGAAATGAAAGCAGAAATGGACGTGATCGTATTATTATCTAACTGCCCTCAGTTAAATAATCCATGTAATGCTTACAATCCAACTCCTGTAGAAATGTTGGTGTGGGACTAAAGCTTACGCACAAATTGATTCAATACAATCAATGAGAATACAAGGACGACCTTGTTACTAATTTCTCAGTATTAATTCGGGACGACCCGACCTGTAAAAGGTCACTATTATGTTTACTAAAGTATTAATTGCCAATCGTGGTGCTATCGCTTGCCGTATTATTAGAACACTCACTGCCATGGGGATCGAAAGTGTATCTATCTATAGTCAAGCAGATGCTGATAGCCTTCATGTTTCACAAGCTGACCATGCATTCTCCTTAGGGGAAGGCAATGCTAAGCAAACCTATCTTGATATGGATAAAGTGATCAACATTGCTAAACAATGTGGTGCACAGGCTATTCATCCTGGGTATGGTTTTTTAAGTGAAAATGTAGATTTTGTTGCTGCCTGTGAAGCCAATGGACTGGTGTTTTTAGGACCAACTGCTGAACAGATGTTGCAGTTTGGTCTAAAGCACCGAGCCCGTGAATTAGCAGAACAAGCAAACGTTCCATTATTGCCAGGTAGTGATTTATTAAACAGCGTAGAAGAAGCATTGCAACGTGCTGATGTAATTGGTTACCCAGTGATGTTAAAAAGTACTGCTGGTGGTGGCGGTATTGGCATGCAACGCTGCAATAGTGCTGAAGAGCTAAGCCAAGCTTACGACTCAGTTAAAAGGTTAAGTGAAAATAACTTCAGCAATAGTGCGTTGTTTTTAGAAAAGTTTATTGTGCAAGCACGTCATATTGAAGTGCAAATTTTTGGTGATGGTAAAGGCGGCGCAATCGCACTAGGTGAGCGTGATTGTTCGGCACAACGTCGTAACCAAAAGGTGATTGAAGAAAGCCCTGCACCGAATTTAAGTGAACAGCTGCGTAGCGAACTCCATCAAACAGCGACACGTCTAGCAGCGATGGTGAACTATCGTAGTGCAGGTACTGTAGAGTTTGTATTTGACCAGCAAGCACAGCAATTTTACTTCTTAGAAGTAAACACTCGTTTACAAGTAGAGCACGGTGTCACGGAAATGGTGTACGGTGTTGACTTAGTGAATTGGATGGTTAGCTTAGCGGCTAATACCTTACCTCCAGTGGCAGAGTTGGGCAGTAACTTAGCTGTTAATGGTCATGCAATTCAAGTACGTCTTTATGCAGAAGATGCGAATAAAGATTTCCAACCAAGTGCCGGTTTAATCAGCCATGTAAAATGGGCTACAGAAGTTGAACAAGGGCAGTTACGTATTGATCATTGGCTAGAAAGTGGGGTAGAAGTATCACCATTCTTTGACCCTATGCTAGCTAAAGTGATTTGTCATAGTGAAAACCGCTCTCTTGCATTAAATGGTTTGAAACAAGCATTATCCGACAGCCAAGTGTACGGTATTGAAAGTAACAAAGACTATTTATTGCAGCTATTAAATAACGATATTGTTGAAGCGGGCGAGTTATTAACACAAACCTTAAATCAGTTTACCTACTTACCTTGCTCTATTGATGTTTTAGCTGGAGGCACGCAAACCACTATTCAAGATTATCCCGGACGTAAAGGCTATTGGGATGTCGGGGTACCGCCATCAGGCCCAATGGATAGCATGAGTTTTTGCTTAGGTAATACTTTATTAGGAAACGAAAAAAGTGATGCAGGATTAGAGATTACCGTCAGTGGTCCTACATTAAAGTTTAATAGTGCGACGCGATTTATTCTGACAGGGGCAACTATTCAAGCTGAGTTGGACCAAGAGAGCATCAAAGTTGGTAAAATCATTACAGTACAAGCCGGTCAAACGCTGACTTTAGGTAATATTCAAGGTGCTGGTGCTCGAAGTTATTTAGCTGTGCAAGGTGGTATTCAATGCCCTGATTATTTAGGTAGTAAATCGACCTTTACCTTGGGGCAATTTGGCGGTCATGCAGGGCGAGCTATCCGAACTGGCGACGTATTACATATTGAAGATTTAGCTCAAACTGCACCTGTGGAAAATAACCTAACTGCTCAATTACCTGAAATCAGCGATGACTGGACTATTCGTGTTATTTACGGTCCTCATGGCGCGCCTGACTTTTTCCAGCCAGAAGATATCGACGCATTTTTTAATGCTACATGGAAAGTGCATTTTAACTCAAGCCGTACAGGTGTCCGTTTAATGGGACCAAAACCAAAATGGGCTCGTAATGATGGTGGGGAAGCTGGGTTACACCCATCGAATATCCACGATAACGCTTATGCAGTTGGTACCATAGACTTTACTGGTGATATGCCGGTGATTTTAGGACCAGATGGCCCAAGCTTAGGTGGGTTTGTTTGCCCGGTCACCATCATTAAAGCAGATTTATGGAAAGTTGGTCAGCTGAAAGCTGGTGCAACCATTCGCTTCCAAGCCGTCTCTATCGAAGATGCACAACAGTTTGAACTAGCACAATTAGCGGCAATCGAACAAGGGCAATATCTAGCACAAAAATTACCAAGTGTTTTACCAGAAAGTGCGATTATTAAACAACTTGATAAAACGGCATTAAATGAACAAGTGGTATTTCGTGCCAGTGGTGAAGACTACCTATTAGTGGAATATGGGCAACAGGTATTAGATGTTGCATTACGTTTCCGCGTGCATGCATTAATGTTGAAATTACAAAGTCTGAAACTACAAGGCATGCAAGAGTTAACACCGGGTATCCGATCGCTGCAAATTCATTACGATAATTTACAATTACCACTTAAACAGTTACTCGACATCGTTGTAGATGCTGAACAGAGCTTAGGTGATGATAGTCAACTTTCAGTGCCATCACGAATCGTTAATATCCCACTTTCTTGGGATGATTATGCGACACGTTTAGCGATTAAAAAATACGATGAATTAGTGCGCAAAGATGCACCTTGGTGCCCTGATAATATCGAGTTTATTCGTCGTATTAATGGCCTTGAGTCCGTTGAACAAGTGAAAGAAATTGTATTCAATGCCAGTTATCTTGTGATGGGGTTAGGAGATGTCTATTTAGGCGCTCCGGTAGCAACTCCCTTAGACCCTCGTCATCGTTTAGTGACTACAAAATACAACCCAGCAAGAACTTGGACGCCAGAAAATGCCGTGGGTATCGGTGGTGCTTACTTATGTGTTTATGGTATGGAAGGCCCTGGTGGTTATCAGTTTGTGGGACGCACATTACAAATGTGGAATCGTTACCGCCAAACAGAAGAGTTCAAAAAACCGTGGCTGTTACGCTTTTTTGACCAGATCCGTTTTTACCCTGTGAGTAGTGAAGAATTAACGCAAATCCGTAAAGATTTCCCACGCGGTGATTACCCCTTAAAAATCCAAGAGACCACCTTTAGCCTTGCTGAATACCAAGCACAATTAAGTGCAGATCAAGAATCGATTGTGACCTTCAAAGAAAAGCAACAACAAGCTTTTGAAGCGGAACGTCAACGTTGGCAGGAGACCGGACAAGCTAATTTCGTGGCAAAAGAGATGACACAAATCGAAACCGATATTGCCACATTAACCGAGCAGCAACGTGGAGTAGACAGCCATGTAGCTGGCAATATCTGGCAAGTTTTAGTAAAACCTGGTGAAACAGTCAAAGCAGGACAAACCCTGTTAATTTTAGAAGCAATGAAAATGGAGATAGAAGTGGTTGCGCCTGCCGATGGTAAGGTCATGAATATTGTACAAAAAGAGGGTGCACAAGTACATGCAGGGCAACGCTTAATGATTTTGGAGAAACTATAATGGACAAGTTAATGCTACAACAAAATATGAATATAGACCTGTTAAAAGCGGCTTACCGTAGTGGTGAGTTAAACGTTAAAACATTCTTAAAAGAAAAGTTAGTACAGGCAAAAAACGATACCAGTAATGTTTGGATCAGCACCATTTCTGAAGAACAACTTGATCAGATGTTAACGGTACTTGAGTCTAAATCTATCGATGAGTTGCCATTATATGGAGTGCCATTTGCAGCTAAAGATAATATCGATTTTGCTATGTTACCCACTACCGCTGCTTGTGAAGCCTATTCATTTCAACCTACTGAGTCATCAAGTGTTGTAAAACTATTGATTGAAGCGGGAGCTATCCCACTAGGTAAAACTAACCTTGATCAGTTTGCAACGGGTTTAGTGGGTGTGCGCAGTCCTTGGGGAGCAGTGAATAATAGCTTTGATCCTGACTATGTTTCTGGAGGCTCAAGCTCTGGTAGTGCAGTTGCCGTTGCAACTGGGCAGGTTAGCTTTTCTTTAGGCACTGATACAGCGGGCTCCGGTCGTGTACCAGCCGCATTAAATAACATTGTGGGTATGAAGGCAACTAAGGGATTAATTAGTTGTACTGGTGTGGTGCCAGCCTGTAAAAGCTTAGATTGTGTGACTATTTTTGCTAACAGTACCAGTGAAGTGAATCTGGTGTTAGATATAGCATCAGAGTTAGATGCTGATGATTGTTATTCACGTGATAATTTACTAACCAACAGTGCAGAGCATTATGATACAAATAGAACACTGACTGGTTTAAAAGTTGGAATACCTGAAGCATCACAGTTGAATTTTTTTGGTGACTATGGTGCTCAAATGTTATTTGAAACCAGTGTTGAGCGTTTAAAAGAGGCTGGTGCAGAGATTATTATTATCAATTTCCAACCATTTTTAGATGCGGCGAGATTACTCTATGAAGGACCTTGGGTGGCTGAACGTTATGCTGCGATTGAAGCGTTTTTTAAAGCGGATCCAACACAGTGTTTACCAGTGATACAAACTATCGTGGGCGGTGCAACGGCACATTCAGCAGTAGATACTTTTAAAGCAATGTATCGTTTACAAGCATTTAAAGTACAGTGTGACGCTATTTTATCGGAATTAGATTGTGTATTAACCCCTACGGCAGGCACTGCTTACCGCATAAAAGAGGTTGAAGCAGACCCAATTCAACTTAATTCAAATCTAGGTTATTACACCAACTTTATGAACCTGTTAGACTATGCCGCAATTGCGTTACCTGCTGGGTTATTGTCTTCAGGTTTACCATTTGGTATTACGCTGTTTGGCCCTGCTTTTAGTGACCGCTTGTTATTAAGTGTCGGTGCTCAATGGCAAAAAACAACCAATTTCACTTTAGGTGCGACAGCACATAAACTCAGTGATGTTGAGCAAACATTAAGCTCAGAAGCAAAAGAAGGACAGGTTGATATAGCGGTATGTGGTGCACACCTCACTGGTTTTCCACTCAACCATCAATTGACTGAGCGTGGGGCGTATCTAGTAAAAAGCACTAAGACATCGGCTGATTATCGTTTTTATGCGTTAGCGGGTGGTCCTCCATTTCGTCCTGGTTTAATTAGAGTAGCAGAGCAAGGTGCAGCCATTGACGTTGAAGTATGGCGTTTACCAGAAAATACTGTGGGTAGTTTTTTAACAGGCATCCCTCAACCACTAGGACTAGGTAAAATTCAACTCGCCGATGGAAGCTGGGTAACTAGTTTTATCTGTGAAGGTTATGCTATTGAATCAGCAAAAGATATTACAGAGTTTGGTGGTTGGGAAGGGTATATGGAAGTAAAGTAAAATATTAGTACTGCTATTATAATCACAAAAATTAACGATAGAGTTATAAGCATGCTTATTATTTTTAATTAATTCACTTTAATTTGACTGTTGGTGGTAATATCTCATTAACCTAATAAATTTAGGCTATGGAGTTTATTATATATATGGAAGTTAAAATGAAAAAAGTAATATTTGTTGTATTTATAACATTTAGTTTTATAGGTGGAGTTCTGGCTCACTCTGGCGGCACTGATTCAGCTGGATGTCATAGAAATAGTAAAACAGGTAATTACCATTGCCATTAGATTGATAATAAATATGAGATGAAGGTAGTTAATTTATAAAGCTATTTTCATCTCATTTACTATTTATATAAATAGCAACTCCCCACTCTTAAACCTGTTTAAACTTATTAGTATAAACTTATCCTCCAATATACCCAGTCAGTAAGATCTAAAAATAAGTTAATGATAATTATTATCAAAAATATCTTGCAAAAGCTGCCGCTCTAAATTAAATTGTTATGTTATAACATATTAAATTAATTAGAGGCTTTTTATGAAAGAGAATATTCACCCTAAATACCAAAAAGTGGCTTTTCACGACACATCTGTTGATAAGTACTTTATCGTCGGTTCCACTCTACAACCTAGTAAAACCGTCGAGATAGATGGACAGACGTACCCTTATTACGCGATTGAGGTGTCAAGCGAATCTCATCCTTATTACACTGGTAAACAGACTGTTGTTGCACAGGACGGTCGCGTTGCTAAGTTTAATAATCGCTTTGGTAAATTAAAGTCTTAGGGGGCAAGATGAAAGTATTGAGTTCATTAAAAAGTGCTAAAACACGCCACCCTGACTGTCAGATTGTGAGAAGGAAGGGGAAATCTTACGTTATTTGCAAAACTAACCCGCGCTTTAAAGCAAGACAGGGCTAGTGTATAAAATCACGAAATCGATGCATTATAGTGCATCGATTTTAATGATTAGGTTCTTTTAGCCAATGCATTAAAACATCCGCTGCCTAATAAAAACAGTAAACTCACCGTAATCACTCCAGGCCATTGATATAACGCAAAGGCTTTTAATCCAACCACTGAACCTATCGCGCCACCTAGGTAATAACCAAGCATATAGATACCGTTGATACGACTTTGTGCATTCGGGTCGATACTAAATACTCGTACTTGGTTTGCTACTTGTGCACTAAAAATACCGAAATCAATTAAGATGATACCGACAATTAAGGCGATAAGATTACCCTCGAATAAACCTGTAATAACAAAGCCCAATGCAATCAAGACTAAAGCAACCATTACTACATTGTTAGAGCCAAGTTTACTGACCCATCTGCCGGCTAATTTAGCACCAATGACACCGGCCAAGGCTATGACACCAAATAATCCTGCTTGTTGGGCATTATAGTTAAAAGGGGCATCGCTGACATGGATAGCTAAAGTAGCCCACAGCACATTAAAAGAGGCGAACCAACAGGCACCTGAAAAAGTGTATTTTTGTAATGACTTATGTTTAATAAATAAGCTTAAAGTACTCTTAATTAATGCCCAATAACCTAGATTACTGTGTGGTTTATTGAGTGGTAAAAAGCTAAATAATAGCAGCCCAAACACAGCAGATAGTCCAGCCGACATAATAAATACAGCACGCCAGCCAAATTGTTCACCAACAAAACCACTTAAGGTTCTTGATAATAAAATACCTAATGTTAATCCCACCATTAAAGTACTTAAAGTTGCGCCTTTGTTTTCTGGCGAGACCATGGAGGCGGCAAAGGGAATTAGTTGTTGTGTAATATTAGCGCTTACCCCAATTAAAAATACAGCAATTAATAATAGTATGAGATTAGGGGAAAATACCGCGAGTAAAGAGGAAGCAACCAGTAGACTAGATAAGCAAGCGATTAAACGACGTCTTGCTATGGCATCGCCTAATGGTGAAATAAACAATAATGCAAAAGCGTAACCGAATTGAGTTAACGCTGGAATGCTACCTAATTGACCACTAGTAAGTTCAAACTCTTGTGCAATTAAAGGCAAAATTGGCTGGTTATAATAAAGATTCGCCGCTGTGGCAGCAATCGCAGTGGTCATTAATAATAAAATAAAGCGACTTAAAGATGGGCTAGTGGTGTTTGTTGGCATTTTCGACTCTCAGACTATGAACATAGGAGAAGCATAAAAGAACATTGGTTATAGCAAAAATGTTATTATTTTATTGAATCTATACAATAATGGTATTGGTGGAGTTGTTTAAATAAGGATCCTCACGATGGATATTAAATCCTTAAAAAGTTTTGTTGTGGTGGCTAAGCATAAAAGTTTTTCTGAAGCTGCACGCGAGTTAAATACAGTCCAACCAGCGATAAGTCGCCAGATAGCGGCTTTAGAAGATGAGTTAAGCGTCAATTTATTTAAACGAACTTCCAGAGAGGTAAATATTACCGAAGTAGGAAAACAGTTATTAGTAGATGCAACTGCTATTTTAGCGATGACAGAGCAAGCTAAATCACAGGTGAAACGTGCTAATAATGGACAAATTGGGACGCTGCATATTGCTCACCTTAGCTCTGCCTGTTTCACCTTTATGGCGAAATTGGTACGCCGTTATAAACAGCAATACCCAGCAGTAAATGTAGTTTTATTGGAGATGACTGCAACGGAGCAAATTGATGCGTTGCAAACAGGACGAATAGACATTGCTTTTTCACGTCCTTTACCAAGTGGGATTGCACAAGACTTTGTTACTCACTCTATTTACGTTGATAAATTAGTCGTGATAGTCAATCAGGATCATCCTCTGTCGAACCAGAAAAATATTGCTTTAGCTGAATTAAAAAACGAATCTTTTATTATTTTTAATCGTGATGAAGCTCTTGGTTTATTTGACGAAACCATTATGCAATGCAAGCAAGCCGGGTTTTCTCCTAGTATTGTGAGTCAACCACGCCATATGCAAACCTTAGTGACAGAAGTAGCGGCAGGGTTAGGGGTAGCCATTGCCCCGTTTTGCGTACGTAAATTATATAGTGATGCTTGCCATTTTATTCCCTTGATAAAAGTGCAAACGGCCATTCCTTTACAATTACAATATAGGCGTAATGAGGAGAGCGCAATCATTGATGCGTTCACTGATATCGTGTTGGATTGTAAAGAAGATATTCAAAAGAGTATGGAAACTTAAACAAGATTACCGTTAGTAAAGGTGAGATCTAAATCTTATGCTAAGAAACTAGAGCGATTGGTTGGTGCTACGAATGTTATTTGTTGATGAACAACACAGTCATGCTTCTTCAGAGTGTGGAAGAAGCATATATTATCAGCCTTCTATCCAAACAATATGGATCGTTTCTCTTCTGGATAGCATGGTTACATGTTGTTCTAAAATACGTTGAACTGTGGTTAATTTAGCCAATGAATCAGCGCTACAAATAACAGCTAATTCATTACTTTCTGTTAAGTTAGTTAGTTCACAGTTGCCCATTGCAAAGTTAACTTTACCTGTTTGCTCATTCCATTCTGCTGGCACTTTTCTTGAAAAGTGTCGACATAGGGTTTGCAAGTAACGAGCGGCATGCTCTGATTTTATTAATGTTTTACTATAATGCATTGTTCGGCTTCCAGTATAAAAAAGAGAGCCGTTAGGCCCTCAACATGGGTAATAAAAAATAAATTAGAATTGATAAGCGGCTGATAGTTTAAAGTTACGGCCTGGTTCATAATCATCTAATGTGTAACCACGAGCTGATCCAGTTCTGGATGCATGAGAGGTGTATAATTCATCTGTTACGTTATCAATGCCAAAGGTTAATTGTAGTCCTTCGATACTTGATGGCGTCCATTGTGCGTATAGATCATGTGTGTTGTAAGCTTCTTTAACCGCGCTATCATCTTCAACATTATCTTCTTCTAATACAAAGTTTGATGTCCAGCCTACTAATAAATTGATCGATGATAGTTCGTAATCTAATGATAATGAGATACTATCGCCGATATCCATACTACGACCATTGGCATCAAGAAGTGGGCCACCTGTCGTTGTGTTGTCTGAATCTGAACGTGAGTAAGATAACTTGGTAAAGAAAGCGTCGTACCCATAACTGGTACTTAACTCAAAGCCTTTTATTTGCGCATCTCCAATATTTTCGATTAAGTACGAGCCATCATCTTGATAGGTTTCTGTAATGTAATCATCAATATTAGTCTGAAAGACAGTGGCGCTAGCGCTGACTGAGTGCTCACCAAAGAATTCTGAGTAACGTATTCCCACTTCACTGTTTAAACCTGTTTCTGCTTTTATATCATCATCCAAATAGGCAACGTCTTGATACTGTATAAAGGTTTCAAGTAATTCTGGGCCTTTAAACAGACTTCGAGCACTGGCAAATAAACTGACAGACTCTGTTACATCCCAATCAATGCCTAAAGCCCAAGTAATATCATCAAATGTTTTATCGCTGGTTTCGGCATCACGACGGAAATTATCGTAACGGAGACCGGCTGTCACAGAGAAGTTATCGGTAAAGTAGAAGCGGTCTTCAATGAAAATGGCGCTAGAGATAGCATTTTCATCCATATAGTCGGTATCACCATAAGTGCTACTACTGTTTTGGTGCACAAAATCGACACCATAATTGAGTTGGTTATCAAAACTGCCTACCACTAGGTTAGATTCAAATAGAGTATTTATCCCTATATTTTGGTTTTTAGCGGTATTAACTGAAACACGGTTAGTTGGCCATACTCCTTCCATTACTGTTTCGTCACGTGTAATTTCAGTGGTACTGATGTAAACATTTGCTTTACCGGTGTGTTTTTGACCTTTTAATTGATAGGAAGCGGTAATTGTGTCACGGTCATAATCGGTAGGGATCAATAAGTCACCACTTAACCCTAAGTTCGCATCACCAGACATATCTGGACGGGGATTGTAGTCGCCACTATCTCGATACATGTCATAGCTCAATTCAAAACGATGCTGAGCAGAAGGTTCATAACCCACTTTAAATAAGATATTAGATACTTTACCTGCTGAACCGTAGGTTTCAGTGCCATCACCATCTTCAAAATTATTGCGGTCGACTATATTACCGTAAATCATTGCGTCAACTTTATCGCTTAACATACCGTATACCGTTAAAGAACCTTGTTGGTTATCATTGCTTGCGTAACCACCATAAACCCGAGCACCAACTTGCTCTCCATTACGTAATAGATCTTTACCGTCTTTAGTTTCAAAAAGCACTGTGCCACCTAAACCTGATTGAGTAACAGAGTTATTACCTACCTCAATATCAACAGATTTAAGAATATCGGGATTTAATGTTAGGTTACCAATATGATGAAACATATTCGCATGTTGAGATGCACCATCCAAACGAATATCTAAGTCACTTTCCCCTAAACTACGTACGTTGATACGCTGTGTTAACGAATGCGTTCCACCTACATCTACCCCTGGAATATCACGAAGAAGATCTGACATATGATCCGCTTGCTTTAATGAAATATCTTGGTCACCTAAGTTTTCTGAATTACTTGATACGCTGGTTCCCCATACCACTATCTGATCCATTGTTTGTGTATCTTCTGCAATAACTTGTGTACTTAAACCAAGTAATACTGCTACACAAACCTTATTTTTTACCGCTTTGAATTCCATTTACTTCCCTTAAATTATTAATTAGTAATGATAGTTATTCGCGTTTATAATAGGGGAGTTGATGGAGGCAGAACAGCTTAATCAATTATGCAAAATAACCATTATGTTATGAGGAAAGCGCACATGGAAGAGGCTAATAAATATACCCTTAAAGGGTGTGGGACACGTTGTCTCGAACAGCAGGATCACCAAACTGTTATCTCTGAACACTACTCTCGTCATATTTCATCTTCACAAAAAGCACCGCCTTTAGCATTGTCGGAAGGCCAACTTATCTCTTATCATGTTAATAATGGTTTTACTTTACAGGGAGGAAAAACACACGAACTGATCGATTTTGAAGTGTTGTCTACTGTACAAAAATCGTTAGTAATTGTTGTTTTATTAGAAGGTAAGTTGGAGTTTGGTTATGACTCACTTAATTTTGAGTTAGATGCAGATACAAGTTGTAATGCAGTGTTAGTTAACCTCAGCAAACCAGCTAGTTTCCATCGTCAATTATATGCAGATAATCATGTTACTAAACTCAATATTAGTTTACCGATTGAGTGGGTAGAAAGCAGGTGCGATCGAGAAGAATCTTTTTATGCCTTTTTAACACAACACTTAGCTTATTTTAAATTGCGGTTGAATGATCAGGTCTTGTCTTTGAGTAAAGATCTGATTCGCTTAAGTTCTCCAACGAATTTTATGCAGAGAATGCAAGTTGAAAGTTTAACCTTAACCCTGTTTATGACTATTTTTGAACAGCTAAAAAACATCAATATCCAAAATACAATTCAAGCAGATTCCAATCTATCAAGTATCGACAACCATTTTGACCAACGGTTAGATGCCCTAATGGTCTATATTGAGTCACATATCAACGATTCAATTTCAATACAAACCTTGTCTGAAGTATCTGCCATGAGTGCTTCTAGCTTGCAAAGGAAATTTAAAGCCACGTTAGGCTGCAGCGTTAATAGTTATATTCGTCGTCGACGTTTGGAAATAGCGAAACAGCAGTTAGGAAGAGGTGCTGTTTCAATTACCGAAGTTGCTTATAACGCAGGCTATCGCCACCCTTCAAACTTTACTAATGCGTTTAAAAAGCAGTTCGGTTATTCACCAACAGAATCAGTAAAAAATAGTTAGGTATTAATAATAAACACAGACATTTTGGTTGTCTAAGGTCACAACTTTAAAAGGAGTGTCGTAAATACTTTCTAATACCGGCGCTCGAATCACTTCTTGCACACTACCGGCAATGGCAACTTCACCATTTTTCATGGCGATGATGTTATCGGAATAACAGGAAGCAAAGTTAATATCGTGGATAACAATCACCACGGCTTTATTCATATCATGTGCTAGGCGACGAATGTTTTTCATGATCTGTAGGGAGTGTTTGATATCTAAATTATTCAAAGGTTCATCGAGTAAAACGTAATCTGTATCCTGCGCCATTACCATTGCAATAAATGCTAATTGTTTTTGTCCACCACTCAGGTTATCAAGGTACTTATCTTGAATCACTTGTAAGTCTAAATATTCAATTGCATGTTGTATTACCTGTCGGTCGGTGTCTGTTAACTTACCCTGTGAATGTGGAAAGCGTCCAAATGAAATGAACTCTTTAACGGTAAAGCGCATGTTTAAGTTATTAGTCTGTTTTAACACTGCCAGTCTTTTCGCTAGGGTTTTAGTCGCCCATTTTTCTAACTCAGTTCCATCTACATAAACACTGCCTGAATCTTTATCAAGTAAGCGACTCATGATAGATAATAAAGTGCTTTTTCCCGCACCATTAGGCCCAATAATGGAGGTGACTTTGCCTTTTTCAAAGGCGACATTGATATTGCTGGCAACCAGTTTACCGGCATATTGTTTGTTAATATTTTCTACTTTTATCATGTGCCTACTTACCTATTACTATGTTTAGACAATTTGGTTTTTGAGTAACATTCTTAAGAAATAAAGCCCGCCAATAAAGTTAATAACCACACTTAAAGTCGTTTGTAATGCAAAGACATGTTCAACAATGACTTGACCACTGAGTAAAGCTAACATGGAGATTAAGCTACAGCCTATAAAGAGCGTTTTATGTTGGTAGGTCGTGAACCATTCTCGAGTCAAATTAGTGACTAAAAGTCCTAAAAATAAAACAGGGCCGACTAATGCTGTCGACACCGCAATTAATAAAGCACTGAGTAATAAAGCACGTTTGGTGACTATTGGTACATCTACACCTAAGCTGGTGGCATTATCATTTTCTAGCCATAACACATCGAGCACATTAGCATGTTTAAATAGCGCTATTGCCGCTAACAGAATAATTGGGATACAAAGGTAAACTAATTGCTTCGATACCGTGCCAAAGCTAGCAAACATATTAGCTTGTACAACGGCATACTCATTAGGGTCTAACATCATCACTAACATATTAGCGATATTAAAAAGTAGCTGGCTGAGTACAACCCCAACCAACAGCAGTACGATAATATTGCGCCTTCCAGAACCAAAATAAAAGTGGAAGAGTAGGGTAGAGAAGCTCACCATAATAAAGGCTGAAATAGAAAAGTTGATATAAGGATTGAGTGCAACCACACTTAAACTACCAGTGATAAAAACAATGCTGACCTGTATTAATAAATATAAGGCATCAAATCCCATGATACTCGGAGTTAAAATCCGATTATGGGTTATGGTTTGAAATGTAAAAGAAGATAAAGCAATGGCAATACTCGCTAAGATCATCGCGAGTATTTTAGGAGTTCGTTTAGACAAAAAATATTGATAATTATCAGCTGTTAGGCCATGACCCAGCAAGAACACTGCAAAACTAACGATTAAAATGATGAGCAAGCATATTTTGGATTTATCTGTCATTAGCTTCTCTCTTTAACAGTAAAACAATAAAGACTAAACCGCCAATAATACTGATAAACATGGACACAGGTAATTCGTAAGGGAAAATAATAATTCGGCTGATTAAATCACAAACCAGTACCACACATGCCCCTAATAAAGCAGTATTGGGTAAATTTTTCTTTAAATTATCACCTTGATAATAAGCAACAATATTAGGCACGATTAAACCTAGGAAAGGCAACTCGCCGACAATCATCACTACAGTGGCGGCCATCATAGAGACTAAAATGACGCCGATCGTGACTATTTGTCCGTACTTTAAACCTAGATTGGTGGCGAAGCTTTTGCCAATGCCTACAGCAGAAATTTGGTTGGCATATAAATAGGTGATAATAGCGCAGGGAATGGCGATATAAAGTAACTCGAAGTCACCTTGTAAAATATTAGAAAAGTTGGCCAAGCTCCAGTTTGACAAATTTTGTAAGGCATCAAACTTATAAGCAATAAAGGTAACCAATGACTGAATAATATTACCGAATATTATTCCAATTAAAGGCACAAAAATGGCATTTTTAAACTGAATTGATTGTATTAACTTAACAAAGACCAAGGTACCAATAATAGCGGTTAAGAAAATTAGCCATAATGCATCGCCATTGCCAAATAGTAACAGGCTTAACATATAGCCTAACATTGCACATTCAATCGTGCCTGAAGTAGAAGGGGCTGCAAACTTATTTTGACTGATTTGTTGCATGACTAAGCCCGCAATACTTAGCCCTGCACCTGCCAATAAAATAGCTAATAATCGAGGAAGTCTACTAGTAATAAGCAGATCCCAGGCATCTGAATCTAGTTCAATTAAAGAGATAACAGACAGCTGGCTCACACCGACAAAAAGTGAACCTAAACTTAATAAGCACAGAGAAAAGAATAACCACTTCACAGTTTTGTTCCGATAATAAAATGCCCATCAATGAGACGGGCAAGGAGAATAGAATTAGTGAGAAATATCTTTAATCATTTGTTGAGTCGCGGTTACTCCACCTACGGTTAAGTACCATGCGTTTATATCTAAAAATATCATGCGTTTATTTTGGTAAGCTGGAGTTGCCTTGATTAAATCGTTTTCAAATTGTTCACGTGTTTCACTTTTACCTTTATTTACTAATTTATCTCTATCAAGTACAAACAAGTTAGTCGGTTGTGCATCACGAATGAACTCATAAGAAACTAAGTCACCATGGCGGCTATTCTTAATATTTTTGACTGTTTCTTGGTAGCCAAAGTCTTTGTAAATAGCTGAAAAGCGTGATTTCGCCCCAAAGGCTGAAATATTACCTCCAGAGCTCATGATAGTTAAGGCATCCACTCTATGTTGCTCATTATGTGATTTAATAGCGCTAATTTGCGTACTAAGTTGTGTAATGGTTTTTTCTACTGCTGGTGATATAGCAAAGAGTTTACCAATGTTTCTCCATTGAGTTTGTGTACTTTCCCAGTAGGTTTGTTTTTCATCTAAAGCATAAAGTAGTGTTGGTGCGATCTCAGATAACTCTTTGTAAGATTGTGCACTGCGTGGTCCAACGATAATTAAATCTGGCTTTAAATTATAAATAGCTTCGAAATCCGGTTCAAATAATGAGCCTGAAGACGCTACATTATCTTTATCATACTGCGCTAGATAAGGTGGAAATGCTGTTCCTTTGGTCACTGCAATAGGGTGGATACCAAAATAGTCTAGGGTATCTAAAGGTCCTACACCGATTACCACCACACGCTCAGGTATATGATCTATCGTTGTTATGCCTAAATTATGTTTAACCGAGACAGTTTCTGCGGTCGTACTTAGGCTAGTTACACATAAAAGTAGTAATAATGTTTTTTTAATATTCATGACACCTTCAGACTTTGATAGTAATGATAATAGTTATTATTAGTATAATTTTTTTTAGAGCCTAGGTGCAAGAAAAGTTGTTGTTATATTTTCATTATTAATTTAATTATGTTTTTGTGGTCGATTGAAATTACTTAACTAGTTATAGAGGTGAGTAATAATTGAATCTTAGGTCTTTACTATTGTTTACAGGAACCGAGTGCGACCCTTACTGGATATTATTTTTCTTTAAAGTCCCAAAAGGTTTTGGCTTACGAAGTCAAAATTGTTGAAAGGGGTGGTCTATAGACCCATTATTTATAGAGAGTCGTGTTTGATGAGCTACTAAGCTGTTGTATATATTAAGCTTAAGACTGAAAATAACATTAAGTTATGGGGACTTTAGATAAAGGAAGTAATAAATAAGAAGTGGTTGCGAGAGCAGGATTTGAACCTACTGCTTTCGCTATTATTTACTGAGAGTTGAGCCCGACGAGCTACCAAGTTACTTTGAATTAGTTTCTAATATACATTAGCTCTAATTAATTAGATTGCTTTTGAAAGTTTTAATAAAGGGTTTATATAGTTTGGAGTTGAGTTGATTTTTGATAATAGAGAGTTTAAAAGGTATTAAATAAGAAGTGGTTGTCAGAGCAGGATTTGAACCTACGGCCTTCGCCATTGTTTACTGAGAGCTGAGCCCGACGAGCTACTAAGCTGCTGCATTTCTCAATTAAATATTTAAAATGAAAATATTATAGCTTTAGATCGATTATTTAATAAGTAAGTAATGAGTTTTAGGGGTATTTTCATAAGAAGTGGTTGCGAGAGCAGGATTTGAACCTACGGCCTTCGCCATTGTTTACTGAGAGTTGAGCCCGACGAGCTACTAAGCTGCTGCATTTCTCAATTAAATATTTAAAATGAAAATATTATAGCTTTAGATGGATTATTTAATAAGTAAGTAATGAGTTTTAGGGGTATTTTCATAAGAAGTGGTTGCGAGAGCAGGATTTGAACCTACGGCCTTCGTCATTGTTTACTGAGAGTTGAGCCCGACGAGCTACCAAGTTACTTTGAATTAGTTTCTAATATACATTAGCTCTAATTAATTAATTAAATTGCTTTTAAAAGTTTTAATAAAGGGTTTATATAGTTTGGAGTTGAGTTGATTTTTGATACTAGGGAGTTTAAAAGGTGTAAAATAAGAAGTGGTTGCGAGAGCAGGATTTGAACCTACGGCCTTCGCCATTGTTTACTTAGGGTTGAGTCTGACGAGCTACTAAGCTGCTGCATTTCTCAATTAAATATTTAAAATGAAAATATTATAGCTTTAGATGGATTATTTAATAAGTAAGTAATGAGTTTTAGGGGTATTTTCATAAGAAGTGGTTGCGAGAGCAGGATTTGAACCTACGACCTTCGGGTTATGAGCCCGACGAGCTACCAAGCTGCTCCATCTCGCGTCCGATATTTTAAATATTTTAACTTAAGCTTCTTAAAAAGAAGTGGTTGCGAGAGCAGGATTTGAACCTACGACCTTCGGGTTATGAGCCCGACGAGCTACCAAGCTGCTCCATCTCGCGTCCGATACTTTAAATATTCACTTAAACTTCTTAAAAAGAAGTGGTTGCGAGAGCAGGATTTGAACCTACGACCTTCGGGTTATGAGCCCGACGAGCTACCAAGCTGCTCCATCTCGCGTCCGATACTTTAAATATTTTACTTAAACTTCTTAAAAAGAAGTTGGTTGCGAGAGCAGGATTTGAACCTACGACCTTCGGGTTATGAGCCCGACGAGCTACCAAGCTGCTCCATCTCGCGTCCGTTTAAGTGCGGCGAATGATATAGAGATCACATTATAATGCAAGTGTTATTTAGAGAAAATAAGCAAATCAAGTGCCAGTTGCTTAAAGAATGGACTAATTGTTGTTTTTTAAACATATTAGGTGCTTATTTGAACTGTTAATATCAAAGTTAGGATAATCTGGTTATTTTCTATTTAGCTAAATGAAGTGATGTAATAGCAAGTCTGAAACGCCATTTGTTTTATAGTGCTGATAGCTTGTTCGGTAAATGCACGATCTATTTTATGCACTGTATAGTTATTAACCTTCAAAGTATTGCCATCACACTATCATGTTAAGTACAGCACTTTTATGGCGTTATAGCGTATTATAGTAATACATATAACAGTTGTTAATTGATAGTAGACCATTTGATTACCAGCGTATTTCACTTATTTTATTTATGTAGAGGTCAATATGGACAGCAATGGTTCTAAACCTGGCGATTCAGTTCTTCGTGATTTAACCGGATTTATGCCAAAGGCATTTGTTATTATTATTGTCGTAGCTTATATGTCAATTCTAACCATTCCGCCCGTTGTGCAATCATTAGGCTTGCCGGCTTTACCCGTGGTTTTGGGTATCATGTGTATTCAATATGCATTGCTATTTTATGTCGGTAAAATTCATGGTGATGGCATTTTAAAAACCATGAGAAATAATGGTTTTATTGGTTGGTTAATGTGGTTAGCGCTGGTTTGTATGTTAATGCTACCTATTATCCACTTATTAACGCTTGTTGGCGTTATTCAAACGGGCCTTTAAATTAGTTGTTTTATAAAAATTTGAGAAGGTAACATGATAAATTTATTTGTTACCTTGTTCCTTTTCGAGTAATCTCCTGCCCTTATTTAACAAGCACTGCATTAATTCATCTCATTATTAAGTCTACTCATCTCATTTTATCGTTTAAAACTACGTAGAATTACGACTTGATCGTTTCTTTGTTGAATTTCGTATCAAAATAAATGTACAAAATTGGAAACTTACATTATGAAAAAATTGCTAGTTATTACTTTAATGGCTTTGTTGTTTATTTCAGCTTGTTCTGAGAATACTTCGCCAGCAGACAAACTAATGTCTAACCCTAAAGAAGTGAAAATCACCTCTTTAGAAGACCTCGATGCGGTGTTTACGGAGCTTCATTACACTCAAGAAGATTGGGATAAAGGTGATAAAGAAGTACCAAGGCTAACTTTTGAGAAAGTGAATCCTAAATGGCAAGAAATATCAGAAAATATGCCAGTCGAAAATAAGAAAACCATTTTTTTACGTTTGATGCTGCCATTAGTGCTTGTTTCTAATGAGCGTATTCTACAAGAGCGTGAAATTGTTAAGTCTGCAAAATTAACTTCTAAAGAGCTTATCGCAATAGGTGTGAAATATAAGGTAGTAGATAAAGGTGCTGACAGCTTAACTAAGCAGCAGCAACAGGATCTGCTAACGCGCGTTAATACAATTCCTCCATCATTAGCGCTAGCACAAGCAGCAGAAGAGAGTGCTTGGGGGACTTCGCGCTTTGCACATGAAGGTAATGCTTTCTTCGGGCAGTGGGATTTTAGCGGTAACGGCATAAAACCAAAGCAACAACGTACTGAGTTAGGTAACTATGGAATTAAACGTTTTGATAGCCCGTTAGCTTCAGTGGAAGGGTACATGTTAAATATTAACTCTACCTCTGCTTACCAATCATTGCGTGATTTAAGAGCGAAAGAAGTGGCTGCAGGTAAAACATACTCAGGCACTTTATTGGCTGGCACGCTTATTAAATATTCTGAGCGCGGACAAGCTTATATTGATGGGTTACGTCATTTAATTAGTTATAACAAACTTGGATTAACTGATGATACTTATTTATCGAATAATAAATTAGTGCATTTGGTGTATTAATTCACACCAGTTAGTCATTTTACTAAGGTTAACAATACGATTTAACGAGATAGGCTTGGGGGAAGTGATGTTAAAACCCCAACTTAACTCAATTTTTTTGACAATTATTATCACTAGCGTTTGCATCTGATCACGGTTTTCAGCGGCATCTACATGAAGAAGAGTAATTTCAACTAAGCTTACTCGCTGAATTAGTTAGTTATTTCAAGTTTACGAGCAAGGAAGAGATTATGAGCAGAAGGGCAAACTGCAATAAAATTTTTAAACAAACCATACTAATGGGGTTTTTAACAGCTACTACACTACAAGTTAACGCGGCTGGTTTTCAATTAAATGCACAATCAGCAACTGGGCTGGGACGTGCTTTTGCTGGTGATGCAGTTATTGCAGATAACGCCTCTGTAATGGCTAGGAATGCCGCGGCTATGGCTTTATTTGAAAAAAAATCACTATCATTGGGGCTTATAATATTAGAAACAGATATCAGTGTGGAAGATGGAACGTATTCGAGTAATGTTACAGGATATAGTGGAAGTTCTAACTACGACGATGCTGGTGGATTATCCGTTATCCCTAATATCCACGCTATATTTCCTTTGAATGAAAAAGTTACCGTGGGTGTTAATTTATACACAAATTTTGGAACTAGAACTGACTTTGATGATTCGTTTACAGGTGGCGAATATGGTGGTTATACCGATGTTGAAAGCCTTAATTTAGGCTTTGCTATTTCATACCGCCTTGACAACCAATGGAGTATTGGTGGCGGGCTAGACGTTATTTACGGAATAGGTAAATTAGAAAGAGATGTATACTTCTATTCGCCTGTCGATGGGTCTGTGTTAGGAACAACTGAAGCCCTAGATGCAGATGTGAATGGCTTTGGCTTAGGGTTTAATGTTGGTGTTGTGTATGAGCTGAATGAGAATAACCGTTTTGGTTTATCTTATCGCTATAGCCCTGATTTAAAAGTAAAAGGTGAAGTGAGCTTTGATGGTTCAACTACTGATGGCGATACATTAACCTTAGGATTGCCTGATATGGCAGAGTTTTCAGGTTACCACCGCATTAAAGATACACAATATGCCGTGCATTACAGTGTGCAATGGATAGGCTGGTCTTCATTCGACACTTTAGAGTCAGATACTTACGGTACAATTAGTAATTACCAATGGAAAGATGCGATGCACTTTGCAATTGGTGGTACGTACTACTTAAACGAAACGTGGACATTACGCACTGGCTATTTATATGACCAAAGTGCTCAGGATGAGGTGACCTCTATTTCAGTGCCGGATTCAGATAGGCAATGGTTTTCTGCTGGAGTGACTTACCACTTTTCAAAGAATGCTAATGTAGATCTTGGCGGGACTTATTTATTAGGCCAAACCGTTGAAGTAAATGAAGAAACTACTGGTGTATCTTCAATCACAGGAACAACCCAAGCTAATGCAATCCTTGTTGCACTTCAATACAGCCACCAATTTTAATTTTTAATGATTGAATTAAAAAGCGCTGAGTGAAACGAAATAACCTTTGGTTTCACTCAGCGCTTTGTTGTTTTTAATATTTATTTCACTTAGCTTTTATTTGCCTGTTGCGCTCTTTCCGCACGTAGTTTACGCATCTCTTTCGGGTCAGCAATCAATGGTCGGTATATTTCTATGCGATCACCTTGCTTAACCGTGCTTTCTAATTTGTCTGGCTTGCTAAAAATACCAACAGTAGCTTCACTGGGAATGATTTCAGGAAAGTGTTTAACAATACCTGATAGCTTTATGGCATGTTCAATGGTTGTGCCAGTAGGCACTTTTAACGAGAGTAATACTTGCTTATGTGGCAAACCATAAACTACTTCTATGTCGATTAATTCATTCATTAATTCAATACCTTAACTTAATATCTTAACATTAACGATTGCCGTAAACCGTTTTTGCTCTATTTGAAAACGACTTTACCATTGACCCGATTAGTTCATGGAAAATACGGCCAAAGGCCAGCTCTACAATAGAGCTACTGAATTCAAATTGTAGATCTAAACTGACTTTACAAGCTTGATCATCTAATGCTGTAAAGGTCCAACCGCCCGTTAAATGTTTAAAAGGGCCTTCCACTAAATTCATACTGATTGATTTAGCTGGGATTAATGTGTTTTCTGTAATGAATGTTTGACCAATACCTGCTTTAGAAACTTTAATTGATGCTTTCATGGTATCCGCTTCATCGACTAATATTTCCGTCGCGCTGCAACCAGGCAAAAACTCAGGATAAGCATTCACATCGTTTACTAATTGATACATTTCTTGTGCGCTATACATCAACAATGCGCTTCGTGATACTTCAGCCATGTTTCACCCCATTTAAAAAATAGCATATTACACGATGCATTCGTCGAACTGAAAAAAAACCGATAAAATTAGCGAATAAAATAAGAAAAATGCTTGCGAATGAGTGACTTTTCGACAAATCAAATAGCCATTTAAAAAAACAAACTTTATAATGGAGTCTATGGCTAAAAAAAATTCAAAATCAAAAAACAACGATAATACGATTGCACGCAATAAACGTGCTTCTCATGAGTATCACTTAGAGGAACGTTTTGAAGCGGGACTTGAGTTACAAGGTTGGGAAGTTAAAACGTTACGTGCAGGTAAAGCAAATATTGCAGATAGCTACATTTTCTTAAAAAATGGAGAAGCTTGGTTACTTAATGCAACATTTCCACCATTGATTGCAGCATCATCTCATGTTGTTTGTGATCCTTTACGTTACCGCAAACTGCTACTTAAGCGTCGAGAGCTTGATAACTTGGTTGGTAAAGTAGAGCGTCAAGGTTATTCAATTATCCCTGTATCGCTATACTGGAAAAAAGCCTGGGTTAAAATCTCCTTTGCTTTAGCAAAAGGTAAACAGGATCATGATAAGCGTAATGACGTTAAAGATCGTGAGTGGAAAGTACAAAAAGAGCGCATGATGAAGCATGACGCTCGATAAATGAGCAACTGGCACGTTATTTGTTAGATAATACTATCTTGATGCAAATAGCTTTGTTAGACTCAACATGTTGGTAATTTATTACTAACCATCTGGGGATGATTTAGGACTCGACGAGATTCATGAAACCCAAGGTGCATGCCGAGGTGACGGCTGGCCTCGTAAAAAGCCGTCAAAGTTATAGTTGCAAACGACGATAACTACGCTCTAGCAGCTTAGGCTAGCTAGCCTTCCACCCACGTTTCTCCTATGGGCAGGGATTCGGAAGGTCATTTACATTTGGATAGCGAGGGAACCTTGTTCGAGGGTGAACCGCGAAATAGTATCGAACTCGCTCTTTGCAATCCTGTCTGTCGGAGTGTCGAGAGTTAATCTAAAGATAGACTAAGCATGTAGTACCGAGGACGTAGGCTTTTCGGACGGGGGTTCGACTCCCCCCATCTCCACCACCTACTGAAAAAGGCTGATTTCTTAACGGATTTCAGCCTTTTTTGTATCTGTAAGTTTTTTTAACATGTTAATTACTAGTTTCCTGGTTGTTATTTGACTAAGAGTACAAAGGTTTAGACAGAGAGTGTGGCCTTTTATCATAGACTGGGACGTCATTAAGTGAGGAGAGCAAACTCTTATTTACCTTGATTCGCGTTCTATTGTATTGATAACTAATCGAGAGAATGAGCTTATTTCAGTAAAACTTATTTAGGTTGATGGTAATACTGCCAAAGAAATAATGAACCGAAACTTCGCCAACCTTGCCAATGTTCAACCATTTGTCGTGCTTGTTTAGGGGTTGGTTTCTCTGGTAAGCCTTTTAGTTTTGCTAACCCCAATAATATCCCTAGATCATCAGCAGGAAAAATATCTTGTCTGTTTAAAGAAAATATCAAATAGATTTCTGCACTCCAGCGCCCAAAACCTTTTAGTTGCATGATCTCGATAATTGCATCTTGATCGCTCAAATCACTCAATGATTCTATATCTAAGCTGTTTGTGATGATGGCATTGGCTAAACGCTTTACATATTCTACTTTGCGCCAAGACAGGCCTACATCCCTTAGCGCTTGATCTTCTATTTCAATTAATCTCGTTGGGGTCACTGAGCCCATTAAATTGATCAGTCGTTGCATAATAATTGCAGCTACTTTAGTTGATAATTGTTGTCCTACTATGGTGGATAGAAAGGTTTCAAACCCTGCTGGTCTTGACCTATGTGAGGGCGGACCTAGCTCTTTGAAAGCTGCTGCGATGTCTTCATCCAATAGGCTGAGTGCTTGCATGCCGCGTGCAATGGTTTGTTCATCCATAATTAATCTCACCGATAACTTAGGCAATATAATATTGATTGAGTCATTGATTTAAGCTGTTAAAGGGCTACCTATTTTAATATATGTAATGATATTCATGCAATGAGTATTAGGTATGTGTGATTGATAAAAGCATAGCAAACAGGTATCTTGTGCGACTATTAATAGCCCCGCATAGACGACAGTAAAAAGATATTTATGAACGATTTTTATTATGATCCACCGACAGAGCCTTGGTTAGATACGATTTATAAAGATAAAGATATGATTGTGTTTAACAAACCAGCGGGTATTTTATCTGTGCCTGGCCGTGATATTGAACGCCACGACAGTATGTATAGCCGTTTGTTAGAAAAACACCCTAATAGCCATACGGTACATAGGTTAGATCTTGCCACTTCAGGTGTCATTATTTTTGCATTAAGAAAAGATGCAGAGCGTGCGTTAAAAATACAATTTCAAGAGCGAGAAACTAAGAAGATTTACTATGCAAGGGTGTTAGGCCATATTAAAGATAAACAGGGATGTATTGATATTTCTCTTGGCAAAGACATTGATAACCCACCGCGCCATCGAGTAGACGATAAAGCAGGAAAGCAATGTAAAACTTTTTATGAGGTGGTTAGTTACGGGGAACAAAGTACTTTGGTTAAACTGATGCCCGTGACTGGGCGTACACATCAACTACGTCTCCACATGATGGCAATAGGCCACCCTATTTTAGGTGATGACTTTTATGCAGACCCTATTGCATTAAATTTATCACCACGTTTGCTGTTACATGCAAGTGAGATAACTATTCAACATCCTTACAGTAAAAAAATGGTTAACTTTAGTACGGAAGTGCCTTTTACTGAGCCTGTTAATGGTCAGTAAAGTTATCTCAGGTTTGGATGAGCAAAGGGGACCCGTTACTACTTTTGTGGGGAGCACAATAAACTGGTTAGTGCTTCATTAAATCGTTTTAATTAAACAAATAACTTTATTATTCAGCGTTTAACTTAAGTGGACATGGAAAAGTAGGTACAAAAAAACCTCTGAACATCACTGAGCAGAGGCTGTTGATTATAGGCTTTAGTATTGCTTAAGCTTGGTAGCCGCCTTGAATGCCTTTGGTTGTTACTGATACTGCATCGTGGGCATGTAAGCTTTCGTAATGATTTACACGCAACCAGAAATCATCAAATAATACTTGTTCATTTAATGCAAATTTCAATTGACGAGCTGCATCTTCACAAAACATTAAGTTTTGACCATTTAAGCGTGCAAACTCTTGCTCATCTTCACGTTTAACTGCTGCTTGTACTGGTGTTTTCAGGGTTGCTTCAATTAAATCTATTAATGCAATAATAGGAAAGTTATCCGCTGTATCGCTTAATTTAACCTTAATTTCTGCAACACTACGTTGGCTGTGTGGTGTTGCTACAATGCCTTGCGTTGAACCTAACCAAGTTAATACATCTTCTTTAGCAACATTTTCTTGTTGATCATACTGTTTGCTAAATGCATCTTGAATTAATTGACGTGCTAATGCGGCAGAGCATGGGCAAGTTGAAGAATAAGGTACATCTACTTTTAATTCGAAATCAAACTTTCCATCGATTAAACGGCCTACAATGACTACTGGGTAAGCTTTCCAACCACGTTTCTCACTGATTAGTGACTTACGACGCAAGTTATAATCAAAAGCAATTTTAACAAAAGCTTCAGAACTCAAATCATGGTGACTTTCAATAAAGCCATTTAAAAGAGTTGTTAATGTATCAAGCGTTAATTCAGACTCGGTAGAAAGTTGATCTAACTGCAAGTACAAACGAGACATGTGAATGCCTTTTGCTTGTGGGTCACCAAGGTTTACGAATACTTCAGCCTTTGCGCTGACTTGTTGAGCAGGGCAATTATCTGTTTGTACCATTAACGGTAACTCAATATTACTCATACCAACGCGGTCAAGCGTTCCTTCAGTTTGAGCTTGTGCGCTATTTGCGATATCTGGCATTGCCATTCAATAAGGCTCCCTTCAACATGCTTTACATGGATAAATGATTATAAAATTGAGCGCGCATTATAAACGGGTTCTCGACAATTAAAAACCATGAAATACAAAGGTTTTTTCAAACTAATTGATAATTTATACCAATACTTGTAGATCAATAGGTAATACTTAAGAAAAAAGTGATTGATTTTACTGAATTTAACAACAGTTTTGATTTGAAGAAGGTTAACGGCAAATAAAGTCGGTACAATAGTTAAATAACTATTTTGTCGATAAACAGAGTGAGGATGCGTGAGTTTACTTAACCTTAAAACCTGGGTGCATTATTATGTGGCGTTATTAAAACGACTCGGCCCAATCAAATTTAGCTTATTATTAGCTTTTGCCATTATTTCAGCTGATGCTTGTTTACAGGTAATTATTACCCATGTTTTCTCTGAAGAGTTAGATCTCGCTGATATATTTCGTTCTTTTGTGCTTGGCTTAATTATTACTCCCTGGGCTGTTTATTTTTTAAGTGTGGTGGTTGGTGATTTAGATAATGCGAGACACCGATTGGCATCAACAGTACAAAAGCTAGAAAATATTTCTAGAGATGATAAAGCTAAAACGACGCTGCTAGAAAATGAGATTCTAGAACATCAAAAAACCCAGTTACAACTCATAGAAGGCACTAGTCTCTTACGCTCTTTTTTTGATACTTCTCCTGACCTTATTTTTCATTGTGATGTGGATGAACGTTTTGTGAGTTGTAATAAAGCAATGGGTAAGCTACTTGGAAAAACTGAAGATCAATTAGTAGGATTATCGCCAAGTGATATATTTCCGCCAGAGTATGCTGAAGCGGTTACTGAGCGTCATCATAGAGTTATTGAAACTCACCAAGAGGAAATTCATGCGACTTGGTTACAATACCCTAATGGTCATCTATCATATTTTGAAATCCGAGCTCTGCCTTTATTCAATAGTCGACAAGAGTGCATAGGATTAATAGGTTTTGGCCGAGACATCACTGACCGTAAGAAACATCAAGAATTTCTTGAAAAAGCAAGTCGCGATAAAACTACTTTTATTTCGACTATTAGCCATGAATTACGTACGCCACTTAATGGTATAGTAGGCTTGAGTCGTATGTTACTAGATGAAAGCTTTAATCAAGAGCAAATACAGTATCTTAAAACTATCCACATGAGTGCTATTACCTTAGGTAATATTTTTAATGATATTGTAGATCTTGATAAATTAGATAGAAGACGTTTAAATTTAGCCAATGATTGTATTACTGTTGACGATTTTATGAATGATTTGCAAAGTTTAGCGTATATTCAAACGGAGCAGAAAAAACTTAAATTAGTATTTGAGCAATCCCCTGACTTACCTAACTGTTTGTATTCTGATGGGACTCGTTTGCGCCAAGTACTATGGAATTTAATCACTAATGCGGTGAAGTTTACTGATCATGGGCAAGTGACTATTCGTTGTAGTCATAAGGTAGACGGTAATAATAAATGGTTACGTTTTGAAGTTGAAGATACAGGTGTTGGGATCCCGGAAGATAAGTTAGATAAAATCTTTGCTATGTATTATCAAGTAAAAGGAGAGCGCCATGCCACAGGGACTGGGATTGGTTTGGCGGTATCGAGCCAAATCGTAGAAGCGATGCGAGGGCGTTTAACGGTCTCCAGCAAACTAGGTAAAGGCAGTACATTTACGCTTGAACTGCCAAGTGCATGCTCGCCTAAACAGGTTAAGTCTCATTTCACTGCACCAACCTTATCGATTTTGTTAGTTGAAGATATTGAACTCAATATATTAGTCGCACGTGCATTATTGGAGAAACAAGGGCATCAGGTTGATGTAGCAATGAATGGTCAAGAAGCGATTGATAAAGTAACTCAATATGATTATCAATTGATTTTAATGGACATCCAATTACCGGATATGGATGGTTATGAAGTGACACGTCGTTTACGTGAAACGCAAAAAGACTTACCACCAATTGTTGCTTTAACTGCAAATGTCTTCTCTAATACTCAGCAATTTGTCGAAAAAGGCTTAGATGATGCGATCGGTAAACCATTAAGCTTATCTTTATTAAATGCCATGTTAGAGCGTCATTTTAGCGATGGTCGAGCGATTTCCTTGACCCAAAGTACTCACCAAGAAACAGAGGTAAGTAAAGTTCAAGTCACATTGTTCAATGAAATCATGTTAAAAGAGCTAATGGAGTTCTTACCTACATCGGTAATGTTAGATAATGTCAGCCTGTTCGAAGGGTTAATGCCTGAATATCTTGCTGTATTGGAAAGTCATATGGTAGCCAAAAATCAGCAAGGGATAGTCGATAAATCTCATAAGATTAAAGGAGCCGCCGCTTCTATTGGTTTATTACGTATACAAAACCTATCACAAAAAATGCAATCACCTGACTTGCCTGCATGGTGGGATAATATTGATGACTGGCACGATATGATTAAAAACTTGTACTTGAAAGATGTTGCTGACTTGAAAAAGTGGATCGTAGCCAATGGTTAAGTCATTAACGTGAGTGGTGCTAAGTACAATCACGGATAGATAGTAAAAAGGCTAACAAATTTGTTAGCCTTTTTGATATAAAGTGACGTATAAAACGTCTTTAGTTTTCTAGTTCACCGCAAAAACGATAACCTTCACCATGGATTGTTGAAATAATCTCTGCTGATTCTGGCACACTTTCAAAGTGTTTACGGATACGACGAATCGTTACATCAACTGTCCGGTCATGGGTTTTAAGCTCACGGCCAGTCATTTTCATTAATAAATCTGCACGGGTTTGAATTTTACCCGGGTTTTCAATGAAATGTAGAATTGCTCTAAATTCACTGCGTGGTAACTTAAATACTTGGCCATTTGGACTAATTAATGAGCGACTGTCTATTTCCAATGTCCAACCGCTAAACTTGTAAGATTCAACTTTCTGGCGAACTTGTTCAAAATATAACGTATCTTGCATGGTACGTGTTAATAAATTACGAGCACGAATCGTTAATTCACGTGGATTAAAGGGTTTAGTAATATAATCATCAGCGCCAATTTCTAAGCCTAAAATCTTATCAACTTCATTATCGCGTCCAGTTAGGAATATTAATGCGATATTTTTATGTTCGCGGATTTCTCGTGCTAATAGCAAACCGTTTTTACCTGGTAAGTTGATATCCATAATAATAAGGTGAATATCATTGTTATCTAATACCTGGTGCATCTCTTCGCCATCATTGGCTTCAAAGACTTGGTAACCTTCTGCTTCAAAAACACTTTTTAATGTACTTCGTGTTACTAACTCATCTTCAACAACTAAAATTTTAGCGCTAGACATGAATTGACTCCTATAAAATTAATAATGCTTTCTCTACTTCGCTTGAAGTTAAGTAGAGTGAAACCGTTAATGCCATGTACATGTATATGACGAGGTGTTTTTTAAACAATGTAGGGCGTTGAATACGAATGCGGTTTAAAAAACTTAGTTTCTAATAGCTAAAGTGTAATTACTTAACATATAGATAACAACTTATTATGTCGCTAAACGAGCCTTTTAGCTTATCTAATTGATATTTATCAACAGATTTGTGGGTTTAGCTAACATTTTGTTATTTGTTATGCCAATTAATTGCAACCTATTTCCGTTGTTTGTTTCAGTCAGCAATAAGCTTTGATATAATCGAGAGATAATAGATTTAACGAAAATAACAAAAACACATGGATTTAACTTCAATTTTTCAGTTTAAACAAAGTAGCGCTGCACTTCGATTGCAGTGCTTTTGGTTATTTGTAAAAAAGTAAATTCAATCTTTATAAAACCCGCTATTGATGGCGGGTTTTTTCGTATTAAAGCAGGGGGGTACGATGCGCGTACTTAAATTTGGCGGGACTTCATTAGCAAATGCACAACGTTTTAATCAGGTTGCTGATATTGTCATTAATAATCATCAACAATCTCAAATTGCATTAGTTTTATCAGCACCATCAGGTGTGACTAATAACTTAGTTGCAGTCGTAGAAAAAACCAGCCAAGGATTATCTGCTGACGAGCATTTAGTTGCGATTCAAAAAATATTTTCAGAACTTATCCAAGGTTTGAAGTCAACTTACGTTGAATTAGCTGATGAATTATTACGTACTACCTTCGAAACTGAAATCGCTGAGCTAACCAAGTTATTAGAAGGTGTTCGCTTATTAGGACAGTGTCCTCCGAGTATTGAAGCGCGTATTTTGAGCAAAGGTGAAGTATTAAGTATTGCTTGTATGAAGCAATTGTTAATTGCAAAAGGTCAAGAAGTAGAGACAATTGTCCCTCAACAAAAGCTTATTTCCTTTAAAGGTGGTTATTTAGAAGCGCAGATTGACATTAAAGCATCACGTGCGTTATTTGAAAAAGAAACTATTGTCGCTAATGCAATCTACTTAATGCCTGGATTCACGGCGGGTAATTCTGAAGGTGAAACCTTAGTATTAGGTCGTAATGGTTCAGATTATTCTGCCGCAGTATTAGCCGCTTGTTTACGTGCTGAATGTTGTGAAATTTGGACTGATGTCGATGGTGTTTACAGTTGTGACCCACGTTTAGTAAAAGATGCTCGTTTATTAAGTTCGTTAAGTTACGCTGAAGCGATGGAGTTATCTTACTTTGGGGCTAAAGTTCTGCACCCAAAAACTATTGCGCCAATCGCACAACATAGCATCCCTTGTTTAATTAAAAACACGCATAATCCACAAGCGGAAGGTACTTTGATTAGCTCACAAAAGAGTGATCAAAAGCTACGTGTTAAAGGTATTTCAGACTTAAAAGGTTTGAGTATGCTTAGTATCTCGGGTCCTGGCATGAAAGGTATCGTCGGCATGGCCGGTCGTATCTTTACGACAGTTTCTCGTGCCGGTGTATCGATTATTTTGATCACGCAATCATCATCTGAGTACAGTTTAAGTTTTTGTATCTATTCAAATGATACACAACAAGCGATTGATGCATTAACTGAAGAATTTAGTTTAGAGTTTGAAAATAACTTATTAGAAGAGATTGATGTTATCGATAAACAGGCGATTATTTCGTTAGTTGGCGATGGCATGAAAAAAGAAAAAGGTGTTGCTGCACGTTTCTTAATGGCGTTAACTGATGCCTCAATTAATGTCACTGCTATTGCGCAGGGCTCTTCTGAGCGTTCAATTTCTGCGGTAGTATCTGAGAAAAAGACCAACGAAGCGGTAACAGCTTGTCACCACAGCTTCTTTAGCAAAGCACAATTCATCGACCTTTTTGTTATTGGTTGTGGTGGTGTAGGTGGCGCATTAGTGGATCAAATCCACCGCCAACAAAGTTATTTAGCAGAACGTAATATTGCAATTCGTGTGTGTGGTGTAGCAAATAGCCGTGCCATGTTATTAGATGTTAAAGGCGTTGACTTAACAAACTGGCGTGATCAGCTGAAAGATGCCACTTCAGAGCTCTCATTAGTGTCAATGAAAGCTTTGGTAGATGGTTCTCATATCATTAATCCTGTGATTGTTGACTGTACAAGTAATGATGCAATTGCAGCGCGATATGTTGACTTTTTAGGCGCAGGTTTCCACGTGGTAACTGCCAATAAAAAAGCCAACACAAGTAGCATGGATTACTATAATCAGTTACGTTTAACTGCTTTAATGAAGCGTCGTAAATTCTTATACGATACTAACGTAGGTGCAGGTTTACCAGTTATTGAAAACATGCAAAACTTGTTTAATGCAGGTGACAGTTTAGTTAAATTTAATGGTATTCTATCGGGCTCTTTATCTTTCATTTTTGGTAAATTAGATGAAGGTCAGTCGTTCTCTGATGTAACAACTGAAGCTCGTAATATTGGTTTTACCGAACCAGATCCGCGTGATGACTTAAGCGGTACTGATGTTGCACGTAAACTCCTGATATTAGCACGAGAAGCGGGCATGGAATTAAGTTTAGACGACGTTGAAGTCGAGCAAGCCTTACCACCAGGTTTTGATGATACGGGTACAACTGACGAATTCATGGCTCGTTTGCCTGAAGCTGATGCCTACTTTAAAGAGTTACAAGACAAAGCACATGAAGAAGGTAAAGTACTGCGTTACATTGGAAGTATTGAAGATGGTAAATGTAAATGTAGTATTATGGCGGTTGATGAGAATGATCCGTTAAATAAGGTAAAAGATGGTGAAAATGCATTAGCCTTTTATAGCCAATATTACCAACCAATTCCATTGGTATTACGTGGCTACGGTGCAGGAACTGAAGTAACTGCAGCGGGTGTGTTTGCCGATGTACTAAGAACATTAAACTGGAAACAAGAGTTTTAATATCAACTCTTATCAGGAACAGGGGTTTTAAAATGTCTATTGTTGTTTACGCTCCCGCTTCAACAGCGAATGTGAGTGTAGGATTTGACGTATTAGGTGGGGCATTGACTCCTATTGACGGAGCGCCATTAGGTGACCGTGTTAAAATTACTAAAGGTGATTACGGATTTTCATTACAGTGTGTAGGTCCATATTCACATAAGCTACCAGAAGATTATAAAAATAATATTGTTTATGATTGTTATTTAGCTTACCAAGCCGCACTAACAAAAATGCATAAAGAAATCTTACCAGTGTCGCTAACGCTAGAAAAAAACTTGCCTGTGGGCAGTGGTTTAGGCTCTAGCTCAAGCTCTATTGTTGCGGCATTAGAAGCATTAAACGCATGGCATGATTACCTGTTAGACGAGCATACTATGCTTAGTTTAATGGGGGATATGGAAGGTAAAATCAGCGGCAGTGTACATTATGATAATGTTGCACCGTGCTACCTAGGCGGCATGCAGTTGATGATTAATGAGGGGGGTGAAATCAGCCAAAAAATTCCTTCATTTAAAGAGTGGTATTGGGTAGTTGCTTATCCGGGTATTGCTATTTCAACATCGGCAGCACGTGATATTTTACCATCACAATACCGTTTATCAGATGCGCTAACTTACGGCCGTCGTTTAGGTGCCTTTGTACATGCTTGTCATAGTAATCAGCCTGCATTAGCGGCAACTATGCTCAATGATGTTATCGCTGAACCTTATCGTTCACAATTGATCCCTGGTTTTGAAGATGCACGTGTATTTGCAAAACAAAGTGGTGCATTGGCAATGGGTATTTCAGGTTCAGGTCCAACTGTATTTGCAGTCATGACTGATTTATCACAAGCGGAATTATTAAAAAATTGGTTAACAGAAAACTTTCTTCAAAATGAAGATGGTTTTTGTCATATTTGCCACCTTGATGAACAGGGTGCGCGCGTGTTAGGAAAAGAGTTATGAATTTATACAACATCAAAGACAATAGTGAACAAGTCAGCTTTCAACAGGCTGTAAAACAAGGACTAGGACGCGGCCAAGGCTTATTCTTTCCTGACACTATTACACCGTTAGATAATATCGATGCGCTACTAGAAATGAATCTAGTGGATCGTTCAACTGAAGTATTATCACACTTAATTGGTGATGAACTAAGCAAAGAAACAGTGCACAGTATTGTTGCTAACGCTTTTACTTTTCCTGCTCCAGTAAAAAAAGTAACAGATAATATCAATGCATTAGAGTTATTTCACGGTCCAACGCTTGCGTTTAAAGATTTTGGTGGACGTTTTATGGCGCAATGTTTAGCGTCATTTAAGGACGATGGAAAAATTACTATTTTAACAGCAACGTCTGGTGATACTGGTGCGGCTGTTGCTCATGCATTTTATGGTATGGAAAATATCAACGTAGTTATCCTTTATCCAAAAGGAAAAATTAGTCCATTACAAGAAAAACTGTTTTGTACATTAGGTGGTAATATCTCTACAGTGGCTGTTGAAGGTGATTTTGATGATTGCCAGGCAATGGTTAAACAAGCGTTTGATGACCAAGAGTTAAAACAAGCTGTAGGTTTAAACTCTGCTAACTCAATTAACATCAGCCGCTTATTAGCACAAATTTGTTACTACTTTGAAGCGTTTGCACAATTAGATGCTAAACAACGTGAAAACTTAGTCGTGTCTGTTCCAAGTGGTAACTTTGGTGATTTAACCGCTGGTTTATTAGCAAAAGCATTAGGTTTACCGATTAAACGCTTTATTGCAGCTACTAATGAGAATGATACTGTGCCACGCTACTTGAAAGAGGGCACATGGGCACCGAAGAAGACAGTTGCAACATTATCTAATGCAATGGACGTAAGTGCACCCAATAACTGGCCACGTATTGAAGAATTATTCAAAGTGAAAGGTTGGTCTTTAGCTGAATTAGGTTACGGTAAGTTATCTGATGATGAGACTAAGAAAACCTTGGTTGAAATGGATAAATTAGGTTACGAGTGTGAGCCGCATGGTGCGATAGCCTTCCATGAACTAACAGCTCAGCTTCAAGAAGGTGAAACTGGTTTGTTCTTATGTACTGCTCATCCTGCTAAATTCAAAGAGAGCGTAGAAGAGATCCTAGGCCGTGATATCTTCATTCCAGAAGAGTTAGCATCACGTGCAGATTTACCGTTATTATCAAAAGAGTTTCCGGTTGATTTTGCTAAAGTACGCGAATTGTTAATGTCTTTGTAAGATGAACTAACCTTTTTAGTATTAAATTAGGGCGTATTACACGCCCTTTTTTGGGAGTAAAATATGGGTAAGGTATTAAACGATCTTTTAGGTCAGTTAAGTTTAGAAAAACTAGAAGTAAACTTATATCGAGGGCAAAGCCAAGACTTAGGGTACGGTGCTGTATTTGGCGGTCAAGTTATGGGGCAGGCTATTTCTGCAGCTAAAGAAACGGTAAAAACTGATCAACAAGTACATTCTTTTCACTCTTATTTTTTGCGTCCTGGTAAAACAGACCAAGCAATTGTGTATGACGTAGAAAGAATTCGTGATGGTAACTCATTGTCCGCAAGGCGCATTAAAGCGGTACAAAATGGTAAGCCTATCTTTTACATGACCGCTTCTTTTAAAGCTACTGAAAAAGGCTTTGAGCATCAAGATGAAATGCCTGATGCACCTGCGCCGGAAGATCTAATTTCGGAGCAAGAGATGGCGTTATTGCACTCGGATATGCTGCCTGATTTTATTCGCGATAAACTGGTTTCAGAAAAACCGATAGAGATGCGCCCGGTTACTTTAATTAATCCTGTTGAACCTGATATTGAACCCCCTAAACGTTTGGTATGGTTTAAAGCGAATGGGCGTATGCCAGATGATTTGCGTGTACATCGTTATCTTCTTGCATATGCGTCAGACTTTAACTTTTTACCTACAGCGTTACAACCGCATGGAGTGTCGTTTTTAGATGAAACAATGCAAGTGGTTACTATTGACCATTCAATGTGGTTTCACCATGATTTTCGTTTAGACGAGTGGCTATTATACTCAGTTGAAAGCTCGGTTGCTTCCGATGGGCGTGGTTTAGTAAAAGGGCAGTTCTTTACGCGAGAAGGTAAGTTAGTGGCTTCTAGTGTGCAAGAGGGCTTGATACGACAACATCGTAAGGCAAAACCTGTGATCAAAGTACCTGTCGAAATGGCGTCTACAAAAGAGTCATAAGAAGTGGTGGAGCTATGCGGGATCGAACCGCAGACCTCAACGCTGCCAGCGTCGCGCTCTCCCAGCTGAGCTATAGCCCCACTATATGACTGCTAACAGAAAAATTAAAACAGTATTATCTGTTGGCAACATCATACGTTAAATTAAACCAGTAGCAAAATAGTTTTATTAAAATAAGTATTATTAAATCAATGAGCTATATTCAAAAGCGAGTGGCGATTTTAGTGAGTGATTTTGTGTAGTGAAAATGGCTTATGCTAGCGATACCCATTATATTAAATAAGTGATTGGTATAATAAGCCATTTTATTATTGTGTTGTTTAATGATGGTTTATTAAAACGAGGTTATTGAGTTTCGATTCGATAAAAACGCGTTGTGCCACTCACTTCATTACCCACAATTAAGATAGGTGTTCCCGTTGGGCTTGCTTTTGCAGCAACAAACTTAAACCCTTCTGGTCCTAAGTCTCCGGCATCCACTTGATAGCTTGCAATACCTTGTTCATTTTTATTTTTCTTATTGTTTTTTGGATCAACGGACATATCTCTATTATTTAGATATTGTATAAATTTAGCTTGGCTTGGTTTGCTAATGTCATAGACCATAATGCCGCCCATTCTTTCTAAGCCAATAAATGCATAGGTCTTGTTATCAATTGTTGCAACGGTTAATGCTTCAGGCTCAGGGCCTTTTTTAGCACTACGATCTTCGGCTTTTAATTTACTATGGCTTTGGTTAAAGTTGTTACCGTATTTTTCCGCAGTTATACGTTCGAAATCACTTCCTGAATCAAATACCATTGTATTGCTTTTCATATCCCAAATCGAGAAAGATCGACCACCAAAAGTTAATAGACGATCTACTTTTCCATCGGCGTCTAGGTCTCCATATTTTGCTGTCATTGAATGTGAAAATTTAATACGGTCAACGGTATCTGAGAGTGAACCACCTTTTGCAAAGTGAGTTAAATCTAATTGTGTACTAGCTAGTTTAGGTGCATAAATCTGACTTGAAAAGGCATCTTTTAAGCTAATATCATCGGCACATTTTTGATCTTCTAAGTGATAGTATAAATGGCCTTGTTCGCACTCTGCCTGTGATAAGTCACTTACCCAATCACTTCGGTCATCACCTTCATTCGCTGTAATAAGGTAATCAACACCATTGATACGGGTTGTTGCAATAGAATCGGGTTGATACATACCGAGCAATGGCTGTTTACTTAACAGTGCTTTTTTATCTTTATCATTTCCATCTAGCTCATTACCATCTTGTAAATGGTCTTTCAGACCTAGAGCCATGATTTGGTCGATACGTTTATTTGCAAGGTCAATAATAGCGATGGCATTGTTTTCCTGTAAGGCCACATAGGCCTTTGTACTATCTTCGTTAACGGCAATATATTCGGGCTCTATATCTTCTGAAACGCTTGCCTTATATCCGTTAAGTAATAGCCCTTTAGGCAAGTCAGCGTGTCGAGAACCAGATTGATTAAATGCCTTAAAGTTGATGATTTTGCTATCTGTGGTTAGAGATTTATTATTCCAGTTAATATCAATGATTGCGACTTCACCTTCAGGATCTATTTCGTAGTTATTGACACTTGGTTCACCTTCAAGTGCGACCAATACTTGTTTACCATTGGGGGTAAAAGTTACCATATCGGGTAATGCACCTAACGCATTGGCAGAAATAAAGCTTAAATCATGTGTATTGTAAAAAGCGACCCAGCCTATATCTGTTTTAGTTTTTGCTTCGATAGCTACAGCCAATAGTCCGTTGTAAACATCAATACTATTTGCTGCTCCGGCTTCAGCGTTAAGATGCTGCTTGATATCAGCTTTTACATTCAAATGCTTAGATAAAATCGGGTCATCAATGTTTTGACTGTTGATTACGTCAATCTGACCTGATTGTGCATTCACAACAAAGGTTTGCTGTGTATTTTTATCAAAGGTGACAATTTCAGCTGCACTTTGATCAAATATATTTGATTGATAACGTCCTGCTTCAACGAGTTTTATTGAAGGTACATTTTGTTCAGCAGCAATAATAGTTGGAGTTATGATTGTAGAACAAAGGATAACGGAAGTGATGATATTATATTTCATGATTTTTCTCTGAGCATTAAGAAGGATGAGCAATAATATGAGGTGAATTTATGACAATTCTATTAATTTGCTTAAACAATCTATTAATTTGAACAAAAAATCATCGTTAACGTAGGCAAAACATGGCGGCACGTTTAAATTTAAAACAATAATTGTTCTTTTAATATCAACATGTTGAAAATATAAGCGGTCAGTTAATTATTTCGTTTTTATTACTGTTTAGGGGTTGTGCTTAGCATTAACTTCTCTATAATACGCCTCACTTGCTTGAGAACACTTTAAAGCAATCGCCCGGGTGGTGAAATCGGTAGACACAACGGATTTAAAATCCGTCGCTTAATAGGCGTGCCAGTTCAAGTCTGGCTCCGGGCACCAATTATAAGAAAAAGCTTCGCATTTGCGAGGCTTTTTTTTTACCTTTAATTTAGTGATTACCACTATTTATAACACTTATTCCCACTGTATTAGGGGGATCTAAATTTTCTATAGTAAATGCTTTAATTTGAATCGAGAGGATTTATAAATACTGGTTTCTTTCATCGGCTTTTAATAAAGAAGAAGCATTTGAAGGCTGTAATATGGATTCGCTCACTATTAAAATTATTATTATTTTTCTAACCGTTATTTCTGCTGACTCCCATTAATTTAAAAAAACATCCATTCAGTTTATTGTTTTATAGACCTTTCTATTTCAATCAGTTAAATTTGACTATCATGCAATATCATTAAATAAAACTAATTTAAATATATCATTGTCAGTATTTTTGACTAAAGTTGTAGCATATCTAGCTAATTCGAGCGCTATATTGTTTAAATGTTCTATTCTGTTGTTTCACATGAATTATATAAATTTTATAAAGGCAATAATTATTAATGCATTAATTATTGTTATTAGTTGATTCCATGGTTTTTTATGCATAGCCATTTTCAGGTTTTCAGTGATATGAATGCATTGTATTAGCGTTTAAAAATACAATTCATAGCAAGTTAGTCTGTATTAAACTAAAGGATTTAGATAAAGAATGGAATATTTCCAAACATTGAAATCTCGATTGTTATTTTTGGTTTTTCTTGTAACCCTGCCGGGGATTATAGCCATTTTTTTTCAAGCAGCTTCTGAGCGTAGCACTGCAATTGAAACCGCGAGATTAAGTGCCGTCACTGTTGCTGATAATATCACCGCAGAGCAAATAAAAATTTTACAGAAAACCGAAAGTTTTTTAAAAAGATTATCAAAGTATTCGATATTACTGACACCTAACTCTCCTCAATGCAGTGCCTTCCTAGCTAATTTACATCATTTAACTGATTATTACGTCAATCTTGGCGCACCTGATGTTAATGGTGATTTAACCTGTACAGCGTTACCATTAGCAAAAACGGTCAACGTTGCAGACCGTCCTTATATTCAACAAGCAATCTCAAATAGAGAATTTACTGTCGGAAAGTTCCAAGTAGACCGTGTTGCAAATACAACTAGTATTAATTTTGCTTACCCCATTGTAGATCAAGAAAATAATGTAGCGGGTGTCGCTGTTGCTGCGGTTTCTTTAGAGTGGTGGAGCTTGCAATTAGAACACGCAAATTTACCACAAAATGCAGTGGCTTATATTACCGATCATCAAGATAATATCCTTGCTCTCTACCCAGAAAATAAAGCTCAATTAGGCCTGCCTATAAGCGAAGTTCAACACTTTTGGCAATCTGCCTTTAATACTCATACTAAAATGATTGAAGATAATGATGGAGAACTGAGGATATTTGTCAGTAAAGAATTAATGAATATTGAAGGTGACATGCCTGTTAATATGGTGATTGGCATACCATTTGAAGAAGCATTGCATAGCATCGATATTCGTTTACTAAAAATTATTTCAACGATTCTATTTTTCATTGTACTTTGTATTGTATTAGCAATCGTTGCTATTAACAGAAGTATTTTAAAGCCACTGAAAGCACTCAAAACTTCTACACAACAATTAGCGTTAGGTAACAGTTCTGATGTTAGCTCTTTAGGTGGAGCGATAGAATTAGTCGATTTACAAAAGCATTTCAGCAGAATGGCAAAAACACGTTTAGACACTGAACAAGCATTGAAACATAGCCAACATTTTTTACAACAAAGTGAAGATAAATTATCTCGTCATTTGCAAAATACACCACTAGCTTCCATTGGTTGGAATAAAGAGTTTATTTGTACTGAATGGAACAGGGCGGCGGAGGTGATATTCGGCTATTCAGCGGTTCAAGCCTTGGGAAGTAATATTATGTCTTTGATTGTTGCTCCAGAGTTAAGAGAAGAGTTTACTAATTATTATCATTTATTATTTGAAAAGATAGGTGGAACCTTCTTCCGAGGGGCAAATGTAACAAAAAATGGAGATGTTATTTTTTGTAATTGGCATAACACATTAATTTTAGATGATAAAAACGATATCACAGGCGTAGCTGCCTTAATCAAAGATGTGACAGAAGATAAACGTAATCAGGACACGCTAGATAGGTTTTTTAAATTACCATTGAATTTACATATCATATTAGACTTTGAAGGTACTGTAATTAAAGTTAATAATGGCTGGAGTGATATTTTAGGCTTTAGTGCAGAGGAGTTAATTGGTACCTGCATTGTTGACAAAATTCACCCAGATGATCGTGAAAAAACGGCATTAGAGATTCAACGTATTGGTAACGGTGGTGATGTATTTAGTTTTGAGAATAGGTATTGTAATAAAAGTGGCGAGCATAGAATTATTTCGTGGTCATCGACTGCTTCCATGGATGATCAATTAATTTACGCGATTGGCATTGATATTACCGAGCGAAGAATCAATGAAGATAAATTGAGATTAGCTGCGGGGGTATTTACACATGCGAAAGAAGCTATTGTTATTTCAGATGATAAAAACAAGATTATTGATATTAACGAAGCCTTTACCAATCTAAGTGGATACAGCGAAGAAGAAACAATTGGTAAGCGTAATAATATTCTAAAATCAGGCCTTCATGACCAAGATTTTTACCAGGTCATGCGTGATAGTCTTACTAACAAAGGCTTTTGGGCAGGCGAGATTTGGAATAAGCATAAAGATGGCACGATCATTCCGCAATTATTAACTATCAGTACCGTTTACGGTGATCCTGGCAAGATCAAAAATTATATTGCGTTATATACCGACATAACAGACCTTAAAAACCAACAAAAGCAGTTAGAGCATATTGCTCACTACGATGTCTTAACTGGGTTACCTAATCGTAGTTTATTAGCAGATCGCTTAAAACAAGCGATGATCAATTGCGATGTGAATAACAAATCTTTAGCGGTTGTCTTTTTAGATTTAGATGGCTTTAAAGTGGTTAATGACTCATACGGACACAGTACCGGGGATCAATTGCTGGTTAAAGCTGCTTCTTTAATTCAAGGCAGTATGCGCAGTGGTGATACTTTAGCGCGTTTTGGTGGAGATGAATTTGTTGCTGTGTTTGCAAATCTAGAGAAAGCGGAGGATTGCGAGCCTTTGTTAGAAGGTATGCTAGCCGCGCTAGACCAACCTGTTGTGATTGATGGTGCGAGACTCAAAGTGTCGGCTAGTATGGGCGTGACTATTTATCCGCATGATGGTGTGAGTGCCGATCAACTATTACGCCATGCTGATCAAGCTATGTATATCGCCAAGCAAGAGGGTAAAAACCGTTATTACCTATTTGATATGGAACAAGACATTGCACTTAAAAGTCAGCATGAGCAGTTACTTCGTATTAGCGAAGCTTTACAAAATGATGAGTTTGTACTGTATTACCAGCCTAAAGTGAATATGAAAACGGGTGAATTGGTGGGAGCTGAAGCCTTGATTCGATGGCAACATCCAGAACGAGGTTTGTTACCACCCATTGAATTCTTACCTGTTATTAATCGACATCAACTGAATATTCAGCTTGGGGAGTGGGTAATTGAAAGTGCTTTATCTCAAATTGCTTTATGGCGTCGGCAAGGTGTTGATATTGTGGTTAGTGTCAATATCGATGCGCAACAACTGCAGCAAAAGACTTTTGCTAAAAGGTTGGGTGAGTTATTACAGATACATGGTGATGTTCCACCACACTTATTACAACTAGAAGTATTAGAAACAAGCGAATTACAAGATATTGAAAACGTGACTAATATTATGCAAGCATGTACTAATTTAGGTGTTGGATTTGCGTTGGATGACTTTGGTACAGGTTATTGCTCATTAACTTATTTAAAGCGCTTACCGGTGAATTTAATTAAAATAGATCAAAGCTTTATTCTAGGAATGCTCGATGATCCTGATGATCTTTCTATTGTAGAAGGTGTATTGGGATTATCTAAAGCATTCCAACGTAATGTGATTGCTGAAGGGGTAGAGACATTAGCACATGGTGTTGCACTATTACGTTTAGGTTGTTGTTACGCACAAGGCTATGGCATCGCTAGGCCAATGCCAGCGGAAGAGATGTTACCTTGGGCTAAAAATTGGAAACCAGATTTAACTTGGTCTGAAGTCGTTATTGATAAACTGGATTCTACTAAAGAGTAAAGCTATCAGTTGGTTTTATGATGGACAATATGGCTCAATAACCTGGATGGGTGACATAATTTATACAGTTGTTTATCAAATACACACATAGCCTATTAATAATAGGCTATGTGTCCCCTATATCAATGCATTTCATTTCCGTTAACTTCCTGATTATGCTTTAATACTGCGCTTAAAGCGTGATTAATTAATAGTATTGGGGTTTACCGTGAGTCAAGATACCGAAAAACGTCTAAATAAATTTATCAGTGATTCGGGGTATTGTTCTCGACGTGAAGCCGACAAATTGATTGAACAAAACAGAGTTAAAATAAATGGTGTTGTGCCTGAGTTAGGCACTAAAGTGCAACCAGGTGACACTGTGGTTGTTGATGGGAAACGAATTAGCAAAATTGCTGATAACAAATCAGATCGTGTTTACATCGCCTACAACAAACCAGTTGGTATTACTTGTACAACAGAGCGTAATGTTTACGGTAATATTATTGATGCTATCAAGCACAAAGAACGTATTTTCCCGATTGGGCGATTAGATAAACCATCTGAAGGGTTAATTTTTTTAACCAGTGATGGTGATATCGTTAATAAAATTTTACGTGCTGAAAATGCGCATGATAAAGAATACCGTGTGACTGTAGATCAACCGCTTAGTGAGCGTTTTGTTGATCGTATGCAGCGTGGTGTACCGATTCTGGATACTATTACTAAGCCGTGTATTGTTAAAGTAGAAAGTCGTTTTGTGTTTACGATTATCCTAACACAAGGCTTAAACCGCCAAATTCGCCGTATGTGTGAATACTTGGGGTATGAAGTGACACGGTTACAACGTACTCGTATCATGAACGTAACATTAAAGAACCTAAAAGCGGGTCAATGGCGTAATCTGTCTGAACAAGAGATGACTGAAATTAATACAGCAGTGGCAGGTTCATCTAAAACCGCTGTTAATACCGCGCAACCAAAACAACAATCAACCGATCAAGCCAATAGTGCTAAACTAGCACGCCATAAACCAGTGGCAGATAATCGCGCTAAACGATTTGATAAATCGACTCCTAAAACTAAAAAAATATTTGTTAATAATGCTAAAAAAACACCTAGTGCAACCACAGCAAAAAATAAACCTACACTGTCGTTAAAAAGAAAATGAGCCAAGGCGAATTTGATATCATTCATAAATATTTCGATCGCCCTGCAGAATCAGAGCAAGGCGTTACGCTGGGTATTGGTGATGATTGTGCCATTTTAGATATTCCTGATGGCTATCAACTGGTTGTAACCACTGATAGTTTAGTATCTGGTGTTCATTTCTTTGAAGATGTTGACCCTTATCGCTTAGGATATAAAGCGTTAGCCGTTAATTTAAGTGATATAGCGGCAATGGGCGCTGAGGCTAAATGGGTTTCTTTAGCGATCACTTTGCCTTCTATTGATGAACATTGGCTCAGTCAATTTTGTCGTGGTTTTTTTGCCTTAGCTGACAAGTATAATGTGAGATTAATAGGGGGCGATACAACCAAAGGACCTTTGTCGATAACGGTTTCAGCTAAAGGTATTGTCAAAAGAGGGCAAGCCCTAAGACGTGATGGAGCTCGGCCAGGAGATCTACTGTGCGTGAGTGGCGTATTAGGTGACGGCGGATTAGGCTTAGCGGTCAAATTATTCAGTGAAAGCTGCGATAAAATAAATAATAAACAAGTATTTATTGATGCTTTAGAGTTAACTGAGCCACGTTTAATACTTGCTAAACAACTAGCTAGTTATGCCTCGTCTTGTATTGATATTTCAGATGGTCTAAGCCAAGATTTAATTCATATATTGAACAAGTCACAGTGTCATGCACAGATTGAATTGGAAAACCTACCTTTCTCAGCAGCAATGAAACAACAGATACAACAAGGTCATATAAGTCAATTACAAGCATGGCAGTTTGCGGTAAGTGGAGGTGATGATTATGAGCTGTTGTTCACTGTACCAGCTGAAAAAATGCCTGCATTTCAACAATTAATTAGTACTCAGTTAGCAAATTCTGAACTAGTTTGTTATCAGATTGGTAAGATCACTGCCATACCAGCATCCACGCAAAAAGAGTCGATTGAATTCAGCGCTGATAGCAAACAAGCAATTACATTCACCCATTTACAACAGCCTATGGATTTAGATAAAGCTGGTTGGGATCATTTCAAATAAGGTAAAAAGAACATGTTAAATCGTGATGATTTAAACGGCTTAAAATTAGCCAACCCTATGCACCTAGCTGCGATCGGCTTTGGCAGTGGGCTTGCGCCTAAAGCACCCGGTACATTTGGCACATTAGCAGCAGTACCATTATTTTACCTATTAGCAATGCTTAATATAGAGTCTTACATTGTTATACTTATTATCAGTAGCCTAGCCGGTTTCTGGTTCTGTGAAGTCACTAGCCGAGCAATGGGCGTGCATGATCATAAAGCGATTGTCTGGGATGAATTTGTCGGTTTTTGGATCACTATGACCCCTGTAATATTGATGTATTCTGATATTGAGAGTACGTTGGATATTCCGTTCCTTTGGGTTTTCATTGGATTTATTTTATTTCGCTTTTTTGATGTGTTGAAGCCGTTTCCGATTAGCTGGTTAGACAAAAAGGTAGAAGGTGGTTTTGGTATCATGATAGATGATATTGTGGCTGGTGTATTTGCTGCGATAGGATTATGTTTAATCATGTATTACTGGGGGTAAATATGTTGTTACGTTGGATGTTAATGGTTTCAATGTTCTATTCAGTAGTTAGCTTGGCACAAAGCCAGAATGTGTTTAATCCACAAGCCATTACAGTTGCTATTGATAAAACACCTGTATCATTTAACCCACTCGCTGATGATTCATTAATGACTCAGCAATTTAAACATCTCTTGTTTGACCCTTTGTTCCGATGGGATGACCAACAACATATTCAGGGACGCTTAGTAGAAAGTTGGGAGCGAATTGATAAGACCACGGTACGTTTCTTTTTGCGGAAAAATATCCATTTTCATACTGGTAATTTATTGACCTCTAAAGACGTTATTTGGTCTTTTGAACAAGCCAAAAAGCAATCAGATATTAGCTTTTTAAGTAAGTTAGAATGGGTGAAAGCGACTCAACAGTTTACTTTTGATATTCGCTCCAGCTTAACAGATATTGAATTATTAGATCACCTTACCAACTTATTTGTACTCGATTCCACTTTCTATCAAAGTAATGCAAACCTTTTAGATACATCTCCTTCAATAATATTACCTCCTGTTAAAACACCACCAATGTCAGGCACTGGCCCATATCTTATCCAACAATATAACCCTATGCTGGGTATCGTGGTGGTGGCTAATCCGCATTATTGGGATGGGGAGCCTGAGACCAAGTATTTTCGTTTTATGAGAATCAATAAACCACAATCGCGACTGTTTGCATTGTTAGCTGATGATGTACAAGTGAGCTATGGTGTGCCAAATAAAACCGCGGAAGATCTAGAAGAAAATACTATTAAAAATTTGGTCAGGGTACCGTCCTCTAATGTTATTTTTTTAACTGTTAATGATAAATTATCGCCTATCTTAGAAAATGAAAAAGCACGAAAAGCGATCCATTTAGCAATTAATCAGCAGGGCATGCTCAAGTATATATTAAAGGATAATGGCGAGGTTCATCCTTCCATTTTGTCATTAGCTGAAAATACTTTGGTAGATGGTAAAAATAGTGCAAGCAAAGAAATTATGCCCGAGTATGATTTGGATAAAGCGAAGTCTTTAATCAAAACCATGAATGTACCTAAACAAATGTCACTGTTAGTGATGCTTGATGAAGTGGGTAATACGAAAAAGGTAGCCGAAGCATTAACAAAAATGTTGAAGCGAATCGGTATTACTGTAGTGACGCAAGAAATTGATTCTGAAGATATATGGAAGAATACAAACCTATATTACGACTTCACTGTTTCAACCTGGGATACTCGTTTAATGAGTCAGGATAATATGTTTGAAAATTTATTTTTAGACAGTGACTTAAGCGACTACTTACAAGACAAATTTAAGCAACAAGGTTTAAATAATAATTTTAAATCACAATCAGATTACTTCAAATCGTTACAACAAAATAATTGGATTATTCCACTATTTTACCAAGATAAAATTTGGGCGCAGAATAATAAATTCAACTTAAAGGAAATATTTTCGAGCAATGGTATTCCATATTGGTCGCTTTTTAAAACTAAAAAACAGATAGAGATAACACCCAAACAAGAGCAGTAATAGCTACTCACAATAATACTCAAAAGCCACTCGGTTATTGTATTGTTTAAAATAGCTGAGCGGCTTTTTCTTGAGTCCACTCTAGAGTCTTACATTAAAAATTTAACCGATTAAAAACAACTATCAAGTTATCCGAATATATAATGACTTGATTGTTATCTGCTTAGGTTATTGATAAATAATGTAATTATTATTGAATATGTTAGATATAAAAAAAGCAGGGAATACCTGCTTTATCTCTAGAAGATAGTGCGTTTCTAGGTATTAAAAAATGCGTTAATTTGTGCCTCTATGCCTTTACTATCTAATTGCAACATCTCATAAATCTCAGGCTGCGTACCTTGCTCGACAAAGGTATCAGGCAATCCTAGGTTTAATAGATGGCCTGTGAATTTTTGCGATAGTAAAAATTCATTTACAGCAGACCCAGCACCGCCAGCGATACTATTTTCTTCAATGGTGACAATTTGCGAATGACTCTGAGCTAATTCGTTTAATAAAGCTTTATCTAATGGTTTCACAAAACGCATATCAACTAAAGTTGCATTTAATTTTTCTGCCACAGGAGTTGCCGCTTGCAGGAAGGTACCAAAGCAGAGAATAGCTAAAGATTCTCCCTGTCTAATCAGGTTCGCTTTACCTATTTCTAAAGCTGTCATCTGCTGTTCAACGTCAATGCCTGTACCACTTCCACGTGGGTAACGCACTGCCGCAGGTGTATTAAGTAAGTGACCTGTGTAAAGCATATTACGGCATTCTTGCTCATCTGAAGGTGTCATCACTGTCATGTTAGGGACACAACGTAAGAAGCTTAAATCGTAAGCTCCTTGGTGTGTTGGACCATCAGCCCCAACAATGCCCGCTCTATCAATGGCAAATAAAACACCTAGGTTTTGAATCGCCACATCATGGATCAGTTGATCATATCCACGTTGCAAAAAGCTAGAATAGATAGCAACAATAGGATTTAATTCCGCAATCGCCATACCTGCAGCAAGGGTCACTGCATGTTGTTCAGCAATTGCAACATCATAATATTTATCAGGGTGACGTTTAGAAAATTCAACCATACCTGAGCCTTCACGCATTGCAGGAGTAATCGCGGTTAATTTCGGATCACTATCTGCCATATCGTTTAACCATTGCCCAAATATTTTTGAAAAGGTTGGTGCGCATGGTTTTGGTGTTGGTAAAGCTTGGTCTGGTGTAAATTTAGGAACCGCATGATAAGTAATTGGATCTAACTCGGCTTGTTTATAACCTTTGCCTTTTTTACTCATAATATGCAGGAATTGCGGGCCAGGGTGATTACGCATATTGCGTAATGTATCCACTAAATCTATTACATTGTGGCCATCCATTGGACCAATATAATTGAAACCAAACTCTTCAAAAATAGTACCCGGTGAAACCATACCTTTTAGATGTTCTTCGGTTTTCTTCGCTAATTCTTTGATTGGTGGAATGTTAGACAGTACTTTTTTACTGCCTTCACGAAATTGAGTGTATAAATCACCAGAGAGTATTTTTGCTAAGTGGTTATTTAATGCGCCAACGTTTTCAGAAATAGACATTTCATTGTCATTAAGTACAACTAACATGTCGTTGTTTAGGGAACCTGCGTGGTTAAGTGCCTCAAAAGCCATACCTGCAGTAATTGCACCATCACCTATTACCGCAACGACTTTACGACCTTTTTGCTCTTTTTCAGCGGCAATGGCTAAACCTAACGCTGCACCAATTGAAGTTGAGGAATGGCCTACACTAAGTACATCGTATTCACTCTCTTCGCGCCACGGGAAAGGGTGTAAACCTTTAAACTGTCTAATGCTTTCCATTTGGTCACGACGACCTGTTAAAATTTTATGCGGGTAAGCTTGATGACCAACATCCCAAATAAGATGATCGAAAGGGGTGTGGTAGACATAATGTAAAGCAACCGTTAATTCCACTACACCTAAACCTGACGCAAGATGGCCACTACTTTGGCTTACGCTTTTTAATAAAAATTGACGTAACTCTTCGCACAAGGCTGGGAGCTGCCTTTTTTTTAATAAGCGCAGATCTTCTGGATAGTTAATCTTTGCAAGTAACGGGTAATTTCTTAAATCCAATGGCATATTTATTTGTCACGTTTAATTATGTAATGAGAAAATAACTCAAGTAACTGAGTATTATAAGGCAATTGCGATAAAGCATGAAGCGCTTCTTGATATAAGTCTTGTGCTTTTTGTTGTGCACCTTCTAAACCAAGCAATGCTGGGTAAGTTGACTTATTCAATGCTTGGTCAGACCCCTGAGGTTTACCTAAAGTTGCAGTATCACTAGTAATATCTAAAATATCGTCCTGTACTTGAAAAGCCAGACCAATAGCACGAGCAAAACGCGTTAATAAATCAAACTCAGAGGGTTTAATATCCACCTTAGTTAGTGCGCCCATTTGTACTGCTGCTAAAATCAATGCGCCAGTTTTTGCATTGTGGATTGACTCTAATTGCGGTAGCGAAATTGTACTATTTTCTGCCGCAATATCTAATACTTGACCCGCACACATGCCTTTTTCACCAGATGCACGTGCCAAAGTATTAATCATCTTTAATTGTGCTTGCGCTGTTACGCCTGTAATTTCTGTCGATAAAATATCAAAGGCGATCGTTTGTAATGCATCGCCCGCAAGAATGGCCATCGCTTCATCGTATTTGATATGACAAGTTGGGTTGCCACGTCGTAAGGCATCATCATCCATTGCTGGTAAATCATCGTGAATTAATGAATAAGCATGAATACATTCAATGGAAGAGGCGATTGGATCTAACGTTTCAAGCTTGCTACCGAGCATACTCCCGACGGCATAAACTAAGAAAGGACGAACACGTTTGCCACCCAATAATGCGCCATAAGACATCGCTTCATTTAATTCAGGTGAAGTGATATGCGCATGGTTAATATGTTGTTCAAGTTGTGCATTTACACGATCTTGAAATTGCTTCATGGTAGAAGTTAGTTGTGTCATGTAGGCTACTTAGTATGAGAAAAGTAAAGCAAAAAGTTATTCTTCAAATGGTTGTAAAGGTGCTTGCACATCATTTTGCATTAAGATGCTAACTTGTTGTTGTGCATGCTGAAGTTTTTGGTTATTACTGCGAGATAATGCAATACCACGTTCAAATTGTTTTAACGCATCTTCAAGGGGCAAGTCACCCGCCTCTAAATGTAAAACAATTTGTTCAAGTTCTGTAATTGCTTCTTCATACTGCATATTTTCAGGTTTTTTTAAGGCCATGGGGGATCCCTTTTCTATATTTTCTGCAAGGTTACCGTGACTGTTAAGGATGTCAAACTAAGGCATACAAATAATTGCTAAAAAGTGAACTTGTAGCCTGTTTAACGTCTTGATCATAATCTTGCTTAAATAACAATATTTGGACTACAAACTAACTATAAATAGCTATACTATCTATTAAATGATGGATAACTAATAACTTAAAAGGATTAATCTGTGGATTTAGCAACACTCGTTGGGATTATAGGTGCCTTTGGCTTTGTTGTCATGGCAATGCTGTTAGGTGGCACAATTGACATGTTTATTGATGTTACCTCTATTCTAATTGTATTTGGCGGTACTGCATTTGTTGTGATGATGAAATACAACATTGGGCAATTTTTTGGTGCTGTGAAAATAGCCATGAAAGCTTTCATGTTTAAAACTGACTCACCAGAAGAGTTAATTATCAAAACCGTTGAGATGGCTGATGCTGCACGTAAAGGTGGTTTTTTAGCATTAGAAGAAGCTGAAATAACCAACCCTTTTATGCAAAAGGGAGTGGATATGCTGGTAGATGGTCACGACGCAGATGTCGTTCGTCAAACGTTACAAAATGATATTAGATTAACTGCTGAGCGTCATGAAGTGGGTGCCGATATATTTAAAAACTTCGGTGATGTTGCGCCTGCTATGGGCATGATTGGTACCTTGATTGGTTTGGTGGCTATGTTATCCAACATGGATGATCCTAAATCGATTGGCCCAGCAATGGCGGTTGCACTATTAACCACATTATATGGCGCGGTGGTAGCAAATATGGTGGCCTTGCCAATCGCCGATAAACTTAAATTAAGAGCGGCAGAAGAAAAATTAAATCGCAGCCTTATTTTAGATGGCGTGTTAGGTATTCAAGATGGACAAAACCCACGTGTAATCGAAGGTGTATTACGTAACTATTTACCTGAATCTAAACGTAGTAGCGGCGATGCAGACGCTGGGGGTGAGTAATGGAAGAAGAATGTAAATGTCCACCCGAGGGGTTACCCGCTTGGATGGGTACCTTTGCTGACTTAATGTCATTATTGATGTGTTTCTTTGTATTATTACTTTCATTTTCGGAAATGGATGTTTTAAAGTTTAAACAGATTGCGGGGTCAATGTCTTTTGCTTTTGGTGTACAAAATCAATTAGAAGTTAAAGATATTCCAAAAGGAACGTCTGTTATTGCGCAGGAGTTTAGACCTGGTAGACCTGATCCAACCCCGATTGAAGTGATCATGCAACGAACAACAGAAATAACTAGTACCACTTTAGACTTTGAGGATGGGGATAGCGAACGATCTGGTGCACAACAAAATGTACCTATCCGTGAAACGGCGATAGAAGTAAATGAAAAAACTAAAGAGGTGTTATCAGCTGAAGCGGCTGAGTCAACAGCCGATCCATCTGAGCAGCAATTGGAATTAACAGAAGAAGCATCAACACCTAGTTCTGCTCAGCAGCAAGCATTGGCGAAACAGGTAGCAGAAGATTTACGTGAAGAGATTGAAGATGGTGCGATTGAAATTGAAGCTCTAGGGCAACAGTTGATTATTCGTGTAAGAGAGAAGGGAGCTTTTCCAGCAGGTTCTGCTTTCTTACAACCTCGTTTTAGGCCTGTTATTACTAAAATAGCAAATATTTTAGTCGATATTCCTGGTGTTGTTACCGTTGCTGGTCATACGGATAATGAACCCATTCAGTCAGAATTATATCGTTCTAATTTAGATCTCTCTGCGCAACGTGCTGTTTCAGTAGCACAGGAGATGTTAAAAGTAGCCGGTATTCGTGCCAAGAAGATGCTAGTGGTCGGTTATGCAAATAGTAAACCGCTTGTTGAAGGTAATAGCACTGAAGCACAAAATAGAAACCGCCGTGTTGAAATTATGATTATGCAAGGTGAAGCCAGTGAATCAGATGAGATTTCGGTAGAATAGTGAACCATCAGGTATGTGCTAAATAAGTAGATGAGAAACTCTCATCTACTTACACATCTTATGTAAAAATTTAAGCTTCAATTATTTTCTTAAGCAATATAATTAAGGCTAACACAGGTAAACCTATTAACGCCGAAGCAATAAAGAAATTAACATAGCCAAAACTATCTACATAAACGCCAGAAAAACCTGCAATAAACTTCGGAAATAACAGCATCATTGAGCTAAATAATGCATATTGTGTGGCTGAAAATTCAATATTAGTGAGTTTTGATATGTAAGTAATAAAGGCCGTTGTTGCAATGCCCGCACTGATATTATCCATTGATATAATTAAGGTTAACAGGGTTAAGTCTTTCCCTACAAAGGCAAGTATTGCAAAAATAAGGTTAGTAATCACCACCAATAAAGCACCTAAAAACAAAATACTGTAGGTGCTATATCGATTTAATAAAATGCCACCTAAACCTGCGCCTAATAATGTCATGATAACACCAAACACTTTGGATATAGCTGCCACTTCACCTTTAGTGTAACCCATATCTACATAGAAAGGATTTGCCATAATTCCCATCACAATATCAGAGATGCGATAACTACCAATTAACACTAAGATTAGCAGAGCATGTTTACCGTAGCGGTTAAAAAAATCAGTGAAAGGTGCTAGAACAGCAATGTTTAACCATGCGATGAAGCGAGCCAATACTCTTGGCAATTGAGATTGTTTTAATTTAGCTTCAATGGCATCTTGACGTTGTTGTAAAGCTTGTTGTTTTTCCGGGTTTTGCTCTGGCTCTTTTGCAACAAAGGTGGTGATAATGCCAACCGCCATACATGCAGCCATTACAAAGTAAGAAAGTGACCAAGCGGATAATTGATAAGCTTCAGATTCACTGGCCCAAGCTGCGATAGCTAAGGAGCCGGCACCCGCCATGATCATGGCTAAGCGGTAACCTGTCATGTAAGCCGCTGCCATCGCAGCTTGGTATTGTTCAGGTGCTGATTCGATACGAAAAGCATCTATAACAATATCTTGTGTAGCAGAACTATAAGCAACCACTAAAGCACAAACTGCAAACCATACTAGGTTTTGTTGCGGATCACTCATCGCCATACCAATAATTGCTAAGGTAATTGATATTTGTGACATTAATAGCCAAGAGCGTCGCCTTCCTAACCATTGAGTTAATAAAGGAATAGATAAACGATCGACAAAAGGGGACCAGATCCATTTAAATGCATAGGCGAGGGCAATCCAGCTAAAAAAGCCGATACTGGCTCGACTAACCCCTGCCTCTCTTAACCAAAATGATAGGGTAGAAAATACGAGTAAAATGGGTAAGCCCGCGGAGAATCCAAGGAAAAACAAAATAGCGACACGTTTTTGTAAATAGATTTTGCAGCTTTCTAGCCAGCTAGTTTTTTCAGTTTGTTCGGCAATATCAGTGTGCATCGCATTTCTCAATTAAGGCGTAATTAACTTATAGTGGGCATGTTCCTAGTCGAATTAAATTATTAATTAATAACATAATCCAATTGATGCCCGATCATCTCAAGTCGCCAACCTGTTAATAATTTAGGCTTATTTACTGTTAAACGCTGTTCATTAGTTAACTTCCAGCACCAACTTAAATATTCATTAATGATGCGTTTTGAAGCAATTAGCTCAACGGGAAGCTCATGACGTTCTGCACATGCTTTAATTTTGTCACGAATTGCTTTTAAAGATTTTTTATAATCAGGGAAGTCGATTAAACGCGTAACAAGTGGCGGGAAGGAATCTGGGTCTTGTTTAACGACTTCGGCAATAATTTTTAGTACTTGATCACCGTGAATGCGAATTTCACTGGGTGCAAGGTTAAGACGTTTTAAGTCATTAAAACTAGTAGGTTGATAGTGGGCTAATAGCCAAAGATGTTCAGCTTTCACGACAAAATTAAGTGCGAGGTTACGTGCTTGTGCTGTTTCTAATCGCCATTTTGCTAATGCTTTAATGACAGCTAGACCTTGTCTATCTAGTTGAAATAGATTGTCTAATGATTTGTAAGCTTTGTCAGGGTTAAGTGGTTGCATTTTTTGATCCAGAATCATTTGGCATTCTTGTTCAAAATATTCTGACATGCCTTTTGCTTGTAACTGAGTTTGTAAAACAGATAAACAAGGCTCCAAGTACAATACATCAGCAGCTGCATATACTTGTTGCTTAGCAGTAAGAGGGCGAGCACACCAGTCAGTTCGCGATTCACCTTTATCTAATAAAACGCCTTCAATAGATTCAACCATCTTCGCGTAACCCAATGAAGCGCCTTGATTTAAAAAAGCGCAGGCGACTTGGGTGTCAAACAGCGTTATATTGAGATCGCCTTTTTGTTGTTTGATAATTTCAAGGTCTTCACTGCTCGCATGTAAAATACAGCTTTTGTTATCTATTGCTTGCCAAAAAGCCTCAATATCTCCGATTGCAATAGGATCAATTAAGGCGATTTTTTTATTTTGTGAAACTTGCAATAAGCCTAAATTGGCATAGAAGGTACGTGTGCGTACAAATTCAGTATCTAGAGAGATAGGGGAGTTATCTAAAGTTTTCACGTATTCAGATAATTGTGTCTGGGTGGTGATGATATCGAATTGCATCAACGTTTAGCCTAATTTAAGTTCTAATATGGGCTATATCTTACGGAAAATGTTGAATTTTTTCTATTAGAAAATCGAGAATCTTTTTTCTCTTTAAGAATACTATAAATGCATAAAAAGCATTAATTATTGCATAAACTTATATAGAGATGAGCCACAAATTTGAGTAGGTATATTGTACGTTTGTGACTGATCCTTTAGAATAAGACTTTACAAATTCACCGCGATCTGCTTATTGATAATCATTCGTATTAGCAATGTGTGCAAACCGGTACTAGATTTTTAAGTAATACCAATTCCATTCAATATTTGGTCAGTTTAGATTCAGTAAAAAATGGGTGACGTAAACTGTGGTTAATGTGATTAGTAATAATTATGTTAACCACAGTTTACGAGTATCTGTTTACTTCAATATAAATGAATCCAGCTTGTTTGGTTTGGTTAATAGTGTGGTAAGGGAAACAATGACTAGAACAATGTATGAAAAAATCTGGGATGCGAACCTAGTTCACGAACCAGAAGCAGGCTCTCCGCTTTTGTTTGTTGACAGACATCTAATGCATGAAGTAACAAGCCCACAAGCTTTTGAGGGTCTTCGTCTACAAAATCGTAAAGTACGTAACGTGCATAGTATTCTAGGTACAATTGACCACTGTGTTCCAACTAAGGATCGTTTTAACATTGTTGATGTAATCGCTAAAAAACAAGTTGAAACAATGACTGCTAACTGTGAAGAGAACGAAATCAATCTTTACGGCATGGACAGTAACCAAAATGGTGTTATTCACATCGTAGTACCTGAGCATGGTTTTGTTCATCCAGGTATGGTTGTTTGTTGTGGTGATAGCCATACAGCAACGCATGGTGCATTCGGTGCATTAGCATTTGGTATTGGTACGAGTGAAGTTGAACATGTAATGGCAACGCAAACATTACAACAGAAAAAAGCAAAAACTATGTTAGTGAAAGTAGAAGGTAAATTACCTGCTTTCTCTACTGCAAAAGATATTGCATTAGCAATCATTGCTAAAACAGGTACTGCTGGCGGTACAGGTTACGTAATGGAGTTTGCTGGTAATACGATTACAGACCTAACAATGGAAGGTCGTATGACGCTGTGTAACATGGCTATCGAAGCTGGTGCTCGCGCAGGTCTTGTTGCACCTGACCAAGTGACCTTCGATTACTTAGAAGGCAAAGAGTTCGCACCTAAAGGCGATCACTGGCCTGTTGCTGTTGAATATTGGAAATCACTGCGCTCTGATGAAGGTGCAGAGTTTGACGCGGTTATCGAATTAAAAGCAGAAGATATTGCACCACAAGTTTCTTGGGGTACATCTCCAGAGCAAGTTATTTCAGTGACTGGTCTTGTTCCTTCTCCATCTGACTTCACTAACGATGTTAAATCTCAAGCTTGTGCAAGTGCACTGAAATACATGGCATTAGATGCAGGTCAAAAAATTACAGACATCCATATTGATGTTGTGTTTATTGGTTCTTGTACAAATGGTCGTATTGAAGATTTCCGTGCTGCTGCAGAATTACTGAAAGGTAAAAAAGTAGCTGATGGTGTTCAAGCCTTTGCTGTACCAGGTTCTTTCCCAGTTAAAGTACAAGCAGAAAAAGAAGGTCTAGATAAGATCTTTATTGATGCTGGTTGGGAATGGCGTGATCCAGGTTGTTCAATGTGTCTAGCAATGAATGGCGATGAATTAAAAGATGGTCAACGTAGTGCATCTACTTCAAACCGTAATTTCGAAGGTCGTCAAGGTAAAGGTGGTCGTACTCACCTTGTATCACCAGCAATGGCTGCTGCTGCATCAGTTGCAGGTCACTTTGTAGACATTCGAGATTGGAAATAGGGGCGAAAATAATGCAACCATATATTAAACATACAAGTATCGCAGCGTTAATGGATCGTAGTAACGTTGATACAGACCAAATCATCCCAAAAAACTTCATGAAAAAAGTTGAACGTACTGGTTTCGGTATTAACTTATTTCATAACTGGCGTTTTCTTGCGGATAACGTAACACCAAATCCTGAGTTTGAACTAAACAAACCTGCTTTCCAAGGTGCTAAAATCTTAGTTGCTGGTGAAAACTTTGGTTGTGGTTCATCTCGTGAGCATGCTCCTTGGGCAATCGCTGACTACGGTTTTAATACGATTATTTCTACAAGCTTTGCTGATATCTTCTTCAGTAACTGCTTTAAAAATAGCATTTTACCAATCGTAGTGACTGATGAACAACTTGCTGCACTAATGGCTGAAATTTCAGGAAACGAAGGTGTTGAATTTACTGTTGATTTAGAAGCTCAAAAAGTAACAACACCAGGTGGTTTATCTATCTCTTTTGAAGTTGATGCATTCCGTAAAGAATCATTACTTGAAGGCTTAGATGACATCGCTTGGACGCTAAAACACGAAAAAGAAATCTCTGCTTATGAAGTAGAGCACAAAAAACGTCTTCCATGGTTATGGCCTAGCGCGTAATCTGTTTTAGTTCGTTACAATCAAAAAAGGCGCACCTGTTGCGCCTTTTTTATCGAAAACTTATTGCGTTAAGCTTTTAATTTTATTGCTTTTAAGTCGATTTAAACATTAATCGATAACTAGATATATCGATCTTAATCCTTAATGCAATAAGTTTTTACTGAGTAAATCATAGTGGAGTAAACAATGGCTCAAGATAACGTCACTGTACAGTTGATGGATACAACATTACGCGATGGGGAACAAACGCAAGCTGTTTCATTTTCTCCTGCTGAAAAAGTTAGCCTAGCAAAGGCACTATTACAAAGACTTAAAATTGACCGTATTGAAGTGGCTTCGGCACGTGTTTCAGAAGGTGAGAAAGTAGCGGTTGCACAATTAAATAAATGGGCGACTAAAGAAGGCTTAGTGGAACGTATTGAAGTTTTAGGCTTTGTTGATCATACATTGAGTGTTGATTGGATCACTGATACTGGTGGTAAGGTACTTAATTTATTAGCAAAAGGTAGCTTAAAGCATTGTTCTGAACAGTTAAAAAAATCATTAAATGAGCATGTGACAGACGTGAAGCAAACCATCGATTATGCTTTGTCAAAAGGTCTAAAAGTTAATATCTACTTAGAAGATTGGTCGAATGGTTACAAAGATAGCCCTGAATATGTGTACGAGATGCTTGAAAAGTTATCTGATGCGGGTATTACGCACTTTATGTTGCCAGATACATTAGGTGTTATGTCACCTGATGAAGTATTTGCTAGTTTGAGTGATATGGTGACACGTTTCCCTAACTTAAAATTCGATTTCCACCCACATAATGATTATGGATTAGCGACAGCTAATGCTATGTATGCAGTAAAAGCAGGTATATCTTCAATTCATTGTACTATGAACTGTTTAGGTGAACGTGCAGGTAATGCATCTTTGACTGAAGTAGCGGTAGTATTGCAAGATAAGCTGGGTAAAAAAGTTAATATTGATGAATCAGAAATCCATAATTTAAGTAAGCTAGTAGAGAACTTTTCAGGTAAACGTATTGCAGACAATACACCGATTGTAGGTGCAGACGTATTTACACAAACCAGTGGTATTCACGCCGATGGTGACAAGAAGGGTGGTTTATACATTTCTGCTTTAACACCTGAGCGTTTTGCGCGTTCACGCAGCTATGCGTTAGGTAAAATGAGTGGTAAAGCTTCATTAGCAAAAAACTTAGAAGAGATGGATATTGATTTAGATGCTGAACAACAGAAAAAACTGTTGAAACGTATCGTGCAGTTAGGTGATCAAAAAGCGACGATCACTGCAGATGATTTACCGTTTATTATTGCTGATTTATTAGAGCGTAATGACTTTAATAATGTTGAATTATTGAATTGCTCTATTAACTCTGGGCTGGATTTAGAGTCGACAGTTAGTATCCGCGTTCGTGTGAACGATAAAATTCATAAAGCAAGTGGGAGTGGTAACGGTGGTTTTGATGCCTTTATCAAAGCCATGAAAAAAATACTGAATGAACACGACTTTATATTTCCTGAGTTAGTTGATTTTGAGTTACGTATTCCACCAGGTGGCCAAACAAGCGCTTTAACTGAGTGTTCAGTGACTTGGGAAGATGATGGAGAGCAATTTACAACACGTGGTGTGAATACTAACCAGGTTATTGCCGGGATTGGTGCAACATTAAGAATGATTAACCTGCGTTTACAAGATAAGTAAAAATAACATTTTAAATCTGTTAAAAGCCTTAATCTTTGATTAGGGCTTTTGTGTTTTGGCGAATATACTATCGCCATATAATATATGTAATAAACAATACCAGTCATAGTCGTTTTGTGATTGGTATAATAATGAAAAAAGGAAAAAAAATGAGAGTATGTGGTGTTGAATTAACAGGCAACGAAGCCGTTATTGCAATCATGCAATATAAAAATGGTTTGTATGATGTACCGCCTGTGCGTACAACTAAACTAACATTAACTGACCCTATCAATACTGAACCACTTAAAAAGTTTCAGTTTGATTTTGCACAGTTGATGAAAGATTACCAAGTCGATAAAGTGATCATTCGTCAACGTGCATTAAAAGGTAAATTTGCTGGTCACACTTTAAGTTTTAAAATTGAAAGTGCTTTACAACTGATTGCTGGTTTAGATGTACAAGTAATTACACCTGACTATATTAAAGAAGGGTTAAAGAAAGCACAAAATTCTCCAACGGCCGTTGAATTAGGACTTAAAAAGTTCCAAGAGCAAGCAATGTTAACGGCTTTTGGTTACTTAGAACATCGTGTCTAAATTAATATATCAGTCAATGAGCGTGTCTTATTCATTTTTGGGAGAAACCAGTGGAAAATAGCTTTGAAAATTTCGTTGCGCAATTTAAAACGCAACAACCTGTATCTTTAGCGTTATTTTTCTATCAAGCGGAATTACATTTAATTACGCAATTAAAAGATTACTTGCAGGTAGAGCAGTCAACAGAACGCAGCTTTTTCTCACTGGTTGAACAGGCAAAGAAAATTGAACAAAAAGAGACGAATAAACATTTTTGGAATGCACTTCTGGCATTTAACCAAGTGAACTTCAAACCTGTTAAAAACAATGCTCAGCCATGGTTACGTTTCGTAAATATCATTGAGTCCTTACAGGGTTATGCTGGCAGCCAGCTATTTGATGCTAAAAACATTAAAGTGAAACGTCAACATCGTTTATTTTTTGCTTATATGCTGACATGGGAACATCTTCGTTATTTAGCGGGTAACGAAGACGATTATAGTCCAAGTAGTGAAGTGCTTGCTTGTTATTCAAGTGCGCACTCAGAAGAAGACCATGTACACAGTGAAGCTTGTGCAGATAATGGATGTATTAGTCACTAACTTCTTTAATCACAACACGTTTCTGCTATTGAGGCGTGTTGTCTTTCAACAAAATGAACTGTTTAAATGAATGAACTAACATGCCCACTTTGCTTACAAGAAAATAACTGTGATGTGACGGCTAAACAAGGCTGTTGGTGTAACAAGGTTCAGATTCCAGAAGCTCTACTTGATTTAGTTGATGCACAAGCTAAAAACAAGCATTGTATTTGCAATGTATGTATTAGTCGTTATATTGATAATCCAAATGATTTTTGTAAAAAGCCACTCCCCAATAAAGCAGATTTATCCTACCCTGTTACTGATTAGCCTGCTCGATACTTACTGCTGAATTACCGCTGTTATCTTTTAAGCGAATATCCGCGCCACGTTCGACTAATAATGCACGTAGTTCTTCTCGGCCGAATAATGTGGCAAACATTACTGCGGTTTGACCTGCTTTATTTTGCTGGTTTTCATCGCACTCTTTTGACATTAATGTTTTAGCGATGCTAAGTTCGCCTCTAAATACAGCGGCCATTAATGCTGTATTACCTTTATTGTCTTGTATACATACATTTGCACCATTTTCGATTAAATTATTTACTATGTTTTTTTGCCCATTATAAGTGGCAATCATTAAAGCGGTATAACCTTTATTGTTTTTAATATCTACTGGTAAACCAGCGTTTAAAAATTCTGTAATAATTTCATTATCACCCGTACGTGCAGCTGCATAATAATAAGGCATTAATTCTTTATAAGCGGTGCTTTCATTTATTTCACTTGCCTGAACAAAAGTAATTGTAGACATAGCGGTTAATAAAAAAAGAGGAAAGATAGTAGCAAACACCCAATTTGTCTTCGATCTTCTATGATTCGAAATTACTGACTTAATAGTAAACATATCTTTCCTCTTTTAACCTGGTTATAAAGGGTAGAAGTATTTTATTGATATTCACCTACCCATTTTTTACTGATTTATAGTGTTGCAGCGATTGCTTTTACTTTATCAAGATCACCGTTAACAGCCTCAGTTAAACGTGTTCCATATTCAGTATCTGCTTTGTAAAAGTGACTTAACATCTTGTGTTGGATCTGTTTGTTTTTAACAGCACTCAAATCACCCGATAAGTTACGTATCAAATTATGACGCTCTTGATCCGTAAATGAACGATAAAGTTCACCAGCTTGTGCAAAGTCCAATGTTTTATAAATCGCTTTTTGTTGTACATTGCCCACAAGCTTTGGTGTGCTATGGCGCGCTTTGACATCTTCAGAAACACCTTCATAGTTAGGTTGGTAGTTTATATCTGATTGCGTATTACCGACATTACCTACGCCACCTTGGTTGTAGTTTACAACAGGTACAATTGGACGGTTAATCGGTAACTGTTGATGATTAGCACCTAATCGATATAACTGTGTATCTGCGTATGAAAAAATACGGCCTTGTAATAAACGGTCTTCAGAAGGTTCAATACCTGGAATTAAGTTTGCAGGCGCCATCGCAACTTGTTCTGTTTCTTGAAAAAAGTTGTCTGGTATACGATTTAAGGTCATCGTACCTACCTTAGTTTCTTTTATATTTTCCCAGGTTTTTGTTGCATCTAATGGGTTGTAGTCAAATTTATTTAAATCTGCTGGGTTTAGGGTTTTAATATATAAATCCCATTTCGGAAAATTACCTTCAGCAATATTAGTATAAAGATCACGTGTCATATGCTGAGTATCAGTCGATTGCACCTCTTTTACTTGATCAGCATCTAAATTATTAATTCCTTGATGGCTTTTCCAATGGAATTTTACATATTTAACATCACCCTCATCATTGATCATCTTATAAGCATGAACGCCAAACCCATCCATTTCACGGTAACTTGCTGGTGTGCCGTTATCACTAAACACACGAGTTAACATGTTGGTCGATCCCGGCTCATGAGAGAAGAAGTCAAAGAAGCGGTTAGGATCTTGGATATTAGTAACAGGAGAAGGTTTAAGTGAGTGAACCATATCAGGGAACTTAATTGCATCTCGAATAAAGAAGACTGGTATATTAATACCGACTAAATCCCAGTTTCCTTCATCACTGTAGAACTTAGTTGCAAAACCTCTTGGGTCACGTAATGTTTCAGGGCTGCCAAGAGGGTGAATAACCGAAGAAAAACGCACAAATACGGCAGTTTCTTTACCTTTACTTTCAAAGGGAGCAGCAGTAGTGACATCACTATAATCAGTCGACGCAACAAATACGCCGTGTGCGCCTGTGCCACGTGCATGTACCACACGCTCAGGTATACGTTCGCGTGCAAAACGTTGTAATTTTTGAATCAAATGAACATCTTCTAATAAAACACTACCATTAGCGCCAGCTGTTAATGAGTTTTGATTATCTCCAATTGCAGCTCCATTATCCTTTGTCATTACTTCTGCATTGACATTAAAAATGGTAGCTAACCCGAAAACAGGCACTAATAAGTTAAATTTATGTTTCATATTTATTTCCTTTAAACATTTTTGTAACAAGTGGCTGGATATTAAGGATATTTTGATTGAAAATATAAACGTTTGTGCGAATACAATTGATAGGTTTTGGCGACTATTTGTTTATTTATCATAAGTTTTACTTATTGTTTATTTTGCTAGATAGTTAAGCATAGAAAATATGAAGATAAATCCTACCGCCTATGGATTCACTTAAAGTGGCCAGTTTTAACAATAAAAACAGTTAGTTATTTTCAAGGTTAAAATAAAGCGAGGAGGTAGTTGCTCCACTTCTTATTGATAGAGAGGGAAAATTGATAGTACTTTGTCCGATCGAAGTCGCAATTTTTATGTGATTTTAAATTAGTTGCGCTATAATTCGCCCGCTTTGATGTGCATTATGTTATTACCATGGAATTATCGAGAAAAGAATGTCAAAACGTGATTGTTATGAAGTATTAGGTGTTACTAAAACAACATCTGATAAAGAGATAAAAAAAGCTTACAAAAAACTGGCAATGAAGTATCACCCAGATAGAAATCCTGATAACCCAGTCGCACAAGAAAAATTCCGTGAAGTGAAAGATGCTTATGAGATTTTAAGTGATCCTGAAAAACGCGAACAATACGACGACTTTGGTCACAGTGCTTTTGAAAATGGCCAGGCTCGTGGACGCGGAGGCTTCGGTCAGGGAGGTTTTGGTCAAGGCGGTGACTTTAATGATATGTTTGGTGATATGTTCGGACAGCGTCATCAACAACGCCAAGAACCGCGTCGACCTCAACCAAAAAACGGGTCTGATATCATTCTAAAAGCGCAATTAACATTAGAAGAATGTGTAGAAGGTTGCACTAAAGAAGTTCGTTTGCCAAACACAACCAACCCACTGGGGGTGACCATCCCTGCTGGTATTAATCAAGGTCAACGAGTGCGCGTTGCTGGTCAAGGTAACCCAGGTACTTTAGGTGCGCCTCGTGGAGATCTGTTTGTTGAAATTGAATTATTAGAGCATGAGTTCTTTGTTCGTAAAGGCAATGACCTATACTGTGATTTAGAAACAAACTTCCCAACGGCAGCCATTGGCGGTACGGCTAAAGCATCGACATTTACGGGACACATTAATTTAAAAATTCCTGCTGGCACACAAGCTGGTCGTAAATTCCGAATTAAAGGCCGTGGTGTTAAAGCTATGAATAGTAATGCAGTAGGCGATTTAATTTACACCGTTGTGATCCCAACTCCGACAGAATTAACAGAACAGCAACACAAGTTATTAACTGAGTTAGCTGAATCGATGGCTTAACTAGGCTGGACATTATTTATGAGCTTACTATTACAGTTGATTAGAAATTATTGGGTACTTTTATCATTTATATTAGCCTCATTAATTACCTTTTTATCTCTCACTCCTATGGAGCAGTTACCCTCTGTCCCTGGTAGTGATAAAACGCACCATTTTATTGCTTATAGTGCTTTAGTTTTTCCATTAATGTTGAAAAAGCCTAATTACTGGATAGTTGTCGTTTTATTGTTTACGTTGCTCAGTGGAGCCATCGAATTGATACAACCATACCAAAACCGATACGGTGAGTGGATGGATCTGTTTGCTAATATTGGTGGCTTAATCTGCGGTAGTGTTTTTGCTTATTTTGTTAACCGTGTTTGCCCAGCGGAATAAATTTATCACTCTATACTGAAGGATAACTCTATTTACTTAATAGTATTGCTATCACCAGTATTGTTAATGTAAACATGGTGTGATGAGCCATGTTAATAGGGCCATTCCAATTAAACTTAATATATTTTATAAAGGTCAATTTTGAATAAAAATCACTGTGTCGTTATTGCAATTGCAGGGGCTTCAGCCTCAGGGAAAAGTCTGATTGCACATACAATCTGTAATGAGCTTCGCCAAGAGTTAGGGACGGATCAAATAGGCATTATCTCTGAAGATGCTTATTATAAAGATCAATCACACATGCCAATGGAAGAGCGTGTACAAACCAATTACGATCACCCAAAAGCCTTTGACCATGAATTGTTAAGTCAGCACATTGAATCTTTACAAAATAACCAATCCGTTGAAATTCCAGTTTATAGTTATACTGAACATACTCGTACCGATGAAGTAATTAACTTATCACCTAAAAAAATCATTATCATTGAAGGTATTTTATTACTGACTGATTCAACGTTACGTACACAAATTGATGCAAGCATTTTTATTGATACCCCATTGGATATTTGTTTAATGCGTCGTTTAACGCGTGATATTATGGAGCGAGGAAGAACATTAGACTCTGTAATGGCACAGTACAAAAAAACAGTAAGACCTATGTTCCTGCAGTTCATTGAGCCATCTAAGCAGCATGCTGATATCATTATCCCTCGTGGTGGTAAAAATAGAATCGCCACAGATATCTTGAAAACACGTATTAAATACTTATTAAACAAGTAAATTTTTACGGTTATTAGTGCTCTTAAAACGCTTCGTTATGAAGCGTTTTTTGTTTTACCTTTATTGATTACGATACATCTTTTAAGATTGCTAGCTTTAGTTGGCAAGCTCCCGTTGCCAGCGGAAGCCCTCTGCAATTTCTTTTTCAGTCTGCTTTTTTAACTTTTTCATACTTTTTAATCTCAATAAATAATATAAATATCGCTTAAAAACTTATAATTGTATGTTAATTCGTCAATAAACCGATACAATATAATCTCTCAGCAGATTAACACGCAAGTCACTGCTATTTAGTATATCGCGACGATATAACCCTATTCTATTGATTAATTTAGCTAATTTTAAAGGCTTGGTTACTTAATATTACAGGTGTAGGTGACTGAGAAGCTTATCTTTACTACTTAAGTCCCTCTTATTATCGTTCGCTCTATTTTTATAAAGGTGAACAGATGTCTACAACGTTATGGATTAAAAAACCACTTTCAACTTTCACAGCTAATCAGCAGGATGCGAGTAATGGAGTAGTGATTAAAGATGGGATCATCATTGAGTTAGTGCCAAAAAATAGTGAGCCGATTCATGATATCGACCAATACTTTGATGCTAGCCAACACATTCTACTTCCCGGTTTAATCAACACTCATCACCATCTCTATCAAACATTGACCAGAGCATTTCCTGCGGCTCTAAACAAGCGTTTGTTCCCTTGGTTACAAGCCTTATATCCAGTTTGGGCCAAACTACAGCCAGCTATGTTACATGCGGCGACAGAGTTAGGGTTATCTGAATTGTTATTATCAGGTTGTACAACCGTTGCTGATCATCATTACCTTTTTCCTGAGGCATTAACTGAAGCGATAGATATTCAAGTATCCGCAGCAACACTAATTGGAAATCGTGTGATGTTAACACGTGGCTCTATGAGCTTAGGTGAAGAGGATGGTGGATTACCACCACAATCAACAGTACAAAGCGATGTTGCCATTTTGGATGATTGCCAACGTGTGATCACCCAGTTTCATCAACGCGGAGAGGGGGCTAAAGTACAATTAGCATTAGCCCCATGTTCACCTTTTTCAGTAACTACTGACCTCATGATAGAGACGGCTAAACTAGCACGTCATAACCAAGTGCGGTTACACACACATTTAGCTGAAACAGAGGATGAAAACAATTTTTGTTTAAAAACGTTTGGGTTACGTCCACTTGATTATTTAGAGTCTGTAGGATGGTTATCATCGGATGTATGGCTTGCCCATGGTATCCATTTTAATGACCAAGAGATTAAACGACTGGGTGCAGCAAAAACTGGCATTGCACATTGCCCATCTTCTAATATGATCCTCGCTTCTGGTGTTTGCAGAACCAAGGAATTACAGGCAGCAGGTTCGCCAGTGGGGCTGGCCGTCGATGGTTCTGCCTCTAATGATGGTTCGAATATGATTCAAGAGGTGCGCCAAGCGCTGATGATTAACCGTTTACTTTATCAAGCAGACGAAGTCTCACACCTTGATGCATTGTATTGGGCAACAAAAGGCTCTGCACAAGTCTTAGGTCGTGATGATATTGGCGAATTGGCTGTTGGAAAACAGGCTGATTTAGCTCTGTTTAAACTTGATGAATTACGCTTCTCTGGTGCCCATGACCCCTTAGCCGCGTTAATTTTATGCGGAGCACATAAAGCTGATTGTGTGATGATTGCTGGTGAATGGAAAATAAAGTCTGGATTACTCATTCATCATGAACTGGAAGATATGCAAGCGCGGCATAGTCAAGCGGCTAAAAGTCTCGTGTTGTAAAATTATAAAGGTTATCAAACAAGCCTTAAACAATTTATTAAGGCTTGTTTTAGGGTAAATAATGTATCAAATCTCAACTGCATTAGTTTAATAAGTATAACTTAACCTGTTAATTTTTTTGTATTTATCAATCAAATTAAATAACAAAGCAATGTAGTTTAATCTTTTTGAAGTTAATATCAGCTAAGCTAAAACTCATCGATTAACTATAGTAAATAAACAGCTGAAAATTCCATAGGGATAATCCTTTTTGCAAGGTATAATACGCGCTATTTTTTATTCAACAATTGCATGAGAGCGTCTATGTTCAGTTATTTTATCCCAACAGCGAAAGGGCTTGCGCCTTTATTAGAAGTAGAACTTAAAGATCTTGGTATTGAAAATACTAAGCAAATTGCTGGTGGTGTTAGCTTTGACGGTTCATTAGAGCAAGGTTACCAAGTGTGTTTATGGTCGCGTTTTGCGTCTCGTGTTTTGCTTAAGTTAAGTGAATTCAAAGTAATCGATCCAATGGATTTATACTTAGGTTGTAGCAACATTCCATGGGAAAGCCATTTTGATGTAGATAAAACCTTTTCTATTGATTTTTCAGGAAGCAATGATGAGATTCGTAATACGCAGTTTGGTGCATTAAAAATTAAAGATGCCATCGTGGATCGCTTCCGTAAGAAATTTGACCAGCGACCTAACGTGGAAAAGCGCGATGCTGATATCCGTTTTAATGGTCGCTTGTTCAAAGATAAAGCATCCATCTACCTTGATTTATCTGGATCTCCATTACATTTACGTGGTTACCGTACTATTGCCGGTGAAGCGCCATTACGTGAAACATTAGCAGCAGGTATTATTAAACGCAGTGGATGGAAAGGTGAAGCGCTACTTGATCCTATGTGTGGCTCAGGAACATTAGTGATCGAGGCAGCAATGATGTCATTGAATATTGCACCGGGTACGTTGCGTGATAAATTTGGTTTCGAGCAATGGAAAAAGCATGATGCAGAAACTTGGAGAACGCTTAAAACAAGCGCACAAGTTTATAGTAAACGTGCCGTTAATGATTGTGATGCGCGTTTTTATGCGTCAGATTTAAGTAAAGATATGATCAGTATCGCACGTCAAAATGCACAACGTGCAGGAGTAGCTGAGCTGATTGAATTTAGCGTGCAAGATGCCAAAAAAGTGATGCCGCCGGAAGAGTTAACAACGGGTATGGTGATTTCAAATCCACCATACGGTGAGCGTTTAGGTGGCTTTAGTGACACTATTACTTTATACACCGAGCTTGGACATCATTTTAAAGATGCTTTTGCAGGTTGGAACTTAAGCATGTTCGCTATGGATACTGAACTGTTAAGTTGTCTAGGTATGCGTGCAGGACGTAGTTATAAATTCTTCAATGGTCCTATTGAATGTGTGCTTAAAAACTACCGAATTTCTCCAAAGCGTAATGTGGAAGCAATTGCAGACGTTGCAGCAACAACTAAAGCTCCTAAAAAAGCAGAAGTTGTTTATAAAGAGTCAACGGAGGATAACCCTTGGGGCACAATTTCAGCTGCTCAAGAGTTCCCAATGGCGGAAAAGTCTGAATCTGAATTAGTGTTTAAAGAAGTTAAACAGATAAAGCCTGCCATTTATGCGGAAGATTTTGCTAACCGTTTATTGAAAAATATGAAACGTTTAGATAAATGGGCAAAGCGTGAAGGTATTCAATGTTATCGTTTATATGATGCTGATTTACCAGAATATAATGTTGCTATCGACCGTTACAATGAATATTTAATTATTCAAGAATACCGTGCTCCAAAAGAAATCGACGCACAAAAAGTTCGCCGTCGCTTCTTAGATATTGTTTCAACAACGCGTTACCTATTAGATCTAACCGATGATCAGCTGATCATTAAAGTGCGTGAGCGTCAAAAAGGGCGACAACAGTATGAAAAGTTAGACAGTAAAAAACAACGTTTAGTAGTGCAAGAAGGCCCGGCTAAAATCATTGTGAACTTACAAGATTACCTAGATACTGGTTTGTTCCTTGACCATCGCCCTACACGTTTACGTTTAGGCAAAATGGCTGCAGGTAAAGACTTCTTAAACCTATTTTGTTACACAGCAACAGCATCAGTGCATGCTGCATTAGGTGGCGCTAAGTCAACAACCAGTGTTGATATGTCAAATACTTACTTGAACTGGGGGCAAGAGAATTTCCTAGAAAATGGTATCAAAGGTAAACATGAGTTTATTCAACAAGATTGTATTAAATGGTTACAACATGCTCATGAAATGTATGACCTGATCTTTATCGATCCGCCAACATTCTCAAATTCAAAGCGTATGAGTGATGTATTTGATGTACAAGATGATCATGTTGCCTTACTGACAGCGGCAAGCGAGCGAGTGAATTCACAAGGGGAGATTATCTTCTCTAATAATAAACGTGGATTTAAACTTGATATCGAGGCCATTAAAGCTCTTGGCTTTTATGTGAAAGATATCAGCAAAGCTTCTATTCCTGAAGACTTTAAAGGCAATGATAAAATTCATCAGTGTTGGTTATTAACTAAACGCGATTAAGGTCATGGTATTAATTAACCTGCAAAATATGCAGTGACAATATGACTAAATATAAAGGCCAATATTGATTGGCCTTTTGACGTTCAATAAAGACAACAATTTTATCTTAGTGAGGCTGGATAGCTGGTACTAGGTTAATTAACATGTTTAATTAGCAGGGATCAGAATTTAACCTCCCAAGCATAAGACAAAGACACATTAACGAGAGTGAATTAACGTGGCATTATTAACATTACATAACGCAGAACTCGCCTTTGGTGGCGGAGCATTATTAGATAAATCAAACTTAGTGATTGAAGCCAATGAGCGAGTTTGTTTAGTAGGCCGAAATGGCGCAGGTAAATCAACATTATTAAAAGTATTAGACGGCCGTATTCAATTAGACGACGGGACATTACTGATAAACAATGATGTTAAAGTTGCACGATTAGAGCAAGATCCACCAACAGCCAGTGTGATGAGCGCCTATGATTATGTTGCTTCTGGCATGGAAAATGCCGGTAAAGTATTAAGTCAATATCACGAACAACTAAGTGTTGTTGCTGAAGATTGTAGCGAAAAGCAGCTTAATAAATTACAGCGTTTTCAAGAGCAAATAGACCAACTTGATGCTTGGCAATTAGATTCGAAAATCAACCAAATACTGGATCGCTTAGCGATCAATCCAGAAATTACTTTAGATCAGTTATCAGGTGGGTGGTTACGTAAAGTCGCATTGGCTAAAGCCTTAGTGAATGATCCTGACTTATTACTACTAGATGAGCCTACTAACCACTTGGACGTTGGGACGATTGAATGGCTTGAACAATTCTTAATGTCTTTCCAAGGTTCAATTGTTTTCATCAGTCATGACCGTGAGTTTATTCGTCGTTTAGCAACACGTATTGTGGATATTGACCGCGGAAAATTAAGTTCATGGCCAGGTGGCTATGAAGCTTACCTGTTGGCTAAAGAAGAAGCTCTACGTATCGAAGATGAACAAAACGCTGAATTTGACCGTAAGTTAGCCATTGAAGAAAAATGGATTCGCCAAGGCATTAAAGCACGTCGTACACGTAACGAAGGACGTGTACGTGCGTTAAAATCGTTACGCCAAGAACGTTCTGAACGTGTCAACGTGCAAGGTAAAGCCAAAATTGTGGTTGATGAAGCGGCTCGTTCAGGGAAAATCATCTTTGAAACTGAAGGGTTATCTTACAGTTATGAAGACCTTCGTATTGTACGAGACTTTGATACTACCATTATGCGTGGCGATAAAATCGCCTTAGTGGGGCGTAATGGTTGCGGTAAAAGTACGCTACTTAAACTATTACTGGGTGATATTGAACCTGATCAAGGTTCAGTGAAGTGTGGCACTAAATTAGAAGTGGCTTACTTTGACCAATATCGTGATGCCTTAGACCCAGAAAAAACCGTGATCGACAACCTTGCTGAAGGTAAGCAAGAAGTTGAAATTAATGGTAATAAACGCCATGTCCTCGGTTATTTACAAGACTTTTTATTCCATCCTGATCGTGCACGTACACCTGTTAAAGCACTTTCTGGTGGAGAAAAGAATCGTCTGTTATTAGCCAAAATTTTCTTAAAACCAAGTAATTTCTTAATTCTCGATGAACCGACCAATGATCTTGATGTCGAAACGCTGGAGTTATTAGAAGAGTTATTAGCAAATTATCAAGGTACATTGTTATTAGTTAGCCATGACCGTAGTTTTGTTGATAACACAGTAACTCACACCTGGTTCTTTGATGGTAATGGCAATATTCAACAGTTTGTTGGCGGGTACAGTGATGCGGTACGTCACAAAGCGCAAAGTGAAGCGCCTGCACAAGTCGTTAAAGAAGCTAAACCAGCGCCAGCAAAAGTTGAAAAAGCAGCGATTAAATCGCCTAAAAAGAAAAAGCTATCTTACAAAGTACAACTAGAGTTAGATGGTTTGCCTGCATTAGTCGAGCAATTGGAAGAGAAAGTAGGGGAGTTACAGGAAACTATTAACACGCCTGAATTCTTTACTAAAGACAAAAAAGAAGCTGACCAATTCTTAGCGTTATTAGCAGAAACAGAACAAAAATTAGAAAATGCTTTTAGCCGTTGGGAAGAGTTGGACGAATTACAAAACGGAGAATAATTTTAACATGAATTACAGCAAAGCTATTTCATTTATTGCATTACTATCTACTAGTAATGCTTGGGCTGCGACTTCCTCTTATTATGAATATGAGATTTTGTCTCCAGATACGACAGGCAGTAATTACGGGCCTTTTCCATCTGCGATTACTGAAGCAGGCGATACAGTGGGTGTATATGCTTTAAAAGCGGATCTTGATCAAAACATTGATATCGGTCTGCCTTTTACCTTCAACCAAGAATGTTTCTATGATGATGAGGTTTGTGAATTAATCTATTACGGTAGTGAAGATTCTACCGATGCTAGTTATGACAATGGCTATCAAGCCTGGCGTACAACAAGCGCTGAGATAGACAATAACGAAACCGATGCAACAAGTTACTTTTTAGCGGCAACTAATAACGTAAAAATAGAAGGCTTTGGTGACGATACAGATGTGAAAATTACTGACGTTGTCGATTCTGATGAAGGTAGTTTTGCTGTTGGTTATGGTTCAGGCCCTTACACCGATGGCGAACGCGATTACGTACGTCGAGCCTTTGTTGTTGACCCAAGTACTAGCTATGCAACTATCTCATTAATTCCAACTGCGTTTGATGACGATGAAGGCGGCTTTAGTAGTGCTTATCGTATGCGTGATGTGACTTATAACAATGGTGAGACTAAAACTCTGATCGTTGGTAACGCAAGTAAATCATTAGCAGGTGGCGATAGTGATTATTTTGACCTTTGTTATAACGAAGGTGATGAAGATGACTTAGATGATTTGAACTACTTAGTGAATTGTCCAGGCTTCGATACACAAGCTTGGGCTTGGGAGTATGATAGCAGTGCGACTGAAATTGAAGGTTTTGCACTAGCGACTGAATGGTTAGATGATAATACTACGCGTGACGGTAGTGATGCCACATACAGTGCTGCTGCATTTGATATCAATAGTTCAGGTGTTGCTGTGGGAGTGTCAACCTATGAGTTATCTGATAGTGATGAAGGTGGCCGTCAACGTGCGATCATCATGACGCCTGATGATGACGGTGCTTACGATACGCCAACCGTGATTGTTGATGCGACGGATGAATCTGATTCAACTGGTGATTATGATAAAAATGACGATACGACTTATTACAACTCATGGGCGGAAAGTATTACCGATGAGAATGTCGTGATGGGTAATCGTCAGTATGGTTCGACTAAAAATGTTAACTATCCTATCGAAATGTTCATTTATGATATCGATAATGACAGTATTAGCATTCCGTTAGAAGACACTAAAGTGTTATCAACTAAACAACGTTTAGCGGGTGATAGTGCTTCGTATCGTGGTGCAAATAGCTATGGTTATGACATGAATGAAAATGGCTTAATTGTCGGTAGCGCAGATGCATACGATCAAACAGATCCTGTTGTAGGTGGTAGCCCTCGTACCCAAAGTGCATTCCTTTATGACAATACATCGGGTGATAGCTGGTTTATTGATGACTTACTATGTACAGAAGATGATGATGGTGTAGTGACTCACCCATTAATTCGTTTAGAGAGTGCTACAGCGATCAACGATGATGGTGTTGTGTTAGCAGAAGGTTTCCAATACGACAGTGACAGTGACTACAACAGTAGCATTAACGCCACAGCAATCATGGTGAAGTTAACGCCAAGTACGACAATGGACCCAGATGATAGCCCGAATTGTTGGGACTCTGAAACATTAGCGGACTCTGACTCAGATTCTTCTCGAAGTGGTGCGGCGACTTTATGGTTATGGTTACTTGTTTTACCATTAGCATTCGCTCGTCGTCTTAATAAAAACAAAGTTTAAATTTAAAAAAACGTTTAAATGATTGATAAAAAAGGTTTATCGCTGAAAGGTGATAAACCTTTTGTTTTTTTGTGAATAAAATAATTCATATGTAATGAAAGTGTCATATTAAAGGTTCATATTAAGCAACATCGCTACGAAGCGTAATGAATATTTTGTTAAATAACTAATAAAATACAAATCGTATAAATTAACTTAGTAGAAAATGGAGTTTTGAATGAAACTTAAAATGTTAGCCGCAGCGGTTACTTTAGGTACTGCGTCATTAATGTCGACAACTGCTATTGCAGCAGATCATGAATTACACTCTTACACAAAAGTAAGCGGTATTTCAGGTAACCTTTCATCTGTTGGTTCTGATACATTAGCAAACATGATGACTTTTTGGGCAGAAGAGTTTAAGCGTCAATACCCAAACATCAACATTCAAGTTCAAGCGGCAGGTTCTTCAACTGCTCCACCTGCACTAACTGAAGGTACTTCACAATTCGGCCCAATGAGTCGTCAAATGAAGTCTAAAGAAATTGAAGCATTTGAAAAACATTACGGTTACAAACCAACAGCTGTTCGTGTTGCAATCGATGCACTAGCTGTATTCGTAAATAAAGATAACCCAATTGAAGGCCTTTCAATCACAGACGTTGATGCAATCTTCTCTTCAACTCAAAAATGTGGCGCAGATAAAAATGCAACTCGTTGGTCTGATGTTGGTCTAGGTGGAAGCTGGGCAGAGAAAGATATCCAGTTATTTGGTCGTAACTCAGTATCTGGTACTTACGGTTACTTTAAATCTAAAGCACTTTGTAAAGGTGACTTCAAGAGTTCTGTCAATGAGCAACCTGGTTCTGCATCTGTAGTTCAATCTGTTGCATCTTCACTAAACTCTATCGGTTACTCAGGTATTGGTTACAAAGTTGCTGGTGTTAAAGCGGTACCACTTTCTAAGAAAGGTACTGATTACGTAGCTGCAACAACTGAAAATGCGATTAGCGGTAAATACCCACTATCTCGTTTCCTATATGTTTATGTAAACAAGCACCCAAATAAACCACTATCTCCACTTCAAGCAGAGTTCATTAAATTAATGTTATCTCAAGAAGGCCAAAACATAGTAGATAAAGATGGTTACATTCCACTACCGATTTCTGTAGTAGAAAAAGAGCTTGCTAAATTAGGCCTATAATTTACCTAGTTTAATAAAGTTTAAATAAAAAACAGCGCTTTTGAGCGCTGTTTTTGTTTATATAGAAAAATAATGGATAACTGGTTTATAAGAGGTGGGCTACTAGGAATAATATTCAGTAGCTTAAATAAGGTAGTGATTAGACTGTCTCTGACGTTAGTAGGGTTGAAACTAGCCTGACGGTGGTTTCATGCTCATATTAGCCACAATGAGGGAGGTGAATCACAAAGTAATGCTCAATATCAAAAATGAAATATAAAAAGCCAAAAGAAACTGGGTGAAAAAGAATTCGCTGAGCGGTCAGCTCATCACACCAGCCTTCCGATTATTTCTTCTCAATTCAAAACATGCTTGGTAACGAAAAAAACAATAATCTAAAATATAAATATTTAAGAATTGTTAGCGGCAAACACAAATTAGTAGTGGTTATTAAGCTTAGCTTAATATGATGGCACTGGATGAATTATGCGGCAGCTTAGTTTACGAGCAGAGAGCTCTGTGCTCTTTTTCAGCCTTAGCGTATACAAGAGAGCACATGCGGTGCAAGCTTTTAATGCCAAGCATAATTTTCAGTATAAGTAGAGGAGGATATTAAACCATCACTGGTTAGCCCAGTCTTCTCTTCAAAATTCCAGCGCACATTAAGGTTAATGTTGGTTTCATTATAATCTGCTGCATAACTTGAGCTAAGTAAACCAGCAATTTCCCAGTGTGGCGAGAGCAACCATTGTCCTTCAATGAGAAATTGACTACCGATACCGCTGTCGCTCTCTTGATTAAGGGTATTACTCGTTGAAGCAAAAGGAAATTGTTCAATACTGCCTGGTGTTACCCAATAATATCCTAGGCTTAACTGGCTGCGAATTTGCCAATCAGTATTTTCTAATGTCAGTAATTCAGCCCTTCCTCCTAAATTAATGTAGCTTTTAGGGCTAAAGTAACCACCATTACCTTCAGTATAATAATTTAAATTCTTATCGTAACTCATCCAATTAATGTTAGGGCCGACTCGCAGGTAATCAAGTTTATCTTCATAAAGTGCCGTTAAGTCTCGAGTGAAACCAAAATTAAATGCCAACTTAGTATTATTTTGTACACTTTCACCGTTTAGCTGGGCTATATTCAGCTCAGGTGTTACAGACCATTTTGGTAGAAATGTATAAGAAATAAGTGCTCGTAATCCTGTTTCATTCACTGCTCCCCACCTCTCAGTTTCACTCCCATAAAGTCCCATTAAACTTAGAAAACTGTCATCGACTCTTTCTCGGTATAACGTTGCTGCTGTTATCAGGGAAGGGGAGTTGAACCATACTGCAGATAGTTTAGCAGATAAACTAGAGGCTAAATCACCGTCTGCTTTTGTATATTCAAGTTCAGCAAAGGTATTCAGGCGTTGAGTTTGTCGCTTTATAAAGCCACTAATACCAGTTTCTATAGCCTTGTTATTACCAGACAAAGAAGAGGTCAGGGTTTCTTGCCAAAAATCATCACCTGCATTAGACGTATCACTGTTGATCGTTTCATAATTAACACGCACACCGTAACGGTAATCATGCCAAAATTTAAGAAAACCTAGGTAGTAATTTAGACTTTGTAAGTTGGCTATTTCATCTTCACTGTTTTGTTTACGCCAGTCGAGCCCTACTTCTAAAGTCAGTTGTTGTTCTGCTTTTTGCGGCGCATCTAAATGATTGAATCGATCAAATTGCTTACGTGCCCAAGCAACTTGCATATCACGTTTTTTTAATTCTGCTGCCATGGCAGGAGAGTTTAACGCTAATTGCTGAAGTTGTTGTTCATCGTTTAATAGACCCATCAATACGTTAGCATAATCAGTATTATTAGGCTGATTTGAAAGTAAAGTTGAAAATGCAGTGATACTTTCCGGTTGATTATTTAAGTTATATTGAGACCATGCATATAAAGCAAGTTGATCATCATTAAGTGCTTTATATTCTTGTATTTTTGCTGCAGCGACTAAACTGGATTGATAATGTTGTTGGTTGTATTGGTCCAGTTGAATTACCGATAATGCGTTAACACAGTAGTCAATTAATGTTGCTTGAATTGGGTTATTACAGGCTAAGCGAGTGGCTTCTGTCTGACGACCTTGTTTTTCTAATACAACTAATTGTGCATTATAATTTTCAGTAAATTCAAACCAATCAAGCGCTGTTTTATATTCAGTTTGGTCAACTGCTTGCCAAGCATGTGAATCAATCATGTCGTTAATTGGTTGGTCGGGGTATTGTTTTATCAATGCAAAAAGGCGACCTTTATCCTGTTTTTTTACAGCATCTGCAACAAGTACGGTCACGACTTTTACCTTTGCTTCGTTGGCACTCACATTATTAGGAGTTATCTGCTCAACTGTTTTTATATGTTCAAGTGCAGCACCATAATTATCTCTATAAAAAGATATCCAAGCCATTAATGTATTGCTACTCAATTTTTTATCTTTAAAAGCAAGGGTTGATGCCAGTTGATAATGAGTTTGGGGCATTTTTTGCCAGTAATTTGGACCTCTTTTAGCTAGGTTTACAAAGTTAATTATAATTGCTTCAGGTGCTTTATCTTGCGCAGTAAGCTCTGCTTTTAAAGTTTGAGTTGTTGCTCGTTTTTTATGCTGAATAGGCTTGGATAGATTATCCATTGCATTTACTAATGCTGGTTCAGCAATCCAATTAGGGTAGGACTTCTTTAATTTAGCGTATTCTTGCTGTGCTTGGTTAATAAAACGATTATTGATGTAGTACCAGATAGGTGTTGTATCGACATTAACTCGTGTCTCATTTAACGGCTTTTGGGCATCATTAGAACTTTGTACGTTAATGCTTTGCACGCTGTATTGCACCGCAATTTGTTCTGCATAAGTAAGCTGGTTAGCAACACAAAGTGTGGTCACTGCCATAACATTTTTTAATTTCATTGCATCAGATCACTTTTTAACAGAGCAAGTTGCGATAGTAAAATAAGGCTTGCTGAATAGTAATCTGTTTTATCATCTACCTCAGGTAGAGCCTCTGGCTGTTCATTAATAATGGATTGGGTTGATTTTGCAATAGCTTGCATTCCACTATTATAACTATACTCAGCTACGTCTCCATTTTCTAAATTAACGGTTGCTGGTACTGTTTGTTGTGACCAAAAAGCAATAAACGGCTCTATTAATGATTGATTTTTATCTTTTGCTAACATTAAATAAATAGGTATTCTGCAGGCGTTATAACCATAATCACTAGAAAGTGCACCGCTCAATGTCACCTGAACATCGGAAATTATTACCCAGTCAGAAGGTAGTTGCCAATCACTAAAGCGAGCAAACTTTATCAAAGCAATGCCTGATTGATAGACTTCGTTCCAAATTGGATCGTTTGTCACTTCAGAAAATAGTTTAAACGCTGGAAACACCCAATAGGATAAATTAATTTGAATACTGCCATCAGGGCGTTCAAAGCCAACTTCACCAGGCAATATAAGCTGATACCCAAATTTATCTTTAATTAATTTAGTTTTAATGGTTTCTAAAATAGCAATAGCTTGGTTGAGGTAAGCTGAGATTCCCCATTTCTTATTCGCTTCCAACAAAGCCCATGCAATTAAGATATCACCATCAGTTGCATTGTTAGTGTCAGTGATACACGTATCATCACATGCTTGTTGCTTTGAAGGGGTGTATTGCCAACTGAATAGCTGATCATCTCGTTGTAAAGTTTGTTGTGTCCATTGCCATATGTTTTTAAATTGGTCTTTATCGTCAGCAAAAACGGCAAATAATAACGCATAGCCCTGACCTTCGCTATGCGATATGTTTTGATTACCTGTATCAATAACACGACCAGCATCAATGAATTGTGTTTTATAAATCGCCCAACTTTTTTGGAATGGCGTCAACTCGACTACTGTCCATTGAGTCCATGCCAATATAGTAATGATAATTAATATAACTACGTACTTGATGCTTTTCATTCTTCCCAATCTTCCTTAATTTTTTGATGGCGTAATTTCAACAGTAACCAAGTTAAGACCATAAACATAAATACAACTGCAACGATAATCAATAATAAATACCAAGGGTGGTTAGTACCCCATGCACCTAAAGCAGTCCATGAGTCAGCCTCACCTAACATATAAGCGCTAGATACTTGCATCACAATTAAAGGTGACTTAGCGTCATCCCAAGCGAAAAAGTCTCCACCTAATTGGCTCCATAATGAACCTTGCACAAGCTCTTCTATGCGGTCTGTTAATAGTTCAGTCGTTTCTGCCGCGATAATAAATAGGGTACCTGTTTTATCTGCAATCGGATTTTTAGCCGCAAGCAACAATGAAAAATCTCCTAATGTACTTTGTTGATTAGTAAATTCAGTTGCTGTATTTGGCTGAAGGTCTGAATTTTTTTTAGCGGTTACACGGTTATACAGCTTATTTTGTAAACGGTAAGGCCACCTTTTACTATTGCTTATAGCGGTTGTTAAATCACCATATAACTCAGGACTCAAATCATCTGGAGTCGCCAATATCATAGCAGTATCCGTTAAGGCCTCAGGTATTCCCATTTCAACATATAAATTAGGAATTAAATTACCCGATGATTGAGCAAGTTTACCAGCCATGGTTAAGGCTGCTGAACGCATGCCCTCTTGTGTAATATAGATTCCCGTATCATTTTGTGTTTGATATTGTGCAAAAGGGTAGCCGGTTTGCCCCATTAACTTAAGGTCGGGTTGCCTTGCGATATGAGCTACAGTTGGAATTTCAATTTCCGAGTCATTATCCAATTGGAAATGTAAATAATCGCCATTGACGCTTCGACATTCGCCAATAAGCTGTACAGAATTTTGGTTTACATTGAAAGCGAGCTCATTCTTTCCACCTTCAAATAATCTAGCTGGAATAGAAAGGGCGTAATCATGATAAAAATTACCATTTTTTATGTCCAGTTTTAGGCCATGAATGACTTTGTTATTAACCGTGATATTGAATGTAGAACCCTCTTCATATCCAGCTCCATAACTGAAATCTAAATGTAATTTAATCGAGTCTGTTTCACTTGCATAAAAATCAGCAGGTAATCTAATTTCGACTTTTTTAGTGAATAGGCCAGGCCCATTAAAATTTATAGCTGTTACACCTAATTCAGAAAGAGTGTAAGCTCTTCCTGGCTGTAAGGTGACCTGTTGTTGTGGCAATAACCTTGTATTACTAGCAGAATTAATATTGATTGATTCATCTGGGTTTAGAATATCATCCATATAAGCAAGTGTAGTAGCTGCTCGCACAACATCTTGATCAGTAAGCCCCGATACAATTAAACGGATTTGTGAGGCAATTGGCTCTTGTCCAATCACAGTGACTGCTGGTGTTCTTTCAATTTTTAAATAAGGGCCATTAATATCAGCTAGACTCTCTTTTGGTAAGGTCTGTTGTAGCGAGGTTTTATTGCCTACCAGTATATGAATATCATCATTACTTTCACCTGAGACATACCAACTACTTTCTCTATATTTAAATACTTCCTGGTCAGTCGGCCCCATACCTATAGCGTTACTATTGATAGTTTGCTGCTCAACATTCAAAGATTGATATTGTGTTCTTAATGCAAGTGCTTGTGCCACAGTTGGCACAGCAAGCTTGTTAACAATAGAATTTGCATGATCATCTAAGGTAAAAATTTGAACATTGCGTTGACCACCAATGCCAGGGTGAAAAAATTTAGATAATTGTTGTAAATTCAATTGGTTAATAACTTTGGTTGTGTCGAAACTAATGTGTGAGTCATATAAATTGATTTCACTCCATAAGTCTGGCGCATTCGTATCTTGGCAACGATCAACATACTGGCTTGCTGCAAAGGTTAAGGTATTGTATTGCGGACGCCATAATTCACTTGGGATAGTAACATCAGCGAGTAAATTAGGTTTATTAGGGTTCAATGCGATTTGACCAATAGTGACGTTATTAAAGCGTATATTTAAAATGGAGCGCTCTTGTAACATTGCAATAGAAGAGGTCGCCTTAAGGTGTAATGTTGCAGAGCTTACCGTCAATAAAGGAGAAAGTGCGATACCTAAGTCTTGAACAGGTCTTTCACCATTAAGTCTAAGCAATGAATTACCGCCATAGAATTCACTTAAACGAAATTCGTTTGATGTTTTAGCGTGTGTTTGTAGGCTAAAAAACGCAATAAATAACAGCGTTAATAATCTAACTTGAGGTTGAATTGATTTTAAAGTTAACATTAGCTTCTCTGTTTTAATTTCATATAAATATGCAAAAATAAAGGTTTCATACTCACACTCACCACATGTTTGAGTCCGTAAAAGTACGATATTGGTCGTGTTCTGCGTTTTTGGAAACTATCCCAACGCTCGCTATCGCAAAGTGTATAAGCAATAACATTATTCTTCTCTTGATCTGTTCTGGTTAAAAATTGCAATCTGACTTCATTGGTTTCACTGTTTTGATACATTACTTTACAAGCTATTTCGACACGTTTTTTAAGTGCGCTAGCATAGCCAATTAAACGAACCTCTTCTGGTAGTGTTTGCTTAAATGTTAAAGATAGATTAGCACCAGTACGTGATAGATTTCGTAAATTACCTTCCCAAACTTGTTCAGGTACGACAATTTTCACTTGGTCGTAAGCGGGTAACCTAGAAGCTTTACGCACTTGTTTTTTTTCAATTAATACATCTAATAAACTGACACAAAGAATAAAATTAAAGGCATTCCAAGCAAATACAACAAAAGTTAACTCCCAAGATTCCGGCGTACTATAAAAATGGTAAATAGCGCCTAAATTACCAATGAAAAGCATCAGTAATAACCAATAAAATGAGTTAGCTAGGGAAGAAATATAGGTTTTACTCTGGTCTTCCCCTTTTGGTGTTACTAAGAAACTTGGATCATTAGGGTTTTTTACCACAGTGAGCAATGCTCTGAATAAAAATGTACATTGCAATATTTCGTAGAGCTCTGACACTAAAGGCCAACGGTTTTTACCGAACAATACATGAGAAAGGCGAAAACTGACGATAATATGCGGTACGGTATAGATAAGAATTTCAATGAAAGTCGCATGAATCAGTTCTAAACCAAATAATAAGTAGCCTAATGGTGATAATAAAAATACTAAACGAGCGAAGGGGAAAAACCAAAATAAAATAGAGCTCATATAGCCACACTTTTGATACCAGCTTAATCCAGCATTAAGAAATGGCTTTTTGAGAATAAGGATTTGAGCCATGCCTTGAGCCCAACGTTCTCGTTGTTGAATAAATGAAGAAAAACTTTCTGTTGCTAAACCACTGATCATAGGTTTATCTACATATACTGACTTATAGCCTAATGCATGAAGTTCTAAGGCAGTTTCTGCATCTTCAGTGATTGAATCCCCAGCGATTCCGCCTACCATATCAAGATGGCGTCTTCTTAACACTGCTGCAGAGCCACAGAAAAAAGAAGCAGACCAAAAGTCTAACCCTTTTTGTATGGTGTTATAAAACATATCATTTTCCGATGGCATACGAGTAAAAGCGGAAAAATAATTTCGTTCAATGGGGTCGGGATTATCCATGAAGTGTGGTGATTGAACTAAAAAAACGTCTTGATCTTTAATCATCCAAGGTACGGTGCGATCCAGAAAATCAGTGGTTGGTACGTGGTCTGCATCTAAAATGACCACTAGCTCACCATCCATATTCAATAAAGCGCTATTGATATTACCAGCTTTAGCGTGTTCATTTTTCTCACGAGTATGGTACACCGCACCTAAAGATTGACATAAGCCTTGTAAAGTTTGACGCCGTGTTAAAGCTTGCTGAGCTGCTACAGGGTTATCTTGAAATACCTTTTGGTCTGTACCACCATCATCTAATAGGTGAATTTTTAATTTTTCTGTAGGGTAGTCGAGCATCATTGCAGCTCGGATGGTTACTTCTAATAAATCCTCAGATTCATTATAGCTGGGGATAACTAAATCAACGGTCGGTATTTGATCTTCTTTAAATTGTTTAATGCTTTGTCTTGGACGGTTTAATGGAAAGATATTAACAAAACAGCCTAACAGATGAATAATACCAGAGTAGATTTCTGCCATAAATAACATCAACATGGCGATCAAAGAGAATATATCATCAGACTCTAATGTATTTACACCACGCCAAATTAAATAACGAACAGATAATAAGCAGCCAATAATGATTGCAAATAGGCGAAATAATTCTCTTTTTTTACTATGTTTAATAGCTTCAGAAGAAGCGGTATATACGAATACGATAACACCCATTGAGAGTGCGAGTTGAGTCGCTGCATGTAAAGGGATACTGGCAAGTGCAATCAGAAAAAATAAAGTCACTAAAGCGAATAGTTTTAATATCAATTTGGGTATGCTTGATTTTAAACTTTGCAAAGTAGTTGAAGTGCTCTCCTTAGCAACCATTTTTATCGTTCCATTTGACAATAAATCCGAGAATTACATCGATTAATTAATAAAATTTTTGAATCAGAAAACTCAATATAAAAATCTTCTTCGTAGAGCTTTTTAGACAGCTCGTTTCGGTGAGTTAAATTTAAGTTTGTTAAAGGTGTTACCCACATCAAGGTGACAATAGACACCATCAAGACAATACATAAAGCACTAAATGCCAATGCTGGGATACTTTGTGGCGTCAGAGCGTTAAAGGTAATAGCTGTTAACGATAGCGTAATCATGCTAAAGCTTAAAAGTTTGAATAATTGACAGCGACGCAATCCATACTCAGCTTTTTTCCAATACTGTAAACGCTTGGTTAGTAAAGTATATTGAATTGAAGTCGGTCCATCGGATAATGCTACCCTTTGTGATGTTTGTGTCATTACTCACTCTAATGTTAAATATTAAAATTCTGAACAGGGGGTTGTTACCTAGTACGAATTGGGTATATGTTTAGGTCTGTATTCTAAACAATACTCCTTAAAAGGCAAATTAAGTTCACATTTAAATGCTTTTAGTGTTGACAGCGCCGCTTATTTGGTATAGATATTTTTTATTTGTGCGTGAGGAAATTTGATTTTTTAATCAAAAACACAACTTTATATAAAGTGGCGTTTTTGATTAGAATTAATAAAGAGGGAGGGAGTATTAATAATCTATTTAATGTTCACTAACACCAACTTGGTTTCGACCATTGTTTTTAGCTATATATAAGCCTAAATCAGCGATTTCGATCCATGACTCAAAATTAGCAATAGTGTCAGTGATTTGTGCAACACCGAAACTAGCCGTAACTTGGACTTGTTTACCTTGATACTCAAAATGGATCGTTTCAATAGCTTCTCGTAAACGTTCAGCAACTAGCTTTGCTTGTCTTAAATTGGTATCAAGTAACAATAAAGCAAACTCTTCACCACCTACACGTCCGATAATATCTTGTTTCTTACTTTTTTGACGAACTGCTTCAGCGATTCCTTTTAAGACTTCGTCACCAAAAGGGTGACCATAGGTATCATTGACTTTTTTGAAATGGTCTATGTCGAAAATAATCATAGATGTTGGACTAGCTGAGTTTTTACTGTTGATAAACTCGCTTTCACATAAGTTTCGCCAGTGGCCTTGGTTGTTAAGTTGCGTTAGGCTATCCGTATGGCTTAAATGCTTCAATTGAGAATTCGCTTCTTGGAATGCTTGTTTAGTTAAAGCAATGTCCGTTACATCGTAAACAATCATACATATTTGTGTGATTTGTCCCTGGAAGTCAGCTAATGGCAAAAAAGTAATGTTTTGATACATGAACTCTGCATTGCTGGTAATAGGACGATAACTCTTAAATTTAAACAGGTAAGGGCGCTGCTCCCAAGTGGTAAATGCCTTGTTTTTTAATAAACAAACGCTATTGATTTTTTGTTGTAACCACGTTTTTGGAATGCTAGTAAACACATCAGTGATTTTTTTATCGATCATGTGTGCCGACAGTAAACCTGAATGGTTTTCCATGAATCCATTCCAAACTTTTACTGTATAATCTTTTTCAATAATCACCAAACCCACATCGATATTATGTACCATATCAATGAGCCAATGAATGTCTTTCAAATCTATATTGGTAGCCATTAGTCTAGTAAGTATCCTATTTGAGTTTGAATAACTGGAATAGAGTCTTCAGTAAATAAGAGTAATAAATCACACTTTATATCATGATCCTGAATACGATAATTCACTTCGATTGTTAACATTTTTTGCCAGCCTTCTTGCTGGTTTTTAATGATGTCTTCAATTTTTGCATGCTGGCCTAAAACATTAGGCTGGCCTTGACTGAAAGGAATACTTAACTGCTCTGCTAAACCATTTAAAAATGCACCAATCAAAATATTAGAGATATCATTCATCACTTCAACTTCTAAATGATTGCTTTCTAAATCTTCGTATTGGAGTAATTTAGCCATATCGCTAAAACTAGCGTCGTGGAAGATGATGATAGCTTCACCATTAATCCCTGAACCAATAAAGCCTTGGCTTACCGCAGATACTTTTTCATATTGCGCAATATGATTGAGTGTCATGTGTAACTCGCTGCCCTCTAACGTATTAACGTTAGGTACAGGAAGTAAAATAAACACATCCAATAAACGACCCAACAAATCACCAGCATGTCCCATAGCGATATTAGAGACTTCTTGTAATGCATCGCGAAGTTCAACGCGCTCTACAATTTCTGGAGCTGAGTGCGAATTATAGCCACCTGGCTTGTAAATTCCATATTGCTCTAAGAGGGTGGTTAATTTTTCGTTATTAATTGGTTTTTCGATAAAATCAATTGCACCTAGTTCACGTACTCGTTTGTAGGCTTCAGATTGAACATCACCAGAAATAACAATAACAATTGCAGGTAAATCTTCACGTTTAATGGTTTCTAATACTTCGTAACCACTCATTACAGGCATGTTTAGGTCAAGAAAAACTACATCACCTTTATGCTGTCTAATACTCTCAACACCTTCTTGCCCATTTTTGGCGAAGTGTATCGAGATATCCCAATCTTTGGGTAATGATAGTGCTATTTGTTTTCGAGCTAATGCCGAATCATCACATATTAAAACAGGTGTGGACATAGTATTCCCATTGTATTTCCATATATATCAACAGTCTAAATAAAGCAAAATCAGTCTAGAGGACAAAGTTAGGGGGATCCGCGTAAAGCAAAATACAACTGATTTCTAATACTTTTTAGGTGTTTCTATAATAAGACAGAAAGGTAGGAATTACAAAGAAGAGTGGTGTTTTTTGTACGAAAATGTTGCCGAGTTATGATCAAAATATACAAATCATTACAAAAAACATGTTTATTTTGTATTACTGATGGATTTTTGCTTTTAAGTTTTTATTTTTGCGCTTGCTGCAGTGCTAACAACATCTCATCTGGATCACGAATCGCTCTCACCGATTGTAAAAAGGGAGTAGCTTCGACGTGTTGTAACTTCATAAACATTAACCATTGTTTAATACGACTCGGCATAAACTTCTCTTTATCTTCAATTTGACGTAACCATTGAAAGTATTGTTCCATTACAGCGAGGTTTTGTAACCATGAGTAGGGCGCTTCAATCCCTTTTAAAACATTTGCTAAATTAGGCATGGCTAGTGAACCGCGGCCAATCATTAAATGATCACAACCACTCATTTCCATACATTTTTGAGCATCTTCAAAGTTGAATATATCACCATTAGCAATAACTGGAATATCGATAGCTTCCTTGATCTTTTTAATCCAGTGCCAATGTGCTGGTGGCTTATAGCCTTCTTCCTTGGTGCGAGCATGTACTGCTAATTCACTTGCACCAGCTTCAGCAATCGCCTGTGCATTTTCAATAGCTAAACTTTTATCATCATAGCCTAAACGGATTTTCGCACTCACCACATGTTCACTTGGTACTGTATCTCGTACTGCTTTTACAATTTGGTGTAATGCTTCAGGATCTTTTAATAACACCGCACCACCGCGACTTTTATTTACGGTTTTAGCTGGACAACCGAAATTTAAGTCAATACCTTCGGAACCAAGTTTTATAGCTCGCAACGCATTTTCAGCTAAGCATTCAGGGTGTTGACCAAGCAATTGCACGCGTACAGGAGTGCCAAATTTAGTACGACTCGCATTTCTTAATTCTGGGCATAAGCGATGGAAAACACGAGAGGGCAGTGGCAGTTCAACAACACGAACAAATTCTGTTACACAACGATCTATACCGCCAATATCTGTCAAAAATTGGCGCATGTGAAAGTCCATTACACCTTCCATTGGGGCAAGCGTTATATGCATCAGAGTTCTCGTTTAATTCAAGCTAAATAAGGAGCGCGGATTATACCTACTCCCTTAATATAAGCAAAATAAACACGGGTTAACTAAAGCTAGTTTAATAAAGAGAGGGAGTTTGAACACATTGATAGTAAAAATATTAATAAAGCTGTTATTTCATACTATTTATTGCACCAACGATCGCTTTCGTAGACTTTTTAATCAAATATCAAAAATACTTTGCCACTTTATGACAAGACAACTTGCACTAAGGCAAGCAACTATTTAACCTTATACAATTAATATAGACAGGAAAATAAATTAGACCATGCAACCAATAGTATTAATTAAAAATAGCATTAAAAGTATTGAAGATTACCCAATTCCTGGGATTACCTTTCGTGATGTCACCAGCTTAATTGAAAATGGTGAAGCTTTTGCTGCAACAATCGACCTATTTAAAGCACGTTATAAAGATCAAAAGATTGATAAAATCGTTGGTACTGAAGCACGTGGTTTTATATTTGGCGCGCCTTTGGCCGCAGCATTAGGTGCTGGTTTTGTTCCTGTACGTAAACCTAATAAACTACCGCGTGAAACGATACAAGAAAGCTACGAATTAGAATACGGTAATGACACATTACAACTTCATAAAGATGCCATTAAACCAGGTGAAAAAGTACTATTAATGGATGATCTATTGGCAACTGGCGGTACCGCTGAAGCATCAGTTAAGTTAATTAAACGCCTAGGCGGTGAAGTAGTTGAAGCCGCTTTTGTTATCGAACTACCTGATCTAAAAGGTAGCGACAAATTAACTGCTTTATCTGTACCTGTTTTTTCTTTGATTGAATACGCAGGCGAATAATCAGTGAGCTATCAAGTTCTAGCAAGAAAATGGCGACCACAAACCTTTAAAGAGGTGATTGGTCAGCCGCATGTACTAACCGCATTAGAAAATGGGTTAACACAGGATCGTGTACATCACGCTTATTTGTTTAGTGGTACACGCGGTGTCGGTAAAACCACCATCGCTCGTATCCTCGCAAAAAGCTTAAATTGTGAAACTGGTGTAACAGCAACACCCTGTGGCGTATGTGCAAATTGTCAGGATATTGATCAAGGTCGATTCGTAGACTTACTAGAAATTGATGCGGCTTCTCGTACTAAAGTCGATGACACACGTGAATTACTAGATAATGTACAATATAAACCAGCGCAAGGGCGCTATAAGGTTTATTTAATCGATGAAGTACACATGCTCTCTAAACACAGTTTCAATGCCTTATTGAAAACGCTAGAAGAGCCACCTGAATATGTTAAGTTTCTCTTGGCAACCACGGATCCTCAGAAGTTACCGATAACCGTATTGTCTCGCTGTTTGCAGTTCCATTTAAAGGCTATTCTACCTGAGCAAATAGAGCAGCAGTTATCGGCTATTTTAAGTCACGAAAAAGCGACTTTTGAACAGCCTGCATTGCGTGTCATAGCGAAAGCGGCTGATGGCAGTATGCGTGATGCATTGAGCCTTACGGATCAAGCATTAGCCTTTGGTGCTGGGCATTTAGAATATGCCGCTGTCCTTAAAATGTTAGGTACCATTGACCAATCACACTTGCATTATCTGTTGCACTATATTGCATCGGGAAACAGCCCGAAAGTGTTTGAAAAAATTCAAGAATTTGTGCGTTTAGGTGCTGACTTCTCGGCCTTGCATCAAGAGTTAGCTAGTCTGTGTCATCAAATTGCATTAATGCAGTTACAGCTTAATGCAAACGTGACTGAAAAAACGACAGTGCAGCTATTAGCAGAGCGTTTAACACCTGAAGAAGTGCAACTATTTTATCAAATTGCAGTACAAGGCTTTAAAGACTATGCCTATGCACCGAATGGTAAAATTGCATTAGAAATGACGGTAATGCGTTTATTAGCATTCAAACCAGCGAATTATGTTGATGTTGACGAATCAATGATGACCAAAGCAGAGCAAGTGGAGCCGATTACCGCGGATCCAATTGTTGCGCAACAGACTGTACTACCAACACCATCTGCTGAAGTCACTTCGTCTATCCCTGGCAATGTTGAAACTAAAGCATCAACATCTGCGACTCCTATCTCTGTTGAGCCTATTGCTTCACCCGTTGTGGAACAGCCAGTAGAACAACAAGCACCGAAGACAACCTCGCAATCAGGACAAGTAATAACACAACAGGTTCGTCAACCAGAGGAGCCTGTAGCTGCGCAGTTTGTTCAAGCAACGCCAGAATCTCGACAAGCGGCGCCAGCAGTTACAACTGAACAGCAAACGATTGAATCACAACCAACTGTTCAACCAGAAACGGCTAACTTTGATTTATCGGCAACAAATAACTCTCGTAATATGTTACGTAGTCATCGTTTAAAGCGAGAAGCGCTAAAAAAGACTGAAGCGGCAGCTGAACAACCTGCAACACGATCACAGGTTCAGTTTGTCGCATCGGAAAGCGTATCATCTAAATCGACGCCTGCACCAGTTGAAAGCGTGCCTAAACTTGAAGCTGTTGCACCGACACAGAGTCCAGTTGATCAAAGTAATATGAATCAACAAGAGTTACCTCCTTTAGATTCATATCATGAGCAACCAAGTCAACAAGCTTATGATCAATATCAGCCTAGCGAACAAGATTATTTTACTGATGTTCAAACTGATAATTATCAACCACAACCTGAAACATCGTCTCCTTACTCAGTCCCAGAAACTGTACCAGCGCTTCAGCCTTCAACGGTTCGTGATCAGCAAGTTGTGGCGACTCCAACAGAAGTTGCAACAAAATTGGTTTCTAACCAGTTGGCAACAGCGAAGCCCGTTAGTGCCGATGATATTTCTGGAATAGGTACAAGCAATAATACGGGGACTGAGGTTACATTCGTTATTGATCCTAATATGGATGTTGCAGAAGTTGATGTGTCTAGTTATGTTGAAGATAAAATGACTGACCCTTGGTTTTTAGATATTAAGGCGATGCAGCTTGTTGGTTTTGAGAAATTGCTAGCGAAAAGTTGTGTAATGCAAACTAAAGAGCAACATATCCTTTTATCATTAGAAAGTGCACAAGCACATTTATTAAATAACCAGAGTTTATGTGAAGACTTAAAAGCGAAGTTACGAGAATACTATGGCCCGCAATACATAGTAGCTATTGAACAAGGTGAGGTAGATGGTCAACATACACCTGTCCAATTAGAGAAAATAGTATTTGCTCAATATCTCGACAACGCAAAATCATCGATTAAAAACGATCCAATAATACAGACTTTGGTAGAAGATTATTCTGCAAAGGTCTATGAAAACAGTGTCGTGCCGTTATAATTGGCATGGTAAACCTTCACTAATTATAAAGAGAGAAAATATGTTTAATAAAGGCGGAATGGGCGACTTAATGAAGAAAGCCCAAGAGATGCAAGAAAATATGCAAAAAGCACAAGCTGAAATCGCCAATACAGAAGTAGTAGGTGAATCGGGTGCTGGCCTAGTTAAAATTACCCTATTGGGTAATCACAATGTACGTAAAGTAGAGGTCGACCCAAGCTTACTTGAAGACGATAAAGAGATGCTTGAAGATCTTGTTGCAGCAGCAATGAACGACGCCGTGCGTCGTGTAGAAGAAGTTAACAAAAGTAAAATGAGTGGTTTAACTGGCGGTATGGATCTACCACCAGGCTTCAAAATGCCATTCTAGGTTTAACCACCTAATACCCTTTAAAAAAAGCTTGGTTCGATTTGTAAAATAAACAAATCACCAAGCTTTTTTGCTTTTAAAAGCAAAATAACCCTGCTATTTTTTAGATTATTCACTCAATTAAGCGACACATCTTGTAAGGCGAGTTAGCCGACAGGGTAGTATCAGGAGCGGAAGAGTTCTGCGATTCCTTTTGTCAGCCTGCATCTTTTGAAGTCATTCCTTCAATTGTCGTTGACCTTAACCATGCTAAAACATCTGTCTCAATCCCGCCTTAATCCAACAACAGCCTTTTAAATGTCATGTAATTTAGGTAACTTATTCTATGTTATCGTTAATTCAACAAACGAAAGGAACCGTATCATGCTAAAAGTCAGCTTAATGTTACTCATCGCAACACTGTCGTTTTCTGTGCAAGCTCGTCAAGGTGAATTTGTAAGATGTTTAGACGGTTTAGCTAGCTTGGGCGATATCCGCAGTAACGTTGATTCAATTTGTGGTAAACCGATACAAGTCTACAAAGTAAAACGTAATGACGGCACAAAAATCCAACAAGCTGTTTATAAAATTAAAGGTAAACTCTATACGCTTACATACCTATCAGGCAAGTTAACCAAAATAGAATCAGCATAAAGTCACAAGGATTATCAATCTATCTAGGAGTTCGATACTATTAGCAATCTTTAATTCCAATCAACCCAGCACAGATAGATGCCAATATGCCAATTTCTCAATCATTACAAATCACCTTACTATCATTAACAGAAGCGAAAAGCATCAAAGAGGTGAAGCTTATTCAAGATGTATGGGGTGGTTATGGCGAGTTATTTAGAGTGAGTTTAGAAGGTGGGAACACAAAGTCTGCCGTAGTAAAACTAGTTAATACACCGCAACCTAGTTCACACCCAAAAGGGTGGAATACCACTTTGTCTCATCAGCGGAAACTTCATTCCTATCAAGTAGAATCAAACTGGTATAAACATTATGCACATCTCCATCATCAAGATTGTTATGTGCCACGCTGTATTGCGTCCCAAAATGACAAGAAACTCAATCTATTGGTACTAGAAGATCTCGAGGAAGTTGGTTATCCCGTCGTTAAAGCAACAGCTACATTAGATGAAGCAAAAACTTGTATTAAATGGTTAGCGAATTTTCATGCCTTATATTTACAAAGCAATACGGAGCAAACATACACTGAGCTCTGGGAAACAGGCACCTATTGGCACCTTGCTACGCGCCCAGATGAGTTAGATGCATTACAAGATCCGTCACTCAAAATGGCGGCAAAACGAATCAATCAAATTCTCACTGATTCACCTTTTCAAACACTAGTGCATGGCGACGCTAAACTGGCTAACTTTTGCTTCTCTAGCAATGCGAAAAAAGTCGCTGCGGTTGATTTTCAATATGTCGGTAAAGGTTGCGGCATGAAAGATCTCATCTTATTTATCAGCAGTGCAATTCCGCCAGAACATTGTGCTGCGCTGCAAAATGCCTTAATCGATTATTATTTTATCTGCTTAAGTGAAGCGGTGATCAAAACACAAAAACAGATCGACCCAATACAACTAGAGCAAGCATGGCGACCACTATATGCGCTTGCTTGGGCGGATTTTCAACGCTTTGTAAAAGGCTGGTCACCGGCACATTGGAAAATCAACGACTATACCGAAAAACTCACCGAACAAGCGCTTCAATCCTTATCACAATTCCCTGTGAAGGCAGAGTAGTCATGCAATTAGCAACAGAAACACTTAATAAACTAAGTGAGTTAGCATTATTAGCGGCAAAAAAATCAGGCGAGTATATTCAAGGCTTTGATCGATCATTACTTGAAACCCACTTTAAAGCTGCAGGTAGTAGTCAAAGTTCACAAGTAGTCACGGAAGTGGACTTTGCTTGTCAGGAAATCATTCTAGATATTTTGGATGAGAGCCTTGAGCAATATGACTTAGCGGTACTCAGTGAAGAAAATTGTAGCGAAGAAAACGCACATCTTCATTCTCGTTTACATAAAGACTATTTTTGGTGTATCGACCCATTAGACGGCACATTACCTTTTATAGAAGGCAGCACTGGATATGCCGTATCCATTGCCTTAGTAAACAAGCTTGGTCAACCGATATTAGCCGCAATACATCATCCAACGAGTAACACTAGCTTTCATACCGTTATTGATAATGTAGGCATTACACGCGCTTATAAAAACGGGCTACACCTACAGCCAAAAAACTACGAAACGCACGCTTTAAATGCGGGCAAGCAAACCTTCACTTTTTACACTGATAGAAGCTTTAAATCACATGCTCAATATCAGCCACTAGTAAATGAACTAGCAAAATTAGCCGATGAACTGGGTTACCAAGGTTTTGAAATACAAGCGTGTCATGGTGCCGTCATCAATGCCTTATCAGTTATTGAAACAGACAATAAAAATGCAGCCTGTTACATCAAATTCCCCAAATCACAGTCAGGTGGAGGCAGTTTGTGGGACTTTGCAGCTACTGCTTGTCTAGCTAAAGCAACAAACAGCTGGTGTAGCGATATAAACGGAGATGCGTTAGGTTTAAACCGATCAGATTCAACTTACATGAACCATAAAGGTGTACTTTACGTATCAGACCAATTAGTAGCGAAACGTATTATCCAGATTTATAGGGAATTTGTGGGCAACTTTTAAACTTCGTTATTCACAAAGTACATATAACCAGCAACTGGTAACTAAAATTGTAATTTCAATTGCTTATTATTCCTTAAATTATTTTTTTTGTGATAAAACTAACTTAGTTTTATATTTTACGTGTGGGTAATAAGCTCGCTTTCCCAAATCTTTAGTCGTTAAAGGACCAATTCCTAAATTATTGTCAGTAGGGGTATCAATTGCATAGGTAATGCAAAGGGAAATGAGTTAAAAATGCCAGAGAGCTTTTACAATAAGAATGCAGATCAGTTAGGAAAACTGTATTTATCTAAATCTTTTGAGTAAGTACATCAAACTTGGCTCGAATATCTCGCACCCGTCTTAAAAAAGACGGATGCACGTATTTTAGATATTGGTGCTGGTGCTGGGCGCGACAGTAAATGCATGGTAGAGCAGGGGTCTGAACAAAATGTGTCAGTCACCGCCATTGAACCGGCGACCATGTTGGCAGAGTTAGGAAAGCAACAAACTCAAGTATTAAATGGTTGCTTTTGGTGATAGTACATTCGATAAAAAATCTTCTAGTCGAGAAGGTGTATTTAATTTATCTAAACTTAATATTGAACTGCTATTTGTTACATTAAATAAATCAGATAAACAATTTTCACCGGCAACTATGTACCATGACTATGCTATAACCCCTTCACTATTTCACTGGCAAACACAAAATAGTGCTAAGCCTATAGCTGGAAAGGGGCTTTCATATATTCAACAAAAACAGAATAACAAAACTGTTATCCTGTTTGTACGAGAACAATCAAAAGATGAAAATGGCCGTACGGTGGGGTTTGTTAACTTTGGCCCTGTAGAATTTATTAAATATGAAGGTAGTCAGCCGATGGATATCACATGGAAGTTACTGCATCCTATGCCTTCATATTTACGGCATGAATCTGCAAAACTAGCCGTTGGTTAAATAGTGTCTTCTTGCGTGAAAATTAGGTCTTTAGCATTACATTCTGTACACAATAGGTAATAAGCGTTTTTCTTTTTACTTACTTTAGTCTTGGTACTGCTACATGAAGGACATTGCTTTTTCATTGCTGTATTTGCTTGGCAATGTGAACATTTTACGTAATAACCATAGCGTCCAGGTGAAGCAATTAGGGCGTTATTTGAGTGGCACTCTTTACATGCTAATAGTGTTGAACTTTCAAGAATTACAGCTGCTACATTTTCTACTGACTGAACTGATTGAGTAGAAGAAGCGTTTAGATTACATTTTTGTACAGGATTATGTTGATAAGCACTTTCGTTCAATGTTTCTTCAATAATATCCTGATTACTAGCATCCATGACCTGTGTTTTATTTGGGGAATATGAGGGTATATTAGTATTACTCGGTATTTCAGGTTGTTTGCTTAATATGCTCAATTGTTTCAAAGTAGATTTATGGTTATCGATCAAAAATTGACTTATCTTTTCCATATCCTTCGCTTTAAAATCTGGTCGAGTATTTATACTCAAAAAATCTGTTATTTTATTTGAGGGTAAATTCATTACTTCATTAATTTTATCTATTAGGAATTCAGACTTAACTAATTGGCTAGACACTGATTTTGGCATATTATTTCGGTCTAAAATCGCATTACTAGATACTGCACAAATATTATCCCAACATCTTCCTCCAAAACTTTGTTGTAATTTTCCAAGCAATTTTTTGGGTAATATTTCATGTCTTCTCTCAAAAAGTAGTTCTCTTAATAGTCTTTGTTGAAGTTCAACCTGTTTAATAGGTGACTTTATACCAGACCATTTTCCATGGTAACTGCGTGACCACTCTTCATTTTCATTGACTCTTACTTCACCTGTAATACTTTTGGATTCGATAAGAATAAACCCATAAACATATAAAACTAAATGGTCAATTTGCGCTACCTCATCATTATGCTCAATTCTAATATCGTTAAACACACAGATATCTTCACGGTCTTTGAAAGCTCTTCGAAGATAGAAAGCAACGTCTTGTTCTTGTTTTTCGCCAGCTTGTACCCTGATATCCTTTGAGTTGCTGATCTCTTTTTCTTTTAAAATCAATTTCAATTCCCTAGAATTACATATAAACATCAAATTTTAAGCAAAATATTATTTATCAAGGGTACTAAAATTTTAATAAGGTTGGTATTACTAAGAGCATTTTTAAACTAAAAATTTTACTTAACTGTTATTTAAGCCTTATTTATCCTCACTTCTCACTTAAAATTTCTTCTAAATACTGTATAACAGTGCTTTTCTATCAATATTGGTTTTTGTCTACTTAGGAGTTGTTGTGGAAATTACGTTATTGTTGTTGCAGCAACTTAGTGTTTACTTGGTGATCATCTATTTGCTGAGTAAAACGCCGCTTTTTATGCCGCTTATTTTTATCTCTGGTCGTAATTCCCATCGTATTGCTTGTTATGTGCTATTTAGCTCTTTTTGTATTTTAGGTACTTACTTTAGTTTATCCATTGAAAATGCGTTGGCGAATACACGAGCAATTGGCGCTGTGATGGGGGGCTTGTTAGGTGGTCCTGTTGTTGGTTTAGCGGTGGGGTTGACTGGTGGTTTACATCGTTATTCCATGGGTGGGTTTACTGATGTTGCTTGTATGTTGTCTACCACGTCAGAAGGGTTGATTGGTGGTTTGTTGCATCTTTATTATTTGCGTAGAGGGCAGATAGAGAAGATTTTTAGACCGATGAAGGCCCTTACTATCACTTTAGTCGCAGAAGTGTTGCAAATGGTGATTATTTTGATTGTTGCTAAGCCCTTTGACCAAGCTTGGTTATTGGTACAGTCCATTGCGTTACCAATGATAATTGCTAACTCATTAGGCGCAGCTTTGTTCATGAGTATTATTCAAGATAAGAAAGCGATTTTTGAGAAGAATTATAATGCTTTTTCTAATAAAGCATTACGTATTGCACAGCGAGCAGTAGGGGTGTTTCGGCATGGTTTTGATGCTCAAAGTTGCCAAAAGATCGCTGGTATTATTCATGAAGAAACGGGCGTTGGCGCGGTTTCGATTACCGACAGAGAAAAGATTTTAGCTTTTATTGGTATTGGTGATGATCACCATGTTTGTGGCCGAATGATCTCTTCTGATTATACATTGAAGGCGATCGAAACGGGCGAAATGACCTATGCAGACGGTTATGCTACCGCTTATCAATGCTCTATTCATGAAGGCTGTAAGTTAGGTTCTGTATTGGTTGTGCCTTTGCTTCAAGCCGATGGCCAAGTGTTCGGTACGGTGAAATTGTATGAACCAAAGCAGAAGCTGTTTTCTACCTTGAACCGTAGTTTAGGGGAAGGGTTAGCTAAACTTATCTCTAATCAAATCTTGTTAGGTCGTTATATTCAGCAGAAGAATTTATTAAACCAATCTGAAATACGGTTATTGCAAGCACAGGTTAACCCACATTTCCTGTTTAATACCTTAAATACGATTAGTGCAGTGACGAGAAAAGATCCTAAAAAAGCGCGTGAATTGATTCAGCACCTTTCACAGTTTTTCAGAAGTAATTTAAAACAAGATATTGAGCAAGTGACCATTAAAGAAGAGTTAGCCCATGTTCATGCTTATTTAGAGATTGAACTAGCACGTTTTGCCGATCGTTTGAGTGTAACTGAGAATATTGCTGATGAGTTGTTATCGCTTAAGGTGCCAACTTTTACGCTACAGCCGTTGATTGAGAATGCCATTAAACACGGTACGTCGACTTTAATTGGTAAAGGTAAGTTAGAGATTAACGGTTATCTAATGGATAAGGATAAAGATACCTTAGTAGTGTTAGAAGTGATTGATAATGCTGGGCATTATAAAGAGCCAAGTAATGCAAAAGGCTTAGGTTTGCAGATCGTTGATAAGCGTATTAAAAATCAATACGGACAGCATTATGGGTTAACTATGACTTGTGAAAGTGATGTTTATACTAAGGCGACGATTCTAATTCCACTGCCAAAACAACAGGATGTATTATGTTAAAAGCTATTGTTATTGATGATGAACTTTATGCTCGTGAAGAGTTAAATGAGTTATTGGTAGAAACCGAGCAAGTACAGGTAATCGAGCAGTGTAGTAATGCCATTGAAGGGTTAAAAGCGATTAATAGTTTAAAGCCTGATGTGGTATTTTTAGATATTCATATGCCACAAATTACTGGGTTAGATCTATTGAGTATGCTTGACCCTGATACCATGCCTAAGGTGGTGTTTGTGACTGCTTATGATGAGTACGCGGTGAAAGCCTTTGAAGATAATGCCTTTGATTATTTGCTTAAACCCGTTGAAAGTGGACGTTTATTAAAGACGTTAAAGCGGGTTAATGCGGAAAAGTTAGAACAACCTAATTATGAGCCTATCACAGCAAATAAGTTAGAGTTGATCCCTTGCTCTGGTTTTAATCGCATTTTGTTATTAGCTCCTAACGAAATTGAAATTGCAATGTCTGAGCAGACAGGAGTACATCTATTAACAGACAAAGATAAGTTTACTGCAAGTTTGTCTTTGAAGGTGTTAGAAGAAAAAACTGATTTAATTCGTTGTCATCGACAATATCTTATTAATCCTACTTGTATTCGTGAAATCAAATTATTAGATAATGGCTCTGCAGATATTGTGACTAAGTCTAACCATCACGCACCCGTGAGTCGCCGTTATTTAAAGGTGATTAAAGATCGCTTTGGTTTGATGTGAGCTTGATCAAGTATGTAAATGCAATACTGAAGATGAAAACGCAATAAAAAGGGAGGTTAGCCTGACATTAACAATTTGTTAAAACCGCTTAACATTCATAACAACCGTTTAAATGTGTATTTTACCGCTCAATTAATCAACTAATGTTATTTATATACAATGGATTAAAGTGCGAGCATCAAATTAATTCATTTAAAAGGACGACACCATGATTTGGTTTTTATTTTGTTTAGCATTATTAATTGGCGGTTATTTTATTTACGGTACTTTTGTTGAGAAAGTTTTCGGTATTAAAAAACAACGTCAAACTCCTGCTTACGAAAAACAAGATGGCGTGGACTATGTTGCCATGTCAACACCTAAGGTTTACCTTGTACAACTGCTTAATATTGCAGGTGTAGGTCCAATCTTCGGTCCAATTATGGGGGCGTTATACGGTCCTGCTGCAATGTTGTGGATTGTATTAGGTTGTATCTTCGCTGGTGGTGTACACGATTATTTTTCTGGCATGTTATCAGTACGTAACGGCGGGGCATCTGTTCCTTCTATTACCGGTAAGTACTTAGGTAATAATGCAAAACACTTTATGAATGTGTTTGCACTCGTATTGTTGCTGTTAGTCGGTGTGGTATTTGTATCTGCGCCAGCAGGGATGATCACTAACTTAGTGAACGAGCAAACGGATATGACGGTATCGCTGATGTCGATGGTTGCAATTATCTTTGCTTATTATGTGGTTGCTACGATTGTACCTGTAGATAAAATCATTGGTCGTTTTTATCCATTCTTTGGTGCGTTACTTATCTTTATGTCTGTTGGTTTAATTGCGGCTGTAGTGGTTTCAAGTGATCATACTTTATTAGGTGATTATGAAATGAGCCAGATGTTTACTAACATGAATCCTAATGACCTTCCTCTTTGGCCTGCACTATTCATCACTATTGCTTGTGGTGCTATCTCTGGTTTCCATGCAACACAATCTCCTTTAATGGCTCGTTGTATTGAAAACGAAGAAAATGGTCGCTTTGTATTTTATGGTGCGATGATTGGTGAAGGTGTGATTGCCTTAATCTGGTGTGCATTAGCGTTATCTTTCTTTGGTTCTGTTGAAGCATTATCTGATGTTGTCGCAACAGGTGGCCCAGGTGCTGTGGTATATGGTGCATCATTTGGTTTATTAGGTGTTTTTGGTGGTATTTTAGCTTTTTTAGGTGTGGTTATCTTGCCTATTACATCTGGTGATACTGCGTTCCGTTCAAGCCGTTTGATTCTTTCTGAGTACTTCAATATGGATCAAAAATCGATGCGTAACCGTCTGTTAATGGCATTACCATTGTTTATTCTTGGCGGTATCTTAACGCAAGTTGATTTCGGGGTTATCTGGCGCTACTTTGGTTTTGCTAATCAAACTACGGCAGTAATGATGTTATGGACGGCAACGGCTTACTTAGTTCGCCACAATAAATTCCACTGGATTTCAACAGTACCTGCGATGTTTATGACAGCCGTTGTTATTACTTTCATCTTAAATAATTCAAACCTTGGTTTTGGTTTATCAATGCAGATTTCAACTATTGTTGGCATTTTATCAACGGTAGCAATCACAGTGTACGTACTCACGAAATCAAAACGCGCTCTGTTTGTTAACGAGCACGGTAAAGCAATTGATGATGACGGTGTAGAAGTCGTACCGCAAAAAAGCTAAAAACAATAATGTAAGTTGTTATTATTAAAAGATTAAAAAGCCCCTCTCTCGATGGGCTTTTTGGTTTTGGGAAAGGATGGACGGAGAAGTTAAAGCTGGCTGAAATGAGTCGTCATTGAAGAGGGGAGACAGGTTAGTAGCAATAGCGATTCAGCGAAGCTTGATGTTCGGGGCGCTGACTTTAGTCTGCCAGTATGCGGGTAACCGCGTAATAATATTAGTCGCTATGAGCAAAGCGAACTAAAAATCCCACTCAAAAAAATTAAACACAAAAAATCAAAAGATGCAGGCTAAAAAAAGGAATCGCAGAGCTCTTCCGCTCGTGATACTAGCCTGTCGGCTAACTCGCCCAGCGCCCCTTAAAAGATGTGTCGTTTAATTGGATTTTAGTTAACCAAGGTACTTAAGAAGTACCGCTGGGCTCTTCCGCTCGTAACCTTAGCTTTTTAGCTAATTCGCTCAGCGGCCAAGGTTAAAAGATGTGTTGTTTAGCTGAGTCTTTTCCATCCCATCAACAAAAAGGCCAATCTACAGTGTAGATTGGCCTTTGAAATGTGTTGCTCTAAGGAGGGCTGTCAGACGTTAAATTTATTCTTCGTCGTAATCGTAGTCAAACTCTGCGTCATCAGCTTCTAGTGCGCGAGCACGTGCTTCTTCTCTTTTTGCTAAGAATGCAGCGTTAGCAGCTTCTTTTGCTGCAGCTGCTTTTTCAGCTTGCGCGTTACGCTCTGCACGGCGTTCAGATTTACGTGCATTAGCTTCTTTTTGTTTTGTTAAAAAGCCTTCTAATTCTTTTTCAGCCCATTCAATGGCTAACGCTTCAGTGGCAAAACCATCTTGTTGCTTTGATACATTGCTTCTACGAGCACTAACACGACGGGTGATTTCTGCACTCCAGGTATTAGCGTCCTGTTTGATTTGGTAATCGAACTTTTTTTGTTGGGTCATGAGCTATTCCTAGTTTAGACGTTGTTTATTTTAGGCGCGCGATAGTAACACAGTTTGGCTATAATCTTCACCGCTTATTTGTTGTTAATTTTAGCCCATTGAAATCCATCGTTGCTTTTAATAACCGATGGTTTTTTCTCTGATTTTGGAGCGGGCGTTTGTTGCTTTTTATCTTGTGTTGCTAAGATACTTCGGATCAGTTTAGTCGTCTCAGGATGTTGACTGCAAAAAGTTTTTAAATACATAATTTCAACACGGCTTCTTGCCCAAGGAGTTTGACGTAAAAATTTTAAGCATGATTTTTGTGTGGGATTGTTTAAAAAGCATTTTATGCCTAATTTATCTCCCATCTCTTTCCATGAATATTTGGTTTGAAGGTCGGTTAAGATTTGAGCCAGCTTAACGCCGTGCAATGGGTCATTTGTTTGCATGTTTAATTGTCTTTTTTGAATCGATGTATTGCTGATGAATAATTTACTGTGTCAGCTTACAGCAAGTGAGAATTAATGCTTAATTAAATGTCAATAATCACAATTTTTATATTGAATTAGTTCACTTATCTCCGTTGAAATCATATCATGAGGCAGATTTTGATATTAAGAGGTTGAGATGGCTTACATTCCAAGTAATTATAAAAGTTTAGAAAGCGATTATCGTGATAAAGCGTTAAAGCTATTTCCTTGGGTATGCGGTAAATGTGCTCGTGAATTTCCTTACTCAAACTTGAAGGAGTTGACTGTGCACCACATGGACCATGACCACAGTAATAACCCTGCCGATGGAAGTAATTGGGAATTATTGTGTATTTATTGCCATGATCATGAGCATGATAAATACACACAAGCTGACTTATATGGCAGTCATGTTGAAGCGGGCGATGAAAACGTAGCCACGGCGACATATAACCCATTTGCAGATTTACTTTCAAAAATGAAGAAATAGTTGAAAATGTGATCTAGTACGTACTTTGTGATAAGTATAAAAAAGGTATGTATTAGCACATTTATTCCTCTTTATATTGACCTATAACACTGATTTATCTATTTTTATTTCATTACATTTAATATTGATATTTACTCTATTAATCGTCATATTTGTATTTTGTCATTTATATGTGATTATTTAATATTCATTTTTTGTTTGTTTATTGTTAATAAATTGTATGTTTATGAGTCTTCTTTTTACTAACATCATATATATCAGTACTTTCAGCTACGTTCTCGCTATTTAATATTTTACTTTTTAACCACTAATGTTTAGTTTATTCGCCTGTAAGATCTGGTCAGTTTTTGGCTGGTTCAAGGATATTTATTTTCAGTGAGGAAAGTTATATGCAGGAGTTAGTGGATTTTTTAAATGGTCTGATATGGAGCCCGGCACTTATTTATTTGTGTTTGGCTGCGGGACTTTTTTATTCGCTTCAGACTAAGTTTGTACAAGTTCGTTTATTTAAAGAGATGTACACTTTGTTGTTATCGGGTAAGAACTCGAAACAAGGGATTTCATCATTTCAAGCGTTATCTGTTTCATTATCTGGTCGTGTAGGGACGGGTAATATTGCTGGTGTTGCAGCCGCAATTGGTTTTGGTGGTCCTGGTGCTGTATTTTGGATGTGGGTGGTTGCATTTTTAGGTGCGGCAACAGCTTACGTTGAATCAACATTGGCGCAAGTTTATAAAGAAGTGGATGGTGGCCAATATCGTGGTGGTCCCGCTTATTATTTAGAAAAAGTAACAGGCCAACGTTGGTACGCTGTTCTTTTTGCTATCGCAACTATCGCTGCTTGTGGTCTTTTATTACCTGGTATTCAATCTAACAGTATCGGTAACGGTATTGAGTTAGCCTTTGGCTCTGGTTCATTAATTGAAACAGGCATGGGTGTATTCAGCCAAGCTAAAATCATGACTGGTATGGTCATTGTGGTGATGTTAGGCTTCATCATCTTCGGTGGCGTTAAACGTATTGCTAACTTTACACAAGTGGTTGTGCCATTTATGGCTTTTGCTTATGTCTTGATTGTGTTGGTTATCATTGGTTTACACATTACTGAATTACCCTCTATCTTCATGATGATTGTAGGCGATGCATTTAGCCCAATGGCTGGTGTTGGTGCCGCAATCGGTTGGGGGGTTAAACGTGGTGTTTACTCAAATGAAGCCGGCCAAGGTACAGGTCCTCATGCGGCGGCGGCTGCAGAAGTTGAACATCCTGCACAACAAGGCTTAGTACAAGCATTTTCTGTTTACATTGATACATTATTAGTGTGTTCTGCTACTGCATTTGTTATTTTAATTACCGGTGCTTATAACGTACATGGTGTTGGAGAAACATTCTTAGTGCAAAATATTGGTGCTGAAATTGCGGCAAATGGCCCTGCTTTTACGCAATTAGCGGTTGATAAAGTATTACCAGGGATCGGTAAACCATTCATTGCATTAGCGTTATTTTTCTTCTCTTTCACGACGATTTTAGCTTACTACTATATTGCTGAAACTAACGTGGCTTACTTACGTCGTACGCTTAAATTACCTGATTTTACTTTCCTATTAAAAGTGGTGCTTATCGCAGCTGCTTTCTACGGTACAGTGAAAACAGCTAACCTAGCATGGGGTTTAGGTGATGTTGGTGTTGGTTTAATGGCTTGGTTAAATATTGTCGGTATTTTACTTATTTTCTTCATGGGTAAGCCTGCTATCAAAGCATTAAAAGATTACGAGCAACAGCGCAAGACAAATCCTGAGTCTTACTCTTTTGACCCTGTTAAATTAGGTATCAAGAAAGCGGTATTCTGGGAGCAAAGGTTAGAAAAAGAGAAAGCTAAAAAATAAACATTCGTTAAATACTTTTCTGAGTTAACTTGTTATTTTTTATAAACGCCATTTAGTTTTATCACTAAATGGCGTTTTTTATCAGAAAAGGGAGGGGTAATTTTGCTAATTCCCTTAATTGTGTGGGCTTATTTTTACGTAGAAAAATTACTAAATTAAAGCTCTCATTTGATATGATTAGTTGTTTTTCTTTATGGAAGTGGCAACACAGAATCGAATTGCTTTAACCAGTAAGTTAGATCTGGTTGTTAATTGAATTGGTATTCATTAATGAATAATAGATACTGTGAACTTCAGGTTCATGGTTAATTTAAAAGTAGGAATAAAAATGGATAGTACACAACAAGTAGAATTAGAAGCAGCAGCATTTCGTCGTTTACTAAAGCATTTAGACAGCCGTAAAGATGTGCAAAATATTGAGTTAATGAATACTGCTGATTTTTGTCGAAACTGCTTATCAAAATGGATGTTAGCAGAAGCGCAAAAGCGTAATATTGATATGACAGACGAGCAAGCCCGAGAGCATGTCTATGGTATGCCGTACAGCGAATGGAAAGCGCATCATCAATTGCCAGCAACACCAGAGCAGATGGCGAAGTTTGAAGCGTTAAAAGCGAAGAAGTAGTTGTAAGTTAGATGTTAGGGAGTGTTTGTTGTGGCTAATACGAGTATGCGATGACTCGCATACTGGCAGGCTAAAGCAAACGCCCCTGAAATTAGACTTATCTAATAGTTATCGCTAGTCATTGGTGTTTATTTTGGTAATTTACCAAACATGTTCTGATTTCTGCTCAAACGAAAGCCTTCAAGTTTATACAGTAACACTGACTTTTTATTCTCTATCTAATATCAGTTGCCACATAGCTTCATAGTTGATCATGTTCAGGTGTTTTTTGGTACTTTGATGCTTTAGTTTGTCTTGCGCGTTGTTATATGGGCCGGTGGCACATAATTCACAGTAGGCTTCACCTTGATATATTGCTTCACTTAATTGTGACTTGATGGTGTGTTCTGAGTTATCACTCCATACGTAGGTAATGCCTTTGGTGTCTTTGACATGCTTATCTCGGTCGACATTTCGTACTTTGTAACCTGGGAAAGCATCAATATTAAAATCATGCCAGCCTAAGTAATCAATGTCAGTATTTCTGTGTAGCGCATTTTCAATATTCCACTCTTTATAAGGTTTTACATCTTTAGAGGTGATGTAACACAAGCGTGATCCATTTGGATCTAAAAAGTGCTCAAAGGAGTTTATTAAAAAGTGACGTAATAGTTGGCGGTTTAACGTATTGATATGCACTTCTTTGCATTTTTCTTGAAACTCTTGATGTGATTTAAAGGCTGGTATTAAGGGAAACTGAAAAATCACTAAATCAAAGCTATGCTTTGCCAATTTCGACCAAGCATTAGGATTGGTTACGTCGAATTCGCATAATACAGGGCATTGCTGATCTAATAATGTTTGGTAATCATTGTGTGCATACTTACCTAATAATACGTCACTTGTATCAAGTACGGTCGCGGTTAAACTTGCTGGCTGGTAGTGAGTCAGTAAAGAAGCAGAAAAAGACAGATCACCGTCTCCAACTGTTAAAATTCGCCATGTTTTATCGATGATCATTATCTGTTCCTGTATTATATCAATGTTACTAATTAACTGGTCTATTTTACTGGTTAAAACCACTTATTTGCTCGTTGTAATTTTCGCAAATAGAATAACTATTTAACTAAAATTACACCTTGAACTAAGCCAATTTTCCTGCGCAAAATTTAGATCTCTTATTTAATATGATTGATATTAAAATCGCGCGCAGTATAGCAAATGGGTGGCGCAATGTTGTGATATTTTTGTCGAGATGAAGAGAGCCTAAATCCTGTTAGGCTCAATGGGAAAGGGCAGGTTAATTATCTGATGATGTTAACAAAGCATCAAAGGCTTCATTGCCTTGTAAGTTTTCAAAATCATCTTCATCTGCTGCTAATTCTCTTAAGGCAGAACGGCCTTCAATGGCTTTCTCTAAATCACTGATTGCTTGATCTTCTACACCTAAACAAGCGTAAGCACAGGCGCGTTGGTAGAAGGCATCTTGATTGGTATCGTCCATATCTAATACACGGTTACAAATACTTAATGCCCAATGGAACTCTTTTAATTCCATTGCTGCATCGGCCTTAGAGGTTAAGGCTTCTAAGTCACCAGGACGGATTTTTAAGATAGCATCGTACGCAGCCATTTTTTGCTCTGGCGTTTGTCCTTTTTGCGCACGTAACCAGAGATTGTGGATCTCGTTAATCTTTTCTATTTCGATATGGTTATCGGCAATACGCAAGGTTTTTCTTCGCAAGTCTTTTTCTAGGGTTTTAAACTTTTCTTCATAGGATTGTGCAATCATTTTAATTTCGGCATTGGCTTTTTTGGTGGTGTTTACACGAATTTCATGTAATGACTTCCAGCCAAACAGAGCAACTAATGAAGCAACACCAGCAATCACATAAAAGAAGAAGTTAACGGTTTGCTCTGCGTAGCTTAATGATTTATCAGCAACATCTAATTCACGATCGGTAATTTGTATAGTAAGGCTTCGCTCTAAATCTTGTAGATCATGACGTAGTACTTTTAATTCATCTAGTACATAACGCTCGACAAGGGCTTTTTCTGCAAAGATAGGGGTATCCGCTTGCGCTTGTTTTTTTTCCAATGCAGCTTGCACGGCAGCTTCTATTTTTTGCACATGTTTAACGGCAGATACAGTTTCTTCTGTATTAGGCGGTGTTGTTTCTTCCACTGCCCATGACAGAGAAGAAATGATACTGAAAAATGCAAATAGTATAACTTTAATTGGCATAAACCGATGTCCTTTGACGCGCTAAAATGAACGTGAAAGTATGAACGAAGCGCACAGTATTACAACAGTAAAGACAATCTTTTTCCTTGATATTGGAATTAATTACAGGTTGAATAGTGAGCTTATTTAATCTGTGAGAAATAATTATGCAAGAGCCTGAAAGTCATCAAGAAAAGTGGTTATCTGGTTTCATGAAAGAAACCTTTAAGGAACAAAAAAGAACACGTCGTTGGGGGGTGTTTTTTAAATTATTAACTTTTACCTATTTATTCGTTGGCCTATTTTTGTTTATGAATACTGGGTTATTAGATAAAGATACGTCTTCACAAGAAAAGCACACTGCAATGGTTGTGGTTAATGGTGTGATTGCTGCCGATGAAGAGGCAAATGCAAATAGTATTGTCAGTTCATTAAGAGCTGCATTTAAAAATGAATATTCAAAAGCAGTAATGATGGTCATTAATAGCCCAGGTGGTAGTCCTGTACAAGCAGGCTATGTTAATGATGAAATCAAACGTTTACGCAGTTTGTATCCTGAGAAAAAATTATATGCAGTGATTGCTGAGTTAGGTGCGTCGGGTGGATATTATATGGCAGTTGCCGCTGATGAAATTTATGCCGACAAAGCCAGTTTAGTGGGGTCAATTGGTGTTACCGCATCTGGATTTGGTTTTGTAGATTTAATGGAGAAAGTTGGTGTTGAACGTCGTCATTATACCTCTGGAGAACATAAAGCATTCTTAGACCCTTTTTCCCCTGCTAAAAAGGATGAAGGGGAGTTTTGGCAAAGTGTGTTAGACAGTACTCATCAGCAGTTTATTAAAGTAGTTGAAGAAGGACGTGGTGATCGTTTACTTAAAGATAACGAAGACCTTTACTCTGGGTTGATCTGGAATGGTGAACAAGCTTTAGCAACGGGATTAATTGATGGTTTAGGTAGCCCTGGTTATGTGGCGAGAGAAGTCATTCAAGCGGAAGATATTGTAGATTATTCAATTAAACCATCACCATTAGAAAGCTTTACTGAGCAATTAGGTCTATCAATTGGTGAAGGTGTTGCCACATTATTGAATAGCTCAAACGCATCAATGGAGTTGAGATAACGCTTTCTGTTTATAGCTACTAACTCATTGCATTTATAACGCCTCTGATATTAGAGGCGTTTTTGTTTGTGGGTTAAGGGGGGCATCATTATAAAACAACCGTGGTTTGATCAGTATTGAACATCTTGAATTAGGTTTATGCTTATTCAAGGGGATAGTTGTATGCGATAACTCGCATACTGGCAGGCTAAAGCCAGCGCCCCGAATATCAGACTTCGTCTAATCACTATCGCTACTAATTTGTCTTTACTCTCAACGTTCATAGCTCGTTTAGTTAACAGAAACGCAATTAAGCGACACCTCTTTTGACTTTGAGGCGCATGCTTTAGCTTGCAGCTTTTTGGGTTTACTACTTAATCTTGTAAATAGATTTTTGCTTCGCTCATTATGACTAATACTATTATGCGATGGCTTGTATACTACAGACTAAAGCCAGCGCCCCGAATATTAGACTTCGTCTCATCGCTATCGCTACTAATTTGTCTTTACTCTCAACGTTCATAGCTCGTTTAGTTAACAGAAACGCAATTAAGCGACACCTCTTTTGACTTTGGGGCGCATGCTTTGGCTTGCAGTTTTTTGTGTTTACTACTTAATCTTGTAAGTATATTTTTGCTTCGCTCATTATGTCTAATACTATTATGCGATAACTCGCATACTGGCAGGCTAAAGCCAGCGCCCCGAATATTAGACTTCGTCCCATCACTATCGCTACTAATTTGTCTTTACTCTCAAGGTTCATAGCTCGTTTAGTTAACAGAAACGCAATTAAGCGACACCTCTTTTGACTTTGGGGCGCATGCTTTAGCTTGCAGTTTTTTGGGTTTACTACTTAATCTTGTAAATAGATTTTTGCTTCGCTCATTATGGCTAATACTGTTATGCGATGGCTCGCATACTGGCAGGCTAAAGGCAGCGCCCCGAATATCAGACTTTGTCTCATCGCTATCGCTACTAATTTATATTTACTCTCACTTACATAGCTAATTTATGTAACCCCTTAGTTAACTAAAGCCCAATTAAACGACACATCTTTTAAGGGGCGCATGCTTTAGCCTGCAGTGTTTTTTCTTTTTGTGTTGGGGTTGAGTATTTTGAATTAGATTTTCGCTCATTCAAGAAAATAGTCATATGCGATGGCCGCATACTCGCTTCAGCCTGCTTTTTCAGGCTGAAGCGCTATCCTATTTTTATTACCTAACCATTAATCTATTGCTTTTAATGTGGCTTTTAATAATGACCAGTATTTATCCACTGAGGCTATCTCTACTTTTTCATCTGGGCTGTGTGGAAACTTGATGGTAGGGCCGAAAGAGATCATGTCCCAGTGTGGGTATTTCTCACAGAATAATCCGCATTCTAGCCCTGCGTGAATAACCATGGCTTTTGGTTTTTTACCAAACAGGTCCTCATATTGGGTTTCCATGGTTTTATAGATAGCCGAATCTTTATTTGGCGTCCAACCTGGATAGTTACCTTCTTTAGCTACGCGTCCTTCGTATTGTTCAAAGTGAGTTGTAATTTGCTTAGCGTATTTGTGTTTGTCTTCTTCTATTTGAGAGCGAATTAGTATTTGTATCGCAAATTGATTCATTAAACCACTTTGTTGGGTCACCACAGCAAGGTTACTGGAGGTTTCCACCACATTAGGAAAACTATCATCCATCGAGTAAATTCCATTTGGACAAGTTGCGAGAGCATTGATTAAGTTTTCGTGACATTGATGAGTTAATACTGAGCTTGGTAAATCACAAGGTTGAAGTGTGATCGTAAAGTTACTTTCACTCTCTCTATACTTGTCACGTAAGCTGACCTGCAAAGTATTGATCACTGTTTCTAAACTATTTTGATATTGTGCATCGCATACAATAATTGCCTGTGCTTCACGTGGAATTGCATTACGTAAACTGCCGCCAGACAGTGATGAAACAAGAAATGGTGCCGCATCGAGGTTAGTTAATACATTTGCCAATTCTTTTATCGCGTTAGCACGACCTAGGTTAATATCTACACCTGAGTGCCCACCTTTTAAACCAGAGATACTGATTTGATAAGCGCTATCAGTAATATCTGTTTCCATTTTTTCAAAGGGTAATAAGACATTCACGTTAACACCACCTGCACAGCCAACATAAAGTTCGCCTTCTTGTTCTGAATCAGTGTTAATGAATAGCTTTCCCTGTAACTGTCCTGCTTCCAAGCCAAAAGCACCGGTCATTCCGGTTTCTTCGTCGGTAGTGATTAATACTTCTAATGGGCCATGTTCAATGGTTGAATCTGCTAAAACAGCTAAACATGACGCCATACCAATGCCGTTATCAGCTCCTAGCGTTGTATTGTCTGCTCGAAGCCATTCGCCATCTATAATAGGAATAATGGGGTCGGTTAAAAAGTTATGTTCTTTATCGTTGTTTTTTTGCGGGACCATATCTAGATGGCATTGCAATATAACCGGTGTTTTATCTTCATATCCTACGAAAGCAGGTTTTGTTAGTATTAAATTACCTATTTTGTCCTTAACACAAGCAATATTATTTTCTTGTGCCCAATTAATAATCCAGTTTCGTATTTGTTCTTCATGTTTAGAAGGGCGAGGAATGGCACAGATATTTTCGAAGAATGACCAGACTGGAGCTGCTGAATGTGATTGTAATTGTTGCATAAACAGGCCTTTTGCCGAATAAAATGAAAATAACCTCAGTTTTGCTTGGTTTAATATGCAAGCTAGGACATTTTTCACAAATGCAATTTGTGTAAAAAACAGACCGAAGTTGTTGTATAAAAAGAAACCTTAAAAGCACTTAAATAATGTTGACCATGGTTAACTTGATTTGCGTTAGCTAATCAACTTCGGAATTATAATGAAAACCAATTTATTTAATTTAAAATCAATGTGTTATTTTATTTTCGTGTCATTTAAGCGTGCTGCTTTATAAAGGTTACGCTACTCGGTTTAATCAATAATTCCAATCATTTTAATGGCCAAACTCTAGAAATTTGATCTCGATAACTTTTGTGACCACCGTCATATCTTCTTAAGTAAAAATTAATAAGATATATTTTTAATAAAATGTAAAATTTGATTGGTCAATTGGACTGAAGATCTATAAAATGCACGGAATTTGCCAAATTTTACTATTTTCTGGTGAAAAAATGCTCTGCATGGCCTCACTCAGATTATATAAATTTTTATTTATTTGTTTTATTTATGGAGGTTAACTTGAGTCATTCTGCCATACTGGTGTTGGAAGATGGGACTGTCTTTAAAGGCGTATCAATTGGCGCTGATGGGAGTTCTGTTGGTGAGGTTGTTTTTAATACGTCAATGACCGGCTACCAAGAAATCCTAACTGATCCATCCTACGCAAGACAAATCGTAACACTCACTTATCCCCACATCGGCAACACCGGCACCAACCAAGAAGATGAAGAATCCCCAGCAATCCATGCTTGTGGTTTAGTTATCCGTGATTTACCTCTCCTAGCAAGCAACTTCCGTAATCAAGCATCATTAAGCGAATACTTAGCATCACGTAATGTGGTTGGTATTGCTGATATTGATACTCGTAAACTAACACGTATTTTACGTGAAAAGGGTGCTCAAGCTGGCTGTATTATGGCTGGCGAGAACATTGATGAAGCGGCTGCACTAGAGCAAGCTAAAGCCTTCCCAGGTTTAAAAGGAATGGACTTAGCTAAAGAAGTAACGACTGCGGAATCTTTTGAATGGTCTGAAGGTAGTTGGACGCTAACTGACGGTTTGCCTGCGCCAAAGACAGATTGCAAATATCACGTAGTAGCTTATGACTACGGTGTAAAACGCAATATCTTACGCATGTTAGCTGACCGTGACTGTAAGTTAACAGTAGTACCAGCGCAAACACCAGCCGCTGATGTACTGGCATTGAATCCTGATGGTATTTTCCTTTCAAATGGCCCTGGTGACCCAGAACCATGTACTTATGCCATTGAAGCAATTCAAGAGATTCTAAAAACTGATATCCCTGTATTTGGTATCTGTTTAGGTCACCAGTTACTTGCATTAGCAAGTGGTGCAAAAACAGTGAAAATGAAGTTTGGTCACCACGGCGCTAACCACCCAGTGAAAGACTTAGAACGTGATGTAGTGATGATCACTAGCCAAAACCACGGTTTTGCAGCAGATGAAGCAACATTACCTGCTAACTTACGTGCGACTCATGTTTCATTGTTTGATGGTTCTTTACAAGGTATTCATCGTACCGATAAAGCGGCATTTAGTTTCCAAGGTCACCCAGAAGCTAGCCCTGGTCCACATGATGCAGCACCACTATTTGATCACTTCATTGAATTGATTGAACAGTACAAAAACGCTTAGTTGAACCGGATAACCTTGTGTTCGAAGGCTTTCGAACACATTGAACAGATATAAAAAGGTAATTTCAGATGCCAAAACGTAATGACTTAAAAACCATCCTTATCATTGGAGCAGGCCCGATCGTTATCGGCCAAGCTTGTGAATTTGACTATTCAGGTGCGCAAGCATGTAAAGCACTAAGAGAAGAAGGCTACCGTGTAGTACTTGTAAACTCTAACCCTGCAACCATCATGACTGACCCAGAAATGGCTGATGCCACTTACATCGAACCAATTCACTGGGAAGTAGTTGAAAAAATTATCGCTAAAGAGCGTCCTTGTGCCGTTTTACCAACAATGGGTGGTCAAACGGCGCTTAACTGTGCACTAGAGCTTGAAGAAAAAGGCGTGCTAGCGAAATACAACGTTGAGATGATTGGTGCAACGGCTGATGCAATTGATAAAGCCGAAGACCGTAGCCGTTTTGATGCAGCAATGAAGAAAATTGGACTTGAATGTCCACGTGCTGGTATCGCACATACAATGGAAGAAGCTTACGGCGTATTAGAGATGGTTGGCTTCCCTTGTATTATTCGTCCATCTTTTACCATGGGTGGAACGGGCGGCGGTATCGCATACAACCAAGAAGAGTTTGATGATATTTGTTCAAACGGTTTAGACCTTTCTCCAACCAATGAATTATTGATTGATGAATCATTAATCGGTTGGAAAGAGTATGAAATGGAAGTAGTTCGCGACAAAAATGATAACTGTATCATTGTATGTGCGATTGAAAACTTTGACCCTATGGGGATTCATACGGGTGACTCAATTACGGTTGCACCAGCACAAACATTAACAGATAAAGAATACCAATTAATGCGTAACGCTTCTTTAGCAGTATTACGTGAAATCGGTGTTGAAACAGGTGGTTCAAACGTACAGTTTGGTATTAACCCTGCAGATGGCCGTATGGTACTTATCGAGATGAACCCTCGTGTATCACGTTCATCGGCATTAGCGTCTAAAGCAACAGGTTTCCCGATTGCTAAAATCGCTGCAAAACTAGCGGTTGGTTACACGCTTGACGAATTACAAAATGATATCACTGGCGGTAAAACACCAGCATCATTTGAGCCAACTATCGATTACGTTGTAACTAAGATCCCACGCTTTAACTTTGAAAAATTTGCTAACTCAAACGATCGTTTAACAACGCAAATGAAATCAGTTGGTGAAGTAATGGCAATTGGCCGTAACCAACAAGAATCTTTACAAAAAGCACTTCGTGGCTTAGAAGTTGGTGCAGACGGTTTCAGCCCGATGGTTGATTTAAACGCTGATGACGCAAAAGAAAAAGTCTTATACGAACTACGTGAAGCAGGTGCTGAACGTATTTGGTACATCGGTGATGCATTCCGCCTTGGTATGACCATGGAAGAAGTACATAACATCACTAAGATTGACAACTGGTTCCTAGTTCAAATCGAAGATCTTATCTTAGAAGAGAAGAAACTAGCAGAAGGCGGTTTACGCTCACTAGATGCTGATTCACTACGTAAACTTAAACGTAAAGGTTTTGCTGATAGCCGCATCGCTTCTGTGATTGGTTCATCTGAGACTGAAGTACGTAAACTACGTGAAAAATTTGCACTACACCCAGTTTACAAACGTGTAGATACCTGTGCTGCAGAGTTCTCATCTGATACGGCTTACATGTACTCAACTTACGATGAAGAGTGTGAAGCAAACCCAAGTGATAATGAGAAAATCATGATCATCGGTGGTGGCCCTAACCGTATCGGTCAAGGTATTGAGTTCGATTACTGTTGTGTACATGCAGCTATGGCAATGCGCGCAGATGGTTACGAAACTATCATGGTTAACTGTAACCCTGAAACGGTTTCAACTGACTACGATACTTCAGACCGTTTATACTTCGAATCAATCACATTGGAAGATGTACTTGAAATCGTACGTGTTGAAAACCCTAAAGGCGTTATCGTGCAATACGGTGGTCAAACGCCACTTAAATTAGCACGTGCGCTTGAAGCGGCTGGCGTACCTATTATTGGTACTTCACCAGAAGCGATTGACCGCGCAGAAGACCGTGAACGTTTCCAACAAGTGGTTGAGCGTCTAGGTCTTAAACAGCCTGAAAACGATACAGTAACAACACTTGAGCAAGCGGTTGAATCTGCTAAGCGCATTGGTTACCCATTAGTTGTACGTCCTTCTTATGTACTAGGTGGTCGTGCGATGGAAATCGTATATGACGAGCAAGACTTACGTCGTTACTTTAAAGAAGCAGTAAGTGTTTCTAATGAATCACCGGTTCTACTTGACCGTTTCTTAGACGACGCTGTTGAAGTTGATATTGATGCAATCTGTGACGGTACTGATGTAGTTATCGGTGGCATCATGGAGCACATCGAGCAAGCTGGTGTTCACTCTGGTGACTCTGCATGTTCATTACCTGCTTACACGCTAAGCGCTGAAATTCAAGACGAAATGCGTGGTTACATCAAAGCATTAGCACTGGAACTAGGTGTTGTTGGCTTGATGAATACACAGCTAGCGGTAAAAGATAACGAGATTTACATGATTGAAGTAAATCCACGTGCTGCCCGTACTGTTCCATTTGTTTCTAAAGCGACAAGTGTGCCAATTGCTAAAATCGGCGCAAGTGTAATGGCAGGCAAAACGCTGAAAGAACTAGGTGTGACTGAAGAAGTTATTCCACCTTACTACTCAGTTAAAGAGGTAGTATTACCGTTTAACAAATTCCCAGGCTCTGACCCAATCTTAGGTCCTGAAATGCGTTCAACAGGTGAAGTAATGGGTGCAGGTGCAACCTTTGCTGAAGCTTATGCAAAAGCGGAACTAGGTTCAACGAAAGAAGTGCCTGAAATTGGTCGTGCATTAATATCTGTTCGTAACAGTGATAAAAAGCGTGTTGCTAAGTTAGCACAACAAATGCTGGATTTAGGTTTCGAACTAGATGCAACGCACGGTACGATGATCACCTTACAAGAATCTGGTATTGAAGCTCGCCTAGTGAACAAGGTTCACGAAGGCCGTCCACACATTCTAGACCGTGTTAAAAACAGTGAATACAAATACATTGTGAACACCACAGAAGGGCGTATATCAATTGAAGATTCGCGTCAGTTACGTCGTGCAGCATTACGTTATAAAGTAAACTACACAACAACGCTAAACGGTGCATTTGCAACTTGCCGCGCTCACACTGCTGATCCAACAGCACCAGAAGCAACAGTAAGTTCAGTACAAGAGCTACATAAACGCATTAATGGTTAATCATTAAGTTGATAATCAATAGCTAGTGATGTAGTAAATAGGAAGCCACTCAAATGAGTGGCTTTTTTGTCTTTGAGCTAGGGGAGTTTGATTCTAAAATACCTATCGCGGCAATTGATATGTATGTGTGCGGGTATCATAGAGGTGTTTTAAACACCAAAGATAGATGGTCGGCTATCATCTCTAGAAGTTACTCATAGTGCCGGTTGCTTATTAATATTTAGTAGAACTGATATTGATAAGCAAGCCGACGTGCATTTGCAGTAAATCATTGTCGAACCTAAAGGTTTTTTAAAAGTATGTAGGAAATAATACCGAACACAATAAATAACTTATCTATTTCACTTGTTAAATCAGCTCACTTCTTCGTTGTGAATTTCGTAAATAGAACATCATTTACGCCTTGAATTGAACTCCTTTTGCTGTATAAAATTCTGATAACATATTTAATGTTATCGGTATAATTATCAAAATAAGAGGCTGAAAATAAAGTGCTATATACCTATTACTTTTCGTATGAAGAAAGTTTTTAGGTGTTGAAATTGAATCGGTGCTTTCACTGAGTCCAAAATACAGTCTATCTAATTGGTTAGGCCTCACTTTAATAACAATAATAGGCTTTTAGTAAATCGTGAAAATAAAAGACTTCAATCAATTATTAACAGAGGTGGATTCGTGCACTATTTGCGAAACTAACTTAAAAGCAGGCGTTCGTCCTGTTTTACAAGTTAATCCGCATGCGAAAATTCTTATTGCAGGTCAAGCGCCTGGCTCAAGAGTTCATGCTACAGGTATTCCATTTGATGATCCGAGTGGTGACCGATTAAGAGAATGGATGGGGATTAATAAAGAAACTTTCTATGATTCACAAAAAATTGCCATATTGCCCATGGCTTTTTGTTATCCAGGAAAGGGGAAATCAGGTGATTTACCTCCTCCGCCAATCTGTGCAGAGACTTGGCGTAATAAATTGCTTGAAACGATGCCACATATACAACTTACACTTGTTATTGGACAATATGCTTTGGCATGGCATTTAAAAAATAGAGGTAAAAATCTTACTGAGACAGTCAAGAATTGGGCTATGTTTGGAGATCAGATTATGCCGCTACCACATCCAAGTCCACGTAATAATATTTGGTTAAAAAATAATCCATGGTTTGAAGCAGATGTATTAACGGTATTACAAAATAGAGTTCATAATATTCTTAAATAGATTTTACTTAGCTTTTCATAGGGTAGTTTACTTCCATTATTTGATTATCCTGTGACTAGTTCGGCGATTTGAAATGTATTTTTGACGCCGTAAAATTTCTGTTTAGTATTTTTTAAAAATAGAATACATCAGTATATGGAAAATTTTTGTTACTAGGTTTAAATTTTTAAATCAATGGTTTATTGTTTTTATAAGGTTTTTATTGTTGGTTAAACGTCTGCACACTAAAAGTTTAGCTACACCTGTATTTGTTTTTATCGACCCGTAGTTGGTTGGTTTTTCTTCTGCATATATTATTAGTTACCTTGTAACTCAAACTGCTAGTAGCCAATCAAGTATCAGAATGCTTATTCGATTATTTTCAACAATATTCTCTATAACCTATTAAAGAAAAAACCGTCATTATTGGAATATCGATTCTTTGAAACTAATGGTTATCATCTCTTGTATTAAAATATGAAAGTGCCTATAGCAATATTGGTAGCAGATAAAATAGCTAACGACCAAGTACTGCTGTAGCGCTGTCAATTAGAATAAGGTGATATAGGCTGTACGATTTAGGTAAAGTGAGTAAGCATGTGAGCTGTATTAGGTCGTTCATAATATAGAGAAGCCAAAACATTGCTTAGATTAAGCCTAAATGGATGTTCATCGATGACATGATAAACTAATGAGACTCGTAGTGCTTTTTCACTTTAATTTAATCAATCATTTAATCAAAACCAAATAATAAATTTGAATCTCAAGTAAATGTGAATTAATGTGGTTTTTATTTCAACTGTTTAGGCTGATAGCAAGAAATTCAACAGCTTAGCTAGGTGAATATAGGGTGCCATTATGACTTCATTCATTTCGTTAGATCGCCTTCGATTTTTGTTTAATCGTTTTGCTGAACGGCTTTGGGTGCGCCCATTAGCAATCTGTTTATTGTCGGTAGTTGTTGTCTTTGCTGCGAAATTTATAGATGGCTCTCAGTTAGCGAACTTTGCGCCTTTAGTTGAAAAGGATTCGGTTGAAACCTTACTTTCCATTATGGCTTCTAGCATGTTGGTGATTGCGACGCTTTCTGTGTCATCTATGGTTGCAGCATACGCGGCTGCAAGTAACTCTGCGAGCCCTCGTTCTTTCTCGCTGGTGGTTGCCGACGATGTGTCACAGAATGCACTTTCCACTTTTGTTGGTGCTTTCATTTTTAGTGTCGTTGCAATTACTGCTGTCAAAAATACTTTCTATGATAAAGCGGGGCTTTTTACGCTTTTTGTTCTAACTGTATTTGTATTCGCTGTGGTGATTTTGACTTTTGTAAGGTGGGTAGACAGCATTGCGCGTTTGGGACGAGTGGGTTCAACTATTGATAAAGTGGAAAGTGCAACGGAAAAAGCGCTGACTAGAAGAAGAGATAAGCCGACATTGGGTGGAATATCAATTTTAGGTTCACCAACTAAAGGCCAAGCTGTGTATACATCCAAAATAGGCTATGTACAGCATATTGACATGGCAGTGATTCAAGACTGGGCAAATGATGTTGACGTGTCGGTAGTGTTGTCGGCTTTACCTGGTACATTTGCTTCACCTGATCAAGCATTGGCTTACGTTAGCATTCCATCAGGCGATTTGTCTGAATTGGATTGCACATGTTTAATGGAGGCGTTTCACATTGGTAAAGATCGTACCTTTGAAGATGATCCTCGATTTGGTTTGGTTACATTATCTGAAATTGCAGTTCGTGCCTTATCTCCAGCTGTTAATGATCCAGGGACGGCGATAAAAGTGATTGGCACATTGGTACGTTTAATTTCTACTTTTAACGCACCAGCAAAAACTGAAAATAAAAACCACGTTGAGTTTGACCGAGTCGCAGTGCCAGAGATTCTGGTATCGGATATGTTTGAAGATGCTTTTACCGCTATCGCTCGTGATGGTGCCGGTAGCATAGAGGTCTGTGTTCGCTTACAAAAAGCATTTAATTCTCTTGAGTCACTTAACAATGATGATATTCAAAAAGCTGCTCGTTATCAAAAGGATTTAGCGTTAAAGCGGGCATGTAAAGCACTTGATATAGAAGAAGACTTGATCGCTGTTAAAAATGCAGCAAACAAGCCTAGTTGATCGTTGAATAATGAACAGGCCTTTAAACCGAGGTATAACTTTAAAAGCTTGTTCAATGTTTTAAATTATTGACTCTCTAAACTGGTTTCACTGTCAGTAGCGTGTTGTGTGTTTGTTTTAAACTCTGTTAACCAATATAAAAAAGCAATAACACCAAAAGAGCCGCCCAACCACGATACACCAGTCCAACCTGCTATCTCAAATACATATCCAGAAGAAGCTGAACCGACTACGCCACCAAAGAAAAAGCTGGTCATATAGGCTGTTGTAATACGACTTCTTGCAGCAGGGTTCAATGTATAAATCACACTTTGATTTAAGATATGAGATCCTTGCTGCCCAATATCTAGCAGGATCACTCCAATCATGATGGCAAAAAGGTGAGTGCTGAATAAGCCCATGATTGTGAATGCAATCATGATTAATGACAACAGTAATCCTGTTCCCATACGGGTATGACCTTTATCATGAAGTTTACCAGCAAAACTTGCACTGAGAGCACCTGCTGCGCCAAGCAATCCAAATAAGCCAATCAATGAATCTGTGTAATTATAAGGAGGACGAGCAAGTAAAAAAGCTAAGGAAGTCCAAAGCACACTAAAGGAAGCAAACCCAAGTGTTCCATAAACAATTCGACGTCTTAACAAAGGCTCATCACGTAATAAGTGCAGTATTGAGCCAATTAATGCTGGATATGATAAACGCATTTCACCTCGACTTTCGGGAAGCATTTTCCATAGCACAGCGGTTTGAACAAGCATGCTAAATGTGGCAAACCAAAATACGGCTTGCCAACCATAGGCATCAGCAATCACTCCTGATACTGTTCTGGCCAATAAAATACCCAATAATAAACCTGACATCACGCGCCCAATCACTGCTCCTCGTTGTCCTTCTTCTGCTAACACAGCCGCAAAAGGGACTAACACTTGAGCTGCAACTGCTGTTAAACCAATTGCTAAACAAGAAAGTAGAAATATTCCAATGCTACTCGACAGTGCTGCACCGGCTAAGCCAATAGCAGTGCCTGCTGTAACAATCGTAATTAAACGACGTCGTTCAAGTAAATCACCAAGTGGCACGATCAACACTAAACCCATTACATATCCTAATTGCGTCATGGTAATAATCAGCCCAGTGGTACCGATAGAGGTGCCAAACATATTCGCTAAGGTGTGTAGTAAAGGTTGTGCGTAATAAAGATTAGCCACCGCCATACCGGATGCAATAGCCATTACATAGACTAATAAGTTATTGGGTTTTAAAGACGGTGTTGTCGTAGAAACTTGATCATTGTGATCACTTAATGAATTGGACAAAGTCGGTTAACCTCGAGATTTTGGATTAAACAGCTGTAAAGCAGGAAAAGTACTTTTCATTTATCATAACGTGTTGATACATAAAATGTAACGTTCTCAATCAATAAAGATCAAGCAAAATAAAAGCCACTAAGGAGATGTCTAAATAGGCAACATTTTGTCGCTAATATGTATAGTTTAATAGCGCATATAACTATTTCGCTCTAATGAAGCTTTGGTTCGTAGGTAAAACTATGAAATATTCACGTATGCGTTATTGTTTATCATGTCTTAATTTATGCTTTGCTTGTTTAACCCTCTTCTTGTTAATTAGTGTTTATTGCTTAATAATCAGTTTGATATTTATATCATTAGCCACTTGGGTTTATATTTGTACTGTCACATATTAATTATTAATCAGACTCAGGAGTTAAATTGGAAAATATAAAAGTAGTGTGGGTTGATTATCTCCGTGTTATTGCTATCGGTATGGTTGTATTTTTACACTCAGCCTCGCCTTTATTGTATAAATTCAATCAATTACCTTTGGATTACTGGTTAATTGCAAATGTCTATGATTCTATGGTGAGAGTCTGTGTCCCGCTATTTTTTATGGTATCTGGTTTTTTGTTATTGCAAAAACAGGAACCTTTAGGCTTTTATTTTTCAAAGCGATTTAAAAAACTCCTGGTACCCATTATCTTTTGGTCGTTATTTTTTATTTTATGGAAAAACATTGTTGAGAATGGTGAACTTCCAAAATTTGAGCAGTTTTACAGTTTATTACTTAAACCCAGTTACTATCATCTCTGGTTTTTATACGCGCTAATAGGTATTTACTTATTTGTCCCTATCTTAAGAATAGTGACCAATTCTACTGATAATAAATTGCTTGTTTATTATTGCTTAATTTGGTTTTTAGCCGTTTCTGTCATTCCCTTTATTGAAAAAGTGATTGGTGTAGATAGTAAAATAGATCTACATTCTATTTCTGGTTACATTGGATACTTGGTATTAGGGTATATCTTAGGGAAAAAGACTATCTCATTGAAGGTATTCATTTTTTCTGTTGCTATTTATTTACTGATGGTTATTTTTACTGCTTCGGGTACCTATTATTTAACGCTAAGTAATGATGGGAAGTTTTCAGATTATTTATACTCTTACCTTGCGCCTAATACTATTATTGCTGCAATTTCCTGTTTTATCCTTATAAAGTATGTGGCAATAAACAGCGCTGTATTTAACAATACAACTCTTTTGAAGATGGTTAAAAAACTTAGTGCTTGTAGTTTTGGCATCTATCTCATTCATCCTGTCTTCATCTATTTATTTAAAACAGGGAGCATTGGGCTTGAATTATCTGCATTTTCAGGTGACCCATTATTATTTATACCCTTAACGTCGTTGATTGTATTTCTACTATCATTTTTTATGGTTTTATTCATTAAAAAAATACCGGTAATAAACTTAATTGCGCCGTAAGTCGTAGTAAATGAATATATTTATTATTAACTTTTCAATAGGATTTTAACTTGATTTCATCATTTTTACGTCATGCTGTTCTGAGCTCTGTTGTGTTACTTGCTGCTTGTAGCCAAGCCAATCTTAACCCTAATTATCAAGTCGCCGATGCTTTACCTAGTTATTCGCAAGATACCTTTAAGCAATATATTAGTGAGACAAGAGAGTGGCTATTAACGCATAGAGTCTTTAAAACCGATGATGTTGAAAAAGAGTTACGCGCTAATTTACCTTTTGAATTAATTCCTGAAAATCCAAATGGTGACGCGGTGCTTTTAGTGCATGGCTTGGGCGATTCTCCATATTCATTTATCGATATTGCTGATCATTTAGTGTCGCAGGGGTATTTGGTAAGAACGGTTTTATTGCCTGGGCATGGTAGTAAATCTGGCGATTTAATGTTGCCTAGTTTAGAAGACTGGCAAGGTGTGGTACACCATCATATTGAGTTATTAAAAACTAAGTCAAATAAACTGTGGCTGGGAGGCTATTCTACTGGAGCAAACTTGGTAACATCTGAAGCGTTAAATGATGATGGCATCGCTGGATTATTATTGTTTTCTCCAGCTTTTAAGCCAGAAAAATCAGTGGTGAAGTGGGCTAGTTTGGCGAGTTACTTTGTGACATGGGCTGATCAAGACCCTGAAACCAATTACATACGTTATAATTCTTTACCTATGCATGGTGCAGCAGTTTATTACGATACTGCTGCAACAGTTCAAGAAGACCTACAGGATATCACTTATAACAAACCTGTGTTTATGATGATCAGTGAAGGCGACCGTGTCATTGATAGGGCATTTCCTATTGCTGTATTCGAACAACAATTTAAAAATAAAAACAATCACCTTGTATGGCTAGGTGAAGAAGACCTATCAATCTCGCAAAGTACCCGTTTTAGTATGAATCGCCCTGATTTACATATCGTTAATAGTTCTCATATGGGGTTGTTATATTCACCTAATAATACCGAATATGGTGCAAAAGCCGATATCACTATATGTAATAATGGCCAGTCTAAAGAGCGACAAAAGGCTTGTGAAGCAGGTGAGGATATTTGGTACTCTTCTTACGGTTGGCATGTTGAAGGTAAAACATTGGCTCGATTAACTTATAATCCTTATTTTGATAAAAGTATGACAGAGCTGGATCGCGTAATGGATAATCAATAATGTATAAGTACATACAGGAAGCAGACGGTGATATTTGATAGTAATACCACGCTAATTAAACATTTTTTATTGTTTAATTTAATGAAATAAATTTTCAAAATAGCTTATATTATTAAGGATTAATAATGAAAAGACTTATTCTAGTAACCTCGCCGCCAGCAAGTGGCAAAACCTACATTTCTAAAAAATTGGCTAAAGCACTGAAGCATGTTGTGTATTTAGATAAAGATACGTTAATAGTGCTATCACATCAGATTTTTAAAGTGATGAATGAAGAGGTTAACCGAAGCTCCGATTTCTTTGAAGAGCATATTCGTAATTACGAGTACGACGCGGTATTAGCTTTAGCAATGGAAGCTCTTGAATATGATGATATTGTACTAATTAACGCGCCATTTACTCGTGAAATTAGAGACACTGCTTTTATTGATAATTTAAAGAATCAACTCATCGAAAAAGATGCACGTTTAACCGTTGTCTGGGTGATGACAGATGTTGACGTAGTCAAAAGTCGTATGATTGAAAGAAACTCATCAAGAGATACATGGAAGCTCGACAATTGGGATGAGTATATTAAAGACGTTGATTTCTCTATTCCATTGAGCCTTGATAACCCCGATATCGTCGATGATCTACTTCTATTTAAAAACTCCAACCAAGAAGAATATGAAAACTCAATGAAAGAGGTGGTTTCTATTTTAGAAAAGAAACCGTAGTTGATTTTTCAGGTTTTCCATTCTCTTATGGCTGACCAAACAGAGACTGTATTAATAAGTCTGCACAGATTAGGTAATTGATGTTACCTAATCTATTTATTATAAAAGGCAGCGCAGTGCTACTTTTTTATCAAATTGTCGGTAATGCGGCAATAAACATCATTTCTACTTTCCAGTCTGGATTCGCTAGTTTGGACTCTACGCAGCCTCGTGCAGGTACCGTTAGTTCATGACAACAGTAGAGCGGTTTGGAAGCAATGGTTTATTAAATATTTGCCTAATAGCAACAGCTGGAAGCATGGTTATGTTTATTCAGATTTGTCACTTGCTTTAGAAGCTGCACTAGATGGGGAAGGCTTATTCTTAGCTGATGATATTATTTGTAAACAAGGGATTGAATCCGGTGCCTTAGTTAAAGTATCTTCACCCATTCATCACTTGTCTAATAACCAAATGACCTTTCTACTTTATGTTGTTAATCGACTATAAAATAATAGTAATGTAAATATTCTATTCTTCTATTGGCAGTGTCGATTGTTTAAGCCAATTAATCATGTTGCGGTTATTTGTTCTGATTATTCAAGGTCAAAGTATTTTTATACTGACATTCTTGGGTTGCAAGTGAGTACTGAACATTATCGTGCAGAAAGGCAATCTTATAAATCTCCCTACCATTACTGATTTTTTATCTTCTGTTTACAGTCTTTGCTATATATAGCTATATCTTACTAATTTTTCAGGTAAATATAAAAATATTATTAATATGTGATATTATTTTTTAGGTGTTTATTGCAGTAAACATTAATACACAGATTAATTTTAACTAAACGAACAAGGAAGAAAGAGATAATGGAACCTGAAACGCCAAAAGTAGCTGAAACTCTTGATAAAAAAAATAAAAAACAACGGCCTGCAATTCGTTTTGATAATTCTGACTTAATAAAAAGCGGTTTTTGGGTTGGACAAATATTTATGGTCATTGCGACTGTGATAGGGGTTTATTTAGCTGCTCAAGAGGGTTTATCCCAAGCTTTATTATTTGAAAATTTAAATAGCAAAGAGAAGAATTTCTATTTGCAACATGCTTTGGCTGATGAGCTTGGCGATAATATTAAGACACTTGATAGCTATGCTAAATTACTGAAAGAGAAGTCACCTTACAATATAAAAGCCTACCACCCTGCGATTGACGATTTTGTATGGGGTAACATGAAGTATTCATCCAATGCATTAGAAACACCAAGTTACATACTCTCCGGTGTTCGTCGTTATAATTCAGAAACTGCGCAGATCATTACAAAAATAGAAAACAATCAATTTGGTCCTAAATATGGTGCGGATTTACTACTAGCACTTAATAAAAAAGTAAGTGATGGTGCGCTAAAAAATCTAATTAACAATTATACCCAACTACATCACGAACTTATAGAAGCTGGTATTGAAGTCGGCCCGTTGTCAAATAATTAAGGAAATTACAATGAAAAATTGCCCAAATTGCGCCAGTACTTCAATGAGAGCATATGAGTTTCATCAACAAGAAGTGGAGCAGTGTCAAGAATGTCATGGTATCTGGTTAGAACTAGGCGAGTTAGACGGTGCTTTATCTGTTGCTGATAATGGTAATTCACAGGTTTATATGGAAGAGGCCTTGGGAGAGGTATTGGGCGAATCTAAACGTCATTGCCATGTATGTGATAAAAAGCTATCTCGTTATCATCTAATGTCCGGTTTTGAGGTCGAAGTTGATACCTGTTCTAACTGTTTTGGAGTTTGGCTAGATCATGAAGAGTTAGAAAAAGTAACCCAATCTCCAGCGATTGCACAAGCTCTGTTGGAATTAGATAAACCGACACATAAACGTACTTGGTTGTTTCAATTTTTATCGCAAATGCCAGTGGAATACAATCTAAAGCCTAAAAGAACACCATGGGCAATGTACTCTTTGCTATTTTTTAATATTTTATTCTTTATTAGTTATAGTGTGGGAGTCGTTAATGAATCTTTTGCCTTTAATTACTTTGCGTTGCATTCTGACCAAGTCAGTCATGGTCAACAATTGTGGGCACTACTAACCCATATGTATATGCATGGTGGGCTAATGCATTTAGTTGGTAATATGTACTTCTTATATATCATCGGTGACAATTTAGAAGATACATTAGGTCGTGGCAAATTTATTCTTTATTATACTTTGTGTGGTCTTGGTGCAGCTGTTGCACAGATTTTAGCTGATCCTAATTCAACTATTCCAATGGTAGGTGCAAGTGGTGCGATTGCAGGCTTATTTGGTATGTATTTATTATGGTTTAGGCACGCTAGCTTGACACTGATGGTGATTGTTTATCAGAAAAAAGTGAGCCCTATGATCTTCTTTGGTTTTTGGATTGTGACTAATATTGTGGGTCTTTATTTAGCAAATGAAAGCGGTGGAGGTGTCGCTTATTGGGCTCATATTGGCGGTTTTATTGTTGGTATTGTGATTGGTTTGCTGGTTAAAAAGAAAGTATTTGCTACAAACCCTCTGTTGGCGATGCTTAATAGCCAAGAAGTGAAAGTGAAACGTTAAGTTTTTATTTATACCGACAGCCATGAAATGGGGTGTCGGCTGACGTTAATACTTTTGTTATATAAACAAGTTATATTGAGTACTTTGATGAAATGATTAAACCTTGAGTTGTTGATCGTTTACTATGGCTTTTTATATAGCAATAAATCCCTTAAGTGCACTGTTTTGATCCATTTTCTGTGATTAAGCCATCTCTCTAGTCAGCTAACACAGATTTTATCTCGGTTGATAATAGGGCTTACTTCAATATCATTTCATAAATGTATTTGGCTTATTTATTGCTAACCTATTGAGATTATAGGTGCTGGAGTTCTTTTAATTGAAACTCTATATTCAATGTTGAAAAATGTGCGTATTGCGTGACACTAGGAAGAGAATTTAATGCCAAGTAACAAACATAGTTTTATTGAAGATGTCCAAGCCATTATTATTGCCACACTATTAGCTTCATTGGGAGTAATGCTTTTTAAAACAACAGGATTATTAATTGGTGGTACGGCTGGATTGTCTTTTTTAGGGCAATACGCAACTCAGTTTAGTTTTAGTGAAATATTTTTTATTATTAATCTGCCATTTTATATTCTGTCCTATAAACAGTTAGGGTGGAAATTTACGCTAAAGACTTTTGTCGCGGTTTTATTACTGTCTGTTTTTGTTGAGTTTACACCTACATTTATTACTGTGAGCTTTTTAGATCCTATTTATTCAGCTGTGGTGGGTGGGCTTTTAATTGGCTTTGGTTTGCTGATGTTATTTAGACATGGTGCAAGCTTGGGGGGATTAATGATTTTGGCACAATTTTTAAATCAAAAATACAATATCTCTATCGGTAAGTTTCAAATGTCGGTGGATTTTATTGTGTTATTACTCGCCATTTTTATTGTGGATTGGCGAGCCATTCTATTATCAATTATTGGTGCAACAGCCTGTAATTTAATATTGGTGATAAACCATAAACCAGGACGTTATAGCGGTAAGTAGAAAAGAATGCTAACTACTATCTAAACCACCTGTATAGAAATAATAACTAAACTGGTTTTTTTGTTGGTGGAATATAGTACTCCATCATAAAAAACTATATCTCGAAAACAATAGTTTAAGATTAATCTATTTAACGACTTCTACTTTTGTTCTGTTTATTTACCTCGTATTATCAACACTTGTGTTGTATTCAATAACGCAAAATCTGATCTAATTTCCGTTCATAAACTCAAAGGACTCTTCCATGAAAAAAAGTTTTCTGGCGCTCTCGATTATTATTTCATCGATTTTCTCTCAAACTGCAATTGCAGATCCTAAAACACCTGGTACTCAAACTGGTTACTCTAGTGCAGATTTATTAGCAAAAGGTGTTCCATCAGATATAAATACTGTTTCGGTTGAAGCATTGGCAAAGGAGTTAAAAGGCAAACCTGCAATGACGGTTGGTTTTGATATCGATGATACAGTTTTGTTTAGTAGCCCTGTGTTTTATCGCGGCCAGCAAGAATTTTCACCGGGTGGGTATTCATATCTTTCCAATCAACAGTTTTGGGACAAAGCGAACTGTGGTTGGGATGCATTTAGCCAACCTAAAACCATTGCCAGCAAGTTAATTGCCATGCATCAAGCTCGAGGTGACGATATTTATTTTATTACAGCTCGTACGCCATCTGATTGTGACTTCATGACAAATTATATTAAAAAAACATTTGATATCAATCAGATGCATGATGTTATTTTCTCTGGATCTAGTAAAGATGCTTATTTAAAAGCACCGTACATCAAACAACACAATATCAAAATTTATTACGGTGATTCAGATGGAGATATTATTTCAGCTCGCCAAGCTGGCGCTGAAGGGATCCGTATTATGCGAGCAGCCAACTCAAGTTATAAACCACTTCCAAAAAATGGATTGTATGGTGAGCGTGTTGTATTAGATTCGCAGTATTAATTTTCTAGCAAGAAGCGTTAAAAATTCAATCGATTAGTTTAATATTCTTTTTTTCATTTGAATGTTATCGAGTTGTTTTATCGCTCTGATGAGTAAGCTTGTATTACCGTTATTGACGACGGTAATACAAGCCATTAGTAGCTATAACTTCTTAAAATATTTTCATTAACAAATAAAGTCGTGTTTAAAATTCATCCCAATAAGGCTTTTCACCGTAATATTGGCTAATAAAATCAATAAAAACAGTGAGTTTGTTTGCGGTTAATTTTCGATGAGGATAAACCACATACAAGGTCATTACATCGGGGTTAAAATCTTCTAATATGACTTTTAACTTACCTTGCTTTATCGCCTCGCTAACAATAAAAGTCGGTTGTACCACATAACCTTCTCCGGCAATCGCCGCCTCCACTAATACATCCCCATTATTAGAAGAAATACTTTGTCTTTGTGCTTTAATTGATCGCTTTAATGCGTTGATGAGGGGTAAGTGACCCCGGTTATAGTCCATGTAGTTATAATGTAAAAAATGGTCAGGGTTAAGTTGGTCAGGGTGTTCTGGAGTGCCATTTTGGGCAAGGTACTCGGGTGATGCACAAGTCACTATATGGATAGGCGCGATACGTTTAGCGATCAGGGAAGAGCTTTTTAGGTCACTAATACGCAATGCTAAATCGTAGCCTTCTTCGATAACATCAATTTTACGATCATTGAGCTGTAAATCAATTTTAACTGCGGGATGACTTTGACGAAAATCTCTCAGTAAAGGAGCGATATGTTTGGTGGCAAATGAAACGGGGGCACTAATGCGCAGTGTCCCTTGAGCTTCATTGTTAAGTTGTCCTAGGCTACCTTCCCAATCATGAACACGCTCTAAAATTTGCTGTACATGTTGCACACATTGCTCGCCTTCTGCTGTTAGACGAATAGTACGAGTGGTGCGATTAAATAACCTGACGCCTAAATGCTCTTCTAAATGTGCAACATATTTGCTGACAAGTTGATTAGAGGTATCTAATTTTTCTGCTGCCTTAGTAAAACTGCCTTCTTTTGAAACAGTGATAAAGGCTTTCATCATGTCAAGCTTATCCATTGTTATTACCCCAAAGATTAAAATGTCATACATAATATTATTACCAATATTTTGTTGGCAATAATTCAATGTTAGCAATGTTTATCATTATATTTGTTGGGAGTAAACTCCTTTTCAAATTGAACTACACATTTCTAACTCATTAAATTAATACCAAGGATAAATAATGAATAAGCAATTCATCAACAAAGTACTTAAAACAAATGCAGGTTTAGGGTCATTGATCATTCGTATTCCTGTTGGCCTGATACTCGTTGCTCACGGCTCACAAAAGCTGTTTGCCTGGTTCGGAGGATATGGGCTTGAAGGGACAGGACAGTGGATGGAAAGTATTGGTTTAGCACCGGGTTTCTTGATGGCTTTATTGGCTGGTAGTGCTGAATTCTTTGGTGGTATTGCATTGATTTTAGGTTTATTAACCCGTCCTGCTGCACTATTGATCGCCTTTACTATGCTGGTGGCTATTTTTACTGCGCATATCAGTAATGGTTTATTTATAAGTAATGGCGGTATCGAGTATGCGTTGACTTTATTTGCGGCAACCTTAGCGTTAACGTTTCAAGGTGCCGGGCGCTTCTCTATTGATAACCGATTAGCAACACTATTGGGTAAATAATCAATAGGCCGCAGCTCTGGATTAACAATATATTAGGCCTCTGATGAATGTTAGAGGCCTTCGTAGGAAAGGGCGGTGGTTAATAGTGTATTGGAACGCAAATGAGAGTCGCTACAGAATCAAGATAGTACAAGTCGTTTTATTAAATAACACAGGTTTTACTGGGCAAAATGATGTTCCTCATACTGCAATCGATTATGGCCTGCGCTTATAAGTGTTGGTTAATTAATAGTGAGGAAGGGGGAACCTGCGTTAACTGATTTTGCACATCGCTCTATACTATGACCTTTTTGAACATGCAGGATATTCAATGGTTTCTACAATCTGAAAGTGTAAGAATAACAGCATTATTAATAATCAGTCTGACGACACTTTATGTATTTTTAATGATGATTTTCGCAATATTAATTAATTTATATCCAGTTGAATTACATCAATAGATAGACATTTTCATCGGTAGTATTTGTGGCAGCCTAAATAATGGTGTTTATCGTGCTGTTTTTGCTTCAGATCAGCTAACTCATGACGAAGCTGCATTTGTGTGGTCTGTGCTAGCTTAAACTCTTTAAAGGAATATTTTGAAGCATTTCATTGTGCGTCTAAGAATAGTTTATTGAAAGTGATATTTGTTTAATGGTAACGCTGACTCGCTTTATGTCGGTTATCCGGTTTATTTAAAGCAAACTTTAATAGCTGATGGCGCTCATTTATCAACTTACTTAAAATGGTTATTTAAGCTCGATGTTTTTGCAAAGAATACGCGCATAGCCCATCTTAAGTTGGGTATTATTCAATTAAGGTGTTAAACCCTTCGATGATTGTGCCAAAAGGCCGCGATATGGTTTGGTTTAAGTATTGATAGGAAAGTTTATGAATTTCGCTCCTTTGATGTTTATAAGTCATGGCTCACCGATGTTTGCCATTGACTCTGGTTTAGCTGAAAAGCAACTTGCTAAACAATCGACACATTTTGATCATATACAGGCAATTATTGTTATTTCTGCTCATTGGATAACCCAAGGAAACTACATTACAACCAGTGAACATCCTGAAGTTCTTTACGACTTTAGAGGCTTTCCACAAGCCTTGTATGAGTTACAGTACCCCGCGTTAGGCTCATCTGTGATTGCAACTAAAGTGATAACGTTATTGCGTGATAATGGCATTGAATGTAAAGCTGATAATGTTCGAGGTTGGGATCATGGCGTTTGGATCCCATTACGTCATCTTCGACCTGCTGGTGATAAACCTGTTATACAAGTATCTTTGAATGCTGATTATAGTGTTGATAGTCTGCAACAACTTGGTGAAATATTAAAACAACTAAGAAGGCAAAACATTGCGATTATATGTTCTGGTAGTGTTACTCATAATTTATACGAGTTACGCATGACACATGATCTAGTAGCTGATTATGCACAAGGCTTTCAGGATTGGGTGAGAGAAGCAATAATAAAAAACGATATTACAGCTATTAAACACCCTGAAACATCAAATTTTTATAGGCAATCACATCCAAGCTCAGATCATTATTTACCGTTAATTATCGCATTAGCTGCCAGTGAGCCTAATGAACAGGTTCATGTTTTAAAAAGCCCAATATTGCATCATACTATATCCATGGAAAGCTATATTTGGGGGACGTAAATCAACAAGCAGGGACCTTTTATTTATTGCCGTTATCGACTAAAAACCTAATGAAATCAGTTGACTGCTCCATTGTGTAGGAAATTTTCCGTATAAATGTTTAACTTTTGACTAACTGAGATGAGCTCATAAAGCCAATTGCATTGCAGCTGGTAGTTCTATTCCTTCTCGCACCGACGATAGCGATAATACTAGGTTCTTTTTAGAGGACATATTGATAGCTTTATCTGTTCGTTAATCGTTTTTAGCAAAGCAGGGCTTAATTTGGGCTGCTTTATTTAGTCCAACCATAAATAATCTCTTTATTGCCAGCCACTTCATATTTATGATGGAAGTTAATTTCAAGCCTGTGATCAAATTATTTGAGGAGTATTAGTGGATAACAAAAATGAATTTGACCTAGATATAGGACAACGACATATAGCGATACAACGTAGGTACGAAGCTTTAGGTGCATTTAATGATCTATTTATTGCCATTTGGTTTTTGATAGGTAGTGTTTTTTTCCTCAACGATGCACTGATTGAAAGTGGCACTTGGCTATTTATTGTTGGTAGTGCTCAGTTAATTATTAAACCTGTTATTAAGCTATTAAGTTTAGTACACGTTAATAAAATTTTTAAAAAGGCTACTTAGCTAATACCGTTTGATGTGAGGCATTACAAAATGATCTCACGACGACAATCAAGCACTTCAACTCCTAAAAATAAACCTAATATATGCCCATCGTGCATTACTTGAATGAGATCGTTGTGATTTAAAATGTTAATGCGTCGGCCATGTTCTGTTAATAGGTTTAATTCATAACAGGCATAGCTGATAGCATGCTTCCGTTGAATCATTTTATTGTTGATTTGCAAAGAGACAATATGATGTAATTTTACGTTACGATCTTTGTGGTTGTTAAATACACCGGATACTCTATTAAAGGTAGCACGGCTTAAAAAGGGCTGGATTAGCGATATCCCAAAAGTGCCTATCGCAATACCAAAACCTCCAACAAAAATAGCAAGGTCATACTTGGTTGAAATGATCAGCTGGTAAGTGGCTAAGCCTATTAAAAAAATGCCCACCACAATATAAACGACACAAAACAACATAGCTGTGATAGTTGGGCGTAAATAAGCAATATCGCCATTTATAATAACTTTATGTGATAAAAACTTAGGCCCATCTTTGAGCAGGGTTCGGGTTAAATCGACGATGAAGGTGTCATTCTGGTTCATATACTATCCTTGTATATTTATACCAAGCTTACTCATTAACTGATCTGTTTTGCTTGTTAAAATAATTTATTTTTGGTTGCAAGTTTCGCAAAGCGATAACCATTAAAGAATTAACACCATTTCGCTAATTTTCCAATAGGTGGTTAACGAAGTTAATCTTCGAAAGGATCAACTGCATGTTAAACTAATCCATTTTTTCTAGGCAAAATTTAAATTAATTATTCAATATAATTGGTGTTAACCCTGCTTATTTAGCTTTCTTTTTATAGTGATGATCAATACCAATTCACAGTGTTGGATTAAACATCATATACAAAAAAACTCACCGAAGTGAGTTTTTTATTAAGTGCGACGAGTAGGTCGCATATTTATTTTAAGCTTTGATTATTTTGTATCGTAGCTTTTTATCTCACCTGATTTAACGCGAGCGATAAATGAATGTAGTTCTTTTTTAACAACCGGCATTAAGAAGTATAGACCGATGATGTTAAAGATAGACATTGCAAAGATAGCTGCGTCAGAGAAGTCAATTACTGCACCAAACTGAATAGTTGCACCGATTACAACAAACACACAGAACATAATTTTGAATACTAATTCTGTCCCTTTGCCTTCACCGAATAAGTAAGTCCAAGCTTTTAATCCGTAGTACGACCATGAGATCATAGTAGAGAAAGCAAACATTACTACTGCTAGTGCTAATAGGTATTTAAATACACCTGCTGTTTCAGTAAACGAAGCGGCTGTTAGTGTTACACCCGTTAAGCCGCTACCATCAAATGGAGCAACGTTTAAGCCGGCGATAGTAATAACTAATGCAGTCATAGTACAGATAACTACTGTATCTACGAATGGTTCTAGTAATGATACTAAACCTTCAGTAACTGGTTCTTTTGTTTTTACTGCTGAGTGGGCAATGGCAGCAGAACCGACACCAGCTTCATTAGAGAAAGTTGCACGTTTCAAACCTTGAATTAATGCTCCAACAAAACCACCAACAACACCAGCACCTGTGAACGCACCTTCAAAAATAGCTGCGAATGCTGGACCAACTTGACCGATGTTCACACCAATAACGATTAGTGCCATACCAACGTATAATGCAGCCATCCATGGAACTATTTTTTCAGTTACAGAAGCAATCGAAGGCATGCCACCAACAATTACTGAGAATACTAATGCAGCTAATACCACACCTGTAATAATACCGTACTCACTTGGTACATCAAATGCGTAAGTTAACATTGCGTGTGCTTGGTTAGCTTGGAACATGTTACCGCCACCAAGTGAACCTAAAATACACATCAATGCAAAACCAATCGCTAATGCTTTACCTAAACCACCTAGACCTTTCTCGCCTAAACCTTGGCTCAAGTAATACATTGGGCCACCTGAAACGGCACCTGATGGTAAAATTGTTCTGTATTTAACACCTAGCGTACATTCACAGAATTTAGAAGCCATACCTAATAAGCCACATAGGATCATCCAGAATGTTGCCCCTGGGCCACCGATAGCAAGTGCTGCACCTACACCTGCGATGTTACCTAAACCAACCGTACCAGATAGAGCAGTGGTTAATGCTTGGAAGTGAGATACTTCACCTTCTTCTTTTGAATTAGGATCTGTGTATTTACCTTTTACGATATCAATCGCCATGCCTGCACGTCTAAACTGCACAAAACCAAAGTAAAGTGTGAAGATTAATGCTGCTACTAAAAGCCAGCCTACAATTAATGGGAAATTAGCTTCGCCTACTGGAACGCTTTTGAAGATCAAGCCAACAAACCAGCCTGTGTAATCATTGAAAAATCCGTCAACAGTTTCACTGAAGCTTGCAATGGTTTGACTAAATGAACCGGCCTCATCAGCAAAAGCTGTTGTGCTAAATGCTAATAAAAAGACAGATAAGAGATTGCGTGTTTTATTCATATTTACTTCCTTGTGGTTTTATTGTTTTAAAACAAATCCTTGTTCTTCTTAATAGTGTAAGTGCTTTTGTTCAGTTTCATTAACTAAAATTCAAGTTCTTTAATCGCCTAAATAGTTTTTTATGCTGTTATATTTAAAATATTAGAATAAAAAACTAAATCATTAAAACTGATAAGCGAAACTGACTTAATTTAACTTGCTATAAAGTAGATCATATTTAAGTGTTATAAGTTTACTCCTTTTTAATCATACGAGTTTTTATTGAATATTATGTGATGTAGATCACGCGGATGTACTAGAGGTTGTTGTTATTTATTCAAAATATTTTTATTAGTTAATTATCGTTTATTAATTAATCACTCGTAAACTTTCTAAGCAATCTATTCGTATTACCAAAGGATGTGCAAACATTTAAGACCTTAATATTTTTTATAAATGCAAATAATACGAGGTTATGAATCGTCATTTTTAACTTAATAACAAAGAGAGGGTTGAACTTTAGTATCGCTTCTATGCCATAAGAGATATAGAAACTTTTTACTCAAACAAAAGATAGTTTAATAATAGTAAGTAGCCAATTTCAAAGGGAGTATTATGAAAGTTAATATACAAAAGAGTATTGCATTGCCATTGATAGTAGGTTTGAGTATTCAACTTTCTGGTTGTGGCACAATCCTCAAACCAGAAAGGAAAGGGCAAAGTGCTGGTCAACTCGATGCTAGTATCGTTGCATTAAATGCCATTGGCTTATTATTTTTTCTGGTTCCGGGGGTGATTGCTTTTGCTGTTGACTTCAATAATGGCACTATTTATCTACCGGGTGGTTCAGCTTCTAAAGGGCTAGATAATAATAACCTAGTTAAAATTGAAGGCGAAGTAACTAACGAGAAGATTCAACAAGCTATTTTTGAGCATACTGGAAAACAAGTTGATTTAAATGATGATGGTATTCAAACCATTGCTAATACTGGTGGCGATATTAATGGCCAATTAGCCTCGATGTAACGGCGCAAATAATCCACCAATCGCACCTATTAATTGCTGCGGTTGGTGGATTCATAGAAATTGTTAACCTTGCTCTCTTTTTCTCAGTTTAACTAATCCAAGTAAACCTAATCCCAATAAGCCGATTTGTAGTGGCTCTGGTACGGAAGTCGTTTCCGTAAAAGAGATGCTTCCAGATAGTTGGTTAATTGTACCGCAACAATTTACGTCTGAGCTTGCATCAAAAGAGAAATTCAGAAAGCCATCGCTGATTAGTGATGAGAAAATAGATTCAGAGATAGTAGCGACTCCTGTTGATGTTGATACTGATTGATTACCGGTATCATTAGTAAAATCAAATAGATCATTACCGCTATCACCATCTAGAATACGTCCTAAGCTAAACCCATCTAATAGTAAATCGGCATACTCATAGCTTGAATTAAAGTCCCCATTAACATTTAACGTAAAAATAGCATCACCTGTAATAGTGGTAGGTGTAATCACGTTATCGTAAGTAATAAGTGCACCACTATTACTTGCGCTAGTTGGCTCAAAGGTTATTAATGCGGCATTGCAGTTAACTGCAAACAATAATGCTGCTAAACCGATAATTTTTTTCATTTTAAAAGTCCTTTTTAAATTGAGAATAATGTTAAGCGCTATTATCAATAGCAGTTCAGGAAAAGCAAATAACATACCACATCTTAAGTTACTGTTATTTATGGCTTTATTGGTAATTATATTTTTAGTGTAAATTTTACCGACATTAAATTTTATCGTGTTTTATTAGTTTAAGGTTTATAAAAAACACCTCTCAAGGGTTATATCTAAAGGGGGAGAGACATTAAAATTGTTGTTAATCTAATCTATTGATTTAATTGGGTAATGTTATTTTGTGTAATTTTTTCCGACACCAGATGCTTAGCACATGACTAAATCTACATTTTATTTATGTTAAACCTTAGAAGTATTTCCGCTCTGTTTTGGTGCGATTTTCACTTGTATTGGTAATAAAACTCCTATTTCACATTAGAAATTCTTCTGTTATTTAATAAATTTATTATAAATCAATGACTTAATTTTTTGGCACTTTTTGTGCTTTGGTTAAGTGTAAGTTATTGTTTTTAAATTAATCTAAGGAAAGATAGCTATGTCGTATTTAGAGCCAAGTGAATTTGTTACCAAAATGGTTGATGCAGGTGAATCTAAAGTTTATATGTCAACAAAGGATACGTTAATTAGGGCTTTTATGGCGGGAGCTATTTTAGCCTTAGCTGCCGTCTTTGCGATTACTGTTGCCACAAAAACCGGTAGTGCGATTCTCGGGGCCTGCCTATTCCCAGTTGGATTTATCATGTTGTATCTTATGAAGTTCGATCTGCTCACCGGAGTATTTACCTTGGTACCTCTCTCGTTACTGGATAAACGCCCTGGTGTTACCTTTGCAGGGGTGATGCGTAACTGGGGGTTAGTATTTATTGGTAATTTCTTTGGTGCCATTACGGTTGCGTTTTTAATGTCATTTATTCTAACGCTAGGTTACGCCACGGACGGTGGTGCGATTGCAGCAAAAGTCGCGACTATTGGTGAGTCAAGAACCTTAGGCTACCAAGCACATGGAGCAGGTGGTTGGTTCACTATTTTTATTCGCGGCATGTTATGTAACTGGATGGTATCAATGGGAGTAGTGGGGGCGATGATCTCTACTTCAGCTGGTAGTAAAATGGCAGCTATGTGGATGCCGATCATGTTGTTCTTTTACATGGGCTTTGAGCACTCTATCGTGAATATGTTTCTATTTCCTTTTTCGATGATTATGGGGGGCGACTTTACAGTAACTGATTATCTGTTATGGAATGAGTTACCAACTGTGCTAGGTAATTTAGTAGGTGGTTTATGTTTAGTGGGTTTACCACTTTACTACACGCATGTTAAAACTTCTGCAGAACGTAAAATTCGTTAATTGTTAAGGACTTTGGGGCATTTAATACGTGGAGGTACAGTGAGTTTACCATTGAGTGTTTCTATTGGTAGTGCAACCGATAAAGGTATCAAATCGATTAATCAAGATTATATTGGTTACCGTGTACCCAAAGAGCCTTTATTAAGTACGAAAGGTATTGTACTCGCTATGGCTGATGGCATTAGCTCTAGCCAAGTGAGTCAAATAGCCAGTGAAACCGCAGTGTCTAATTTTTTGTCTGACTACTATTGCACTGCTGATACGTGGTCAGTAAAAAGCGCTGGGCAAACCGTACTTAAATCCATTAACTCTTGGTTACATGCACAAACTTTAGATAGCCCCAATCGTTTTGATAAAAACAAGGGCTATGTTTGTACTTTTACCGCGCTAGTGTTGAAGTCAAATACTGCGCATATATTTCATTCAGGCGATAGTCGTATCTATCGTCTAGTTGGCAGCAGGCTAGAACAATTAACAGAAGATCATCGATTACACGTATCAGATGATGTTAGTTATCTGACTCGTGCTTTAGGTATTGATAAAACTTTGCCTATTGATTATTCAAGTTTATCAATAGAAAAAGATGATTTATTTATGCTGGCAACAGATGGCGTGTTTGAGTTTATTGATGAACGCAGGATATCGACAATTGTAAATAATAAAGAAACTCTAGAGGAAGCAGCAGAAGATATTATTGTGGAGGCGATGGCTGCGGGAAGTGACGATAATTTAAGTATTCAACTTGTAAGAATTAATAGTACGTCCGATTATCAATTAGATGAAGTACATCAATTAACACAGTTACCTATGCCACCACATTTAGCACCAAGAATGCATTTTGATGGTTATGAAATTTTACGAGAACTCTATATAAGTAGTCGCAGCCATGTTTTTCTAGCAAAAGATCTTACTAGTCATGCATATGTAGTGATTAAAATACCTTCAATTGACATGCGTAGTGATGAACAATACCTTGAACATTTTATGTTAGAGCAGTGGGTTGCAAAGCGTATTAATAACCCACACGTTGCCAAAACGATTATACCAAATCGTAAACAAAACTTTGTGTATTTGGTGAGTGAATATATAGATGGGATTTCGCTCAACCAATGGATGATCGATAACCCTAATCCTAGTTTAGAACAAGTTCGTATTATTATTGAGCAAGTCGTGAAAGGGGTACAAGCATTCCATCGACAGGAGATGATCCATCAAGACTTACGCCCGCAAAATATTATGATTGATAGTGATAATACGGTAAAAATTATTGATTTTGGTTCTACTTATATTGCTGGTGTTAGTTATATGGAACATGAGCAAGTGCTGCGCGGTACCATGCGTTATTCCGCACCTGAGTATTTTTTAGGGGATTGGGGTTCTGCTGCGTCGGATATTTATTCTATTGCAGTGATTACCTACCAGATGCTATCTGGACAGTTTCCTTATAAAGCGGATATTGCACAAAGTAGAAGTTTATCGGCACAGCGAAAATTGCCTTATCGAAGCATTATTAATGCAGATTCAGAATTACCTTTGTGGGTTGATGACACTTTACAACGTGCGTTACAAATAGAGCCTAAAAATCGTTATAAAGTGCTTTCTGAATTTATGTACGATTTAAGGCATCCAAGTAAACAATTTTTAGCAAAAGCACGTGCTCCTTTAATAGAGCGGCAACCCGTTGTTTTTTGGCAAGGTATGAGTGTGCTGCTGTTGTGTATTATTGTTGGATTATTATTAACCAGATAATAAGTCTTAATGTTCTTCAAATACGCCCTTAAATGTTGAGTTTAGCCTATGAATATGAACCTAATTAAGAGAGAGTTTCCTGATGAAATATTTATTACTGTCACTTGTTATGGTGGCTACCATTAGCTGTGCTTCTTCAGCAAAAAAATTAAATAATATCAGTGATCTAAGGTGGAAATATCGCGTTATTTTATTGTTATCAAGTGAAGACGATACACGTAACCAACAGTTGTTTACTAAGTACAATGAAGCTGTTATCGATCGTCATATTGTATGGTTTATCGTTAAAGATAGACAAGTGATCAGCAATTATAGTGGCGGGATATCTGAGCAGTTTGTTGATAGTACAAAAGATAATTTCCCTCTGGATAAATACCCTGTTTTATTGATAGGTAAAGATGGTGGAATTAAAACACAGGCTGACACATTTGAATTGCAATTACTGTTTTCAAATATAGATTTAATGCCCATGAGACAACAAGAAATGAGTCGCAATAAGTGAGTATGAATGAATTATTGATCAAGCGTATCTTTATTATTTAACGTAACAGGAAACACTATGCAACCAACAGGAAATCCTAATATTATTGATATAGAAGCCTCTGGTTTTGGAGGTGAAAGTTACCCTATTGAGGTTGGATTAGTATTAAGTGATGGAACTAAATTTTGTACTTTAATCTCTCCTTCAAAAAACTGGGATTATTGGAATGAGGAAGCAGAGCAAGTCCATAAAATTTCAAGAGAAACATTAAAACGTTATGGAAAACCTGTTGCCGAAGTCGCGCATAAACTAAATGAAATATTGGCTGGAATGACCTTATATTCAGATGGTTGGGTAGTGGATAAACCTTGGTTGATTCGCTTATTTCATGCATCAGGTGTAGAAATGAAGTTTGATGTCAGTCCATTGGAGATGATTTTATCGGAACAGCAGATGAAAATCTGGCATGAAACCAAAGATAAAATTATTGTTCAAACTAAAATTCAACGCCACAGAGCAACTAATGATGCTTGGGTAATACAAGAAACTTATCGTCAAACTAATGCGTTAGTTAAAGAAACAAATTAAATGTGCTAGTTAATTTATCTAAGTGGTTTAGTCGCATCTAATCCGGTAAATACCGGATTAGATGCTTTTAGGCTATTCCATCAATTTGTATTATTTAGCATCAGCTTCTAATTGCTTGGCAATCTCAATTAAATCTTTGCCTGTTAGGTCTGGTTTATTAGCAAGTGGATACAATGCTTTTCCTGGACGGAGAATATAAGCTGTTTTCCAGCCTACTTTATCAGCGCCTGCAATATCCCAAGCATGTGCGGCAATTAACATCGCATCTTCAGGTGCAACTTCCATCTCTTTTTCAGCCCATTGATATACTTTTAAATCAGGTTTGAATGTTTGTAGATTTTGAACCGTTAATGAACCATCAAAATATTGTGCTAGGTTTGAATTTTTAAGCTGTGCTGCAATACCTGCATCTGATGAGTTGGTTAATGTGATCATCTTATAGCCTAGTGCACGAATTCTGGTTAAGCCCTCGACGACATCAGCATGAGGTGCTAAATCTCTAAAAGGGGTTAATACCGCTGTTTTTGCTTGCTCTGGTGTTAAATCAATATTTTGTTGTTTCGCTATCATCTCCAATGAGGCAATACCGATCTCAGCGAAGCTATGGTATTCACCCGTCTCATTACTTACTAGAGAATAGTGCAACATGGTTGTAAACCAGAATGGTACTAACTCATCTCGGCCGCCAAGGGCTTTAGAAACAGATTTTCCAACGTTATCTAAGTTTAATAGTGTTTCATTAACGTCAAAAAAAATAACTTTAGGTATCATTTTTTGGTGCGATTCGGTTGGTGAGGCATGTACTAATGGAGAAGTGAAAATGGTCGAAATGACCAAGCTGAATATAAAGGACTTAAGTTTTATCATTTAATAATTACCTATTAGGTTGAAAGTTTAAAAAAGCAGTGAGCTATTAAGTTGATTACTTTAAATACGCAACCTGCACTTTTTATTGTGTAGAGCGCTGATTTAAATATGTGTCTAAACAATAGAGAAATTCTCACTACCTTTTAAAGACCGAAATAGATTTTATAAATTTCATCAATAAGTGAATATTGGTAAAAATTTAAAGTAAATAGATAGTTTTTGAACAATATTCATGTTCTTTTCATGAATTAAGTTGAATGGCTAGTATTGGCTATTTAATGTGGCGAGTTCTGTAAATAGCCATTTGTGTTTAAATTTGAAATGGTAGTTAGATATTGTTTTTTTGTTGTTGTAATTCTCGCTGCTCGCGTGCTTCTTTTATCGCTTCTGAGCGTTTCTTTTTGCGAACTAATGCCGCAGCAAAGCGGGCTTTTTCTCTGTCGGTTTCGCAGATTATTTTAGGAATTTGACGAGGTTTACTATCAGGACCAAGAGAGACAAAGGTTAAATAAGCAGAAGCGGTATGACGAACTTCTCCGGTTAGCACTGCTTCTGCCTCAACACGTGCTCCAATTTCCATCGAAGTTGCCCCGACATAATTGACACTCGCTTTGATACGTAGAATGTCACCTACATAAACAGGCGAGTGGAAATCAAGACGATCTAAAGAAGCGGTTACGGCATTACCGCCCGTGTGTCGCATTCCTACCATACAAGCCGTGTTATCAACCAGTTTCATAATTGAACCACCATGTACATTACCAGCGATATTAGCATCGGCATCCATCATTTGTTGTACCACAGTGATACTACTGAAGGCGATTGACTTCGGTTCCATATTATCTTCGACGTAAGCGTCAGTGGGTCTTACTTGTTTTCTATCAATGGGTTTGATTGATTTCATCATATTCTCCAAGTGAGAGTGCACCATTCATTGAGTCGATCCTATTGCGAATGGTATTCGTTGATCGATAAAACATCCCTATTAGTATCAAGTGAGTTATAAATAAATTTAGTTTTCTGTAACAGCTTACAGATCCCCAATATATTCTGCCATCGGGATCAGGTAAATAGCCCAAATAATTAAAACAACATGCAATACATCGTTTTCAGAGAACCAAATGCGTTTTGCTTTCCAGAGTTTGTTTGTCCATCCTAGATAATCGTATATCCAAAATAGGATCATAGTTAACCAGATTAAAGCCCAAGAGCCAAGTAAGGCGAGATCAACTGTTGTGCCTAATGTAAAGTAGCGCCAGCCATTAAGTCCCATAAAAAAGAACATGATAGGTGCGCAAAATAGCACCATACGTTCAAAGGTGATCCAAGATTTTATGGGTTTAAAACCACCAATAAAGGTCAGTACAATATAAATAATACTGCAGGTAATAGCATAAATAATTGATGCAGCTAGTAGGTTTCCATCAGTACAAGAGTAACATACTGCAACCAGCATGATGTTCATACTTACCTGTTGGAACATCATGTAAATCACTTCCCACCAACTTGTCCAACGACAAACTGAACGATTTTGGCATTTCAATTGATAGCCAAAGGCCTGATAGCTAGTTCCGGCAATCAATGCACCAACACCCCAAAGAATCAAGGACCAGCCCCATAAGATACGAGACATATGGCCATCTTCTATGGCGAGATAATAGATGCCTACCGAAGTCGTTAACACGCCTAGAAGATAAACAAGGAATGAGGAGCTAGGTTGAGTGATCACTACCTGTTTGCCAAACATATTGATTGTGGAACAGGGTTGGATCTCAAACCAGGTTTGTTGATTGAGATTGGGGTTCTGATTTTTGATGGTGTCTAGACGTTTAAAAGCTTTGCAGATAGTCGCTTTAAAAGTTGAAAGCATGTATACCTCAGATTGCTACTTAGTGTAGTAATGAATGTTCTCCGGTAACCTGCTTTATCACGATTGATAAAGCAGGGCTGATGGGAAGTAAAAATATTGTTTAATTAAAAATGACTTTTTTGCTGCTCTGTCATTGCTGGTGGTAACAATACAAATTTACCCACATGATGTTTTTCGGTGAACTCACGTTGTGCTTGTTCAATCTCAGATAATGGGAAGCTTTTAGCTAGTAATGGCTTAATTTCACCACGTTCAATGTAACCAATAAGATTTGGAAATACAGGTTCATCCCATGCTGTACAGCCTATTAAGGTTAGATCTTTAAGGTACATAGTACGCATATCTAAGTTTACCATAGGACCCGCAATAGCACCTGAAGAGGCATAACGTCCTCCACGTTTTAAGACCTCAGTCATTTCTGGGAATGCATCGCCAGCTACGTTATCGATAACCACGTCTACTGATTTTTCACCTAAAATGTCTAAAACACTATCATTGCGCTCAATAACCGTGTCGGCGCCTAATGCTTTAACTTGGTCAATTTTACTTTTACCAGCAATCGCAGTGACTTTTGCTCCACGGCGCTTACACAGTTGTACTACGGCAGAACCCACACCACCAGATGCTCCGGCTACTAACACATGTGAATTTTGGTCTACACCTGCGCGATGAATCATGTTTTCTGCAGTGCCGTAAGCACAAGGGATAGTACCTAGTTCAGCATCACTCCAATCACAGTCAATTGGGAATACTTCTGAAGCGGCGATGTTAACAAATTGAGCAAATGCACCATCAAAGTCAGAAGCCATCCAGATGTTTTCTAATGAATCCCAACCGTTCGAACGAATACAAGAGCGGATTAAAATACGCTGGCCAATTAATGCAGAGTCGATACCTTCACCAACGGCAATCACACGACCACAACAGTCTGTACCTTGAATAAATGGGAAAGGTGTTGCGTCATTCCAGCCGCCATCAGCTGTTTCTGCTGCGTCGCTCATCTCATCTTCATTGCTGGTTAAGTTTTCTGTACCTTGTGTTACTTTTGAGGAGTACCAACCTAAACGAGTATTGATCTCTGTGTTATTAACACCAGCGGCAAGGACTTGTACCAGTACTTCTCCTGTGCTTGGTGTTGGAACAGGTACATCTCTGTAATCTAATTTTTCATAGCCACCATTACCGGTTGTTACCACTGCTTTCATGGTTAATGCTGCATCGGTTAGGTCGAATCGATCAAGTTTAGCCACTGTTATATATTCCTTATATTGTTACCGATTTGTTGAAGTTAACCATAATAAATAGCCAGTTAAATTATCTTCAAATTAATAGATATCGGTAGTATCAATTTCACCTAATAAAAAACCGAACGGGGTGGAGTCGTTCGGTTTGTAATAGATATTAGTCTGTTCGACTTAGTTATCTTGGATAAATAGGTGTTCTCTTTTATAAGCTTACACGCATTGCCAGTAAGTTAACAGGGAATGGATTATTTAACCTTAGTTGAGGGTAATTGCCCTCAGCTGATATCTAATACTTGACAGTTAACTCAATTATTAGGCAAGACTGCTAGTGATAGGGAGTTCAGGAAAATATGTGGCACATTAACGAGTTATTGAAATTAATGTAAATCAGCCCTTTGTAAATACAGGTTTGATTTACTTTTTTGTGCCGTATTAAGGTTAAATTCGTCACGAGGGGCAATTGTACAACTTATTCTGTCTAATAAGCAGGCGGCTAGCGTTTATATGATTCTCAGAGGTTGCTTTCACATTTTATTAACACTACCATTATACTACGTTTGTAATTTATTGTTTTTATGTGCCCATGTTTGTTTAAGTGTTCTATTTGAACACTTCCTTTTAACAACAAATATTTAAAACACTAATGGCTAATGGCCGGTATTTCTGGACAAAATACTGATGACATTACTGCTGTCTTACAAAGCCAAACAAGGAGAGTGCGCTTTAAAATCAACTCCTTATCACTATTAAATTCAAAAAAAGGCTGTGCATTATGTTGAAACGCATCGTAATAGGCGTTTGCGGAGCATCGTTGCTGGGTTTAGGTCTATTTAGTTTATATGCTTGGAACTCATCAATTGATCCCGTTACCCCGCCGTTGACCAAGGATTATTCCCCAGAAGTTATTGCTCAAGGTAAGATCTTAGCATCTGCTGGATATTGTAGTACCTGTCATACACCACCAGGTGGTCAAGAATATGCAGGTAACTATGAGATGCATACTGAGTTTGGCACCATCTATTCCAGTAATATTACCCCGGATGTTAAAACCGGCATTGGTAGTTGGTCTGAAGAAGCATTTATGCGCGCTATGCGTACAGGTGTGAGTCGTGATGGACATCATCTATTGCCCGCTTTCCCCTATGAACACTTCAACAAAATGAGCGATCAAGATATTAATGCAATTTATGCGTATATCATGACCTCAATACCAGCCGTTGAACAAGTTAAAAAAGACAATGGTATCCCATTTCCTTTAAATATCCGTGCATTACAAGCAGGATGGAAATTACTTTTTGCCGATACAGGGCAATTTGTTAAAGATAGCGCACAGTCTGAACAATGGAATCGTGGTGCTTATCTTGCTGAAGGCGTTGCCCACTGTGGTGCTTGCCATACTCCACGTAATGCATTAGGTGGTGAAAAGTATGATGAAATGTATCAAGGTGCTGCTATAGATGGTTGGATTGCACCGTCGTTAACTGAAACCAGTACGTCGCCGATCCCTTGGCGAGCACAAGATTTTTATGAATATTTAACAACTGGCAATTCGCCTTATCATGGCAGTGCCGCAGGGCCAATGGCTCCAGTGATGCATAAAGGTTTATCCGCTTTACCTGATAGTGATATTGAAGCTATTAGTGTGTATTTTGCTGCTAACAATGGAACAGATCAAAGTATCGACCCAAGTACTAGCGAGTCGTTAAAGTCAGCGATTGCAGCACAGCATAAACAAGCGGATCTTCGTATTGATGAAGGTGCTAGATTATATGCGACAACCTGTCAGGCTTGTCATTACAGTAGTGAAACTATTGTTAAAGGTCGCCCATTAATTACTTTGGGTTCATCTACTCACCTCGATAAACCAACTAATTTAGTTAATATCATGTTAGATGGTGTACGTAGTGACCAAGGAATCCATGGCGTTGTTATGCCTGGCTTCAGAAATGCATTAAGTGATCAAGATGTCGCATCGATAGCCGCTTATTTACGTCAAGCGGCAGGGGAAGAGAGTTGGCCTAAGTTGCTTGAGCAAGTCGGTGAGATTCGAAACCAACCTCGATTTGAGCATTAATTCACTGGAGAAGTAATCATGGCAAAATTTATATTAAACGGTGAATTAAAGAGCGCCGATGTTGAAAGCGATACGCCTCTATTGTGGGTTATACGTGATGAATTAGAGATGACCGGTACTAAGTTCGGTTGCGGTATTGGTACCTGCGGTGCTTGTACCGTACATGTGGGCGGACGTGCAACACGTTCTTGTATCACGCCAGTTTCATCTGTTGAAGGCGCTGAAATCACCACTATTGAAGGTTTAGCTGAGAAAGATGATCACCCATTACAGATCTCTTGGAAGAAAATTCAAGTGCCGCAATGTGGTTATTGTCAATCTGGACAAATCATGCAGGCAGCGGCCTTATTAAAAGATATTCCAAACCCGTCTGACAAGGATATTGATGCAGTGATGGGCGGTAATTTATGCCGTTGTATGACTTATATTCGTATTCGTGATGCGATCCATGAAGCAGCAAATAAAATTAAGGAGCATAATGATGAGCAGAATATCTAAAGGTAAATCTGGAGGTATTACTCGTCGTGGTTTTTTAATTGCGATGACCTCAGTGGGAATGAGCTTTGGTTTTCCACGTCATTTATTAGCTGCAATGAACCCTGCGTCTCCTGATGGTAAAGTTTTACCAAGTGAAGGGGATGTTTATGAACCGTCTTTATGGTACTCCATCGATACGGCAGGAAAAATCAAAGTAAACATTATTCGATCTGAAATGGGTCAACATGTTGGTACCGCCATCGCACGTATTTTAGCTGATGAGCTTGAAGCGTCATGGGATGATATTGAAATTATTCATGTAGACAGTGATCCCCGCTGGGGTTTTATGGTAACTGGCGGCAGCTGGTCTGTGTCACAAAGTTGGCCTGTGTATCGTAAAGCTGGTGCTGCCGGTCGTATCGCTTTGATTGAATCTGCAGCTAAAAAGTGGGGAATTCCTGCTGCACAGTGTCAAGCAATAGACGGTAAGATAGTGTCTAGCAAAGGTGAGATCAGTTATGGGAAGTTAGTGGAGTTAGGGTTAACCCGTCAATTCACCGAAGATGAATTAAAAACATTACCACTTAAACCGAACCAAGATCTTAAGCTGGTGGGGAAGCAAGTTCCTTCATTAGATATTGCCAATAAAACCAATGGTAAATCTATTTATGGCATCGATGCAAAAGTTGAAGGAATGGTTTATGCCAATCCAATTTTGCCACCAACGCGATATGGCTCAAAAGTAGTCAGTATTGATGATACCGCTGCACAGCAGGTTAAAGGCTACCAAAAAACCATTATTTTGGATGACCCGAGTGAAAGTGTAACTGGCTGGTTAATGGTGATTGCAAGCAGTTTTATAGCGGCACAAAAAGCATCAAAATTGGTTGAAGTAACTTGGGATGCTGGCGCAACCACCAAGGTTTCAGAAGCGGACATTATTAATCATGGTAAAACCCTGATTGATGACCAAAGCAAAGGCAGTATTTTAGATACTGGAAATGTTGATACAGAAAGTGCCTTTGCTAAAGCAAGTAGCAATATCTCTGAACAATATATTACTGATACTGTATTACACGCGCAAATGGAACCGCTGAACGCATTAGTATTTAAAAATCCTGATGGAATTTGGGAAGTGCATTCGGGGTGTCAGTGGCAATCATTAACTTTGCCTGTTTTAGCTAAAGCATTAGCTGAAGATGAAGCAAACATCGTACTGCGCAGTTATATGCTAGGTGGCGGCTTTGGTCGTCGATTAAATGGTGACTATACTGTACCTGCTGCGTTAGCCTCGAAAGCAATGGGTGGGGCTCCTGTTAAAATGATATTGACCCGTGCACAAGATATACAATTTGATAGTGCGCGTTCAGCATCGGTACAACAATTAAAAATGGCCTTTGATGAAAATAAATCTGTGATTGGTATGGAACACCACGCCGCAGCGGGATGGCCAACTCAAGCTTTAGCACCTGGTTTTATGCCTAAAGGGGTTAATGATGAGCCCTATGATCCGTTCTCGATTGCTGGTGCAGACCATTGGTATCAAGTTGGAGCTCAAAAAGTACGTGCGATTTCTAATGATCTAGCAATGGCTACCTTTAGACCGGGTTGGTTACGTTCAGTAGGGCCTGGTTGGACAGGTTGGGCAGTTGAAAGCTTTATGGATGAAGCTGCACATCATGCAGGTAAAGATCCATTGCAATTCCGGTTGGATATGTTGATCGCAGAAGGGCGTAACGCTGGCTCAACACCTGTTGCTGAAGGTGGTGCTGCACGACAAGCTGCTGTATTGAAGAAAGCTGGCGAAATGATTGGCTGGGGCAGTGAACAGCCGGAAAATAGCGGTATAGGTATTGCTTCTACCTTTGGTCAAGAGCGTGAAATGCCTACTTGGGTGGCTTGCGGTGTACAAGTTAAAGTAGACAAAGCAAATGGCTTGGTAGATGTAGAAAAGTTAGTGATTGCAATTGATGCAGGCATTATTGTTGATCCAAATGGGGCTGAAGCACAGTGCCAAGGGGCTGCTTTATGGGGACTTTCAATGGCTTTATACGAAGGGACAGAGCTACTTAATGGGCAATACAAAGATGATAACTTTGATACGTATACACCATTACGTTTAGCACAAGCCCCTGAGGTGAAGATTGAGTTTATGGTTAACCAATATCCACCTTCTGGTTTGGGCGAACCTGCGGTAACGCCTGTTGCTCCTGCGATTGCTAATGCAATTTATAATGCAGTGGGTGTACGATTACGTAAACTACCAATGAAGCCAAAAGACTTAAGAGCGGCATTGAGCCAAATCTAAAGTAAATGACTAATGTGCTGTTAACTATTGCTAATACAGTATTTAGCAGCACACTTTTTTATTCTATTTTCTACTTTTATTAATCTTCTTTAGTATGGCTGTCTTTTATCGTAATAGATAAAAACTGTTGTTGCCAAGCTGATAGATCTTCCTCTGTATCAATATCATGAATACCATTAGCTAAAGTTAATGTTTTCAATTGTTCGGTTTCTGCTAGTTTTTGTAACAGAGGCTTGGCTCCTTGGTCACCTTGCAATCGATTTAAATCATTGAAATGCCTTTGGTTAAAGATGGCCGGTGCAGCGAGTTGATTTTGATAATATGAGCAGACGTTAAGGTGGGTTTGCACCCAAAGGTCAATTAACTGTTGGTAATTATCAATACTAACTCCTATATGGTCGCCCAAGGTTAATAACATATCGCTGGCATCAATTTGGTAACTGGCTGTTATGGCTGCTTTTATTGATGTGGATAACCCTTCATGGCTGTTTTTATTAATCACAACCTGAGTGGAATTAGGTAATAAATCTTGTAATTTCTCTTGATGAGAGCCTAAGACAACAATGATTTGGCTTTCAATATTCAAAGACTGTAGATAATTAGATAGGGCCTTAAGTTTATTTAAGCCATGTAACAATAGTGGTTGAGTGACTTGTTCCCCATTATGGTCAATTGCGGTAATTGGCTGCATTAATTTGATACCCTTAAAGCGACGACTCTGGCCTGCCGCTAATAAGATTAGGCTAATTTTTTTAATGGTTAGATCTTTCATTTTGTTTTAGTTAACTTACCGTGTAAGACCGCATGAGACTCCGCTAGAATGCTTAAAGCAATAGACTCAGGTAGCTCTCCTCCGATATCAAATCCAGCTGGCGCAGAGAAAAAACTAGAAAAATCCGACAAACTAACTTGTGCCTTAGCGAATACTTGGTCTCTCCGATGGCGTGGACCGAGTAGAGCAATGTAAGCAGGGCTACTGGTGGCAACCAATTTTATTGCTAGTGCATCTAAACCTAGATTATGTTGCATAACAACAACCGCATCGACTTTATTAAGGTGAGATGGTTGTAATGATGAAATAGGATCTTTAATTATCTTTGCATCCACAAAATTAATGGGATGTGCATAACTACTGCGTTGGTCAAATACAGATACTTTCCAACCTAATTGTAAAGCCAATTTAGCTAAAGGTTGTGCATCTAAGCCACCGCCAAAGATAGCTAAATGAAAGCGCGGCCTAAAAGGGATATTAAGTATTTTTAATCCTGAATTGGGTACACTATTGACGGATGCTTTTAGATTGTTCTTTTTGATATCAATAGCTACGACTTGTACGTTAACTGCTGCTGAGGGGGTGCCCGTTTCAACTAGCGGGATGCGAAATTCACATTGGCTGCTTTCTAATTGTTGTCGAAGTGTTTCTAAGTGTAAGTATTTATTATTTGGCGTCACCGGTATTAATAATAAATCAACAATACCGCCACAACCTAATTGGTGGCTGGCATCAGTTTCATCACTGGCATCGTAAGTGACGTTAATGGCTTGATCTTGTTGAATTGAACGTTGTGCATGACGCAGTAAATCACCTTCTAAGCAACCTCCACTGACTAAACCAATACTCTTACCCAAACCATGAAATAACATCATGGCTCCAGTTTTTCGATAAGATGAACCTTGGATCTTAGTAATCACTGCAAGCACCCAATTATCATTAGGGAATAACTTCCACTGCGCTAATAAATCTTCAATATGGTGTGCCATTAAACTCCAATACACTGTTGTATATATGATGCTATTTTGCTGAATATCTATTCATTATGAACAGTTTATAATGTGTCTTCTTCTATTGATGACTCATAAATTGTAGTAAAAATAAGCATACAATTAAATATGCTTAGTAACTGGTAATGTTACGATAATTCGAGACTTTTATCATGTTTTTTAGTCTACTCTTTAAATCTGCAGTAATTAAAAACGCTTAAATATTGAAAAAACTTTATTGCGGGCTATCTTTATTCATACTAATTATTTGGTATTAAAGTCATATATAGATGATATATGTTCTATCTCTATTGCTTATTAATAATCATCACTACTTTTATGTATAATATTTAATTCGACTATTCATATAGTTAAACAAAACCTTGAACAGTCGCAATTGAAAATACAATAAAAAGGAACAAGATTATTTACACTTTATATTGGGATAAAGGCGGTGCCAATATGGCAAGCCATGCAATTTTTGAAGAATTAAATATTGATTATGAAATGGTTGAAATAGACCTGTCAAAAAAGATGCAAAAATCAGCAGAATACTTAGCAATCAACCCCAATGGTAAGGTACCTACGTTATTACATAATGGGCAAATCATTTATGAGTCAGCTGCCATTTTAATGTATATATTAGATCAATATCCCGAGTCGAGATTAGCGCCTGATTTAAATTCTCCAAAACGCGGTATTTATTATCAATATATGTCATGGATGACTAATACATTGCAAGAGGCGATTGATCGTTGGGCTCATCCTGAACAGTTTGTTAGTACTGAAAATGCGATTCAAGAGGTCGTTGAACAAGCTGCGTTAGATCTTTCTCATTGTTGGAGCATTATAGATAAGGAGTTATCAAGTAATGGTCCTTGGTTATTAGGTGATACCTTGAGCGGTGCAGATTTTCATCTGTTTATGATTGCATATTGGAGTCGATGTTACACGAGTAGAGCACAGGATTGGACACACATTAATGACCATTATCAAGCAATGTTAAAACGTGATGCAGTACAAACAATGATGCTACAAGAAGGTATAAATTAATCAATTATTTAGTCATTGATTGATTAAAAAAGGGCTAGCATTAAGGTAATACCATTAAGCTTATAATATATTTAATGGTATAGATTATTAAGACAGGGATCAGTTTCTTTTAGGCCTGATACTTTTTAAGGTGTATTTATGGATGAAGAACACAACAAGAGTTCAAATAAAATATTGTTTAATACGTTTGATTTTAAAACAGATATGTTACAGCTGACGTTATTAACGGAAATGTTTGATAATTTTTCTGAAGCCGTTTTAGTTGCGAATACAGAAAGAAAAATGATCTATATGAACAATACCTTTGCAGAGTTGTTTGGATACCAAAAACAAGAACTATATGGCCATCAAACAAAGATGCTTTATGCTGATGAATCAGACTTTTTGGAGCAGGGAAATAAACGTTTTAACCCTGATAGCCAAGCAACTGCCAATACTTATCGTGTCAGTTATCAACGTAAAGGCGGAGCACAGTTTCTAGGCTTAACCACTAGTGCTGCGATGCGCTCTTCTTTAGGTGAAGTGGTTGGTTATATTGCCATTATCCGTTCAGCACGTTCTGCTGAACAGTCCTTAGACACATTACAACAAATCCATAATATTACGTCTAATGTTGATTTAAATTATGACCAACGTGTAGATAGGCTATTAAATATTGGGTTAAACCATTTTGGTTTTGAAATCGCGATAATATCGCATATCACGGGGAGTGATTATATTGTTGAAAGTTGTGTTGATGTTAATGAAGAGCTGCAACCCTCTACTTGTTTTGATGTTTCAGGCACATACTGTGTTCATACATTGCAAGCCGATAAAACCATAGGGTTTCATTTTACGGCGCAAAGCGACATTAAAGATCACCCTTGTTATCAGAATTTTCAGCTGGAATCTTATATTGGAACTCCGATCAAGGTTGATGGGGAGTTATATGGGACAGTCAACTTCTCAAGCCACAAACCGACTGAACCATTTTGTATAGATGATTATATTTTGATGGGGATATTAGCGGATACTTTAAGTTTTTTAATTTATAAGAAACTCTCTGAACAAGAGTTATTATTATTAGCGAGTACTGATGAATTAACTGGCTTGTTAAATAGGCGAGCAATGTTAGAACGATTAAACGAACAAGCTAAAATGTCTAGTCGGGCAGGATACAATCTCACTATTATTTTTATTGATATTGATCATTTTAAATATATTAATGACCAATGGGGGCATATTGCAGGCGATCATGCGTTAAAAGGCTTTTCCAGTATAATTAAAGAGTTAGGCCGAGAAACTGATTTTTGTGGACGCATTGGTGGAGAGGAGTTTATTTTTGCGATGCCTGTTTCAAGTGAAGCTGGTGCTTTACAAATGGCTAATAACTTACGTAAAAAATTGCAACAGCAAAGCATTGAGATAGGCGATGATGTTTTTGTTAATTTAACGTTTAGTGCCGGCTTAGCTATATATCAAAGTGGAGAGTCAATTGAGTCATTACTGATGCGTGCTGATCAAGCTATGTATCAAGCAAAACAAAAGGGTAGAGATCAAATTTGTTTGGCAGAGGTCATTAAGCCACAGCGAAATGAAGCTTAACCCAGTATAAACCTTGTTTATGTTATGGTCTCTTTTTTAATAAATAGTTTAGGTTCAACATATGCAAAGACAGTTAACATTATTATTTAGTATTATTCTACTTACTTTAGTTTACGGTTGTTCTGATGAGGATAAAAAGAGTATAGAAAAAAATGCTGGTGAAAAAGTTATCAATGCACCAGTTGACCCTAGTTTGTTTGCTAATGGTGCTATTGTTGGTGATGTTGAAACCGTTGAGTGTACGTTAAGCGGCGGTACTGAAACCAGTTGTTATCGAATCACTATTGCCGGAGCTCCAGCCGATCCTGATTCATCTCCAGAAGGCCCATATTGTCCACCAACAATAGAGTCGAGTGCAGAAGATGGAGGTACATGGATTGATGGTGAAGGTACTGTCTATCAAGTTGACGGTGAATTTATTAAAAATTTGTCGACACTGTATAAAGATAAAAAATGGCAAATGTACGATATTAAAACAGGCGAAATTACTGTTATAGATGGTGCGAAAGGTTGTGAGATTGCTGGTGACCCTAGGCCTATTCCTGGTTTTAATAATTTCTGCTTGTCTTGCTCCTTGGAAGACTTAGATGGTGGAATTCAAAAAACAGTCTTAATCCCCAAAGTGCCTGTGCCAGCGACTAAGTCGACAACTATTAATGCTAGGTCTAATATTGGTATTGCTTTGAATGGTGTACTATTCGGTCCTCCTGCACCATTAGATATGATATTAAGCTCTTATACTCTCGGTGTATTAGATGATTGTGGTGCACATGCTAACCCACACGAAGGTTACCATTATCATTCCGCCAACGGGTGTTCTGAAATTGGTATTCAGGAAGATGGGCACTCAGCCATGATTGGCTATGCATTAGATGGATATGCAGTTTATGCGAAAACAGATAAAGATACTGTTGAGTCTAAAGGTTTAGATGCATGTGGAGGTGAAACGGATCCTATACGTGGTTACCATTATCATGCTTCCGCACCTGGAACAAATCAGATATTCGGTTGTTTTATGGGGGAAACAGGACATTTTGAAGGGGAAGAAAAAAGACCAGAAGGTGGTCCTAACGGTCAGCAAGGCCCTCCAAAAGATTAATTAAGTCATGTGTACGAGTTTCGTGACTATTTTAAGCTTGTTTTCACTTTGCTTAACTTTACTCACAATAAACCTGTTAAATGTGAGCAGTTAAGTAGGATTAGTTTGTTAGCTACTTTAGTTTAGGTGTTGAATTATTTATTAAATAATAGACCCCGTCAGTTAAGTTTATTTATAACCGTTGTTGGTTATTTAGGAGGTATTTTTAGCATGGCTTTAGCATTAACAGACATCATTAACTTAGATGGTAGCCGTTTACAAGATCAAGCCTTTATTAAGGCATGCAAGCGCACTTTAGATAAGACCGGTGTATTAGTAATAAAAGACTTTTTAAAACCTACAGTGATTTCATTGCTACAACAAGAAGGCAAAGATAATCAACACCTTGCTTATTATACAAGCAATAAACATAACGTATATTTAACCGAAAGTGATGTTAACTATAGTGATTCTCACCCAAGAAATCGCCAAGTAGTTTCTTCTAAAGGTTGCATTACTACTGATCAGATTCCTGTTAATTCAGCATTACACAGCCTTTATCAAGCGGCTGAGTTTCGTGATTTCTTATGTGAAGTGCTGGGTGAACAAGCTTTGTACGAATATACTGACCCATTATCATCAATTAACTTACATTATGCGGGTGAGGGGCAAGAGCTAGGATGGCATTACGACAATTCATCATTTGCCATTACGTTAATGGTTCAAAGCCCTAAAGAAGGCGGTATTTTTGAATATGTAAAAGATGTAAAAGATGTACGAGATGCTGATAATGGTGATATGAACTATTCAATGTCGGGGAAAATATTAGATGGGGTTATCGACACCGAAAGCTTGCCAATGGCGGATGGTGCATTGGTATTGTTTAGAGGTAGGAACTCAATACATAGGGTAACACCAACCGTTGGCGAGCAAACAAGGATGTTAGTGGTATTAGCTTATAATACACAGCCTAATATTAGTTTATCTGAGTCTGCTCGTATGACTTTCTTTGGGCGCTTAGATTAATATCTAACACGCTTTATTGCGTACTGGCTACATTAATTTTAACCAGTATAGTAACGAAACACCTAGGCTACAGGTGATTAATGAGCCAATAGTCGTCATAGCAATAATATTCGCAGCTAATTCCGCACTATGCCCCATCGCTCGAGCCATCACATAGCTCGCTGCCGCCGTTGGTGCTGCGGACATAAAGAACACTAACCCTAACAATTCACCTTGATAACCTAAACAATAAGCGCCAGCAGTAATTAATATTGGTCCGACTACGATTTTTAAAATAGTTGAAAAACGACAATTAAAGCTATTATTTTTTAACGCTTGTACACTTAAACTTGCTCCTGTACACAGTAGTGCAACGGGCAGAGTCATATCTGAAAAATATTGTCCGGTATTGATGATAAGTTCCGGTACTGGGATATTTAATAAAAAGCAAACCAAACCTAACAAGATGCTAATGATCAATGGATTTTTAAGAATCGACTTAACCATATTAATAATTATCGCTAGATTAAACCCTTCCTTTTTCGGCGATAAAATAATTACCGATAGAATGTTATAGAGTATTGTGTGTGAAGCAACGTATACAGCAGCTAAACCTAAGGTTGCTTCACCATATACATTACTCACATAAGCTAAACCGATGATCGCAGTGTTACTTCTGAATGCACCTTGAATGATCACTCCATGTTGGACTTTTTCTGTTACCCAAAATTTAGTGGCGATGATGCACAGTAAAAAGAAGATAAAATTAGCGGAAATCCCAAAAGCAATTAAGTAAAAATCAATCTCTGCTTGGTGGTCCATTTTGACAATACTAAGGAAGAGAAGTGTCGGTAACGTTACTTTAAATACTAGTTTAGAGCCTACTTCAATAAAACTATCATTGATCGTACCTGTTCTATTTAAAAACCAGCCTAGAAAAAGTAATAAACAGATAGGGCCGACAATAGAAAAGGAAAATTGTAAGGATTCGAAAAACATAGTTTAGCACTCATAGAAACAGAAAATAGGAGGCAATGAAGCGCTTACGATTAAAAGTGCAATCCATTGCTATTATTAATTGATGCCGGTTTAACTAAAAATACTATCACCCATTTGATCAATAGCAATTTTGGCTTTTCTAATGGTCATATCAATACAGTCATCGCGATTAGCAACAACATCAGAACGAATGAAAGTATGCGTTTGTAATTGCTCATCAAGTTGTTTGGTGATTGCGGCAGATAAACGATATTGACCTCCTTCACTAATAGGGGAAGGAGTAATAGTAAAACCTTTGTATTCGGTACTCTCTTCAACAGGTGGTACTTTCGGCGTGTTATTACTATCGCTTGAAAAGAGTGATGTTAGCGTTGACAAAAATCCCATTACTTTTAATCCTTATAAAAATATATTTGTTAAGACATTGTAAATCAAAGTGCTTTTAATGTGTTATTTATCTTACATAAGAATAATCAGGAGTTTTAGACATAAAAAAAGCAACTAAAGTAGTTGCTTTTTTATTCCGTAAACCTAACCGGTTAATTCAACATTTAAACATATTTAAATGTTTACAATAAACCTATTGCATTGGCGAATACTAATAAAATACCAATCGGTGCAACAAAGCGCAACAGAATCAAGATTAATACAAATGGTGTACCTGTTAAGTGTAGCTCTTCTTGCAAAATGTTTGGTTTGATAACCCAACCAGCAAAGATAGAGATAAATATACCGCCTAATGGTAACAAGATATTAGCCGTCAAATAATCTAAGAATTCAAAGATATCTCCGCCCATACCAAATGATAGCTTAGTCCATTCAGCACCTGCAAAAGAGTAAATTGAACATAAACTGAGCACCCAAATACCTACACCAGCAACGATTGCAGCTTTAGTTCTGCTCATTTTTTGACGTTCAACTAAGTACGCTGTCGGGGACTCTAACAGTGCAATAACTGAAGTGAATGCTGCAAATACAATCATGATAAAGAATAATGTACCTACAAAGTCACCAAAGGGCATTGAACCAAACGCTAATGGGATTGATTGGAATAATAACCCTGGTCCTGCACTTGGCTCTAAACCATTTGCAAACACAATTGGGTAAATAGCTAAACCCGCGATTAAAGCAACAATAGTATCTGCAATAGCGATAGTGATCGATGTCTTAACGATAGACACACCTTTAGGCAGGTAAGCACCGTATGTCATCATAATTCCCATTGCTAAGCTAAGTGTGAAAAAGGCATGACCCAATGCTACTAAAGCTCCTTCAATGGTTAATTGAGAGAAATCAACATGAAACATGAAATTAAAAGCAGCTGCAAAATCACCTACAACAGCAGAATAAAACATGATACCAACTAGCAAGACAAGTAATGCTGGCATCAAGTAAGTAATTGCTGTTTCTAAGCCTTTTTTCACCCCTTTTGAAATAACGTAAATAGCAGCAATAAGTGTTAACGTTGACCACACCATTAATTGCGATACGCTGGTAATTAATTCAGTAAATAGTGCGCCAATCACATCCGCATTAGTTGCAGGGTTTGCAGCCGCAGCACTGAACTCGCCTGAGCCAGAAAAGAATACGTAAGCAGCGGCCCAGCCAGCAATAACAGCATAGAAGCTAAGAATAAGGAAACCAGCAATAACCCCGATCGTACCAATTAAAGACCAGTGAGATGAGCGCCCTGATTCTGCGGCAACATGCGCAATAGCATTCGCTGGCGTTGAGCGGCCACGTTTACCAATGATTACTTCTGCCATCATGACAGGAATACCAATTAGTAGAATACACAATAGGTAAACCAGTACAAATGCACCGCCACCATTTTCTCCCATTATGTATGGAAATTTCCAGATGTTACCTAGACCTACAGCTGCGCCTGTTGCAGCTAAAACATACGCGTATCGACTTGACCATCGATTAGACACTTGTGTATCAGTACTCATTTAAATCCTTGAATGTAAATAAATAGGTATATTTATGTCTTATGCGACATAAAAATATCTATTATGTAAATAATGGCGTAAGAATAATAAAAGTTCGGCAAAGAGGCTACTGAAACACGCATAAAAATTAATTTAAGTCATAAAAGGCAGGACTTTTGACGTGCTATGGTCATTTTATGAACGTATAGACCTTAATTACCGAGTTCTTTACTACTGTTAGTTGACAGTAGAGGTCACTATAAGGTTATCTAGCATTGTTTCATTAAGTTTTTGTGTTCGCTTTCATAATCATTTTAAATTGGAGAAGAAAATGGTCAAAGTTGAGAAATCTATTACTGCAAGTTTTGATGTAGATCCACAATGTGGTTTCACACCACTTTGTCCAGATGAGTTACCTGTTGAAGAAGGGCACCTTATATCTGAACAATTGAATGAACAGGCTAAGTTTGCAAGCTACCGAGTTGTTAGTAAAGATTGCCATCCTGCAGAAGCACCTTGGATGGCAACATCGGCAGAACAAGTGATGACACCTGTAGAAGGTGAGTATCCAAATTTAGATATAAAGTGGCCAGCGCATTGCGTTGTAGGTACAAAGGGGAACTCACTTATCCCTGGTCTGCCTAATGAAGTTGAATATGATTTTGTTGTTGAAAAAGGTGTTGAGCCAGATATGCATCCATATGGCGCTTGTTATCACGATCTAAGTGAGCAGCAGAGTACCGGAGTTATTGAATGGTTAAAGGAAAAAAAGGTAAATGAAGTCATTGTTGGTGGTTTAGCAACAGACTACTGCGTAAAAACGACGGTTTTACAACTCGTAAAAGCGGGTTTTAAAGTCATTCTAAATAAAGCGGCTTGTCGAGGTATTGCAGATGATTCTATCCAATCAGCCTATCAAGAGATGCAAGAGGTGGGCGTAACATTAATCGCCAGTAGTCGGGAGTTAGCATTGTAATGCAAAATACAAAAATAGATCGTTGGTTGATTGATAGCTTAATGGATATCGATTTTTATAAAATAAGTATGTTACAAGCTTTTTACCATGCCGCAGAGTTTCGTTTAGTAAATGTGCAATGGAAATTTGCGTGTCGAAATCAAGAAGGCTTAGATTTAACGATTTTAATTCCTGAAATACAACGTCAACTTGAACACCTTTGTACTTTATCTTTTAGCGATGAAGAGTTAGATTACTTAAGCAAAATGCATTTTATTAAGCCTGATTTCATTGAGTTTTTACGTATTTTTAAATTAAATATGAAATTTATCCACCTGCATTCAGATGGTGAAAATATTAACCTCCGTTTTGATGGTCCATTGTTACATGTCAGTTTATTAGAAATTTATGCACTGTCGATTATCAGCGAATTACATACTTTTATAAACTGCGGTGGATTTGATCTATTTGTCGCGAGAGAAAAGCTTGCAGATAAAATTGCACTATTAAAAGCAGAGAAAGATTTAACTGGGCTAACTTTTATCGATTTCGGTACGCGTCGTCGGGCCAGTAAAGCGTGGCAAGAAGAAGTGCTTAGTACATTAAAATCTGAATTTCCTAATGAGTTCTTAGGCACAAGCTGCGTGCATTTTGCTCGTAAATTAGATTTACCTGCGATGGGTACCATGGCCCATGAATGGTTTCAAAGTTGGCAAGCGGTTACTCGTTTAGCCGATGCGCAAAAAGCCGCTTTAGAAGGGTGGGTAAGAGAATATCGAGGACGTTTAGGGATCGCTCTAACCGATTGCTATTCAATGGACTCTTTTATGCGTGATTTTAATGATCCATATTTTGGCAAGCTTTATGATGGGTTGCGACATGATAGTGGTTGCCCATTCGAATGGGGTGAGAAGGCGATTAGCCTTTATCATACGATGGAAATTGATCCTCTGAGTAAAACCTTAGTATTTAGTGATTCATTAGACTTTCCAAGAATGATAGAAATTTGGAAGCGCTTTAGAGGGCGTATAAAAGTTTCATTTGGTATTGGTACCAACTTGATGAATGATGTTGGTAATCGTCCCTTAAGTATTGTGATAAAAATGGTAACGGTTAATGGCAAACCAGTGGCTAAAATATCCGATGAACCAGGTAAGAGTATGTGTGAAGATTTAGGTTACTTACAATATTTAGCAAGCCAATATGGAATTGATCCAAGTATCGTTAAAGTGTCTAAATAGCTTAAATTTCTGAATTAAAGTAATTAAAGTAAAAAAGCCGATAAGGTTGATGTTTTATCATCCAGTCTTATCGGCTTTTTACGTATGTGAGCTTTTTAATAAAGGGTTACTGAGGTAGATCTGCTACCTCATTATTTTTGATTAAAACGTCTTAACTTAGATAATACATCAATCAATAGGGTGATATTTAATGCATCACTATCGGCATTTTGTTCAATGTAATTACCTTGCCAATCAATACTATCAATATCGCCATTACCAGAAAATTGAGTAATGCGTCTATTTTCATAAATGATGTAGTTATTACTATCACCGGATAACACAAAGTCTCTATCTTGTTTAGCAAATAGGGAATGACCACTGCTAAATTGATTACTTGGATTTTCAACTCCAAATACGTTTTGCATCAAGGTAGGCATCAGGTCTACATGGCTTGTCATATCATAAATAGTACGTGGCAGTTTATTTGGCCACACTAATATCATTGGTACACTTGCACCACTGATCAATGAGTCGTTGTTATTTTGCTCTTTAAAAGACTGACCATTAGTACCAGTAATGACGATGATCGTATTCTGATAAGCTTGTTGTGCTTTTAAGCTATCTATTAGACGCTGTATTTTCTCATCTATTGCGTGTACCTGAGATTGATAAAGTGTTAATTGCTCTGTTTGTTCAGGAATCGTTTTTATGCTTGGCTGGGTAAACAGATGATCGTTTTTCTGTTCTAAGTAAACATAAGCAAACCATGGTGTGTCTTGTTGTTGAGTTTTAATCCACTCATCCCATTGTTGGACAACTTGGTTATTATTTGTAGCATCAGAATAATATACATTAGGTGTTTTTTTCAATTGACTAAAGCTGCTTTGTAAAAACTCTGGGTGTACAAAGCCAATACTTGAAAACAGGCCGATAGGGCGTTTATCTTCTACAACTTTATTCATAAATACTGGTGCAATATGGTTATCGGTTATATCGTCCCAATAACTATTAGGTAAACTATAGAACAGACTAAATACACCTTGGGCACTGTTGTTTGCACCACTGAAGTGGTTTTTGAAATTAATCGCTTCTGTGCTCAGTAAATCTAAATGTGGCATATTTTGCGAGTTCAGCATATCTGCGCGTAATGACTCCACATTAACCACTAAAATATTATAGTCAGCGCTACTTGTTGGGGCTGTAGAGTAAGTCAGCGCCTTTAATGGGTAATTAAGTACTTGCGGGTTTGTCCCTAACGCATTCAACTCACTCTTCTGAATAGTGTCTTCATTTAACCAGCCCTGTTTAGTCAAGAAAGTCCTTGCTGTCATTGGGTAAGATAGCGGATAAAGCGAACGTTGATGGGTAATTGGTCGGTATTGTGTTGCATCAGCCCAAATGTAAACAAGATGGCTCAGTACAAAGCTTGCAAATAGGAATAGTGCAATAGGTTTGCCGATCTGTTTTGCGTGAATATGTCTGACTTTCTTCCACAGAATGGTAGAAAAAAAAGCTTCAAGTGCAAAGGTAATCGGGATAGAAATATAATGGAGATTAATTGAATAAATTTCTTCAACTTGTTCTGGTTTTTGTAAAAACTGCCAAATCAAGGGGTTGAGGTGAAACTCATACAACCTGAATATTTGTGTATCAACAATTAAAAAAGTGATCGCCGTTGTGGCGATCAGAATTGAAATTAGGCGATAAATTAAATTATTGGATATTAAAAAGGCCAGCGGGAATAATAAAATCCCAAATACCACAGCGGCTAGGAAACTGAAATGCCCTAGTAAACTGATAAATTGGTAGGTGATGCCGAGCCCCGTATCAGCTAAACCTGAGTACGCAATATAGCGCAAGCTGATTAAAGAAATAGCAATAATATTAAAGAACGTGAACCAGTGTGCCCAAGTGACATTTTTAGCTACGTTATCGTGAAATTTATGACCTGTTTCAACCATGTTTTTATTTATCTTTTGTATTAATAGAGGCACTTAATGCTTTAACAAACTTATCGCTGATAGCTTGACGTTGTGCTGTTGGTACTTGGCTATTAATGACATGAGTAATACTATTGCCTAAAATCATTAAGCTAAGATCGACAGAAACGTCATTGTCATGAAGTACATCCATCACTTGATCCAGAATTGATTCGATTTTTTGGCTAGAGTACTTTGATTGAATTGGCATAATAAACTTCTAATGTAAGGAATGATAATTGCGTTATGATACCGCACTCGTATTATTATACCAATGACTTAACCCCTCGATTTTGAAAAGTTACACAGATAATTAAGCGAATAATTACTGTTTCAAGATTGATTGCGGTGTGTATAATTTGCCAATTAAGTTTATTTGTTTCTCACAAGGTCATATTTCTATGAACGTTTCCGCTACCAATATTATTTTACACTCTTTAAATTACAACAGTGAAGGCGTTTTATCGTGCAAAATGCGTGAAGGCGAACTGCCTATTTCACCTTCTATTGAGCAGTTGGTGATGGATTTACATCGTAGCTACCAAAGTAAATCTAATAAAGCTTTTGCATTTTTTGCTGATGAAGGTGAAAAGTCGCAAGTATTCAAACGTGCTTTAACAGAAGAGCTGAATGGCGAGTTAGATTTTGTTGGATTTTCTCAACAAGCAGCTAGTCGTTTAGTTGATGAATTAAAAGATCATGACTTTGCTGAAGAAGGGGTGTTATTAATCAGTAAGTACACTTGGACAACCAGTGATTATTTACTAGTCGCATTGCTTCAAAATAACCAATCAATCAGCGTTAACGAGAATCTTGAGCTACAAGTTAGTCAGCATATTGAAACGAGTAAAATTCAATTAGTGGCTCGTATTGACCTTACTCTACTCAAGCGTGACCCTGAAGCTAACCGTTATATCTCCTTTATTAAAGGCCGCGTTGGTCGTAAAGTCTCTGATTTCTTTTTAGACTTTATGGGAGCAAAAGAAGGCTTTGATGCAAAAGTACAGAATGAAGGTCTGCTAAAAGCGGTAGAAGAGTTCTGTGAGAAGCAAGAGCTACCAACGGAGCAAAAGCAAGAGGTCCGAGAGGTTACTTTTAACTATTGCAAAGAGCAAATAAAAGAAGGGCAAGACATTGACCTTTCTAGTTTGTCGGAAGAGTTTCAATCGACTTCAAATCTAGAAGGCAGTTTCTATGACTTCGTTAGTGAAGATTATCAATTAGAAGAGAATTTCCCAGCAGATAAAACCTTAGTGAGAAAATTAACTAAGTATGTCGGCCAAGGCGGAGGTATGAATATTAGCTTTGACCAAAAACATTTAGGCTCATCTATTCATTATGATGAAGCATCGGATACATTAACGATTCAAGGTATTCCACCTAATTTACGCGAACAATTAAAACGTGATGCGTTGATTGATGCAGGTGAAACCGTGATCACTGAAACCGTTACGGATGATGGAAAAGCCCCTTTTTAAGCATTAATACATTACACTGTTTAAATACCTGTTGATGACAGTGCTTAAACAAAAAAGAGATAAAAGAATGAAATTATTTGTACGAGACTTAACTGTTATTGATTCAACTTACTTAGACGCTAGCCGTGGGTTTGTGGGTGAAAGCTATCAAGTTGACGTAGTGTTGGATGGACAGCTAAACGAACAATCTATGATTTTAGACTTTGCTTTAGTAAAGAAACAGATTAAAGCGATTATTGATGCAGAAGTCGACCATAAATTGCTGGTTCCAAGTTTGTCGCAAGCTTGCTCTGTTATCCCAGATGATGAGCGAACTCAGGTTAATTATCGGTTATCGAAAGATGAAGTAATTCAAGTTAAAGCACCGCATGAGGCATATTGTTTACTTCAATGTGGAGTATTAACAGAGGCATTTTTAGCCGATTACCTAGAGCAAGTTATCTTAGATAAGTTACCAGAAAACGTAACTGGATTGAGTATTAGTTTACGGTCAGAGGAGATTGATACTCCCTTTTACCATTATACTCATGGTTTAAAAAAACATAATGGAAACTGCCAACGCATTGCTCATGGGCATCGTTCTAAAATTGATATTTTTATTAACGATCAATACAGTAGTAAATGGGTTGAACAATGGGCAGCACGCTGGACTGATATCTATTTAGCAAGTGACAGTGATGTGATCAAACGTAGCGATCTTTCATTTATTACCGAGAAACCGACCGCGGAAGTACATTGTTCTGCCTATCATGCACCACAGGGGTATTTTGAATTATTAATGCCGGCTAGCCGTTGCGAGGTTTTAAATAACGATACAACGGTAGAAGAGCTCGCTCGCTTTATTTGTGAAACCATTAAAGACAAAGAGGGCGAAAATAAAGTCACTGTATTCGCCTATGAAGGTATCGGAAAAGGTGCCATTGTAGAGCTTTAAACTAGGCTGGGCGCTGATTGATTATGTACATTAGCAACTTCAGTTTTAATGTACATAAGGTTAAATAATATAATGATTGATAATGATTGATAATGATTGATAAGGATTTAAGATGGCTGAAGAAACGATTTTTAGAAAAATAATTGATAAAGAGATTCCATCGGAAACATTGTATCAAGATCAATATGTGACAGCTTTTCGTGATATCTCCCCACAGGCTCCAGTGCATATTCTTATTATTCCTAATAAACTGATTCCAACTGCCAACGATATTGAGGTTGAAGATGAAGTGTTAGTGGGTAAGTTATATACGGTAGCTAAACAGTTAGCGAAAGAAGAAGGTATTGCAGAGTCAGGTTATCGTTTGATAATGAATTGTAATAGTGACGGTGGGCAAGAAGTTTACCATATACATTTACATTTATTAGGTGGAAAAAAATTAGGAAAGTTAGTAAGTTAACTTTCTGAATTAATATATGGTAAGTTATTGATACTATTTTATTCTTTATAAGGTGGAGTTTACGATGAAAATACATACTAGTTTGTTACTGGTGATCATGAGTAGTGTAATGCTAGCGGCTTGTTCTACATCAGTAGAGCGTTTAGATGCACAACAACAGGTCGACTTAAGTGGTGCTTGGAATGACACTGACTCTCAGTTAGTGGCACAAGAAATGATCGAAGACTCTCTTTCACGCGCATGGATCAGCAAATTTGTAAGCAGTGAAGGTAAAGACCCCGCAGTCATTGTTGGTCGTATTAAAAATCTAAGTCACGAACATATTAATACCAATACTTTTGTTGCCAATATGGAACGTGAGTTGATTAATTCAGGTGAAGTACAATTTGTTGCAAGTGCTGCAAACCGTCAAGAAATTCGTGATGAACGAGCAGATCAAGATTTAAACGCTTCTGAAGCTACCCGTAAAGAAGCGGGCCAAGAGTATGGCGCAGACTTTATGATGCAAGGTCAAATCAATACCATTGTTGATGTGGATGGTACTACTCAAGTACGTTTTTACCAAGTCAACCTTGAGTTAATTAGCTTAAAGGATAATCGTAAAGTATGGATTGGTGAAAAGAAAATCAAAAAGCTTATCTCTAACAGTAAAATTCGTCCGTAACGTTATAGATACATGATTAGGCTCAGTAATGAGCCTATTCTGTATGAAATGGAATAACTATGCATAAATTGTTACTTGCCTTTGTCTTCTTACTTTCTGGCTGTGCTCAACACAATAACAATCGACTTGCAGATGATTTACAGTTTGAAACACCAGAATCTATTCTTTCAGCATTACAAGAAACCAAGCCAGACGATAGAGATATTGCTCAGTATTACCTTAATCTAGGTTATTTACAGTTATTATCTGGGCAGTTTCCTGCATCAATCGAATCCCTATTAATCGCAAAAAAACAGATGCAATCTTTAGCTGCAACCTCTGTTTCTGAGAATATTGGGGCAGGGACCGTTAACGAAACCTTAAGAAGTTATAGTGGTTATCCACTAGATCGGGTAATGGTTCATAATATGTTAGCCTTGAGTTATTTATTTAATCGGGATATCGACGGTGCGCGGGTAGAAATGTTGCAAGCTGATGTTGCGATGAAAAAGCTAGCTGATAAGGATTCGTTGAGTGGGCAATTAGTGAGTACCCACCTGTTGTCGGGCATTATTTATGAATTATTAGATGAGCGCTCCGATGCTTTCATTAGTTACCAATTAGCTGAGAATATTCTTAACCAACGAAAAATAGCTTTACCAGAAGGGTTAACATTAGGTTTGTTAAGAATGAGTTTAAAGATGGGGAATGACCAAGCTTACGACCGCTATAGTAAATCCTATCCAAACTTGGTAAAAAAAATGAAGGGTAAGGAACAAGTATTTGTATTATATTTTGATGGCGTAGTCTCTAATAAAATACAAGCTAGCTTGACTGTCCCTAGTTTTAATGGGCAGCAATTGATCCGCATCGCGATGCCAACATACCCTGAACGATTACCTCGCTCATTACATGCCAAAATAAGTGATGGTGAGCAATTAGTGAGCAGTGACGTTGCTGAAAATATTAATGTTATTGCTCGAGAAGACTTAGACAAAGAGTACCCCTCCATTCTCTTATTAACAACCACTCGAGCGATTGCCAAATATCAAGTGGTACAAGAAACAAAGAAAAAAGATCAACTGCTAGGCACCTTACTTAATTTCGCGACATTACTCAGTGAAGTTGCAGATTTACGAAGTTGGAACATGTTGCCTGCCACCATTCAGTTTGCATATTTAGAAACCAATGCCGATGATATCGTTGTGTCAACTCCTAAGACTGTTCAAACAGATGTGGACTTAAGTTTAGGGCATCAACATGTTATTTTAGTGACTAATTTATCTGATAAAGTATGGCATTATCAACAATAATTGCCCTTTGTTAAGGAGTTAACATGAAAAAGATTACCTTACTTGTTTCACTATTAATCAGTGTGTTTTTGTTCAGTGCTTGTTCAAGCCAGTCCTCAGGCCAGTCTGATAATGAACGTCCAACTTGGATTGACCATGCACAGGTAGATTATCCTCAATCAGAATATTTAACTGCGGTTGGGCAAGCATCGAATCGTACCCGAGCTGGTAAAAATGCAGTCGCTAACCTATTAGAAATATTTTCAGTTAACGTAAAAGCGGAAACCAGAACATTAACAGAGGCTGTAAAGCAGGAAAGTGCGTTAGGTGTGACGATGGAAAGTTCTAGTACTTTGCAGCGGGATATACAAACTGAAACAGAACAGGCAATCCAGGGCGTAGAGATTAAACAGACTTGGCTAAGTCCAAGTGGTGAATATTATGCTTTAGCTGTTTTACATCGTCTTAGTGCTTCGCAAAATTTAACTGAATCAATTGTAGAGCTTGATCAGAAAAGCGCAGAGTTAATCGATTACAGTATTAACCAATCCCCTAATTCTATTGCATCAATTAATGCATTACGCTCAGCACGAGATGTACAAATAACGCGTAAAATGGCTGACTACCAATTACGTTATATCAATGGTACTGGTGTGCCTGCGGATATTTCGAGTGATAAAATTGAGCAATTAATTAAGCAAAAACTAGCTGCATTAACTATTACTGCAAAGGCAGATACCGAATCACAAGAGAAAGCAATTCAGTCTGGATTATCTTCTTTAGGGGTAAAAGTAACAGACAACGCAAACATTGAAGTCACTGGCAAAGCTGATATGACCAATCCCGCATTAATTGATGCTTGGTATTGGTTACGTGGTAGTTATGAGTTGAGCATTAGTGAAAATGGCCAAGTAATTAGTCGTAAGCGTTGGCCTATTAAGGTCTCGGCAAAACAAAAAGATCTACTTAAATTGCGCTTACAGGATAAATTAAGCAATCGAATGAACGAGTACTTACAACAATTAATTAGTGACTCTCCAACGCTTTAATTTGTTTATATAAATCGCTTAAAATAGGCGTTTCAATATTATGTTGTTGTGCCTTTTTAATTAAATACCCATTAATAAACTCAATTTCTGTTTCTCGACCGTAGTAAATGTCTCTGTTCATTGAAGAATAATTGTCTGCGGTTGCCGCAATGACATTAGCGACAGTGTCCTGTAATTCATTCAAATCGAAATTTAATTGCTCAGCTTCTGCTATTGCAAAAGTTTCTAATACTAAGGGCTGGATCAATGGTGCGTATTGCGTTAAACGTAACTGACCATTTTTAATTTGATGAATGGCCGTGAGCGGATTGATGACTGCATTAATGACTAACTTTAACCAACATTTTTCAATAATACTTTGGCTAGTATGTGAATTAGGCATCACTTGTAGTAGAGGAAATAAATAGCTGTTTAATATTGCTTCTATTTGTTGAGAGTTGCTAACCTGTGAGTGTCCCGGGTAAAAGCCAAAGTAACTTGGTCCAGCGCCAGTATGAGTTATTGTTAAAGTGTTAGTCAGTAAACTAGCATTAGCAGTGCTAGCACAAATGATCGGGTTGTCAGGAAAATGTGTAGCAACTTGTTCTGCACAACCATAACCATTATGCATTAAGATAATGGCCTGTTGTGGGTGAATATGAGTTTGCTGTTGTAATAGGGCTGGTAGTACTTGATGTGCTTTAACACACACTAACAAACTACTTTGCTGTGCCTCCAGTGACGTGTTTAGTAAATACTCACCATGAGAGATATTGAATGAGTGGCTTTTACCCATTAAGTCTGTGAGCGTTAAAGTGTTTGTAGTGAGCGGCGAGCGCGATACAATATGGCATGGGTAACCTGCTTGTAATAATTTGGCTAGCCATAAGCAACCAATCGCACCAGCGCCAATTATTTGTATCATATTGTTCCCTAAACCCCTAAATGACTGCCATTATTGATATAAGCATCTATTATGCTAATTTGCTGATTTAGTTACAAGAGACAATAGGCCCTCTATCGTGATGCTTAGTAATAGATGATTGCTGCATTTTCTGGTAAATTCACACCCTAGAATATTTTATAGTTTTAAAAAGGAATAAAGATGCCTTCATTTGATATTGTATCAGAAATTGATTTAGTAGAAGTTAAAAATGCCGTGGATAATACCAGTCGTGAACTTGGTACACGTTATGACTTTCGCGGCGTAAAAGCATCCATTACATTGAATAAAGAAGTGGTTAAGCTAGAAGCGGAAGCTGAGATGCAAATTAATGCATTACGCGATATGTTACGTGCGAACTTAGTAAAACGTGGTGTTGATACTCGCTCTATGGATCCTGATAAATATGAGCAGTCTGGTAAGTTTTGGTCTCAAAATGTTAAGTTTAAAGTTGGTGTAGATCAACCAACGGCTAAGAAATTAGTGAAACATATTAAAGATAGCAAAATGAAAGTACAAGTATCGATTCAAGGTGATCAATTGCGTGTGACGGGTAAAAAACGCGATGACCTTCAACAAGCTATGCGCTTAGTGAAAGAGTGCGATTTAGGAATGGGTTTCCAGTTTAATAACTTTAAAGATTAAGTTTTACTATTACTCTTGTAGTTAAATAAAGCCAAGGTACAGATAATTCTATACCTTGGCTTTTTGTTTTTTAAGAAAACTCAATATTTATCTGGGTGTTAAGTTACACACATACTGTTGATAGATATTAACTAGCTCTTGTTGGATCAACGTTTTACCTAAAATATCATGAGATTGGATTGTGTCCCGAATTAAATCTAGGTCTAATTGAACTAAGCAAGTTTCAGAAATTGGGAAATAGCTTAAATGCCATGGTTCTTCCGCAACGCCGCCTTGATCTTTCTGGTAAGGGCGATAGAAGCCAAATTTCTGCATATTCTCACTTAACCAATCGGTTAATTCACTAAAATATCCACCATTTAAGTATTCATTTTTTTTCAGCTGTAGTGACTGACCTTGCGGTAATAAGCTTGGGTCGTATACATCGATATCGGTTCCCCAATGATGCCGACTGGCACCTGGTAGAGCTGACCAATGTAGTAGGTGGTAAAGCTTATCTAACTCATCCACAGATTTGATATCAATAGGCTTTTCTTGTTTATCTAAAATAGCCGTGATACCTGAATACTTATTATTCCATATTTGTAATTGACGCTCAAAACTACGGAATGCACTAGCAATATGCAAGGTAAAGCCTGCATTTTTAGCACTGTTCTGTAACCCAGTAAAGTCTGCTATTACTTGCTTATGCAGTAACCTGTTAGGTGCAAACTCAACTAAATGAGTTTGCGATTGACCTGTCAATTCAAGTCGGTTCATACTAGTAAGTTTTTCAGTGTTAACTTAAAGATATCGACTAATTCATCTAACTGTGCAATATCTGTTGATTCGTTTACTTTATGAATCGTTGCATTAATGGGGCCTAATTCAACTACTTGAGCACCTGTTGGAGCAATAAAGCGCGCATCAGAAGTACCACCACTGGTCGAAAGCTCTGTAGTGATGCCGTTTGTCGCTAAAATAGCTTGAGCAACAGCATCAGTTAATGAGCCTGGCTCAGTGATAAAAGGTTGGCCGTTATAAGTCCACTTAATATCGTATTCAAAGCCAGCCTTATTCAAAATACCTTCCACTTTTTCAGTTAACATTTCAGCTGTTAGCTCTGTTGAATAACGGAAGTTACATTGTACAACTGCATCCCCGGGTACAACATTGCTCGCACCGGTACCAGAATTGAAATTAGTAATTTGAAAACTAGTTGCAGGGAAATACTGATTGCCTTTATCCCATTCAGTTTGTACTAATTCTGCTAAAGCAGGAGAAGCTAAATGAATCGGATTGTTAACAAGGTGCGGATAGGCAACATGTCCTTGTGTACCTTTAACGGTAATGTCTGCAGTTAATGAACCTCGACGGCCATTTTTTATAATGTCGCCAACATGGCTAGTACTTGATGGTTCACCAACTATACAGTAATCAATTTTTTCATTACGCGCTTCTAAAACATCTATCACACGTGTTGTACCGTTGATAAAAGGACCTTCTTCATCACTGGTAATTAACAGGGCAATAGACCCTTTATGATCTTGATGTTCTTCGATAAATGCTTCTAAACCTAACATGAAGCAAGCGATACCACTTTTCATGTCAGCGGCACCACGACCATATAACATGCCATCGATAATTGTTGGTTCAAATGGTGGTGTATTCCATTTTTCTTCTGGCCCTGGTGGCACTACGTCGGTATGTCCAGCAAAACAAAACAAAGGAGCTTCAGTGCCTCTTCTTGCCCATAGGTTTAATGTATCTTCAAATTCCATTGTTTCACAAACAAAACCCAGTTTTTCTAAACGTGAGATAAGTAGGGCTTGGCATCCAGCGTCTTCCGGAGTAACAGAGCGACGACTGATTAAATCTTCTAATAACGATACGACTGGTGAATTGCTCATTGTATTTCCTTATACAGCAAAAAAAGATTGATAGTTTTTGGCATTAAATCCAACAATGGCTTTACCATTATGAATAATAAGAGGGCGTTTAATTAAAGTAGGTGACTCAATGAAAAGAGCACTTACGGTATGTTCACCAAGGTTTTCTTTTTGCTGATCTGTTAGTGCGCGGTAACTGGTACTGCGTTTATTTAATAGCTCATCCCATGAAGTCACTGTGTAAAATTGAGTTAATAGTGTGTCATCTAACCCATCTTTGCGGTAATCATGAAAAGTGAATGCAATATCGTTTTCTTTTAGCCATTTCTGTGCTTTTTTTATGGTATCGCAATTAGGGATACCGTACATAGTTGTTGTCATTAAGAATGCTTCTAATGTGAAATAAAAAGATAAATGATTGTAACAAGAAAGAGAAGTTAAGAACAAGGTAGGGCTAAAATGAAAAAAGCCGCAAAAGCGACTTTTTTATCGAAGGATAGTTATGATTATTTAACGATTTTAAGTACAGGGTCAGACGCCACTTCAACAGTGCCTGACATTTTCTGTAACTCTTTAATTTCATCCATGTTAGAAATAACAACAGGCGTTAAAATAGATTTTGCTTTTTCGGTTAATAAAGCTAGATCAAATTCGATGATAGTATCACCTGCTTTTACTTTCTGTCCTTCTTGAGCAATACGCGTGAAACCTTCGCCTTTTAACTCAACAGTATCGATACCAAAGTGTACGAATAGTTCAATACCATCCGTAGATTCTAACGAAAATGCATGGTTAGTTTCGAAAATCTTACCAATTTCTCCGTCACATGGTGCGACCATTTTGTTACCAGTAGGACGAATAGCAATACCATCACCAACAATTTTTTCAGCAAAAACAACATCTGGCACATCTTCAATAGCAATTATTTCACCCGATAAAGGTGCAATAATATCAATAGTATTTGCTGTTTGTGTATTACCGCTAACCGCTTTTTTTAAAGAATCAAAAAAACCCATATAACTAAACTCCAATTTAATAAAATAAAAAGGGAGGTAAGTACAAGCTCACCTCACTTATCAATCAGTTAACTAATACCTTTAGCTTTATTGAAGTCGTTAACTAAGGCTTCTATTTCTGCAGCTGTTGCCATTGATAATGCTTTATCAGCTAGCGCTTTTGCATCTTCAAAGCTAGTGCTACGGATAACTTTCTTAACCGTAGGGATTGAAATTGCACTCATTGAGAACTCATCTAAGCCCATACCAAGTAGTAATAGTGTTGCACGTTCATCACCTGCTAGTTCACCACACATACCTGTCCATTTGCCAGCTGCATGAGATGCATCAATAACTGTTTTAATGATAGTTAAAACAGATGGTGTTAATGGGTTGTATAGATCAGAAATTAGTTCGTTTCCACGGTCTACAGCTAGTGTGTACTGTGTTAAATCATTTGTACCAATACTGAAGAAGTCTACTTCTTTAATTAAGTGGTGAGCAATTGCTGAAGCTGCTGGTGTTTCAATCATTACACCGATTTCAATCTCTTCATCAAAAGCAAGATTCTCATCTCGTAGCTCAACTTTTAATGTTTCTAAGATATCTTTTAACTTGCGGATCTCTTCAACTGAAATGATCATTGGGAACATGATACGAATCTTACCAAATGCAGAGGCACGCAGTAGGGCACGTAATTGTGGATTCATAATCTCAGGGCGATCAAAACAGATACGAATTGCACGCCATCCTAGGAATGGGTTTAATTCAGTTGGTAGATCTAAGTAAGGAAGATCTTTATCACCACCGATATCCATCGTACGGATAATACAAGCTTTACCTTCCATTGCTTCTACAACATCTTTGTATGCAAGGAACTGTTCTTCTTCAGTTGGTAATTGGTCTCTGTCCATGAATAGGAATTCAGTGCGGTATAAACCTACACATTCTGCGCCATTGCGCTTAGCACCGTCAGTGTCTTTTACAGAGCCCACGTTTGCACCAACTTCAACTTGATGGCCATCAGTCGTTGTTGCAGGTAAATCTTTTAATTTAGCTAGTTCAGCTTTTTCGTGTAAGAACTCTTCACGAACCGTTTTAGCTTCTTCTAGTTGCGCATCTGTTGGGTTGATGATTACTTTGTTGTTTAAAGCATCAAGAATAACCATATCGCCATTCTGCACTTTTTGAGTAATATCGTTAGTACCAACAATTGCAGGAATTTCTAATGAACGAGCCATGATCGAAGTATGTGAAGTACGACCACCAATATCAGTAATGAAACCTAATACTTTATCAAGGTTAATTTGTGCCGTTTCAGAAGGTGTTAGGTCATTTGCAATTAACACAACCTCTTCTGAAATATCACTAAGATTAACAATCTCAATGCCTAATACATTTTTTAATAAACGATTACCGATGTCACGGAAGTCCGCAGCACGCTCACGTAAGTAAGGATCGTCCAACTCTTGTAGCATTTGTGCGTTTTCTTCAACTACTGCGTTAACTGCGTAGTCTGCTGTACATTTGTTTTTCTTGATATAGGTGATGATATCTTCTTCAAGCTCTTCATCTTCAAGCAGCATTATATGCCCTTCGAAGATAGCTTCTTTCTCTTCACCAAATGTCTCAAGAGCTTTTTGCTTAACTACTTCTAGTTGAGCTGAAGTTTTTGCTCGGCCATCAAGAAAGCGAGAAATTTCATGCTCAATATCGCTTACTTTCTCAGTATTGAGAGAAATTTCGTCTTCTTGTAATAACAATGCTTTTGCAAACGTAATACCAGGGGATGCCAGTATGCCAGATATCATAACCTATCCTTAAACTACTAAATTTTTATCTTATTGAAAGATATATGTATTAAACTAATGTTGCCATTAACTCAACAAGCGTATCAACAGCTTTTTGCTCGTCTGCGCCTTCAGCTTTAATGTTCACTGATGTGCCTTGAGTTAAACCAAGAGTTTGTAGTTTGAAAAGACTTTTTGCACTTGCAGATTTGCTACCTACTTCAACAGAAATGTCAGATGCAAAAGATTTTGCTTCTTTAACAAATTGTGCTGCAGGGCGAGTATGAAGACCGTTTGGAGCCGTGATAGTTACTGTTTTTTGATACATGGTAACACCTTAATAAATTTAAATTTGTAATGATAGCAAATTTTAATTGATGTAAAAAAAAATTGCTATTGAACGACATTGAAATTGTTAAAATGCAGCGTATAAACTTTAAAAATGAGAGGTTGGAATAAAAGAAAAAATTGATAATAGCTATTAACTAAATATTAAGTTTTTCTCTAGGCTCACTCATCTTTAAGCAACCGTTATTAAAACGTTCAATATCATATTTAATGATCCTAAATATGGGGTACTAGGTCAACGATTTTCTCCGCTTTGAGGGGGAAAACTATGTATTATTGCTGTTTTTGGGTGTTTTTTAAGCAGGCCTAAGTTTTTACAACATTTAGATATGAAAAAAGGTGCTAAAAAGCACCTTTTTTAAGCTATTTAGGGTTTTGATTATGCGAAGTTTTCGCCTTCAAATACACCTGCGAAAAGTGCAGTTGATAGGTAACGCTCACCAGAACTTGGTAAAATAACCACGATATTCTTATCTTTGTATTCAGGCTCAGCTGCCAAACGTGCTGCTGCAACAACTGCTGCACCTGAAGAAATACCCGCTAAAATACCTTCTTCTTCCATTAAACGACGTGCCATTGCAATTGCATCTTCGTTGCTTACTTGCTCTGCACGGTCAATTAATGTCATATCTAAGTTTTTAGGGATGAAACCTGCGCCAATACCTTGGATTTTGTGAGGGCCAGGTTTAACTTCTTCACCAGCTAAAGTTTGTGAAATAACTGGCGAATCTGTTGGTTCAACAGCAACACTTGTAATCGCTTTACCTTTAATTTCTTTAATGTAACGGCTAACGCCAGAGATAGTACCACCGGTACCAACACCAGCTACAAATACATCAATTTCACCGTCTGTATCATTCCAGATTTCTGGGCCAGTTGTTTCTACGTGGATTTCAGGATTTGCAGGGTTTTCGAATTGACGTAAGACTAGGTATTTTTTCGTTTCAGACTGTGCTAATTCTTCTGCTTTGTTGATTGCGCCTTTCATACCTAGAGCACCATCAGTTAACACAAGGTTTGCACCTAGTGCTTTTAATAATTTACGACGTTCAATACTCATTGTGTTTGGCATTGTTAAGGTGATTTTGTAACCACGAGCTGCAGCAACAAAAGCAAGTGCGATACCAGTATTACCACTTGTCGCTTCAACTAATTCAACATCTTTAGTTAACGTACCGTCTTTTTCTGCTGCTAAAATCATGTTTGCACCAATACGACATTTAACGCTGAAGCTTGGGTTACGACTTTCAACTTTTGCAAATACATTGCCTGTAGTTACATTGTTCAAACGTACTAGTGGAGTGTTACCAATTGCTTGTGAATTATCGCTAAAAATCTTACTCATCATATTGTTCCTATTGGTTGGGTGTTTTTTATAGATAGCTTATAGCATATCCAATGTTTAAAAATGCGGAAGTGAAATTTTGTTATACCATATAGATTTTTGAGATATGTTGGATTATCACTCTCTTTTAAAGTAATTGTTTAGTAAGTGAAATTACATTTTATTTTATGAATCAGGCTATTTCTGATCGGGTACTGGATTGTTTACGCAGATAAAGTTATCTGCGCACACAAGTAACCTTGATATGCGCAAATGAAAACGTTAATTGTTGGTTAAAAATTCTAAGTAATGACTGAGCTTTTGTAAAACTGCAATTTTTTCTTCACTATGTTGATGCTCAATTGCGAGTATTTCTAAGCGTGATATGTAGTTATCAACATTTTCGATGAAATAAGCCTCCCTATGACGATTCCATTTTTGCAGCTCTTCGCTGTTTAACGTTTGTGGATAGTTTCTCGCTTTGTAGCGATTCCATAATATCTCTAGGTTTGGATCATCAAAGTGAACTTGGTAGGATTCGATTTGGTGTGGCGATAATTGAGTGATCTCTTTTGCTTGCTTTTTATCGTTTGCTGAAGGAAAACCGCCTGAATACAGTTTTTGTTCAGGTTGCTGCTGCCCTGTACTTTTTGCTTCAGTATCAAAAACAGCCGTCAGCTTATCTACCAATTGCTTATTAGCTAGAAATAAATTCATTGACTCTCTGCATTGTTTGGCATCAATTCCTAATTCTTTTGCACGATCTGCCGTTAAGGTTTTTGCACTTGCAACAATTGGGCATTTATTAATATGAATCAGCTTAATTGGCGGGCGATTAATCCCTTCTGGCAAGTTGTCGGTTGCGGTATATAAATAAGATTGAATCTGTTCGATATCTAATGACAATAATTGTGATAAATCTTTGTTTAAATCAACAACAATAACTGCATTATTATTAGTTGGGTGCTGTGCGATAGGTAAAATATATGAGCAACAACCTTGTAGCGCTGGAAACATGCCAGAGATATGAACTAATGGAGCAAAAGAACCTAGCTTTAATTCATTTAATACTTTGTTTTTTTGTCTTAAGTTGTAACAGTAATCATAAAGTTTAGGGTGTGTCTCTTTGATCAATTTAGCCATGGCAATCGTGGCATAAACATCGGACATCGCATCATGAGCCTGTTGATGCACAATATCGTTCGCTTTTGTTAATAACTCTAATTTAAAAGAGGGCGCATCATTTTCATCAAATACCCACTCGATACCTTCCGGCCTCAATGCATAACACGCTCGCACCATATCGATAATGTCCCAACGAGAACAACCATTCTGCCATTCTCTTTGGTAAGGATCATGAAAATTTCGATACAAGGTAAACCGAGTCACTTCATCGTCAAAACGAATGTTGTTATAACCCACTACACAGGTATTAGCCTGCTGGAACTGTTGTAAAATATTAAAAATGAATTGGTTTTCAAACTCACCATGTTGTAACGCATATTGCGGAGTAATCCCCGTTACAAGGCAAGCTTCAGGTGCGGGTAAATAATCATTGGGTGGTCGACAATACCATTGATATGGTTCTGAAATAATATTCAAATCAAGATCGGTTCTAATACCAGCAAACTGTGAAGGGCGATCTGTGCCTGGATTTAATCCGAAGGTTTCATAGTCATGCCATAATAGGCTTGGTGATACTTGATTCATAATATTTACCCGTAATTAATGTCGTTATATTGTGTCGAATTTACTATTAAAAAGCGAATCAATTGAGATGAATGTTACTGAAAAGTAAGTTTAATTGATTAATTTAATAGCGCTTTAGGTTTTATTTGAAAAAGCATGTCGACAATTTAATCAGCCACATAATTCTTATTGTTTAATCCAGACAGTTAACACTGCTTATTTATTTTAAATACGAGTTTTTAAACTGTAATGACAAGTAAGCTTAGAGTCTGTTGAGCATAGAACGAGTTATGCAATAAATCGATTTTGTTGCTTTTCTGTATCCATAATTACAATTTATCTTTATCAAAGAACAAATAGTAGTCGGAGATGAAAGGTTATTTTATTGTGTGCTGTTGTTGTGAAAATAAATCGCAGAACTCTTATATAATAGGTTTCTGGAGGTATGTGATGGCTCAAAATACATTGTAAATTTATCTCTCGTAGCTAACATGCTTCTTCATAATGTTACTTGAGTTACAACAAGGCAACAAAATATACAAAAATAATTACAGGTTGTTTACATAAAAATGGACAGGGATTTAATACTACTTATTTACTATTGATTCAGAGCGCGCTAGATACAAAAAATAATTGCAACACCGTAATTTTTATAAAAGTGTTTAGTTCTTTTCTTATTTAGAAATAAGAGCAACTAGGTTTAGTACTTTATTTTTTATCTAGTTCGATTTTGTTATTACTTTGAAAAAATAACATGCTTAAACCTTAAACCTTAAACCTTAAACCTTAAACCTTAAACCTTAAACTCTAGATATAAAAAAGCCCATACCGAAGTATAGGCTTGATAACAAAATTTAGTAGTTTGTCTTATTTAGAGATAAGAGCAACTAAGTCTAACACTTTGTTTGAGTAACCGATTTCGTTGTCGTACCAAGATACAACTTTAGCGAATTTGTCAGTTAGAGAAAGACCAGCAGCAGCATCAAATACTGAAGTTTGGATTTCACCGATGAAATCTTGAGAAACAACAGCTTCGTCTGTGTAACCAAGAACGCCAGCCATTTCATTTTCAGAAGCACGTTTCATTTCAGCACAGATTTCTTCGTATGTAGCAGCAGTTTTTAGGTTAACAGTTAAGTCAACAACAGAAACGTCAGCAGTTGGTACACGGAAAGCCATACCAGTTAGAAGACCGTTTAGCTCAGGAATTACTTTACCTACAGCTTTAGCAGCACCAGTTGAAGATGGGATGATGTTTTGAGAAGCACCACGACCGCCGCGCCAATCTTTAACAGATGGACCATCAACAGTTTTTTGAGTTGCAGTAGTTGCATGAACAGTCGTCATTAGACCTGATTCAATACCCCATTTATCGTTAAGTACTTTAGCGATAGGAGCAAGACAGTTAGTAGTACAAGAAGCGTTAGAAACGATATCTTGACCAGCGTACTCAGAGAAGTTTACGCCGTTAACGAACATAGGAACGTCGCCAGAAGGACCAGTTAAAACAACTTTTTTCGCGCCTGCAGTGATGTGCTTACGAGCTGTTTCGTCAGTAAGGAAAAGACCAGTTGCTTCAGCAACTACGTCTACGTCAACTGCGTCCCATTTTAGATCTTCAGGGTTACGCTCAGCAGTTACACGTACTGTGTTACCGTTTACGATTAGGTTACCGTCTTTAACTTCAACAGTACCGTTGAAACGACCGTGAGTTGAGTCATATTTAAGCATGTAAGCCATGTATTCAACGTCGATTAAGTCATTGATTGCAACAACTTCAACATCAGCACGTTCACATGCTGCACGGAATACGAAACGGCCGATACGACCGAAGCCGTTAATACCTACTTTAATTGTCATTTTATTTTTCCTTATGGATGTTTGATTTTTTTAACTTGTCATCATTATAAATGCCTTCGACACTTAGGATTTGATGTTAGTCAAGTTATAAGCTCTAAAAAACACTTTTCTTGCTCACTATTTCGTTAATCAGCTATTAGTGTTTTTTTGAACTAATATCACAGTAATTAAATTACTAGGGCATATTAAGGGCAATTCTCGATAAAATAAAGAAAAACCATCATTAAACTATTAATTCTCGCACTATTTTAGGTTTTTATTTAAGTCAATAGCTATCTGTAACCAGTTCCATAACTATATTTCATAAAATAGATTTTTTTGTTTGTGTTTTGTAACTTTTTTTAAAATTTATGAAAGTTTTGTACTATTTAATCACTGTTTTTAAAGAGTGTGTTTCACCAGCCGCCACTAATTGACCTGGGTCTGCAGTGATAGCCGATTCAATACAAAGCATGGTTTGATAACCATCATCGGGCATATCAGCAAAGGCTTTTGCACCTTCAACCCATGGGTTCCACACGACAACAGAATCATTTCCTTCGTTACTCACTGCTATTGTGCGCTGGTAAGCGCCATCGTTAACCACAATCGCAGTGTCATTGACAGCATAGATTGAATCAATAGGGTGGTCGATGTTAAGTGCTTGGTGACTTTGTTTTGCTTGATTATTTTGTAATGAATCGGTGTAGCTTGTTGCTAAACCTGTCACTGAACATTGTCGTTGATCTGCGATATGTAAGTAAGTATGTAATGCACCACTATAGTTAAAAGGCGAATCGCCGGTGTTTTCTGTGATTAATGTTAATTCAATATGATCAGTTAAGGATGCTTTTAAGGTCAGATTGAAATCATAAGGCCAGATAGTTTTAGTGTATTGGCTGGATTCTAATGAAAATTCAATATTAATGCCTATATCGGTGATATCAATTGTTGATAAAGTCCATTCACTGGTACGTGCAAAACCATGTGACGCTAATCCATTCTGTTTACTTTGTTGTGTGCTGCCAAACCAAGGCCAGCAAATAGGCACACCTCCTCGAATTGCTTTCTTTGAATCAAATATAGCGGTTTTGCTGAGATAGATGAGAGGGGCTGATTGTTTAGCTTGGAAGTGGACAAGATGAGCACCGTGTAAACTAAAGGCTGCATCGAACTTTTTATGCTTTAAAATGATAAATTCAAAATCATTTTGATCAACTTTAATACTTACATGTTCATTTAATGTTCTGATTGTCTTAAGTTTTAAATGTGAAATCATAGTGTTTCCTATGTAATGAATAATATACAGCATAGTCATTATATTTAACTTCTCACCAGCAAAATTGATTGAAAATAATAAATGCTAGTTTTCTTGCTATCAGTTAATTTTTTATATATTTATTTATCCAAAGTGCTTACTTTATCAGTTATATTTTATGCAATGAGGATATTTGAGTGATTAAGTCATTGCAAAACCGCGCCATTAGTTAAATACTCATTTTAACGTGTCAATATGACAGTAAGTTAACTATATAGATAGGTGTTTTATGAATAGTCCTGCATTAGAATCATTTATGCAACTCAAAGGAATAGACCAGCATTTTGTTGATGCATGGGGGAATCCGGCGACAGTTACCGAAGACAAAATCAAAAATCTGATTAATCACATGGGAATTAATGCTGATGATGAAGTTGCATTGATGGACTATTATCAACAACAAGAATTACAACATTGGTTATCGGTTCTTGCTCCCGTGATGGTTGTACAACAAGCACAAAGTTATGCGCTGGAAGTACATCTACCTATCGACTTTGTTACCGAGCCTCTCGTTTACAGAACTACCACTGAAGATGGTCTAGAAATTGATACGCAAATAACCGCTACTGATTTCTCTTTGGTAGGCAGCAAAGAGATAAACGAAATCGAGTTTCAACTATATGAAGTTGAACTTGCAGTCCCTCTCAATATTGGCTATCACCGTCTAACCTTATTAGAAGAAGGTAATGACGAACCGCTCGCAGAGATGTCGTTAATTATTACACCGGAACGTTGTTTTACGCCTGAAGTTATCCAACAAGGTAAAAAACTGTGGGGAACCAGTGTCCAGTTGTATTGTTTAAAAAGTGAAACAAACTGGGGGATTGGAGATTTTTCTGATTTAAAAGTGTTACTACAAAAAACTGCTGAAAATGGCGGAGATTTTATTGGTTTAAATCCTATACATGCATTAAACCCATCACAGCCTAACCAAGCAAGCCCTTATAGTCCTTCTTCACGCCAGTGGTTAAATATTATTTATACTGATATTACCGCTGTGCCTGAATTTCAACATTGTGAGTCATTGCAAGAGCAATTCGCAGGTGATGCATTCCAATCAACATTATCTGCATTACGCGCTACGGAGTGGGTTGACTATGAGCAGGTCACAAAATTAAAACTATCTGCATTGCGTGAATTGTTTGCAACCTTATTAAATAGTGAAGAGAACAACAGTAATATACAAAAGTTGAAGCGTCTTGATGCTCTTAAACGATATATTGCGGAGAAAGGTGACGCGTTGAAACAACAGGCTGCCTATGATGCATTACGTTTTAAATTTTTATCTGAAGATGAAAATGCATGGGGCTGGCCTGCATGGCCGGCAGGATTTCAATCTTTCTCAAGTGACGGTACACAACAATGGTGTGATGATAATGCGCAAGAAATTTTATTCTGGTGTTATTGTCAATGGGTCACAGAGAAGCAATTAGATGAAGCAGATCAATTAGCTCAATCTTTGGGGATGTCTCTTGGTTTATATCGTGATTTGGCAGTAGGTGTTGGTAAAAGTGCCAGCGATGTTTGGGCTAACCATGACTTATACTGTGAAAATATTAGTATTGGTGCGCCACCTGACGTATTAGGGCCACTTGGACAAAGCTGGGGATTACCACCTTGGGCTCCGGATCAACTTTATCAATCGGGTTATCAGCCGTTTATTGACTTGTTACAAGCAAATATGAGTTATTGTGGGGCACTGCGTATTGATCATGTGATGGCCTTGCTCAGGTTATGGTGGGTGCCAGAAGGGGAAACCGCCGATAGTGGAGCCTACGTTTATTATAATGTCTATGACATGCTTAATATATTAGCGTTAGAAAGCGTACGTAACCAATGCTTAGTGATCGGTGAAGATTTAGGTACTGTGCCAGAAGGGATGGATACTTTATTGCAAGAAGCTGGTGTCTATTCCTACAAAGTGTTCTTTTTTGAGCAAGCATCTGATGGTGGGTTTATTTCACCTAGTCATTATATACAACAAGCAATGGCGACGTTATCGACTCATGATATGCCGACTATTAAAGGTTATTGGCATTGTGAAGACCTTTATTTAGGACGTGAGTTAGGGTTATACCCAGATCAAGAGGTATTTGAACGGTTATTAAGTGATCGCGTTAATGCCAAACAACAAATTTTAAATAGTTTACATGGGCATCACTCCATTCCAGATGACCTATACCATGATGCAAATAATACCGGCATGGACAAACAGTTAAGTTTCAAATTACAACAACATCTTGCAGGGGGAAGTGCGTCACTACTCAGTTTACAATTAGAAGACTTTTTAGAGATGGAACAACCCGTTAATGTACCTGGAACAAGTGACGAGTATCGAAATTGGCAGCGTAAACTATCGCATAACTTAGAGGCACTTTTTGCCGATAAAGATATTGTCTCATTATTAAAGCAAGTGACAGAAGCACGGTCTCGCTAATAGTAAACGATTAAATAATTTCTGATTAGGTAATGAATATGACTAAGAAAAATGTGGAAAAACCGGTAGCTAACAACAATAAAAAACAACCGAAACAGACGCTGGTTAAAGATATTGAATTGCAGAATAAGTTAGTGGCAACCCCATTAAAGTCAACGTTATTAACAAAATTAGAGAAAGCTAATTTAGCGAACCCTTTTGAAACATTAGGTTTAATTAAACATATAGATAATCCAGGCTTTCTATTAAGAGTTTGGTTACCTGATGCGAAAGCAGTTGAATTTGTTGCTATAGATGGTTCCAATAATTCTGGCCAGTTAATCAAGGTCTATGACTCAGGATTATTTGAAATTAATTTACCAAATGTTAGTGAACGATTTATTTACAAACTCATCGTTACTTATGCCCGTGATACGCATCAAGTTATTGACCCTTACCAGTTTCATGAAATTGCATTTGAAGGCTTGTCGACTTTGCATGAAGCGCCACAAAATGTATATCACACCTTAGGTGCTCAACTTAAAAGTGTAGAGATTAATGGTGTTGCTATTAGCGGTGTAAGGTTTATTGTTTATGCGCCTAATGCAAGCAGCGTGAGTCTTATTTCTGAGCATAATTTTTGGAATGGACAACATCACCCAATGCAAAAAAGTTGGTGTGGTCATTGGGTACTGTTTATTCCTGATTTAAAGGCTGGGTGTGCTTATAAATATGAATTAAAAGATGCTGCTGGTCACCGTTTACCGCACAAAGCCGACCCTGTTGGTTTCCAAGCTGAACAATATCCTTCTCATGCTTCGATTGTGGTTGATCATGAACAGTATCAATGGAATGACCAAGCGTGGAGAGAATCACAAGTAGGTGACAAACGTTATGCGCCGATGAGTATTTACGAAGTTCACCTTGGCTCATGGAAACGCAAGCGTGAGAATGGTGAGGAGCGCATGTTAACTTATCGAGAGTTAGCAGAAGAGCTACTACCTTATTTATTAGGGATGGGGTATACACACCTAGAAGTAATGCCTATCTCTGAATTTCCTTTTGATGGCTCTTGGGGTTATCAGCCTGTTGGCTTATTTGCGGCAACCAGTCGTTTTGGTGATGCCGATGACCTCAAATACTTTATTGATCAATGTCACCAAGTGGGTTTAGGCATTATTATTGATTGGGTACCGGCACATTTTCCTGCAGACCCACATGGATTGGCACGCTTTGATGGCACCCCTCTTTATGAATATGAAGATCCTCGCCGCGGTTGGCATCCAGATTGGAACTCTTATATCTATGACTTTGGACGTGATAATGTTCGCCAATTCTTAGTAGCAAGTGCATTGATATGGTTAGATAAGTTCCACGTGGATGGCTTACGAGTGGATGCAGTTGCTTCAATGTTGTATTGGGATTACTCACGTGAAGAGGGTGAATGGGTACCTAACGTTGATGGTGGTAATCATAACTATGAAGCAATTAGTCTGTTGAAATGGTTTAACGAAGAAGTTTACAGCCAATTCCCAAATGCCATGACCATTGCTGAAGAGTCGACTGCTTTTGCTGGGGTATCTAAACCAACTTTTGAAGGCGGTTTAGGATTTGGCTTTAAGTGGAACATGGGATGGATGCATGACTCATTAAATTATATGTCACAGGATCCTATGTACCGTAAGTACCATCATAATGAGATGACGTTTGCCATGGCATATCATTATAATGAACATTTTATTTTGCCTTTATCACACGACGAAGTGGTACATGGTAAAAAAAGTTTATTGGATAAAATGCCCGGTGATGAATGGCAAACTGCCGCTAATTTACGTGCTTATATGGGGTACATGTACGGACATCCGGGTAAAAAATTAAACTTTATGGGTGCTGAATTTGCACAAAGCCGTGAATGGAACCATGACCATAGTTTGGATTGGGATATTCTAGAGTTTGAAAAACATAAAGGACAACAACAACTTATATCGGATCTCAATTACTTTTATAAAACCAACCCAGCGATGTATGAATCTGATTATCAACCGCAAGGTTTTGAATGGTTAGATCACAGTGATGATCACAACAGTATTATTTCGTTTGTTCGCTATAATCTAGACAAAAGCCAATATGTGATTTGTGTCTCTAACTTCACACCAGTACCTCGTCAAATGTATCGTATTGCAGTGGATGAGGTAGGTCATTACGAAGTAGTGATTAATACAGACAGTCAATATTATTGGGGCAGTAACTACCAAATGGGTGAACAAATGGGTGTGTTCATTAGTGAAGCACATCCATGGCAAGGAAAAAAACATTCGATAGTAGTTAATTTACCACCATTATCAACGGTGTATTTAAAACGCAAAGGTGCCTAAATGTCTAAACATGAGATTGAAATAGAGATAGCCAATCAGCATCATAAACAATCACTGTTTACTGCCACTAAAGGCAACTGTTTTCCCTTAGGTGCAACCTTAGATGAACAAGGATGTAACTTTGTCGTGCATAGTCATGGTGGAAGCTCCGTTGAGTTATGTCTATTTGATAAGTATGAGAAACAAATTGATAGCTACACGTTAAATTCATCACATGCACACTTATGGCATATCCATTTAGCGGGGATTAAAGCCGGCCAAGCTTATGGTTATCGTGTTGATGGTGAGTTTAAGCCTGCCAATGGGTTATTTTTTAATAAAAATAACCTGCTTATAGACCCTTATGCAAAAGCCTTAAGCAAAGTACAGCATAGCTTTGTACAAGCGCAAAGTGACCTAGATGATAACTTTGTTGCAAAGTCGGTGGTGGTGGATGACCATTTTGATTGGCAAGATACTGAAAAGCCGAATATACCAGATCAAGAACGCATTTTATATGAGTTACATGTTAAAGGTTTTACGCAAACAAACTCAGCTATTCCGCTAGCGATGCGTGGTAAGTACCTTGGTTTATCTCATATTGAAAGTATTAAACACTACCAGTCTCTAGGCGTTACCAGTTTGCAAATTATGCCGGTTTTCAGTTTTATGAGTGAACCGCGCCTAAGTGATCTCGGTTTAACAAATTATTGGGGCTATAACCCAATCAACTTCTTCTCTCCAGAGTCTCGTTATAGCCAATATGATGCTGTTACGGAATTTAAAACTATGGTTAAAGAGTTACACGCTGCAAACATTGAAGTTATTTTAGATGTTGTATTTAACCATACTGCGGAATCGGGTACAGATGGCTTGGTGTTGAGTTTAAAAGGCTTTGATAACCGTAAATATTATTGTTTTGAGAGTAATAAACAGAGGGTTGATTTCCAACGCTATAGCAATCATTCTGGGTGCGGAAACACAGTTAATATCGATTATACCTGGTCCTTAAAAATGACCCTAGATGCGCTTCGTTACTGGGTAACTGAAATGCAAGTGGATGGTTTTAGGTTTGATTTAGCAGTAACTCTAGCGCGCGAAGCAACTGGGTTTACTGAGCGTAGTGCTTTTTTTAAAGCCTTAATGCAAGATCCTGTGTTAAGCCAAGTTACATTGATTGCTGAGCCTTGGGATATCGGCCCAGGAGGTTATCGTTTAGGTGCTTTCCCAGAGCAATGGAAAGAGTGTAATGATAGGTACCGAGATACTATTCGTTCATTTTGGCGTGGTGATACGGGCAAAGTTTCAGAAGTTGCGACACGACTATTAGGCTCACATGACTTCTTCCCGAGTAAGTTTAGAACCAATACAACTAGTGTGAATTATATTTGTTACCACGATGGTTTTACCTTGGATGATTTGGTGTCTTTTCAAGAACGTCATAATCAAGCAAATGGTGAAAATAACCGTGATGGTCATGGACATAATTTATCAGCAAATTATGGTTGTGAAGGGCCGACAGAAGATCAACGTATTAATCGTCTGAGACAACAACAAAAGCGTAATATGATTGCTACTTTGTTTTTATCACAGGGAACACCCCATTTTTTATCCGGTGATGAAATGGGCAACCACCAATCTGGTAACAACAATGCATACTGTCAAGACAATCAAATTAGTTGGATCAATTGGGAACGATCTGAAAATGATCAGTTGTTGCATACCTTCACCACTAATATGATTGCGTTACGTGCTAAATCACGCTTGTTTGGTGATTTAAACTTAAATGACAGCGATCCAGAATGTGACATTGTGACTTGGTATCATCCGGATGGTTATTTAATGGAAGAGGTCGATTGGCATGCCTCAAACTCGCAAGCCATTGCATTATCTTTAAGAGAAGCAAAAGCTGATGGAGAACATTGGTATTTAATATTGAATGCTTCTAGTTATCAAATTGCCTGTGAATTACCTGATTTAGCTGATAATAAGGTCTGGTGTAAAATGCTAGATACGAGTTGCGCAGATGGTGCATTGGTAGACAATAACTCACAGGAAACATCTATTCATGCCAAAGCGCACTCGACAATATTGTTTGAAGCACAAAGCCGCAATAAAAAGTGAGTAAGCGCACTTTTATAGAGGAGCAACCCCTAAAATTGCTTTCTCTTTAAAAACAGCACTAGATAATTTTAAACAAATAAATATACTCATCGCATTGAATCTAAAGTAGTACAAGGTAAATACCGTGACCAATATTAATGAGTATGCAAAAAATATCACCCCTGAACTCTATCAAAAACTCAGTACTGCAGTGGAAACCGGAAAGTGGCTAGATGGTGCGCCTTTAAGTGAAGAGCAAAAAGCGCATTCATTGCAACTAGTGATGGCTTATCAGAAACACTTTAATATCGATCCAGACCATTTTACTATTGCACAAAATGGTGAGATCTATATGCAATCGAAAAAAGAGTTAAAGAAACAGTTTGCTCAAACTGATGAGAATGATGATCTTCATCTACTTAACTTATAAATAGTCATGCAGTTCACTATCTGATTAAATTCACATGTTATTATGCAATGTTAGATTGCCATGATTGAATTCTACTGGATGTTACTAAACCCTTTTATGACGAACCTTATGAAATATCGTCAGTCTATTATGATAAAATAGACTTATGTAAAAATGCTTTAAGCGGCTTTTGTTAAGCAGTAAAAACCAAAGGCATCACTGATTTTCATTGACAATATTGGTATTAATTTTGGTATAAGCCAATATTTATCATTTTCTCATTAAACTGTATTTAGGCTAGTTGTTTAATGAGTTTCTCTAGCGATAAACAAACTGGTGAGTGGTTTATCAGTTTTTAATTCAATTAAGTGAGTATTATGAATTTATCATTAATCAAAGATGAGCTCCAAGAAGCACAAACTGTGTTATCTGCCTTCCTATCAGACCAAAACAACTTACAACATATTGAAGATGCTGCGACATTGTTAGCTGATTCCTTTAAAAACGAAGGTAAAGTATTAGCTTGTGGTAACGGTGGCTCGCATTGTGATGCGATGCATTTTGCTGAAGAGTTAACAGGACGTTATCGTGAACATCGTCCTTCATACCCAGCGATTGCTATTTCAGATCCAAGTCATATCTCATGTGTAGGTAACGATTATGGTTATGACCAAATTTTTGCGCGTTATTTAGAAGGCGTGGGCCGTCGTGGCGATGTGCTGTTTTGCTTGTCGACTAGTGGTAATTCAGAAAACATTTTAAAAGCAATTGCAGTTGCCAAAGAAAAGGGCATTAAGGTAATTGCTTTGACGGGTAAAGATGGTGGTAAAATGGCTGGTCTTGCTGATGTTGAAGTCCGAGTACCACATTTTGGATTTGCTGACCGTATTCAAGAAGTACATATTAAGATCATTCATATCCTGATCTATTTAATTGAAAAAAAGATGGTTTAGGTTACTAAAGAATGTGTGAATTATTAGGCATGAGTGCCAATGTCCCAACGGATATCTGTTTCAGTTTTAGTGGTTTAATAAGACGTGGTGGCGCAACTGGCCCTCATAAAGATGGCTGGGGAATTACTTTTTATGAAGGTAAAGGTTGTCGAAGCTTTAAAGATCCTCAACCAAGTTGTGATTCAAAAATTGCCGAATTAGTGAAGCAATATCCAATAAAAAGTAAATCGGTGATCAGTCATATTAGACAGGCTAACCGAGGCGGAGTGAGTTTAGAGAATACGCATCCGTTTATTCGTGAATTATGGGGACGTAATTGGACCTATGCACACAATGGTCAACTCAGTGGTTATGAAAGTCTAGCGATGGGGTATGCCAATCCAATTGGCCAAACCGATAGTGAGCGTGCTTTCTGTTGGATTATTGATAAATTACATAAAGAATATCAACAGCAACCTGAAGATATGCTGAGCATGTTTAAAAAAGTAGCAGAGTATGCCGACCAGTTAAAAGCGTTAGGTGTATTTAATATGTTATTAACAGACGGCGAATATGTCATGTGTTATTGCACTAATAACTTACATTGGATCACACGCCGTGCACCCTTTGGTAAAGCACAGTTAATTGACGAAGATATGACCGTGGACTTTCAAGAAGAAACCTCCGATAGTGATGTGGTGACTGTGATTGCTACTCGTCCATTAACCAAAGACGAAGCATGGACAAAAATGCAAGAAGGTGAGTTTTGTGTTTTTCATTTTGGTGAACGGGTATTGTAAATATTAACTCATTGAATATTAAGCATTAGTTTTCTCAAGGTTTATTGATGCTTAATCATTTTCTTCAGAAGATAGGCCGTTTAATTAAATAACCGGCGGTGCCCTAAATGGCTGATTTATTAAAAGATGTCTACAACCAAGCTTACCTCGAACGTTCGGCGCTGCAAGTCACATTAAGTTATCCTGAATTTGCTAGCGACGCTTTTATTGCTGCTGTATTTGAACTGAGTGGCCAACAAAAGCGTAAAGAGCACGCCATCACCATATTGCATAACAGTGACGTACTTTTATTCAGTTAGATTACATATAACCCCTGTCAATTATTGAAAATATTGCACCACACTTTACAAGCTAGCGAAGCATGTTTATTCCTGTTTATATTGATATACACGGTTTACATGATTTAACTACCGCTTCAACTTCACTGGCTTATATTACTCAATTTTTGAGTGCAGAGTGTGCGATTAAACCCTTCATTGAACGTTATCCTGATAAAATGCATGTTATTTGTTAGCGTGGACAAATAACTCTAATGATCATACTAGGCGATTAGTCTCCGAAGGTGGACGTCCTCGCTTACCTTGGGCTATGGTTTGCTAGATTTAAAAAAAGATCCACGTTATTTATGCCCATTTTAGAAAATTTTAAGCAGGAACCTAGTGAATTTGTGAGGTGAGGAGCGTTAAATAACGTCAATGAAATGCAAAAGAGCATACACAATATGTGCCTGGTATTTGTAAAAGGTGGTTAGACGAAGATGGCTCAGTGAATACTGTGCGATTGGTAAAGCAAGCTTGTCGTAGTTTATTAAAACAAGCGGTGCCCAGCGCATTATCATTATTTTTTTTACCACCCAACGATATTACAGTGGTTGGCTTTGTGGCAGATGAGAAAGTTAAGCTTGGTGAATTGTTACAATTTTATTGTTGAATACAGCATAAAAATTCACAAGTATTGCACAAACTACGCATAGAGTTCGCGATTGACTCCATGAAAAAAATGGTCAAAAAGCACACAAAATATTTCAGCTATCAGAGTCATTGATAAAAAAGACAATAAAATGATTATTAAATCATTTAGCTTTAAAAGTATCTCTACAATGCAGTATTACTGCGGTCTACACTGTTTAGCTATTTTAATTAATGGGGTTTAAATGAATAAAATCGACTTCATACTGCATAACTAACATTTCCTTATTGCTATCTACTTATGGTATAGATAGCGCCGTTTTTAGCTTCACCTCTTTTTTCGCGATGAATATTTTGCATATTTCCAGATGTTAATAAAGGATTAAACGGCTTCGCCGCATGGCCATGATGGCTTAATTATCTGCGCAACATATCAAGATTAAGAGATCATTTTTATGGAATACAAGGAATTATTATGACAGCAATTAAGCAAAAAATGTCATTAACCAAGAAAGTTTTAATCGGCATGGGAATTGGTATCCTAACTGGATTTTTAATTCGCTCTGTTCTAGCTGATGTGGATTTTGTACAAGATTACATCGTTAACGGTTTATTTTATGTAGGTGGTAAAATCTTTATCGCTACATTAAAAATGTTAGTGGTGCCACTGATCTTCATCTCATTAGTCTGTGGTACAAGCAGTTTAAAAGATATGTCTACATTAGGACGTTTAGGCGGTAAAACGCTTGCCTTTTACATGGCGACGACAGCGATTGCTATAACACTTGCTATCTTCATGGCAAATATATTCGAACCAGGTGTGGGTGTTGATCTAGCACAAGCAACAACCTATGCAACTAAAGATGCACCTTCATTAGGTGATGTTATTATTAACATGTTCCCAACGAACCCAATTAACGCAATGGCTGCAGGTAATACTCTACAAATTATAGTTTTTGCTATTTTATTTGGTATTGCTATTAGTGCATCAGGGAGCGCTGGGCAGCGTATTTCAGCGATATTTTTTGATCTTAATACTGTGATCATGAAGCTAGTGGTTATGTTAATGAAGATTGCACCCTACGGTGTATTCTTCTTAATGGCGAAACTATTTAGTGAAATTGGTTTGGACGCGATCTTTAATTTAATTAACTATTTCTTAGTGATTACTGCTGCGCTTGTTATACATGCTGTGGTTACCTATAGTGCCTTCTTTAAGGCATTCACTGGTTTAAGCCCAATTATCTTTTTCAAAAAAATGGAAACAGCAATCAGCTTCGCATTCTCAACTTCATCATCTAATGCCACTATTCCTGCTACCTTAGAAACAACCACTAAACGTCTTGGTGTTAATAATAAAGTCGCTTCATTCACTGTACCACTAGGTGCAACTATCAATATGGATGGCACGGCTATTATGCAAGGAGTTGCGACAGTATTTATTGCACAAGCATTTAATATTGACCTAACCTTATCTGATTACGTCGCTGTAATTTTAACAGCAACTTTAGCGTCTATCGGTACGGCCGGTGTTCCTGGTGTTGGTATCATCATGTTAGCGATGGTATTGAATCAAGTAGGTCTTCCAGTTGAAGGGATTGCGATGCTACTTGGTGTTGATAGATTAGTTGATATGATTCGTACTGCCGTTAATATTACTGGTGACAGTGTGGTGACTTGTATCGTTGCTAAGTCTGAAGGTGAGATGGACGTTAATGTATTCAATGACCCAAATGCGGGTAATAAAGAAGAGTCTGATGAACTTGTTTCAGGTAAAAATATAAACGCTTAATCCGTTTTTGATTTAGTCAGTTGATAAGCCCAGTTTATAACTGGGCTTTTTATTACTTGTTAACTAAAGGCATCAATAATACTGCAATTGGCTTGTTCATTACCTGGGCATTGTTGAGTTATCTTTTTCAACTGATTAACAATCGCTTGTTGCTGTTTAATACGTAGTTCTATTTCTTGAATTTTTTGTAACGCAATGGTTTTCACATCGGCACTATTTCGGTGTTCATCTTCTGATAATAATAAAAGTGCTTTACATTCTTTAAGGTTAAAACCTGCTTGTTTAGTTTTATGAATGAAATGTAACTGTTGTATTATCTGCTCTGGATAAAATCGGTAGTCGTTTTCCTCGCGAGGAGGGGAAGAGATTAAACCGATAGATTCATAATGCCGAATTGATTTAACAGATAACCCGGTTTCTTTTGCTGCTTGGCTAATCGATAACATAATCATTTTCCTATGCTGTTTTTAACCATGTGTATTAGTAACACATGGATAATTCGCTCTGTCTTTAGTAGGTTATTTTAAACGAGTACGCTTTAATAGCAGTGAATTACTCAACACAATTAAACTTGATGCACTCATCGCGATTGCCGCAATAGAAGGGCTTAAATAACCTAATGCTGCTGCAGGTATCGCTAATGCATTAAAAATAAATGCCCAAAATAAGTTTTGACGGATCGTCGACCAAGTTGCTCGTGATATTTTCATGGCCACAGCAATTAGTCGTGGGTCATCATGCATTAAGGTCATTGAAGCGGTTTGTTTCGCCACATCACTCCCTCCACCCATTGCAATACTGACATCGGCTTGTGCAAGAGCTGGGGCATCATTAACACCATCCCCTACCATCGCCACTAAAGCGTCTTTTTGTAGGAGTGATAATTGTTGTAATTTTTGCTCAGGTGTTTGTTCGGCATAAAAGCTATTAATGCCTAATTCTGCACTCATGGCTTGTACAACACTGTATTTATCTCCACTGATTAAAGTCGTTGTTAAATCCAACTCTTTAAGTTCAGTGATAGCTGTTTGACTCTCAGGGCGAAGTTCATCTGCAATAATAAATAACCCTAATAAAGTGCCAGCATAACATACATAAATAACATTCTGATCCGCCTCTACATTGACCGTATGGATCGCTAGTTGTTGCTCAACATCAATATCAAAATGGGTTAGTAATTTACGATTTCCCACTAATAGGTCTTGTTCTTTAAAACGTCCATGTAGGCCTTCGCCATGTATGTTTTGTGGTTGACCAATTTGCTCTGCATTAATATTTAACTCTTTACAATATGCGACAACAGCTTTTGCGATAGGGTGCTTACTTGATTGTTGCATCGCTAATAAAAGAGGTAAAAACCGTGAATCAAAAGAGGTCACATCATCTATTGCGACTTGCCCTTTAGTAAGTGTACCCGTTTTATCAAAGGCGATATGCTTGAGTTTATGAGCGAGTTGTAGTGTATTAATATCTTTAATTAATATCCCTTTTTGCGCGGCTAATCCTGTCCCAACCACCATAGCTGTTGGGGTTGCTAAACCAAGCGCACAAGGACAAGCAATCACTAATACAGCAACACTGTGCATTAAAGCTTGCTCTAAATCGCCTGTAGTGAACATCCAAAGGGCAAAGGTAATAACTGCAATAACTAAAACAATAGGGACAAAAATAGCACTGACTTTATCCACCAATTGTAAAATAGGTGCTTTACTCATTTGTGCTGATTCAACCAATTGAATAATATTATGTAACTTCGTTTGTTCATTGACTGCAGTGGTTTTAATTAATAATGTACCGTCACCATTTAACGTCCCCGCAAACACCTTATCATCTTGTTGCTTCTGAATAGCAGCGCTTTCACCGGTTAATAATGACTCATCAATATAGCTGCTGCCTTCTATTACAATGCCATCAACAGGGACTTTATCGCCAACTGCAACTTGGACTATGTCGTTGACTTGTATCTCTTCCATTAGCACTCGTTTAAAATTGTTGCCTTTTTTAACTAGCGCATCTAAAACCTGTAATTGACTTAATGCGCTAATAGCTTTGCTGCTAGCCTGTTTTGCTCGAAACTCTAAATATTTACCTAAACGTATTAATACAATTACTAAGCTACTGGTTTCAAAATAAAGATGTGATGGCGTATTGTTTAGTAGGTGATACAAACTGAAAAAGTAAGCCGCAGAGGTGCCTAAAACAACAAGTACGTCCATATTAGCCGAACCGCCTTTTAGGCTACTCCACGCTCCTTTATAAAAACGTGCCCCCACAATAAACTGAAGCGGAGTGGCAAGTGCAAATTCAACCCAAGGTAATAACAAAGGGGTGTCACTAAATAGCATATTGATCATTGCAACCCAAAATGGCAGGCTGAGTAATACAGCAATAGCCAGACTAACATGTTCTCGGCGTTGTTTCTTTTGCTCTAATTTTTGCTTATTGAGCAATTGTTGTTGTGTAGTTATTGCTACTTTATGTGTTAATGGATAAGGACTTAAGTCTATTAATTCCTTAATAAATGGCTTGCTCGCTACACCCGCAAAGGTATTAACCTGTAGTGTCTTAGTGGCAAAGTTAGCTGTTGCATCGAACACTAGGTGATGTGATTTAATCGCTTTTAACGTGCTTTCTACACAGCTTGAGCAGGACCATTCTGCTTCAAATTGAATATTTTGATGGTCTGTTTGATAACCTTTTTCAGATAATACTTCCATTATCATTGGCGCTAAAGGGTGTTTATTATCGGTCTTATCAAAGGCCAAAGTGGCCTTTTCCAATGTAAGGTTAACTTGAGAGTCAATACCTTCAATCTGATTAAAGGCTTTACTTAGATTAGTGGCACATGAAGCACAGTGCATTCCATAGACAGGAAAAGTGATGTTGTTTGGGTTAGTCATTGTTACCCTCCTATACTAGTCGTGTTGTTTTGTTGAAATCATAAACAAAGACTAACCCTTACCGTAAGGGTAACGTCAAACATAAACAACAAAAAATTATTAGTTACTTTGTATATGCTTTATAATTATACTGTTTATAAAAACAGTCATTGTATTAGTTAGTATTGAGTTGCTCTTAAGTTATTATCATTGAACTATCATAGCTAAGGGCTTTTGCTTGAATTATTTTATAGATAGGATTGTTTCAGTATGTCCATAGAAGAAGTGCAATCTGTTGCTCCAACTGTTGTTGGTCAGAAAACAGTACGTAAAATTATTCATATTGATATGGATTGTTTTTATGCTGCGGTGGAGATGAGAGATAATCCTTCATATCAAGGCATCCCGCTTGCAATCGGTGGCAAAAGCCAACGCAGAGGGGTGTTATCAACGTGTAACTATCACGCCAGAGAATTTGGCATACACTCGGCTATGCCTGTATTTAAAGCAAAGCAACTTTGTCCTAGTTTATTAATTGTACCTGGTAGAATGGCGGTATATGTTGAAATATCACAAAAAATACGGGCTATTTTTCATCGTTATACGAACCTAGTAGAGCCTCTGTCTTTGGATGAAGCGTTTTTAGATGTGACAGATTGTACTTTATTTAAAGGCTCCGCTACTTATATTGCCCAAGATATCAGACAAACTATTCAAGATGAGCTTAACCTAACAGCCTCTGCAGGTGTTTCTTATTGTAAGTTTCTTGCAAAAATCGCATCTGATGAAAACAAACCCAATGGGCAATTTGTGATCAGTCCCGAGCAAGCACCAGGCTTTATTGCCTCGCTACCATTAAAGAAAATACCTGGTGTGGGCAAAGTTGCACAAGGACATTTAGCTGAAAAAGGGTTAGTCACTTGTACGGATGTCGCACAGTATCCTGAACAGGCATTATTGCTAACTTTTGGGAAACTAGGGAAATCATTGTTAGCTTTCAGCAAAGGCATAGATAACCGTGAGGTGCAGCCAAATAGAGAGCGGAAGTCAGTGGCCGTAGAGCATACCTTTGAACATAATTTATTAACGGAAGAGCAGTGCCTGTTAAAACTAGCCGATTTCTATCAACAATTAACACAACGTGTTGAAAAGCATCTATCAAAGAAGGTGGTCACTAAACTGGGAGTAAAATTAAAGTTTAGTGACTTTACAATCAAGAGTAGTGAACGCAAATATTCACAGTTGAATCAGGGAATATTTGAGCAATTATTACATCAATTGATTGTCGCAAACCCCGATAAACCAATCCGTTTATTAGGCGTAAGCGTCGGGCTGAGTGAAAAGTCTAGCGAGCAATCCATACAGTTAAGTTTGATTGATGATTGATCGCCAGTTAGCTTTTTACATTGAAATGTTTCGTACACCTTCATAAATAAATTGAATCGCCAGTGCAGCCAAAATAACGCCCAAGAAGCGACGTAAAATCTCATCGCCAGTTTTACCAATAATCTTCTTCAAATATTTTGACCCGACCATTCCTACCATTGTAATGAGTAACACACTAATGATAGCTGCTGTCACAGATAACATGGTACTTCCCGTTTCTGGAGGTTGTGAGTATAGTAAAATAGCAAGCGTTAATGTACCTGGACCAGCCAAAAGCGGAATTGACATTGGAAAGACGGAAATATCTGCATTTTTACCACTATTAGAAAACTTCAATTCCTGTGTAATCATCATAAATGCGGTATAAAAAAGTAGTAACCCACCTGAGATACGTAGTGAATTAATATTGATACCTAATTGTGAAAACAGTGCTTCACCGTAATTACCAAATAGAACTAAAGTTAATCCACTGATAATAATAGATTTAATCGCCATTAAATTACGGTGTCTTTGGTCACTACCTGAGGTGAGGGAGTTAAATATTAATGCCGAACCAATGGGATCGATAATTACTAATAAACCAGTAATAGCATGAAGGTATAATGCAAAATCCATTTTAAACTCTCTTCTTTTTATATAATCGATGGATGCAATGACCTAATGGTCAGATATAAAAATGGCAGGTTATTAGCCTGCCATTATTAAGATTAGCCTATGATGACACATTTAGAAGATAAAGTGTGCAACACCTGCAATCACGGGTAACGTTACTAATGTACGTAGAATAAAGATAATAAATAATTCTGCGATATTAACAGGTATTTTACTACCTAATAATAGAGCACCCACTTCACTCATGTAAATTAACTGTGTTACCGACATTGCCGCAATAATAAAGCGCGTCATATCAGATTCAATTGAAGCGGCTAAAATAGACGGAATAAACATATCTGCAAAACCGACAACAATAGTCGTTGACGCTTGTTCTGCTTGAGGAATTTGTAATAACTCAAGTAGAGGAATGAAAGGCATACCTAAGTAATTAAAAATAGGTGTGTATTCTGCAATCATTAACGCAATTGTACCAATCGCCATGACCACGGGTAAAACACCAAATACCATATCAATCACATTTTTGATGCCATCTTGAATAGTACTCTTGAACCCTTTAGCTTGTTCAGCGCGTGTTAAGGCTTGATGAAAACCCCATGATAATAAATGATGACCTTCAGGCGTTTTTTCATCACCTTCTTCGCGTGCAGAGCCGTCTATATAAAGATCTTTCTTATTACGTAGTGGTGGTAATTTAGGTACGATGATCGCAGCTACAATACCGGCTAGACAAACAGACAAGTAGAAAGGCAAGAATAAGTATTCTAGTTTTACTTGTGAAATCACAACTAATGAAAAAGTTATTGATACAGCAGAGAAGGTAGTACCGATAACAGCGGCTTCACGTTGTGTGTAGAAACGTGATTCATACTGCTTGCTGGTCATTAAAATACCGACACTTCCATCACCTAACCAAGACGCCATACAATCGATAGCACTTCGGCCTGGTAAGTTAAATACAGGGCGCATGATTTTGGTTAATAACGTCCCAAATAATTCTAATAAACCAAAATTAAGTAATAGCGGTAATAATAGACCTGCAAAAATAAATACACATAATAAAACCGGCATTAAATCATTTAGTACTAACGCACCTGTATTGCCTGAGTTAATCATTTCCGGGCCAATACCCCAATAAGTCGCGACAATAAATACCGCACCCAACACACGAATGATTAACCAAATTGGGCTAACATTAAGCAAGCCATGGATAAAAGAGGAGCGTTGTAAAAAAGCAGGATTGGCTATTTTACTTATTAAGCTGAGTACCGCTGTGATTAAAACAACGATCGTGACAATAAGGGTAATAGCATCACCTAATAAAGCTTGTAACGCTTTAGAGATAATAGCAATTGGGATAGTCAACGCATCATTGTATTGAATAGGTGCCATAAACAATATCAACCCAATCAATGATGGGATAATGAACGTCAATATTGTACTTAGCGTAAATGATTTTCTTTGTGTCACTCTGTTACCTTCATAAAAATTGAGCCGTTAAAACGACTAAAATAGGGTGCAATGTTGCACAGCGGCGCAAGAGTACTTGCTTTGTATAGTCTTGTAAATCGGCAATTAGTAACAAATATTACGCAATATCAATAAAAGCTTTATTTAGATTTTTGATTCAATCATTTACAGGAAGGAAGTGTGAGTAGTACTTTTACAAAGTAATGAATAACAAAGACTTAGTTAATTATTTGATAATCGCAGAAAGAATATGAGATCGGTGATTAGTTCTCGTATATTTTAATGCATAAATACCTAATTAGGGTTTATAATTTGAGTTAATTAATCCATAAACCTAATAAGAAAGATATTATGAGCAAAGAGCTAATTGTAGAGTCTGCTAACAACCTAAAGAAAGCATTGCCATTAATGATGAAATACTCAGTGCCAACCACACCTAACAATTATGCTCTTTGGTATCACTATGTTGCTGAAAAAAATCCTGCACTTAAAGAGTCCATGGATAAATTATTGTCAGCGAGTGATATTTGTCCGCCTATTCAAGCTGAGTCACTTTATCGAGAGCATGTTTGCTCTGCAACAGAAAATGAAACATGGGAATTCCGTTCAACTCTTGAAAATATGATGACGCAACTGGACCAATTAATTGGCGATACGCATTCTGATACCACCGACTTTCAGCACTCTTTTGATAAAAATGTTTCTAATATCAGTAAAGTAGAAGAAGAGGGCTGGTCAATAGAGGAAGTGGTTGGTTTATTAAAAAGCTTAGAAAAAGATGCAAAACAGATGCGTAATGCGACGCAATTCTTTGGTAATAGTCTAGCGTCAGCTAAGAATGAAATTGGCACATTAAAAACTCAGCTAGAGGAATCACGTAAAGCTGCACTATATGATTCATTAACTGGCCTGCTTAATCGTCATGCTTTTGATACAGAGCTCACTAGTTACCTACAATCTAATAGCGGAAGTTTTTCCATCATCCTTTGCGATATAGATCACTTCAAACAATTCAATGATACTTGGGGGCACCTGTTAGGGGACCAAGTTTTAAAAGCCGTTGGTCGTAAAATTAACGAAAGTATGCGCGAGCAAAGCACCGCTTATCGCTTTGGCGGTGAAGAGTTTGTGATGTTATTACCTAAAACTAATATTCGTATTGCCCGTCATTTTGCAGAATCCATACGTAAAAAATTAGAAAAACTATCCTTAAAAGATAAACGTTCTGGACAGATGATTAACAATATTACCGCTTCATTTGGTGTGGTGGAAAGTCAGCCAAATGAAAGTATTACTGAAGTGATTGCACGGGCAGATGAATACCTTTATAAAGCCAAAAATTTAGGAAGAAATCGTGTTTTACCTATTTAATTAATTGATTTATATGTAAAATATCAATGATAGGACTCAGTGAATAGTTATATTGACTAATAATAAAGAGTTTCATAAAGTGATTAATAAGCATTGAGCTTATATAATCAGGTACTTCACGATACCATTAAATAAGTTTCATCCGAGTGGTATTACTTACTCTTACTTTAAAGGTTTACTCATGGAATTATACGGTAGCTACACTTCACCCTTTGTTCGTCACTGTCGCATTGCACTATTACAAACAGAACTTGAGTGCGAATTTCTTGAAATTGATGCAACACAAAGTGCCACATTATCACCAACTAAAAAAGTACCACTTTTAGTTGATTGTGAATTAAAACTGACTGATTCAACGTCTATTCTGACCCATCTTTATGAATTAGTTGGAGAGGGATTTTTAACTGATTTAGAAGAAGTAGAACTTTACCATATGACCAACACAGTATTAGATGCTTGTGTTAATTTAGTCCTGTTAGCTAAATTTGACGGTATAACGGCCGATCAAAGTGTTTACTTAACACGTCAGAAAGATCGTATTCAATCTGGTCTAGAAGCGATTAACAATAAAACATTTAGCCAAGCATTGCCGTTAACTCAGGCTGAAACTCGATTAGCAGTATTTCTTGATTGGGCTATATTCAGGAATCAAATTTCACTAGATGCTTTTCCAGCGCTACAACAATTATTAGATCTTGCTCAAACAGATCCTATCTTTACGCAAACTGCACCTAAAGAATAAAATAAGATTTTATTAAAAAGGCGTGTTATTCAATGAATAACACGCCTTTTTTGTAACTTAAAAAATAAGTTTAACTCAGTTTATACTTTGATGATCTTACAAGTATTAGTAAAGCCTTGATTGATATTGTCACCATGAGTTAACAGAATCAAATCACCTTCAGCAATTAAGTTAGATGCTTTTAGTGTCGTTAACGCATTTTCAATAAACTCGATGCTGTTAGTCGTTGTAGATTCAAACTTAACAGGCGTTACACCACGGTATAATGCACAGTAGTTTAATGTTTGCTGATTACTAGAAAGTGCGTAAATCGGTAAACCAGAGCTTAAACGAGACATTAACAACGGTGTAGAACCAGACGCGGTTAATGCAACAATCGCCTTAACGCCATTTGTATGGTTAGCGGCATACATAGTAGTCATTGCTAACGCTTCACCAGGATCATCAAAAGTATGGTTAATACGATGGTTTGAAACGTTAATACTAGGATGTTTTTCTGCACCAATACATACTTCACTCATCGCTCTTACGGTTTCAACAGGGTAATCACCTGCTGCCGTTTCACCCGATAACATTACCGCATCAGTCCCATCTAATACCGCATTTGCGACATCCATAACTTCCGCACGTGTTGGCATCGGTGCGCTGATCATTGATTCCATCATCTGCGTCGCAGTGATAACAACACGGTTTAAACGACGTGCAGTACGGATCATATCTTTTTGTACGCCAACTAAACGTGCGTCACCAATTTCAACACCTAAATCCCCACGTGCAACCATCACCACATCAGAGGCTAAGATAATATCTTCTAAGGCTTCTTTTGTTTCAACTGCCTCAGCACGTTCAACCTTAGCAACGATTTTAGCAAAGCTACCAGCTTCTTGCGCTAATTTACGTGCATAATGTAAGTCAGCACCATTGCGAGGGAAAGATACAGCAAGGTAATCACAACCGATTTCAGCGGCAGTAAAAATATCTCTTTTATCTTTGTCTGTTAATGCAGCAGCAGATAAACCACCACCTTGCTTATTGATACCTTTATTATTTGAAAGCGGTCCACCAATAGTAACTACGGTATGTACTTTATTGCCTTCAACTGATTCAACTTTAAGCTGAACACGGCCATCGTCTAATAATAAGACATCGCCTGTATCCACTTCTTGCGGAAGCGTCTTATAATCTAAACCAACGTGTTGTTGATTACCTTGGCCTTTTTCTACATCACTATCTAATGTAAATTTATCGCCGACAGCCAATTGAATTTTATTATTTTCAAAAGTAGATACGCGGATCTTAGGACCTTGAAGATCGCCCATGATCGCCACTTCTTTGCCTAGTTTAACGGCAATTTCTCTAACTTGTTGTGCGCGTTTGATGTGGTCAGCTGCTTCACCGTGAGAAAAATTCATACGTACCATATTGGCACCAGCTGCAATGATTTGTTCTAAATTATTACCGCGGTCCGTCGCTGGGCCTAAAGTAGTAACTATTTTCGTACGTCTTGCCATGTTAACTCCTGTTACATATAAAAAAATATAAGGCTAAAAGGGGGTTAATAAATGCACCGTTATACTGTAATACTTTTAAAGCGCTTCATCATTAGTTTTTTCAAAACGAGAATCTTTAATACCCGCTTTTACCCTTTTTAAATTATCTCTAAACTTTGCACCACGGCGTAATGTGAAACCAGTAGTGAGTACATCAATGAGAACTAGTTGTGCGATACGTGAAGACATTGGCATATAAATATCTGTATCTTCAGGTACACCTAAAGAAAGTACTAAATTACTTTGTTCCGCTAGTGGAGAGTCTTCTGCTGTTAAGGCAATAACAAAGGCATCATTCTCTCGGGCTAATTGTGCTATTTCTACTAAAGGCTTGGTTCTGCCTGTGTGTGAAATCAATACAATTACATCACCTTCACTACCATTAATACAGCTCATACGTTGCATTACGATGTCATCGAAACAAGAAACTGGAATATTAAAACGGAAAAATTTATTCAGCGCATCATGTGCAACGGACGAAGAAGCGCCTAATCCGAAGAAGGATATTTTATTTGCTTGTGTTAATACATCGACAGCGCGATTAATGAGATTAGTATCTAAACCATTCTTGGCTGCATTTAAACAGGCCATAGTAGATTCAAAAATTTTCGATGTGTAAGCTTCTGGGCCATCATCTTCATTTACATTTCGGTTCACATAAGGCGTGCCATTGGCTAAACTTTGTGCTAAATGTAGTTTAAAATCAGGAAAGCCTTTGGTATCTAAACGGCGACAAAAACGATTAACAGTCGGTTCGCTGACCTCTGCTATTTTGGCAAGGTTGGCAATGCTTGAATGAATAGCTGTTTCTGGAGAAGCTAAAATAGCTTCAGCTACTTTTCGTTCTGATTTACTAAAAGTATCAAGATTTTTTTTAATTAACTCTAACGTATTCATTATATTTTCACTCAGCAATAAGTTGGTGTCTAGTAATGGAAAATTTGCAACTAAAAATGAAATAAAACTACATAAACGACCAGTAATATTTGTAAATCATTATAGAATAGCTAAATTTTTATGTCATTTTATTACATTCGAATAATGTTTCAGATCAAAAAATTAAAATTTAAATTAAAAAATTGAGAGGCAGATCCGCCTCTTATCTCATAAAACGATGAAAAAAGGCGGGAGTTGTACCATGTTATCAGTAGTTGTAGATGTTGGCGGCACCAATATACGTTTAGCAGTGTTAGATGTCGTAACTGGAGAAATAAGCAAAGTTCGTGAATACCCTTGTGCGCAATTTATTACCTTAGATGCCGCTTTAGCGCAATATTTTGTTACCTTGCCAGACCCTGTGAGCCATTTATGTATTGGTATTGCCTGCCAAGTTGAGCATGATCTAGTTCAAATGACCAACTTAAATTGGAAGTTCTCTAAGCAAGCCCTACAACATAAACTATCCCTTAAAACGTTACACGTGATCAATGATTATACGGCTATCTCATTAGCGGTTCCATTTGTGGAAGATAATCAGAAAATTCAAATCGGTACGGGCACAGAAGTTAAAGAAGGTGTGAAAGCTGTGTTTGGTCCTGGCACGGGCTTAGGCGTATCACATTTAATAAAACATGCAGGAAAATGGATAAGCTTAGATGGGGAAGGTGGGCATACTAGTTTTGCACCAAACACATCGCAACAAGCTGATGTGCTATTACTATTACAAGGTCAATTCGGACATGTTTCTAATGAACGATTAATGTCAGGGCAGGGGCTCGTCAATATTTACCATGCTTTATGTCGCTTAGCAGGAAAACAGCCTGAGTACTTTGAAGCTGCACAAATATCAGAAGCTGCATTGAATAGTGAATGTGAACTCGCAACACAAACTTTAAACCTGTTTTGCGAAGCATTAGGTAGTTTTGCTGGCAACTTAGCCTTGAGCTTAGATTGCAAAGGTGGAGTTTATATTGCTGGTGGTATTATTCCGCGCTTCGTCGATTTTTTCAAAAATAGTGAATTTAGACCTTACTTCGAAGCAAAAGGGCGATTGAGCCATTATTTAAAAGGCATTCCAACGTACTTGATCACGCATCCTAACCCAGGGTTATTAGGTGCATCCGTGTATTTACAACAAGAATTAGCATAAATCCCTGAATTATTGGTGTTAATGGTTGATTTACCGCAACGAGTTAACTATCATGCGCATCGCTTTATTATTAAAACTATCACTTTAGTCTAATAAACGAGCAATTTACGGAGAATTGGCCGAGTGGCTGAAGGCGCACGCCTGGAAAGTGTGTAAGGGGCAACCCTTCGAGAGTTCGAATCTCTTGTTCTCCGCCACATTAAGTACCGAATAGGTACGAGAAAACCCGCAACACCTTATTAAGGTTTGCGGGTTTTTTTATGCCTAATTTTTCGTACACATGTTTTCAGCAACAGCCATTAAAAATGGGCATACCATAAAATACAGCTATAAATAAAATGTATGTTTATTTATACAGTTCAGTGTGTTTGCCATCTTTCCGCGGGAAAGGTGACATTTTGTTATCTAATGAGATGTTATATTTTTAATCACGATAGGAGCATTCAAATGGACTGGGTGAACGTAGCCGATACAGCTGTTAAAATTGGCTTAGGTGCTCTAATCTCTGCTATTTCAGGCTTTTGCGTTCTAAAAAAAACACAAGAACATGAGTTCGAAAAAGAACAATGGACTAACTTCTTAAAGCGACAAGAAGTTCAAAAAGCAAAATATGTTGAATTTACATCAAGTTCACATAAGTTAACTTATGATCATGTTAATTTTTGTAGTGGTTTTGAAACAGATGACTATAAGACGTTTTTAATGCTTTATAACGAAGTAGCAATTATCTCCCCTAAAAATGTACAAGCCGCAGCTCATCAATTATTTGATTGCACAAATCAATATATTGGCTTCAATAAAAATTCAAACTCGGAACAGCGCGACGAGCTTATTTTAACATTGAGAAATAATGCAAATAAGGCTTTGATAGCTTTTCAATGTTCAGCAAATGTTGAAGTCACTAGTGAGTATAAAAAAATATAACAAGTCATTAAAGCAGGACAAAAAACAGTTGGTTTTTGCTCGTGCCTCGCTTATTTTAACCAACTATTTTATTGCCTATTAATGAGGCGTTATAACTCAAAGTTGAGGTTTTGTATGAGATTGAATAAAAGATTAATATTGACAAGTTTTTGTATGTGTTTTTTATCATTGCCTGTTTTGGCTGATATGTTTACACCAAGCCATTCATGTTCAAAACCTTACAAACCATATGAATTTACTTCTCAGTATGAAGTTGATAGCTTTAATGATGACGTTGAGCGCTATAAAGAATGCATTCAAGATTTTATTGAAGAGCAAAATGATGCAGCAACGAAGCATCAACAAGCTGCAGAAGATGCTATTGATGAATGGAATCACTTCGTAAATTATGAGTTGGATTAGGTTATAACAAGGCAATTAAATCGGACGCATTACGGCTGTCGCGATTTATGCTAAAAACAAAAAGCCAGCAAAAACAGCGCCAACTTACACACCATTTATTGCGGCGTTAAGTGCCAATGGAGGCTCTATGAAATCCCGAAAAGTTCTTGATGACGCTTGGATATCACTAAGTTTAATGGAAAAAGCTTCAAATTATGAAGAGTTGCGAGTGCATTGGGTTTCTACTATTTGTCTACTTCGAATGATTGGTCATGTACTCCATAAAGTTGATTCTAAATTATCAATAACTCATAAGGCTGTAATTGATAAATGGTGGAGTGAAATCAATCAAAACAAGCCAGAACCAACCATTTTTTGGACGTTTATTAATGAATCTAGAAATCTTGTTTTAAAAGAATATGAACTTAATTTCATAACTTATAAATGTGAATGGATAGATACCGATTCTGAAGGGAAGATCGATGTTGTAGATGATAATATTCACATTACTCCAGACGGTCATGAACTTTTTGAACAGTTGTCAGATGCATTACTTTGGTGGCAAGCTGAATTATCTAGTATTAATCGTCTTGCTCAAAAAGGCACTTAACATGAGCTTTAAACAGAACTAAAACAGTTGGCTACTTTCCGCTTCGCTACACATTTCAGCCAATAATTTTAGTCCGCTTAATGTGGGCGTTAGTTTCAAAAGAGGGAATTGTGAGCGAGTACAATTATAAAAACTGCCAGTCATTATTTGGCTATTCAGCTAATGTACATATTCGCTGTAAAGGCGTGTGTCAGTTATGTGGTTGTGGTGATGGAGTCTTAGATTTTGACTTGTGGCGGCAAATGACGGTTGAGCACTTAATCGGTAAATCACAAGGCGGTTACTTAAAGCAGATAAAGTCTGAAATAAACGATAAATTCCCGAACTTAACTAACGAAGAAAGTGAGTTATTTGCGAAAGAAATTGATGCAATAAATACAGTTACGGCCTGCCAGTTTTGTAATTCAACGACAAGTAGAGATGTCAGTAATGTTAGTATGAGCGATTTGATGGTAAGCAGTAATAGTCAGTCAGAAATTTTGAATTCTATTGAACTAGTTTGCCGAGAAATACTAGAGAAAAAACGCAGAAAAGTTGAGTGGAAGTTAACCTCTGTACGAAAAGCATTTGAAGAGCTAGTTGTACCCAAAATTAGCATAGAAAAGGAGTGACCATATATGTCCTGTTAACTGTTGTCTGGATGTTTGTAAACATGTATTTCTGCAGAGAAACGACAGCACCAAAGAGAACTTTTATGTTACTCCAAAAAAGGATAAATAGGCTTTAGTTATTAGTTAATATCCTCTAAATTAATCAACGCAGGGCTCTTTTGTAACTGAGAAATACATATCTTGTAAAAGTCTATATCCAGTTTGGCTGCCACATTAAAATTAAAGTCTGCTAATTCACTTTCATCATTCACTTTCCCTAAATATAACCAATGCGAAATAATATGAATGCAGCTTATATCGCTAGTTTCATTGTACTCTTTAATGCCAATCGCGCCTGAATAGGGCCAACCTTTAATTTTTATCGGTGAAAATGCTTGTTGCATTCGCATTTGGTAACTGATGCTCGACTCTTGGCCGCAGCAAATACCTTTACATTTTTTAAGTTGATAGGAAAAACAAGGGCCTTTTCCTTTATCTAAACCTAATTGTATTCCACATAGTTGATTTTCATCTTTTAATTTACGTAGGGCTTCAAGTGCGGTTCGGCGGTTTTTATAAAGTCCGTAGGTATTGCGTAGTGATGCTTTTTTCGATTGTGTATTTAAAGTATTAATATCAATCACACTTGGTTGAGCAACATTTTCACTGGCACTGTTTTCCCAATAGATTGTAAATAGGGATTTTTGTTTTCGAAGTTGTCTATTAAACAAAGGAGCACGCGACTTAACTAATTCAGATTCTAAAACCAACGCACTAAATTCACCAGCGGTGGTTACCCATTCAATGTCATATACCTGTTGGGCCATGCGCATTTCACGGTCATGACTATGATCGCTAGAGAAATGTGAAATAACTCGCGCTCTAATTTGCACACTTTTGCCGACATATAATAAGTTACCTGTTTCACCATAAAATAAATAAACGCCTGGTTCATTGGGCATAGCTGAAAAAATATCTGGGTTTATATGAGGAGGAACGCTAGAAAGCCTTTGTTGAGATTGCATTGCCTCTAGTACAGCCTGTTCATTAAAGTCACTTCTCATACGGGCCACTATTTGTGGCAGAATAGCTGCATCATCCATTGCTCTATGCCGACTTTCACAAATTAAATCAAGACGTTTAATAATACTGTCTAGGTTGTGTCTTTTAACATTGGGGTACATTTCTCGAGAGAGTTTGACTGTGCACACCACTGGATACTTAAATTCTCTATGATTTTGCTTAAAGGCGTTTCGCAGAAAGCCCACATCAAATCGCGCATTGTGTGCAACCAGCACATGACCAGCAAGTTTCTCAATAATGACAGGTAAAACTTCGTCAATAGTAGGGGCATCAGCAACCATTTCTGGCGTTATTCCAGTTAATTTCTGAATCATTAAGGGAATGTGAGTATTTGGGCAGATTAGCGATTGCCATGTGCTGACGATTACTCCATTAAGAGTCTGGACGATAGCAATTTCAGTTATTTGATCACGTGTTGGTTTAGTCCCCGTTGTTTCAAGATCAATATAGGCGAGTCGGCTAAAATCAACCATAGTTATGTGTTATCCATTTTATATTAGTAAAAGTTATGATGTCTTTGTGTATCCGATATGCTGGTTATTTATAATTATCAACGTTATACAATCTTTGTGGGTATTATTTCTTATGTAGCCTGAGTCAAATGACATCAGATATCGTTTTAGGTGTATTTAACTAAATGATAAATATACTACATTTATACATGCTAGCTTCTTCATTAGATTATCAATAGAAGTAATGCCCCCTTGATTTCAAGTTAATCTAAGGTAGTGGCGAGTACCTGAAATGGAGGCCATTATGCCTAGCTTTAATGGAGTACGAACGACTAAATACTAACGATCATTACAAATTTAGACTTTGTTAATTTTTGTTGTAAGAAATTGTACTGGCACTTAAATCATTTAGAAATAACTCAATGTTCGATTGTGATTGCATCTCCTTAGAAAAGTTGCTGTACTGTTTTACAAATCATTATCTAATTAGTTAGTACGGATTCAGGGAAATAACGATTATGTTAAAAGGTTTAGAAAGTACAAAATATAACGCATTACCACCTGTTCACGAGTGGACGCCTGCTTTTTGTGGTGATATGGATTTTGTCATTAAGTCAAATGGTGATTGGGTTCATGAAGGTCAGAAAATCAGTCGTACTGCCATGGTTAAAATGTTCAGCCGTATCCTATGGTTAGAAGATGAGCAATACTATTTAGTCACGCCTGTTGAGAAAGTGCGAATACAAGTGGAAGATGCGCCATTTATGATTATAAGCTGGCAATGGATTGATACCGCTCAAGGTCGCGCTGTTGAGTTTCGGACGCTTACCGATGACAATATTATATTGGGTATTGACTGTGACATTTGGCTGGCTCCCTATCAAGGTAATGAACGCCCTTATGTCTCTATGCGCTATGGTATGAAGGCCTTAATTTCCCGCCACGTTTATTATGATATGGCCAATGAGTTAGAAACGTTAACCACATCAGAAGGAACTGGGGTTGGCATCTGGAGTGCTGGGAAGACTTACTTGTTAATGAACGAGGAGTGATAGTTACTTATTCTTAGTAGAATGGAGATAATCCCCAAAAATTAGATTGAGCTTTTGGTTTAGTCGCTTTCTAAAGAATCTTAATTAAGGGCATTCAATAATTTACATTATGACTTTAATTTTCTGCAACGTAATTCTATCTTGATATCAAATATTATCTTTAGGTTAAAAGCAGGGCAGTTGTCTACCCTGCTAGTTAGTATTTATTAGGATGCTAAATTAGTGAATGTCTGGTCATTGCAGCAGGTTGCTCGATACCGATTAATTTCAGTATTGTAGGCGCCATATCGCCTAGCACACCATCTTCAATTTTCTTCAGATCTTTATCCACTAAAATCACAGGCACTGGATTTGTTGTGTGAGCAGTATGTGGGCTGCCATCTGGATTCATCATAGTTTCACAGTTACCATGATCAGCGATGATCAAGGTGGTGTAATCATTTGCAAGTGCGGCTGTTACAACATCTTTAACGCATTCATCTACAGCTTCGCAGGCTTTAATCGCTGCATCCATCATACCGGTATGGCCTACCATATCACCGTTGGCAAAATTAAGACAAACAAAGTCAGCTTCGCCTTTGTTTAACTCTGGTACTAGTGCATCACGTAGTTCATAGGCACTCATTTCAGGTTTTAAATCGTATGTGGCGACTTTAGGTGAATTTTTTAAGATACGAGATTCGCCTTCAAAAGGTTCTTCTCGACCGCCTGAAAAGAAAAACGTAACGTGCGGGTACTTTTCAGTTTCCGCAATACGGATCTGTTTTTTACCATGTTTTTCTAATACTTCGCCCAGCGTGTCACTAATATTGTCTTTGTCGTAGATGACTTTTACATTTTTAAAGTCATCACTGTAATTAGTGATTGTCACGTAGTACAAGTCAAGTTTAGTAGTGTTCTGCTCTGGGAAATCTTGTTGACTCAGCATTTGTGTTAGTTCACGGCCTCGGTCGGTGCGGAAGTTAAAAAAGATAACCACATCATCTTTTTTAATGGTGGCACGAGGCTGATTTTCGTCATCAGTTAAAATGATTGGTTTAACAAACTCATCTGTGATGCCATCTGCATAACTTTGTTCAATGGCACTGATTGGATCGTTTGCTTTTACGCCAACACCATTCACTAGTGCATCATAGGCTAGTTGTACTCGTTCCCAGCGATTGTCTCTGTCCATTGCGTAGTAGCGACCAGTAATTGAAGCTATTTGTGTATTAGTGTTTTTGATGTAATTTTGTAAATCTGCAATAGAGCCTTTACCTGATTTCGGGTCTACATCGCGGCCATCGGAAAATGCGTGGACGTAAGAGTTTTCTACGCCAGCTTGTTGTGCTGCATCGATAAAGCCTTTTAAATGGCTTGAATGTGAGTGAACGCCACCATCACTTAACAAGCCTAAAAAGTGCACATCTTTGTTGTTTTCTTTAGCGTACTGTAATGCATCAACCAATACTGGTTCTTTCGCTAGCGTGTTATTCGCAACGGCCATATTAATTTTTGCTAAGTCTTGGTACACAATGCGGCCAGCGCCAAGGTTCATGTGTCCAACTTCACTGTTACCCATTTGTCCTGTTGGTAAACCAACATGTTCACCATCGGTGCGAAGTGAGGCATTAGGGTAATCTTTATATAAAGAATCTAGAAATGGAATGTTCGCATTGTCTGGTGCTGATACTTTAGGATCTGGTGAAGTACCCCAGCCATCTAAAATCATAAGGATTGTTTTTTTATTCATAATTCACCCAATTTAATGTTTAGTTCTCATGTTCTTTTTTCTATTATTCTTACATCTCTATCAATAAGTCTAATAGGCTAACAACCCTACTTAATGATAATGGTTATTATTAATATATGTCTAATTTATGCTTAATTGATAGGTTTGTCTATGACATATCTTGTTTTTACTATGGTTATTTCCAATCAATCTGATAGGTGTAAAAGGCAAAGGTGATTATTTAAGTGATGGGGAGTGGTGATACTGAATTTAAGTACCCTAACAATTTATTTCTTGAAAGTTTTAAAAATAATATAACGCTTAACGTCGTCATTTAGTCATAGTATGCTCATACAATAAAGAAAATATATATTTTTATATTGTTGTTTTAGTTGGAATTGTTTAAGTCTACTTAGTCATGTTAATGGCAGTGAATAAACGATTTTAAAATTTTTACAGATGCGTTATTGGTTAATCCAAAGGAAAAATATGTACTCAATACCTTTTATTTTAGTACTGTTGGTTGCCCTAGAGCATGTTTATATTTTAATACTAGAAATGTTTTTATGGCATAAACCAAGAACGCTTAAGATGTTTGGTATTGAGAAAAAAGAGGCTGATGTATTAGCTGTGGTGGCCGCTAATCAGGGACTTTATAATGGTTTTTTAGCGGCAGGATTAATGTGGGGACTTGTTCATAGTAACCCCATTTTTGCACAGCAAATTCAAGTATTCTTTTTAGCGTGTATTGTCGTCGCTGCAGGTTATGGCGGTTTTACGGTGAAGAAAACAATTTGGTTAATACAGGGGCTACCCGCTCTTTTAGCTTTAGTTGCAGTGTTATTTTTTAGCTTGTAAAAGCAGGTTAGTGTAATGAGGTTTTATGCAAGAGTTCGATAAATTAATGGTGATAGCAAAGCGTAAGGCTTTGCTGGATGAACACAGTCAATGGGCTAATGGCGCTGAAACTTACCTGACTGAAATAAAGAATGAAGTTGATGAAGTCATAGAGGAGATGCCTAAAAATAGACAATGTTTTCTAGAGGATGAGTTAGGTGATGTCTTGTGGGATTACCTAAATGTGTTAACTGCGCTACAAAAAGAGATGGGTATTAACCCAACTGCTGTTTTAAAAAGAGCTTGTGATAAATATGAACAGCGAGTCAGTGGTCTTGAAGCAGGTAAAACATGGACTGATATTAAGGAAGAACAAAAACAAGCGTTGCAAAAAGAGTTCTGCTCAAACAGATAATGAGCAAGTCACTTTAGACATAATATGTGTAAGCAATTTTACTGTATATAGCTATTGAGGAGTATTCATTTGCAAGGTTTTAACATAACGACCAATCCAGATGATTTAGATATTGAGTTAATCTATTCTTTTATTTCCAATACTTACTGGGCTAACAATATACCACTTGAAACATTTAAAAAATCCCTTGTTAATTCATTAGTGTTTGGTGTTTATGACGATAAAAACCAACAAGCAGGTTTTGCTCGTGTTATTACTGACAAAGCGACCTTTGCGTATTTAAGTGATGTTTTTATATTAGAAGCATACCGAGGCTTAGGATTAAGTAAATTTTTGTTGCGGACCATCTGTGAGCATACCGATTTACAAGGTTTGAGACGTTTTATGTTGGTTACAAGTAGTGCGCATTCTTTGTATGCTAAATTTGGCTTTAAACCCGTTTCTAAACCTGAGATGTTGATGCAAATATGGCAACCAACAATATATGAAACAACGTAATTGCAATATTTACTGTTGAAAATAGTTATGATTAGTTGAGCAGTAACCTGTTTCTCATTTAATGTTTCTATTTATTTTTTCAAAGAAAAAGCACGATGGTCTTTTATCGTGCTTTATACCTAAAGCGTTATTTATAACTGTCTATAAATTGAATTAACTAGGTAGTTGCGAATAAATACCTCGGATCATGGTTCGTGGGTTCTCAGTACAATCTATATAAGCGGCACGACCGTGACAGATTCTACTGTTGTCCATTACCATTAATGTACCACTTTGTAATGGAAATTTAGCGGTATAAGGAGAATCTTCCTTAGCCATTTCAAAGAGGTGTTTAATGGTTCTCTGCAACCCTGGCACTTTGTCAAATCCTTCTTGCCACTGGCAGGTAATGTTTATTGCAAAACGAGCAATCAGCCTCTTTGTTTCAAGGTGGTAACCTAAGATTGGACCGGTATGACTCTCATTGATACCTTCATAGGTAGAGGCCCTTGTAAGCGCATTGGGATCAAATAAGGGCTGAATAAGAGACAAATCATTTTTGGCTAAGTGATTAATGGCTCCGATCAGATTGAACACAATACTTTCACCACCAAATTTTGCGGGTTGTTTACAGTACAAGAGCGAGGTTTGGATAGATCCTAAAGGTTCAATCGTGCCATCAACATGTAAGCCCTGGGCGTTATTACTTTCAAAACCTTCATGATTGATTTTTCCTTTTCTATTGGGCAAGTCACCAATCACGGCCATGTTGTCGGCGGTTAACTTATAATCAAAATACTTTTTGTTATAAGCTGTGGTAGCGGCTTCTCCAAGGTTTAAGGCATTGGCCACGGGAGATATTTTATCTTTAGCATTAATGGAATGAGTGTCTATCAAGACAAAACCTTGTTGATAAAACGTAGACTTTATTTCGGTTAACTCATTGATGGTATATTTATTCAGGTTTAATGCACTAAATGTAATCATTGTTCTTCCTTTCATTTTGATTATGTCAATTGAGATTGGCATAGCAAAAGGTCAGTTATTCGCTATCAATCCAATCTGATTCGCAAACTAGTTTGCATAGCTAAAGTACTGTTTTTAATAAAGACAAACAAAATGATCAGGAGGGAATATAAGTGTTGATGATTGTTTATTTTATACTTGGAATCGGTTTCAATTAGGCAAGGAAGGTGAATTTATTTGCTGGATGAATAATACAGTTGGCTTTTACAAGTTGTATGATTGTTAGCCATTAATTAGTTTGAGGCGCAAGTTGGTTGTTTAGGCTGTATTGAATAAAATTTTGAAGGAAAATTCAGCTAATTATTCAATAACAGCTTAGTTATAGTTTTATAGTAAACTAACTCATATGTTGTTTTTGACGTTGTAAGAGTTTGCTTGGTTTATTGCTGTCTTTTTTCTGAGCTTGGTAAAGGTTAAGTGTGTTAAAGATGCTTTTTAATCCTGAAGCTTGGTAATCTTTTTCTAATTGAGGTAATACGAGCGAATGTTGCTCTGGGAAGAGAGCAAACACTGATTGAGAAATTAATTCATACAGGCGTTTCAAATTGATTTTATGCGTTTGACCTGTTTCATCAAAAATCCAGTTGGAGATAGCCATAAAGTTATCAAAAGGCTTATCTGCTAATAATAGGTCGAGTGTGTGTTTAAATCGACCTGAATTACCTATCATATCCCAGTATCGCGCAAAGCGATTAACCAGTTGCATTGTCGCAAAATCAACTCTGTCGGTACTTAATATATTAAAGGGTGGCAGTGGATTAAAGCGCAGATCGAAGTTTTCTGTATGTCGAATGATTGGGCTACCTTTAAGGCGCTTTAAAATACCCATTTGAATTTCATGTGGTTTACAAGCGTACAGTTGATCGAAGCTATCTTTAAATGTCTCAAATGTTTCGCCAGGTAATCCGAAGATTAAATCTGCGTGAATATGTGCCGTGGTGTTTTCTTTTAACCAGATTAAATTTTCTTTGGATTTTGGATTGTTTTGTTTACGACTGATATTGGTTTGCACTTCTTGATCAAAGGTTTGTATACCTATTTCAAACTGTAGGGTATTTTCTGGAAATAAAGCGAGCATCTCTTTTAGCTTTCTTGGTAAGTGATCTGGCACTACTTCAAAGTGTAGGTAAAGATCCTCTGTCATTCTATCCAAGAAGAACTGCATAATTTGTAAGGAGGTTTTAATGTCTAAATTAAAGGTTCTATCAATAAATTTAAAGTTACGAGCACCACGTTGGTACAAGGTTTCCATCTGCTTTAGAAAGACGGTTAACTCGTAAGGGTTTGATTTTGTATCTAAAGAGGATAAACAAAACTCGCACTTAAATGGGCAACCACGTGATGCTTCTACGTACAATAATCGATTTTTTAAATCTTCATCACTGTAATACTGGTAAGGCATTTCCAAATCTTTTAAATCTACTGGCTTAGATTTGATCACTTTAATATCAGGTGCATTACCACTTAAAATATCTCTACACAGATCATAAAAACTGATGTCAGCTTCGCCAGTTAATACGTAGTCAGCAGTTTGTACGATAGGTTGTGATTCAGATTCATAGCTGACTTCCGGACCGCCTAATATAATTTTTACATGCGGGGCGATCACTTTTAATAGGCTAACTACATTAGTGGTTTCAATAATATTCCAAATATACACACCAAAGCCTACAATAGTAGGGTTAGCCGCTAGTATTTGCTCTACAATATCCAAAGGACGTGTATGGATAACAAACTCTTTAACTTCACAATTCGCTTGTAGATCCTTTAAATTAGCATATAAGTAACGTAGCCCTAAACTGGAGTGAATATATTTAGAGTTAAGTGTGGAGAGTATGATGCTGGAGGAAGATAAGCCCTCAATAACAGGCGCCACTACTTCAGTGTTAGCAGTGCGCATAATAGTGAGTTCATTATCGAATTGTTGAATAGCCATGAAAGTTCTTTTATGTCGGGAGAATATATGCGCGACATAATACATTAATCGTGATGAAGATTCAGTGCTTGATTGATTGGAACTGTGAACAACCATTATGTGAAAGTACTGAAGTGCGATTAATATTAATAATATGACTATTGCATTTGTTGTTCTTAAGGTTAAATAGAATTCATTTATCCACTATACATTTGCCATACAGCTTTACACTCGCTGTATACTAGTGTTGTTTACAGTGGCAGTATTTTACTGTTTTAATATTTGGAGTTGTTATATGCCCTATGAGCTGGGTAATCGTTTAGTCATTGGTGTCGCATCTAGTGCGATGTTTGATTTGACTGAATCCGACACGGTTTTTCGCATCAAAGGTGAAGAAGAATACCGTAAATATCAAACAAAACATGTGGATGTACCATTACCTAAGGGACCATCATTTTCATTTGTTAAGCGTTTATTATCGCTCAATAATTTAACCGATGATGCTAAGTCTGACCCATTGGTTGAAGTGGTGTTGTTGTCACGTAATGACCCAGATACAGGGCTACGTGTCATGAAATCCATTAAGCACCATAACTTACCTATTTCTCGGGCTATTTTTATGCAAGGTAAGTCGCCTTATCAATATATACCTGCATTAAGTATCTCTCTGTTTTTATCAGGCAACTCCTCTGATGTAAAAGAAGCGATTAGATTAGGCTATCCGGCAGGGCATGTGATGAAATCTGCAATTATTGATGAAGATGATGATGATTTACGTATTGCATTCGACTTTGATGGTGTGCTGGCCGACGATGAGTCTGAAACCGTGATGCATAAAACTAATGATCTTAATCAGTTTCATGAGCACGAAACTAAAAATGTGCTACAACCTCATAATCCTGGACCATTGAAAGAATTTTTGGTGAAAGTGTCTGCAATTCAAAAAATTGAAGAGCATAAGAAGAAAAATGATCCCGAATACCGTAATCGTTTACGTGTATCGATTGTGACTGCGCGTAATGCACCTTCCCATGAAAGAGCGTTAAATACCTTAAAAGAGTGGGGCGTGATGACCAATGATGCTTTTTTCTTAGGCGGGGTGGATAAAGGGTTGATTTTGGGTGTATTAAAACCACATATTTTCTTTGATGACCAATCGGGTCACTTAAGCTCGACAAGTACCGTTGCTCCATCTGTGCATATCCCTTTTGGTGTTAAAAATGCAGTTGATAGCAGTGAAGTGAGTGAATAATGCAGGATAGCCTTAGCATTCGAGCTTATAGTAAACAACAAAAAGGACATGTGCACTCCTATCATCAGTTAGTTCTGCCTATCTTAGGGACAATTATTCTAGAGCTAGAAGGTTATACAGGTAAGGTATCGGTAGGAGAGTGTGTAGTAATACCGGCACAAGTATTTCATCTTTTTAAAGCTGATGAAGCCGCTCGCTTTATTGTGGCTGATCTCAATGAACTGCCTGACAATTTATTGAGAATGGCCTCTTTAGTATTCTCAATGTCAGCGCCGCTGCGTACTTATCTATCATTTATTGAGCAGCAATTAGAGTATAAGGTTGATAAGTCTTTAGAAAAAATGATGATTGAGATGTTTAACAAGTTGTTATCGGAACAGAGAGCAGAAGAGCAAATCGATCCACGAATACGTCGTGTATTGCAAACTATTTCTGATGATCTATCTCAGTCTTTTAATATTAATCAACTGGCTGAAATGGCATGCCTTAGCCCAACACAATTTAAAAAGGTATTTAAACAATGCACCGGACAAAGTGTGCTACAACATATTACGGTACAGCGCATGGAGAAAGCCAAAGCGCTATTAACTCACACTGATGTCCCAGTGCAATTGATATCAGAACAAGTCGGATATAGTGATATCTCTGCTTTCAGTCGTCGCTTTTCTCAATTTTACAAACTATCTCCCCGCCAAATAAGAAGTTAAGTAAGTCTTTAATGATAAAAAAAGCGTCTTAACTGCAAACTAAGTGTTAAATTATTACTTTACTATTTGAAGCATAAATCAATTCGTAAAGGAATCTAACATTGAGCCAATTAACAGTGAGCCCTAAGGCAAGTAAACAGGGAGTGTTTGCTATATTATTTTCCTCATTATTATGGGGAACAACGGGAACTGCAGCTTCTTATGCTTCTAGTATTAGTCCTTTAGCAATCGGTTCTTTTACCATGGGCATTGGCGGATTATTGCTTGCCATCAATGGGGCTAAACACATACGTTTAGATATTAACAGACTGCTTCAAGCTCGTTATGTCTTGTTGATTGGCGCAATCGCTTTAGCTATTTATCCATTAGCCTTTTATAGCGCTATGCGGTTATCCGGTGTTGCTATTGGTACGGTTGTCTCGATTGCTAGTGCACCATTCTTTGTTGCGATTATCGAGCGACTTTTTAGCAAAGAAAATAATATCGATGGTTACTGGTTATTTAGTTTGCTGTTGGGGGCAATAGGCATTGCTTTTTTAGCCAGTACAGAAACCAGTGTATCAAGTAGTACACTAGACATGAGTAATAAATATTTGGGCATTTTATTGGGCTTTGTTGCTGGCTTTACTTATGCTTTATACTCTTGGGCAGCTAAAGCTCTAATCAACCGTGGTGTTAGCTCTAAATCAGCCGTAGGCAGTATATTTGGTTTAGGTGGTATATTGTTGGTGCCTGTATTTTTATTGAACACCAATACATTTATTATTTCGTCAGTGAATACTATGGTGTTGCTTTATATTGCCATTATTCCTATGTTTATCGGTTACCTGTGCTTTGGTTTTGGTTTAAAAACAATTCATGCAAGTAAAGCGACACTATTAACCCTTTTTGAACCTGCTGTCGCTGCTATATTTGCTGTGTGTGTAGTGGGAGAGTCAATCTCATTATTAGGTTGGTTTGGTCTATTTTTGATTATGATCTGTTTATTGTTACAGTCATATAAAAGCTAAATGAGTAGCGCTATATCAATCATGTTGTTTATTGTTTTTGTGATAGCCCATTAATTTGTAGAATTGTTTTATATGTTGGGTAAAAACTGTTCTGAAAATTCATTTGCAGGAATTGCTTTGGCATAAAAATAACCTTGTCCAAAGTGACATTGCTGTTGTTTAAGGAAATCGATATGACTTTGTTTTTCTATGCCTTCTGCGACTACTTTTATATCTAAACTATGCGCTATCGAAATGATCGCGGAGGTGAGGGCTTTATCGTAAATACCTCGGTCAATATCTAGAATAAAACTGCGATCTATTTTTAATCCATCAACTTCAAAGTGGCGCAAGTACGCTAAAGAGGAGTAACCCGTACCAAAATCGTCTAACCAGACTTCAACTCCAAGCTCTCTAATTGCATTGAGCATACTTTTAGCTTCATTTTCGTCACGCATCAATAATGTTTCAGTTACTTCTATATGTAAGTTACCTGCTTCAATTTGATATTTTTTGAGCATCCTTTTAAATATACCAGTAGGGTTACTTTGATAAATTTGTCTGGCTGACATGTTGAGTGCGAGGTGGAAGGGCTGACCATTTAGTTGAGACTTCCATTGTTTGAGTTGTTTACATGCACTTTGTATAATCCAGTCACCCATTGGGATGATTAACCCAGTTTCCTCTGCAATAGAAATAAATTGATCAGGGTAGATTATTCCTAATTCAGGATGGTTCCAGCGTAATAGGGCTTCTGCACCGCAAAGGGTATTATTTGTTAAATCAAATTGCGGTTGATACCAGAGCTCTAGTTGTTCTAAATTCACTAAAGCTTTGCGTAAATCTCTTTCTAATTTTGCTCTATTTTTTATGTGTTGGTCCATCTCTAGTGTGAAGTAACTAAAGGTATTTTTACCCACTTTTTTGGCTTGAAACATGGCAATATCTGCATTTTTTATTAATTCTTCTGCATTTTTTCCGTCGTTAGGAAATTTTGCGATTCCTACACTGGCTGCAACGATCACTTGTTCTGTGTTAATTGTAATGGGAGCTCGAATTTTTCTTATAAGTGTTTGTGTAAAATGATTAATGTCTTTTTCTACTCTAATTTGAGGTAAGCAGATTAAAAACTCATCTCCACCAATGCGAGCGATTAAAGCATCATCTAAATGAGGTGGGGTCATATTATTTTTTGTTAAGTGACCTTTAATTCGCTCAGAAATTTCACATAATAGGTGATCGCCAGCTTTGTGACCAAAATTATCATTGACCATTTTAAAGTCATCTAAATCGATAAATAACACCACAAATTTTTGGTGAGTCTTTAAACAGTTAGTGATTAGTTTAGAGGTGTGCTCAATGAACATTGGTCTATTAGGTAGTGAAGTTAATGAATCATGATATGCAAGGAAAGTGATCTCTTCAGTACGTGCTTTTAGCTTTTTGCCCATTTTATTAAAACTTTGTGCTAACTCGCCAATTTCATCGTTTCTTTGTACGCTGTTCACTAGATCAAACTTACCCTTACCAATCTGCTTTGCATGTAATGCTAATGCTTGAATAGGACGTACTAATGAATTGGAAATAAAAATAGAGAGTAATAAACCGATAAAACTTAATACAATGGCTGCAAGTAACAAGATAAGCGTGATACTTTTTAGACTTTGTTGGTTTTCTTGTAAGAAAATATCGGACATTTGATCAATATCGTTATTAATTTGTTTCAATGAAAGTTCTAAAGACACGCCTCCTAGTAACATATTCCCAAGTAAAATAGGTTTGGCTATGGTTAATGTATGGTTATCCACAGCAGTATAATTTTTCTTACGATTAATCACTGAATCTAATACGGCTGTGTTTTGAATAGCTACTCCAAGGTTTTTAGGATACATTTGCCCATCATGAAATAGCGCTCCTTGGCTATCAAAAACATAAATTGCTTGTATCTCTGTATTGGTTAATGCGGGAGCAAGGAGGTGATAAGTTGCATATAAATCATGTTGGTATAATGGGTTAACTAAAGATTCTGTAAGGTAGTCTAAGACACCAATATTTCTCTTTTTCATCTGTTCAAGCAAACTTGTGCTGGTGCTTAAGGTTGTTTGTTGCAATATGGTTTGCGCGTTTTTATTAAAAAAGTAAAGTTGAACACAAGATAATATGAACACAGTCAGTAATACTGTGATCATATGAATTGATACATAGCGACCTCTTAATCGTAATGAAGGAAGCTTAGTTTTAAGTATTTCTAATAATTTATAATGGATAGATATTTCCTAAGTTTATAGTTGATTAGAAACAATTTCTTGTAGTGCTTTTGTAATCACCATAATAGAGTCTTGTTCAGACAGTGGTTCATATTTTTTAGTTTCTTGATGAGCTAATAAAGCTTCTTGCCCTTTTGGTGTTTGATCTGCGTTTAGTAGCAAATTGGTGACTGCTTGTTTTATACGAGGATCGATATTTGAACGGATTAACTCTACACCGCGAGGGAAGTGCTCACTTTCATAAAATACTGAGAGAGATTGTTTAAATGTGTCTGGCATATCTTTTGGGTTTTCCCAATTTAAATTACTGAATGCACCTGCATCAACAATATTGTTATTTACCCATGCGGAAATATTAATCTCACTGTTAGCAAAAACATACCCAATCTTTCCTTTTGGAGGCTTATCTCTGATACTTTTTAAAGGATATAGCTCAAAGCCATTGCGAATTAGCGTTGCAGAAGGGATAAAAAAAGCACTAGTTGAACCAGGATCTTGAAAAGCGATTGTCTTATCAACCAAATCTGCTAATGAATTGATGCCGCTATCTTTACGTGCAAAAATCAACGTACAGTAATTAGCCACGCCTTTTTTCCAACGTCTAAGTATTACTTCTGCATGATCGGTTTGGCTTAAAATAGTGGCAGAAAAAGCGGTTTCAGAAACTAAATCTACTTTTCCTTGTTCAATATATTGGCGCATTTGTTGATTATCTTTTGCAAATATGACATTGCCTTTTTTAATGCCGTATTGATGTAAGTTTACAGCGAGATAATCTGCTAAAGGTTTTAATGTTTTAAAATGTTTTTTGGGGTTGTCGCTAACACGCCCAATAACAAATGAGTCTCGTTCAAATGGAGTCTCTGGTGTATCGGTAGCACATACATTAGGAATAATAAGTAGTAAAGCAGGTAGGAGAATTAACCTTTTTGTAGAAAAGAAATGTAATAATATTGGTATTAAGTTCATTGAAAATGCTCTCTTATGATTTTTAGAGCTTAAATATTTAATGATGACAAACATCAAACGACCGTAATAAATAATATTTGTAGATTAAATAGCTTAAAAATTAAACGCTCAATCAATGGAATATTAGCTTAGCTTATCAAAAATAACACCTCATAATGGTTATTATTTTCATCTTATTTGACCTTGGTTAATTTATCAGGATTTTAACGTTTGCTTTATGAATAAGATTAAGAAAAACTGTGTATTCTTAATCTTATTCATAAAGAGTTAAACAATATGAGTTTATGCGCTGAAGTTGCTATTTTTAAAGTTTCTAAACAAAATATCCCTGAGGTAATGCGTGTAAGTCTATTAATTTTCGAAGAGATTAATCACCATGGTCAGTTGATTTCTTCCTACGATATTTTACAAAGTACTACTCGTGAAGATGAAGTTTGTTGGCAATTGACTTGGACAAGTGAGCAAGCTGTTAAGCAAGCGGCTGAGCTTTGGTATAGCCTACCGAGCCGTGAAGTATTAGAATCACTGGTGGGTGAAAAGCTTTATTATGGGCATTTCACTAGTATGCTATAAAGCATAAGTAATACTTCAGACGATTACAGGTTATCTGCCTCTAAATTTTCAGCCAAACGAGCTTGTTTATTGCTGTGGATCACTGCGGTAAGTGCCACGGTTGAAGAAAGTAACATGATCAGTACCACAGGTTGTAAATACCCCATACTAATGAATGCTGCAAAGGCACTCACTGTGGCTCCCATTGCACATTGAAAAGCCCCTAACACTGCTGAAGCTGTGCCTGCATTTTTGCCAAAATATTTTAAGAAACATGCATTACAATTTGCCATTACCCCACCGTTTGCACTGATCATTAACATAAAGCCAATTACAGTGAGTGTTAAATTATTAGGTGCTAACCAGCTCGAAGTGACTAGTAAAATACCACCTGAAAATTGCATCGTTAAAAAGCATCTTGCTAAAGTTGCGGGTTCAAATCGGTTTAATAGTAGTGTGTTTAGTCGATTAATAAAGATTAACCCACCAATATTTAAGGCAAAAAGTTGAGTGAAGGTAGTGGTGCTAACTTCATAAATAGACAAGTAAATCATTGCGGAGTTAGTAACAAAGGTCATCATTACTGCAAAGGCAAAAGCTTGGGCCATCATATAGCCGATCCCTTGTTTGTGTTTAAATACTTCAATAAACTTTATGCCTTTATTACGCTCAATGGTGATTGCTAATAACTTTTTTTGCTTCTTTGATTGATGTGGAACGTATTTTTTCGCCATCAGCATAGCGACACAGGAAAACCCGGCTGTAAAGTAGAAAATCCAATGCCATGATTGTAACGATAGAATTAAATTGCCAATGGTCGGTGCAATAGATGGCGCTATCATCATTATCAATGCTACAAGAGCAAATAGTTTGGCCGCCTCTTTACCGTCAGCATTGTCGCGAATTGTTGCAGGGACTCCAACAATTGCGATACCACCGCCAATGGCTTGCATTAATCGCCATCCCCATAACCAAGCAATATGAGTGCTGGTGGTAAGTAATAAACTTGCTGAAGCAAAGATCGCTAAGCCTAGCAACATGATAGGCAATCTACCGTGTTTATCAGAAAGTGGGCCGCCAATTAGCTGACCAATAGCTAACCCTAAAATATATAAACTTACGGTGACTGACAATAAGGAGATATCAACCTGCATTTCATTGGCGATTAATGGAATAGCCGGTAAGTAACTGTCGATGGCAAAAGGTGATATGGCATAGATAGATGACAAAGTAATAATTAATCGTTTGCTGACTTTGTTAGGCTGTGGTGTTGTCATCTTGACCTCAAGTTTATATTTTCAAGAGGATGATAAGGGGCTTTTAGTTAGCAGGCAAGGTTTGTTGTGTGAAGATCGTATCTTTATAAACTTACAAGCTGGTAAAATATTTAAATTCAATTAGATAGCATTTATATTGAATAGTTGTCATTCCTTTAAAGTTGTTCTTACATTTCATTGAATCACATTTATGGACGTATCGTTTAACTATATTTTATTGATATATGTGTAGACAGATAACTACAAAACATAAGTAACTATGGTATAAATGTTTACTCATTTAGTTTTCGAGTTGTTATATGTATTCTACCTTGCAGCAATATTTTGGCTTTGATCAGTTTCGCCCTGGGCAAGAGTCCGTCATTCAATCTCTTTTAGCAGGGCACAGTGCTGCGGCTATTTTTCCTACTGGTTCAGGAAAAAGTCTCTGCTATCAATTACCCGCGTTACATCTACCGCATTTAACTTTGGTCGTTTCTCCTTTGTTAGCTTTGATTCAAGATCAACTGGATTTTTTACAAAGTAAAGGAATTCAAGCGGCGAGCATTCAATCTATGCAAACTGGCGCAGAAGCAGCTGAGGTTTATAAACGTGTTAGCGAAGGTCAAATTAAGATTTTGTTTATCTCAGTGGAACGTTTAAACAGTGAACGTTTTAGAACTTTTTTGAAGCAAGTTCCTATCTCATTGATGGTGGTTGATGAAGCACACTGTATCAGTGAATGGGGGCACAATTTTAGACCCGATTATTTAAAATTAGCGACTTATCGAGATCAGTTTTCTATTGAACAAGTGCTGCTACTTACTGCCACAGCGACTGAAAAAGTGATCCACGACATGGCAGATAAATTTAACATTCAACCTGAGCATATTACGTTAACGGGTTCCTATCGTTCGAATCTGAATCTTTCTGTATTAGGTGTTGATGAGCAGAATAAATTACCTTGTTTAGTACCTTGGCTGGAAAGTAAAGTAGGTCAAGCTGGGGTCATTTATGTCACGTTACAGAAAACGGCGGAACAGGTAGCTGAAGCATTAACTCAAGCAGGTGTCAGGGCAACGGCCTATCACGCAGGGTTAGGTAATGAACAAAGGCAACAAATTCAACAACAGTTTATGAGTGGTCAGTTACCGTTAATCGTAGCAACCATTGCTTTTGGTATGGGTATTGATAAAAGTGATATTCGTTTTGTGGTGCATTATGATTTACCTAAGTCCATTGAAAACTATGCTCAGGAGATCGGTCGTGCAGGACGAGATGGCAAAACCTCAGAATGCCTGGTCTTAGCTAATAAAAATAATCTAAATGTACTAGAAAACTTTGTTCATGCGGATACACCAGAAGCCAGTGCAGTGGACTTTATTATCGAAGAGATAAGCAAGGCACAGGGGCAATGGGAAGTCGTAATGAACAGCTTATCAACCCAATCCAATATTCGCTTGTTAGCCTTAAAAACATTATTAGTTTATCTCGAATTAGAAGCGGTGATCGAGCCTGCTTATAGTTATTATGCAGAATACAAATATAAATTATTAGTATCTGAAGTTGAGTTGGTGGGCCGCTTTCATGGTGAAAGAGCGCACTTTGTACAAACAATTTTAGCCACTTCTGATAAAGCTCGTACTTGGTCTTCTTTAAATTTTGAACGTATGCAAACTAAGGTTCAATGTGACCGGAGTAGAGTGCTAACCGCATTAGATTATCTTGATCAACAAGGGTTGATCGAACTGCAAACAAAACAGATGACGCAGGTCTACAAAGTTGATAAATCCAATATTACTAAAGATTTACGTGATGAACTGATTACTCGATTTTTACAAAAAGAGAAGAGTGAAGTTCAACGTATTCACCATTTGTTAGATTTTTTTGCAAGTGATCAGTGTTTAAATTGGCAACTTGCTCATTATTTTTCAGATCGACGTTTACAAAGTCAATGCGGACATTGCTCTGTGTGTGTCGGTCAGCCTGCAGTGATGCCGCCAGTACCGACGTTAACACCTTTACAGACATATGATCCTGTTCAGTTAAGTCAGCCTATTGCAGCAAGATTAGGTGAGCACGATAGCTATATATTAAGAGCACGGTTTTTATGTGGATTAACTACGCCAATATTTACGCGTTTAAAAGTACGTCAATTAACAGGGTTTGCTTCATTAGCACATTATCGCTTCTCAGATGTACTTAATTGGTTGACTAAAGAACACGAGTAAATTTAACACTAAAATTTTATTATGAACTGATGGTTAAAATAGCTTGTTTTAGCCTGAAAAAAGAGGAATTTATATGTATAAACTGATTGCCCTAGATATTGATGGCACATTAATGACGCCGGATAAGAAAATCACCGCTGAAAATAAAGCTGCTATTGATGCCGCTCGTGCTAAGGGGGTGCGTGTTGTATTAGTATCTGGACGTCCAACTAGTGGTATGAGAGGTGCATTAGAAGAGTTAGGCATGACTAGCAATGATGATTATGTCTTAAGTTTTAATGCCTCTGTGGTGCAGCAAGTTAAAAGTGGTGAGATTATTCGTAGTCAAATTTTGAAGGGCAAAGATGCAAAAAAAATAGCTGCATTAGCTGATTTACTGGGGTTACATGTGCATGCCTTTTGTGCAAAAAGAGGCTTAGTAACGCCAGCACATAATGAATACACGGATTTAGAGTCTCGCACTAATGGCGAATTAATTACCTTATTCGACTTTAATGAGTTTGATGACGACGACGCTATTTTGAAAGTGATGATCATTGATAAACCAGAAAAATTAACGGATGCGATTGAAAAGTTACCCGCTGAATTATACGAGCAATTTACTATTCTAAAAAGTGCACCTTTCTTTTTAGAGTTTTTGAATAAACAAAGTAACAAAGGTATTGGTGTTAAGGCGATTGCTGAATACTTTTCAATTCCAGCTGAGCAAGTAATGTGTGTTGGTGATGCTGGCAATGACTACCATATGCTTAAGTACGCTGGCTTGGGTGTGGCCATGGGCAATGCTACCGACGATATAAAAGAGATCGCAGATTATGTCACATTGTCTAATACTGAAAGTGGTGTCGCTAAAGCGATTCAAAAGTTTGTGTTAGATGTTTAATACCAATCATACTAATTAACGGATCTATTTCACTGGTTAAAATAACTTATTTCTTCGTTGTAATTTTCGTAAAAGGAAACAGCCATTTACTTTAATTTACACCCTAAACTAAGTCATTTTTCCTGCGCGAAATTCAAAACATTTATTTAATATAGTCGGTATAAATAATCTATTAACTTATGTAAGGGTAATCGCAGTTATTAACTAACTGTAAGTGAGGCGAAATGAAGTTTTTGGTATTTTTAGGTTCGGTGCGTGATAGTACACCACCTAAACCTGCAAGATTAGGAGAAAGAGTGGCAGAGGCTTGTCTCTCCTGTTTGCAGGGGCGGTATAGGGAGCATCAGTTTGAGCTAGTTGATGCCTTAGACTATTCATTAGGAACTGTTTTCAAACCTCATTTCGCCTATGCTAAAAGTCAGGTGCCAGCAGATTTGGATTCATTAGCTGAAAAAATTAAACAAAGTGATGGTTATATTATGGTTAGCCCGGAATATAATCACTCTATGAGTCCAGCTTTGAGTCATTTGTTAAATCACTTTGGTAGTTCACTCTTTTCATATAAACCGAGTGCGATTGTCACCTACTCTGCTGGGCAATGGGGGGGAATGAGAGCGGCCGTCGCTATGCGTACATTTTTGTCTGAACTAGGTTGTTTATCGGTTTCATCGATGATTCACATTCCCAAAGCGCAAGACGTTTTTGCCGCTGATGGTGCGATACAAGAGCCTCAAGATCAAGATTCATGGTTTGACTATTTTACACAAACTTTTAACCAACTTATGTGGTGGGCGGAGGCGACTCATCAACAACGACAGTTGCTTGACCCGTTAAGCATGGGGAGAACATTTAAACGTTCACCTTCAGAAAGAAATGCACCATAAATAGAGAGCTAAAATTAAGCTTAAAATATTAATTAGTTAGCTAATTTCAGTTAGAATACTCCGTATTAACTGATGCTATTTACAATAAGTAGCTCAATAAAAGCAGTGGTATATAGTATTCAGTGATGTTGTGAACAACCATTATTGAACGGCGGCTATAGTAAGGTAAATTTTAGCGATGGAACTTTTTTACAGCCACCAACAGGTGGTGGATTTTACCCGTGTTTATCTCGCGGTTTTTTACTCTTTTGTTGCTTTATTTTATACTGTTCGTATTATAAGAAAACAGCAAAAACTACAATCTAAATCAGTGATTTTTCCAGGCAAACGTTTTTGTAATACTTGGTGGAATCACATGACCTTCCGAGTGTTTAGAGCTGCGATTTGGCTTGTTTGTTTGATTCGCTTAGCATTTATTGATGTTGATATTTATCTGGGTACCATCTCTTTTTTAAATACAGCAAGTGTTATTGTCTTAGGCAATGTATTGTTAACACTTGGTTTCCTTTCTACTGTTTTTATCCATTTATTATTAGGTAAGCATTGGCGAACGGGGATTGACCCAAGTGGACCAGCATATCTACAAACTACTGGTGTTTATAGCTATTCTCGTCATCCTATGTTTGTCAGTATTATACTATCACAGTTAGGTTTTTTCTTGGCATTACCTTCATTGTTTTCATTGGCTTGTTTAGTGATTGGTGTGATTGCATTACAACGTCAAAGCATTGCTGAAGAAAAGCATTTATTAAACATTTTTCCTGTTAATTATGCTACTTATCAAGCGCAAGTATCAAAGTGGTTATAGCAAGCATTTGATTAAAGCGCCAATCACCGACTAAGGTGTGGTTGATTGGCACTTGGCTCTTATTTTGTTAACGCGGGCAGCTCCACAGCGTAGAGATCACCACTTCGATTGGTAATATACAAGGTACTCATCGCTTTCCCTCCTAGGGCACAGTTAGTGGTGCGCAATGAATTAGGTAATGTTATTTTCCCCCAGTGCTGTCCTGTTGCTGAAAATACTTCAATACCAGTACGAGTCGCAACGTATAGATTGCCTTTTTTATCAATGGTCATTCCATCTGCATTTTGTGCAAAAACAAACTCTCGCTCATTTAATAACATCCCCTTTGAATTAACGTCATAAGCTAAAATAGGCCCAGATTGGTCATCTGAAATAGCGACATATAAGATGTTTTGTTGTGCATTAAAAAGGATGCCATTAGGTTTTTCATCTAACGGCATTTTTTTGATTAAGTTAATCTTGCCACTAGGATAACGCACATAAATGCCATTGAATCCTAAGTCAGAGGCTTTTCCTCTTAATCCAAAAGGAGGGTCAGTAAAGAATACACTGCCATCGTGAAATACTGCTATATCATTGGGAGAGTTAAACTTTTTACTCTCTCCATCGAGTTCAAGACGACTAATAAACGGCACGACCTCTGAAGTACTAAGGTCCATGCGTGATATCATTCTGGTTTTTTGCTCTGCCGCGAGTAAAAATCCTTGGTTATCTAATGCGAGGCCGTTTGCGCTATTACTGGGATTGCGTAAAACGGATAAGGTATCTGTTTCTGCCTCTAAGATATAAATAGTGTCACCAGGAATATCACTGAAGATCAACGAATTGGATTTTTTATGCCAAACAGGGCCTTCAGTGGAGATAAATCCACTGGCAACCACTTTTACTTCTCCGATGTTCTGTAATGGGTTGTGATCGGTTTCTGACTGGGTATCTTGTTGTGCATGTAAGCTTGTTAAAACAGCGCTGAAGGTTAATAAACTTAAGGTGGCCCATTTTATAGAGTTAACTATCGACATGATTAATTCCTTTATCATTTATATATATTTTTTTGTAAAAATGTATGGCGGCTATTACCATCTTAGTCTGTAGATAACAAAATTTTGCATTAAAAGTAAACAAACTAATCCCTTTGAATAACAGACCTAGATTAGTTATAAGAGTTCACAAAGAGTTTGGATTGTTTGTTTACTGCAGAGGTATCAATTAGCAAGCTTGCTCATGACAATTTAATGACTTTAAGTGGAGTGTGTTATTAAAAATAGTTGGGTTTTCAATCTGTTTAAGCATCTGTTGGTTTGGTAAACAGTCATCATCAACATAATCGACGAAGTCACCAGAGGAGTCAAAAACAAGCGTATCAAACGCCAATCTATCTTGACCATATAAACCACGGTGGATCATATCTGCTGAAAACACTAACAAATCACCGGTATTAAGTGGGATCTTTTTACCAGAGGACAGTTCATCGCTACTGAACTTACGTTTTCTCGCTAATCGTACGTCTAATTCTTCCTGAGTATCCCAGCGTTTATGTGACCCTGGCACTAACTCCATTCCTGGTTCGTCGAACAATGGCACTCGAAAATGCACTACTTGTGTGTCTTTAATTGCTTGTTGTTGACCTGCAAGATCGTGGTCATATTGACAATCTCGATGCCAAAAATTTTCTTGTGTTGTTGTGCATGGGTTAAAGAATAGTTGAGTATTCATAAAGGCAGGTTTATGAGGAATAATGGTTTCAATTACCTGTGTCATTTTAGCTGAACTGATGAAATTAAATAGTTGTAATCTTTCAGCGGCTGCTAAGTACTGTGTACCTGTAATTAAAGATGAATTAAATGCCTCTGTTTGATAGAAATGCTGATTACCCTGTTGCCAGTTTTGGTGAAATAACAGAACGGCTTGTCGTAATGGTATTAGTTCATCTGCGTTGAAATAATCTTTTAACACAAAGTACCCCTGTTGGTCATAGGTTACTTTTAAATCATTTAACGTTTCGTTCATATTGCTGCGATTACCTTAAGTCTATTTCAAGCGAGAATAGTTGAGCGCGAATAATAGCGGAATCACTGATAAACATTAATCATTATCTTGCCGTTTAATCAAATTGGCTAATTCAATAATACCTTGTTCTCTTTCTAACGCCGTTTTTTCACTAAAATTAAGACGCATGCAATGTCGGAACTTACCAGTGGCAGAAAATAAAGTGCCTGGGGCAATACTGACTTTGCTGGTTTTACTTTGTGCATATACCTTAACGGTATCGTAGCGTTTACTAAGCTCTACCCAAAGTATGTAACCACCTTGTGGAAAGCTAATACGAGTACCTGTTGGGAAGTGTTGTTTAATACATTGAATTAAATGATCTCGTCCTTGTTTATATAACAATCGGACTTTACGTGTATGACGAGCGTAGGCACCTGATTGAATAAAATCTGCTATCGCTAGTTGCGGTAAAGTAGGGCACATGGAGCTACTTACGTATTTAATGTGGGTCACTTTGTCACGATAACGGCCTGGGGCAATCCAACCAACACGAATGCCCGGTGCAACACTTTTTGAAAAGGAGCTACATAATAAGACGCGGCCATCTTCGTCAAAGGATTTAATGGTTTTAGGTCGTGGTGATTGGTAACTGATATCACCATATATATCATCTTCAATGATACTAATATCATAACTTTGTGCGAGTTGATAAAGGCGTTTTTTATCAGCTTCAGACATACTGTAACCCATAGGGTTATTGACGGTTGGAGTCACTAATATGGCTTTAATAGGCCATTGCTCTAGCGCTAATTCTAAGGCCTCTAAACTTAACCCATTTTCGGAATTGGTTGGTATTTCAATGGCTTTTAAGTTTGCTGCTTTAATTGCCTGCATTGACCCATAAAAACTTGGTGATTCAACAGCCACAATATCCGATGGTTCTGTTACTGCGCGTAAACAAACAGATAATGCTTCTTGGCAACCTGATGTGATTACCAAATCATCGGGGTGAAGTACACAACCAGAATAAGTGGCTAGCTCTACTATTTGCTCTCGTAATGCCAATGTTCCTTTTATGTCGCAGTAGGGGAGGCTAAGCTCTGCTTGTTGACGCATTAACCAAGACATTTTTTTTAGCAATGGTGACAGACTAGAGGTTTTCATATTAGGCATTGCATGTTGAAGTTGTATTTTCTGTGTATCTTCTTTAGCTAACAACACTTCTAAAACATCTTGCCATTGCGATACTTCAATGGGGCGCTGTGCCGGCCTAGATGTAAAAGGTAGGCTGGGTGAATCCATCTTATGGGCAACAAAATAGCCTGATTTAGGACGAGCTTCTATTAACCCCTCCATTTCAAGTTGATGGTAGGCTTGTTGTACGGTTGAGATACTCACTTCAAATTCTGTTACTAACTGACGAATGGAGGGTAACTTGTCTCCTTCCACAAATAATCCTGTCTGTATGTTTTCACGTAATGCATTTGCAATTTTTTCGTAAAGTTTGAGTGCTGTTACCATTGTTTTCCTCCCTGAAAGCAAGTTTGATTCTACCATAGAGCCATATACTAGAATAAAAGTGCATTACTTAACCATACAGAACGGACGATTTTTATGCATACAGAGGGTGTTTACGCCTATCTGTATCTAAAAAAGAATATTATTTGAATCTGTATTGATTTTTTTCGTTATTTACAATCATTTGGCATTCAAAAATTGAATTAATAAATTAAATGATAAGTATCAGGAGGCTCAATGCAGTATTTAAATAGAATATTATTGTTATGTAGGCAGCATCAAACACGACAGCAATTACGTAATATACCTCGCTTAATCCTTAAGGATATTGGTAAGACACAATATCAAGTCGACAAAGAACTCACTAAAAGTAGTGCTAAAAACATTATTTATAAAGGGGTAAGTCATCTCTATCAGTTTATTGTAGGGAGGGGGTGATATGGATATCTCATCACTGTTGGCTATTTCTTTATTTGCTTTTGTTATGTCGGTAACGCCAGGGCCAAACAATGTTATGTTGTTAGCGTCAGGGGCTCAATTTGGTTATCAAAAAACATTACCACATGTTTTCGGAATTATTGCTGGGATTGCTTGCTTGTTAACCTCGGTTTTGCTTGGATTAGGCGCTGTGCTTGAACGTTTTCCTTCTTTTTATGACATATTAAAAGTATTAGGTAGTGTCTACCTTTTTTGGTTGGCGTGGAAAATAACTACTGCGTCTACTGATGGATCTGCTATGGGGAGTAAATCAGAAAAAAATAAACCCATGTCATTTCTAGGTGCAGCGTGTTTTCAGTTTGTGAACCCTAAAGCGTGGGCAATGGGAGTAGGTAGTATTAGCACCTTCACCTTAACGGGTGATCAATATCTGATTTCTGGTTTATGGATCATGTTGTGTTTTGCTGTGAACGGATTTGTGGCTATTAGCATTTGGGCTTATCTGGGTGTGGGCATTGCACAATGGTTGACCACTGCCAAACGTAAAAAGCGTTTTAATTACACTATGGGAGCAATGACAGTGGGCACGTTATTTTTTATTTTGAATTAAGTGATGAGGTTGGTAACAACCTCTTCCCTAAAATCGCATAAATAAGCTGGTATGGTATTACTTATATTTATGTAGGATTGCTTGCGGGATATGACAATAATCATCAGGATAGTGTTGTAATCTATCTTGGTGTTCCGCTGCACTTTTAATGTAGTTACTTAAAGGTAATACTTCAACGGCTATTTTAGCGCTATCGTCACGACTCTCAATGAACTGCTCTGCTATTATTAGGTGTTCAGCTTGTGTTGAGTAGATCCCTGTTCGATATTTTTCACCTTCATCGATCCCTTGTTTATTAATACTGTATGGGTTGATGATTTCAAAGTAACGTGCAATGAGCGTGTTTAAAGAGATAATATTTGGATTAAAATGCGTTTTTACACATTCAGTATAACCATCATAATCGCCGTCTAATGTTTGGGTTGCGCCATTTGCTCTGCCCACTTCAGTAAAGGTCACACCGGGTAAATGTCTTAAGTACTCTTGAACTCCCCATAAGCATCCGCCGGCTAAATAAATTTCTTGCACTGTATTTCCTATTCATTTTTTGGGTAGTTAAATAATGACAAGCAGTCTAAATAAATCATTAGTCATTTGCTAATCGTTTTTAAAATACTCATTGCTGAATTGGCACTAATATAAATTTATTTTTTGACTGTATTGCTCAAGAGTTAACTATTTCTATTGAAAAGCATAGTAAAAAGGGAGATCATCCATGCTTAATTAATGGTTATTAACACTTAATTGATAAACAAAGCGAATTGCCTAATGTAGAGCGGCAATCTAGTAAATGTAAACAACTGGATGAATTGTGTACAATTTTGTTAAATGTCGGCTTGCTACTGATAATGATAATCATATGGAGCCATTTTAGTCTCATTTTATTGAATTATATCGTTTTATCTGCGAGTTGAGTTGCTATCTATTTTTTATGTTTATAGTATATAATGTTACGTATGTTAAATTATTGTTATTATTAGAGGTATAAATGAGCCTGTATTTAGATTACTTAAATGAAATAGAAGACCGTAAAGTTCAAGGATTACATCCACTGCCAATTGATAAAGGTGAGCTATTAGCTGAAATCATCGAGCAAATCAAAGATACTGGTAATGAGCATCATAAAGACTCTCTTCATTTCTTCATCTATAACACTTTGCCTGGTACAACAAGCGCTGCGGGTGTTAAATCTCAATTCTTAAAAGACATTATCCTCGGTAAATCAGTAGTTAAAGAAATCACTCCTGAATTTGCTTTTGAACTGCTTTCACACATGAAAGGTGGTCCATCAGTTGAAGTGTTATTAGATTTAGCACTGTCTGACGACGCATCTGTTGCTCAACCTGCAGCACAAGTATTAAAAACACAGGTCTTCTTATACGAAGCAGATACTGAACGTCTTGAAGTTGCGTTTAAAGCTGGTAATGAAGTAGCTAAAGATATTCTTGAAAGTTATGCTCGAGCTGACTTCTTTACTAAATTGCCTGAAATTCCAGAAACAATCGATGTCGTTACTTATATTGCTGCAGAAGGTGATATTTCTACGGATTTATTATCTCCAGGTAACCAAGCTCACTCTCGTTCTGACCGTGAGTTACATGGTAAATGTATGATTTCACCAGAAGCGCAAGACGAAATTCAAGCGCTACAGAAGAAGTACCCTGGTAAAAAAGTGATGTTAATTGCTGAAAAAGGCACGATGGGTGTTGGTTCTTCTCGTATGTCTGGTGTAAATAATGTTGCACTTTGGGCCGGCGAGCAAGCTAGCCCATACATTCCATTTGTTAATTTTGCACCAGTTGTAGCTGGCACTAATGGTATTTCTCCTATCTTCTTAACAACGGTAGGGGTGACTGGTGGTATCGGTTTAGACCTTAAAAACTGGGTTAAGAAAGTAGATGCAGATGGAAAAACTGTTTTAAATGACAACGGTGACCCTGTACTTGAGCAAAAGTATTCTGTTGAAACGGGTACAGTATTAACGATTAATACTAAAGAGAAAAAACTATACAACGGCGATAAAGAGTTAGTTGACGTGTCATCTGCATTTTCTCCACAAGCGGTTGAGTTTATGAAAGCGGGTGGTTCTTACGCGATTGTATTCGGTAAAAAACTGCAAACATTTGCAGCTGAAACATTGGGCGTTCCACTAGAGTTGGTATACGCACCATCGAAAGAAATCTCACATGAAGGTCAAGGTTTAACAGCTGTTGAAAAAATCTTTAATAAAAATGCAGTTGGTGTGATGTCAGAAGCTGCACTGCATGCTGGCTCTGATGTTCGTGTTCAAGTTAATATTGTTGGTTCGCAAGATACAACGGGTCTAATGACTTCTCAAGAACTTGAATCTATGGCTGCAACAGTCATCTCTCCAATTGTGGATGGTGCATACCAATCTGGTTGTCACACTGCATCTGTTTGGGATGCTAAAGCACAAGCAAACATTCCTAAGCTAATGCAGTTCATGAATAAGTTTGGCTTGATCACTGCACGTGATCCAAAAGGTGTTTACCGCCCAATGACTGACGTTATTCATAAAGTATTGAATGATATTACAGTGGATGATTGGGCTATCATCATTGGTGGTGACTCACATACTCGTATGTCTAAAGGTGTCGCATTTGGTGCCGATTCAGGTACGGTTGGTTTAGCATTGGCAACGGGTGAGGCTACAATGCCGATTCCTGAGTCTGTTAAAGTAACCTTCAAAGGTGATTTAAAAGACCACATGGATTTCCGTGATGTAGTACATGCAACACAAGCGCAAATGCTAAAACAGTTCGGTGATAATGTTTTCCAAGGTCGTGTAATTGAAGTGCATATTGGCACATTATTATCTGATCAAGCTTTCACCTTTACCGATTGGACTGCGGAAATGAAAGCAAAAGCGTCTATCTGTATTTCACAAGATGAAACATTAATAGAGTCGCTAGAAATTTCGAAAAGCCGTATCCAAATCATGATTGATAAAGGGATGGATAACGAAGCGCAAACACTGAAAGGTTTAATTTCGATTGCTGACAAGCGTATCAATGAAATCAAATCTGGTGAAAAAGCCGCCTTATCTCCAGACAATAACGCGAAATACTTCGCTGAATTAGTGGTTGATTTGGACCAAATCGTTGAACCAATGATTGCCGATCCAGATGTAAATAACGAAGATGTTTCTAAGCGTTACACGCACGATACTATTCGTCCTGTGTCTTACTACAAAGGTGAGAAGAAGGTTGATTTAGGATTTGTTGGTTCTTGTATGGTACATAAAGGCGATATGAAGATCATTTCGCAGATGTTAAGAAATCTTGAAGATCAAAATGGCCAAATTCAATTTAAAGCTCCTTTAGTTATTGCGCCACCAACCTACAACATTGTTGATGAGTTAAAAGCAGAAGGCGATTGGGAGCTATTGAAGAAATACGCTGGCTTTGAATTTAATGATGACGCACCTAAGGAAGCCGCACGTACTAAATATGAAAACATCATGTATTTAGAACGTCCTGGTTGTAACCTATGTATGGGTAACCAAGAGAAAGCTGAAAAAGGTGATACAGTAATGGCGACATCTACTCGTTTATTCCAAGGTCGTGTTGTAGAAGATACTGAAGGTAAAAAAGGTGAGTCATTATTATCATCAACACCTGTGGTAGTGCTTTCAACAATCCTAGGTCGTACACCAACGATGGAAGAGTACAAAAATGCAGTGAAAGGTATCAAGCTTACTGATTTTGCTCCACCACTAGATGCAATGACAACTGAGCCAGTTGAGTTTATCCCTGTTAGTAATCTATAAACTAGTTTCTAGCTAACATTAAAAAGAGCTGTATCCGAAAGGGTACAGCTCTTTTTTATTATTTAATGTTTAATAAATAATACCGTTTTCATATTTTATAACCTGCTATTCTTGGTCTGCTAGGATGATTCTTTCTACAACAGATAACATATTATTTTCATTAATTGTCGGTGTTAAATACTGTGGATTATAGGGGGTACCAGCACGATCTATATATGCTGCTAACATGCCTGCAGACATTGCTCCGTGTGTATCCCAATCATGTGTGGCTACTAAACGTAATTCACTGATAGGCTTATTTAAATGTGTTGCAGCAAATTGATATACTGTTGGATCTGGTTTAAAACTCCCGGTTATTTCAACGGAAAGGATCTGATCAAAAGAGTCGCTTAATCCTGCGTTAGCGATCTGCTTTTCAATCAAATTAGTTGACGAGTTTGAGAAGGCAATAGTTTGATAGCCACTTTCGCGTAATTTTGCTAATGCTGGCTTAATATCATTATGTGCTTTCAAACTTGAAAAGGTTGATAAAATATCTTCTCGTACTTCTTTTGTTAGAGTAGCCTGAGTCTTTACTGCAATATTATCTAATACATTGGCGGCTAAAGTCGCAAATCCGGTTTTTAAACCAGTTACTGCGCATACTGTGGATGTGTGTAATAAGGTAGAAAACCATAGGCCCATTACTGATTCATCCCCAAATGCGTCAGCAAACTTAGGTTTTAATAAATTTAAGTTAAGCACTGTTTCATTAATATCAAATAGGATGGTATCGCGTTTCATATAAATTCCTTGGTTGTTAATTAATGGATATAGAAGGTGTTTTTATCAATGTTTTAGGTTTTAACTGTTGTTAAGTTCGGGGTTAATTTTTCCATTATTTCCGCGGCAACAAAGCCCGTAATAGTTATCAAAAACGCAGAAATATACAGCATAGTTGCCATTCCCCAATGTGTGATTACAAATCCATTAAAGGTTGTGCCAATTGCACCGCCTGTAAATAATCCAAAGGATGCTATAGACATAATAGACCCTTTCATTTCTGGAATTTGTTCTTGAATTTTGGCAATAAAAACGGGTTGGAATAGAATAAAACCTGCACCAAAACAGAATAAATATAAACAAAATAAAGCAGGACTTTGCGTATTAGCCAACCCCACCAATGCGACAGCAATTAACAGTCCATTAAATGGCATGTATCCTTTTTTCAATTTTAACCTTAGTCTCGGCATTATCTTTCCGGCTAGAATAATGCCTAAGCCAAAAGGCGATAACATTGCACCCACTGTAAATATGTCATAGTTAAAACGTTCACTGATTAATTGACCTGTGTAAGTAAAGATTCCAAAAACGGTGAAACCCATTATTATAAATAATGGCCAAAGTGCGATTACACCTTTGTTTGATAGTACTTTTTTATAGGTGGCAATAATGGTGACTTTATTACTGATTGGTTTATCCCTTTTAATTACTTTTAACATTACTAATCCAAGTATGAGCTCTAATACACCATACGTTAAATATACCAGTTTCCATGAGCCTAAAAGCGCAATCGAACCACCGATCAATGTGGCAGTCGCGGTGCCTAAAAATCCATAAGACATTATTTTAGTCAGTACTTGAGGTCGCTCATTATCTGACGCTGCTTGTCCTAGGTAAGCTAACACAACAGGTAATAAGCCTGCTGCAAATGCCCCGTTTACAGATCTAAAAAATATTAATGAAGGTAAATCATAAGCCAATGCGCCTAAAATACTAAAAATGGCTGTCCCTAATGTGGAAACATGGATAATAAATACTTTTCCGTAACGGTCAGATAAAGGGCCAAACAAGATAGTAAATACACCAAAAGCTAGCATATAAGCTGTAACTGATGTTGCCGCAGCGTTGACACTAAAATCTAAATCTTCAGCAATGTTAACGATTAAAGGAGCAGCAGCGTAATTATCACCATTAGCAAAGAAAAGCAGCAAGCCTAATAAAAAGATAATTTGATTATTCATAATCTTCCAGTAACTAAACAATTGGTTAGAAACGAGGTGTGGAATTTGATCACCTTGTTTATTGGTTAATGTTTGTGAGTTGCACTTATCGCATTGAAAGTGAATTCAATATAGTCATGTACTTGTTCAATGGGGTGCACTTTTGATGCTGCTGATATAGATTGTTTTGTAATGATAAGATAATTTGCTTGCTTATTTGCTGTTGATTGGTCAAGGCCATGCTCTAGTAACTTATCAATAAATAGTTGTCGTTGATAATCAACAAAGGATTGAATTTCAGCGAGTACTTTAGTTTCTTTATGGCTATTTAATTGAGCACGAGTGTTAGACATTAAGCATCCTTTACTGCAATCCGTGTCATGATAAATATCTAAACAGTCATAAAAAAAAGCTTTTATAGCCATTAAGCCTTGATCACTTTGTTTTAATTTAATGATCGCTGGTGAATGAAGGGCTCGGTAGGCTTGTAAACTGGCAATAAATACACCTTGCTTACTACCAAAACTGGCATAAATAGAGAATTTATTAATACCCATTGTAGATTCAAGCAAGCTCATTGAAGTGTTGTGATAACCATTACGCCAAAAAAGCTGCGTCGCTTTTTCGATAACATGATTATCTTCATAACTCTTTTTGCGTGGCATATTTTACCTAAACGATCGGTTAGTTTAAATCTATTCTAGGGATCTTAAATAATTTTACAAGTGACTTTTCAAAGAGGAGATGAACTTTAGTAGGCATAAAAAAGCACCAACGTTGATCGTCAGTGCTTTATATCAAATTAATTATTTATATATTAAATTAATCGTCTAGATTTTAACGACTAATTTACCTTTGTTAGCACCGGTCGCAAAAAGGTTTAAACCATCGATAGCAGATTCTAAACCTTCTAATACATGGGTTCTGTGTTTAATTTGGCCTGCCATCACATAAGGTGTTAGTTTTTCTAATAACGCTGGCACTTTATGGAAATGATCTGGCATGGTGAAGCCTTGTATAGTGATACGACGCTTAATCACATTTAACCAGCTTGGGCCGGGTGCCGGAACATCACTGTGATAATCAGATATCAGACCACACACTACAACGCGGCCATGTGCATTCATTTTATCTATTATCATATGCTGAATAGGGCCACCAGTATTTTCAAAGAATACGTCTATACCGTCTGGTGCTGCATCTGCTAATTGCTCTGCTAAGTTATCGCTTTTGTAATTAATCGCGGCATCAAACCCTAGCTCGTTGACGATCCAATCTGCTTTTTCTTGGCTACCGACAACACCAATCACACGTAAACCATCTGCTTTAGCTAGTTGCCCTACGATAGAACCAACTGAGCCAGCGGCACCTGTTACGATCAAGGTTTCACCTTTTTCTGGTTTACCCACGTTAAATAAGCCTTGTGTGGCAGTTAAACCTGGTAATGCAAATACAGATAAAATACTTTCATCTGGTAAGTCCGCAGTTACTTTATTTAGACCTTGGCCATCACCTAGGTAGTATTGTTGCCATCCCATCATACCCATGACACGATCACCTACAGTAAAATCTGGGTGATTACTAACGGTTACTTCACCAATACCTGAACTACGCATTACGTCGCCTAGCGCGACTGGCGGAATATAACTATTAGTATCAGGTGTCATCCAACCAAACATAGCTGGGTCAAGTGACATGTAGTTTTGTTTAACCAAAATTTGACCTGGTGCGACTTCAGGTAATGTTTTCTCAACGACTTCGAAAATTGATGAGTCCACATGACCACCCTCATGGTATTTAACGAGATTAATTGCTGTATATGTTGTCATGTTATCTTCCTCTTAATAAAAGCAAAGTTTATGTTGTTGAATCAACGAAAGTCAGTATGACAACTATTAATATCAAGATATATACCTTAATATGAGCATCTTTATTGTCTAAAAGACAATAATGTTGGTTTTTATATAGAGGAGCCTCAATTGGATCAACTACGTGCATTAAAGTATTTTGTTCAAGTCGTGGAAACTGGTAGTTTTACTAAAGCTGCAGAGATTTTTTCAGTGCCTCCTTCATCGTTATCACGTCGTATTGCAGACCTTGAAAAAAGTTTAGGCGCTACCTTATTAAAACGTTCAACACGGGTAATGACACTCACTGAGATAGGGCAGCAATATTATCAGCAGGTAAGTGATGTATTAAGAACGCTTGAACTCAGTGATGAATCGGTCCGTGCTTATCAAACAACCCCAATGGGAGTGTTAAATATCAGTTCGACAGTGGGGTTTGGTGAAAAAGTGTTGTTACCCCTGTTGGATGAATTTTATAGTTTTTATCCGCAGGTCACGTTAAATGTGACGCTAAGCGATGAATTATCGACTCTTGCAAGAGATGAAGTGGACTTGGCTATTCGTGGTGGCTATGCACCAGATGAGCACGTGGTTGCCATTAAACTCATGGATAACGACTTTATTCCCGTTGCTGCGCCTAGTTACCTCAAAAAAACGGATAAAATAGAAGATGCACTGCAGTTGAAAGAACATCAGGGATTATTTTTCAAAACACCTGCTGGTGCAACACCTTGGTTATGTGAAATAAACGGGCAATGGCATGATGTTTCAGCCGCACCTTATCTTATTACTAATAGTGGGGAGTGGTTATTAAGACAAACTATTGCAGGAAAAGGGATATTAATGATGCCAAGGTGGGCATTAAAGGAGCATCTTTTATCGGGTGAATTGGTCGAGTTGAATATTACGCCTCCATTAACCGTAACACAGAACCCTAACTTAGGCCTTTATCTGTTATATCAAAAACAACGTTATCAGGTTCCTAAGTTAAAAGCAGCAATCGACTTTATTGTAGCAAGAGTTAATGAACTTAAAATATAAGCCCTTTTTAAATAAGTAACTTTATCGACTTTACTTTATACGAATTATATTAAATAAGTTATCTTAATAAGCAAACTAGAGTCGTCGGTATGACTACATTAAAGGACGCATGTGGATTTACAACAAATTATTATTTCATTGCCTAATGCCGGAGATATTAGCTTTGAAAAGCTTATTACACAGAGTCTTATGGCTATTAACACAGTAAGCCTGTTCTTGACTTTAGTGATTATCCTATTCATTTTGCAACGATTGGTCTTTGCATCTAGCATGCGTTTGTTTGGCGGTAAGGCTATTTATATTAGCGCTTGGATTGGCACACCAATACATGAAATATCTCATGCTTTATTATGTCTTGTTTTTGGTCATAAAATTAAACGGATTTTATTGTTCAGTCCTGATCAGAAAGGCACGCTAGGCTACGTGACTCATTCATATAATAACCGCAATCTATGGCACATAATGGGCAATTTCTTTATCGCCATAGCTCCTTTATTCGGTGGGTTATTAGGTTTGTACCTTGCTAGTTGGTGTTTATTAGACAATGCCGATGCACTTTTTTTACTGTTATACAATGCGGTATTTGATGGTGTCAGTGAGTTGCATTACGAAAGTCTAGTAAAATTAGCTAATGCAGTGACTGAGGTTATCGAACAGGCATATATTAATGCACCTGTTAAAGTCATTTTCTGGGCGTATTGTTGTGCCGCTATCAGTTTGCATTTATCACCCTCTGCTGAAGATTTAAAGGGAATTAGTGGAGGGGTGATCGTGTTTGTTTTTATATGTTTGTTATTGATGTTAGCTAACCAATTTCTACAATTGACCTGGTTTACCCAAATAGGAAGCATGATTAACATGGTGTCTATTATTTATTTAATAGGTATTGTGTTGGCTAGTTTGCTCTTATTGCCACTGACGATAGGGTATCTATTCGTTCTCGCCTATCGTTTTAGATAATGCAAACAACTATGTTTTAGCTGTTTGCAAGTAAACTTAGAGGACAGCAAACTGTTTATTTTGAATGCTATGTAGGCGTTGACCCAATAATATAGCAGCAGTGGTTAAGCCAACCGTGATACCTATCCAGAAACCTACGGCACCCATTGGTTGGGTGAGCAAATTTGTCATTCCTAAAATATAACCTAGCGGTAAGCCTACCACCCAGTAAGAGATAAAAGTACGAATAAAGATTGCTGACATCTCTTTATAACCTCGTAATGCACCTGCTGCGACCACTTGAATAGCGTCTACACATTGATAAATAGCTGATAACAAAATTAATGTAATGGCTAATTCAATTACCTCTGAATTATGGGAGTAAAGCTCTGCTATCTGCTGTTTAAAGATGATGCTGAGTAGCGCTGTAATTATCGATAAACCTAAGCCAATAGCAAGGCCTGCATAGCTTGCTTGTTTTGCTCCGTTATTGCTTTGCTGCCCTAAGTTATATCCAACACGAATACTCACCGCATTGGCGATACTCATAGGCAGCATAAAGATCATACTTGAGAAGTTAATCGCAATTTGATGTGAAGCCACTACATTTGCGCCTAATGGAGCAACTAATATTGCGATGGCAGCAAAAATAGTCACTTCAAAAAATAGGGCAACTGCAACTGGCAGGCCTAATTTAGCGATATGGTAAATATGTTTGAAGTCGGGCTTAGTGAATTGTGTAAACAAAGGATAATGCTTTAGTTTTCGAGTGTAATAAACGTAAGCAGCTAATGCGATACACATGAACCAATAAACAATAGCTGTCGCAACACCACAACCTACACCGCCCATGGCAGGTGCACCCCATTCACCATAAACAAACATCCAATTTAATGGGATATTAAGTAATAAACCCAAGAAACCAATTACCATTGCTGGTTTAGTTAAAGATAACCCTTCAATATAGTTACGCAGCGATTGGAATATTAAAAAAGCTGGAATAGCAAAAATCATCGCATATAAATAGTGCGTTGTGATTTCTGCTAGGCGATCTTCTATTTCCATGATGACCATCAGAGAGCTGGCATTAAACAGGACGATGGCCACTGGAATACATAACAACAACGATAGATATAAACCTTGTTGTCCAGTTTTAGGAATGTTAATTAAATCATTAGCACCATGTGCTTGCGCCGTCAGTGGGATTAAGGCCATTAACACACCCACTCCAAAGAGAATACAAGGCAACCAAATACTAGCTGCAATTGCTACTGCTGCCATATCTGTAGCACTCACTCCACCGGCCATAACAGTATCCACAAAGCCCATTGCTGTTTGTGCAAACTGCGCGATAAATAATGGAAGGCTTAGTTTGATAATTTTTTTAGATTCAACAACAAATGGCACAGCGAACTCCGATAAAACAAAAACAGCGAGTGTATGATGACGAGCAATAGGGTGCAATTGAATTCTTACTTTAAATGTAAAAACCACATGGTTATTTGTCTTAGTTGGAAATTATAATTAATAGACTTATTTTTAATGGTGGTTTTGCTTTAAAAAAGAACAGTTGGAAGATGCTATAAAATTAGTTAAATACGTTAAAAATAGATGATAAGCCTCTTACTTTATTTAAAAAGCACAGCAACTTCTTTTTGAATAGGTAAACTATTATTTCCTCGTATTTATACTCACAGTATTAGATAGGTTAGTTATGAGTTTACAGTCACTTAAACACTTCTTTAATCCTAAGTCTGTTGCTGTTATTGGTGCATCCGTCAATATTAAGCGGGCAGGTTACTTAGTCATGAATAACTTGTTGGCGGCGGGCTTTAATGGCCCAATTATGCCGGTAACCCCAAAACATCGTTCAGTACATGGTGTCTTAGCCTATCAAAAAATTTCCGATTTACCGATCGTCCCAGACTTAGCGGTAATCTGCACTAATGAAGCCCGTATACCGGATATTCTTATTGCGTTGGCAGATAAAGGTTGTCGGGCTGCGATCATTGTCGCGACCGAAGGTCAAGCAAGCACTTCAAGTGAAATCTATCGTTTAGCAGCGAATTACCATATCCGTTTATTAGGTATGAGTAGTTTGGGGATTATTAGCCCGCATAGTTTATTAAATGCAAGTTTGGCGCATTGTAATGCATTACCCGGTAATATTGCTTTTGTCTCTCAGTCAGCAGCAGTGTGTACAACCGTATTAGATTGGGCGAGCAGCAAAGGCATTGGTTTCTCTGCTTTTGTTTCATTGGGGGATGCGAAGGATATCGGCTTCCCTGAGGTGTTAGATTACCTGGCACGCGATGCAAAAACACAGTCTATTTTGTTGTACATTGATAACATTGATAATGCCCGCGCTTTTGTATCTGCTGCACGTGCCATTGCACAACATAAAACAGTGTTAGTAATTAAATCTGGTAGCTCTTTATTAGGGGCTAAAGCGGCTGCTTTACATAGTCGAGGTTTATTTGGTCATGACAGTGTTTATGATGCAGCCATTAAACGTGCGGGGCTGTTACGTGTGCATGACTTACATGAATTATTTGCTGCCGTTGAAACTTTAGCTTATTCCAGAGCATTGCATGGAGAGCGTTTAGCAATTGTCAGTAATGGTGGTGGTTTGGGCGTTCTCGCCGTTGATAATTTGGTGGAGGAAGGAGGGCGTTTAGCAGAACTTGATGCACCGTTAATGGATAAGCTTAATGCCTGTTTACCTGCTAATTGGTCACATAACAATCCCATTGATATGATTGGTGATGCAGATCCAACACGTTATGCTACGGCGTTGAAACATCTAATGGATAGTGACCAAGTGGATGCTATTTTAATCATACATTCACCTTCAGCATTATCGAATAGTGAAGAGACTGCATTAGCAATTGTCGAAGCGATTAAACAGCACCCTAGACGTAAACAAATTAATATATTAACTAATTGGACTGGGGAAGCCGCGGCAAGACCTGCGCGACAAATCTTTGCAAACGCTAAAATTCCTACCTTTAGAACTCCTACAGGGGCAAGTACTGCGTTTATGCATTTAGTGCAATATCGACGCAACAAAAAACTATTAATGGAAACACCAATCAGTGTTCCAGATCATATTATCTACGATGCAAAAGCAGCCACAGACTTCATCAAAGAGATGCTAATTGAGCGCAGCAAAGGAGAAAATGATCAACCCGTTAAACTCAGCACTTATTGTACAAAACCGCTATTCGATGCATACCATCTTAATACTATAGATACCCATATTGCTTTAGATATTACCGATGCTATTGAGAAAGCGAAAATCATAGGGTATCCCTTAGCGGTGAAGATAAATTCACCTGATATTCAGTTTAAATCCCAAGTCCATGGTGTGATGTTAAATATCAATAATGCGCGTGAACTTGATTCTGCCTTAAGGTCGATTAAAGAGCGTGTGAAGAAAGCCTTACCTGATGCTAAATTGACTGGATTTACACTGCAAAAGATGGTGGCTTCTGGTTTGGCCTTGGAGCTGCGCGTTATGATTAAACAGGATGCTATTTTTGGTCCTGTTATTGCCATTTCTCAAGATAGTGATACCAGGGATCTGCAAACAACATTAGAAAATGCTGTTGTAGCCTTACCGCCATTAAACATGGCATTGGCAAGGTATTTGGTTATTCAAGGTATTAAAGATAAAAAGATAAAAGTGAAGCAACAAGTTCAAGACTTTGATATGCAGGCCGTTTGCTTAATGCTCACACAACTGTCACAAATGTTATTAGATAATCCACAAATAGAAGATTTAGATCTAAATCCGGTATTAGTGTCGGGGAATAATGTCACAATCGTGGATAGCCAAATAACGTTAATACAGAGTGAGGCAAGTTTACCCTGTCGGTTTGCGATTAGCCCATACCCTAAACACCTTGAAGAAATCATCGTTCTAAAAAATGGACAAACTATTCTGTTGAGGCCTATTACCGCTGAAGACGAAGTTCGCCACCAACTTTTTGATAATAGCCAAACTAAAGAAGATCGCTATAAACGTTATTTCTCACAGCGTGGCTCCATGACCCATGAAGAGATGGCAATGCTGACTCAAATAGATTACGAAAGAGAGATGGCTTTTATTGCCGTTAATTATAGTCATGAAGGAGAACAAGATATTGTTGCAGTGATTCGCGCGTCTACTGATCCCGACAATATTGAAGCTGAATTTGGTATGATAGTAAGCCGAGATTTACAAGGGTTAGGTATGGGGTCATTATTGTTGAATAAGATGATTGCTTATCAACAGTCTAAAGGCACTCGTTATTTAGTAGCGATGACCATGTTAAATAATATTGGTATGGCCAAATTAGCTAAAAAACTCGGTTTTAAAATAGAGCGTGATATCGAGGAGGGCATTATTAAAATGCATATGGAACTTACAAAGTGAGGATAAGTCTGATACAAATACACAGCCTTGATTGATGTTAGCCGTATCACCATTGTGTAGAGTGGATAAACGGTGATCAATTTTCCCTATTTGTAATTGATTGTTAACGATAAAAAAGAATATACGTAAATACAATGTCGTGGTTATAGCATTAGCATTAAATAAGTTGTTTTATTTTTACGTCGTAAATAATACTTAATTCTATTGGTAAGTTGCTGCAAAAAAGGATTATTCCCCTTTTGCTATTTATAAAGTAGATAAGTTGTTAACCAGTAAAATAGACAATGTAAAGAGTGTGATTGTTATTGATATACAAATAAGGCTTAGTAAATAAGTCGCCTTCTTGTATATTAACCGTATTAATTTCCCTGATTTAAGAGTGTATAAAAATGAGCCAGTCTGACTCTCTCGTAGAAGAAGTTATCGAAAGAAATCCGCAAGAAAAACACCTTAGTGATTACCGTCCATCAGATTACACTATCTCCACTATTGACCTTGAGTTTGATCTGTTTGATAACCAAACTAAAGTAAAAGCAGTAAGCCAAGTTAAACGTGTTAGCACAGATGTAACACCACTATTTTTATATGGTGAAGCATTAACCCTCGTTTCTCTTTTGGTGGATGGTACTGAATACTCTGATTACCAATTAGTCGAAGATGGCATTATCATTAATCAATTGCCTGCTTCGTTTACCTTAGAAATTAACACTGAGATTGACCCCGTGGCCAATCAAGCATTTGAAGGCTTATATAAGTCAGGTGATGCGTTCTGTACACAATGTGAAGCAGAAGGTTTCCGACGTATTACCTATTATTTAGATCGTCCTGATGTATTAGCAAAATTCAGTACTAAAGTGATTGCCGATAAAGCCTTGTACCCGTATTTATTATCAAATGGTAATCAAGTGGATCAAGGTGATTTAGAAAATGGTCGTCATTTTGTTTCATGGGTTGACCCATTCCCTAAACCCGCTTACCTATTTGCACTCGTGGCTGGTGACTTTGATTGCTTAGAAGATAACTTTATTACCAAAAGTGGCCGTGATGTAAAACTTGCTCTGTTTGTTGATAAAGGTAACTTAGATAAAACTCAGCATGCGATGGTATCGCTGAAAAAATCAATGCAGTGGGATGAACAACGCTTTAATCTAGAATATGACCTAGATATCTACATGATTGTAGCCGTTGATTTCTTCAACATGGGTGCCATGGAAAATAAAGGCTTAAACGTTTTTAACTCTAAGTTTGTATTAGCGAATTCACAAAGTGCAACTGACCAAGATTACCTAGGCATTGAAGCTGTGATTGGCCATGAATATTTTCATAACTGGACGGGTAACCGTATTACCTGTCGCGATTGGTTCCAGTTGAGTTTGAAGGAAGGTTTAACGGTATTCCGAGACCAAGAATTTAGCTCTGACCTAGGTAGTCGTAGTGTTAACCGTATTGCTAATGTTATGACCATGCGTGACCATCAATTTGCTGAAGATGCAGGGCCGATGTCGCACCCAATTCGTCCAGAAAGTGTGATGGAAATGAACAACTTCTACACCTTAACGGTATACGAAAAAGGTTCTGAAGTGATCCGTATGATGCATACTTTATTAGGTGAAGAGAAGTTCCAACAAGGTATGCAGCTGTATGTGCAACGTTTTGATGGTCAAGCGGTCACTTGTGATGACTTCGTTGCTGCAATGCAAGATGCCAGTGGTATTGATTTATCATTGTTTAAGCGTTGGTATTCTCAATCGGGTACACCACAAGTATATGTTACTGATCATTACAATAGCAGCAACCAAACTTATCAAATAACTTTTAAACAGAAAACGTTACCAACAGCAGATCAAAAGAAAAAATTGCCGTTACATATTCCTGTTGATATTGAGTTGTTGGACAGTAACGGTAATGCCATTGAATTATTACCGGGGAAAACTAACCGTGTATTAAGTCTCACTCATACAGAGCAAACTTTCGTATTTAAAAATGTGTTAACTAAGCCTGTGCCATGTTTATTCCGTGGTTTCTCTGCTCCTGTTAAATATCAATACGCTTACAGTGATGAGCAGTTATTGGATATTATGAGTTTTGCTAGTGATGAGTTTTCTCGTTGGGATGCAGGACAAACTTTATTTAACAAATATTTAGTGAAAAACGTTAAAGCGTTACAGAATGCAGAAATGCTATCGTTACCTGAAATCTTTATTGATGGTTTCAAATCTGTATTAGTTAGCGAAGACTTAGATCCTTCTTTAGTCGCCGATATGTTTGCTTTCACCAGTGAAAATGGGGCGCGTGAATTATTCGATGTTGTGGATATTGATGCAATTCACACAGCACGTGACTTTATGCTGCAAGAGATCGCAACGCAATTACATGAACTATTTGTAGATACTTACCTGCGTCATAACGAGTTAAAAGCGTATCAGCCAGATATTGAAGATATTGCTAAACGTAAACTAAAAAATAGTGCGCTGGCATTTATTGCTCGTGTAGATAAAAAGTTAGCCAATGAGTACGTGTTAGCACAAATTGCTGCATGTAATAACATGACTGACTACCTTGGTGCGTTAAATGCGGCAAATAGCGGGTTATTAGATTGTCGTTCAACTGTGATGCAAGCATTTGATGATAAATGGTTTGAAACAGGTTTAGTGATGGATAAGTGGTTTGCACTACAAGCAAGTATGCCTTCTGATAACGTACTAAAAAATATTGAAGCATTATTTAATCATCGTAGCTTTGATTTTAGCAATCCAAATCGCTTACGTTCATTAGTTGGAGCATTTGCACAAAATAATACGTATCGTTTTCATAATCTTGATGGTAGCGGCTACGAGTTCTTAACGGACCAATTGATTAAGTTGAATAGTCAGAACCCACAAGTAGCATCTCGTTTAATTACACCATTAATTCAATTTAAACGTTTAGATGAAAAGCGTATAGAGCTAATTAAAGTGCAATTAAATAGATTGCTAGCATTGCCAGATTTGGCTGTTGATTTATATGAGAAAGTGACAAAGGCATTAGCACAGTAGATAAAATTAAGGCCAATTAGGTAATCTAATTGGCCTTAACTAAAGCAATTAATTATTGATCGTTATGCAATGATTAATCGGGAGTCTTAAAACTTATACTCAATACCAGCTAATAACTCTGCTTCAATTAAGTACCCATCTGAACAATCATCACCACTACAGAAAGACTCTGTATGTCCTTCACGTAGCAATGTCCCGTAAACTCTAAAATCACTACGAAGGGCAAAATGTTGGCTTAATTGGTAACGCATACCTACAGCAGCACTGGCAGAGAAAGCATAACTAGTATCAACTTCACTTTCTGACGCTGAAATTCTCGTACCGCCTATTCCTAGAGCAATACTGGTAGAAAATGGAGAAATATCTTGAAATAAAATACGTCCGCCAAAGTGTAAATGTTGAAGATTAAGTTCAATATCATTAACTGAACTTTTACTATTAGATAGTAATAATTCACCTTCTGAATTTTCGGCATAAGACCAATTTAATGCTAATGCTTGAGCAAAATGAGTCTCTCTCTGTGAGTCCTGTAATTCACTTCCATCATTGTACTTCAAATCAATACGCGCACCTAAAAATCCAGTGACACTAATGTAATCATTATCATAAGCAGATTCTGGCTCAACTAAACGTTCTGCAAACACTGGAGATGACAAAGCTGTTAATAGTAATGTTGAAATTACTTTTTGATGTATTTTCATGCAATATCCATATTCTAAATTAATGTACTGACAATAAGAGAGTTGTTATCACAAACAATAGAATAAAGTAAATTCTATATAAATTCGAATTATTTATTCTTATCTTAATGTTTCTTGTAATACTTTCGTTTTTTCCATTTCTGAACTGAGCTATAGCGCCAAAAAAATGTAAAGCCCCAGTAACCAAGTAAAGCGGAAATACTGCCTAAAATGACACATCCTACAAACAAAGGCGGTGCAATTGTTTCAATTGCATTCACTATCCAGTGGTAGGAAAGTTTGAAATGAAAGTCGAGCAGTGGCGCTTGTAAGATAAAAGCACCTAAGCGATAAGCGCAATAAAATAGTGGTGGCATAGTTAGTGGGTTAGATACCCAAACTAGTGCCACTGAAATTGGCAAGTTAACCGAAAAAAACATGGCCAAAAAGGCAGCAAGTAGCATTTGAAATGGCATCGGCATCCAAGCACAAAATAAGCCTACGGCAACCGCTCCGGCAGCACTACGTCGGTTTAGGTGCCATAAATTTGGATTTTGTAGTTTAGAACCAAAACGTTGTAAGTGAGGGTGGGCCTTTAACGTCTCTGGATTTGGGGAAAAACGTTTAATAAATTTTTTTGGCATATAATTAAACTTTATCTACTTAAATGGAAAGAAATGCGCATAACAATAAGTCTGTCTATTGTTACTTTTATTACTACTCTATTTTGGCCACAGTTACTAAATGGGAGTGGGCTACTTAGTTGTGCCTTAATTATAATCACTTTAATGTGCTGGCCAAGGTGTCGCTATCTAACCATTGTACCTGCGACTGCAGTATATTTTAGTCTGTTTGTTTATATCACTATGTTGGGCGTCAGTCTTCCAACAACATCCCATAATAGCACTCAAGTAGATAATTTATTAAGTAATAATCATCAATCCTTAATGAGTTTTATCTCTGAGAATAGTAAGGCAGAAGACAATACCATAACAGTGCAGGTGAAATCATTAATCAATACAAAAAATAGTGGTTATTTTGTTGCTCGTATCACCGCTCTCAATAATCAAACCTGTATTCTTTGCCCTTTAGTTGAAATGCGCTGGTTTAAACCGACATTAATGGTACAAGCAGGCCAAGTTCATCAATTTAAGGTGCGCTTAAAAGCATTACAGGGAAATGCAAATCCATATGGTTTTGATAGGCAAAAATGGCGGTATTCCCAGCACATTGCTTATATTGCTTCTATTAAACAACATTTAGAGGTTGTTCAGTCAACACAGTCATTACGATCCCGTTTATACAATAAAGTGTTAATACTTACAGAGTCAATGAGACACCAAGGGGCTATTATAGCCTTAATTTTTGCTGATAAAAGTTTAATCAATGCCGAAGATAAAGCCGTTATTGCAGGTTTAGGTGTTGCACATCTGTTTGCTATTTCAGGATTACATATTGGTTTGTTATTTGTGTTTACCTTCATCGTACTGCATCAGCTTTGTAAATTAAGCTTACCTGTTGCTTATTTAGGTTGGGTTTCCTGGCGGATCGCGAACTTATTTGGGTTATTTGTCTGCATTCTATATGGTTATATATCTGGCTTTTCGTTACCTACTCAGCGTGCATTATTGATGTTATTGCTAGGCATTATTATGTTGTCCAGTAAACGAAAAATTAGTTTGTTTGATCTTCTGTTCTTCTGTTTTTGGTTAATGCTCTTGTTTGACCCATTAGCGATTTTAAGTAGTAGTTTATGGCTCTCTTATACTGCAATGAGTGGAATTGTCACTTTTCTATGGGTAATGAAAGGTAAAGCACTACAACGAAAAGAGCAGGTGTCTTGGTGGAAATCGTTAGTCGCCTCGAGTTTATTAGTGATCAAAAATTTACTGCTATTACAATTGATGTTAACGATATTTATGTTACCTATTCAATTGATAAACTTTTCTGCTTTTAGCGTTTTTTCATTATTGATTAATCTTATTGCTATTCCGTTATTTTCTTGGCTAATTATACCTGTTGTTTTGTTTGGTGCTTTACTAGCGTTGTTCTTTAACACTGTAAGTTATTGGGTATTAGGGATTGCAAATGAATTGCTAGTTTTGTTCTTTGACTATGCAAGTCCATTAGCAGGTGGCTACCAAGTCTTATCAAAGTCTGCCGTCGCGGTTATATTAAGCTGTCTTGTCATGTTGTTATTAATACTATTGGTTTATTTATATAGTCATTTATTGACAGTAAATAGGCTATTACAACGAGGAATAATTGGCTTCAGTTTGTTATTTTTAGCTATTCGCTGGTTTGAGATTGAATATAAAAAGCGTTCTACTTGGCAAGTGGAAGTCTTCGATGTCGGGCAAGGACTAGCCATTTTAGTGAGTAGTGAAGGGCAATCTTTTTTATACGATACGGGACCTAGTTTCGGGCAGCATTTTGCTGTAGCTAATAGTACTATTCTGCCTTACTTGAGAGCAAAGGGTGTTAAGCAACTGCAGACTTTAATGGTCAGCCATAGTGATAACGACCATGCGGGTGGAGCTGCATTGATTCAACGAGAGTTTGATATCTATAGGGCTTACTCAGGGGAGGCAATGACCCTTAATAAAGGTTATCAATTGCCTACAGAGGTTAAGTACCAGCAGTGTTTAACAGGCCAAGTCATTAAGTTAGGGAAATTGACTATGACCGTTATGTCACCGAACAAAATAGGGAAAAACAATAATGATAACTCATGTGTAGTGAAAGTTAGCGATGGTCATATTAATGTCTTATTGACTGGTGATATTAGTCATAAGATCGAACAGCAGTTAGTAAAGCAACAAGATAAAACGATACCATTACTTAGGGCTGATATATTGATTGCACCACATCATGGAAGTAAAACATCATCAAGTACAGACTTCATTGAACAAGTGGATCCCAAGTGGGTGGTTTTTTCTGCTGGTTATAAAAATCGCTGGCGTTTTCCTATACAATCGGTGGTGCAACGCTATCAGCAGCGAGAGATTGCACATTTAACAACCGCTAAAACTGGATTTATTCGCTTTAATGTGCAAAATCAGCATATTGAAGTAAAAACTTATAGAGAAGATCTTGCTGCTTATTGGTATCATCAGCATCTTGCATTCTAAATCTCTTATTTGGTGTATTAATGAAAAACAATAAAGAAAGCGCTTGGTCAATTTTAAAGCGACTAATTAGTTATATTAAAGATTTTAGGCTCGCTTTAGTGGGGGCAATTATTGGTATGATTGGTTATGCCGGTGTTGATATGGCATTAATTTGGTCTTTACAACCATTAATCGATGATGGCTTTACAGGTAAAGATCCTTCTGTGTTGGAAATGATGCCTTATTTTGTAGTGATTGTAATGGGGCTTCGTGGTTTAGCTGCGTTCATGAGCTCATATTGTATGGCTTGGGTTGGTAATAATGTGGTGATGAAACTACAACGCCAATTATTTGCACAATTAATGCTGTTGCCAGTCTCATTTTTTGATAAAACCAACACCGGTGAGTTGCTATCAAAAATAACCTATGATGCAAACCAAGTATCGAACGCAGCTAGTAACGCTTTAGTTAAAATTTTCCGGGAAGGTGCAACAGCAATTGGCTTGATTGCATTGATGTTTTATCAAAGCTGGCAATTATCATTGGTGTTCTTTGTCGTTGGTCCGATCGTTGGTCTAGCCATTAATGTTGTGAGTAAACGTTTCAGAAAAATCAGTAAAAACTTACAAAATGCGATGGGCTCTGTCACAACGTCCTCTGAACAAATGCTGAAAGGCCATAAAGAAGTATTAATGTTTGGTGGTCAAAAAATAGAAAATAAAAAATTCGAAAAAGTCAGTAATACTGTGCGTGCTCAAAATATGAAAATGGCCAGTGCGAATGCGATTAGTGTCCCTGTTATTCAAACATTGTCTTCTTTTGCATTAGCTTTTGTATTATATCTTGCTACTTTTCCACAAATTATGGACACACTTTCATCTGGTACTTTTGTTGTGATCATCAGTTCAATGATGGCATTAATGAAACCGATTAAAAGTGTAACCCAAATTAATAATGAAATTCAAAAAGGTATTTCGGCAAGTACAAGTTTGTTCAATATGCTTGATATGAATATAGCTAAAGACGAAGGTACTTACGAAGTAGAGCGTGTAGCAGGTAATATTAGCCTTAACAATATTGTATTTACTTACCCTACAGGGGATAAGCCTGCATTAAATAAAGTTAGTTTTAATGTTAAAGCTGGGCAGTCAGTGGCATTAGTAGGGCGTTCAGGTAGTGGTAAATCAACGATCGCAAATTTATTAACACGTTTCTATGATATCGACTCAGGAGAAATATTATTAGACGGTAAGAATATTGAAGAGTATCGATTGACTTCTTTACGAGATCAAGTAGCGATTGTATCGCAAAATGTTCACCTGTTTAACGATACCATTGCCAATAATATCGCTTACGCTAGTGAAGATCGTTTTACAGAAGAAGACATTATCAAAGCAGCTACCACCGCCCATGCTATGGAGTTTATCAATAATTTCCCTGAAGGTTTAAACACTGTTATTGGTGAAAATGGGGCTATGCTATCTGGTGGTCAACGTCAACGATTAGCTATTGCTCGTGCACTATTACGTGATGCGCCTGTGCTTATTTTGGATGAAGCAACTTCAGCTTTGGATACAGAGTCAGAACGTCATATTCAAGCAGCTTTAGATGAACTACAAAAAAATAGAACTTCAATCGTGATTGCACATCGTCTATCCACAATAGAACATGCAGATCAAATCCTGGTGATAGACCATGGCCAAGTTGTTGAACAAGGGACCCATCAAGAGCTACTTGCACAAGGTCAGATTTATCACAGCCTAAATAAAATGCAATCATCAGGTGAATTATAATGCCTTTTTGGTATCAGCCTACACAATGGTGGGCATGGTTATTATGGCCCTTTGCATTGTTAGTGCAGGTTATTAGTGCCTTTCGTCGTTTTTGTTTTCAACGCGGTTGGCTTAAAAGTTATAAAAGCCCGTTACCTGTTGTCGTCGTTGGTAATATTTCGGTAGGCGGGAATGGTAAAACACCTTTTGTTATTAGTTTATGTGAATTGTTAATTAAACAGGGATATAAACCGGGTGTGATCAGTCGTGGATATGGCGGTAAATCGACTAATTATCCCTTAGCGGTAAATACACAGACCTTAGGAAAAGAAGCTGGTGATGAGCCGGTACTTATTCATAAGCGCTTAGGTATCCCGGTTGTAGTTGACCCAATTAGAGCCAATGCAGCTGACTATTTAGCAAAACACTGCGATGTTGATGTGATTATAACTGATGACGGTTTGCAACATTATGCGTTACAACGTGATATTGAAATTGTAGTGGTAGACGGTAAGCGTCGCTACGGTAATCAGCATATTATGCCGATGGGGCCATTAAGAGAATCGCTGAGTCGTTTACGTGATGTTGATTTCATTATCAATAATGGAGCAAGTCATGAAGGTGAGTCGACTATGTTATTGGTTGCTTCTCCTTGTAAAAAGGTAGATGGTGGTGAAGGAGTATTATCTACACAATCGGTTAATGCTTGTGCTGCTATTGGTTACCCACCTCGCTTTTTTAATACGTTAGTTGAGCAAGGTTTTACTCTGAATAAGCAAGTCTCTTTCGCTGATCATCATGCGTATACTATTAGTGACTTTGAGCAATTCCCTACTGATATGCCCTTGCTTATGACGGAAAAAGATGCGGTAAAATGTACCTCATTTTCCCAAGCTCATTGGTGGTATTTACCCATTGATGGTCAACTTCCAGACACTTTTATTCAACCTTTTTTAGAAAAATTAACACAGATTAAGGAATCAAAATGTTAGATATTAAGTTATTAGATATCATTGCTTGCCCAGTATGCAAAGGAAAACTAGCTTACGATAAAGATAACAACGAACTAATCTGTAAGTTTGATCATCTTGCTTATCCTGTAAGAGATGGCATACCTGCTTTATTGTATGCAGAAGCACGTAAAATGAGTGCTGACGAGGAGTAATTATGTCGTTTATTGTGGTTATTCCTGCTCGTTATCAATCTACTAGATTACCTGCTAAACCCTTAGCTGATATTCTGGGTAAAACCATGATTGAGCGAGTTGCTATTCAAGCATTACAGAGTGGCGCTAAACAAGTGATCGTTGCAACGGATGATCAACGCATCGTTGATGCGTTAGTATCGGTGAATAATATTGAAGTTTGTTTAACCTCTAAGGACCACGAGTCAGGCACTGATAGGTTAGCGGAAGTGTGTGAACAATATCAATTCTCAGATGAAGAAATTATTGTGAATGTACAAGGTGATGAACCATTAATTCCACCTAGTGTCATTAAACAAGTGGCAGATAACTTATATGTTAATCAGCAAGCGAGTGTCGCTACATTAAGTGCGCCTATCACAGATCAAGATGACGCTTTTAATGTCAATGCGGTAAAAGTAGTCACAGATAAGCATAATCTTGCTTTATATTTTAGTCGAGCGACGACACCATGGGATCGCGACAATTTTACAGAGCAAAATAGACAAGAAAAAAATGTCGATTTGAGTCATTTACAACGCCATATTGGTATTTATGCGTATCGTGTCAACTTTTTAAAACACTATGCACAATTGTCGGTTTCACCTTTAGAAAGTATTGAAAAACTTGAGCAATTGAGAGTACTTTGGCATGGTTATAAAATCCATGTTGATGTTGCAAGCCAAGTGCCGCCTGCAGGTGTTGATACTGCAGAAGACTTACAACGAGTGATTGACGTTTTGTCACAAAGTTGAATTAATATTAAGGAATAATAAAGCCTATGAGAGTTTTTCTTATTTTCTGTTTCAGTGTGTTGCTAGTAGCCTGTGGCGATGATCGTCCTGAACGCTTACAAGCAAACATTAAAACAGCAGATTACCTTATTGAAAATTTAGGGACAAATTTAGATACTCAACGTGTTCGAAATGCGATTATTTTAAAGCAATATGCAACATTATTAGAGCAACAAAAGCCAGACTTAAAACCTTTGTTAACTGAACTGTCTAAAGATGCAACGAGAGAGGGACCTATGTTCCGTTCTTTAACAGACCGTTTAGCTACATTAAAAACACGACCTGATGTATTGGGTGATATTGAAGCACAATTATTTGAAAGTGAAACATTGATTGAAGCCTCTGATCCCACTTTATTTAATGATGCGCTTTCTGATCCTATTAATGTCATTGCTGATATGTCTGATGGTGAGTTTGCTCGTGTTAATGCAATCAGCCAATCACAAAGTTTACAAGCTAATGGGGCTGATGATAACGGTGCTGGTAGTCAGTTGGTAGGTAATCCTGGTTACGGTCAATGGCAAACTAACAGCAGTGGTTTCTCATTTTGGCAGTGGTATGCAGCTTATACTTTATTCTCAGCTATTTCTCCTCGTCAAATAGGTTACGACCGTTGGTCTTCTAGACGTGATTACAGTTATTACAATGATGTTGGTCGTAATCGTTACACTTCTCCTCAGCAACGTAAGTCTCAAGATGACTTAGCACAACGCACGAAGAAAAAATTTGGTAACAAAGGCGGTTTCACTAGCCCTTATGCCAAATCTAAAACAGGTGCAAGTCGCATGTCTACAGCCAGTAAACAAGCACAGAAAGCAACCAGTTTTTCAGGGAAGTCGAGTTACTCGAAGCAAAAAGCCTCTTCAAGTAGTTTTAGAAATAGCAAATCAACCACATCTCGTGGTGTTAGTCGCGGTAAATAGGATATTAATATGAACGAATTAATAACAACATTAGAAATAAATGGATCGTTGATTGGTTATTTAGCCATTGATATGGCTGTTGCTATCTTATTATTAGGTGGTATTCGTTATGCGATGGGCGTATTGGGTAAAGTGAATACGGCTGACGAGTTAGCGCATAAAGATAATTTTGCCTACGGAATTAGTATGGCGGGTGGCGTTGCTGCCATGGGGATTGCATTAAGTGGTGCCATCACTGGTGAATTAGCAGGCTCTTATGAAATAGAGTTAATTGGTATGTTAGCTTATGGTTTAGCCGGTTTAATTCTGATTAAAGCAGGACGTTATATTCATGATAAATTTGCTTTAGCATCATTTGATAAACAAGCTTTAATCATTGATCGCAATATTGCAGTTGCATTAGTGGATGCGGCTTCAGTGATTGCCACTGCGATCGTTGTACGTGCCGCTATCATGTGGGTAGAAGGCTTGAATGTTGATACCTTTATCGCGCTTGTTGCTGCTTGGGTCGTTTCACAAGTTATGCTGGTTGTGATCACTCGCTTCTTTGAATGGAAATATGCTAAAAATAATGGAATGCCATTCCAAACTGCCTTAGTTAATAACCATATTGCTTTAGCTATTCGTTATAGCGGTTACTTGATTTCTACTGCAATGTCAGTGACGGCTGCGAGCTACTTTATTATTTTTGATGTGGATTCACTGTGGATGGGACTAATGCAATGGGTTGTGATTAGTGTCATTTTAATGGTGTTATTAACCATTTTAACAGGCATTGCTAAGTTCCTTGTATTATGGGGAATTAACCGTCGTGAAGAGGTTGAAGATCAGCAAAACATTGGTATTGCTACTATTGAATTAGCAACGTCTTTCTCTATTGCCTTCCTATTAATGGCATTAATGTCTTAATTTTACTGTTTTATCTTACTAGGCCATCATTTGATGGCCTTTTTTATAAGCGAATTTAATTGTATGCGTCTTAAATCTCTCAATAGCAAGCAGATCAATTTACTCATTGATGATGCTTTTTTAATTTTAATAATGGCCACTTTAGCTTGCTGTGGTTTGATTTATGAATATCTACTATCCCATTATTCTGCGCGTATCCTGGGTAGCGTAGAAACGGTGATTTATGCAATCATTGGGATCATGATCGTATCGATGGGATTGGGAGCTTTTGCGGCTAAAAAGATAAAAGATGCCTTTCAAGGTTTTGTATTATTAGAGCTGATTGTTGCTTTGATCGGATGTAGTGCAACCTTATTCATTGCTTCTGTGATTGGTTTTAGTCAAACCTTACCGCAATTAATTGCAGATACGTATCAGATTCCTAACGATGTGTTGTTAAAAGGAGACTTCCTTGCAACTTTATCTTGGTTAAGCAGCAAATTACCTTATCTGTTTGCTTTTATCTTAGGCTTTTTGATTGGGATGGAAATTCCTTTAATTGCACGTATAAGAGAAACAGTTTACGGCCAACGTTTAGCACATAATGCCGGCACAATTTATGGTGCAGATTATATCGGGGCAGGTGTAGGCGCTGCCATTTGGGTATTATTCATGCTAAAAATTGAAATCAGTCAAGCTGCCGCACTGACTGCCTCTTTGAATTTGATTGCCGGTTTTGTATTTTTAATACGCTTTAAAGATCATCTCAAACATCGAATGAAATTGATCATAGGGCACCTTTGTTTAGGTGGCTTGATTGTATTGGTGTTTATGTTTGGTAATCACTGGCAAAAACAGATGCAAAATATGCTGTATTTAGACAAAGTCGTATATCAAACTCAAACTACCTACCAAAACTTGGTGTTTACTGAGCGCCTATTGGGCGGTGGCTACGAGCCCATTTATAATTTTTATATTAATGGTCGTTTACAATTTTCTAGCTTAGATGAACATATTTACCATGAGTTTTTAGTTCACCCTGTTATGCAAGCTTCTGCTCGCCATCAGCATGTTTTGATTGTCGGAGGCGGTGATGGTTTAGCCTTACGTGAAGTGCAAAAATGGAACCCAGAGCAAGTGACTTTGATTGACCTTGACCCTAAATTAGTCGCTTTATTTAAATATCCAGAACAGGTATTACCGCCTCATTTGAGCAATAAAATTAAACGATTAACACAAGATAGCTTTAATCAACCAGGTGTGAAGGTGATTAATGATGATGCTTTTATTGCCATTGATCGTTTACTCGCTAATAAACAAACCTTTGATACGATTATCGTCGACCTACCTGACCCTAGTCACCCGGATCTAAATAAGATGTATAGTGTCAACTTTTACTATCGTTTGAAAAACTTGTTAAGTGGCGATGGTGCAATTGTGGTGCAATCTACCTCCCCCTTTCATGCCCAGTCAGCGTTTATTTCTATTGGGAAAACTTTACGAGAGGCTGGCTTTAATACAGAGCAGTATCATCAAAACGTACCTTCTTTTGGTGAGTGGGGCTGGAGTATTGGTACTAAACGAGGTCAAATGGCGTCACAACGATTATCAACCATCGATAACTTAAATGTTCCAACTAAATGGTTAACCTTACCTTTGCTAAAAGGTGCATTTTCCTTCAATAAAGATTTTTATTTGAATAAAGAAAACGTAAAAATTAATTATTTGGGTAGTAACGTTCTGTATCAATACCATCAAAAAGCTTGGGAAGCTGAAACGGAATTTGCTAATTAACCTCTCGCATGTTGTCTATATGGAAATAATAGTTAAGTGTGAGTGGATATTATTTTGCCTTGAAGACTTGTCATGAATAAGTCTTAAATTTGTAACTCAGCTGTCATTTTACCTTTCTATGCTAACTAAAACAGGATAGAAGGGTGATGATAGGATGATTTCAAGTCAAGAGATGTTTAAGAAGTATTTTCCAACATTAGTGGAAAATTCGTTGCAACATAAATTATTAAGTTCTTTGTGCAAAAATTTATTGCATGAGAGTGAGTTTGTTCAATTCGCAGACCGCTACCCAAACCTAAAAGGCTTTGATTTAATAGAGAAGACGCTCGATTACTTTGATTTTAGTTTTGCCACAGTTGATAAGCAAATCGAACGTATACCTGTAACAGGGCGTGTTGTTATCGTAGCCAATCATCCAATTGGTTCTCTAGATGGATTAGCATTGTTACATTTGGTTAAAAAAATCAGAGATGACGTTAAAGTTGTCGCTAATGAGTTATTAATGGAGATTAAACCCTTACATGATGTGTTGTTACCCGTTAACAATATGTCCGGTAATACCGCGAAACAAGACCTTCTCAACATACATGATTTCTTATCCTGCGATGGAGCATTAATTATATTCCCTGCTGGTGAAGTTTCACGCTTTACCCCTAAAGGTATTAAAGATTCTCCTTGGCAAAAAGGTTTCTTGAAAATTGCGTCACGTGCCAAAGCGCCTATTTTGCCTATACATATCAAAGCGAGAAACTCTTGGACCTTTTATGCCTCTTCCTTCTTTTACAAACCATTAGCGAGCTTATTGTTAGTTAAAGAGATGTTTAAACATAATGAGCAAAGTATTAATGTCAGTATTGGTAAATTAATCCCTTTTGAAAGTTATGGCAAAAATAAACTGTCTACTAAGGTTAAAGTAAATTTGCTGCAAAAAGAGGTTTATCGTGTAGCCAAAGGTCAGCAAAGTTACTTTAAAACAGAATCTGAGATCGCACATCCAGTCCCTCGAGTGGAATTAAAACACGCTATTGAACAATGTCAGTTATTAGGCAGTACTTCAGACGGAAAGAATATATACCTTTTAGAAAAACCTGAACATGGCGTCATTTTAAAAGAGTTAGGACGGTGTCGAGAAGTTACTTTTCGCGCTGTTGGGGAAGGGACGGGTGAAAAACGCGATCTAGATGAGTTTGATTTTGAATATCTGCATATTATTTTATGGGATAAAGAGCAGTTAGAGCTAGTAGGAGCTTACCGTTTTACCAATAGCGATCGATTAATCTCAGAAAAAGGGGTTAGTGGCTTATATAGTGATCAACTGTTTGATTACCAAGCTGACATGCAGCCGTATTTTGAAAAAGGCATAGAGCTTGGTCGCAGCTTTGTACAGCCAAGATATTGGGGAAAACGCAGCTTAGATTATTTATGGCAAGGGATTGGCGCATATTTAGCAATGAATCCTGATATTCGTTATCTATTTGGCCCTGTTTCTTTAAGTGCAGCTTTACCGAAAAAAGCACATGCTTATTTAGTGTATTTCTACCAGTTATATTTTCCATCAAAGGGGGAATTAGCTGTACCTAGAAACCCTTATTCGATTTCGGAAGAGTTGGATAATGAACTGTTAGCGTACTTTAGTGGTGAAAACTATGCAAAAGATTTTATGAAGTTAAAAACCATGATGAATAACATGGGGGTAAGTGTACCTACATTATATAAGCAATATACAGAGTTGTGCCATGAAGGTGGTGTGCAGTTTGTCGATTTTAATATTGATCCGGACTTCAATCACTGTATTGATGGCTTGGTCGTTGTAGATTTAACCTATCTAAAAGCAAAGAAAAAATCTCGCTACATGGATATCCATTTAGAAGCGTTAACAACAACTGAATCTGAAATTAAAATAAGTGCTTAAATCTTGGTATAATTAAAATTTGTTTGTTTTGCTGTTACCTCAAATGGGCGCTATAATACGCGCCCTATATTTTACCCCTAAAAAGGAACAACAGCGGTGTTTGAATTCCCCCAAATTAATAAAAGCAGTGTTAAAAATGATGTGCTTTCAGGTTTAACAGTTGCTCTTGCACTGGTACCTGAAGCAGTCGCCTTTGCCTTTGTGGCAGGTGTAGAACCAATGATTGGTTTATATGCCGCATTTATGGTTGGTTTAATTACCTCTATTTTTGGTGGCCGTCCAGGTATGATTTCTGGAGCGACTGGCGCAATGGCGGTTGTCATGGTGGCATTAGTTAGCTCTCATGGTGTTGAATACCTTTTTGCAGCAGTGCTGTTGGCTGGTTTATTCCAAATTTTATGTGGTGTGTTACATTTTGGTAAGTTTATTCGAATGGTGCCACATTCAGTAATGATTGGTTTTGTGAATGGTTTAGCTATCGTTATCTTTTTAGCACAATTAGGCCAATTCAAAGTAAAAGACGCCGCTGGAAACCTAACTTGGTTACAGGGGAATGCCCTTTATATTATGCTGGGGTTAATTGCTTTAACCATGGCTATTATTCACTTTTTACCAAAGTTAACTAACGCAGTCCCTTCTACATTAGTGGCTATTGTAGTAGTAACACTTCTAGTTTATTTTGTACCTGCATTAGAAACACGTACTGTATTAGACTTTCTACAAAGTATGACTGGTGATGAAAATGCGACGATTGCTGGTAATTTACCAACGTTCGCACTACCAATTGTTCCGTTTAATTTAGAAACATTACAGGTTATTTTACCGTACTCTCTAATCCTAGCTGCGGTTGGTTTAATTGAATCATTGTTAACCTTAACGGTTGTTGATGAAATGACTGGTACTCGTGGTCGCCCTAATAAAGAGTGTGTTGCGCAAGGCGCATCAAATATGGTGAATGGCGTATTTGGTGGTATGGGCGGGTGTGCGATGATTGGGCAGTCAATGATCAATATTAATTCTGGTGGACGTGGTCGTTTATCTGGTATCACTGCTGCACTTGCGTTACTAGCGTTTATTTTATTTGCTTCAGGTTTAATTGAAATTGTACCGCTAGCTGCGTTAGTAGGGGTGATGTTTATTGTTGTATTAGGTACCTTTGAATGGGCTTCATTTAAAATGATGCGTAATGTGCCAGTAAAAGATGCATTTGTGATTGTCTTAGTAAGCACGGTAACTGTGTTCACTGATCTTGCAATTGCAGTATTTGTAGGTGTTATCGTATCGGCATTAGTGTTTGCATGGGAGCATGCTCGCCATATACACGCTAAAGTTGAAGTGAATGTAGATAATACTGAAAAATCTTACAGCATTAATGGTCCATTGTTCTTTGGCTCAGTCAGTAATTTCTTAGAGTTGTTTGATGTGAAAAACGATCCTCGTCACGTCGTTGTAGATTTTGCTAGATGTCGTGTTGCTGACCACTCCGCTATTGAAGCGATTAGTGTACTTAACGAACGTTACGTAAAGGAAGGCAAAAAATTACATATTCGCCATCTGAGTAAAGATTGTCGCAAATTATTACATAAAGCGGGTGTATTAGTAGAAATGAACCTAATTGAAGATCCATCTTATGCGGTAGCATCAGATAAGTTAGGTTAATGTAACTAAACTAAACAATAAATAATATTCTAAAGCAGGTTTCATAACCTGCTTTTTTGTATTTATTTGAAAGGTATTACGGGAAAGGGAAATAAGGTTTTAGTAAACCTTTTGCTATTTTTTAATGGATTTTAGCGAGTTGATTGTCTAACTGGACGGTATTCCGCGTCGCACTTAGGGCTTAGTTGAGTTGACTTTGGATTCCACACTGAAAACCAAATATGTTTGTTTCTTAACGTTTTCTTTTTACTTTTCATCTTCTTCTCCTTTTATTTGTTAAATACAATATAGCCTAGTTATTGCATATTTGTGACAATTTAAAAAAGATTACTGATCCAGATTAATAAAAAAGCAAAGAAAGAGCTTTTTCCGCAGAAAATGCATAATATTGTTATTCTACAGCGTTTAGATATTGTATGCTTGAGGCACGAAGTATCAGAGGTTGTTTACATGAAAAACCAATGATTAAATATTAGCTATTTTAATAAAGTTGATGTGGTTCTGGACGTTTACTTTCTACAACTCATGTAGAAAACTGCATTTAACTTGAGTTAAAATAAAAAGTTTTAATTTTATAGATGATTATCATAGTCTATATGGCAATAGTCTTATGGTTGTTATCAATTAGTGTAATTGGTTGAGGTAAATTGTGATTAAAAAAATTGGTGTGCTTACAAGTGGTGGCGATGCGCCGGGTATGAATTCTGCAGTGCGAGCAGTAGTACGTACTTGTCTATCTCACGATATCGAAGTGTTTGGTATTTATGATGGTTATGCAGGATTACATGCAGATAAAATCGAACAAATGGATCGCCATTCAGTATCTGATGTTATTAATCGCGGCGGCACATTTCTAGGAACAGCTCGTTTCCCAGAATTCAAAGAAGAAAGTGTTCGTAAAGAAGCGATTCAACAATTAGAAAAGCATGGTATTGAAGCATTAATCGTTATTGGCGGTGATGGTTCGTACATGGGTGCATTAAAATTAAGCGAAATGGGTTACCCATGTATCGGTATTCCTGGCACTATCGATAACGATATCGCGGGTACTGACTTTACTATCGGTTTCATGACTTGTTTAAATACTATTGTTGATGCAGTGGATCGTCTTCGTGATACATCTTCATCTCATAATCGTATCTCTATCGTAGAAATGATGGGCCGTTACTGTGGTGATTTAACGCTATGGGCAGCGATTGCTGGCGGGAGTGAATACGTTATTGTTCCTGAAGTTGATTTTGATGAAGATCAGTTAATTGAACAAATTCAATTAGGTGAAGAAAAAGGTAAAAAGCACGCGATTGTTGCTATTACTGAGCACATTACTGATGTGACTGCTTTGGCAAAACGCATCGAACAAAGAACAAAACGTGAAACGCGTGCAACAACATTAGGTCATATCCAACGAGGTGGTGCACCAATGGCATTTGACCGTATTTTAGCTAGTCGTATGGGTGCATATGCAGTTGATCTATTAATGGCAGGTAAGAGTGCGCGTTGTATTGGTATTAAGTGTGGTGAAATGGTTGATCATGACATTATCGAATGTTTAACTGAAATGAAACGTCCATTCCGTCAAGACCTTTACGATCTATCAAACGTATTATATTAGGTTTTAATAGCTAATATACTTATTTATAGATATATCGATTAAGCCTACTTTTAAGTAGGCTTTTTTATATCTCAAATTTATACTATGTATATCCCACATTACTAGGAGTTAATATGCCCGATACTCAAAAGAAGGCGTTGTTTGATTTTATTGAAATGAATGGCCGATTAAATTCAATTAAAGGCTTACATACTAGTTATTATCAAATTGGTTTTATATGTAGTGTACAAGCGTTGCCCGAGTTATTGGATTTAGATCAGTGGCTAAGCTATCTATGGCAACCTAACGCAGAGATGAGCTTTGACAATGAACTGCAAGCCACTGAGTATGCACAAAAGGTTATTGCTTTAACTAATGAAATTCAGGCTGCCTATCAAGAAGCTATTCCATTGAACGGTTTACAGTGCCATGATTGGCTGACACCCGACAAACTGTTAAGTGAGCAAGCAGTACAATTTTCGAGTGGTTTTTTAGCGGCTATTGAAATATTCAATGAACAATGGGAATCGGTGGAGGGTGATAGTAACAGTGAAAATATATTACAAACAACGATCTTACTGTTAACCAAACTTGCTCCAGAAGATGCAAATGACCCTCAATTTTTAGCGATTGTTGATCAATTACCTGAATACCATGAGATATTGGCTATTTTACCACAATTATTGAGTAATTTAGCTTATAGTGCGGCCCAGAATTTAGTCTTTGATGAATAATAGGGTACCGATGCTAGAGGCAATCACAGTAGAGAATGAATATTTTTCAGTCGTATCAGAGGAAGATGATTTTGTAGTCATCAACAAACGTCCTGGTATTAACTTTCATAGTGAAGATGGCGAGTTTGGGGTAGTCGTTGCGGCGGAGCGTTACTTTAAACAGAAACTCTTTAGTGTTCATCGTTTGGATAAAATGACTTCCGGAATTTTATTACTCGCCAAGTCATCAGCCGCGGCAAATCGTTTATCTGAATTATTTAAAAATCAGGATATTCAAAAGTTTTATTTGGCAATTTCAGATAAAAAGCCTAAAAAAACACAGGGATTGATTAAAGGTGGCATGGAAAAGTCACGTCGCTCAATGTGGAAATTGACTAGAAGTAATGATAATTTAGCGATCACACAGTTTTTCAGTTTTTCGCTTGGAGAGGGTAAACGTTTGTTTGTGGTTAAGCCTAAAACGGGTAAAACACATCAAATTCGGGTGGCGTTAAAAAGTATTGGTAGCGCTATTTGTGGCGATTCTATTTATGCAACGGAAGAAGCACATCGTTATGACCGTGGTTATTTACATGCTTTTCAAATTCAATTTATCTATCAAGAGCATGTATTTAACTTTAGCGCAGTGCCAAACTTAGGTGAATTGTTTAATGTAGAGGCTTGTCAAAAAAAATTAACAGAATTACAAGATTGTAATGAGTTAAAATGGCCAAAAATAGGTTAGTTATTTTTTAATCTTATGACTTAAAAGTATAAATAAAGGGTCGACTATGACTTAATGTTCAAATAATTAAGTCATAGTCGACCCTTTTAAATATCAGGTTAACGATTTCAAGCTAAGCTGAATCAATGTTAAGCAAACTCAGTCCAGATCGGCGCGTGATCTGAAGGCTTATCAATGCCTCTTAGCTCATAATCGATATCTGCTTCAACGGTTTTTTCCGCTAATGAAGGCGTTGCAAGTACCACATCAATACGTAACCCTCGATTATCATCAAATCCACGAGAACGATAATCAAACCAACTGAACTTTTGATCTTCCTCTGGGTGCAACAAACGGAAGGTATCAGTAAAGCCGAAGTTCATTAATGTTGCAAGCCACTCACGCTCTTCAGGTAAAAAGCTACATTTTTTAGTTTGTAGCCAACGTTTGGCATTTGCTTCACCAATACCAATATCTAAATCCAATGGAGAGATATTAATATCACCCATTACTATCACGTTGTCTTCAGCAGTGTGGTGTTCATTTAAGTAAGTATTTAAGTCTTGATAAAATTGACGTTTGTATGGGTATTTTGTTTCATGTGTTTGGTTCTCTCCCTGTGGGAAATAACCATTTAGAATGCGAACTGGTTGTCCATCTTCATCTGGTACGGTCACCATGATCATGCGTTTTTGATGTTCTTCATTATCTGTAGGAAAACCATATTGCACGTCAGTAGGCTTTTGTTTACATAGCATAGCAACGCCGTAATGTGCTTTTTGTCCATGGTAATAAACGTGGTATCCCATAGCTTCAACTGCTTCGACAGGAAATGCATCATTGTGTACTTTAATCTCTTGGAGTCCAATGACATCGGGTTGATGTTTATCGATAACTGCTTGTAATTGATGTAGGCGTGCGCGAAGCCCGTTAATATTAAATGAGATAACTTTCATAGTGAGAATAGCCTTTACAGAATCAAAAACGATAAATGTACCTTGTTGTTAACATTTACTCAACTAGGAGCGTTAATATAGTGCTCCATCAAAGGCGCATTTATCATCTGCAAATCCAAGTAGAGGGTATTGGTGCACGAATAGCCCACCAATACTGACATTATTAATGTAATGCGATTAATAAATGATGAAGATGATCTGCTGTTTCTAACCCACTGTCGGTTAAATAGCCTCCATCTTGTTGAGATATTAATCCTTTATCAAATAGAGATTGCGCAGCTTTGATCATGCTAGGGTCAGCTTCTTTGTGGAGCTTTAAACCTTCAAGTTGTGATGTTTCAGGAAATTTCGCGAGTAATTTTATTTCATCTAACAGTGTATCAGAGTAATTTTTCATGGTTATTAAGCTCACTTCTATTGCTGATAAGAAGTTTCATCATAGTGAGGTAAATATAAAATGCAAAAGTTAATACAGGGGAGTTTGGCGTAGATCAATTGTTGGAAAAATTCCTTAATTAATAGTGATGTAGCGCACTTAATTTAATAAGGAATAAGAATAACAGCACTTATCGTAATTCACTCGTTAATATAACTTACTTACTCGTTGTAAATTCCTTAAAAGGAACAACTATTAAAGCATTAATATCTTGTCGTTAATGTCGCGAAAGACGATTAAAAAGGCGCGATTTACGCTTTAAACTAAGTACTGATATTTTAGTATAACTGGTATAGGGAGTACCGAAATACTCCCTTAACTAATGAAATGACTATTCAGTAGTCGGGGCAATTTTAGTATCACCACTTTGTGCTGCCTCATTAGGCTCTTTTTTCACTTTTGGGTTTTTTACAAGTGGATTTTCTTGATCAATATTGTCGCTAGTAATGCTTGCTAACTTATTTCCATCAAAGGTAAGTAATATTTGTGATTGTTGAACGGGCTCACCACCAGGTTTGATATAACGAATGTAATACCATTTAGACGTGTCGAATTGATCAATCAGCATTGGCGAACCTAATACAAATACAATTTGTTGTTGCGTCATCCCTAACTCAACCTGTGCTAACTTTTCATTGTCTACATAATTTCCTTGTACTACATCGATTTGATATACAAAGGTATTGTATAAATAAGAACACCCTGAAAGTGAGAAAGTAATCGCAAGGCTGGCAAATATTTTTTTAATAGTCATGTGCTCATCAATAATTAAGTGATAAATAATCTGGACTTGATGATACCCAAGCAAAGCTAACAAGTAAAAATATTAGGGCAGAAATTTTGTGATTATGATTTATAAAGTAAAACTTATAGCAAAATTGTTTGTTTTTAAGACTAAATGCACCATAGAAACAGAGTTCGCTTTAAATTTGTGGTAAATTTACGTAGAATTCAGCTCTTTGTTTTGCTCCATTTCTTGTTTCTGTGAATTATATAAATGCCATTATTTGCGTTAGGAATTAACCATCAAACTGCACCAGTTGAACTGAGAGAAAAGGTTGCCTTTGCACCAGACTCTTTGATGATGGCTTATGCAGATTTACTAACTCAACCTCTTGTAAAAGAAGCGGTTATTATTTCAACCTGTAATCGTTGTGAGATTTACTGCCATTATGAAGGTCAGGACATTTCACCTATCCTGCGCTGGTTAACAGACTTTCACGATATTGAACTGGGAGCCTTGGACCAAAACTTTTACAGTTATAAAGATCAAGAAGCGGTTAATCACCTATTTCGAGTTTCCTGCGGGTTAGATTCGCTAGTCTTAGGTGAGCCGCAAATCCTTGGTCAAATTAAACAAGCTTTCGCCTCAGCAGGACAAGCTAAAACGGTTGGCAAGACTTTAAATAAATGGTTTCAATACGCATTTAGTGTGGCAAAACGTGTTCGTACTGATACTCAAATCGGCGCAAATGCCATTTCAGTGGCATTCGCAGCCGTTTCCCTAGCCCGACAAATATTCAGTGATTTAAAGAAAAGCCGTGTGCTATTAATAGGCGCAGGTGAAACCATCGAGCTGGTGGGCAAGTATTTACTCGAGCATGAAGTGCCTAATATCACCATTGCAAATCGTACTTTAGAGCGTGCCATGGGCTTAGTCGAACAGTTTAATGCCAATGCCATTACTTTAGAAGAAATCCCTAATCACTTGTCTAAGTCAGATATTATTATCTCTTCGACAGCCAGTCCCTTACCGATTATTGGTAAAGGTATGGTGGAATGTGCGTTAAAAGATCGCCGTCACCAACCTATGTTATTTATCGATATTGCAGTTCCTCGCGATATCGAACAACAAGTCGCAGAATTAAATGATGCCTACCTTTACAGTGTTGATGATTTACAAGGCATCATAGAAGAAAATAAACAAGCACGAGTAGAAGCCGCCATTGAAGCTGAAAAAATTATTGTTGCCAGTGTTGGTGACTTTATGGCTTGGCAAGAATCATTAAAAGCGGTAGAAAGCATTCGCTTGTATCGTCAAAACAGTGAGCAATTAAGAGATGAATTATTACAACGTGCTATTGCTTCATTAGCGAAAGGTAATGATAGCGAAAAAGTATTAAAAGAGTTGGCGTTTAAGTTAACCAATAAGCTTATCCATTATCCAAGCCAAGCATTAACAACGGTTAGTCAAACAGGTAATGAACAAGACTTAGCATTATTGAGACTAACACTTGGACTAAGCCAACAAGACGAATTATAAAGAGATAACTCGATTGGTTAACTATCGAACTATTCAAAAGAAGAGATAAAAATGAAAGCATCTATTGTTGCAAAGTTAGAAATATTAGTTGAGCGTTACGAAGAAGTACAAGCGTTATTAGGTGATCCAGATACAATTAGTAATCAAGAGAAATACCGTGAACTAACCAAAGAATATTCACAGCTTGAAGAAGTTGTACTGTGTTTCAAATCATTTCAATCGGCACAGGAAGATTTAGCCGCTGCTGAGTTAATGCTTGAAGATGATGACGAAGATATGCGAGAAATGGCGCAAGACGAGATCACTGAAGCCAAAGAGTCAGTTGAAAGATTGGCTGCTGAATTGCAAATTTTATTACTACCAAAAGATCCTAATGACGACCGTAACTGTTTTGTTGAAATTAGAGCTGGTGCAGGCGGAGATGAAGCGGCTATTTTTGCTGGTAACTTATTCCGTATGTACAGTAAATACTGTGACAGTAAAAAATGGCGAGTGACCATTATGAACAGTAATGAAAGCGAACAGGGTGGTTACAAAGAAGTGATCATGCAAATTGAAGGTGATGGTGCCTACGGCTTAATGAAATTTGAATCGGGTGGCCATCGAGTACAACGTGTACCTGAAACTGAGTCACAAGGCCGTATTCATACTTCTGCTTGTACAGTGGTTGTCATGCCAGAGATTCCAGAGTCAGAAGCAATTTCAATTAATCCTGCTGATTTAAAAGTGGATACTTTCCGTGCCTCTGGTGCTGGTGGTCAGCACGTTAATAAAACCGATTCTGCTATTCGTATTACGCACGTGCCTACTGGGACAGTGGTAGAATGTCAGGATCAACGCTCGCAACATAAAAACCGTGCACAGGCGATGTCTGTTCTACAAGCTCGCTTACAACAGGTCGAAGATGAAAAAAATAATGCTGAAGAGCAAGACATTCGTCGTAGTCTTGTCGCAAGTGGTGATCGTAGTGAACGTATTCGTACTTATAACTACCCCCAAGGTCGTGTAAGTGATCACCGTATTAATTTAACCATTTATCGCTTAAATGAAGTATTAGAAGGTGAGTTGGATGCGTTACTTGACCCTATTCTACAGGAAGATCAAGCTGACAAATTAGCGGCACTTGCGCAAGGTGCTCTTTAGTTGCGTATTGAAGATGCGTTAGCCTGGGCTGAATATACATTAGTTAATAGTGATTCCGCTCTATTAGATGCACAGGTGCTGTTAGCTTTTGTGTTAAATAAACCAACCATTTATTTAATGACTTGGCCTGAGCGTGATTTAACTATGCAGCAAAAATCTGACTTTGAACAATTAATTGAGCAGCGAGTTAATGGTCAACCTGTCGCTCATCTAACAGGTGAGCGAGAGTTTTGGTCATTACCGTTCAAGGTCAATGCAAGTACCTTAATTCCCAGGCCAGATACTGAAATATTAGTTGAGTTAGCCTTAGCAAAAAGCAGTGCACAAGCCCATATTTTAGACTTAGGTACAGGCACTGGTGCAATTGTATTAGCGCTTGCCAGTGAACTGCCTAAAGCGACTCTTATGGCGGTAGACTTTAGCCGTGATGCAGTCGCTTTGGCCTGTGAAAACCGCAATAGCTTAGGTTTTTCACAAGTGAAGATTATACAAAGTGATTGGTTTGAAAATGTGCAGGAAAGGTTTGATGTGATTGTTAGTAATCCGCCTTACATTGATCCATCGGATATTCACCTGAGCCAGGGTGATGTTCGATTTGAACCGCTTTCTGCATTAACAGCAGAAGAACATGGACTCGCAGATATTCGTTTGATTTGTGAACAAGCAAAGAATTATTTAAATGCAGGTGGGTGTTTGTTGATTGAGCATGGCTACGATCAAGGTCAGGCAGTACAAAGAATTATGTTAGACAATGATTTTGTACAAGTAAAAACAGAACAAGATTACAGTCAAAATGACCGTGTAACATTAGGCCACCTCCCTTTATAAAGTAGGGCTACTAATATGCCATGGTTTAATTTATTTTATCTTAACAACTTAATAAGTCTCTGGGCTTAGGGCAAGGATTACAATGTATTCTATCTTAAAACATACTCACATGAGCTTTATCTTATTAGCGATTATTCTTTATATTTTACGATTTTACTGGTTAAAGTCTGGCCATGAGAATGCGCAAAAAGCGTTGTTTAAAAAAATCCATACTCATACGCATTTAACGATTGTTGTATTAGGGATTGCGTTAATGGCATTAGTACATTGGAATCCGTTCTCTTTAGGCGGATACTGGTTGTTAGAAAAAATAATCGCATTTGTTGCATACTTTACTATGGTGCAAGTGTCTTTAAACCCAAATACCAAAACGCATATTCAATGGTTATCTTTTGTTGGTGCTTTTGGCTGGCTTGCTTACATAGCTAAATTAGCATTCACCAAACAAGCTATTTTATTAGTGGGGTAAACAGTGGAACTAGATGAAAAAGGGACACTAGAAGAGTCAGTTATCAATACTAGTCTGATTCATGAAGGAATTGATTATCAAGCTTATTCGCTTTTACAGTTGGCGAGTATGGCTGAAGCTGAGATAACTGGACATTCAGCCTTAGAGTTACAGCATAATATGCGCTTACAACTAATTGTGATTAAATCTCAATTAGCGGCATACCCTGATACGAATATCGATAAACTCAGTGCAATATTGAATAATTTATATCATGTGCAAAACTTTAGTGGTGATTGGAAAGCATTTTTCAAAGTAAAAAATGCATTGCTGTCTTCAGTATTATCGCGTCGTAAAGGGGTGCCGATTAGTTTGGGTATATTATTAATCGAAACTTTAAAAGAGACGGGCTTTACTGCCGCTGGGATTTGTTTTCCAAGTGGCTTTATCGTCAAAGTAGAATTATCAGATGGGCCTGTTTATATTGATCCGTTTAATGGTGAAATTGTTGATTTGATGCAACTGGAATTAAAGGTGCGTGGTCAACTTGGTAATCATGCACGATTAACAGCTGAGATGTGTCAAGCTGATAGTAATGAAACGATTATTAAGCGTTACGTTAATGTCCTAAAAGCAGCTTATATTCAAGCCGAGAGCATTGAATTGGCATTATTATGTAGTGATATTCTATTACGACTTGATCCAGAAGATGCCTTTGAAGTGAGGGATCGTGGCTTTTTGTTTCAACAATTAGAGTGTTATCAACTTGCTTGTAATGATTTCACTTACTTTATTGAGCAATGCCCCGATGATCCCATTGTTAATTTATTAAAAAGACAAATTAAACAGATGAGTGATGAGCTAGCGGCTCAGGTCATTCATTAATTATGTTAAGTCATAGTAATCACTCTGGTGGGGTGATTACTATCAATTTTTGATCGAACTGTTCGATAAAAATAAGAGAGTAAAAATGAGCCAGAAAATTATCAAAGTCGGCAATATTGATGTTGCAAACGATCTTCCATTTGTTCTATTTGGTGGTATGAATGTTTTAGAGTCACGCGACCTAGCGATGAAAATGGTTGAAACCTATGTTGAAGCGACCAGTAAATTAAATATTCCTTATGTATTTAAAGCATCATTTGATAAAGCAAACCGTTCATCTATTAATAGCTTTCGAGGTCCTGGTTTAGAAGAAGGTTTACGTATTTTTGAAGAGATTAAATCGACCTTTAATGTGCCAATTATTACGGATGTTCATGAACCTTATCAGGCTAAACCAGTCGCCGAAGTCGTTGATGTGATCCAGTTACCTGCATTTTTAAGTCGTCAAACAGATTTAGTGCAAGCAATGGCGGAAACAAATGCAGTTATCAACGTGAAAAAAGCGCAGTTTTTAGCTCCGCATGAGATGCAACATATTATTACTAAGTTTAATGAAGCTGGTAACGATAAAATCATCTTGTGTGAGCGTGGTAGTTGCTTTGGTTACAATAACTTAGTAGTAGACATGTTGGGTTTCAGCACCATGAAAGAAACCTCTTACCCAGTTATTTTTGATGTGACGCATTCATTACAGAAGCCTGGTGCGCGTAGCGACAGTGCTGATGGTCGTCGTAGTCAAGTTGTGCAATTAGGCTTAGCGGGTATGTCTCAGGGTATCGCAGGATTATTCCTAGAGTCTCACCCAGATCCTACTAATGCTAAATGTGATGGTCCTTGTGCATTACCATTAGATAAATTGGTGCCTTTCCTAACACAAATGAAGCAAATGGATGAACTAGCGAAAAGCTTAGATCCTATTGTGACTGAATAAGTTATTGTTTTGAAAATCTCAACACAGTCACGTTGTTTTATCGCCGTTGCCGCTTTGCTTGGGGCAACGGCGGTTATGTTTGGAGCCTATGCTAGCCATGGTTTATCTACATGGGCTAACCCTGAACAAATATCACAAGTAAAATTAGCTGCACAGTATCAATTGTTTCATGCCTTAGCGTTACTAATGACTACCATACTAAGTTCACTCTTAGTCAGTCGTTTATTAACCTTAAGTCTATATTGCTTTAGTATCGGCACACTCTGTTTTAGTGGAAGCTTATACTATTGGGTGTTTTTTACTTCTAAATTGCTAGTATTAATCACTCCGTTAGGCGGCTTATTACTGATAGTGGCTTGGTTATCTATTGCTTTGGCAATGGTCTTCTCTTTAAGAAAATAAAGATTTACTGAACAGTAAATTGAGGTTTGTATGTTAGGTATTCTGTTATATTGTCGCCCCGGTTTTGAAAATGATTGTGCTAATGAGATCCAAGCAAAAGCCAGTGAGTTAGAAGTATTTGGGTATATTAAAACCCTAAAAAATAGTGGTTTCGTATTATACCATTGTTATGATCCGGCACAGGTTGAGTCTTTAGCTGAACAGATTAACTTTGCGCAACTCATTTTTGCTCGTCAAATGATTGTTGCTGTAGCAATGCTCGAAGATTTACCTGCAGAAGATAGAATTTCTCCAATTTTAGAAATAACACGTAATTTACCAATGGCAGGGGATGTCTATGTAGAGTGTCCGGAAGGAGATGAAACTAAACCTTTATTGACTTTTTGTCGTAAGTTCACCGTGCCTTTTAGACAAGCATTGAAAAAGAATAATAACTTAACCAATAAAGAAAACCCTAAACGTCGTCGTACGCATGTTTGTTTTATGGATTATGAAACAGCCTATGTTGGGTATTCTTTACCAAATAATCGCAGCGAATTGCATATGGGGATCACACGTCTACGTTTCCCTAATGAAGCACCAAGTCGTTCGACATTAAAACTCGATGAAGCTTTTCAAACCTTTTTAACTAAGGAAGAGCAAGAAGCGCGTGCTCATTCAGGCCTAAAAGCGGTTGACCTTGGAGCTTGTCCAGGTGGTTGGACTTACCAATTAGTAAGACGGGGTATGTTTGTTAGTTGTGTCGATAATGGTGCGATGGCAGATAGTCTTATGGAAACAGGGCAAGTAACCCATTACATGGAAGATGGCTTTAAATTTGAACCTGAACGTAAGAATATTCATTGGTTAGTTTGTGACATGATTGAGAAACCAAAACGTGTTGCCAAGCTAATGGCTAAATGGTTAATCGAAGGTTGGTGTAAAGAGGCTATTTTTAACCTTAAATTACCGATGAAGCAACGTTATCAAGAGGCAACAGAGGATCTTAAAATCTTAACGGATATGATTGTAGAAGCTGGCTTCAATTATGAACTTCAAGCAAAACATTTATATCATGACCGAGAAGAGATTACTGTTCATGTTCGTTTAATTGATAAAGTATATGGTCCAATTTAAGTTGTAATGATTTATTAAGACTAATAAAGGCATTTACCTTTATTAGTCTAAACACTCCATCCATCATTTGTCTACTGTAAATATAACGATGCTAAATATAAATATGTAGGAGCTTTAAGTTTATACATATAAAAATCTACTCCAGCGATACTTTCTAAATCCATTTCCCTTAATGCCACACCTTGTTTTATCTCCTCTAATGGGAGATCAATTTGGTTATATCCTGGTTTGATCTGTAATACTTTATCAAACCTGTCTTGGGGATTGGGTTTACCTTTATTGTACTGTTTATCCGTTATGATCAGGGTAACTGGTAAGGCTTGGTCATAAGGGTTATAGAAATCAAAGCTGAGTTGATTGAAGTGATGCCAATTACCTTTAAAATAACGTAGAGCGACTCCGCTGTATTTACGTTCCACAAAAGTAATCTTCATCATGTTATTTGTTGCTTCAGGCAACTGTTCAGGAGTTACTAATGATAGGGTTTGATCTGCTTTCCAGCGTGTTAAGGCAATCTCGTTATCAAAAGCTGCTAGTTTGGGATATTCGACTTGCATCTTAATTTCATCATAAGCAGTGGTGATTGAAGGTAATAAGAAATATCCCAACAAAATGAAATAGCCTGCCTTAAAAAACCAACGCACTGAGTGACGAGTGAATATAATTAAGCTCAGTAAGACACCAATGTAATTCATGAACAGATCATTGAGCTCTCTAGAGCGTCCAAAGAAAGGTTGTATCAGTTCAATTGTTGCTCCTAAACCAAAACAGCACAATGTTAATAAACACCATTGTTTGATAAGAGATGCATTTCTAATATTGGGTTGGTAAAGGATTAATAATGCTGTCCAGAAAGCAAAAACAGTGACATGACCAAGAGGCCAGATAACATAAATGACTCTTTCAGAAATCAAGTCGCCTACATCAACAAATAGCAAGGATATAAAACACAGTGAAATAATTAATAGTATCGTTTTCTTGAGCATTACGTTTCTCATTTAACATGATAATTCGGTAGATTTTATACCAATAAAACTAATTAATAGTTTTCGTTAATTTTCGACAGATGATTAACGAAGTTATTCTAGAAGGGTGATTTCTCCTATACCAAACGGAGATAGATTATTTAATTAGTAACATCAGTTTATAATAATTAGATTAATAAGTGATCAAAAATTTAAGAGGAATTATTTGTGGGGAAAAATAAGGAGGTAAATACCTAATTCAAAAGTATAATATAGAAATATTCGCAGTGCTTAACGGTTGATACTTGCTCAAACACTGCGAATTAAAGTTGTTAAACTTATTGGCTGTAACCATCTAAGAAATGTGCAATTTTGTTGATCGCTGTAGTCATTTCATCAACACGAGGTAAACACACAATACGGAAATGATCAGGCTTATGCCAGTTAAAGCCAGTACCTTGTACAATGAGGATCTTTTCTTCAATCAGTAAGTCCATTGCAAAACGTTGATCATCTTTAATGTTAAAGCGTTTTTGATCTAATTTAGGGAACAGGTATAACGCTCCTTGTGGCTTGTTACAACTGATACCTGGAATATCATTTAATAGTTTCCAAGCAGTTTGTGTTTGATCATATAAACGTCCACCTGGCACTGTTAGTTCGTTGATGCTTTGATATCCACCCAGTGATGTTTGAATAGCATGTTGCATAGGCACATTGGCACATAGCCGCATACTAGCTAAGATTTCAATGCCTGAAATATAATCACGGGCTTGCTTTTTGGCACCGCTGATCATCATCCAACCTACTCGGAAGCCACATACTCGGTAGGCTTTTGAAAGCCCATCAAAAGTAACAATTAAAATATCATCAGCTAGCGTTGCTAATGGTATATGTACTGCATCGTCGTAGACGATCTTCGAGTATATTTCATCGGAGAAAACAATTAAGTTATGTTGTCGTGCTAACTCGACGATTTGCTCTAATAATTCTTTACTGTAAACGGCACCAGTAGGGTTGTTTGGATTGATTAAAACAATGCCTTTAGTACGTGAAGTGATTTTAGATTTAATATCATCGATATCAGGGAACCAATTAGACTCTTCATCACAGATGTAATGCACTGCTTTGCCGCCTGATAGATTTGCTGCTGCTGTCCATAATGGGTAATCTGGTGCAGGTACTAAAATTTCATCACCATTATTTAACAGGCTTTGCATCGCCATTACAATCAACTCACTCACACCATTACCTATGTAGATATCATCGGTATCTAAAGATAATAAACCTTTACCTTGATAATGTTGCATGACTGCTTTACGTGCAGAAAATAACCCTTTGCTATCACAATACCCTTGGCTTTTAGGCAAGTTCTTGATCACGTCCATTAATACTTCTTCTGGGGCTTCAAAGCCGAATGAGGCGGGATTACCTATGTTCAATTTAAGAATACGTTGGCCTTCTTCTTCCAGCTTATTTGCTTGTTTTAATACTGGACCACGAATGTCATAGCAGACATTATCTAATTTATTTGAACGAACAATAGAATACATTTAAACCCCTTAACCCCTAATTTTATGCTTGATACAGCGTGCTAAAGTACCTTATATGTTTAACATAGTGAAGATGATTTACTCAAAATCATGATGTTATTCTTTAATAATTAATTAAATTCAATTAAATTAACATTAATATGAATAAAATTAACTTGTATGGAATAATCATCTATTTCGGCTGGTAAGGTAATTATGATTGAATTTAAACACTTAAAAACATTATCAACACTAAATAAAGCAGGAAGTTTAGTAGAAGCAGCTAAGCAATTGCATTTAACTCAGTCTGCCTTATCTCACCAACTAAAGGAGTTGGAACAACGTTTAGATTGCTCTTTGTTTATTCGTAAATCTCGACCAATACGCTTTACCATTGCAGGGCTTAGAATATTAGAGTTAGCTGAGCAAGTTTTACCTCAAGTGCGACAAGCTGAGCGCGACCTATCTCGTTTCTCATCGGGTGATGCTGGCCGTTTACATATGGCCATTGAATGCCATTCATGCTTTCAATGGTTAATGCCTGCGATTGATAAATTTCGAGACAGCTGGCCTGAAGTTGAACTGGATTTCTCAAGTGGTTTTAGCTTTTTACCTTTACCTGCTTTAAAACGTGGCAATCTAGATTTGGTGGTCACATCGGATCCCCAATCTATTGAGGGAATTAGTTATATTCCACTATTTAGTTATCAATCAATGTTAGCCTTGAGCCGACATCATCCGTTAGCGAGTAAAACCTTTATTGATGCTGAAGATCTACAAGAAGAAACATTGATCACTTATCCGGTTGAAAAAGAGCGTTTAGATGTCTTTAACGGATTTTTAATGCCTGAAGGTGTGATGCCCGCAAAAATACGCCAAGTTGAGATGACATTAATGATGTTGCAGTTGGTGGCGAGTGGACGAGGTGTTGCTGCTTTACCAAATTGGGCGTTATTTGAGTATTTGCAAAAGGATTATGTAGTTGCTCGTCGACTAGGTAAAGAGGGCGTTTGGAAAACCTTATATGCAGCAGTACGAGAAGATCAAAAGTCACTCGCCTTCATTGAAGATTTTATCGGCACTGCTGTAGAAAGTTGCTTTAGCAATTTAAATGGGATCAAAACCGCAGTCCCTCTTTCTTCAAAAATATCACTTAAAGACAGTTAATTGTGTCCGCTATTTAGGTGTCATTAATCCACCATGATAAGTAATAAACACCATTGCAGAATTGAAATAAACAGGCACAATAAAAATTTAACCAATAATGAAAGAGTAATCGATATGAGTTGTTGTGATGTACCCGGTTTAATGCCTTTAGCCGAGGCCATAGATAGAATGCAAATAACGCTAAGTAATGTGTGTGGGTCAATGACATTACCGTTATCTGACGCATTAGGTTATACCTTGAGTCAGGATATTATTTCACAACAGAATGTACCTCCATTTAATAACTCAGCGATGGATGGATATGCACTAGATCGCCATGACTTAGCGGCTTGTTCATCGGAGAATCCAATTACATTAAAACAAGTAGGCAAATCCTTTGCAGGTGTTCCTTTTACCGGTGATATACAACCAGGGCAGTGCATTAGGATTATGACTGGGGCTGTCCTGCCTGAATCATTAAACTGTATTGTAATGCAAGAGCAAACTCAAGCTGAGGGGGATAACATCATATTTGTTGAAACCCCTAAGCTACATAGTAATGTACGTTTTGCAGGTGAAGATTTAAGCGTAGGTCAAACTGTACTTAAACAAGGACATAAATTGACCCCTCGAGATATTCCTTTGTTAGCTTCTTTAGGTATCGATACGTTACCTGTTTATCGTCAACTTAAAGTAGCTGTTTTATCATCGGGTGACGAACTAAGACCTTTAGGTTCTAAGTTAGAACAAGGTGAGATTTACGATAGCAATAGATATAGTATTATAGGGCTTCTATCGCGTTTAAATGTCGAAGTGATTGATTTTGGCATTATTAAAGACGACTATAGAGAGATAAAAGAAACGCTTATTAAAGCAGATCAACAAGCTGATGTTGTGATCACTAGTGGTGGGGTTTCCGTTGGAGAGGCTGATTTCATTAAAGAAGTACTAAATGAAATAGGTGAAATTGGTTTTTGGAAACTTGCTATTAAGCCGGGAAAACCTTTTGCATTTGGTAAGCTTCAAAACAGTGTCTTTTTTGGGTTGCCAGGAAATCCCGTTTCCGCTATCGTGACACTATACCAATTAGCAGTGCCAGCAATGGCGAAAATGAGTGGTGAGCTAGTAAAACCAGCATTACGGTTGAATGCAGTATGTAACGATGCATTGCGCAAGGCACCTGGAAGAACAGATTTTCAACGTGGTAACTACTCTGTTAATGAACAGGGGCAGCTAGTTGTTACAACAACTGGAAATCAAGGTTCTGGTGTATTTAGCTCAATGAGTCAGTCAAATTGCTTTATTGTTCTGGAACAAGACAGAGGCAATATTGCAAAAGGTGAAACGGTAGAGATTGAACCGTATAGCCATTTAATGGATTAATGGGTAAGCAAAGTCGCTTAAACAGAATATTTATATAATAAACAAGAAAACTAGAAATTAACTATTAGGCACAACGGTGTGCTCAGGATATATTATGATTAAAACAGATGATTTGAAAATTACAGCGATTAAAGAACTATTACCCCCTATTGCTTTACTAGAAAAATTTCCAGCAACAGACTCAGTCAGCCAAACAGTCGCTGATTCTCGCACTGCAATCAGTAACATATTAAGCAACAAAGATGACCGCGTATTAGTGATTATCGGTCCTTGTTCAATTCACGATACAGAAGCTGCACTTGTCTATGCTGACAAATTAGTCGCATTACGTGAAAAATATAAAGATACATTAGAAGTAGTTATGCGTGTGTACTTTGAAAAACCGCGTACAACCGTTGGTTGGAAAGGGTTAATTAATGACCCTGAGTTAAACGGTACATTCAACATTAATAAAGGTCTGCGTACAGCTCGTAAACTTTTATTAGATATTAATTCAAAAGGCCTACCAGCGGCGACTGAGTTCCTAGATATGATCACGCCACAGTATATTGCTGACTTAATGTCTTGGGGCGCAATTGGCGCGCGTACCACGGAATCACAAGTTCACCGTGAATTAGCTTCTGGTCTATCTTGTCCAGTTGGCTTCAAAAACGGTACTGACGGTACTATTAAAGTAGCGGTAGATGCGATTGGTGCGGCTAACGCTTCTCATCATTTCTTATCTGTTAATAAATTTGGCCACAGTGCGATTGTTGAAACGGCAGGTAACCCTGATTGTCATATCATTTTACGTGGCGGTAAAGAGCCTAATTACAGTGCTAAGCATGTGGCTGCGATTAAAACTGATCTTAAAAAATCAGGTCTTGCTGAAACATTAATGATCGATTTCAGCCACGCCAACTCTGAAAAGAAATTTGAAAACCAAATGAAAGTACTTGATGACGTATGCGGTCAAATTGCTGGTGGTGATAAAGCTATTTCAGGTGTGATGGTTGAAAGTCACTTAGTGGAAGGTCGCCAAGATCTATGTGAAGGTGTTGCTCCAACATACGGTCAAAGCATTACTGATGCGTGTATTGGTTGGGATGCAACTGAAACGTTACTTGCACAATTATCTGAAGCAGTGGCAACGCGTCGCGGTTAAGCTTAACTGAACTTCAGTTTAGAAAAAGCACTGTGTAAACGGTGCTTTTTTTTGTCTTATTAACATGCTGTAAGATGTGGATTAACTAAAATAATGACAGTAAATAAAAAGCCGATAATGGTATTAGGTTGCACCAGTGATGCAGGAAAGTCGCTGATTGTGACAGCCATTTGTCGTTTATTAGCAAATCGTGGTATCAATGTTGCTCCTTTTAAAGCGCAAAATATGAGTAATAACGCAGCGATCACTGAAGATGGGGCTGAAATTGGTCGTGCGCAATACCTTCAAGCGATTGCTGCTAAAACTACACCTTCAGTACTGATGAATCCTGTTTTATTAAAGCCTAGCGCAGAAACCTATAGCCAGGTAATCATTAATGGCAAAGTCGATACTGCTATATCGAATATGCCTTGGATGGCGAGAAAAAAATTAATTTGGCCTAAAGTGTTAACGGCGTTAACCGAGCTCCAAGCACAATATGAGCAAGTGGTGATTGAAGGTGCTGGCAGCCCTGCGGAAATAAACCTTCGTGAAGGGGACATTGTTAATATGAGTGTCGCTTTAGCATGCCAAGCTGATGTTTACCTCGTGTCTGATATCGATAGAGGCGGCTCCTTTGCCCATTTATTAGGAACTTGGGCTTGTTTAGCAGAAGAAGAGCAAAAACTCATTAAAGGTTTTGTATTAAATAAATTCCGTGGTGATCCTAGTTTATTAGGTAATGCGATGGATTGGTTAGAAGAAAAAACCGGTATACCAACGGTTGCTAACTTACCTTATCATCGTCATCACTTGCCAGAAGAAGATAGTTTTAGATTAGGCACAACATGGCAATATGGTGCTATTAATGTTGCACTTATTTATTATCCCTACGCCTCTAATATGGATGAGTTTGATGCACTTACCTATCAAGATGATATTAATTTAGTTCCGGTCCAGAAACATCAAGACTTATCAGTGTTTGATGCAATTATTTTACCAGGTAGTAAAAATAGTGGTAAAAGTTTAGGTTTTTTACGGGAAGTAGGTTTAGACAGTGAAATCATTAAATTTAGTCAATCAGGTAAATTAACCTTAGGTATATGCGGTGGCTTGCAAATACTTGGTTGTCAGATCAATGATCCATTATCGCTAGAAGATGGTGATAAGAAGGGATTAGGTGTAATCAATTTAAGTACTACTTTGGCACACAATAAAGCCACAAAACAACGTAAATTAGCTTGGTTAGGTCAAACAATAGACGCTTATGAAATTCATCATGGTGAAAGTGTGCTATTAAATGATAGTGTTACGCCTTTTATTGATGCGGATATAGGTTGGCAACAAGCAAATATCTATACTTCTTATCTGCATGGTTTATTTGATAATGCTGTTTTTTATAACTGGTTTATGGAGCAACTTGGCGTTGCGCAAAATGGCATCAATTGGAAAACACATATTGATAAAGAATTAGATAGATTGGCAGATATGTTTGAACAACATGGTTGGTTATAACGTGTTAAAAGATTTTAAATAAAGGAGGGATGCTTGTTTCGTAATCATAAAAATTACTCAATTTATTTATTTTTATTGAGTTCATTTGTCAGTATTCCTATGTGTGCGGCAGAAAGTGCCTTGGACTCTATTGAAGAGTCTTTTGCTATTTCAACACTCATGTCTGACAGTGAAGCGCTAACATTTGGTTTTACTAACTTTGATATCGAATCAGATGATCCTGGTTTTGGTGATGAAGACTCGTCAAATTATAAAAATAGCCTAAATGTATTCGTTATTCCTTACACCTGGGATTTAGAGCCTAAGAGCGAAGCTTGGGACCATGCCATTACTGTTCGTGCCTTTTACATTAATACCGAAAGTGATAGTGAAATTTATGCAGGTGTTGACGATACTGCTAAACAAGAGACTATGGGGATCTATGGTAATTATTCGCAGTTTTATCATGTGACTGATAACTGGTACGTAACGTCCGCGTTAGGGTTCCATCTTACTTATTACAACAACGACTATGATTATGGCGATGGTTTTCCTGAAGATGCTATTGATGAATTAGATGGCAATACCCTAAATATTAGCGCGTGGGCAGTAATTACTGAGCCTGAAGTAGGGATCGGGTATGAGCGAGATGAAGAGTGGGGAACCTGGAGAGCACATAATAAAACCAATTACATATACGGTCAAAGTTTTGCAGGTACCATTAATGATAAATATAGTGTCAACCCTGAAGGTTGGCGTATCACTAATGGTGTCGAGTTTACTGTTGGAGTACCTGAATTATGGGGCGTAAACGATTTTTTAACCATCGACTTTAGAAGAATTGATCTGTTTGGCGACTTAGAGGCGATGGCTGATGATGGGTATTATTATGAAACGAGTGTCGGCTGGGTGATTGATACTAATAATCAAATTCCATTTTTAGATAATATCGGGATTGGTGTATCAGTAAATTATGGCAGTTCAATCAGTGGCGCAACTGTCGTACTTTATTGGAATGAATAAAGTACGACACTAGGTACTAGGGGTTTAATCTATTAATTATCCAATCTTGTCCTGATTTAGTGTAAGTGAAGCGGTCGTGTAAACGATCTGCTTTACCTTGCCAAAACTCAATTTTTTCAGGAATGACTCGATATCCTCCCCAAAAATCTGGTAAAGGCACTGTTTGACCTGCAAATTTCTCTTCGTAATACTTCACACTATCAACTAAAGTTTGTCTTTCATCTAAGACTTGGCTTTGTTTTGATGCCCAAGCGCCAATTTGACTCCCTCGTCCACGAGAATGAAAATACGCTTCAGATTCAGCATGACTAACACGTTCGATTTTACCTTCGATACGTACTTGTCGTTGTAGAATATTCCAGTGAAATAATAGTGCAGCAAATGGATTCTCTTCCAATTCGCCAGCTTTACGGCTACCGTAGTTCGTAAAAAATACAAATCCCTCCTGGTCGACTTCTTTTAATAGCACCATACGTGATGAGGGGCGTCCTTCTACTGTACAAGTTGATACAGACATAGATTCAGGTAACACTACACCAGTATCTTCAGCTTCCTTTAACCAAGTGTTAAAGAATTGAATTGGATCTTTGGTGGTGATTAGTGCTTTATTTTCGATTAATACACCTTGACCTAAGGTGAATGCACAACGAAGTTTGCTCAGTAATGACATGGTTTATCTTTATTAGTTAGATTGAACATAAAGGGAAGTGTATAATTTGTATTTAGCCTTGTCGATCATATTGTTTTATGAGATTTTTATTACATGTTACACGTATCAAAAACTGAATTTTCTAGTGAAGATCTTATCCAAATCTTTAATGACCAGTTCTACCAACAATACAACACCAAGTTAGTATTAGGTGGAGATGAGCCTGTCTATTTACCCGCTAACAGTCGTTGCTCACACCATCAAATTGTTTTTGCACATGGTTACTTTTCAAGTGCATTACACGAAATTTCACATTGGCTAGTGGCTGGCGAGCAAAGACGACAACAACTTGATTATGGTTATTGGTATGAGCCTGATGGACGAGATGAGCAGCGACAAGTTGAGTTTGAAAAAGTAGAAGTATTACCACAAGCTATTGAATGGTTACTGACAGCAAGTTGTGGTGCACATTTTGATGTCAGTAGTGATAACCTGAGTGGTATTGTAATTAATCGTTTGGGTTTTAAGCAAAAAGTGTATCAGAAAGTCTTAACATTATTAGATAATGGCGTATCTGAGCGTACGCAGAAATTGATGCAAGCTTTGCAGAATGCCTATCAAACGCCTACGCTGAAAATTGACGACTTTGCATACCAAGGTATGTATCAATTAGTTGATTAACTTTAACAGTAGAGAACAACACATGAAAAAAATTTTGATTGTATGCTTAGGTAATATATGTTGATCACCAACTGCTGAAGCCGTGTTGAGAACTAAATCTGTTAATCAGGGAATTAATTTACAGGTCGATTCTGCTGGTACGATTAATTATCATCAGGGGAATAAACCTGACACTAGGGCAATAGCAGCCGGTGAGAAACGTGGATACTCATTTTCTGGGATCAGCTCTAGAGGTGTAATAGCAGAGGATTTTTCTGAGTTTGATTACATTCTTGCAGCTGATCAAGAAAATAAACAAGATTTACTTAACCGCTGTCCAGCACAATACCAATATAAAATAGACTTGTTTCTAGCATTTGCTGGTCTAGGTGAGCAGGTGATTCCTGACCCTTATTATGGTGGCGACCAAGGCTTTGAATTAGTATTAGATTTATTAGAAAAAGCCAGTGAAAACATATTAGTTAAAATAGGTTCAGATTAAGATGGAAAATAAAATATATCATCACCCAGTACAAATCTATTATGAAGATACAGATCATTCTGGTGTGGTATATCACCCAAATTTTTTAAAGTATTTTGAACGTGCTAGAGAGCACGTTATTGATAGTCAGCGCTTGGACAAGTTATGGAAAGAACAAGGTTTAGGTTTTGCAGTATATAAAGCGAATATGACTTTTCAAGATGGTGTTGAGTTTTCAGAAATCTGCGATATTCGTACCAGCTTTGTGATCGATGGAAAGTATAAAACTATTTGGCGACAGGAAGTATGGCGCCCTAATTCAACGAGGCCTGCAGTAATTGGTGATATAGAGATGGTTTGTTTAGACAAAAATAAGCAATTACAACCCATGCCTGAAGATATCATTAGTTTATTAGCAAGTTGATTTATGCATGTTTATTTTATTATTAATATTCGTTCCGTGTAATATTAACTAAGGAATAAAGCTGCTTTTTTAGTTAGTTTAAATCTCATTTTTCTGCGCACCAAATTGGTTTAATCAACCTCAACTGTTGTGAATAACTGAGAAATGTTATATCACACTCAGATTGCCATAAAATAAGTTAGCCACACTTGCAAATATGTTACTAATAAGTCATTTTATTATGACTTTTGAAGAGGGAATCTTATGTATTATGCACAAAATGAAAAACGTTCATTCCATCGTATGGAGATAAATCTACCGATAGAGATCCATAAAGGTGGTTTTTCTTATCAAGGGACGTGTAATGATTTGAGTAGTACAGGAATGCGTATTACTTTTAATGATACTGGTTTATGTACAGATGATCATGTTGAGATCTTGTTAGATACAAAGGATAACCGGTTTCTACCTTTGCATGCTGTAGCTAAATTACTACGTGTTACTGAGGGTGAGCAAGGCGGCTTTTCTGCGGCAGTCGAATTTGTTGAATTAAAATAAGTGACAGATTAAAAATCTGTATGGATGCATCACTAATATGATGCATAAACAAAGACTATCCTCTATCGTTTAGGTACCGGTATCAATTGAGCCGCATCTAAATAACATATTTTTTGTAGTGTTTTTGTTGCTCTGCATAAAGCAAATGATTGTTGTTGAAATTGGTCATGGAAACAATACCAAGGTTGTTCGATATTTAATGGGTAATGCTCATTAAAACAGACTTGGATATTTTGTTTATTATCTTTATCGTCATACAAAAAATAAAATGAGTCTAAACCTAACTTAATGCCTACCCCTGTCGCTTTAACAAATGCTTCTTTTAACGTCCATGTTTTAAAGAAGGCTGCATTTTGAGCTTGCCCTTGTTTAGCCATTAACATCGCATGTTCTTGCGTTGAAAAATACCTTCTAGTAATGGGTTCAATGCTGACCTTACGTGTCGGATTTTCAATATCACAACCAACCTCATCTTTAACAGAAACAGCCATAATAATTAAATCCTCATTATGGCTTAGGTTAAATTGAAGCTGTGTAGAGTTCTTTAATAAACCAGGTTTTCCATGTTTATTACGGGAAAATTGGTGGGCCTGGGCAGGGATGTTGATATATTGACTTAATACTAGTCGGCACATTGCTCGTGATACCAGTGATGTTTTTTGTGCGCTACTACTTTTAAATGTTGCGATCCTGGTTTGTTCTTCATCTGTAATCAAAGATTTGAGGTATTTTAACTCTGAATCATTTAATTGCTTTGGTGAAATTGACCACAGATCGATATGATCATGCTGTAACTGTGAAAAGGATGAAGGCGTTGAATTCACTATTTTCCCTATCTTTTATTTATCCTAATGAAAGTCGGTTTACTCGGTATTACTAAGTAGTAGTTTGGTTTGCTAAAAACTAAAAAAGATAGCTTAGCTATCTTTTTTCATTGTTTTTGAATTCAAAAATAACGCGTATTTGCTAACTATTTAGTCGCATCTGGACGTCTAAATGAATTGATTTGTTTGTTCACTTCACGACGCTCTTTTGATAATTCTGCACCAGTGATAATGTGATCATCAACACGATCTTCATAATCAGATTGCATGTTTTTAATAATATTAACGATATCTTCATGAGTCATCGCTGGTGTAATGTACTCAAGTAAGTTGGTTAATAGGTCGACACGTTTACGGTTATCACGGATTTTTTTCTCGTTATCAATGATTTCACGTTTTAACTTGTTTTTACGACGCGTGTTTTTTACTAATTCAAGAACTGTACTCATTTATCACACCTTTTGATTGATAGTCTTACTTACTTTAAACCAACAATGAACTGCTTTGAACATTCATATAATGATTAAATTGCTGATTTGTATCATTGATTCAATTATACGCACGCTGATTATTTACGAAACACATTTTTTCAAAATTCACCGATAAATGACGGAAACTTTGACTTGACGGTTATTCTTGTAAATGTAATGGTTGTAATGAAAGTGACATAACTTATTGTTTATATAAAAAATGCAACAGCAATATTTTTTCAATAGAGGAGTTATTCATGACAGAAGCCGAACGCAAATTCTACATTTTAGATACAAACGTTTTATTACATGAGCCATTAGCACTTTACTCCTTCCAAGAGCACAATGTTGTTATTCCGATGACCGTTTTAGAAGAATTGGACCGTATCAAAGATCGGCAAAAAGATGTTAGCCGAGATGCCCGAGTGGCGATTCGGTGTTTAGAAAAACTCTTCCAAGATGCTAGCACTGAGCAAATATCACAGGGGGTGGAAATAGACCATAAGGGCGTGTTATTAGGTGGTACCATTTCAATTTTTGCTGACCACCATGCTTCCTTTCTTCAAGAGTCCTTCAGTGAGGACGAGCCCGATAACCGAATCATCAACGCCGCCCTCTATCTTCAACAAAGCAAAGCCCCGTCAAAAGTTGTTCTCGTCACTAAAGATATTAATATGCGTTTAAAAGCGAAAGGCGCAGGACTAAAATATGTAGAAGATTATCGTACTGATAAACTGATCGACGATGTTGATTTATTAAGTAAAGGTTATCAACAAGTAGAAGGGGACTTTTGGGATACGATTAAAGAGTGTGAAACCTTCAATCGTGGCGAAGATACCTTTCATCAGTTAAAAACTGACTTAATTAAACAACCTTATCCTAACCAGTATATTCTCGATGAGAATCATGACTTTGTAGGTAAAATTACTGATCAATTTATTGACGGAGTAGAGTTACTTGATATTGGTTACGATCGCATCATGGGACAACAAGCTTGGGGGGTAACACCTAAAAACATTTATCAAGGTATGGCCATTAATGCATTACTTGACCCTAGTATTGATTTAGTTGTCCTTACTGGTCCAGCTGGTTGTGGTAAAACCTTATTAGCAGTGGCTGCGGCACTGGAGCTAGTCATCGAACAAAAGCAGTATGACAAAATTATTGTGACGCGTAACACACCAGATATTGCAGAAAATATCGGTTTTTTACCAGGAACAGAAGAAGAAAAAATGATGCCCTGGTTAGCCTCAGTGACAGACACATTAGAAGTACTACACAAAAATGACAACTGTAGTAGTAGCTCAGTTAATTACATTATGGATAAAGCTAATATTCAATTTAAATCAGTTAACTTTATGAGAGGGCGCAGTATTCAAAACAGTTTCGTATTATTAGATGAATGCCAAAATTTAACGGCTTCTCAACTCAAAACGATTATCACAAGATGCGGAGAGGGGACTAAAATTGTTTGTTCGGGGAATTTAGCACAAATCGATAGTAACTATTTAACGCCTGTAACTTCCGGATTAACCTATATTGTTGAACGCTTTAAAGACTTTGAAGGAAGTGCAAATATATTCCTTAATGGTGTTATTAGAAGTCGACTTGCTGAGTATGCTGAAGAGCACTTATAATTTAAACAGAGTTAACTTAAAATAGTTGGCTTTCATCTTATTAAGGTGAAAGCCACAGAAAGCAAATTGTTGTTAGTAATATTAACTATAACAATTTGTCTTTGATAGCAATTAAACAGTGCATTTCAAATAGCTGTAATAATGTTGAAGCTTTGCTTATGATTCTTTTTCTAGTGCCGCCTGTCGAATAACTCTTTTTTCTTCTTTAATTCTATTTTTTTCATACTTTAAAGCTTTTACTTTAATCTTATTATTACGATCTCGACTTTTTTTAATTAACTCATTGTCTAACTGGTGCTGTTGAGATTTCGCTAATTTATCGTACATAACCACATTAACGGAAGCTGCTAGGTTCATGCAACCAATGGTTGGCACATATACCACTGCGTCAGCTTTATTGATCACTTTTTGTTTGATAGTGCCATCTTCTGGTCCAAACAAATACATCGCATTTTTTGGATGTTCAAAATTAGGTAAAGGGATTGCACCTTCTATTAAGTCAACACAGATTAATTTCATACCAGGCTCTAATGCGTCTAATAGCTCTTCATAATGAACCAGTGGTACAATTTCATGGACTTTTTGGGTATCTGCGGCTAGTCGTACAGCACGATTAAAACGATCACCAGAGTAGACAACCTTTTGTGCATCGTAACAACCGGCCGCACGCATTGCACCGCCAACATTAGATGAGCTCTTAGGGTTTGTGAGGGCAATAATGGTACGTGAAGTCGTTGGTGATTCCGTTTTATTTTCTGGCATAGTATTTTAACGTTATAATAAAAGTGATTTCAAATGTGCTAGAGGCATGTGCTTCTGTGGTGCACATGCCTTTAATCTTTAAGTACGTTTATAGTGCTTCTATTTGACCAAGTGCTTCAGTAAACTCTGATAAACCAAGTTCGATATCATCTTCTTCACCAACCCAGTTAAGACCGACAATTACATCGTCCTCTACTAGATCTTCTAACCAAAACTCAAACCAATCTGCTAGAGAGATAGAAGCGGGTGCATAATCTTCCCATTCTTCGATACAGTGTGTTTTTGCTAATGCTTCTGAAGACCATAAAGGCATTACTTCTGTTTCTTCGTAATTCATTGAGTCCATTACCACCCAATCACCGCTTGCTTTATCTTGTAAAGCCCATAAAAGCTGGCTTTCTTTGACATCATCTTGAAATTTTTCTAATGCAGCAACATTTTCAGTCATGGTTTTCTCTCTATTAAGTAAGGGGTGGAATTAAAAAAGCTAAGTATACGGGTTAAGCTAATAATTGAAAGCCAGAAATAGTGACCATTTGATGAAATCATCGGATAGTTAGTTGTTTTTAATTCTGTCATAATTAAAAGGACTTAAAAGGAAAAATCATGGAATTATTACAGATACAACATTTTGGTAAAATACTTAGGTTAGAGGCATCAATGGCTGGGTGGCAGCAGCTATATTGGGGCGATCAATTAGTATCACAGATTACTGCCAGTGAATCAGCCCAAGGAAATACCACACATTATTTTCAACTTTATCAACAACAAACCATAAAAGCCGGTGAAGTGGGGCAAGCAGATGCTATCCCCGAGAAACTTGCTATTGACTGTCAACTAGATGTTTATGTTATTTGGCAGCCATTTTTGGTGTCTTATTCATTATTTGTAGACGACAAACTCATCGAAGAAACAACCAGAAATGCAAAGGATATTGAACAACAGACACCTGTTAAAATCACACAAGAGCCTAAAAAACTAAGTTTACTTGGCTTGGGATCTTTAGCATTAAAGCTATTTAAAAGCGCGAAGATTATCAAGGTCGTTCTAGCGGGTGCAAGTATTGCAGCTTACAGTTGGTTTTTCTCTTTTCAATTTGCGTTAGCATTGATCGCTTGCCTAGTTTTTCATGAGTATGGGCACATTCGAGCCATGAAATATTTTGGAATGAAAACTAAAGGTATTTACCTGATTCCATTTATTGGTGGATTAGCGGTCACCGACCAAAAAATTAATACGCGTTGGCAAGATGTTGTTATTTCGATTATGGGACCAACATTTGGTTTGTTCATGTCGATATTGTGTTTAATTGTATATTGGCTAACAGACAGTCCTTTCTTTGCCGGTTTAGCGACATTTAATGCATTGTTAAATCTATTTAATCTGTTACCTATTTTACCTTTAGATGGTGGACACATATTAAAAAGTATTAGTTTTTCAATGAATAGCTTAGTGGGGCTATTAGCTTGTGTAATAACTGCTTTAGTTGGAGTGCTAGTAAGTTATCATTTCGGCCTCGCATTACTGGGCTTCTTACTATTAATAGGCAGTGTTGAAATTGTTTTAGAGTGGCGAACTCGATTTAATAGCCATTTGCTACCCTTGGACAGATACGGACAATTGTTTTCAAGTGCATGGTATTTTCTCACTGTAGGGGCTTTGATTGCGATTATTTTTTACTTTGCAAAATCAGGTGACCAGTTATTATCGTTACCACTAATCATTTTAGGTAGTTAATATAAGCTAATAGCAATCAATAGTTAATTGAACTTATCTGTTTTATATGAAACTAATCTTTGACTATTTTTTGCTGTTTAATCATGCGACACTAATATGGATAAGAGTGATTAACTCTTTGAACGCAAAATATCACTATTAGCTGTCTTTAATTGCTCTATACACAAAGTAATTAAAGAGTAGTTTTAAATAAACTTTTCTTTTTTCAATGAATTAAACAAAGGCACGTCCTTATAACAATTTTCTATATACTATCTAATTTCGTTACTGATTTTTATTAAATAACACTGCATAATAGAGAAAATTATATATATCTTGTGACTTTGTAAGGAAACACATGAACAATAAAAGACTAACTCACCTTAAGGCACTTGAGGCTGAATCAATTCAAATAATGCGTGAAGTAGCCGCTGAGTTTGATAACCCAGTAATGTTGTATTCAATCGGTAAAGATTCGTCTGTGTTATTGCACCTTGCGCGTAAAGCTTTTTACCCAGGTAAAATTCCTTTCCCACTATTACACGTTGATACAGATTGGAAATTCAAAGAAATGATTGAATTCCGTGATAATCTTGCAAAAAAATACGACTTTGATTTATTAGTTCATAAAAATCCTGAAGGTATTGCAATGGGCATGGGGCCATTTACACATGGTTCAGCTAAGCATACTGATGTAATGAAGACTCAAGGTCTTAAGCAAGCTTTAGATCATTACGGTTTTGATGCTGCATTTGGTGGCGCCCGTCGTGATGAAGAAAAGTCTCGTGCAAAAGAACGTGTTTATTCTTTCCGTGATAAAAAACACCGTTGGGATCCAAAAAACCAACGTCCAGAATTATGGAACATTTATAACTCTAAAGTAGACCGTGGCGAAAGTATTCGTGTATTCCCACTTTCTAACTGGACTGAGCTTGATATTTGGCAGTACATCTACCAAGAGCAAATTGAAATGGTGCCTCTGTACTTCTCTGCTCCTCGCCCAGTTGTTGAACGCGATGGTTCTTTGATCATGGTTGATGACGAGCGTATGCCACTTGAAGAAGGTGAAGTACCTGAAATGAAAAATGTACGTTTCCGTACACTAGGTTGTTACCCATTAACAGGTGCGATTGAGTCTGAAGCGAAGACATTACCAGAAATTATTCAAGAGATGTTATTAACAACGACCTCTGAGCGTCAAGGCCGAGTAATCGATAACGATTCTGCTGGTTCGATGGAAAAGAAAAAAATGGAAGGTTACTTTTAGGCCATAGCTTAAATAACCCGATCCTATAAAGAGTTAAGGAAAAAACATGACTAACGATACAAATCTAATCGCATCGGATATCGAAGAATATTTACGTGTCCATGAAAACAAAGACATGATGCGTTTTATTACCTGTGGTAGCGTAGACGACGGTAAATCAACTCTGATTGGTCGTCTATTATTTGATAGCAAAATGATCTTTGAAGATCATATGGCTGCTATCGAAAAAGATTCTAAGAAGTTCAACACAACAGATGAATCATTTGACTTAGCATTATTAGTTGATGGTCTACAATCTGAGCGTGAGCAAGGTATTACTATTGATGTTGCTTACCGTTACTTTGCAACAGAGCAACGTAAATTTATCATTGCAGATACACCTGGGCATGAGCAATACACGCGTAACATGGCGACAGGTGCGTCGACTTGTGACCTAGCGATCATCCTAATCGATGCGCGTCACGGTGTACAAGTACAAACTCGTCGTCACTCTTACATTTGTTCTCTATTGGGCATTAAGCACGTTGTTATTGCTATCAATAAAATGGACGCAGTAGGTTATGACCAAGAAGTTTACAAAAAAATTAAAGACGATTACCGTGAGTTCGCTAAACAGTTAAATATTGCTGATATACGTTTTGTGCCAATCTCTGCACTGAAAGGTGACAATGTTGTAAACCAAAGCGAAAATATGACTTGGTATCCTGGTTCGCCATTATTACGTTTATTGAACACAGTTCAAATTACTAGCGATGATAACGAACAGTTCCGTCTAGGTGTTCAATATGTTAACCGTCCAAACTTAGATTTCCGTGGTTTTGCAGGCACAATTGCTTCTGGTGAAATTCGTGTTGGTGATACCATCGAAGCTTTACCTTCAGGTAAACAAAGTAAAGTAAAAGAGATCGTTACTTTTGACGGTAACTTAGAAGTAGCATACCAAGGTATGGCAGTTACATTAACGCTTGAAGATGAAATTGATATCAGCCGTGGTGATATGATTGTTCGTCCACATGAAAAACCTCAGTCAACTAAGAACTTTGAAGCTGACGTAGTTTGGATGGATGAAACTGCATTACACGTTGACCGTGAATACATTATTAAAGTGGGGAGTAACTCAACAGTTGGTACAGTAACTTCTGTTAACTACCAAACAGATGTAAACACTATTGAGCAAAAACCTGCTTCTAAACTGGGTCTAAATGAGATCGGTAGTTGTAATTTTGAAGTAGCAAAAGAAGTACAGTTTGATGCTTATTCATCAAATCGAGCTACTGGTGCTTTCATCATTATCGACCGTTTATCTAATGCTACAGTTGGTGCGGGTATGATTAAACAAGCAATTGAAGCTAAAGCTGCGCCAAAAACAGCTTACAGTGATTTTGAAGTTGAATTCAATGCACTAGTACGTAAGCATTTCCCACATTGGGAAGCAAAAGATATCCTGAAAGGGTAATTCTAAAAAGTGATCAGCAGTCAGTGATACTGACTTCTGATCACGCTTCATTGATGGCGCATTCATGACATTTCAATCTTATTTTGTACTTGCCGTTTTCATACTAACCATCATTGGTTTAATTAAATTTCAACAACGCCCAAGCCAAGTATTTGGCGTTGCACTATTAACTTTATTTTCAACTCAAATGGTCACTACTGACCAAGTTATTCAAAGCCTGTCTAATCAAGGTTTATTAACCCTTATTCTATTAATGCTGTGCTCTATAGCATTAGAAAAAACTCGATTGTTACGCTTAGTTGCAATGAAAGTGATCCAGCCTGATTACAGTGCAACTTGGTTAAGACTGTTTGGTTTAACCGTATTGTCATCGGCATTTTTAAATAATACGGCGGTTGTTTCAACGATGCTCGGGCCAATCAGAAATAATCCTAACCACTCAGCCAGTAAGTTATTAATACCTCTTTCCTATGCGGCTATTCTAGGTGGCACACTTACCCTAGTTGGTACGTCAACTAACTTAATAGTCAACAGTTTAGTACTTGATGCTAATCTTCCTTCTTTAGGGTTTTTCGATTTTACTCTTGTTGGTATATGTGTAGTCGCAGCCTGTGGTGTGACCTTATACCTATGTCGTTCTTTGTTACCCGATCGCAATATGAAAAGTGATACTGCTCAAGCTTATTTTATTGAAGCTAAGGTTAAACCTGAGTCTAGTTTAGTGGGTAAAAGTATCGATGAAAACGGCTTACGTCATTTGCAATCATTGTTCTTAGTTGAAATTATGCGTGGTGATTTACAGCTAACTGCAATTAATCCTAATCAAGTTATTCAAGCCAACGATAAATTAATTTTCAGTGGTGATATTTCTAAAGTGAGTCAGCTACATTTATTCGATGGGTTATCTATTTTTGCTGAAAGTACGGGGTTGCCCATTGGTAATCTTCGTGAAGTAGTCGTTCGACCAGAAAGCATTTTAAATGGTAATTCTCTTAAATCGGTTGGTTTCCGTTCTTTATTTGATGCTGCTGTAGTGGCAATAAAACGCGATGGTGAAAAGGTCTCCGGTAAAATAGGTAAGTTAAAAATTAAGCCTGGTGATTTTTTAGTATTAGCGGTAGGTGAAGATTTTAAGTCACGTCGTAATATTCGCAAAAATTTTATTCTATTATCTGATGTTGAATTAGATTCACGTTTGTCAGGGAAAAAAGAATTACTAGCGATTGCAGGTTTCTTTGTTGCAATTGCATTAGCCGCGCTTGGTATTATTCCTTTGTTTAAAGCAGTATTGCTGTTACTCGGTGTATTACTGTTGAGTGGTTGCTTGACCAGTAGTGAACTACTACGCCGTTTCCCTACGGATATTTGGGTGATTATCTCCTCGGCTATTGTGTTGTCCTATGCCTTACAAAATAGTGGTGTTATTGACAACTTTAATGAGTTGATGAGTAGTAGTACACATCTATTTAGTCCATTAATTGCTTTGATTGCTGTTTTTGCGATCACCTTATTATTAACAGAATTAGTGACCAATAATGCTGCTGCAGCATTGATTTTTCCTATTGCTTATGGACTTGCCAATAGTATCGATGCCAACCCAACCGCTTTTATTATGGCTGTTGCGTTTGGCGCTAGTGCTAGCTTTATTAGTCCATACGGCTATCAAACCAATTTAATGGTATTTAACGCAGGGCAATACAAGCTCAATGATTTTATTAAAATCGGCGTACCTGTCAGTCTGGTGTATAGCGTTACCTGTATTTTTGCGATTGTTGCCGTATTTGGCTTATAACAGATTCGCAGTTTATTTATATTTTATTTCAGCAATTTATCAATTGAATATAAGACTGAATATAAGTACTTTAAGAGAGAATTATTATGACTACCCCATATATAGAAAAAGAAGTTGATGGTGAAAAATCATCTGATGTTGTATGGCACCAAGCGAGTGTGTCCCACCAAGATCATTGTCAATTAAATGGTCATAAAGCCGCAGTTTTATGGTTTACAGGGCTAAGTGGTTCAGGTAAATCTACTGTAGCTAATGCTGTTGATCTTATGCTATTTCAACATCAAGCTAAAACCTATGTACTCGATGGCGATAATGTCCGTCATGGTTTAAATGGTGACTTAGGTTTTTCAGATAAAGATCGCATCGAAAATATTCGTCGTGTAGGTGAAGTATCAAAACTTTTTGCTGATGCGGGGTTATTAGTGTCAACTGCGTTTATTTCTCCTTTTGTTGCAGACCGTGAAATGGTTCGCTCACAATTACCTGAAGGTCAGTTTATCGAAGTGTTCATTGATACACCTTTAGCGGTTTGTGAATCACGAGATCCAAAAGGTTTATACAAAAAAGCGCGTGCTGGTGAAATTAAAAACTTTACGGGGATTGATAGTGCTTATGAAAAGCCAGTTAATCCTGAAATACATGTTGAGACAGATAAAAAGTCAATCGAAGCATGTGCTCAACAAGTTATTGACTATTTAAAAGAAAATAGTTACCTGTAGTAAATATTCATTACTCATCGTAGACATGAAGATCATTAATTATTTGATTTACTGAGCGACAATAGTTGACCAATCAGATGGGGGACAAGGTATTTGTCACCCATTTTACTTTTGTATTTTGCTACGGTTTTTTACACACAATCTGTGCAATTGCTCGATCAGGGTTGCGCTTTATCCCTTCAAAATAAAATAAGATTTCCCAATCTTTAAAAATTGTTTTTAACTCATTTTCTTTCAATAAAAAATCAGTTCGGTGAGGGCGGCCAAACTGTCTATTTTCAACGGTAAAAGTTTCGTAAATTACAATCCCTCCTGATTTGACCGCTTGTTTAATATGATCAAATAGTGGGCGGTGTAAATAACGAAATACAATAACGCCTTGTAAAGTCAATTGTGCTAACTGTAATCTATCGGTATCTTGTTTTGATTCGAAATCAGCCTGCCAGAGTTGTTCTTTTAATATTTTCTGTTGGTCTTGTAACGCTGATAAAGGAGCCTGTTTTATATCGGCAAACAACACATCAATGCCTGATTGATGTAGTGCTAAACCATTTTGACCTTGACCACAAGCGAGGTCTAGGACTACTCCGTTATCTGAATTAAATAGGTGCAAATGAGCCTGCAGTAAATTTGCAATTGCCATTATTGTAGTGCCTCTATTAGGTCCCTGACATTTTTCAGGGGGATAATTTTCTGGTCACCTTTTACGAATTGTTGCATTGATGCGTGATAAGCAACGGCTGGAATAAATATCTGTTTTTTACCATGTGTTAATGCTTCGCGTACACGGGGAACGATTTGTGGAATTTGACGTAATTCACCAGTTAACGCTAATTCACCAATGAAAACAGCATCACTAGGCAAAGGTTTAGAATTAATTGAACTAAGTAAAGCTGCGGTGACAGCCATATCCGTTGATGTTTCTGAGTCAGCCATTTTAAGTCCGCCTACCAAGCTAATATTAATATCATAGTAAGTAGGGATGCCGCCATGCTTCTTTAACACTGCAGTAATTAATGATAAACGGCTGTATGACACACCAATACAGTTGCGTATTGATTTCTCTCCTTCAACTTCTGTTGCTAAGGCTTGAATTTCAATTAACAAATTACGGGCACCGTCTTTAATCACCGAAATAGCTGAACCTTCGAAATGCTCTTCACTACCAGATAAAAATAAACGACTTGGATTATCTACAGAGCGCATACCTTTTTCGGTCATTTGAAAAATACCCACCTGTTCTGTATCACCAAAACGGTTTTTATCTGCCCGTAAAATACGCACTGATGCATCATTTACTTCAATATGAATGGCGGTATCTATAATGTGTTTTAAGGTTTGTGGGCCCGCCATTTGCGAATTTTTATTTACTTGTCCAACTAGAATTAGAGTAATACCATGTTGTTTACACAATCTATTGAGTATTTTGGCACAGGTTTTAACCTGTGTTACGCCGCCTGCTGAGCCATCAACAGTATTCGACTCAAAAGCTTGGATAGAATCTGCGATAAGGAATTTAACGTTATTTTCAATACATTGGTCGACAATATCTTCAATGCTATCGGTATCTGAAAGCAGAAAGTTATCTTCATTGAAGTTAAGTTGTAGGCGCTCAATGCCGCGTTTTGCCCATTGGCTAAGACTTTCTTCGGCCGTGACGTACAAAGTAGACATTGTTTGAGACATAACTGAAGCGACTTTAGTCAGTAGGGTGGTTTTGCCAGATCCGGGGTCACCACTGATTAATACCACTGAACCTAAAGTAATGCCTTCACCTAACACTCGGTCTAATTCACTTAACCCTGTAGAAACACGTTGTGCATGTTCAACTTGTACTGAGGAAATACGTTTTACACCATTAGTGGTGACACCTGCATAGCCCCCAGATTGACTGCGGCTGATGGCTGCATTAACTGATTTGGTTGCAGCGGATGCTTCACGAAATTCAGTAATGGTATTCCAAGCTTTACACTCGCCACATTGTCCTTGCCATTTTGTATAATCCGCACCACAGTCACTGCATACGTAAGAGATTTTGGTTTTTGCTTTTGCCATGGTTTGTTCCGTTGTATGTAAATTATTTATTCAGTTTTACTCAGTCATTTCTATTAGCCGAGTTTATTATTGTTCATTCTTTTCTTCATTAAATAACTTGATAGCATCATTAGCTTTAGCATAAGCATAACCATGTGAAGTTAATATTCTTATTGCTTTCATTTTTTGTTTTTGATCATCAATACTCACTTTGAATTTTTTTGTTAATAATTCACAGGCTTGTTGTAAATCGTTAAATGTAGGAGTAGGGAAGTTTTGATTGTGATCTTCAATGGCTGAGTTAATAATGTCGAAGCTAAAGCCTTTAGTTTGAAGGAAGCCCATGGCTTTTTGTTTTAGATGTTGGGTTACAATTGCTTCATGATATTTATTAGCTAAAAGTCTTTGTGCAGATTCGTTGTAGTTGAACTCACTTTCCTGCATTGCCTGCTTAATTAAGCTTTCATTGATCCCTTTTAGGGTAAGATCTTGTTTTATACGAGTGATACCATGACCTTTGTTTTGGGCACTACGTAAAAAAGAGTGTGCAAAACGTTGATCATCTAAATATTTAAAATCTACACACTCTTTAATAACCGCTTCGATCCATTGTTGGTTGTCTGTTTTGCGTTGCAGTTTTTTTAATAATTCTGCTTGGCTGTGGTCACGACGGGATAAATGCCAAAAAGCACTGCGGCGAACCGCTTCAATATCTTTAGCTATTTTAATTGGCTTATTAGCAAACATCAGGGCTCTCTACTAAGTGTGTTTATATACAGTATATATTCAAATCGATAAAATTTACAGTGGGCATCAAATCAGATTAATAAAATAGTTGTCCAAAAGGTTGAATTGTCTATTTATCACTCTATAATGTGCGCCCCCATTACGGGATAAATAATTAAGCGGGTTCCCTCACCCCGTTACTACATATAAAAAGGTTAAAATATGTTATCACTTACACACTCGCAAATTCGCCGAGCATTGATGCTATTGGTTGGATTTCACATTCTTATTATTTGTGCTAGTAACTACTTAGTACAACTTCCTTTTACACTTTTCGGCTGGCATACCACTTGGGGCGCATTTAGCTTTCCTTTTGTTTACCTAGCAACTGATTTAACTGTGCGCATTTTTGGTCAAGAAAGTGCTCGCCGCATCATCTTTAAAGCAATGGTGCCAGCCTTAGTTGTTTCTTATGTGATTGGTGTGTTATTTCATCAAGGTGCATTACAGGGAATGGATGCATTAGCGGAGTACAATAGTTTTGTGTTACGTATTGCATTGGCTAGCTTTGCTGCATACTTGTTTGGTCAATTATTAGATATCAAAGTATTTGCTAAATTACGTGCCACTAAACAATGGTGGGTTGCACCAACAGCATCAACTTTATTAGGTAATCTATTAGATACTTTAGTTTTCTTCTCTTTTGCTTTTTACGCATCTACCGATGTATTTATGGCTGAAAACTGGCCGGAAATTGCTATGGTGGATTACGGATTTAAACTATTAGTAAGCATCTGTTTATTCTTACCGGCTTACGGTGTGTTATTAAAAACACTAGAGAAACGCATCATTAGTGTGCCAAATAATGAATCATCTATCGCATAAATAGAATAATTGTTAGTTAATAAACAGTTCAAAGGGAGGGCTGTTTATTAACTACTCAGGTTAACTAAATTTAGCCTTATAAATTATTTTTCTTGCTCTTCATCTTTAATAAATCGTATTTCAGAAAACCCCATACGTTCAAATTCATTTGCTCGATAGTTTTTCATGATGCCTTGACCACGAGAGGTCATCTCTAATTGTTTTTCCATAGCCCAAAACGAAGTTAAGTCAACACCCTCAGCTGCTGCCACTGCTTCATAAATATCAAAGTGTTGGCTAAATGAAAATGCGATTGTTTTTTTAGTGCCTTGGTAAAAGTAGCTGACTTGACGTGCCATAACATTGTCTCAATAATTAAAAACATAATATTATCACAGCTTGTTCAATGCTTATAACAAGCATTTACGAGAACCTATCAAAATAGCGTGATTGTTTTAAATAAAAAATGTTATAAGACTCTGATTATAAGCAAACTTCAGTATTTTTTGGTCGTAATACCTAGGCTGAATACGTTACAATTACAGTATTGTTCGACCCATTAAAACCATCTTTTGAGACTTAATGGATTTACTTGTTACATATGGATAGGTTTAAATATGACGTTGACACTTCCTTATAATAATTTCATGTCTTTTGCGGATCACTCCTTTAAAGAATATGCCGATAATGATTTTGTTGGTTATGTTGATGAAGGGATGTTTACTTACCGTGAAGCGCAGCAAAAAGTCATTCAGCTGCAAGCTTTATTCAAAGATCTAGGTATTAAGCAAGGCGATAAAATAGCCATTTGCAGTGAGAATATGCCGCATTGGGGGATCGTGTATTTAGCGATAACGGCAATGGGCGTGATTGCTGTGCCTATTCTGCCAGATTTTCATACCAATGAGATCCATCACATTATCAAGCACTCTGAAGTGAAGGCGTTATTTATCTCTCAAAAGATAGCACAAAAGCTAAATGAAGATGATTTCAGTTCAGAGCTTTCATATGTTTTCTCACTTGAAACTTTTGATATTATCGAAGATAAAACACCGAAGCATTCTGAGCTACTGATTAAAAGTGCACAAGCGATTGCAATAATGAAAAGCAAGGCGATTAAATTTGCCAAGCAGAATAAATTATTAAAAATGAGTGATATTGATAATACATTAACTATAAATCCTGATGATGTGGCTGTGATTATCTATACATCCGGTACTACTGGGCAGTCAAAAGGAGTAATGTTAAGTCATCATAACCTATTGTCTCAAGTTCATCAGGCTAATGGATTAATTGAAATAGTGGCAGGAGATCGCTTCTTGTCTATTTTACCATTGGCACACACCTTTGAATGTTCAATCGGATTCCTTGTACCATTTTCAAAGGGTGCATCTGTTTATTATATTAACCGCATACCTTCACCGAAAGTGATTTTATCTGCAATGCAGAAAGTAAAACCAACTTGTATTTTGAGTGTGCCTTTGGTTATTGAAAAAATATATAAAAACAAAGTGTTGGCAGAGTTTAATAAAAATAAAATTATTCAATACTTGTACAACAATGTGAGCTTTATACGTAAAAAGCTAAATAAAATCGCAGGTAATAAATTAATTGAAAGCTTTGGAGGAGAGATCAAGTTGTTTGGTATCGGCGGTGCTAAATTATCGCGCTTTGTTGAACAGTTTTTAATTGAAGCAAACTTTCCCTATGCGATCGGTTATGGATTAACTGAGACTGCGCCGATTATTGCAGGTGCTGTTCCAGGCACAACACGGTTAGGCACAACAGGTACATTGGTAGAAGGGATGGAATACCGTCTCATTAAACAAGCAGAAGATGATACTGAAGGTGAACTACATGTGAAGGGACCTAATGTCATGTTAGGTTACTACAAAGAAGAAGAGCGTACCAAAGAAGTCTTAGATGATGAAGGTTGGTTTAATACTGGTGATCTGGGTAATATTGATGAAGCCGGTGTGTTAACCATTAGTGGGCGCAGTAAGAATGTGATCATCAGTGCCAGTGGCGAAAATATTTATCCAGAATCAATAGAAAGTGTTATTGAGCAACACCCACTAGTTGTTGATTCCATGGTCTATGAATTAGATAAAAAGTTAGTGGCTAAAATCTACATTGATTACGACCTATTCGATGAACAACATAATCTAAAAAAGCAAAGCGATTTTGATTTGCATAAGGATATTATTAATTTATTGGAGGAGATTAAAGTGAGTTCAAATCAGCAACTTTCTTCGTTTTCCAAAATAAATTCAGTGATTGAGCAAACAGAGCCTTTTATAAAGACACCGACTAAAAAAATTAAGCGTTATTTACATATGTAATACTGTTTAATTTTATAAGTTTACAAGTCGATAATGATGTTCAACAGTACGTTATTATCGGCTTTTATCTGCGTACTGGTTTATCGTTTTTGTAAGGCAAAGTACAATATCTACATACCCTTAATTTAATACTGCATTTTTAAAACTGATTTTAGTTAACCTATAAGCTATTTCATTGATCATCTTTGAATATTGGATATAGTCAGTTTGAAGCGCAATTGTTTGTTAAAAACTGCAACATAAATAGAGAAAGCATCATGGCAAAAACCGCATCAGCACTTCATATTCTGGTAAAACATCAAGATAAAGCAGAGGATATTTTAACGCAATTGAAGAAGGGAGCTAAGTTTCAAACATTAGCTAAAAAATATTCAACTTGTCCTTCAGGTAAAAAAGGAGGTGACTTAGGTGAATTTAAGAAAGGGCAAATGGTACCTGCTTTTGATAAATTTTGTTTTACTGGTGAAATACTAACACCAACAATTGTCAAAACTAAACATGGGTATCATATTGTGAAAGTACTGTATCGAACCTAAGGCTTGTTTTTCTATCAAGTGATGCTTAAAGTTCTGTTTATGTGTCACTAAACCCTCTATCTCTAAAGGTATAAAATCAATATAAGTTGTACGCTGAAACTCTATTTTTTAGCATATTTAGTTGTTTTTTATCTATTTTTTTGATTTTAGTCGATCAGAATGTCACAATTCGGTCATTGGAGATGAAAGCTTAATCATCATCTTTGCTTCTCGGATACAATAAAGATTGATTCTATACTCCTACACATTGGAAAGTGCCTTATACGATGAATAACCATGATATTTTAGGGACAAATGATTCTTGGTCTAAAAAAGAAATCCGTAAACAATTTAAATTGTTGTCTATAAAAATTCACCCTGATAAATCAGGATCGAGTGAATTATTTAAAATCGTACACATCGCTTATAAGAAAGTCATGGCCGGAGAAGGTAATGATGCGTTTGTGTATTTACCTTCGGAAGAGATTGATCTTAACCAAGCACCTCAAGATAAAGAAGCACTACGAGTACAAGTACATCAGCTATTACAAGAAGTAAAAATCAAAACAGAATGCTTAGATGAAGCAAATGCGCAAATTCGTAAGTTATCTGTTAATTCTGATGTCGCTAAAGTTACAAGCCAACTTAAATTAGCATTAAGTGCTTTGTTTATAATGATGCTTGGCGGCGCCATGGTGCTTTTGTCCAATTTCGGTGAAAAAGAGCAAAACACCAATATCGATCCGAGATTCTTTTTAACGTCAGTCCCTCAAGTTTTGCCGGAAAAACCTAAAATTGAACTAAAGGCAATCAAACGGGATTGGAGTCATTTACCTGGTTATTCCAAGAAGGGGGATTTCGGTGATTTTATTCTTATCACAGAATTAGGCATTCCTACTTTGATGTTACAAATCGATCAAAGCTTATATAGTAGTAAGCAAAAGGCAAAATTACGTAATGATAAACATGGATCTTGTGAAGCCGCATTAACCGTAGATGGTTATCAGCGTGTTGGATTAATTAATCCTTTTGCCCGTGCAACAGTTGATAAGAACTTTATTTTTTCTATTTGGCTATTTGATAGTGTGAAATTAGATATGTTTAATGACTTCCAACAAATTACCCTGATTTGTGATGACCTTATTTTCAGCGGGCAACTTGCTAAAAAGTCTACTTAAAGCAATTTTATTGTGTAGTAATAGTTAATGTCACTTTGCTACACATTAAATAAAATCACGCCTTTGAATGACGTGTTTCTTCAACTTAGAGCTCAAAGTCGTTGGTTTTAATCCTAACAGTTCAGCGGCTCCTCCTTCACCGTATATTTTACCTCGACAATCTTTTAAAGCCTGAATCAAATTCTCTCTTTCTAGTTGTTTATGTTGCTGCGCATTGAGGACGTTACTGTGCTTTGTATGTAACAGGTTATTTACGTTACTCTTCTCATTTTTATTCATAAATTCAAAATTTAGCTTATTACTTTTTGACAATATCACTTGTCGTTCAATAATATTTTCCAATTCACGAATATTACCTGGCCAATTATAAGTAAGAAGGTGTTGCATTTGTGCAATGGAAATTTGAGGGGAAGGTTGATTTAACCTAACACAGACTTTATCGATAAAGTGTTTCACTAACAAAGGTAAGTCATCGAAACGTTCACGTAGTGGTGGAGAGTTGATAGGAAAGACGTTTAACCTAAAATACAGATCTTCTCTGAATTTATTATTTGCCACGAGTTTGTTTAGATCTTGATTCGTTGCTGCAATAACCCTCACATTAACATTACGTGTGATCGACTCACCGACTCGTTCAAATTGTTGCTCCTGTAATACCCTTAATAACTTACTTTGTAATTGTAATGGTATCTCTCCGACTTCATCTAAAAAGAGGGTAGCGCCATCGGCTAGTTCAAAACGCCCAACACGATCTGAAAGAGCGCCTGAAAAAGCGCCTTTTACATGGCCAAAGAATTCACTTTCAAAGAGCTCTGTTGGAATAGCTGCACAATTAACACGTATTAGTGGCCTGACTTTACGCTGGCTTGCCTCATGAATTGCTCTCGCTATTAACTCTTTACCTGTGCCTGATTCTCCTATAATCAATACATTCGCATCGGTGGGGGCGACTAATTCAATTTGATTCATCATATGCTTAATTTTATTGCTGTTACCAATTAAATATTGATGATTAAAGTCGGCGTTAATCTCTTCTTGTAAATATGCATTTTCCATCTCCAAACGATGTTTAAGAGCATCAACTTCTTTTAACGCATTAAGTAATTTATCTTGCGTTCGCTTGCGCTCTGTAATATCTCGGAAAATAACAACTGCACCAATTAATGTACCGTTTTCTGTTAGAGGTGTACTGGTATATTCAACGGGGATAGCTTTGCCTTGTCGAGACCAAAATACTTCATTATCAACACTGTGGATCGCACCATCATTAAAGGCCGCATATATTGGACAATTATGCACATGGTAGTGACTACCATTCACATGGGTATGGTGAATAATATCGTGAATCTTCTTTCCCATTAGTTGTTCTTTTTTCCAACCAATAATAGCTTCGGCGGCGGCATTAACAAAGGTTGTTTTACCTTCACAATCAACACCGTAGATACCATCACCGACTGCTGTTAAGAGTAGCTGGTTTTGACGCTCAATTTGTTCAAATACTGTTTCATCTGTGTCCCATTGCGACAAACCGAGTCGATAATTAGATTCTATTCGAGATTTAAAGTGACGTTCAAAAGTGACACTGCCATCTTCACAGCTTAATAAAATATTATTAGCAAATTTAGAAGCATTAATCCCAATACTCACGTTTTTATTCGCGGTTTGTATATTTAATTCGCTAGACCAAGCTGTACCTTCTGTCAGTACTTGCTGGGTAAAGTTATGCAGTTTATCAAGACAGTCTGGGAAAAATTGGGTCACTGTATATTGAGTTAATGCTCTTCTATTTAAGGTAAATAAAGCTTCTGCTTGCTTATTAGCTATCAAAATTCGATTGGTAATAGGGTTAATTAATAGCATCGCAGTAGGGGCATTTAAAAATAGTTGCTCCAACATAGTTTACTCCATCAACAAAATGAATCGGTGGTATTAACACCAAGTTAGCGTTCGAGAATCCATTATCACTGCAAATTTGAAGCCATGACAACGAGATTTAGTTGATAGAGCAACGAAAAATCGTTTAACACGAAATGTCGTGGTAATTATTTTGCGGTTTATTGTTTTATAATTCCATATAAAACAAATGTTTAGGTAACTTTCATTGAGGTGGCATAGTAAATGCTATATCAGTATTGTTAGGTGGAAGTATGAGAAAAAGGTCTTTTGGTATATTTCTCTTTGCACCAATTAAGGGCAAGATTCACTCTGATTAATGCCATTATCATTCAGTTAAGGAAATAACATGTTAAAAAAAATAGAGGTCACAGAAGCTATTTTCGCGATCAAAAAAGAAAAAAATTTAACTTGGGAAACGATTGCGGATGCCATTGGTATGTCAACCGTATGGACTACTTCAGCTTGTTTAGGCATGAACAGTTTTACGGAAGCGACTGCCGATAAATTGATCGTATATTTAGGTTTACCAACAGAAACAAAATTTAGTTTATTAGAAAACCCAACAAAAGAATGGGATAAGTCAGTGCCACAAGACCCTCTCATCTATCGCTTTTATGAAGTAGTAGGAGTGTATGGAGATACATTGAAAGAGGTTATCCAAGAGAAGTTTGGTGACGGTATTATGAGTGCTATCGACTTTACTATGTCAGTTGATAAAGAGGAGAACCCAAAAGGTGACCGTGTAGTAGTGACGATGAATGGTAAGTTTTTACCTTATAACGCATGGTAGGTAGCTTATTGAAGTAGGTAATATTTTCGAATTATTGCATTTTTAATAAAAGGGCGACCGATATTGAGAGTTACTGTAAAGACGTAATTGCTCTTTAAAAGGATGTTTGCCAACAGGAAGTTACATTAACCCGTAAGTTATTTAGCATATTAAATACTTACCAGAATAAAAGTGAGAAAAACTATGTCTTATTTAGAGCCCGCAGAGTTTGTAACCAAAATGGTTGATACTGGGGAATCCAAAGTTTATATGTCGACTAAGGACACCTTAATACGTGCTTTTATGGCGGGTGCCATTTTAGGATTGGCAGCTGTCTTTGCAATTACAGTTGCTACTAAAACTGGGAGTCCAATATTAGGCGCTTGTCTATTTCCCGTTGGTTTTATTATGTTGTACTTAATGAAATTTGACCTGTTAACGGGTGTATTTACTTTAGTCCCTTTAGCTTTATTAGATAAACGTCCAGGAGTCACTTTTTCAAGTGTTATGCGTAATTGGGGTTTAGTATTTATTGGTAATTTTGCAGGTGCTATGACAACCGCTTTTATGGTTTCTTTTATATTAACCTACGGTTATGCAACAGATGGCGGCGCATTGGCAGCAAAAGTAAGTGCGATTGGCGAATCAAGAACGCTAGGTTATCAAGAGCATGGCATTGGTGGATGGTTTACTATTTTTATTCGCGGAATGCTATGTAACTGGATGGTCTCAATGGGTGTAGTTGGTGCATTAATTTCAACTTCAGCTGGCAGTAAAATGGCTGCTATGTGGATGCCTGTAATGTTATTCTTTTATATGGGGTTTGAGCATTCAATCGTGAATATGTTTTTATTCCCATTTTCAATGATCATGGGCGGTGATTTTACCGTTTATGATTATTTATTGTGGAATGAGATTCCAACGGTATTAGGTAATTTAGCGGGTGGTTTACTATTAGTAGGATTACCTTTGTACTTCACGCATGTTAAAACCTCTAAAGCACGTGTTTTAAGTTAATGTAATAGTAAGGTGTTGCACTTAAACACATTTGGATAGCCGCCGTGTTTAAGTGTAACTACTTTTATATCACTTCATCTAAAATTAACCATTCGAAGCACAATTCACTAAATAATAAGTATCGGTTGATTGTATAGGGTGTGATACCTGTGTATATTAAGCTTACTTTTATATTTAAGTGAATTCATTATATTGAGCGCCAAGCAGCATAAAAACGCAACGACGACCCCCGAGATAAGAGCTTTTATTCATGACTCTGAGCTGCCGACCGCAGTACTAGCACGTCTGTTAAAAATCTCTGAATCCACCGTACGTAAATGGCGTAAACGGGAAACCGTTGAAGATGCTTCGCACGTACCAAAACACTTCAAAACGACTCTCTCAGTGCAGCAACAATATGTTGTTGTGCAATTGCGCACTCGATTAATGCTCTCCTTGGATGATCTGTTACAGGTTTGTCGGCAATTTATTAATGAAAACACCTCTAGGGCGGGTCTACAGCGTTGTTTGAAACGTCATGGTGTGTCTAAGTTAGCGGATATTGACCCTGCCGGCGAGTTAGTTAAATTAGAGCAGCAAGTCAGTGTTGCTATTAAAGATAACAGTTCAGACCAAGTACTCAATTCAGTGGTTAGCCCTGAGGCCATGAGCGAAGTACTAAATCAATTACGCAGTGAAGCGGCTGAGAAAACCAATAGCAGTCAATTAGCAGATCATGCACGAAGTGCGAAAACACGTTCACTAACCTGTTCAGATGTAGTGCAAGTAAGTGTGACAACACTGCCTATCTTAGATAAAAAAACAACTAACCAACATCGTTTATTGATTGCCCATGACCCTGATAGCCAGTGGGTGTATGTCGATCTTTATCAAGACGATGAAGCCGATGCTGCACGACGTTATATGCGTTACGTGTTAAAGCATGCACCATTTCATATTCGTCGCTTATTAGCGGCAAATTATAACGAATTTTTGAGCCGATTCCGTTTGCTTAGTGAAGTATAAACACTAGCAAACAGATAGTAATGCCATTGGAGAACATAATGTCAAAAAAACAAAACACCAACACAGCGGCTGATAAGCGTATTAATTCACGCTTACAAGAAACGCCAATAGCAATTGTTGGTATGGCTTCGGTTTTTGCTGAAAGTAAAAATCTAGGACAGTTTTGGGAAACCATAGTTAATTCTGTGAATGGCATTCAAGATGTACCTGAAGATCGCTGGGCTATTGATGACTATTACTCTGCAGATAAAAAAGAAGCAGATAAAAGTTATTGTAAACGTGGTGGTTTTTTACCTGAAATTGATTTTGATCCGATGGAATTTGGTCTTCCACCTAATTTACTAGAATTAACTGATATTACCCAATTAATGGCATTAGTGACTGCACGTGATGTTATTGCTGATGCGGGTTTAAGTGTTGAAGGTAATGTTGATCGCGATAAAATGGGGATTATCCTAGGGGTGGGTGGCGGCCAAAAACAGGGTGGGCAGTTAATGTCCCGATTGCAAGGTCCTGTACTAGAAAAGGTGTTAAAAGCATCAGGTGTCAGTGAAGATGATACTAATGTGATCGTGGATAAATTTAAAAAAGCGTATATTCCATGGGAAGAGAACTCATTCCCAGGTATGTTAGGTAACGTTATTGCTGGACGTATTGCTAATCGTTTTAATCTTGGTGGTACAAACTGTGTGGTTGATGCCGCTTGCGCAGGTTCTTTAGCCGCTATTAAAATGGCAGTATCAGACCTATTGGAATACCGCTCAGATATGATGTTATCGGGTGGTATATGTTGTGATAACTCACCATTTATGTACATGTCATTTTCAAAAACACCAGCATTTACTGATGGCGATTGCATTCGTCCTTTTGATGATAAATCCAATGGTATGATGATTGGTGAAGGTGTGGGTATGATTGCACTTAAACGTTTAGAAGATGCTGAACGTGATGGTGACCGAATCTACTCTGTGATCAAAGGTATTGGTAGCTCTTCAGATGGAAAGTTTAAATCCATCTATGCGCCGCGTCCAGAAGGGCAATTAAAAGCACTTAAACGTGCTTATCAAGATGCAGGTTTTGATCCAAAAACATGTGGATTAATTGAAGCGCACGGCACTGGTACTAAAGCCGGAGATGCGGCAGAGTTTAGAGGTTTAGAGTTATTGTTCAGTGAAAATAATGAACAAAAGCAACACGTGGCATTAGGCTCAGTTAAATCACAAGTGGGCCATACTAAAGCGGCGGCAGGTACTGCCGGATTAATTAAAGCAGCACTAGCGTTACACCACAAAGTATTACCACCGACGATTAATGTTGATCTACCGAATAAAAATTTAGATATCGAAAATACACCACTTTATATTAATACTGAAACACGTCCTTGGATGCAGCGTGTTGATGGTGTTAAGCGTCAAGCGGGGATCAGCTCTTTTGGATTTGGTGGCACTAACTTCCATCTAGTATTAGAAGAATACTCACAGCAACATCAACATGCTTATCGATTAAACGAGGTTGCGCAGTCATTTTTAATTGCCGCTGATAATAAAGCACAGCTAATTGAGATATTAACGGCGCAGCATCAGGCTTTAAAGGTTGGTCAAGACAATCAACCCTATGCTTATAATCAATTTATAATTGACTTTCCTGTACGTAAAATTGCTGCTGATCAAGTGCGTTGTGGTTTTGTAGCCAATGACGTTAATCATGCTAAACAGTTATTAACGCAAGCAATCGATAAACTAACAACAGATCAATCTGAACAATGGTCAATGCCAACGGGTATCTATTACCAACAGCAGGCTATCAATAGTAAAGGTAAAGTGGTTGCTCTATTTTCAGGTCAAGGGTCCCAATATGTGAACATGGGGCGTGAATTGGTTTGTCATTTCCCAACTATGATGGCCAGTCAAGTAGCCATGGATAAACAGTTTGCATTAAGTTCAACGGGTAAGGTAAGTGATGTGCTTTATCCTATTCCAGTATTTGATGCATCTAAAAAAGCGCAACAAGAGCAGACTTTACGACTAACAGAATATGCACAACCTGCGATAGGCAGTTTATCAGTTGGCTTATTTAATACATTTAAACAAGCTGGTTTTAAACCTGACTTTACCGCAGGACATAGCTTCGGTGAGTTAACGGCATTATGGGCAGCAGGTGTGTATTCAGAATATGATTATATGCAACTTGCCATTGCCCGTGGCCAAGCTATGTCAGCACCCAATCAAGTAGATTTTGATGCAGGGGCAATGGCTGCTGTTATTGGAGAAGTTGCTTTAGTAGAGATTGAAATTGCGGAGATCGCTGGAGTAAGCATTGCTAATTATAATGCTCATAATCAAGCGGTGATTGCTGGTAGTAAAATAGCCATTTTAGATGCGAGTACAAAACTCACTAAACTTGGTTTAAAAGTGATTGAGTTACCTGTTTCTGCTGCTTTCCACACGCCATTAGTTGAGCATGCTCAGCAACCATTTGCTAAGGCTATTGATCAAGTCAAATTTGCTAAACCAACGATAAATGTGTTTGCTAATGGTACTGGTGAAGCACACAGTGAGCAGCCGCAAAAGATAAAAGCTGCGCTTAAAGGGCATATTCTAGAATCGGTACAATTCAGTAAACAGATTGAGAATTTATACAAGGCTGGTGGTCGTATCTTTGTAGAGTTCGGCCCTAAAAATGTACTTACCGGTTTAGTGGATAATATTCTGCAAGATAAATCAGATGTAGTGAGCATTGCGACTAACGGTAATACCAAACAAAGTGCTGATATTCAATTACGTTTAGCCGCTGTGCAATTAGCTGTTTTAGGCGTTGAGCTAGATAACATTGACCCTTATTCCGCAGTTAGTCGCCCAACGGTTGCACCTAAAAAATCACCATTAGCGATGAAATTATCGGGTGCTGCCTATGTCAGTCCTAAAACAAAACAGGCTTTCCAAGATGCGTTAACTGACAATTGGAAGATAGGTAACAATCAACAACCTGTCACTGAAGTCAAAGAAGTGATCAAAGAGGTCATTGTTGAGAAAGTTGTAGAAAAAATGATTTATGTCGACAGTGAAGGTAAGCCTTTAGCTGATCAATCAGCGGTGGCAACGCAGCCAACAGATACACTAAATACTCAAATTTCGGCTAATGATATTCAAGATAGTGTTAAGCGGTTAATTGAGCATCAATCACAACTATTATCCGTACATCAAGCGTATTTAGAAGGGCCTAATCAATATGCAGACACCTTTAAAACGGTATTAACTGCGCAAGCTGGCCAACAAAAATTACCTGAAGGTTTGGATAAAACTTTAAGTATGTACCATGATTTCCAAACAGAAACATTAAGAGTACATGAGACATACCTGAATAATCAGACCGAAAATATGCAGCATATGCTAAGTAGAGTGTCTGATAATAAAGGGGACAATCCTCAACAAGTAGCACCAGTTAATGAACTTCAGAAATCCCCTGACTTGCAAAGTGGAAATAAGCCATTAACAACCAATTTGAGTCTACAAGAGCAATTACAGGCAACACATGACACGGTTAAAGGTGTACAAACTAGTCCTGTCAGAAAAGTACAACAAAATACAGTTGATGACAAAGTGTCGCCACTAAGTGGTGAGATTGCTTCAAATCAAGCGATAGCTGATACCATGCTCGCGGTTGTTGCTGATAAAACCGGTTACCCAACAGAGATGCTTGAACTAAGCATGGATATGGAAGCGGATTTAGGTATCGATTCAATCAAACGCGTTGAAATCCTAGGAGCAGTGCAAGATCAAGTGACAGACTTACCAGAATTAGACGCTGAGCAACTTGCACAAATGCGTACGCTTGAAGAAATTGTGGTTTACATGAACTCCGTGATGGGCGACACACAGAATATGCCAGCAAGTGTGGCAACAGCAAATCCCCCCCTTGGTAACACAACGGCTAATAGCGTTGACGCTCAATTGATTGAACAAATCATGCTCGCGGTTGTTGCTGATAAAACCGGTTACCCAACAGAGATGCTTGAATTAAGCATGGATATGGAAGCGGATTTAGGTATCGATTCAATCAAACGCGTTGAAATCCTAGGGGCCGTGCAAGATCAAGTGACGGATTTACCAGAATTAGACGCTGAGCAACTTGCACAAATGCGTACGCTTGAAGAAATTGTGGTTTACATGAATTCAGTGATGGGCGACACACTGAATAAACCAGCAAGTGTGACAACAGCAAATAATCCCCTTGGTAACACAACGGCTAATAGCGTTGACGCTCAATTGATTGAACAAACCATGCTTGCGGTTGTTGCTGATAAAACCGGTTACCCAACAGAGATGCTTGAATTAAGCATGGATATGGAAGCGGATTTAGGTATTGACTCAATCAAACGCGTTGAAATCCTAGGGGCTGTGCAAGATAAAGTGACGGATTTACCAGAATTAGACGCTGAGCAACTTGCACAAATGCGTACGCTTGAAGAAATTGTGGTTTACATGAATTCAGTAATGGGCAACACACTGAATAAACCAGCAAGTGTGACAACAGCAAATAACCCCTTTAGTAACACAACGCCTAATAGCGTTGACGCTCAATTAATTGAACAAACCATGCTCGCGGTTGTTGCTGATAAAACCGGTTACCCAACAGAAATGCTTGAATTAAGCATGGATATGGAAGCGGATTTAGGTATCGATTCAATCAAACGCGTTGAAATCTTAGGGGCCGTGCAAGATCAAGTGACGGATTTACCAGAATTAGACGCTGAGCAACTTGCACAAATGCGCAGGCTTGAAGAAATTGTGGTTTACATGAATTCAGTGATGGGCGACACACTGAATATGCCAGTCAATGCTGCAACAGCAAATAACTCCCTTGGCAACACAACGGCTAATAGCGTTGACGCTCAATTGATTGAACAAACCATGCTTGCGGTTGTTGCTGATAAAACCGGTTACCCAACAGAGATACTTGAATTAAGCATGGATATGGAAGCGGATTTAGGTATTGACTCAATCAAACGCGTTGAAATCCTAGGGGCCGTGCAAGATCAAGTGACGGATTTACCAGAATTAGACGCTGAGCAACTTGCACAAATGCGCACGCTTGAAGAAATTGTGGTTTACATGAATTCAGTGATGGGCGACACACTGAATATGCCAGTCAATGCTGCAACAGAAAATAACTCCCTTGGCAACACAACGGCTAATAGCGTTGACGCTCAATTGATTGAACAAACCATGCTTGCAGTTGTTGCTGATAAAACCGGTTACCCAACAGAGATGCTTGAATTAAGCATGGATATGGAAGCGGATTTAGGTATCGATTCAATCAAACGCGTTGAAATCCTAGGGGCTGTGCAAGATCAAGTGGCAGACTTACCAGAATTAGACGCTGAGCAACTTGCACAAATGCGTACGCTTGAAGAAATTGTGGCTTACATGAACTCAGTGATGGGCGTGACTAATGCTAATACAGTACAAGCGACTGAAGAGGCACCGCAAACAATAGATGTAGAGCATATCGAACGCACTATGTTGTCAGTTGTGGCTGATAAAACAGGCTATCCAACGGAAATGCTGGAGTTAAGCATGAATATGGAAGCGGATTTGGGTATAGACTCTATCAAACGTGTAGAAATCCTGGGCGGTGTACAAGACCAAATATCAGCACTTCCTGAGTTAGATGCAGAACAATTATCACAAATGTCCACGTTGGCTGAAATTGTTAACTACATGCACTCGGTTCAAGCGGATAATACGTCTGTAATAACCGTTAATACATTTAGTCATGCGTCATATGTACCATTAACCGAAACCTTTGAACCTGCACCCAGTGCAACGGTGGCAATAAAAAAGCTTTCAGCACTTGAATACGATGACTCAAGTGTGAAAGGTGAAACCGATGGTAGTAAACAATTATTATTGGTTAATGACGGGCTTGATAGTTGTGTTTTAACTGCTAATGAATTAATAAAAGCTGGATGGAAAGTCACTGTTCTAACACCTCACTGGATTAAAGTGAAATTAACCAAGCAGTTTGACCAACAGATCCAACTTGTTGATTTACCATCGCTTGATGAAGCGATTATTGCAGACATTATGTCTGCTCAACAATGGCAATCTGTTATCTATTTACATCCTAAAACGAATGCACCAGGTATTGATTTTGATGAACAAGCTAAACAAGGACTGCAACTGGTGTTTTTGTTGGCAAAGTTATGTAAATTAAACCAATTAAATAATGAAGTCCGTGCATCATTTTTAGTGGTGACACGTCAAGGTGGCGACTTTGCAACAAACAATTTAGAAAGCAAAGCAGATTTAGTACAGGGTGGTTTATCTGGATTAGTAAAAACCTTAGCGCAAGAGTGGAACAAGGTTTTCTGTCGTATCGTTGATCTGCCTTGTAAATTTACAACCAGTAAAGTCTCTAAGATAGTCGTGTCTGAGCTTAATGATAAAGCTACTTTGCCTACAGAAGTGGGTTATAACAGTGAAGGGCGATTAACTTTAGTGGCACAGAAAACCGACAGCTACCAATTAACTGATGGTCAGTCGATTAATCAAGAGTCTGTTTTCTTGGTTAGTGGTGGTGCAAAAGGGGTGACAGCACATTGTGTTATCGAACTTGCTAAGCAGCATCAATCTAAATTTATTTTATTGGGTCGTTCGCAGTATCAAGCTGATGAAGGGGCCTGGTCAATGGGAATAGACACTGACGTTGATCTTAAAAAAGCTGCCATGCAACATTTGTTGAATACAGGTCAAAAACCAAACCCAAAATCAGTGAAACAGTTAATTAACTCTGTATTAGCTAACCGTGAGATTAAGCAAACCTTACATGCTATTTCGTTAGCTGGTGGGGTGGCTGAATATGTTGCGGCAGATGTGTGTGATAAACAAGCATTACAGACAGCAGTCGCTCCGATTACCACCTTGTGGGGGAGTATTACAGGGGTTATTCATGGTGCAGGTGTATTAGCGGATAAATTAATTGAAGATAAGACATTAAGCGAGTTTGAACAGGTTTATAGCACTAAAATTGATGGATTAGCGGCTTTGTTGTCTTGTTGCGAAATGGACAAGTTAACGCATCTTGCACTATTCTCTTCGGCAGCAGGTTTCTATGGTAATCCAGCACAATCTGATTACGCGATTGCTAACGAAATTTTGAATAAAACCGCTTACCGCTTTAAAGCTTTGTACCCAGCAGTACAAGTGTTGAGTTTTAACTGGGGGCCTTGGGACGGTGGTATGGTCACAGCAGAGTTAAAACATATGTTTAATCAGCGTGGTGTGTACATTATTCCAGTTGAATCGGGTGCTAAATTGTTTGCTAGTGAGCTTGCAGCAGTAGATAACCGCTGCGTACAGGTTGTGGTTGGTACAGATATGTCTGGCTCTGATAATGAACCTGAGTCGATAAAGGTTGATGGTCAAATTATCAAGGTATTTAATCATCAAGAAAGTATGCTGTTATCTGATCATCAAATCGCTGGCCAGCCTGTCTTACCAACAGTATGTGCAATGGCATGGTTGAAATCAGCCTGTGAACAACAGTACCCTGATTATCAATACCAAGGTGTTAAAGATTTTAAATTGTTTAAAGGCGTTGTGTTCGATGGGGCACATGCGGAACAATTTATGCTGGACACTAAACTAGTAGAGCGATCTGACACACAATTAAATGTAGAAGTATTGGTAAGTAGCAAAACGGCACAGGGCAAATTGGTTTATCATTACCAGGGAATAGTGACCTTGGTTAAACCATTGGATGGCGGATTGTCATTGAAAGAGCACCAGACAATATTGCCTGAATTTGTTAAAAAACAATCCCAAGAAGCCGCTGAATTATATGCTGACGGCAGCTTGTTCCATGGTCAAAGCTTACAAGGTATTCAACATATTCATCAATTGGATGAAACTGGTTTACTACTTGAGTGCGCTATTGAAATGGCAGCAAACCAAGGTAACGGAGAGTTTGATCTCAATGAGACTAATGTGGCTGCTAATGATTTAGTCTATCAAGCCTTATTAGTCTGGACCAGCAAACAGTTAGGGACTGGTAGCTTACCAACCAGTACAGGAAGCTGGGATGTGTTTCGTGAAGTTAAATTAGGTGAGCACTTCTTTATTAAGCTAATCGTGACTAAACAGCAAGGACAAAGCGTATTTGGTGATTTACTATTGATTGATCAAGCGAATAAAGTGATTAGTCAGATAAGCGCTGCGGAAGTAACTTGTAGCCCGAGCTTATCAGAATTATTTAAGGCCAGCGCTTAATCATGTTAGCGGTATTGGGCATTGAGGTAAACATTAGCTCAAATAGCAATGAGCAGATTGCTATTGATGCATTTGATTACTATTTATACCAAGGTTTGAAAATAGATACTCGACCTGAACCCCGTGCTGATAAGTTGATTTCGGCACTGAATGTATTAAGTGACAAACTATTAGTGAACAATCATCTTAATCGTTCACAGGTTAAAGTGGTTATCTGTAATGCTAAAAACGATAACATTCAATCATTTACAAATACATTTTCAGATGTACTTTACTGTGAATCACTTAGTGATGCCTTGAATGTTTGTTCTCAGGTGTCCGTTGAGCAATCTAAAGCAACTATACTAATGAGTGTTGATGGTCGCGATTTAAATGCTTGTGCTGCTATTTTAATTAGCACGCAACATGCATTTCAAGATGTTAATTCACAATTAAGTCAGTGCCATTGTTATGCTTATATTAATGCGCAAAGTATCGTGAATAGTGCGTTTGATGCAACAGCGAAAAGCCAACTAATTGAACAGCATATTTATGATTTTTTCGTTCGTAATAGTTCAAATTACGAGCAAATCGAATCAATCATTATCAATCAATCCATGTCGTCGATTTCAGCTGACGAACATGCGCAACACTGCTTATCGCTAAGTTATATAGATGGGCAGCAAAGCGCCTCTACAGATAAATGCACACTGTTAACTAGTATCGATTGTTATGATAGTGAAGATGCTGACTTTATGGCCTTGCTTAGCCTAATTTCAACTGTGCTATGTGTCGATCAACAATATCGCTTAGGTTATTGTGCTGATTTGTTATCAAGATCGGAGCCTACTGACTCAATCGCTGAAAAATGCGCCGATTTACCTTATTATTTATTATCTGAATCAACAAGTTATTTACCTCAATGCGCTAATCAAATAAGGCAGTTGGTATTGAGCTTTGTAGCAGAGCATTCACATCAATTAGTATTAGTGTCTAATAGTGATTCCTCTAATAACAAGCAAATTGAGCCTAATTACAACAATGGTTTCCTAGCGCAACAAAAGATGAAACCAATTATATTTAAAAGTACTTCAGTACAACAATTAATTGAAGCGTTACACTGCTGTGAACAATCTATTTCTCGAACCGCACAGAGCTTTACACAATTTAGCGAAAATCATCTTAGACATGGTCACTTTAAACACCAAAGTCTGCAATTTAACCAAAATCAACAAGGTTATTATTGCTTAGTCTTATTAGCTGATTGTTTTGAACAGCTAATTGCACAAATAGTATTAGCTTGTAATGGACTACCAAAAGCAATTAGTAATAAACAAGTCTGGAAAACCCCGCTGGGCAGTTATTGTAGTGGTCACTTGGTTGAAGAAAATCAGTATAAAAAGCCACTCAGTTTTGTCTATCCAGGTGTGGGTGCTTTATATGTCAATATGGGAAAAGATCTATTACGTTTATTCCCGCATTCGCATCAAGCACTAAACCTGATGAGCTCTGATTTATCTCGTAGCTTACAAGATCTATTGATCACACCTAGACACCTAAAGGTTAGTGACGAGCATCCCCTTCAAGACCAACAAAATTTAAGACGAAGTTTGGCAAATATTGCTGAAGCAGGTGTTAGTTATGCCTATTTACTTACCCATATATTTCAATGTGGACTGTCCTTAAATGCGAGCAGTGCAGCAGGGTATAGTATGGGAGAAGTGAGTATGTTTGCCGCACTAGGTTGCTGGAAAAACCCAGATTTATTGAGCGAACGATTACGTCAAAGCCCTATTTTTACTGAGCAATTAGCGGGGCCTTTAAAGCGCCTGGATCTGGCTTGGGGTGAAGCAAAAAATGGTAATGAAAATGCATGGGAGTCATTTCATATTAAAGTCGGGTTAATGCAGGTCAACGCTATTATTGCTGAATACCCGCGCGTTTACATTACTATTCGTAACACGCCTGAAAGCTTAGTGATTGCAGGTGAACCCAAGCAATGTTTAGCGCTAGCTAAGCAGTTAGGGGTGAGGGCAATTGCATTGAATGTACCTAATATTATTCATTGTGAATTATCTCGGAGTGAATATCAGCGAATGCAATCGATGTACTCGTTACCTGTCCAGCAAAAATTAGCTTGTCAGCTATTTTCTACTTCTTGTTATTTACCTGTACCCATCACTGAAAAAGCGATCGCCGTTAGTATCAGCAAATGCCTAACCGAGTTTGTCGATTTTCCACGTTTAATTAAAAATATTTATGCTACTGGAGAACGTGTGTTTATTGAAATGGGGGCAGGAAAGTCGTTAAGCACATGGATTGAAAGGATTTTAAAGAGTAATCAAGGTTCTGTAACCTGTTTGTCAGTAAATCAGAAAAATTTAGACGATTATACTGCAATTCTCAAAACTGTGGCGACATTAGTCAGTCTGGGTTATCCAGTGAATTTACAGCCTTTTTATAACGGAACGTTAGTACGTCCGGTGAATAAAATAGCTGAATCCGTATTAGTATCATAGAGAGTATTTATGGAAAACATTGCCATTGTTGGTATCGCAAATCTATTTCCAGGCTCAAGTGCACCAGAAGAGTTTTGGCAACAATTATTACAAAAACAAGATAATCGCACAGCCATTACAGAGCATGAGTTAGGTGTTAAACCAGAGCAGTACTTAGGTAAAAAGGGCGACAACGATAAATATTACTGTCTATATGGCGGTTATGTTCGTGACTTCGAGTTTGATGCTGAGGAGTTTTTACCAGCTACAGATTCATCCTTTAGTGTTGATGACTTGCACCAATTGGATGATTTGCATCAATGGTCTCTTTACGTGACTAAACGTGCCTTGCAAGATGCTGGTTATTGGCAAAGTGAAAAATTGAAGCAGTGTGGTTTAATTTTAGGTAATTTATCATTCCCAACAAAACGCTCTAATCATCTGTTTTTGGAATCTTATCGCCGAGTAGTTGAATTAGCTTTACAAGAAACCCTTCACCCTAAATTCCAACTGTCGGCGTTTGCAGAACAGCAAAAAGTAAAACCGGAGAATGCCCTAGTAGGCGGCTATCCAGCCGCTTTATTAGCACAAGTTAATGGCTTAGGTGGTCAATACTTTGCGTTAGATGCTGCCTGTGCATCATCTTGTTACAGTGTCAAATTAGCCTGTGATTATTTACACACAGGAAAAGCAGATATGATGCTAGCTGGAGCGGTATCAGCAGCGGATTCATTATTTGTAAATATGGGATTTTCTATTTTCCAAGCCTTTCCAGAAAACAACCGCCACGCGCCATTTGATAAGGATTCTCAGGGGTTATTTGCAGCACAAGGTGCCGGTATGATGGTGCTTAAGCGACATAGTGATGCTATACGTGATGGGGATAAGATCCATGCCGTCATTAAAGGTGGTGCGTTAACTAATGATGGAAAAGGGGAGTTTGTATTAAGTCCTAATAGCAAAGGACAAGTACTAGCATATCAAGAGGCTTACCGTAATGCCGAGGTTGATCCTAGACAAGTAGATTACATTGAATGTCATGCAACGGGGACACCTAAAGGTGATAAAGTTGAGCTTAGTTCGATGGAACAATACTTTAGCGAATATCAACATAAGCCCTTACTTGGCTCTGCTAAATCAAACTTAGGGCATTTGTTGACAGCTGCAGGCATGCCGGGTATGACGAAAGCTATTTATGCTCTAAATAATGCGCTTATTCCGGCAACCATCAATGTGGATAATGCGATAAGCACACAAAAGGGTTATTTTTCAGCAACCCAAATTCCAACGCAAACCGTGGAGTGGCCGAAAACTGCTCACCAAAGAACAGCGGGGGTTAGCGTATTTGGGTTTGGTGGAAGTAATGCTCACTTGGTGCTACAACCAGGTAATAGTGAGTATGTTGAAAACACACAGCCAATCAATCAAGTAGAAAAACTAGCTATAGTTGGAATGGATTGTCACTTTGGGCAAGTTGATAACATGCTGGCTTATCAGGAAGCGATTAACAACAAACAAGGCTGTTTCAGTGTTTTACCAACACAGCGTTGGCAGGGAATTGAAAAACAATCTTCAGTATTGAATCAAATTGGTCTAAACAATGCGCCTAAGGGTAATTATATTAGCCAGTTCGATATCGATTTTTTGCGTTTTAAAATACCGCCCAATGAGCAAGATAGTTTAATCGCACAGCAATTATTAATGATGAAAGTGGCCGATAATGCTGCAAGAGACGCAGGCTTAGTTGCGGGTGGAAAAGTAGCAGTATTAGTGGCTATGGGATTGGAGTTAGATCTTCATCAGTATCGCGGCCGAGTTAATTTAGCAACTCAAATTGAACACAGTCTTGAGCAGATTGGGATAGAATTAACTGAGCAACAACAGTCGCAATTGATTGAAATGAGTAAACAAAGTATTAATGATCCTGCACAGTTAAACCAATATACCAGTTTTATTGGTAATATTATGGCGTCACGTATTTCTGCGTTATGGGATTTTAGTGGGCCTGCTTTTACCGTTTCTAGTGAAGAAAACTCAGTTTATAAATGTGTGGATATTGCTGATAATTTATTAAAAACCTCTGATATTGAGGCAGTGATTATTGCTAGTGTAGATCTTGCTGGTAGTTTTGAAAATATCAGTCTTCGCCAACAGTTTTTACCTGTCTCTGAACAAGCGGAAGTTGCTGTAACAGCTAGGCAACAATCACAGTGGTTAGTTGGTGAAGGTGCCGGTGCATTTGTTGTCAAAGCCAGTGGTCAGGTTAAATCAGAGCAAGTCTACGCAAATATTGATGCTTGTTTGTTTGCTAATCATAGTGACCCATTTAATCAAGAACAGCTAATTCATGCTACCTTGCAACAAGCCAAAATCACTGCACAGGATATTTGCCAAGTTGAAACCTTTGCTGTTGGTGATACAGAACAACTCGCTAACGAGCATGATACATTAGCACAAGCTTACCCAACTGCTGCCTTTGTATCCTCTAAGCAGTATGTTGGTCATTGCTACAATGCATCAGGTATGGCGAGTTTATTGTCTAGTGTTATTGCGTTACATAGTTACCAAGTTAAAGTGACTGATAACCAAAACAACAAGTATGTAGCAGTGCATGGTTTAGGGCAAGATATGAGCGTTGCTCACTTGATTTTGTCTAATACACAAGCAGACAAAATGGTCAGCCTGTTACCGCAAGTTAAAACTAAATTAAGTTTAATGAAAACAGTGACTTTAGGTGGTAAATCTATCTTCAATGCAATACATGAGTTAAGAGATAGTGCTGAAATACAAACTATACAAGAACAGTTTATTAAACATTTTACCCCTGCCACAGTACAGCCAATTAAGCAGCATCAGCGCGTGCAGAATACTGCATTGCAAAACAGTTTTGTAATGGATAAAACACAAGAAGCACCAATGAATAATAAGCCAATGACCATGACACAACAATCAGGTGAAATAGTACAAACTCAGGTGAGTGAGCAGATCTGCCAACAACATCAAACCCATCAAGCTTTCTTACGCCATCGTTTTATGGCGGAGAAACACATTGCCCGTTTGATTAAATTGCAATCTCAACTAACACAGCCAAGCCCCTTCACTGAACATAACTCAAATCATGATAGTTTGGAGAGCGATTCGTCAATAAAGGCGTTAATACCTGGGTTAATCAATATCAAAGGACAAAACGGTTATACCTATCCACCTTTGCAGTTAATTGAACAATATAATCAACCAAACAAAGTGATTTTCGATACGGCTCAACTAGTGGAATTTGCTGAAGGAGATATTGGCAATGTATTTGGTGACCAGTATCGTATTATCGATAGCTACCCAAGACGAGTCCGTTTACCAACCACAGATTATTTGTTAGTTAGCCGTGTGACTGATTTACAAGCAACAACAAATCAATACAAAAAATCTTCAATGACCACTGAGTATGATATTCCCATGGATGCTCCTTTTTTAATAGATGGGCAAATTCCTTGGTCGGTGTCAGTTGAATCAGGGCAGTGTGATTTAATGCTTATTGCTTATATCGGTATCGACTTTCAAAATAAAGGTGAGCGTGTTTACCGCTTGTTAGATTGTGAATTGACCTTTTTAGAAGAGATGGCCTTTGGTGGTGAGACATTGCGTTATGAAATCCATATCGATTCTTATGCCAAGAACGGCGATCAGTTATTATTCTTCTTCCATTACGATTGTTATGTTGGGGATAAAAAAGTACTTATTATGCGTAATGGTTGTGCTGGTTTCTTTACCGATGAGGAGCTCGCTGATGGCAAGGGGGTGATTAGTACCGCGCATGATCAGGCGCAGTTAGATAAAGCACAAAAGAGTCGATTTACTCCGTTAATTAAAAACACTCAGACCCAATATAATTACCATGATATGTTAAAACTGGTTGATGGTGATATTGCTGGATGTTTTGGTCAAGATTACGATCAACAAGGTCGAAACCCATCTTTAAAATTTTCTTCTGAAAAATTCTTAATGATTGAAAGGGTTACTAAAATAGATCCACAGGGTGGACATTGGGGATTGGGATTATTAGAAGGGCAAAAGGCGTTAGCGCCTGAGCATTGGTATTTCCCGTGTCATTTTAAAGATGATCAAGTAATGGCTGGCTCATTAATGTCTGAAGGTTGCGGGCAGATGGCAATGTTCTTTATGCTTTGGTTAGGCATGAATAGTCAGGTCAATAATGCACGTTTCCAACCTATGCCAGGAGAAGCTCAAACGGTACGTTGTCGTGGTCAAGTACGTCCACAACATAATATCTTAACTTACCGTATGGAAGTAACAGCAATAGGTATGTCACCACGTCCATTTATCAAAGCTAATATTGATATTATATTAGATGGCAAAGTCGTGGTTGACTTCAAAAACTTATGTGTTGAGATTAAAGAACAAGATCAAGATAGTCCGTTCCCAGTGATGTTACCGGACACTGTGCAGCAACTTAATCACTTAGTTGACGATAAAGTGGTGCCACATAGTGGACAATCATTATTGGATGAAAGGGGCATCAATTCTTTTGCCCATATCGAGCGCCCATTAATGCGTGTCGAATCAGACCTTACTGCACCTACCAATAAAGGCGTGGTACCGATTAAACACTTTACAGCGCCATTTGTAGAACAACAAAATCGTACTCCTGATACTGTGCCTTTTACCCCTTGGCATTTATTTGAATTTGCTACGGGTGATATTAGCCAATGTTTTGGCCCTGAATTTTCTGTGTATCAAGGTCGTACTCCGCCCCGTACTCCTTGTGGTGATCTACAGGTAGTTACGCAGGTCACTGAAGTGACAGGCCAACGCATGGATTTTAAAACACCATCAAGTTGTGTTGCAGAATATGTTGTACCTGAAGACGCCTGGTATTTTACTAAAAATAGTGTAGAAAATTGGATGCCGTATTCATTGTTAATGGAGATTGCTTTACAACCTAATGGTTTTATTTCTGCTTACATGGGAACGACATTAAAATATCCTGAAAAAGATTTATACTTCCGTAACCTAGATGGCCATGGAGAGATAGTAAATAGCATTGATTTACGGGGGAAAACCATTGTAAATAAATCAGTATTATTATCGACCAGTATGGCGGGTGGTGCGATTATTCAAAGCTTTAGTTTTGAATTAAGTGTGGAAGGACTATGTATCTACCGTGGTGGTGCTGTATTTGGTTACTTCAGTGCTGACTCATTGACGAATCAATTGGGCATTGATAATGGACAAATTACTGAGCCTTGGTTTGTTACTAACAACACACCTGCAACGCAATTAACCCAGTTAGATTTGACTAATCAACAATCAAGCTTGTTTGTTTTAAACCCCGCCAAACCTGCTTATCGTTTAGCGGGTGGGCAGTTAAATTTTGTAGATAAAGTAACTATAGTGGAAGGTGGTGGTGACCATCAAATTGCCTATGTATATGGTCAACGTACCATAGACGCAAGCGATTGGTTCTTTCGTTACCATTTTCACCAGGATCCAGTGATGCCTGGCTCTTTAGGTGTAGAAGCTATTATTGAGTTGTTACAATGTTATGCATTACAAAATGATTTGGGACAACAGTTTACTAACCCTCGTTTTATTGCACCAGAAACAAAAGTAGCTTGGAAGTATCGAGGTCAAATAACCCCATTAAATAAACAAATGAGCTTAGATGTTCATATTAAACAGATTATCAGAAATGCGTCAGAAGTACGTATTATAGGTGATGCAAATTTATCTAAAGATGGATTACGTATTTACCAAGTTGAAGATATCGTGCTGAGTATTATAGAGGCGTAAAGAGACAGTTATGACACAAGCAAGCAAAAACACATTACTTGAAGCTAATGCTAACACCATAGATTGGAACTGGGCAGTGGCTGAAAATACCTTACAACATCAAGATGAAAGTATTAAAAGCGCATTATTAGCGATAAATAAACCACTTTACCTTGCGCAAACAGAGCAGGGGATAGGAGTTTGTCATCATATTTCTGGCGAATCGGAGCAACAATCGACTAAGCCGGTGATTGGCTTTGCGCAAGCGTTAACACCAGAGCAATTGGGGAGTGAACAATTTAAACAAGCGCATGGTGTTAAGTATGCGTATCATGGTGGGGCAATGGCGAATGGTATCGCTTCTGTAGAGCTAGTGATTGCGTTGGGTAAAGCGGGTATGTTGTGTTCATTTGGTGCTGCAGGTTTAGTTCCCGATGTGATTGAAGCATCTATTAAACGTATTCAACAGGCATTACCAAATGGTCCTTTTGCGGTGAATTTAATTCATGCGCCAAGTGAAGAAGCCCTAGAGTCTGGTGCTGTTGAACGTTTTCTAAAACTAGGTGTTAATACCGTTGAAGCTTCAGCTTTCATGGCATTAACTCAACATATCGTGCATTACCGTGTTGCAGGATTATCACAAAACCCCGATGGTTCGGTGAACATTAACAATAAAGTCATTGCAAAAGTTTCACGCACGGAAGTCGCAGAACGCTTCATGTCGCCACCGCCACAGAAGCTTTTAGATAAGTTACTTGCCGCAGGTAAGATCACTCCTCTGCAAGCTGAGTTAGCTTTAAAAGTGCCTATGGCCGATGATATTACTGCTGAAGCCGATTCAGGTGGGCATACTGATAATCGTCCGTTTTTGACTTTATTACCGACCATCATTAAGCAACGCGACCAGTTACAAGCTAAATATAATTATGCCGTACCGCTTCGTGTTGGCGCAGGTGGCGGTATTGGTACTCCTGAATCAGCAATTGCTGCATTTAACATGGGAGCTGCTTACATTGTATTAGGTTCGGTAAATCAAGCTTGTGTGGAAGCAGGTGCTTCTGAATATACTCGTAAATTATTAGCTAATATTGAGATGGCAGATGTGACCATGGCTCCTGCGGCTGATATGTTTGAAATGGGAGTAAAGTTACAAGTGGTTAAGCGTGGGTCGATGTTTGCGATGCGCGCTAACAAATTGTATGAACTGTATAGCCAATATCCAAGTATCGAGGCGATACCAAGTGTAGAGCGTGAAAAAATAGAAAAGCAGATATTCCGTCAGAATTTGGATCAGGTTTGGCAAACCACCATTGCGTTTTTCCATGAACGCGATCCCGCTATGTTAGCAAGAGCGAAAAATGATCCGAAACGTAAAATGGCATTAATTTTCCGCTGGTATTTAGGGTTATCTTCTCGTTGGTCAAACATAGGTGAAGTAGGCCGAGAGATGGATTACCAAATCTGGGCAGGACCAAGTTTAGGAGCCTTTAACAGCTGGGTTAAACACACCTATTTAGCTAATTATGAACAACGTAAAGCAGTCGATGTTGCCTTACATTTGTTAACCGGTGCAGTATACCTTGCACGCATTAATCAACTGAAATTACAAGGGATTAACATCCATAATAGTTTACTAAATTATCAGCCTGATACGACATTTTTAGCAAAATAAGGTATTACATGACCGCAAAAAAACAGAACAATCCACTCTTTGGTTTAAAGCTAGAAGTGTTACTTACTGAGTTATCTGATCATTATACGTGGCCAGGATTGAGTGAAGCTTTATGTATTGACCGATTTAATTTTCATACAGGAATGAAATCAACCTGTAAGTTTTTACGCAATAATCAGTGGGCGAGAGAAAAAGTAGAGATGTTTTATCTTTATGAGTTTAAGGCTTATCCCTATCCAGAGCCTAAAATTTTGGCCAAACAGCCACGTGATCATAACCTGCCAGAAGGGGCGGTTAGTGGAGAGCCGGCTGTGATAAGCGATAGCTTGATTGATCGTGTTGACATCGCATGTAAACACCGTATCTATGAGAAAAAGGCAGAAGTAAATAGTGAGCCCGCTTATGATCCAAGTGATCCTTGGGGCATTAATAAAAAATAAGTAGGAAGTAAACTATGCAAGATTGGCAGTTTCAGTTGTTTTCAGAGTTATCAGCACAGCGCTTGTATCAAATATTAAAACTTAGACAAGATGTATTCGTACTGGAGCAAACCTGTTTATATGCTGATTTAGACGAGTTAGATCAGCAATCAGCTCATATCTCTTTGATCAATGAAGAAGATGATAGCCTATTAGCTTACTGTCGTGTATTACCTGCGGGAGTTATTTATGATGATGTAGCGATAGGACGCGTCGTGGTTAATCAACAAGCCAGAAACAAAGGCATTGCTAAGAAGTTGATGGAAAAAACAATCACATTTATTGAAACCGAAATGCAGGCGTCAGCTATTACCATTTCAGCACAAAGTCATTTACAACGCTTTTATGAATCGCTGGGTTTTTTGGTAATATCAGAACCCTATGATGAAGATGGTATTGAGCATATTACTATGCGCTTAATTTTTACTTAATTATTTAGCTAATAACAACTTAATTAATGACGATTTAACTAATATAATTGTCTGTAATGGGCTTCAAATGATGAAGCCTGCTATACTTTAATAACTAAATATATATCCTTAGGAATAAAGATGTCTGCAGAGTTGCAACGTAACAATCCACTACATGGCTTAAAAACAGAAACCATGTTAACTGAACTCGTTGAGTTTTATGGTTGGAAAATATTATATGCCGCAACACGTTTTAAGTGTTTTGATGTAAATCCTACCATCAAAGGCAGTTTGAAATTTTTGCAAAAGCAAGAATGGGCAAGATTGAAGTTAGAAAGCTTCTATTTGTATCGTTTTAAACGTATGCCAAAACCAAATGATGTTGAGTTTAATCTGAATCCGCGCGAACGTGGTTTTGAACATGGTATAGTGCCATTGTCGCCAATGAAACTTACTATTGAGTCTATTGAACTATCGCAAGCCAAAGCCGCTTCAGCATTCCAAGAAAGACAAAATGAAAAGCGTCACAGTAATAATATGCGCCATCGTAAAGAGCAGGCCAGTAAACACCCAATGCGTGATGCTAAAGTTAAGTCTCAGCCTACAACTTCAAGTAAGAGCGAGCCTAAATACGATCCAAGTAATCCTTGGAATGTATAGTTTATATTCTTAAACAACAACTCAGTTAACAAAGCGGTGGTAAGCGCTGCTTTGTTATCATTACGACTCTTCTAATTGCCTTTTTAACAGCAATATCTGTTTAATTAACTTAGACTTTTCTAATTTTGCTAATTCAGTTACTTGTAGCTCAGTATTAAGTAAAGCTTGTATGTCTGCTTGATCATCTTCTGTCGAACCCTGTAATGAAGCAGAGTTGAGTTGTGCTTTTAATTGCAAGTTTTCCTGTTTTGCTTGTTTAAGTTGCTGTTGCAAAGACTGAATAGAGCGGTGACTTTCGCTTTCAGCAAAAATTAATAGTTCTAAGGTTGCATTTAAAGGTGAGTTTTTGGCAATTTTCTTGAGCTGATCACCGGCCTTTAATGACATGTTGAAGGTATAAAGTTTTTTACCGTTATCACTATCTCGGGATTTTTTGCTGCGCCAAGCTTTGAACATCTTATTTCGCAGTTCTCGTCCTTCTGCAGAGGTTTCTAATAGGTGACAAAAGTTAATAAAGTCAGCTTCATCCATAGTGTCGACATCTAGCTCATTACCGTTTATTAAAGGTGATAAAAGTGCAGATTTAGGCATTAAATAATGTTTAACCCAATTGCGATTTAGATCATTCCATTCAAAACCGGTAGGTGTTTCGACTGTGACCATATGAAGCTCCTTATGTCATATAACCTGAAGTAAAAAATTATCTCCTCACTATAAGCATAAAGCGTTTGAAAATAAAGCAGTGTAATTAGCTTGTTTTGGGGTTGGAGATATTTAGTTAGTATTCAAGCGTGATATCAATAATATAGCGGCACGTTCAGTGTTTGTTTGTAGAGTGGCGCCGCTAAGTGGTACTTGTGTTTATTAAGGTAAAAACTATTTAATATCGTTATTAATTAACCAGATTTTAAATTGTTTCTTTTGTTCTGCATCAGCTGCTTTATATTGTTCAATTAAACTGTTTGTAGTTATTTTAGTGACTGAACCTTCAGTGACTTGCAGATTATTTTTTTGGTTATATTTACCTACTAATCCTTCAATATCAGCATAGGGTGCAAAACCTTCCCCATGTAATTGGTCTGATGTTTCTACCTGGTATTCACCAGAATCGTTCTCAACGAACCAATCTAATTTTGTAGAGATTTTTTGTTCTGCTTGTGCATAACTAAGTAGTTGATTGGTAGAAATGTTAGTGTTGCCTTTTACTTCAATATTGAAGACATAAGGTCTACTTTCTAATAAACGTTCATCTCTAAATGCATTCGAGTATCTAACCACTACCTGATGAGTACCGTCTTTTACTTCTAATGAGTTATCAGTAAAAAAAGAGCTTTTTACCTTAGCACCATCAACGGCCATTAATTGTAAGTCGTTATTAGTAACAATCTCACCTGAAAAAGCGAAAGGGCTAATGGCTAGTGATAAAATTAATCCTGTGATTCTCATATGTTTTCCTAACTAAATATTTTTTGATTACGTCAATATGACAGATCATTAGCGATTTTGGTATCGTGATAAATGATTTATGTCCATAAAACGAAAATAAAGTGAATTGAGTGAGTGAAATTTAATCTAATTTAACGCGTGATTAAATTCAATTTCTTCAGACATCGAATATAACTGATTTATGTTTCATTTAAACGACCATTAACATCTTTTGAAGAATGCTGTGATTGGAACTTCATCGTAAGCAGTTTTATCTAATAAAAGTAAAAAATGGGTATGTAAAAATATGAGTAATAAACAATAATGATTTATTAAATCATACAAATAGAGGTGTGGAGGGATGAGTTGATAAATAGCGTAGATAAAGAAGGGCTGAATAAAGGACAGAGGAGTTATTATTAACCCCTCTGTTTTTAAGATAGATATTATTCTGGGTTATCAGCAATCATTTTTTCTGCTGTTTTTACCATATCAGCACTACCACACATGAAAGGTACTCGTTGGTGTAGCTCAGTAGGATCAATTTCCATTATACGTTGTGTACCGGTACTTGCGATACCGCCTGACTGCTCAGCCAAAAACGCAATGGGGTTACACTCATATAATAAACGCAGTTTACCTTCAGGTGCTTGGGCAGTAGATGGATACATAAATATACCACCCTTTAATAAATTACGGTGGAAATCAGCCACTAATGAACCGATGTAACGAGACGTATAAGGTCGGTTATCTTCAGGCACGATCTCTTGACAATATTTAATGTACTTTTTAACACCGACCGGAAACTTAAGGTAATTACCTTCGTTAATTGAATAACACTTTCCTGTCTTAGGTTGCTGCATATTTTCATGCGATAAATAGAATACACCTAATGAAGGATCACAAGTAAAGCCATGTACGCCGTTACCTGTCGTATAAACAAGCATAGTTGATGAGCCATAGATAACATATCCAGCGGCTACCTGCTTAATACCGGGTTGTAAAAAATCTTCTAGTGTTACTGGTGTACCAACAGGGCTGATACGTCTATAAATTGAGAAAATAGTCCCTACGGATACATTAACGTCAATGTTGGTTGAGCCATCCAATGGATCCATTAATACAACATATTTACTGTTCATACCGCGTTCGCTATCAAAGCTGACAAAGTCGTCTTCTTCTTCAGAGGCGATACCACAAACTTCACCACGTGCTTCTAAAGCTTGTTTGAATTTATCATTTGCGTATAAATCAAGTTTTTGTTGTGTTTCGCCTTGAATGTTTTCGATACCAGTTGCACCAATAATATTGGCAATCCCAGCTTTGTTTATTTCACGGTTAACAATTTTAGATGCTAAGCGTATTGCACCTAATAAACCTGTTAATTCCCCGCTTGCTTCTGGGAAATCATGTTGTTTTTCAATTATGTATTCGCCTAAAGTGATCATATGCTCTCCAATAAGTTTGGGAATTAATTATAAGCTAAATAATAAGCTTTGTTTGATTAAAGGTGTGAGCTACCTCTTAATAATCGACTTGCCAGTAGTATTGTATTACAAATTAAACGTTGATGTTAAATTAATAAATTGTGAAATTATCTAATAATAGGGATTGAAATAATTAAAGGAGGGTAAAAGAAAGGTAAAGTGATCACTTGATTACTTTACCTATTATAAAGCGAGTAAATAGATTATCTTGCTTTTCGAGCTTTATTTTTAGCTTTTCTGATTGCGGAAGGTTTATTTTCAGCTTTGCGTTTTGCAATTAGTTGATTACGCTCTTGTGTTGCTTTATAGCGGCTTTTCTTAAAGGCTTTTCCATCTTCTTGTACATCAACTGCACTATTAAACTCATAACCAGGGTAGACAATTCGCTCGAACTGGCGACCAATTAATGTTTCTATGTTATCTAAGAATTGCTCGTCTTTAGGGCTAACCAATGAAACAGCATGACCACTTTTACCAGCGCGTCCAGTTCTACCAATACGGTGAACATAATCTTCAGCTAAAAACGGGAGGTGGAAGTTAACTACATGCGGTAAATCTGGAATATCTAAACCACGTGCTGCTACATCAGTTGCAACCAGAACACGAACACTGCCTTCAGCAAATTGTTGAATCGCTTTATTACGTGCACCTTGTGTCTTATCTCCATGACATAAAGCAGTTTTAATACCATCAAGTTTCAGCTCTTTAGCAAGTATATTAGCGCTCTCTTTAGTGCCGGCAAATACTAAAACTTGCTTCCAGTTTTTAACACCAATTAATTCAGATAATAGCTCACGTTTACGCGCTTCACTGACCCAGTAAACTTGTTGTTTTACTTTACCAGATGTTGAGTTTTGCTTTGCTGTCTCAATATTTTTTGGTGTATGTAAAATTTGATTAGCAAGAGTTTTAACTTTATTCGAAAAAGTAGCAGAAAACATCAGTGTTTGATGTTTTTGTTTAATGATTTCGGTGATTTGTTGTATGTCCGTCAAAAAGCCCATGTCTAACATACGATCGGCTTCATCAAGTACTAAGTGTTTAATGTGTGCTAAATCAACTTGCCTCGCATTAACATGCTCGATTAATCGACCTGGTGTCGCAACTAGGACATCAACACCTGTTTTTAACATCTGTGTTTGTGGTGATATATTTGCACCACCAGTGACAACGCCTGATGTTAATGGTAAAAATTGACTATATTGTTTTACATTTTCAGCAACTTGTAATGCAAGTTCGCGGGTTGGTGTTAAAATTAATACCTTAATGGTGCGTGAAGAACCAATGTTCTCAGGCTGGTTCTTTGCTAAAATATCCAATAAAGGTAGTGTAAAGGCAGCTGTTTTACCGGTACCTGTTTGCGCACTTGCTAATATATCATGACCTGCTTTGATCATTGGAATAGCCTGCTGTTGGATCGGCGTTAGTTTTGAATAACCACATGCTTTAACTGCCTTTAATAGATTTGCAGATAAACCTGCTGCATCAACACTCATATTTATGTCCTAAATTTATACACTACAAAATAATCGCGCAGTATAACAAACTCTGTTTTGTAATGTTATGAAAAACAAAGATTGATCGGAACTAAATGGGAATGAACTGAGTGTAAAATATTTCTGATTAGCTTGCTTTGGTAAGATATTGATAACATAGGTTTTTATATTAGATTATCTGTTGTAATATAGATCAATCATTTACCATTAACTTGCCCTTTAAAAGGAATCGCTATGCCTAATCCTATTACGGTGATTAAACCTAATATGTTTTATGAAAAAATTGAACAACAACATAGCTTTGTGCTTAATGTTGTTGCTTCATGGTGTTCTGATTGTACTCAACAGCAAGAAAATATTAATCGTTTAGTAGATACGTTAGATGCAAAACTAGCAGTGTTTCAATTGGTTGCACAGAAGACTAAAGGCGCTTTTATTGATCAACAACATCAAGATTTAGTTGATGAGCTTGGTGGGCATGGTTATCCTCGCACAGTATTAGTGATAGCTGGTAAAGTGTTAAGCACGGATAATGTAGAAGTTATTAAACAACAAGATTTAATTAATTTAGCGAATAAATTCAACGCATTATTAAGTGCTTAAAGGAACTCTTAAGGAATTGTATGTCTGCACCAACAACATTACCTGCTGAAAAAAAAATGGCCGTTATATTTCGTATGGAGCCCGGGTCGTTGGGGCCCGATGGCTTACAATATATCGAAGAATTTTGTACATTTGCGCAAACCCAACTGCAAGCTTGTGCGGCTTATTATCTTAATTTTTTTATTGAAGCACGAATTGATAAAACATTACCAGAGATGAGTTTTGTATTAGGCAACAAAAGTTTAAATCAAACGCAAGTTGAGAAATACTTAGCACTATTTGACGAAGATTTTGCACATTTTGAAGATCAGTTAGAAACCAATTTAGAAGCAATTGTAGATCAATTTTTTGGTCGTTAATGCATTAAACACCTTATCCACTATCGAATAAGGTGTTTAATAATTTTGTCTAGATTCACCTGTTAGGTGAATAGTGATTTATCAAGGTTGCTACTGTTTGTCAGCTGGAAAAACCACACCTGTTTGCTGTCGAATTTCTTCTATAACTTGAGATGTTTGCAATGCTCGCTGCTCCAACACAGGGTTAATCTGAGCTTGTTTGATTTGAGCAACAAAAGCCAATGCTTCATAACACATACTGTTATCAGATTGTGCCTGCGATAGCGTTCGCTGATCTTCCCCTTTGTTGTTTTGGTAAACAACATTAAAACACTGCCCAACATGCTCTATTAATAAAGAGCCTGACTCTCCTTGAATTTCGCTTACTTGGCTTGAACCAGATATTTTGGAATGATTGATGGTCACTGCAAAGTCTTGATAATCTAATATGGCACTGCCACAACCATCAACACCAGATTCAAGCAATGTTGCTTGTGCTTTAATTGTGTTGGGTTTACCGAATATAGCACAGGTTAATGCAACACAATAAAAGCCAATATCCATGATCGAACCATTAGAAAATTTCGGGTAGAACGTATTAGGTTTATCTCCTGCTAAGTAAGCTGGGTACCTTGATGAGTATTGGCAATATTGAATGTGGGCTTTACGAATTTTGCCTAAGCGCGGCAAGTTATCTTGTATGACCTTAAAGTTTGGTAAGTGTGCTGTCATGTAGGCTTCAAAGAAGATGACATTATTATCTTTAGCTGTTTGATATAAATCTTGTGCTTGTTCAAAAGTAGAGCTCAATGGCTTCTCACAGATTACGTGTTTACCATGCACCAACATCAATTTACTTTGTTCATAATGCAATGAATTAGGGCTTGCAATGTAAACCGCATCAATCTCTTTTGACATGGCTAAATGTAATAAATCATCAAAAGACAGCGATGCATTAAACTTATTCGCAAAGGACTTCGCTCTTTCAAGTTCACGCGAATAGACTCCATGAAGCTGCATAACTTGATCGTGATTGTTTGGTGGATTATTAGTACCTTCAATAAACTTTTGTGTAATCCAGTTAGTGCCGATCACTGCAAATTTAATCATCATTCAATCCTGTATAAAAATACTGTTAGTGACCATCAAGATCACACATAAACCAAGGTTAACAATAAAATCGCATCGAACAAAGTAACAAAGTGTGATAAAAATACCGGCTAATTATCTGAACCATAAAAGAATAACCTAATGCCATTACCTGCTAATCAACTTATCGACGATCTCGCATCAGCATGCCAAATCAAAGCCTCTCAAGTTAACAGTGCCATACAATTATTGGATGATGGCAATACAGTCCCATTTATTGCACGTTATAGAAAGCATTTAACTGAATCGCTAGATGATAGTCAGCTGAGACTATTAGAAAGTAAGTTAACCTACTTTAGAGAGCTAGCATCACGAAAAGAGAGCATTATTAATGCTATTGAACAGCAAGGTAAATTAACGACAGCCTTAAAAAATCAAATCCAATCCATTAAAGATAAAGTTACTTTAGAGCATTGTTATGCGCCTTTTAAAATATCACGAATAACGAAAGCGAAACTAGCAGAGGATGCTGGTTTAGGGAGTTTGGCAGAACAACTTTGGCAATCACCGAAACAAGACCTAAGTAAATTAGCTACTCGTTACATTAATGTTGCTAAAGGTTTTGAGAGTAAAGAGAAAGTGTTAGCAGGGGCATTGGCCATCGCTATCAATAAAATAGCACAGGATGTGAAACTACAAAGCATGTTAAAAGATCATCTTGTTGAACAGGCTGAACTGACTTCCACCGTGGTAAAATCTAAAATTGATGACGCTATTAAATTTAAAGATTATTTTGATTTTAGCGCTCGTTTAAATCGTTTACCAGCGCATAGAGTATTAGCTATGTTACGTGGTAAAGCGGAAGGCTTCTTACGTTTAAAAATTAATCCAGATCCTTTTCAAAAACATAAAAATGCCTACAGTTATTGCCAAACTATGATGGCAAAACAGTTAGGTATTTATCTTGATAAAGAAGACCATGATTCATGGCATAGGTACGTTATTGATAATGCTTGGCACACAAAGCTATTACCGAGTCTAGAAAAACAGTGCTTAGTACAACTCAAAGAGCAAGCTGACATTGAAGCCATTGAGCAATTTGCTAATAACCTAAAAGCCTTATTAATGGCGTCTCCTGCGGGTGCTAAAATAACGTTAGGGTTAGACCCTGGCTTTAGAAGCGGTTGTAAATTAGCTGTGGTTGATCAAACGGGTAAACTATTAGCGACTGAAACTATTTACCCTCATCAACCACAAGCGCACATTGATAAGGCCACACAGGTAGTGACTAGGCTAATTAACCAATATAAAGTGGAATTAGTCGCCATTGGTAACGGTACAGCCTCTCGAGAAAGTGAACATTTTATTGCTAATATCATCAAAGAACTCGGTTCTCCAATTCAGGCTATTTCGGTCAGTGAAGCGGGGGCTTCTGTGTATTCTGCTTCAGCTTTAGCAGCGCAAGAGTTTCCACAATTAGATGTAACTTTACGTGGCGCGGTATCTATTGCTCGTCGTTTACAAGATCCATTATCGGAATTAGTGAAAATTGAAGCGAAAGCGATTGGCGTCGGTTTATATCAACATGATGTTAATCAAACTGCGTTGGCCAATCGATTACAAGCTGTTGTGGAAGACTGTGTTAATAATGTAGGTGTTGATTTGAACACCGCATCTAGTTGTGTCTTAGCTCATGTTGCTGGTTTGAATGCCAGTTTAGCGAACAATATTGTTGCTTATCGTGAAGAAAATGGACGTTTCAATTCAAGACAAGCACTTAATAAAGTACCTCGTTTAGGTGCTAAAGCTTTCCAACAGGCCGCTGGATTTTTAAGAGTAGTAGACGGCGATAATTGCCTTGATCAAACCATTTTGCATCCGGAGCAATACTCACAAGCAAAAAAATTAGCGGCTCATAATAAACAAGCGTTAGCGGAGATTATTATTGAAAAACAAACGTCTAATTTAACTTTACCTCCTGCGAACGATGCACAAACGCTTGAACAATATAAAACGATTTTAGCAACCTTAACTTTAGCGCGTCTCGATCCAAGAGAAGAGTTTAAAATGGCAAGCTTTGAGCAATCAATTAATAAAATTAGTGATTTAGAAGAAGAGATGGAATTACAAGGGGTGGTAACTAATGTTGCTAATTTTGGTGCTTTTGTTGATATAGGCGTACATCAAGATGGTTTGGTACATATTTCTATGTTGACTGATCGTTTCGTGGATGACCCTCATAAAATTGTAAAAGTAGGGCAGATCGTTAACGTTAAAGTAGTCAGTGTAGAGATACAACGAAAACGTATTGCATTAACCATGAAACACGTCAGTCAGCCTAAGAATTAAGTCGAATTACATTATGAAGTTAAACAAACGTTTATTATCTCTTTCTGAAATGGTGAATGAACCTTATGATTTGGTATGGGACTGTTGTTGTGACCATGGGTTATTAGGTTTTAAAATTCTCGCTGGTGGACTTATTAAACAACTGAATTTTGTTGATGTAGTCCCAGAAATTACGGATAAACTGGCATTAAAATTACAGCAACATGGTCACCATTTACCTGCAGATGTCAGATGGAAGGTGTTATGTCAGGATGTAAGTGAAATTAAGTTAGCAGAATCAGCATTGCAGTTACCCATGACGGCTAAACAACTAGTAATTATCAGTGGTATAGGCGGAGACTTAATGATTGATATAATGAAACGCCTTGTGACGACTTGTAAGGACTTGCACCTTGACTTCCTTTTATGCCCTGTACAACACACCTATAAATTACGTAAAGTATTAAGGGAATTAGAGTTCAAATCAAAAGCTGAACGTTTAGTACTAGAGAACAAACGTGGTTATGAATTATTGTTAATAAGCCAAATAGAAGGGCAAGCAATCAGTTTAACAGGGAGTGATGGGTTATGGAAAAGTCATCCATCCGCTACGATTTACCTTAAAAAGTTGATGACTCATTATCAACGCAGTGTCATTGCTGATAAACATAATCAATTAAATCAATTAGCCTTAGATGATTACCGTCGTGTTGAACAACGATACTTATAAAAATACTTCTGTTTAATCAAATAATACGCTAATAAAAAAAGCCACATAAAAATATTATGTGGCTTACTGTTTTGGTTAAGCTAGATTTTAGATGCTAGATGCTAGATGCTAGATGCTAGATGCTAGATACCTAGAGCTTGACCACCGCCAATTTGGATTGTTTCAGCAGTAATAAATGCCGCATCTTTACTTACTAAGAAAGAGATAACGCCAGAAACATCTTCAGGTTGACCTAAACGACCCAACATGATGCTATCTTTCCATGACGCAAATACTTCTGGTTTAGTTTCTTTAATTTGTGCGTGGAATGGAGTATCGATAGTACCTGGAGATACTGCATTTACACGGATGCCTGCAGGTGCTAATTCTTTAGCAAGTGCACGTGTTAAGGTATGGACAGCTGCTTTAGACGTACCGTAAATACCAGCGCCTGGGCCACCAGCGTTCCATGCGGCATTTGAAGTGTAGTTAATGATTGAACCACCTTCAGCTTTTTTCAAGAATGGAATCGCTGCGCGAGAAACAAATACAGCACTATCAAGGTTAAGTGCCATTACAAAACGGTAAAACTCAGTTGTCATCTCTTCGATTGGACTACGACCGCCTAGACCACCAGCGTTATTAACAACAACATCAATTTGACCATATTTATTACCAATTGCAGTTACATTTTCTGTTACTGCAACGTCATCAGTTACGTCAAAACCGTAGTATTCAGCTTCGATACCTTCAGCTTTAAGCTCAGCAACACGTGTTGCACCGACTTCATCTTCGATACCGTTAAGTACTACTGTGTAACCATCTTGACCAAGGCGTTTAGCTACTTGGAAACCAATTCCACCAGTTGCACCAGTGATTAAAGCAATTTTTTTAGACATATTTATATTCTCATTGACTAGTTAATTGATCGTTATGCCAGAGGCACGAAGGAGGCGATCAACAATGTTATAAAGAGGTCCTTAATTTATTATTAAAGTTTGGTATTAAAGAAGAAATTGTTTTCTATATTCACAATGTCAGTCTTGTTACTTTATAACCTTGGTGATCACCTTTAAAAGTTAATTGATATAAAGCATTCGCTGTAAATACATATCAATCTAAATCACAGTGTTATTGTATTACAAATAATGCGTTTGTAAAATCGTTTATCAAACAATAATAAGGGTAAATTAATCTAAAAATACGTTTTAACTACTGTAATTTTTGATCTAATGATGGAAGGTGAATTGTAATCAGATAAGTTATATTATTAAATTAATCTATCTTTATGATTTTATGTTATTGATTTTTATGATATTAATGTTGTTCGTTGTTTTGTTGTTTAACTTTTTCTTTGACAGTGTGTTGAATTAACTTAGTTTAATACATGGATAAATATAATGATTTATAAGCTGTTTTGTATGATTTAATTAAGTGCCAAATTGTGATCGACACCTCATCACTCTATACTCTATTTGTTGTACATAATGCATTAATTTAAGTTTTTATTTTAAGTTATTAGAGCTTTTACCTCCAGATATGTGAGCAAATGTATTGTGAGAATTTAATATTTAGGTAGCTTTGTTCCCATTCAATTTTTAAGCCTCTCCCTATAAATTATCAATAAATTGATGGGTTAGTATGATGTGCAGTCAATGTTGAGTATGATGCCGCTTCATATTATTTCCATGTATAACCTCATTCTGGTTAACGGAAGCGAAACATGATTTAAAATCAGGTGGTTAGGTTTTTATTAGGCTGTAGGTAGTTCAAGTAAATTATTTAACGTAGAAATCTGCATAAATAAGAATTTTGCCTCGCTTTTGTTATCCAGTATGGAGGATATATAAGTCGTTATTTATTTAGAGATTGTTATGCAGTTATTAAAACGTGTTGTCCATCCGTCGATCACAGACATCAATTTAACACCAGAACACCCCGAAAGTTTCACTCGCCTTGCAACACGAGCTATTGTGATTAAACAAGGTAAAATTCTGTTAATGTTCACCGAGCGTTATAATGATTACTCTTTACCAGGTGGCGGTGTCGATCTGGGGGAGGCAATAACAGAAGGTTTAGAGCGTGAATTATCTGAAGAAACTGGCGCACAACAGATTACAAATATTCAGCCTTTTGGTTTATTTGAAGAGTACCGCCCACATAACAGTGCAAAACATCGCTCTGAATGCTCAATTATGCACATGCTTTCCTATTGTTATACTTGTGATATTGCTGATCAGCTTGCAGAAAATAAGTTAGAAGATTATGAAGTTAAGAATGGTATGCATGTACGTTGGGTAGATATTGAAGAAGCCATTCAACATAACTTGCATACCATTGAGCACGACCCAAAGCAGGGCCTATCTATTCAACGTGAAACTTATTTAATGCAACAGATTAAACAGCGTTTACTTTAATGATTACAAAGTAAGTGTCAGAGCATGATTAAAACATGCTCATAGCTCATTTAGATTGGCTAAAATGTTTGCTGCTTTTTCTCTAATAGCGATTTTTTGGCCGTTATCTATTTTGTCCCAATTTCGCACTGGAAAGGACATTCTTGGATTTTTGGAAAACTTGTCATAGTGCTGGTCGATAAAGTTCCAATATAAACTGTTAAGAGGACAGGCATCGGCACTGACTTTTTCTTTTACCTTATAACGACAGTTTTTACAGTAATCACTCATTTTATTGACGTAATTACCGCTAGCGGCATAGGGTTTGGTGGCAATCCAGCCGCCATCTGCAAATAAAGCCATGCTTCGTGTATTGGGGAGTTCGACCCATTCAATGGCATCAATATAAATTCCCAAATACCATTCATCTACTTGCTCAGGAGCGATTCCTGCTAATAACGAAAAATTACCCGTTATCATTAATCGCTGAATATGGTGTGCATAGGCATGTTCTAAAGATTGTGAAATAGCGCTCTTCAGACATTGCATTTTCGTTTTCCCGTCCCAAAAATATTTTGGTAAATCTTTACTGGCAGAAAGCACATTTTGAGATGAATAATCAGGCATATTAACCCAATACATACCTCTTACATATTCACGCCAACCAATGATCTGCCTAACAAAACCTTCAATTTGAGGTAAAGTGATCGCCCCACGTGAATGTGTAAACGCATGTAATGCAGTTTGCACCACTTCCATAGGATTAATCATTTTACAGTTCAAGGAAAAGCTTAAACGAGAATGGTATAAGCTCCATGAATATGGTGAGTTAACTGTCATCGCATCTTGAAAATTACCAAAGTTTGGTAATTGATGTTCACAAAAATAGTGTAATAATTGTAGCGATTGTTGACGATTAATTGGATAGTCCACTTGTTCAGAGGATTCACCTATGGTTTTAACTTTGTGTGCCTCAATACGTGTCAAATAGGATTTTGCTGGGTTATCAAAAATCAATGGACGAGGGATCTTTTTAAGGTCCGATACACTAAATGATTGGCGATTATTCGCATCATAATTCCAAGCGCCACCTTGTGGTTTGCCTGCTTCCATCAATATATCAAAGCGCTTGCGCATAAAACGATAGAAAGTTTCCATTCGCACATGTTTTTTAGGCGTAAAGTGTTCTCGTAACTGCTCAAAGGGCAGTAAAAAATGCTCTGTGTCCTCCTCAAACATAGGTAAAGTGATTTGCTTTGACATCTGATGTAGTTGATCTCGTAAACGATACTCATCAGGTTGCTGGTAGTGGATTGCCTCACAACCATATTGCTTGGCCAATGCCGTTAATAGATCAGGTAAATCTTGATATTCATTGGTCTCATCTAAAGTGAGGTAACACACTTGATGATCCTGCTTCTTTAAATGATCTGAAAAGTCTGCCATAGCTGCAAAGAAGGCGGTTATTTTTTTAATATGATGCTTAGTATAATCAGCCTCTTGTTGTAACTCTGCAATGATATAAACAACATCATTATCAACTTGTTGGAACCAACTGTGTAATGGGTTTAGTTGATCGCCTAATATTAATTTAAGCTGTTTTGCTTTCATTAGTTTTCCTTGTCTTGTCTGCATTATACTTGCTTAGTTGATGTTGCTTTATGGCGACGACATCGCTCCGAGCAATAACGCACTTGTTGCCAGTTAAGTTGCCATTTCTTGCGCCAATTAAATGGCTTATTGCATGTGACGCAAATTTTGCTTGGTAGGAACGGTTTGTTATGCATCTTATTGTTTACTCTTGGAAGAACGAGGGCGACGCTTTCGCACATGTTTAGCCACAATACGTTGACCCTCTTGTCGTGTGTCAATCCGTTTACGAAAACTCCATAATAGATCGCGTGCAATTTTTCCTGTTTGTTCAATATCAACCATAGGCTCAGGGTAGCTTTCGCCTATCGTAAATTGATAAAGCTGCTGTTCCATTGCTGATAAGATCCATGGAGTATGAATAATCTCATTGGGTATGTCGGATAGTTGAGGGAGCCATTTTCTGATGAAATCACCGTCGGGATCTTTTTCTTGAGATTGTTTCACTGGGTTATATACGCGGATTATATTGGTCCCAGTGACGCCTGATTGCATTTGAAATTGCGGATAATGAATACCAGGCTCAAAATCCAGAAACAATTTAGCGAGATATGTAACACCCAATCGCCAATCCACTAACAAATGGTGACACAAAAAGCTGACTAACATAGCGCGCATTCTAAAATTGATATAACCGGTTTTCATTAAGCAAAGCATGCAAGCATCAACTAATGGGTAGCCAGTTTGTGCATTCTTCCAACGTGCTAACCTTGTTGTTACAGATAGGCCACAATGTTGCTCAGGGTAATCAAAATGGTGATAAGCCGCATTGAGGTGACGCCATTGCATTTGATGCTCACTTTCAAACTTTTGAATAAAGTGGCAGTGCCAATGCAAGCGCGATGCTAAACCGTCAATGGGTTTTTTCCAACCAAATTCAGGACGCTTTTGTAAAATAGCCTGATAGCATTGTTTTAAACTAATGTTCCCCCAAGCTAGGTAAGGTGATAAGCGAGAGCAACTTTTGCGGCTTGCTAAGGGTTTAGAAATATTAAAGTGGTAATGTTTCCCTCGTCCGCCTAGAAATGAGTTGAGTATTTTATGTGCCCATTGCTCTCCACCAGTTAGCATTGATGGATCCATTATCAGCCAATCATCGGGTAGTGTTGCTTGTGGTAATGCTATTAGGGCTTTATTAGGCACTAAATTATGTGTAGAAAGTTTTGGTGAAGTGAGTTCGCCTTTGATTACTTTACGCCACTGTTTATCCCAACCTTGTCTATCTTTTCTGGCACGAACTACCGCACCAGTCGGTGTTTCATGCCATTGAACTTTATGTCGGTTACACCAACTTTTTATTTGTTTATCCCGTTCAAAGGTGACTAATAACCCCGTTTCTTCGTGGCTAAAGAGTTGTTTAATAATAAATTGTTTTTGTATCTCATCTAATGCCGCTACAGCATCCCCAAAAAAAACATAAACTTGCGAATTAAATGCCGCGAGTTGTTGATTTAAATCTTGTATTGATTGCCATACAAAACGCCAATGGCGAAGATCATAATGTGGATCATTCACCAAGCAAGGTTCAAATACGTAATAGAGTAAAGTTAAACCAGACTCAACAGAAGATGCTAAGGGTTGATGATCACTCAATCTTAAGTCACGCTTTAACCAAACTAAGTTAATGGCTTTACGTTCTATTATTGACACGTTGTTCATAGATTATGATACAGGCCAGTCATCTGCAGTGACTGAATCTAGAGGTGGTTGTGTTTGTTGCTTACCTTGTTCAGCCCAAATTGCTTGGTATTCACCATTAGGATCATGTATTTGAGTCTGTTTCTTTAAGTTAAAGTGCCTGCCTCCACGTGGGTCAACTCCAACGCCTGCGATATACTGCCAATTTCCCCAGTTGATGGCAGCATCATAGTCGATTAAATGTTGTTCAAACCATGCCGCACCGTATCGCCAATCGACACTTAATTCATTCACTAAACAACTAGCGACAATCTGTCTACCTCGGTTACTTAGATACCCGGTTTCAACTAATTCATTAATGCAAGCATTAACCAATGGGAAAGGGGTGTTAGCGGTACTCCATTTTTTAAAACGCTCAGGGTAAAAAGAAGTTAGAGGATTTGAACTTGCTAAGCCTTTAAACTGATATAATTTATCTTGTATTTTATAATGTAACCACTGAAAGTATTCGCGCCATAACAGTTCATGATAAAGGCTTTCTGTTGATGCACTTTTGCCATGTAGTTGCTCAAACTCATTAATGTAATTCGTTACTTGCGTTACAGAGATAAAACCATAATTGATCCAGGCCGATAACTTACTGCTATTATCCCAACCATCAAGTTTGTTTCTGACTTCTTTGTACCTTGCTGGTGCCGATGATGAAAAGTATTGTTGAAGTTGTTCAAATCCAGCTTGCTCGCCGCCAGTGAAGTAATAACCTCGTTGCTGAGCATTCATTTTAATATTTTCAGATAGATGTTTTTCGACAAATAATTCATTCCAACACCTATGATATTCGTCTAACGGTTGGTTAAATTGCTTTGGCAATTGGTAAGTAGCAGTTTGTGGAATGGCAGGTGAGATACTAGCAACCGCTTTTCTAAATTTAGAGTAACTTGCTGGTAATTCTGATAAAGAAAAGGGCAACGCTTGTTCGGTGAATAGGGTAAATTGCTCTACTAAGTGTATGTCTAGTTGTGGCTGATGCTGTTGTAATTGCTTGGTAATATCGCGTTCATAGGATCCAGGTCTTTTAGTTGTAACTAGATCTGTAATCGCATATTGACGGCATATAGCATTCAACGAGCTAACAGGATCAGCATTAATGATGTGCAGTCGCTGACCTAATTTCTGTAAGTTTTTATTAAGCTCATGTATACCTTGTAATAAAAAGGTAAGACGGGTTTTACCCAAGGGAAGTGCTTGTTGTTGGTTAACAGTAAACCATTTAGGGTCAATAACAGCTACGCAAATTAGCTGTTCACTTTGACTTGTTAGGTTCAGTGCCAAGTTATCATTAATTCTTAGATCTTTGGTTACCCAATATAATGTGCGTCGCATTAAAATTATCCCATAAATAGCAAAATATACGAACAATCAGTATATTGAGATCAATATCTAGCGCTTAGATTGAATGCTTTAATAATAAAACGTGAGTAGGGATAAGTGTATTGAAAAGGTATTAAGTAGGTTAATAGTCGGATCAAAGGGCTTAGCCACACAATTGTGTTCGTTTTGCTAAGCCATTTTTGCTTCGAGTTTAAGGCTTCTAAGGTATGGTTTGTTAACTTAACTGAATTGCTTTATTTCTACCGGTTGCTTTAGCTTGATATAGTGCAATATCAGCTCGCTTTAAGATCTCATCTATCTCTTCACCATAAAAGTTACGCTGCGCAGTACCAATCGATAAAGTGATGGAGATATCCTCTTCACCATTAACAGGAATTAGAGTATTTTGCATTTGTGTACAAATGTTTTGCGATAGATGTAAAGCTTGCTTTGCATTGAGTCCTACGGTAATGATGACAAATTCTTCGCCACCTAATCGAGCTAATACCACTTCCTTTGGTAATGCTGCTCTTAATGTAATAGCAATTGCTTTCAATACTTCATCGCCGACATCATGGCCGTAAACATCATTGACCTTTTTGAAGTGGTCGGCATCAAGCATTAATATAGAAATATCTTGCTCAGATTGTAAATATTGTTCAGCTTCAATAAAGAAGTGGCGACGGTTACTAATTCCTGTTAATACATCTGTGTTAGCAATGTACGCTAGGCGTTCTTCTAACTCAATACGGTCGGTAATATCAAAGGCAGATGTACGAGCAATAGCAAAGTGTCCCTTTTCTAAAATAGAGGTAGCAGATGTAGAAACAAAGAAGGTATGACCATCTTTGCATTGTATCTCTAGTACAACACCTTCAATTTGATTATCTAATTGCAATTGCGCTAGAAAACGCTCAAATGTTGTGATGCTAGACGGGGTCAGAAAATCTGTAAAAGGTCTCCCTATTACTTCTTCATGTTGATAACCAAGCCAGTTTAATTCAGTTTGATTAATTTTTAGAATAATGCCTTGTTTATCTAGGCTGTGGTAGCCACAAGGTGAATTTTCATAAAGGTCATTAAGTTCTTCTTTAATGATGCCATCATATACGATTTCTCTGCGTTTTTGCTCGGAGATAAATAGCAGTAACAGTAAAATAGCCGCCGCTGCCAGATAAAGTAATACAATGACAACTTTTGCAAAGTGCGTATTAAATATAGAATGCTCATTGATGGTTTCATTAGGCAAAAAGATAACTAACTTCCAATCAGTTACTTTTTTAGATTGGTCAACCACAGTTAAATTAACATTTTGTTCATTTTGAAACATACCAATGCTATCAAGGTTAAAAGGATTGATAGAGACATAGCGAAATATGCCTGATTTAGAGTGATAAATACCGTCACGATTTTGATTAATGGTTGGCCAAGCATCTGGATATAAATCTTTGAATTTTTGGTCTACATTATCAAGGCTTGCACCCCATTCATTATTTCTATCGTGGTTGCTTAACCAATAACCTTGTGGGTCGATTAACATACCTTGGCCACTAATACGCAGCTCCATTTGCTTTCGAAAATCTTCAAGTAATTCATTAGCAAAATAGTTCATGACCATTAACCCGAGTTTTTCTCCTTTTGAATTAAAAATAGGCGTCGCAAAACGGATCACTGGTTTGTAAGGAACTTCCACTTTCCCATACTCCATATTAAGTTCCATTGCAGAGACATACACCTGACCTTTTCTTAGTTTTTTACTTTCTTTAAAGTAAGAGGAGTCTTGTTTATTCTGTAGATTATTAGCATTGACGATAGTAGGTTGACCACTATTATAATTCATTCGGATTCTTTCATTACCTTGCATGTCGATTAAACGAATTTGATCGTATCGATTAAAAGTAACGGCAAGGTTGATGAACAAGGTTTCTAAGCCTTTACGACTGATTGGGCTGCCGTACTCAAGGAAGTTAGCTAATACGTTAGAGCGAGTACTCATCTGCAATACCATTAATTGCATTTGCATCTCTTTTTGTAGTACTTGCGTAGTAGAAGAAACAAAGGCTTCTTCTTGATTTAGCATAGTTTTAGCTACATTTTGCGTATATTGCTGGTAAGCATAAGTTAATAATAACGTTATTGAGATCGCTAATAACGCATAACTCCAAATAAATCGCTTAATTATAACGGGCCAGATGGAGGTTAATTGTAACTCAGAAGTTGACGGTAATTGTGTTAATGTCATAGATTGCTCTTGTTATTATATTTTATGGCTGTTGTATTAGTTACTAGTAGTTTGACCTGCATTGTTGATTAAAATTCGCTAGTGTGTGGGTCAAGTGTAAATTCAATGCCATGCAACGATAGGGCATCAATACTGACTTTATTAAATTCCATAACCGCCCCTAAACGGATTGTTTGTTGTTGTGCTGCTTGGATAAAATCAAATAGATATTGAGAAGGTGTGTCAAACAATTGTAATGCGAGTGTTTTACTAAAAATAATGTCTGAAATAGGCAATGACATTAACATATCAATGGATAGCGATTGTGTATCTTCAATAAACCAATAGATTTTTGAGTTGTTTAACCTTGCCATGACGATTAATGAGAAAAACGGCGAAGGTTTAGCGATAGATTGAGGGTACTTTATGTACAAATCAATTTGATTTTTACCACCACTTAAGCGCTCAGCCAACAATAACGCACGATCGTAATTCACTCCATCAGGAAACCAATCGAATATGCTTTTTACATTGACTATTTTATTGGCGTCACTGTCTAGTTTAATTGACGAGATTTGTTTTTGGCTCATGCCATAGGGACAAAGTAGAGCACTAGGTTTATTACCGATTTGCCCGGTATGATGGTCGATCAAAAATAATGGGTGGGCTGAAATATCAGTTTTTTGTTGTTGAATTAAGTGCTTTAAATAAATTTTAGAAAATAAACTAATCAAAATTTGACGTGATTGCTGCGTATTTGGGATATGGCTTAAACTTGCTAAAATAGTAAATCCTAAGCTATTAGTTAGATCATATAACGCATGGCTTAAGTTAGCTTGCATTTTTCCATAGAGCATTAAAAAAGGGCGTTGTTTAAGATTCATTAAGTTGTTTAAGACTTCCATTAAACGCAAGTTTGGCGTGTTTAAATCTATAATCAACAATTGTAAGTCATGAATATTAGTGAGAGATTGTTCTGCTGTGTAAATATACAGGTTATCTAATCCCTGCAACTGTTTAGGCCTTTTTGCTGGTGGATACTCCGATATTAACCCTGTCTTGTAGTGTTTTAACCAACGATTGAACAATGTAAGGCTATTATGCTGCCATTCTTCTGTTGCCTGCTGTAAGTGTTGGGTAGATTGACAATGATCAAAACTGGGTAGGTCTATCGCCATACTAGGTAACTCACCTAGCCAAAATATTTGTAGGTCTTCACGTTCTTTTAATAGTTGTATTAGGGAGTCACATTGAACATGTGACTCAATACTATTATTCAAAATAACGGCACTGCCTAATGGCGATGAACTTAATTGTAAGATGAGAGTAGAGAGGTCGCTGATCTTTTGTTTAATATCAATGTTTGCCACAGCAATCAGGCTATAAAGGGGGAAAATACCTCCATAACCTGTCTGCTCAGAGCTTAATAAAAGGTGTAACTCTTGTTCACTTAATATAGAACTCTGTTGAGAGTTAAACATCTTATGCTTCTAGTAGCTCTGGTAAAAATTCGCCACTGTTTTCAGGGTATATAATATACTCGCCATGGTATTTCACTTTGGACTTATAATCCGTCACCTTGTGTAATAACAGTGTATGTTGGTAAGCCGCAGCTAGCGCTTCAGGAATATCTCCTCGAATATATAAGCTTAATGGTTTCACTAGCAAACCATCTTCAAAGTGCGATTCAAATTGTTCAGTGCAAATTATTAAAGATGCTTGGCCACCGCTATGACGATTTAGTTTTTCGCCAACAACAAGATCAGTATTTACCATCCATTGTTGTGCAATCAATTGATCACAGAGTGCAGAAACTTGTGTTTTATAAACAGGTTTTGCACTCAGGCTTTCATCAAACACATGTTCATAAGTACGTTTAATCGCGGCGAAGGTCGTCACAAGAGCTGCATTTTTACCTAAACTACGAGCTTTGCGTTGCCAAATCGTCAAAGTGGGTAACACATCACTTTCATAGCGTTTTTTCTTGATTGCATTGGTTGTCCATGCTGCTAAGAAATGTGTTTCACTAAGTGGGTTTTTAGGAATTTTTCCTTTCGTTTGTGCTTCGTTTAAATCTGCTAATGCATCGCTAACCACTTGATGAACTGATGTTGAAAAACTTGTCATGACGATCCTGCTATTAAAAAGTGTAATAACAAAATTATGACAGGCTAACTAGAAACGAACAAGTAAAGTTAAAGTAAATTACACTCATATTCAGTATAAATACAGCTAATAGGGAGGTGATTGATTTGAGGGCAAAAAAATCGTATAAAAAACAACTCTTTGATATGAAATAGGTGAATTTGCTTTAATAACATCAATGCAAAATAATGCAAACTTGATTACACTCTTACTATGTTCGATTAACTAGGTTTTATATGTCTAATTTCAGTCTAAAATTGGTACCGCCTTCTAACAAGAAAATATCACTGGTATTAGGTAGTGGTGGTGCTAGGGGAATGGTACACATAGGTATTATTAAGTGGTTAGTTGAGCATGGTTATGAAATTCAATCTATTTCTGGTTGTTCTATCGGTGCGTTGATCGGTGGGGTTTATGCCGCTGGAAAGTTAAAAGAGTTTGAACAATGGGTGTGTGGATTAGATAAATTATCTATTATCTCGTTATTGGATATCTCATGGACCTCTAGTGGATTATTGCGTGGCGATAAAATCATTAATACCCTAGTCGGCTTATTAGGTGACCAAACGATTGAAGAGTTGCCTTTAAAGTATACTGCGGTGGCTGCTGATATTAAAAATGAAAAAGAGGTTTGGATTAATTCAGGTTGTTTGTTTGATGCGATCCGCGCCTCTATCTCATTGCCCTTATTTTTTACACCTGTAGAAAAAGATGGTGTGCAATTGATAGATGGTGGTGTACTAAACCCTGTGCCGATTGCGCCAGTGTTTGGTGATAATACAGATGCTATTATTGCAGTGAACCTAGCTGGTGAGTTTAATTATAATTGTGATGAAGTTGATACGTTAAATGATGTTATTAATGAGGTTGAAGATCTTGCTTTCCACCAAAAAATCGGTCATTACATTAAACAGTTAAGTGAGAATCTTAGTATCACAGAAGCTAAACCCTCGACAATTGCTGCCTACGATGTTGCCGACCAAGCTTTTGATGCGATGCAAGGCACCATTGCACGTTTAAAGTTAGCAGCTTATCCTGCCGATTATAATATCGTGATAGCACGTAACGCCTGTGGGACGTTAGAGTTCGATCGCGCCAAGGAGATGATTGAACTTGGCTATCGAAGTGCAGATAAAATATTAAAGAATATTCAACCCTAACCCCCTGATTAGTTACCGTTTAAAGGATAAAAAGTGAACGCCATTAGTAGTACTCAAGCTTGGGTAAATAAAGTCATCGTCAAATATAACATTTGTCCCTTCGCACGTAGGGAAGTTGATAGAGGCAGTATTCGTTATGTTGATGACAATAGTACAGATGTTGAAACGGTGTTAGATAAATTGTTAGAGGAGTGCCGCTATTTAGATGAGCACCCAGCAGTAGAAACAACCTTATTGATATTGAGTGAAGCTTGTAGTGATTTTGAAGCCTTTTTAGACTGCGTGTACTTAGCTAATCATTACTTACAAATGAATCGTTATGAAGGTGTTTATCAATTGGCTCATTTTCATCCTGATTATTGTTTCGAGGGAGACCCTGAAGAAGCAACCTCAAATTATAGTAATCGCTCGCCATTACCAACCTTGCATATTATTCGAGAAGTCAGTATGGAGAGAGCGATTGAAGCTCACCCTGATGTGGATGCTATACCTGAAAGAAACATTGAGTTTTTGAATAAAAAGGGGACTCCTTTTTTTGCTGATTTATTAGCTAGTTGTATGCTAGCTAAATAGAAAATAGAAAATAGAAAATAAAAAATAGATAGATATGAGGGTATTGACTTAAGTCGAGCGAATGTTTTTTATTAAAAATAAAGTCGAATGACATGCTTATTAAATATGTCATTCGACTTAACTTAACCATTATAAATTACCGATATATTAAAAAGTTAATGCTAAATTAGCAGATACACCCACTTGATTCTCACCGGCATAAGACCCTGCAATATCTAAACTCACAAGATCAAAGGGGCTAAAACCAATACCCGCGGTGATTGAGTTATCAAGCGTCTCTTCTAAATCGATTTCATAACCTGCACGTAATTGAGCCCAACCCCAAGCATTACCTTCAAGACCTAAACGCACGAATTGAGTGTCATCGTCAGTACCAATCCCTTCGAAACGCTTTTGCTTAGTTAAGTCTGCATCAATGGCTGCAACAAAATAATCCGAACTGTAAGCAACACCAAGGGTTACTTGCGTATCAAGATGATAGCTACCATTGATTGCACCACTTGTATCAATCACATCGATCTCTTGTGCTATAAGATCTTTAACCGCAATCGCAGTACGGAAGTTATCCAAATACCAAACGGCTCCTAAATCGAAGTTAAAGGCGCTCTCTGATGTTTCACTTTCATCGTAATCATCTAAATCAAAGTTTTCTACAGTTGCTATTTGTGCATAGGTTCGCATCTGTTGATATTTGGGAGTAATACCGAAGGAGAACTCTTGACCTGCTATTGTATATTGTTGAGCCAAGGCCAAACCGGCTTCTACATAACCAAAAGCAACAAAATCAACGTTAGATGTTTCATAATCATTTGTAACATCTGTTTGTGCAATTATTTCAGCATAACCACGCACAAATAAATTAGAAGAAACAAGCTTAGTAGGTAAAGCAATGGCGATGCCTGTACCTGCACTCACTTGTACAGGCTGTGAGCCATCTAACTCAGTAAGATTGGCATCAATAGCCGTGGTGTCGTTTGAACCGGAATCATTTAGTTCATCAATATTATCTTGAAGATCATCAAGTTCGCTGATCGCATCATCTTTGTCACTGGCAGCAACATCTATACCTATAAAAACACCAAAATCATCGTGATCACGATAATTGGCAGCTAATGCTGGGTTGTAAAAGGGAGCCGTCAAATAATCCGCGGATGCAACACCTGTGTTACCCATGGCATTCCCTCGAGCATCTGCAATTTTATTTGATGCACTGGCATTCGATGCGGCTAATGAACTCAAAATAGCTAAAGCCAATAGTGATTTTTTACTCATATTTAGTTCCTTCTAATTTAAATAGCATCGTTAGCATGGCGCAAAGGCCTTGTTAGTGCTGTTAGTCCCAGTACGCTATAAGTTATATAACTTTATGATTTAAATATAATAATACAATTAATTGAGGTGCATTATATTTTCTAAAATTTGCAGTGTATCCATAAATGAGTATTTAGTTTAATTTACATACCTAAATAAGGGTAGTTTAATTTTCAATAAACTAGAAATAATTTAAAAATATTAATTAATCTAGTCGTTTGGTGGACAATGTTAAAAGTGCATTTGTATTGCATGATGTCTGCGATTAGAATGCGCAACTCTGTCTGTTAATTCGATATGCGGTGAATATACTGGTTGGCACTGCATTAGTCTGAAAAGCAGTCGACAAAATAGTTTAACAACTATAAATTGTAGTCTTTTATGTTTTGCTTTTTCTCAGTACAGAATATCGCGTAATTTATCTTATTTTTTAACCATTTCTCGTTTACAAGGAACCTTCATGGCACACCAAGCTTATCAATTATTACGTATTATTATTATCGATAGCTTTTGGAAGGGGCAAGTGAATGAACTGGATCTGTCTGGACATACTCAATTAGAAGGTACAAATGGTGCTGGTAAAACATCTTTGATGCGTTTATTGCCACTTTTTTACGGTATGCGCCCAAGTGATATAGTGAGTAAAGTAGATCAAGCTAAAAACTTTGCTGATTATTACTTACCAAGAGACTCAAGTATGTTGGTTTATGAATACCGACGTCCGGGCGGTCAAACCTGTATGGCATTAGCCAGTTCTGACGGTCGTGGAGTACAGTTTAAATTTATCGACAGTGGATTTGATAGCAAGATTTTCATTGGCGAAAATAAAATACCGTTAAGCGTTGCAGAAGTAGAACGTGTATATCGTTCACTGGGTGTCGAGTGTTCAGTTTACTTGGGCGTCGATAAGTATCGCCAAGTCATTCAAAACCTGCGTATCGGTAGAAAGGTTAAAGAGATTCGTCAGCTACAAAATCGTTTTTCATTCAGTGATTTGGCAACACCACACCTGGATAAAGTTGTGAACGGCACAATAGAGAAGAATCTTGACTTTGATGCCGTTAAACAAATGCTGGTGGCTATTGCGGGTGACCATATTGCACGTAGTGTAGGCCAGGAAAAAGAGCAGATAACACTGAATAAACAAGATATCAGTTTATGGTTAGCGGATATTCAAGCTAGTCGTTCAATTCAAAAGGTCAGTGATAAAATCACACTATGGCAAACAGATTTTAATCAGTTAGATAACTTATTAATTAAGCTACAGCACTTACATGTTGAGATGTTAACGCATCAAGAGAGCATTAATCTTAAACAAACAGAGCGTAGTCAACAGAAATCCCAACTTCGTGATGAAATAACTCAATTAGATAAACAACTCAAAGATCAAACTTTATCATTACAAACCGATATCAATAAGCTATTGGTTAAAATTGAAGCTGATCAAAGTCGCATCGATCTGTTAGATGAAGATAAGCTTAAGTTTGATGAAAATGATGCAGCAAGTTTTCAATTACAAGCTGATAATGCGCCACGTTACCAACAGGCTTTAAATGATGTTAATGAGATCATTGAAGCTTTTGAAGGAAATTTAAACAAAGTACAGGCTAAGTTCGAATCCTTATTACAAACCTTAACCTTACAGAAAGTGAAAGATGAAGCACGTAACCACGAGCAGGTCGCTAACGTTAAAGAACAGGCTAATACCCAATTATCAATCATTTCTGAAACCTATCAAGGTCAACTAGGTAAGTTAAATGAACAGTTGAATGATAGCTTTTTGAAACTCAATATGGATCTGCAGTTATTACAAAATGACTTGAAGATCACGGAGTCTGCACAGAAAAACATCAGTGTCGAGCCTGCTTTACAAGCAGAGATTGAGAGCAATCAACTTAATATGTCTGATGTCAAAGACCGTTTGAGCGACTTATTACAAGTGTTAAGTAGTGATAACGAGCAGCTCAATACTTTAGAGAAACAGCGTACTTTAGTCTTGGAGCAACATACTAAAAATAATCGCCAGTTAGATGAACATAAAAAATCACGTCAACAACTGCATTTACAATTGTTACCAGAAGCGAATTCATTACATCATTTCTTAAGCCATGAAAATGAAGCGCAAGGCTGGAAAGACAACATCGGTCGTGTCTTATCTGCAGAGCAGTTAGCACGTAAAGATCTCAATCCACAATGGGTAGCTGAACAAGGCGGTGTATCTAGTTTATTTGGTCTACAAATAGATTTAGATCAGTTACAGGATAACGACCTGCAACTTAATGAAAATGAGTTACGCGAAAAGTTAACCAACATAGACGATAAAATAGCATCACTCAGTGATAAATCAGAGCAGTTTGTTAGTCAAATAAGTGATTTAACTAAACAAATTGAACAACAGAAATTAGTGATCAGTGAGCGTAAACAAGCATTACAAAAAACTGAGTTACAACGTCAACAATTTAAAACACAACAAGATAATCTTCTTATCAAGAAGCAACACTTTCTGAAACAAGCGGCTGCGTCCTATGAAGATGATATTAAAAAGTTAAACACCAAAATTAAACAACAACAAGCCAAATTAACTGAGTTTAAAGAGTTGCAGCAGGAACAACGCTTTGAATTAAATAATCAAATGTTAGATCAACGTATGGTGGTTGAGTCAGATCGTGATAGTCAACTGGATCAATTGGCTGAACAGTTTGCTGCTATTCAAGAAAGTGCTAAAACTCGCCAAAAAGATTATAAGCAACAACGTGACAAAGCTTTAGATAAATTAGACCCTGATGGCGAAGTAGATAAACGAATTAAACAACGTGCTGAATTAATGCAACAGCTTGAAGAGTGTGCGGTGTGGGCTCGTAAAGCGCGTGAATACGAAGACTTCATGAATAACCGTTATATCAATCGTGATCAATTGGTTGAACAAAATCAAAACCGTGAAGTACAAAAACGTAGTTTAGAAAATAGCTTGTCAGATTTAACCATTGAGAAAACAAGTTTAATTTCTGAAAAACAAAAACTATTGAAAAAAGTATCGCAGCAACTAAATGATGATGCGGACCTGCTACTGCAACTAAGTTTGGCACAACGAGAGTGTGAGCAATATGGTATTGAACCATTAGCGTCCAGTTCTGAGCCAAGTAATAATGCAGAATTAACAGTGACTTTCTGTGGAGATTGGGTCAAGCAGTTTAAAACTATCGATAAACGTTTACAGTCGCAGATTACCCAATTTAATACTGCCTTTGCTAAAAATAATGCAAATAGTGAACTATACGAAAACTGGATCAAGTTGGTAGCAGATAATGATATTTATAAAGGTGCAAGAAGTCTCTTTAAATACCAAAATCCTATTGCTGACTTGTTAAGTAGTGCTGCGCAAAAACAAAAAAATACTTATCAATTAGTGACAGTCAACGCCAATATGATCAATGAGTTTTACCAACATATTGAGCATTTTGCTCGCCGTATTAAAAGTATCGGTAAACAACTATCTAATAACGTTACCAAGCTGGCACATTTTGAAGCGCTTGCCGATATCAATGTAAACACGGTGATGAAACAGGAAGAGTTAGATTATTGGGGACCGTTGCAACAGTTCGCTAAATTATTTGATAAATACCGCGATGATTTGCGCGAAGGGGTGGGTGATATTCCTGATGATTTGATTGTTGCTATGCAAAAACTATCAGCTTATTTACCAAGTGAAGGCTTTGCTTTAGCACATCACCAATTGTTTGATATTGAGTTTACAATCTCAGAAAAAGGGCAGTTAAAGCATGCGCGAAACGCAAGACAGCTTAAAAAGATCAGTTCAACAGGACTTTCTTACTTAGCGATGTTGTCGTTGTACGCAGGTATTCTTGGCATGTTACGTGGTGAGAGTGATGCTCAAACACAAATTATATTACCCGTAGATGAATTAGGTGAACTAGCCGCTGAAAATATCGACCTGCTATTAACTATGTTTAATGACAATGCGATCACTATGTTATCAGCATCTCCTTCAACGGATCGTCATATATTATCGCTCTATGAACGACATTATAAGATTAAAGATAACAAAATATTCCATGCGCATATTCCAACATCACGATTAGATGAGCTGTTAATGCAACGTAAACAAGTCGCAGAGCAAGCAAATCAGACACAAACAACTGAATTGGAGAGCCAAGATGTTTAAGCAAACCGTTCAAAAACTATTAACAGGTGAAGTGATTTGTGAAACAGGTTTTGCAGATGAATTTTTATTCCTGCAGGCTCAAGATAACCAAGATCGTGTTAGTGACTTTTTAAGTAATTTAGATCGTCAATTAACCTTTTTGGATAGTGCTGATGCCTTTTATTGCACTTTTAACGAAGTAGATAGTGACAACACGCCGGAATTAACCGCATTGTTCACTGACATTCGTGGCATGTTCCGTCCATTAGTTGAGTTTTTAGAGCTAATCCTAACGGCTAGTCAAACTGATTTACCAATCCATGCAAAGTCAATTATTAATATCAATGAATTATTTGACCCGTTCGAGCATGATCAAACCTTACGTGAGCAATTGCGCCACTTAACATCGATTCGACCTTTTAAAACTAATAAATTAGAAAGCCGTGAACAACTGGTATTCGTTTTTCATAAATTAGAAGAAATGGGGTATTTCGTACGTAAAAATGCAGGGAGTAGCCGTTATTTTGCCACTGCTAAGTTTGATCTAATCTATCTGTTAATTGAATTTTTAAATGATTCTGAACGTATTGAATTACCGGAAACAGTTGAGCAGCAACAAGAAGAGTTATTGTTCTAATGGCTGGTTACGATACGAAAGACGTTGCAGAGTTATTACGCCAGTTAGGAGCTCATGACCAATTATTAGCAGAGGCTTATGTATTTGGCTCTGTACAGGGAGATGGTGATGAGGCAAGAAAGATTGCAGCCCTTCATAAGAAATCACTACTAAGACCAGATGATGAGCCTGGTGATTATCGCGTCAGTGCTGAACTTAAACGAATGTTAAACCGTTTAATGCGCAAGCAGAGTAGTTACCGTCAGCTTACCGATATGGGTAAAGTGATTGATGTGTTGGCAGACACTGTTAACGATTATCGCTTGTCGGTGATCAATGACCAACAGGATGATGCTGAATATTACTTAGATCAGTTAGATGATCTTCTCTATGAAGCAAAAGATAACCTGAATGTTAGTCTTGATAATATGCATTATGCTATCTCTAGTCAGTTTGGTTTTGTTACTACAATCAGTGCTAAAGTGCGAGAAAATGAACGTGCATTAAGCTACGCGCAAAAGCTATTGACGGAATTACAACAAATTGATCCTGAAACCTGTTATGAATGGATGGATTGGGCTTGTCCTGTTGAATTAGCCCGAAAAATAAGTGGTTTCATCTATTGGTTTAACCAAACGCTACCACGTTTACGTTATATCATTGATAGCATGCGATTGAGTCTATTTAAGCTAAGACGTGATGAGAAACAAGCGAGCCTGTTACGTAACATGGCACGTTACCTCCAAAAACACCCTGAGTTTGAAATTAACGAAAATATATTCGAAGATAAAAACTTACCTGAAAGCTTACGGTTTGCACCCGCAATGCCGATCAAGTCATATATTAACGTTAAAGAAACGGCTCATGAATATGCTTTAGTGGGAATAGTTCAGTCATTACGCAAACTAAACTCGGTCACCAAACCGAGTGCACGTGAAACCTCGTCAGTGGAAGTGATTGAAAATGTCGCCATGAGTTTTAGTTATGATTACTTCGAAGAACAAACAGAGCGTTTGTTTGAAATGGCGATCACTACTGGTGATGCTGTTTCAGCAGTCTCATATTGGCAAAATGCTTTAGCTGATTGGCATCAATTACAACAACATATCGAACCTGTAGCTTGGGTTGAATTAGTGTTTAGTAGCTACTGTAAATTAACTAATGCACAACAAGCGTTAATTGACATCAAGCCAAAAGGGAAGCAGCTTGAAGGTATTTCCCATAACTGGTCTTACAGTGACATTGTTGTCAAAGTTAAATAACGATGTCCGGGTATCTTTTTAATAAAATCCAATATAAGTTCTTTGCTGAACAACTAAGACAAGGTCTTAACCGGGTCAAAAAGAATAAATCCTGTGAATGGATTGTCGATGTCCATCGTTTAGGTAAGATTGAGTATGGAGATTGGGTTTATACTGAAAAAGAAAGATCTGCCATTATCGCTTTAGTGAAGTCGCAATTAAAAGTAGATCTATTGCATGATGATTTTCCTGAGGATACCTCTCGTATTGCTCGAGCTAACACTTTTAATGAAGAAAAATCTCGCACTGTGGCTGTTAGCCATGATTTTGTTTTAGTTAATAGCTTAACCATTTTGAAACTTAATCAACAAACTATCGAGATTAACGCATTTCAATCCCTAGGGTTTTATGTCAATGCAAACACTGTAGAGAGCGTAGAGCACGATTGTATTGTATTAGTAGAAAATTTAAGTGTAATGGCTAATTTATCATTACTAAAATTCAGTGCGAAATGTGCATTTTTAAAAAATGCGCTATGGGTATATCGAGGCGATATTAGAGCACAACAAACTACAGCGATGGCCTATCAGTTTTTCAGAGGTTTTAAAGAATCTCATCAATTAGTCTGTTTTGCTGACTTTGACCCTAAAGGTTTAGAAATTGCGTTAACGAGTGGTGCTGATTACGTTATCACTCCCACCGTTGATAGTATTAAAGCATTTCAGACTGATGGTGCCGATACTGATTACTTTAAGCAGGCCAGCTCAAGAAACTATATTGCGGAACACCTAGTTGATTCATCAAAAATACAACAGCTATTCAGGTTAATGTCTGAACAAAGAAGAACAATCAAACAAGAGCACATGCTGGCAAAAGCGTTAACTTTGTCGGTATCTAAAATTAATTAACATACAATAAAGACCAATTAACAAGTAAATACAAAAAGCAGGGATAAACATGCAAATAGCAAAAAACAGTGTAGTTGAATTTCATTATCGCGTTAGTGAAGGTGAAACGTTATTAGAAAATAGTCAGGGTAATCATCCATTGCTTTATCTCCACGGTCACGGTGGTTTATTTGAAACCATGGAAGCCGCTTTCGTGGGTAAGTCAGTAGGTGATGAATTCGAGGTGACATTAACACCGGAACAGTCATACGGTGAACGTCGAGAGTCTGCTATTCAACGCATTCCCTTAAAACACTTACAGGGCGCTAAAAAATGGTCTGCAGGCATGGTTGCAACGGTTGAGTCTAATCAAGGTAAACAAGAAGTAACGTTAATCAAAGTAGGTCGCTTTAACGCCGATTGTGATTTAAACCACCCATTTGCAGGTAAAACACTAACATTTAATATTCAAGTTGCAAGTGTTCGTGAAGCAACAGCAGATGAAATTTCTCATGGTCATGCCCATGCTAAAGGTGGTTGTGGTCATTAATCGTAAAGGTTAATCAAATGAAACGTATTACGTTATATACCATGGCTAATTGTCCGCACTGTAAAACAGCGAAACAATACCTTGAACAACAAAAAATTACTTTTCGTTCTGTGGACGTAAAAAGTCCGACAGGGCAAAAAGAGTTTGCTAAAACAGGCTTTAGAGGTGTTCCTATTTTAAAAATTGGCGATCAATTTTTAAATGGCTTCAGCGTGAAAGGCTTTAATAATTTGTATAATAATTAAAGTAAATCCTGTGACTAATTGAGCGATTCAGTGGCACTGCAGTTACTAAGTAGTGTCACTTAGTGTTTAATAAAGCCTCCATATCAACTAACCCTTTATCATACCCGTAAAAAATGACACTTATGTGATACATTTTTCTTGCCAGAATCTGAATAAATGCATAAAGTGAAATCATCATATTTTCTTGTTATGGAGTGCTAATGAAAGTATTTGATTCAGTTGGCTTACCGCCTGCGCAAGTGATCACCTTACCCAACGAAGTAGAAAACCATGATCATGATCATCATCAATTGGTGATTGCATTAAAAGGTTACTCCGAATTTTGTATTGAAGGAACACCCAACTTTATTGTGCCTGGCCAGGGCTGTATTGTAACGACTAGTTCGGAGCATGCCTTTAATGGTGTTGGAGAGTCGGAAATATTAACCTTAAACTTACCCTATGAGTTAAGTGTTGATACTCAAATTGTAAAAAGAATCGAGCCCCTATTCAGCAGCAATCAATATTTTCGTTTAGATAGACAATTTCAATCAATTTTACAGTTACTTGTATTGGAGATGAAGGAGTCACCTGACGATATCCTTTTAGCTGAAGCCTGTAAGAATACTGTTATAGCGATGCTTCATCGTCATATGCATTTAGATTTCCCAAATAAACTCAGCTTAAAAAACAGAATAAATATGACTATTATTGATAATTATATTCTTCAACATATTGCTAACAAGATAACGGTTGCGCAATTGGCTGGCTGTGTTTTTCTGGGCGAAAGTCAATTTCACTTATTGTTTAAACAGCAAGTTGGAATGACACCACATCAATATATTTTACAAATGCGTTTAAACCTTGCTAAGAAGTTGTTAGCTGATCATTCAATGAGTCTTTCAGCTATTGCTAGTGCCAGTGGTTTTGCCAATCAAAGTAGTTTTACACACAGTTTTACTAAAACACAGGGCACGTCTCCTTCTAAATATCGCCATTAATTTGGCGCTCATCAACGCATATATTATTGTGATCTAGATCACATCGTAATTTCAGTCGTACTTTTTGACATATTAATCGTAGTTTTTGATAAAGCGTTTTATACGATTTCGAAATACTATCGAGTTTTAATCACATTGCAAACATAGACCGATTAAGGTTATGTTTTTAGAGGGATATCTATGTCGTTATTGAATGCTGCAGACGTGCTACGTAAAGATTTTATGGATACAGAATTATCTGTGTTGTGGTCGTACATTTCGCCATTGTATATGGTAGATGAAAGTGAATGGCTAAGTCAGCTATTACCTTTAGCGACACCAAGTACTGAACAAATGGCTAATATCGATCATGATGCAACTGACTTGATTGAGCGTGTACGCAAAGATAAAAATGCAGTGCATATGATAGATGCGCTGTTAGCTGAATACAGTTTAGATACAAAAGAGGGCATTTTACTAATGTGCTTAGCTGAAGCGTTAATGCGTATCCCTGATAAGCAAACAGCAGATGCTCTGATCAAAGATAAATTAAGTGTAGCAGATTGGAAAGCACATTTAAAAAACTCTAGTTCACTGTTCGTTAATGCCTCAACGTGGGGATTATTATTAACGGGTAAAATTGTTAACTTAAAGAAAGCTAGTAAAAAGAACTCTGCACATCTCGTCAATGGTTTAGTGAATAAATTAACGGAGCCCGTTATACGAGAAGTGATGCAACAAGCGATGAAGATCATGGGACATCAGTTTGTTTTAGGTCGTAACATTAATGAAGCGCAATCAAACGGCAAAACCTTTACCAACAAAGGCTGTAGTTACTCATTTGATATGCTTGGTGAATCGGCATTAACTGCAACCGATGCCAAAAAATACTTTGATGCGTACATGACCGCAATTGAGTCAGTGGGTAGTAAAGCACTAAATCAGAAAAACCAAGATAATGCAGCAACGGTTTCAATTAAATTATCGGCTTTACATCCTCGCTATGAAGTGGCAAATACTCAACGTGTTCTCACTGAAATGTACGACACAGTAATCCAACTGATTAAAAAAGCACGCGAAGTAAATGTAGGGTTAACCATTGATGCAGAAGAAGCTGATCGCTTAGAACTATCTTTATTATTATTTGAGAAGTTACTCGCTGCACCAGAAACCAAAGGTTGGGGTAAATTAGGCATAGTGGTACAAGCATACAGCAAACGCGCTTTACCTGTACTTGCATGGTTAGCTGGGTTAGCAAAACAGCAAGGCGATATTATTCCATTACGCCTAGTAAAAGGTGCGTACTGGGATAGTGAAATTAAAATATCTCAACAAAATGGCTTTGCCGCTTATCCCGTTTATACTCGTAAAGAAGCGACAGATGTTTCATATTTAGCCTGTGCTAAATTCCTATTAAGCCCTGCAATAAAAGGATTAATCTTCCCGCAATTTGCGAGTCATAATGCACATACAGTAACGACTATTACGCATATTGCAGAACATCAAGAATACGAGTTCCAACGTTTACACGGTATGGGTGATGCTTTGTATCACCACGTGATGAAAATGTTTAATAGCCATGTTCGAATTTACGCACCAGTAGGAAATCATAAAGATTTACTGCCTTACTTAGTGAGACGTTTATTAGAAAACGGTGCTAATAGTTCTTTTGTGCATCGTTTAGTTGACGCTAAATGTGCTATTTCAGAATTAACTGAGCATCCTGTCGTTACTTTATCTAAACGTAAAACTTTGCATAATAGCTTAATTGAATTACCACCGGCTATCTTTAAGGATCGTCAAAACTCGTTCAGCATCAATATTGATATTGAAAGTGAAGTCGCACCATTACACGAAGCTATCGAGAGCTTTAAAGGTTACTATTGGAAAGCGGGCCCGATAGTGAATGGGGTACATTACACTAATGCTCAGCAATTAGATGAGCCAGAAAGTGATATCACCTTACAAACTGTTACAGCACCCTATGATCGCTCTATTGAAGTTGGAAGCGTATTATTTTCAACACCTCAACTCATTGAAAATGCATTATTAAATGCACAGCAACACTTTTTAGAATGGGATACTACAGCGGTAACTGAAAGAGCTCAGTGTCTCTATAATCTAGCTGATCTACTTGAAAAGCATATGCCTGAATTAGTTGCACTTTGTCACCATGAAGCGGGTAAAACGATTCATGATTGTATTGATGAAGTTCGTGAAGCAGTGGATTTCTGCCGCTACTACGCGCAACAAGCAACGGATATGTTAGTCGATAACGAAGCTAATGTAAGCTTTGATAACATTATTCAGCAAGTAACGCATCAAGGTAAAGGTGTGTTTGTATGTATTAGTCCCTGGAACTTCCCATTAGCAATCTTTCTAGGGCAGATTACAGCCGCACTAGTCATGGGCAATACAGTCATTGCTAAACCTGCTGAACAAACCTCTTTAATCGCAGCACGTGCAGTGGAATTGATGCTAGAAGCAGGCTTCCATGATCAAAGCATCCACTTATTAACTGGCAGTGGCGCAGAAATTGGTAATGCCTTAACCTCTGACGATCGTATCGCAGGTGTGGTCTTCACAGGTTCAACTAACACGGCACAAGTGATTAATCGAAGCCTAGCTAAACGTGATGTGTTACCTGCGACTTTTATCGCGGAAACTGGCGGTCAAAATGCAATGATCGTGGACAGTACTGCATTACCCGAGCAAGTTGTAAGAGATGTAATACGCTCAGCATTTGCATCTGCGGGACAACGTTGTTCGGCACTACGCGTATTATTCATCCAACAGGATATAGCGCCGCGTGTAATTGAGTTAATTCAAGGGGCAATGGATGAATTATCTGTTGGTTTGCCTTACTTACATAGTACAGATGTTGGGCCAGTAATTGATAAAACAGCCAAAGATAAACTGACTGGTCATATTAATAAAATGATTGAACAACATAAACTATTGGCACAAGTATCATTAAGTGAAGCATGCCAAAAGGGGGATTTTATAGCACCTACCGCAGTTGAAATAGACAGTTTAGATCAATTAAGTGAAGAGCAATTTGGTCCTATTTTGCATGTTATTCGTTACAAGGCATCGCAGTTAGAGGAAGTGATTAATCAAATAAACGGTTCAGGTTACGGTTTAACCATGGGTATCCATAGCCGTAATGAGTCTACTTACACGCATATTGCAAAAGCGAGTCGAGTAGGCAACTGCTATATTAATCGCGATCAGGTCGGAGCCGTAGTTGGTGTGCAGCCATTTGGCGGACAAGGGTTATCAGGAACAGGTCCAAAAGCAGGTGGACCACGTTATTTACAACGTTTCAGCAAGCAAGTTGTGACCGTTGATGTTGAAATGAGTGAAGGGGTTTAATCATGAGAGAAACAATCGAAGTAGCACCAAATGTAAGTGATTTACGTGTTATCAATCAAGCTGCCGATGCATGGTTACCATGGAATGCCATTGGTGCAGAGGAGAGACTGGCGGTACTAGACCAATGGAGCGCGTTATTAAAACTACAACAGGGCATTGATTTACTCGTGTCACAAGTGATCGAATATCACTGCCAACAAGCAGCTAAACTGATTGCTGAGCCATTGAATATGCCAGGGCCAACGGGAGAAAGTAACATTTTAAGTACTTCTGGACGTGGTGTTTTTCTTATTATGGCTGAAGAAAACTCATCGGTTATCGCTTTTTCTGCCTTATTGAGTTGTGCATTAGTGGCTGGGAACAGTGTGATTGTCTCTGATACAGTAGAGCATAAAGCGTTATTTGATGTATTGCAGCAAGCCTGTGATCTATCTGCTGTTGCAATGCCTGTATGTTTTGTAAAGGATAATCAAGCATTAGAGAATCTATTAGATGACGATGTTGTTGCTGGTGTTGGTTACGTGGGAGATGAGCAAAAAGTAATTGAGTTAAATCGTGTCATTGCTGCAAGAACAGGGCAGATTGCAACTTTTATTACAGAGACGGATCTATTACAACTAGAAACATCTCGTGATCAAAACCTAGTATTACGTTTTATTACTGAAAAGACCTTATCCACCAACGTCACTGCCGTAGGAGGCAATGCAACCTTATTAGCATTAGGTTGCGGTGATGAATAGTCTATAGTGTTATCACTTAGTCATTAAATAAAAACCCGTGCTAGACAACTAGCACGGGTTTTTATATTTAAACTGATGTTTTACTAATCCATACTCATATTATTAACTAAGTTATTTTAACAACGAAAATAGCTTAGTTAATTGGTACTAGATTATTCAGGTAAAATAGCGTTGTGGTAGATGTTTTGTACATCATCACAATCTTCAAGCATCTCTAAGAATTTTTCAAACTTCTCAACATGCTCTTCAGTAACTTCAGTATCTGTTTGCGGTACGTAAGTGATCTCTTCCACTTCTAATTCAACATCTGGGTAACTTGCATGTAATGCAATTTTAGCGTTGTTAAATTCTGTATGAGGACAAAATACTGAGATTTTACCGTCTTCACTCACTACATCAACAACGTCAACGTCTGCCATCATTAACTCTTCTAATACTGCTTCATCATCTTCACCAGCGAAAACAAATACGGCTTGATGTTCAAACATGTGAGCAACAGTACCTGGAGAGCCAATTTTAGCACCAGTTTTGTTGAAACAGTTACGTACTTCAGTCCAAGTACGGTTACCATTATCTGTTAAACAGTCAACGATAACAGAACAACCACCTGGGCCAAAACCTTCATAGCTAGCGCGTTCATAATCTTCACCGCCACCACCTTTTGCTTTTTCAATAGCACGTTCAATAACATGTGCAGGTACTTGATCTTTTTTTGCACTATCGATTAAACGGCGAAGTGATAAGTTACCATCTGGGTCAAAACCACCATTTTTTGCACAAACATATATTTCTTTACCGTATTTTGAGTAAATTTTAGTTTTAGCGCCGGCTGTTTTTGCCATGTCTAATTTTTTGTTCTGATATGCTCTTCCCATCTGAATGCTCTCTTTTTTTGAAATGGATTGTCCGGAAAAAATAATGGTCAGGATTTTAGCCTGTAATGAGTCTTGGCGCTAGAGGGCGTAAGGGATTTTACTGAGATAAGTCATTAAAATGTTGTATGAAGCTTGGGTTTTGACCAAAATTTTCTATTCATAAAACAGTTTAGCTGTCAGAAACTTAATTATTTTCAAAGCCATTAAACACTGTAACACCTAAGGCATGGTTGTTCATTGAGACTTTACTAGGACCTAGTTCTGTATTGCTACACCATTCTTGACCGGCAGAGTGAACAATGGTTTCACTGAATAATGTTTTAGTCGCAATTAAATAAAGATTTTCATATCCTTTAATTAATTTCGCCTTGATGGCTTTTAATTTTGTTTGAGCCAGGTCGCTTTGATTTCGGTATAGCTGTTTTTCTTGGGCTAAGTGTGATTTTTTTTGTTTGCGTAACTTAACATCAGCAATTGCATCCGCTTTAGTTTCTGCTTGTTTAAACTGATTAATCATCTTATCGAGTGTTTGTATCTCTTTGATACGTTTTGTTTTGTCTTTTTCTAATTGTTTGACATTACCGGTCAAATGAATTTCTGTTCTTGTATTGCCAGAAGTACCTACACTAACAGAGGTAATACCATGGTTACTTGAAGTAATACCACCGATAATCGCACCTTGAGAGAATGTTTCATTATGTACATCAATGGTTCCTTGGCACTCAGTTAAACAGTGTATTAATTGACTACTAAGGGTAATGTTTTTGGCAATAGTAAGGTTTGCATATTGAGCAATAGTACCGGTGAGATTACCACCACAAATAATATCGCAACTATAAGTACCGTCATCCTTATTTAAATGACCAATTATTGGCATTTCTACTGTTAGGTCACCACCACACGTTACATGCGCTGATTCGATAACCCCCATTACGGTAATATCACCACTAGCATTGACTTTCATATGGTCATGGATATCACCACTGATGACAACAGTACCATCATAAATAATATTGCCGGTTTTATTATTTACGTGTTCTAACAACATCACATCGTCTACTTTAATAAAATCATCTTGATCAATTGGAATTCCGTAACTGGTTGCGATTAGTTGTAATGGATTGTTAGGGTCGATACACGCGTTTTTATGGACAACAAATTGTGCATCTTTACCTTCTATTTGTGGGATAACCTCTGCAGTCACTGTCTTACCTGGCGTACCGGTTTGCATAGGAATTTTTTTCATAAGCACTGTGCCAGCTTTAACAGTAATTGATTGACCTAAATCATGCATATCAACTTTTCCATTAGGCAAAAGTTTAGGCGCTGGTTTACGATGAGATTCTGTATCGACTGCCTTTATGAAAGCGGCATCCTTACCATTAATCGGAGGAACACCATGAGCTATGGCTATCTTTAGAGTTTCTCCTGGTTTGGCATTTTTGCTGGCATTTAATAGACCTAAGACATTTTTAGTCGCTAGTCCATATTTTAAACCTAATTCTGTACACTTAGCTTTGACCATATCTAGTGAAATATTTTGGCCGCCATAAGCAGATGTGATTGTTGCAAACGCATCCATTTTGTCATCAGAAATAAGAATATTTAATTGTGCGTCTTGTTTTTCAGCAACCATGACCGGCTCAACTACCGGTTGTGAGTCGACACCACTCTCTAGCAGTATTGCAAAAGCATCAACTGCTTTATTGATACCATCAAGGTTGAGTTTGAAAGAAGGTAAAGAGGGGGTTTTTAACAGGGCAATGATATCTTCTGCACTAATCTCTGCATATAAATGACTAATTTTTAATAACAGGGATTCACTATCGTTAGATAGCACAACATGTTCAATACTTAGCTTGCCCTGAGCCATATAACCCCATTAAATAAGTAATTAAATTAATATCAAATAAACCTTGTTTAGTTATCTCAGAAGCACTTGTAAAAAGCAAGGTTTTGTTAATAATATCATGTTATTAAGAGCTACATGACAATGCAGAACAACCAAATTTATTTCTCGCCCAGTCAGGACGTTTCATTTCAAATTGTTGATATTCTGCTTGCTGCCTATAAGGAGATTTTATTAGTTCAGCAAGTACTAATACTTTTGAATAATCACCTTGTTCTGCTGACTCTATTGCTTCCTGCACCTGGAAATTGCATAAAATATAACAAGGATTGACAGCATCCATATGTATTTTACGTTGTTGATCATCCAGCTCCGTCAATAACAATCTTTTCTGGTAACGTATTAACCACTCTGATAGTTGTTGCAGATAACTTTCCGTTACCTCTTCTTGATTATAAAAGCAGTTACTGAAATGCGCTTGTAATTGTTGTGAGTTTTGTGGGCAAGCACGCATTGGGTAATCTGCAAGTGTACGATAAAAAAGTGTCATATCAGTATTAATGGCTGAAAGCAGTGTTTCTAGGTCTTTACAAAGCTCTTGGTCAGATTTTATTAATGTGCTGTCATTAATATTTGTATTTTTAACAATACCTAACTTTTCACGCATCATCTTCAACCATTTTACGTTGTATAAGTGGTTATAATGATTAAAAATATTTTGTAACGGTTCAGCCTCATTAATAAGTGGATAAATGGCATTGGCTAATTGAAATAAGTTCCACTGTGCAATATAGGCCTGCTGTCCAAATCGATAGCGTCCTTCACTTGCATCTGATGTATTCGGTGTCCAATCTAAATCGAAGTTATCAATCCAGCCATAAGGCCCGTAATCAATGGTTTCACCAATCAATGACATATTGTCAGTATTCAATACACCATGTACAAATCCTACTCGCATCCACTCAACAATCAAATGTGCCGTACGTTCACAAAGCTGTTCGAACCAAGCTAAATAAACATCTTTGTCAATGATTCCTGACTTTGGGACTAATGCTGCATAGTCATGTCGAATACAATAGTCTAGTGTTTGCTGTAACGTTTCTATATCACCACGAGAAGCCGGTAGTTGTAGTGAACCAAAGCGTAGGAAAGAAGGGGAAACCCTAGCAACAATGGCACAAGGCTCATACGCTGCATGACCATCATAAAGCTTGTCTCTAATCACTTCTTCACCGGTAAGTGTTAAGGTCAGTGCTCGTGTGGTTGGTATACCTAAGTGATACATAGCTTCTGAACATAAGTATTCACGTATAGAAGAACGCAATACGGCCTTGCCATCACCGCGACGGGAATAGGGCGTTTTACCTGCACCTTTTAATTGTAAGGTGACATGTTGCTGGCTATCGAGTAATTGATATTGACCAAGGTTGATTGCTCGACCATCTCCTAACTGTCCAGCCCATTGGCCAAATTGATGACCACCATAATTCATAGCGTAAGATTTTATGTTTGGATCGCGAAGATTCCCAGAGACTAAGTCGGCAAAGTTTTGTGATTTAGTTGCTTGTTGATCAAATCCTAATGATGTTGCTAGAACTTGGTTACAACAAATAATCTGTGTGGCTTTGGTGGTACAAGGAGTTACCCAAGAATAAGCTGCTTTTTCTATACTTCGGCAGCTATTACTGCCATCTGGATCCGCTGGTAATTCCGAAACGAATGTTGTAAGCGGGATGGGTAATAAATGATTCATGGATAACCCTAATAAGTGGCTATTATTTAACAGCAGCGATGACTGAAATTTCTACTAATAACGCTTCTCTTGCCATGCTTGCTTCAACACAGGCACGAGCAGGTGCATGACCTTCTGGTACCCAAGCATCCCAAACTTCATTCATACCAGCAAAGTGTAATGCCATATCTTTAACATAGACTGTTGCAGATAAGATATGTTCACGTGAACTGCCTGATTCGATTAACAGCTCATCGACTTTATCTAACATCGTTTGAGTTTGTTCTTTAATCTCTTTAGTCGCATCTGCGCATACTTGACCACATAAGTAAATAGTACCGTTATGTTTTACTACGCGGCTCATACGTTGTTTAGTTTGTTGACGTTCAATCATTGTTTCTCTCTTCATTAGTTATTTAAAAAGAAATAATTGTAACGTGTCAGTATAAAAAGGCGAGTGTTTTAGTTTAACTGGCTGAATTACTGAATAAGTTTAAGCAAGAAATACTATAAAAATTCTTACTAAGTAGGATACGCAATAACGTTCATTTACTTATCCGTTTTTAACGTAAACCCTTTCTGGTCGTCCTACTTTTCCATATTCATTTTCTGCAGTTAACAAACCATTTGCAGAACAATATTCCAAATAACGACGAGCAGTGGTTTTACTAATACCGGTTTCGGTTACTAAACGGTCTACTGTATACCTAACACCAATATGCTGAGAAAAGACTCGTTTAATCGTTTCTAAGGTAATGCTTTCTATGCCTTTGGGAAGTGATTGTTGGTGTTTATCGCGTAATTGAATATTGAATAGTTCATCAATATGTCGTTGTTCAAGGTTATCGTATGCTCTCATCGCTGTATTGAGTGTTATGTAGCGATCAAGTGTTTCTTGTAAACGTTCATAGGAGACCGGTTTAAGTAAGTAATCAAAGCAACCTAACTTCATCGCTGTTTTGATAGTATCAATCTCATCTGATGCAGTGACTAACACCACATTGGTTTTATGGCTTGATTTGTCTGCGATGATTTCTCGAAACAAATCAATCCCTGTACCATCGGGTAAATAGTTATCTAATATAATGACACTAGGTTTGTGAATTTTGATCATGGTACGAGCCATTTTCAGTGTTTCAGCAATACCGATCGGATTAAAACGTGTTGTTTGTCGTAAAATTTCACTGTGTGTTTGTGCGATCTTGGCATCATCTTCAACAATTAATACATCAATTAAATCCATTGTTTACCTTTAACCTTTATTTGGAATAAATACAGAGAAAATACAACCTAATGAGTCGCCGTTATCTACGACGATAAAACCATTGGCGTGTGTTACATAACGATGTACTAGATATAAACCAATGCCATGGCTATGATTATCATGCTTAATAGTGACGCCTTTTTTCCAAATATCATCAATTAAATCAAGAGCAATCCCTGGGCCATTATCAGTAACCTCAATCACTAAATCATTCCCAGCATCGGTTATTAATATATTGACCACTGATTCAACATCCGGGTTTTGTTGCGTCGCTTCAAAGGCATTGTCTATTAAGTTACCAATGATCGCACACAGCTCAGTTTCACTTAACTTTGAGTGAAGTGGGGATAATTGGCAAGTTGGATCAAGAGTTAATGAGACGTTTAACTCTTTTGCCCTCAAAGACTTACCTAATAATAAACCGGCAACTTGAGGTATATGTATTTGTTGATGAATAAAATCTAGAAATTTTTGTTTATTAGTATTCTCTGTCGTAATAAGTTGTTGAACTTCATCAAATCGTTGAAGTTGAATCAGGCCAGAAATTGTGGCTAACCTATTTGAGAATTCATGGCGTAAAACACGTAAAGTATCAGTATGCTGTTGAACTTGACTAAGCTCATTAGTGAGCGCGTCGATATCACTTTTTTCCCTAAAACTGATAACCCAGCCAATCAGTTCTTTTTGTTCAAAAATCGCAACGCGATTAGCAATTAAATAGTGTTCATTAAAAAGAAACATTTCATCTTTAATATTTTCAACTAATGGATGTCGAAAAAAGAACTCTGAGTTTGAAACGTATTCAATGATATTTCTGGTTTTAAGATAGGTAATATCATGCTCTATGTTAAGTAATTGGCGGGCGGAGTGGTTAATAGTTAGAAAATTACCTTTAAGATCAATAGCAATCACTCCTTCGTATACAGATCTTAAAATAGATTTTTGTAAATTCAGCGCAAGCGTTATAGCTTCTGGTTCCATGTTATTCATTTTCTTCTGGATATGGCGTGAAAATCCCCATGCAGCGAATAACGTTAGTACAAGAATGCTGAGTATTTCAATCAATAATGGCGTCATATACACATCGATCCATTGGTCGAATCGATTAAGTAAATAACCGACAGAGACCACACCAATAATCTTTTGGTTCTGATCAAAAATAGGCGTTTTACCACGGAACCCATAGCCTAAACTACCTTTTCTCAAACTAGTATAAGATTCGCCGCGTTCTAATACTCCTGCATTATCGCCACCTGTCATAGGAAAACCAATACGTTTTTTTACCGGGTGAGCGAGGCGAATACCATTTTTATCACCTATCACAATAAAACTGGCATCTGATATTGTTGATAAACGGTCTATATTTTTTTGTAATGCAGTTAAATCATTGCTTTGAATTTGTTTGATTAATGAAGGATCACTGGAAATTTCTTTTGCTTGTATAAGTGCTCGAGTACCAACTTGATGCTTAATTGACTCATATAAAGTACTTTCAAAATGCCATACCATCACAGACATTTGAAGAATCACTAATCCAAATAACAGTAGGAAAATTTTAATGCGAAAACTTAATTTAGATAATGGAAAGTACATGTTTTCATTGTGCCTAATGGATGTATATAAATAATGATGTGAAAAGTGTGTTAATGAATCGAATGAACAATGTTAAATGTAAACGTTAATTAAACAATGCTGCTTTGTCTGATTTTACAACCTCCATCAATATTTTTACTTTAAAAAAAGAAGCATACAATTAAGTATGCTTCATAAGTCATTGTTATAAATAATTATTTCCTACAAATATCATTTACACATGTTAAGCGGGTTTAGTTGTCGTTTTAGACCGGATTGCCTTTATAAGTGGCAGCAGCACAGATAATACAGTGACCGCTAATAACCCTTGGGCAATACCTGAATCCATAAACACACCTAAATCTTGATTAGAGATTCGGTAACCTTGTCGGAATGATTGCTCCATTTGACCGCCAACAATAGCGGCTAAAATCATTGGTGAAGTTGGTATATCAACACGCGCCATAAGCACACCAGCAACACCTAGGATGATTAAAATATAAAAGTCGACGACCGAGGCACTAATCGCAAAACAACCTACAAAAGCCAAACTGAGTACAATCGGGTAGAGAATCTTTGGTGGAATCGCTAATAATCTAACCAACACACCAGCTAGCGGTAAATTCACAACCGCAAGGATCACATTAGCAACAAACATACTAGCAATCAGTCCCCAAGCAGTGTCTGGGTGTTGAGCAAATAATAATGGCCCAGGTTGTATACCAAGCATTAGTAATGCACCCATCATTACCGCGGTAGTACCTGAACCAGGAACGCCGAGAGATAACATTGGGATCATCGCACCAATAGACGCCGCATTATTAGCAGACTCTGGAGCTGCTAATCCTTCGATAGCGCCATGACCAAACTCTTCTTTATTTTTAGATAATTGTTTCTCATTGTTGTAACACATTAACGAAGCCATTGTGCCGCCTGCACCGGGTAATGCGCCTATGATAAAACCTACAGGTGCACTACGAAGAATAGGCCATTTAGAGCGTTTCCAATCGTCTTTACTTATCCAAATCTTTTTAAATTTAGTTTGTGCTTTTTTGCCGCCTTCTCCTAATGTACTGAAACTTTTAAATACTTCTCCAAGTGCATAAATACCAATGATAACCACCAAGAAATCAATACCTGTTTGAAGTTCTAACACACCAAAAGTAAAACGTTGCAAACCAGATTGCCCATCAATGCCAACGGTAGAAATAGCCAAGCCAATGCACATTGATAAAAAGCCTTTGAGCATGTTTCCCTTTGACATCGACACCGTCATAGAAAGCGCTGCTACCATTAATAAACAATATTCGGCTGGACCAAATTTAATCGCTAATCCTGCAACGGGCTCAGCCATTAATGTCATCAATATTGCGGCAATAGTGCCGCCAATTAATGAAGCAATTGCGGATATTGCTAATGCCGACTCAGCACGGCCTTTCATTGCCATTGGGTAACCATCAAAGGTTGCTGCTAATGCCGCGCCATCACCGGGAGTGTTAATCAATATTGAGCTTCGAGAACCGCCGAACATAGCGCCAATATATACGCCCATCATAGTAATCAGAGATGCAGTAGGGCCCATAGAAAAAGTCATAGGTAATAAGATAGCAACACCTGTCGCAGGACCAAGACCGGGTAACATACCGATAACGGTTCCTAAAATGCCACCGACTAGAATTAAAAATAAGTAATACGGTTGAAGTGCGACACTAAAACCGTCCATCAAACTGTTTAAAATATCCATAGTTGTTCGACCTTTTAATTAAAAAATGGGAATGGAGGAAGGTTAACTGACAGCATCTCATTAAAAGTTATGAATATGCTCACCGCGAAAATCAGTGAAATTAAAAGGCTTTTTTTCCAAAAAACTAACCCACAAGTGACGGTTAACATCGCAAACATAAATACAGATGTACTCACCACATAACCAGCATGCTCAAAAAACATGGCATAAAAAAGACAAATAATAGCCGTTATTGCAACTTTTCTACGGTCACTTTTACGTTTTGGATTCTCGTTTAATAGTGCTTTAACTGCATTGATAGAAGGTGCCATTCCACCCGTAATGATAAGTAACACTCCAATGAATATCGCAATAGCCGATACAGTCAACGGGAGGAATATTGCTTCTAATGGGTTGCCAAACATAGGCTGAGGTAAACTGTATGCATACCCGCCGTAGGCCAAACCAAATACGATACTAAATAACCCTGTTAGGCCATCCCAATTAGATTTTATATTTGACATTTTTCACCTCTACCAAATAATTGAGTTTATTAACTTATACCGATATTCACGCGTCGTTTCAGATTTGCGGATACATGATTCGATCTACTTTCAGGAAGTAAGCTTTGCTTTTTACACAAAGCTTTAATGCGTTTTGAATGAAACTAATATTGAATAAACAGCAATATCTTGTAATACACCTTGTTGGTGAAGTCCTAAGTAGATGGATTGCTGTTTATATCGTTAAATAGCGTTACAGTCATTTATCGGCCAAATACACTTTTAATCAGTGTTTTGTATTGAGTATTAGTGTCACCTAAAAATTCAGTGAATGCTTTTTCATCTTGGTAAGCGTCATCCCAACCGTTACGTTTTAATGCGGCTTTCCATTCTGGAGTAGCGACCATTTTTTGTAGCGCATCGTGCCAATATGCAACCGCTTCTTCAGGCATATCTTTAGGTCCAAACAGACCACGCCAGTTTTCAAAGATCACATCAATACCTTGTTCTTTTACTGTCGGAATTTCACCTATTAATCCAGTGCCGATACGTTTGTCTGCTGTTTGTGCTAATGCGTGTAATTTTCCACTTTGTACAAGACCGGCAACATCACCTAAACCAGTAGATATAAGATCAACATGCCCGCCTAATGCTTGTGCGATTAAACTCCCGTTTTGAAATGAGACATAATCAATATTGCGAAGGTTTTCAACACCAGCAGCTTTAGCGACGAGCAAAAATTGAATGTGATCCATTGAACCTGCGGCAGAAGTGCCACCAATTTTAACGGATTTAGGATCTTCCTTAAGGGCGTCCATTACATCTTTAATGGTTTTATATTTTGAATTTTCAGGCACTACAAAAGCGGCATAATCAGTGATCAGACGTGCCAGAGGAGTTGTATCTTTATAACTGTATTGCGTTAAGCCAGTTAAGTTAGTTAATAAAATAGGTGGGGAGTAAACAGAGATAAGATCACCTTTACCCGTTTGCGTTTGCATGTATGAAAGGTTAACAGCGCCACCGCCGCCAGGTCGATTAACCACCGGCATATTAGATTCGACAAGGCCTGTATCTTTTAACGTTTTAGCAACAGTACGAATAGTTAAATCCCAGCCACCGCCAGCACCAGCAGGAGCGACCATATTTATAGTATGCGGAGGATAATCTGCCGCTATAGCAGCATTGATCGAAATAAGTGAAGTGGTCGCAATCACCATACCGGTGAACATTCTTTTTAATCTAATCATTAACATACATCCTTTGCTTATTTTCTAAAATAATGAGTTTGAGTTAACAGAAGCTCATTCTCACCTTGTGTTTTGTGTTCAGTTGACTTGAGGGGGGAACCTCTATTTCATCAGTTTTGTTAAAATAGTGTTTTGCATTTGTTAAATGAAATAACTGAGGGGCTAGCATACTGATCGTGGAATATTGGAAGTGTGAATTGAAACAATTAAACGTGATTAATCAATGGTGCTTATGGTTTTTATGACGTTAATTATTTTAAAGAGCAACTGTAATACTATTTATTTTCAATAAAAACAATTGCTTATGATTTTATTTTTCAGTTTATAATCAGGCGTATTCGGCAATGAACTTAGTTGGATATGATTAACTCTGTGCACAGCTACACATTTATTGACTTTTATTTAAGGATTAAAAGGGCAGGTTCAAAATTAATAACAAAATAGCTTTTTGAGTTAATTGTAAAATTTTAGACAGAATTTTTACCTAGTTATCGAATAGCATTATTTAACCTCTTTTTTGATATAAACTATCCAAATTTTAAATAGTGGTTCGGACTAACATTCTTCAAGCCACTCACAAATTAGAGCGTTACTTTAAGGAAAATTATTATGAAACTGCAAGAGCATGTTTATTTGATGGCTGATTATAATCAATGGATGAACCAGAAGATCTACGAAGCGGTGAGTGCATTGCCACCAGAAATATTGCATGAAGATAAAAAATCGTTCTTTGGTTCAATATTTGCCACCTTAAATCATATTTGCGTGGGCGATACTATGTGGTTAAAAAGGTTTAATAGTGTGTTGAATCATTATGATGCCTATACACCCATCGCCGAGTTGCCTATGCCTGAATCGCTTGATGTATTCCTTGCTAATAACTTTAATGATCTTAAAGATAGACGTGTAATACTTGATGAAGCATTACTTGAGTTAGCTGGTATGTTAAGCGATGAAGAATTATTACAGCCTGTTACTTATCAAAATAGTAAAGGTGTGACAGCAAGCAAAACATTGTTCAACCTATTAATGCACCTTTTTAACCATCAAACACATCACCGAGGTCAAATTACCACGTTATTAAGTCAATCAGGTGTTGATGTTGGGATCACTGACTTAGTCTTCATACAGCCTAATGTGGAGATACATTAAACCCTTAAAACCGAGCTAAATTAGTTGATTAACTTAGCTCGGTTTTAACTGAGAGCAAATATTTAATGAGTGGAGTTGTAGTTATTAGAATATTGGAGACATTCCAACAGGTTGAGATTGTAATAAAATAGCCCCCGTTAACACGATTAAAATACCACCGGTTAACTTAACAAATACTTTAATGTTCTCGCCGCTGATACCGGTTGAAATACTACTTTTTGACGTTTTACTGTTTTTATCACCAACAGTTAGGTATCCCTGTATTAACTTCGTGCCTAACGTTGTCATAACCGCAATACTTGATGTGGTTAATGCAGTCCCAATCGACATGAAAAATGCACTTACAATACCCAGCCAGTACAAACCCAAGGTATTAGAAAATAGCAATACCATGATTGCACCAGTACAAGGGCGTAATCCCACACTAAAAATAATCGCTAAATATTCTTTAAGTGAAGAGGCCCTATTAACTTCTGCAGCGCCTGCAAAATGTACATGACCACAACCACAGACGTTATCAGACCCATGGTGATGAACGTGTTTGGTTGGCTGACTTTTATTAACACTAGTGATAATAGGTTTAATCGTATTTATTTTGATAGGAGTAGGACGAGAATAAAAAGATTTAATTAACGATTTACCATTACGCCAAATAACGATCAAACCTAATATAACCACTGAGTAAAAACTTAAAGAGATTAAATTGTTTGCTTCATCATTCACTTCACGCATGGTTGAATTAAACAGCATTAACAATACAGAAACGACAACAATGGCGACGATCGCTTGTAATAACGCCGATAAAATAGTTAGTACTAAGCTAATTTTTACTTTTGTTGGGTGAGTTGCAAGATAGGTAGTCACGATTAATTTGCCGTGACCTGGGCCAAGAGAATGCAATATCCCATATATAAAGGCTAAAGAAACCAAAGACATGCCCGAAGCTAACAATTCAGTTTGTGCGGAATACAAAAGCTCAATGATCTGCTCATTGATGCCTTTTTGCCATTGCATACTAGTAATGATCAACGAAGGCCAAGCCTGCCAGATAGCATATCCAGCGCTAATAAAAATCAAGCTTACAAAATATAACCAATGCTTGTTGAACCTAATGTTACTTGTCACTATGAGTCCTTATTTAAGGCAATTAATGATAACCGTTTGCGTAAATAGCTGACCAAGAGCATCATCTGGATCTTCATCAACACCTAACGACATTGCATAAGAGACTTGCTCTGGTGACGGGTTGGGAGGAATGAGTTCAAAAGAACAACGTTTACTTAATGCTGATGATAATTGAATATCGTTTTTACTATCCCAACTCATATCGACATAATAACTTGGCTCAAAGATAGCAAGCTTTAAAGGGCGGTCAGATATGGCTTTAGGTTTTGAAAGAGGGACGTAAAAGTCCAGCGTCAATTTTGAACCCTTTTGCGTTAATGTACCTTTGTTAGAAAAGGCATATTTGATCGGAGTCTCACCATCATAAAAGTAGGTAAAGTAATGCTCTACATTGATATTTTCCATTACCGAATCTTTTATTTTATTTAACGTCGCCACTTTATTTTCCGCTGATAAATCTTCTCCATCAAGCATGTAAGCAGAGGTAATTGAATCAAAAGTCCAAGACATGGTAAAGCCAGTGATTTGGCTTTCATCACCTTCGATTTTTGTTTTCATGTCGATCCATGAGTGAGGGTGAGCTTGTGCATTGATTGGAGCAAATAGACTAACAATGAGAATAAAAGGTAAGAGCTTAAGATTTGTTTTCATGTTGTTTCATTCTTTTTAACTATTACGTATTTATATCACTAATAAAAATAATGTTATAACATAACAAATAAAGAAGGCGATTTAAATACTAATTTTAATGAGGCAGTTTATTAAGTCGACATTAACACATTAATGTAGCGGAAAAGTTAAGCGTTACACCGCAATATAAGCTCTGACTTAATATAAAAAACACCCCTATACAGCTATGTATAAATCACAAAGTGAAATAGGGGCTAATAATATTAATTTTCTAATGTTGATTCAAATGCAGTAAGACGCTTGCGCACTGATAAAAGTTCAACAATGGTGGTCCAAGAATTGACCAGATATTGGAAGGAACTACTTACTTGGCCGAAGGCCGTTAGAATTTGTTGCAAAATACCGAAGGTGATGGCACCAACAACAATTGTAGGGACTAACAGTATAAACACAAAGATATTATCCGCTTGTAAATACAACATACGCGCTACATTAAAGTACATATAATGGAAGTATAAACGGAAGTAGTTTTTACGGACATTAGCAAATAACTCATTTAAAGCGATAGGTGACGCGCGATCTGCATTATCCTCACCATAAACTAACTCTTTACGGAAAGCAGCTTCAACTTTCTGATTATTAAATTCTAAGCCTGGTAATTTGATACCAATTAACGCTAATAACCCTGTGCCAAATATTGACCAGAATAACGCCGCATAAAAGAGTGGATGCGCTATTTCACCAACGATGGGTAACTCTGATACATATTCAGACAATGCCCATAACACTGGTAAGAAGGCAAATAAGGTCATAATCGCTTCTACTAATGCCACACCCAAGCTTTCCATAATAGATGCAAAGCGCATAGTATCCTCTTGAATACGTTGTGAAGCACCTTCAACATGTCTTAACTTTTGCCAATGTGCTGTGTAGTAATCATTCATCGCTGTACGCCAGCGGAAAATGTAGTGGCTGACCAAGAAACGGGTTGCCACATAGATGAAGATTGCCAAGAAAGCGATTTCACCAAACACAATTAACAGGTCAAACAACTGAGTTGTTGCAGAGCTGGCTGCTTCTGCATCGACGGCTCCCGGTACAGTATCGTTGCCTATAGGCTTCAATAAAGATTGGATCAAATCGAAGAAAGGGCGACGCCAATTATTAATGGCAACGGATACTTGTACTGAAAAGTACGTAGAGAATAAAATAGTCGACGAACCAATGATCGACCACCACTGCCATTTATGTGGCGATACCTTAAACCACACCAAAGCAAACAGCGCAGTACAAGCAAAGTAGTAAGCATAAAACAGTAAAAATGAATCGGTTACAAAATGCTTAAGCCCGATAACAGGTTCAGACTGCGATATATCTAAGCCAAGTAATGCCGCCATTTGTTCATTGTATCCATACCAAATAGCGCAAGTAAGCCCAGCAAAAATCAATGCCGAGATGAAGAAAATCTTAGGATTGGGAAAGAACGATTTAAACATAGAAGTGTAAGCCCTTTATTATTTTTTCACTGATTGTACATTGATACCCAAATTCATCATTATGTTTTCAATAAAAAATAAGTAAAAGAAGATGATAGAAGTAAGGACTTAGCTTGCCCTAGATGTGTAGACACCTCATAAAGTTAATTTGAATAAATAACTGAGGGCGTTAAGTGTCCACTCATTGCAGTAGATAATGTTAGAAGAATATATGAATTGTTATTCCAATGTTCGATATCAGCGAGTGGGGTGTCTTTTTATACAGCGCTCTCTATTTGCCATCTTTCCGCGGGAAATATTGCATTCTGTCGTCTTTCTACATGACTTATATTTCATATTTTATTTTAAATCGTTGATTAAAATGATAATTGCAGTAATCTAAGTCTATTATTCATCATTAGATATTTGCCATCTTTCCGCGGAAAAGCTGACATTTTGTTATCTAATATGCTGTTAAATGGATTTTATGTTTCGTCACTTTTTAATTAAGTATTCAGAAGCTATACACATTGAGAACTTTATAAAGAAAGGACAAATGTGTTTGCAGCCTTTAAGCTATTATCGAAATTCAGAACACAATGAAGAAGTTGGCGATCTTAATGAGGGTGCACATAAAGTCAAAGCCTTTTCAAAGGCTACTGTAAGTCGAGTTTTAGATAATGGTGAAACAGAATTAGTTGGAGAAATTACAGATGGTATGCACCGTGAATTTAGTCATGAATATGCATCTCTATCCGTTTATTGTCTTTATTACTTAATTATTCCCGTTAATGAGTATAAGAACGAGTTAGACGCTATAAATGAAAATTTACTGAACAAATTCGGTGGTTCTGCAATTGTAATCTATAACTTGGAAAGCTTTTTTGAGCGCTTAGATAATTATCTGAAATCCAAATCATTATCTTATAAACGACAATCAATTGAATATATTGATATTGAAAAACATACTCAGAAATTGACTCCATTCCAAAAAGATAACAAATATGAACACCAAAATGAGTTACGGTTAGCCGTAATAAATGAAATCGAAGATGGAAGAATGTTATTTGAGATAGGTAACCTTGGTGATATTGCGTATACGGTTACTACCGGTGAACAATCCATTTAACAAGTTGCTTAAACGGACACAAACAGTTGGCTGTGCTCGTTCCTCGCAAATTATAGCCAACTATTTTTAGCCGCTTAGCAAAGCGTTAAGTGCCCGTGTAATCGATAATATTTTTTAATCTAAAGTAGGAATTCATGGTTAAAGCAAAAATAAAAAAACAAAAAGTTAAAATATCTAGGTTTAATTATGAATTAACAAAATTACATATATCTAACCTCAAAGGCATCAAAGATTTTACTTTAGAATTTGAAACGGACAAAAGAGTTACGGCTGTTGTAGGTATTAATGGTTCAGGAAAGTCAACATTAATCCATGCATTAGCATGTGCCTTTAAACCTAAAGGCAAGCAGACATCTAAAGACTTTAATCGCCTTTCTCATTTCTTCACTCCAAATAAAGATGCTAGTTGGGACGGTAGTGAATATAGCGTTGAATTTAACTATCAAGAGTTAAACCCATCTAAAGAGCCTAAAATAACAAACAAAACCTATACCGAAAAATATTATAAGAAACCTGGTGTAAAACAAGGTCGGTGGCTACCTATTTATGCAAGACGTCATGAAAGAGAATCTGTTTATATAGGTTTACATGAACTTTCTACTTTAAGTGAAGATAAAAATGCGGGTAGATATAAAGAATATGATACAGAGGATCTTGCGCATGAATCAGCAGATAAAATTAAATCAGACATGGTTTATATTTTAGGTAGAAACTACGAAAAATTAAGTAGTTGTACTATTGAGAAGCGTGGAAAAATTCATACTATGTTTGGCTTAACACATAATGGTGTGACTTATAGTGAGCACTCTATGGGGGCTGGTGAAAAGCGCGTATTAAGCATGCTCTATGCATTGCATAGTCCATTAATTTCAAATGGAGGTTTGCTTTTAATTGATGAAGCAGATGTTTTATTACATGGAGTCGCCTTCAAAAGGTTAGTTGAAAGAATTATTAAACGTTCTGAAGAAAACAAAGTTGAAGTTGTTTTTTCAACGCATAGAGAAACTATTTCAGAGTTCAGTTCTAATGTAAATATCTTTGGTATTTTGAATACGGGTAACGGTGTAATAGCTATGCCTCATACGAACCCACAGGTTATGCACCAGTTAACGGGGATGTTATCTCACCCTTTACAGATATGTGTAGAAGATGAACTCGCAGAGGAAATGATACTTAACTTAGTTTATAAAATGCATTTACAAACCCATGTTCGAGTCAGCAAGTTTGGTGCATGGTCAAATGCATTCGCTGTTTTAGCTGGAAAGAAGCTCATGGGACAAGATATTACAAATACTATTTGTGTCCTCGATGGAGATGTATGTAGAGATCAGGAGAGCAGAGAGTCTGAATGTAAGCGTCACTTAAATGGTAATGATCGAGAGCAAGACCGTGTTGATATTGTGAAACAAATAAAAGAATTTAGAATTAGTAACTTTGCTCCAGAAGGGCAAAAAGGAAGCCCCGAATACAATATCAAAATACTATTCGAAAACTCAGATAGTATTGATCCAAGAATAAATGAACTTCAAATGTTTTCAAAAGGCATTCAAGGACACATAGATTGGCATATATATTTTGATCAAATGGCAGACTTGTCTGGTCAAAGACAAGTTCGTGAAAAAATATTAAATTTTGTTGAAGAGACTGATGAATGGAATTTATATACGGAGGAAATACGTATGTGGCTTAGTGCTAAATATGTTGAACTTGGGATTGGCACTTAACAAGGCGTTTAAACGGAACAAAAACAGTGGTTTACGTTTCGCTTCGCTACACAGAATAAAGTCGTGGACAGCCATTAATTTTGACGAATCATAATTACTCTTCTACTTTTTAGTGATGTAGTTTTACACGTTAAGAGGTCATTGTTATGACGCAGTCACGCCAATCTCAGGTATCGTTATCTGATACCCCTTATTACCATTGTATTTCTCGCTGTGTTCGTCGAGCTTATCTGTGTGGAGAAGATAAATACACGGGAAAATCATTTGAGCATAGACGCCAATGGGTTGTTGAGCGTATGCATTACCTAGCCTCTCTGTTTAATATCGACATTTGCGCTTACGCTATCATGTCGAATCATTATCACCTTGTACTACATATCGACGAAGCGCTTAACGAAAGCTTAAGTCATGAAGAGGTTTGTGAACGTTGGTGTTTGCTTTATTCAAAACCTATACTCGTTGAACGTTGGCAATCAGAGCAAACAACCTCTGAGGCTGAAAAGAAAGCTGCATTAGCTATTATCGAAGGGTGGAGAGGGAGATTAGCGGATATTTCATGGTTTATGCGTTGTTTAAACGAATTCATTGCGCGTAAAGCCAATAAAGAAGATGAGTGCTCTGGGCGCTTTTGGGAAGGTCGATTTAAATCTCAAGCACTATTAGACGAAGATGCGCTATTAACTTGCATGGCTTATGTTGATTTGAATCCAGTGCGAGCAAAAATGAGTGTCAGTATAGAAACGTCAGAATATACATCCGCTTACGAACGCATTCATGGTGTTGCCCAACAGCAAGAAAAGCCACTAGAATACACTTTTACTAAAAAGCCCTTATTTGGCTTTGTGGGTGATGAAAGCCAACATAATGCTGAAAACAACATTCAAGGTCTTCCATTTTCATTATTAGATTATATTGAATTAGTAGATTGGAGCGGGCGAATAATAAGGGAAGATAAACGTGGTGCAATATCAAATCAACGGCCTAGGCTATTGTCAATGCTTGCTTTAGACGATGAGACTTGGTTATCACTAGCGAGTAGTTTTGGTAAAGATTATCACGGGGCAGTGGGTTCGCTAGAAGCATTAGCGGCTTATGCAAGCAACACAGGTAAACGCTGGATAGCGAGTAAGAATCAATTACGACTGCATTAACCAGTGCACTTTTTTATTCACAACATAATAAACGCTTCATTTAGCTACCGCTAAAACTTTGCATATTTGAAAAAGCCATTATTTGCCTTAAACACCCTCAAATTTATCTATTTTACGATTAAATAAACTATTTTCTCATTTATTTTATTTTTCACTCATAAAAATAGCTTTGTTTTTTGGTTGTATAAAAAAATGGATGTCCACATATATTATATATTTATTTGTGCAACGCTATAAACAATTCCTAATCATTTAAAGCATCTGAGTTATAATCTTTACTCATTTTTATTCAAGAAGTTATTATGTCCAAGCCTCAAAACAACCTTAACCAACTTAAATATCTTTCTGCTTATTCACCACAAGTACAGACGCAAATTCAAACCTTATTGGATCAGGATAAGTTAGGGGATTTTTTACTTAAAAAATATCCTAAACAACATTCTATTAATAACGATAAGTTGTTACGTGATTATGTTATGGATATTAAGAACCGTTATTTACGTAAATCATCACCACTAAGCAAAATTACTTACGATAAAAAGATTCATGTAGTGAATAACGCGCTTGGTTTACATACCTTTGTGTCGAGAGTGCAGGGTAGTAAGTTAAAGAGTAAAAATGAAATTCGCATTAGTGAGATGTTTAAAGTTGCACCTGAACCTTTTCTAGAAATGATCGTGGTTCATGAGTTGGCGCATATACGTGAAAAAAATCACGATAAAGCTTTTTATCAACTTTGTGAGCATATGCTGCCTGACTATCATCAGTTAGAGTTTGAGATGCGTTTGTATTTAACGCAGTTGGAACTTAAAGGTGGGATTTATTAGGTTGGTAGGTGTTAGATGCTAGGTGTAAAGTACAAGGTGCAAGATGATAGATGATAGATATTAGATGCAAGGTGTAAGGTACGAGATGTTAGTTGTAAGGTACAAGATGCTAGATGTAAGGTGCTAGGTACAAGGTGCTAGATGCCTCGCGATTAGCTGTCGTTTTTTGTTTGTAAAGCGTGTTTTAAGTGCTTCATGCCTTGATCCATTGATACTAATACTTGGTAGTTAAAGTCTTGTTTTGCGGCGTCTAGGTTAAAGTAATGGCTGGTGGATAATTGCTTTGCTACGAAGCGGGTCATGATTGGTTCATCCTGCTTACCTGTTTTTAAATACCACCATTCTAAAATAGTACCCACAAAGTAAGCGAGGCCCCTTGGTACACGCGCAGTTACTTTGTTTAAACCAGCTACAGCTAAGATGTTATTTAACATCTCGGCCATTAAAATAGGTTGGTCATTACTGATAAAGTAGGCTTTTCCTGTACAGGCTGCATTGTCTTCACTGAGTGTGACCGCCGCCATCAGGTGTGCATATACGGCATTGTCGATATAAGTGGTGTCCACTAGTTTATCTTTCTTGCCTACCAGCTTAAGTTTACCAGCTTTTGCTCTTTCGATAACACGCGGTACAAGATGTGGATCGCCTGGGCCCCAAATAAGGTGAGGTCTTAAAGCTACGGTTTTGAGTTTTCCACTGTTAGCCTCTAACACTTTTTGCTCAGCAACTGCTTTTGATAGCCCATAGAAGTTTAAGAATTGTTTGGCGTAGGGCTGAGATTCATCGATATAGTCTTCATCTTCACCTGCAAAGGTTACACTGGGCGTGCTGGTGTAAATAAATTTGTCGATATTATGGTGATGACAGGCTGCAATGGCGTTCTCTGTACCTACTACATTTGACTTGAAATAACTGGCTTTATCTCCCCAAACGCCGGCTTTAGAGGCAACATGAAAAACCATATCGCAACCTTGCATAGCATTGATGACAGCTTGTTTATCTTGAAGGTCACCTTTGATCAAGGTGACACCTAACTCTTTGAGGTGAGGGTAGTCACTACGGGCAAAACCAACCACTTTAATATCTGCCGCACGTAAAAAACGGCATAAAGCGGTCCCTAAGAATCCACCTGCACCTGTGATAAACACACATTTGACTTGTGAGGCTAAACACTTGAGTACCGTTTGTTGTTCTATCAATAGGTCAGAAAAGTTAAAGTCGGGTGTTTGCATAGTTAACTCTGTTGTTGTGCCCAAATGGCTAATTTTTCGCGGAATATTTTAGCGTTGTGGCGAATATCCATAGGAAACTGCTTATGGATATAAAATAGGTCAATCCCTTGGGTATGGCTATGCTTCTCAGCTAACTCTTGTAATTCAAAGAACAAACGGGTGCTATCTAACCTATTTTCTTTATTCACTTCGATGCAGATTGCGGGTGTTGATTTTCCGTTACGTTGAACGGTTACTAATGCACTGCGTTTGATGCTGTTATGTGTATTGAATATACGCTCACAAGGAATCGAATAATAAGTTTTATTTGTTTGGAGGTGGTTAGAGTCAACACGATGTGCTTTTCGACCACACATCCAGAGTTTTCCTTGGTCATCAATATAACCTAAGTCACCCATACGATGTCTAATGACATCGCCATCTTTAATTTTTGCTAATTCAGTAGCACTTTCACGACGATAATAAGCAGCACTGACTTGTGGCCCTTTAACTACTATCTCACCAATTTCAAAAGCGGGTAAGGTTAAGTCCGAATGCCAATCTTGAATAATCTCTTCATCTATATTGATAATCTTGATTTCAACATTATCAATAGCATAGCCGACACAAATACCGCCACCTTGTTCGGTAATTTGAGACGTTTTAAGCATTTGTTTACTGCCAATTTTACTGATCGGTAATGACTCTGTAGCACCATAGGAGTTAATCACTTCTGCATTGCCAGTTAGCATTTCACTGAAACGATTTATCGCCTCTAATGAAGCCGGCGCGCCTGCCGATATCACTCGTTTTAGGCTGGGTAAACTATGTTGTTTGCTTTGACCTGATTTACCTAATACTTCTAACAATGCAGGATTCGCAAATAGGTTAGTACATTGGTATTTTTCAATGGCAGCAAAGATGAAATCTGGATTAGCTTTAATCGGCTGACTGGCATCCATATCTGGCACAATGGAAGCCATGCCTAATGCAGGGCCAAATAAAGAAAATAGTGGAAAAGTGGCTAAATCCATTTCACCGGATTTTATTTGGTAGTCGTGCTTTAGCACTTTGATTTGTGCTTCAAACATTCTATGAGTATAAACCACACCTTTTGGTGTACCTGTACTACCGCTAGTAAATAAAATCGCCGCTAGTTTATCTAATGGCGGTTCCTGCATTTTAAAACGTGCAGTACGTGGGTATTGTTTTAACAAGCTGGTCAGTTGTTTGCCGCCTGCAAGTGCAGGGCCACCAACATTAATCACATGCTTAATGGTTTGTTTGCCCCAAGCAAATAACAAGCGTGCTATTTGTGCTTTAGGAATGCCAATAAAAGCTTCAGGCTGCGATTCTTCAAAACATTGTTTTAAGTTTTTAATGCCCATGCCTGGGTCAACTAAAATAGGTACAATACCAGCTTTAAATAGCGCAAAGGTCAGATTAAAGAAAACAATGCTGGGTGTCACCATCAACACGGCTTTAGTGCCCGGTTTTAGTCCAAACTCGGTTAAAGCAAAAGCGATATCGTCACTTTGTTGGTGCAGTGTTTTGAAGTCTATCTCTTGATAAGTGAGGCCACTGCGTGTGCTTTTTTGTACACTTACTGCCAATTTATCGGGGATTTTTTGTGATGCTATAACTAAGTGGCGACACAAGTTTCCTTTTGTCGCCTTAGCTTGTTTTTTAAGACTTCGTTTAGAAGGTTTGGTGTTGGCCATTTATGGGTTAGTCGTCATAAACTTTTGTACAATATTAATCACTTCATTACTCGCATCTTCGAGAATGTAGTGCCCGCAGTCTGCAAATTCATGGACATCTGCATGAGGCATTTTTTGTTTCCAAACGGCTAAGAAGTGCTTATCAAATACAAAGTCTTGCAACCCCCAGCAGATCACTGTCGGTATGTTTTGAAACTGTTGTAAACTATGATCAATACTTTCCACTAACTTATAGTTTCGGTCTTTTTTTACTAATGGAATATCTTGCACAAAGCGTAATGTGGAGATACGGTTTTTCCAAGAGTTGAATGGTGCAACATAAGCTTCACGGATCGTTTTCGACATCGGTTTACGTTTTACACCGACATAAGAAGCGATTGAAGAGAAGGCGTTTAATCCTCGAACTAATACGGTACCTAAATAAGTATTACGACAAATCCATAATGGAATTGGGAATTTTTTAGTCTTTGGTAGATTAAAGGCTGCAGTATTTAATATCACTAAACGTTTAATTCTCTCTGGGTACCGAGCTGCATAGCCCATTCCAATCATGCCTCCCCAGTCGTGAACCACTAAGGTGATGTTTTGTTTGATATCAAGATGGTCTAATAAAGACTCTAGATCATTAATACGCTGATTTAAGGTGTAATCGTAATCTTTATCTGAGGGTTTATCAGATAAACCACAACCGATGTGATCAGGCACGATACATTGGTATTGATGACTAAGTTCCGTCACTAAGTTTCGGTAGTAGAATGACCAACTTGGATTACCATGTACCATTACAACAGGCTCGCCTTTACCTTCGTTAAGGTAGTGGTATTGCTGTCCATTAAGTGTTAAAAAGTTACGTCTAAAAGGGAATAAACTATCAAAATTCATCTTACCACTCCAATCCAAGCATCATGCAGTTTAATCCACTGCCTATTCCTAAAAAGCTGACGTTGTCGCCTTTTTGTAAAAATCCATTTTCATCGGCTAATGCTGCTGTCACAGGAAGCGATACAGTGCCCATATTGCCCAAATATTGATAAGTTGGGTACTCTTTTTCAGATGGGATATTAAGTGCAGTTAACACTTGTTTTTGATTTGCTGAGCCTACTTGGTGACAAATCACTTTATCAACACTGTCTACTGACCATTGTTGTTGTGATAAAAAGTCTTTCCAAGTATCTAATGCTAACGCAACACCTTCTTTAAGTAGTGGTACGGCATTAGTACGCATGAACTCACGATGCAATTTAAGTCCTACTTCCTGCAGGCCCCATTTACACAGGTCATGATGCTCTGGTGCAGATAGGTGGCTTGCACCTAGTAATTTATGTTGGCGTTGATTTTTTAAAGGTAGGCTACCATCTGTAAGTAATACAGCAATCGCGCCTGAACCACCGGTTAATGTTGCCAGTGATTGAGAAAAATTTTGGATCGTTTGGTCTGACAGCATGTTGTCGATAGTGATATCAACAATGTGGCGTGCTGATTCACAAGAAACCACTAAGCCAGCTTTAATTTGACCAAGTTCGATACGGTTAGCAATATCCAATATGCCTGATAACACGCCCAAACATGCATTACTAATATCGTAAATAGCTGTGCTTTTATTAACCCCTAATTCAGCGGCAATACGACAAGCAGTTGCTGGCTCATGTTGGTCGCGACATACGCCGGTATAAACGACAGCACCAATATCATCAACATTAACACCTGTTTCATCTAATGATTTTTTAGCGGCTTCGATTGCACCGTCAGAAAGACGATGGTCTTTTGGCCACCATCTTCTTTGTTCAATACCCGTTAACGCAGCAAGTTGACCTGTTGGAATGCGCAATTTTTGATACAAAGGTGCAAGTCTAGATTCTAGCTCTGTACTTGAGACCACTTCAGGGGCTAATTCATAAGCCATACTATTGATATAAACGCGGGAATATTTCATTAAGCTGTAATTTTTCTCTTTAATTTTTTAAAAAGGACTTTTTAAATCAACCCTCAAACCGGAGCGCTAGATTACCGTAATTTATCCGGTTAACAAAGTCCAATAGAGGTTGTGTTTCTAATAACTACTGATTTTTTGCAAAAGCGTTTGTTTTTTACTCTTTTAAGGGCTTATTTTTAGCCATGTAATTGAGCCATTGACGCGGTATTTGCATCTTTTTATAGATTTTATTGGCAATGGGCAAGCTTTCACTGTTTATTCTACTGGCTAAGATTTCAGCTAACAGAGGTGCACTACATAATCCTCTCGAACCTAAGCCGGTAATTAGATAGGCGTTGGGTAACGTAGGTAGATTTGAATGCGACACTGTGCCAGCCTGATAATCTTTCTTGAGCTGATCATAGTCTGTTAACTCACCTAAATAAGGGAAATGATCTCGGGTTGTTGTTCGCGTAGCAATATGAGCTTGGTCATTAGTTAGAATAGTGTCTACCCAAGCTTTACCTGCGATACACTTTTTAAGTTTTTGATGATTTTCTTGTTGTTCACTTTCTCGGTAATCAATATTTTCATCATGACGTTTGAAAGTTGCGCCCATGCAATGTTCACCTTGCATTGCTGGTGTTAAATATCCTTCATGGCACAGGGGTAATTTTAACGTAGTTAAAGCGTCGTTACTTGGAACATGACTGACTTGTCCTCTTGCTGCGGACAAAGGTACTGCTCTGCATTGTTTAAACTTGAGTGTGTCCATACCAGCCGCAATTACAATGTATTGATGATTAAATGTCGATGCTTGATGTTGACCTGTAGTGACGGTGGTTAATGTCCAATTACTTGAGGTATCCGATGTTTGCAGTTCAACATTATCAACACGACGATCGCAATGTATTTGCACATTAGGATATGTCGCTAATACTGCACTCAGTGAGTTGATTAACTCTCTTGGACTTAACCAACCTGCATTTGGATAATATAAACTTTGGTGGCCAATATCTAAGCCTGCTAATACATCTGTTTGCTGCTCTGTTAACCATTTTACTAGCGTGCTCGGCAGTTGCGCTTGGTTGATTTTATTTAACTTCCGATGTGAGGTCTGGTCGTAAGCAAGTTGCAGCAGTCCATTAAATTGGTGAGAAAAGGGCACCTGTGAATCAATGTCTTTATAAAAATTTAATGCATACAGGTAGGCATTAGCAAATAACTGACTGAGTTCATCATGCTGCTGATTAAGCAATGGATACAATGCACCCTGTAAGTTACCAGAAGCTCCAGAACCTAGCGTCTCATCAGCACAATATACAGTGACTTTGTTATCTCGTTTGGCAAGAGACAATGCTGTGCATAATCCTGCAATGCCACCACCTATAATTGCCACATCGGTTTGTTGAGTTTGTGCTTTTTTAGTTTGTTCAACTTCGGTTGGCTGAACAACTCCCACTAACATTTCACGCTTTTTACCATAGCCTTTTCGTTTTGACATGATGAAGCCGGAATCGATTAATGCGCGCCTTACAAAACCTGCTGCAGTAAAAGTTGCTAATGTGGCTTCAGGTTTACTTAAGTTAAACATTTTTTGAAACAAAACCTGATGCCACATTTCTGGATTTTTATGTGGATTAAATCCATCTAAATACCACGCATCAACAATGCCTTTTGGGTCACCAATTATGTTGTCTAGTTGCTGGTTAACATCACCAAACCATAGGTCTAGTAGTATTTGCCCATGGTTAAATGAGAGACGATGACAACCTACTAACGGTAAAGGGTATTGGTCGATCAGTTGCGTTGATAGACCGGAAAATTGTCTAAACTGATTAAGAGTAGTGCGTAATGCTTCTATCTCTAAAGGATATAATTCGAAGCTGATAAAGTGTAAACGTTGTAGCTTAGCTTCCTTGTTATTGGCTTTAAATTCATTGAATTTTAATGCTGTAGTGAGGAAATTAAGTCCTGAACCAAATCCAGTCTCTGCGATACAAAATTCTTCAGAATTAGAGGCTTGCCATCTATTTAATAGATCATTGCCTGAAAAAAACACATATTCTGATTCATCTGCACCATGGTCATTATTGAAGTAAATATCATCAAATTGTGTAGAAAATGGCTCAGACTGATCTGACCAGTCAAGTTGTGCATGGTTAATTATATTGTTTTTGTCTTGAGACAAGTTATATTCCTTGTATATTAGATCATAATTTAGAGCAGTCAGGTTGATTTAGGATAAATCACTTCACACTTGATGATCATATAATTAGTCCCTCAAGCAATAAAGGCTTAATAATGAAAAGAGCAGTAATTACAGGTATTGGCATTGTTTCTAGTATTGGTAACAATAAAGATGAAGTTTTAGCATCACTCAAAAGTGGCCAGTCAGGCATCACATTTTCTGAGCAATTTAAAGAAATTGGTATGCGCAGCCAAGTTTGGGGTGATTTAAAAATCAATCCTTCAGAGCACATTGACCGTAAAGTAATGCGTTTCATGGGTGATGCAGCAGCATACACATATCTTTCAATGCAGGAAGCTATTGAAGATGCGAAACTACCTGAAGAGATGGTTTCTAACATTCGTACTGGTTTAGTCGCTGGTTCTGGTGGTGGCTCTTCAAAAAACCAAGTTGACGCATGTCAAATCATGAAAGACAAAGGCGTTCGCCGTGTTGGCCCTTACATGGTGCCACGTACTATGGCGAGCACTACATCAGCATGTGTAGCAACACCTTTTAAAATCAAAGGTATTAACTACTCAATGAGTTCGGCTTGTGCGACAAGTTCACACTGTATTGGCCACGCTCTAGAGCAAATCCAACTGGGTAAACAAGACATCGTTTTCGCTGGCGGTGGTGAAGAGCTAGATTGGACAATGGCCTGTGAGTTTGATGCGATGGGTGCATTATCAAGCAAATATAACGAAACGCCTGAAAAAGCGTCTCGTACTTATGATCAAAACCGTGATGGTTTTGTTATTTCTGGCGGCGGCGGTATGGTTGTTGTTGAAGAGTTAGAGCATGCACTTGCTCGTGGCGCTAAAATCTATGCTGAAATCGTAGGTTACGGTGCAACTTCAGACGGTTACGACATGGTTGCTCCATCAGGTGAAGGTGCAGTTCGTTGTATGCAACAAGCATTATCTACTGTTGAAGGTAAAGTTGATTACCTAAATACACACGGTACTTCTACTCCTGTAGGTGACGTGAAAGAGTTAGAAGCAATTAATATCGTATTCGGTGATGACGCTCCTAAGATTAGTGCGACTAAATCACAAACTGGTCATGCACTAGGTGCAGCAGGTGTGCACGAAGCTATTTACAGCATGTTAATGATGGAAAATGACTTCATCTCTGCTTCTTGTAACATTGAAGAAGTTGACGAGAAAGCGGTTAATCTACCTATCGTTAAGAACAAACCTGAGCCTGCAAAACTAAACATTGTGATGTCTAACAGTTTTGGTTTTGGTGGTACAAATGCAACATTAGTATTTAAACGTTACGAATAAGTTTTAATTATTGATGTTAAAAAGGAGCCTTGGCTCCTTTTTTTGGTTCTATGATAATAGAACTAATATAATTGGGATAAGTAGAAACAAGATGAAGATTTATATCGACGAAAATATGCCGCACGGTAAATCGTTCTTTGAATCATTTGGTGAAGTCACTACCTTCTCTGGTCGTGATGTTACGGCTGAACAAATTCAAGATGCAGATATATTATTAGTACGTTCTATTACCAAAGTGAATCAATCTTTATTGGCGTTAAACAATAAAATTCAATTTGTTGGCACCGCGACCATTGGAACCGATCATATTGATATTGAGTATCTACGATCTAGAAACATCGCATTCAGTAGTGCTCCTGGTTGTAACAAAATATCAGTCGCTGATTATGTGTTAAGCGCTTTGTTAGTGGTTATCGAACAACGACAATTAGTATTATTAAATCAAACTGTCGCGATTGTTGGTGCAGGTAATACGGGGACAGCGGTTTATGATTGCTTAACGGCGATTGGTATTAATTGTTTATTATATGATCCACCTTTGCAGGATGCTGGAGACCCTCGTCCATTTTGTAGCTTTGAAGAGGTGCTGTCTGCAGATATCATTTCATTACATGTTCCCAAGACCATGGTTGGACTTCATAAAACATTCCACTTATTTAATCAGTCTGTATTGGAAAAATTAACTCCACAACAAATTTTGATTAACGCATGTCGTGGTGAAGTGATCGATAATAAAGCCTTATTAAAGCTAGCAATTGAAGGGAAAGTACCGACACTAGTCCTTGATGTATGGGAAAATGAACCCGATATAGACAAACAATTGTTGCCTTATGTCACGCTAGCAACACCCCACATTGCTGGATACAGTTTAGATGGCCGAGCTCGCGGCACTGAAATGTTGTACATTGCACTTTGTGAAAAATTAAAGGCGCCAGTGATGTTAAAAAGTACTGACTTTACTGAGAAGCCAAATATTAGTGATATCACCTTAAGTGGTGATTTGACACCAGAATTATTAAAATCATTAGTCCATTTGATATATGATGTGCGTAGAGATGATGCTTTATTTAGAAAAAAAGTAAATGAAGTGAACGGCTTTGATAATATGCGCAAAAATTACCCAGAAAGACGAGAATTGTCTACTTTAACGGTGGCAACCTCGGATAAGCGGCAAATTTCGCCACAAATAATCGATTTAAAGAAAATTGGTTTTACTGTTAAAAATAAATAAAAGGTCAACATGAACAAAGAATACAATATTGCATTAATCGGTGAGATTGATGGTTGCATCGAAACAACGTTAGAAGTGTTATTAAAACGTGATTTCGCAATTAATAATATTTTTCCAATCAGTAGCAGTGAGTGTGATACCACTTCGGTTATGTATTCAGGTAAGCCTGTTGACGTTGTTGAGCTAGAGACATTTGATTGGCAACAAGCTGATATCGCGCTATTCCTATCGGATAGAGAAGTCGCACAAGCTTGGATCCCTATTGCGAAAGAACATTGTGTTGTTATCGATATCAGTGGTTATTATCTTGAGTCGCCAGAAGTGCCTTTAGTACAAGTTGGTGTGAATGATGAAGATATCGCTCGTTATAGTGATGCGAATATTATCGCAATACCAAGTCCAGAAACTGCGCAGCTAACACTTGCGATTAAGCAAATTCACCAAGAAGTGGGTATCAAGCGAGTAACTGTTGCTGGTTACCAATCTGCATCTACTATCGGTAAAAAAGGTGTTTCGGCATTAGCTGGCGAAACGGCACGTTTATTGAATGCTAAAAGTGTTGAGCAACACAAATTTAAACAGCAAATTGCGTTTAATGTGGTGCCACAAATTGACGAGTTTAATGAAGATGGTATCGACTTTTCTGAATTACGTTTAGCTGCTGAAACACGCCGCTTATTAAATGACCCTGAAATGGTAGTGTCTACAACACAAGTGGTTGTGCCTATGTTTTACGGTTGTTCACAGGCGGTTCATATTGTTACTCATTACCCAGTAGAGCTAGAGGAAGTCGCTAATGCACTTCATCATAGTGATAACATTGTATTAGCAGGTTCAGTCACTGAATATGCAAATATGATTGATGATGTAGTGGGTAATGTTGAAGTACACGTAGGTCGTTTACGTAAAGACACATGTGATGCCGCTGGTATTAACATGTGGGTATCTGCAGATAATGTACATTATGGTATTGCGACGAACGCAGTGCTGGTAATGGAAAAGTTGGCCTATACCTATTTATAGTAAGATAGTTTAGGTATTACAGTGGGCTAGGTCTCAATTCTAGCCTACACGTTTGTTTTAAAAGATCTGCTATTGCTTGTCCTGGTTTATTATAATTAATATTATTTTGCAATTCCCTTACAAGGATCGTTTATGAATCGCATGTTGCTTGCTGTTGTTTCTTGTCTTCCATTATTACTTACAGCTCATAATGTACAAAGTGTTGAGTTAGTGGGCCCAAATGAAGAGCCTGAACTTATTCGATCACCAACTCCGGTGACGGCTTCAAATACAACATCACCCGTATCACCATCTCGATATGGTCCGGTATCGGCCAATGAAACATTATGGTCAATTTCAAATAAGTTGCGTCCTAATACCGATGTCAGTGTTTATCAAACATTAGTTGCTATCTACAAAACTAATCCAAGTGCTTTCCGCAACGGTGACATTAATAAAATAATCGCATCTTCTGTAATTGACGTACCTAGTTTATCGGTTATTTCTCAACAAACTAACGCAGAGGCTTTTCGTTTACTAAGAATAACCAATACCCCAGCTCCTAATACGCCTAGAAATCCAACACCTAAACCTGTAGCAACTGAAGTAGAAAAACAGGTAGAGACGGCGAAAGCAGAACAAACAAAAATAGAACCTGAAGTTGAAGAAAAAGCATCAATTGCTCAACAAATTGAACAGCCAACTAACGATCAATTGCAAAAATTAGAAGCAGAATACGCGCGACTTAATGAGCAATTAATTGTCGCTACTGAATCTAACCAACGTTTAAAACTCAAATTACAACCGTTAAGCGATCAAATAAATACTTTGTCTGATCAAGTAGAGCAAGATATCAATGTTCAAATTCAACTACAGGCATTAATTGATCAATACAAAGCTGAAATAGATGCATTCGAAGAGCCACCATTTAGCGGCCCTGGTTTATTAAATAAGATTCTAAGTTCTATTACAGGATCTGCCTCTACGCTATTATTAACGATTCTAAGTCCATTATTGCTATTAACAGCACTTTTTCTTTTAATATTACGTATTAAATCTAAACGTGAATTAGCACTAAAAGAACAAGAGCTTGCTGAATCAACCTCTATCATGGATGAAGAAGAAAATGAATTTGATTCTTTATTTTCCGCTGAAATTGCTAATGAAGAAGTACCGGTTGCAGAGGATGAGTCAGCAACAGCTGAAGAAGAAAGTAACCTGACTATTATTGAAGAGGAAGTAGATAATAGCGAAACAATCACTGCAAATGCAGAAACAGAATTAATCGAAGATAACGACGAACCATCAGTAAATGATGATGTTGATATGGATGCCGTTATCAATGGTGATGAAGAAGTTATTGAGTTATTAGAGTCTGATTTAGTACTAGATGATGATATTTCTCAAAAAGACCTGGATCTTGCAGCGCAATGGGAATCAGAACTTGCAGGTTTAGAGGATAAACAAGAAGATCAAGTTGATCTGGATGACTTCCAATTTGATGCTCCAGAAGACACACCTTTAGAGCCAATTCAATTAGATGATATTGAGCCTGAGTCAGTTGATCAAGACGTTACTATTGAAGAAGATAGCTCACCAGAAGCCATTCCCGAAGTAGAAGAGTTATTAACTGAAGAACCAGTTGAATCTGATGAAACAACTAGCGCTCAAGATGATACAGATATTGACCAGATACTAGCTGAAACACCACCTGATATTGAAGAGGATCAAATACCTGAAGCGATACCTGAAGTAGAAGAGTTACTGGCAGAGCCTCCTGTTAAAACAGCTGAACAAGTTATTACTGAGACCGCTGATGTTGATGAACCTTTAGCTGAAGCTAGCTCAAAGTCTACACCTGACGTTGAAGAGTTACTTGCAGAAACAGACTCTGAACAAGCAGTATCGGCTGATGACCAAACAGATATTGATGAAATATCGGAAGAGACCGATTCTGAATCTGAAGCAGTTATTGATATAGATGAGTTGTTATCGGAATCAACAAATGAGATTGAACAAGAAAATCTAGATGAAGTTTTAGCAGAAACTGATATTCAAGATGTTGAGAAAGATGAAGAACTTGAGTTGATTGACGAAGAGCCACTGACACTCGAATCAGACAATGATGTTGAAAATGTTGTACCTGAGCAAGATGCTACAACGAAGGAAGCTGATGAAGAATTTGACTTTACTGACCCAGATTCACTCGCTAAGCAATTAAGTAGTAATGCCTTTAATGAAGATGCTGAATTACCTAAGTTTGATAAAACGGACGATAAGGGATTCATTGATATCGATACATTGTTGACTAATGAAGAAGGTAAAGAACTGACTGAAGAAGAGTTTGACCTTGATTTTGGTTTAGATGAGTTTCCTGATGTTGTTGATTCATTTACAGACTTTGATACTGATGCGGATGGAGTTGCAGCGCAATTAGACCTAGCTAGAGCGTATTTGGAAATAGATGAAAAAGAAGGTGCAAAAACAATATTAACTCAACTGTTGGAAACTGCACCGGAAGATAAATTAAAAGAGGTAAAAAAACTGTACGATAGAATCAGTTAATCACCTTTTTACAAAACCATTACATCGGTTTTTACATGTTTTACCTAAGCCAGCATTGCTGGCTTTTTAAATTGGAAGAAGATATATGCGCCCGATTATTTTGGATGTTGCTGGATATCAGTTAACAACCGTTGAACAAGAGTACTTAGCTCATCCGTTAGTGGCAGGAGTTATTTTATTTACCCGTAATTTTGACAATGTGGTGCAATTAAAAGAGTTAGTACAGCAAATTAGATTACATGCTAAACAACCGATACTGATAGGTGTAGATCACGAAGGAGGGCGAGTACAACGCTTTCGTAATGGCTTCACGACCTTACCTGCTTGTGGTGATTTATTAAATAAAGCAGATTCATTTGAGCAAACTTTATCATTAGCTAAAGCGAGCGCCTTTGTAATGGCAAGCGAACTGCTATCCTGCGATATCGATTTAAGTTTTGCACCCGTATTAGACATTAATGGCATTTCAGATGTCATCAAAGAGCGTGCGTTTAGTAGTGATAAACAGCAAGTAACAAAAATTGCTATTGCTTATATAGAAGGGATGAAACAAGCTGGTATGGCATCAACAGGGAAACACTTCCCTGGTCATGGAAGTGTTAAAGCTGATTCGCACATTGCATTACCTGTTGATGCTCGTCCTAAAGAGGAAATATTCAAGCAGGATATGTTGCCTTTCATTGAATTAATAAACGCCAATAAATTAGATGCCATTATGCCATCACATGTTGTTTATTCTGATTGTGATAGTTTGCCTTGTGGTTTTTCAGACTATTGGTTGCAACAGATTTTAAAATCTAAATTAGGTTTTAAGGGCGCGATAATTAGTGATGATATTTCCATGCATGGCGCTAGTTTTGTAGGTAATCATCTTTCTCGTGCTGAAGGTGCACTTAAAGCTGGTTGTGATTTCATTTTAGCCTGTAATGATGCACCGGCAGCGATGACTATTTTAGATGGATTATCCGCCCAGGCTAAAAATAGTGTATCTTTAATCAAGCGCTTAGCCGCAGATAAAGGTAAGTTAGCACAGCCTTTAGCAAATAATACTCTGTGGCAGCAGTCTAAGCATATGATTGAACAGTTTAACGATACAATCTAAGGTTTCGTCTTAAGCGTGTTCATTTAGCAGTGACTGATAATAGAATAAACAAGACTGAATGACTTGTTTGCATAGTTTTAAAATATAAAGGTGGATAATAAGATGATCATCTATTTACATGGCTTTGATGCAACAAGCCCAGGTAATCATGAGAAAGTGATGCAATTAAAATCGATTGATCCAGATGTGCGTTTTGTACATTACAGTACCATTCACCCTAAACAAGATATGGCTCATATTCTTAAGGAAGTTAATCAACATATTAATTCTACTGATGATTCGGCACCGCTAATTTGTGGTGTGGGTTTAGGTGGATATTGGAGTGAACGAATTGGTTTTTTATCGGGTATTAAACAAGTGATTTTTAACCCTAACTTACACCCTGAAGATAATATGGTTGGACGTATTGAATGGCCTGAAGAGTACTTTGATATAGACACTAAATGTGTTGATGATTTTAGACGAGAAAATGCAGCAAACTGTATTTGTATTCTTTCTACAGTGGATGATGTTTTAGATAGTGAAGTCAGTAATCATGAACTAGCAAATTATTATCCAATCATTTTTGATCAAACCCAGGGTCATAAATTCAAAGATATCACTGAGCACTTACCAACAATTAAACAATTTAAAGCTGGATAGTGTTACCCATTTGTTAAATCGATCAGATTTATGTCTGTATAAATAGCTAATCTGATCGAAAACCCCTATATTTAATCTTGTAAATTCCAACAACCTTACTTCATTCACATTCAAAGATAAAAAAAGGTGACTTGAAGCCCATTTTTTTATAACCTTTGTTTTCTAAAAGTGCAACCTAGATCAATTTTTTTATAAAGATGATATTTGACAGCCCGTTAAGCATCTTTTTTGTAAAAAATTTAATTTATGAGGACGTTATGAAAAAGATAGTAATAGTTGGTGGTGGTGCAGGTGGTCTAGAGTTAGCTACAAAATTAGGTAACAAATTAGGTCGCAAAGAAAAAGCACATATCACTTTACTTGATAAAAACAGCACCCATTTATGGAAACCTTTACTGCATGAAGTCGCTGCAGGATCGTTAGATGATGGTATCGATGCAGTGAGTTACCGTGCTCATGCTACGAATCATGCTTTCCACTTTAAACTAGGTGCAATGCGCAACCTAGATCGTGTTAATAAAACAATTACTATTGACCCTTTATATGATGCTGAAGGTTGCATGATTTTGCCTGAAAGCCATCTTCACTACGATATTCTAGTGATGGCTCTAGGAAGTGTTAGTAACGACTTTAATACCAAAGGTGTTGGCGAGCATTGTATCTTCTTAGACAGCCCGCAACAGGCGAAAAAATTCCATCACCGTATGTTGAATAAATACTTGCAACTTGGTGTTAAGGAAACAAACTCAGTTAATGTTTCTATCATTGGAGCTGGTGCAACAGGTGTTGAACTATCTGCAGAGTTATATAATTCACTTAAGCAAGTTTCTAGTTATGGTTTCTCACATATTAAAAGTGCAGACTTACGTGTTAGCTTAATTGAAGCGGGTGACCGTATACTGCCTGCTTTACCAAAACGTATCTCTGCGTCTGCACATCAAGAGCTAGTCAAGTTAGGTGTTGATGTTCGTACTAATACTATGGTGACTGAAGCAAACGAAGAAGGTCTATTAACTAAGTCTGGTGAATTGATTAAAGCTGACTTAATCGTTTGGGCTGCAGGTATTAAAGCCCCAGATTATTTAAAAGACTTAGCAGGCTTAGAAACTAATCGTATTAATCAGTTGATCGTTAAACCAACATTACAAACTACACTTGATGATGACATTTATGCGATTGGTGATTGTGCAAGTTGTGCGTTACCTGATGGTGGTTTTGTACCTCCTCGTGCTCAATCTGCGCATCAAATGGCCACACAAGTTGGTAAGAACATTATTGCAACTTTAAATGGTAAAGAGTTAAGCGATTACAAATATACTGATTACGGTTCATTAGTCTCTTTAAGTAACTACAGCACGGTAGGTAGCTTAATGGGTAACTTGATGAAAGGGTCGATGATGATTGAAGGGCGTTTAGCGAAAGTAGTTTACGTTTCTTTATACCGTATGCATCAGGTTGCTTTACACGGTTATATCCGTACTGGATTAATGACAGTAGTAGAAAAAATTAATCGCGTATTACGTCCGCGTTTAAAATTACACTAATTCACTTAGTTGGTTAGTTAAGTACTGAAAATGCCTCACTTGTTGAGGCATTTTTGTATGCATCATATTAATGGGATTGTTGATAACAACGACACTAATTAATAGAGATATTTTATTTTTAAAAATAATTTATTTCTTGGTCACTTCTCCGGTTACTGATTAACCAAGTTACGCTTAAAGTGGCCCTATGTGCGCCTTAAATTATGTGATTTTTGCTACGTAAAATGTAATCTAATTGGTATTAAAACTGTCCTTCAAGTGTTTACTCTTAAACACGTAAATCGTTGCCCAGCACACCATCACTAATTGAATTGATGCTGACAGTGAATATTGAAAATGCTCTATATTCAAGTAGTACAGTTGTAATCCAAAGTCTGCCAGTAAACTGGCCACGATAAAATAATAGCAAATTGGCCAACTTTTAATTGCCCAGTGCTTTTGCGCATGGCGACGCCCGGATATTAAAAATACAATGATTGGTAATAGCCCAATGATCAACCCAGTGTAAAAATGAAATTTTTCAGGATAAAAAAGCATCAGTAATTTATCACCGGTTTGTTGTGATGCCAGTGAAATAATTAGTAACATCCAAGTACGTGATAGAAACAAAAGAAGGTAAAGAAAAATAGGAGGGGATTTCAAATCGCCAGCTTCAGTATAATGCTGAAGTGCATATAAACGTGTTTTCATTGAGTTACTCGTTTTAAAATTGTCTTTAGTTTATTCGGTATTAGAAATAAAAATGCCATTTTACATGCTTCATATTAAGAATATTAACAGTTGCAATCGCTCAATGGCATAATGAATATTTTGACTAGCTACTGATACATTTTATTCAACATAGCATTGGGTACAGTATACAAAACGACTTTGTGGATCATTAATCCTAGCAATAAAATTGCTCTGCTTTTCAATTGTTTCAAAAATGCTGAATATAGCAGGTTGTGTGATTAACCCGCTTGGTAAAAACTGAATCGTTTTCGTAAATAACTGATTAAAGAAAACTTGTTTAGAAGATAATCTTGGCTCAATAGAGATTACATCAAAATCTTCAATATTCGCTAATTCAGCAGCTTTTAGCACAGCTGAATGCAGATCACCTAACTCATCTACTAATCCATTATTTAAACCGTCTGCACCAGTCCATACACGACCTTGGGCAACCTTATCTACTTCTTCTATAGTCATGCCACGACCTTCTGCTACTATTTGTAAGAAATTAGCGTAACCATTCTCTATACCCATTTGGAATATTTCTGCTAATTCAGGGGTTAATGCTTGAGTCACACCAATATTAGACAAGGGGTTTGTAGCTACGCCATCTTGTTGTATGCCAATTTTATCGAGTGATTTATCAAAGGTAGCAAACATACCGAAGATGCCAATTGAGCCTGTGAGAGTGGTTGGTGAAGCAATAATTTGGTCTGCTGCTGAGGCAATCCAATAGCCACCAGATGCGGTGACAGCGCCCATTGAAACGACAACTTTCTTACCCGCGTCTTTCAATGCTAATACTTGTTGTCTGATGTTCTCTGAGGCAAAGGCACTACCACCAGGTGTATCAAGACGAATTACTACGGCTTTGATTCGAGGATTATTTTTTGCCTCTCTTAATAGAGTATTAAAGCTTTTATCAGCAATCGATGTTCCATCATTAACACCTGAAATGATTTCACCTGTGCCATGAATAACGGCAATTTGTGAGTCCGCACCTGTGTATTGATATAATAAAGGTAAAGTCGCCTGATAAGCACGGTAATCAATCATGTTCGGCAAGTCATTACTTTCTTGTTGCGCATCTTCTGATAACTCATTGATGAATTGGTCGTGGAAGGCTAACTGGTCAACTAACCCCATTGATAATGCGTATTGGCTAGTATCTCCACTCACTGCTTTTAGGTTTTCTTTGACCTGCTGCAATGTTGGGTTAATTGATTCCGCAGTTAGTTTTGGATTGTCTTTACGTTGTGTTAACACACGGTCAATATAGGTTTGCCATAATTGATTTAACCAATGTTGGTTTGCTGTTTTACTGTATTCAGACATGCGTGTTTCAGTGAAGGGTTCAACAAATGATTTATAAGTACCAACTTTAAAGATATGTGGCGTTACTAATAGTTTGTCCAGTAAGTTTTTAAAGTATAAACGATTGACCGCGTAACCTTGCAGCAATACAAAACCATTGGGTGGTAAGGTAATTTTATCTGCATAAGAAGCTAAATAATATTGAGATTGAGAGTAATTATCTGCATATGCGTACACCGGCTTACCTGAATCTTTAAAGTGATTAATGGATGCGCCAATATCAGTTAATTGATTTAGATTTGCAGACTGTAATCCTGTTAATTCGAGCACCAACCCTGTTATTTTTGGATCATCCTCTGCAAACTGAATTGCTTTAATTATCTCTTGTGCCTCAAACTCTTGCGGTGCCTCATTATCCATACCTGAAAGTTGTTTTGATATTTCTTGAGAGAGGTTCATTGGTCGTTTCTTTTCGACAATGAAACCATTTAAATCGAGTCGTAGGTAAGAGTTGTCAGCTACTTCTACCTCCATTTCATCGGTATCGTAGGAAGCCACTATGAATAGCACTATCATAATAAAAATGACATTGAGCAAAACTAAGCGTATTGCGTTAATAAATTTAAAACTGTTGACCAGTATTGATTTAATGAGTCGAAATAAGAAGGCCATAAAATTTCCTTGTCAGAGAGGGGTATTATGCTAATCACACTAATGAACTAATCTATTTTACTTGTTAAAATAACTTCTTTTTGGCGCATTCCCCGATAGATTATTATCGGAGTTAATCTTTGAAAGGCTTAAATTACGCCTTAAATTAAGTCATTTTTTTTACGCAAAATTTAGTTCACTTATTGAATGTAATTGGTAATACAAAATTTAAGCAAAAAAAAAGCACTGATTACAAACATAATCAGTGCTTTCTAAGGAATAATCAATCTTTAAGTTTAAAAGCTTGATGTATCAACAAATAGGCCAACTTTAAGATCTTCAGCGGTGTAAATAACTTTACCGTCAACTTCCACAACACCATCAGCAATACCCATTACTAATTTACGCATGATTAAACGCTTCATCGTGATGCGGTAAGTTACTTTCTTAGCTGTTGGTAATACTTGGCCAGTAAATTTAACATTACCTACACCTAGTGCACGACCTTTACCAGGACCACCGCTCCAACCTAGGAAGAAGCCAACTAATTGCCACATTGCATCTAGACCTAGACAACCAGGCATTACAGGGTCATTAGGGAAATGACATTCGAAGAACCATAATGCTTTGTCGATATCTAGCTCAGCGATTAATTCGCCTTTACCATGTTCGCCACCATCTTCTGTAATAGAGATGATACGATCTAACATTAACATATTGTCTACTGGTAATTGACAATTGCCTTCACCAAATAGCTCACCTTGACCACATTTGATTAATTCTTCTTTATTGTAAGAGTTTTTACCCAACTCTTTTTGGGATACGGTTTTAGTCATAATCACTTTTCTTAAGATAATTGATAAGGTGAGGCATTAAAATGCATATAATTAACACCACGAAATAATGAGCGCCATACTTTATATGAGGCGCTATGAACAATCAAGAATAATAAAAACCTTGTCGTTTGTTTTAACTATCCTAATGAAAGATAGAATGTTTTAGCCTAGAAAACAAGCTAGACGATGATTCTTCCATCTCTTCCTTGTTCGCTAACTCAATTCTGCAATTAATTACTTTAATTACATCTTCAAACTGTTTGTTTAACAATAAAGGAAAAGCTTGATGGCAGTGTGCAATTGCATGAATCAGTATTTTTCCTTGCTCAATTAAGCGTAATGTTTGATCGTTTAAGGTTAAGTTAATGATATTTGCCTTAGGCATCACAATCGTCACTGAATCGGTTATTAAACCTAATTCAAATAAACGAGAAACAGATTCAATTTTTTGATTGATACCGCCAATTGGTAACACGTTGCCATGTTGATCTAATGAACCTGTCACGAATACATTCTGCTTAACCGGAAACTTAGCGTAACAAGAGCTGACAGCTAACAAGATGGCTAAGGAAGCACTATCACCATCACTTTCTTGATATGATTGTTCGAATACAAGATTACAAGAGTAGGGGAACGCATTAATATGGCTAAAAAAGTGATTTAGATAGCCTTGAACAATATGCGTGCTCTTAGCGTGAATGTTACCTGCTAATTCGACTTTTCGTTCTACATCAATAATTTCACCGTCGCCAATCATATCACTGGCTGAAATCCTAAATATCTCTCCAAATTCGCAAGGATACCCCAACAATTCAACGACAGATAAACCATTAATTTGGCCAATTTTTTCGCCGCTTAATTGTAAGTTAACTTGGCCTTCTAGAAGAGATTGTTCACTGTATTTACGGGCTAAAGACTGTGCTTCATTTATCTCTTGAAAATAGTCTGTTAGATCTGTTTTGGTGATTTTTTTATCGCTACAAAACAAGTTAGCATAACGTATTGTTTGTTGAATAAACTCAGGGTCAAACAATAGCTGTTGTTGATGCTGACACTCCACTGCCAAGGCTTTAAAAAGTGTGTTTAATGTTTCGTTATCAAGTGGTTCAATTGCTAGTTGTTGAGTTACTTGATGGCAATAATTGATGATGGTATCAGCTGCATTTTGTGTTGCAGGTACCTGACTTGCTAATTCACAGAATAACGATGAAATTTGCGTATACTCAGGGTCTATCTGGATCAATTCTTCTAATTGCAAACGTGTCGCTACTAAAATTAATTTGATATTTACTGGTTGTGATTGCAGGTCGGGTAAGACTTGTTTTATTTTTTCAGCATTAACTGCATCGCTGGCTAGTAGATAACCACGCTGTAATACTGATTTAAGTTTAAACCATAAACTAGGATCAACTAATACGGGGCTAATATTTAACACTAGCGCACCATTATTTAGTTTAGTTAATAAACCTTCTGATAGTGTGAGATCATCATTACCAGTAAGAGATAATCGACCAAACAAACTTTCTTGATTATAACTTAACAAATAATCAGCTGGTAAATCACTAGGGATGACCTCCTTCAATACTTGTTGAGCATTTAACCAGTAGCGACTATTTACCAATAATAAAGGTGTCGGCAGCTTAAGATATTTGGATACAATAGCCGTTGCGTTTGGAAATAATTGAGAAAATGAGAGTCCCTTAGATGGCGAATATTGCTTTATATACTCGCTAAAATCAGTACTACATTGTGATACTGACAAAGGTAAAGTTTTCTCAAGTTCATTATGTTTGGTGCTAGAGGCATTATCTAAAGTTACAGGGGAAATATTATCGGTCAAAATCTCAGCTCTAGTTAAGTAAAAGGAAGGCAATTTAGCATATACCTTCCTATAAAGTTAACAATAAATTATCTTTTATAACTTATATCCCTTAACTTTTTGCTGTTGGTATTTTAATTCGCAAGCTGAACAGCGTTGCTGAGTAGGGCATTCAAATAGTTCTTCGGCAGATAGCTCTATTTCACAATCTGAGCATAACCCGTATAAACCAAGTTCAATACCCTGTAGTGCAGCATCAATGCTCTTTATTTGCATTTTATAAATATTAAGAGAGTGGCTTTCACTATGCACTAAACTTTCAATTAACAAATCAGCATTCATTGCATCAACTTTGTTAACAAGCTCATTCAAGTAAGGTTTTGAAGAGACTGCAAGGCGAGTTTTTACCTTTTCTTTCACTTGTGAAAATTCAGCAAGTAAATGCGTTTTTAATTGTTGTTGTTGTTCTGAAGTGATGGATTGCATAACTGATGCCTCATTATTATGATGATATTTTATAATAATGAGGATGTGATTAAAGTTATTGATTTATATCAAAATTATATACGTTAATAATTATCAAGCAAATGTTTACAGGGTTACCATTTTTGTTTGTCGGCAAATAATCTTTCTAGGTCTTTCTTTTTACTATCTTCTTTTTTGTTCTGTTGTTGATTATCCATAGCAGCATTTTGCTCACTGGTTAAATAAGAAGAAACTTCAGTTTTTACATTTTCTAATAATGCTTGTTTATTCTCTAAATCATTATCTTTGTGTGGAATATTACTTAAGATCTTGAGAATCTTGTCAGTCATTTGTCTTGCTGTATTATATTGTTTTTGATTTTTTGCATCATTAATACGTTTAATACTGATTTCGATATTAATTTTTAACTGCATCATTTCTAGCTGTTGGTTCTCAGAAACAAATAGGTCTGTATTAATTTTTTGTTTTGCATGCTCAGATCGCAACACTGCACGTATTTTTTTAGTCGCTTGTACCAATGCTAAGGCATCTTTATCATTCGGCGGTACTTGTAAACTGCTTGGTGATGGTGCGACATAATTTTCTTTGATTTGTTTTATTTGCGCTTCAGTATCAGCAAAGTGTTCTCTGTAGCTGGCAGTGGTTGGCGATATATTAATCATGATATATAAGGCATTACGAATTCTATTTTTTAGAATTAATAATAACGCTTTACTGAACGGAATTTTAGTTGAAAACAACAACAATTCGTCAACTTCTGTAATAGTGGCGTGCTGTTTGGAAACCGAGATACGTCGCTCTGTTTCCGCTTTTTGTTTGTATTGTTGAATGATGTTATAACCGATCATAACAATCAATAATAAACCGACTAAAGATATAATTAATGGATACAAGTTAGATGCTCTTTTATATGATTAAAGTAAAGCAGGGTATCTTAAACTGACCATGCCATTAAAAAATTAAGGTAATCGTAAAGTGAATATACTGCCACTTTGTTCAGGTTTATTGGTCAAAGTAATATTCCCAGACAGAGCTTTAAGCTTATGGGCTGCAGCGATTTTTTTAGCAAATAGTAAACCCAATCCACTTCGCCCTTTATTTGCATTAAATGATGCAAACTCATCATCATTCACATTCAACATATAATGCGGGTATCCTTCGCCATCATCTTCTATTTCAAATATTAAATAGGGATCTTGATGATGGGCTGAAATAATGACTTCACTTTTTGCATGACGTAATGCATTAATTAAAATATCACTTAATAAATAACTGATTAAGTCAACATCATAATAGCCGTATAGGTTATTTTCAACTTTAACACTTAACTTGATATGATGACTGTTTAAATATAAGCGATTGCGCTCCAATACATCTGTTAATAATTCATTTACTGAATTTTCTTCAATTAATACAGGTAACTGTTTTCGCTCATCCCTATATAGAGCCAACAATTGCATCAAGGTACTGTTAATACGTGATGTTTGATAATGTAAGTTAGATACTGATTTATGTTGCAGACTCGTCAAATTGTCTGCTAGATCTAAATCTTCAATCGATTGCAACACCATTGCCAGTGAGTTTTTCATATCGTGTATGCTAGTAGCTAATATAGTACTGAAATCAAGTTGATCAGTATTTTTCATTATTTCTCCATCAGCGTAAATGCTATGTACCTCATTCTAACTATAAAAATGCGAAGGTGTTAGCATTGCTTTTATTTGCTCGCCTTTTAGAAAATAGTTGAATATTTATTGTTTTGTATCATTTTAAGAGCGATTTAGACACTTTGATTACTTTTATACAGGTATAGTGCTATGTGTTAAAAGTATGACTTTGTAAATTTTAGAAGTCTGATAGAATAAAATGGAATAAGCATTAACCTAAACATAAGCTGATAACATTATGAAATTGCAACAATTACGTTACATTGTCGAAGTACTCAATCATAACCTAAATGTATCTGCCACCGCTGAGAACCTTTTTACTTCTCAGCCTGGTATCAGTAAACAGGTTAGAATGCTGGAAGATGAACTAGGGATTCAAATTTTTGAACGTAGCGGTAAACACTTAACTAAAGTGACCCCTGCAGGGCAGGAAATAATACGTTATTCAACTGAGATTTTAGGTAAAGTTGAAAGTATTAAAGCGGTAGCCAACCAATACACTATGCCAGATCAAGGTAAGTTAAATATTGCTACGACTCATACGCAAGCTCGCTACGCTTTACCTGAAGTGATTAATGGTTTTATTAAACGCTACCCGAAAGTGTCTTTACATATGCACCAAGGTACGCCAACGCAAATAAGTGAATCCGTTGTAAAAGGGAAAACAGACTTTGCAATTGCTACCGAAGCTTTACATTTGTATCAAGACTTGATCATGTTGCCGTGTTATCACTGGAATCGCTCGGTAATTGTGCCTAAAGACCATCCTTTAGCGAAAATTGAAAAACTGTCAATCGATGATATTGCTGAACACCCGATTGTTACTTATATCTTTGGTTTTACTGGTCGATCTGAATTAGATGAAGCTTTTAACGCTGCTGGTTACAAACCTAATGTAGTGTTTACTGCAACCGATGCAGATGTGATTAAAACTTATGTTCGTCTTGGCTTAGGTGTGGGTGTTATTGCAACAATGGCTATTAATGAAGATGATGATTTTTGTGTGTTAGATGCCAGTCATATCTTTAAGTCTAGTTTAACCAGTATTGGGTTTAGAAAGGGCTCTTTCTTACGTGATTATATGTATGATTTTATGGTTCGTTTTGCCCCACATTTAACTCGTCCTTTGGTGGAAAAAGCAATACAACTTAAATACACCGCGGAAGTGAATAAACTGTTTGAAGATATAGAATTACCGACCAGGTAAGGTTAGAACAACAATATTATATTCTGTCACAAAAGACATTAAACAAAAAACCAACTTTTACAGTTGGTTTTTTATTGTCTGAATGCTTGCTATTACTTTTTGTAAATTATTGATTCAATGAAGCCAAGAGAGGTAATATTTTACTGACTTTATCAAAACACTCTTTGTATTCACTCTGAGCATTCGAATCCGCTACAATGCCTCCGCCTGCCCAACAATAAATTTTTTGCTGATGACATACTAAGGTACGAATCGTAATACTGCTGTCCATATCCCCGTTACCATTAATATATGCGATACTGCCACAGTAGATTTGACGTTGAAATTTTTCTAATTCACATATCACTTCCATGGAGCGGATTTTAGGAGCGCCAGTGATAGAACCTCCCGGGAAACAGGCCCTGAGTAAATCTTCCGTAGTATATTGCTCTGCTAATTTACCTGTTACTGTGCTGACTAAGTGATGTACTGCTGGGAAACTTTCTATATCAAATAATTTAGGCACAGCAACGCTGCCAGCTTCACTTACACGACCTATATCGTTACGCAATAGATCCACAATCATTAAGTTTTCAGCTTGATCTTTTTCTGAGTTGATTAGCTTTTGCTTGTTGGCTAAATCTTCAGCTTGGCTCAAGCTTCTAGGCATAGTGCCTTTAATCGGTTTTGTTTGGATAATTTGATTTTTTAATAATAAAAAACGCTCAGGAGAAACTGAAATAATGGTTTGATCGGGTAATACAAAGAAAGCGGCAAAGGGCGGTTTATTATCTTGCAATAATGCTTGGTACGCTTGATATTCACTGCCTACATAAGGTGCCTGGAAACGTTGTGCTAAATTGACTTGGTAACAATCACCACTAAGTATATATTCTTGAACTTGATTGAATGCCGCTTGATACTGCTCTTCAGAGGTGTTCGCTTGCCACGCTTCTGTTAATTTGAAATCAAATTCGGTGGTAGACTGCTTAATAAGTAAATTACTTAACCATTGAAAACGTGTCTCCCATAATATATCAAGCTGTTCAGTTCGGTTTTTACTGCGATGCTGCATTAAATAAAATTGGTCATCGTGTACATTGTGCAAAATTGCCCAGTCATAAAAACCACAGTGGAATGCCCCTATGTCTAGACCTGTATTTTTTGATGTTTTATGTAAAGATTCAAATAACTCACCCATTTCATAACTATATGCTGCAATTGCGCCACCATGGAAAGGAAAGTCATTATCAGTTTCTGCATGGAAAAATGCTTGTCGGATAGCTGTTTGCGCAGTTAAGGGGTCTTTTCCCATGTCCTTATAACTATTTAATAAACAGTCATGGAATAATGTCCCATCAGTTGATTCTGTTAATGTCGCGATAGGATCACTGGTGAAAATAGACCAGTTGCTGTCAACATGATCAACACTGCTTGATTCTAAAAATACAGTCCATTGTGCAGCGGATAGCTCGGACTTAATGATATTGATTATCTTTACGGGAAAAGATAGCGGTTTTATTACGGTATTATCTGATATATAAGTCATTTTTTCGTATTTAGGCAACATTTTTGTAACAAAAAATTAGGCGGTTGAGGCCAATAATATTACCATTGTTTTTATAAACTGTTTACTAATTACTGGGAGCGACTGATGACAGTCATTAAAGAGCTTGATTTCATTAATAGTGTAAAAAATTCATTACAATTCATTTCTTATTATCATCCACTAGATTTTATCCAAGCGATGGATAAAGCTTATCAAGCAGAGCAGAATCCTGCTGCTAAAGATGCCATAGCACAAATTCTTATTAATTCTCGTATGTCAGCAGAAGGGAAGCGCCCAATTTGTCAGGATACTGGCATCGTAACTGTATTTGTAAAAATTGGTATGAAAGTTACTTTCGATACAGAATTAACGGTTCAAGAGCTTGTTGATGAAGGGGTTCGTCAAGCTTACAACGACCAGACAAATCCTTTACGTGCGTCGATTGTTGCTGACCCAGCTGGGGCTCGTAAGAACACTAAAGACAATACACCTTCTGTTGTACATGTTGAAATGGTTAAAGGTAATAAAGTTGAAGTGATGGTCGCTGCAAAAGGCGGTGGCTCTGAAAACAAATCTAAAATGGCCATGTTAAATCCGTCAGACTCTATTGAAGATTGGATTGAAAAAACATTACCAACAATGGGGGCAGGTTGGTGTCCGCCGGGTATGCTTGGAATAGGTATTGGAGGAACGACAGAAAAAGCTGCAGTAATGGCAAAAGAATCGCTAATGGAACCTGTAGATATTTTTGAATTACAAGAAAAAGCAAAATCCGACCCAGACTCGTTAAATACTGATGAAAAACTTCGTTTAGAGATTTACAAGCGTGTCAATAATTTAGGTATCGGGGCACAAGGGCTAGGTGGTTTAACAACTGTCTTAGACATTAAAATTAAAAGTTGCCCAACTCATGCTGCGTCTAAACCTGTTGTGATGATTCCAAACTGTGCAGCTACACGTCATGCTCACTTTACTTTAGATGGCTCAGGTGAAGCTTATCTGACACCGCCATCGTTAGATCAATGGCCAGAAATAACACGGGAAGTCGGTGAGAATGTTAAACGTGTTAACGTCAACAATATAACCAAAGCTGATATGAGTGATTGGAAAAGTGGTGATACTTTATTGTTAACGGGGAAAATTTTAACAGGCCGTGATGCAGCACATAAACGTATTAATGAATTAATCACTAGTGGTAAAGGCTTACCTGAAGGCGTTGACTTTAAAGGGCGCTTTATTTACTACGTTGGACCTGTTGATGCTGTACGTGATGAGGTAGTAGGGCCTGCTGGACCAACTACTGCTACACGTATGGATAAATTCACTGACTTTATGTTAGAGGAAACTGGCTTATTAGGCATGATTGGTAAGTCTGAGCGTGGCCAAAAAACAGTTGATTCGATTGCTAAACATAATTCAGTGTATTTGATGGCCGTCGGTGGTGCTGCATATCTTGTTGCTAAGGCAATCAAAAAATCGCGTGTTGTTGCATTTGCTGATTTAGGAATGGAAGCAATTTACGAATTTGATGTTGAAGACATGCCTGTAACTGTTGCTGTTGATAGTCAAGGAAATAACGTTCATGAGCAAGGTCCTGCGATTTGGAAGGCTAAAATTGCTGAAATAGACAGCAAAATGTCACAATAGTTATTAAATTGATTGCTTGATGAAGTAAGGATGGTATAAAAGCAATCAAATTAACTATTTTTCAATATCAACAAAGGAATAAGTATGTTTGAACAAGTGAGTATGGCACCTGCAGATCCTATCTTAGGCTTAACAGATGCATTCAAAAAAGATAGTCGTGAAGATAAAATCAACCTAGGTGTTGGTATTTACAAAAATGAGATGGGTCAAACACCTATTTTAGCGACTGTTAAAGAAGCTGAAAAACGTTTACTTGCTGAAGAAACTACCAAAAGCTACCTGACCATTGAAGGTATTGCTGCTTACGGTGAAGCTGTTCAAACTTTATTATTCGGCAAAAATGCTGAAATCATTACGTCAAAACGTGCTCGTACAGCGCAAGTACCAGGTGGTACTGGTGCATTACGTACAGGTGCAGACTTTGCTGTGCAGAAATTAGGTATCAAGAAAATTTGGGTGAGCAATCCAACTTGGGCTAACCACGGTAATGTTTTCAAAACATCAGGTCTTGAAGTAGTGACTTACGACTACTACAATGCTGAAACTAAAGATCTTGATTTTGATGCGATGATTGCCTCACTTCAATCTGTTGAAGCCGGCGATATGGTCTTATTCCACGGTTGTTGTCATAACCCAACGGGTATTGATCCTACTCCTGAACAATGGGAAATTTTAGCGAAACTCGTTGCTGAATTAGGTGCTATACCATTCTTTGATTTCGCATATCAAGGTTTTGGTAATGGTGTTGAAGAAGATGCTCAAGGTTTACGAGTATTTGCTGAATACAACAAAGAGTTATTAATTGCCAATTCATTCTCTAAAAACTTTGGTTTATACAATGAACGTGTTGGTGGTATTACTTTGGTAGCTGAAGATAGCGACATCGCTGATGCAGCATTTAGCCAAATTAAAGCGGGTATTCGTTCTAACTACTCTAACCCACCATCACATGGTGCTGCGATTGTAACAACTATTCTTAATGATGCAGTTTTATATGAGCAATGGGTTCAAGAAGTTGCTGATATGCGTAACCGTATTCAAGAGATGCGTGATCTGTTTGTAGCTACATTGAAAGAGAAAGGTGTTGAAGGTGACTTTAGCTTTATTAGTCGTCAATTAGGTATGTTCTCATTCTCTGGTTTAACGGTTGATCAAGTAAATCGCTTAAAAGAAGAGTATGCTGTTTATATCGTAGGCTCTGGACGTATTTCTGTAGCTGGTATGACTAAAAACAACATGCAACCTTTGTGTGATGCATTAGCTAAAGTTATTTAATATCTAATTAAATAGTTGAATTTTTAAACCTTAATGAGTAATCATTAAGGTTTAATTATATTTATTACATTAACTTTAATAAACTGTTTAAGGTTAATTTAATTGATATATAACCGAGTCTATATCTAACTTTGTATTGTATTTATTAATGGTTTACTGTGACCATAGTGTAACGTAAAACAATACGAACTGAGACTGGTAACACATGATAGAGAGCTATGAGTAAAAAAATTAATCAAAGTCTTTCATTTTTAACAAAATTGAAAAAACTGCCTGTTACTGCAAGTGATATTAAATGTTTGCTAACGACAGAAGCATTTAAAACTGAATTATTTGCACAAATCAATAACGCAACTCAGCGTATCTATATTGCTGCTTTATATCTTGAAGCTGACCAAGCTGGTGAAGAAGTCTTAGCGGCTTTATACCAAGCGAAACAAAACCATCCTAATTTAGATATTACCGTGTGCATCGATTTTCATCGGGCTCAACGTGGTTTGATCGGTGCTGCAAAAGGGGGGGATACCAATACTACTTGGTATCAGAAAATGGCAGAGATAAATGGCCAGGGTGTTAAGATTGTTGGTTTGCCAGTAAAACGTAAAGAATTGTTTGGAGTTCAGCACTTAAAAGGCTTTATTTTCGATGATTTAGTTTTTTATAGCGGTGCAAGTATTAACAACATCTATTTACATCAACAAGAGCGTTATCGTTTTGATCGTTACTGGCTGATTAAAGATAAAGCGCTAGCGGATACTATGGTGGATTACTTGAAACAGGTGATCGTAAATAGTGAGGCAGTGGTTCAACTAAATTCTCCCTATGTTCCACGCTTTAATGAACTGAAAAAAGAACACAAAAACTTAAGCAGGAATTTAAAGTTATCAGGTTATCATTTTGATCCTGAAACAACTGATTGTGTTGCTATTAGACCGCTTACTGGAATAGGCACTAAGAAAAATTTATTAAATAAAGTCATTCGCGCTATTTTCCATTCTACCGAGCAGGAATTAATTCTGTTCACTCCTTACTTTAATTTGCCGACGGCATTGTCTCGCGATATTTCTTCATTACTAAAACGTAAAGTCAAAATAACTATTGTAGTAGGGGACAAAACGGCCAACGACTTTTATATTCCTGAAGATAAACCATTTAAAACCATTGCGGCTTTACCATATTTATATGAAGTTAATTTGCGTAACTTTGCTAAAAAACATCACACGTCTATTTTACAAGGCAATCTCAAGATACATTTGTGGAAACATGACTCCAATAGTTTTCACCTAAAAGGTATTTACTCCGACCAGCGTTTTTCTTTATTAACTGGGCATAATTTAAATCCTAGAGCGTGGCGTTTGGACCTTGAAAATGGTTTGCTGATTGATGACCCTAAAAAACAGTTGAGTGAACAGATACATACGGAATTAGATAATATACTGGTTCACACTCGTTTAATTGAGAGTTACCAAGATATTGATGATATGGCTACTTATCCAGACAAAGTTAAACAGCTTATTTCTCGACTGAAACGTGTTAAAGCAGATCGAATAATTAAAGGTATTATTTAGCCTGGCTATTCAGCGAATCATGACAGCTTATCATTTTTCAAAAGATGAGCTACAGTGATCGATAGATACACCGAATACTTGGATTAAGTATTCGGGATATTTCAATCTAATTACACTCCATTATATTATTTTGTTTGTAATTCCTCATAACAGTCTATCCTCGCTTCACAAGAGATCTAGGTTATTGTTCAAATAGATTGTTTTTTATCTTTATCAATCTATTTTCGTATTTGACAACAAAAATAATGTACATATTTTTTAAATAGTATGGTTTTTAATCACCCAAGTAAAAACTGTTGACTATTTAAGCGCTTAGATATAAAATAACTAATTATCTATTGAATTATATCGGGGCTTACGTATAATCCCTCGCATCAAGTCAAGGCTTGATGCAGTGACAATGGTAGGCCTCTTGGTTTCTCGCATTGATAACTTATTAACCTGGTCAGAGCCGGAAGGCAGCAGCCATAGTAGGTGATTCAAGTGCCGAGAGTTTGCTGGGAGGTCTACCACCCAATCACTCAACCCCCTGTAAAAAGCAACATTTATGACTCAATACAATTCCCAGTTTGATACATCGCTTAAAGCAAAACATTTTTTACCAAAGTATTGGGGAACATGGAGCTTACTCGCATTATTATTTATCTGTAGTTATATACCTGTTAGTATTCGAGATCGTTTTGCTTCTTGGTGCGCAGATAAACTTTATTCTGCAAAATTTTTACAAAAGCGTAAAAAAATCGCCTTTACTAATATTGGCCTGTGTTTCCCCGAGTATTCAGAGTCAGATAAAGATGCGTTAATGAAGAAGAACTTTCGTTCTATGGCGCAAATTGCTTTGTCACTGGGTGAGATTGCATTTCGTAGTCAATCTTTTCTTCATAAGCGCATTAATTTCATCGGTGAGCACTTTGTAAAAGAAGCAGAGCAAGCTGGAAATGCGATTATTTTTTTAGCACCTCATTGTTATGGCCTTGATTTCGCTGGTGTTGCTGCGATATCTGCAAGAGGCTACCCTTTATCAAGTATGTTTAAAGATTATAAAAATCCAATATTTGATTGGTTTGTTACAAATTACAGAACACGTTTTAGCCGTTTACACGAAAAGGGCACTTTATATCACCGAAGTGAAGGCTTGAAGCCCTGCATCAAAAGCTTAAGAGATAAAGCACACTTCTATTATTTGCCAGATGAAGATCATGGTCGCGAAAGTAGTGTGTTTTCCCCCTTTTTTGCTACAGAAAAAGCGACATTGCCTGTGATTGGGCGTTTGGCTAAATTAGGAAAAGCCGTGGTTATTCCTACTTATACTTCATATAATGCAAAAACAGGTAAGATTGATGTTATCTGTCACTCACCATTAAACAACATTCCAAGTGGCTGCGAACAGCATGATACAGATTTAATGAATCAAGCTATTGAGCGTGTTATTGCAGAAAATAAAGCGCAATATATGTGGACGTTAAAGTTACTCAAAACTAGACCCGAAGAAGGGCAGAGTATCTATTAACGTTTGTTATCATTGGTGAATGACATTATTAATATTCACCAATGAATAAGTATTTTTACTGTGCGTTAAAACGTTGTCCAGTAACTTCTGAGCTATCATCGCCTAATAGGTAAAGATAGGTATCTAAAATCTCTTCCGGTGTCTTCAAACGCTTTACATCTTCCTCTGGATACGCACTAGCGCGCATAGATGTTCTTGTTCCACCTGGATTAACAGCATTAAAACGCATTACAGTGTCCGAATATTCATCTGCAAGTACCTGCATCATGCCTTCTGTAGCAAACTTCGATACACTGTAAGTTCCCCATAATGCTCGCCCTTTATGACCAACACTTGAGGTAGTAAAAATAGTGCTCGCACTCGGTGCTGCCTGTAATAGCGGTAGTAAGTATTTGGTCAGGAGAAATGCTGCATTAACGTTGGTTTGCATGACTTCATGCCAAGTCTGATTATCTATCTCAGTAAATTTACAAAGCTTGCCAAGTTGGCTCGCGTTATGAACCAAACCATCTAAATTAATGTAGTCCTTAGTTAATTGATTCGCTAAATTAACATATTGCTCTTCAGTGGCATCATTAAGGTCTAGTTGTATCGTTTTAGCTGGTTGTTTATTTAATTGTGCAATCTGTTGAGCTACAGAATCTAATTTACTGTAAGTTCTACCTAATAACACCAGATTAGCGCCTAAGTCTGCACATTTTATGGCTAAGGCCTTACCAATACCATCTCCGGCACCTGTAATAAGAATTGTTTTATTATCTAATAAGTTAGTAGGGGCATTGTAGTCCATAACCGTTTCTCTGTTTGTAAAAAAATCGATCATATCGTTTTTTTTAAAAAAAGGCTTAAACTCTTTTGTAGGTTGCGACATTTTTTGTCATTATGAGCGAATTATTTTATAACGAGGAATTATTTTGGAATATTTAATGCAGTATGGGCTATTTTTAGCCAAAGCAGTTACGTTTGTGATCACTATTGTTGCAATTTTAATTGCTGTGATAGCTTTGACTAGCAAACAAAAAGCTAAAAAAGGTGAGTTGGAATTAACTGATCTTTCTGAACAAATTAATGAGACAAAAAAATCTATTTCAGAACAGCTATTAAGCCCTGTACAACTTAAAGCAAAACATAAAGAAGATAAAAAACGCAAAAAAGAAAAAACTAAAAAAGATAAAGCAGAAGCTAAGGAAGCAACTAAGGTTGAGTCTCAATCTCAACTTTACGTAATTGATTTTAAAGGTAGTATTGATGCTAAAGAGGTATCTTCTCTACGTGAAGAGGTGACTGCGATTATCAGTGTCGCCACTGAGAAAGATGAAGTCTTCGTACGTTTAGAAAGTGGCGGTGGTATGGTACACGGTTACGGACTAGCTGCATCACAATTACAACGATTAAAAGACAAAAATATCCCGCTAACAATTTCTGTTGATAAAGTCGCTGCAAGTGGTGGTTACATGATGGCGTGTGTTGCTGACAAAATTATTGCTGCTCCATTTTCAATTATTGGTTCAATTGGTGTTATCGCACAAATTCCAAATTTCAATAAAGTGTTAAAAAAACATGATGTTGAATTCGAACAATTAACTGCAGGACAATATAAACGTACGTTAACTATGTTTGGTGAAAACGATGAATTGGGACGTGAAAAATTCAAACAAGAGCTGGAAGAAACACATCAATTATTCAAACATTTTGTCAGTGAGCACCGCACGCAATTAGATATTGATAAAGTGGCAACAGGTGAACATTGGTATGGCTCACAAGCCTTTGATTTACAATTAATTGATAAAGTACAAACCAGTGATGATTACTTACTTGATCAATTCGAAGATAAACATATAGTACAAGTGCGTTACCAAAAAAGTAAAAAACTTGCTGAAAAGATCGGCAAAAGTGTAGCAGCCTCTGTACAAACAAGTTTAATGACAATTATGCAAACTAATATTTCAAGAATGTTTAAGTAACGTTTTGATTAAAAATATGTTAAAAAGCCGGCTATTATTCAAGTCGGCTTTTTATTACCTATATTTTAAAAATATAAAAAATAGGTTGCTATTCGTCAAAACTTTGGATTATATAAAAAAGAGAAACTCAATGGACGAGTTAACATTCTTTCTAACACAGACTATATATTAGGTATCAAAGCAATATGAGCAAATCTCTGGTTATCGTGGAATCACCTGCCAAAGCAAAAACAATCAATAAATATTTAGGTAAAGATTTTATTGTTAAATCGAGTGTTGGACATGTTCGTGACCTACCAACAAGTGGTAGTGCGAAAAAATCAATCGATGCAAAAAAGAAAAAATCTTTAGCTGGTTTAACCCCTGCTCAAAAAGCGAAAGAGACAGCAAAACGTACACAAGCTGCACTAGTAACAAGAATGGGTATTGACCCAAAAAATAATTGGGCTGCTAATTATGAAATCTTACCTGGTAAAGAAAAGGTAGTTGATGAATTAAAGAAGTTAGCCGTTGATGCGCCAACTATTTATCTCGCGACCGATTTGGATAGAGAGGGTGAAGCGATTGCATGGCACCTGAAAGAAATTTTAGGTGGCGATGATGATAAATATCAACGCGTTGTATTTAATGAAATTACAGAATCAGCTATTCAAGAAGCATTCAAACACCCAACAGAACTAAATGTTGATGGCGTTAATGCACAACAAACACGTCGATTTTTAGATCGTCTTGTTGGTTTCATGGTGTCTCCTTTGTTATGGAAAAAGGTGGCCAGAGGTTTATCAGCAGGCCGAGTGCAATCCGTAGCAGTAAAGTTACTGGTAGAGCGTGAGCGTTTGATAAAAGCATTTAATCCGGTTGAATATTGGGATTTACATGCACAAACCCTTGCTCAAGATAAAACTGAATTACGTTTAGAAGTATTTAAGCACAATGACAAAACCTTTGCGCCTGTAAACGAACAAGAAACACAAGTTGCGGTTGATGCGTTAAAAGAAGAAACCTTCTTACTAGATGCTCGCGAAGATAAACCGACAAAAAGTAAACCAAGTGCGCCTTTTATCACTTCTACTCTGCAACAGGCAGCGAGCACGCGTTTAGGATTTGGTGTCAAAAAGACCATGATGTTAGCGCAACGTTTATACGAAGCGGGTTACATTACTTATATGCGTACCGATTCTACCAACTTAAGCAAAGATGCTGTGGCTTCTGCACGTGATTTTATTACTAAAGAGTTTGGCGAAAATTATTTACCAGAAGCGCCTGTATCTTATAGTAGTAAAGCCGGTGCACAAGAAGCTCATGAAGCGATACGTCCATCAGATGTGTTACAACGTGCTGAGTTAATTGATGTTACTGATAAAGATGCAAAACGCTTGTATGAACTTATATGGCGTCAATTTTTAGCATGTCAGATGCTACCTGCATTATATGACTCATCTACTTTAGTGATTGCGGCAGGTGATTATAAATTACGTGCTAAAGGCCGTACTTTACGCTTTGCTGGTTGGACAAAAGCACAACCAGTGACCAAGAGTAAAGCAGATGAAGTGCAACTACCCGACTTAAAGGTAGGTGAAGAAGTTAGTTTAGTAGCATTAGATCCGCAACAGCATTTTACTAAGCCACCTGCAAGATTTACTGAAGCGGCCTTGGTTAAAGAGTTAGAAAAGCAGGGCATTGGTCGTCCATCTACTTACGCTAGTATCATTTCAACGATCCAAGATCGTGGTTATGTGAAAGTAGATAAACGTCGTTTCTTTGCAGTGAAAATGGGCGAAATCGTTACTGACCGTCTAACTGAAAACTTTAGTGAGCTCATGAGTTATGACTTTACTGCTGCGATGGAAGAAAATCTTGATGCGATTGCTGAAGGTAAAGCTAACTGGCATAGCGAACTAGATCGTTTTTATAAAGATTTAACAACGCAACTAGATAAAGCTGACTTACCCGAAGAAGATGGCGGTATGCGTCTTAATGATCCTGTCATTATTGATGATGTAGCTTGTCCGACTTGTGATCGTCCAATGGGTATTCGTACCGCGAGTACGGGAGTATTCTTAGGTTGTTCTGGTTATGCATTACCTCCAAAAGAGCGTTGTAAAACCACTATCAACTTAGTTGATGGTGAAGAAGTTGAAGACATTTTAAGCTCTGAAGATTTAGAAACAGCGGCATTAATGGCTAAACATCGTTGTCCTAAATGTGACACTGCGATGGACAGTTACTTGATTGATGAAAAACGTAAGTTACACGTTTGTGGTAACAATCCAATCTGTGATGGTCATATTGTTGAATCTGGTGAGTTTAAGATTAAAGGCTACGATGGTCCAGTTGTTGAATGTGACAAGTGTGGGTCTGATATGCAGCTAAAAGATGGTCGCTTTGGTAAGTATATGGACTGTACTAATGAAGAGTGTAAGAACACGCGTAAGATATTACGTAGTGGTGAAGTCGCTCCGCCAAAAGAAGATCCAGTACACTTGCCTGAATTAGAGTGTGAGCAAAGTGATGCATACTTTATTTTACGTGATGGTGCGGCAGGTATTTTCTTAGCAGCAAGCACTTTCCCTCGTTCGCGAGAGACACGTGCTCCAAAAGTAGCTGAATTAGCACAGTTTAGAGATAGAATTTCTGAAAAATTCTATTACCTAGCTGATGCTCCTCAACAAGACCCAGATGGTAATTTAGCCATTGTGCGTTATAGCCGTAAGAACAAAGAACAATATGTCATGACGGAAATAGACAAAAAAGCAACGGGTTGGACGGCTAAGTTTGTTGATAATAAATGGGTAGAAGAGCTTCCTAAAAAGAAAGTCGCTAAAAAAACCAAAGCGAAAAAGTAGAAAATTAGATCAATCGATAATGGCAGCCTTCGCTGCCATTTTTGTGTGTGATATTTATTGATCACTTTTTCAGCAACCAATGCCGATCTTAATCTGCAACATAAGGTTGTTTGTTTAAATTTTTAAACATTTGTATATACTAGCGTTTTTTAAAAGGATGATCTGAAATGCGCATAGCTTTAGGTATTGAATATGATGGTGCTAACTATTACGGTTGGCAAAGACAAAAAGAAGTAAACTCTGTTCAAGAAGAGCTAGAAAAAGCGTTATCTAATATTGCTAATCATCCTGTTACAGTTAATTGTGCTGGTAGAACCGATGCGGGTGTTCACGGAACGGGGCAAGTTGTACATTTTGACACTGATTCAGAGCGTCAAGTTGGTGCATGGACATTAGGTGTCAATGCTAAATTACCCGATGATATTGCTGTACGTTGGGTTAAAGAAGTTGATGATAGCTTTCATGCAAGGTTCAGTGCCACTGCAAGGCGTTACCGTTACATTATCTACAATGGTGTTTATCGTCCGGGTATTCTAAGTAAAGGTTTAAGCCACTATCATTGTGATTTAGATGCATCAATAATGCATCAAGCAGGTCAATACCTAGTAGGTGAACAAGATTTTACTTCATTTAGAGCATTACATTGTCAGGCTAATAGTCCAATAAGAACTATTGAATATTTAAATGTGTCTCGACATAGTGATTTTATTGTTATTGATATTAAAGCAAATGCTTTCCTGCACCACATGGTACGAAATATCGCAGGTAGTTTGATTGAAATAGGCCAACAGAAACAACCTGTTGATTGGTTACAAACTTTACTGGGTTACAAAGATCGTGCAAAGGCAGCTGCGACTGCGAAGCCGGGTGGTTTATATTTAGTAGAAGTTGATTACCCAGAGCAGTTTGCATTACCAAGACCCGCATGTGGCCCTTTATTCTTAGATATTTAATGTGATAAATACAATGATAACTCCAACAACTAATAACATGTTTTCTGCCGATACACTTAATGAATGGTTAGCACATTTAGAACAATTACACCCGAATGCGATTGAATTAGGCCTAAAGCGAATTACTGAAGTAGGTAAACGTCTTAACTTAATACATTTCGATGCTAAAGTTGTCACCGTTGCAGGTACTAATGGCAAAGGCACCACCTGTGCTTATTTAGAAAAAATATTATTAGATACTGGTTTTAAAGTAGGAGTTTATAGCTCTCCACACATCCATCGTTATAATGAACGCTTACGTATTAATGGACTTGAACTTGATGACCAGGCACATTGTGATGCATTTGCTATCATTGAAAATGCCCGTGAAACCATTTCTCTGAGCTATTTTGAATATGCTACCTTGTCGTGTTTGTATTTATTACAACAGGCAAATTGTGACTATATACTCTTAGAAGTCGGTTTAGGTGGACGTTTAGATGCTACCAATATGGTGGAATCAGATGTAAGTGTCGTCACCACCATAGGCATCGATCATATTGATTGGTTAGGCTGTGATAGAGAAAAAATAGGTTTCGAAAAAGCCGGAGTATTTAGAGCCAATAAACCCGCTATTTGTGGAGAGTTAGATGTACCACAATCGATAATCGATCATGCTCAATCAATCTCTGCACAATTAAAGTTAGCCACAAAAGACTTCGCATTTAAGATGCTAGATGAACAACATTGGTCTTGGACTGGCCAGAAAACATTATCACCAATTAAACAAACTTTGATGCCGATGCAAAATGCATCAACCGCGTTAGCAGTGATTGAAGCGTTAGATATTACGATTGCACCAGAGAAATTAATTGCTTCAGTTGAAAACGCAACATTAGCAGGGCGCTTACAAGCTATTGAAGGATATGGTTGTGACTTTTATATTGATGTTGCACATAACCCTCAATCGGCGCAATATCTAGCAACACAAATAAAGCGCTTAAAACAATTAAAACCAGCATGTTGTAAAGTGCATGCCGTTGTCGGTATGTTATCTGATAAAGATATGACTGCGACATTGTCCGCTATTAATAGTGAAATTAGTGAGTATCATTTCGCAGATTTACATTGTTATCGTGGGGCACCAGCATCATTATTGTTAGAGGCTTATCAAAGCAGTGAGTACAATAACCATAATGTGACCTGTTATGAAAATGTACTGGGCGCGGTCGATAAGGTAGTTCAGAATATCAGTGCATCTGATATAGTCATAGTATTCGGTTCATTCCATACTGTTTCCGATATTTTAACCAAATAGCAAGGGTATAACGTGGCATCTCAGTTTAAAAATCGTTTAGTCGGCATTACTATATTAGTCGCATTAGTTGTGATCTTCTTGCCTTCATTGATTGACGGTAAAAAAAATACCTATCAGCAAGAGTTTGCTGCAACGCCTATTAAGCCTGAACTAAAAGAGCATTCTCAATCCTTTTCAGATTCAACGCCTTCTTCGAAGGAAGAGTTAGTCATTGAAAATGAAGAAGCTGAAGATGCTCCAACTGAGGTCACATCTGAATGGAAAGTGGAAGAGGTTGCATCTGCGGTTGTTGTAGAAGATAACAAAGTAACAAATCCAAAAACAGTAACACCTGCACCACCTAAAGCTGTTAAGGCGCCGGTGTTTGATGATCCAGCTTGGACAATTCAATTAGGTGCCTTCCAAAACAAAGCTAATATTAATAGTTTATTAAAGAAATTAAACAAAGCAGGTTTTCAAGCGCATACTATCCCTAGGGAAGTCATGGATGGTCAATTAACACGTGTTTTTGTTGGGCCGAATGTTTCTAAACAAAAATTAACCGATATGTTGCCACGATTAAAAAGCTTAACCAATCTAAACGGAAAAGTTATTCCTTTTAATCCAATTGAACCTTAGTTTTTAAAGCGTTTCAAAACATTCTCTGATAGAATGCGCGCGTTATAGATTTACATTAATTTAGGGATAAGTATGAATTGGTTTGATTTCACCATTCTTGGTGTTATTGGTTTGTCGTCTTTAATTAGCTTAATTCGCGGTTTCACTAAAGAAGCTGTCTCGCTGGCCACTTGGTTTGCTGCTTTTTTTATTGCCAGCAATTTTTATCCCGAAATGGCACAATTCCTTACTGGTATCGAAGATTTGAAACTTCGTAACAGTGCTGCCATCGCTATTCTCTTTATTGCTACCTTACTGATAGGTGGCCTTGTCAATTACATCATCAATCGCTTAGTCGCAGTCACTGGATTATCTGGTACTGATAGACTGTTAGGTGTTATTTTTGGTGCGATCCGCGGTATCTTAATCGTGAGTGCTTTACTCTTCATCACTGATTACATGACATCATTTGATGAAACGCTATGGTGGAAAGAGGCGCAATTACCGCCTCATTTTGGCATAGTTATAACCTGGTTCTTTGAACATTTAGAAAGCTCATCTAGCTTCCTAAAAAATATACAATCAACAAAGATTTAAGCGTTGATTAGCAAAAATTAGTCACTACATTAAAAGCACATTCGTTTGTGCTTTTTTGTGAACTCTCTTAAAAATAGAAAGGCTTCAATTTATGTGTGGAATAGTAGGTATAGTTGGTTCAACTCCTGTCAATCAAAGTATTTATGATGCATTGACTGTATTACAACACCGCGGGCAAGATGCCGCTGGTATTGTAACGACTTACAACGGCAACTTTAAACAACGCAAAGCTAATGGCTTAGTAAAAGATGTGTTTGAAACAAAACATATGCAGCGTTTAAAAGGGAATAGCGGAATCGGTCATGTTCGTTACCCAACAGCAGGTAGTTCAAGTGCTGCAGAAGCACAACCATTCTACGTAAACTCACCATGGGGCATCTCTTTAGCGCATAACGGTAACCTGACTAATGCTAAAGATTTACGTGCTGCTTTAGTGAAGTCTCGCCGCCACATTAACACGACTTCAGACTCAGAATTGTTATTAAACACATTTGCTGCAGAATTAGGTAAAACGAAAGCGGATCATCTTTCTCCGGATGATATCTTCGCAGCTATTTCTGAAGTACATAAACAAATCAGTGGTGCTTACGCGGTAACGGCATTGATTATTGACCATGGTTTAGTCGCTTTCCGTGACCCAGATGGCATTCGTCCATTAGTATTGGGCTCTCGTCAGACTGACGAAGGCGATATTGAATATATCGTTGCCTCTGAAAGTGTTGGCCTTGATACTATCGGTTTCCGTTTCTTACGTGATGTTGAACCAGGTGAAGCCGTTTACATTACTGAGAACCGTAAATTGTTCACTCAACAATGTGCTGAAAAAACAACATTAACTCCTTGTATCTTTGAGTATGTTTACTTTGCTCGTCCTGATTCAACATTGAACGGTATTTCAGTTTATGAAGCTCGTTTAGAAATGGGGCGTAAGTTAGGCGCGAAGATCAAACGTGAATGGGCTGATGTAGAAATTGATGCTGTTATTCCTATTCCAGAAACGTCTAACGATATTGCTTTAGAAATCTCAGTGGAACTTGGTTTACCGTACCGCCAAGGTTTTGTTAAAAACCGTTACATTGGTCGTACCTTTATCATGCCAGGGCAAACTCAACGCCGTAAATCTGTTCGCCGTAAACTGAATCCTATTTCAGCTGAGTTCAAAGGAAAAAATGTATTATTGGTAGATGACTCAATTGTTCGTGGTACTACTTCTGAACAGATCATTGAAATGGTTCGTGAAGCGGGCGCTAAAAAAGTTTACTTAGCTTCTGCTGCGCCAGAAGTTCGATACCCTAATGTATATGGTATCGATATGCCAACACCTGAAGAGTTAATTGCGCATAATCGCAATGCGGAACAAATCAGCGACTGTATTGGAACAGATAAATTAATCTTCCAAGATATTCAAGATTTAAAAGATGCAGTGGGTAAACAAAATCCAAATATTAAAGCGTTTGAGTGTTCAGTATTTGATGGCCAATACGTCACTCCTAATATCAATAAAGAGTACTTTGATTACTTAGCAAGTCTACGAAGTGAAGACGCTAAAAAAATTCAAACTCAAAAAGAAGAGATTGCTAATCTAGAGATGTACAACGAAGCTTAAACTTTATTGTTACACCAGTTGTAGTCAATAAGTGATCTAAATTTTACGCAGAATAAATGACTTAATTTAAAGCGTAATTTTAGTTAAATAGTATGATTGGTATAAATCATTTCTTAAAAGCACAGCAATTACGCTGTGCTTTTTTTTGCCTATTGTTTAAATTGTATATATTTATACCTATGCTATTAAATAAGTGATCGGAATTTTATGAAGAAAAAATGACTTAGTTTAAGGCATCACTTGTGACTTTCGAAGATTCACTTCGTTAATCGTTAATCTAATATTTAATAGTTATTCTTTTCGCTAAAATCACGATCAATAAATAAGTTGTTTTAACAACTAAAATAGATTGGTTAATTCCTGTGAATGCTATTATAGCTGTTACTGTAGGCATAAAAAAACCAGCCAATAGGCTGGTTTCGTGTGTCACAATTTTAAGCTTGATTAGAATTCAGCTGTGCCAGGAGCACGTGGGAAAGCAATAACGTCTCGAATGTTTTGTACACCAGTAACATAAGAAACTAAACGCTCAAACCCTAAACCGAAACCAGCATGCGGAACAGTTCCATATTTACGTAAGTCGCGGTACCAACTGTAATCTTCTTTATCTAGACCCATTTCATCAAGGCGTTTGTCTAACGCAGCTAGATCTTCTTCACGTTGACTACCGCCAATGATTTCACCAATGCCTGGTGCAAGTACATCCATTGCCGCTACTGTTTTACCATCTTCATTTAGTTTCATGTAGAAGGCTTTAATATCTTTCGGGTAGTTTTGAAGAATGATTGGTGCACCAACATGTTCTTCAGCAAGGTAACGTTCATGCTCAGATTGTAAATCTACACCCCATTCAACTGGGTATTCAAATGTCTTGTCACATTTTTGTAGAATGTCGATTGCGTCAGTGTAATCCATACGTACGAATTCAGAACTCACCATGTTTTGTAAACGAGTGATTGCTTCTTTATCAACACGTTCAGCAAAGAAAGCCATATCATCTGCACGTTCTGTTAGCACTGCGTTAAATACATATTTCAACATATCTTCTGCAAGTTGTGCTGCATCTGCTAAATCAGCAAAAGCAATTTCAGGTTCAACCATCCAGAACTCTGCTAAGTGACGCGTCGTGTTTGAGTTTTCAGCACGGAAAGTTGGGCCGAATGTGTAAACGTTACTTAGTGCACACGCATAAGTTTCAGCGTTCAACTGACCTGATACTGTCAAGAAAGTCTCTTTACCGAAGAAATCTTTTTTGTAATCAATTTTACCTTGATCATCACGAGGTAGGTTTTCTAAATCTAACGTACTAACTTGGAACATTTCTCCCGCACCTTCACAGTCACTCCCCGTGATGATAGGTGTACTGATCCAATTAAATCCACGCTCATAAAAGAAATTATGAATTGCATGTGATAAACAGTTACGAACACGAGTGACTGCACCAAACATGTTAGTACGCGGACGCAAGTGAGCATGTTCACGCATGTACTCAATACTATGTCGTTTTGCAGACATTGGGTAAGTCTCTGGATCTTGTACAAAGCCGTACACTTCAACTTTAGTTGCTTGAAGCTCGAACTGTTGACCTTTTCCTGGGCTTTCTACTAGTTCACCTGTTACAGCAACACTACAACCTGCAGATAGATTTAGCACGTCTGATGTATAATTTTCTAATTCAGCAGGCACAACTGCTTGGATCGGATCAAAACATGAACCGTCGTAGATATTTAAAAATGAGATGCCAGCTTTTGAATCACGACGTGTACGGATCCAGCCTTTTACTGTTACTTGGCTGCCTAGTGCAAATTTGCTGTTGAAAATATCAACAATGGGTGTTTTTGACATCTTAAATTGTGCTCCATAATCACAGGGTTAACTGTTTTATACTAAAAATATTGATAGCTGCATATCTTACCTTGGATAGATTCAGATACAAGCCTCTGACCTTATATTAATAGCACTATTAATAGTGAAATAAGTACATAAATATACGGACAGGCTATTTTTTTATCGATAGTCATTGTTGATGTCTTTTTTCTGCCAAATGATTTACTTAATAAATGATTGGCAGTTGCTTGCTGCCTATTATTTTATTTGCTCACAAATGTTATAAATAGCCTCGCATAACTTATTTAATTGTGCTGCTGTGATTACATAGGGGGGCATAATATAGATAAGTTTTCCGAAAGGGCGTATCCAGACTCCGGCATCGACAAACTGCTTTTGGATGGTAACCATCTCCACGGCTTGATGCATTTCCACTACGCCAATAGCGCCTAATACTCTTACATTTTTGACGGAAGGTAATTGTTCACAACGAGTCAGTTGTTGTGATAAATGCTTAGAAATAGTTTCAACTAAATTTGACCAGTCGCAGCTCATTAATAAAGCTAGGTTGGCGTTAGCTACCGCACAAGCTAATGGATTTCCCATAAAAGTAGGTCCATGCATGAATACGCCAGCTTTACCTCGGCTAATAGTATGAGCGACTGTATCTGTTGTTAAAGTGGCTGCAAAACTCATATAACCACCGGTTATTGCCTTACCTAAACAGAGAATATCTGGACTAATTTGTGCGTGTTCACAAGCAAATAGTTTACCGGTACGCCCAAAACCCGTTGCGATTTCATCTGCAATCAATAAGACATCATATTGATCACACAATGCACGCGCTGCTTTTAGGTAGTTAGGGTGATAAAAATGCATACCCCCTGCACCTTGTACAATTGGTTCTAGTATTAATGCGGCAACATGCTGATGATTTTCAGCTAACAATGTACGAAGTTCGTGCATTTCTTCCTCATCCCATACTTGATCAAAAGAGATAGAGGGTTGTTTAGTGAAATAGTTTTTAGCAACAAAGTCTTGATATAACTCGTGCATTGAGCCGTCAGGGTCGGTAACACTCATGGCTGCAAAAGTATCTCCATGGTAACCTTTTTTGAGTGCAATAAATTTGGTTTTATATTTCCCTAATGATTGCCAGTATTGTAAAGCCATCTTCATTGCCACTTCGACGGCAACACTTCCTGAGTCACTAAAAAAAACTTTATCTAACCCTTTTGGCGTTATTTCAACGAGTGTTTTAGCTAAGTTAGTTGCAGGTTGGTGTGTTAGGCCACCAAACATTATGTGTGACATTTTATCTAATTGCTGCGTGGCAGCTTGGTTTAACTCTTGAACATTATAACCGAACAAACATGCCCACCACGAAGACATGCCATCAATTAATTGATTACCTGACTCTAAAGTAATTAAACAGCCATTAGCACTTTGAACAGGATAGCAAGGTATCGGATCTGTCATTGAAGTATAAGGATGCCAAATGTGATCTTTATCAAAATTAAGGTCAATGGATGTACTGCTAAATACTTTATTGTTCATTTATTCACCAATTGTAAAGTTAAACTGTGCTTTTAAGTTGACAGTGTAACTTTCAATATTAAACTATCCAAATATTTTTCAATTCAGGTCGACACAATATGCAATCTCAAAATCAAATCCGTCATGATTGGACTGTTCAAGAAGTTAACGATCTATTTGCCTTACCATTCATGGATTTAATGTTTAAAGCACAAACAGTTCACAGAAATAATTTTCCTAATAATCAGGTGCAGGTGAGTACATTGTTATCGATAAAAACCGGTGCATGCCCTGAGGACTGTAAATATTGTCCACAAAGTGCACGCTATGATACTGGTTTAGAGAAAGAAACCTTAATGGAAGTCGAAAAGGTCATTAAGGCAGCTAAAGAAGCCAAAGCAACAGGTTCAACGCGTTTTTGTATGGGAGCTGCTTGGAAAAACCCAAAACAACGTGACATGCCTTATTTAGTTGAAATGATTAAAGAAGTGAAATCATTGGGTTTAGAGTCCTGCATGACACTAGGCACCTTAGATAATAATCAAGCTGAGCAGTTATCTAATGCAGGTTTGGATTATTACAATCATAACCTAGATACTTCACCAGAGTATTATGGTGAGATAATTACCACGAGAACATACCAAGAGCGTTTAGATACATTGGATAATGTGCGTAACTCTGGAATGAAAGTGTGCAGTGGTGGTATCGTGGGCTTGGGAGAGCAAGGAAAAGATCGATCGGGGTTGTTAGTGCAATTAGCGAACATGGCTGTTCAACCTGAAAGTGTGCCAATCAATAAACTGGTAAAAGTAAAGGGGACACCATTAGATAACGTCGATGACTTAGATGATTTTGAATTTATTAAAACCATCGCTATTGCACGTATTCTTATGCCCAAATCACATGTACGCTTATCTGCTGGTCGTGAAGATATGTCTGAGCAAACACAAGCATTATGCTTTATGGCAGGAGCTAACTCTATCTTTTATGGTTGTAAATTATTAACCACTGCGAACCCTGATGAAAATTCTGATATGCGTTTGTTTAATAAATTAGGTATCAATAAAGAAGAGATTAATCTATCTCCATTCGAAACAGAGAAAAGCGTAGATGCCGCGATTATTCGTCATGCTGAACAAGGTGAACTTTTCTATGATGCAACGAGTAAGCTATAAAAATGAGTTTTTCATTTATATCAGATCAACTCACGCAACAAAAAGCACAACACCTATATCGAAAAGCAGTGCCTGTTACTGGTAAGCAAGGCCGCTATATCGAGGTTAATGGTAAGTCATTCGTTAACTTTTCCAGTAATGATTATTTAGGACTAGCCTCTGAGCCTGCATTAATAAATGCGTGGAAGAAGGGCGCTGATCTTTTTGGTATCGGCAGTGGTGGCTCTTATCTTGTCACTGGCTACAATCAAGTTCATCATGATGTAATTGAACAGCTAAAAAGTTGGTTAAATGTGGATGCCATCTCCTTATTTAACTCAGGCTATTCAGCTAATCAGGCGATGATTAAGTTGCTATTAACAAAGGATGATTTACTGATACAGGATAAATTAAATCATGCCTCTTTAATGGAAGCAGGTATTTATAGCCAAGCTAAAATGCAACGTTTTAAACATAATGATATGACGCATTTATCTCATGTATTAAGTCAAAATATTCAAACTGATAATAAGTTAATTATATCTGAAGGGGTGTTTAGCATGGATGGAGATACCGCGCCAATCGCTGCGTTAAACTCCTTAGCTAAACAAAATAATGCTTGGTTAATGATAGATGATGCTCATGGTATTGGGGTTCTCGGAAAAAATGGCCAAGGCAGTGTAGCGCATGCAAATCAACATCAGCCAGATATCGATATTTACATGGCTACTTTTGGTAAAGCCTTGGGTGTCGGCGGAGCGTTAGTCGCTGGCTCAACAGAGCTAATTGAATTTGTTAACAATTTTTCTAAACCTTATGTGTATAGCACGGGTTTACCACCTGCCATGGTGTATTGCATTGGTGAAGCAGCAAAACTCGCTGAATATCAACAGTGGCGTCGTGACCATTTATCTGAATTGATTGCTTATTTTAAAGACTTATCTTACCAATATGATATCCCGTTAATGCCTTCTAACACGGCGATTCAACCAATATTAATGGGGAGTAGTGAACAAGCTCTGCATACCAGTCTATGGTTGAAGAAACAGGGAATTTGGACCACTGCAATTCGTCCACCCACCGTACCTAGACATGCTGCTCGGTTACGCGTGACATTAACAGTTAACCACCATAAATCAGATATTCTTTTTTTAGTGACGAAATTAAAGCAGGCCATTGATGCAAATCATCATTGATAAAGAAGCTGTAAAAGCCTCATTTTCTAAAGCGGCTTATCAATATGATATATTCGCCGACTTACAACGGGAAGTAGGCCATCAATTGATGTCGTTAATGAATTTGAATGTTAGCAATAGTCATGTCCTTGATTTAGGTTGTGGCACGGGTTATTTCTCAAATTTGTTAATCAATTTAGACAAAGTCTCACGTTTAACTTGTTTTGATCTATCGCCAGCGATGTTAGCGCAAGTCAGCGATAAACTAAGACTGAACCAAGAAGCAAATACTTATCAGTTACGACAGGGAGATATTGATCATTTGCCTTTTACCGAACCACAGTTTGATTTGGTTTTCTCTAGTTTAGTGTTGCAATGGAGTCAGGATTTAGCGCACTGTTTAAAACAGATAAAAGGTACGTTAAATGGACAGGGCAAGTTAGGCTTTTCAACCTTGTTAAGCGGTTCATTATTTGAATTAGAAGAAGCTTGGTCAGAGGTTGATAATAATAAACACATTAATCAGTTTCTATGCCAACAAAATGTGTTGGATGCTGTTAAACAGGCGGGTTTTAATCATATTAACCTAACCACAGAAACACGGGTTAAACGTTATCCAGACTTATTGTCAGTGATGAAAGCATTAAAAGGAATCGGTGCAAATCATGTTCACGGTAGTAAACATACTAGCTTGTCTGGTAAGCAACTACTGAACAAATTAGATCAAGGCTATCAAGCATTTGTTGATAATAATGGGATGTATTGTCTCAGCTATCAAATCTGTTACGTCGTTGCGCAGTAAATTAATTAAGTTAAACGGGGATTGTTCATAATGAAACTAGTCAACAAAGTATTACTTAACCGATCGACCTATTTTGTAACCGGGACTGATACGGATGTTGGAAAAACTGTATGTACTCGCGCATTATTGCAAGCTGCTAATAAACAAAATAAAACGACTATTGGCTATAAACCCATTTCAGCGGGCTGTGAATTAACAGATTCAGGTTTGCGTAACCAAGATGCCTTGATTTTACAGGCAAATAGCTCTGTCAACTTAGCTTATCAAGATGTCAATCCTATTGCTTTCAAGCAACCAATTGCGCCGCATATAGCAGCTATAGAAAATGAATCTTTTATAGATATCGATATTATTGATAATGGATTACAACATTTACAATCCATGAACAGTGATTTGGTTTTTGTAGAAGGGGCGGGTGGCTGGCATTTACCGATTAATAATCAGCGACTATTATCAGATTGGGTAATACAAAAGCAGTTACCTGTGATATTAGTAGTCGGGCTTAAATTAGGCTGTTTAAATCATGCATTGTTAACTGCTAAAGCGATTGAACAAAGTGGATTAGTTATTGCTGGTTGGATTGCTAATCATTTACAACCTGAGATGCCCTATGTTGTAGACAATATAGAGACATTAAAAACCATGGTTAATGCACCTCTCTTAGCTGAAATTAAATACATGAATGATATTGAATCCATGGATTTAGCTGAGTTTGTTGATGTGACCTTTATCTAAAAAATATTTATCCGACGCATTTTATGACTGTTTTATCTTTAATAGCCATTTTTTCCAAGGTAAAGGCATCATAGGGATTACAATTAATAGAATGCCAAGTCCGGTCAATAAGTCAGGTATTTCATCAAACCAAATAATACCAAACAAAGTGACAAAGGCTAAACCGGAATATTCTGCTAAAGCAATTTGACTCACATCCGCTTTTTTATAGGCAATCACAACTAACGCATGATAACCCAAAACAAAAACGTTAATCGCTACAATCCATAATAGATTGACGATTGATATTGTTTGCCAATTAAATAACGATAATATTAAGGCCAAAGGCAATGTCATTGCAGTTGTCCAGAATAATGTTGAAATCAAATGCTGACCAGTGGGTATTCGGCGAATAAATACATTACAAAATGCTAAAGTTAGTGCACTGCCTAATGCAATAATTGCAGCCCAATGAAATTGCTCTGGTCTCAGTACAATCAATGCTCCGATAAAGCCAATACTTGTTGCGATATATTTACTTAAAGGGGGTGTTTCTTTAAGGATTAAAATTGACATTGGCAGCATCATTAAAGGAGCAACATAAAACATTGCGTTTGCTGTTGCTAAAGTGAGGTGTGTAATAGCCACCATCGCACAGGCGCTACCACCAACAATAAATTGTGCCCGCCAAAAGGTAATTTGATCACAGCCATCTTTATATTTTTTGGGGGGTAATCTCAACCATAGCGGTGTAATGAACAATAAACTAATCACCTGACGTATAAAAACATACTGAAAAGTAGGCACTTCACCATTAAGCACTTTTAGGGACACATCAGATAAAGAGGCTAATAAATTAGCTAATATCAGTAATAAAATAGCTTGTGTGGCTGACTTTTGTTGCATAGGTGATACATCAATGGGTGAATAAAATGGTGATGCATTATACTCAATTAGACTTATTCAACTAGTGTTATTTGTATGACTTATCTATTTTTAACTTAGCGTTGAGGTGAGCAAAGGAGTTGATTTGAATGCGTGACTGCTGTGTATTTAGCTTGTCACGCACTTTTCTTTCTAAAGGGGCTTTTAAGAAAGGAGAATTAGCGAGTAGATTAATTAATAAAGTAGGCTGTAGAGTTTACGTCGGTATTCAGACACCAATGCTTTATCATCGGTGGTTTCTAATATATCCAACATAATTTTTTTGGCTTCACCATTGTCGTAACCCAGATCTGTTGAAAGCACAGTATATAGAAGATTGAGAGCTTCCTTGTAACGCTTTACTAGCTGATACTGTAATGCTAATTGGTATTGTACACTTGGTAGGTCTTGCGCAGTGTCTAATGCCTTCTCTAATGCTGTTATTTCAGGCGTCTGAGATGATTGTTCAGTGGCTGCTAACTCTGATATCAAACTATGATAAAGCATACTTTGATCGGCTTCTGGAATAATTGTTAGAATTGGTTTAGCATTTTCAAACTCACCAAGAGCCAAATAAACCTGCGCTAAAGCCAATTTAATTTGACTGTCTTGTTGATTTAACGTCTGTGCTTGGAGTAATGTCTCTTTTGCTTCAACTAATTCACCTTTTGCGAATAACGTTTGGGCATCAGTTAAAAGTGATAATGCAGGATCTGGTAAATGCTTTTTAATCAATTCATTTAGAAACTCTGGCGTTTGTTCGCCTGCAAATCCATCTACACCTTGCCCATTAACAAACATGTAGGCCGTAGGGACACTTTTAATCTCAAAATGTTGAGTGATTTGATGTTCAGTATCACAGTTAACTCTAGCAAGTGTAAATCCATTGCCATAGTCATGTTGTAGCTGGATAAGTGCTGGTAATAGTGTGTTACAAATATTACATTGGCTAGACCAAAATACGACAAGCACAGGTTTGTTTTTGGAACCTTCTGCTACCACAGTTTGAAAGTCTTGAGCAGTGATGTCGAAGATATCTGCTTGCATATTTACCTCATTGATTTTAAAAGTTGTCATAATAATACGTGAAGATTGAAACTCATCAAGCTTTAAGGTGTCTCTATTCAATACTCAAGGTCAATAAAGAAATAGTGAGTAAGAATACAAGTAATATTTTATAAATCATCAAATTACAGCACACTGTTTTGTCTCTGTAACAACTTGCTGCAATTAAAGGTTAATAAATCAGCAATTAACGTTTGTATTGTAAGAAACTCATGAATATTTGAATTGAGCGTGAATCTGTTGGTTTTTCTTCTTGTTTTTAAAGGCTTGCAAAAGTAACATTACACGCTCAATAAAAGGAGCATTTACATGTTAACAGGTAGTATTGTAGCACTCGTGACACCAATGGATCAGACTGGCGAAATTGATTATATTGCATTGAAAGAACTCGTAGAGTTTCATATAAAATCAAAGACGGCAGCCATTGTAGCAGTAGGTACGTCAGGAGAATCAGCAACGTTCAGTGTTGATGACCATGTTAAAGTAGTTGAGCGAACGATTGCTTATGCTGCTGGGCGTATTCCTGTTATTGCAGGTAATGGTGCTAATTCAACATCAGAAGCGATTGCATTAAGTAAACTTTTCATTAACAGTGGTATTGTTGCTGGATTAAATGTGACTCCTTATTACAATAAACCAACGCAAGAAGGTTTATACCAACACTATAAAGCGATTGCAGAATCTTGTGAATTACCACAAATTTTGTATAACGTACCAGGTCGAACTGCAGTTGACATGTTGCCAGAAACGGTTGCACGCCTCGCAAAATTACCAAACATCATTGGTATTAAAGAAGCGACAGGTGATCTGCAACGTTTAGCTGATATTAAAGCAATTGTTCCTGAAGACTTCTTACTTTACAGCGGTGACGACGCAACAGGTTGTGAATTTATGCTACAAGGTGGTCATGGTGTTATTTCTGTGTCGACTAATATTGCCCCTGTAGAAATGGCTCAAATGTGTGACCATGCACTTGCTGGTGAAAATCAACAAGCATTGGCAATTAACAAACAATTAATGCCAATCCATACTAATTTATATCATGAAGCGAATCCAATCCCAGTTAAATGGGCTTGTGCGGAACTGGGTTTAATTCCAACTCCTACATTACGCTTACCATTGACCACATTATCAGAACAATTCCATCCAGTTGTTCGTAATGCATTAATTGAAGCAAAACTACTTTCATGAATAGACAAAAAGCATTAACCCAAATCGCCAGTGTTGTTATTTTAGCGACAGTTGTCACAGGTTGTACGCGTTTCGAAAAAAGAACACAGGCGAGTGGTGAGTTTGATTATCAAAATGTCGAATTAAAAGATAAATTTGATCATGGCGACATACCGCAAATTGAACAAAGAAGTGTCTTCGATATAAAACCGCTAACTGAAGACCAACAAACACTTGGTTTGATGGGGGAGGATGTAGACGTTCGTCCACCTGCTCAATTAATGCCAGTATTAGAAGGTGTTATTTTAGATTCAGGTAAATCGCAGACTAAAGTTTGGTTTAATACTTTTAAAGCAGATAATGACCACAGTAAAAAAGTTGAAGACTTAGTCCTGCAGTTCTTGGCTTATAAAAATGCAACGCCTACTATACAATCAGAATCACCTATTATTATTGACTCAGGTTTAGTAAAAAGTGAACGTACATATGGTAGCTTAAGTAAAAGCACGGTACTTGAAGAAGGGCAGTATCAATTAAAAATTTCTACTGCCCCTGATAACCACAGTGTATCTTTAACGGTTGATGTACAAAGTTATCAAGAAAAAAACGATGATTATCAAGTGCAAAACACCTTGCAAGCTCGTGCTAAACGTAATGTTGAAATTCGTTTTATCAATGAAATGTTACAATTTGCTAATATAAAACAACAATTAGAAGCAATACAAGCAACTGATAATAGTCCATTGCCGATAAAATTAGGCTTTGATGACAATCATCAAACAGCTTGGATTGTTGATGCGGAGTTTCTTGAAACATGGGCTAAATTACCTTCATTATTAAACCTAATGAGTTTCAAACTAGTTGATAGTGATAAAAATCTTGGCTATTTCCTTGCACGTTTTGTAGAGCAGGATACAGAGTACTGGCAAGAAAATAAACTTAACCCGATTACATTAGAGGGCGGAGAGTACTTTATTCAACTTGGTGAATTAGTGGGGGGAGATACTTCGATTACTTGGTTAGATGAAGATAAGAAACCATTAACTAATCAGCAAGTTACGGAGTTGTACCTCAGTATCACTGATAATGTACGTAGTGTTATTTTAGATAAAGATAGTCAAACAAAACCGCTTTAATTTATCGACTACCGTTATTTATTACTAAGCCTGAGTCATTGTTACTTAGGCTTTTTTTTATCTTCATTTTCTGCTTCGGCTGCTTCTCTAGCTTCTCTTTCTTTAATTGCCTTTAATACATGGTCTGGTACTTTCATTTTTGCACTTTGTTTCAGTAATAAAATATTGCTAAGTATAATGCCTAGTACTATAACAATGATAAATATAACCCATCCGATAGACATAACGTCCCCATTTATTTTTAGAGGGTACAAAAAAGCAGGACCCAAGTCCTGCTGATGTTATCTCGATAACTTGCGTTTATCTAATACTAATCTATTAAATTGTATTGTTCGCGTAAAATATCGATGATCTCTTGTTTTGGATTATCTGATAATATAATTGGCTTACCAATAATTTTTTCAGCTATACCTGTGTATGTATTAGATATTTGCATCAGTACTTCTTCCGGTAATGCATTATCTTTAGCTAATGCTGCACGTTCAGGCATACGATCTTTATTTAATAGAATATCAGGATCTGGGAAGTGTTTTAATAGTAATTGACGAAAATCTTCTTTCGAATTTTCAATGATCTTACCTTCACGATAAGCTGCACCATCCCATATACGTGATGAATCAGGGGTACCCACTTCATCCATATAGATAAGTTTTTCATTACCAGCTTTATCTGTGACATAACCAAATTCAAATTTTGTATCAACAAAGATTTGATCCAACTTTGCTAATTCGGCGCTGATTAAATCAAAACCTTCTTTTAATAATTTCTCATAATCTGAAATGTGTTCTTTGGCCGTAAAGTTAAAAGCAGCAAAGTTGTCTTCGATATTTTTACGAGTTACGTTAACGTCATCAGCTTCTTGAACACCTGGGATCCCTTTTAGAATACCTTTAGAAGAAGGGGTGATTAATAACTCAGGCAATTTTGCGTTATTTTGTAAATTATCAGGAATAGTAATCCCACAGAACTCACGATCACCATTTGCATATGCACGCCACATAGAGCCGGTAATGTATTGACGAGCAATAGCTTCAATCATCACAGGGCGAGCTTTTTGTACAATCCAAATAAATGGATGTGGTATATCTAAAATATGGCTATCTGCTAAGCCTTGTTCTTTAAACAGTTTGAACCAATGGTTTGAGATTGCATTTAATGCTGCCCCTTTACCAGGAACACCATTCATGCCTCCTTCACCGTGCCAAATGCAATCAAACGCTGAAATACGGTCACTGATAACCATGATTGCTAACGGTGCATCCGCAGCAACATCGTAACCTTTTTCTTCAATTAAACGTTTGCTATCTTCGGCGGTTAACCAATAAACTGAACGCACTTTACCACTGTGGACTGGCTGATCTGTACGAATTGGTAAGTCGTTGTTTACAGCTAATACTTTATCGGCAAGACTCATAAATATATCCTATAAAAAGTCAAAGTGAGCAGAAATTTCTGCAAGAAATGATAAGGCGCGAATAATAACAGATTCACTGTGAGTATTCATGCCAAAAAGCCGTTATATCAGTATAATAACGCTTTCTATATTATTTCTATGTCGATCAAAATGAACAAGGGTGTGGCTGAATGAGTAAAGGTTTTACTTGTAAACAATTCCATATTAATACAGAACAATGTGGAATGCCTGTGAGTACAGATGGAATATTACTTGGTGCGTGGGCTAATATTTTACAATCAGACAGTATTTTAGATATTGGTTGTGGAGCTGGCTTATTAAGTATTATGTGTGCTCAACGTAACGCTTATGCATCTATAATAGGTCTTGATATTGAGCAAAATGCAATTAAAGCAGCCATTGAAAACGTTAATCAAACACCTTGGAATGAACGTATAACGATCAAGCATCAATCTTTACGATCATTTGTTGAAGGTCACCTCAATACTCAACCTAGCATCAACTCCGAGATTTCATCGATTATTTGTAATCCTCCTTATTTTAATAGTGGCGAACATTCGTTTAATACACAACGCGCATTAGCACGACATACTTCCAGTTTATCCCATTACAATTTACTAAATGATTGTCATCAAGTCTTAAAATTAGGTGGAACAGCCAGTTTTATTTTACCGGCGAAGGAGGGATTAGCCATGATAGATTTATTAGGTGAGGTAAACGAAAAATTTGAAACGTTTTTAAGTTTGTCTAGGCTAACCATGGTTCATACCAAGCAAAATAAACCAGTCACTCGTTTATTAATAGAGCTCACTAAACATAAATCTAACCTTTTGATTAACGTTACAAAAAACAGCTTAATTATTCATGAAGGTGGTAACTACAGTACTGATTTTGTTGAATTAACTAAGGCATTTTATTTAAAAATGTAAGGTAGAAAGTGCCACAAATTGCCTAAATTATATCAAGAGTTATAGTAACATTGCTCAATAATTAAAAAACTGTCGGTGCTCTGGTCCAGCACTAAAGCTGCTTATTTTATTAACATGCTTAACTGCTTTCCAATGTGCGACTTGTTGGCCTTGATTGACATGTGGAAAGGCATTTTTATCAGATACTTTAATGCTTAAAAAATCACATAACAATCGGTAACTTGACTGTTGGCTAATATCAATTGATAGAAAATCAGAACGGTCAGAAAAATACGCTAACACAGCTTGTTGGTGACGCTGATAACAATTTGTAAGATGCGTTTCAGTGAGCAATTGTGAATGAGTTAATTCGAAGGTTTCCTCAAAAGAGCGTTTTAAGACCGGGCTAAAATTGCCATTTTTTAAACCAAGCTCGGGAAGCATTCTAGTCAACAGACGTTGCATAGAGGGTAACCAAACGTTTAAGTTTCTTGTCAAATATATAAAACGTGCATCAGGAAATAGTTTATCTAACTCTTGGTAGTCAGAAAAACACGGGCAATCAGTAACCACTTCCGCTAAATTAAAGGCTTGTTTTGTGAAAGCGGTATGAGCCACTTTATACCCCAAACTCAAGAACGCGACACTAATACTCGTTGTACCCGTTCGAGGTAACCCAATAATAAATATTTTACTCAATGTTTTACCCGTTCTTAATAGATGAACTATCGCTTACTGTATCGACTTATCCTCAAAGTATAACAGTTGCATTGTTTAATAGTTCGATATCAAAAAAGAGAATATAAAAAAGGACTCTACTTATAGTGAGTACATGACCCATATAAGTAGATAATCTATTAATATTACAAACTAATTAGCTTAGGTTTACGCATTAAGAATTGAATGCATAGATTCAATGAGCAGGTTTGCCATCTCGTCATATGAATCAGACATAATACCCTCTGAGAAATGACCTTGGTCATTATCAAAGTACTGGCCATTATGTGTAAGCATTTTAGGAGATAGAGCGATTTTAGTAATAATATCTGCACCAATATTTAAATCGCTACCGGCAATACCAAAACCTTCCCTTACCATTTTACTTGCTAATAATGAGCCCGGGTTAACCGAAATACATACTGGGTTACCTTCGGTTTTACTGAAAGTAGCACTCCATAAACGAATCGCTAATTTACTTTGAGAATAAGCTTGCATATGGTCTAAATCAACCTTACCTAATAAAGCATCAATATTTACTGGTGATTGTGCTGCTGAAGATAAGTTCACAATCCGCCCATTAGTACCTAATATTGATGAAAGTGCTTCACTTAAATAGAAAGGGGCGATGGTATTAACCATGAATCGGACATCTAAGCCTTGGGCATTTTTAGTTTCACTAGTTTTAAACACGCCTGCGTTATTAATTAAAACATCAATACTATCGTATTTTTCTAAAATATCTTTAGCGAGTTTTTTTACATCATCAAGATCTGATAGGTCAGCTAAAAAGCTATCAACCGATGCTGTATCAGATAATGCTAATAACTGTTGTTTGCTTGATGCTAACTTTTCACTGTTACGTCCATGAATGATTAAATGATGGCCTAAGTTGATTAGTTTTTTCGCTGTTTCGAAACCAATACCATCTGTTGCGCCTGTCATTAAAATTGTTTTACACATGACCATACTCCTTAAATTAAAATGCTAACGCATATATGATGAGTTAGCATGTTGCGAAAGTTAACAATTAGATTTCTACAACGACTTTACCCATACCTTGACCACTAGTAAGGCGAGCATATGCGTCTCCTACTTGCTCAAAAGAATAATGGTTTTCATCCAAGACCGGTGTTAAACCACCAGCTTCAACTATATTAGTTAAATTAGCTAAGATAATGCCGTGCTCTTCACGTTTCGTATTGTGCAGCATTGGGATCAGCATAAACACTACATGCAGTGACAAACCTTTCATATGTGCTGGTAATAAATCAAGCGATAACATAGAGGTCGTTGTTGCGATTTGTCCGTTTATTGCCGCTGCTTCAAATGAGTTTGATAAGTTCTCACCACCAACAGAGTCAAAAATAATATCAAACCCTTTAGCACCAGTATGCTTTTCAACATAATCAGCTACTTTTTCTGATTTATAATCGATACCTGTTGCGCCTAGTTTTTCTATAAGTGCAATTTGCTTGTCGCCACCACCTGTAGAATAGACATCACTTCCAAAGTACTTAGCGAGTTGAACTGCAACATGACCAACGCCACCTGAACCACCATGCACTAGTACTTTTTTTCCAGCAGAAATATGCGCACGTTGTAAACCTTCGTAAGCCGTAATTGCTACTAGAGGTAATGCGGCAGCTTCACGCATTGATAAATTTTTAGGTTTAAGCGCAATTAAATTTGCATCTGCAAGCATGTACTCTGCTAACGCACCCGGTAAGTTTGCTAAACCACCAGCACAACCATAAACTTCGTCGCCTACTTTATAATTTTCTACATCTTCACCTATTTCAGTAATAGTACCGGCAAAATCCATACCCAATAAAGCAGGCAAGGCAGGAGATAATCCAGCTAATGTTTCCCCCATAGTTTTAATCATAGTATCGACAGTATTTACACTACTTGCAGATACTTTCAGAACAACATGTCCTGCTTTTACTGTTGGTTTTGCAATCTCTGTTTGTTCAAACACAGCTTGCTCGCCATAACTATTCAATATCATTGCTTTCATCATTTCACCCTTTATTGGTAGATACTTGGTAAGTGAAAGAAGTATATTATCTAATGACATAGTTGATAATATGGCAATATAATGAATCACTTTATATTTTTATTTGATAATAGGTTGGTCTAAGTTGAATATTGAACATTTAAAACTCTTTGTACGCATTGCTAACACAAATAACATTAGTGCAGCTGGTGAGGCCTTGGGATTATCTGCTGCAGTAGCGAGCAATCATATTAATAAGCTAGAAGCATCGTTAAAAGTTAGATTGATTCATCGAACCACACGTAAAGTTTCATTAACTGAAGAAGGTAAAGCTTTTTTACCTTATGCTGAAGATGTCATTGCTAGCGTATTATCCGCGCAAGCTTCTTTAGGTAATGAAGCAAATATATTGCAAGGTCGATTACGAGTATCTGCGCCCGCGTCATTTGGTAAAATACATTTGATTCCAGCATTAACGGCCTTCCTAAAAGCTCACCCTCAGTTAATCATTGATTTGAAATTATCAGATTCTATTGTTGACCTCGTTGAAGGTGGGTTTGACATTGCGATTAGAAACTCAAAACTAAAAGACTCTAGTTTAATTGCTCGAAAATTAACTAACGATCAACGCATTATTTGTGCTTCTCCTGATTATTTACAAAAACATGGTGTACCAACACATCCTGAGCAATTAAAACAACATCAATGTTTAACCTTAACCGGACTCGATCATTGGGTTTTCGATGATAAGGGTAAAGAATTTAACATAAAAGTAAAAGGCAACCTAAGTGCTGATAATGGTGAAGCTATAAGAGATGCTTGTATCAATGGTTTAGGAATTACTGTTTGTTCAAAGTGGATTGCCCATCAACAATTAAGTGATGGCACACTGGTAGAAATTTTGCGTGATTACCCGTTAACCAGCGATACTTCTATTTGGGCAATTTACCCAAGTTCTCGCCAAGTTGCGCCTAAAGTCAGGGTATTTATTGATTACTGTAAAGAACATTTTCAAAAAAATAGTAACTGGTAAATGTAATTTTTTAACTAACTCATTAATATTTATAAGTTATTCTGTGTAATTTTTATACTTAAATCTGAAAGTTATAGTATAAAAACATTTTTAAAGTTGACTTTGTGAAGTCAAGCATTGCTAGATTTAAGTTAAATGTTAATGTTCTTCGGTTACACATACTTAACAAATTCATAACAAGAAAATGTATAAAAATGAGGTTATCACAATGAATAAAACTTTAAAAATTGGAATCCTAGGGTTAGCGTGTTTATTCTCTTTTAATGCACTTGCTGAAAACTACACGATAGGGACAGGTAGTCAGAGTGGGACTTATTATCCATTAGGTGGGATTTTAGCTAAAATTTGGAGTGAAAACATTGATGACTTCGATATGCGTGCTGAAGTAACAGCTGCTTCTGTAGAAAATACGATTAAAGTCGCTGCTAAAAAGCAACTTGCAGGTATTGCAATGGGTAATGTTGTTTTACAAGCGAGTGAAGGTGTGAAACCTTTCCCGCGTAAAATGGATGTTGCACCGTTGTTCGCACTGTATCCAAATGTAGTGCAATTTATTGTACCTGCAGATTCAGATATTAAATCAATTAAAGATTTAAAAGGTAAAAAAGTATCGCTAGGTGCACCAGGTTCAGGTACACGTGTGAGTTCAACTAATATATTAGCGGCGTTAGGCATTAATGATAGTGATATTGAAGCTCAATCTTTGAATTATACGGCAACCACAAATGCGATTGCAGCAGGTCAAATTGATGCAGGGGCCATTGTGGGAAGCGTTGGTGTTGGTGCTATCACTGAACTTGCTTTTACCAATAAAATTCGTATTTTATCTTTTACAGCAGATGAGTTAAAAGCTGTTTCTGAGAACAATGCGTCTTATCAAGCAATAGATGTTCCGGCGGAAAGTTATAAAGGTGTAAATGCATTTAGCGCTCCAGCCGTTTGGAATATTCTAGTGGTTAATAAAAACATGGATACAGACTTAGCGTATCAAATGACCAAGGTTGCTTTTGAGCACATGGATGAAATAAACCAGGTAATTAGTGTGACTAAGTTTACCACTATAGAAAATATGAATAAGTTAGAAGGTGTCGATCTACACCCTGGCTCAATGAAATATTTGAAAGAAAAAATGCAATAAAATCGATGGCATTAACTGATGCCATAGAGTAAAAATAAATACTGCATCTAGTGATTAGTTGCAGTTTTTTTGGTTTTACGACCTTCATAAAATAACCAAAACCCCAATTATTAACAACCTGATTACTTTCTGTTTAATAAAAAATGCAATGTTTATCAGATATATTGAACTGTAAATTAATAAGCTATACCGATTTGATGACACAAAGGATTGGTATTAAATTTTCGCTTCGGAGTAAAGCATGACAGAATCAACAACTCGCTGGTGTTCAGACAAACTAGTTTTAATTGCTGCATTAGCAGCTATTTCTCTTTCTGTATTTCAAATCTGGCAGGGTATTACCGCTGACTTATCTGCCCCTGTGTTTAGACCTATCCATTTGAGCTGGGTACTTATTTTGGTCTTTTTAACCTTACCCTTAATCAAGTCTGAAAAATCGACGGCTATTTATCTACTTGGGCGTATCTTTGATATTATTTGTATTACAGCCATTGCATGGGCTTCTTATAAGATCGTCTCTTTTGATTACGATGACATTATGTTCTTAATGGATGGATTAACCTTCTTAGATCAACTTTCTGGGTTAATTATTATGGTGTTATTGCTTGAAGCAACACGCCGTACAGTAGGAATGGTGATGGTGATCATTGCTGCATTATTCCTTGCTTATGCTATTTTTGGTAACTATTTACCTGGTTCAATCGCCAGCAAAGGGTTTTCAATTGAAGAGATTGTACGATTTCATATCTTTTCTACCAACGGTATCTATGGAGCACCCTTAGCGATTGCTGCAGGTGTGGTATTTATCTTTGTGCTATTCGGTGCTTTTTTACAAGTAACAGGCGCAGGTAAGTTCTTTATTGATGCATCATTTTCATTAGCTGGTAAATATCGAGGTGGTCCAGCGAAAGCCAGTGTATTAGCTTCAGCTGCACTAGGTTCAATTTCTGGGTCTGCGATTGCAAATACAGTAACCACAGGTGCATTGACAATCCCAATGATGAAAAAGCTGGGTTATAAATCTGAACAAGCAGCTGGAATAGAAGCGGCTGCATCAACAGGTGGACAAATTATGCCGCCGGTAATGGGAGCGGGTGCCTTTGTAATGGCACAGTTTACTGGTATTCCTTATAGTGAAATTCTTTTAGTGTCTATTGCGCCAGCTATTTTATATTTCGGGTGCACCTTGCTTTACGTTCATTTAATGGCTTGTAAACTCGGGCTTAAAGGCATGGATGTTACACAGAAAATATCCGTCGTATTGAAAGATGGATGGCACTTTTTGGTACCTCTAATATTGATAACCAGTTTATTATTAATGAGCTATTCACCTATTTTAGTTGGTATTACTGGTTGTGTAGCAATCTTAGTCGCTGCAATGTGTCGTAAACATAGCCGAATTACTGTTTCAGTTTTTTTTGAAGGGATGAAAGAAGGTGCAATTCTAGCGCTTCCAATTAGCTTGTGGTACTGCCGGTATTGTTGTTGGTGTTGTTGGTCAAACAGGCATTGGGCTTCAATTTACACAATTTTTAATGGCGCTATCGGGTGGATATCTTTGGTCTGTTTTAGGTTTAATTGCCATTGCAGCAGTTATTCTTGGCATGGGATTACCCGTTACTGCGGCTTATATTGTGTTATCAATTATGGCGGTGCCAAGTCTAACAGAACTAGGTGTCGGTTTATTAGCAGCACATATGATCGTATTCTGGCTTTCACAAACCTCTAATGTAACCCCTCCAATTGCACTTGCAGCTTTTGCTGCCGCAGGTATTGCCAATACGTCTCCAATGAAATCCGCAGTGCAAGCCTTTAAGTTAGCACAAGGGTTCTTCATTATTCCTATCATGATGGCTTTCTCAGGATTAATTTGGATGGAAGGTGAAAATATAGACTTCGCTGTTGCGATTGTATTAACGATTGGATTAATCGTTGCTTTTGCCGGTTGCATAGAAGGGCGTTTAGCTACCAAGTTACCTGTAGTTTATCGAATACTTTTATTGGTCTCTGCTTTTGCTATGTTAGTACATTACCCGTACATTAATGTCATTGGATTAGTGCTGATTGTGATGATCACACTGCTTAATATACGCACATCAAAAAGCGAGAGAGTATTAACCAGCGAAGAAGTATAAATAGTAGACAAATTTTTTTAAAGTAAGTTAAGCTGTTGTAAAGTTAATAAATGTTACCTAATGCAGCTTAACTTATTGATTTATGATCTCATAACCCCATCTTAACGTAAGAGTAGTTAACATTAATATGCCACAGGGCATGAATAAATAATGACATCAAAAAAGGAGTTTTTATGAAATATAAATTGTTAGCAACGACTTTTCTAGCCAGTTGTTTTTCTACTTACGCTTCAGCGATTGAAGTTAAACTAACTGATTCAACATGGGATGGCGTTAAGATACCAGAAGGACAACAATGTCAGAAGTTTGGTGGACAAAACCCGATGACGCCGGCATTACAGGTTTCATCAATTCCTGCGGGTTCAGACACTCTTGTGTTAGCTTACAGTGATAGAGACTCAGAAAAAATGAATAACGGTGGTCATGGGATCATGAGTTATCAAATTGATTCGACATCATCAACTGTTTCAATTCCAAAAGTACCAGGTCACTCTTATAATTTGCCTGAAAAATTTACCATGATCGAAGCACACCGTAGCCCTGGTTGGGATAAAGAAGGAGCTTACATGCCTCCATGCTCAGGTGCAAAAGATCATGCTTACTACGTTACAATCAAAGCAATGAAAGGTGATCAAGTCACTGCAACTACTGTACTTGAATTGGGTAATTATTAATTAATGTTTCATTAATCAATACAAAATATGCGTGGTCATTATAAATTCACTTTAAAACAATTTTTAGTGAATTTTTTTTACCTCGCATTTGGTAACTTCAACGTTATTAACACTCATTAGATAATATCAAAACAACTTGAACGATCGTTATAATTATGTTTGAATGAGTGTTCAATTAATGAGGAGTTTCACATGATTAAATTTTATTTTCACCATACACCTAACCCAATGAAAGTTGCACTTTTCCTAGAAGAAACAGGTTTACCTTACGAAGTGGTTCCTCTTGATACATTAAAAGGTGAGCAGCATACACCTGAATACAAAGCAATTAATCCAAATGCTAAAGCACCTGCTATTACTGATGGTGAAACACGTGTTTTTGATTCTAACGCTATCTTAATGTACCTTTCTGAAAAATCAGGTAAGTTGACTGGTAAACCTGAAGACCGTGCTGAAATGCTTTCATGGTTGATGTTCATTGCATCAGGTCTAGGCCCATACTCTGGCCAATCTGTTCATTTTAGACATGCCGCTCCAGAAGGCTTAGACTATGCAGTTAACCGTTACTTACGTGAAGCTCAACGTCACTATGAAGTACTAGATACTCACATGGAAGGCCGAGACTTTATTGTAGGTAATGAATTCTCTATTGCAGATGTGTCTGCATGGGGCTGGGTTGATAAAGCAGCTGTTGTACTAGGAGAAGAGGGACTTGCACCTTACCCTAACCTAAAGCGCTGGTTTGAAAGTATTGATAGCCGTCCTGCTGTGGCACGTGCGCGTAATATCGCATCTGATGTGGAATTTAAAAAAGAGTTTGATGAAGAAGCTAAACGTGCTTTCTTCCCTTCAAATTATCCAAAAGCTTAATTTACCAATAAGGAGTGAATATGACTGATCAATATGTCCCACCTAAAATTTGGGTACATGATACTAATGGCGGCAATAAATGGGCTAACATTAATCGACCGGAGTCTGGTGCTACTCATGAAAAAGAGTTACCAGTCGGAGAGCATAAGTTGCAGTTATATTCCTTAGGGACTCCTAATGGTCAGAAAGTGACTATTATGCTTGAAGAACTATTAGCTTTAGGCATTAGTGAAGCTGAGTATGACGCTTATTTAATTAACATTGGTGAAGGTGACCAATTTTCATCTGGCTTTGTCGGTGTCAATCCTAACTCAAAAATACCAGCATTAGTTGATAAAACAGCTGATCAAGATCTCAATGTATTTGAGTCTGCTTCTATCCTTGTGCATTTAGCTGAGAAGTTCGGTCAGTTTCTCCCTGCTTCAGGTGTTGCCAGAACAACTACGTTTAACTGGTTATTTTGGGCACAAGGTTCTGCTCCATTTTTAGGTGGTGGTTTTGGTCACTTTTATGCTTATGCAGATGAAAAGTTTGAATATCCAATTAATCGATTTGCGATGGAAGCTAAACGTCAACTTGATGTATTAGACAAACAACTAGCTAACAATACTTTTGTTGCTGGGGAAGAGATCTCTATTGCGGACATGGCTATTTGGCCTTGGTACGGTAACTTAGTATTAGGTAATTTATACGATGCTGCTGAGTTCTTACAAGTTGAAACTTATACACATGTGATGCGTTGGGCTAAACTACTTGAACAACGCCAAGGTTTTCAACGTGGTCGTACAGTAAATCGTCCATTTGGAGAAGAATGGGAAAAAGTAGAAGAGCGACATTCTGCAGCGGATATAGATAAAGTGTTAGCCAAAAAGCCTCAATAAAGTTTGGTTGATAACATTTAAAAGTGGGTTAATGAAAGTTTCATTAACCCACTTTTTTGTATTTATCCAAGATTTAAATTTAATTTTTCTGGATATTGTTTAATCATCTCAATAAAACAGTCCGCCATTGAACATTGGGTAATTGTACCTTCACCTTCCATCATGGTTAAAGCATCATAACCTTCTTTTCCTTTCATGGTATAGGCGGAAGAGGTACCACGATAAAAAGTGTCAGGTTGCACTTTTATCCAGCCATTGCTTTTGTCAAATATCGCTAATTCAGTAATGCGTTTGCCAACAGGGCGCTCTGCACAATAGGTGAATGTTAAGTTATTTGTGTAGGGGTAACTTCCTGTGCCACTGCCTACAACACCATTATTGGTTGCATTATTAATTGCACCTTCGAGTGCTTGTTCAATATATTTACCTTGAATTCGATAGACCCCGATAGGTACTACAAAAGGCAGTAACTTCCCTGCAATGTCTGCGACAGAAATATCACCTTGATTTAATGATGAGCGAATACCGCCAGCATTATGGATCGCAAAATCGACTTTATGACCTAGTTTATTCATCATGAAAGAAAATGATTCTGCAACGAGAGGAACAAGGTCGCTGCCTCCTTTTTCATCAGGAATACGAATATGGCGCATATCCTGCGGTAAAGTAGCAATAATGGTATTTTGTAATTTTCGTACCCTTGGTATGTATTTATCCAATAAAAGACTCTGTAATAAAGGATCCTTTTTACAAATTATAATATTGTCATGATGAGTCAGGCGTTCACCGGCTTTAGCAGCAATGTCTCCATCGAGTGTGCTTAGTAAGCTTTTATCGTGACATAATCTACGACCAAAAAGTAATTCGTTTTTGCCCGCAAAAGAAGTGACTCTGCCATCCTCAGCAAAATCAATATTACAATGACCTATGGCCTGAGCATGACACCCTGCTTGAACAATATAAGTATCATTAATACACTCACCATAGTCTGCTTCGTGTTTAAGTCCAATATCACTAAAATCTCCTTGCAATACATGCGTATGCCCACCAACGATTAAACTAATGCCTGTTACCGCCTTTGCTAAATCTTTATCTCCCTCATAGCCTAAGTGACTTAATAGGATGATCTTATTTATCCCGGCTGCTTGAATTGCTTTAACGGTGTTAATAGCGGTTTCAATGGCATTAGTAAATGGTGTATCAGGATCAACATTAGCAATATCCATCATCTTATCGATAGAAAGGCCAAATAAAGCAATGTATTCACCATCTACACTTTGGGTTATCCAGTTCGCTGTTTTGTGTTCAGCTTGGTATGTGAAGAGGTTATCGCGGTTACTTAATTGATGTGACTTTGTGGGTAATTCATTTGAAAGGTCCCAATTACCCGCTAACAGCGGAAACTCGATACGGTCAAGAAAGTCAGCGATAGGTTGATTACCCATATCCAATTCATGATTACCAATGGTCATCATATCAATACCTAATGCATTAAGCATTTCAGCATTTGCTTTACCTTTAAATAAGGAAAAATATAAAGTACCTTGGAAACAATCACCCGCGTGTAAGAATAGAAAATGTCTCTGTTGTTCTTTCGCTGAAGCTTTGAGTTGTTTTACTCTGGTCGCTATTCGAGAAAATCCACCATTACTCACGTATGGCGAGATACTTTTCCCTTCTATATTTAACTGTAATTGTAACGCATGAGGTTCAAAGTAGGAGTGAGTATCATTAATATGAGCAAGTGTTAATGTCACTGCTTTATTGTTTTTTATCATAAGCCTTCTTAATTGATATTTATCTCAATTATAATCCACTAATAGGATAGGCTAACACTATGGTTAAAAGTTATAAATAATTATTAATAAAATCATTAACAATAAAAAAGGGGCCTTGTTATTGCTACAAGACCCCCAAAGCGGTTAAACCTAATAATTAAATATTAATTATTATTTTTCCCAAGCAAATGATTCAAACATTGGATCAACGGGTGTTTTTGCTACGTGGTTAACGTAGTTACTGATTGTTTTTTGTGACAAGCCAAGAATGACTTCTAATACTTGTTGTTGTCCATAACCTGCCGCAAAAAATGCATCCATATCAGCTGCTGGCACATTACCACGGTTACGTACCATGCTTAATGTGAAGTCATGTAAAGCTTGTAGCTTCGCTGTAGGCATTTTATCACCATTACGCAGGGCTTCTGTTAATGCTGCATCTACATTCATCGAATGTGCAATGCCTGTATGAGCAGGTACACAGTAATGACATTCATGTTCCACATTGATTGTTTGCCATACAACTGTTAACTCTTCTGCATCGAAAGAAGTGTTTGTGAATTGTTCATGTAGTTGTGTGTAAGCTTTTAAAATGGTTGGTGCTTCAGCCATTGTACCGAATAAATTTGGCACCACACCCATTTGTTTAATAGCACCTTCAAGAATTGGCTTACTTTGTGCTGGAGCTGTGTCTACTGTATGAATTTGAAATTTGCTCATTACTTTACTCTCTCTAGTGAAAAATGAATTTTGAAGATTACTCTTCAATCAGTAAATCCATCATAATTCATTGTGAACGAGTGTTCAAGTTGTTTGTAACGATCGTTCAAATTTATTGAGATATAAAATTAAATAAAAGATAGGGTTAAATACGACAATATAAAGAATGCAATGTCTGCGTGATACAAGCAGTCTATGTAGTTGTTATAAACAAAAGATTTGTGAAGAAAAAAGAGGGCATTAGCTATTATATTGTTACTGAAATTATTAGTATCAAACTAATATTGTAAATCTTATATATAATAGCTATTGGTGGTTAGATTAGTGAAATGGAGAACCGATGAAAATTTCATTTACAAATTTGTTAATCGTCTCGACATTGCTATTAACACGCGCATAAGTTCTTAAACCTATGATTTGTACTTGAATATAACTGGCTAATTCTTTGGCATCTTTATCTGATGCAATCTCGCCAAGTTTAATAGCTTCAGTAATGATCTCTGCAAATTTATTTTCAACATTGGCCAATAATAGCTTAGCTTCATCTAATAATTCCTTATTATCTGCGTCAGTTAATTCGGAGATAGATTTAACTATCATGCACATGCAACTTGGTTTGCCTTCTAAATTCTCAATAACCAGTTTTCTGATAAACAGTTTGAGACCTTCTAAAGGAGAACTTGTTTCTGCTAAACAGTTTTCTAAGACTTCACCAGTCTTGTTGGCATAATACTGAATCGATTCTTTGAATAGATTGTCTTTACTACCAAACGTTGCATAAATACTGCCAGGACGAAGATCAATAGCTGTCTGTAAATTGCGCATAGAAGTACCGTGATAACCTTTACCCCAGTATAAATTTGTCGCTTTTTGTATTACTTCTTCTCGGTCAAACTTGGCAACTTTACTCATAAACAATCTTTTTATTTTTAATGGAACACTCGTTCATTATACAACTAAACACAAAGCTTACCAAGCGTTACAGGGTATTTGTTAATAACAGAGTGAATGGACAGGGGACAATAAAGATGGGTTATTTATCTTTTTTACTATGAAATGCACTAGGCATGACTTCTACACCTACCATTTTTCCTAATTTAATAATAATAGGAATAGTAATCGGTGCAAAGGGTAACAATGCAAATACACCTAAACCCAACCCTTTCAAAATATCTAAAAACTGCTCGTTAGCGATTTTCATTTCAGATTTTGTAGCTTGGCCCTTTGTATAACGTTTATAGATAACTAACATTAATTTTGTTTCTTGTTTTTCTTGTGCCAGCGCTATTTTCAATTTAAGCATAGCTCTTTTTGTTTTTAGCCTTGCTGCTAATTTTTGAATTCGAATAACTCGAATGGGGGCCTTGTGGATTTTGTGTAATGTTTTCATTATTTACTCATTATGAATGTGTTAATAACAGTAAATGTGAAAAGACGTTACTGATAAAAATAGTGGTTAGATATAAGTGATAGCAGTCTACCGTTTAAATGTAAAAACAAATACAGCGTTTTGCTTAATTTATCATAAAAATAAATTGGTTAATTCTCAAGTCTGTAAGTACTAGCTAAGCAATTACTGACAGACCTTAGTTAAACGCAGAATATTTTAATAGGGTTTTACAGAAGTGAATGGTGCAACTTATGATAACTATCACTTTACATACAGTTTTTCATATATATTATTGTTCGTATGTTTTTAGCTTATATGGTCATAAATAATGAATAATTCAACAAAACCTAGAGTACTGTTTCTTTGTACAGGTAATTCAGCTCGTTCACAAATGGCGGAGGCATTATTACGCCATAAAGCTGGCAACAGATTCGATGTGTATAGTGCAGGAACTCATCCCGAGACTGTGGATCAAAGAGCATTAGATGCGCTAGCAAAATATGGCATTGAAACAAAAGGAGTGATGTCCAAAGATGTTGACTCTTTTACTGGAGAAGCTTTTGATTATGTTATTTCTCTTTGTGATAAAGCTAGCGTGGAATGCAGAAGTTACCCAAATGCTGGAAAACAACTTGCGTGGGATTTTCCAGATCCTAAAAGCCGCTCAGGTGATCAACCTTTCTACTTGACATTAAATGAACTCAATACGCGCCTAGCAATGTTTTTATTAGTTGAAGAAAAACAAATAAAACAACCTGAAGAGCAAGCTAATGAAGCGTCTTTGAACGAGTTTTTTAAGTGTTTAACGGACCCAATAAGGTTAAAAACCTTGATGCTTTCTCATTATCACGGTGAGTTATGTGTCTGTGAGTTAATGGAAGCGCTACAAGAAGAGAGTCAACCTAAGGTATCACGTAATTTAGCAGTACTTAAAAAATCCAACATTATTAAAGATAGAAAACATGGACAATGGGTATTTTATCAAATTAACCCAAACCTACCTTTATGGGCTAAAACTGTGATTGCTCAGACAACTGAAAATAATATAGGGACGATCACCAGTGAATTACATCGATTAGATATTATGAAGAATCGCCCTAATCGCGCTAGTTTTTGTAAATAAAAGATAATAGGAATAAGTTAATGGGTATTTTTGAACGTTATTTGTCTGTTTGGATTGCAATCTGTATTACTACCGGTGTGATACTGGGCTTATGGCAGCCAAGTGTATTCGAAACGTTAGCAAGTGTAGAGTTTGCTCACGTCAATATTATTGTGGCTGTATGTATCTGGGTGATGATTTACCCAATGATGGTACAAATTGACTTTTCATCTATTAAAGATGTTGGTAAAAATCCAAAAGGATTAATATTAACGGTCATCATTAATTGGCTGATTAAACCTTTTACTATGGCCGGATTAGGTTGGTTGTTTTTCAATTTGTTATTTGCCGATTTAGTGGATCCTGCTTCTGCCCAAGAATATATAGCGGGTATGATCTTGTTAGGTGTTGCTCCTTGTACTGCAATGGTTTTTGTTTGGTCTCAATTGACTAAAGGTGATCCGAACTATACCTTAGTACAAGTTTCTGTGAATGATGTGATCATGATTTTTGCTTTTGCACCTATCTCAGCACTGTTACTGGGTGTAAGTGATATTCAAGTACCCTGGGAAACATTGATAATTTCTGTTGTGCTTTATGTGTTTTTACCTTTACTCGCAGGGAGCATCACAAGGTATTTATTATCCTCCAACAGCCATTCTGTTGATGGCTTTTTATCAACAATGAAACCCTGGTCTGTTATTGGTTTATTAGCGACGGTGGTTTTATTATTTGGATTTCAAGCTAATACCATTATTGCTGAACCGCAAACCATACTATTAATCGCTATCCCACTTATCTTGCAAACCTACGGTATCTTTGCCGTTACCTATTTTATCGCTCAAAAAATGAAACTACCGCATAATATTGCTGCACCAGCTTGTTTGATTGGTACTTCAAACTTTTTTGAATTAGCAGTGGCTGTTGCAATCTCATTATTTGGTTTACATTCTGGTGCTGCGCTAGCTACTGTAGTCGGAGTACTGGTAGAAGTGCCTGTGATGTTATCATTGGTAGCGATCTTAAACAGAATAAAAAGTAATCGTATTTAATAGCACCAATACCTAATGTAAGAATTTAACCTTAATTATAAATGGAATAGATTATGCAAACACATCCTTATGATATTTTACCTTTAGACAATGGCGCTCAACTTATTTTCACTCCTTGCCCGGGGACTAAAGAAACGACTGTTGATGATGCATTAACAACACTAAAAGAGGAAAAAACAGCGATGTTGATTACCTTAATGTTTGACCAAGAGATGGAAAAAAATGCAGTCACAACACTACCTCTATATTGTAAAGAACAGGGTATTCAATGGGTGCAACTACCAATTTTGGATGATGATGCCCCCGGTGGTGATTTTGAAAGTCAATGGGCGAAACATAAACCAGAGATTATTGAGCTAATTAACAATAAAGGTACCATCGCTGTACATTGTAAAGGTGGCTCTGGTCGAACAGGTTTAGTAATAGGGCTAATCTTATCAACGCTAGGCTGGCCCGCGAAAGAAGTAATTAAAACGGTACAATCAATGAGGCCTAAAGCACTATCACATCCTGTTCAGCTTGATTATTTTAATCGTTACACTAATTAATATAATCAAGAGTTAAAGTAACAATTAAAAAGCACCTACTGTTCAGGTGCTTTTTTGCTATTTAGAGGGATTATTTTATTAATCTAGTACTTATTTATTAAAAAATGCGCTATTTAGATGCGCTTATTGCACCTCTTCGGCTCACACATATTGTATTTTGTTTAGGTAAGATTCGTCTTTAACACGATGTTGATAGTTCAATGGCGTGGCCTTTACCAGTCTTTTAAACTCTCGTAAAAAGTGTGGTTGGTCAGTAAAACCTAGATCATATGCAAGGTTTGAAAAAGTTACATTTTCGCTGTGATTTATTTGATAAATCGCAGATTGACAACGAATAATCCGACTGTAAGTTTTAGGTGACATTCCCATATCATTGTGAAAATTTCGCTGTAAGGTTCTAATACTGTAACCAGTTAAATCCTCTAAATCCTTTATTTTAATATTACCTTGGTGTTGGCAAATATTCTGGATGATTTGAGTCGTTGTACAAGTTTGTTGTCGTTGTGATTTTTCCATCATAAACTGATTAAAAAGATCAACTTGATGATTAAAACTATTACTGTTTGAAACCTCTTCAACTAATTGATTTGCTTTTGGAATTAGATCTAATAAATTATAGTGGTTATCAATTAATTCACTTGCAGAGACATTAAGAACATCTGGCATCACTCCTGATTTAAAGCGGATACCAAAGTAACGATTATGTGCTGTTAATTCGATGTTGATGGCTTCTAATGGTGTGCCAAATACTTCTGCATTAGGGCTACTATCGTTGCAATCAAATAGCACATCAATGCAACCATCTGGAATAGCAAATGGTGCTTCACTACTATCGCTCGCTTCAAAGGTATAAAAGTGAGAAATAGTGTCATTATTCGCACCTGCTAACGAGAATTTTTGCTCTGCATTCATCACTAACCAAGGTTGCTTATGATGGATATGCGCCAGTTGATTCACTATGGATAAATTAGCCATAACATGCTCAGAATTGTTAATAAGATAATTAATACTCAGCAAGCTTGATGCCAAAATTCTGCTCCGATAAATAACAGAATATATGCTTAAAAAATATTCAATCGTGTCGTAAATATACAATCCCCCCCCAAAACAGTGCTCTATTATCGTTTGCAACAGCTGAAATGTAAGCTTCAAAAATCGAAGCATGTTCAGCAATCTATCACTTTCAATAATAGGTACTGAAATGGACAACGATACGAAAATTGATTTTATTTATTTATCTGAGCAAGACATGATTAAAGCGGGTGTTACTGATATGCCGAGTTGTGTCGATACAATGGAAGATATGTTTAAGTTACTTTACAAAGGTGACTACCGAATGGCTGGTGAAAATAATGATTCTCATGGTGCCATGATCACTTTTCCTGAAAAACCAAAATTCGATACTATGCCTCGTCATACAGCCGATCGTCGTTTAATGGCAATGCCTGCTTATTTAGGTGGAGATTATCAAACCTGTGGAGTTAAGTGGTACGGCTCTAACATTGAAAATAGAGAAAAAGGCCTCCCTCGCTCGATCTTGATGTTTATTCTTAATGATGTTCATACCGGTGCTCCATTAGCTTATATGTCGGCAAACCTGTTATCGGCTTATCGTACTGGTGCTGTACCAGGTGTTGGTGCTCGTCATTTAGCCCGTAAAGACGCCAAAGTTATTGGTTTACTAGGACCTGGCGTAATGGGGAAGACATCTGTTGCTGCATTTATGTCTGTTTGCCCTGATATCGACACCCTCAAGATAAAAGGCCGTGGCCAAAAAAGCTTAAACGATTTTATCGAATGGGTTGGTAAAACATTCCCACAAATCACTAATGTATCAGTTGTCGATACGTTGGAAGACGTTGTCCGTGATTCAGATATTGTAACTTATTGTAACTCTGGAGAAACGGGGGACGTATCAACTTATCCCGAAGTAAAACGTGACTGGGTGAAACCTGGTGCATTCCTATCAATGCCTGCTTATTGTCGTTTAGATGAAGCATTAGAGAAAACAGATGTTAGAAAAGTGTTAGATAACCCTGGCCTTTATGAAGCTTGGTTTAGTGAAGTGCCAAAACCTGCACACCAATATATCCCTATTATAGGTGTTCGCTTCTTAGACATGGTCGAGCAAGGGACCATAGACGCTGATTCACTAGAAGATCTCGGGAAAATAACTGCTGAAGAAGCTCCTGGACGTCAAAATGATGAAGAAATCATTATCTTATCAGTAGGTGGTTTACCTGTAGAAGACGTAGCGTGGGCAACTAAAGTTTATCGTAATGCATTAGCCAATAAAATTGGTGTGCCGTTAAACCTTTGGGAAACACCTGAACTTCGCTAGCACTAGCTTAATCATCAGATTTGTCACTATTTTCAGTGTCAATATTTCAAGTTTAATGATCATTTGTTCAGCTTAAAACTGAGCAAATAAATTATACACATTAACAGGTAACAACATGACTAACATTATTAAAGTAAACACCGCATCACCATTAGAAAAAGTAGCCAGTTATTCACGCCTCATAGTCGTTGATAATTGGATATATGTGTCAAATACAGCGGGAAGAAACCCTGAAACTAAGCTTATTCCTGATGACCTTATCGAACAAACAGAGCAAGTATTTAGCAATATCGAAAAAGCTTTAAAGGTGGTCAATGCAAGTCTACAAGATGTGGTTATGTCACGTGTATTTATTCAAAACCCTGCAGATACACATCAAGTCATGGAATATATTGGCACTAAATTTAAAGGAGTAAACCCTGCAACAACAGTGACTAATCCTTCATTAGGCTCACAGGCTTATAAAGTTGAACTTGAAGTCACTGCTTACCGTGGCGCTGGTAATTCAACAGTACAGCAGATTTCAATCTAATTTTAGATATTAAATTCGCTGCGTCACTGCCAGGAGAGTCATGATGACAAAAACACTAGAAAGATTAACCACACAACAAGCAATGCCAGAGGCTACTAAAGTAGTGATTATTGGTGGTGGGATTGTTGGCGTATCAGCTGCTTTAACTTTAGCGGAACGAAATATTCCGGTTGTATTGATTGAAAAAGGGCATATTGCAGGCGAACAGTCTTCTCGTAATTTAGGTTGGATACGAAAAACTAGCCGCCATTTTGATGATGTGCCCTTGGCATTAGCAGCAGACAAATTATGGGCAGGTATGCCTGACCGAGTCGGACATGACCTCGGTTATAACCAGTGCGGTATTATGTTTCTTGCGAAAACTGAGGAACAAATGGCCACGCATGAAACTTGGCTTAGATCTGTTCAAGATCTAAATCTTGATTCTCGCCTTGTTTCAACCAAAGAGGTCAATAATCACGTACCAGGTGGAGAACAACAGTGGGCAGGTGGCATTTATACCCCTTCAGATGGTCGTGCTGAACCTGCAATAGCAACTACGCAAATGGCCAAAGCAGCTATTGCCAAGGGCGCTACTATTATTGAACATTCTGCTGTACGAGAAATTACCACGTCTGGCGGACAAGTTTCAGGCGTAATGACTGAACATGGAGGGATCAAGTGTGAACAAGTGCTGCTGGCTGGTGGTGCTTGGTCAAGAAGACTGTTAGGTCACCATGGCGTGTCTTTACCTACTTTACCATTGGTTTGTTCAGTGATGCGTACTAAAGAGATGCAAGGGCCAACGGATATTTCTGTGGGTGGGCCAGACTTCTCCTTTAGAAAGCATCAAAACGGTGGTTTTATTATCACGCAACGTGGCGCGTTAGATGCTCTCATCACCTTAGATCATTTAACGATCGGCTGGAAGTACTTAGCACAACTACGTACTCAACGGAGTTTTTTGCGTGTGTCGATGGGTAAACACTTTTTTGATGACCTGGCGATAAAGCGCCGTTGGAAGTGCAATCAGATGTCTCCCTTCGAACAAATTAGGATCTCTAACCCAGCCGTCAATTCTGCATTAAATTTGGAAGCATTAACTAACTTAAGTAATGCGTGGCCAGCCTTTGAAAAAGCAGAGTTTGACGAAGAATGGGCAGGGATTATAGACGTTACACCCGACTCAAACCCAGTCATTGATCATATTAGTCAGATTCCCGGTTTAACTATTGCCACAGGATTTTCTGGTCATGGTTTTGGGACTGGGCCTGCTGCAGGGTATTTAGCCGCTGATCTCGTTGCTAATACTTCACCAATTATTGATCCAACCCCGTACCGTTTTAGTCGTCTCTAAGACGGTCAATATTTAACACTATAAAAGGAATTTAGATATGAATGATATAGCACATTCTGCATTGGCCTTTACAGCCAAGCAGCATAAACCTAAATCTAACAAATTGGGTTTACCAACCATGATGGGTATTTGTATTGGTTTAGTGATAGTACAAGGCGCAATGATTTCGGCAACTCAAGGGATCGGTATTGGAGGTACATCCTTTATTGCTGCGATGTTTGTTGCTTTAATTATCTCTCAGTTTAATGCAATGAGCTTTGCTGAATTATCACTTATGTTCCCACAGGAGGGGACACTAGCCACTTATACTCAAAAAGCAATTGGTCACTTTCCTGCCATTGTGTCAGTTTTTGCTGGTTACGTTGTTGTTGCTGTTTTAGCAATTCCAGTTGAAATGTTTTTAATTGATGCCATGTTAGGAGAGTTGATTCCTGGTGTGATGCCTGGAAAAATAGTCCCGCTCATTATTTTAGCGGTATTAACAGTTACTAATTTAATCGGTACAGATATCTTTGCTAAAATTCAAAACTTATTAGCCTTTGTTTTGGTTACAGCTTTAGTTTTAATTGGTGGATTATCTATCACGGGTATCGCTGAACCCCACCCGCAATTAACAGGTACTGTAGTGGATTGGAGTTTTGATGGTGTTTTAGATGGAAGCTTTATTGGTTTAGTTGCATTAGCAATGTGGTTAATGGTTGGAGTGGAATATATCTGTCCTATGATCAATGATGTTAAAAATCCTGAAAGAAATATCCCTAAAGCCATGCACGGATCTTTATTTTTAATCTTTACTATCTTCTTAGCATTTGTGTACGGCGCAAGTTTGTACTTAGATGTCGAAACATTAACGGGGTCACCTATCCCATATCTTGATTATTCAAGCGCGGTGTTCGGGAAAAGTGGTTTATTAATTGCGACTATCATGGGTATTGCTGCAACCTGCAGTACGATTAATACCGTTTTAGCGTCAGTACCAAGAATGTTGAGTGGTATGGCTGACAATAAACAAGCATTTCCTCAATTAAATATTAAAAACCGTTACCAGGCACCATGGGTGGCGATTATAATGATTGCCGTATTAACATCAATTCCATTTTTATTATTAGGCATAGATTCATTAATCCTGCTGGTAATTGCTGCAACTACAAGTTGGCTACTGGCTTATATCGTTGCCCATATTAATGTGATGGTTTTACGCAAACGTATGCCTAATCATAATCGTCCGTACCGTAGTCCTTTTTTTCCTATTCCACAGGTACTGGGTATTGTCGCTATGGTTTATGTGGCTATTAATAACTCGCCATCGCCTGAAATGACGCAAGCAGTATTTACTATCAGCGGTACTATTTTATGTATTATCAGTATCATAGGTGCATTATGGGTTAAGTTTTATATGAAACGTGATTTATTTACACCTGACATGGATTAAGAAAAGTCGTTTAGCCTTTATTGATTATAAAGATAAGGGCTAATTTTCTTACTCCGCTTATAATATTCCTTGATTATTACCATAGGTAACCTTCCTAGATTAAAATTTTATTTAACCCTGCTAACCTTAGCCTGTATAGTTAACAAGTTCTAAATGATAGTTATTTGTATTTATGTTTTTAATTCATTACAAATGCTATTGATGTTAATAAGGAAGCTAGGTTTCTCGTGAAAGGATCAACTAACAATTCATTGAATCGTATTGAGTCGGTACTTGAATATATCGAAAACTCATTACACTTGCCTTTGTCATTAGAAGATCTCGCTAGTAAAAGCTGTTGGTCACGTTGGCAATTACAACGCATCTTTCAAGAATATACCCAACAAAATGTCGCTCACTATGTACGCCAACAGAAGCTATCTAAAGCAGCTGAACTTGTATTACTAAATAATAAGAGAATGATCGATATTGCCTATATGCTTGGCTTTGGTTCAGAAATGTCATTTAGTCGAGCATTTAAATCCTATTTTAATATGAGCCCTAAGCAATATCAGAAACGCGGTTTACGGATGGGCATAAAAAAGCCATTAATTAAAAGCCCCTTCACTGAAACTGAATTAAACTCCTTATTTGTTCAAATCCGAATTGATCATCTACCTAAAATGACTATTTATGGTGTGCAAAGTAAAATTAAAGGGATTGCTTCCGTTGTTCCTGATTACATGCAAACCGTTCCGGATACTTGGCGACAATTCGAAACATTTTCTAATGCACAAAAAATCGATGTTGAACAATACTTTGGAGTGATCAGTGTTGATGAGTCAGAACAAGAAGGGCAGTTATCCTACCTTGCAGGTACGCTACAACCGATAAAAGGAGCGAGTCAAATTGACTTATCGGATCAACATTACGCGGTTGTTTCTTTTGAGGGGCCTACCAATAAGTTTGCAAAGATTGTCGAGTGGTTTGTATTTTTTTGGTTACCTAACTCTGAATACGAATTGTGCGAAAGCCATGAGTTGGAGGTTTATAAGAAGCAAATTGATAAATCGAGGTTAGAAGTTGAGTATTGGCTTCCTATCTCACAAAGAAGTTAGAGAAAAAAGTGGTATAACAAAAAATAAAATAGTGCATTTAAAAATGCACTTTGCACCAAATTGTTAAGTTTTTCATTTTTAAATTGGTAATATCTAAATAATAATCATTATCAATTTAAATGGAAGAAACAGATTATCATGACCACTTCAAATGGAACCAAGTATTTCAAACCAACTACCTTAGCATCAGTGATTGCCATTGCACTATTTAGCCCTCATTTAGCGGCCGATGAAGAGTATGATAATGCAACCGAGTTAGAGACAATGTCTGTAATGGGAAAAGCATATCGTAATACGGCAACCAAGACTTCTCTTGCTCCAGAAGAAACACCGCAAGCTATTAATGTTATTGATGGTGAGTTATTACAAGAGCGTGGAGCTCAGTCATTGAATGAATCTTTACGTTATACACCTGGTGTTGTTACTGAAACGAAAGGTGGTGCTGTGACTATGTACGACACCTTTACTATCCGAGGCTTTTCTACTAGTCAAAGTTATTACGACGGATTAATACTTCAGCAATTAAATGGTTGGAATCTACAACCGCAGATAGATCCTATCGCCTTACAACAAGTTGAAGTGTTTAAAGGTCCCACATCAGTATTATATGGTTCTATGCCACCTGGCGGTATGGTGAATATGATAGCTAAAGCCCCACAAGTTGAATCTAAAACAAAGCTTGGATTAAAAGTGGGCACGAGTGATTTAAAACAAATATCTATTGATTCTACAGGTCAAATTCCCAATAGCGATGTTTCTTATCGTTTTATTGGTCTTGCCCGTCAAAAGGATGGCCAGGTTGATACAACAGATGAAGAACGATACTTATTAGCACCTTCGATTACTTGGGACATGACTGATAGAACATCACTTAATTTGAACGTGTATTATCAAAATGATCCAGATATGGGGATGAATTCAGCCATACCTTCATCTGGCTCTGTATTCGACAATGTTAACGGGACCACCAGTGCAAGTACATTTGTGGGAGATGATAACTGGAGTACCTTTGAACGTGAAGTACTTATGTTAGGTTATAAATTTAGTCATGACTTTAATGACAACTGGACTTTCTTGCAAAATGCACGTTATACCAAAGCGGATTTGTACCAAGAAAATACTTATCATTATGCGAGTTATGATGAAACAACAGGAGATCTTGACCGCTATATATATTCTACTGATGAAAGCTCTGAAGCTTATGCTATTGACAATCAATTAGCTGGTGTGATTGATATTTCAGGTATCAAACACAATGTATTGTTAGGTATCGATTATCGTCAACTGAAAGGCGATTCAGCATATGATTACTATGGCACGACGAGTCAGTTCGGCACTTTTAATATCTTTAGTCCTGACAACAACTTAATTGATCGTGATGCATTAACTTCATTAGCTACTTATAATGATGAAATCTCTGTTAAGCAGTTAGGAGGTTACTTCCAAGATCAAGTACGCTTGAATAAATTAGTGTTGATTGCTGGTGGACGTTTAGATACTTATAAAAGTAAAAGTGATTACTCTGGATCTGTTACTGAAGCGGATGAAACAGAGTTTTCTTACCGCTTAGGTGCATTATATGAATTTGATAATGGACTCTCTCCATTTATTAACTATGCAACTAGCTTTGAACCTGTTGCTGGTCAAAGTGATTTTGGTGAAGCTTTTGTTGCCGAGACAGGTGAACAGATTGAAGTAGGTTTAAAATTCAATTCATCTGATTTCAGTAAAACAGCTACTGTATCTGCTTTCCAAATTATCAAAAGTAATGTTGTTATTTCTGACCCGAGCTCAGCAGATTATCAAGGTCAATTACAAGTGGGTGAAGTACGATCTCAAGGTGTTGAATTTGAAGGGAATTGGTTTATCACTGATAATGTAGACGTTTCTGCATCGTACACTTACACTGATATGGAAATAACCAAAGACAGTGATAATGGTTTAGAAGGTACAACACCAATTTATGTACCTACACATGCGGGTAACCTATGGGCAAATTACCACTTTGACGATCAATATTTACGTGGGACTCGTTTAAGTGCAGGTTTACGTTACGTGGGTGAAATGCAAATGGATGCGACCAATACACAAGGTAAAGTGCCAGATTATACCATTGCGGACTTATCTATTGGTTACGATATGAGTAATATTAGCAAATCACTATCAGGTATGAATGTAAACCTATCTGCTAATAATGTATTTGATACGGAATATTTCTCTTGTTATGACGATCAAAACTGTTGGTACGGTGATGAAAGAACCATTGAGTTGGGTGTAAACTTTACACTTTAAATGAATAATAGCCTCTAATATAAACCTCATAATATTTATATATTATGAGGTTTTTTTATATCCATTAATTAATCTTAATTGTAATTACAATTAAGATTAATTATCATTTAAAAATAATTTTAACCTTGTAATAACCTTAATAATGTAAAGTATAGTCGTGAATATTTAGATGTTTTAACGATAATAATAATAATAGGAACTTCAATGAAAAAGTCAGTATTGGCTATCTTAGCCATTTTATTAACCCTTCCCAACTTAGCTTATGCACACGTTATGCCTGGCGGAGGTGGATTCATGTCAGGTTTTTCACATCCTGTTTTAGGTCTTGATCACTTACTGGCTATGTTAAGTGTCGGTATTTTAAGTGCTCAAATGGGCGGGAAAGCAATTTGGAGAGTACCTGTTACATTTGTTATTGTTATGCTGATTGGTGGCATTCTAGGTATTAAAGGCGTTGAAATGTTTTCTGTGGAATTAGGCATAGCCATTTCAGTACTTGCACTAGGTATCTCTATTACTACTGAGAAAAAGCTACCACATTTTATCGCTATGTTATTCGTTGGCTTTTTTGCTATTTTCCACGGTTTTGCTCACGGGGTAGAAATGCCATACCTAGCGAAACCTGAAATGTATGCAGCTGGTTTTGTTGTCGGTACTGCCACTATCCATATTGCAGGTGTGTTTATTGCGCTTATATTAAAAAGAATCAAGCAAGGTGATCAATTACTTCGGTATCTAGGTGCTGGTATTGCGGGTGTTGGTTTCCATCTAGTAATGATGTAAAGCAAATATAACAGCGCTTTAATCTTCTTAAAGTGCTGTTATATTACTCATCTTTTATTTCTTTACATATTTTTCCTTTCTAAATTAATTGTATACGTTATATTTAATTCATTACTTACTGCGTTGAAAAGTTTAATTAATGAATAAATTACCTAAAGAGATAAAAAAAAATTGGCGTAAACAGGGGGAAGCGCCTGATTATCGTTTTTCTCTTGCCAATGAACGAACTTACTTAGCTTGGATCAGAACTGCTTTAGCGTTATTAGCTGGTGCAATTGGCTTAGACCAATTAACACCTGATCTAGCAAATCCTCAAATACGTTATGCTTTGTCTGCATTTCTTTGTATCTGCTCAGCATTGTTAGCTATTTTTGCATATCGACGTTGGGCGGCGAATGAAGCTTCTATGCGACATAAAAAGGCATTGAGTTATACCAGCTTCATCAAGGTAATTAGTAGCGTGGTATTTATTTTTAGTGGTGTGGTGATATTGGCTGTATTTTTATGAGTATAGAAGTAGGGGATCCAGGTCTACAACCAGAAAGAACCTTGATGTCATGGTTCAGAACCTATCTCTTACTTATTATTATCAGTTTTATATTATTGTTTGTTAATGCAAAAGTTGATTTAGTACTGTTTAAGTTATTTGCTTTAGGCTTGATTTTATTCACTACCATTAGTTTGATTTTACAAATTAAACGATTTAAACATTACGCTATACGAAATGAGACTGTTACATATCACGAAGTCATCGCTAAAGTTATACTTTCTTGTTGTGTTACTTTGACGTCATTGAGTTATTCAATATTTCTAATGATTAAAATATTCTCTAATTAACAGTCAGTCATAATATTAAATATAATAAAGTGTCTAGACAATTTAGACACTTTACCTATTTAGCTGATAAATCTTAATGACCACGATGGCCATGATGTTTTCTATTATGTTGTTGACTATGTCGAGGCGAAAAGAATAAAGATATAACAGGCCCATGCAACCCTAATTGAATAACAGGCCCTGGGGAACGGTGTTTCACTCTATTTTTAATTGCTCTTCTTTTCTTAATTTTCTGTACTTGACGAACATTTTTCTGGTGGCTAACTTTATGTTTATGATGAGCAGATGCTCCATGATGATTACTTGCATAAGCAGGTGTTGTTAATGCAAAACTAAAGGTAAATAGACCTGCCGTTAATAATGATAATGTCTTTTTCATGTTAATCTCCTCGTAAAGTCAATATTGACTTTGTTTCAGTGACTAAACTATAAAAGGTAACTATGTAGTAAATTTGCAGAAATTATGGAGATTAAATAACAAATTTAAAATATTAAAAGTCGTTTTATTTCAATACCCTAATGATTTATTGTTAAGGTAAGCATATTTAAAGAGATAAAATGTTATCAAAAAACCATAAGATTACCGTTAAAAAATACTTATTCTATTGCCCTTAAATACTAAAAATTCCTATTAATCGACCTTATATTAGTCTGCTACCTATCTTTATAATTTGAATCAATATTTAAGAGTAAGACACTTAATAGTATATTTAGTTTGAATCACCAACATATCGATTTGCCAGAGGAGTTGTTAGTTTAGTTTTAGAAGGTTAAAAGAGAGCTTTTAAATCGTATGATTAAATTTCATCTTTAATATTATGTGGTGATCCTAGCGTCTCAGCATGTGAATACTTTTCTTACTCCTATTTAAAATAATACTTTTCTCATTCTTACTTTTTATCTGTTTCATATTATCTACACAAAAAAAGCATGTTAGCCTTAAGTTAACATGCTTTTAGATTCATCAATCCTAGTGAATTGATTCTTTTATGCGGTTTATTATCTACACACATTTAGGTTGATTGAGCCTTGCCAATTAATGAGCATTCGCGATGATAATTGATGTGTTTACACCGTTACCAAATGAAATACTAAAACTAGTACTTGGTTGGCTTTTAACTCCTTTTTGGTGTGTTTTTTTAGCATGATTGTTATGCTTTACTATGACAACCTTCTGATTTTTTTTATCTTTTCTGTTTTGTTGTTGTTTATCATTATGCTTAACGGTATTTGTCACTACCGTTACATGCTGTGTATTTTTTTGATGTGAAGACTGTTCATGTCCTCTTGAGTTTGCCGATGCATTAAATGAAAAACTTGCAGTTAATAGGGCAGTTGCTAATACTAATAATGGCTTTTTCATCATCTTCTCCAAGTGTTCTACTTTATTTTTAAATTCAAAGTTTGTTTCAATAACTAAACTATACTGCTCAAATATGGAGTAAGTTTGTAGAAAGTATGGAGTTTGAAAATACCGAATTTATTAAATTTTAATATCACATCACCGCTCTTTATTGAGATCTGCTAAATCATTTATGCATTTAACTTTATTAAATAAACGTTAATTTATGCGGTCAGTATTAATAATGAATAGGAAAATTCTAGGATTGTTTGATTAAACACCCATATCTTGATCTTATTAGTATTAATCAAAGATGAAAAATCATATAGTTTATACCTAGTAATGGTCATAAAAATCACTTTTAATTTTTAAAGTGATTCATTACTAATTTTAATTACCCTGGATAAGTAATTAATTTGTGCTGAATACTTTCTATTTCGGATTTTAATACAAGGATGTGTATGAATATCTTAAACCGATTTATTTTATCTTTTTCTCTTATTTCTTTACATAGTCAAGCTGATTCTGTTGATCAGCAGTTCATTGATATTGATTTTGAGGAGTTAATGGAAATTGAAGTGATTTCTGTTAGTAAAAAAAACGAGAAACTATCAGAATCAGCAGCCGCTATTTATGTTGTAACAGAGGATGAAATTAGACGGTCAGGGGCAACTAGTATACCTGAAGCTTTATTTTTAGTACCTGGCGTGGATGTCGCTAAAATTGATACGAATAAATGGGCTGTAACTATTAGAGGATTTAATGGTCGTTTTTCTAACAAATTATTAGTAATGATTGATGGTCGCAGTATTTATACACCCACATCATCTGGTGTTTTCTGGGAAAATTTGAACTATTTAATGTCTGATATCAGCAGAATTGAAGTAATAAGAGGACCTGGTGCTACGCTTTGGGGAACCAATGCTGTTAATGGTGTTGTTAACATAATAACTAAACAATCTACTGGTAATGAAGGTGAGATAGTTGCCTCTATAGGTAATCAATATCAGGCTTTGGGCGTTAAACAAGGTGGTGAAATTGGCGAAAAGAGCAAGTTTAGGGCTTATGTTAACAGTAAAAAATTGGATGAATCGAAAGATCTTAGTGGAAAAAGTCAGGATAACGAAGGGAGATATTTACAGACAGGTGCTCGTTTCGATATAGATTACGGAGATGGTGAATGGCTCACTTTACAAGGTGATTTATATAAACATGAACTTCGTCAACAGTTCTCTATCTCTAACTATTCTGAACCGTACACATCATCCATTGTAAGTGATGATGTAGACCTTATGGGTGGAAATATCGCTTTACGATGGGGTATGAAAACAAGCATTGATTCAGAGGTAAACATCCGTGCTAGTGTTGATTTTTACGAACACAATGATCTGCAATTTGAAGAATTACGCACGACTTTTAATCTCGATATAGAGCATCAACTAACACCAATCAAAAACCATTCACTAATATGGGGGGCTGGGTATCGAGTAAGCCAAAATGACCTGGATGGTTCAGACTCTTTTACTACCTCTTCTTCTATTGAAACGACCCGAATTTGGAATCTATTTATCCAAGATACATGGAATATTCCAGAAAAAAAATTGTCCTTAACCTTCGGCGCAAAAGCAGAGGGGAATAACTATAGTAGTACAGAATTACAACCTAATATCCGTCTAAGTTGGTTGGCCACTAAAGAAATGACGTTATGGGCTGCTATTTCTCGGGCGATTAGAATCCCTTCGCAAGTTGAGAATGATTCAACTATTAATATTCAAGTGCTAGCTCCAAGTGCCTTTGACCCAACAGGTACACCAGGTTTATTACAATTAGTTGGTAATAATCAATTTGAATCAGAAGAGTTAACTGCATACGAAATTGGTTATCGTTGGTTAGCATCTCCTTATGTATCATTTGATATAACCGCATTTTATAACCAATACGATAATTTATTGAGCTATGACATAGGTGATGCTGAAATCAAAACAGTTAATGGGAATACCTTCTATGTTATTCCTATTAACCTTGATAATAATATTAAAGGGTACAGTTATGGCACAGAATGGTTAGCAACATGGCAAGTCACGCCTAATTCTAGATTACGATTTACCTATAGTTATTTAGATATCAACTTAGAAGATACTCAATCTAACGCCTATACTAATAATGTGATCTCATTATCGGTTGATCGTTCTTTAGAACACCAAGCCTCTATTTGGGCGAGTACAGATTTGTATGATTCTGTCGAACTAGATCTACGTTTTTATTATACCTCAGAGCGCAGTTGGGATAGCAATAATGGTGACCAATATATATCAGATTCAGTTGATAGTGATTTACGTATTGCATGGCAAGCCACTCCTTCATTGAATTTATCAATCATCGCTCAACACCTTTTACACGATGATAACCAGCAATTCATTACAGAGTCATCAACCACTGACTCACTGATAGAGCGTAGCATCTTTTTTAATGCGCTTTATCGTTGGTAACAGTGTTTAGATACATCCATATGATAAGTAGCTTATTAATCAGATACCTATTTATACTTTTATTTTTTAGCTTGTTTTCGAACAATGCAGCGTTAGCTGAACAAAATAAAATAAGTAGTTTAAAAGTTGCCTATATATATAACATTGCGAAGTTCACTCGATGGCCGGATTCGTCTTGGAATAATACAAATGATCCATTTATTTTATGTACTTATGGTCAAGATGAAGTGATTAATGAATTAAGTATTTTAACTAATAAAAAAATTGATACACATCCAATTTCAGTTGTTGAAGTTAAAAATGATCAAGACTATCAACATTGTAATGCATTTTATATCAGTACTGACGACCGAAATCTATATCGTTATTTACTTTCAAAAATAAACCTTCAGGTAGTTTTAACGATAACTGATCAAAGTCCATTTTTTGAATCTAGTGGCTTTATTAATTTAATTGAAAAAAATAATAGACTACGTTTCCAAGTTTCCAATCAACAATTGTCGACAACTAAATTGGTTTTAAGCTCAAAGTTATTAAAACTTTCTATTCTTGTAGATAATTAAAGGTGTGTTTGTGTTTAAAATAAAAAATTTTTCATTAAGAAGTCAGCTTATAGCAATAGGTTTATTACCAGGTGTAATAGCAACTATTGTTATTATTATATTTATAAGTTTTGTTCAAAACCACTATAGCCATCTAGACTCTGAAAGTGAACTAAAAACGTTAGCAAGGTTAATGGCTAGTCAAAATACAGCAACGGCTCAATTCAAAGATCGAGAAGCAGCTAAAGAAAGTTTGGACAGTCTTTATGCTAAAAGAGAAATTATATTGGCTAGAATTTATGACCAAAACAAACAGATCTTGGCGGAGTATATCCAACCAGATTTTGATCAAGCTCTGTATTTTCCACTAATAAAAATGAATGTAACTGAGTTACAAAAAGGGCAGTTAGAAGAGGTTTTAACACATGTTGAACCGATAATATATGAAGGAAATATATTAGGTTATATATTATTAGTTGATGACTTTAGTGTATTGAATCAACGGCTGTTAAAACAATTAATTATCATACCTGTGATTTTTATTTTAGGGACACTATTTGCTTTATTAATTTCTTTACGCATGCAAAAGTTTATATCAACTCCTTTACTAGTGATCACCAAGGTTATCGATAAAGTTTCAACACAAAAAGATTACAATTTGCGTATTCCAGGTCGTCGGTCTGATGAAATCGGAGTGTTGATTAATGGATTTAATCTAATGCTAGATCAAATTGCAAAAAGAGATAAATCCCTACAAGATCATAGAGATAATCTTGAAACAAAAATTTTAAAACGTACTGAAGAGTTGACCATTGCAAAAGAAAATGCCGAGGCGGCAAGCAAAGCAAAAAGTGAATTTTTGGCAACAATGAGTCATGAAATACGTACACCAATGAATGGCATATTAGGTATGACTGAGTTGTTGCTCAGTACTTCGCTGCAACCAAGACAAAAACGTTTTACAGAAACAGCACATCAGTCTGGAATAAACTTGCTGAGTATTATCAATGATATATTGGATTTTTCTAAAATAGAGTCAGGCAAGATGGAACTTGAATTAATTGAATTTAATTTACGTTCTTTGATAGAGGAGTTTGGCTCATTATATGGCGAAACCGCTTATAATAAAAATATAGAGTTAATACTTTCTATACCGCCTAGTTTTGCCGATACCTACATAGGTGACCCTGTAAAATTACGTCAAGTGTTAACCAATTTATTGAGTAATGCGTTAAAGTTTACTGAGCATGGACAGGTAACTTTAAGAGTGCATGAAATTGAAAAAGGACAAATACACTTTAATGTTATCGATACTGGCATTGGTATTGATCAATATAAAATTAGCCATATATTTGAATCTTTCGTTCAAGAAGATAGTTCAACGACAAGGAAGTATGGTGGTTCAGGTTTAGGGCTTCCTATTGCAAAACAATTAGTTAGTTTAATGGGGGGAATATTGTCCGTCACCTCTGATAAATCTGTTGGTAGTTGTTTTTCATTTGAAATTGAACTTAAACCCGTCGAAAACAATTCCAACAGTTTAATCAATAAAACATTTGATTTGTTACCAGAATCCTCGAAATTACAGAACAAACATATTCTTGTTGTAGACGATAACTCAACAAATCGTTTTATTATTAAAGAACAACTTAAAGAAATTAATCTTTCATGTGATTTAGCGGAAGGCGGTGAGCAAGCCTTGTCTCTATTAGAAATAGCACATTCCCGAAATACACCTTATGACTTATTAATACTAGATATGCATATGCCAGGTTTTAATGGATTAGAATTAGCGAATGCAATTAGAAAAAATCCAATATGGAAACAACCCATCATGATTATGTTGAGTTCCGTTACAACCGATTCTAATTTATTAAAACAAAATAAGATAACTTATTTTCTAAATAAACCTGTTCTACAAAAAGAATTTTATCAGTGCTTAAGCTCTGTGTTCACAGTGTCACAGGATAAGAGTATTAATATAGAACCTCAGAAAGATCAAAATGAAGCCTATCATTTTAATTACCCATATAGAGTGTTGATTGCTGAAGATAACCCAGTAAATCAACAAGTTGCATCTTTCATGTTAGAGTCATTTGGGTTGCATGTTGAACTTGCTGATAATGGATTAATGGCAGTCGAGTCAGTTAAAAACAAAAATTTTGACGTCATACTAATGGATATGCAGATGCCAGAAATGGATGGCTTAGAAGCGACTCGTACGATTAGAGAAATGGAATCAACAGGCGTAATTTCAAAAGGAAATATCATCATCGCTTTAACAGCCAATGCAATTGATGGAGATATGCAACGTTGCCTTCAATCAGGTATGGATGCTTATCTGAGTAAACCATATTCTGTTATTCAGTTATATGAACAGTTAGTTCCATGGTTGCACATTCCTCGTCATGATGAGTATGACATAAATGAATGTAATGAAAGTGATGAGATTGTGGCGAAAAAGAGTAATGTTATTTTGAGTAATATCTCAGTCGACCCAACTTTATTAGATAATTTATCGATGTTACAACAAGGTGATTCATCTGTTTTGATTAATAAAGTCATTAACCTTTATCTAGAAACTTTAAAAGAAAGCTTAATTGTATTTAAAGACCCAAGTTCCAATAATGATGACATTAGAAAGTCAGCTCATAGCTTAAAATCCAGTAGTGCACATGTAGGGGCAAATCAACTTGCAAAATTAACGAGCAGCTTAGAAAAAGCGCTAATTTCTAGTTCATTAACTTCTGTTTCAGAGTTGATCAAAGAGATAGATTTAGAATCCATCAATGTTATTGCTTATTTTAATACAAAACAATTAAATAATATAAATGAAATATAGCAATTATTAAGACCAGTAATGAGGTTTTCTATGAATATGAAATCAATATTAGTGATTGATGATGATGAAATGACTCGGTTATTAATAAACCAAGTACTTTCATCTAATAACTATCATGTTATTGAAGCTAAAGATGGTGCTGAAGGTGTTTTCTTATTTAATAAATATTCGCCGGACTTAGTTTTACTTGATGTTGAGCTCCCTAAATTAAATGGCTTTGAAGTTTGTCAGTTAATCCGAGCATCTGAGAAGTCAGAAAGGGTACCTATCATTATGGTAACAGGAATGGATGATACAAAATCGATAGAGCATGCATATAGTTTAGGCGCGACTGATTTCATGATTAAACCGATTAATTGGTCTTTATTTAGTCATAATTTACGCTATATATTACGTAACAGTCATTATTATAAGTCATTGAAAAAAAGTGAAATGCGTTTAGAACATGCTCAAAAGATTGCGCGTTTAGGGTACTGGGAGTTAGAAGGTGAGAAAGGGCATCTGCTATTATCAAAGCAACTTTCTGGAATGCTTGGCTTAACATCTTTAAAATTTGAGCATGGGAAATCATTTTTTCTTAACCTTATTCATCAATCTGATCGCTTTTATGTCCAAAATATTTTATTAAAAGCATTCGAAGACGGTGAAGCTTTTAACTTAGATATACGCGTACAGTTACCTAATAATGATTTATTATATTTGAAATTACAGGGGAAGTTATTAGAGAACACTAATGATACAGTACCTATTATTTCTGGTGTGATGCAAGATATAAGTGAGCTGAAAGAGTCACAAAAAAAACTGATACATGTTGCCCACCATGATGCGCTTACTAATCTTCCCAATCGAGTCCTTTTTACCCAAAGGTTAGAGCGTTCAATACAACGGGCTGATCGTAATGGAAATAAAATTGCACTTTTATTTATTGATTTAAATAGATTTAAACAAGTTAATGATTCTCTTGGTCATGAAGTTGGTGATTTTTTATTAAAAGAAGTCGCTGAACGTTTTAGTGCTGTGACTCAAAAAGCAGATATTGTTGCAAGATTTGGTGGAGATGAGTTTGCAATATTACTGGATTCTATAGATAACCTAGATAAAATTCCTGTATTTGTTAATCGCTTTCAAAAACTTTTTAACGATGCTTTTTATATAAATGACGAAGTTATTTATATTGGTTCAAGTGTGGGTATTAGTATATATCCAGATAATGGAACAGATAGTAGTGATCTGTTACGAAATGCAGATACTGCTATGTATCAAGCTAAAAAATCTGAACAAGATAATTTTTATTTTTATTCTAGTGATTTAACAGAAAAAACAATTAAACGTTGGTCATTAGAGAACAGTCTTAGAGAATCTTTAGAAAATAATAATTTTATTCTTTTATATCAACCTAAAGTTTGTAGCAAAACTCAAGTCATAGTAGGAGTTGAAGCGTTAATTCGTTGGCCTCGTGGAAAAGAAACTCCAGTATATCCATCAGAATTTATTCCCATTGCAGAAGAAACTGGTTTAATTATTCCTCTAGGTAAGTGGGTTATTGAACAAGCGATCGAGCAGTTAAGAAAATGGAAAAATACTGACTGTCATAAATTATCAATCGCAGTTAATGTTTCCAGCCGTCAATTATATAGCGATGGTTTTACGGAGTATGTAATAGGGGCCTTAAAAAAATATAATATTCCTGCTAGTAAGTTAGAGATGGAAATAACTGAAGAACATTTGGCGCCGACTAATCAACAGAAAACGATAAAGAAAACATTAAGCATACTAACTAATATTGGTATTAAGATTTCAATTGATGATTTTGGAACAGGTTACTCATCATTATCACAGTTGAAGGAAATGCCCATTTCTACTTTAAAAATAGATAAGTCATTTATAGATTATATTCCAGAAAATAAACAGAACGTTGCTATTATCAAATCCATTATCAGTTTGGCTAAGAATCTAAATCTACAAGTAGTTGCTGAAGGCGTTGAAACTATTGAACAACTAGTATCTTTGCGTGAATATGACTGTGAAATGATTCAAGGTTATTATTTTTCTAAACCAATTAGTCATATTGAAATAGAAGAATTGGTTGTTAATAATCCATGGAATACAGATTAAGTTTTTTATTTCACTGTTAAATAGACGGCTCTATATTTAATAATTAGACCAAATACCTTGTTATCTTCACAGATTACAACACACAGCGTTTAATAAACGTGCTATAAGCTTGTTTTAATAATATTAATCAATACTTTATGGGTTTTTAAATAATGTTAAACGAGATAACACCGGATTATCTTTAATAAACTTAACCTTCAAATTGTTGTTTAAGGTAATTTAATATTAATTTCGTATTTATTCCTATTAATAAAATTCTATATATTATTCATAATGCAGCACTAAACTTTAATATTTTCATGCTTTACATAAAAAGTGAAAACCGCATAAAGGATAACAGTATGTTATACATTTTATGTTAAATAGAATTATGGTAAATCCCATGTTATTTATTATCTATATGTAAGCGTACTTCTATATTAAATATTCTATTTAACATAATATACATTATGCGCAGTTGCGTTTATTGTATTAGATCAGTCATATTTAATACTATTCACTTATATTATTTAGTTTTTACTATAACTATTGGTTACTATTCCTGGTATCACAATTTATTATATGTTCTTTAATTTTATTAGCTCTAAGTTCTTTTAACTCTTAGTTCACTTAACTTTTAGTTTCTACAACTGTATCTATTATCTCTTACTACATAATCTTTTGGGTTTAGTTACTATTATTCCTTAAGCCTTATTTAACTAGTTTGTTATTCTGTTAACCATTAAATTCATCGTTAATTACTTTCCAATTTAAATTACTTCATTAAGTATCTGCTCATCAGCACTTGGTCGTTTATCTGATACTTTCATTTATACCTATGAACCCCGTAACTAATTGTTTTATAATAAAAACCGAACCAAATTTATAATATTTGTAGTTATACATGGCACGTCATGAATTAATGTTTTTAACTAATTTAACGCTGTTAAGTTACTTTTAACTGTTAACAACCTCAATTTGAACGTTATTTAGGCGCTCTGTGTTAAAATCTGAGAGTTTTTTAAGGTATTTCCTTTAACTATAAAATCTCAGACGCCTATTTAAATCATGTTTTGGACTGATTTAATTTAACTAATCTATGTAACTTGGCATTTTATATCTCTATAACCACTTACAGCTAACTTTTACCTTATTACTTTTACCTTATTACTTTTACCTTATTACTTTTACCTTGTTACTTTTACCTTGTTACTTTTACCTTGTTACTTTTACCTTGTTACTTTTACCTTGTTACTTTTACCTTGTTACTTTTACCTTGTTACTTTTACCTTGTTACTTTTACCTTGTTACTTTTACCTTGTTACTTTTACCTTGTTACTTTTACCTTGTTACTTTTACCTTGTTACTTTTACCTTGTTACTTTTACCTTGTTACTTTTACCTTGTTACTTTTACCTTGTTACTTTTACCTTGTTACTTTTACCTTGTTACTTTTACCTTGTTACTTTTACCTTGTTACTTTTATCTTGTTACTTTTACCTTGTTACTTTTACCTTGTTACTTTTACCTTGTTACTTTTATCTTGTTACTTTTACCTTTTATTATATTTCTATTTCTATTTTAATTAACCTTAATCAACTAACATGTAATCACTTGTATCTCTATTCAATATAGATGTTAACCTTATTAAGGTTACTAATAACAATTACATCAGTGAATTTATCTATGTCAGGCTTACATTTATTATCAGGAAAATTAGCTTTAGAATTTAAAACTATTCAGATGATGATTAAGATTTATTGTAAACATCATCACCATAGCTCAATTAAAATAAACGATATGTGTAATGAGTGTGCTGACTTTATTCGTTATGCCAACGAAAAATTAGATCGTTGTCCTTATGGAGAGATTAAGCCAACATGTAATAAATGCCCTATACATTGCTATAAAACGGAAATACGTTCACAAGCTAAAAAGATAATGTTATTTTCTGGCCCAAGAATGATTTTCTCTCATCCATTATTGGCAATAAGACATTTATTATCAGAACGAAACCCAGTTCCAAGTTCTGTTCCTAAAGAGCAATCAAACAGGCATATAAGAATAAAGCGTATTAAAAATTAGATTATTTTTGTTTATAAATAATCGCCTTCACTTACTAAGCATTTAAATCAACCATATATTTATGAGTAACAGAAATAATTAGTTTTGTTATAAAGTATATTGTAAGTGTTTATTATGAAGCATAATATGCTAACCATTCACAAGCACCCTATTTATATATATTCTACTTAATTCATTGATTTATAAATATTTTTAAAAATTTTTAGTATTGAATAATGCTATAAAAGCATTCGGTTTAACTTAATTTTAGGTGTTGAATGCCCTTTTATCTAACTAATCTAGAAATCTAATATAAAATTTATAGTGTTTTTATTGCATATAAAATAATCATTTTCTGTTATTTATCAGTTATATTTTTTGATTAAATAGAGCAATTTTACGTTTATCTTGTGTTTAAATTTCATATCTCTAGCTTAAATTAAGGCCTATTTCTAATTATGGCGACTTTAAATATTCTATCTTAGTATTATATAAATCAACGCTGTTAACTGTTTTTCACTCCACGAAAAAGATATTTACATGATATTTTACACTCGATATTATTTTAATTTTTAATTACTTTTAGCCTGTAAATTGCTTTATTTACTCGATTAAATATCAATTTCAATTGGTTTTTTCTCAAACCTAACACATTCTATTTATATCTTTTTATTTGTAGTTATTGTTCAATCAATGAATTGGGTTAGATAAATGCATAGTGTTTCACTATTAATAAAAACCACCTAAGCATCTGTTATAAAATATTTTTATTGGTATTTTTTTATATATTCACATCTAAAAACGCTTTTATTTCTTTATTTAATTGTTTATGAAAATCGACTCTATTGAAACCTACTGGATCTGTAGAAGGTAGAAAATGAGGGCTAGAGATTGATTTTGGAAATGGGCTTAAAAATCAAAAATGCCCTGCATTAACCACCGTTTAAAATGATTTTTTGTTTACCTATAATTCTATTTATGACTACATCAACTGTTCTTTTGTGCCAGCCGTTTTCTAATGGAAAATCATGCTCAGCAGTTAACATTAAGATAGGTAAATTGATGTTATGACCGACATAATGTTTCAATTTATTATCCTTATAGTATAAATAAGCTTCATGTTAACTTGTCAATTCAGGTTCTTAACAGATCAAGCAATGACCAATTTATTACTGAGAAAAACAGTTATCAAATCACTCATTTGGCCGTTATAAATCCTTTACAATATAACGATACATATATCTACTTGTTCATGATTTATCATTGAATCTGTCATTATTCGTCTTTTAATTGGAGATTGCTTGTTAGTGAGTCACTCTAAAATACTATCAATACAGTTAAATAGTTTCGTGCGTCGTGTTGATGATAAACAACAAGTTTTAGCATTAGTTACCCAACAGCAATGTACTTTAAAACGTATTCGTCGTTCTAAAAACTGGTTACTAAGTGGCAGTGAAACACAATTAACATCGTTGATGCTTTTGTTAACCGATCTTCAATTACTTTGGATTAACCAGGCAATTGTAAAAGGTCTCCCTAAGCCTAAAGTTAATTTACAGCAGTTGATTAGCTCTTATCCTGATATGACATTAAATAAATTGATTGCACAAACAGGCTGCTCCCTGAGCGAGGCTCGAATTGCTTTTGATCTTGCAGAGGATTTTAGTGATTAGTATCAACACCCTATTTTCGGAATATGCGGCCATTGAGTAGTGTATTGAGGTGTCAATAATTCTCTGCGCATTGCCCAACTTTCTTGTATTCCCTGCGCTGCAAAAAATACGCTATTAGTACCATAACGCTGGTTAATTCCATCTACCACATTCATTAAGGATGGGTTATGAACAGCATTAAACAGATCAAATTGTTGATGCTTTGCGCTGCTTAAATTTAACAATCCAACACCCACTTTATAGTATCGAACACTGGCATTAAATAGCTGCTCTATGCATTCACTTAGAGCATTAAGCAATTGTGAAGTATCATTTGTTGCGTGGCAAAAATGAATAATTACTTTATAACTTGCTGGCGTTTGGTCAAAGGGGCTGCTGGATGCAAAGGCTAATAATGTGCCGCATAGGGAACCTTGTTGCCTGGCTTTTGCTGCTGCAATGGTAATATGTTTAGCTAAGGCTTGATGTAAATCCTCGATATCCGTAATGCGTTTTCCCATACTACGTGTTGAAAAAATTTGTAGCTTATCGGCTCTTATCCCATCCCACAACTTGCAAGGAATCCCATTCAATTCATTGATGGTCCTTTGTAACTCTACATTAAATAAGGATCTAGGTAGTCGTTTTAGATTAGCTTCTCTGAGTTTTTGTATGGTGTTAATACCTTGTTCGAGGAGTTTCTTATTAGTTTTACGACCTATTCCCCAAACATCAATAGGAGATAATTGATTAAAGACTTGTTGTATAAAGCTAGAGTCATCAAGTACACATACACCTTGAAACCCAGGCCATTTTTTAGCAACGTGGTTCGCTACTTTTGCTAGGGTAAGGGTTTTTCCTATACCAACGCAAACAGGTAATCGTGTTTCTTTCCAAACGGCTCGGCGAATTTTTTGTGCATGAAGCGCTAAGTTTGGTATTGTTTGAACGCAGTGATTAAAATCTAAAAAAGTTTCATCAATGGAATAGATATGTTGCTCAGGAGCAAACCGTCCTATTACTTGCATCATTTTATGCGAGAGATCGGCATATAATTCATAGTTTGAGGAGCAAACAATAACGCCAGATCGTTCGCACAGAGCGCGTGCTTTAAAATAAGGTTGAAACTTTTTAACACCTAATGCAATTGCAGCTTTATTGGCTGCAACGATACAGCCATCATTATTAGATAAAACAATGATGGCTTTGTCTCGCCACTCCGGACGAAAGACTTGCTCTGCGCTGCAATAAAAGGAATTGGCATCGACTAAGGCAAACATTAAAAGGTTGTCGCTAATAACAGGCTATCACGGTGACAGCGAATAGAGCGAATGACGACCCCTTCTATGGTAAATTGATCATCTTCATTTATCGCAATAGCTTTATATCTAGGATTGGCAGATAATAATTGGCGACCGACAATATCAATGAGTTTACAGATGAACTCTCCATTGTAATTTGCCACGATCACATCATTATTTTTGGCTGTCAGGTGCCTATCTACAATCAGAATATCACCACTGTATATACCAACACCTTGCATAGAATGACCATCTGCTTTGCCAATAAAAGTTGCACTTGGATGCTCTATTAATAAAGCATCCAAGCTTAATGGGAGCTGTAAGTAATCACTTGCAGGACTTTCGAATCCGGTAATACCGGCACTTGCTGTAATGGGGATAAATTTCATAACTATCTTAATATAATTTAACTGTATAAAAACACAGTTAAATTATAGGCGACTTTAGTATAAGTACAAGTAGAAGATGAAATGGTGGGTTTAAATGGGAAATTTTTCATTACTTTAATTAAAGTATCATTCACTTATATAACTTAGTCTTTAAACTAAGCGATATAAGTGTGAAAAATATAGAATATTTAATGTAATTAAATATTAACTAAGAAAGAAAATTACTAGGTAAGTACTTTGTGTAGTAGCGAGTTTGATTCATGTTGTAGTTATAAGTTGAATGATTATTCACTAGCAAGAAAACAATATCTTGCTAGTGATTTTTTAATCAAAAACGACTATTCGATTAGTCCCAATCCCATTCATAGTAAGCATCTACGGCTTGTGATAGCCCGCTTGATGCTTCAATATAGAACTGTTTGAATAACTCATAACGAATAGCAAATATAGTAAAAGAGTCAAAAACGCCTACGCCGTAACTTACTTCCACACCAGGTGCAATAGTACCTTTCAAACCAACTGATTGTTCACTACCTTGGCCGCTGGATGCAAGAGACAGATCTTTGATCCCGACGCTTTCACCAATATTATTCATCACACCGTCTGTTTGTCCCGCGCCTAAGTCAATTAATATCGCAGCTAGTTGACTGGTACTATCATCACCCGAAGCACTTTCAATGGAGTAACCACGAGTAATATACGAGAGTGCATTCTGTTGCGACATCGATGGATCAGAGAAAATCGTTAACTGAATTTCGTCGGGAGTACCTGTTACACGCACGCCGGCTGTGACATTATCTTCGATATCTGAAGGATCTCGAATGGCTTCGATATTTAAATAGGGTGCATCCGCTAGCCCCTGAAATACAACACGACTGTTCTGTAAAACTAGCTCCTGTGAAAAAGCACGATAACTCCCTTCCGAGAAAGTTAATTCACCATTTACCGTCAACTCTTTGGTTAGTTCCTTACGAACTAGTAAATCACCTTTAATCAATGAGTCTAAACCTAGTGCTTGAATACGTAACTTATCCCCCATTGATATTTTTACATTAAGTTTCATAGGTAGATCAGCACTATCGGTTTTTTCTTCTGCATCAACAACAATCACATCACTAGAAGTACTTACTGCACCTTCAGGTAATTCTTTTACCGTTATCTTACCTTTGTCGATGTTAATGACACCGTCTACGCTGATACTTTTATCGTAAATCAGGTCAATATTAGGACTAATATACAACTCAATTTGAGAATAATCTTGGATCAACATTTGGTCAGCTTCTAGATGTACATCAGCTTTAAACTCATCTGCCCAATCTAATACTCCTGAAATATCTACGCGACCCTTTGATTGTTCTTTTTTGTCATCGTTTTGGATATTAGCAATACGTTGCGGAATGCTAATGGTGTTTTTGATGGCTGTATCTTTAATGGCTACTAAAGTATCCACGAAACTATTAGATTTTTTCTTAGGTGTCTTTTGGTTATTAGTGAAAAAGAATCCAGCGATATCAGCCTTATTTTGTTCAATTTTAATTTGTGTATTTAGGTCAGATACTTGTACTGGTGAAGACGGTGCCTTCATGGCGGTATCTGCAATTAATATCTGCCCTTCTAAAACGGGCTTATCTAATGTACCAGTTACATTAATATCTGACTCAAGATGTCCCGATAGTTGTTCAACTTGCGGAATCAATATCGAAAATGCATTAAAATTTGGTACTTGTAGATTCAATTTAGCATCGATGGAAGGTGAACTGTCATAAGGGCTCACTTGACCAGATATATTTGCATTAATTAAACCGTCAGAGATAGCTTGAACAGAAAAATCAGCATTTTTTTGATCTGCTTTAACTTCAATATGTAACTGCTCTACAGGGTAATTTATTGGTTGTTGCTGTACCTCTGTATCTTGAATATTTAGTGCTATTTTGTTGCCATCGACCGATAGATCAATATTTGGCTTCTCATTATTAACCCAAGATAAATTAACATCTGCGTCTAACGAACCTTCAAGCGTCAAAGTATCTGGTATGAATGGATTAATGCTAGCCATTAAGAACTCATTAATACTGATATCAATATCACCGTCTTCACCGGCACTTAGTTTGTTAACACAAAGTTGACCATTTTTCGACTCTGCCTTATCACTAGCTAACCAACAATGCTCTGTCACGTTCACTGTTTGTTGCTCTATTGTCACAATAAATGGAGACTCAAGTATTAATTTACCCTGCTCGCTATCGATTACTGCTTCTTTTAGTTGTGCTTGCCAATCATTAATGCGTTGCGTAAATGCCAGTGTTAAATCACTGTTCGCCATACTGCTTTCAAGGTCAACATTTATACTATGTGTGACTGCTTTGTTAGACACATTTTCAGGGCTGATAGAGACATTAACAGATTGAATTTTTTGCTCACTAGCAACAATATTATTAGCACTTACCTTTAAGTTTGCAAAAGGCAATTCGGCAATGGTTGCATCACCTTGTACAGTAAGATTTCCCACACTGTCTTTTAAATAGCTTAGATTTTTAGCGGTAAGGTTGGTATTGACTTTAATATTATCGAAACTACCTGCTAAATTAACTTGGCCTTGAATCTTACCTGCGCTATCGACCAATATTTTACTTAAATCTTGTACATCTAAGGTCAATGCTAAATCATTGACTTCAGCAACTTTACCATTTGCTGAAATTCGATTATCTCCATTAATGATGTTTAAATTGTTAACATTTATACCATTAGATGCTGACCCATTTGCAGCCCCATTAATAGTTAATGGTCGTTCTAAAAACTCTCCTGCTAAGTCGATAATAGGAAAATCAAATACCCATTGCGTAGGATCTTCAAGAGACACCTTAACAGATTGCTTAATATGACCGTTCAACGTAGCTGGGTAATCTTTACTTAACTCTTTAAAATCGAGGCCTTTGAGGTTAAGATCTCCTAACCAAGTTATTTGCTCTTTCCAATTTAACTTGCCTGCTAACAAGACTTGTCCTTGCAAAGTTTCAACCAATAGTTGAGATAATGTTAAACCACTAAGACTCCCTTGGCCCTTTAGCGATAAATCACCTTCGGGTAAATCAGGTATCGCATAATCGGCAGCAATATCGATAGTGTAATTATTCAAGTTACCTTGACTGGAGATATGCCCATTATTTGTGGTAATTTGAGGTTCTCCGGTTAATGGCCAAGCTAATTTATCCCATTGCACTTCAAGTTTGTGTGGTAAATCAGGGCTATACAAATCTACTTGATTATCGATAGTAGCGTTAATTAAGTTGCTTAAATTAATCTGAGTTGATAAATCGCTCAAGTCCCCTTTTGAAGTTAAAGTGACTTGCTGCCCCTTTAATAAGGTAACGGGATCTAATTGCTGCACTTCCTTAACTTCAATGGCAGCTTGCAAGTCCATTGGATAGCGTTTGCTGATGTCAATATTACCCTTTAAATCTAAATTGGCTTCTGGTATGTCTAATGCAAACTTATGCACTGAAATCGCTGATCCAATATAATCAAATTGACTTTGCAGGCTGTTAATCTTTGCCAGATTTTGCTGGTTTTGAATCAGAGTAAATCGATTAACATCTAGTTTCTTAACTAATAAATTAACGGGTAAAACAACTTCGGGAAGGTCGCCCTCTTTTAAAATAGCAGGTATTGTGTCAGGAATAACCAGTGGTTCATTCGTGCGACTGTTAGCCTTCGTCGGTTCTTCTTCGCTATCAGCTAAAGTAACCGTTAAACCGTCAATAATGGTATCAATAGTTACATCGCTATTTTCACCGTCAACGGCTAAGAGTAATTTAGATAATTCTATCTTAAGGCCAGCCACATTAACCAAGGTGTTGTTAATATCTAAACCACGAATATGTACGGGAATAGGAAACTCAACGACTAAAGGCTCCGATGCTTCTTCTTCAACAGCAGGATCAGTCGATTCTGGTATATTAACTGTTGCACTACCTACTTTAAGTGAATCTATACAAAATTCTTCAATAATACATTGCCAATCAAATTGATAACTCACATCGTTTAATTCAATTAGCGTTTGTTCATCTTGCCAACGAATTAATTCATAGGTTGGTGAGTATAATAGGCTGCCTTCACTGAGTATTACTTGTAAACGAGGTTCAACTTTTTGTGCAATGTTGATAATTAAACTATTACCTGAATGTGTATTCAATAACCAAATAACTAAAACAATCAATACAAAGGTAATAAAAAACAGATATTTAAATATTTTAAAAGAGGAAGAAAGAATACTCATAACTCAGGCCCAATCATGAAATGAATTTTATAGGAATCACCGGTATCGGTTAGCGGAGCTGCAACATATAAACGAATTGGGCCAACAGGCGAGGCCCACACAACCCCAGCACCTACACTTTTAGAAAGTTCTTCTGAAAAATCATCTGTTGCAGTACCGATATCAGAGAAAACAGCAAATTTCCAACTATCTGTTAAAGGGAAACGATATTCCAAACTAGCTGTTGCTAAATAAGAACCACCAATTAAATATCCATCGGAGTCTTCTGGTGCAATTTCTTCATAATCATAACCACGAATACTTTGGTCTCCCCCAGTGAAAAAACGCATAGATGAAGGAACGTCATAAATAGACTCAGAAAGAATAGCTCCGACCTCCGCCGAAGCAACAAATTGATGTCCAGAATAGGTTCTAATAAACTTAGTTTGCCCATAAACCTTAACCACATCATCTGTAGACAACAGGCTATCTTCGGCAAATTCAAAGAACACCAATTTTTTATCACCCCAATCGATATTAATTCCACCACGACTCCTGGTTTTGCTAAAGCTAATACCAGGTAGTACTAAAGCAGTAGAAAAGTCTTGCTGACCTTGTATACCAGATTCATTATCGTATCGAATATAAATAGTACGTAACCAGTCATTATCTAATCGCCAATGGCGATTAAAGCTGACTACATACTGTTTAGTATCAGTGTCATTTTGGTCAAGCATTTTATAGCCACTTTGAATGGAATAATAATTGTAAAGCGGGTCGTCAATGGGCATTTTATAAACGATAGAAGCTTCTTGTTTTGGCTCTGATGCTGTTAAGCTGGCTTCAATCGAGTGTCCATATTGATTAATCCAAGGCCGTTTCCATCCAAATGTGCCCCTTATCCCTTCATCAGTACTAAAGCCTAAACCTGCAGTAAACGAATCTTCTGGGTTCATATAGGTAATAACATGTAATGGAATACTTCTACCTTGCTTCTTCTCCATATTAGGTAAAATAGAAATACTTTTAAAGTAACCGGTTTGGTTCAGTTCTTGGTTATAGCTGTTCAGAATATTAGTGTCAAAAGGGTCATTAACATTAAAGTTAACTAAAGAACGGATATATTTTTCTGCAGGTGTATCAAGGTCAAAGATTAATTCACCAAATTGATAGCGAATACCACTATCAAACCATAGATGAACGATTGCGGTGTTATTTTTTTGTGTCACCTCTACGGAAGATTTACTAAATTCAGCATCAAAATAACCATAACGTTGGGCTAAACTATTAAAACGACTTTTAGCAGCGGCATATTCACTGTGATTTAAATAACTCCCCTCTTTGAGTGGGAAATTTAACATAAACTGTTGGAAGTTCTTATCTTGAAGTGCTTCGCCGGTAATACGTAGATCAACTTCAGTGATCTTAATTCGATCGCCTAAATCTACTTTAAGTGTCACCGTCTGGTTATCGCCATCTTCATTAATGCTGGTTGTAAATTGTGACTGATAATAACCTAGCGCAGTAACACTCTCTTTAGCGGTCTCTATGACTTCACTCAAATAACTTACATTATCAATACTTTCAGGTGCAGAAATGCCGCTTAAATAGACTTTTATGTTTGCGGTGGCTTGTTCGTCGTCACTTCCTTTAATATCATAATTAACTGCTGCGTTAGCAGCTAAAGAGGAAGACATTAATAAGCTATAAAAGCATAGTCTGTGTAATTTTTTCATTAACTCTCTAATTTTCATGTCGACAGAGTGGCTAGAATATATCCATAACATAAAATAGATGAACTAAAAGTTGCACTGTAAAATAACTTACTGGATAAAGTTAATAAGAGTAAGCTGTGCAGCTTTACATTCACTATCAACAAAATTAGTAAGTCATTACAACAAGTAAGTTAGAACATTTTTATTAGTGTTATTGGTTTTCTTATGACTAATAGCAATCCATAAAGTTTTTACTATTGCAAAATCTATAATGCAGTTTGACAGAAACTATATCTTAATGACAATTTCTTTGGCGTAAGATCAATCAACTAGTTTTGATAATGACTTATCATAAAACTGAATGTTATTGTCCTTTCCCTGTTCTACTAACTTTAATGCTCTAACAGCTTGATGCAGTATAGTTCTGGCTTCAAGATCTTTACTTGGGAGTAACGTTAATCCAAAAGCACAATTAACAATAAATTGCTCATCCAATACTTTAAAAGGTATCTGTAAAGCAAACTCTAATTGCTTGGTTAATGCTAAAGCAACATCAGCCGCTTTTTCATATTCAGTGGCAATATCTTCATAAAAGATGGCAAATTGAAATTCTTGAATATGAGCAACAAAGTTTCCATCTAGCTTATGTTTTTCTAATCTACGTGCAACAAGGTAAAGAAGTTCATTAATTTTATTTGAATCAGACAGTTGAGCAATATGTTTAAAGCGGTCACAATTGAATGCAATTAACACCCCTTGCTGTCCTTGTTGGTATAAACGTTTATTTTCTACCTCAATATGTAACAACAATTGCTCACGATCAGGCAAGTCAGATTTTTGTTCAATGATTTCACTCTCGACTTTAATATCCGCTAACATATCTTTGTATAAAGAAAGATCTATATGCGTACCAATTACACGTTTAGGGTTACCTTGAGTATCCCATGATACAGTTTGTCCACGACTTAGGATCCAACGGTATTCGCCATTGTAACATTTCATTCGATGGATATTTTCGAAGAAAGAATGAGAACCTGAAAAGTGTGCAGATAAATCTTCAAAAACTTTATATAAATCATCGGGATGAACGCGATGTTCCCACTCTGTAATATCATTAGAAATATTTTCTTTATGAAATCCAAGCATCTCCTTCCAACGTTTTGAAAAGTAAACTTCACCACTATCGACATCCCAATCCCATACGCCGTCTCTTGCACCATTTAAGGCATTCGCCCAACGTTGTTCGCGAACTTCTAAACGGTGAGTATTACTAGAAACATCTGCCACTAGCCGTATAAAAGCACGTTGCAATAAGCCAACTTCACCTAAGCCGGAAACATCGATACTACCTGGATTGTTAATATCGATGGAATTAACCGAAGCGATAAAACGCTTTAATGGAGTAACCACTAAAATATTAATGAGATAGACAAATAAACATAGGGTCGCCAATAATACCAAGGTAAATTTAATTAACCTTAAAATACTCTCATATGCTAAGGCACTGAATGCACTTTTAAGAGAATAACGAATAAATATCACACCATTAAATTTACGGTTTAAACTATTACCTTTGGATATCATCTGTAGTGGTGCGTATACTACTAACTCTTCATTTTCTTTGAATAGTTTAACTATAATTTCATTTTTATTAATAACCCGATCTAATAACTCACCTTGATATTCTTGCAGTTGCAGCTTTGCAAACATGTATTTTTCACGGAAACGATTACTCAAAACTACTTGTTGATTGTTATCAACAACAGCAACGGTTTTAACGTTTTCATTCAGTGCTGCTGTGGAAACAAAATCTTGTGCCTGAGACTTTTCTAATCGCATTAATGAGTTAGATAACGAGGTTTGTAACTGACCGGCAAGGCCTTTTAAATCCTGTTCTGACTTTATATAAAGGTTGGCTTGTTGTTGACGATACTCCATAAACAACACACTGCCCTGTAGCACAATAAAGATAACAATTAACAGTGCTGGCAATAGAATAATCAAAGAAAGGGAACGTAATTTATTCATAAATCGCTCTCTCTAAAATACGTGTTGAAATAAGGCTAGAGATATCTGTTTTAAAACTACCAAGCATACGTTTTTCAATCATGAGATCGCTCAGTTGTTGTGCTTGTAATTCAATACTTGAAGGGGAACCTGATAAACGGAATAAGGCTTGTTTAGCATCAATAAATTGGGTGTTAGCCAACGCATTTTTAAGAATATAAGGATACAACTGTAAGCGAACTGACATAGACGTTAGTGCTTCTGCTGTATGTTTTTGATAAAACAGATGTGCACGATAAAACTGCCTTAAGAATTCTGAAATTTGTAGCTCTTTTTCATTAAATAGATCACCACGTGCAACCAGTACATTAACTATTGGCAAAGATAATTGATTTGAATTAATCAGCTCATGTGCTCCTAAACTAATCAATTGTTGCTTCACTGGCTCTCGCACGATGAGTGCATCAATATTACTGAGTAAATAGGCATCTTTTACTTCATTTTGTTTAACTTCATAGAGTTGAACAGTTTGATTATTAAGGTCTGTCAACGTAAACACTTCATCAAGCAACAATGCCCCAGCCGCTTTATTTTCATAACCAATAGAATGCCATTTTAAATCGTTTAATGATTTAATATGGGGTTTGGCCATCATCGCATCGCCACCTTTAGAACGATCAATCACTGATATTATTTTTAAATCGATACCGAGTGCAACCAAAGTTAAAACTTCATCTAAAGATAAAAAAGCCAAGTCTAACTTTCCTGTCTGAAATGCTTGAATCACACTAGTAGAAGAAGTTAATTCTAATAATGAATATTGTCGCTCATCCAAGTACCCTAATTCATCTGCCAAAAAGGCAAATTCAAAATTTGGCCAAGGGGCTGCGCCCACTGTTAATGGCTTTTGATATGGAGCACAACTTACCAAGGTAAAAAACAAAATAAAAGTCGAGATTAATCTATAAGTAATAAAGTTCATAAAACCATTAGTAATAAAGATGTTTAATAGAGGAAGGATGATTTTACATAGTAATGCGCATAAAAAATAGCGTGTAAAGATTTACACGCTATTTTAATAAATTATTGAGAGTTAAACCGTGTTATGGAGAATAATTACATCATTTGACTGTTTTGCAACGCTTTTATGCGATCTTCCAAAGGCGGATGTGACATAAATAAACTACTTTTCTTCTTACCTGAAATACCAAAGGCCATTAAACTGCCTTCTAATTTAGGCTCTGAATTAAGTTGTAATCGTTTTAACGCCGCGATCATTTTTTCTTTACCTACCAAAGCAGCAGATCCTGAATCAGCACTAAATTCACGTTTACGAGAGTAATACATGACAATGGTACTTGCTAAAATACCGAACACCATCTCTAAGATGAATACAATAATAAAGTAAGAGAAACCGTGACCAGAACTTTCATCGTCATTACTACGCATCGCGTTATCGATAAACCCACCAATTACACGAGCTAGGAAGATAACGAAGGTATTTACTACACCTTGAATTAATGCAAGTGTCACCATATCGCCGTTGGCAACATGACTAATTTCATGTGCCAATACCGCTTCAGCTTCATCTTGAGTCATTTGCTCAAGCAACCCAGTACTCACTGCTACTAATGCACTATTTTTCTTCATTCCTGTTGCAAATGCATTCATATCTGGTGCAGGATAAATAGCAACTTCTGGCATAGCAATGCCTGCTTTAGATGCTTGCTGTTTAACTGTATCGAGTAACCAACGCTCTCTCGCGTTGCTTGGATTAGTGATGACTACTGCACCAGTGCTTTTTTTCGCCATCCATTTTGACATCGCAAGTGAAATAAAAGAACCACCAAAACCAAATACTGTCGCTAATACTAATAAACCGCCCATGCTTCTAGAGTTTAATCCAGTAACAGAGAAAACAATACTTAATACAATACCTAGCACTAATACCACGGCTAAGTTAGTTAATAGGAATAATGCAATACGTTTCATGTTGACCTCAACTTATAAATAACGATTTATCGACATAATATGACTTTATTAAAAAGATGCAAGTAAATATTTATCAAAAATGCGCAGATTTGTCAGTGGAATTTGCACCTTGTAAATTCTGCCGTTACAATCCCTTCCCACTTTTTTAATACTTAAGGAATTACCATGGCTTTAGCTCAAGCGCGTCATATTTTAGTAAGCTCAGAAGAACAATGCATTGCATTAAAAAATGAGATTGAAGCAGGCACTGATTTTGGTTCAGCAGCAAAACAACACTCTTCATGCCCATCTGGTGCGCAAGGTGGTGATCTAGGTGAATTTGGTCCAGGAATGATGGTACCAGAGTTCGATAAAGTTGTTTTTAGTGCACCAGTTGGTGAAGTACAAGGTCCAGTAAAAACACAATTTGGTTACCACTTATTAGAAGTAACTAAACGTAACGATTAATATTTATCGGATATGCAATATAAAAAAACCGCCATTGGCGGTTTTTTTATAAAATTAAATTCTAAGTATTAGTTAACAAAATTAAGTAACCCAATAGAGTTAACAAAAACACATAAAATAGCAACCGGTGCGATCCAACGTAATAAATTAATGACTATAGTAAATTGAACACCACTCAAATTGAGCTCTTCTTTAACCATCTCTTTATTCATTTTCCAACCGACAAACAACGCAATAAATAAACCGCCTAAAGGAAGTAAGATGTTAGCAGTAACATAATCTAAAAATTCAAATAGATTATTGCCCATACCAAAAGATATTTTAGTCCAGTCTTCTCCTGAAAAAGAAAATATCGTGAGTAGCGAGACCAACCAAATACACAGACCCGCAACACAACCAGCTTTAAAACGGGAAAGTCCTTGCCTTTCTGCTAGATAAGCTGCAGTGGGTTCAAGCATTGCAATTGCTGAAGTAAATGCAGCAAACACAATCATGATAAAAAATAGCGTGCCAAACAGATCGCCAAAAGGCATGTTACCAAAAGCCACTGATAAAGATTGGAATAATAAACCAGGGCCAGCAGTGGGCTCTAATCCACTGGCAAATACAATTGGATAAATGGCTAAACCTGCAATGAGTGCAACAATAGTATCTGCAATGGCAATCATCACTGAGGATTTAACAATTGAAACGTCCTGAGGTAAATAAGCACCGAATACCATCATGATACCAGAAGCCAAGCTCAAGGTGAAAAACGCATGTCCAAGAGCAACTAACACACCTTCAATGGTTAGTTTAGAAAAGTCGACATCAAACATAAAGGAGAATGCTGCATTGAAGTTTCCTACTATCGATGAATAAATCATTATGCCAACCAGTAAGAATAACAGTGCAGGCATTAAATAGCTTACCGCTTTCTCTAAACCTGCTTTTACACCTCTAGTAATAACTATTACCACGCCAATCACAATCAAGGTAGTCCAGAACAGTAATTGATGACTATCAGTAATCAAACCAATAAATAGTTGTTGAATTGCGTCAGTATGTGTACTTGGGTTTGCCGCTGCAGCACTTAACTCACCGGATGCTGCAAAATAAACATAAGCAGCAGCCCAACCTGCAATGACGACATAGAAACTTAATACCAAGAAACCAGCAACAACGCCCATACTACCAATGATTGACCAATACGAAGACCTTTGTGATTCAATGGCACAATGCGCTGCGGCATTAGCAGGTGAAGAGCGACCACGTTTCCCGATCACCACTTCAGCCATCATCACAGGTATACCAATAAACAGAATACAAAGTAGATAAACCAGCACAAACGCACCACCACCGTTTTCTCCCATGATATATGGAAACTTCCAAATATTACCGAGTCCAACGGCTGCGCCTGTAGCAGCAAGAATATACGCGTATCGACTTGACCATCGATTAGATACATTTGAGGCAGTAGTCATCAAAAAACCATATGTAATTAAAAAGGTGGCCTTTATAGACATATCGAATAACAATTACAAGTAGAGTATGGATAACTAAAGGTAATAAAGCATAAAAATTCTGGCGTTAAAGTAAAAAAGTGGAGAAAGGAAGATATTTTCAACTTATTGAGCGAATAAAACGCAGAATGAGTAAGCCATCAGTTTGATTTTATAAAAAATAATTATAGTAACCAAAATAGGATATATCATCGCTGCATTTATTTCGTTGAGCAATAAGCTAACTATGTAGAAACATTACCCAGCGTTTTGAAACGATACCCACTCTTGAGGTTGAGAAGAAAGGCAAGGCGTTAACTTATCTACAGTGACCTTAATGATTTGAAATTGTTTGAACTCTTTACCATTAGAAAAGTGGTGGCATTGGTCAAATAACATGCATAAGCAGAAATTATCTTGTTGTTCTAATACCATATATTTTGCTGATTCCATTTCGCCTGTTGTGGTTAACATCGCCAACTCACCATTATTGTAATGGTTGATGGCCTGTTCAGATGTTTGAAACAACCAGCTTTTAGGCATAATAGGTTTGTGGAACACATCTATCGCAATTAAATGTAAGATAATTTTACAACGAAGTGATTCTTCAAAATGACTTAAAGAATCACTTTCAAATAACTCGATATAGCGCGTCACATCCTCAACCGTAAAAGAGATAACTTGGCTTTCTTGTAAACGCAGCATATTCGATTGATAAACAATTGGAAAAGTGCGGTCACGATCAACAACAGACAATTTACCCTGCTCTTGATCAAATACCCATTGCCACTCTGCCTTTGGAATAAAATCCATCTTGTTTACCTCTTTATGTTAACGTATTAAATATGATTAACGATATTTTTGATCAAGCCAGGACCTTGATAAATAAAACCAGAATAAACTTGTACTAAGCTTGCTCCAGCATTTATTTTTTCTTTTGCTGCCATTACGCTATCAATACCACCTACACCAATAATTGGAATTTCACCTTTAAGGTGTGCAGCAAACTTGGCGATAACTTCAGTGCTTTTATGTTGTACTGGACGACCACTTAAGCCACCTGCTTCTGCTGCATGTGACATACCTTTAATCATCTCCCTATCAAGGGTTGTATTGGTTGCGATTAAACCATCAATTTTATATTTTAGTAAAGATTGTGCAATAGATTCAATCTCTTCATCATTTAGGTCAGGAGCAACTTTTAACGCGATAGGTACATATTTTTCGTGCTTCTTAGCTAGAGCTTGTTGGCGTTCTTTTAACGACATAAGCAGATCATCTAATGCTTCACCGTATTGTAAACTTCTTAATCCAGGCGTATTAGGCGAAGAAATATTTACAGCAATATAACCTGCATGTGGATAGACCTTTTCCATGCATATTAAATAATCTTCTTTACCTTGTTCAACAGGTGTATGGATATTTTTACCAATATTAATCCCAATAACACCTTTGAATTCGCTGTTTTTAACATTCTCGATTAAATTATCAACACCATCATTATTAAAGCCCATGCGGTTAATAATCCCTTCACCTTCTAATACTCGGAATAAACGCGGTGAAGGATTGCCTGGTTGACCAACGGGAGTCACTGTACCTACTTCAACATGACCAAACCCCATTGCACCGAAAGCATCGATACACTCTGCATTTTTATCTAAACCAGCCGCTAAGCCAACTGAGTTTGGAAAGGTAAGTCCCATTACTGTTACAGGTCGTTGTTGAACTCGTTGTCGGTAGAAAAGATCTAATACGGTACCGTGAGTTAATTTAAGCTGCTTGATTGAAAGATCGTGCGCCTTTTCTGGATTCATTTTGAATAAAAAACTGCGCATAATTCGATATAACATAGTAAGGCCTTATAAGTAGTAGGTAACTGATGATTAACACTTAACTCGTTGTCTAGCATAAACTAGCAAATTGTAGGGCCATAATAACAAATAGCCATGTGCTAAGCATACAACTTTGTGATATTCCTGCATTAATACCTGTCACAGTAATCCATAGTGCATATTGAAAACGATTAAATAAAGATAAGTTGAATGGTTTAAAAAAATCAAAAAAGCAAATAAACCTATTCAATAGGTTTATTGCTAAAAGAAGACGTTGTTGGAGGTTAATTAATACTTAAAGCAGGATATTGGTAAATACGGGCGCGCCACCCTTTTAACCACGCACTTTCATCACGCGGTGCATTATCCACTCTTCTGGTGAGCATCTGATCTGCGGAGACGGCAAAGTTAAGAAGCAAATCTGAACGTTGGTCGGGCATGTTCAGTAAAACTTGTTTTAATCCCCAGCCTTCTCCTTGGTAACGTTCATCTTCAGCCACTCCTTCACCTTTGAAATTAATATAATCTAATAAAGCAAACGTGCCTTCTGGTGTGGCACTAAGTTCATTTACTATTTGACTGATCTTTTGCTTTTCTGTGTCAGTGCTTGAATCTAAGATAACCGGAACGCCCCTTTCAAGACGTTTTATAATAAAGGTTGCTTGAAGGGATAGGGTCGATTCCATTAAGTCTCTTAATTCGGTTAATTGTTCATTATCAAATTTTTCATAAAAGTCAGCCCTATTTTTCCATGGCGCAGTTTTAGCTGTTAATAACCAATCAGGAACGGCAATATTATTATCAACTAAATAGTTTAATAAGGCTGGAAACTGCTCTACATAAGGCCCTTTTTCTTCACTTGGATACCAAATGAAATGACCTATTCCTAGAGAAGGAAAAGCTTCATTTCTATTCCATACGGTAAGGTACTCTTTTTTACCAGCACCTTCATTCTTCCAAATTAAGGTCGCTAACTTATCTATTTGCGATTTAGAAAGAGTAATTGAATATTGTTGCGCTAATAATTTCATTGGAACGAAAATAAAAAGTGGCGCCGTAAGGGACAAAATTAATAACAAAATACGCACGGATAAAAAGCCTGATTTAACTAATAAGTTGAAATTAGAGGCAGCTCTATCGAGAAAGTTCAATAAGTCTAAATATTTAATCATTTAGTTAATCAATTGGTTAATAAGGAGTAAGAAAGGAATTATCTAGACAACAAAATGAAAACTCATACTGTCAATGAGTCGCTCACGTTTTTCTTGTGTTGAAACCTGGCGGTAAGCATCAAGCGCATCACGCTCTTTCGCTGAAGGTTGGTCATAGCCGATAGTATCGTTAATTGATTGCTCTTGTTGTTCAGAAAGTGCTAAAGAAAATGAGGTATTTTCTTTAGCACTGACAGGTACAATGTCTTGTGAAGGTGATGGCTTATCACTTTTTTTTAATTGCGACACATTCCCCGTATTAGCAGGAATGTTATTAGTCGCAAGATTATTGTATATAGCCATCTATCACTCACATTAACAGTAAACTAAAATAAGAGTTTACATTATAGACAATTATTCTCTTCCTGGCAGCTTTTTCCACGTCACCGTGTCACGTAAATACACTGGCGTTGCCGATTCAGGTTCAACTGCTTGGTTATCATTAATCAATAATGTTGCAGCCTTAAGCATAAATTGTGCATCTGGATATAATATTTCAGTTTGTTGGCATCCTTCAAAGAAAGTTAATAGCTCAGGATAAGCTACCCAGCCGGTACCCACTAAAGTACTAGCCTTTTGTACACTTAACCCTTGTGTTTGATACGTTTCTATTAAAGTCTCGGGCTTTATCACCACTTCTTTTTCTTGTAGTGTCATCACACCATCTTGGTTACAATATTGCGCAAAGTACACCTCACCCATGCGTGCATCTATCGCTGCATAAACGTTATTACAAGTTGGATCATTGACTAATGCTTGTTGAGCCATTGCTTGTAATGTAGAAACACCGACCATTTTTTTCTCTAGACCATAAGCTAGTCCTTGAGCAATACTGATACCAATTCTTACACCAGTAAAACTTCCAGGCCCTTGCCCATACGCAATCACATCAATATCGGCTAAAGTTAGATTCGCTTGTTTCACTACATCATTCACTGTTGGAAGTATTTTTTGGGTATGTTCTCTAGGCGCTAACATAAAGTGATGGGTCGTTGTATCACTTGTTGATAATGCAACAGAGCAAGCTTCTGTTGATGAGTCGATACACAGAATGTTTAATGAAGATGACATAAATCGCCTATTTTATAAATATGAAAATAATATTGTTACTCATAAGAAGTCATTGCATAGCAGAATTAAACATAAAATGACTTTGTGATTAATAACCAACTTTGAAATGGCTGGGTATATTATTCGATTAATCTTAGAAAATCGATCGCTTTATCAATATCTCTGGTACGCGGCATGCAAGGTAAACTATTAAGAAATAGATTGCCATATTTCCGGCTGACTAATCGTGTATCACAGACGATTAATACCCCTTTATCTTGCTCTGCACGAATCAAACGTCCAACACCTTGCTTTAAGGTAATTACAGCTTGCGGTAATTGTACGTCAAAGAATGGGTCTTTACCTCTTAACTCGGCATCTTCCATGCGCGCTTTTAGTAATGGTTCTTCTGGTGACGCAAAAGGAATTTTGTCGATAATCACACAGGACAAAGCTTGTCCTCTTACGTCAACACCTTCCCAAAAACTGCCCGTGGCCACTAACAACGCATTACCGTGACTGACAAACTCATCTAATAAAGCTTGTTTACTTTTCTCTCCTTGGAGTAGCACTGGCAAGGTTAAAGATTCCCTAAAAGCAGTTGCTAATTGATTCATCATAGAGTGACTAGTACACAGAAAAAAACATCGCCCTTTACTCGCCCTGATAACCGGAGATAAAGTTTCAGCTAACTTATTTGCTAAACCAGGAGTCCCTGGCTCGGGTAATAATCGAGGAACGACAAATAAGCTTTGCTGTTGATAGTTAAAAGGACTGCCTAATTGTAAACACTGTGCTCCGGTTAAACCGAGTAATTCTGTAAAATGCGAAAACTCCCCTTTTACCGATAAAGTCGCAGACGTAAAAATCCAACTGGCTTGTTTTTTCTGACATTCAGATTGAAAACGTTGTGCCACACTTAAAGGCGTAATGTTTAATGAAAAATGTTGTTTAGTGCATTCGTACCAATAGCTGAATCCACTTTCATTGGTGCTGTTTAGTTTTTCAAAAAGCAAAATATATTGATTAATTTTTTCAAAGCAATGGTCTAATACTTCACTCTTACCCAAACGCTCAGTCACTACTTGCTTTAAAAACGTTAAAACTTGGCGTAACCGCGTTACATGCATTTGCATCGCGCGATCTTTACTTTTATCTCGCCAGCTTCCTGAACCTTTCTCCATGGCAAAGGCTAATCTGAAATCCAAAGATGCGGCTCTTAACTGTTCAGCAGCTTTAGCCATTTGTTTCGCTTCTTTTAATTCTGTGCGATAAACAAAATCAATCTCTTTAGCTAATTCGGTTAATTGCTTACTAGAAAGCATTTCGCCAAAATATTGACTCGCAATATCAGGTAACTGATGCGCTTCATCAAAAATGTAAGTATCTGCATCCGGAATTAACTTGCCGAACCCCGTTTCTTTAACGGCAAGATCAGCAAAAAACAGATGGTGATTGATAACGATTACATCGGCATCCATAGCCTTGGTCCTTGCTTTTACTACAAAACAGTCTTCAAAACTTGGACATTCACGCCCTAAACAGTTGTCATTACTACTAGTAATTGAAGGTATAATCATTGCATCTTCAGGTAAATTATTTACTTCAGCAATATCCCCTGTAACCGTGCTCACAGACCATTCTTTAATGGCGACTAATTCACTGTGAAGGTTCGGTTGTTTAAACCGTGTTTCAAGCATGTACCGATTTAAACGTTCAGTACATAAATAATTGCCACGACCTTTCAACAAAGTGCAATGACCAGTAAATTGAGTCGCTTTTAATAAAGTAGGCAGGTCTTTAAAATAGAGTTGCTCTTGTAATGCTTTGCTTCCAGTGGAAATGATTAACTTTTGTGACAGGCTTTTATCAAGATTTAATAAAGCCGGAGCTAAATAAGCAAAGGTTTTGCCTGTCCCCGTCTCAGCTTCAACTACCACTGATTGTTTTTGTTTAATCGCAGTATCAATGGATTCCGCCATTTTTACTTGTGCATCACGTCCTCGGAGATGTGGCAAGATAGCGGCAAGCGCGCCTGTAGGTGAAAAAAATGATGCAATCAAATCAATAAGCTCTTCAGTAATAGCGATTTAAAATGTTGATTATAATTTTCAACATAGATTAATAAACTTGATTCTACGTTATTTCATCCTCACTGAATATCTATTGCAACGTATTAACAAATAATTTACTTCAAAGTATTACTTTAATTTTAAACCGTATAATACGCAGTAAATAATTAGTTTTTAATACTTTATTCATGATGATTAACGCTTTTTATTTTTTCTCAGAGTCTTTACAATAGCCGTCATTGATAAGAGGAATCACAATGAACCGTAAAAAGAAGATAAATAGCATTTTAAAGAAACGTCTGAAGAAAATTAATGCTAAAAATGCACCTGCAAGCAAAGAGAAATATATCTCTAAAGCAGAGAGAGCTAAATTAGAAGCAGAAGAACAAACGACTACGGACATTGAAGCAACGGCTAATTAACATCAATAGTTGCCACAGATATACCACCTAGATTTTGCTGGGGAGCTTTCATTGAATGATTAACTTTTTCAATCAAGGCTCTTCTAGATATTCCCCCCTGTTTGTTAATAAACCCATTTTTTCTTACATATAATGTTTAAGCTATTTTTTTAAATTGCTTAACACCAAATCGACACTTCTTATTTTACAAATAATCCACATTTTCAACTAAAAACCAATCAATTTTAATTTTTGGCTTGTTAATTGCTAGTATTTAGTTAGATATATAACGACAAATTTAAGTCACCCTATTTTAAAATAGTTTTTAAAGATGTCGCGAATTTAACGCATACATAGAGTGATAATGCTTGCATTATCCTTATCAATGCTAAACGCATGGATGATTAATGATGAAAAAAATCACAGCTTTATTATCTGTCGCCATCTTGTCTGGTTGTGCCAACTTTGGTCAACAAGAGGTGGTTGTAGATGAAAACTCAGAAACAACAGAGATAATTCCAGAAGAAACTGGCCGTCAAATAACACAAAGAGATAAAGACGAAACGCCAGTACCCGGTGACCCCTATTACTCTCCAGTGGAGCCTAGCAAAGCACCGATACCAGTACAAATTACAGGCTCTTTATTCAATGACAGTACTTCTACTGACTTGTATAGCTACTCACCAAAGTTTAACGTGGGTGACATCATCAATGTTGTATTAGAAGAGGAAACAGTTGCCACTAAATCGGCCAGCACTAACCTCTCTAATGATAATACTTACAACCTTGATCCGATTAAAATACCGGGTGGTAACCTCACGGTCAATGACAAAGAAGTGGAGTTAGGAGTTAGCCAAGACCAAAGCTTTGGTGGTGAATCGGGCAGCAGTCAAAGCCATAGTTTAAGTGCGCAAATAACGGTATCGGTAATTGAAGTATTAAATAACGGTAATTTATTAGTACGTGGTGAAAAATGGTTGTTAATCAATAACGGTAAAGAATATATCCGTCTTACAGGCATTATAAGACCAAGAGATGTAACGGAAGATAATTCCGTCGACTCTTATCAAGTGGCAGACAGTCGGATAGAGTTTAGTGCAACTGGGGAACATGCTGAAATGCAAACACGTGGTTGGTTATCATCTTTATTTAGCGGCAGTTTATGGCCAATCTAGAGGTAATTAAATGAAATTGACTAAAAAACTATTGCCGCTACTTATACTTAGCTCTTTTACTGCTAATGCACAATGGTATTCAAGTGAAGGTAGAGCAGTATTAAATGAACAAGATATAGACCAATCGCGTACCAATGCCATCTCTGATGCGATGGTGACGGTTTTGCGTTCGGCAGGCACCAGTGCAGAGAGTGTACAAGTAATACAAGAAGGTGTTTTAGAAGTTGATAAGCTAATGCTTAAGACCAATGGTGAAATCCACGATATGCGTATTGTTCACGAAGAGATCATTGGTGGTTATTATACGGTCGAAGTAGAAGCTGATATCTACCCTTTTTCGACTTGCCCGCAAGAGAAATATGCAAAAAGCATTTTTGTTGGCCCATTTAATTTAGAAGATCGCAAAGATGCTCAACTAGGTGCCATTTATAATAGTGATGAAGTCATTACAAAACGGCTATTTAAAGAGCTAAAAGGAGAATCAAATAAATTAGATCCTAGACATGTCATGACACAACAAATCGCCTTTACTAATAACAGTGAAGGTGATGTTGAATTACAAACATTAAAAGTAGCCAAAGATGTAGCCGCTAAATATGATGTTCAATATCTGGTCTTTGGTGTATTAAAAGATATGTCAGACTACTATGAAACAACGACTTACACATTCAGCGAAGAGACGGTACATAAACGTAACTTTAAAATGCAGGTCTATTTAGTTGATGCAATTAATCAGCTTACTCTATTCCAAAAAGAATATGCAGCGATTAGTCAATGGCCTTATGAATTAACACAACGTTTTGATCCTAACAGTTTATCTTTTTGGCAAACAGATTATGGGTATGCTATCGATCTTAAAATAAATGAAGCAGTAAGGGATGTGAGACAAGCACTTTATTGTCAGCCAACGATGGCGACAATTATCGCTAAATACAACGATCAACTAGTGATGAACCTAGGACATCGCAATGGTGTTAAAAAAGGAGATAAATTTCAGCTAATCCGTAGCCAATTTCTTTCTCATCAAACATCACAACTTCCAAACTCAATTTTTATGCCTGATGACATATTATTGTCTGTTGTATCAGTACAAGCAGATCGTGCCATATTAAAAACCAACGACCCTATTGATATGAGCAATATTCAAATAAGAGATATGTTAACCCCTGCAGATCAAATGACGCTGCAGCGCTTGCAACACAAAATTACGGCAAATAATCCTACCAACAGGAGTGTATACTAATGTCAACAATCAACAGTGCAGCAAGCAGCCTGCAAAGCTTATCCAGTAGTTTAGATTCAAAAGGTACTGCGACTGCTAGTCAGTTACTTGGAGAGAACTTTGAAAACATCTTGTCTTCGGAAATACAAGGTAAAGAATCACTATTAACAGCAAGTACAGGTAACATTAAAGACAGCCTTGAAGGTGTATTTAATGAACTAAAATTAGGTATTGCCACCTCTTTTGTTGCTGGGCTTTCTGGTGATGATAGCGCGACATCAACCGGAGAAAGTACTGACACAGCAAAAACAGATAGTACGCTTGAACAAGCTACTAATACGGAAAGTTCTGAGGCACTAGCTTCTGATTCTGATTCTGATTCTGAACAAGATGAAACAACTGCTGAAGAATCAGAATTAAGTGCATTAGATATTCAACAAACAGCAGATGATGCTGTAGACACTTTACAATCAGCAGCCCTTGATAGCATCTCAATTGAATCAGAGACTAAAAATGCCATTTCAATGTTGCAAGAAAAGCTGCGTGAAAGCATGGAAGGTAAATAGATGAGCATGCAATGAGTAGTGATTTAATTATAAACTGCTCTTTTATATTAAATATATCTTAGATATACACAAAAAACAGTTCACATTTAAAGTTTAGATTGGTACTCTAATCGCAATTAAATTTTAAAGAGTTTTAAATCACAATGAATAATGACATTCTGAAAGCACATCATCATCATATTACCTAATCTTTCAGGATTTTTTCTTGGAAGAGATGTTACGTGCTTCCAGTGGTTAACCAAATACAAACCCTCGGAAGTAAAATCCCGGGGGTTTTTTAGTTTTAAAAGGAAGGAAAAATAGTTATGCCAGAGCAACGTTTAAGAATTGCGATACAGAAGAAAGGCCGTTTAAGTGATGATACGGTTAAATTATTAAAAGCATGTGGAATCAAAGTTAATCTGAACACTCAACGTTTAATTGCACACAGTGAAAACATGCCAATTGATATTCTTCGTGTTCGTGATGACGATATTCCAGGTTTAGTGATGGATGGTGTCGTTGATTTAGGTTTTATTGGTCAAAATGTACTTGAAGAAGAAAGCATGATGCGCCAAGTAGCTAATGAACCAACTGCTCATAAAGTAGTGAAAGAACTAGCTTTTGGGGAATGTCGTTTCTCACTAGCTGTAGACAATGATTTTGATTACCAAGGTGTTCAATCATTAGCAAACATGCGTATTGCAACTACTTACGTTCACATCCTAAAACGTTTTATGGAAGAAGCTAACGTACCTTACACATCTTGTATGTTAACAGGTTCTGTAGAAGTTGCTCCGCGCGCTGGTTTAGCTGATGCGATTTGTGACCTTGTTTCTACAGGTGCAACGTTAGAAGCAAACGGTCTTAAAGAAGTAGAAGTCATCTATCGCTCTACCGCAGTATTAATGCAACGTGATGAAGCTCTGAGTGATGACAAGCAAGAACTAGTAAACCGAATTCTTACTCGTATTGACGGAGTACAAACAGCTAAAGAATCAAAATACATCATGCTTAATGCTCCAAAAGCGAATTTAACTGAGATTACTAACCTACTACCTGGTTCTGATTTACCAACGGTAATGGAATTAGCAGGCAGCACAGATCACGTAGCACTGCATGTAGTAAGTAAAGAAAACCTTTTCTGGGAAACAATGGAACAATTGAAAGCACTAGGTGCAAGTTCAATTCTCGTATTACCTATTGAAAAAATGATGGAGTAGTCCAAACCATGGGAATGCAAACAGTCAACTGGGAACAATTAACATCTGATCAGCAAGCAGAATTGCTTGCTCGACCAGCAATGGCAGATTCATCAGGTTTAACGGGGACTGTTGCTGATATCATCGCTAATATTCGTCAACAAGGTGACCAAGCTTTATTGGAATACACTAAACGTTTTGACAAATTAGAGGGTGATAATATCACCCTGAACACGAGTGATATTGAAGCAGCAACCGCACGTTTAGATGATGATATTAAAGATGCAATTAAAGTAGCTTATCAACAAGTTGTTAAATTTCATCAGGCACAACAGCAGGATGTTATTCGTGTTGAAACCATGCCAGGCGTAGTATGTGAAATGCATACGCAAGCAATTGAATCAGTTGGCTTGTATATCCCTGGTGGAAGTGCCCCGCTACCTTCAACAGTAATTATGACCGGTGCACCAGCACAAATTGCAGGCTGCTCACGTTTAGTACTGTGTTCTCCACCGCCATTAGCTGATGAGATACTATATGCAGCGTCACTATGTGGTGTTACAGAAATCTACTCTGTAGGCGGTGCACAAGCTATTGCGGCATTAGCTTACGGAACAGAAACAATCAAAGCGGTTGATAAAATATTCGGTCCAGGTAACTCATTTGTTACCGAAGCAAAACGTCAAGTAAGTAATGATTTTGCTGGTGCAGCTATCGATATGCCTGCCGGACCATCAGAAGTATTAGTTATTGCAGATGAAGATGCAGATCCTGCTTTCATTGCATCTGACTTGTTATCACAAGCAGAACATGGCCATGACTCACAAACTATTTTAGTCACACCAAGTGCATTTATTGCAGAGCAAACTGCGATTGAAATCGATAGTCAATTAGCGGTATTAGAGAGACGTGAGATCGCTGAAAAAGCCATTGCTAATAGTGTTAGTATTGTTTGCAAAGATATTCAGCAAGCGATTAAAATTTCAAATCGTTATGCACCTGAGCATTTGATCGTACAAACTGAAAATCCAAGAGAGATTCAACCGCAACTTAAAAATGCGGGTTCTATCTTCTTAGGCGCATGGACACCTGAATCAGTAGGTGATTATGCAAGCGGCACTAATCATGTATTGCCGACTTACGGTTACACTAAAACCTATTCAAGTTTAGGCTTAGCTGACTTTGTAAAACGTTACACAGTTCAAGAACTAACACAACAAGGTTTGCGTAATCTAGCGCCAGCAGTAACTCGCTTAGCAGCGGCTGAAGGATTAACTGCACACAAACGTGCAGTAACCATTCGCATGGAAAAATTAGATAAGTAATAGACTATCGCCTGAGTAGTTCGCTGCTCAGGCATTCGTTAGGGAAGAAGGATCACGATGAGTAATATAATAAAGCTTGCTAGAAAAACCGTACAAGCGTTAACCCCTTACCTTTCAGCCCGCCGTATTGGTGGCAAAGGAGATGTTTGGTTAAATGCGAATGAAGCTCCTGACTGCAGTGACTACCAACTAGATTCATCACACCTCAATCGTTACCCAGAATTTCAACCACCTCAAATCATTAATGCCTACGCAGCTTATTCCAAGCTTAATACAGACCAAATATTAACAACTCGCGGTGCCGATGAGAGTATCGAAGTGTTAATAAGAACATTTTGCGAAGCAGATCTAGATAGCATCTTAATTTGTCCTCCTACTTATGGAATGTATGCGATCAGCGCTGAAACATGTGGTGTAGGTGTTAAAGAAGTTGCACTACAAACTAATTATGATGTTGATTATGAAGCAGTTAAACAAGCGGTATTAGACTCTGAAGGACACATTAAAATCGTTTTCCTTTGTGCACCGAATAATCCAACTGGTAATATGCTAGATCAACGGAAGTTAGCCGCTCTATTAACTGCAACCGAAGGCAAAGCATTAATCGTTGCCGATGAAGCTTATATCGAATTCTGTCCTGAGTTTACCCAAACCAGCTTAATTACGAAACATGAAAACTTAGTTATTACACGTACCCTTTCTAAAGCATTTGCACTTGCATCAATTCGTTGTGGTTTTACCTTAGCGCAAGCAAGTGTAATCGAAATGATGGCTAAGGTTATTGCTCCTTATCCAGTACCTGGTCCCGTTGCACAGATTGCTGCACAAGCACTCTCTGCTCAGGGTTTAGAAGTGATGCGTGACAGAGTAGTCGTATTAAATAATAACCGACAAGTACTTGCTAATGCAGTCAATCAACTAGACTGCGTCACCGAAGTATTCCCTACTACAGGTAATTTTCTATTAGTACGTTTTAAAAATTCAGCTAAAGTGTTTAAGGCTTTTGCAGATGACGGTATTATTATGCGCGACTTTGCCAATAAACCACGTTTAGAAAATTGTATTCGCATTACTATCGGTACTAGCGAAGAAATGAACAAAACTTTAAATACATTAAGAGCACTGTAGGAACCCCATTATGAGTACACAAAAATTTCTATTCATCGACCGAGATGGGACATTAATTGATGAGCCTATCAGTGATAAACAAGTAGATAGCCTTGAAAAACTGGTTTTTGAACCTTTCGTGATTCCAAGTCTATTAGCATTACAAGATGCCGGTTTCATCTTGGTCATTGTATCTAACCAAGATGGTTTAGGAACAGACAGCTATCCACAAAGTGACTTCGATATTCCACAAAATAAAATGATGGATATTTTCGCTTCTCAAGGTGTTAAATTTGAATCTACTTTGTTATGTCCACACTTTCCTGAAGACAACTGTCATTGCCGTAAACCACACCTTGGTATGGTTAAAGAGTACTTACAGTCTGGCCGCATTGACCATAAAAACTCTTATGTAATCGGTGACCGTGAAACCGATATTGGTTTAGCTGAAAATATGGCGATTACTGGAATTCTTTATAATAAAGAAACTAATGGCTGGAAAGATATTGTTCATCAACTAACGTCACGTGGCCGCACTGCTTCGGTTACTCGTACCACAAAAGAGACTGATATCAACGTATTCGTTGATTTAGACAAAACGGGTGAAAATAAGATTGATACTGGTATGGGATTCTTTGACCATATGCTAGATCAAATTGCCACTCATGGTGGTTTCCAAATGAATGTCAGTGTTAAAGGCGATTTGCATATTGATGATCATCACAGTGTTGAAGACACAGCATTAGCACTAGGTGATGCGCTAGATAAGGCATTAGGTGATAAGCGTGGTATTGGCCGTTTTGGTTTCGTACTACCTATGGATGAAACAAAAGCCAGTTGTACTTTAGATTTATCTGGTCGTCCTTTCCTGAAGTTTAAAGCTGATTTTCCACGTGAGTTAGTGGGTACTATGTCAACTGAAATGGTTGAACATTTTTTCTACTCATTATCACAGGCAATGCGTGCAACTTTACACTTAGAAGTTGAAAATGGTAATGCACACCACATGGTTGAAGGATTATTCAAAACATTTGGTCGTACATTACGTCAAAGCATACAAATTATTGGAACAGATCTTCCTTCAAGTAAAGGTGTTTTATGATAGTTATCATTGATACAGGTTGCGCTAACTTATCTTCGGTATTATTTGCCATTGAACGTTTAGGTTACGAAGTAACCATCAGTAAAGATCCAGCGGTATTGCAACAAGCAGATAAGTTATTCTTGCCTGGTGTAGGTACTGCTAAAGAAGCGATGAATAACTTAATTGAGCGTGATTTAGTAGAAGAAATTAAAAAGTTAACTCAACCTGTGTTAGGCATTTGTTTAGGTATGCAAATGTTAGCAGAAGGAAGCGAAGAAGGTTTTGCTGAAGAAACTGTGATCAACACTCTTGGTTTAGTGGACGGTTTTGTCGAAAAAATGGATGTTGCTCCATTACGTTCACCACATATGGGCTGGAATCAAATTACACCTAAGTTAGATGAACCTTTATTCAAAGATATTCCTGCCGGTAGTTATTTCTATTTTGTTCATAGTTATGCTTTGCCTGTGAATGAAAATACTATTGCTAGCTGTGAGTACGGTACACCTTTCACTGCAGCAGTGAATAAAGATAACTTTTATGGTGTTCAATTCCACCCAGAGCGTTCAGGGAAAGCAGGCGCACAACTTATTAAAAACTTTTTGGAGCTTTAAACATGATAATTCCAGCACTCGACCTAATTGACGGTAAAGTCGTTCGTTTATACCAAGGCGATTACGATCAAAAAACCGTTTACAGCGATGACCCACAAAGCTTATACACCATTTATAACGAACAAGGTGCAAACTGGTTGCACCTTGTTGATTTAGATGGTGCTAAAGATATTACTAAGCGTCAACTATCTGTCATTGAAAGCTTAATCAAAAATACGCCTGCTAAAGTACAAGTAGGTGGAGGCGTGCGCACTGAAGAAGATGTTAAAGGTCTTTTAGATACAGGTGCTCACCGTGTGGTAATTGGTTCAACAGCTGTTAAAGAGCCTGAAATGGTTGCTGGATGGATGGAAAAATATGGACCAGAGCATATTGTACTAGCACTAGACATTAATATTGATCAACAGGGTAACAAAATTGTTGCTGTATCAGGTTGGCAAGAAGACAGTGGCCAAACGATTGAGTCGCTATTGGACATCTACCTTAAAGTTGGTTTAAAACACGTTCTCTGCACAGATATTTCTAAAGATGGAACATTAACAGGCTCTAATGTTGATTTGTATAAAGAGATGGCTGTCGCTTTTCCGAGTGTGTCTTGGCAAGCTTCTGGCGGTATCGGATCATTAGACGATATTGCTGATGTTGCCCGCTCAGGTGCTCAAGGAATGATTGTGGGACGCGCTTTATTAGAAGGCAAATTTACGGTAGAAGAAGCAATTAATTGCTGGCAGAACGCTTAAGTAGTTTTTGTTATATTCTTTCTGTTATATGAAAAGAAAAGCTAAAAAAAGGCGCTATTTTTAATAGCGCCTTTTTGTAAAAAACACAGTGTTTATTAACTACTTTCTTGCGACAAGGTGTACTGTGCTAATCGAACGTTCTAAGAATGCGCCTTCACAGTAAGAAAAGTAATATAACCATAAACGTTTAAACTCTTCATCATAACCATGCTGAGTTAATTCACTCCAAGATGCTAAGAAATTAGTACGCCAATCTGCTAGCGTTTTTGCGTAATCTAGACCTATATCATGCAAACCTTCAATCACCATCTCACTGCTTTTTGTTAGCTGTTGTGAAAGAATATTAATAGAAGGTAAAAAACCTCCAGGGAATATGTAACGCTGAATAAAATCTACATTACTCTTGTAGTGTTCAAAACGTTGATCCGCAATGGTAATAGACTGTATTAGTAATTTACCACCTGGTTTCAACCTTGCATTACACTGTTCAAAAAAGCTTGGTAAGAATTCATAACCTACCGCTTCGATCATCTCCACCGAAACCACTTTATCAAAGGTGCCAGTTAAATCGCGATAATCTTTTTTCAATAAGGTAATTTTATCTTCAAGCCCTAATGCTTTAACACGTGTTTCGGCATAAGCATATTGAGCATCTGAAATAGTTGTTGTGGTGACTTTACAACCAACATGTTGAGCTGCGTAAATAGCAAGTCCACCCCACCCAGTGCCAATCTCCAATAAATGCTCATCTTTTTTTAATGATAAACGTTCACAAATTGTTTTTAATTTGTAAAGTTGTGCATATTGTAACGTTGTTGTTTCAGATGGATAAATGGCAGATGAGTACATCATTTCTGGGTCTAAAAAACGCGTATAGAGCTCATTACCTAAATCGTAATGCGCAAGTATATTTCGCTTCGAACCAGACTGAGTGTTTCTATTTTGCCAATGTGAAAAACTGTTTTTAATCTTATTGAATAAAGACTTGTTGGAATCTAATTGATCAGTTTGTTGCTGTGCCTTAGCAAAAATCCTAATGACATTAGTTAAGTTTGGACTGGTCCATTTTCCTGCAATAAACGCTTCAGAGACACCAATACTGCCTCCCTTAACAAATTGTTTATAAACAGCAATATCATGGATATGAATTTTCGCTTTGATTAAACTATCTTGATGTTCTGCTTCAATTACTTCAGGAAAAAAGTAATGTTGAGAACCTTCAACAACCTCTAATTGACCATAACTTAACTTTGAGAATACAGAATGAACAAGTTCTCGACAGCGTTTATCAAACCAACTATTTGTCTCTACAGCTACCACCTTTTGTACTTCTTCCATTAATGTCTCCTAAAATATAAAGCCTGTAATAGATACTAAGTGGCTTTTTGATAACCTACAAAAGGAATTCGTTTTACAAATAACTTGAGGGCTTGCCAATATATACCTAATACAATCTTGCCCGTCATGATTGGAATTTGGGCCCAAATTTTAAATAAATTTTGCTTATTGAAAGCCTGTTTTTTTAAACATAGGCTTGCTTCAAATAATTTTAAAAAGTCTTGATTGTTTTGCTCATAGCGCCTGTTTTCAATCTTAACCATTAAACGTTCAGTCTCAGCACTTGGCGCTTTTACTTGCCAAATATAACTCATGTTAAGGTCCATAAATGGCGATACTTGAAATACCTTATTCGTTATTTTTGGTTGCTTAACTTTCGTTAAATCAACCAGGTAATAATGTCTTTCATTCCATGGTGTATTACTGACTTCAGCTAACATTTGTGTACATTGGTCATTTACATCGTAACAAAAATAGAAATTTACCGGACTAAAGTATAATCCAAAACAACGCACCTGAACTAACATTAAGATACGTGTAATATCTTCATGACCATCAAGACTTTTTACTTTGTTTCTAATACGTTGTGAAAGTTTGTTCGGTTCACTTCTCAGGTAATCTTTCTCTACAAATCGTAATGGATGGAACCATGCATAACCAAAAACACCAACACCTTGTTCCTCTTCTGCTAATTTATCTACATCCAACGCCAACATAAATAGCTTAGCATTAAAGTGATGTTTTTTAGGTACAAAGCGATGATGAATAACATTACCTACATAAATTGCACTATGCTCGAATCTTGTAGTGTGTAAGACCTGACTTTCCATAGCATTACTTCCTTGCAAAGGCATCAAGGTAGCAATCAAAACGTTGTGCGACTTCAACCGCACTTTTTACTCCATCTTCATGAAAACCATTATGCCAATAAGCACCTGCGAAATGAGTATGTCGCTTACCGCATATGGTATCTCTTTGCTGTTGAGATCGAATCGACTGCAATGAAAAAACTGGATGATAATAAGTAAACTCTCTTAATATTTTATCTGCGTCTATCTCCTCTTTTTGATTCAAGGTTACACAAAATGTTTCATCACTGTCTATTCCCTGCAATATATTCATATTATAGGTAACACTCGCGGCTTTTTCTCTGTCATCACTTAATTGATAATTCCAGCTAGCCCAGGCTTTTTCCCTATCAGGTAAGAGCTTTATATCAGTATGTAAAACAACTGAGTTCTCACTATATGGCATCCCAGATAACACCCTTTGTTCATCATCAGTGGCGTCACTTAATAGTTTTAAAGCTTGATCTGAATGACATGCAATTACTATTTCATCAAAGGTTTGCATTTCATTTTCATCTTCAAAATGAATATGAACTTTATCTTCTTGTCTTGTAATACCAATGAGTTTCGAATTTAAATGAATTCGCTGCTTAAAAGGTTCACACAAAGGGGGTATATAGCTTCTTGATCCATTGGGGATAACATACCATTGCGGCCTATCTGCTATATTTAGTAAACCGTGGTGATGAAAAAACTGTACAAAAAATCTGAATTCAAAGCTTTCCATTTGCGCTAAGGAGCTTGACCAAATAGCAGCGCCCATAGGTAATATGTAATGCTCAGCAAAAAAAGCACTAAAATGATTCGATTTCAAGAAATCACCAAGTGTATCGCCAGGTTGATAACTGTTCTGTTCAAAGATGGCTTTACATAATTTATTAAACCTCAAAATTTCTTTAACTAATACCCAGAATTTAGGTTTAAATATATTACTGCGTTGTGCAAATAGGGTATCAAGATTATGACCATTGTATTCAAGCCCAGTTTGGCAGTTATGTACTGAAAAACTCATTTCAGTGGCTTGCTTACCGATACCTATTTCATCTAATAAAGCGAGATAATTTGGATAGGTTTTATCATTAAATACAATAAAGCCTGTATCAATAGCATAAGGGATACCATTTTTTTCAATATCGACAGTAGCTGTATGCCCACCAATATAATCATTTTTTTCGAACACAGTAACTTGGTGTTTTTTAGATAATAGGTAAGCAGCTGTTAATCCAGAGATTCCTGAACCTATAATGGCAATATTTTTCATTAAGTTATCCCTTGACGATCAGTTTACGCCAAATCCAATTCGGCATAATTGAGAAAAATTTAAGTAGCGTTGTTAGGCGCTTTGGAAAATGGGCATACTCTCTACGGTTATCAATTGCTTTAGCGATATGTTGAGCAGCTTCTTCACTAGTAAGTAAAAACGGCATCGGGAAATCATTTTTCTCAGTTAAAGGTGTTTTAATAAAGCCTGGATGTATTAAGGTGACATCAATCTTATATTTTATAAGATCTAACCTTAGGCTGTTGGCTAGGTAGTCAACACCAGACTTTGAAGCGCCGTAAGCTTCACTCCGTTGAAATGGCATTAAAGTCGCACTAGAGCTAACAAATACAACTTGCCCACCTTCACGTACTTTTGGTAAAAAATACTGTAATAACCAACCTAAAGAGATCAAATTTGTTTGTATAACATCCGCAAATAATGCGCCATCAAAATGTTTAGCATCATCAATATAACGACAATTGCCTGCATTTAACACTAGGATATCTAGGCTATCTAAGGACTTTGAGAAAGCCTCAATTTCAGATGGAATAGTCATATCAAACTGACCGGTCATGTATGCTTGCTCAGCCATTTCCTGTAACTTTTCTTGGTTACGTCCACAGGCGATGACATTATTCCCCAGCTGATGATAATAGTCGAAGAGTGAATGGCCGATACCGGAGGTTGCACCTGTGATCAATATATTTTTAGCAGTCATCATTGTGCAGCCTTTACTTTGATCCAGTGAATCAATTTGCCAATCAAGGGTAATTGCTCGTATAACATAGCACCTAAATCTAAGAAATCACGGTGGTATACAATTTTATTATCTTTTGCAATCAACTTAGAAGAACCTTGAACTGATACTATTTCACCTTTATTTAATTTGGTATGTTGATAGTTCATTTCCCAATAAACTGCGGCCTGTTGTCCACTCACAATGACGTCATTAATAGTAAAAGTACAACTACTCAAATTTTTATATAGACCATCAAAGTAATCGTGTAAGTTAGACAGCCCTTTGATCTCATGGATAGGGTCAATGAATGTTACTTCTTGTGCGTATATTTCATCTAATAAATCTAAGTTATTAATTGAAAGTTTCTGATACACAGAAATAAATCGATTTAACCACTCAGGATATTGCTTTACTACTGCTAACCTATCTTTGTCCATTGTATTACCTTAAATATATCCACCTAATGTCAATCAATAAACATACCAGATTTGTCATCTGTTTATTAATATTGGTTACTTGTAAAAAGCTAATGCATTCAATCTTGCTTCTTTATGATCGACTATTGCAGGCCAATAAATAGATAAATTATTTTCTTTTATATATTTGTGTGGAAAATGTATCTGTTTATCAGGCAACTTGCTAAGTTCTGGTAAATATTTACGGATAAAAGTGCCTTTAGGATCAAACCTTTCACTTTGAGTAATCGGATTGAATATTCTGAAATAAGGTTGTGCATCGCAGCCGGTACTTGAAGCCCACTGCCAACCACCATTATTTGAAGCCAAATCACCATCAATAAGGTGCTGCATAAAATAACGTTCGCCTAAACGCCAATCAATTAATAGATGCTTTGTTAAAAAGCTAGCAACTACCATACGTAGGCGATTGTGCATCCAACCAGTTTGATTTAGCTGTCTCATAGCCGCATCTACCAACGGGTATCCGGTTTTACCCTCGCACCAAGCTTCAAAAAGTGCAGAATCATATGGCCATGAATGATCTTGATATTTATCATTAAAACATTTGTGTTTACACAGACTTGGCTTTGCAAATACTAGGTGACGATAAAATTCACGCCAAATAATCTCATTCAACCAGCAAAACTCATCACTATCGCTGCTAATTAAAATATCAGGATATTTATCTAACAAACTTTTAAAAACATAACGTGGACTTAACACCCCTGCCGCCAAATATGGTGAAATACCACTTGTTCCTTTTACGCTAGGAATATCACGAACATTTTTGTAATTTGATACTTTAAATCGGTAAAAAAGCGGTAAGGCTTTTTCTGTTAATATGCTCGCTAGAGGCCACTTACTTGATAATGATGAAATTTTATCGTCTTCAGTTATACTTTTTTTGTCGCTTATACTTTCAAAGTATTGATAACCATGTTCCCTAACATAGGTTAACCAAGCACGCTTAAAAGGAGTAAACACTTTGTACATATCACCTGATTTGGTAACAATTTTTCCTTTAGGTACGATTACGTCTGCTTCAAATAAAGTTAGAGGTATTTGTTCTGTTAAACATAATTGATCACGTTGTTGCTCGTTGATTTCTAATTCACTGTTGGCTAAAACTTGTTTTACATCATTCTCTTCACAGTAATTTTTTAAGTATGCAACCTGATCTTTGAAATAATCAACTTCAACTAACTCTAACTGAATGTTAATTGCGGCTAATTTTTTAACTAACGCAACAGCATGCCGTTTAATGAAGTCAATCTTAATAGGAGCCCAGTCATGGGCTAACCACTGTTTTTCAGAAATAAAAAAAACCGCTTTTCCGGTTTCGTTTGAAGTAGATTGATTAATGAATTGATAAAATGCGGGGTTATCATCTGTCCGTAAATCGTTTCGAAACCATAGTAGTTGATTCATAGGAAGGAAATTCCTCTAAATAAGAAGGGATAATAAACGCTACAGTATAAACTGTAGCGATAAAAACTTGGAACTTAGTATGCGTACCTTAATCTAAGCTGTTCTGGATATGGTTGTAAGTAAGACTGGCCTTTCAAATAATCCTTTGGATACTCTCTTAAATAATGATTGATCAATGTTAAAGGAGCAATTAAAGGTAATAGGCCTAAACGATAACCATCTATTTGTTCACACAGCTCTTTACGTTGCTCTGCAACTAAGTGCTTAGAGAAGTAGCCTTGAATATGTGTCAATGTATTTACATGGTTTTTACGCGTAGCAGGAATTTTAAGTGCTTCCATTAGCCCAAAAATATACTTTTCAGCTTTCTCTGCTAATGTCATATCAACATCTGCTAATAATTGTCCAAGTTTCTTGTAAGCCACTAGGTTATGACTCATTACGGTATACTTATAGTGGCTATGGAATGTAGTTAACTTATGTTTTGTTAAACCTGACTCACTTACAATCTGCCAATGTTTGTAGGCATAGATACGTGCCACAAAGTTCTCTCTAATATGCATATCATTTAAGCGACCATTTTCTTCACAAGGTAACAGTGGATTGGCTTCCATTATCTCTTTTGCAAAAGCACCAATGCCATCAGATGCGAGTGAATTACCATCTTCGGAATAAATTTTAACCCGCTCCATACCACAGCTTGGGCTTTTAGCGCAAAATACATAACCACTTAGGTGTTTGGTCATCTCTGCTACTTTTTTACCATACGCCTGTAATGCTTCAGTTACATCACCAGAACCGTCTGGACGAGCCACTGAAATAACATCTCCTTTCTTAATTTGCCTAATCGTTGGACGAGGTATCGGCAAACCAATAGCAACTTCCGGACAGAATGATTCATATTCAACATGATCGCCTAACTCATCGATACAGAACCTAGACGGCTTATTACTAGCATCGAAACGTACTTTTTGACCAATCAAACAGGCACTTATACCAATTTTAATATCTTCTTTTGCGACTGAATAAATCACTATTCGCTCCTTTGAATAAAAAACTAAACACTAATAGATAAACGACCCAATTGGGTTTAATAGCTTATTGATACCCTGTGTAAAGTGTAGTGCATCATTGGCAACTGTGTAACATAAACATCCATTTTGAGAGATAGGATTGTGCGTGAAGGTACCATCTAATAAAATAAAATCGCCTTTATTGTATTCGCCTCTGCTGTCAGTGAATGAACCATCAAGTAAAACTGTCAATTCAAATCCTTTGTGGGTGTGAGCTGGTACACCACCACCTGGATTGATATGCAATAAACTAGAATGGATTTCATCTTCATCAAGTTGTAAACGAGAGCGCGATAATTTTCCAATGTTAGCCGCTTTGCCTAACTCAATACGGCTAAGCGCAGTAGGCAATTGATATGTTTTATCTCTAAATATAACTTCTCGTTGCAATGCTTCAGTGATTACATCAGCATCGTCAGAAAATGTAATATTGCTGATCATTGACTCAAAAAAATCTTCTTCATCAGCTTCCTCTGAGTACGAAGTAAAGCTATTTGAATCTAGATCATCTAGTCGGACTGTCGCTTCTTCAAATGAATGCTCGGCAACCTGTTCCGTTAATTGCGCTATTGTGTGTTGGCAATCAGTGCACATGTCCGCGTGGATACTAATGCCGATAGCAAGCGAAGCCGGCAAGTCGCCATTGACATAAGATTGTAATAATTCAAATTTCGGATGGTGCTTAATCATGTTCTTCTCCTAACTGCACTTTCAATTTAGCGAGTGCTAAACGTAGTCTGGATTTAATAGTGCCAAGTGGTAGGTTAAGATGGTTCGCAAGTTGCTCTTGAGACATTTCCATCAAATAAAAACCTTTAACGACTTGTTGTTGCGCTTCTGGTAATGCTTCAATGACACGTAAAAGCTGATTACTTTCGAGATGATCCTCATAAACTTGCTCTTCGGTCACTGCACCTTCTGCAATTGGCCAAATGTCATCACTCAAATTATCTTCTCGGTTACTTTTAACTTTTCTTAATAAATCAAAAGTCACATTACGCATTACCGTATAAACCCATGTCGTTGCAGCACCTTTATTTGCATCAAATAAATGTGCTTTACGCCAAACATTACTCATGGTTTCTTGAACCACTTCGTGGGATTGAGCCTCATTAGGAAATTTACTGCGTGCAATACGCTGTATCTTAGGAGCAAAAAATTTAAACAGATGAGTAAACGCATTTTTACAACGTTTATCAGCAACTTGGTTAAGCCATTCGCTTAGTTGGGTGTGATCTATATTTTCATTCATGCTGTTAGATTTAGCATGACTTACCCCTGTTGGCAATTTAGTTTGTTCGACTACCATAATTATTTCCCTAATTTGGACTCTGGCAATCAATACGCTATCGAAAAATTAAAGATCACTTAAGAATTAAAATATTATGGTTTTTGGAAGGTTTATTGTGAAATGATTGAATGAACTAACTTTTTAGCCTCAGTGTATGAAGAATCAAATACAAATTTATTTTTAACATCAAAGGGAATAGGTAATAACTCTAGCCACCTAGACACCGTCCAATAAGGATTATTTGGTAATTGGTCGTGGTATAACTTAGCGAGTAATTCATTATTCTCAAATAATGTTTTTAATGAGTCAGCTAATAACGCTAGTTCTGTATTTGATGTTTTTTGTGACCAATGCTTTCGTTGTTCAACATCAGCGAACAACAGTTTATCGTTATCTTGTTCAAGTTTAGATAGCTTAACTAAACAACCACATTCGACATCAATTTCTAAGACACCATCCTTCCCTTGTTCAAAGTTAATGACTTCAACCCAACTACCCCAACGGTAAGCCTGATTAATATTCTGTTTGTTAGATGAAATGACAAATCCGCCTAACTGGGAAGCTAGCCCAACCATTTTTAAATAACGAGGTTCAAAAATTCTTAAACGCGTAATACCACCCGGTAATAAGAATAAATCTAGTGGAAAAACTGGGAGATTAGTTGTTTTAGCTGACATAATGGGCCCTCTTTAATAAAAAAATGTGCATAACAATATGCTCACTTGACAGTACGAAGGTGTTGCTAAAATAGTTCATCAATATCGTAAAGCGAATAACAATCAATTAAACTAATTGAGATAGAAATGTTATTCGCAACTTGCTAATGGCGCTTGTTTGTCAAAAAATAGTGTTACATTAGCGACGTTAACACCTAATTTATGAATAGCAGTTTTATTAATGACTCGATACTTGTCTATTTTGTACATCCAATCATTCATGCTCACGTCATAAGTAGTATCATCGACTGGTAAAGTTAAAGTATATTTTAGCTGAAAAGCAAAACCTTGATGCTCACCAATGGCCTCCCCAACCACATCTTCCGCAGTCCCAATGTAACGTCCATCAACTTGCTGTGAAAAATGCCAATTGCGATAACTTATTTCACCATCATCAAAAAAGAATTTTTCAGCCAATATTCCATCTTTACCTTTCCAAGTTCCTTTCAACTCAACACAAAAACGTCTAGTAACTACATTACTAGCATCTTGAATGGTCCCCCATGCGATGACATTGCCATTAAAATACTCTTTAATATCAAAATTACTAGTTTGACTTGAATAATCACTCAAATCTTGAGTACAACTGACTAAAGCAAAGCTACTGAGTAGCAGTACTACTGGAGGATTAACGTATTTCATGATTTTATTCCTAATAATGTATCACGCAGTTCTGGCTGTGAAGTATTCTCCGAAAACCAAATAGCCATAAAAATGTTCCTGAAATCCTTACCATCAATTTGTCCAATGAAACGTTCATTGTAATAGAAAGCACTGTTATTACCTTGAGCAACAAAAGCTAATTGATCACCCTCTTTAATATCAGGCCACATATTACGGAGTTGTTCTAGATAAGAGCTATACCGCTCACTAGCAAAACCAAGGTGCACCCACTGTTCAATAGTTTTCTTTATGAGTTGTTTGGATTCAATACTTTTAAGATATTTAATTTGATACACTATAACCCCTTCCGGGTCAGGATATACGCCACTACTTGTTGATAATTGACTTTGATAAATATCCCAAATAAACACCGAAAAGGTTGCCCTGCCTACCTGTATCGTTGCTGTTGATTTTAACAATTCAGATAGACTATTTTTCCATTGATCTGGTTCCTCAGCAGGTACTGCAAAGGTTAAGTTGATCAATAGAATTGACGCAACTAACCCTTTAAATAACTTAAGCATACTGTAGGTCTCTCTGTAATATGATTGATTTTAAATAAAAAAATAAAAGGAATAAGCATCCCCAAATTATTGCAAGAATTGAGAAAGTAACAGGTAAACTATAAGCGAATACCACAACACCAAAACTTTCCCCTGCTAAATAACTCAATGGCGCAAACCCGCCTCCTATGAGCAATTGGCTTTTTTTGGAAGCGCTCAGAAAAGTTAAACTATGACAAATAGTGCTTGCAAAACAAGCCCACAATACCATCAACCAAAATGGTGTGAAATTAGCATTTGGAAAAGTAAAAAAGTGGATAAAATGCAAAAAAGAATCCACTGACACACCTATAACAGTAACCAATAATACCAGTCGAATTTCTTTAATTATTTTGGACAAGAATTTAAAATGAATAAATAAAAGGGTTAACGCAACAGGAATAAAAATATTTCCCCAATATAATAAACCAAACCATATAAGGTTAAACCCCAACATATTGATTAACATCATTATCACTCCATGATTACTATGTAATTAGTATTGATATTTAAATACGGCCTCTGATTACATAAAGATCTCTTTTGACAGATAGAATCATTCGATATTCACTACTTAAACAATCCAAAAGAAGTAAAGGTTCAGGTATAAAACCAATATTAAAAAGTGCTTAATAATCAGATTAAAGCCTACAAAGTGATCATTAATATAGTTATAATGTATGGATAATGAATTAATAATCTTTACAATCACTTATGATTATTTCTTAATAAAGTATTGGTAAATTATTTTAAGGCCGTTGAATAGCTTAAAATAGTAGACCACATAATAGCGAGGCTTTATGTTAGCAAAACGAATTATTCCATGTTTGGATGTAAAAGATGGACAGGTAGTTAAAGGTGTACAATTTCGTAACCACGAGATTGTAGGCGATATCGTTCCACTTGCTAAACGTTATGCAGAAGAAGGCGCAGATGAGTTAGTTTTTTACGATATTACTGCCAGCTCTGATGATAGAGTGGTCGATAAAAGCTGGGTTAGCCGAGTTGCTGAAGTCATCGATATCCCATTTTGTGTTGCAGGCGGTATCAAAACAGAAGAAGACGCAAAACGCATTTTACAGTTTGGTGCAGATAAAGTTTCTATCAACAGCCCTGCGCTTGCAGATCCAAGCCTTATTAATCGTCTAGCTGAAAAATTTGGTACGCAATGTATTGTTATTGGCATTGATTCATACTTTGATGAAGAAACGGGCCAACACCAGGTTAAACAGTTTACAGGTAATGAAGCAGCTACAGTAACAACCAAATGGAACACTTTTGATTGGATAAAAGAAGTACAATCACGTGGTGCCGGTGAAATAGTATTAAACGTAATGAACCAAGATGGCGTACGTTGCGGATATGATATTGACCAACTTTCTCAAGCACGTGCTATTTGTCATGTGCCATTAATTGCATCGGGCGGTGCCGGTGAAATGGTTCATTTTGCAGATGTATTTAATAAAGCTGATGTTGACGGTGCTTTAGCAGCCAGTGTATTCCACAAACAAATAATTAATATTGGTGAGTTAAAATCTTACCTTAAAACAGAAAAGGTAGAGATACGTTTATGAGTTTAATGAAAGAAGAGCAACTAGCAACGTTAGATTGGGAAAAAGTAGATAACCTAATGCCTGTTATTGTACAGAACCAAGTTTCAGGTAAAGTATTAATGCTAGGTTATGTTAATAAAGAATCATTAGCAGCAACACTTGAATCTGGTAAAATGACTTTTTTTAGCCGTACTAAACAACGTTTATGGTGTAAAGGTGAGCAGTCAGGTAACTTTTTAAATGTAGTTGAAATCAGTTCAGACTGTGATAACGATACGTTATTAGCGATTGTAAACCCAATCGGTCCAACTTGCCATTTAGGCAATGAAACTTGTTTTAAAAATGAACAAGAGCCTTCATTAAGTTTCATCTCTGACTTAGAGCAAGTAATCAAAAGCCGTAAAGGTGCTGACCCAAAGAGCAGCTACACAGCTAGCTTGTATGCACGAGGTACAAAACGAATCTCACAAAAAGTCGGTGAAGAAGGTGTTGAGGTTGCACTAGCAGCAATGGCAAAAGATATGGATGAGTTAACTTGTGAAAGCGCTGATTTACTATATCACTTAACTGTCTTATTACAGAATGAAGGCCTATCGCTTTCGGATGTTGCTGATAAATTAGCTGAACGTCATAGTAAGTAATTAGATATTAACCCTAAATTAAAAACCGCTCACAGTTATGTGTCAGCGGTTTTTTACATTTAAAAATATGAATTGATTAAGATTTTGACCTATTCCACATCATCATACCAGCCAGAGCAGTTAATAGAATGAAGAACATACTAGGCTCAGGCACTTTTACCGGGTCAGTTGAATTATTAGCATCAGGGTCATAACTAATTACACCTGTGAATAATGCATCATGCACTTCACCATTTTGTTGAAAATTATTAACAACCACTGAACCTTCAATAGGCGTGGCATTAGTAAGGTCTGCAAAAGGTGCCAATACACTACCATTGATTTGTTTAACTAAATCAATTTCAGTCGCCTCAAAGAAATTCCAAATAATATTCTCTCTAAAAACATCACTAGTAATATTACCCACGGCATTACCTAAATTTGAATCATTAATCATCTCACCAGACACATTAATAATGATAGTTGAGGGAGACTGACCGTTTAAATCAATATCATACTGTTGTATCAGATTATTCTCGAAAAAACTTTCAGAAGTAATGTTAAAGACTGCTGGGTCATTTCCAACTGAATCACCGACGTTAAATGATGCAGCCGATGGCTGATTGTTGGATGATGTTAACAAAACAGAGTTAACAGCTAGTTCTGATAAATAACCTGAAAAGTTAATAAATTCAGATTTAATTAAATCAAAGTCATATTGTGATGCATCATTTGATACTGAATTTGAATTAATATTACCATTATTAGTTCCGGCAATAATCACTTCATGCCCATTTGCATTGACTGTTGTGCCTGAAGATAAGTCACTACCAACAACCAGCACACTACCAACAGATGAATCATTTTGAGCTAAATGAGTGCCATAGTTAGAAGCAGAGCCTGATAGATCACCCGCTACAATAGTTTTACCTTCAACTTCACTCGTTGATGTTAAATCATTTAACACCACTAAGTTATATTCATTCAACGTCTCGATAGGACCAGCTAAGCTGAAATGAGCATAACAGGTTAATGCCACACCCATTAATGTGTTTAATTTTTTCATTTGAGTATCTCAAAGATTATTGTTTATTTACAAGTTTATGCAAATATTAAGCCAAAATAGTTAAGTGATTGAAATGTATCAAAGCAAAAGCTAATCAATAAGTTGTAGTTTAAGTAATGTAAGGTTTATCGACAAATAACAGTCTAAATAGAACCAACACAGCAACTTTAACTTAAAGTTAATCTAGCTTAACACTAGTATCAATCTCTCTTATCAACCTATGGTGGTCGTTATGATTAAATTCGTTACCATAAATATCTAGCATCATGTGCTGCGAGTATTGTAACTTATCACCTGATAGGGTCATTTTTTTCTGTAATGATTTAGTTGATGCTTTACTTTGTAAAAATGCAGACTCGGTAATTGGCCAATTAGGGCAATTTAAACGCGCTTCAACTTCAAACACAGTTGAACGTTTTGTAGTAGCCTTACCGCCAGCCAGAACAGAAAGCCCACGGGGTATGGTCAAAGAGTTGATCACATTCTCAGTACCTTGCTCCCATAACCAATAACCTACTTCGCGATGGATGATTTTTCCCGTCGAGTTTCTTTGTACTAACTGAGAGTATTGTACTGCGCTCAACGCTTGCTCTTCGGCATTAGATGTTTCGCCTGCTTCTATAAAAACAAGAGTTTCAAAGTAGTCATTAAGTTCAGTTGAGCCATCTGCTTCAGGTGATTTATCTTTACCTTTATTGCCTTTCCATGTACCAATTAACCCAGCTAATGGTCCGTAATCGATTGGGTCTTGCTCCTGCATATTGTTGCCTTTTTATTATTAGTTATTTGGGGGGAAAGATTTCGAGCAGGATTATATAGAAATATCAGGAGCTTTAGTAGAGATTACTACTTTAGTGTAGTGGCAGAGTGATGGACTGGTAAGCAGTTATTTAATATTAACTGCTTACCACTTCTTTAATTAACCATTGGCGGTTTGTTTTCTTTTTTTATATGCACTGATAACCAACTCAATAGCTGATAATAAGATGAGGGTATAACCTAACGTTTCTGTGCCCTCTTCTACAATATTTTTAACGATACGGACATATTGTTCGCCCATCACCGAATGCCAAAATGAACCACGCCCCATTAGTCGTGAAAACGCAACAAGCGTAATAAACCCAGATAAAAACACGCCATAACTTGGCAGAGTAGTGTAGGCTTTTAAAGCCTTATATACCTGTGAGAACTGACCTCGTAATGAACATAATAACCCGATGAAAATCATACACACCAACATCTGCCAAGCACCATCAAATGCATGATGATCCAATAGCGAGTCAGACTCCCTAACAAACATCATAGCTAATAACGCAGCTAAGATTTTACCAATAATATTTGATGCTTTATCTAACTTAGCTGCCCATAAAAACAACATACAACTACTGAAAGTTAATAGGTCTTGTAGATGTTCTGTTAATGTATGTTCGCTATATTGGGCATGAGTATGAAGTTGGTAACCTTCCATATCAATCAATATTGCCACTACAGAGACAACAATTAAATAGAGTAAAGCGCGGAGTAAAAACATAAATAGGGTCTACCATGATTATTTCATCTCAACATATTTAATGAGATGAATGAGTAAAAAATTGATTTCGTATAGCTCAATAGCCTATTAACGATCTCAACAGCACAAATTTATAAATTACACTTTTAAAATACCAATCATGCTCAATAACTTCTCTATCACATTAGGAGTTAAGCTATAGAATACAATTGCATAAACAAGCACTCTTCAGCGATAACTTGAATAGTAAATTACTATTTCTCTAATAAGATTACCAAAGAGCCTATGAGGGGGAACTCTTAACGCTGCGACTTTATCAACGCCATTAATTACTTGCTCTACATTCATTAAATAGAGATTAGTGGTTTCATGTTTTTGATAAGAGCTTTAATGAAAATGGAATTAATTCATTCATGATGAAAGAATGGTTTAATATTCTTTAATACTCATCAATTTAAACTCATTAATCCTTTAATGATAGTTCAATACTTTTATGGTAACTATATTAAATAATTGAAGTTGCTTGCTTTATAAAGTCTAATTAATAAAGTGCAGGATTATAACAATGCTAGAAGAGTAATACAGCTGTTTTAACAAAGTATTTACATTATTCTTTATAAAAAATAACAAGTAGAAACTCTGTTAGGAAATGAGCAAAGCTACCCCAGAAAAGAGGTAGCTTTGAATAGACTAATGTTGCTTTAAAGCACGCTTAACAAAGGCTTTAGTTCGCTCATGTTCAGGATTAGAAAATATCTGTTGAGGTGTGCCCTGCTCTACAATGTAACCATCTTCCATAAAGATAACGCGATCCGCGACTTCTTTAGCAAATTGCATTTCATGGGTGACCACTATCATGGTTTGTTTCTCTAGAGCTAATTGTTTCATTACAGCGAGTACTTCATCAACCCACTCAGGATCTAAAGCTGAAGTTGGTTCATCAAATAAGATAACTTCACCTTTTGCAGCCATTGCCCGAGCGATCCCCACACGTTGTTGTTGTCCACCTGAAAGTTGCGAAGGGTATACATTAAGCTTCTCAGCTAAACCAACTTTCACTAAGATGGCTTCAGCAGTTGATAACGCTTCTTGCTTAGAAACTTTCCAAACCGTGATTAAACTTTCAGCAACATTTTGTAATGCGGTTTTATTGGCGAACAAAGAATAATTTTGAAATACAAAACTACTTTGTTTGCGCAATTCAGTAATATCTTTAGCTTTATGGCTCAAAGCATCGATACTCGCAGGCCCGATAGTAATATTACCTGTAGTTGGTGTTTCAAGGTAATTTAAGCAACGAAGTAATGTTGATTTACCAGTACCAGATGGACCGATAATAACCACTATTTCACCCTTTGCTACTTCAAAGTCAATCTCTTTGAGTACTGCTAGATCACCAAATTTTTTACTTAACTGAGACACGCTGATCATGATTAATAGGCCTTATTAAGTTTATATTCTAATAGATGCTGGATACGAGTGAAGAAGATAACCACCACCCAATAAATTACCGCTACGGCTAAAAAGCTTTCAAAAAATTTAAAGCTAGAAGAAGCTTCCATTTGTGCTTTAGCCATAATTTCAGCCACCCCAAGAGTGAAAGCCAAAGAGGTACTTTTAATCATATCGATAAAGTAGTTCATCAAAGATGGTGTCGCAACACGTGAAGCTTGAGGCAATATAACGCGTTTCATCGCCTGTAAACGTGTCATACCAATACTTAAACACGCTTCCATTTGAGACTTATCAATACCTAATATAGCGGCACGAATACTTTCCGCCATATAAGCAGAAAAGTGTAATGATAGGCCAATAATAGCGGCAGTGAAGGCATCCATACCCACAAAGATAGGCATGAATTGTGGAAAGCCATAATACAGAAGAAACAACTGCACCAATAAAGGTGTTCCACGGAAAAATGAAATATACAGTGATGCAAGGTGTTGAATAAAGGCAATTTTAAATACTCGCACTAGGGCTAAACCTAACGCGAGTATCAATGCAAATAAGAACCCCCAAAGTGCCATTTCCATCGTTACCCCAAGATACTTAAGTAAAATGGGCATTAATTCAATTATGTATTGAAGGTCAAAAGAACTTTGCATAAAAACGACTCTTTAAGGATTAATATTATTGTGTAATGTCTGTACCAAACCACTTATCTGAAATTTCAGCTAATTTACCATCAGCGCGCATTGCCGCTAATGCAGTATTAACTTGGTCACGAATAGCTAGTTGCGATGGTTTGTTTAAAAATGGCATTGCATTTTTAATTTCTTCGAATGGGTGGCCAGCTAATTGTAATGGTAAACCTGCTTCTTTGATTAATTGTACTGAAGAAACACGGTCCATGACAAACGCATCTGCACGGCCAAGCGCTACATCTTGTTCAATACCTGTATCGTAAGTAACAATGTTGATTTCGTTGTTAGTATCGTATTTACGTAATACTTCTTCGAAGTTACTGCCTAAGTTAACTGCCACTTTCTTACCTTTTAGGTCTTCGATACCTTGAATATCATCACGACCTTTACGAACCGTCACTTGAACACCATCAATCACGTAAGGAGTTGAGAATGCATATTTAGCAGAACGCGCTTCAGTGATAGTAATTTGGTTAGAAATAGTATCGATATGACCTGCTTCTAACATACCAAATAAACCAGAGAAACTTGCAGTTATAAATTCAACTTTGTAATCAGAGCGTTTTGCAATTTCATTCCATACATCAACTTCAAAGCCTTGTAGTTTATCTTGCTTAGAAAAGGTAAATGGGAAATAACGACCAGACATACCGACTTTAACAGTTTCTTGTGCAAATGCCGGAACAGTTAATAAGCTGCTTGCTGCTACGAAAGCAATCAGTGCCTTTTTAAAAAATAATTTCATAGTAATCCCTATCTAGGTAATGTTTCCAATATGCTAATTAAGATCCACCTATTTTCAGTAGCAAGATAATTATCTTTAACAACTAAAAATAACGTCTAATTACCATTATCAGTGTTAGCTATAGTAAAAGTGTCATTAAACGTATTTATTATTGTTTAATGAGGTAATTATTATTCCAATAATCTAAATGGTTTATAAATAAAATGAGATAAAACGCAGTTAATAAAACGATCTAGCTTTTATACATAGTCAGTTTGTTACTATTAACACAATCTTTGTTTATAAATTAAACTAAATGATTATTTATCAGAAAAACAGCTGAATTCTACCGTAAAATCAATGTTTAAATCATCAAAATAATTGATTCTAAAGTAAAACAAAACCATTCAACCGGAAATGTGCAGCGAATAGTAAACTACTCTTGCTACTCTGTCGTTTAAGATTTTATAACTTAATGTTATATAATAGAGAGTTAGATATAGCCTTGAATAGGATAGAGCGAGTTAACAGCGATTAACCAATAGCAATATAATCAGTATGGTTTTTAATACGTGAAATCCAGGCAAGGATTGCAGGATAACCATTTAAATTAAACCCGCCTTCATAAGCCACATGCGTATAGGCAAACAAACAAATATCTGCAATTGAAAAATCGTCGCCTACTAAAAAGGGATGCTCTTGCAATCTCACTTCCATCACTCCCAAGGCTTTTTTGCCACCTTCTTGTTTGCTCGCTAGCTCCTGCAACTTGTCTGCTGGGCTACCTAAATATTTATGAATAAACCGCGCTACAGCGATATAAGGTTCATGGCTGTATTGTTCAAAGAACATCCACTGCATGCAAATGGCTTGTTGGTATTGAGACTCAGGAAATAATTCACTTTTTTGTGCTAAATAATAAAGGATGGCATTGGATTCAAACAAAAATTGTTTATCTTCAGTGACTAATAATGGAATTTTAGCATTGGGATTCATGGCTAAAAAATGATCAGTTCGGGTTTCCCCTTTTAAAATATCAACTTCTACCCAATCATGTTTAATTTGTAATAAAGCGCATAATAATTTCACTTTATAACAGTTACCTGAAAGGCTATCTCCGTATATGGTTATTGGCATACTCTGTCCTTAGGGTACTGCAAGTACCGTACAGTTACACAAATCATCACTTTCAAATGAGGTAGTATCCCCTGCAACCAACCCTGGTACAGGAAACACTCTAACGGTTAATGGTTTATTTAATCTGAAGGCCATCGTCCCAGTATCACACATTAAAGCAGATAGCTTATGGCTTGGTGTGTTACCCGGAATAGGTACTGTATCTAAACCAATTCCACACACCGCACTGTATGTTAATAATGCGCGAATATCAAAATTTGCGGCATGACTACCAACTGCTAACCCACGATCTTCTGTTAAGGCTAACATTAACCCTGAAAAGCCCACCAGCGGCATAGTCTTAATAGATTTAAACACCCTGGTTAATAGCGAAGATGCTTCCACTGTGCCAGCCGCTCCAAAGTATTCAACCCCCATTAATTCGTAAACTTCCGTCATGCTCGCACAATTTTTAGAAGGTGCGGCTGAACTGTCTAAGCCTGCAAAACGATAGGGTATTTCCTCAATGCCATCAATTATTTTTTGAAGCTGATCAACATGTTGCTGTATTTGTTGTACTAATGCCTGGTGATAGCCTTCATATAATGTTTGACGCTCAAGTGTTGAGTTAAGTGAATTAAAGGCCTTGAGTGTTGCAACAAGCAAATCAGGTGTTTCTAAGCCAATCACAAACGTATTTGTATGAGCACTATCAACATAACTAGCAGGAAAATACGGAATAAGTGGCTGGCAATTAAAGTTAACGGTAAAATTAAAGTTACCTTCTCCCCTTGGAGTCACATCACTAATTTTGCGAACTGTTTTCACCGCTTCGTCAATTAATTTCTTATCCAATAAAAAATGTTGATCAGCAGGGATATTCACACATACATTACATAAATCCCCAAACTCTTTTATCAATTCAGGAATTAAGCTTAACTCATGAGCATTTTTAGCTTCGCCAATGGCAAATCTTAACCTAAGCCCACTGCCCTGATAATGAGTTAAAATAGTATTAAGTTTACGTAAATCATTTTGAGCACTAGTCAAATTAGTTGTATCGATATATTCAGAAAAAGCATTAGTGACAATGCGAATAGATTGAACTTGATATCCCTGACTCTTGAAATCATCTGCTAGAGACACACAAAATTTATTGGCTTGCTCAATCAAGCTCGGCCATTTCCTTTGGTCAAAATCAAACTTAAGAAAAGTCGTGATGGTTCTTACTTTACACAAGGATTTATCTAACAATAATTCTGGGAACTGCATTTACGGCCCTCTATAATCAATCAAATTAATAAACTAGGTCTTTCTCACATTATCATAATTATCAACAAATTAAATATAAAACTAAGCGTCGTGAAACAATAAAACTTAGTGTATTAGGGTAAATTAAATAGCCAAAGTTTTTGAATAAGGAATACCTTAGTGACATTAAATACCATGCCATTAGGACGTCGCATTAATACCCTATGTTTTATATTTTACTGCATGACATTGGTGATTAGTCTTCATACCCTTTGGCAAACTAGCTATCAGTCACTACAAATTAGTAACCAGCAACAGCTTGAACGTTTTAAACGTCACTTAGACAGTCAGCTCGGCCATTATTCGTTCATTCCGCAATTAGTATCTCGTCAAGATGTTATTTTTAAAGCGTTTCAATTTCCTGATAATCAGTCCGTTATCGATAGTACCAATAAACACTTAGAGTCTATCAATCACATTGTCAGCGCCTCAGATACTTATCTACTCGATAAAAGTGGAACAACGATTGCGGCCAGTAATTGGCAAAAAGAAACCACATTTATTGGCAACAATTTTAATTTCCGCCCCTATTTCAATGAAGCAATACAGGGAAGACAAGCCCAATATTTTGCCTTAGGCTCACGATCAGGCAAACGAGGTTATTATTTCTCATACCCAGTTCATAATGGGATACAAGTGATTGGTGTGATCGTCGTTAAAATGGACTTATCGTTAATTGAAAAAGACTGGGTAGGTAAAGAGCAACATTTTTTAGTCACTGATAACGATGGTATAGTGTTTATATCATCCAGAGAGGATTGGTTATTTCATAGCTTAACGCCATTAACTCCACAGCAAAGATCAATGATCAAACAGGAAAAACGATATTTACAACGTATTATAAAATCTCTGCCCCCTATTTATGGCGATCTAAAAAAACAAGCAAACATACTTACATTGGCCAATAAAAAAGCCTTTTCTAACTACTATTTATCACTATTCACGGTATCTGAAGATAAACAATGGACGGTGAGAGTCTTCGCTCCAATTGCACCTATTATCATCGACTTACTGATCTTAACGTTGATAATTACCCTGGTATATTTACTAATTTATTTATCACTAATCATTATCAAACAACAATTACATAGACATCAAGAACAAGCACGCATTGAAGCAAAAACTAAGCAAACCCTAGAAATGACAGTATTAGAAAGAACCTCTGCACTACAAGCCGAAATTGAAGAAAGACATAAAGCAGAAAGTGCCCTTCGCTCCACACAAAAAGAACTTATACAATCTGCAAAATTAGCTGTATTAGGACAATTGTCCACCAGCATTAGTCATGAACTTAATAACCCTCTTTCAGCGATAAGAAGTTATGCAGACAATGCGATTATTTTTCTACAAAGAGATAAGCTGGAAAACGTACATGAAAATTTAATGCGAATTACCTCATTAACCGAACGCATGGCCAAAATTAGTGCACAACTAAAATCCTTTGCAAGGAAGTCTGATGGTGAACTGCAAATTGTTGCATTACAACCCATTATCTTAGCAGCACAGGAATTACTTAAAGCGCAATTTAAAAACAAACAAGTACAACTCGTATTAGATATGCCAACACATTTTATCCATGTCAAAGCAGATGCAATTCAATTAGAGCAAATACTCATTAATCTACTATCAAATGCTTTACAGTCGATGCAAAACACCCAACAAAATCAAATAAAAGTGCGTCTTACTAACACAAAACATAAGGCAACGATAAGTGTACTTGATGAAGGTACAGGCATAGATATAAACCACCTTCCACGTTTATTTGAACCTTTCTTTACCACTAAGGAAACTGGCTTAGGTTTAGGGTTATCTATTTCCCAACAAATTATCAATAATATGCAAGGCAAGTTAACCGCTCGAAATAGACAAGAGCAAGGTGCTGAATTCACTGTTAGCCTACCTATTTATATGCCTAATCAACAGCTCAACTCGAATAATATTAAGGAGCCAAATCAATGATATTTTTTATTGATGATGAAGATGATATGCGTATCGCTCATCAACAAAGTTTTGCATTAGCCAACATAGAAGCGCAATGTTTTGCCGATGCAGAATCGGCATTAGTTGCAATGCAAAGTACATTACCGTTAATGATCATTTCTGATATCCGTTTACCCGGCATCACAGGCTTACAATTGTTAAACACACTTCAACAAAAAGATGCAAATTTACCGGTCGTATTAATTACTGGCCATGGTGATATCTCTATGGCCGTAGAAGCCATTAGAAATGGAGCCTATGATTTTATAGAAAAACCCTTTGCGTCAGATAGATTAATTGAAATAACTCGTAAAGCCATTGAAAAAAGGCAATTGACTCTAGAAAACCGCGAATTAAAAAAAGCACTTCAAAGTAAAGATACTCTAGGCCCCAGAATCATAGGTAACACTCCAAGTATTATTGCCTTAAAACAAATGATTTATAGAGTTGCAGATAGTCATGCCGATATACTCTTATACGGTGAAACAGGAACTGGCAAAGAGTTAGTCGCTCGCTCCCTGCATGAGCAAAGTCAACGTAGTAGTCATAACTTTGTAGCAGTAAACTGTGGCGCAGTCCCTGAAAATTTAATTGAAAGTGAATTATATGGCCATGAAAAAGGCGCATTTACTGGTGCCGACTCACAACGTATTGGTAAGTTTGAATATGCACAAGGTGGCACCCTATTCTTAGATGAAATAGAGTCTATGCCAATGCAGGCACAAGTCAGGTTATTAAGGGTATTACAGGAACGCACATTAGAAAGAGTAGGATCGAATAAAGCTATCGATTTAGACATCAGGATCATAGCAGCCACTAAAGTTGATTTAAAAGAAACAGAACACTTCCGACAGGATCTTTATTACCGTTTAAACATGGTGACCCTAGATTTACCACCTTTACGTCAGCGTAAAGAAGACATTGCCCCTCTGTTCCATCACTTTTTATTAGTGGCAGCAGCTAGGTACGGTAAAGCAGCGCCTGCATTACCCGCTGATTCATTACAAGCATTAATCAGTCATGACTGGCCAGGCAACGTAAGGGAGCTAAGAAATGCTGCAGAACGTTTTATTTTATTAGGCAGTTTGTCAGACTTAAACCACGCAAATAATAATATGAGTGCAGGATTAAGTTTATCTGAACAAGTAGAAGTTTTTGAAAAAACGCTTATTGAACAAGCTTTGAGCCTGAGTAACGGGAGTATTAAAAATACCATGGAGGCATTAACCTTACCGCGTAAAACACTATATGACAAAATGCAGAAACACGGCTTACAAAAACAAAACTTTAAAAATGAAGACTAACTTCTTCGTAAAAATAGTTTGATTGCTTGTGGATTAGCATCGTGAATCTGGAATTATTTCTTTAGTGTGTCCTTCTTTCTCTTATAAAAATGCTGGAATTGTAAGTTCCAGCATATAATCATAAACAGTGTGGTAAGCATTCTGTAGTATTATTTAGTGATCACTTCAGGCCCCATCATTAAATTAGGTAACCAAGTCGACACACTCGGCACATAAGTCACAATAATCAAAAAGATAAACATAACCCCCACTAAAGGTAATGATGCTTTGACTACTTTCATCATGGACAATTTAGCCACTCCCGCAGTCACAAATAGATTTAGCCCCACTGGTGGTGTGATCATTCCTATTTCCATGTTCACTACCATCATGATGCCAAGATGAATTGGATCAATGCCTAAAGCAATTGCAATAGGAAACACTAAAGGCGCAACAATTATCAACAAACCGGAAGGTTCCATGAATTGACCGCCGACCAGTAACAGCAGATTAACCACAATCAAAAACTCAATGGGTCCAAGTCCTGCCGATAACATAGACTCAGTGATCATCTGAGGAATACGTTCTTCAGTCAGTACGTGTTTAAGAATTAAGGCATTAGCAACAATAAACATTAACATAATAGTCAGTTTACCCGCTTCATAAAGCGTTTTACGTGTATCCTCGTGACAAAACACATGCATTGCTTTTAACCAATATGCTTTACGTTTTTTATGGTCAGGCTCTTTCTCCGCTAACGGTCCCATATCCTTATAAACAAAATTACAAATGATAAAGGCATATACAGCGGCTACAGCGGCAGCTTCAGTAGGCGTGAATACACCGCCATAAATACCTCCAAGAATAATAACAATCAGTAATAATCCCCATCCAGCATCTTTTGCGGAATTAAACACTTCACCCCAACCCACGAATGGTTGTGCAGGGATATTTTTATAACGAGCATAGATATAGATAGCTAACATCAGCATCAGTCCAGCTAATAACCCTGGTATAACACCCCCTAAGAACATACGGCCAACAGAGACATCAGTCGCTGCTGCATAAACAACCATTACAATAGAAGGTGGTATGAGAATTCCTAACGTTCCCGCATTACAGATAACACCTGCGGCAAACTCTTTGGTGTAACCATTCTTTACCATCCCAGCAATAACAATTCCCCCAATTGCGACAACGGTTGCAGGTGAAGATCCAGATAAAGCTGCAAACATCATACAAGCAACCACGGATGCCATAGCTAATCCGCCACGAAGTGAACCTACTAAAGCGATAGCGAAACGAATAATACGTTTAGCTACGCCACCAGTGGCCATAAAGCTAGAAGCTAAAATAAAGAAAGGAATGGCTAATAAGGTGTAATGTCCTGTAAACGCATTAAGTAAAGTTTGTGCAATCGACGCTAGAGAAGCATCAGAGTGAATTAATAAAAAGACAATACTAGAAGCACCTAAGGAGATAGCAATAGGTACACCAATCACCATCAATATAATTACCATAATAAACAGCATTAACATCGCCATTAACTTTTCTCCCTTTCATTGTCTTTACCTTGAATAATGACTTGTTGTTCAACATTGTTTTCTTGGTCATGCAATGCATCAACTTTTTCTTCAGCTTCGTGACTTGCAATCATTCTGTCGGCTGAGTTGTTAATAATGTTCCAAGCTATTTGTAAAAACCTAAAGGTCATTAACGCCATTGATAGTGGTAATGCAAAATAAGGAATGAATCGAGGTAACCTTTCGTATCGTTCCCCCTCGTTAAACCAATCAGATAAGAACTGTAGAATATCAGGCATCGGAATATCTTCTGTTTCATACCAAGCACGGTCAGTAATAAACGGCACCCAATAATTCCAAGAACCAATCAATAGTGAAATTGAGAAGAATAGGCAAGTCGCCACAGCCAATAGCGCACAGGTTTTTTTCAACCCAGCAGGAACAATATTTATAACTACATCAACACCAATATGGGAATGTTTTTTCACACCATATGAAGCACCTACCAAAACCATCCATGCAAACATAAACACAGTCAGCTCTAATGCCCATAATATGTTGTCATTGAATACATAACGGACAATTACATTGGCAAAAGTTAACAGTGTCATCAACCCTAGAAAAACAGCGATTAATGTCTCTTCGATATGATCTGTTATTTTTCCAACTCGAGTAAATAGCGTATTTGTCATTAATAACTCCTTCTGCAATGACAACCTTGAAAAATGGCATCCTTGTAAGTGAATCTTACAAGGATGCTCAAGTTAAAGATTATTAATTATTTGATGCTTGAGCTGCTTCAAGCAGATCACTACCAATATCTTTTTCAAACTTTTTCCAAACTGGTTTTAATGCAGTTACCCATTGTTGACGTTGCTCAGCCGTTAAAGTGCGCACCACGCCACCCGCTTTAATAATGTTTTGTTTATTTAACTCATTAACTGCTGTTGATTCGCTATTACGTACTTCTGTTACCTCTTTTAAAATAGTCGCGAGTTGTTCACGCATATCATCTGGTAATCCATCCCACCAATCGCCGGAAGTGACTACTAAGTAATCTAAGATGCCGTGATTACTTTCTGTCACCCCATCTTGCACTTCAAAGAATTTTTTACCGTACGTGTTTGACCATGTGTTTTCTTGACCATCAATAACTTTAGTTTGTAGACCACCGTAAACCTCTTTAAAAGACATTTTCTGAGGGTTCGCACCTAACTGTTCAAATTGAGCAACCAATACGTCAGAGGCTTGTACGCGGAATTTCAACCCCTTGGCATCCTCAGGTAATAATAATGGCTTATTCGCCGATAATTGCTTCATCCCGTTGTGCCAAAACTCTAAGCCTTTTAAACCTCGACGGTTCATTGCATTCTTCAATTTGTCACCTGCATCAGAGTTTTGAAAACGATCGACAGCGGCAACATCATCAAACAAGAATGGAAGGTCAAAGATGCGGAACTTCTTAGTGATTTTTTCAAATTTAGATAGAGAAGGCGCTGCTAATTGAACGTCCCCATTTAACAAAGCTTCTAGCACTTGATTATCATCGTATAATGTAGAATTAGGGAACACTTGCATACAGGCTTTACCGTTCATTTCTTCATTTACACGCTTTTCTAATAGTGAAGCAGCTACCCCTTTCGGGTGTTTATCTGCATTGGTAACATGACTAAACTTAATAACCATTTCGCCTGGGTCACAATTTGCATAAGCTTGTGTTCCTGATAGCAATGCAGCACTACATAGTGAAATAACAGTGAATTTTTTTAACATGTGAAGCTCCTATATCCATATGATGCGCAGTAATGCGCGGCTTTTATTAAGTGATCGAACCGATCACAAATTTTGTTAATATAGAACAGGTATAGCAATGCTCAGGCCAACATTAATAAATGGTGTTCGCGCTAGTATTTACGGTACTTAAGCGAGCTTTAAAAGAATTTTAATTCGACTGGCGATATACTAATGGGTGGAAATTCACCCATTGAAAATAGTGTAATGAGTCAGAACCCATCATTATCAAGGGGACTGTTAGGAAGATAGGAATTTTTATCTCAAACAATAAAAAAGGCCACCGAAGTGACCTTAAATAGGAGAATGATTATTATTGTTTTTTAGCTATTATGCTGTTTACGTCTCGCACTCACTAAGCCAATTAACCCCATCGCAAACACTGCAAGTGTGGTTGGCTCAGGTACTGAAGTTATTGCGCTAGTAAAGTCGATATTACTAAGTGCACCAGACCCGAAAAAGTTAATTTCAATTGAGTAAACATCCGCCACATCAAAGTACAAACGGTCCCAAGTATTATTACCTCCGGTATAAGGTGTATAGAATTCATCAATGCTTAGTTCATCACCATCAATATCAAATAAATGAATGGCATTATTACTCGTTGATTCATCATATTCTACATCAAAGAAGTCAATACTATTTAACGTAACACTTTCTGAGAAATCGATCGTGAAATATCCCGCAGGACGACTTCCTTCATCATCAGGGTTACTACAAGTAGATGCATCACATGTACTTGGGTTTTCATGAATAACGAGCACATTACCAGGATCAGAAATACCTAAATTCGAGTTATTAACATTTGTAAAAGGTGACTCTAAGTCAGGATCGGCTGTCTTGTTTAAAGAAGTATCAAATACTACTGCTAAGTTAGACTCTTTTTGATCTACATTATAACCATTAATAGTCACACCATAAGATGATGAATATTCATCATCAACACGTGTCCCGTTATCTAATTCATCAAATGTGATAGTCGTTGCCGACGCAAGTGGTGCTACAACAGTTGATGCTAATATCATCCAATATTTAAAACTCATCGTTACTCCTTAACATTATTATGATTTCCATAATATTTATGTTCCTTATTATCATTGTCCAAACATAATTATATCTGGATTAACGAAAAAACCTTATATGTCAATAGTAATAATTATTTAACATAATTTGACTATTTCTGTTAAGCGCAATGTTTAAGAAAGCTATTTAGCCTTAAAATCACTTATTAAGAGGTAGCTTCAATATTAGGCATATAATCGCTGTGCTTTTATTAAAGCACCGAATACAACTGAGCTGAATGCATCGGCAACATTAATATCAACATCAGAATAACGTTGTCCAAGTGCTTCTTGAACGAGCGGTGATAGCCCCATACCACCGGTCAAGTAAATGATTTCGGGGTGTTTACCTGCATCTGTGATGGCCTCATCGATCATCACAAACATTTTATCCAACCAATTAACCATAGTTTCAGAGACTTGTTGACGTTCAACGGTCAAACTCAAGGTACTTTCTATAAACGACAAGGATAGCTCTGTCTGATCTTTATTACTCAGATTGATTTTTGCAGATTCAATAGCATGCATTAATTGATGCGTTAAACGTTGTTTTTGTACACGTTGTAATCGCATTAACGGTAATGGGTCTTCACTTTCAAAAATGTATTCTGAGATCAATTTAGCCCGTGCAGGTGAATAAAACTCACCCATTAGAGGAATATTATCGATATCGTAAACACCTGAAAACAACATATTAGGGATGGCTCGTCCAGTCTCGGTACGGCCACCACGACCAAACAATGGGGAAACGATGCCTGCAGCTAATGACTTATCAGATACAATCCCACCTTGTCTAATCCCTTTAGTAGCAAATATATCTGCAGCTCTATCTAATTGAGTCGCTTTTTCCTGACTTAACTGGCAGAAAGTAACATCTGAAGTACCACCACCTAAATCCACAACCATCGCATCTGTTACTTTATTAATACTTTGTTCGAAATGATAAGCTGCTGCTAAAGGTTCGTGTATGAAATCGACCTCAGTAAAGCCTACTTTGCGCGCTGCTCGTAACATAAGTGCTTCTGCTTGTTGATTACCCAATTCACCCATAGTTGAATGATAGTTAACTGGCCGAGCAATCACCGCTTTAGTAATCACTTGTGATAACTGCTTTTCAGCACACTGTTTTAAATAAGATAAAAAACGTACCACTAAGGTTTCAAAGCTATCTAACAGACGCTTTGGGATTTTAGCTCCAAGAAAGTTTTTAGGGCTATTCACATACCTTCCTTCATGAGGCGTTTCTAAAAAGGCGTTAAACCCTCGTTCACCAAATAAGATCTCTCCAGCGGATAACATATCATTTAATGTCTGTTCATTAGCTTTGGCATCATGGCTATCAGCACCAGACTCATCGTGGGCAAGATAAATTGCAGAACGTATTTTGTAAGGGTTTTCACTGTTTTCATCAACAACAATTAAGGTCGGTAAATTATCAACTAGCGCAGCAACTGCACAATTACTTGTTCCAAAATCGATTCCAATAAAATCAGCTGTCATAAAAATTCCTAATGCGAAAAATAAAAGTGCGAGATATTACCTTATCCATCAATAAAGTCATCTACATTGAACCGGAAATACTGATAAACACAGCTTGTTAGCTTAATTTACACGCAACAAAGAAGGCAACAAATAGACAAACAACTTATTCTTTATGAGTAATGCCCTGATTTAGTGCGTAAACATTTTTTTGTCGTATGATGGTGCGGAATCACTCATCAAAAGGTGAATCTAAAATACCGAATTAAGATTAAACGCATGATTTTAAAAAGAATTTAAAACATGGCATTCATCGTGCTATGTTTCAGGAAGAACAACCTTGTTAATTAAATGTTAAAATGGATTTTAATGGAGGTAATAGCAATGGACGCGTTAACCAATTCTCGACCTAACCTTACTGTATTATTAATAGAAGACAGGCCTAATCAACATTCTGAATTGAAAAGTTACCTCATCCACCTCAATTATACTATTCGTTTACACATTGATACCCAACAAGCTATTTCATCTACTTGCACTGATATCAGCGCCGACATAATAATCATAAACACACATACTCCTAGTAATCATATTTTAAAAGAACTCTCCAATATCGATAAACTAGCACCCTTACCTGTATTAGTTTTTGCCCAGCAAGATGCACGAGAAATGATTCAATCGACATTAAAAGCAGGCGTCAGTGCCTATATCGTTGGCAATATACAAATGAGCAGATTAACCTGTCTTATCGATGTGGCTATAGAGCGTTTTAACCAACGCCAATTGTTAATCGCAGAACTTAAGAAGACCAAAACGCAATTGGCAGATAGAAAAATAGTAGAAAGAGCAAAAGGTTATATCATGCAAGAAAAGCAAATAACTGAACAACAAGCTTTTAAGTTATTACGGAATATGGCAATGAATAATGGACAATCATTAGCAGCTATTTCAAAAAACATAATTGAAGTTTATAACATGCTCGAGCACAACATGAAGTAACCTCAAAGTATCAGATAAATATTCACAATTTTACCGTGTAATTTTGTTATCAACGGCGATAACAAGGTAAACAGAAATATCCTTTACTTTTAATAATAGTGAAGGCTATCAAAGCATAGACAAAGATGTTTATGCTCTAAAGAGCAACGGCGCTCATTAATTACCTAAAATTTTAGGTGATTAGTGGGCGCTTTTTTTTGCATAAAAAACGACTATACAATAAAAGGATTTTATAATGAGTTGGATTAAACCAGTTAAGTTTGTCGCTAAAAAGCTAGCATTGAGCATTGCAATTTCGGCAACTGTTATCTCTTATTCTCAAGCTGATAAAATAGGCTATCCAGAAAAAGAGGAACTGAAATTTGGTTTTATTAAATTAACCGATATGGCACCCATTGCGATTGCTTATGAAAATGGTTACTTCGAAGATGAAGGGCTGTACGTAACCATTGAAGCCCAAGCAAACTGGAAAGTGCTATTAAATGGCTTGATTGATGGAAGTTTAGATGGTGCACACATGCTAGCCGGCCAGCCAATAGCAGCAACCATGGGCTTCGGTACTAAAGCACATATCATTACCCCTTTCTCAATGGATTTGAATGGTAATGCGATTACTGTTTCAAATGAGATTTGGGAAAAAATGAAGCCTAATATTCCTAAGCAAGCCGATGGTAGACCTGTCCACCCTATTAAAGCAGATGCATTAAAGCCAGTAGTAGAATCATATAAAGCTGAAGGAAAGCCCTTCAATTTAGGCATGGTATTCCCAGTATCCACACATAACTATGAACTAAGATATTGGCTAGCTGCTGGTGGTATTCATCCAGGTTTCTACGCACCACACAAAGGCGATACCAGCGGTCATATTGATGGGGATGCTATCTTGTCGGTCACTCCACCACCACAAATGCCCTCGACTTTAGAAGCTGGCACCATTTATGGTTACTGTGTAGGTGAACCATGGAACCAACAAGCTGTATTTAAAGGTATTGGTGTACCAGTGGTCACCGATTATGAGATATGGAAAAACAACCCAGAAAAAGTATTCGGTTTAACTGCTGAGTTTGCTGAGAAATACCCTAATACGACTATCCGACTAACCCGTGCATTAATACGTGCAGCAATGTGGTTAGATGAGAATGACAATGCTAACCGTCCTGCCGCTGTGAAAATTCTCTCGCAATCTAACTACGTAGGCGCTGATTATGAAGTAATTGCAAACAGCATGACAGGTACATTTGAATATGAAAAAGGCGATAAACGTGACGTCCCTGATTTCAACGTATTCTTTAGACACAATGCAACTTACCCATACTACTCAGATGCAATTTGGTACTTAACGCAAATGCGTCGTTGGGGTCAAATCTCAGAGCAGAAATCTGATGATTGGTACAAGGACTTAGCGAAAAAAGTATATCGCCCTGACATCTATCAAGTTGCAGCTCAATCCTTAATTGACGAAAAAATGGCAGATGCAAAAGACTTTCCTGATTTCACTACAGAAACAGGTTACCGAGCACCTCAACAACACTTTATCGATGATTTAGTGTATGACGGCAACACACCAAATGCTTACATCGATGCATTTGAAATTGGACTTAAAAAGAGCGACAAGCTCTAAATTAAGTTTAGGTAAAGTAATAAACAGTTAAGAAAGTAAGACCAATCACTTTCAATCAATACATTTAGTTGAAGGTGATTGGTAAGCATCTTAGGTTCTGTCTTAGACAAGATAGAACCTAAGTATAAAGCGTTAAACAAGGAATAGTTATAATGACGACTAGCTCAGTAAGTAGCAAATCAACCCTTTCATCGCCAACAAACGTGAAGCTAAAACAGTTTGTTAAAAGTGCAACGAAGATACTTGCCCTACCATTGTTAGGTATCATGGTCTTTTTGTTGTTATGGAGTATTGCAGCAAAAAATATACATACTTCATTAGGTGAATTCCCCGGTCCAAATGCAGTACTTAACCAATTTAGCTCCCTCTATAATGAACATACTGCGGAAAGAGATAAAGCTGAAAAATTTTACGAGCGCCAAGAAATTCGTAATGCAAAACGAATAGAATCAGATCCTACTTATGTCCCAAAAATTAGAAAATATACTGGTAAAGAAACCTTTTTAGATCAGATCATCACCAGTTTAATTACCGTAACAAGTGGTTTCTTACTAGCAGCAATTATTGCTATTCCATTAGGTATCGCCATGGGGTTAAGTAAAAACCTTAACTCAGCCATCAATCCTATTATTCAAATATTTAAACCGGTTTCGCCATTAGCTTGGTTACCACTGGTTACTATGGTCGTGAGTGCACTTTATGTATCGAACGACCCATTAGTATCAAAGTCATTTGTTAATTCACTACTAACTGTAACATTATGTAGTTTATGGCCTATGGTAATTAATACCTCTATTGGTGTGTCATCGCTGGATCAAGACTTAAAAAATGTAAGTCGTGTCTTACGTTTACCAATATTGACGCATATTCGAAAAATTGTATTACCAGCTTCTGTGCCAATGATATTTACCGGTATGCGTTTATCTTTTGGTGTGGCTTGGATGGTACTTATTGCCGCAGAAATGTTAGCGCAAAACCCAGGTCTAGGAAAATTTGTATGGGATGAATTCCAAAACGGCAGTTCAGATTCTTTAGCGCGCATTATGGCAGCAGTTATCGTGATTGGTTTCATTGGTTTTATCTTAGATAGAGGCATGTTACAGCTACAGCGCCTTGCATCTTGGGATAAATCTGCAACAACAGTTTAATAAGCGTTGCATAACAGTAGCAACATTAGAAATGTAAGGAACAAAAATGAGCACATTACTTGATATAAGCCATATTGACATGGTTTTCCCGACACCAACAGGCGGTTTTACAGCGCTAAAAGATGTTGATCTAAAAATTAAAAAAGGTGAGTTCGTTTCATTAATCGGCCACTCAGGCTGTGGCAAATCAACAGTATTAAATGTAGTTGCAGGTCTTTATCAAGCAACGACTGGTGGTGTTATTTTAAGTGGTAAAGAAGTAACAGAGCCAGGTCCAGAGCGCGCTGTTGTTTTCCAGAATCATTCATTACTACCTTGGTTAACGGCTTATCAGAATGTAGAACTAGCCGTTGAACAGGTTTTTGGTTCAAAAATGAGTAAACAAGAAAAGAAAGAATGGATTGAGCACAATTTGAAATTAGTGCACATGGATCATGCTATGTACAAACGCCCAAACGAAATTTCTGGAGGCATGAAACAACGGGTTGGTATTGCTCGCGCTCTAGCGATGCAACCAGAAGTATTGCTAATGGATGAGCCATTTGGTGCCTTAGATGCATTGACTCGTGCACACATGCAGGATTCATTGATGGAAATTCAAAATGAATTAAACAACACCGTAATTATGATCACTCATGATGTGGATGAAGCTGTACTATTGTCAGATAGAATTGTGATGATGACCAATGGGCCAAGTGCGACCATAGGTGAAATATTAGAAGTCGATTTGGAGCGTCCTCGCGACCGCTTAAGTCTATCTAAGGACCCACATTACAATCGTTTACGTTCAGATGTATTAACCTTCTTGTATGAAAAACAACGTAAGGTTGAAACTATTAAAAGCAAGACAGTTAGCACCGCTTCGCAAACTAAAACTGCGTAGAAAAAGTTAACCGTAAAATATCACCATAATAGAGGGCTTTATTGCCCTCTATTACATCAAAAATTATCTCACGTAGAAAGCAATGGAAATAAAGTGACTAATCGACCCCATTAAAACAAATAGATGCCAAATACCATGCGCATGCCTTAGCTTTTTAAAGTCATCCAGTACATAAAATATCACCCCTAACGTATAGGCTACACCTCCAACTGTTAACCAGATAATACCTCCGCCGGGAATAACCTTCATCAAGGCTGAATACTTGAAAACACAAACCCACCCCATGGCGAGATAAATTAAAATTTGTAACCACTCTATTCTCTGTTTAATCACAATATCCATGATTAAACCGAAAAACGCCAGTCCCCATACAACTGACAACATCAATAACCCATCGTCCCCTTGTAAAGACAACAACATATATGGCGTATAAGTCCCAGCAATCAACAGATAAATACAGACATGGTCTAGAGTTTGAAAGATCTTTTTAAGGTTAGCCGGCTGTAAACTATGATATAGCGTGGACATGGTATAAAGCAAAACCAAGGTCGCACCAAAGACGCTAAAACCAACAATAATTCGCCAATGATCCTGTTGTAATGCAATAGTTAACAGAGCGCCCAAACCAATTAATGCTAAAATAGCGCCGATTAAATGTGTAATACTATTAAACTTTTCGCCGTAATACATTAAAGTCTCCTGTACTTTCAACTAGTAAGATGATTTATTGACAAGCTGTGCCATACCAATAAAACGATAAGGAAATGATATGACAGAAAATACATTTTACCCCATTGGAAATTCAGGGGTGCCATGGTCAGACAAAGAGAAACAACAATGGTTTAATCAAACGGTTAAATCACGTTCATATCTGCAACAAGTCGTCAGTGAATTAACAGCGTTAAATGCTGATTTTACTTTAACTCAGTATGGTGAATTAACGATTAACCCAACGCAATACCCGCTTTACGCATTAACTTCTTTAAATTGGGATAACAGCAAACCTATCATTTTGATCACTGGCGGTGTCCATGGTTATGAAACAAGTGGTGTTCATGGTGCGATAGCCTTTTTAAAAGAGCAAGCGAAAAATTATGAAGGACGATGTAATATTGCCGTCCTTCCTTGCATCAGCCCTTGGGGGTATGAGCATATTTTACGTTGGAATCCCTACGCCGTGGATCCAAATCGTTCTTTTGTTGAAAATAGTATTAGTGAAGAGGCTGCCAAAGCAATGCAATTTGTTGCCTCATTAGATGGTGAAATTGCGCTACATATCGACTTACACGAAACTACAGATTCAGATGAAAGTGAATTTAGGCCAGCTCTCGCCGCTCGAGATGGTGATGATTACATACCAGGTTCAATTCCAGATGGCTTTTATTTAGTGGGTGACAGTGAAAATAAACAAGTCGCTTTCCAAACAGCGATCATTGAATCAGTGAAAAAAGTCACTCATATTGCACCTGCTGACTCAAAGGGAGAGATCATAGGCTCAAAACAGGAAGGTGAAGGTATAATTAACTATGCGGTTAAATCACTGCGTTTATGTGCAGGTATGACCAATGCCCCTTATACCACCACAACAGAAGTATACCCAGACAGTGAAAAAGCCACCTCCGAAGAGTGTAATAAAGCACAAGTCTGTGCGGTTACAGCCGCAATCGATTATATCCTAGCTTAAAAAGAGCTCACTTCCAGTGGTGTTAGATAACGCCACTGTCCTAACTCTACATCCAGTTTAACTTGCCCTATTTGTTCTCGGTGTAAGCCAACAACACGGTTGCCCACTGCCGCAAACATCCGCTTAACTTGATGAAACTTACCTTCAGTAATGGTTAACAATACTTGTTGTTCTGTTATTATTTCAACGACTGCAGGTTGTGTTAACTCCTGTTCACCTTGTAATTGAATTCCATATTTAAATGTTTTAATTAATTCAGACTTAAAAGGTTTAGATAAAGTCACTCGATAAACTTTAGGACATAAATTAGTGGGTAAGGTAATGCTGAAGGTCCAACGGCCATCGTCAGTAATCAAAATTAAACCTGTGGTGTCTGCATCTAACCGTCCTGCAATATGCAGTTCGTCTAAATACAGTTTGTTTACATTCAACGTCTCCAAACCATTAGTACATCGATCTTCAGTTAATAGATTTAAGGCAGACGGATACACTTCATCAACATTAGAACAAATAGTATTAGCAGGTTTGTTCATCAACATATAACGAAATGGCCTTGCTACCAAACGTTGGTTTGCAAAGACCACGAGATTATTCTCATGTACTTGCTGCGCAACTTGTTGTACAACTTCACCGTTAACCATCACATCACCAGCTTCTATAACCTGTTTGGCTTGTTGATTGGTAAGTTCAGTACTTTTAATGACAAATTTATCTAACCGCATTAACCCTCTATTTTACAATATATCCCACAAACCACTAAGTGACATCACTTAAACAATTATTTTACCCTTCAAGTATAATACCGCATAACCAGAGACTAAGATTCGTTCCCCCTTAATGCTGCAATACAATGTGCCACCTCTTTGTGACGCTTGAAAAGCCACTAGAGATTGTTTATTTAACACTTTCGCCCAGTACGGGGCAAGACACGCATGAATAGAGCCAGTAACAGGGTCTTCATCTCCACCATTAGCAGGCCAAAAATAACGAGAAATAAAATCATATTGGGCTAGGTCTTTGTGATTTTGGCATTGCTTACTAGCAGTAACAACAACATCAAAAGGCGCTAACTGCTCTAACAGGTGAGACTGATAAGTTATGTTTAATACATCATCCATTGAAGCGAGTACAACAACATAAGCTTGACGGTTTTTTAGTACCTGTAAAGGCTTAATGGATAAACCTTCAATTAAAACCATTGGTGGCTGATCTAACAACACCGGAGACTGATTAGGAAAGCTCATTTCAATGCGTTGATCATCAAGTTGTTGCACTGTTAATTTGCCCACTTGTGAGGTAACAAACTCGATATCACCTGTAATAGCCAAATGATGGTAAAGCACAAACGCACTCGCCAATGTCGCGTGTCCACAAAAATCTATTTCAGTTAAAGGCGAAAACCAACGAATTTCATAACACCCCTTTGTAACTTCCACAAAGAAGGCTGTTTCAGACAAATTATTTTCGATAGCAATTTTTTGCATTAAGGCATCGTCAATCCACTTTGTTAAAGGCACTACTGCTGCTGAATTGCCTTTAAACTGTTGTTCAGTAAATGCATCAACAACATAAATATCTAATTTCATTTAACTTTTTCCCGTGAATATAAAAGTAACAGTACATATTAAATGCAACCATTAATAAAGATACAGTTGAAATTATGACAAACAGCACAGACAGAATGGCATTTATTGCCTTTAAAATATAAAAGCAGACTAATGCCTGCTTTTTATAATATGATTTGAGTTAATAATGGCTTAATAGCAATAGGCTACATAGGCTTAACCACGAAAATAACTTTGTTCAACAAATGGCATTTTAGTGACAGTCATCGCTAGCTTTTTACCACGTACTTCTGCATATATGACTGACTCTAGCACTGCATACTCTGTTTTCACGTAAGCCATGGCAACAGGTAGGCCTTTAGTTGGCCCAAATGTTCCACTGGTTACTATACCAATTTCATTGTCATCAGAATCAAACAACACAGCCCCTTCACGCACGGGAGCTTTTGACTGCCCTACTAAACCAACACGCTTGCGACTCACTTGTTTCGTTGCTATTTGATCTAAGATGATTTCGCTACCAATAAAGCCACCTGCACGAATACCATCAGCACGTCGCGCTTTACTAATACCCCACAACAAACTTGCTTCTACAGGAGTAGTCGTGTCATCAAGATCATGGCCGTATAAGCATAATCCACACTCTAATCGTAATGAATCACGTGCCCCTAGGCCAATCCATTCAACTTCATCTTTTGCTAATAATACACGAGCTAACTCTTCAGCTTGTTCAGCAGGTACTGAAATTTCGTAACCGTCTTCACCCGTATATCCAGATCGACTCACGTAACATTCCACCCCAACTAATTCAAGCTTAACAGCATCCATAAACACCATGTCACTAACGCTTACATTTAGCTCAGATAAAATGTCTGCAGCTTTAGGTCCCTGTAAAGCCAATAACGCTCTATCTTCAATCACTTCTAATTTAATATCATCAGGGAGGTTAGCTTGCAAGTGTGCAATATCTTGCGTTTTACAGGCAGCATTAACAACCACAAATAGATGATCGCCAAAATTAGTTACCATTAAATCGTCACTAATACCGCCTTGCTCATTGGTAAAAAATGCATAACGTTGTTTACCCACTGGCAAATCAACAATATCAACAGGCACAAGCTTTTCTAAACTGCTCGCTGCATTCGCACCCGTTAGCCTTAACTGCCCCATGTGCGATACATCAAACAACCCAGCCGATTGACGACAATGTAAATGCTCTTTCTTAACACCTAACGCATATTGCACAGGCATATCATAACCAGCAAAAGGCACCATTCTTGCGCCCATTTCAATATGTAAAGCATGTAGAGGTGTAACTAATAATGGTTCAGACATTGAGTAGATCTCCATTCAAACGTTAAGTATGTAACCAGCTAACATTAAACTAATTATTCATTTTTTAAGATGCAGTAACCCATAGAATTTGCGCATCCTCTTCACTAACAGAGGCAAGCATATGCCCCATATTTGCATCGTAATAAACCGAATCACCTTCAACTAGGTTGACCGGCTCATAATATTCAGAGAAGAAGGTAATCTCCCCTTTTAATACTAATAAAAATTCTTCACCGTCATGACGTATCCAATCGCTATAATCATCAAAACTACGAGCACGTACCAATGACTTAAAAGGCATCATTTTTTTATTAGATAACTGTGTTGCTAATAACTCATGCTCATAAGTCGATGTAGGATGTGATTTTCCCAAATCATTACGAGTAATGTCTCTTCTACCTGTGGTATTCACTTTTTTAGGTGCGGCAAAAAGTTGTGGAATATTGATATCTAAACCATTTGTTAGTTTTTGCATTGCTTGAAAAGTAGGTGAGATTTGTTCATTTTCAATTTTTGATAGCGTAGAACGTGCTAAGCCTGTTTTTTGACTTGCTTCCTCTAACGTAAGCCCTAGCCCACGACGAATCTCTTTTAATCGATCACCGAGTTTAATAGGCGCGATATTTTCAGATGATTGATCCGTTGAAATTGTCATTGATGGATAAATATCTTGTTGATCAGTCATCACTGAAGTCCTTTATTTTTATGCTATTAACGTGGGACAGCACAATACTACAAACCAGTTAACTTACGCCAAAGAATTTATGTTTCCTTTTGGAAACTTATTTCACCCCATATTAATAAATTTTCTATAAATGTCCATATATTAAACGTTTATCTGAAAAACAATAGAATAAATCGGTACTTCTGACCAAATGGTTACCTATTTAAACAATAAATAAATTCACTATAGGAAACATTTGTTATTGATATCTTTTGTCAATATGGTAAAAATACACAAAATCGTCATGCGCTTCGACGCAACCTATAACTCAAACTGCATTTTAGCTAAGGGAACAATATGGAAGGCAACTTAAAATTCACGGAAACACACGAATGGGTATTAGACAACGGTGATGGAACAATCACTATGGGTATCTCTAACCAAGCTCAAAAGTTATTAGGTGATGTGGTATACGTAGATTTACCAGATGTAGGCGATGAAGCAGAAGCTGGTGAAGCCTTCTCACTTGTTGAATCAGTAAAAGCGGCATCTGATTTATACGCACCCGTGACTGGTGAAGTAGTAGAAATTAATGAAGAGCTCGAAGGTAGCCCAGAGCTAATCAATGAATCGCCTTACTCAGCAGGTTGGATCGTAAAAATCAAACTGTCTGATGCAGCAGAACTAGAAAATCTCTTATCTAGTGAAGCCTACCATGAAGCAAATGAAGAATAAGCACCTTACTTTTCTCTTCGCTCAGCATCAACTTTAAATAGATACAATGATAAGGCGGCGTCATTTGAACTCGCCTTTTTTTAAACACAACTTACTGCGACTGTTTAGGATGAATATGACTGCCAATACACTACTCGACTTATTAAGTGACCAACAAGAGTTTGCTACACGCCACAATGGGCCAGACTCAATTCAGCAACAAACGATGTTAAATGCCATTGGCGTTGATAGCTTAGATCAGCTTATTGACCAAACCGTCCCTGCTGCAATTCGTCTTAAAGACAAATTAAACCTTGCGCAACCGCAAAGTGAATCAGCTATGTTGGCATCATTAAAAAACATCGCAGAAAAGAACGTAGTAAACCGTAGCTTCATCGGGCAAGGTTACTACAACACATTAACACCTAACGTTATTTTACGTAACGTACTAGAAAATCCAGGTTGGTATACAGCTTACACCCCTTACCAACCAGAGATTTCACAAGGTCGTTTAGAGTCATTATTGAATTACCAGCAAGCAGTCATGGATTTAACAGCCATGGATTTAGCCAATGCTTCTTTATTAGATGAAGCAACCGCTGCTGCAGAATCAATGACACTAAGTAAACGTGCAAGTAAAAGCAAAAGTAACGCATTTTTTGTAAGTAATGACCTGCACCCACAAACCGTTGACGTAATTCGTACACGAGCTGAATATATTGGTTATGACATTATTACTGGTTCTGTTGAAGAACTAGATAATCACGATGTATTTGGAGCCATTCTACAGTACCCAAGTACCACAGGTAATGTAACCGACCTTTCTGAAGTCATTGCACAAGCACATAGTAAAAAAACGTTAGTAACGGTTGCTTCTGACCTATTAGCATTAACCGTATTAAAAGCACCAGGTGAGATGGGTGCCGACGTAGTCATCGGTAGCGCTCAACGTTTTGGTGTACCAATGGGCTTTGGTGGCCCACATGCAGGTTTCATGGCAACCCGAGATAAATTCAAACGTACCATGCCAGGCCGTGTTATCGGTGTATCAAGAGACAGTAAGGGCAAACAAGCACTGCGTATGGCAATGCAAACACGTGAGCAACATATCCGCCGTGAAAAAGCGACATCTAACATCTGTACTGCTCAGGCGTTACTCGCTAACATGGCAGCGTTTTACGCCCTTTACCATGGACCAGAAGGCTTATTAAAGATTGGTCGCCGAGTTCATCACTATACGGCAGTATTAGCCGCTGCACTGCAAAGTGAAGGGATCGAATTAGAGAACAATTCTTTCTTTGATACGCTAACCATTAATACTAATGAACACAGTAAAGCTATTTATCACCGAGCATTGGCTGAAGGAATGAACTTACGTAAATTCCCAAATACTGATACAAGCGCACTAGATAGTAACCCTGTTAAATTAGGTATTAGTTTAGACGAAACGACTACGGCAAAAGACGTTGAAGATTTGATTTTAGCCATCACAGGTAAAGCGTTAAGTATCAATGACTTTAGTGAAGCCATTGCAAAAGATGAATTTGCAGCTATTCCTGCAACGTGTCGCCGTACCAGCAAATACTTAACACACCCAGTTTTCTCAGCACATCATAGTGAAACACAAATGATGCGTTACATGAAAAAACTAGAAAATAAAGATTACTCATTAACTCACGGTATGATCCCACTAGGTAGCTGCACCATGAAGTTAAATGCAGCAGCTGAAATGCTACCAGTAACCTGGCCTGAATTTGGTCAAATGCATCCATTTGCACCAACAGAGCAAAGCTTTGGTTATCAAGAACTCGCTGAAAAGCTGTCAGCTATGTTATGTGAAATTACAGGTTATGATGGTATGTCATTACAACCTAACTCTGGTGCGCAAGGTGAATATGCAGGGTTAATTGCTATCCAGCGTTACCATGAAAGTAATGGTGATTCGCACCGTAATGTTTGTTTGATCCCAAGCTCTGCACATGGCACTAACCCTGCCTCTGCTGCAATGGTATCAATGAAAGTTGTTGTTGTTGGCTGTGATGATGAAGGTAATATCGACCATGCTGACCTTAAAGCTAAAATTGACAAACATCGTGACAATCTATCGTGCATCATGATCACCTACCCTTCTACACACGGTGTATATGAAGAAGCTATTCAAGAAGTATGTGACTGGGTACATGAAGCTGGTGGTCAAGTTTACCTAGATGGCGCGAACATGAACGCACAAGTAGGTTTGACAACACCAGGCTTTATCGGGTCTGATGTATCACACCTTAACTTACATAAAACATTCTGTATTCCACATGGCGGCGGCGGCCCAGGTATGGGACCAATCGGTGTTAAAGCTCACCTTATCCCTTTCTTACCAGGACACATTGAAGTTACTGAATCTGCAGATAACAAACATTATGCAGTATCTGCTGCTGAATTAGGTTCAGCGTCTATCTTACCTATTTCGTACGCTTACATTGCGATGATGGGAGAGCAAGGTTTAACACAAGCAACTAAGTTAGCTATCTTAAACGCTAACTACGTTATGGAACGTTTACGCCCTCACTACCCAGTATTATACCTAGGTAAAGAAGGCCGTGTTGCCCATGAATGTATTATTGATATTCGTCCAATCGAAGAACTATCTGGTATTTCAGGTGAAGATATCGCTAAACGTCTAATGGATTACGGGTTCCATGCGCCTACTATGTCATTCCCAGTAGCAGGTACATTGATGATTGAACCAACGGAGTCTGAAAATCTAACTGAATTAGATAGATTCTGTGATGCAATGATCGCAATCCGTAATGAAATAAAACAAGTAGAATCAGGTGAATATACACTAGAGGATAACCCACTTGTTAATGCACCGCATACACAAGTTGACCTAATGGAAACGGAATGGACACATGCTTATTCACGTGAAATAGCTTGCTTCCCATCTGAATTCAGCAAAGGTGCTAAATACTGGCCTTCAGCAAATCGAGTAGACAATGTCTTTGGTGATCGTAACTTGATCTGTTCTTGTCCAAGTATTGAAAGCTACATGGAAGACTAATAAGCCACTTAGTGGTATCGCTATACTTCAAAGTGTTCAAGCTTTTTGAACATATTATCTAAACGACACCTTTATTTAGGTGTCGTTATTTAACCCACTTACTTAGTATCTAATTAACCTTTTTTAAAGGTGACGATCTCACTCGTTTAAATATTTAATTTTCACAAAACAAGCAACAACAAGGTACCTATTTATAAGCATAAACCACTAAATTTAAGGAGTTAAATAATGAAGGATAAACAATCATCAGTGCCAACATATGTCATTACAGCAGACTGCCCTAGCCGCTCAGGTACCGTTGATGTGGTAACACGTTTTTTGGTTGAACAAAGCTGCTACATTAACGAAATCCACTCTTTTGTGGATACCACGGAAAATAGATTTTTTATTCGAATTGAATTTAGATTAGATTCAGACGCCACATTTGACCAAGCTGAATTTAGTGAAAAGTTTGAACAACGTGCACAACAATTTGCAATGAAATGGCAACTTACTCCAAGTGATTACCAATCTAAAGTTGTGATCATGGTGTCAAAGCATGACCATTGTCTAAATGACCTACTTTATCGCTACCGTACTGGCGATCTCAATATACAAATTCCAGCTATTATTTCTAATCATCCAGACTTAAGAGAACTAGCTAACTGGCATGGTATTCCTTACTACCATTTACCAATCACCAAAGAAACTAAGACAGAACAAGAAGTAAAAGTGTACCAAATCATTCAAGACTGTCATGCAGATCTAGTGGTTTTAGCACGTTACATGCAAGTGCTCTCACATGAAATGTCCAAAAAATTATCAGGTAAAGCGATTAATATTCATCATTCATTATTACCCGGTTTTAAAGGCGCACGACCTTACTATCAAGCCTATGACCGCGGTATTAAATTAGTAGGAGCAACAGCACACTATGTGAGTGATGACCTAGATGAAGGGCCAATCATCAGTCAAAGTGTCGATACCGTAGACCACAGTTACTACCCACAAGACTTGGCAGCGAAAGGCCGCCATATCGAATGTTTAACCTTATCTCGTGCTGTACGTTACCACATAGAAAATCGTATATTCCTTCATAGTAATAAAACCGTCGTGTTTGGAAAATAATCGCTTTATGCACTTCGCGACGTAGAAGGCTATGGCACTTTATGCCCTTTGATAGTTACAAAGGGCATAAAGTGCTATCGGCCTAAAACTAATGCTAAATAATAAGTCCAACCTAGTTAATATAATTACAATAGCTTTTATCGTACTCCGCCCTTATATTAAAAGCGGAGAATAATGATAATCCTATAATATTAGTTTTTTAACCATGCCCGCTTCAAAATGACCTGCAATATTACATGCAAGCTCAACATTCTTTTCTCCATGAAAATGCCACATAATTTGACCTGCTTCCCCTGGTTTTACTGTGATTGAGTTATCTGATTCGTGTTTATCATGATTCATTTTTGTCATCATTTCACGATGCTCAAATTGTTCTTGTGCACTACCAATCATGAATTCATGATTCATTTTACCGGTATTCATTACTACAAATTGCACCACATCATTTGGCTCAATTTTCACTTCCTTCTTAAATGTTATTTTCATATCGTCCGATAACATTACATACACGACTTTATTTGGTTTTGCCCCTGTAGCAAGCATGCCAACATCTGACATACCTGGCATAGACATATGGCTATGATCCATAGCTATTTCGTGCATATTGTCGGTTTTCATGCTTGAATGATCCATCATCTCCTCTGTCATCGTTGCATGATCCATTTTTGCAACCGTTTGATCCGCTGCAACAGAAAATGGGGCGCTTAATAATATTGATAGCGATAATATTGTGCTGATTCTATTAAGTGTTTTGTTCATTGTGTTATTCCTTTTTTGTTTACGTAAATGTTGATTACAAGTCTTTTAATTCTTTGCTTTTCCAAAGTTTAAAAATGGCAGGGATAATCAGTAAGGTTAATATAAGTGCCGATGTCATACCGCCGATCATAGGAGCAGCAATACGTTGCATTACTTCTGAACCTGTACCAGCACCATACATAATAGGAATTAACCCTATTATTACGGTTAATACAGTCATCATCACAGGTCGAACACGCAAGCCTGCGCCTTCACGGATAGCATTTAATAAGTCAATTTGTGTGATTGATTGTTGATTTTCTTGTGCTTTAAGCTTTTTGTCATGCCATGCTTGATTAAGATAAACCAACATGATCACTCCAATCTCAACTGCAACACCAGAAAGTGCAATAAATCCAACGCCCACGCCAATAGAGAAATTGAAACCAAGTTGATATAGTAGCCAAACTCCTCCTACCATGGCTAAAGGTAAAGTGGCCATAATAATCAACACTTCGCCAATACGTCTAAAGCTCAGGTATAAAAGCAACATAATGATGGCAATGGTAATCGGTACAACAACACTTAAGCGCGCTTTTGCACGTTCCATATATTCATATTGGCCAGACCAAGCTAAAGAATAACCAGTCGGTAAAACCAGCTGTTCTGCTACAACTTGTTGTGCTTCTCTTACATAAGATCCTAAATCTCGACCATCAATATCAACAAAAACCCAACCATTTGGTCGTGCATTTTCTGTTTTTATCATGGGAGGCCCATCCTGGTAACGAATATCAGCGACATCAGCTAAAGCAATTCGGGCACCACTTGGGGTCACTAAAGGCAAGCTTTGTAACTTAACAACTGAGTCTCGATAACTTTGTGGATATCGGACATTAATAGGGTAACGCTCTAAACCTTCGACGGTTTCACCTACATTAATTCCGCCAATTGCAGTTGAGATAACACGCTGTATATCATCAATATTTAATCCATACCTTGCTGCACTTAGACGTTTAATATCAATGTCAACGTAGCGACCACCCGCAACACGTTCAGCATAAACAGAAGCGGTTCCGAATACGTTATTCAAAATAGGCTCCATATCTGCGCCTATTTTTTCAATCACTTTCAAGTCAGGACCAGCTATTTTTATGCCTATTGGGGTTTTTATGCCTGTTGCTAACATATCAATACGCGTTTTAATTGGCATCACCCATGCATTGGTTAAACCCGGAAATTGAATCAGAGCATCGAATTCTTTGCGTAATGATTCAGGTGTTACGCCCTCTCGCCATTGATCTCTAGGCTTAAATTGAATCGTCGTTTCAATCATGGTCAGGGGGGCAGGATCCGTTGCAGTCTCAGCGCGGCCAACTTTTCCCCACACCGTCTTAACCTCGGGAACGGTTTTGATTAACTTGTTGGTTTGTTGTAATAACTCTCTGGCTTTACCAATAGATATGCCGGGGTAAGTTGTTGGCATATACATTAAATAGCCCTCATCTAAAGGCGGAATAAATTCACTACCTATTTTTGAAATAGGGTAATAGGCGGAAGCCATCAATAACAATGCACATAGAATAATCACTTTAGGGAATTTAAGGCTGATATTTAATAACGGACGGTATAGTGCAACCAAAAACCGATTAACTGGGTTTTTATTCTCTGGTATCACTTTACCTCGAATAAAATATCCCATTAAAACAGGGACTAATGTGATCGCTAAACCTGCCGATGCTGCCATAGCGAATGTTTTAGTGAAGGCTAATGGAGAAAACATTTTCCCTTCTTGGCCCTCTAGTGCAAAAACGGGTACAAAGCTTAAAGTGATAATGAGTAATGAGAAAAATAAAGGGGCACCAACCTCTTCTGCTGCACGTCCTATTACTTGCCAACGGTTTTTATCAGTGAGCGGTGTTTTTTCAATATGCTTATGCACGTTTTCTATCATAACGATAGCACCATCAACCATTGCACCAATGGCAATCGCAATCCCGCCTAATGACATGATATTGGCATTAACGCCTTGCCAATGCATCACTACAAAAGCAGTCAAAATACCAACAGGTAAGCTTAACGGAATCACAATTGATGAGCGGATATGAAATAGGAAAAGTGCACAGACAATAGCAACAACAATAAATTCTTCTGCAAGCTTATGCCAAAGATTTTCAACAGCGCTATCGATAAGCGTTGAACGGTCGTAAGTTGATACGATCTCAACACCTTCAGGTAAACTATTTTGTAAAACGTTTAATTTATCTTTTACATTTGCAATGACTTGACTGGCATTTTCACCAAAGCGCATAACAACCACACCACCAACGGCTTCACCTTCGCCATTTAATTCGGAAATACCACGACGCATTTGTGGACCTAAATTAATGTCAGCGATATCCCCCAATAGTAAAGGTGTACCATTTTTATTCACTTTCAATGGCAATGATTTAATATCTTCAATATTGGTTAAATATCCTGATGTCCGAACCATATGCTCAGCTTCGGCAACCTCAATAACTGATGCACCAGTTTCTTGATTGCCACTTTTAATCGCCATATTTACTTGTTGTAATGTTAAGTCATATGCTCTTAACTTAGCAGGATCAATTTGCACTTGATATTGCTTAACCATACCCCCAACGGTTGCAATTTCAGAGACACCGTCCACTGTCTGTAATTCATATTTTAAAAACCAGTCTTGAATACTCCGCAGTTCAGATAAATCGTGTTTACCAGTTTTATCTTGCAAGACATAACTGTATATCCAACCCACACCTGTAGCATCGGGACCTAAACTAGGTTTTGCTTGATCAGGTAAATTGGGGGTGACTTGACTTAAATATTCCAACACACGAGAACGAGCCCAATACATATCTGTACTGTCATTAAAAATGATATATACATAAGAGTCTCCAAAAAATGAATATCCCCTGACTGTTTCTGCTCCTGGCACCGCTAGCATTGCAGTTGTTAGAGGATAAGTGACCTGATCTTCAACGACCTGAGGAGCTTGGCCAGGGTAACTGGTTTTGATAATGACTTGTACATCAGATAAGTCAGGTAAAGCATCCACAGGAGTATTTTTTACACTGTAAATTCCAGCTAAAACCAAAAAAACTGTGCCGACTAACACTAAAAATCGATTGTTGATCGACCAACGTATAATTGGCCCTATCATTGTTCACCTCCGAACAACTCAAGTTGCTCAAGAGAATAATCCCCTGCTTTTTTTGAAACTAAAAAGCTAACTTTTTGACCTTCTTTAAAGGCACTTAAATCAATGCCATTGGTGACAGAAAAATTCATTTCTCCTTTATCCCATTGCCATTCATCAATTGGCTCATGAACGATAGTAATCATATTAAAATCAACCATTAACATTGATATCTCACCACTAGACCAAACTTCATCAGCGAGCGTCTCTTGATTAACTTTTAAATTAAGAATTTCATATCCACCTGATTCTGCCTTTGCAATTTCAAAGTCAATCATCTGCCCTATTTTAATATCATTAAGATTGAGAGAATTGACAGCAGTAAAATTCATTACCATTCCCGGCCAATCCCATTCATCGATTGGCTCATGACTAATCGTAAGCATATTGTGGTCATTCATAACAGCCGTCACCTCACCGCTAGTCCAAATGCTTTTTTTAGGTTCATCGAGTCCATTAATTCTTGAAAGCTCTGCAGATTGACTCGACTCTGAATCTAATAAAAAATGTGCAGAAGTAACGACAGTATGTTGTTCATTTAAACCAGCTAAAACTTCAACCCGCCCATTCGCTTCTCGACCAATACTAATTCTAGCTGAACGGTATTTACCTTCTCCTTCTGACAAAACAACACGTGTCATTTCATTTGCTCTAATCACAGCAGAATAAGGGATGGTTAATACTTTCTCGCTGCTTTTGGGCTGCAAAAGAATGTTCGCGAACATATTCGGTTTTAGCTTGTTTTCTGGATTTTTAAATTTAAGACGTAGGCGTAAAGTGCGGGTTTCAGGATCTAAAATAGGGTAAATATAATCTACTGTCCCTCGCCATGTTTTGCCTGATACTGCATCAAGCGTCATAACTGCCTCGGTTCCCTCTTTTATCCATTCAGATTGACGTTCAAATACTTCGACTTCTACCCAAACGCTATCTATTGGGCCACCACTTATAATTGATTGTATTGGCGATATATAACCACCTTCACGGATATTTAACGACGCAATAACACCATCTGCATTAGCTTTTACAGCAATATTTTGCGTTGTCTTTTGCGCTTTGATGATCTGTTTTATCTGCTCACTATCAACCCCTAATGATGTTAACCTCTCTTTGGCACTGTTCACTAAACCGGAACGTCCACTTTGAAATGCATTGATCAGATCTTGCTGTGCTTTAACTAAATCTGGTGAATAAAAAGTAAATAGAACATCCCCTTTTTTCACTCGCTCTCCAACTGCATTAATATATAACTTATCAACCCAGCCTGAGATTCTGACATTTGTTTGCCATAATTGACTTTGATCAAAGGCTATATAACCGACTGTTTCAATACGTGGAGATAAACTTTCTTTACTGACTTGTTCAACTTTAACACCTAAGTTATTTTCAACCGATGAGTCAATAGTAACTGTTCCAGCTTGCTCACTTTTAGCACTTGCTTGCTCACCATACACAGGTACAAGCTCCATGCCCATTGGTGATAGGCCGGGTTTGTCACGCTGATAGTTAGCATCCATCGGGGCAACCCAATACAGTGGTTTATCAGATTTATTATCATTATTTGAATTCGTTTGATCTTCGATGCTGTGCCCCATCATCAATTTACTACTAGCAAACCCAATGACACCACCCGCAATTAAAGCCAGTACGATAATATTAAATTTTTTCATTATTTATTCCTAAAGCAAATACTAGTAGTGTGTTTCATTAAATGGTGAGTCAATTAATGGCTTAGAAACTGAGTATTCGAAACCATCTAATAAATAGGCTAGATTGCTATTGGCTTTATTTAAGTCTGTTACCAACCGCCACTTTTCAATTTCCATGGCTAACGCTTCGGCAGAGGTATTAATAATCTCGTCAAACTGGGCAGTATTTTGTTGATAACCTCGCTCAACCGCGCTTGTTTTTGCTTTCATTTGAGGAAGTAATGAATTGTTGTAACGAAGTATTCGTTGCTCTAAATTATGTTTATCAACAAGTAGAGCATTCACCTGTGCATTCATTCGAGAAAGAATAACTGCTTTGTTCGACTTTGCTTCAACAACTTGATATTTAGCTGAAGAATAAGATTTATCTTGGCGTTTATCTGTAAATAATGGAATATCCATTGTTAGATAAGCACTCACTAAATCGGCAGCGGGTTGTCCGTCCATACCGTCAGTTTGTCGGTGACCATATACTACTTCGACAGCAAATTTAGGGGTGTAGGCTTCTTCGGCGATAGAGACCTGGGTGGTATTAGCTTCAATTTGTAATTGAGCCATTTCACTTATTGGATGTTTGTTCAAAAAACCATAAAATTGTTCACCTTTAACCTGATTCAAATACTTATCAAGCTTGTCCCAAGTTAAGGATGGCGTTGCATTCAAGTCGGTTTGATTAGATAACCATTGAATACCAAGCCATTCAGAAAGTTGTGAGGATACACGTTGTTGCATTTGTTCATTTTCTTGCAGCCTTTCATCCAATTTACTGATTTGAATTTCAGCGTTAAGCAAGTCATGTACTTCACTTTGACCTAGCGAATAGCTAGTTTTAATATAGCGAGCCATCTCCTTCATTAGCTTTTTATTTTCTACTAATATTTGATGTGCTTTTTGTTGAAAACCTAACTCTAACCATAGTTTAGTCATGTTATTTATCACATCAAGTTCACGTGCTTTAATTTTAAATACGACGCTATCAGCTTGTTGATTAAGCTTTTTTTTCTGTAGGCTAAGTGTTGAACCTCGTTCAAATTCTTGCATTAATCCAATTGAAATGTTCGTCATTGACTCTTGATCAAAAGCAAAGCTATCAACTGGTAAATTGCCCACTCCCAACTTTAACTTAGGATCTTTTAAGGTGCTGTTTGCAATGCCCATTTCGCGCATCGCTTCCGATTGAGCAAAAAATTGTTTTCTGCTTTGATCATTATTAAGTGCAAACTTGATTAGCGTATTCAGTTTATCTCGTTGTTTTAAATCAAAGTCTGCTGTATTAGCAAGGGTCAGCGATGAACTTAAAAGGCCCATGCTACCTACTGCTAATATCAGTAAATAGTGTGTTAATTTCATTATAAATTCCAATACATAAGATTTAGAAAAATCTTAATTAAATAAATATCTACACAAAAAAGTGCATCAAATAGATCTAACTTGTATTAGTTTATAAAATGGGAGGTCGATAAAGAGAGCTTGAAGGGGAATTTATAGTTGAATTTATACTTGTAGGAAATAACAAAGCAGTGCTTTGAGCACTTAGTAAATCATTATGAGTGGGTGTAATTAAAGAAGGTGTAGCCATGCAGTTTGCTGCAGCACAAGATTCTGAGCAACAGTCTTTTATATCGTCGGATGAGTTTATGCAATCATTCATTACATTAGTATGATGAAGATTATTACTTTTAACCATCAAGCTATGATCCATCGTTTGCATATCACAATGAACATTTTTCGTTGCGGCAGACATTAAAGTCATATCCATAGTTGAAACAGGTAAACTGAACGCAATAGAAGACGTTAGCATACAAAATATGCTGAATAACGTTATCCCTATTTTACGAACAAAACTGAATTTCATAACTATTCCATAATGATTATTGGTATCAATATAATATTTCTTTATAAGTCTTGTCAAAGTTTATAACAATCTAATGATATTTATTTCGTACGTATTCTCGATTTAGATATTAATGATATCCACTTAATTTAAACGCTTTGTACCTAACTTCTTTAGATAATTTTATTTATGATAAGATGAAGTATCAATTTTTCTTAGTTTATAGAGAGTCATTAACTTTAAAAGGGTCTTCATGATAAATTCTCGTTTTATACCGTTTATATTTTTAGTATCGCTGACAGGCTGTGAAGTATTAGGTCCATCAATCAAGGTAACTGGGCCTAAAGTTATTATTGATGATTCAGAACATCGAGATGTTGGACATACAGAAAAGACTAAAAGCAAAGGAACGTTTTGTCCTCCAGGGTAAGCAAAGAAAGGAAATTGTTAATTATCGAATAAATTACTAAAATTTACCTTGATTTCTTACCAAGGCAGACACATTTTTCGATGAAAATGAATAAAGCACAGCGACGCTCTCAATTAATAGAATAATGACTCAATCATAGACTATGTATTTTAGACTTCTCGCTTAATTATTTCTTGTTCAAGAATCCGAAATAAAGGCAACCGTTTAAGGTTGCCTTTTTGTTGCAGCTTAATTAGCACTCTTAAATTGCCGTTACACTTTGCCGTTTAAAGAAAACGCTTAGTTACTTTTTAGCATTCCAAAGCGGCTCAGCACTAAACTCTTTTAAAGCTAACAATGCTTGCTCTGCTTTTTCAGTTTGCACAAATACATGATCATGGAAATAAGCTGCAATTACGTTTGCACTTATGTCATAAGACGATAATTTATTTGCTACAGCAGCAGTTAAACCAACGGCTTCCAAACTTGAATGAACAGTAAGAGTGATTTGCTTAAATGTCCCTGCAAATGCTAGTTTTTCTTGCCTTGCTGCTTCAACAGAAATTATCAATGTTAATCCTTCTGATTCTTTAAATGAAGCTAGGGGATTAAGGTGCTTATAATCTGAATAATCACCAGCAACTGTACAAAATACATATTCACCATCTTGTATTTCAGGTGACATTGATTTCAATAATTCATCTAACTCAATAATACCCGACACAATTGGGGTTTCCTTTTGGTTGCTAACAAAGCTATAAAATTTCTCATTCTCAGCCCAATTTTAATTATAAATATACACTATTTTATGTTTTCTTAAGATTCAAATAGATTATTGGGTTTTCAATAAATGATTGATGAAATTCAATTGTAAAGGCGTTTAAGCAAATTACATGGCTATTATACACTTATTAATGTTTTTGCTTTATGCATCAATCTACTAACACAATATCCAAACTATTTAACAAAGATAATGCTTCATAGCGTGAGAATTTGGCGCGCGATATTTTATTTTCCAATACATCGATGGTGAAGTTATTTGATTCGCTGAAATCCACGCTTTGTAAGTTCGTTCGCATAAACAAGCTGTTGGTAAAATCACAATAAGTCATGACCGAATTAGAAAAATCGCCTTCTCGAAAATCTACTTCGTGTAATTTGCATTCATCAAGTTTTAATTCATTTAGCGACAATCCAAAAAAAGTTGAATCATTTAAAATGCATCGATTAAACTTAAGTTCTGAGCATAAATTGAATGATGACCAATGTGCCACTGTCCAATCAATGCCAACTAGTTTGCAATCAATAAAGTCAACGTCAAAAAAACGCGAGCTAGGTATCTTTAATAAACTAAGATTACAACGGTTGAATGAACAATTAAGAAAATTACATCGCGTGAATATAGCAGCTGATAAATCGCAATCATTAAACTCACACTCCTCAAACTCACAACCAAAAATATCGACAGATACTAGCCCTTGCTTATCAAAAGACTTATCAAAATACTGAGTGTTATTTTCTATATTTATCACTAAAAGTCCTTTAATTGTGGGAACGTGTTAATGGGTATAATTATTACCTATGATTTATTGCAGTTCGGAACAGGCAGCGTTCTTTATGATAATTGGTTAGACTCCTCTACAAATCAGCTTGAATCATCTCCTTAATTTTATAAGCTTTAACGAAATGATCTAGTTTATGTGTTTGAATCCACCAAGTAGCTACTTCCATAAGTAATTCAGGATTATCATTTTTATTGGCAAAAAAAGCATAAAAAGAAAGACCTACATTATCGCCTTTCTTCGCTATTTTTTGATCACATACTTCTATAATTTTTAACCTTAACGCTTTTCTCATGGTTTACTCATAAAATGAAGCTAATTCAATAAACATAGCCGTTTATTAAACCAAATAATCTTCAATTCTCAGTTGGAAATATACAATAATTCATCGATTCAAAGTAGCATCGATGCATTTGTAGTATGTTAAATCAAATTATTATCATGCCGCAAGTTAAAAAGACGAGAATAGAAAATGACTTATTAGCCTTTTGTGTGCTAATAAGTCATGATTTGTAAGGGTTAACATTGAAAGTTTAGTCTCTAAGTATCGGATACCTTTATGCTTATATCAATTGATCATGCCAAGCGATAATTAACACCACAGTAACCTGATATTTAGTAGTGTATAAAAGTCAATGCTGTACTTAATTTAACCCCTAAGCACTAAATACCACTTAGCTTTTTATAAATTACGTTGTCTAAGGCAAACTTTCCGGCCCCAGATAAGACCAATGAAAGACTCACTGCAAATAATGCTAAGCCAAACTCATATCCATTATTTGACATAAATAATCCATTTTCAATATGCACAGTGAATATTGCAACAGCCATTGTTACAGCGAGAACCCCACTAACGGGACGTGCTAACAACCCTAATAAAATAAATATTCCTCCAAAAAACTCTGCGCTACCCGCCATAAAAGCCATTATAAAACCTGGTCCTAAACCAATTGATTCCATAAATTGCCCTGTACCCTCTAAGCCATATCCACCAAATGCGCCAAATAACTTTTGTGCTCCATGTGCAATAAAAATAATAGCGATAGGCACACGTAGAGCCAATGCAGAGTAACCTGCTTGTGAGCAAGTAATACTCTTGAATAAAGATTTCATATATTTCTCTTTCGAATTAAAAAAACCATAAACGGTTCGTATTGTAATTAAAGTGTAATTTCAGTTAACTCTTTCTGTGCTGCTGCTAACCGTGTTTCACTACCCGGCATGTTGAGCCCTTCTGCATAAACAAAACTCACATCTTTAATGCCAATAAAAGCCAAAAAGTCTTTCAAATACTGAGTTTGTGAATCATGCTCAGTACCCGCATAAATACCACCTCGTGCTGCAACAATAATCGCTTTTTTATTTTCTAGTAATCCTTCTGGCCCGTTTTCGGTGTAACGAAATGTCACTCCCGCTCTTGCCACCCTATCAACCCATGTTTTAAATGTAGAAGGCACACCAAAATTATACATTGGCATTCCTATTACAATCGTATCGCTATTTTTTAGCTCTTCAACTAGGTTGTCTGAGGCTTTTGCTAATGCCACTTGCTCTTCAGTTCGCTCGTTCGGCTCTGCCATCCATGCACCTATTTCAGACTGACTTAGGTGCGGTAAATCATCAGCAGCTAAATCTCGTTGAATAACATTTGCATTTTTATTAGCAGCAAGGTTTGACACTAACGTTTCTCCAAGCATAGTGGATTGGCCTTGATGGCCATTTAGCGATGACGTAATAAATAGTATGTTTTTCATATAAACTCCTGACAATTTGAAAGTTAAAACACTTTGTTTCAGCGACGAGGCCATTATTTAGAAAAAATAAAAGAATGGAAATTGGTTAAAATAGTACAATCCATTCTATTAAAACGAATAATTTAAATGTTAACATTGCTTGTAAATACTATTGAACTTTCCGTCTCCCTTTAAGGAAAATAGGGTTTAACAAAAATACACACCGTAAAATCAAATAAAAGGCGTAATGATGCTAAAAATATCTTTAGAACAATGGAGAATGTTTCATGCTGTTGTTGAATTTGGGGGCTTTAATCAAGCTTCACAGAACGTCTATAAAAGCCAGTCTAGTATCCACAATGCGGTCAGCAAAATAGAAGAGTCACTTGGTGTAAAATTGTTTTTGATTAAAGGAAGAAAAACCGTTTTAACTGAAGCTGGACGAATGATATTAAGACGTTCTGATTATTTACTCGAAGAGGCGAAGAAAGTTGAAGACATCGGCCTAACATTAAGTAAAGGCATTGAAAGCCACCTTAAAATTGCCGTTGATGAAGTCTTCCCTCGAACACTACTTTATCAAGCGCTAGAGCAAGTATCAGAGAAATTCCCATTAGTGCAAATTGAGTTACTTGAATCAATATTAAGTGGCGCAAATGAAATGCTTGATAATGATAATGTTGAGATCGCTATTTCTCCGAACTCTCTAGGCGCTGGCGTGAGTGAGCACCTTTGTGAAATAAAATTTGGAGCCGTTGTAAATCCTGACCACCCTCTTAACAAAATTGACAGAAAACTGACGTTAGAAGATTTGAAAAAATGCCGACAAATAGTAGTAAGAGATTCTTCTACATCATCTAATAAAGAAAGAGCGAGTGATGGTTGGCTTAAAGCGAATCAACGATGGACCGTTAGCCACATGCAAAGCTCTATCGATATGATATCAAAGGGGTTAGGTTTTGCATGGTTACCGCTTAGTTTAATTAAAGATAAGCTTAATGATGGCACTTTGATCCCGCTTCAACTGGATGGCAATAGTGAACGAACAGTACCATTGTATTTAACATTTAAAGATTTTGATGCCTTAGGGCCAGTAGCACAACATTTTATCGTCACAATTAAAGCACTATGTACTGCCGCCTAAGAAGCACGTACAAAAACTAGAATACTATATTAAATAACGTTCTATTTTGTAGAACAATAAACGCTGAATTAACTAATTTTAACCACTTTTCAGAAACATTAGTATGAACTCCACATAAACAAACGGAGAAACTATAACTTATGAAATATATAAGAAGATCTGAAGATCGAGGTATCGCTAACTTTGGTTGGTTACAAAGCAAACATACTTTCTCATTCGGTCGTTATTATGACCCCAAACACATGGGTGTATCTGTATTACGTGTAATCAATGACGATATGGTTATGCCAGGTAAAGGTTTTGAACAGCACAGCCACCGTGATATGGAAATAATATCATATGTGATTGAAGGAGCTTTAAAACATGAAGATAGCTCAGGAAATAACTACATTGTACCTGCGGGTGAAGTACAAAGAATGAGTGCAGGAAGAGGAGTAATGCATTCCGAGTTCAATGCTTCACTGACAAATAAGGTTAAATTCCTTCAAATTTGGATCGAACCTAATATAAAGGGAATTAAGCCTAGCTACCAACAAAAAAAGCTTCCACAACAAGACGCCTTAACCAAATTAGTGACACCAAAGGGCGAAAATGGCACTTTATCAATCAATCAAGATGCGACTATTTCCCGCTTGGTGTTGGCAGCAGATGAGACGTTCTATTTAAAAACAGAAGCAAGAATTGGTTATTTACACCTTATTAAGGGAAAAATAATTGCAAATGATCAAGTATTTGAAGATGGCGATGCTTTCTCAATCGATCCAGAACAAGAAATAGAAATTAAATCTAACACAAGTGTTGAAGCGCTCTGGTTTGATTTACCTGAATAGAATTATAAAAACAGCTAAGTAATTATAAATCTAAAGTAAACTCAAATATAACGCTTAAAACCATAGTCGTTAATAACTAATACCTTTTCAGGTATTTAAAGTGCAAAAATATAATTACAAAACTATGCACATTGAAGGTAAGTCATGAATTCTGCGCACATTAGCTACCAGCTAATGCTGCGAACGCTAATTATTTTCTGATGATGAGGGTTTTAAGAAGAATTAATTAATTTGTCATCGCATTGTTTTTAATGGCTATGCAACCTTTATCGATATACTCCGTGAATAAAACGGACACTTCTAAAGGGTCAACAACGTCTTAGTATTTTGATAAAAATTACCAGCGTTGAATTACCATGAACTAACAAATAGCGACTAAAGGTTTACACCAAGGGCTAATAGTAGCTAAGACTATCAAACCTAACCGACCTTTCATTCCTTAGCTCATGGTTGAGTGGTTCAGCAAACTACAATACTAAATATTATTTCTGTCTTGTAAAATGCTTACATTACATAGTTATTTCGTTCCTCACATAAATCACTGCGGTATTCTACGAACTCTACTTCAAACCCGTTGGGGTCTAAATAATATAAGTTTGAACGAAAAGGATCTGATGCCCCATCCTTAGCGTGTTTAAAACCCGCTTTTAATAAACGAGATTGCATCGCATCTAAATTAGTGACCACAAATGCAAAATGCGCTAATCCAACTTGATGGCCATTTAAATTACGATTATCCCCTTCACCGTCATCACAAAATGTGAGGTATTGGTTATCATCTCCAAAATGCAGCCACTTTCTCGCTTTACCATTCCAAATTTGATCTCCTTCCCCTCTGACATACCAATTAGGAAAGGCTACGCGGTAAAACTTTAAAGTTTCTTCTATATTAGTGACCGTTAAGTTTAAGTGTTCTAAGTACATGAGTTTCTCCGTATAGGTATTAAGTTTTCAGGCACTATAAATCCTCAACCTAACTTGAGGTCAATGAATAATTAATATAATGTAAAAAATAGAATAACTAGAGAGAAATGTGAAATGGATAATAAATTAGTACGTGAAGATCCTCTAACTGTTGGTTCAGTTGCCAAACGCTGTGGTGTAAAAGTGTCTACGCTGCATTTTTATGAAAGCAAAGGGCTTATTAAAAGTACTCGTAACATTGGCAACCAACGCCGTTATAATAGACAAGTATTACGTCGTGTATCACTTATTAAAGCAGCACAAAAAATGGGAATAACACTCTCAGAAATTAAAGAACAATTAGATACATTAAACGGTAAAACTGCACCAAACCAGGAAGACTGGCAGCGGTTATCAATGCATTGGAAAGACAGTTTAAATGAGCGAATTCAAAGTATGCAAAAATTGCGCGATTACTTATCTGGTTGTATTGGTTGCGGTTGTCTATCAATGGATGCTTGTCCGCTTTACAACGAGAACGACAAACTAGCAACAATAGGAAATGGTGCAGTTTTAATTGATAATCTAGCGGTTAAATAAACACTATTTAAAGATGAAAATCCCCTGACGTCTGCTAAAAATATTTTATATCTATACGCATTCTCGCAATTGTTGATAAGGCCTATCGGAAGCGATATTTGAACTTGGCGAGGCTGAGTTATAACAATTCTCCTTTAGCATGTAAATACTACATAACTAAAGATAAAAGAGTAATGATGAATAGTTGAAGCTAATGGTGCAGACCTTTAACGCGCCTTCGAAACAATACTGTTACAACTTAGGCTCTGGTAATATGGGGGGTGTACTATCCATATAAGTTAGGAAATTAGACCATATTTCATGAGTCCGCTGTTTTGTCAGTTTTGTTTTACAACTTAAAGACATTACCCCTCTTATTGTGCCACCACGCCACTGAGTATAGATAGCGTCACAATGCGCTTTTTCATACAATAACCATGCTTGTTGAGCTGAAACAATCGACTTAATCAGCTTAGGGTCACCTTTATTATGCTCCTTGCTTTTGTTTAGATATTTATTCAATATCGATTGTGCTTTTTCTAGTTCAACGCCTACACAATAATTGATATCTAACGTGCTTATCGCTTTGTTACAGTCAATATCATCACTTAAAGCGTTTATAGAGTAGACACTAAGCAGTACGATAAAAAGTTTCTTCATTGGAGTTCCGTTAATACAATAGCAGCATTATCATAGCCTGTATTTTGTGGTTATGTTTGATTGCCATTTATATATCCATTTACTCAAGTGTTAATACCATCTGTTCGCTCAAGCACCCAGCATCTTGGATTATTTGAATACCCTATTTGTTCATAATAAAGGTTTGCTGTAGGCGCTGAAATCAGGATTAATTTACAGCTCTTATTCAATTGCCTCTGTGTTAATATTTGTAATTGCTTACCAATGCCACATTGTTGAAATACTTTATCTATGGCTAAATCTGAAAGGTAACAAGCATAATGAAAATCAGTTATTGACCGAGCTATACCAACTAAGCGATCTTGACGCCATGCTGTTATTATTAAATTACTATTTGATAGCATACCATTCAAACACACCGAATCATTGATTGGGCGACGTTCACTTAATGTCGATTGAATCAATAAATCTCGAAACTGCTCAACAGATATAGACTCATTAATTCAATACCAATATAACCTTTAAACCTCATAGTCAATTAGTCAGAGCTTACTTATATCCGCGTGGGGAAAGCTAACCATTCAATTTATTTAAATTAGATAATAGAATATCAATTTTAACTAACTAATCAATGCCTTATAAACCAATAAAAAGCTAAATCATACAGATAAGCAAGCCGGCGTTTACCAATTAGGCTTATATTAACTTGTAAAAATAGTTAAGTAAGCTGAACACTTTTATTAACAATTATGCCATTGCTAAAACAATGTAATTTTAACAATTTACTTTGAACATTTTTCATTATTTAGCATTGAAAATCTATTGCCTCATACTTACAAGAAAAAATAAACCATTATAATCAACATCTTAATGTAAATTACAAAGCTGGCATTGCCTTTGCTATGTTATAAATACGTATGCAATAAAGAGGTAACTGTTAAATGAGTAATTCAATACAAACGATCAACCCTTTTACTGAGAAACAATTAAAAGAATATACTTTGATGAGCCATCAAGGGGCTAAAAATGCGGTGAGTAATGCAGATGATTGCTTTGATGAATGGAAGCTTGTTCCTATTGCAGAGCGTGCAAAACTTGCTAACAAATTAGCTGAGGTAATCGAAGAAAATCGCGATGAATTAATTGAATTAATGGTCACTGAAATGGGCAAGGTTCAATCACAAGGTGAAGGAGAAGTCACACTTTGTGCGAATATTTGTAAATATACTGCCGACATTGCGGAGCAAGAATTAGCCAATGAAACACGCGATTATGAAGGCGGTAAAGCAGTAATCACCTACCAACCTATTGGTGTTATTTTAGGCATTCAACCTTGGAACTTTCCGTTATATCAAGTCATTAGATACAGTATCACTAATTTGGTTGCAGGTAATACTACGGTGATGAAACATGCGTCAAATGTATTTGGTATGGCTGAAAAAATACAGTCTCTATTTGATCAAGCAGGCTTCCCAAAATATGCCTACCAATCATTATTAATTGATGGGAAAACGGCAAGTAAGCTAATCAGCCATGAAGGGATTAAAGGTGTTACATTCACAGGTAGCGATAAAATTGGTAAAAAAGTAGCTAAAGAAGCGGCTAAACGCAGTAAGAAAACAGTATTAGAATTAGGTAGCAATGATGCTTATATCGTATTAGATGATGCAGATTTGTCACTTGCAGTTGAAACGTGTGTTAAAGGTCGTGTGGTCAATAATGGTCAAACTTGTGTATCAGCCAAACGTTTTATCGTCACTGAAAAAAACTACAATAAGTTTAAGGAGGAATTCACAAAAGCGATGTCCTCGCTTAAAACGGGTGACCCTAAAGCTGATGATACTGACATCGGTCCAATGGCAAGAAAAGACTTACGTGAAAAATTGCACCAACAAGTCACTGAATCTATTGAAGCTGGAGCAACTGTTATTTGTGGCTGTAAAATCCCAGATGGTAAAGGTTACTTTTACCCAGCCTCTATCTTAGAAAATGTAACACCTGGTATGCCTGCCTACGACGATGAGTTATTCGGCCCAGTAGCAGCACTTATTAAGGCTAAAGACAATGATGATGCCATGCGTATCGCAAATGATTCACGCTATGGCTTAGGGGGTGGTATCTTTTCCAAAGATGAAGATAAAGCGACAGAACTGGCCATTAAACACTTTGATACTGGTATGGTAAATATCAATGGTTTTGCTTTATCGCAACCAAATCTACCTTTCGGTGGTGTAAAAAGCAGTGGTTATGGCCGAGAGCATGGTGGTTTTGGGATAAAAGAGTTCGTTAATATCAAATCAGTGATGGTCGCTAAAACAGCGGAATAGACATTAAACAGAGGCTTTGCTCTGCCTCCCACTGGCTAGACTTGGACATAGCCAGTGGATTCATTAGCGTGACAGGTTATTGATTGGAATGATCTGTCACGTTCCTAACAAGAGAATGTATCTCAAATCATTTAATATTACTTAATTTTCACCCCTAACGACAATGAAACTAAAGTCCCAACTACTATAGTGATCACCATCGATAATAAAGAACCAATCAACACATATTCTGTCATACTCCGATCGCCTGACTTACTTAACTCACCGAATCTAAAGATAGACTTAGCCGCTAATACAAACCCTACTGCTGCATAACTTCCCACTAGGGTAAAGGTGAGTATTAACACACGCTCTAAATAACCAATTAATTCACCACCAGCCACCAGTCCATTGGTATTCGCATTATTACCAGTATTTGTTATTGGGTACTTTTTTAACACAGTGCCAATAACAATTGAAGTTGGTTTAAGGATTAACAAGTAAGCGAAGACCACCATTAAGCCATCAAAAAACTTATCGTGCTTTAATACACTCTCAATAGTCACTCCCTTTGTCATATAAAAGGCAATCACTGTTAATAACAACGCATACAAAGTTTGTTGAAATACAAAATAGGAGAATCTATCCCCTTTCTCTGCTGTTGCCTTCCATAAATCCAGGATTACATGACTAACCGTCACAACAGCGACCAAATAAGCCGTTGTTTTTAAATCAAATGCTAACAGCCAAGCAGGCAAAAATATTGAGACGCCATGTAATAATGAATTAAGGTACAGTTCAGGTGAACGAGCTCTAGTTTCTTTCTTAATCTCTGTCCAACGTTTAGGTTGGAGGTAAAATTCACAAATGATATGCATCAGCATTAAGGAAATAACAATATTATAAAAATCAAGCATACTTAAGCTCCATGACTTGCTTATTAAACTTCATGTTAAGCGCCTTGATAAGCGGCCAACCTGACGCTTTTAGTGATTTGCTAGCGGTAGCTGTGGCAATATCCAGTTGTTCCGCTAATTCACTAATGCTTAACTCATCTTGGTGTTGAAGCATTGGTAGCATTACTTCACATTGTCGAGCAGTTAGCTCAGTTAATTGCTTATCAAGATATTTAAACAGTAATTCAAATTGCTCGGTCAAATTTGGATGTTCACAATTAAAAAGCAACCGTTCGTTTCTTAATCCTTTTAACCCTCTTCCAGACAACACAAAAGCTTCACCCATTGATTCCGAAATTAACGCTCGTAAGTCAGCATTTGCAGCAATGGCAAAACTAATACGACTATCAAAAGCCTTGCCAAGCGCTTTAATACCAAGTCGATATACAATGGTATACCTAAGTACATGCTCAATATCATGAACGACAGACTGAAACTCATCACCACGTTCAATACGATGCGCATTGGATGCGTTTACTTCCGTTATCCACCCTTGAATATCTTTAATGCGTATGAGTAATTGTTCAAACTGTTTAGAGCTCAATTTCGTTGAGCTAACAATATCACCACTGATCACTGCAATAGGTTTAGAAATAGGATCCACATTAACACTCCTTTCAGTATCCAAATATTAATTTAGCCCTTTTTAGCTAAAAATGCAAATTTAGCCCTTTATGGCTAAATAATGCAATATTGCTATTTCTGGCTAAAATAGAGCGATAACATGAATTAATACTAATAATTATTTTGAGCGAGTTAAACGAATTAAAGAGGGTTAAACGTTTATTATATTGAGCTTGTATTTTAATAAAACTTAATTGCAGTACTGATAACTAATCATCTATTGTCTGCGCGATATAAAGCAAATCTTTTTTTATTTCGATAAAAGCATCAACTACATCTGGGTCAAAGTGTTCACCTGACGCCTGTTTAATATAACTAAAGGTGTCTTCAAAACTCACTGCATTTTTATAAATACGCTTATTAATCAATGCGTCAAATACATCAGCGACAGCCATTACTCTAGCGGATAGAGGAATAGCATCGCCCTTCAGCCCTAATGGATAACCACTTCCATCCCACTTTTCATGATGATAATTTGCAATTTCTACCGCAATATTAAGGTAAGGATTGGGGCCTAGTTTCTTAATAGTTTGTCTTAAAATATCGCCACCTAAAGCAGCATGAGTTCTCATAATAACCAGTTCATCGGTAGATAATTTACCCGGTTTAAGTAAAATATGATCGGGAATGCCTACTTTTCCTATATCGTGTAAAGGCGATGCGGCAGAAACAAATTGAATATAGTCATCATTAATTTCATGTTTATATTTAGGGTTTTTCTGTAGCTGTTTAATCAGCGTTTTAACATATAATCGAGTTCTGGTTATATGTCCGCCTGTTTCAGAATCCCTTAATTCCGCTACTGTTGCCATACAATCAATGATAGATAGATTAGCGTTAGCAATAGCATTTTGTACAGAGGCTAACTGCCTTTCTGAGCGATAATATTTTAAAGTCGTCATTACAATAAAGCTTGTTATTAAGCTAACGATAGAAATAAATGGAGATAGGTAAACCTGCGCATTATAAAGTAGGATTGGCGGCAGGATCAGTAACATACAAAATAATGAAACAGCTGATATATTTAAAGCCGTCACGTTTTTTCTGGCCATTAATAAAGAGAGTAATGCACCAATGACTAGGATCATAATCGACTCTAGTTGCTCAAACCACACAGGTAGGGTTAACACATCCCCACTGATTACATTGTCGATTAACGTTGCATGTAATTCAATGTTAGGAAAAACAGGATCTAAGTAAGTATTAGAAACATCATTCAATGCTGATGCCGTTGCTCCGAGTAACACTATTTTTCCGGTAAAGTAATCAGGTGAAATAGTGCCACTCAATAACTTCAGCATTGGAATCGTTTGATAGTGACGTCCTTTCCCTCTAAAGTTTAAAAGTGCATCACCAGATTGATCAACGGGGATATGATTATTATGTAGCTCAACCGTAGCCCCTAAACCCCTATTCTTGATAGTAAACTCACTGCCTAAAGTAACCGTTAGCCCAGCAAGAGAGAGACTTGGTATTAATTGATTATTATATTGTTTTACAATAGGGATCCGTCTTACTAGACCATCTTTATCTATGCTGGGATTAATAAATCCAGTTGAAGCACTGTGTTGGTAAAACTGCCGTAAAGGGCAAATGATGCCGTTATAATATTCAAGGTTTAGGTTGGTTAGGCTATTTCCTCCTCTATCAACATTGATTGATTTATCACTGGATTTTTCGAGATAGCGATTGACGCATTGAACTTGTTGACTCACTTTGTGTTGAGAAAGTAAAGAAGGAAGAATCACAGGTGCACCATCAATGACCTGTGAAAAGTAAGTATCATAATCTTTTAACGCTTGTGGGATAGACATCAAATCTAGATCGATTGCAAATTGTGATGCAAAAAGTTGTTGAATGTTTACTAGAGATGTACGGTCTTTCTCTGATAATAATATATCCATTAAAATAGATGATGGCATACCTTCAATAATGATACGTAATGCTTCAGCAATTTGAAAACGAGGCCATGGCCATTGACCAATGGCTTCTATACTCTGGTCATCAATATCAATAATGATGATGCTATTATTAGGCTCCGAATGTGGATAATAACTGCTATAAAAATCGTATACTTTCCAGTCTAATGTTCTCTCATTAATGGGCGTTGAAATTGTGTAATATGCAAACAAAGTAGCAACAAGAAAACCGGCTAATGAGGGTAAGTATTTTGTTAGTTTACTAACAATGGCTTTTAAGTCACTTATCATGAATAAGGCATTACCAAATTTCAACTTCTACACGTCTATTTTTTGGTTCAACCTGTTTATGGGATTTGATCAGTGGATCACTCTCTCCATGTGAATCTATTCTATATTCAGCCTCTTTAATATTCTCAAATTGTAATAATTTAGCAACGGCATTTGCTCTTTCAGTAGAGAGCTTCAAATTGTATTCAGTGCTTCCTGCAGCGTCAGAATGACCAATAATATTGATAATAGGTGCTTTTCTTGCCTTAGCAGCTTCAATAATAGTAGGTACTAGTAATTGAGAGCCATTAAGTAATACCACACCATTACTTTCAAAATAAAGTAGGAATTTTTCTGGTTTTTGAGGTTGAATGGCGAATAAGGCTGCATGTTGTAACTTTATCTTTTGTAAGTCGACTTGTTCAGGAGGTGTTGGGCTATCAACGTCAGAAGTGACAATTACAGCATATCCTTGCTCATCAACAACTTGTGAGCCTGATTCATTTAAAACAATGATTTTGCTATTTTCTTTATCGTCAGGGAGTAACGTCACAGTGGTGGTTGTGGACTGAGTAGCACTCAATACCGCAACAAATGCAAAGGTGATTAAAATAAACATTTCCATATATTAATCCACTTCTACTAAGAACTTTGTACCACGCACACCGATTGTTGCTTCAGGTGTTTGTACTTTAATTGACTCAGGGGATAATTCGCCAAGTTTACCTGATGAATAAATTGCACTGCCATTTTGGATCATGACATCAAAGGAGTATTGCTTTTTCTTAGGAGAGAACAAATAACGATTAATAATAACTTGAGAGCTTGGACCAATTGATAACTGCGTACCATCAATAAAGACAAGCCCAATACTACTGTTGTCCTCTGTATCTATTAAATAACCTTCGTAAACCTTATCATTCAATTGAGCGTCGACTATTGTTGACCCTAATTGGATTGATACTTTTCCTTGTAAGGCTTTTATAGTGCCTATGTAAGCAGGCTCAGCGACAGCAGAAAAGCAAATAAAAGAAAAAGTAAATATTAAGTAAGAAAATACTCTGAGTACCATACACATCCCTTTAGCATGATTTATGAATAAATTTCATTTACAACTATACAAACCTATAATAGATAAACAAAATAATAATACAATAGCATTAAAATATAATTGTGCTGGGGCGGTGTATTTTCTTAACTATTGATTTTAAAGTGGCTGTGTTTACTTTTAATAAGTTAGATCAACTCAAAAAATACAAAGGCATATTAATTTTAATCATGAGGACTAGAATCTAGATTTGGACATTAAAGAAAATGAAGGCTAAACAATCGCTCGTATAGCCTTCTTGCCTACGATTATAAATAACGCGTTTCTAAATGCTTTTTAAAATGTGCTGTATTTAAGGTTTCACCTGTAGCACGCTTGATTAGTTCGTCAGTAGTATGCAGTGAACCTTGTGACCAAATGTTATCGCTTAACCATTTAAAAATTGGGCTAAGGTCACCACTTTTAATTGCACCATCAATATCAACTGTTTCCTGCATGGTTGCTTTATATTGTGCGGCATACATGGCACCTAGTGTGTAAGATGGGAAATAGCCAAAGGCACCATCAAATATCTTGCATGCATCCATTTTGATAATTACCTTTGGTGGAGAGCCCCAATGACGCTTGCATTTTCTCATCCCATAAGCCTGGTACATCGCTATGTTCGATAACACCATTGATTAAGTCGCGCTCTATTTCATAACGCATGATCACGTGTGCTGGATAAGTCAACTCATCAGCATCAACACGAATAAACCCTTTTTCAATTTTAGTGTAAATTTTATAGAGGTTCTCTTCTGCAAATACCGGATCTTGGTGTGCACGAAAGGCATCAGCAGATAGTTTAGATAAATGAGAGATAAAAGGCTTACTACGACCAATTTGCATCTCAAAAAACAGTGATTGAGATTCATGAACCCCCATAGAACGTGCTTCGCCAACAGGTAAACCTGCAAAAGCTTTTGGTAAACCTTGTTCATAACGCGCATGACCGGTTTCATGAACGATACCCATTAATGCTTGTACAAAGTCTCTCTCATCATAACGCGTAGTGATACGCACATCAGATGGAACACCGCCACAAAATGGATGAACACTTTGATCTAATCGCCCATGGTCGAAATCAAATTTCAATAATTTCATGGTTTCTATACCCAACGCTTTTTGACTAGATGTCGAGAAAGTGCCAGAAGGCATAATGATTGATTGTGTTCTCTGTTTCTCTAAAGCTTTTTCAATTAACTCAGGTAACCAAGTTTTTACATCTGAAAATAAAATATCTAATGAAGCTGTTGTTGTCCCTGGTTCGTATTTATCAAGCATTGCATCATAAGGTGTCAGTCCCAGCGCCTCACTACGAATTTTCGCTTCTTCACGAGATAGTTTAACGACCTCTTTCCAATTTTTTTCAAAGCCTTCCCAATCATTAACAGGACGTTGTGAACGCCACGCATGCTCACATTTAGAACCTGCGATAGACTGAGCCTGCACTAGTGCTTCAGGTACTATAGTAGCTTGTTGCCACTGTCGTTTCATTTCACGTAAGCTAGACTGCTGCTCACTAGATAATGACTCCTGTTGTGCTTTGTCAAACCACTCTCCAAGTTGTGGTTGTGTCGATAGGCGATGTACATGCACCGATAATTCAGCCATAGCTTGTGAACGGGCGTCATTGCCACCAGCTGGCATATTTGCCGCAGCATCCCAGCCCAACATCGATTGAGCATGATTAAAATGATTAATGGTTTGGTAATGCGCAGTAAGTTGGTCGTAGTTTGACATAATCTATTCGCTTCCTATTTTGTTTCAGCTTTATCAATCACATCTTATTATAGTCTTGCGGATTGGAACAGTAACGAATGACGTTGTTGGAAAGGTAATTGATATAACGTCAGTCACTTGATATTTGAGGGTAGAATGAGATGAAAAAACTTAATGTAAACTTCAGGGTAAAGGTAGCTAAATAAACACTTTTCAAAAAAGAAAAAGCAGAGGTTAGACAGATAATTTGAAACAACCTGTTAAAACTAATCCTTAATGGTTATATATTACTGTTCGTTTGTAAAACAACCATTATTAAATATTGATAATCAAATAAATATAAAATACCATCAATGGAGTAAAAGCTCATAAAACACTATCTTGTTGAGGGATTAACATGAAAATGACAAAACTATTATTATTTGCAGCTTGCGTAGCACCGCTATTAATTATCGACACTGCTCAATCAGCTATCAATAATCAATGCACTCAAATTGAAATTAACCAAGTGTATCAGCACGATCAACTCGAGCCTGGTAATACTGATAGTGTATCGGAAATATATGAAGCACAAATAGCTACACTCAATGACTTTGCCAAACAGCAAGGTTTGAATAAATTGACCATAAAGGCGATTCCACCAGAGCTTGATGCAGCTAACGCAAAACCGGAAAAGTCAGAAATAACCATTGCAATGACATTTGAAAGAGACAATGACGCGAGTATTATCGATAAAATAAATATAGAGCTTAAACCGCTTAATTTCTCTTATTCTGCAGTTATCTTAAAAAACATCCTTTGCGAAGTATAAAACCGCCAATCACTAATCTTTATTTAAACAAAGAGCGCTCATGAAAAACATTAAATCCCTGTATCTTGTACTTTGTTTAGCACCACTGCTGTTTATCAATAACTCTATAGCTGATGAAGTCGCCCCTTGTCCTACAGTTAAACTCAACCAAGTTCATTACTATCAGGTATTTAGCATCGATAAAAAGAGCAGCCTAACTGATTTATATAATAAACAGATTAAGTTACTCAACGCATTTGCAAGCAACAACAAATTGGAGAGATTTAAAGTACTCAACCAGGATATGAGTATTTCGGCTACAAGTTATATCCCTAATTTGTTAGAAGTTAATTTTTCGATATCATTTGAGAGTAAGTTTGACCAAAGTTTATTAGATAAAATTAACGCAGAATTTTCTCCTCAAAACTTTTCATTCTCTGTGATAAATATCGAAGAATGTGATGCATAAATGATATCAATATGCGTTGACATTAGCCTCGATATCCCCCTTTTTGTTGTTTTACCCACCCTACAAAGGTGTTAGCTGCAACATTATTCTGTTTACCAGCAATATGTAAAAAATACGCCTTTTCTTCGAACTCCATATAATCAGTGATGCTCACTAACTCTCCCTTAGCGATTAATTCTGACACATGCCAATCCCACACTAACGCTATGCCCGTATCATTTATCGCAGCTTGAATAACAGCAACTTGATCATCAACCATTAACGCATTATTTGGAATACGATAAGTTAACCCTGCTTTATTAGCCCAAGACTTCCACCCTTCCCAGAATGGCATTTCTTTTTTAAGCATGATTAAAGGTTGATCAAAGATACTTTGCAGGTCTATATGACCACCATGAGTTTCTAAAAATTTTGGACTACATACTAATTGAATTCGCTCTGCAAAAATTTGTTGGCAATTTTCATTTGCAGTTGCAATTGTTGAGTAATAAAAAGTCACATCATAGTTATCGCTTGCATCTATATAACGCTCATTACTAATAGTGATATTCAGCATAATGTCAGGATGTGCTTGTCTAAACTGTTCTATTTTTGGCAATAACCAGAAGTGCATAAAACATGGACCTACTTCTAAGTTGAGTGTCACTGCCGTCGAAGCGCCCTCTAGGACTTTGGTCTCCTCAGAAAGTATATCTAAAGCTTCTCTTACCCTTTGTAAATATTGATAGCCCTGTGCAGTTAATTGCACACCTTGCTTAGAACGAGTAAATAACTTGATATTCAAGAAGTTTTCTAGATTTTTAACCTGTTTACTCACCGCTGTAGTAGTCACGCATAGTTCGTCAGCAGCTTTGGTTAAACTGCCTAAACGTGCTGCTGACTCAAACACTAACAGATAACCTGTTGGTGGAATTAACCTAGACTTTATTGACACTTTACTGTTCACCCTTAACTTTAAGTTCAAGGTATATTAACTAAATAACGATTTACTAACAAACCTATCTGTCTAATATCATTTCAACCTTACAGAAAAAAGATTGAAATCAATGATTAAAGTGAAAGAGATCCGTCATGATTGGCTTACCCTTCCAGATGGAACACGTTTAGCGTTCCGAGCCTGGATACCACAATATGCTGTTGATCAACCAGTACCCGCCATTTTAGAGTTTCTACCGTATCGTAAAAGCGATGGCACAGTAGTACGTGATGAAATCACAATGGCACAAACAGCAGCACAAGGTTATGCCTGCATACGTGTCGATTTACGTGGATGTGGTGAATCTGAGGGTTTCTTTGACGATGAATATTCAGCTCAAGAGTTACAAGATGGTTGCGACGTGATTGCCTGGATAGCTGCACAGGATTGGTGTGATGGTCACTTAGGCATGGTAGGCATCTCTTGGGGTGGATTCAACTCTTTGCAAATTGCAGCACTTAGACCACCCGCTTTAAAAGCGATTATCACACAATGCTCTACCGATGACCGCTACAATAGAGATATCCACTTTGAAGGTGGCTGTTTATTAAACGACAATATGACCTGGGCAGCTTTCTTCTGGGCCTATGCACAAGCACGCTCGCCAGATCCATTATTGATCGGTCAAGATTGGCAAGCTGTTTGGCTAAATCGATTACAGAATATGCCGCAGTTGGCAACGCCTTGGATATCGCATCAAACTCGTGATGAATACTGGCAACATGGTTCAGTCTGTGAAGATTATTCTGCCATTGAAATCCCTGTGTATGCCATGGGTGGCTGGTCAGATGGTTACCGAGATACCGTGTTTAATCTGTTAACAAATTTAAATGGACCTAAAAAAGGTTTAATTGGACCATGGGCACATAAGTACCCTAATATTGCCTTCCCTAACCCTAAAATAGATTATGTGAAGGAGTCTGTTCGTTGGTGGGATCGTTGGTTAAAACAGGTCGATAACAAAATAGACCAAGAACCCGCATTACAATACTATTTACAAAACAGTGTCGCACCGCAAACCGATTATGATTTTCGTCCGGGTGCTTGGGTTAGCGAACCAAACTGGCCATCAACTAATACTCATCTTCAAACATGGTATTTATCAGCACGAGGGTTAAGTACTCAGCAGCAAGTTGCTGACTATAAAGTGCCTATCTGTTCTCCACAAACCACAGGATTAGATGGTGGTAGTTTCTGTGTGGGTATTCGAATTGATATGGAACAACCCGGTGATCAACGTGCTGATGATGCAGGATCTTTAGTATTCGACTCCGACATACTTACTGAAGATATGCCGATCGCAGGTCAAATAGAAGCACAATTTGCAGTTAGCAGTGATAAACAACAAGCCAACTTAGTAGTACGCGTATCAGATGTACACCCAAATGGTGAGGCCACACGAATTACTTATGGTGTATTGAATTTAACACATCGAAATAGTCATGAAACACCTGAGGCGCTAATTCCAGGCCATGAATATGATGTGAATATAAAACTCAATGCGATGGCTTATGTGATCCCCAAAGGCCACAAGTTACGCGTTGCCGTGTCTACTGCTTACTGGCCACTAATCTGGCCAAATCCAGAACAAGCGACATTAACTTTTAATACTCAAAAATGTGCGGTAATTCTACCACTTAATCAGCACCCGACCATCAGTGAAAACATTCCTGAATATCACAAACCAGTTACTTTTAATGGCAAAGAACTAGCGGCTTCAGAAAGCAAGCGTGTTGTTCATAAAGATTACAAAACCGGCATTACTACACTGGAAACGCGTGAAGACTTTGGCCGTCAATTTTATGAATCAGCACAAAGTGATATTCAATTCATTATGGATCAACAGCAATCAGTTCATCACCGCGATCCATTAAGTGCAAAGAATGATATCAAAGTAAAAGTTGATATGGGCAGGGAAAATTGGAGAACCACTATCAAGGGCCACTATGTGATGACCTGCGATAAAGATAACTATTATTTGCAAGTGCAATGGCGAGCTTATCAAGATCAAACCTTAATCTTTAGCAAAGATTTTAACGACACAATAAAACGAAACTTTACGTAACTAACTCAAGGATGACATATGATTAAAACAATAAGACCCTTGGTGTTCTTACCTACTTTCTTGATATTAGCCGCTGCGCTGATATTAAGTTTAGTAGATTTAGACACCTTTATTAAGGTAACGGGTAACCTTAACAGCAGTATTTTAAAGCACTTTTCATGGTTATTTAGCTTAGGAAGTTTCTACTTATTAGGTTTAGTTGTACTAACTTACTTTTCTAAACTAGGTACTGTACGAATCGGTGGAGATGGCAGTGAGCCAATGATTAAAAAACCACAGTGGTTTATGATCGTACTTTGTACGACTTTTGCCGTGGGAGTATTGTTTTGGACAACTGCAGAGCCTATCTATCACTTACATGCTCCACCAGCTAGCTTTGGTATTGAAGCAGCAAGTCCTAACGCCACTTTATTTGCTTTCTCTGCGATGTTTTTACACTGGGGACCAACCCCTTATGCAATTTATTGTGTTCCCGGGTTAATCTTTGCTTTGGCTTTCCATAATTTGAAAATGCCCTTCTCAATTTCAAGTTCACTACGCCCTGCATTTGGACGCTTTATTACTCCTGTTATGGCGGATATTATCGACTCATTAGCCTTATACTCGCTAGTCGTCGGTATGGCTTCTTCATTAGGTACGGGTGTGTTAACACTATTAGGTGGAATCAGTCAATATATTGATATTGAACGTAATACATTAACATTAGGTATTATCACTGCAATCATTGTAGGTACTTTTATTTTGTCTGCCATTAGCGGTTTAATTAAAGGGATTGCACGTTTATCTAACATTAACTTTTGGATGCTGATCGCACTCTTTGTATTCATCTTCATCTGTGGGCCAACACTGTATATTTTATCTATTGGAGTTGAAGGATTAGGTGCATTTTTGCAAAGCTTCTTCCGCTTAAGCTTATTTACAGGGCAAGCAGCAAATGATCCTTGGCCACAATGGTGGAGTGTATTCTACTGGGCTGTTTGGTTTGCTTGGGCTCCCATTACGGCAATGTTCTTAGGTAAAATATCTCGTGGTTATACGGTAAAAGAATTCATTCAAATAAATGTCATTTACCCAAGCTTATTTGTCTTCCTATGGATATCAGTATTCTCAGGTACCGCTATTTTCATGGATACCCAAAGCGCTGGTAAACTTTATGATGTATTAAATAATGAAGGCATTGAACAACTACTTTATTACATTATGAATGACTTACCATTCAGTGCAGTTACCTCATTCTTCTTGGTACTGATTGCCTTTATATCTTATGTAACGGCCGCAGATTCAAGTACTGATGCCATTGGTGATTTATGTACTAAAAACTTCACATCAGAATCTGATGCTAAAACGTCATTACCCATTAAAATACTATGGGGTACATTAATTGGTCTTGTTTCTTGGATAATGATAAGCACGGTAGGAATTGATGGTGTCAAGAAGCTATCATACTTAGGTGGATTACCAGCAACATTGATTATATTAGCTTGTAGTGCAACGTTAATATTATGGATTAAGAACCCGGGATTAGTCTCAGTAACAAGTAAAAATAATAAAGAGTAGTGAATAAACTAACCAACTAAATAAGTTATTTAGGCTAACAGAAATTATTTTCTGTTAGCCTTTTTTATGTAAAGTCATTGCTAAAAATAATGACTAAAATAGATAAATAAGCACTATTAAATTACAAATTTGCTGATAGACTGCGCGCACCTAAAGAGGAGATAAACAAATGGGTAAAAAACTTAAAGGTAACTCAGTACCGGCTGCTACTAGTAATGTCAGCGTCCAAGCACAAAAAATAACAGAGATCGGTCGTGGTACTATCAATCATTCGGCAATGGCCGCTTTAGTCACTAGTAAAGTATTTACGATGCGTGTTGAAAAAGCGAAAAAAGGCAAAGGTTCATTCAACCGTAAAGCAAAACATACAGGTAAAGAGAGTTATCAAATAGCCGCTTAGTTATACCAAAATATAATTGGCATGAAAATAATGCTAAGCGATATCTGATAACTCTCTTTCAAGATAAACCACAAGTATCAGTGCTTTAAAACATATTGAACGATACAGGTAACCCAAACTATCTGTATCGTTTCTCTCTCCTTTTAACCACTAAGTGACACCCCTTAATTAAAAATGTAAAACTACTATAATACTCATGAGTGTTAGGTACTGAGCAATATCAACATCCACATCATTAAAGATTATTGAATATTGAACTTTTCAATTGCTAAAATGCCCTATTATTTTTCTATCAAGAGATACAATGGCTAACTTCAATACTCATCTTAATACTGCTGTGATAATCACAGGTTTAGGCTCCGCTACCTTATTATCAGCAGGACATATCGATTTAAACAGCGCACTCTGGTTATGGTTTTTAGGTTCAATCGGCGGGCTATTACCAGATATAGATTCAGATAACTCTACTTCCCTCGATACTATTTTTAACTTATTTGCATTTAGTGCCGTCTTACTGGTGCTCCATTACATAACCACAGAATTAGTCATTGAAATTAGCTTTATCGAGTTAATCATAGTGCCTTTATTGGTTTACGGATTTATGAAATATATCATTAGAACTATTTTTGAGTGGATCACAGTACATAGAGGCAGCTGCCATTCTTTACTATTTTTAGTGTTAAGCGCGTTATTAACGACGCAAGTAACATGGCAATTGAATAGTCAATTAAATACAAAAGCAGCCATCTTTGCATGGTTAGCAGGTGGGTTTGTATTATTGGGTGGGTTAATTCATTTAATGTTGGATGAAATTTACAGTGTTGATTTAAGTAACGTAAGAATCAAACGCTCTTATGGAACCGCTTTAAAGGTAGCTGACTTCGATAATAAATTAATCACACTGACTTCGGTCGTTGCTATCGTAGGCTTGATCTATATTGCACCTCCTACAGAGCAAACTATCACTGCTTTAAGTGATTGGTCTCATTTTAGATTTCAAACATTTAATTTCACCTTTTAAAGGTAAAGTTAATAATATCTGCTGATATTGCACTCAATACTTTTCAAAAATCAAATTTAAGACTGACTCGTAGTATTGAGTGCATTCTCAATGGCCAACATTAAATAATACTCCATTACTTCATACTAAAAACCTTTCTATTTTATTAAGAAATACACTACTAACGAGATATTAATATCACTTAAAAGTACCAATAACGTAAATTTATTTGAATTGACTAATCAAACCTGTCTAAATGGTCAGGTGACATAAAAGTGCCATATTCGTTTGGCATGCTCATGACGCTAACGAATCATTTCTTAAATACTTTACAATAAATAGCGGAAGGTAAAATGGATTTTATAAAAACAATAGCAGCAGCTGCAGTCTCATTAGCTTTACTAACAGGTTGTAACGATGACTCTAACACGACAGAGCAAACCACTAATACCAGTGTACGTTTTGGAACTTATAACCTATCTTTTGACAGATATAGTTACGAAGAATTGGTGGAAGAGTTACAAATAATTTCTACTGAACAAGCAGCCTTAATGACTAAATGGTTTTCTGGTGATTTAACAGATGATGAATTAGAAACCGTTGAAAAAGTGATTCAAATAAAAAATGTAGCAGCTATTATTCAGAGTGAACGCCCTGCTGTATTGATGACGGCTGAATTCAATAATGATGGTACGGGTGATGATAAAGATGCATTAACAACTTTTCAAACTAACTACCTGTCAGTATCACAGAATGCGTTAGGCGCAACGTCTTCTGAGGAGCAATTACTCGACCCTATCGAATTTGGATACTCAGAGAGCTTCGCAACCAATATCGGCTTATTAAGTGACTATGATTTAGACCATAACGGTTCAATTGAATTACCCAATGATGCATGGGGTTTTGGTTATTATCATGGACAATACGCATTTGGATTATTATCACAATACCCAATCGATACTGACAATATTCGAACTTTCCAAACCTTTAAGTGGAAAGATATGCCTGGAGAAAGTAATCCTACTGTCACAAATTGTGAAGATGAAGATAATCCAATACCTGAGGGCTTGTCTTGCGGTGATAACTGGTATACCGATGAAGCTTGGGCAGAAAAACCATTATCGTCTAAAAATCATGTTGATGCTCCAATCATTATCCCAACAGCTAACGGTGATAAAACGATCCATTTGTTATTATCGCATCCTACACCACCCGTTTTCGATACGGTTACGGAAAATAATAAACTTTTAAATAGTGCTGAAATCAATTTTTGGAATGATTATATTTCAAATTCAGATTATATATACGATGATAATGGCGTCACTGGTGGCTTAGATGAAGAGGCTTCTTTTGTGGTAATGGGAGACCTTAACGCAGATCCAGAAAGTGGAGATGGTTACTTAGCAACTATACAAACTTTAATTAGTCATGAACGAGTCAATACAACAGCTACAACGGGAACTCATGTACCAACAAGCTTAGGGGCTAGTGAGTGCGTTGATAACGGGGATTGTGATGACACGACTTATCCTGAGCGCATCACTAGTACTTTTAGTTTACGTGTTGATTACGTTATCCCCTCTACAGATATGGAGGTGAATGATTCGTCGGTATTTTGGCCTGCATCCTATGAAAATGGACGTTTATTAGTAAATGATGAACGTGTAGGCTCATCAGGTACTGGTAAAGATTTGTCTTCTGATCACCGTTTAGTATGGATTGACACTAATATTTAATCACTATCAATAACCAGCTACTCAACTCGTAGCTGGAAACTTGCTTAATATAATCACCACAGTGATAGCCAATGACTTCCTGTTGCGATGTTTATAAAATTACCCTTCTACATCAAAGTATAAAGATTTATAACGAATAACAGTTGTACCTGCATCTTGAATATAAGCGCCTGTTTTAAAGAAAAAACCATCCTCAGGCCAATCACTGTCAATGACATGGTCACCACTGCTATTTGTATGTGCTTGATCATCATCATCGCAATTATCAGCTGAATATTCACCACCAGACTTACACATTAATGTGCCACGTACATCATCCATTTTCATGGTCACAACACTGTCTTTAACTTGTACGTAAAAAGAGCGATGTTGATTTGTACTGACAGTAGGTTCACCGCTACTATCTAACCAACGATAAGTATCATATTCAGCATCACAGGTGTCTTTATCGCAAGCCGATAATCTCAATTTTGCTTCATAAAACTTAGTGCCATCTTCTACTATCTGAGCAATACGCATCAATGGTGCACCGATATTATCACTGTCAGAGTTATGCACTTGTAACACCGTAACTTCATCTAAACCATCGCTCGTTGAATTTATTTTAATCGTGCCTTCCATTGTGTTGGTATCAGAACGATTAAAATCCGTTAGATGACGAAACTCAGTACGTGATGATGACTCACCTTCATGAGTGATTTGCATGTAATTTTGACCACTTGGTACTCTAAAATCATCAGTTACATATCCATCAAATGATAGATCAGGATCACTCGAACTCGCATCCGCAAGCTTTGTAGAACCATCCGGAGAAGTTAATTTAACTTGATCAAGTGCAGATTGAAATATTGCTGTACCTGCGCTGTTTTCATAATTATATGGCGCAGTATCGGCAGCTAATGCACTAGCGCTTAATACAGAAAGTCCAAGAAAAATCGATTTGTTAAGATGACTTATTTTCATGCTATCGTTCCTTTAAGGTAAAGTAACCATCAGATTAATAAGGTATTTTATAAATTAATTTAAAATACTATTCGTGCATTCTTTTACTATTCAAAGCTGATCAGTAATGAACACACGAACAAATTAACAACACTCATTTAAGTATTACAATAATATTTAACCCCCTGTAGGTAGTCACTCACAATTTCCTGCTAAGGTTTTTAACTTTCGTGATTAGAAACATATAATCAATTATTGACGGTTGACAGAAAAAGAAAATAATAACTATTAACACTTCCAATTGGTTTAAGTGCTCATTGGCGGGTTTAATTACCTAGGATTAACGAGAGTATTAACGCTTTGTAGTGATTTTTTAATCATTTTGAGAGCATAACGGTTATTTATACCTAATAAAAAGTTAAGTTTGATAATAACTTGCCGATAATTTAACAAATATAACTTAACCTAGCCCGAACGTTTTAAAGTATCATTACTCTAAATATTGATTCGTTTCGCGTGTAAGGAGATTTATGGAAGTTTTGAATCAAAAAGGCGAATTAATTGAATTGGATACTGGCTTTAAGTTTGGAGATAGCTTCTTTACATTGTTAGATTTCGTGAAATATCCAAGCCCAGATGATGCATTACGATGTACAAGTGAATTGCAATGTAAACTGTTTTACCGAGATATTATGAATTATGCATTTGTAGATTCCCATAATCAGCTTTTAGCGGATGGCCATCTTCATTTAGCAGCTAAAAATTTAAATGAAATTAATAACTTATCATTAGATCATTTAACAGGGTTGAAGAAAAGAGAATACTTGGAGCGAAAATTAGCTAGTTTAGATAATGAACAGTATCTGGGTGACCCAGTCGATTTTTCTATGATAATGTGTGATTTAGATAACTTTAAATCCGTCAATGATAAATACGGTCACTCTGTTGGGGATGATACCTTAGCACTTTTTGGTAAATTAATTACTGATACATTGCGCCCTTCCGATTTTGCTTATCGATACGGCGGCGAAGAATTTTTAATCTTATTGCCTAACACTGAATTGAGTGATGCAGTTCTAGTGGCGGAAAGGTTAAGGCAAGTTATTGAAACTCGTTTACAGGTGGGCAACTTTGGTTTAAATCAGATTACCGCTTTTGATTTGGATGTCTCGAAAATATCTAATGATGACAGCGACATCAATAATGCATTTTTTTTAGCGCATAGTGTCACCTGTAGTTTTGGTGTAGCGAATTACCAAGAGCAAGGCCACTCAACGGAAGCATTATTTGATACCGCTGATGCAAATTTATACATCGCTAAGAAAAGCGGAAGAAATAAAGTATCTGCTTAAAACATGGAGCTTCATCAGTAATGCTAAATGAATTACTAAGCAGATACTCGAGTTTATCCGCTACTTAAAACGCAATACCAATTCATGTAAATCATCAGCAATCTTTTTCAAGTAATTTATTGAAGCTTCTGCTTCTGTTGTTAAGTTAACATTTTGATCTGTTAAGCCAGAAATACCCACAACTTGCTGATTAATATCTTCAGATACATGCGCTTGCTGTTCAATCGCTGTGGCAATTTGAATCGACATATCTGAGATTTGTGCAACTGCGTCAACAATACCTTTAAGCATTTCACTGCTTTCTAAGACTTTACTCATCCCATTTTCGGCTTCAACAGTCCCCTGTTCCGCATGAACAACTGCAGTGCTTGTTTTATCTGTTAATAGCTGAACAATTTTAAAGATCTCACTTGTAGAGTCTTGCGTGTGTTTTGCTAAGTTGCGAACTTCGTCTGCTACAACAGCAAAACCCCGCCCTCGCTCTCCTGCTCTAGCTGCTTCAATAGCGGCATTCAATGCAAGTAGATTTGTTTGTTTAGCTATTTGGTCAATGATATTAGTTGCCGCGGATATTCTTTCCGCTTCTGCAGAGACTTCCGTGACAGAGCGATTAATGGTTTGTACCGTCTCTCTTAATTTATCAATTGACGCACTGGTCACATTTGCTAATGCTTCCCCTTTTGTTGCTAATGCTAATGCAGTTTCAGCATGCTCGGCTGTGTCAGAGACTCTAGATGATACTTCATTAATGGTGGCAGTAATCTCATTACTAGCAGTCGCAACTTGCTCCGTTTTAGCTTGCAGTTGATCTAAACCATTTTTAGAATGTTGAACAAACTCAAACGAATTCTGGGATTCAGATGTTACTTTTATTGCAGCCACTTCAATACGACTCAATACCGTTATCAAATGTGATTGTTGACTTAAAATACCAACTTTAACCCTCCCTAATAAACCCGTACTTGATGTATAAGATTGAGCCGCCTGCTCATTTGAAAAGTAACCATTCAATAACTCAGCTAAAGCCAACAAGTTATTTTTATTCATGACACTCATCCACAACGCATATACAAGGTTAGATATGAGTAATAAGACGATAGCAGCGATCATTGAATTAATTGATAGCAGAAATAATGACAATAAGACCAGCACTACAAGTAATGCATTCGGAACAGAAATCAGCAGTGTTTTTCTTAAGCCTTTTCCTTCATTAACCCGTTTGTAAAGTTTTTCAGCTCTCGTTACATCTTGCTGTTTAGGGCACGATCTAACTGATTCATACCCCACAATCTGTCCATTTTCAGTTACAGGTGTTATATAGGCATCAACCCAATAATATCCACCGTCTTTACAGCGATTTTTCACTAACCCCATCCAAGGATTACCATGTTTTAACTGCCCCCACATGGCTTCAAATGCCTCTCTAGGCATATCAGGATGACGTACTAGATTATGAGGTTGACCAATTAATTCATCTCGAGTAAAACCACTTATATCTATAAACTCCTGATTACAATCAATAATATTACCATCAATATCTGTCACTGAGATGAGCTTTGTGTCTTCTGCAAACGTTTTTCTTTGATCGGTCACAGGTAAATTTTTACGCATTAAAATGTCCTTGTTATTAAAGCAATTCCAGTACATTATTTTGATGTATTAGTTTCACTACTCTCAACTACACCAAAAGAGATACATTAATATTACATTAATTGACAATAAATTGATTGTGAAGCTGGTAGTAGTTTTATGATTTTTAGCTAATTAGAGGTAATAAAGCACCTTAAAAGAAAAATACTTAACCTTTCAATACCTTTAATCGCGAACAACTGATTAAAATAGGCTAAAATAGATGGTTATTATTTACCTTAGAGCTATTTATTTAATGACATTTAATGCGATTCCCGATACAAATTCTGACACAGTGATCTCTTTCAAATCACTTAAACTTGTCTCCCCTTTATTAACTCGTTTAGATGAGATCCACTATACAAAACCGACTCCTATTCAGGCGCAGGCAATTCCTAGTATATTAGCAGGTCGAGATATTATTGCGGGTGCAAACACAGGTTCTGGTAAAACAGCTGCATTTGCTTTACCAATTTTAAATAGCCTTGATGCTGTTAACAAAAAACATAAAGCTACCGGTAACTTTGTAACGCATCTGATCTTAGTACCTACTCGAGAGTTAGCAAAACAAGTTTCAGATAGCATAAAATCTTATGCGGTACACTTTAATGGTGCCATTAAAACAGTCTCGGTATTGGGCGGTGTTTCTATCAATACACAGATGCAAGCGTTACGTGGTGGAAGTGATATTGTAGTGGCGACACCAGGTCGTTTATTAGATTTAATCAACAGTAATGCGTTAAAACTCGATAAAGTACAAACATTAGTATTAGATGAAGCAGATAGAATGCTAAGTTTAGGTTTTAGTGATGAACTGTCGTCTTTATTAAGCTTATTACCCACTAAAAAACAAATTCTACTATTCTCAGCAACTTTCCCTGAACAAGTTAATACTCTTACCGCAGAGCTTCTTAATGACCCCGTTGAAATTCAGTTACAAAATGCAGAAGAAAGTACATTAGTACAGCGTTTATTCACTGTTGATAAGGGCCAAAAAACCGCATTGTTATCACATTTGATTAAACAACATCAATGGCAACAAACATTAATCTTTGTTAACGCTAAAACGGCGTGCAAACATTTAGCAGATAAGCTCGCTAAACGCGGTATTACTGCTGAAGTATTTCACGGTGATAAAGGGCAAGGTGCCCGAACGCGAGTGTTAAATGCATTCAAGGCAGGCGAAATTCAAGTGTTAATCGCGACGGATATTGCAGCGCGTGGATTAGATATTGAAAAATTGCCTGTCGTGATCAACTTTGATCTGCCAAGAAGCCCTGCTGATTACATGCATCGTATTGGCCGAAGTGGCCGTGCAGGTGAAATAGGCCTAGCGATCTCTCTTATTGATTACGAAGATTACCACCACTTTAATGTGATAGAGAAAAAACATAAGATCTATTTAGAGCGTGAACAAGAGCCTGGATTTGAAACCACTAACTTTGAAAAATTAGTATTTGAAACAAAAACTAAATTAAAGGCACAACCCAAAGGTATAGGTAAAAAGAAACGTAACAAACAACCACCAATCAATGCAGACATTTGGTTAGGAAAGTCTTAAAAACTTATTAAGTTAACCTCATGTTATTTCGAGGTTAACTTAGCACATCACTCAACCTACACACCTTCATTAATTTTAGCCATTCATATCTTGCTCAGCTTAATACCTCACCTTTTCCAATACTCTTTTTTTACTTTTTCTTTTTGAAGTGGATTTTTTAATCATTTAACCTTCAATTTCCTTGTTTTATTTGCACTAAAAGAGATCTGTTTAACTATTGTATTCGTTTATTTATTATTCAACTTGCTGATAATTATTAGTAATAATTATCAATTTAGCTATAATGTTATATAAAACAGATATTTATTTATATTTATATAGTATTTTATTTTACAATATGATGATAATTGAAATATTTATATCCATAAAGAAGTATCATTGATTTTGTTATCAAATGGGACATAACAGATTTTATGGAATTAAAGAAAAATACTGAGCTTTTAGCAAGCCAACAAAAGATTCTCACTAAAATAGCATTAGGAGACCCTCTTCAAGAAATATTGGAGTCTATATGTATATCTATTGAAGAACTAATTGATGACAAAACAGCTAAATGCTCTATTTTAAAGTTAGTCGATAACCTCCTTTATAGTATTGCGTCTCCTAGTATACCGAACACTTATTCTGAAGTAATAGATGGAGTCACAATTGGACCATCTGCTGGTTCTTGTGGTACAGCTGCATTTATTGGTGAACGTGTTTTAGTAGAGGATATTTCTAATTCACCTTTATGGGAAGGATTTAAGAATATCGCAAAAGATCATCAATTTCAGTCGTGTTGGTCTACTCCTATTATTTCGACCAAATCCGAAGTATTAGGTACTTTTGCAATCTACTATGATTCTCCAAAATCAGCTTCACAAGAATGTTTAAATTTAATTGATTACTTTGTTCACCTTTCCAGTATTGCTATTGAAAAAAGCAACGATGCATCTCATATGAGAAAGTTGATCAAAGATTTAAAAGTGACTAATCAAAACTTAAATGCCTTCATAAAAGTCATTCCTGACCCCGCCATTATTATCACTAAAGAAGGTTTATATCTTAATGTTTATGCGGCATCTGAGAACTTATTGAGTGACCCAATACAAGATTTAGTCGGTAAAAGCATTCATGACATTTTATCCAAAGACGATGCAAAAATGGCGTTAGATAAAATAAATAAAACATTACAAACTAACGAAATACAGGTTTTTGAATACACACTAACTATTCGAGCCAATGAATATATTTTCGAAGGTAGAACTATCAAGATTGATTATGACAATCAAAGTCATGTGTTATGGGTGATCAGGGATATTACTAATCGTAAAAACAGTGAGAATGAAGTTAAAAAATTAGTTTATTATGATCCATTAACTAACTTGCCCAATAGACGTTTACTTACTGAACGTATTGGCGATTGTGTAGAAAAAATAAAACAAGATAACACCATTAGTGTGTTGTTATTTCTAGATATTGACAATTTTAAACGCATTAATGATTCCTTAGGTCATAGTGCGGGAGATCAATTACTTATTCAATCAGCAGAACGTCTTGCCACTGTTTTAGGAGATGTTAATACTTTAGCAAGAATTGGTGGTGATGAATTTGTTATATTAGAAGATGAAATCGCTGATAATATACAACAAGCGAAATCTAACGTGATTAAGTTAGTGCAAAAAATACAGAAAATATTTATCGAAAAATTTGAAATAGGTAAACTTGCCTTTCAAATCAGCGCCAGTATTGGTATCTATTTAATCGATAAAAACCATGCAAATTCAGATAATATTCTGAAGTTTGCTGATACAGCTATGTATCGAACTAAATTCAAAGGAGGTAACGGGTATAGTTTCTTTGATCCTAAACAGCAAACTTTATTGGAAACAAAAACAGAGTTAGAAAGCGAGATAGTAAGAGCAATTGAAAATGATGAGTTCTGTGCCCATTTTCAACCACAAGTAGATACAGAAGGTAACGTAAGTGGTGCAGAGGCTTTAATTCGTTGGAACCACGCTACTAAAGGTCTAGTTCCTCCTTATCAATTTATTCCTTTAGCTGAACAATTTGGTTTGATACAAAAACTTCAAAATATTGTATTACATGATATCTGCTTACTATTAAATCAATTATCAAAAGACTCAAGTCTCCCACCGGGTTATCGAATAGCCATCAACATGGCACAAAATCAATTTAACTCCCCAACTTTAAAAACAGAGTTGATTTCTATTTTAAATCAATATGATATTCATCCTAATCAAATTAAACTAGAAATAACAGAAAGTATGTTATCGAATGATCTACCTTATACTGTACAACAAATGCATGAGCTTAAAGATCAAGGGTTTACATTTTCAATTGATGATTTTGGAACTGGTTATTCATGCTTATCAACATTACATGCTTACCCTGTTGACGAATTGAAAATAGACAAAAGCTTCATTGATAACATTGAAAATGTTCAAACTGGATTACCTATTGTTGAAACAATTATCAATTTAGCGAAAAATCTAAATATCTCGGTAATGGCCGAAGGCGTTGAAATAATAGAGCAATTCAACATATTGAAAGACAAAAAAACGGATGGTATCCAGGGGTATTTAATCGCAAAACCTATGCCTGCTGAACACTATATCAATTGGCATCAAGCAGCGACTAATTCATAATAAATAACATATAGTTGGGTAATACCTGGGTAAATTTCTTGTATTACTGACTTTAAAGTTGCCAAGGTCATATTTTCTTGTTGTGCATGCTCTATAGACAGATTATTAAATAATATTGGCTCTACGGCTAATATGTTTAACCGGCAAAACCATCGATCATCTTCAAAAGTATACACATCGACATGTGTATTGGGTAAATAGTGTTTCTCTTCCTCATTTCTTATCGTTAATGTTTTCTTACCGGATAAAATATCGGCTTCAAATCGTTCAAAAAAGGTTATCTTTGACGGAGATTGTTGAGAGGATGAGCTCATTGAATTTCGCTTCTTATAAAAGTGGCTAAGGATATTATTGCAGTTCACACTGCAATAATATTAATCCCTTTTAAGCCAAGATCAGGTAATTGGTGTCATTACTACAGATTAAGTTCTATAGTGCGCTAATATTTTACCTAGTTTCTCTGCACCTTCAGATAAGTTCTTCGTCCCCAATGAAGATTTATGGGCATAGTCACGAATAGATGTTGATTGATCGCGAATACCAGTCAATTCAGATGCAATATCATTAACTACCGAGCTTTGTTCTTCAGATGATGTCGCAATATGAAATGTCATCTCTATCACAGCTTGTGATGATTCAGCGATTGAATTGATATCAGTACCAATCTCTTTAATCAAACTTGTACTCGTTTGTGCCTGATTTACTGTGTTGTTGGTAATAGTTGATATGTTGTTCGTTTCAGATTGAAGGTTACTGATCATCGATTGAATCTCTACCGTCGCAGACTGTGTTCTACTCGCCAATGTTCTAACTTCATCAGCAACCACGGCAAAACCTCGTCCCATTTCTCCTGCACGTGCAGCTTCTATAGCAGCATTTAATGCCAATAAGTTAGTTTGATCCGAGATTGAATTAATGGTAGTGATCACTTCATCTATTTGTGTCGCATTCTCTTTTAATGTCGCCACCGAATATGAAGTTTCTTCAATATAATTAGATAGCTGTTGTATCTCACTTATCACTAATTGAACGCGTTGGTCACTTTGTTTGACATGTTCAGAATTCAACTCAACCTGCTTAGAAGCATTTTGAGATATTTCTGTCACTTCAAGTGATGAAGCGGTCATCTCTTCCATTGCCGTAGCAACAGAATCAAGCGATGTATATTGTTGATTAATTTGCATTTCACTTTGCTTACTATGCTCAGCAATATCCGATGAAGTATAGTGTAACATTGATGCATTTTCTTTCACGGTATCAACAAGTTCAGATAAGGTATCCATAGCTTTATCTAAAGATGCACCAATGGTCCCGAACTCATCTCGACCTTCAATAAAGCCTAAGCGAGAAGTTAAATCGCCTTTAACGATTTTTAAGGTTGTATCCCACAATACCCATAATGCACCACGTAAAAAGGTTGCAGTCCAATAAAGTACTAACGCGAATGGGAATAACCACAAAAAAGTAAGTAATAAACTATTAAATGCACTTTGTTTAGCTGGTTTTTCAATTGTTAATACAGATTCTGACAATGAAGCAAATTGTTGTGACTTAGTTTTAACCACGGCGGTAACATGGTCATTGTTACGCACAGTTTGATAAATAGAGGCCGGATATGTCACCCCTAAAAGACTAATTTTATCTAGTTGATTAGTGGATTCAAGTGCTGTGACCATACCTGATAAACGTTGTTCTAAAGCTTTAGCTGATTGAGATTCAATACTGTCTATTGTATCGAGGTAACGACTAACAGAAACAAAACTAAGTATAATTATAAACAGGGCTAAGATGACCCAAAACTTGTCAAAAAGTGACATCTTAATAAATAACTTATCAATGTTTCTAAATTGAACTTGTTTCATATTATTTCCATATAAAGTGAGGTAGATCACGTGTAAAAAGTTATCTATTATTTATAACTTTATGTTTGATAACGTTGACTATAAAACAGCCAACAAAGGTTATTGTGTTGATTAACAAGAAAAATTAAATCATTAAACTTTCTAAAAATAAGATTCTAAGATCCAATATACCTCTAAAGTGTGACCTAGATCTACCAATGACGTTTATTTAGTATATTCATCTTATTACTAACAAAATATGTGGTTAATACGTGTTTATTTTACGCCTGTTAACCAACAAACAGTTTGTACCCAGTGTAAATTCTCTGATGATTTTAACGAGACGGCATTATTTATGTGGTTAATGGTTCTCCTTAAAAACCTACGAAGTCCATTACCTAATGAATAGTTATTGCTATTTTTTGGCAACTCTTTTTTATGCTCACCATACTTTCAATGAGTTTACCTGCGGTTACAGCAAAGGCTCTCCCCCACTTACCTAGTAGTTTTGCCCTATTAAATTAATTTACGTAGTATCTTTAACCACAATAGACACGGTTTGTACTGTTTCATCGGCAACAAAATTATAAGTAGATTTGATAATTTTCAGGTAATCAGTGGAGTCCATTATCTGTGTAATAATGATGGGACTAAAATTGAGGTTTTAGCTAAATTAATATCTGCCATAAATATGTAAATCACTTGTTTACATATAACCAATATATAACAGTGGATTTTAACCACTAATAATGATTTTAAATAATTAAATAAGTGAAATTATAGGGGGCCAGACTGTTTATACTAGCCTGCCATGCGAATGGTTAGTGTCAGGAAAAGTCGCTAAGCGCATCAAGTATTCACTTAGCGATATCGTTCAAGTTTTAATGTTCTGGTGGAGTTGGTAAAGCTTCTTTGAGTTGTGTTTCTGTCACCCCTAATTCTTTTGCTGCAGCCGTGACATCTAAGTTTCTTCCGCCGTTATTCATAATAACCTGCATTAACTGTTTTTCTGTCACACCTAGTGTTTTCGCTGCTTTATCGAAACCAGGAGGAGTACCATGCCCTGGACCACCACCTTGCCCAGGCCCTCCTTCAGCACCTATTCCTTGTTTCGCTGTTGTTGAAAAGTTATCTTTAGCAACTACGCCATGTAAACACGTTGGTAAATTAGGAAAAGTAGTAGAAGCATGATAATGGTATATGCCTTTAGGGTATTCATTTGTAGGGCCAAAATGACCGCCACAAATATCTAGATTTTCTGGTATTTTTCCGCTTAACTCTAAACTACCGTAAATTGGGAAGCCGTCAAAGGCATAAGCAAAAATAGCACTGGCTTTTTGCTCAATATGACATTCAATATCTAAGTGCTCTTCTTTATAAACAGAATCAATATCGGTAGCTGTTGAATGCCAATGGTACCAACCACCTGGGTCGACATGTCCACCACATTTATCTAACGCTGGCATATGTCCTGTTTCTAATACAGAAGGTGCATCAGCAAAAATAGGCACACCATCTAACGCTAAGCCAACCTTTGCTACTGTACCTAAACCATTTACTTTTTCAGCTTTAACCGGATTGATTGGTATTAATACTGTCATTTCAACAGTCTTATCAACGGAAGCTTGTAAACAAGAATTGTTATTTTTAGGCTGAGTAGTACGCACATCTGTAATGTTTACTTTTCCATCTTCATCATAGAAGTGGTAACCTTGGCTATCCAACATTGATAAAAAGCCTTTATCTATTTGGTATAAACCAGCCATTTCCCCGTCCCAATCCCAAATACCACCTTTTTGATCAATACTTTCTGGACAAAATGGGCCTGTTTTCAGATTATCTGGCTGATATTTAACAACAAATTTTGCACAATTAGCCACGTCACCATTTTCCAATGAGCACTCAACGATGACAGGATCTTTGACCAAGGCATCTTTATTAATGCTGTGAACATCAATACCAGCCCAAGCGCTATTAATAAGTAAAGTCATAACAACACTACTCGCTAATACATATTGTTTGAATTTTGGTAATTTCATTAAACTTCCTTAAATAATATTTATTACTTTTTTATAATCTAATCTTTATAAATTTATCTTTAGCGGATTTGATATCAGACTTATAGAACTAGCCAATTACGGCGCTATTTGCTTCAAAATTTATAACTACATCGCTTGAGCAGCTTTAACATATTGCTTACAATGCACTACTTTCACTTTTATAGGTTTATATTTATGAACGACACTCAGTCGCTACCAACACTCCCGGACCGTCTATCTGTTAACCCTCGTAGTCCATATCATGTTGCAGAGATATTTGAACACGATATTGGCATTAGACTTAATGGCAAAGAACGTTTTGATGTAGAAGAATATTGTATCAGCGAAGGTTGGGCATTAGTTTCAGCACATAAAGCTCTAGACCGTCGCGGCCAACCTCTTATGAGAACAGTTAAAGGTACCGTTGAGGCTTACTACCGATAGATATTAATGAGTAAAGGTGCTTCAAACGCACCTTTTTTATACATAACCTAATCAATTGTTTTACGTTAATTGCTATTACCTAGCTGGAAAGCCACCTACCACTGTATCTGTACTGGTATCACAAGTTGCAAATGAGTTATCTGGTAATTCACCTTTAAACCTAGGGCCCATTTGATATGGGAAAGAAGGAGAGAGTGTCCCATCATCATCTTCAGTCAAGGTAATATGGTAGTGATAACCTTTGCCATCACCAGTATCGTGACCATTATGCTCATCTAACACTGCACCAGTGACTTCCTCATCTGCATAATAATAATCTTCATAATAATATCCATTATCAGCAGCAATTACATTATCTGATAATGTAGTAACATCTTCACCGATATCAGGGCCATTTTCTTCGACTTCAGTGACACCAGCGTCAAGGTCATATTCATCTACAAGCACACAAGTTCTCTGACCTTCAGTATCGCAGCCACCTTCTGCTTCAGAAGCACCATAGTCACGTACTTTCCAACCACTTACGGCTAATTCACCAGCACTTTCGTATGGGCCATATAATGGATAACCGTCTGCAGCAAAACCATATATAGGTGAATGCTGATCACCTTCATCTCCAACTAACTCAGCTAAACAACTAGTATATTGATGGTGGTGATAAAGACCATTTGCCGCATGTCCAGCACAAATATCAACATCATATTGTTCAGCTTCAGGCGCTAAGTTATACCATTGGTTGGTACTATAAGTCATGCCATCACCCCAGTTAAAAATAGCAACTCCATTGACCATTAAACCAATGCTATTCAACCCCGTTTCACACACTTCACTATCATCTAAGTCTGTTGGTGTATCGATAAAATAAGCCTCTACAGACTGTTGATATGGACAACCAGGTCCAGGTGGCCAATAACCTGCGCCACCGGTATCATCGCAATTTTCGCTACTACTGTTATAACCGATATCTTGGCCGAACAAGACAAGATCACCTGCAGCAACGGTAGTATATCCATCGACAAAATCAGTTTCTGCTTTAGGGCGGTCATCTAAATTCTCGACCATTTTATCTGTCATAGTCATATCATATTTAGGGATACCGTTGGTTAGTACATAGGTATATTCAATGCCCCCATCTGTCACTGTTTCTGCTGATTGCACGTCCTCAACGACACCGTCACCATTATCATCTAAAATGTAAGTTGATGTATTGATGTTATTAATTATCCAATTAGAATCTTGGTCTTCTTCTGTATCTTCATCGGTAGTTTCTTCTACGTCATCAACTTCCGAGACTTCGTCACTGATCAAATCAGATGTTTCAGAAGATGAATCACCACAACCACCAATAACGAGTAGTAAAAAACCACTAAATAATAGATTTAAACATTCCTTGTTTTTCACTTTATTCCTCCGATATCAATATAATGTTAATTTAACGGAACAATGTGCAATAAATGTGCAATATCTAAAAAATAACATGTATATTTATATCAAAGATGAGTTGTGTATTTATAGGATAGGGAAGCTTTCAAATCGATAAGTGATAAAGGGAGAACTATTTGTATCTATGTAAAGCGTTGCTAAGATTTTTTTATTCTCAGCCACCCAATACATGTGACCATGGTTATTCAAAGTGACTGAAACGGTATTTATACCATTCTTAAAATAATGCAGTGGAATATGGATAGTTTTTCCATAAATTCGTCGAATTTTAGTGCCATTAATATACAAATGAGCATGCCCTTCTACAACATTTGATCTTGGGTCAATACTAACTTTCATTAACTCAGCCATAGTAGCTTTTTTAGGTGGTGGGATTAGGGAGTAATGTTGAGTATTTAAAGTCAAATTATAGCCATCAATAGTATCTTTACTAAGTTTTAGGCTTAACCTTGGAGATGGAATGTCAACTGGCACAGTAATGGGAAGGTGTGAATGCTCGATTATCTCTTGTGCTAATGATTGAGTAATCCCTGACAACAATAAAGCCAAAATAGTGATGAATTTCATAATATCCTCTCATGAAATTGAGTTAATTTTCTAATGTATTTATATTTTTAAGTATTTAAAATGGATGCTATTAACACGCTATTTTGTTCGGTCGCTAATATTTTCCTTTTTTACAAATACACGTAATTTCATCAATAAGAAATAACTCATCTAACTAAAATAAAAAAATCAAAATATAGATAAATAATAAAACCTGATAGAGAATACCCGTTTCAGTATTGTTTATTACCCCGTAAATTTAAAATATAAACATTTAAAAACATAAACTTAAGAATTTATTGTTAGATATAAAAAATGCTGAAATGAAATATTTATTACTAAAATTAAATAATAATATCTCAAATCAGCACATCAATAAAAAACATAAATTTAATAAATAAATGACAAAACGATTTACTTAGACATTTATTAATTCTTTACTTAATAGTCTAATGTTACCCCTGCAAACATTAACGAACTATAGCCAGCAAAAGTATCAATAGGACGAATCTCAAGGTTCAATTCACCTTCAAATTCAATGTCAACTTTGTAGTTTTTCCAAGAAAAACCAGAACTCAAAGTAATTATTTCACTTTCTCCATTAATAATTAATTCTATTGAAGCTGATTCATGGCTCCATGCCCCAGCGGTAAGATAGATTGATGCCATATTGACTTGTTGCTCACCACTATTTAAAGTTAAGGCTATGCCATTATCAGGATTCCAACTCATTGATTGATAACCTTTATAGGTCTTGTCGTTTTGATCGGTAAATGTGTAACGATTAGTACGTGATTTAGTCGTTCCTATGTAGGATAAAGACGACAGTGTCGCATTTGATAAAGTACTATTCACCACTTCAAGTTGGTGGTTGAAAAATGTGTTATCTGATACATCAATATTAGTACCGTTATCAGTCTGAATATCGACTAATGCAGCATATTGAATAACTTCTTCTACGGCTCTAGTAGTAGTTTCTATCTCATCAAAAACAATACCAGCAACCATCACTGAACTGTAACCACCGTGATCGCTATCTGTGGTGATCGTTACTGGTACTGTTCCTTCAAAACTAATATCGACTGCCATATACTGCCAAGAATACCCTTTTGTTAAGGTAATTGTTTCGGTTTGATCGCCAGCAATAATTTTCACTGAGGCTGAAGAGCTACTCCATGCGCCTGCTTGAAGGTAAATACGTGCAATTTGTGAAGTGCCATTACTGTACATATCAAAAGTAATACTATTACCTGTATTGAATGCCATGCTCACATAACCACTACTTAAAACAGTATCATCATCACTAAATGCAAAGTAATCAGTAGCTCTACTTCGGCTATTACCACTAGTCACATCAAACACTACAGATGACACAGTGGCATCACTATTGTCAGAGTTATAATGACTCTCATCATAAAATGAATATAAACCATGCTCTGTAACATCTATCTCAATTGGCTTACTGATAAACTCATGTGATAAAGCCACACTGTATGAATCATCAACATATTCAATCGTCTCTTCTACTTCTGTTATGTCATTATCACTGTCATAACCGTTATCGTCAGCTTCTGCCACTTCCATACAGGACTCATCTGAATAGCTTGATCCTGCTGAGTTAAAAGCAATAACTCGATAACAATAACTTTCATCCACTAACACATCATTATCTGTGTAACTGGTGGTGTTTGCCGAAAGCGTTGAAATGATAGCGGAATCATTTTCATTTAAACCACGTTTCTCAACATAAAACCCATCTTCATTAGACGAGCTGTCAGCCCAAGTAATATGTAGACTAGCAGCGTAAACTGAACTCAAGGGTAAATAAAACCCTAAAAATAGATATAAAATAACGTATTTGTTATAGATATAAACCATGTTGCTTCTCCGATCTTTTAGGCAACTCTATTTCAATCTGGGTTGAATTCGGAGCGTTTCGCCTGTTTTGCATTGTTTTTAAGCGCCTAATAAAGGACAACTTCCATTAGGTATTAATCATGTTGCGACAATCAATTTTGATAACATCCGTTCAACAAACTAAAAATACTACTTTAAGGGTAGTTAATTACTTTATTTATGCAAAATTAAACAAATCAAAATATGCATATTTCTAGCCTAAATACCGCTAAACGACTAATTTTAAGATGAATAATTTTTAAAATTATTTTTGAAAATCTATTTATATAATTCCATGGTTAATCGATAACTTAATGTTACAATACTACTCATATAGGGTTAATTATTTTTAATAACAATACCCTACAAACATTTAAATACTTATAAAAAAATAAAGGGACTTATGCGCTCACTTTCTATAAAAAACCGAATCATTCTATCTATATTACTGGTTGTTGTTGTATCAACGAGTGTGATTGCACTTGTCGCTCAATTAAAATCACGTGAACTGTTATTAAATCGCCTACAAAATTCGGAATTACCAAATTTAGTACAACGTGTTTCTCAAACAGTGGATGAAGAAATTTCTGAGATGAAGGCAATTACGAAATCAATTGCTAATAATCCATTTATTTATCGATTAATAGATAACAATGACAGACCAGAGATAGATAAACGTTTAACTGAATATTTATCAGGTATTGCTAATAGCAATAACTTGAGTAATGCCTCATATATTGAGCGCAACTCTGAACAGTATTGGAATCAAAAAGGCTTTCTTCGAGTGCTGCAGAATAATCAACACGACAGTTGGTATTTCAAATTCAAAAACAGTGGCAAGGAAACTTCTGCCAGTACTTACACTGAATCTGACGGTACAATTAATGTATTTGTAAACTATCAACAACTTAATGGAAGAGGTTCATCCGGTGTATCAAGAACATTTTCTGATATCGCCACCCTGTTACAACAATTTAAAATTGAGCAAACAGGATTTGTTTATTTAGTAGACCAAAAAGGCCTGATTAAAGTTCATAAAAACCGTAATTTTGCAGAAACTAAGAATGTTAATGATATTTTTCCTGAATTAGACAAAAGTACCCTTTTTGCTAAACAATCTTTCGCTTTCCAAGAAGTGGGTGATTACATGATTTCAACCAGCTATATTGAGAGTTTACAGTGGTATATCATTGCACAAGTTCCAAAAAGTGAGCTATATGAACCGATTACGGAAGCACGTAACTACATGTTAATCCTATTTTTGATTATCGTTTCCGTGTTCGTTGGTTTAAGTATTATTGTTTCCAATAAATTAGTTTTGCCTTTACAAAAAATGGCTGAAAAATTCCAAATATTAGGTGATGGCGAAGGTGATTTAACCAGTAAAGTTGATGAAAATGGCGCTTATGAAATTGCACAACTAGCAAAAGGCTTTAACTCATTTGTAGCTAATATTCGTACCGTAGTCCATGATGTAAAATCCACTTCAACAGACATTAGAAGTGCTTCTGAAACTGTTTATAAAGATGCCAATGCGTCTAAATTATCACTTGATAAACAAAGAGATGAAGCACACCAAGTATCGGTAGCTATTAATGAAATGGGCAGTACAATTGCTGAAATTGCGAATAATGCAGCCGTAGCAGCAGATACAACAAACAAAGCAACGGACATGACATCACAGGCGCAAATAGTCGTTAATGAATCGACACAAACAATCAGCCACATGGCCGAAGATATGGAAGTTGTTTCTACTAACATTGAAACGCTAGCTCAACGTAGTGATTCGATTAGTAGTGTGCTTGATGTCATTAGAGGTATCTCTGAACAGACTAACTTATTAGCGCTTAATGCTGCTATTGAAGCCGCTCGTGCAGGTGAATATGGACGTGGTTTTGCAGTGGTTGCAGATGAAGTGAGAAACTTAGCTAAGAAGACCCACGAATCAACAGATGAAATTCATAGAATGATCACTGAATTGCAAGACGGCTCTAAATTAGCAGTAGACTCTGTCCATAAAAGTCGTGAACAAGCAATTTTAGGATTAAGTGCAGCACAAAAAACTAACTCTGTTTTAAATGAAATTGTTAACAATGTTCAACATATCTCAGACTTAAATACGCAAATTGCAACAGCGACTGAAGAGCAATCTGCAGTAATCAATGAAATTAATGTACATGTAGTCAATATCAGTGACAGTACCGAAGAAAGTGCACATGCATCGCAGAATATTGAATCTTCAACAGATTTATTGAAGTCGATGGCTGCAAGTTTAGATAAATTGGTAAATCGTTTTAAATCATAACCATCCAAAATATTAAGTGGCTTACTTAAATGTTTAATAAGCCACTTGTATATTCTATTACTTTTCTACTTTTTTAAACTGGTCATCTTGACCTTCATTATTACCACCTACTGTACTTTTTTCTGTTAATCGTAAAAATACACCTAATGAAATAAGCAAGAATGCAGTGCTGATGATGATCGCGACGGGATAATATAAATTACCCGCTAAATCCAATTGACTATATTTAATCACCATAATTAACCCTTCTAAGGATAATGCTACACATACAGTACCAATAAAACGCGGTAATGTTCCTCTAAGCGTTTTAATGGCATCTTTATGATGATGATCATCTGGCTCTGAATACTCTTTATTAATAATCAATGCTAATTCAAACACAGCGAGTGCTATCACCCCAATATTAATACTTTTTAATAACACTTCAGTAAAATCAGATTGATTAATAAAGCCATCGACAACATGTTGGAATAATGAAAAGGTAATTGCAGCAGCTAACGCTAAAAAGATGATGGTCAATGCTTTTGAGAATATATTTCTCATAAATAAAGTAATTGATTCGTTCATTGTGCCCTCTTAAATAGTCAAAAAATTCATATCAATACCGAATAAAATTGGGTGTTAATATCAATATTTTGACGAGCACAGTAGCAATTAGTTCAATATGCAATGATGAGAGAAACATAACAGCCAATACACTAGCGTATTGGCTTTGGTTATTCTGGAAAGGTAGCGCTTTTTTTTACATTAAAGATGACCGAGCATCTTAAATAATAAGGAATTAAGCTTTTAATGCCATTTCAGCCATTTTCATGGTGCTTTCAAAAGATTCAGAGCCCGCAATAAATAAACCGTTATGACAGAACATAGCGTCTGCAAGTCCAGTTTCTTCTTGTAATGCTTTATCTGATAAACCCGCCCAGTTTGCAGGTAATGATTTTCTATCTTCGAAAGATCCTGGCTCAACCGGCACGGTTTGAATACGCCATTGTCCCGTTGAAGAAGGATAAACCATGTATAGCGCTTCCTGTGACATTGCATGTACAGTTCGCTTCCAAGGAATATACTTTTCTAACACAATAACTCTCGGATCAGGTGCATGTTGAATCGCTTTAGCAACAATCGCTTTTGCATTTAAGCCACCACTCGCTGAAGCAACGAATCGTGCCAACACTTTCTCAGCAAAAGCAACAGCTTGATCGAAGCATTCATCAAAATGCGCATCTTCTTGCCATGTTGGGTTAAACATAGAGATCGTTTGGCTAAGGCTAATACCCTGTGCAACCCCCTCTACATGCCCACAATCAATAGCATCTATGGTTGAGACTAACCCTGCATCGATAGACGTAGCAACATCTTCATCACCCGCACAAATTTGTACTCCATATTTTTGCCAAATTAAGCCAAATGAAGAGTAAGGTATACCATTTTCACGTGCCCCCGCACCACCTCGTTGGTGATGATCAAAGCGCCCTGTTTCTGAGTCATAAATACCCCCTACATCGATAACTAAGTCCGCTTGACGGATCACCTCTAGGTCTCTGGTTCTCACCAATTTAAATGAAGGAAAGATAGATTTTAGAGCTGCAATGCTGAAAACATCATCTGCATGAAAGTTACCGTTATGTGTCGCGATTGTAATTTGTGTCATATTTTTCGATTCATTTTATTTGAGATAAGAAATAGTTTGCGTGTTTTTACACTACCATCATATAAAAACCACTTCACCGGTGAATTCTATACTATGACAGCTCACAAACATAGGACAGCTAATACACACCAGCTTGGCATATCACTCACAATTTGTGTAAAACTGTTAGTTGATGCAACTATTTCAAATAAGTTAAGCTCATTTGTACTACAAATAAAGGCTAAATTTAGTTAATATAACTGATACTAAAAATATCAAGGAGTTACAAATGAGTATGTTGGATGAGGTAATGAAAGTATTAACCTATTACCACGGTGAAAATAACTTCAATATGAACCCACTTGTACCTAAAGATGTGGAGCATTATGCCCGGGCTGTATTAGATATACCCGATGATGAATATATTCTTGCTGCGATGCGAACGTCATTTACTCAATTTCATCGAGGCATAGTGATCGGAAGAGATGCTATTTATTGGCGCAATGATCATAAAGTTATAACCAGTGTTAATAAATTAACATGGAATGAATTAAGTCAGCAAAAAGAACAATTTCGTGCCCGTCGACGCACTGTAGAGTTAGGTAATGGAGCTATTTTCGATAATATTGGTTCCCTCAATAAAACCAGTATTATCATTAACTTGTTAGATTTATTAATCGATCGATATCAATCTCAAAACAGTCCGGCTGAAGGATTTATCTTTGATGAAAAAGAGATGGTAGAATTAGTAAGATCTATTCCAAATAATAAAGAAGAACTTAAAAAACAGTGTGCTGAAAGTGCCGCTGATGCAGAAACTGTGAGTTTTCTATCAATTTTAGGATCCATCTTTAAAAAAATTATCGGGCGCTAACATCCCCCTCTTTGTCCCTCTCCGCTAGTGTTTACTTCTCGTGTTTATGGTTTATCTATAAACACTTGATTTTTAATAGATATCACAGTCATAAAAGTGACATATTTTATTTGTAGCCTAGGCACATGGATGCACTTTAATTTCTATTTTTTACGTAATACCCGTCAAGCTGCTTAACTTAACGACTTTGTTCTTTTAAAAACTGAGTAAATATGTAAATTACGACACTTGAATAGTTGTTATTTATTTTAATATTTACCCTATCTATTTAGGACAGTTGGCATAACGACATAAAGTAAATTTATTGCCCTTTATTAAAGTGATTATTATGAATAATGTTTAACTAATGACAGTGAAATTATGCCCAATTTAAAGACGTTAACGATTCAATCAATTATTCACGATAGAAACTTATCTATCGTATTCCAACCTATCATTGAGAATGGCCAACAAGCTATTTTTGGTTACGAAGCGCTAACACGAGGTCCCGTAGGTACAGATTTCCATTCACCGATTGCTTTATTTGAAGCAGCCAAACAACAAGGTTGTTTGGTTGCATTAGAATTGTTATGCCGTGAGTTATCGATATCAGCCTTTAAACAAAGTAAATTACCCGGGAAACTGTTTCTTAATGCCAGCCCTGAAACCTTATTTGAGCCAAATTTTAAATCAGGTGAAACTCTAAAACTATTACAAAATAGTGGTTTATCACCCTCTCAGGTGGTCATAGAGTTAACCGAGCACAGCCCTTTAGAGAATTACGAGCTAGTTAGAGATGCACTTAAGCATTATAAAGAGATGGGCTTTGAAATTGCCATGGACGATTTAGGCTCTGGCTACTCTGGTTTAAGAATGTGGTATGAACTGCGTCCAGATTTTGTAAAAATAGACCGCCATTTTATATGCGACATTGATACCGATAAGGTCAAGCAGCAATTCGTTCGTTCCATTAAAAACATTGCAGAAGAACTTAATTGTAAAGTGATAGCCGAAGGAATTGAAACAGCTGATGAATTTCAATTTATTGAAAAAATTGGTACCCCTTTTTGCCAAGGTTATTATTTTAGCCGTCCTGAAGAGTCGCCCATTGTTAAATTATCATCACACTTTTTTCAGGATAGGAATTTAATCAATGCAACTAGTAACAGAATTTTATCTAGCGCGACGATTGGTGATCTTTTATTACCCTTTCAGGCGATAGACATTTCATCCAATGTACAAACCTGTACCGACCTATTTAATCAATACCCAGATTTAGATTGCATTCCTATTGTTAAAGATAACCAACCTGTGGGTGTAGTACGGAGAAGTGGATTAACCAATCTATTATTTTCTAAATATGGGCACGATCTATCGAATAAGTTTGAATTATCCAGGTTAATTGATCAAGACGTATTGCTCTTAGAGGAGGACTTAGCCATAGAGCAAGCTAGTTTAATGATTAGTGAAAAAATCAATAATAAGAAGGTGTTAGAGTTTATCATTGTTAAACAAGGTCAATATAAAGGCATTGGCTTGATCATTGACTTGTTAAAAGAGATAACAAGCTTACAAATTAATAACGCACGTTATGCGAACCCACTTACTTTGTTACCCGGTAATGTCCCTATTAGTAAAAAGCTCGATTATATTCTATCAACATCAACCCCTTTCACTGTGTGTTATATAGATTTAGATAATTTTAAACCCTATAACGATTATTATGGTTATGAAAAAGGTGATCAAATTATTTTGGGTTTGGCAGATATTCTTAGAGCAAAAGTGAATGGAACTGATGATTTCATTGGCCATATTGGTGGAGATGACTTTATTCTTATCTCATCATCTATCGATTGGAAGCAACAGTGCGAACGTATTTTAAATAAATTTTCAGATTGGGTAGGTTATCGGTACCGACCAGAAGATCTAGTTAATGGCGGTATTTCAGGTGAAGATAGAATGGGTGAAAAACAGTTCTATCCCTTATTAAGCATATCAATTGGTTGTGTTTGTCTTCCTCCTCCTTATTGTAAGAGTCACCATGATGTTGCCGTATTAACCACACACGCTAAATCCATGGCTAAAAAAATCAAAGGTAACTCGATTTACATTTACAATGAAAGTAAACATCAAATAGAAAAACTTAACGCTTAACCTAGTAAATAAAAAAGGTTGGCAGAGTATAATCCCTGCCACCTCAATATTATGCTTATTAATAGGTCAGTTTATCCGACTTATATTTCAGATTTTTTTGCATCAACGTCTATTGATGATAATGGTTGTTTAATCGCTCCACCTAAATACGCAATCACTGTTGCTACCGTCATAACGCAAACAATAGGCCACAATGAGTCATAACTTAAAAGCGCAGCTAATGCACTAATAGCAGCACCTAACATATACTGAGTAGCACCTAATGTTGCAGCTGCAACCCCTGCACTTTTTCCGAAATAATTCATAAAACATGCACTGGAGTTTGGAATAACTCCTCCCATTGTTGCTGTAATAGCCACAAAACCTAATACTGTTAACCATAAAGATTCAGGGAAGAAAGCTGTGGCCACAATCAAAATAACCGCACCAGTTAATTGCACTATTAAAAATGACTTCAATAATTGATTCGGCTCGTACTTATGTAAAAGATAAGTATTAACACGATTAACAATTGAAACCCCTGCTACATTAAGTATAAGCAACCCAGAGAAAAAGGTTTCACTCACACCAAAATGTGCAATATAAGCAAATGGAGCGTTAGTCAAAAATGTCATTAACACTGAAAAAGAAAAGCCCTGCGCCAATAAGAACCCTAACGCTCTCTTTTCTTTGAATACACTTAAATAACCACCACTTTTGTTCGCTTGTTTAACTTTTATTTCAGTAGGCATTACTAATAATGTTGCTACCGCCACAATCGCACCAACAATAGCTAATGAAGTGAATATCCATCCCCAGTTCGATAACTTTAATATAAGCGTACCAACAGATGGCGCAATTGAGGGGGCTAGCATGGTGATTAACATGATTAATGAAAATAGACGTGCAGCATCTTTACCATGTGCATTATCTCGAATAATTGCAGGTACGCCTACCACGGCAATACCGCCACCCAAGGCTTGTATCATTCTCACTGTCCATAACATTTCTAAAGAATGTGCATACGGAATAGCGAAACTACCTAAAGTAAATATAATGAGACCAACAACAATAATAGATTTACGGCCGAATTTATCGGATAACGGTCCTCCTACCAATTGTCCAATAGCCAAACCCAAAATATAAAGACTAACGGTAACAGCAACCATGGAAATATCCGTATTAAGATCTTTTGCCATGATTGGAATTGCTGATAAATAGCCGTCAGTGGCGAATGGTGTTAATGCAGAGATGCCTGCAAGTAACAATAATAGTGATGTAGATATGTGTTTGCTCATAAAACCCTCGTTATTTAGCTTTCTAGAAAGATAATAATTGCAATTTAGCTTTCTAGCAAGGTATATTTACATTATATTAATTGAAGGAAGTAATATGAGTAAACAAAGCTCCATTGCTAATGTACTAGCGAAAACAAAAGCAAACTGGCCAGAATCAAATAACCAAATATCACCTGAAATATTGCGTATTCATCGTGTTAGTGCTTATTGCCAACAGAATTTATCATTGGTACTTGAACCTTATGGGTTACAAGTTGCTGAATTTTCGGTATTAGAAACCTTAAGAAAAGAAAAGCCTCCCTATTGCCTTACTCCAACTGAATTATCCAGTGCTATGTTATTTAGCTCTGGTGGCTTAACCAAAGTACTTAATAGAATGCATACTGCTGGATTAATTCAACGGATGGATAACCCTAATGATAAACGCGGGAAATTAGTTCAGCTAAGTGAATCAGGCCAATCATTGATCGGTGAAGTCATTGTAAAATTACATAATACTGAGAAACAAAAATTTAATGTATTAAACACAGAGGAAAAGGCACAATTGAATCACTTATTAAATAGAATACTGCAAGTGTGGGAAGAAGATGCTTAACTTAATAATTACCTAATTAAAAATGAGGTCATCATGTCAAAAATTAATACCCTTTGCTTAACCCTATCAATTGTTTGTATAAGTATTGCAGTGATAATGGTATTCGGCGCTTCACTTAATTTATGGGAACCTATCGTCGGGTTTTCTGCAAGTCGACAATATAACGATACCCTTGGCTATACCGCATTAACAGTGGCAGTAATAACTTTTATAATTAACGGCTATAACAAGCAAAAAATATTCAATGTAAAAGCAATCACCGCATTCATTCTTGGGATCGGGATATTAACACCAAGTATCATTAGCTTGGTGCGCGAGCCAGTTCGCTATCCTCCTATTCACGATATTTCAACAGATACAACTAACCCACCTAAATTTGTTTTCTTAGGTGATGATAGACCTGGGGCGAAAAACACGTTGCAATATGGTGGACAACAAATAGCAGAACAACAAGAGCAAGCTTACCCGAATGTTAAACCGCTTCTGACAAGCCTTTCTACAAAAAATGCCTACCAGAAATCTCTTCTTTTGGCAGACAAAATAGGCTGGGAAATAGTCTATGAAGATCCGGAAAAGGGTTTTCTTGAAGCGACAGCTTACACTGCCTTTTTCCATTTCGCTGACGATGTGATCATACGAATCAGTGAACAAGAAAATGGTAGTAAAATAGATATTCGAAGTGTCTCACGTATTGGTCGCAGCGATCGTGGTGTTAACGCTCAACGAATAAGCACTTTTATAGGTGATTTTAAAACAATAAAATAAATCTTATAGCCGATCTATTTAAGCATAAATCAGCAAATAATGATTAGAATTGTTATCAACATTAAGACGGAGATTGCTGGCTATAATCTAGTAATCCCCGTTTTAATCCCCCAAGCATGATCTATTCACCTCTAGTTTATTGACCTAAAATTTAAACTCTAAATATTATCGCTTTAGTATGAGATAGATATCAATCTGATATAATCCTTTAAATCTAAAATAACTTACAGGATCAATCCATGTTTAAAAAACTCACCTTTGTCGCAGCAGTTAGCGTATTAACAGCCTGTACCACTCTACAAGAAAGTATTAAAGACTATGTGCAGCAACCCGAAGTTAATTACAAATCAATTTCAGTGGGTGAAGTTTCAATGGATCGCATCGAGTTAAACCCAACCTTTAATATTGCCAATAATAACGCTTTCTCACTGCCAATTAATAATGTGAGCTACGAGTTATCTTTAAACGACAGTAAAATGTTAGAGGGTGAAACAGATTCTATTGGTACACTCGCAGCCAATAGTAATAAAGATGTGGCATTATCATTAGCACTAACTCAAGAAACTCTGACCTCTTTACAACAGCTTTTATTTAAAGAAAACAAACTAGATTATCAAGTAAAAGGAAGTGTGAGCGCACTTGGCTTATCTATCCCATTTGAAAAATCAGCAACCTTATATGTACCGACGGTTTCTATCGCTGATTTAGAGGTGGTGAATGCAAGCTTTAGTCAGTTAGATATTATTCTTAGTTTAGAAGTTGATAACCAAAATGAGTTTAGTTTACCGCTAGATGATGTTAATTACTCAGTTTCTTCGAAAGGTAGCGAACTATTCACTGGTGCAGTAAACAATCAAAAAATCAGTGAAGGAAGCAATAGCATTCAACTGCCGTTAAGCATTAAACCAAGTGATATGTTCAGTAATGTTTTTTCACTATTAACCAGCCCTGAATTACCTTTACACTTTGAAATTACTTCTCCATTATTCACAAAGTCGTATGATCAAACGATTAATTTAACTTCATTTTTTAAATAAAAAATTAAAAAATAGGTAATAAACATAAAACTAACCACGCTGCTTTATTGAAAGGAGCGTGGTTTTTATTCTTATATAAGGTGTTTTCGAGCAACTGAATTTAAGAGATCAGATTTGGTAATCTGTCTTTTCGAAAGAAGGAGGATTAAGTAACCAAGGCGTTAACTCTGAAGCAGGTTTTGGCCTACTAATAAAATAACCTTGTACATAATTACAAGCATAATCAGATAACCAAGATAAAGAATATTCGTCTTCTATCCCTTCCGCGACCACTTTTAAGCCCATGTTATGCGCTAAATCTATAGTAGATCGCACAATAATTTGATCATCAACATCTTTTTCAAGTCGTTGAATAAAGGATTTATCTATTTTAAGCTCATGTACAGGTAATTGTTTCAGCTGTGCTAGCGATGAATAACCAGTACCATAATCATCAATCGAGATTTTTAAACCATAGTCTTTGAATTTACTTAACAGTTGTATCGCTGCGGCCGTGTCCCCTACGACAGAACTTTCAGTCACTTCTAATGTAACTTGACTATGACTGATATTTTGCTCATGCATGGTATAACAAACAAAATCATAGAAATCAGGTTCTTTTAAGTTCTCAGCTGAAATATTAATAGCCATGTTGATCTCTAACCCTAGCTCATTCCACTTTTTGCATTGTATTAAAGCCGCAGTAAAAACCCACCGAGTTAGTGCTTCTATCTGACCAGTTTTTTCTGCAATGGAGATGAAGTTATCTGGTGGGATCATTCCTAAGGTAGGATGCTTCCAACGTACTAAAGCTTCAACGTGTTTAACTTTCCTAGACGTCATACACAGTTTAGGTTGAAAATATAACTCAAATTGGTTCGCTGGAATAGCTTTCACTAAGTCATTGATTAAACTTAACCTTTCTACTGTATTTACATCTAATTCAGGCTGATACATTTGTACTAAGCTACCTGTGTTACGAGTGTGGTGTAAAGCAGTATCCGCCATTTGCACAAGTTTAGTAACATCAGTGGTATGTTCAGGGTATAAGGCGATACCCATTCGTACTTGCAGCTGCAAACTAATACCTTGGAAACTAAATATCTCTTCTAGTTCTTTATTGACTTGAGCGCTTACCTCGCTGACTTCCATGGTATCGACAATTAAAATGAATTCATCTGCCCCTAGGTGCACTAAAAACTGAACATGTTGCTGTTCTGAGATCTTTTGTAATCGACTCGCAAGTGCTTGAATAACTAAATCCCCTACGTCATAACCTAATGTCGCATTCACATCTTTCAGCCGACTTAAATTCAAATGCAACATCATAAAGTGATCGTCTTTTAAACCGACTAAAAACTCATTAAGGCGATGCCTATTTGGTAAATCAGTGAGCAGATCATGGTTAGCTAAACGCGTTATTGCTTCTTCTCGTTGTAACAAAGCAACCTGCATATGATTGAATTCATTAGCTAACTGGCCTATTTCATTTTTTTCTTTAAAGGTAATATTTTGTTGAAAGTGTCCACTTGCAATGACCTTTGCATGCTTAACAAGCCGGTTGATTGGTCGACTTATTGAAGCAGCAATAAAATAGGCACTGGTTAAAGAAGCAATAAGCGTTAAGATAGCCAACATCAACAGTGGCCACCACTGCTCTTCAATCATAGAAATAATATTTTCTTTTAGGCTATACATGTAAACAACAAGTTCACGGTCTTCGAAACGTGTCAATACCGCTGAAGTCCCAATAAAATCATCAGGTAGGCGTTGTTCATCAATTGCACTTGTCAAGTTTAGCTTTTTTTGTAGGCTAAAATTTTGGATATGTTGTTCAGAAGAAGCTGTTAAGAATGATTGCTGGCCTTCTTTTAATACAAACTCGGTTTGTAAACCTGTGACGGACTTAAATTCATTAGCTAAGCGTTGGTTTATTTCAAAGCCAAATACAAGCCAGCCAATTTTTTTTCCTCTATAAACGACGGGGGAAATACTCGCTTGGTAATACAAACCATCAATAGCATAGATATGTGATGTTTGCGTCGATTCAAACCAGTTCGGATAACGAAATTGCTCGCCAACCTCTACCCCACGGTTAATCTTATTATAAAAATTACTATCTTCGATTGAGTTATCAATATTGCTAACTAACTCTCGTTGTAATTGCCCTGTAATTAAACCATCAGAAGTAATAGACATCGCTAAATCTGTATCAATCTCTTGTCTTTGATTATTTAAAGCAATTAATAAATGATGGATACTTCCATCTACAAACACTTTTATAATATTATTTTCTTTTGCTGTGATAGCTGTAAATGCAGATAAATATTCAATACGGCGTTTAAATAATTCTGTAAAGATGGTTTTAGCGGAAGTGAGTCGACTATTTACTTCAGTTGCTTCTTGGCTTTTATTCGTGGTGTAAAGTGCATAAAAAGTAATCCCTTGTACTATCAGCAGTATCGAAACAAATAATAAAAATATTTTATATTTGAGGCTCTTCATTTCATAATTTCCATTTTTTAGAGCATTTCTTTATGGTTAAGTCATCTTTGTGACTTTTAATCCATGTTCTTCATGGCTTAGCGCTAACTTAGCGTTATGCATATGCATGATTAATTGGATTGTTTGTATTGTTAAATAACTAAATAACATCAATGTTTGTTCGCTTATCTAACATGCAAAAAGTAATAAATATGCAAAAAAGCTTACTCAATAATTTTCAGCGAATAAATACCAATTAATATAAGATAGTAATACGAATTAGTTATTAAATTCAGTCTATACTAAATGAATAACAATCAATAGAGGCCAAAAGTCAAATTTAGCTATGCCAAATAAACTAATTAACTAAACATTATAAAGTACTGATATTAATTATTTTTTAGTCTTTTTTTTAAGCATATAGGTTGATTAATTTAGAAAAATTGAGAATAAAATATCAATTGGTGGCTGCTCCCGATTAATATCGAAATAATAATCGTTATAAACAATCACCAATAATGAGGTTTAATATGAATTGAATAGAAATTAATTTAGTTCATTTACTTTTAAGCTGACTGTTATCAAGGCTATTAGCCGATTCATTATCAACATCATCCTGTTCGGAGTATATATAACCTCGATTAGAACTAAATGGAGGTAAAGGTAAACTTGGCGTTAAATTGACCTCACCTTGATCTTGGTGCATTAATTCTACAGCGTCATGTTTACCGAGGCGATTGAGAATATATTGTGACCAATACCAAGCAATAATACCAAACAAAATAGCGCCTACAGCTTGCCCAGCAACAACCCCAAATGCACCAAACCACATACCGCCAAAATACACAAATGGTATGGTTCCGATTGTAGCTTTACCTATATTCATAATGGTAGAGGTACTTGGATACCCTAAGTTATTAAAAGTACCATTTGCTATAAAAATAACACCATTAAAAATAAAAGTGACAGATAGCCAAGTACAATAGAATGCAACCATGTCAGCAGCTTCACTATGCGCACTAAACAATAAAATAACTTGATTTTGCAAACAGTAAATAATTAACGATACAACAAGTACATAACCCACAGTAAATTGTAAGGCTCTTTTACTGGTTAAGCGAACTCTATCATACAATAAAGCACCGAAGTTTTGGCCAATGATAGGCCCTACAGCTCCAGACATAGCAAAGATCATACTGAAAGAAACAGGCATTAATCGAGCAACAATAGCCCAACCAGCAACATAAGCATCGCCAAAAGAAGCAATCATTAAAGTGACATAAGCATTACCTAATGGGGTTGCAATATTAGTACTAATAGCAGGTATCGCAACCTTAAGGATATCTCGTTGATCCGCCAACCATGACTTGTAATCAAAACGTCCCATTAATTGATGGATGCGAGTCACTCCATATAAAGCCAACCAGGCTACTGCAAAGCGAGAAATAACTGATGCCAATGCTGCACCGTGTAATCCCATATCAAAAACAAAGATAAAAATAGGATCTAAAATGGCATTAACTGCCCCACCAGCTAATGTAGAGTACATCGCTAATTTCGCATCACCAACAGAGCGTAATGAAGCACCTGCACTCATCGCTATACACAAGATAGGTAACGAAGGTAACAGAATTCTTAGATATTCCACTGCAAGATCGTGTGTTTCATCGCGCGCACCAATGAGTGTCACTAATTCGGGCGTAAAATACCAAATAATGGCGGCGATAATAGAACTGATAATGAAGCCTGACACCAGTATATTAATGACATATTGACGAGCTTTATCTCGATCCTGTTGACCAATAGACCTTGACACCAACGCCGTCATTGCTATTGATAAACCAATGCTGATGGAGGTAGTAAAAAATGCGATAGTCCCGGCATAACCAACCGCTGCAGCGAGCTCAGTTTGTCCTAATAAACTAATAAAAAATAAATCTGCTAAGTCAACTAAAAACAATGCAGTTAAACCAATAGCATTGGTGGAAGACATTACAATAATATGGTTAAAAATATTACCGCTAACAAACTTTCCTTTGCTCATAAATTGATTCCATCGTTAATTTGTACTGAGGCTAAAAAGCATGCTGCTTTGATAAAGACATAGGAACTATATGACAAAAAGTCTAATCTAATATTACAAAACAGAATAAAACCGAAGATAAACAAATAGATTTGTTTATTAATCATTTCATTATAGATGAGTTGAAAACAACTAACGAGTGGCAGAAACTAAAAAGCCAGCAAAAGCTGGCTTTAATGACGTTTAAATAATGTTTATATTATTTATGGTATTGATCGTGTGATGTTTTGATTTTGTAGAAAGTTGCTTGTACATAATCCTCGGCATCACCAGTGTTATTTTGGTTATACGCACCCACTTTAAAGTACATGTAACGACCGCCTTGGTCATAACCACTCTTACTCATATCAACCACTTGCACAGCATCATCTTTACCGTCACGTTTTAATGTAACCGTCATTGTGTTCCCTTCAACTTTGATTTGGTATGAGAATACTTCACCAAGTGCAATACCATCTTCAACTTCACCACTTAAATCACCTACTAAACTAAAGTAGTTGTCTGAACCTTCCAGTGTGTTTTCATGTGCAAAGTAAACTGAACCTGTGTCTCTGTTTGGTAATTTACGGTAGTAAAGACGAATCGGCTCATCATCTTGATCATGAATTTGACCAATAATGAAACGACCTACTTGGCCTAATTCACCCGTTGTTGTAGTGTGGTCAACTTTCATTGTTACATCCATTACACCATCTACACCACCAGCAGCTTTCAAATCAGCTTCAGGAGCACTACCGAATACCCAGTTATTTTTGTTAACGCCTTTCGTTGGAATTGATTTATCACCACGACGTAACATTTCACGCATTTCTGTACGTGTATATTTAGTATTTTTAGAAGTACGTGTACCTTTGATGAAGGTTTTAATAACTAGACCACCGTCGTCACCAGTATAGAAAAGCTCTGGTTGCTCATAGCCTTGATTTAAATACCATTCGTTAACATCATCAGGCTTACCATTTTTATCATGGTCAAAAGGTTGTGATAGGTACCAAGTTGTTAAGTCAAAGTTTTCACCTGGCTTATTACCTGCTTTTGGTACTGCAGGAATTACTGGCGATTTAAGTGGCACATCCCACCATGTTTTCTTAGTACAATCAGAGACTGCTGAATCACATTTCAATGGAACGTAAGTACCGAAGTCACCTTTACGTAATGCAGCCATTCTTGCTTTTTCTTCAGCTTGTTTAGCTTTAGCAGCTTTGTTAGCTGCTTCATTAGCGGCAATAACATCACTAGTTACAAACTCATTAGCAAGACAAGTATTAATAGCACAATTCACTGCGTAAAATTCAGTTAAACTGTTCCACATATTTTTAGTGTTACCATGTCCAACATATTTAATATAACGCGCTTTTACCGCAGTAAATGGAAAGCGTTCTATCGACGTGATCTTGCCAGATGACTTTTCACCTTCAAGTACAGTTGTCCAAGTATTTCCGTCTTCACTCACTAAGATATCAAATGTACTAGCGCGCTCATTGCCTTTAGAAAAAGCGATACGTACTGCATCAAATTCAGCAACTTGACCATAATCTAACACTGCATAAGAGTTATCACCACTTGCAGACCAACGCGTTGACGTATCACCATCAATTAGACGATCAGGGCCATTACCATCATGCGTACTTGATGTTGCTTCAACCACTACTAGCGGTGCTGAAGTACCTGCTAAGTTAATTGGACCAACAGGCTCATCTGTTGTTGCACAACCAGATAAAGCGATAGCAACTGAAGTGCTTAGTAATAAATTTAATTTTCCGTGTTTCATTGGAACCCTTATTTATAATATTTAATAATATGACAAATGCAAAATAGTCTGCGTGTAAAAAGTAACTATTTATTCACGCTTACCCTGTGCATACAGTTCTTTTTTTGTTGCTAATAAGCCTACCTCAAGTTTTAAATAGACGTATTCAAGATTGTTAGAAAGTCTTAACTAGATCTCAGTTTCAGCATAAAATCGCTAAGAAGTTAGATCTGTAAACAGATTAATAAAAAAAACATAAGCCCTATATACACTGGCACAAACGTCTTAATTTTCTTTTATTAACTTAAGATAGGAAAATTTGGTGAGTTTTAAACAGGTAGAAAGAAGTACATGAAATGGTTATTTTCACTAAAATAATAAAAGAAATTATACTCGAATATTTTAAAAAAACGATGCTATAAAATTTTATTTCAAAAGCTATTTAAAACTAAATATACAGAGCACTAAAGACTAACTTTTTTAAATAAACCTCGACATATTGTATTATTAAATTGCAAAGGTTATACAATTGTAGCGTCAATTAATTGATCTGTTTTACTAACAGATCAATTAATTTAGATTATTTAGACCAGAGAAGGCCAACTTCCTTATTCAGGAATTTAAGTAGTTAGTTATGGAGAGCCACTACTCTTCTCTAGTCGCAGTATAATTATTGTCATCAACGATATAATTAAAGTCCAAAATTAAACAATAAAAAAGGCTACGACAAATTCTTTGTACGTAGCCTTAATGTCTTTAAATAACCATTGATATAAACAATCGGCATATTGCTTATATCGTTTTTATTATCTGCTAAACAGTAAACTTATTAGTCATCTCAGCGATTAATTTAGATTGTAGTTCTAAACTTGCAAACTGTGACCTTGCTTCTGTCGAGCTATTACCAATATCTTCAGCCAATGAAGCAATGCCGTTAATTCGTTCCGCTATCTCAGAGGACACTGTTGATTGTTCACTAGCTGCTGTTGCTACTTGTACATTCATCTCTGATAATTGTTGAATACCTTGATTACTGCTGTGAATAAACTCTCTTATTTTTGCCATGGCATCGGTCACAACTTGTCTTTGTTCATCTGAACGCGCCATATCTTGTACTGTTTTCTCTGCACTATCTTGTAACTTATCTAGAATCCCTTTGATTTCAACTGTACTATCCTGGCTTCGTTTAGCAAGATTCCTCACTTCATCAGCAACTACCGCAAACCCTCTCCCCTGTTCACCTGCTCGTGCAGCTTCAATAGCTGCATTTAATGCTAACAAGTTAGTTTGTTCTGAAATACCTTGAATAACGCTTAATACAGAATGGATCAATGTCACGTTATCACCCAACTCGTTGATTGAACCTTCTACTCCTTTCATTAAACTATTTAAATCTTCAAGCTGCTCATTGGACACTTCTACTTGTTGTAGTACACCTCTTATTTCTGTTTCCACAGCAGTAGCTGAAGCACGTGTTTGTTCTGCTGTATTTGCTATTTCATTTGATGTTGAAGACATTTGGTCAATAGCTGCAGCCACTTGTACCGTTTCTTCTTTCTGTTGATTTGATAATGCCTCTAAACGAGCTTGCTGCTGACTTGACTGACTAGCAATATTGTTAAGCTCTTCACTGGTGCCTTTTAAATTCTTAATATCTAATCCCATCGCAGCCAAAAATTTATTGAAATCTGCTGCTATTTTATCGAGTAGAGATATATAACTAGCTGGTAAGGTAGCCGTTAAGTCTCCTTCTCCTGCGGCTAATCCATTCACTGATACACTTAAGTTATTAAGTGGCAAGTATAATTTATTAATAGCAATAAAGACGGCAACAGCCACTATTATAAAAGCGATCAAGAACAGAAAAATTGCATCATTGATTGCCTCTGTAGCAACTTCAACAATCGCTGCATCGACTTCTTTTTGTGCTTTCTCTACATCGTCGATGTAAAAGCCCGTTGAAATGACTATGTTCCATTTTGGTACTAATAAAGAGTATGAATATTTTGGAGAAGGTTCCGTTGCACCAGGCTTAACAAAGTAATAAGTGCTATAACCCGTTCCATCTTTTGCAGCGCTAATAACATTCTGAGTAATATAATTACCTTTTTTATCTTGGTTATTATAAAAGTTTTTACCAATACCCTTACCAGAACCACTTTGTAAACGAACACCTTTTAAGTCATAAGTAAAAATATATCCCGTACCATTGTCATAACGTAGCTTATCGATAACAGATAACGCTTCTTTTAAACCGCTATCACCGGGTAATTGAATGTAATCCTGTATCATAGAATAAGCTGAGTCCACGACAGTTTTTAAACGTTTTTTCTCTATTGCTAAAGTGTTGTTTAAGGTCATCTCTGACACTTTATCTTCAATGACAGTCGTACTACGAATTTCACTGTACAAACCAAGACCGGCCATTATCACAAAGGGAATAAAGACCAGTAGGTATATTTGCACTTTAAGCGAACGTAACATATTTTAAACTCCATCTTATTTTATAAAATTAAATTATTGGTTATCCGTACCCATTTTCTGGTAATCATCGATCTGGATTATTAGTTGCTTAGTACATCCTTCATTCCATTTGAATTGCTTATGCACTCAATAAATATATTACTAAAGTAATACAAAAGATACTTAATAGGACAGTTTGTGACTATTGTGTGGGCTAGATTGCACCGATTAAATAGAGAGCAATTGAACATTTCTATACGTCTTCTATTTAATTCCAAAGATTGATCTAAAGACTATATCGACCAAATTACGATTTACCTGAATAATAATTAAATATTTTTTCATGCCCCCTTGTGGTTCATATAAATAGAAGCTAACCACTAATATTTAGTTAGTTATAAGCATTATCAATACATTTAACCTCGCACCAAAATGTACCTATCACCTCTTTTTTGCACCTTTATTGTGAAGCTAAATAAACGCACTCTTTTAGCAAAAAAACACTATTGAACGATCGTATATTTAAGGGTAATCTAAAAATGCTAAATGAATAAAAACGATAAAAAAGAGTGCATTTATAAGGAGAAGGATTTGAATTATTCACCGTTTGTAGACCGTATAAAAAGCCAAGGTGGCGATGTTTGGAATATCCATTTTGAAGCCTTAAATGCGCAACGAAAAGGTGAAGATACAATCATATTGAGTGTCGGTGATCCTGATTTTAATACACCAGATGTTATTTGTGATAGTGCAATTAGAGCGATCAAAGAAGGCGATACTCATTATACCGATACCTGCGGTCATATGGCTTTACGTGAGAAAATAGCAGAGGTACATAATCAAACAGCTAAACATGCTGTTGGTGTAGAAAATGTGGTTGTACTGCCGGGCACACAAAATGGCTTGTACTGTGCTGCAACTTGTTTATTAACCGCGGGTGATGAAGTACTCGTTATCGACCCTTCTTATGTCACCTATGAGGCAACACTCAAATCAACTGGTGCAACCATAGTGCCAGTACCCACATCAACAGAAGCCGCTACATCCAGTCCTGTTAATAAAGCGAATTCTTGTACAAATTCTTGACCTGTTTCAGTTTCAGTTTCAGTTTCAGCAACATTACAACCAAACAATAATAAGTCTGCCCCCTCTTCCGTGGCATCCTGCCAGGTTGCAATCAAATCATTGTAGTCTGCTAAGGTATCAGAGTTTAGGTTGGTACTACCAAGAAGTAATTCGCCATCATCACCGTGGCTGATTATTTGAATTGAGCTTAAAGAGTCATATTGAGAAAGGGTTTCTGTAATTTGATCGATGCCATTTTCATTAGCATCTAAAATAATGACTAGCGTATTTTCATCTGCATCTACAGTATAACCACTATCAGTAACTCGGCTATCAATAAACACAATCTGGTCTATGTTGTCAGCAGATGAATTAAGGGATACTAGGCTCGCAGAAAGTGATTCAATCTCAGCTAATTTTGCCTCTGACTTTTCTTCGTTATCAACTTGTTTTTTTGCTGCAACATCTGCTGAGTCTGATTGGCTATCATTGACTTCACTAGCCGTTACTAAGGCAGCAGCGTCCAGTAAAATCCTAGGTTCTAGCTCGTAATACCCCTTGCTCATGTAAATCTCCTTTTAACAACATAGTCCATTAAATATCACCTTAGTAGTATATAGTAAAAAAACAAAAAGATATCAAGTGGACATTACGAAATAAATAATGATTTCATATAAATAGCATTCAAATGGGAAATAAATCACTTGACGTAAATAAATATATTTCAAAGTGATCTTAATTAAATATGGATGCTTTATAATTAATAATTATAAGCAAAAAGAAGATTATTTATGCTTTGATAGAGGAAATTTAACTCAGATTACAAATCAGTAGAAGAAGTAAAGTGAATCGAACAACCTCATTACATACAAATTTCGTAGGTAATGAGGTTTTATTTGTTACTAATTTAAACTTGATTTTACTAATCTAGATAGCCTAGTTCCAATGCTCAGTAACGCTTCGCTTGATAAAATATCATCATGCGAAAATGGCAGCCTATATTTTGTCAAGTCATTAACAAAAGGTGCCCAGGACTTAACTTCATCCCAACCTTCAGGTAAGGTTTTTTCAGCGACAAATAGATGTACTTTTCCTGAGTAACTTTGCGTAGTTGCTTTGGACAATAAGCGCACCGTATCATCATAGTTAGCCACAATATCATTAAACATTTTGTCTTGTTCTGCGAGTCCTGCTTTGTCTGAAATATCATTTTCGGCAGCAGCAAAGAATTGACGTTTTTCACGTTCCACTTCCTCACTTGCTTCTGCTTCAGTAGGACGTTTCCATTCTTGTCCTTCCGGTGGATAGGTATCTAATAATCCAACAAAAGAGACCTGCTCACCCAACCTCTCAAGTTTAGCCGCTAAGGCAATCGCGACAGTTCCACCAAACGAATACCCTAAGAAATGATAAGGTCCTTGTGGCTGTACACCCTTCAATGCCCTAAAATAATGCTCAACGGCAGCTTCCATATCCTCACTGACAGCAACAGCACCATTAGGTCGAGGTGACTGTAAACCAACTATTGGGTAATTCCCTTCAAGATATTTTGGAAGTCCAGTGTACTGCCATGAAAAGCCTGAGCCCGGATTGATACAGATAAGCGGTGTACCTTGCCCTTGTCGAATAGGTAAGATATGTCCAAAACCTGCTTTTTCAGGATCATTACGTAATGTTTCATCAACTAACACTGAAGCCAACTCTTCAATAGTAGGTGAAACCATTATCTGTCCAACTGACACAGGCAATCCTAAACTCGCTCTTAATTCAACGGCTAACTTCATGGCCATTAACGAATGACCACCTAAATTAAAGAAGCTATCTTGTGCTGAAATATCATTTACATTTAATAACTTCTTAAAGGCTTGAGCAATAGTTTGTTCAACACCTGCTGTTGGTTTCCTGCCTGTGCTAGATTGACTTTGTTCTGGGTCAGGTAATGCCTTTTTATTTAACTTACCATTTGCACTCAGTGGAAACTCGTTTACTTCAATTAAAGCAATGGGAATCATGTGCGTAGGTAAGCTCTCAGAGAGTCTACTTAACATTTGCGAAGCGTTTAAATGCAGCCCTTGGTTCACCTGATTGTTAGCAATATAATAGGCCACCAGCTGACGATTATCTTGAAGTGGTTGTGTTGGTATTGAGCGTTGTAAAGCTCGTGCATCAACCGTCACTTTTTTAATCTCATCAAAACTTAGTAACGCTTGCTCTATCTCTCCTATCTCTACACGTAAGCCACGAATTTTTAATTGGTCATCAGTGCGCCCCAAATAAATCACATTGCCATCATTTGACCATTTAGCAATATCGCCGGTGCGATACATGCGTTGACCGTCCGCTTGAGGATCTGCAACAAACCTATCTGCAGTAATATCGGGCCTATTTAAATATCCATTGGCGAGTTGTTGTCCTGTTAAGTACAGTTCTCCAATACAATCAACACCAACAGGGCGAAGTTGATGATCTAAAATTCGTAGCCGAGTATTCCAAACAGGCAAACCAATTGGCACTTCAGTTAGTTGATTTTTAGTTGCTTCATTAGCCGGAAAATAAGTAACATCAACAGCAGCTTCGGTTGGCCCATAAAGATTATGTAATGGCTTATCACTGATTGCTTCAAACTGTTCAACCAAACCAATTGGTAGCGCTTCACCACTACAAAATACTCGCTTTAATCTACTGTTTAATGCAGATAGTTGGTTAGTTCCTGATGCATGCTCAACAAAGGTCGCTAACATCGAAGGAACAAAATGCAAGGTTGTAATGTTTTCTGAAATAATAGTATCTAATATGGCTTGAGGGTCTCGGTGTGCCTCAGGCTCAGCCATAAATAAGCATGCGCCCTCAATTAATGGCCAGAAAAACTCCCACACTGATACATCAAAACTTGAAGGTGTTTTTTGTAAAATAACATCCTCGCCAGTGAGTTGATACGCAGCTTGCATCCATAACAGTCGATTAACAATAGCTTGATGCGAGACCACCACACCTTTTGGTTTACCCGTAGAGCCAGACGTATAAATAACATAAGCAGGATCGTCAGCTTTAATTGTTTTTACAGCATGCTCAGAAAATGAATTATCCGTTTTTTGCTGTATTAATAAGCGATCGATTAAAATAATGTTAAGTGATAGACCACTAAAAGCAGGCTTAGCAAACCTTGGCAGTTGCTCTTTGGTTGTGACTAAAGTGGTGACTTTTGCATCTGATAACATAAAAGCTAATCGTTCATCAGGATAACTGCTGTCAAGGGGTAGGTATGCAGCCCCTATCTCAATAACTGCTTGCAGAGCAATACTTAATTCACAACTCCTAGGGACTGCAATGGCAATGAAGTCTGTATCGGAATCATCGCTATTATTTTCCTGTAACAAGCCTGTTGCTACGTTTTCTACTTGATGACGCATTTGTTGGTAGGTAAATGATTGTTGCGCATCTTTTAATGCGATTTTAGTCGGCGTTAGATGTGCTTGCTGCTGTAGTAAATTACGCAAAGAATGTTCTTTTACAACAACATCAGTCTGGTTCGCTTTGCATATCACTTCCTGATCTTGCTCAGTTTGAAATATTAATTCGGGTACTGAAATTTCTGAGTTATTAACTAGTTGCGTTAATATTTGGATAAAGCGTTGTACTAACTGTTCAGGTGCTTTAACCACATCTCTGTATTCAAACAAAATACGTATATTATCACCAGGTAGTACTAATATAGTCAGTGGATAATGTGTATATCCTCTATTTTCAACTTGTTTAACTTCTAGTCCACGGTATGACTGGCTTAGGAAGTCCTGATCAGCTGGATAGTTCTCCACCACCAATAAAGTATCAAATAGATTATCGAGATTAGCAATCCGCTGGATTTCACCTAATCCTAAGTTATCATGAGACATTAAAGTGATTTGCTGTTTCTGTAACGCCAATAACTGAGTTAACACCGTTTGGTAGCTATTAAAGTCAATAGCGACTGGTAAGGTATTACTGAATAAACCAATTTGCTGATCAATACCAACTACATCACTGAATCGACCAGAAACTGGGCTACCGAATACCACTTTATCTCGTCCACACATAGCACCTAGCTGTAGGCCCCAAACGCCTTGTATTAAGGTATTTAGCGTCACTCCATGGTGTTGACAATATTGGTGTATTTGGGCACTTAACCGTGTATCTAAACTGGTTTTTAATTCTTGTACATCTGAAGTCGATTGTGCATAAAGCAGTGTCGGTGTTACGTCATTTAATGCTGTTCTCCAAGCTTGTTTTGCCGTTTCAGTTGAACTACTCGCCATCTCTATTACGACATCTTGATAACGCGCATTTAAAGTATCCACCTGCGCAGAGTCATCAACATAGCTACCAACATAATGCACAAATAGGTCCCTCAATAAAATTGGGGTAGACCAACCATCAATAATGAGATGATGTGCCGTAATTAACAGTTCATATTGTTTATCGGCAAGTTTAATTAGATTAAAAAACAGTAATGATGGCAATATTTCACCTTGGCCATTATTGTTATCAAGTTCAAACACTCTGTAGGCTTCATCCATTTCTAAAGAATATAAAGCGCTTTGTTTATCTGATTCATTTAAAGTGCTGAAATCCAATGTATGCAGAGGTGCGTATTGTTTTGCACCAGATAATGAAATTTCCGGGATAATTTGCAAGGCTTTGCCTGTTAATTGCACATCGAATTGTGCCGCTAATTGAGGGTGTTGTACGATCAATTTAGCGATCGCCTGTTGCAACTGTTCAGTATCAACTTCTCCAGCGATACTTAGTTTGGTGGTAAAACTATATTGACTATCTTCTCCTGCTATTTGCGCATGAAATAATAATCCGGCTTGCAAAGGCAGAGTAGGTAGAATATCCGCTTGTTCACCATAATGCTGACGTAGTAATTGATACTCTTGTTGATTAAATAGAGTATTTAACACTTTAGTTCTAGCGCGACTTTTATCTAGCTGATCATCAACTATTTGCTGTGTGGTTTTCGAGGTGGCTTGAATTTCTTTCATCGCGCCCAGCATTTTTTCTGCTGTTCTCGCTTGAAAAATGGTCTGTGGTCTTAACTCATAACCTTGTTTATGTAATGCAATACTTAACCGCATAGCACTGATACTGTCTCCAGCCATTTTGAAAAAGTCATCATCTAACGCCACGCTATCAATATCCAATACAGAAGCCATTTGCTGACATAACAACACTTCTTTCACCGTCTTAGGTATTAAGGCCCCCTGACTTAACATAATCGGTTTAGGTAATGCTTTTTTATTAATTTTACCACTCACGGTTAATGGCATTTCATTTAAAATCGAGACTACAGAAGGCACCATATAACTTGGTAATACCGCATTCAGTTGTTTTAAAATACGAGCAACAACTTCTGACTCATCGCCTAGTTGATGGTTATTCAAAGTACAGTAGGCCAATAAACGTTGACTATTATCATTTTGTTCAACAATAACAGCTACTTCTTTGGTTACCGTTAAACATGACAGCGCAGCTTCTACATCTCCTAACTCAATACGATAGCCACGAATTTTTACCTGATTATCACAGCGCCCAACAAATATTAATTGTCCCTGTGCTGACCAACGTACAATATCCCCCGTCATGTACATGACATCCCCATCCATAAATGGATTCGCTACAAATCGACTGGCTGTAATATCAGGTCTATTCAAATACCCAGAAGACATATTATCACCAGCGAGATACAACTCACCATTAACGCCAATGGGAACAGGTTTTAGCTGTTCATCGAGTATATACACTGAAGTATTGGCAAAGGGTTTACCAATTTCAACATCAGGCGTTTTATCAGTTATCTGCTCACTGGTTGCATAAACGGTAAATTCCGTTGGCCCATAGATGTTATGTGAAGCAATAGTACTATTACGTAAGGTTTGCCAAAGCGAAGGTGGTACTGGCTCACCACAAATATCCATTAATTGAGGTTGATGTCTGCCCTCTTCACATAAACCGGCTTGCACTAGTTGTGTCGCCAAAGAAGGTGCAACGGCTAAAGTATCTATTTTATCTGATTCAATCGAGGCTAATAACGAGAAAACATCTTGTTTTACATTATCAGAATAAAGGTGAAGTTTATGGCCTAAAGCCATTAAAATAATAGGATCCCAAGAGGTATCAAAGGACAAGGATCCAGTTAATGCAACATTTAATTGTTGCTTATTACAGTCAACACTTGGATAAACTTTCGCCTGTAAAGCACTAATTAGGTTGATTAATGCACCATGCGAGACCATCACCCCTTTCGGTCTTCCAGTAGAACCAGAAGTATAAAACACATAGGCAAGCTGCTGTTTTCTAACATCCGTTTTATCTACCGATAAAGGCGTATCATAACAAGCTTCAAGTACGGTTAACGTTGGCTTATCATCTAAACAAAGGGTTAATACTGTGTCAGGTAACAGGTGTTTATTGTCGATGGTGCTTAATGCAAGGCTGGGGATTTTATCTTCACACATCATGGCTAAACGATCTGCTGGATGTCCTAGATCTAGCGGCAGGTACACCGCACCTATATTCATGATGGCAAAAATAGAAATAATAGAATCAATACTGCGTGGCACAGCAACCGCAACCAAATCACCTGCTTTCACATCGTGAGAGAGTAACAAGCGGCTTAATTGATTAACACGTTTGTATAAATCTTCAAAACTTAATGAATCCCCTTCATGAACCAGCGCGGTTTTATGCCCTGCTGTATTAGCTTGTTTTACCAACAACGAAACGATAGTTTCACCATAAGGGCTTGTATCAACTTTGGGGCCATTTGACCACTCAACTAATTGTAGCTTCTCTTCAGAAGTGACCATTGAATAACTATCTAAAGCAGGATGTAAATTAAACGCTACATTATGTGCATACTGGGCTAATAAATTTAATAAACGATGGCCATGTAACTGTAATTCAGCTTGGTTGTAGCGTGTTGCATTGGCAGATAATTCTATTGATAATTTACCTTGAAGTAGATAAATACCAAACTCGATATCTTCAATCGGCCCGGTAGCCATTTGATGAGTTTTACCTTTTACACCTGCTAAATCTAGCTGGTAATCAAATAATTTACAGTTTAACGTTGCACTATAAAGTCTTTCTTTGTTGCCAGCCGCCCCTAAGTCTCGTTGTATTTGCTCTGCTTCGTATTGCTGATGGCGTCTAATTTTTTTAATTTGTTGCATCAAAGCTTTAATGCAATCTTCAAAGGTAAATTCAGGTTTTAATGTCATGATTAACGGGAGTACATTCACTGAAGTACCCAATGTTGTTAAAGCCTGAGAGCCCATCCGTCTCATTAATGGGTAACCTACGCATTGAGTCTGTTGGCCTGTGAGATTAGCCAAATAAATAAACACAGCAGTGCTAGCAATATCTGATAAAGAATAATCAACATGACGCCTTAGTGATTCGGCAATCTCATCCGACAGTACAAACTGCTCTCTGATCACATCTATATTAAGTCCATCAGTACTCGCTGACTGACGATAAGACAATGAGCTAGGCGCAATATCCTGCTCACAATAATCTTGCCAAAACTGTTTATCTCTATTTTTTTTATCACTTTTATCATAAGCAATATATTCTTTAACAACTGCGTCATAGGGGGTAAATGGTGAATCTCCTACCTCTTCTCCAGACAGCAGAGCTGAATAAATATTACTGATGCGTTGTGTCAATGCAGTAAAACTAAATCCATCTAACATTAAATGATGGTATCGCTGATACCAAAGCCATTTCGGTTTACCTTTTTCAGTCGGTAACTTAAACACAATATGTCGAAAGCGATTATCTTCTGCATTCGCTCTTGGAGCCTGTGCAATATCATCTCGCATGATGCTAATAGCATCATCAACTGCACAATTATTGGCATTTGTTAAGTCAACAAAATCAGCAACAAGCCGCGCTTTACCGTCAGCTGATTGTAGTATTTGCACACTCTCATCCGCATGCTCTTGATATAGAGTATGTACTGTATCCGCTTCTATCAGCCCAAGTTTGATAGCTTCATTAAGTCGCTCAACATTGATATCTCCTAATAACTCAACATATTGAGCAACAGCAAAAGTATTATCCTTAGCGGCTAATTGATCTGCTACCCAAATTCCTAATTGAGGGCCTACAATTGGCAAGGAATGAGCAATAGAAATTTCAGTTGAAGTAGTATTTGGCAAAATGACATCCTTTTATTTAGTGATGTTAAAAATGATGATAAGCAAGGCATACTCGTTTATCAGGTCTATTTTTCATAATGATTGTTTAACGCTATTTTCAAAAACGACCTATTAAGACGACGCCGATAATAGAAATGCCATACACTTCTCTCGCTGCTCAGGCCCAAACAATACGTGCCAGCCCTTTGGCACATCAGTGAAGGTTGGCCATAAACTCTGTTGTTGTTTATCATTAATTAATACAAAGAATTGATGGTCAGTATTATCAAATGGATTGATATATTCATTTTGCATTTTTTATCCTTAAAACCTTAACAGGCTGAGTTGTTAAACCATTAACTTCAATCATTAATGGTTATGGTTAAATGTCACAAACACCAAAAAACTTAATGATTATCACTATCAACTGATATTTAAATACAATTATCCCTATATCGGCATAAGCATTTATCAATATTAGTGAGGTATTAGATCGACATTGTGTTGATTGATAAGAGAAAAAATTTTCCTCTTATCATATATAATTAATTTTTAGCTAGCGGTGTGGCTTGATGATGAGAATCGGTTACTAGAGAGTCATGATTTACCCATCGCCACAAAATAATTGGCGCAGCAATAGTTAATAGAATACTAATCATAGCAACCCAATCCATACCGACAATTTTATTATCTACAGTAGTAGTCAATAACGCTGCAGATAAAAACCCTGCAGCCCCAGAAGCAACATTGCTAACACTATTATTAATGGACATAAAAGCGGCACGTTGTGGTGGTGCAGGTAGATGGCTGATGATACTTGTTGTGGCACTCATTCTCACCGTACTAACCGTCATCATTAATGCAAAAAGGACAAACAATTCATTCACTTGTGGTGTTGCGATAAAAATAAGGTACAGAGATAACGCAACCATTAATGCACTAACGATATGTAACTGGTGACGAATGCCTTTATCAAATAGTTTGCCAGTGAACTGCAAAATAATAAAACTAGCAATACCACCTCCAAAATATAATGCAGACATATCCTCTCGAGGAAATGCAAGATTAAACTGAAAATAAGCAGAGAAATTACTGATGATCAAGAAGTGAGCAAGTATCTGAATTGCAACAACTAACAGCGCTATTTTAACTTTTAATTGTGACAATAATAGCGAAACAGCTTTCTGTTTTGCAGCATTCCCTGATTGAATATGCGCAGTCATTGAAGGAAAAACTATTACACACAACAAAGCCAGTAATATACCTAACCCACCAAATATCCAAAAGTTAATTTGCCATGAAAAATACAAAGAAACTAGCAAGGATAATGGCACCATTAAGATCGCAGCGATAGAAAAAGCACTACCGATAAAGGCCATCACTCGTCCGCGGTTTGGCGGTGGTGTCACATCAATCACAGCAGCCATTAGTACCGATGAAGCAGGTCCAGTAAAACTACCCGATAAAGTAAACAAAATAATCAATGCTAAGGGAGAGGAGGCAAATCCACAGGCGATTAAACACAGGCCTCTTAATAATAAAAATAGTACCAATATTGATTTTCGATCATATTTATCAAGCTGATCAGCCAATAACCAAGTTAATAACGCAGATCCAAACATCGCTCCACCGATTAAGTAACCAATATGCGCAGGATTCAGATCAATACTCTTCACTAAATCAGGCCCTAAAGGCACCACCATCATAAAACCGCCAAGCGATATTATATTTATCAAAAAAGCTAACCTTACGACCCAATTACTGGTTGGCTTTGCTGCACTATTTTCTAAAGTCATAGACTCATCCTGAGATAAAAAATCAAATAAATATGCGAAATATATTTTTAACCATTCGCAAAAAAGAAGTGGATTGTACACACAAAACAATTTCGATCGCAAATGATAATAATTATTAATTCGATTGATCTATTGTTAAAAATAATGCTAGCATTTTAATGCACTCATCATTTTTAAAATTAAAGTAAATATTGAAACTTAGTAATACAGTAAATAACTAAGTTCAATTTTATTTATATTAATTAATAACTTATGAGCTTTCATTGATTTTAAAAAATAAGCATTCAGTTTAAAGGGGAACCTACTAATGAATACTGAAAACCTTGATCAAAAAAATGTTACGCAGCAAAGCAACCAGTCTGAAGTACAGTTCATTTTCACTTCTCAACATAAAATATTAACTGCTACAGGTATCAAAAAAACACTTTCAAATGAAGGATTAAACACTTCTGAATTCATAACATCTGTTAAAAGTCATTTAAAAGAATTAAAAAAAATGGGTCATGACAACCCTATCGCTATCGGTTCAATCCCATTTGATATTACTCAGAAAACAGAATTTTTTATCCCAAATAACAGTGTATATTCTGACAATTTTGACTCGAGTTCAGAGAACTCAGAAAGTAATGCAACAAAACTAATTTCATTATCGCAAGTAACCGGAGAACAACATTTTAAAGGTGCCGTGAATAAAGCCCTATCTCTATCTGAAAATACACAATTGGATAAAGTAGTTTTATCTAGAGCCATTGATGTACAAACTTCAGAAACTTTAAATGCGCAAAGCATGGCGCGAGTTTTATATCAGCAAAACCCTTCTGCCTATGTTTTTTCAATTCCACAATCTAATGGCAGTATCTTAGTCGGTGCGAGTCCAGAACTATTAGTTAAAAAACAAGGTAATCAAGTCAGTAGCAACCCATTAGCAGGTTCCAGAAAACGCACAGCCATAACAAAACAAAATGAGCAGCTTTCTGAAGAACTATGGTCATGTACAAAAGATCGTTTTGAGCATAAATTAGTCGCTGAGGCGGTATATCAAAACCTTAAACCATTTTGCGATCAACTAAATAACCCCAAAGCCCCTTCAATCATCGAAACATCGGCAATGATTCACTTGTCGACGAAAATTGATGGCACCCTAACATCAGAAAATACTTCAGCGCTTGATCTTGCCTATGCACTTCATCCTACGCCTGCTATTTGCGGGACACCTGCTCATCTAGCTAAAGCCACTATCCAACACTTAGAAGGCTATGAACGAGCACAATTTTGTGGTGCTGTTGGCTGGATGGATGCCGATGGAAATGGAGAGTGGGTAGTGACTATTCGTTGTGGTGTGATTCAACAAAACTCAATTCGGCTTTACGCTGGAGCAGGTATAGTACAAGGCTCAGACCCCGCTGCTGAATTTAATGAAACAGAAGCAAAATTAAATACCATGCTGACCGCCCTTGGTTTTAATGCAGCTAATGAACCTCAACAATCTACACAGGCGATGGCACTCTAATGACAATTCAATTTACTCCATGGCCTGAAAAATTTGCCAATGACTATGTTAAGAAAGGTTATTGGAATCACCAACCATTAACCCATATCATCGAGGGACAGCTGACAGATAATGGGCATAAAACAGCGATTATTTGTAACAATAGATCCTTCACTTACCACCAAGTTGAAGCATTAAGTAATCAACTCGCAGCAGAAATAGCCTTAAAAGGTATCCCAGCAGGATCAACGGCATTGGTTCAATTGCCAAACAGTGCTGAATTTTATATTGTGTATTTCGCGCTATTAAAATGCGGCATCGCAGCAGTTAATGCATTGTTCAATCATAGCTCCCATGAATTAATGGCATTTGCTCAACAACTTAATCCAGCTTTATATATCTTATCAACAGAGCATCCTTTATTAGAGAGTCAAGATCAACAAACCACATTACTCGCTAAATTAGCGCAATACGGAACAGAAAACTGTGAAGCTTTATTAGTTTCACCCGTAATAGCGGCGAGTTCAAATAACAGTGTAACTGCTGATATGCGCTGGCTTGATGAACAACCTGCATTATTATTGAACGGTAAACACGCAGATAAAATTAATCAGCATACTGCAGCCGATCAAGTGGCTTTCTTTCAATTGTCAGGCGGGAGTACCGGCACCCCGAAATTGATCCCTCGCACACACAATGATTATTATTACAGCATCAGACAAAGTGCAGTAGTCTGCCAACTTTCATCTGATTGTATCTATTTATGCGCACTACCTGCACCACATAACTTTACACTCAGTTCACCAGGAGCGCTGGGGGTATTTTTTGCTGGCGGTACGGTTGTCACGGCACCAGATCCAAGTCCAACGACTTGTTTTGCTTTAATAAAACAGCATCAAGTAAACATGACTTCATTGGTACCACCAGCGTTACATCTTTGGATAAATGCAGTGACCGATACTCACAGCAGCCAAGCACTGGCTTCCCTAAATTTGATTCAAGTTGGTGGTTCAAAACTAAGCGTCACCATTGCAGAAAAAGTCAGTGTTGTTTTGGGATGTAAATTACAACAAGTGTTTGGCATGGCTGAAGGATTAGTCAATTACACCCTCTTTACTGACAACCAATGGCATATCACTCATACACAAGGTAAACCTATGTCCCCTTGTGACGAAATTAAAATACTTGATGAATCAGGAAACCCAGTCAAACAAGGTGAAGTCGGCGCGTTATGGACACGTGGCCCTTATACCTTCAGAGGTTATTACAACGCCCCTATCGCGAATAGCCGAGCTTTTGATGAGCACGGTTTTTATTGCAGCGGAGACTTAGTTCAACAAACTGAAACCGGCTATTTAATTGTAATGGGTCGTAATAAAGATCAAATAAACCGTGGTGGCGAAAAAATTGATGCGCAAGAAGTAGAGGAACTGATGTTACAGCTTCCAGCTATTTCAGATGTTGCATTAGTCGCCATGGAAGATCCCGTATTAGGTGAACGCAGTTGCGCTTACATCATTAACAAATCAACAATAAAAGCCAGAGATGTTCGCCGCTTCTTAAGAGAGCAAGGTGTTGCATCTTACAAAATTCCAGATCGTATTACCTTTGTTGATAATTTACCCAAAACCGCCGTAGGTAAAATCGACAAACGAGCTTTACGCGAACTAACTTCTCTACAACTTACTGAATAACAGGATAATTATGTCTATTAAATCACTTGCCGCTTATACATTACCAACGTCAGAAGAGATCCCAAGCAATAAAGTATCTTGGCCTTTTGAACCACACAAATCAGCCTTGTTAATTCATGATATGCAACAATATTTTGTTGAGTTTTATGGCCAAGACAATGCCTTAATCGACCAAGTCGTAAAGCATATTGCCGAGCTGAAGCAATACTGTAAGGCTAACAATATCCCAGTATATTACACCGCACAACCACAACAACAACCAGAGGGGGATCGTGCTTTACTCAATGATATGTGGGGAAAAGGTTTACCAGAGCATCCAGAAAAACAACCTATTATTGATGCTTTATATCCAGACCAAGACGATATTGTATTAACCAAGTGGCGTTACAGTGCATTTTATCGTTCTCCGCTCAAAGAGATGATGGATAACTCATCGCGCGATCAACTGCTTATCTGTGGTATTTATGGTCATATCGGGGTAATGCAAACAGGTGTTGATGCCTTTATGAATGATATAAAACCATTTTTAGTCGCTGATGGTATTGCTGATTTCAGTCGAGAAGACCACTTATTAGCGCTCAACTATATTGCTAGAAATGCCGGAAGAGTGGTCAGTAAAGATCACCTTATCAATACCCCTGTGAATACAGAACCTAATATTGCATTCACTAAATCAAGTTTGCGCGCTCAGATAGCGCCCTTTATTGAAGATGCTGATGAGCTACAAGATGACGATAATCTGATGGATTTTGGATTAGATTCTGTTGCAGTAATGACGTTAATTTCTAAATGGCAGCAACAAGGTATCAATGCCAACTTTGTAGACCTAGCTAAAACACCTAGTGTTGATGGTTTCTGGCAAGTTATATCCCAATCATCAGGTCAAGAAGGACAAGCTTAAATGGCAGAACAATTGGCTAATTCTCAACAATGGCACAATAAAAAAGTATGGGTGACAGGTGCGAATCAAGGTATTGGTGCTGCAACAGCTGAAATGTTTCTGGAATTGGGTGCTGATGTAGTTGCTTTTGATCAACATTTCGATCAAACACACAATAAAATAACGCAAATCACCCTAGATATTAGTAATGAGCAAGCAGTCAAAGAAGCTTGCCAATCGCTATTAACACCAGAAAATAAAATTGATGCATTAGTGAATGTTGCTGGTATCTTACAAATGGGACAAATAACTGAGTTAAGCAGTAAACAATGGCAACGTACTTTTGATGTTAACGTCTCTGGTGCATTTTATATAATGCAACAAGTGATTCCAGTGATGAAGGCTGCTAATGCCGGCGCAATTGTCAGTGTCTCGTCAAATGCAAATCACATGCCTCGTATGGCAATGGCCGCTTACAGCGCCTCTAAGTCAGCATTAACCAATTTAACTATGGTGGCGGGTATTGAACTTGCTGAATATGGAATTCGATGTAACGTTGTATCTCCAGGCTCGACACAAACCCCGATGCAATGGTCATTATGGCAAGATAAAACCGGTGAAGCGAATACCATTAATGGATTTCCTGAACAGTTTAAACCAGGTATTCCACTCGGTAAGTTAGCGACGCCAGACGATATTGCCGAGACAATTGTATTTCTATGCTCCTCACAAGCCAACCATATAACATTACAAGATATTGTTATTGATGGCGGTGCAACCTTAGGAAAATAAGGTTTTCAGTGTTAAATATAAAATGTCCCAATAACATTTTGATAGATAACCCAACTTGTATCGATACAGACTCTGTATCGATACAAGATGTTGGCCATATCGTCATCGCAAGTTGTACTTTTTCATCAAACCGATTTAATAATGACCAATTCAACACCCTAGAGATTCCGCTACCCTGCTCATTAGACAATGCCGTCGCTAAGCGTAAAAGCGAATTTTTGGCAGGTCGTTACTTAGCTAAAATAGCCATGAAACATCTAGGAGTTAAAGGCTTAAATATTCCTATTGATGAGCACAAAGCACCTGCATGGCCCGCGGGTTTACTGGGTTCTATCTCTCACTCAAAAAATACCGCGCTATGTGTTATCACTAAATCACAAAACCATAATTTTATTGGTATAGATATTGAACATTGGTTATCTACAAGCGATGCTAATAGCTTAGTGAATAACATTGTTGTTGATCAGAGCGAATACCAAATCATGCTCCCTCATATTAGCTTTGAACAGGCAATTACCTTGATTTTTTCAGCAAAAGAGAGTTTATATAAAGCGATATTTAAAGCGTTTAGTCACTATGTTGATTTCGATGTTGCTATGGTGACAGAGTTAGATTTCACAACAAAACAACTGACCTTAACGTTATGCCAAAACCTATCGGAAGCGATGCATATAGGTCGTCAATTTATCTGCCAGTTTAAACTGTCCGAACAATTAGTTACCACCTTAATAAGTGATTAGGTAAATTCATTAATATTAATGATTCTCATTAGTATAAAAGAGAAGAATTAATCTATATAATCATTTTATTTTTTCAAGGTGTTACACATGATTCGATTGCTTGTCCGCCCTTTTTTAATAGTGTTTACAGGACTTGTATTAGCAAGTTGCGGTGATCCACAGGAAACCAGTTCAACATTAGCAATCGATCAAATAGAAAAAGATCCTTCTGGGTGGCCAAGAAGTATCATGACATCACAGGGGCTAATCACGCTGGATAAACCACCGCAACGTATTGTCTCTACCAGTGTCACCCTATCAGGTACTTTGCTCGCAATAGATGCGCCTTTAGTTGCTTCTGGAGCAACTATGCCTAACACCAACGTCGCTTCAGAAAAAGGATTTATGCGTCAATGGGACACGATTGCTGAGCAACGTGGTTTAAAAGCTTTATATCAAAGTGAGCCCAATGCCGAAGCCATCATTAAAGCGCAACCCGATGTTATTATAATTTCTGCTACTGGTGCTGATTCTGCGATGCGTTTATATGATCAACTTAAAGATATCGCGCCAACGTTAGTCATTCGTTACGACGATAAAAGCTGGCTCCAACTAGCACAAACCTTCGGAAACCTCTTTGGATTAGAAACTCAGGCCGAGTCAGTGATCAATTCATTTCAACAACAAGTAGAACAAACGAAACAAAATATTACACTGCCTGAACAACCCACTACTGCCATGGTGTATACCCTAGATGATAGTGGCGCGAGTATTTGGACAAGCCAATCAGCGCAAGGCCGTTTACTTGAAACCTTAGGATTTACCCTTGCCACTGTCCCTGAATCAATCAAAGGAGACATTAGTATGGGTGTTCGCAATGATATTATTATTGCCAAAGGAGAGCGATTCCCAGATGCCGTAACAGGAAAATCCATTCTGTTATTTGCAGCTGAAAAAGCAATAGAACAACAAGTATTAGACAATCCTTTTCTACAATCTAATCAAGCAGTTGAAAATAAACAGGTATACGCAGTAGGTAGCGATACTTTTAGACTGGACTATTACAGTGCAAGCAATTTATTAAGTCGCCTACAATCGCTATTTGGTAGCAACAATGACTAATTGCCAAATCAAAAAAAGTACGGCAAGTCGTTACCAATTGTTAATCTTTTGCATCATGCTATTAGGCCTGATCATGATTGCTAGCCTGTGTATTGGCGCTAAGCCCATATCCGTTAGTGAAATTTATCATGTACTATTTTCCAATCAATCAGGATTAACCAGCACGATTATCTTTGAAGGCCGTTTACCCAGAACCTTAAACGGATTATTTGTAGGAATGGCCTTGGGTACTTCAGGCGCATTGATACAAGCAATTACACGAAACCCATTGGCTGACCCTGGCATTCTCGGCATTAACCTAGGCGCGAGTTTAGCAGTCGCTATCGCCGTCGTCTTTTTAGGGGCGACACAATTTAGCGAGTTTTTCATTTATGCTGCACTGGGGTCGTTAATAGCGAGTTTATTAATATTTGCTATTGGAAGCCTCAGCGCCGGTAAAGTTGACCCACTAAAATTAACCTTAGCGGGTATCGCCTTAGGCGCGGTATTTGCCGGACTTAGCTCTGCTTTAACCTTATTTAATCCACTAGCTTTCGATCAAATACGATTTTGGAGTGTAGGAAGTCTAGATATCCGCACCCTATCTGTGCCTTTATATATTGCTCCGGTTGTTATCGTCGGATGTTTATTAGCCTTAACTATTACACCTGCATTAAACGCATTTGGTTTAGGTGACGCTTTAGCTGCTACTCTTGGAAGCAACCCTATTCGAGTACAAATTGTTGGATTAATTACCATTACTTTATTATGCGGTGCAGCCACCGCTGCAGCTGGCCCAATAGGATTTGTGAGTTTAATGATGCCTCATATTGCGCGTTGGATGGTTGGCCCAGATCAACGCTGGATTATCCCATTTAGCTTTATCCTAACGCCTTGTTTATTACTTATTGCAGATATTATCGGTCGTTTACTGGTAGTTGGTGAGCTTAGAGTATCTATTGTCACCGCTTTTATCGGTGCACCTATTCTTATTTATTTAGTTCGTCGAAAAGGAGCGAGTAGTTTATGACCTCCAATGTAGGCAACTTTTTAACTAAGATTTTAGGACTCGTTGTTGTGCTAATCTTAGTCTATTTTACGCTGTTTATCGGTGATGATATCGCTCATAACCTGCAAGGTATTTGGCAGTTAATCAGCGGTGAAGCAGATAAATATCAATCGATTGTGGTGTGGCAATGGCGCGCTTCAAGATTATTCTCAGCGATGATCATTGGTTCAGCACTTGGCATTAGTGGTGGCGTATTCCAATCATTAGTTAGAAATCCACTCGGTAGTCCAGATATTACAGGCTTTAATGTGGGGGCCTTTACAGGTGTGCTTATCTCTATCGCCCTATTCGGAAACCTTTACTGGTATAGTGTGATTGGTGCAATAATTGGTGGCTTAGGTGCCGCGATTTTAGTATATCTATTTGCGTATCGAGATGGGCATTCAGGTTTTAGACTGATTATCGTAGGTATTGCCATCAGTGCAACCTTGACCGCTTTTAATCAATGGCTATCGCTAACCGTGTCATTAGAAACAGCAATGACAGCAGCACTTTGGAGTGCGGGATCACTTAATGGCATGACTTGGTTACGCATCATGCCGGCAACCCTATTAATTGTCGCTTTAGTGGGCTTAGCCTTATTACTTAAAACCCGAATGAAATTGTTAGAGATGGGCGATGATACGGCCGCTGCACTGGGTATTTCAGTGAATAAAAGTCGATTAATCATTATGTTAATCGGTGTCTCTTTAACAGCAGTTGCCACAGCGATTACAGGCCCAATCTCTTTTATTTCACTCGCAGCTCCACAAATAGCACGTCGATTACATCCTCAACGACATATCACCCTAGTTGGCTCTGCTTTAGTCGGTGCTTTATTACTCATGAGTGCAGACTTTATGGCTCAACATGGTTTGCAAAACGCGACACTGCCTGTCGGCCTTGTCACCATCAGTTTAGGTGGCCTATACCTGGTTTATTTGATTATTCGAGAAGGTAAATAATGACACAACAATCCTCTCAGCTAAGCGCTGTAAACACAGCAGAGACACATACTGCACAAGCTGCGCTATCTACAAAATCAGTCACGCTAGCCTATGAAGATAATGTGATCGCCAAAGACCTCACCGTTGATATTCCACAGGGTAAATTTACCGTTATTGTTGGCCCCAACGGATGTGGTAAATCGACTCTATTACGATCATTAAGTCGTTTATTAGTGCCGCAATCTGGTGAAATTTTATTGAATGGGGAGAACATTCACCACCAATCAACGAAAGAAGTGGCTAAAAAGTTAGGCTTATTACCTCAATCAGCCATTGCCCCCGATGGAATTAAAGTTATTGACTTAGTCTCCCGTGGTCGATTCCCTCATCAAAAGTGGTTTCAACCATGGTCTGAAGCAGATCAACAAGCCGTTGAACTAGCAATGCAAGCAACCGGAGTCATCGATTTTGCAGAATTCAATGTAGATCAATTGTCCGGTGGCCAACGACAACGGGTATGGGTAGCAATGGCATTGGCACAAGAAACATCACTATTGCTGTTGGACGAGCCCACCACCTATTTAGATATTGCTCACCAAATCGAGTTAATGGATCTATTTCAAGATCTTAATCAGATTCAAGGACATACTCTAGTCGCAGTCTTACACGACCTTAATCATGCTTGTCGCTATGCTGATCATTTAATCATGATAAAAGCTGGTGAAATCATTGCGACAGGTTCGCCTAATGAAATAGTCACAGAAGCACTAATTGAACAAGTCTTTGGGTTATCCTGTTTAATCTTATCTGACCCTATTTCTAATACGCCGTTAATTATTCCTCGAGGGAGGAAAACGGCGAATTAACCTTCAATCAAGTAAATTAAGTTTGTGCGGGTAACAAGGTTATTAAACCATTCATCAAAGATGATCGCCATGATAACCAATCATGGCCCCCCTCCACTTTTTGATACATTATATTCGCGCCCTTTTCCTCAAACACGGCATAATGCATATCGTTATAAACGCATAATTGCTTTTCAGCATTGCCTACCGTTTGGTAAATATCTAAACCAGAGACAGTTATCTCATTATTTGATACCCGGTCAGCTAAACTGTTTTTAGGTAATCTTGTATCCCATTTTTCATTGTTTAATTTAAATGCATCGGGATCTTGCATCCTCTCAATTTCTGGCCACCAAAACGAGCCTGATAATGAAATAACTTTGCTAAAATAGTCCGGAAAATAGGCACCTGCGAACACAGCAGATAACCCACCTAAACTCTGCCCGGCCACAAGATATTCAGTGATTGATTGTTCAGATTCTAATAACTGCTTTTCAACTTGAGGTAACAAATGTTCAGTGACCGACTGCCAAAAAGGTTGATAACAACTTAACTCCCTCCAGCGTGTTTTATTGTTCAGCGATGGGATTAATAAATAATGAGCAGCCCTGAGTTTATTAATATTAGTTAAATATTGCAGCACAGATAAGGTGCCAGTATCCGCTCCCCATTTCTCTCCATCCAACAAGATAACCAAAGGAGCACTGCTCGTTGCTGTTGAGAAAATGGTGCATTGTCGTTTATTCTTGAGCTTTGCAGCAGACCATGTAACGGTAATATTTTCAGCAATAGGTAAGTTGTTAAGTTTACCTTGATCCCATTCATGCCAGCCTAATTCTGATGGTGCATTCGGTAAATGTAATGGCGAACTCAATCCCCAACCGGAGGCAATTGGCGGACCTGAATTTAATGGGTCCACCCGCTGCTGTTTAACTACCTCTAACCACCAGCGACGTTGTGCTTCTCGGCTGCCATCACTCTGTTGTTGAACAAGCTGAGGAGATTGATTATCGTGAATTGGAATAAAAGAATAGCTACCGCGCCATTGATCATTAATAGTCAAACAAGCAAACCAGAGATTAGTCTCCGGGTGTCTTTGTAAGCAGCTAGGTTGCCAGGTATTATGATTAGTTAGCCCATTAACATTTAAGATAACTGAAGTTGTAGATGATAAATGCTGATCGCCTTCAGGATCTTGCCACATAAACAGCACCTTACAAAAACCATCTTGTTGTACTTTGATAAAAGGAGCTTCACTTTTAGCAAGATTTTTCCACCACCGTGAAGAGCCGATGGCATTACTTGAGAGATTAAAATATGTTAATAAACTGTCTAATAATAATACGTTGTTCATTAATAACCTTTTTTGATTTTTAACAGAAATGTTAATTAAGAGTATGAAAGCTGGCTATTGAGATAACTAAACCTGATCTGTTTTAAGCATGAGATCCTGCGGCGGTATGCCAAATACCTTTTTAAATGCGCTGGTAAAATTAGATGGATGACGATACCCAGCGTTGTAAGCAGCTTCAGAAATCGTCATTAAACCTGACTCCAACTGCTGTTTGGCAATATTTAAACGACGACGACGAATATAACTTAACACACTAATACCTAATGAATTTTTAAATTTATGTTGCAAACTAGAAATACTCATTGCTGAAAACTTAGCTAAGTGACTAACCGACATATCCTGATCTAAATTTGCTTCTATATATGACACTAATTTATCTAAGACAGGATCATAGCCCAATGATTCATTTGCAAAATTGTTACTCGCAAACTGTTTTATATCACTAGTGGCATCATTAAGTTGCATAAGCACTTGAATCAATAATTGTTGTGTTAAGGATTCAAGGTTCATCTGTTCAATGATCGACGTTGGCTCACTGGATTTTATTATGTTGCTTGTCAAAGAGACTATTTCTTCATCTACATTAAGTTCAAAATGCGCTAAGTGTTGGTTAACTAATTCGCTAAAGTTGTCATTTGATACAATACGTTGCGCGATCCATTCATGTGGCAAAATAAGATTGAGCTTAGTGACTTGATTATTTTTATAGAGAGTACGACGAAAGCTCACCGATCTCGTCAGACTAACAATCACAGCACGCGGCTGCTCTATCGCATCATATAAGAAGTTTAAATCATCATAACCAAAATCTAATTTCCCCTCTAACAAAATGGTAATGCAAAGTGACTTTTTGGCTGTAGCAAGAACTTGAAAATCCACTAATTCTTTGGTTTTTCCACCATGCAGAATAAAGCTATTGTCTGCTTGATATGAAATAAGGTCACCTTCTATTAGCGCTAAACTTTGCTTGTTACTGGCCGTATTACTCGCGTTAGAATGACTGTCTGAAAAGATAGTTTTTTGCTTTAAATCCCCAATGGTGCGGATAAAAGTGCCTTTAGGTAAAGCTTGTTTTAACTTTCCTTGAAACTTCATATTATTTTTTTCCATAACCAAATAGCCATTTTGCATAACCTATTATGCTGTGAACTTGAGAATATTTACCTTATCATTAATACGAATAAATATCATTACCAATAAATATTATAACAACACAATAATGGAATTAGGAAATATGAAGCATTGCAAAGTATATGCAGGCATTATGCTCGCGTTAAGCGGTCAAGTCATGGCAGAAGAACCTTCACACACAGAAGTTATGATTGTGACAGGTGAAAAAATGGATCGAGATATTAAAGATACCACGACAGCAGTAACAGTAATACACGGTGAAGATATCGACAAAACCGGTGCAAAAACAGTAAATGACGTCGTTATCAAAGCACCCAATGTCGTTACTTCTGGCTTTGGTAGTGTCAATATCCGTGGTGTTAACGGTAGTGGCGCAGCAACCGGATTCTATGCAATTCGAAGTGGTGCTCGTCAACGTGTCGATACTAATGTTGATGGCGTTTCTGATGCATTTACAGGCTATAACTTCAGTGGTTCTGGTGTATGGGATGTGCAGCAGGTAGAAGTTTTACGTGGCCCACAATCAACCACACAGGGTGAGAACTCTATCGGTGGCGCTGTAACCGTTAAAACTAACGATCCTACTTTTGCACCTGAATATGCAATTCGTGGTGGTGCAGAAATTTATGAAAATGGTAATGTAATGAAAAACGTTGCATTAATGGCGTCAGGCCCAATCAATGACGAGTTAGCTTACCGCTTTGCCTTTGATGGTACCGATGGTCAAAGTTATATTACTTATGATGGGGATAGTATCCCTGTTGATCCTGAAGACTCACAAAATTTAAACTTCCGCGGTAAATTATTGTGGGAGCCAGCATTCAATGAAGACCTTTCAATCAAACTAACAACCAACTACCGCAAAGCCGATGGTAATTATTTAAACTGGGCAAACTGGGATGGTGGAACAGGTTATGAAGACGAAACACTAACACTAGGTACTAATTACAACGAATACCTTGGTCGTGATTACAGTTACAATACGCGTATTCAAGACTCTGATGTATATAATGTTTCTTCTGAAATCAACTACAAAATTAACAGTCAAGTAAGCAGTAAAACCCTAATATCATACAACAGCCAAAGAAATATTTTTGATCAATACCCAACTGAACAAACTTATAACTTCAAAGACAAAACAGCTAAAATTGAAAGCCAATTAACCTTCACACCAACTGATTCAAAAATCGATGGTTTCGTCGGCATCATGGCGGCAGATCGCGAAAATACAGTTGCCAGTGAAAGTTATTCTACACAAGGTAAAACCGATGAAACACGTGTAGGTGTATTTGGTGAAATGAACTATTACATTGATGAGCAATTCACTGTTACTGCTGGCGCACGTGTTCAACGTGAAAAGCAGCATAGAGAATTCTCTGCCACGTATGTGACTAATGAAGTAGATAATGACATACAAGACACTTACCTTTTACCTAAATTAGCCTTTACCTACAGTCCAGTTGAAGACACGACCTTTGGTATTTCTGTCCGTCAAGGTTATAACTCAGGGGGGCTTGGTTACTATAACTACGGTGGCGCTTCTGAAGTTTATACTTATGAGAGTGAATCAGTAACAGCCTATGAGTTAAGTGCTAAAACAGCCTTTAATAACAGCACCACAATCAACACGGCAGTTTTCTACAATGACTACAGTGATTACCAAGGCATTTCAGACTACAAAATTACTAACGTAGATGAATCTCACACTATGGGTTTAGAAGTTGAATTAGCACATTGGTTAACGGATAGCTTAGAAGTTCGTCCAGCAATTGGTTTATTAAAAACCAAAGTTGATAACGACGATAGCTTTGGTGGCAATGAATTATCAAATGCACCAGACTTCAATGCGTCACTTGCATTAACGCAATATGTCGGTGAAAACCTAACATTAGGTGCAGATGTGACTTACGTAAGTGAATACTACTCTGACCTTGATAATACTGATGATTATAAAGCGGGTGAATATGCAATCGTAGGAGCCAATGTTGATTATACTATCGGCGATCTATTAATCAGTGGTTACATCACTAACTTAACCGATGAAGACGTAGTCTACTTAATTAACGGTGGTTACCGTGCTTCAGTTGGCCAAAGCCGTACTGTAGGTTTAAATTTAACTTACCGTATGTAAGTGACCTTCCCTATACAATATAATTAAATAACCAAAGGTGGGTCAGTAATGAGCCACCTTTATTCGTTTAGGCATCCAATAAACCAAACTTTCTTTATGACTCTAAGTTAATCACTCCCCTATACTCAACGACCACCTTGTAAGTTAACTTCACCATTTATAGCCAGTATTCTATTAATTCCCTTTATATAAACAGCATAATTAGCTAAAATCTGCGCGCGAACAATATGGACAGACTTGAAATAAAATAACTGATAATGCAGCAGCAATATTCAACCTTTGAATGGGGTTAAAAGGCATTAATGACTATCATTCAACAGCTTAGACAGTATTTAAGAGGTCAACTCCCTTAATTTCCAGATATCCGACTAAAATAGTCAAGTAAATACTTGATTAAAACAGTAGGTTTTATGTATCATTACTACTCAAGAATAATTGACTGAATTGGATAGCTTATGCGTTTAACAACAAAAGGCCGTTATGCGGTGACTGCAATGCTTGATCTTGCATTACACCCAGAACAAGGTCCTGTGTCATTATCAGATATTTCAGAACGACAAGGTATCTCATTATCTTATCTTGAGCAGTTATTTTCTAAACTTCGCCGAGTCTCTTTAGTAAAAAGTGTTAGAGGTCCTGGTGGAGGCTATCAATTGGGTCGTTCAATTGACGATATTTTTGTAGCACAAATTATGGATGCAGTTAATGAAGTCATTGATGCAACCGGATGTAAAAAAAGCGCAGATTGTAAAAATGGCGTCACTTGCTTAACACACTATTTATGGTGTGACTTAAGTGACCAAATACACGGCTTTTTAAGTAAAATTAGCTTAGGTGATTTGATGCGCCAACATGATGCTCAAAACAACGTGGCTGAACAAAGAATTGATAGTCAATTATTTACTATTCAAACTAGCGAAATGATTGGTTAGTTGGCAAAAAAGATAAAACGATTATTACCATCCTCCCCCCGACAAAGAGTGAGTTTTATATGACAGTGCAAGTAGAAATAGATGAAGCACTAGGAAGAGAATATGAAGCTGGTTTTATTTCTGATATCGAGTCAGAAACCTTTGAACCAGGTTTAGATGAAAGTGTTATTACGCGAATTTCTAAAATGAAAAATGAACCAGAGTGGATGCTAGAATGGCGTCTAGGTGCATTTAGAGAATGGCTGAAGATGGAAGAGCCTGATTGGGCCTTAGTCGATTATCCTAAAATAGATTTTCAAGCTATCTCTTACTACTCTGCACCTAAAAGTATGAAAGATAAACCAAAGTCATTGGATGAGGTTGACCCTGAATTACTGCGTACTTATGAAAAACTAGGTATTCCTCTAATCGAGCAACAAATGCTCGCAGGTATCGCTGTTGATGCGGTTTTTGATTCAGTATCAGTTGTGACAACATTCAGAGAAAAACTACAGGAAGCAGGCGTTATTTTCTGCCCTATCTCTGAAGCGATTGTTGAATACCCTGAACTGGTTAAAAAATACCTTGGCAGTGTTGTTGGCCGTAAAGATAACTACTACTCAGCATTAAACTGCGCAGTATTTACTGATGGTTCATTTGTATACATTCCAAAAGGCACACGTTGCCCAATGGAGTTATCAACTTACTTCCGTATTAACGAACAAAATACAGGTCAGTTTGAGCGTACGCTTATCATTGCCGATGAAGGCAGTCACGTTAGCTACCTTGAAGGTTGTACTGCTCCACAGCGTGATGAAAATCAATTACACGCAGCGGTCGTTGAATTAATCGCGTTAGACAATGCAGAAATCAAATACTCAACAGTACAAAACTGGTACCCAGGCGATGAAAATGGCAAAGGTGGTATTTACAACTTCGTTACTAAACGTGGTATTTGCCATACCAAAGCTAAAATCTCTTGGACACAAGTTGAAACAGGGTCAGCGGTTACTTGGAAATACCCAAGCTGTATCCTAAAAGGCGATGACAGTGTTGGCGAATTCTACTCAGTTGCATTAACACGTGGTAGACAACAAGCAGATACAGGTACAAAAATGATCCACCTTGGTAAAAATACCAAGTCAACCATCATTACCAAAGGTATCTCAGCAGGTCGCAGTAATAACAGTTACCGTGGTCTAGTAAAAATGGCAGCGACTGCCGATGGCGCACGTAACTTTACCGAGTGTGATTCACTGTTAATCGGTGATAAATGTGGTGCACATACTTTCCCTTACATTGAAAGTCGTAACCCTTCTGCCATCGTTGAGCACGAAGCAACAACGTCAAAAGTAAGTGACGAGCAAATGTTCCTATGTCGCCAACGTGGTCTTGATCCTGAAAAAGCAGTATCGATGATCGTTAATGGTTTCTGTAAAGAAGTATTCAAAGAGCTGCCAATGGAATTTGCCGTTGAAGCAAGTAAATTATTAGAGATTAGCCTTGAAGGCTCTGTAGGTTAAGGATTATTAAGATGTCAGACAAAAAAAGTTTATTAACAATCAAAGACGTATACGCAAGCATTGAAGAAAAGCAAATCATCAAAGGTTTTAATCTAGATATTAAACCAGGTGAAGTACACGCGATCATGGGACCAAACGGTGCTGGTAAAAGTACTATGGGCTATGTTTTATCAGGCCGTGAAGGTTACGAAGTAAATAGCGGTACGATCACTTTCAATGGTAAAGACCTACTAGAGATGGAAATTGAAGAGCGTGCTGCGGCAGGCCTATTCTTAGCATTCCAATACCCTGTTGAAATCCCAGGTGTAAGCAACTTAGAATTTTTAAAAGCCTCTGTTGATGCAATTCGTGAAGCAAATGGTGAAGAGCCAATCACTTCATCTGAACTATTAAAGCAAGCAAAAGAAGCTTGTAAACAAGTTGACTTACCGCTTGCATTCTTAAAGCGTGGCGTTAACGAAGGTTTCTCTGGTGGTGAAAAGAAACGTAACGAATTAATGCAAATGTTACTGCTTAAACCAAAACTATGTATTTTAGATGAAACAGACTCTGGTCTAGATATCGATGCATTACAAATGGTAGCAGCTGGTGTTAACAGCCAACGTTCTCCTGAGCGTAGCTTCATTGTTGTAACGCATTACCAACGTCTACTTGATTACATCAAACCTGATTTTGTTCATGTATTAGCTGACGGTAAAATCGTGAAAAGTGGTGACGCTTCGCTAGCACTAGAATTAGAATCTCAAGGTTACGCTTGGTTAGAAACTCACAAAGACGAAGACAACATTGAGGGTTAATAGATGAGCGAATGGTTAGAAAATGCCATCTCACGAGGGCAAAAAATAGACGATTGGTTAAATCCAAAACGTAGCCGTGCACTTGAACTTTTATCAACAACTAAATGGCCTACTCGTAAAACAGAAGCTTGGCGTTACACACCACTGCGTGCAATTCAAAGCACTAAAGCAACACAGCTTGAAGTAGTAAGTGAATTAACGCCATTAGCAATTGCCGACCTATCTGCTATTGAATTAGTATTTAAAAATGGCAAGTTAGATAAAAGCGCATTAAGCGACACACTTCCAACAGGATTAACTGTCTCTTTAGGTAGTGAGTTAGCAGCTCAACAACAATTGCAAGCAATTGCTGACTTCTCTGAAGTAAAACCTGATCGTCATTTATTTGGTTTGGTGAATGATGCATTAGCACAAGATGTCGTGATCGTGAATGTTGAAGCTGGTGTTAAAGTTGAACAACCTTTACGTATTAGTTCACTATTAAGCCAAGGTGCTGAATCTCATACTCGTGTACAAGTGACACTAGGCGAAGGTGCTGAGCTAGCAGTGATTGAAGATGTTCAAGCACAGGGTAATACATTAAACACTGCTTTTGTAGAGTACTTTGTATCTCCAAAAGCACACCTTGAGCATTACCGTTTTGCATTACAAACTGGTAGCAATGTCTCTGTTGGTGGTTGTCACTTCAACATGTTAGATCATTCAACTATGCACAGTACTATCGTAGCATTTGGTAGTGACTTATCACGCTTAGATACTGACATCATTCACTCAGGTGAATTTGTAGATGCAAAATTAAACGCTATCTACCTGTTAGATAATAACGAGCTATTCGATCTTCATGCAACCGTTGAACACGCAATGCCAAACGGCACTACAGAAGAAAACGTACGTTGTATTGTAGGCGGTCGTGCTAAAGCAGTATTCAACGGTCGAATTCATATTCACCGTGACGCACAAAAAACCTTAGCTGAATTAAACAACCGTAACTTACTGGTATCAAAAACAGCTGAAATCAACACTAAACCAGAACTAGAAATTTATGCCGATGATGTACGTTGTGCCCATGGTGCAACGTCTGCAGAAGTTGATAAACAAGCTTTGTATTACTTGCAAACAAGAGGCATAAACCGCGCACAAGCGAATGTGATCTTAAACTTTGGTTTCATCAATGAATTAATTGATTTAATGCCAAATAAAGTACTCGCTGAATGGATTCGTCCAATAATTCGTGCACGCTTCTCTGCCATGAAAGTAAACTAAGTGAGAGTCTAATGAGTTTTGATGTATTAGCTATCCGCGAACAATTTCCAATTCTAAAGCGTCAAGTCAATGGTAAACCCTTGGTGTACTTAGATAACGCAGCAACCACACAGAAACCACAATGTGTGATTGATGCAATGGTTGATTATTACTCGAACAGTAACTCCAATGTGCACCGAGGTGCACACTTCCTTGCGGATCAAGCAACACGTGGCTTTGAAAATGCGCGTGATATTATCCAGCAATTTCTAAATGCGCCAAAACGTGAAGAAGTGATTTGGACAACCGGCACCACCGAAAGTATAAACATCGTAGCCAATGGTTTACGTACCCTACTTTCACCGGGTGATGAAGTCATTGCAACGGAAATGGATCACCATGCAAACCTAGTAACATGGCAACATGCTTGTAAAGAAGCAGGCGCAACGTTGCGTACCGTACCTGTGAACGATGCTGGTGAACTAGATCAAGTCGCTTATGAAAGCTTGCTCAATGAGAACACAAAATTCGTTGCTTTCCCGCATGTTTCAAACGTACTCGGTACAATCAATCCCGTTAAATCAATGACAGAAAAGGCTAAAAAAGTAGATGCCTTAGTATTAGTTGATGGCGCACAAGGTGCTGCACATGGTTGGGCTGATGTACAAGATATTGGTTGTGACTTTTACGCTTTTTCTGCGCATAAAATCTATGGCCCAATGGGCATAGGTATACTTTGGGGGAGAGAATCTGTCCTTGAAAGTTGGCCTGTATGGCGTACTGGTGGTGAAATGATTGCCACAGTGACCTTGCAAGATGCTACTTGGAATGTATTGCCATACCGCTTTGAAGCAGGAACACCAAATGTAGGCGGTGCCATTGCCATGGGTGAAGCAGTACGTTGGTTTAGTGCATTAGATCAAGATGCAGTATTAGCACACGAACATGCATTACTTGCCTATGCCACTGAAAAAGCACAAGCATTTGAAGGCCTAACCATCATAGGTAACGCTAAAAATAAAATTGGTGTATTAAGTTTTGTACTTGAACAAGGCCACCCTGCTGACCTTGGGTTCTTACTTGATCAGCAAGGTATCGCAATCAGAACGGGCGACCTATGTGCACAACCTTTAATGACGCGCTTTAATGTGCCAGGCACTGCACGTGCTTCATTCTCTATTTACAATACATTTGATGATATTGATGCTTTATTTGTTGCACTCAACAAAGCAAAAACAATGTTGTCTTAGGAGTTATTAATGACCGTATCTGTATTTGATCCAACTGCTAATATTTTATTAACTGAAGCAGCAGAAAAATACTTCTCAGCACAAATGGCTAACAAGCCAGATAGTGTTATACGACTCAGTACCAAAGTAAGCGGTTGTACCGGCTTTGCCTACGTACTAGAAATCGAAGACCAACCTGCTGAAGACGATATTATTATCAAATTTTCTGATTTTGATATCGCTGTCGCAGCTAAATCAATGATGATGATAGCCGGCACAGAGATAGATCTTGTTACCGAAGGTATTAATCAAGTTGTTAAATATAACAACCCTAACGTTGTGGCTGAATGTGGCTGTGGCGAAAGCTTTAATGTGAGCTAACTGATGCAAAAGATGGTAGTAACACAACGCGCTTGTGCAGCGCGTAGAGTCCCAACTGGCGAACCAACCATTATTCCTGAAGGAGAGTTTATCTCCATTAATCAGAGCTTGGGTGGCAACTACACAGTGACTTGGATGGGTAACATGTTGCGCATCGATGGTACCGATGCATCAGCAATTGGCCAGCAATCTGAAGTCTTGGAGTTTGAAGACCTTGGCAAAGATGAAATTGATGAAGATCAGGTATGGCAAGCACTAGATGGCATATACGATCCAGAAATCCCAATTAGTTTAGTTTCTTTAGGTCTAATCTACAAAGTATCAGTAGAACAAAGTAACAAAACTGTCTCGATCGACATGACTTTAACAGCACCTGGATGTGGCATGGGCCCAGTACTTGTTAGCGACGTTGAATATCGTGTAGCAAAAGTACCCAATGTTGACAATGTAAAAGTTGAATTACTCTTTGATCCACCTTGGTCAAGAGAAATGATGAGTGAAGAAGCCCAATTAGAATCTGGTATGTTCTTCTAACCTCTTTCACCACTGCACATAATCCAATATAATAAATCGCACTTAGCTAGTTGTTTTATAAACAAGTTAACTGCGATTTTTTTTTACGCTGTCTATAAAGTATAAATATTAGAGGTATCATGTCATTACCAACAACAGAAGAGATCATTGAAGATTTAACATTTTTCGACGACTGGGAAGATAAATATAAGTATATTATTGATTTAGGGAAACAACTCCCCGCTTTTGATGATAAGTGGCACACCTCTGAACGCCTTGTAAAAGGTTGCCAAAGCAATGTTTGGATCCAACCTGGTACCGAAGGCGAACTACTCACTTTCTCAGTAGACAGTGATGCCATTATCGTACGTGGATTACTTGGACTAGTACTAGCAGCATTTGATCATAAAACGCCCCAAGAGATTGTAGATTTCGATATCTCAGCTTACTTCCAAGCCCTAGACCTAGAAAAACACCTCAGCCCTACTCGCGGCAATGGTTTACGCTCAATCGTAGGTCGCATTCAAAACATCGCGCAGGCGGCAGTTTAAAACACCAATCTAATAAATATTAAGGCTATTGAGTTAGCCTTATAACCCCTATCAACATACAAGCACAGTTGTTAACGATTTTATAATTCCTACGCAACAAAACCTTGAGTAAATATTATGAGGCCCAACCAAAAACGGTACCAATGTAAGTCACTTGCCTTTTCATGATATTTTTCAATCGTACATATTAATCATGAAAAGAAACTGCAGTACTTGGGTATTTATGTGTAAGATAACAGGAACCAAGTACGCGTCATTGTACAGTGGATCATAAATCTATTACTGTTTCATAAAATGTGGTTTATAACACTTGCCCTTACTTGTATTTATTTTTAATTTAGAAATTTAGAAATTTAGAAATTTATTGCATGATAAACAGAGTATTCGTTAAGATGAATAGAAGAGAAATAAAAAAATCACTGCTATCGAGCCACTCATTTTATAACAGCCCATTATAAATAGGTCATTCATGGATGCATTACTATTTGCAAAACTAGTTAAGGATGTAAAGGCGGGTAAACAGCTGCCTGATGCAATTTACTTACATAAAGATGCATTTGAGGCTTTACCTCATACGCTGATAAAATTCATACCAGCTGTTGCTAATGCCTTAAACATTACAGAAAATGAATGGGACTTGGTTAAACTTTTCAAAAAAGAGTTCCGTTTATCACTGTTAAGTTATCCAGATTTCTACAACGATTCTTACCCTGCATTAAATCGAAGCATAAACGTAAACTTAAGCAAATTATCTCACCGTATTACTGAGTACTCAAACTCCGATAATCCACCTATTTTGCACCGTAAAGAAACTATGGTTTCGCCTGCTAGTAAGTATTACCAATTATTTTGTGACCTAACTGCTGAAGGTGAGCAAGCAGGCTTATACGAAAATACACGTATGATCGGTTTTAAAGGTTCTTGGGAACGTTTAATTGCTAAAAAAGGATACGAGCTAGTTGATGGTCGTTTATTTCGAAGCTCTGCCGTACAAAGCCCTGATGATAATAAAATAATAGATCGTCATTTAACGGCCATTGTACGACATGAACTTTCGGCCCCTTTAAAAACACTAGCTAAAAATGGCTTTTTGAATTGCGACTATTCAATATTTGATTATGGATGCGGTAGAGGCGACGACTTGCGCGAACTCGAAGCCCATGGAATAGATGCATTAGGTTGGGATTTAAACTACCGCCCTGATGCTGATAAAGTTATTTCTGACATTGTTAACATTGGTTTTGTAATTAATGTAATAGAAGACAAAGATGAGCGAATAGGAGCGTTACTTGGGGCATGGGAGCTTTCACAAAAGTTACTTGTTGTATCAGCAATGCTCGGAAACGAAACGCTGATAAGTCAGTTTCAACCATACAAAGATGGCGTAATTACGAGTCGTAACACCTTTCAAAAATACTACACGCAATCAGAGCTTAAAGCATTTATAGAAATGAGCGTTGACGAAAACGCCATTGCTGTTGCCCCTGGTATTTATTATATATTTAAAGATAAGCAACTTGAACAACACTTTTTACAAAACCGCCATAAACGCGCTTATAAATGGCAGCACCTAACAGCGCCAGAACCTGTTAATGAAGAACAAGCGAGAATTTTATTTACTCAGCACCAGCAACTTTTTGAATCATTTTGGCTCACATGCTTAACGCTTGGCCGCTGCCCAGCAAACAATGAGTTTTCGCAAAGTGACAAAATAAAAGAAGTTATTGGCTCAAATAAAAAAGCCCTGCAACTTGTTTTAAAATGGTTTGAAGAAGAGGAGCTAACAACCGCCGAAACAATGCGTAGAGAAGATTTACTGCTTTACTTTGCACTCGCTATGTTTGAAAAGCGTAAGCCTTACGCCCAACAACCTGAAGATTTAAAACGCGACATAAAAGCATTCTTCGACACTTATAAAATAGCGCAGCACCAAGCTACTGAGCTGCTTTTTCAAATAGCAGACAGCGCACTAATTGAATCACTGTGCCTAGAAGCAGAGAAGATATTACCCGCGAGTAAAGTCGACTTTGAAAATGGGCTCCCACACTCTCTAACGCTTCATAAGGATTTTATAACTCTGCTACCGCTAGTACTTCGCGTGTATATAGGCGCAGCACTACAAATGTACGGTGAGCTTGATGATATTCAGCTTATAAAAATTCACATACATTCAGGTAAGGTAACACTCCTTGGTTATGAAGGATTTTATGACTCTCCTCTTCCACAGCTAAAAGAACGTGTGAAAATAAAAATGGCAGATCAAGATGTTGACTTTTTTGATTACGTAATTGAAGAAAAACGCCCATTGCTCCTTAATAAAATTGATTATATCGACGATACATTTGAAGATTATAAAAAACAAAAGGCGTTTAATAAACGCCTTTTAAAAGAATTATATAAGCTAAAAGTAGGTTCAAATAACATTTACTTTTCTCTACTTTCTGAGCTACTTGAGCAAAACGGAACGCGTATCAGAAATTATAACTTACTGAAGGCTTCGTAAATGTAAAGTGATTGAGTTTTGTAATAGACTAAAACGCTCTTTTAAATTATCGGTATAATCTTTATCCAATATGTTTTTATCAAATGCTGTTGTATCAATCTTTATAAAGTGGCTGGCAAGCGATTTATTACCTACCTTTTTTAGATACTCGGCTGGCGCAAAATCTGAAATTAAACGGTTTGACTCTTTAGTTATGTAACTTAGATTTAGAGAGCTATTGAGTATATTCTCTGGGTTTTTCCTTAGCTCTGATGATACTTCACCTATTTTCTTTACTCTTGCAAGTGGTATTAAATGGTGTAGTTCAAGTGCTAAATCATTAAAAGCTACATCCCATGCGGTTAACATAACACCATTACCTTGCGGCTCTAAATCATGAGGCTGTCTAGATAGTATAAACTGTAGAAGAATATTTTTAATCGATGTAGGCTCTTTATCTATTGCATCATCTTTCCTTAGTAAAATATTCTCACTCACATAATCTTCAACATTTAATATCCTATTCTCATAAACCTCAAACTTATTTTCATCGTGGAATATTAGCTTATCAAGTTCTTTAATATCATTTATGCATCTGATATTTTGCGCCTTAGCATATCCACCACCAAGGGTAATCGACCAGTACCAATACTCAAGCTTATTGAGCTTATCCACATCATTCCAGATATCATCATCACAAAGGTAATAACCTAAAACGACCAAAGTGAGTTTATATTGAACATCCTTACAACTTACAACACCACATCTAAGGTTTAAAAAACATAACGCTCTATTAATAGAATTTATTGTATGCTTAATATTTTTATTTACTAACTCCGCGCTTAATTTGAGAGCTTTTTCGCGTTTTATATGACCTATGTCAATTGGCTCACCGAGTTCTTTTGTATAGGACAGTACAGAAAGTAAATTAACGAACCAATCTTTAACTATTTTTAATGGCTCATTACCATGTACGGCTCCGAAACCTATAGAGTTCCATTGTATTTTTTTATCTTGCTTATTAAAACTCTTAGAAAGCGCTTTTGGAACTAACACTTCTTTACCAAGACCAAGAATTAGTTGCTGAGTTAAGTTATTTTCTTCACGGTTTTGTGCCGACTTTGCAACTATTAGGTCATATACGCTTAAGGGTTCGCCGCCGCGATTTATTGCCTCAAAGATAGCTACAGCTCGATCTATCTCTCCTCTCTTTAATTGCACAATAGGAACTTTTCTATTAAGTAAGTTTGATAATTCAAATGTTAAAGATTTCACCCACTCAGCTTGTAATTGAGCAAATTGATTTACAAACCTCAAGCTTATGTCTTTATTTTTACAGTCGTCATATATTTCTTCAAAGTCACAATCTTCTATGCCCAAAGAGTTAAAAATCTTTTTATAGTGTTCAATGGGAGTGCTTTCATCTAGATCATCTTTTATTTCTGCAATTCTATTCTCGGCGATCTTATTCAATACCTTTTTATGGATACCTTTATCACCTTTATAAATTTCCCAAAGAGGTAATAAGTAATCATTAGCGAAGCCATTTGTAATATCAGCTTTCGATAAACCTTCAACTTTATCTCCATGAGTTAAAACTCTAGTCACCTTTGGGTGATGTAACTCTTTATCCTTCGTTTTATGAATGACTTTAAATTCTATATTACCCTCAATTTCTGAATCTGTTAATGTATTCAATTCTTTAAAAATTAAATCATTTAGACCAAAAATATCGCGTTCTTCAGTTCTAATATTTAAGAACCACCGGGTTCGCAGAGAACCAAATAATTGATCCCAATTATTCTTCCAGTCGGGGTTTGAAAAGTGATCATAAAAAATAGATCTTAAGGTCGTGAGTCTCTGCTGACCATCTAAAACAAATTCGCAGTCTTTCTCTTCTAATTCCACCTCATCTGGATAACAAAGCTTCCTTTTCGAAAAGTCTGTGCTAATCCCTTCTAGTGTCAGTAGACTACCCATTGGTAAATCAACAATAAAAGATGCTAATAACTTTCTTTGCTTATCTCTACTCCAAACAAAACTTCTTTGAAAATTAGGTAAAACAAGCTTATGATGATCTAATTCATCATAAATTACTGAAAGTTCTCTTTCGAGATTTTCGATTGCCATATCATTCCTTAATTAATTATTCTTATGATTTCACTTCTTCTACCAGGCATATAAACTTCTACCTCATCGCTCGCATAGAGCTTTAAATAAGAATATAAATTTGCTTGGAGATCTTTAATTTCTTGTCGGTAAGGCCCAGGGTCATCTGCTAAAGCGTCATGCAATAACCTTGAGATTTGACCGAAACCTAGATCGCGTTCTGACTGGTTTTTAGTTATTTGTTTTTTTAACCAGCAGTATGCTTTTGTTCGCTTAAACAACGCTGACGCTAATGCAAAATCGCCTTTAGCATTCTCAATTTGAGCAAAGGGTAATGATGGGTTGACTTGATATTCACTCAAGCAAACATCTAGTTTACCTAGTGGAAAGTCAGATACAAACAGTTCAGATGTTTGTGGCAGTATATCTTCAGGCCATATAGCAGGTAACTCAGTTTCATTAGTGTCATAAAATTGTTCTAAATAAGCTTGCATTTCATCAAGCATACTTAGTGTTAAATCAGTCGCTGATTCCACAATTTTATTGATGAATGCTTTTGATTGTTCGCAGGCATTTACTCTGCTACACGACTCTAAATTACCATTATTAACTAGCGCTAAGCCTTTGCCCGTTAAATTAGCGCTGCCATTAAAAATAATGTCATGATCTATTTGATAAATTTTTGCATGCAAGTTTACGAGTGCTTTAACTTGATAGCCATTATTAATGCAATCACGAAGTGCATTTAAGTCACTTGCACCTTTTGCAAAATCAATTGGCGTAAAACGGCCTATCAACTGTACTTTAGGTTTATTGCTATAAATTAACTGACCCAACCATCGTGTCGCTGGTTGGGTCATAAAAGCAGATATGACAGTTAGCTCTTTACAGCTAGGTAATAACTCTTCTAGCTGATGTGTAAGCTCTGAACTTGAGATTAAGTTCGACATTAAAAGTCGTCCAACTCGTCATCTTCAGGGCCTTGAAGAAATTCACTAATAACTAAGCCCCACTCCCGACGAATGGTGTTTAAATAGGCTAAACGTCGCTCATCGGTGGTTTCATTCATCACTCGTGCAAAACCTGCAATTGTAGTTTGCATAATTTCAAGTTCATCACCATCCAGTTTACTAACCAACTTTTGATAAAAAACATGATTAGTATTAAACAATACGAGTGTTAACCCTTTACTTGTTGATACGTCAAAAAATGCTTCAGAATCTCGTGCTACGTCTTCAATTAAGAAACGGTTACCAGTAAGAATAAGGCGTTCAGCTTTCTCTTCAGCTTCTTCATCACTCATTCCTCCAGCTTTTTTAAGATGGTCAAAAACATCTTCCTTTTTAAGCTCTTCTGGTGTTTTCTCTTTTGTTTTGTGCCCGTGTAATTCGCGGTGGGCAGAGCCTATTGTTGCTTTACTCGCAGCTCCTTCAGATGCTGTCTTAGGCTCTTCCCCTTTGACTGCTTTACCTTCAACATTTATTGTATCTAACACTTTAGTTAAAGCTGATACATGCTTTTTAATTACTGCCACCACTTTAAGTACTTGAAGTAATGAATCAGAGTTCTCTTCTAAATCTCGTAAGTATTCTTGCTCAGAATCAAACCCAGCTTGAGTAAAAATTGTTTTCATCTCATAAGGAATTAAACGAATTGCATCTTGTTTATTATTCGTTACGCCGAAGACAGCATCAAGCGTTGGAGGAAATGACACTTCAATACCAATAAAGCGCCCTTTGCTCTCTCTTAAAGCAGAAGTTAAGAATGAATCTCTTAAAACTAGCTCTCTGTTAGCTCGAACTATTGAAACACCTACGTTTTTGCTACAATGTTTACCCCAAGTTGTACCACCTAATTTACCAACGGTGTCTTTTAAAATACGATTTGATATGTTCTTTTTAACCATTGAGGTAGTAACGGTTACATCATCTCGTTTAGGCTCTCCATTTTCATCAATGTATTCAACAGAAATGACTTCTTCGTCCATCTTCTCAAAAAAAGCCTCATTCTTATAACTACCAGGTAATTCTGGTAGCGAAGTGTTCTTTTTGAGGTACATTGGATCATTAGCTTTAAAAGTTTCCTTATCGTAAACATCAAGCCTGTCATCTGCTGATTTACGATAAGTAATGCTTTCTATTTTTATATTTTCATCACTAATGAAATTACGATACATACGGCCTACTAAATGTTCGCAATGACGATAAATAGATTTACCCGTTTTCCAGCTTAAACGGTCAAGCTTAGACCAAATAATTAATGTGCCAGATTCTGGTTTTTTAGTAAAAAATGCTTTTTCGTACTTAGAAGGTATCGCTTTTGCTGTAGGCATTGGCACTTCTTCAAGTGCACCACTTTTCATTTCATCAACATCTAAGTAAGTATGATGAGGCTCTCCACCCGCCTGCCAACTCCATACATCAACACGCTTACACTGTGAAATGGATGAGTTTGGTAATCCCATTCCAAATTTACCCATACCGCCTGTATCTTTTCGGTGTGTACCGCCACCAAATTGCATCGCAACTCTAAGTGTCGCGATATCCATACCGACACCATTATCCCAAAGAGAAATTTCTGATACGGTATAATTTTTTCGCGCGTTTAATTGTTCTTCTATAAAGCCAACTTCTACACGGTTGGCCGTTGCTTGCAAGCTATTATCAATAAGTTCCGCCAACGCGTAAGCAGTATTGTTATATCCATTATCCCTTAATGACTCAATAACGGTCTCAGCACTTAAAAATCTATTACTCATTATTTTATTTCCTTTTCTGCCCACATATCATTCCAATAACCAAATGCGAGGCTAATACTTTGAAACTCAGGTATGTTATCCATCACTGTATAAATATTGCATTCTTTATTACCGCCGCTTTTATCCCCCCTCATGGCACGACCAGCCATTTGTAAATACTGTACTAAAGAGTTCATTGGTTTAGCTATTACGGTAACGTTAGTTTTAGGGGCGTCAAAGCCTGCCGTTAGTACATTAAAATTAACGAGAACTTGTAGTTCGCCTTTTTTATATTGCACTATTTTTGCTCTGCGGCTCTCTATTGTGTCATTTTTACTATCAATAGATGCTGCTTTTATGCCTTGATAAGCAAGTGCAGTAGCAAGGTTAATTCCGTGCTCTACGGTACACGCAAAAACAATGATTTGTGACCCAAGGTTACATTCATCAATAATCGTATTTAAGATCTGTCGATTACGCTCTATGTTATTTGCTAGCGTCGTCATCGTTTCAACACCACCCGCATCTCTTAATTCGTATGCAGCAATACCTGAATAATCATAATTTAATGATTTAAAATTAGCTTTAGCTAAGTAGCCTTTTTCTACTAAGTAATCTATTGGTGATAAATAGCCCGAAATTTGCATAGATACTTTATTGTTGTAGAAAAAATTAGCTAGGCGAGCGTCTTCTTCAGATAATCCATCCTCAGAGTAGCTTCTTCCTGGGGTTGCTGTTAAACCTATTAGGTCAGCATGAAACGCCTCATCATCAATAAAGTCCTGAACCACTTCTTGAAATTTGGGGGCAACAGCTTTGTGAGCTTCATCAAAAATAACTAGTGTGACTTTTTCAGCTAGTTTTCTGTATAAAAGTTGTAGTTGCCTTGAGTCGCTTTTTCTTAAACTTAAAAATTTATGTAAGCCAGCAACCACGAACCCAGAGTCAATGCCACTTAGGCTTTCTGTGGAACTTGAATAAAATCCATAAAGGGAGGTAGGCCGGTTACCCAAAGACTGCCATGCTTTTGAAAATTCAGAGTAAGCTTGTGAGCAAAGCTCCTCTCTGTCTGCTAACCACAAAACTAAGTTATTCTCTGATTGCCTAAGATGCTCAGCAGCGATATTCATTGCGGTTCTAGTTTTACCGGCACCTGTTGGTAAATGAATTAAAACTCTGGATTTACCTTGTTCAAATGCGTTAAATACATCTTTAGAAATTTGCTGTTGATAAGGGTATAGCGAATATAGAGGTTCTATTCTGGAAATGCTTTCAAATGAATTACTACTATCAACTTCATTATGATAAATTTCTTCTAAACCAATCTTTTTAGAAAATACATGCAAATTTGAGCATGCCCATTGAATTGCAGCTTCATAATGTTTGGGTTTAATTAACTTTTCTGAAAGTTCGAACTCAGGAAATATTGCAACAAAGAGTTCAGGTGTTAATCTATCAATTAGAAGTTTTCTTAGTTTATCATTAAACACAAATTCCACTTGTTTCGTGTTCGCAATAATCTCAGCAAGCTGATTCTTTGATAAACCTTCAAAGTCACCAGTATTTTGTATGGTATTAATAGCAAAATTAATTGTAGATCGCTCCAGAAAAGAATATAACTCATCCTCTGAAAAGTTAGATATAATTTTAGTTAACATAAATACCCCAACAAAACAAACAGTTACCAACTGTACCTTATTAACATATATATAACCAGTACATCAATGTTAAATAAATAAAATATTTACCTCACGGAAAATAAAGCTGTTAATTTATACAGCATCTTTGCAAAATCACTTTAAAGGTTACCTTAAACAAGATAACATACGCCTGGATAATTTCTCCAGAGGTAGTAATAGGAATGAAAGCTAAATTTACAGGACATGACACTTTTCCCCTCAGATATGGATGGCTATTTAAAGCTGTTAACCATATGAATTCTGGAGGTAAATTACAAACTAGTAGAGTAGAAGAAACTCAAGAAGCTATAATTAAGCTTGGTGTGGGTAAAAACATGGTGAATGCAATTCGCTACTGGGCTGAGTCTGCGGGGCTAGTTATAAGTAAAAGAGAACAATCAACTATAGATTATATTACTTCTGATGATGGTAACTATTTGTTTGATATTGAAAATGGAAAAGATCCTTATCTAGAACATTTAGGCTCTATTTGGTTAGTACACTTTTGGCTTAACTTTAATTTTGAAAGCTTAACTGCTTATCGTTACTTCTTTAATTATTCTCACGCACAACATTTTGAAAAATCAAAACTGCTTTCTGATTGTGCTAATGATGCAAAAAAATTAGTTACTAACGATATTGGTAATGAAAATACAATTAAAAAAGATATTGATTGCTTTTTAAATGTGTATTGCAAAAAATTTAAAAGTGATGCGGCAAAAAAAAAGCAAGTTATAGATGAAGATCACTTCACCTCACCGTTATCGGAATTAAATTTAGTAACAGATAATGGCGGCGGTTTTTATGTGAGTGATTTAGTTGAAAGGCCTGAATTACCGATTGAAATTTTTATTTATGGTTTGGTAAAGTTCGCACAAATCGAAACAGAGGACTCAAAGATTAACAGTATTGATTTTGACTCATTATTAACTAAACCTTGCTCCCCTGGGCGTATTTTTAGGCTTTCTGAAAGTGGTTTAGGACAAAAGTTAGATGAAGCGCAAGAATATACTGACGAAGGTATATCTTGGATTGATTCTTTAGGCTTAAGGCAGGTAAAAATAAATAAAGATTACTTAGATAACCCTTTATCAATAATAGAACAATTTTATAAAGGGGATGCGTAATGACTAATTCTATAATTTCTATTAATCAACGCTATAAAAGCTCAACAAGAATTGATAGCGAATTAGCTGATTTTGAAATATTTATTGATAGCTTTATTCTGCATGGTACTGCCGTTAATGTTTTAGATACCATTAGCCGTGATTTTGCTGGTAGTGAGCAACGTGCTTACACCTTAACGGGACCTTATGGTTCTGGTAAATCTACCTTAGCCTTATATTTAGCGAGTTTGCTCTCAGCTAATAAAAAAGAGCGCATATACGCAACTACTAAGCTCGATAAAGCCGATGGTGTGCTTGATGATTTTTCTGATCGTTTCAATGTTAAGAATGGTTGGCAGGTTATTAAGCATGTTTGTGGTTTAGAAGCACCGGCAAACGCCATCTTAATGAGTATCTATAAAGCCTTTAACATTGAGTTTATTGCTGATGAAATTAAAGCTTTAGACGACGATGAATGCTTAACAGCAATTAAAAATGTTTTATCTGATTCACCTATAAAGGCAGATGGTACGTTAATCTTTCTTGATGAAATGGGTAAAGCGCTAGACCACCAATCAAGAAACAATAAAGATTTACATTTTTTTCAATCATTAGCAGATATTGCGCAGCAAGCAAAAAACTCTATTTTGTTGGTCGGTTTTTTACATCAATCGTTTTCTGATTACGCTAAAAATAAAGACGTTAAAGCACAAAAAGAGTGGGCTAAAGTTCAAGGTCGCTATAGAGATTTAAGTTTTAACCCCTCAATTGATGAATCACTTGTTTTAGTAGGTGACTCCATTACAAAAACGGATGACATAACTAAAGCTTTAGAAAACAAGTATGAAACTCTAATCAACCATGTGCTTACATGTTTTGAACATAAAAATACCAACAAAAAGGCGTTATTAAAAACTTTGCCTCTCGACCCTGTGGTCAGCCTATTGTTAGGACCAATTTCACGCCGTCGCTTTTCTCAAAATGAACGTAGTTTATTTGGTTTTTTAGCATCTTATGAAAAACTAGGATTTAGAGAGTTTTTATCTAATAGTTATGATAAAACTAGTAAAACAACAGCGTTGTATCTCCCAGAAATGCTTTGGGATTACTTACACTACAATTTACACCACTTAATTGTTACTTCGCATGATAGTAAAGCCTGGTTAGAAGGCTGTGATGCCATACATAGAGCAGAGCAAAAAGGCTCTGAGTTACATGTATCAATAACTAAAGTTATATCTCTATTAACTATATTCGGCTTTCAGCACCAATTACATGCTAAAAAAGAATTTATTATTGATTACTTTTTTGCACGTGGTGAAAGTAAAGCCGATATAAAAAACGCAATTAAAGATTTAGAAGCATGGACGATTGTTATATATCGTCAAAATCATAATGCGTTATTTGTTTTCCAAGGGAGTGATATTGATATACATTCCATGGTAGTAGAACGTATAGAGTCTATTAGTCAAGGTGTTGATTGGACGAAAGTATGTGATATTCCTCAAAGTATTTTAGCAACAGCACATTATCATAAATCTGGCACTATGCGTTGGGCAAATACTAAACTAATTAATAAGATAGAAGCTGGTTTTATTGAGTCTTTAAAAGTAGAGCCTTTAAAAGGTGCATCGTTTTTAAGCTTTTTGCTTCCTGCTAATGAAGCCGTTGCAAAACAACTTAAATCTGCCATGCATGATTTACCCTACGCAACAGTAGGTGAAGCAGTTTCTTTAGAAAAACTAAAAGAAGTTGCCACCGAATTAATCGCTTTAAACCAAATTGCTCAAGAAGAAGCCAAAATAAAGCACGATTTAATTGCTCAAAAAGAATTAGAAAGTCGTATTTTTCTTGCAGCAAAACAAATAGAACAAGAGTTATCTTCAGTATTTGAAGCTGCTAGCTGGCAACATCAAGGGAAGCTTATAAAAGGTCGTTCGCTTTCTCAAATATCCTCAGCTATCGCTGAAAATATTTTTAATGTCGCACCGACTATCGTTAATGAATTAGTGAATCGCTCTAAACCTTCAGGTAGTGCAAACTCTGCAATTAAGAAACTACTCATTAGAATGGTTGAAAATGGTGATGAATTTGAACTTGGTTTTGGTGCAGATAACTTCCCACCAGAAAAAGGTTTGTACTTATCATGTTTAGTACATAAAGGATTACATCAGTTTAATTTTGAAACAGAGTTAGGTGATTTTTGTATGCCTGATGGAAGTAATCAAGACATGGTTACCTTATTTTCCTCTGCTCTTGAGCATCTTAAATCGAATCAGAATAAAATTATTTATCTTTCTGAGTTATATACTTTGTGGAGTAGTGAACCTTATGGTGTTGCCAAAGGTATTTTACCTATATGGTGTTTAGCATTTCTCTTGGCTAACACAGAGCATTTAGCATTTTACGACCAAGACGTTCACAATAATGACATTTTTATAGCTGAGCCTGACGAAGAGTATGCAGTTAAATTAATTAAAGAGCCACAAAGTATTGGCATTAAGTTTATTACCATGGATGGCATTAAGTTAAACCATCTAACAGCTTTAGCTAATGCAATTAATGATGACTCAGTGAAACCTTCAACCTTAAAGCTTGCACAAGAATATGTACAGTTTGTGAGTGAGCTTAGCCCCTGGACAAAGAAAACTAATAATATATCTAAACTTGCTAAAGGTTTCAGAGATTTAACATTATTGGCTTCTGATCCAACACAATATTTAATAGAAGATATCCCTAAGCTATTCGAGAATAATAAAGTAGATGTTAGCGTTGATAAAATATCAGAAGTCATCAGTGAATTACGCTCTGCTCATGAAGATATGATAAATGGATATCGAGATCGTATAGCGTCATTCTTTAAACTAGATGAACATTTATTTTCTCGTTGTCAGAAAGTTGCTAACTACACCTCTGATTATAAGTTAGAAACTTTTGCCTCACGTTTAGCTGAATTTACAAGTAATGAAAAATGGGTTTCAAGTATCATTTCATTACTCTCTAGTGTTGCAGAACGTAACTGGAATGATATGGCGCTAGAAAAAGCTAATTCTGAGTTAGTGCAAATGATTGATAAATTCAAAGCCGCTTCTCATTATGCTGTTTTGGGGGATTTAACACCTAAAAAAGTGGATGAAAAGTTTAACGAACAATTGACGACAATTAAATCAACACTAAATAAAATTGATCCCGCACAAAAACGTGCAATTCTATTAAGATTACTTGAATCATTTGAAGAAGAGGATACTTAGATGACAACGTCTAAAAAAACATTACATGTACTTGGCCTATCAGGAGGTAAAGATAGTGCTGCACTTGCCATGTACATGAGACAAAATTATCCAAGTATTGATATGCATTATTACTTTACCGATACAGGTAAAGAGCTTCCTGAAGTTATAGATTTTGTTAACCGCTTAGAAGGTTATGTCGGAACTATTATTGATCCATATGAAGAGGTTTTTACGTCAAATAGAGAGAAAAAAGATTTCGACTTTCATTTGAAAAAACATAAAAACTACCTTCCTTCACCTCAAGCTCGCTGGTGTACTATTCAAATGAAATTAGTACCATACGAGCAATGGGTAAATAAAAAAATGAAGGATGAAGGGTACGATGAAATAGTTTCATACGTAGGTATTAGATCTGATGAACCAGAGCGAACAGGATTTATGACTAACTCTATTTCTGAAAGCTATATGAAAATAAAAATGCCTTTCAGAGAAGATGGCGTAGATAGAAATGGCGTATTTGATATTTTAAGAAAAGCTGACTTATTTGCAGATCATCCAGATGTTATTGCTTATAGAGAACTTAAAGAGCAAGATGAAAACGAAATTAATGACTTTTTTGAATACTTGGTTGAAGAGAAGCATAAAGATCCTGAATATAAGGGTAATCTGAATGCCTCAACCATGCGTAAAATTGTTGAAGCAATGGATGATGGTAAACCAGGTTATTACGGCTGGCGTTCTCGTAGCGGCTGTACATTCTGTTTTTACCAACAGAAAATAGAATGGTTACGCTTAAAAGAAATATACCCTGAAGCGTTTGAAGAAGCTAAAAAGTATGAGAAAGCGGCTGAAGATGAGCGTGAAGACGGAACATTTTATTGGCTCGGTAAAGGAACCCCATTATCAACACTAGAGAACCCTGATCGGCAAGAGCAGATTGAAACAAATCATAAAAAGAAATTTGAACGCTTTTTGAAGAAAAAGAACAAACGTCGTAATGCGCTGCAAATCGCAGTAAAAGAAATTGATACTGATTTTATGGATGATATTTATGATGAAGCAGAAGGCGGTGGTGCCTGCGTTACGTGTTATAAATAATTAACTTTGCGAAAACGATTTAATTATTTTTACCAATTCATCAATCGATTTAGTTTCAATATCTAACGGAAAGCTTAATCTAAAAGTCTTATCAGCTAACTCACGTGTTAAACCAATCGCGGTTAATACGTGAGAAGGCTCTATTTCTTTAGATGAGCAAGCAGACCCTTGAGCTAGACACAGTTTCTCTTCGTTTGCTCTAACCAAGGTTTCAGTATCTGTATTTGGCAGCGTTAACGAAATACAGTTTGATAACGTATTTATTCCATTTTTTATAAAAGTTATTTGCCCTTCTTCTAATTTATTTAATAGGTATGCTGCAATTTTTTTACTTTCAAAATTATTGTAATGATTAGGAAATGAAACAACAGCTTCACCAAAACCTATAATAAGTGGTGCAGCAACGGTACCACCTCTTAAACCCTCTTCTTGCCCCGCTCCGTGGATTACAGGAGTTAAATGTTTGTGCCTTAAATCTCTGATGTAGATAGCGCCAATACCTTTCGGCCCACCAATTTTATGAGCAGAAAACGACATAACATCTACATTTAAATCATCTACATCAATATCTATTTTTTTAAAGCTTTGTGCTGCATCACTATGAAATAAAACCTCAGCGTCAAAACAAACTTGTCCTATTTCTTCTATCGGATTAACAGTGCCAAGTTCATTGTTTACATGCATTACAGAAACTAAAACAGTATCGGTGCGGATTGCAGATTTTATAGTTTCAGCTTCGATAATACCTAACTTGTTAGGTTTCACATAAGTAATTTCATATCCTAATGTCTTTAAATAATCGCAGATTGAAAATATACATTTGTGTTCTATTTGCGTGGTGACAATATGCTTTTTCTCAATAGGTAAATCGTTGCTTAAAAGCAGACTTTTAAATGCTATATTGTTTGATTCTGTTGCGCCACTTGTGAAAATTATTTCACTGGGGTACGCACCAATTTCATCTGCAATTCGTTCTCTAGTTTCACTTATTTTTTGAGATATAAGTTCACCATAGGTGTGGTTAGATGCGGAATTAGCATAGTATTTATCGAAAGCTTCAGACAGAGCTATTTTTACTTCAGGCAGAAGGGGATATGAAGCTGCTGTATCCAAATATATCATGTTAAAATTCTCTAAAGTTTCACAGTTTAAATACAAAGAAATATTATTGGAAATATAAACGTTTTCAAAGCTATTTATTTAAATTTTAATCAATAATACAATCAAAAATCAAAACTTTTAAATAATACCTACTACCCTATGTAATCAAAAACATAAATACATGAAATAGAAAATAGCCAGTTTAATCCCTACTAATGATAAGGTTCAACTGAATTGGAGATTTGATTAAACACTTTTTAGTTATTTGAGCTTATATTCAACAGTAAGATCCCCCTAATTTATAATATCGATCTCTTTAGTTATAAAGTATCTAAAAATAATTAATGATACCCGTTACATTTAATTGTCTCTGAACGAATGTTATGAAAAAAGCAGTCTGTTACAGCATTTTTTATCAATTAAGTCTTTATATTGATGCACCCGGTAAAGAGTAACTAAACTAATAGGTAATCTAACCCTATTATCTTCACGTCGTATAACGGCACCGGGGTGTCCGTCAGCTATACGTAATAGCACGCGCATTAACGCGAGTTTATGTGTTGCAGACTTACCGTCATTCAACGCAACATGACGAATGAATGGAAATGCTCCGCTCCCATCGTCAGGTAGTTTTAGTACGACCGTTTGCCATGAGACATTAGCTCTGCCGATTACATCAGGCTTTTTATCTGTGATTAATAATGGAGATAGTCCGAGTTTTGTAGACATTTGTACTAAAGCATCGCTAGAAACTTCATACATATTTCGTTCATCGCCACTTTCACCATGACGTAATGAGATAACTAATAGGCCGCCGGGCTTTAATAAGTTAGCGAGTTTTCGTAATGAACGAGTGCGTTGCGCATCTGGAATATGCATCTAAACGGCACTTAATAAAATGAGGTCGAAACTGATTTCTTTACGCGTGACGGCGGTGAGATCGGGAAGTGAATCTTATAACCAGTTAATGTTCAAACCTTGGGTATGATTTTTACCGAGTTCAGCTAACATTGAAGCGGGTTCAATCGCAGTCACAGAAATATTATTATCAGCACCTTTCTGTGCAAAGTACTTGCTATCTAGCCCTGCTCCAGCGCCTATATCTAAAATGCGGGCCTCTTTCTTATTTAAAATAGGAGTCAGATAGCTTAACCAAGATGCGTGGACTTCCTCAAAGGTTTTTGATAGGTACATTTCAGCTAGTTTATTGGCGTTTTTATTGTAAAAATTAGCCGTCATACCTGTCCTTATTTTAGGTATAAAAAGTAGATGAAAGACAATACGTCAGTTCGAAAGAGTTTAGGTGCTGAACGGAGTACATAAGTACCTAATAATTAAGATATTAACACTTAATAGTTACTCATGAAAAGTATAAAATTGAGTTTATTTTATATTTTTTATACATTATATTTAATCTAACTATTAATTAGTTACAGAAAAAAGTTATTCCGTAGTAATAGTTTTATTATGCCTCGCTTGGTTAGCTAATGAATGTCTTCTCTATTGTTTAAAAACCTTTAACTAGTCTAGATTTTTTTATCGATAGAACGAATGAACCGCTTAACTTATAAAGTTAAGCGGTTCATTTAAGTGTGGTCGTGATATTAGACAGGAACCTAAAAACACTCTGTTCCAACTCTTTTTCAAAACATTGGAGATGCGCTACCAAACTGCACTAATCACCGAATATTGTTATTTGTATTTTAGAAACGAAAAGCAGAGGTTCTAGAATGCAAAAAGACCGTAACATAATGAATGCTAAGAGCTTCTTTAATGTGGTCGGTGATAGATGGAGCGAATAAGCGACAGCTTAGTGTCTGAGCTATCTTTTAAGCTAATCTCGTACTTTCAGAGCCATAAATGAAAAAATCCACTTAGCTATTTCTAGCTAAGCGGATTATTCTTAATGTGGTCGGTGATAGAGGATTCGAACCTAAAAACACTTCTGGTCCAACTTTTACCCAAAACATGGAGATGCGCTACCAAAATGCGCTAATCACCGAGAATTTATTCCTAAAATGCAAAAAGCTCGTAACATAATAAATGCTACGAGCTTCTTTAATGTGGTCGGTGATAGAGGATTCGAACCTCTGACCCTCTGGTCCCAAACCAGATGCGCTACCAAGCTGCGCTAATCACCGAGTTTTTTATTTGTGCTTTGTAATAATGGGTCAAACCCTCTGGTCCAACTTTCATCCAAAACACTGGAGATACGCTACCAAGCTGCGCTAATCACCGAGTTTTTGTTAAATTTTAATCAACAGTGAGTGGTTGATTTTAGTTTAAATGGTGCGGAAGGAGAGACTTGAACTCTCACACCTTGCGATACTAGAACCTAAATCTAGCGCGTCTACCAATTCCGCCACTTCCGCAACTACTTAAACTTTTTAACTTAAGATTTAAAAAATGGGGCGAATGACGGGGTTTGAACCCGCGACAACCGGAATCACAATCCGGGGCTCTACCAACTGAGCTACATCCGCCACTAAACTTTTTTAAAAATGGTACGCCCTACAGGATTCGAACCTGTGGCCTACGGCTTAGAAGGCCGTTGCTCTATCCAGCTGAGCTAAGGGCGCAAAAGCAGGATTTATACCTTTATAACGATTCCTCATTATATTTAAATGTGGTCGGTGATAGAGGATTCGAACCTCTGACCCTCTGGTCCCAAACCAGATGCGCTACCAAGCTGCGCTAATCACCGAGTATTTATTTGCGCTTTGTAATAATGGGTCAAACCCTCTGGTCCAACTTTTATCCAAAACACTGGAGATACACTATCAAACTACGTTAACCACCAATTTTTTATTTGCGCTCTGTAATAATTAGTCAAACCCTCTGGTCCAACTTTTATCTAAAACACTGGAGATACACTATCAAACTACGTTAACCACCAATTTTTTATTTGTGCTTTGTCATAATGAGTCAAACCCTCTGGTCCAACTCTTATCCAAAACACTGGAGATACGCTATCAAACTACGTTAACCACCAATTTTATGCTTTAGCAGCAAAGGAAACTAAACAATCATTTCGTTACCTTTTGTGTTGAAACGCTTAATGCCTGTCAACGAGGCGAGATATTACTGAGTTGCGGACTTATCGTCAAACTTTATTTACATATATTTTGTTGCTTGCCGAATAATTAAACGCATTGCACAATATTAATTCATATATTAATTAAAAATGCTTTTTAATGCTATTTTTTAAACAGGTTTAACTTTATTTATCTCAATTAATTTATATGCTTAAGCAAAAAATCTACATAAACTGTTGTTAAATTCAGATATAGTGAATGTGCAGTTGAGTTAATGTCTTATCTCAACATGTTAACTACTTTAAAATGGAGTAAATAACACATGCCCTACCCTGACTTCCCAAAAGAAAAATCGTATTCTTGGCTAAATATTCTATTAATTGTCATTTGTGTCTCAATATTTGGTTACAGTATTTTTTATTTCACTTACCCAGACCAGCACCATAGGCTAGTTGAAAGACTTGAATTATCTTCCTTATTTAATAATAACCAACAAGTTAGCAATGAAGATAAAACAACGGTTATCACTCAACCAACAGAAAGTGACACTAGCATGACTAAAAATGTAGGTGCGCCTTTAGTTTCATCCGCAGAACCTACAATTATAGCGCCTGTAGATCCTGATTTGCCGACATTAATGGAGTCTGACCCAGACGTATTATTATCCATTGAGGAATTTAGTAAGCCAAGTTTAATGAATAACAAGATGCTACAAAAAGGGATTATTAGCAGTACTGTTGTATTTATTGATAATTTTAGCCGAGGTGATTTCATTGCTAGTTTCAGCCCATTACTTCCACCTAAGTTACCTTTTGTCATTGATAGGGAAGCTGGACAGGCTATTTTATCTCAACAAAGTTACCAGCGTTATGATAAATATGCGGCTTACATTGACTCATTAGATGTTAAGAAGTTGATAAAGGCTTATCATACTTTTAAACCTTTGATAGACGAGTCATATCATGAAATCGCTCGTCCAGGATCGGAGTTTCATGATGTGTTAAATAATGCGATTGACGTTGCTTTAAGCGTCCCTGTCATTGAAGAGCCAATTACTTTGCATTCACCTTCTGTTATGTACTTATTTGATGATCCGACTTTAGAGGATTTAAATGATGCACAAAAGCTGTTGCTTCGCTTCGGTCCTGATAATTTGATCACTATACAAAATAAATTAGCAGAGATTCAATTGGAGTTGAATAACCCCGAATCAACCAGTGAATCAACTGACGCATCTTCTTCCTTATAAATGAAAAAGCCAATCGTATTATCACGATTGGCTTTAACATTATTGGTGCTTAAATGGTTAAGTCACTTTTCTTGAACATATCTATCACATCATAGACAAACCACGTATTAAACTGATTTTAGTTAGTATGTCCAGTTATGCGCTATAGCATCTTTATGAGTGATTATTCATATAAAATATTACTTATCCAGACTGTTTGATACGGTGCAAGCATCATCATATCTGCCTGTACATCTATGACCTCGCCAGAGATTAATTCATACCAATTATCTGTCATAATAAGGTTGAGGTCATGAATAGCAAGTTCCATTTCATGGCTTGTAATATTACTGATACAGAATATGCTTTGTTTTCTATCTAAACTTTGACGCCAGAAACCGAACATTTGTAACCCTAAATGTAACGTAAATTGCGTTGCATTAGGATGGAATGCTGGTTGTTTAATACGAATATCCAATAAATCTTTTAATGAGTTTAGTACGATTGAATGGTGGTTAGTTTCGTCATCTAGATTATCTTGTAACTCTTCGTAATCCCAACGATGTCTATTAATAGAGCGATTGTGCTGTGTATTAGCCACTTTCTCATAATCGTTTTGCGTTCCTAATAAACTATGAATGTAAACGCCAGGCACCCCTTCTAGCCCGAACATAATGGCATGAGCACACAAAAAGCGTTGTAGTCCTAATTTATCTTTGCCTTTGGTTGTTCCTTGTAATGCATCGTAGAGTGCAATATTAATTTCATAAGCTTTAGGTGCACCGGTTTCAGTGGTACGCCATGAAACCTTACCGCCAAATTGCTGCATGGTTTCTACTAACGTTGTTAATTCATAATCATTTAATAACCCTTCAGCAGGACGTAAACCGATACCGTCATGTGATGCAATAAAGTTAAAATAGAAAGTACCATTTTGTGAAGGAGGCATACTCATTAACCAGCGTTTTAGGTATAAGCAGTTGCCGGTTACTAACGTATTAATCAGTAAAGGAGGTAATGAGAAGTTATAGATTGCATGGGCTTCATTGGCATTACCAAAATAGGTCAGATTTTGAGTATTAGGGATGTTTGTTTCCGTAATAATCACTGCATCATGTTGAGCATGCTCTAATAAGGTTCTTAATAAACGAACTACTTCATGGGTTTCAGGTAAGTTGATAGAAGTGCTATTAAGTTTTTTCCATAAAAACGCTACGGCATCAAAACGGAAAATTTTAACTCCCATATCCAGATATAAACGGATAATAGACACAAAGCTTTTGAGCACTTCAGGGTTTCTAAAGTCAAAGTCGACTTGGTCATGGCTGAAGGTACACCATACATGTTGAGTGCCTTTACCTGTTTCTGTTTCTCTTAATAGGTCAGAGGTTCTTGGACGGACCACATTTGATAAGTCATCATCAGGTGATGCGGTATAGAAAAAGTCACTACCAATCCCTTCGCCTTTAATAAAATTATCAAACCATGCACTTCGACTAGAACAATGGTTAATCACTAAATCAGACATTAAGCGACGATCTTTCGCGATTGATTGAATTTCTTCCCAACCCCCTAGCGATTCATTAACACTAGAGTAATCAATAACTGAAAAACCATCATCTGAGCTATAAGGGAAAAAGGGTAAAATATGTACACTATTAACGCTATCACCAAGGTAATGATTCATAAAATGCTGAAGCGTCACTAACGGTTTTTCATCCGCTTTCATAACACTATCACCATAGGTGATCATGATAATATCTTTCTGTGACCAATGATTTTCATGAGGAACTGGCGCTGTGCAGCTTTCATTTAAACGCATCAATTCAACTAATTGATCGCTTAAATCTTCACAACTAATACTTAGCTCAACATCTTTATAAATAAAATTAAGCTGTTGTGTTAATTTACTTTTTAACAGTAACAGTTCATTTTCTGCTGCACTTAATTCCGCCATAAAACTCCCCTTATTAACACCAAGTAATTAACAGTGATTGCTTGGTGTCATTTTATTATTGATTTTAATATGAGTGATGCTTTTACTCACTGAACTCTTGATAATCTAACTCTACCGCTTCTTTCAGCTGGTCCAACACATCTGGCATCGCACTGATAACACGGCTCCATGATGGAATGAAAGGCGTATCCATTGGCTTATCTAAGAAGATCTGGCCAGCAGTCATGACATTCTCAGCAAACATCTCTATGGCTTTTTCTTCATTATGGATATCTAAACTTAACCCATTCATTAGTGCATCACCACGATACATTTCTAAATAATCTAATGCGATACGGTAATAAGTTGCTTTTAAAGTACGAATACTTTCGGTACTAAATGTTTCACCCTGTGTTGCCAATTTACGAATAAAGGCTTTAGTAATGTCCACAGACATTTTAGATAATCCACCTTCTACATTGTCCAGCGATAAATCTTGGTGTTTATGATCGTATGCATCTGAAATATCAACCTGACAAGTACGGTTACTTGCATAGTTACGGTGCATTTCAGATAACACACCAATTTCAAGACCCCAATCGCTTGGAATACGCAAATCACTTAATACATCTTTACGGAATGAGAATTCGCCTGCCAATGGGTAAAGGAAGCTATCAATAAATTCTAGGTAATCATTATGGCCAATAGTTTTCTTTAACGCTTTAACTAACGGCGTAACTAATAGGCGTGATACACGACCATTCACCTTGCCATCGGCAACCCTAGAGTAAAAACCTTTACAAAACTCATAGTTAAAACCAGGGTTTGCCACTGGGTAAATTAAGCGTGCTAATAGGGCGCGATCATAGGTTACGATATCACAATCATGTAATGCCACTGATTCTGCTTTGCCTGAAGCTAATGTATAACCCATGCAATACCAAACATTTCGGCCTTTACCCAATTCTTTTGGTGCAACGCCCAGTGCTTGTAATTTTGCATCTAAGGCTTTTAATCTAGGTCCTTCATTCCATAATACTCGATGATGCTGTGGAAGCTTTTTGAAAAACTTAAGTGCATGACGATATTGCTCTTCATTAGCTCGATCCAATCCAATAACAATTTCGCTTAGGTAAGGTACTTCACAAAGGTGATCGACGATATCTGGGAATGCATCGCCTTCTAATTCAGAAAAGAGTGAAGGTAAAATTAAGCCCATTGGGCGTGCAGATGAAAATTTTTGTAGCTCTGCTTCTAGGTTTTCATTACTACGCTGTCTCAGGTTATGCATTGTAGTGACAATGCCATTTTGATAAAAATCAGCCATTATACAATTCCTTAATTTAGCAAATTAGTGTCGAAGATAAAATTTCATGTAACGATTCGGCCCAGCCAGCGGGCCCATATTGACGGCTTTGATAAATATTATTTTGTCTATTGAGAGTTGGAAATTCATGCACTGGGGATTTTATTTGGACAGCAAAAGTAGCCTGTTCCAGCATCGCGATGTCATTTTTACCATCCCCTAGTGCAATTGTGATGATATGTTCTTGTGGTGCAATGAAAGATGTTTGTGAAGAAGATTTTGCAGCATATTGTGAATATTGCTCGCTAAGCCACTGTTGCGCTTGCCCTTTGTCGCAATGTCCACTGATATGCAAAAAACGCCCTCCTTGTAAAACTCTTGCACCTTGAGACTCCATACAAGTAATAAATTTAGCTTGTGTTTGTTCATCTCCCTTCCAATGCAGAGGTTCGCTGAATTGTCGTTGCTTAGCCATTGACGCATTTTCATGACTTAAATCGGTTAACGCCATAAGATCTTCAACAGACATTTCAGAAAAACCTTGGAAATAAGGTTTAAAGTCTTGTGCATGTTGTTTTAATAGTGATTGCCAATGTTCACTATCATATGAAAAAGATTTAACCCAGTATTGCCCTGATATTACGGTGTCTTTAGGTTGCTTTTCGAAATAGTCGATTGGGATGTAAATGGCCGCGCCATTCTCGGTGATAAAAGGAGAGTGAAAAGAGAGTTGTTGTCGAATCAGTTCGATTTCGGGTAATGTTTTACTGCTGTTTGGGATAATGGCAATGTCACTTTGCTTCAACCTATCCATCATATCTTGTGCATCTTCTGTTTGATACGTGTAATGGTCTAATAATGTGCCATCTAAATCAGTAAAAACTAATATTTTTTTATTCATCTATATTCCATTTATTTGATGAGCCACTTCTATTTTTTACCCTAATCAATATATTAATTCCATTAATATCATGCAATTTTCTGACTTTTAATAGATAAAAATCAATTTCAGAGAAAAATTGATAATCCTTATTTATTAGTCATTTAACAACAAATACCTCTTTTTTGTTAGGGCCAAAAAATGAATAATTTATATTATTTCAATTTCTATGGTGCCAACAACTTATTTCTAGAGATTTTAATACGTTAAAATATAACAATACATTAAATAGATAAATTGTACTAATTTTCGACAATTAACTGAGGTGACAATAGAGGTGTTAAAGCGGGCTTAATGGCGACTGAGCGCCGCCACTAAGTGATTAAAAAATAATAAATATTTAAATAAAAAAATGAATTAAGCAAAACAAACTAATACTCGAAATGAGAATTGAATTAACTAATTCACCCGCATTAAACGTATCATTCATATTTGATTGGTTATCTTGTTGTGATGACATACATAACTCCCTTTATAGTGAATAACCTGAGGCATAAGCCAGTGACTCAGGTTCCTTTAGTGATAAAGTCGATACTTGACTAGTACTGATACTATTTTGAGTGTTAAGCAGGTTACTATCATCATCCACCAGCAACTCTTTATTGTTATTACTTCGATGGTTTGAAAGTGACTGTTTCATGCTAACTTCTTGTTCTTGCAAGTTTATATCACCCAAATTTAATTCAGTATTTAGTTGTACCGTATTATTATCTTCCTTTAATGTTTCAGTGATGTGTCGAAACTCCTTTTCGATTACATTTTTTTGATTATTAAGCTGTGCCTTAACCAAACGATATTGCTCTGCTTGTTGGTTATCTCTCTTAATCATTTTAGCTAACTTTTCGATACTCGATTCGTAAGGCATCACCTGCACTTTTCTTAAACTTGCGTTATAAGTGCTGTTTTCAGTATGCCCTGCTTCATATTCACCTAAGGTGAATAAGGTTAGCTGTGTTTGTTGAACGCCATGCTCAACAAGAAATCGAGCGACATTATTAGCCCTTTCTTTTGCTAAATCTAAATTATAACTAGCACGTCCTGATTTATCGGTATGCCCTACCACTTGCCACTTTGTCTGGTCACCATGGCTATTAATGTAATCAGCAACGTCCAATAATTGTAACTTATATTCAGGTGTAATCTGTGAAGAAGATAACGAAAATAGGACATTCATATCATTTGGATCTATTTTCTGAGCTTGTTTTTCATTTAGATCTTCCTGTGAGATCGACTTATTTAATGCTATTTTTTCTGGTTGTACGTCTAATGGTTTTGACATCATACTTCTCTGTTTAGCAACTAAATTTTGCTCTGCAATTTTCGCTAATTCATTAGCATCAGTTGTCAATAGACTATCATCCTGATGTTTTTTAAAGAACACTTGCTCATGACCCTGCTGTGATTTTATTGTGACAGGATGACTAAATTGTTTTAAATGCTCTGAAAATTGCTGTGCTTCCCTAGTAATTCTGTAATCCTCTAAAATGACTAACCCACCAGTTAGTGCAGACAAGGCAACAATGCATACCATGGATTTTTTTAAATTAGCCGATAGTTTTTGAGATGATGTTGTCATAGTGTGACTCCTTAATAATAAATGCAACTTAGGTTGTTGTTTTGATGTCTGTATTAAAACAAACCTAAATGGCAAGATTAGGGAGCAAAAAAGGCAAACTACTGATCAATTATGTTCAAAAAGTGGCGGAGTCAATCTCTAGCTTGCATTGATACAAACCAAGAGGACTTTGTAATTTATGAAACGTATTGCCATCATTGAAGATGACCTTGCTATTCGAGAAAACTATCGTGATGTAATGATCCGTCATGGTTATCAAGTCGATGGCTATCAAGATCGTGAGCAAGCTATACAAGCATTTACAATTCAACTACCCGATTTAGCGATTATTGATGTGGGGTTAGGTCACGAATATGATGGTGGCTTTCTCCTTTGCCAACAATTACGCCAACTTTCTGCAACAGTTCCAATTATATTTTTAACTGCCAGAGATAATGACTTTGATACTATTTCAGGGCTGCGTTTGGGGGCAGATGATTACCTTAGTAAAGAGATTGGATTGGAACATTTAATGGTGAGGATCAGCGCTTTGTTTAGGCGTGCGAGCTTACATGAATCTGTCCCGCTTACAGAAAGCTCAGTCGTTATTCGAGGGGCGTTAATTATCGATAACGACAAAATGCAAGTTAGTTGGAATGAGACTTTATTGGATGTCACTATCACTGAATTTTGGATTATTCACGCGCTAGCGAATAAACCTAGTATGGTGAGAAGCCGTCAACAATTAATGAATGAAGCTAATATGCTTGTTGATGATAATACTATCACTTCACATATTAAGAGGATTAGAAAAAAGTTTATCCAAATTGACCCCGGTTTTGATGAAATTAAAGCCATTTACGGTATGGGTTATCGTTGGGATGTCAGTACAGAGAGTGTTAAATAATGGCTATTAAAGTTGGCTTAAGAGCCAAACTTTTAATCTTGAGCAGTTTATTTTTATTGCTACCTTGGTTTGCCTATCAATTTGTCACTGAAATGGAAAGCTTCTTAAAATCAGGTCAACAACAAACCTTATTAGGTACCACCAGTGGGATTGCAGCAGCTTTGCATGAACGTTCAAGCTTATTTAATACTGATATCAACAATAATGACAATATTAAACAAGGTCATGACTTATATGTTTATAACCTTGAGCAGCCGATAATATTAGATGGAGAGGAAGATGATTGGCAAAGTATTATTAGCTTTAAGAATCATTACTCAGCAACATCAACAACATCAAAAGTTAACAATCCAGTACAGTTTCAACAGATATTAGGTAAACATAATGGTTATTTATATGCTTTTTTCAAAGTAAAAAATCAACATCCACTTATTCGTAATATCGATACACCTCAACTGAATAAAGCTGACCATATGATCATCGCCATGAGCTCTCCACAAGGGAAATTGATGCGTTATATTGTTTCCGTCACTTCAGATGGTTGGTTTAATGCATATCGTTACCCTGAGCATAGCCTTTACACAACCCCAACTAATAGAGAAAAATCAATTCAAGGCATCTGGAAAACAACCAGCACTGGCTACGATATAGAGCTTCGTTTACCACTTGAGTTACTAGGTAATAAACTAGGTTTTCAACTTAATACTAGATCTAACATTAATAGTAATAAAATCGATCAACAAATCATGACCTCAAATTTATTAGATGTTAAAGGCTTAGGCAGTGTTTTAATTCCATCTCCAGAGATCAAGAGCCTTCTACAAGCTATGAGCCATACCTCTTCTCGATTGTGGGTCGTGGATAAGTTTCAACGAGTTATTGCGAACACCGGAGATATTCACCAAGCAAAAGGTATTTGGCCAGGCAGCTTGAATGATATAAACCAGAATAAGCAAGAGCATAACCTTTGGGAAACGATACAAGAACAGCTTTTATCACCTATTTATGGGCTGTTTTTAGATAAACCGGACACTAGCTTTACTGATATTAAAATAAATCCAACTCACTTAAATGAGACGCTATTAACTCAAGCTTTATCTGGTATTGCTGCAACGCACTGGCGATCAACCCAGGACCATAAGGCATCCATTCTAAGCGCAGCACACCCTATTTTTGTCAATGGAAAAGTAGTTGGCGCTGTCTTAGCTGAAGAAACCAATCATGGGTTACTAAGCTTACGAAATGAAGCGTTACAGAAGCTATTTAATGTATTGTTTACCGTACTCATTGTGGTTGGAATATTACTTTTTGGTTTTATGTCGACAGTGGTTAAACGTATTAGGCACTTACGCGATCAAAGTGAATCAATGCTCGATCAAAATGGCCGTTTAACCGGACACTTTGTTGCCAGTGGACAACAAGATGAAATAGGTGATTTATCACGCAGTATGGAGAATATGATAAAACGCTTAGGTCAATATCATCAATATGTTGAGCAGTTATCAGCAAGGTTATCCCATGAATTACGCACTCCTGTTGCGATAGTGAGATCGTCTCTAGAAAACCTTGCCGCACTTCCGTCTGATTTAGAACAGCAGAAATATGTAATTCGCTCTCAACAAGGCATTCAACGTTTAAATAAAATTTTAACCAGCATGAGTGAGGCGAGTCGTATCGAACAAAGTTTATCTCATCTTGATAAGCAAAATATCGATCTGAATGAGTTAATCAAAGGTTGTGTACAAGGTTATCAGATGATTTATCCTAATAATGCCTTTACCGAACATCAGTCATCGGCATCTATTCTGATAGAGGCAGATCCTGACTTTATCGTTCAATTATTAGATAAATTAGTGCATAACGCCGTTGAGTTTTCTCCGCAAGGTGAAGCAATTATTATTGAGCTACAAGCCCACCATCAACATGCGGTGCTTAGTATTAGTAATAAAGGCCCTTTACTGGTGGAAGGAACACAGCAAGATCTATTTCAATCTATGGTATCAATTAGACCCGAAGCACATCAACATGATGCTCACTTAGGGTTAGGGTTATATATCGCGAAAATGATTTGTGACTATCATGATGCAGATTTGCAGATCGCAAATAATACAAACTTGACTGGGGTTACAGTAACCATTACCTTTCCTATCATCCAACATTAATCCATGATTGACTCGATACTATAGGAAGCTCATGCGCGTACTCGCCACATCAGAACAAGCAAAATTTGCATTAACCGAACTTAGTCAAGTACAACATTATTTTGTAGATAAATTGTCGACACTTTCGACAGGCACTAAATTCTCACCTGTTGAATGGCTACGTGATGAGGGTTCTCATGGCGGAGGGAAACGCTATGAAGCTAGCAATAACAGTGTTTTTAACCGCGCTTCCGTCAATATATCGCAAGTACAATATGAAGATAAGCCTGATAAGGCCTTTTTATCTGCTACCGCATTATCGACAATTATTCATCCTCAACACCCTTTAGCACCTTCTATTCATATTCATGTTAGTTGGACTGAATTGAAGAATGGTCAACGCTACTGGCGACTGATGGCTGATTTAAATCCAGCTATCGAAGATGCAGCAGATAAAACCTTGTTCAATGAAACATTAAGGCATGCAAGTGGTAAATATTACGATAGCGGTATTGAACAAGGCGAACAGTATTTTTATATACCAGCATTAAATAAACATCGTGGTGTTTCTCATTTTTATTTAGAGGGATTTGTCGGCGATGAACAAACACCAAAGCACTTTGCCATTAACTTCGCTAAGCAAGTTATCGATTGTTATATCGCTATATTAACCGATAAATTTAGTAGCCTTCCACCTCCTTCTGACCAGGAGCTTGCTCAACAATTGGATTATCATACTCTGTATTTTTATCAGGTATTAACACTAGATAAAGGAACCACTGCAGGCCTATTAATTCATAACCAAAATGATGTTGGTACGTTGGGGTCTCTGCCCGCTTATATTAATCGTCATTTACTTTTAAGTTGGGTTGAGCAATCTGAAACAGCACAACAACCTTTGGTACAAGCATTAGTTAATTTGTTCCCAGAGCAACAGGCAGTTCATGTTAGCGCAACTATTAAGGCAAAAATTGCAGAGGCTATTCGAGCACATTATGCTCAATTAAGTTAACCAACAACTACACCGCTTGTATCTTAAGTATAAGCGGTAATATCGTTAAATGATTAAACCGGCCAGTTTGCTCTTTACTTAACTTAATGTAACTTCTAGAATCAGCCTCAACTTCCCCAGCCTCTATCACACGGAGTATTATATGAGCACTAAACTAACGATCACACGACCTGACGATTGGCACGTACACTTACGCGATGGCGAAGTGTTGGCAGATACAGTTCGCGATACCAGCCGTTATATGGGGAGAGCGATAGTCATGCCTAATTTAGTGCCACCAGTGATGACAACTGATAGCGCATTAGCATACCGCGATCGTATTTTAGCTGCACAACCAAAAACGACTTTTACACCTTTAATGGTGCTTTACCTAACAGACAATACAACACCAGAAGAGATCAAAAAAGCCAAGGCATCAGGCCATGTTTATGCAGCTAAATTATATCCTGCAGGCGCAACGACTAACTCTGACTCAGGTGTAACAGATGCAACTAAACTAAAGGCGACTTTTAAAGCAATGCAAGAAGTCAACATGCCTTTGCTGGTTCATGGAGAAGTGACTTCAAATCACGTTGATATTTTTGATCGTGAAGCGGTATTTTTAAAAGAGGTGTTATCACCAATTGTTGCTCAGAATCCAGATCTGAAGATTGTTTTAGAGCATATTACGACAGCCAATGCTGTCGAGTTTGTTAATAAAGCTGGTGATAATGTTGGCGCGACAATCACGGCACATCATTTAATGTTTAATCGTAATCACATGCTAGTGGGCGGTATTAAACCACACTTTTATTGCTTACCAATTTTAAAAAGAAACACACACCAGGCCGCGTTAGTTAAAGCAGCGACTAGCGGCAGCAAAAAATTCTTTTTAGGTACCGATTCAGCACCTCATGCTATTGGCGCAAAAGAGTCAGCTTGTGGTTGTGCAGGTTCTTATACCGCATTTGCTGCGTTAGAACTCTATGCTGAAGTATTTGAAGCTGAAAATGCATTAGATAAATTAGAAGGCTTTGCTAGTTTCAATGGTCCTGATTTCTATGGCATTGCTCGAAATCAAGATACTGTAACATTAGAAAAAACGGCGTGGCCGGTGCCAGATTCATTAGCTTTTGGTAATGATATTGTAGTGCCTATTAAAGCAGGCGAAAATATGACATGGAAAGTACTTTAATCGTCATTGAATAAAAAATTTATTATTGATAAAGGCCCTATCACTATTGAGTGCTAGGGCCTTTATAATTTTTGCATATAGTTCGTTGAATGGTTAGTTCATGTAACTGATATTACTTATCTTCAAACAAAGGCATCTTTTTAAGGTAAGTTGTTAACAAAACAATGCGTACGCCATTAACACGTCCTTCTATATGCTCCGGGTTATCAGTCAATGAGATATTACGAACTGGAGTACCACGTTTTGCGGTAAAGTTTGCGCCCTTGACTTCTAAGTCTTTAATCAGAGTTACATTATCACCCGCCACTAAAATTGTGCCATTAGAGTCTCGTGTTGGTGCTACTTCCTCGATATCATCAGCTGCAACTCCATAATCAGCCCATGCTTTTTGTTCATCTTCCATGTACATCATATCTAATAAGTCTTGTGCCCAGCCTTCACCAGCTTTACTTAAACGAGTTAACATACGGAAAGCCGTTACTTGTACTGCTGGCACTTGGCTCCACATGCTATCGTTTAAACAACGCCAATGGTTATTATCCATTTCAGCTGTTTTAGCAATTTGCTCAGAACAGGTCGCACAGACTAATACTGACTTATCCGAATTAGGTTCTTTAACTGGTGGGACTTCAAATATAGACAATTCGTTGGTAGATAAACACAATTCACAACATCCGTTGCTACGTTCAGTTAAAGCGGCTTTAATCGGCATAATTCGACCTTAATGTGGTTAGAAAAAATAAGGGCGCTATTATGCGCCCTTTTAACCACAAAAAAAACCATGGAATTATATTTTATAATTAATCACAAATATCGTTTGCACTACCTGATACTTGCCAATCAACTGCCGCTAATATTGAGAAATAATCACTATCAAAATAGTCCTGCTCTAATGACGTAATAATTACACCGCCCGCATAAGACTGGGCATACTCTGTTTTATCGTTTACTGTTGGAATACCGTTGTAGTTAATGTCATCGTAATCATTACCGTCTTCATCTTCTACATTAGAAGCTTCATCAACACAGGCATTATCATCATCGTCATCAACAATTTCTCGGAAATCCAGCACACCATCACCTTTAGAATAAGCTGGGATTGCTAATACTAGTCGGTTTTTAACCACGCAACGATCAGTCCAATATTCAATGGCATCTTCAGCATCTTCCAATGAAGAATGTAAATCGTCATCATCGGTTGTATTTAATGCCATCACGTTCATAAAATCAGCATAATCTAATACATCATCTTGAACGCCATCGTCTGTGTCATCATCATCTTGCCCAGTATCAACCACAAAACTAAAGATTTTATCTTCGTCTTCTAATGATTCACTGACCTCTTTGACCAAGTCTTCAAAAAGATCACCTTCATCATCACCTTCTGGAAACTGCCAATTGATATCAATACCATCAAGGTCATAATCATCAATTAGGTCTTCCATGTTATCAATAAAATTACTCATAGCAGAGTCACTAGCAGCAATCGTATTAAATGCGGAGTCACTTGAGTTACCAATTGAAGCCATAGCATAAATACCCGCATCATGTGCGGCCTCAATCATATCTTCAAAATCGTCAGTGTCATCCGGTAATACTAATTCGCCACTAGAGGTCACACCAATTTTGTTATAGATAACATGAGTTAACATTGTAAAATCGATATCATCTAGCGTATCTTCATCATTCTCGCCCCAATAGGCAATCTGTTTAAAGTTAACGGTAGTCGTATCAGTGCCACAAACGACTTCATCTTCTCCATCGGCAATATCAGATAAAATATCATCAATTTGGTTATCACAAGCTGTTATAGTGAATAATGAAATACACATAATTAGTGCTTTCATTAATTTATTTTTAGTTATTATTATATTCACAAAGCATCTCATCCTTATTCATTTTGAGTACAGGCATAATATCACTTACCTTAAGCAAGCAAGCAAGTTAAAATAGCACATTAACTTACACTATATACATAACTAGGCTAAACCTATGAATGAAGCATTAATCATTGCAGATCAAACATTAATTTTACATCGTCACCCACGCAGAAAAAATGAAACCTTACAAGCATGGGATTCAGCAGATGAATACCTGATCAACCACTTCCAGGATAATGAATTAGGTAAATACATTACCGAAGATGGGCAATTATTAATTATCAATGATGGTTTTGGTGCACTAAGCTGTTTTTTTAAAGAGACACAAAGAACCGTTGTTTCAGATTCATTTTTATCTGTCAGCTCTATTAAACTCAATATGCAGCGTAATCAATGTCCTACTGAGACACTATTAATTCAAGATAGTTTGCAGCCATTACCAACAAATGCAAAAGTAGTGCTAATTAAAGTACCTAAGACGTTGTCTTTTTTAGAACATCAATTACAACAATTAAGCACTGTTATCAATAAAGACACGATCGTTGTTGCTGCCGGTAAAGTTGATGCGATTCATAAATCAACATTAGCATTATTTGAAAAATATATCGGTACCACTAAAACTTCATTAGCTAAGAAGAAATCTCGTCTTATATTTAGCTTACCTGATCAAATAAACGTTCCAGAAAAAGAAGTAGCAATCACTTGGGACATAGAACGTTTTGATTGGAAAATACACAATCACGCCAATGTATTTTCACGCAACCACTTAGATATTGGTGGCCGTTACTTGATGGACAACCTTCCTGAAGGCGATTTCACTAAAATTGTGGATCTGGGTTGTGGCAATGGTGTAGTGGGTATGGCTGCAGCACAAGCTTATCCAGATGCGCAAATTACATTCATTGATGAGTCATATATGGCTGTTGATTCCGCACGTATTAATATGCTAAAAAACTTTGAAGAAGAGCGTTCAGATAACACGCGTTTTGTAGTGAATAATGGTTTAGTTGGATTCAAGTCTCGTAGCTATGATTTAATTTTATGTAACCCACCGTTCCATCAACAACATGCTATTACCGACCATATTGCTTGGAGCATGTTTAATGATGCACACTTCTGCTTAGCAATTAATGGTGAATTAGTTATTGTTGGTAACCGTCATTTAGATTATCAAGATAAGTTAAATCGTATCTTTGGTAATTGTGAGTTAATTGCAGAAAACAAAAAATTCGTTATTCTGCGTGCAATTAAAAGAGATTAACCTGCATATAGATCAGTTGATTAGGTCAGTGAAATTGACCTAATCATATTAAGCTCTAACGCATTGAATTAATTCACTGTAAGCATCTGACTTAACCGTTAACTCATTCTTGCTTAAATTCACAATCTTTCCTGATTCATTAACCGTCGCTGGTAATATCTTCTTTAAATTTAAAATTGATTCTAGTTCTGGATGACTGACATTTTTAAAGTCTATATTTTGAGAATTCATGCTCAAAACGTCTTCTTTTAACTGCCACGAAGAACTATCCATTATACTGTATTTTAATTTTGGCATACCGCTTAACGTAAACAATAAAATCCCATAACCTTGCGAGGTATTATCTTGGTTATATTGGATACGGTAATTAACATCAACCACCATTTTAGAGTTAGGCTCTTCAATTTTATGCTGACAAAACCAACTGCCATAGAGGTTGCTTGGATTGATTGGAGTTACATTGGTAACGCTTGTTTCTGCCATACTTGGGATTGCATAAAACAATAATAACGCAGGCAGTATTTTAACTAAGTTCATGGATAACCTTGTCACAGACTAAATAAGAAATTAACAATAAAGCTTAAGTGTTAATTAAGCTTGTCACAGTACTTAGTCAACAAGTTGGGTAAATAAATCCCATTATTTTAATAAATATTTTTTATAAAAAAGTCCGGTAAAATACGCGGCCCAATGTGATATGAATATCTATTATAAATGACCTTTCTTCCGATACACGGCAATAACTAGTTCAGTAAAGGTATATAAAAAGCATAAAGTAAATCGACTCGCTCTTTGACAAGAGCGCAGTGTCACTCTCAGTCAAAAAAGACTATGTAATAAGGAGAGAATAAAATTTGAGTGATAAAGTGAATACATAAAAAAACCCCGCATAAGCGAGGTTTGATAATGAGATGGTAAAATTAAACTAAGTTAATTACCAACCAGTAATTTCACGCAATGCTTTGCCGATATCCGCTAACGATTTAGTGGTTTTAACACCTGCATCTTCTAATGCTTTAAACTTATCTTCAGCAGTACCTTTACCGCCAGCGATGATAGCACCAGCATGCCCCATACGCTTACCAGCAGGTGCAGTTACACCAGCAATGTAAGAAACAACAGGTTTAGTCACGTTAGCTTTAATGAAAGCAGCCGCTTCTTCTTCAGCAGTACCGCCGATTTCACCGATCATCACAATCGCTTCTGTTTCTGGATCTTCTTGGAAAAGCTTTAAGATATCAATAAAGCTTGAACCAGGGATTGGATCACCACCAATACCTACACACGTTGATTGCCCAAAGCCTTCGTCAGTAGTTTGTTTTACAGCTTCATAAGTTAATGTACCTGAGCGAGAAACAATACCTACTTTACCTTTCTTATGAATATGACCAGGCATGATACCGATCTTACATTCATCAGGTGTAATAACACCAGGACAGTTAGGGCCAACCATCACAACACCCGCTTGATCTAGTTTGATTTTAACTTCAACTAAATCCAAAGTAGGGATACCTTCAGTGATAGTAACAATCAACTTAATGCCTGCGTCAATTGCTTCTAAAATAGCATCTTTACAAAATGGAGCTGGTACATAGATAACAGAAGCTGTTGCGCCTGTAGATTGTACCGCTTCGCTTACCGTATTAAATACAGGTAAACCTAAATGCGTTTGACCACCTTTACCTGGTGATACACCACCGACCATTTTTGTACCGTACTCAAGCGCTTGCTCAGAATGGAATGTACCTTGCCCACCAGTGAATCCCTGACAAATTACTTTAGTATCTTTATTAATTAAAATGCTCATTATTTGCCACCTACCGCTTTCACAGATTGCACAGCTGCATCTGTTAATGATGTTGCTGCAATAATATTTAAACCAGACTCCGCTAAAATCTTACGACCTAATTCAGCGTTGTTACCTTCTAAACGAACAATAACTGGTACTGATACACCGACTTCTTCAACAGCTCCGATAACACCGTCAGCAATTAAATCACAACGTACAATACCACCAAAGATATTCACTAATACCGCTTCCACTTTATCGTCAGATAAAATAATCTTAAACGCTTCAGTCACACGCTCTTTAGTTGCACCGCCACCAACATCTAAGAAGTTAGCCGGGTTACCGCCATGCAAATGTACAATATCCATTGTACCCATTGCTAGACCAGCGCCGTTAACCATACAACCGATGTTACCATCAAGTGCTACATAGTTAAGTTCCCACTGAGCAGCATGCATTTCACGTGCATCATCTTGAGTAGTATCGTTAATGTCATTTAGTGCTTTTTGACGATACATTGCATTAGAATCAATGGAAATTTTGCCGTCTAAACAGATCAGGTCATCGCTACCAGTCACAACCAGCGGATTAATCTCTAATAGAGATAAATCTTTATCTTGGAAGATAGTCGCTAAGCCTAAAAATATTTTTGTAAATTGACCAATCTGCTTGCCAGAAAGACCTAATTTAAATGCTAATTCACGACCTTGATATGCTTGCGCACCAACCAATGGATCAATCGTCACTGTATGAATAAGTTCAGGTGTTTCTTCAGCAACCTTCTCGATTTCAACCCCACCTTCAGTAGATGCCATGAACGTCACACGTTGTGATGCACGGTCAATAACTGCACCTAAATATAATTCATTGGCAATATCGCTACAGCTTTCTAATAACAACTTGTTCACTGGCTGACCATTGGCATCAGTTTGATAAGTTACTAAGTTTTGACCTAACCATTTATTAGCAAATTCACGAATAGACTCTTTTGAATCAACTAACTGCACGCCACCCGCTTTACCGCGACCGCCTGCATGTACTTGGCACTTGATAACCCATTTGTCGCCGCCTAACTTAGACGCGGCATTAACTGCATCTTCACCACTATCACAGGCAACACCCTGTGGAACTGGTAGACCGTACTCTTTAAATAGCTGTTTTGCCTGATATTCATGCAAATTCATGTTTGATTTCCATTTGTTGAGTTAAACTTAATAGCCCGAAAGCTGTGAGTGTAAAAACAATTTATGAAATTAGCTGCCTACCAATATAGGCAGCTAAGGAAGGGATACTGAAGCGTGGAATTAAATGTCTAATAATAGACGAGTTGGATCTTCTAGTAGCTCTTTAATTGTTACCAAGAATCCTACTGATTCTTTGCCATCAATTAAACGATGATCATACGAAAGTGCTAAGTACATCATAGGTAATATCTCAACTTTGCCATCAATAGCCATTGGGCGGTCTTGAATTTTGTGCATACCTAAGATAGCAGCTTGCGGTGGATTGATAATTGGCGTTGAAAGTAATGAACCAAATACACCACCGTTGGTTACAGTGAAGTTCCCACCCATCATTTCATCAACCGTTAATTTACCGTCACGGCCTTTAATTGCAAGGTCACGAATGCCCTGTTCAATCTCAGCAACGCTAAGTGTATCTGTGTCACGTAATACAGGTGTTACTAAACCACGTGGTGTAGATACTGCAATGCTAATATCGAAGAAGTTATGATAAACAATATCATCGCCATCAATCGCTGCATTTACTTCTGGGTAACGTTTTAACGCTTCAGTTACAGCTTTAATGTAGAAAGACATAAAGCCTAAACGAATACCGTGTTTTTTCTCGAATACTTCTTGGTATTGCTTACGAAGATCCATGATAGGTTTCATGTTCACTTCATTGAAAGTGGTTAACATTGCAGTAGAGTTTTTCGCCTCTAACAGACGTTCAGCAACACGTTTACGAAGACGAGTCATTGGAACTCGTTTATCACTACGTGCGGCAACAGCAGCAACGATATCAACCTTAGGCGCAGTTTCACTTTTGTTCTTCTCTGTGCGGAATTTCTCAACGTCTTCACGAGTAATTACGCCGCCTTTACCAGAGCCTTTAATATCACGAGCATCTATATCTTGCTCTAACATTAAACGACGAACAGATGGGCTTGCATCAGCAGCTTTAGCAGGAGCTTGCTCTTCGACTACTTCCTCTTCTTTCGCCGCTGGCGCATCACCTTCTTCAAGTTTTGCTAACAATTGCTTAGATAAAACCGTTGCGCCTTCATCTTCAATAATTTCTTTTAAAATACCTGTCACTGTAGCAGGTACTTCAAGGACTACTTTGTCAGTTTCGATTTCAACTAAAACTTCATCGCGCTCTACAAAATCACCAGGGTGTTTATGCCAAGTTGCCACTGTTGCATCTGCAACTGATTCAGGCAATTCTGGAACTAATACTTCAATCATAATTAATACTTCCTACAATAAATTTTTATATAATTAAATTTAATTTTGATTACTGTTCATCAAAACCAAGTGCTTCATTAACTAATGCTTTTTGCTGCTTCACATGCAGTGACATATAACCTACCGCTGTTGATGCTGATGCTGCACGACCTGCATATTGCAAGTTAGCACCTTCTGGCAGAACAGTTCTAAAGTTATGTTGACTACAGTACCAAGCACCTTGATTTTGTGGCTCTTCTTGACACCAAACAAAGTCTTTAACATGCGCGTATTGTTCAATTATGTCGTTTAGCTCGTCCATTGGGAAAGGATAAAGTTGCTCAATACGAACGATAGCAACGTTATTTAATTCTTCAGTGCGACGTTTGTCTAATAATTCGTAGTAAACTTTACCACTACAAAGCACAACGCGATTGACCGATTTTGGATCTAGCTCATCCACTTCACCAATTGCATTTTGGAATGTACCAGACGATAGTTCATCTAAACTAGATACGGCCATCGGGTGACGTAATAAAGATTTAGGTGACATAACGATTAATGGACGACGCATAGAACGAATCACTTGGCGACGTAACATGTGGTAAACCTGTGCAGGTGTAGAAGGAATACATACTTGCATATTATGTTCAGCACATAATTGTAAGTAACGTTCCAAACGTGCAGATGAATGCTCTGGTCCTTGACCTTCATAACCATGAGGCAACAACACAGTTAGACCACACATACGGCCCCACTTCTGCTCACCTGATGATAAGAACTGATCAAATACAACTTGCGCACCATTTGCAAAATCACCAAACTGCGCTTCCCATATACATAGACCTTTAGGTGCAGCTGTTGAATAACCGTATTCAAATGCTAAAACCGCTTCTTCTGATAATACAGAATCATGTACATCAAAATGGCCTTGCTCATCTGAGATATTTTGTAGTGGAATGTAACGACCCGCTTCAGATTGCTCATGTAAAACAGCATGACGATGGAAGAAAGTACCACGACCAGAATCTTGACCGACTAAGCGAATGTTGTAACGAGAATCGAGTAACGTTGCGTATGCTAAGTTTTCAGCAAAGCCCCAGTCACATAGTTTTTCACCACGTGCCATCATCAAGCGATCTTTATAGATTTTTGCAACACGTGAATGCTGTACTTGATCTTCAGGGTATTGACTAATAGATTCCGCTAATTCTCTTAAACGCTCTTTTTGGAAAGAAGCTTCGTAAGGTGATTGCCAAGTATGTTTAAGGTAAGGAGTCCAATCAATAGAGTTACCTTGCATCTCTTGCCATTCTTTAACAACACACTCACCGTTATCTAACGCATCACGATATGTGCTAATTAAACTCTTAGCATCTGCACTGCTAATCACACCTTCGCTTTCTAACTGTTTAGAGTAGATTTCGCGTGTAGTTGGGTGTTTTTTGATTTTTTTGTACATCACAGGCTGTGTTGCACTTGGCTCATCAGCTTCATTGTGACCATGGCGACGGTAACACACTAAATCAATGACAACATCACGTTTAAATTTATTACGGAAATCAATTGCAATTTGCGTTGCATGCATTACCGCTTCAGGGTCATCACCGTTAACATGGAAAATAGGTGCTTGGACCATTTTCGCGATATCAGTACAGTAACGCGTAGAACGTGTATCTTCACGATTAGAGGTTGTGAAACCAACTTGGTTATTAATCACAATGCGGATAGTACCGCTTACTTTGAAGGCTCTTGCTTGTGACATATTGAATGTCTCTTGCACAACACCTTGACCAGCAATCGCCGAATCACCATGAATAGTAATAGGCAGTACACTTTCACCGATACCGTTTAAACGTTCTTGACGCGCACGAACCGACCCAAGTACCACTGGATTAACAATTTCTAAATGTGATGGGTTAAACGCTAGTGATAAATGAACGTTACCTTTAGGTGTTTTAAAATCACTACTGAAGCCTTGATGATATTTAACATCGCTTGAGCCATCAATATTGTCGTGTTTACCAGCAAACTCATTGAAAAGATCAGTTGGCTTTTTACCTAATACATTAACCAGTACGTTTAGACGACCACGGTGAGCCATACCAATAACAACCGCTTCAGCCCCTTGCTCTCCAGAACGACGGATCAATTCTTTAAGCATTGGAACAAAAGAATCACCACCTTCTAATGAGAAACGTTTTGCACCTGGAAATTTCGAGCCAATGTAACGCTCTAATCCTTCAGCTGCCGTTAACTCTTCAAGGAAGCGTTGTTTTGCTTCATTACTGAAAGATGGACGACTTTCACTTGATTCAATACGATTTTGAATCCAACGCTTTTCTTCAGTATCCGTGATGTGCATATATTCCACACCTAACGAACCGCAGTAAGTACGTTTTAAAGAAGCCACTAAATCTTTTAAGATCATAGTTTCATTGCCAGCAGCAAATGAACCTACATTAAAGTTGGCATCTAAATCAGACCCTGTTAAATCATGGTAAAATGGGTCTAATTCTTTAATTGTTTCGTTTTTAACTAAACCAAGTGGGTCTAAGTTAGCGGCTTCATGACCACGATGACGATATGCCCCGATCAATTGCAACACTTTTACTTGTTTAGCATCATTATGAACAGCACCTTGAGGAGGAGTGAAACATTTTGGCGCTTTAGCCGCATGTTTCATCTGTTCGCGGATAACGGAGTGACGCTCTTCAGGAGTGTCGCTCACACTTGGTAATTCATCAAAGACTTCTCGCCAATTAGCATCCACAGAGCATGGATCGTCTAAATAAGACTCATAAAGGTCTTCAATATAAGTGGAATTTGCCCCGGAAAGATGCGATGAGGCTAACCAAGTTTCCATAACATTAGTTGGCATTAACGTTCCTTATATTATTATGATTATTTCACTAATCATGTGTAAATTAGTAATTAAACAGCGCGCTGTAATAACATCGATTTTATTTTACCAATCGCTTTGGTTGGGTTTAATCCCTTAGGACAAACACTAACGCAGTTCATGATACTGTGACAACGAAAAACACTAAAAGCATCATCTAAATTCGATAAGCGTTCTTCTGTTGCACTATCTCGGCTGTCAATGAGAAAACGATAAGCAGCCAATAACCCAGCTGGACCAATAAACTTATCTGGGTTCCACCAAAATGAAGGACAAGAAGTTGAACAACATGCACATAAGATACATTCGTACAATCCATCAAGTTTTTCACGCTCTTCTGGTGATTGTTTAAATTCACCAGCAGGTGGAGTTCTGTCATCGTTAATTAAAAATGGTTTCACTTTTTCATACTGAGTATAAAATTGTGTCATGTCGATCACTAAATCGCGAATCACAGGTAAGCCTGGTAATGGACGAATAATTACTTTTTTGCCTGTTGATAACACCTCAGACAATGGCGTAATGCATGCAAGTCCATTTTTACCATTCATGTTAACGCCATCAGATCCACAAACACCTTCACGGCATGAACGACGAAAAGAAAGTGACGCATCTTTTTCTTTTAGCAAGATAAGTGCATCTAACACCATCATATCTGAACCTTCAGGTACATCTAACGATGTATCCTGCATATAAGGTTTAGCATCAACATCAGGGTTGTAACGGTAAATTGAGAAATTAATATTCATATCTATAAACCTTCTAGTAAACACGCGCTTTAGGGGGGAAAGCTTCACGTAGTACTGGCGCCATATTAACGTCACGTTTACACATACTTTCTGTTTCTGCGATATACATACTGTGATGTAACCAGTTTGCATCATCACGATCAGGGAAATCGAAACGGCTATGCGCACCTCGACTCTCTGTACGGAAATTAGCTGATTTAGCAGTTGCCAAAGCAGTTTCCATCAAATTATCTAACTCTAAACATTCGATGCGATCAGTATTAAACTCACTACTCTTATCGCTTAACTTAGCATTTTTCAAACGCTTACGAATGTTTTCAAGTTCAGCAAGACCTTCTGCCATCGCTGGACCATCACGGAATACACCGAAGTTATTCTGCATACACTCTTTTAGGTCTTTACGAATTTCGTTAGGGCATTCAGTACCGTCACCATTTTCCCAACGATTATAACGCTCTAATGCAGCTTCAATATTTGCTTCAGTTGGTGCTTTAGAAGTGTTTTCAACGCTCAATACTTTGCCTAAGTGTTTACCGGCTGCACGACCAAATACCACTAAGTCTAGTAAAGAGTTACCGCCTAAACGGTTAGCGCCATGAACAGATACACATGCGATTTCACCTACTGCAAATAACCCTTTCACTTCTACATCTTTACCATCTTTATCAAGTTTCAATACTTGACCATTAACAGTTGTAGGTACGCCACCCATCATGTAATGACAAGTAGGAATGATCGGAATTGGTTCATGCACTGGATCAACGTGTGCAAAAGTACGTGATAATTCACATACTCCTGGTAAGCGACTTTCTAGCACTTCTTTACCAAGATGATCTAATTTTAATTTAATGTGTGTACCCCAAGGTCCATCACAGCCACGCCCTTCACGGATTTCGATCATGATTGAACGAGCAACCACATCACGACCCGCTAAATCTTTAGCATTAGGCGCATAACGCTCCATGAAGCGTTCACCATCTTTATTTAAAAGATAACCACCTTCACCACGACAACCTTCAGTAACGAGTGTTCCTGCACCTGCTATACCGGTTGGGTGAAATTGCCACATTTCCATGTCTTGTACAGGCACGCCTGCACGAAGAGCCATACCAACACCATCACCAGTATTAATATGTGCATTAGTTGTTGATGCATAAATACGACCCGCACCACCTGTAGCAAGCACGGTAGCCTGTGCTTTAAACATGCACACTTCACCGGTTTCTATTTCAATAGCAGTACAACCAACAATATCGCCATCATCATTTTTAACTAAATCAAGCGCATACCATTCCGAGAAAACGGTTGTTTTATTTTTAATATTTTGCTGGTAAAGCGTATGTAACAAGGCATGACCTGTTCGGTCTGCTGCTGCTGCAGTTCGCGCAGCTTGTTCACCGCCAAATTCTTTAGATTGACCGCCGAATGGACGTTGGTAAACTGAACCATTTTCAAAGCGAGAAAATGGTAACCCCATATTCTCAAGCTCACGTACCGCCTCAGGGCCTTCATTACACATATATTCGATAGCGTCTTGATCACCGATGAAATCTGAACCTTTAACGGTATCGTACATATGCCACTGCCAATCATCTTCATGTGCATTACCTAGAGCAACGGTAATACCACCTTGAGCAGATACAGTGTGTGAACGCGTTGGAAATACTTTACTAATCAACGCACAGCTTTTGCCTTCTTGCGAAATTGATAATGCTGCGCGCATACCTGCACCACCAGCACCAATCACAATCGCATCAAATTCTCTAATTGGTAAACTCACTTAAACACCCCACAAAATTACAAAGCCAAAAATAACATACGCAAATGCCACTGTTGTTAGCACAAATTGCAATGTGCCACGTAATAATGTGCATTTAACGTAATCGGTCAGTACTTGCCATAGTCCAATCCATGCATGTACTAACATTGCAACTAAAGCTAACAGGGTCATCACTTTAGTAAATGTTAATGAGAAAAAGCCTGTCCAAACTTGATAAGTCAAATCAGCAGTTGCCACAAAACCCACAAGATACAAAATGTAGGCTAATAAAATAACTGCACTGGCACGTATCAGGATGTAATCATGTACACCACTGCGTCCAAAAGTACCTGCGATGTTTACCATACTAAAATCCCCGCTAATATTGATAATACAACAGTGATACCGAAGCCCACTTTTGCACTTAATGAAGCACTGTCTAACTCTTCCCAATGACCCAAGTCTTGAATCATATGGCGAACACCAAATACCGCATGGTATGCCAAGCCAGTTAATGCTCCCCAAAAGATAAACTCAACGATAAACATATCAAGGTAACCTTGCACACGTTGGAAATCTTCAGCGGATGATAATGAACAGTTTAGAAGGATGAGGAATATTGCTAAAGCAATAAAAACGATGATCCCAGATACACGATGCAAAATAGAAGCAATGGCGGTAATGGGAAATTTAACCGTGGATAGGTCTAAGTTTTTGGGTCTCTCTTTGCGCACAATTTATCTCTTTATTAATGGCCAAAAGTTAGGGGTTGGTTTACAGACGCTATTGTTATCACAATGTTAACAAGTTGTGATGGTCAATTCTATCTTTTGTGAGCTAAGCACGAAAAAAAAATGAACTTTGTGACAGATAAAACACAAAAAATAATTAACTCAAACATCAGGATATCAGAGACTTGAACGAACTTGTAGTACTAATTTTCCTAATAGATTTTAAGGTGTCAAAGACGCCTAGTAACTCGCAAAGTTTAAATGTTAAATTTGACAAGCTTAAATTTAGACTGTAAAAATATGCCATCAAAAAACAGTCTAAAGAATACAGAATATAAGAATCATTATAATTTACAGACAAAGGGGAAAATAATGTCGGATAAAATCGCAATACTTCAGTTACCAGGGCAAGAGCCTGTTGAACTTCCTATCCATAAAGGATCTGCTGGTAACGATGTAATTGATATCCGTAGCTTAGGTCAATCAGGCTACTTCACTTACGATCCTGGTTTTCTAGCAACAGCTTCTTGTGAGTCTGCAATTACTTACATCGATGGTGAAAAAGGTATTTTGTTACACCGCGGTTACGCAATCGACGAATTAGCAGATAAATCAGATTACCTAGAAGTATGTTACCTATTACTAAATGGCAAACTTCCTTCAGAAGATGAATTTGCTAAATTCAAACATACTGTATTACACCACACTATGTTACATGAGCAACTTGTAGCATTCTATCGTGGCTTCCGTCGTGATTCACACCCAATGGCTATTATGGTCGGTGTAGTTGGTGCCTTATCAGCCTTCTACCATGACTCTCTTGATGTGGCGAACGAATCTTGTCGTGAAATTGCAGCTTTCCGTCTAATCTCGAAAGTACCAACGCTTGCTGCAATGAGTTACAAATATTCGGTTGGCCAACCATTCATGTACCCAGATAACACATTATCTTACGCGGGTAACTTCTTAAAAATGATGTTTGGTATTCCATGTGAAGAATACGTAGTTAATCCTGTACTTGAAAGTGCAATGGATAAGATTTTAATCCTTCATGCTGATCATGAACAAAATGCTTCTACTTCAACAGTACGTTTAGCTGGTTCTTCTGGAGCAAACCCATTTGCTTGTATTGCAGCTGGTATTGCATCTTTGTGGGGCCCTGCTCACGGCGGTGCAAACGAAGCTTGTTTAGAAATGTTAGAAGAAATTGGTACCGTTGATCGTATTCCAGAATTCGTTGCTAAAGCAAAAGATAAAAATGACCCATTCCGTTTAATGGGCTTTGGGCATCGTGTATACAAAAACCATGATCCACGTGCCACTGTAATGCGTAAAACATGTCATGAAGTACTAGAAGAATTAAATATTGACGATCCATTGTTAGATGTTGCGATGGAATTAGAGCGCATTGCTCTTGAAGACCCATACTTCATTGAGAAAAAGCTATATCCGAATGTTGATTTCTATTCAGGTATCGTATTGCGTGCAATGGGCATTCCTCGTACTATGTTTACCGTTATTTTTGCGGTATCTCGTACTATCGGTTGGATTTCTCACTGGAAAGAGATGCTAGATCAACCTGGCCAAAAAATCGGTCGTCCTCGTCAGTTATACACTGGCCAAACAGATCTAAAGTACCCTGAAAAATAGATACAAGTAATATCACGTAGTGGTATCAAATAAAAACAAGCCAGTCATGTGACTGGCTTTTTTGATGGAGCTTATAAATAAACAATGACTAAACGTTTAATTGTTCTTTCTGAAGATAACCTATCATTCCCAGATCCTGAAAATGCATTAGACGATCCTGATGGCCTACTTGCCATTGGAGGAGACTTATCTGTTGCACGTTTACATAACGCATATCAACATGCGATTTTCCCTTGGTTCTCTGAAGGTGAGCCCATTTTATGGTGGAGCCCTAAACAACGTGCAGTGATCAAACCACAACAGGTTCATATCAGTAAAAGTATGGCTAAATTTATTCGTCAAACCGCACTAACACTGACTATTAATCATGCCTTTATTGATGTGATTAATGCCTGCTCTATGCCTCGTAAAACACAAGCGGAAACATGGATCAGCTCCGATATTATTAAGGCATACCATCAATTACACCTACAAGGTAAAGCACATTCAGTTGAAGTTTGGCTTGATAATAAATTAGTTGGCGGTTTATATGGAGTGAATGTGGGCGGTGTGTTCTGTGGCGAATCGATGTTTCATCAACATAGCAACGCATCTAAATTGGCTTTTATTGGATTATGCCAACATTTTCAACATCATGGCGGAGAAATTATTGATTGCCAAATGATCACTGCACATCTAACAAGCCTTGGTGTTAAAGAAATATTAAGAGGTGATTTTCTTGAACAGCTTAATCAATACAAAACGTCTAAAGTTGAAGCACAATGCTGGAAACCACAAAGTATATTATTGGGATAACGCAATAATATATTCTGATTAAACCTGGATTTTGCTAAAGATTAATACGGCGTACTATTAAAATACGCTGTATTAATGATTATTTAATTGTCTCTTATTAACTAAGGCTAAGTATTTAAGTATTTAAGTATTTATATTCATTAAACCCTTTTATTTTTAGTACTTTAAGCGCCCTGTTTAGAAATAAATATTTAAGACTGACTTATCACTATTCAGTTTAGAGTTGAGTTTTTATGGCACCAAGCACCATTTTACGAGTGATTAATCCAACATAGACCTTGTCTTCATCTAATACTGGGTACATTTTAGGTTTCTCATTGATCATCTTTTGCGCTAAGTCGACAATACTTAATGTAGAAGGAATACTTAATGGAGCACCAGACATAACATCCTCAACTAAAGCAGAATGATCACTGTAATAACTTGCTTCAATTAATTTAGCTAAACAATCTTGTTCAGACAACCAACCTACAACATGTCCTTCAGAGTTGACCACGGGTCCACCAATTAAATTAGATGCTAAAAGCTTGTCCACTGCTGTTTGTAAATTCATTTCTTTAGTAAATGCAATCGTCTTACCTGACATGAATTTCTTCACCTGTAAATTATCTAACATATTCAGATCCCTCATTTTTTATGTTGTTTTTTAAATCTAGACCATTTTAATCACAAAGTCGACATAGCACATTCTATAGTGTGATAAACTAATCTTTTCAAATTTTACCAAAGGGTTTCAATATGGCTTCATTACAAGATCAATTAATGAATTCAGGATTAATCAATAAACAAAAAGCGAAACAGGCGCAAACTGAAAAACGCCGTCAAGCGAAACAAAAAAAGAAAAAAGGCACTGTCGCTGTTTCTGATCTTCAAAAAGCAGTACAAGAAAAAGCAGAATTGCAAAAACAAAAAGATTTAGAAAATAATCAACAAACGCAACAAGAGCTAGCAGCACGTGCCGCACATGGCAAGCTAATACAAATGATTGCACAACATTGTGAAAAGGATTATCAAGGCGAACTGGATTATCATTTCACCTATGACAATAAAGTGAAACGTATTGCTGTAACACCTAAAATTCAACAAGGCTTAATTAAGGGTAGTTTTGCAATTTGTGTTTTAAACGATGAGTTTTATTTAATTAATAAAGAAGCAGCAGAAAAGTTACGTGCCATTGATGAGTCAGTATTAGTTGCATTACACGACCAAAGTGAAAATGACACTGCAACTGATGAAGATGATCCGTACGCAGAATTTGCAATTCCTGATGACTTAATGTGGTAGATAGCCACTATAAATGACTTATTGCTAGTGGTAAGTAAATTAATTACTATCTACTTACCACCATATTTCAACGCTTTACCGAATACATGAGATACTAATATTTATGAACTTTAAGGATTACCAACCTCAAATCAATGCATTGATTCCCTATAGAAATAAACCAGATTTTAATAGCATGCTTGATAAGATATTTTTTGGGGAAAGTAATAGCGATAAATTCCTAATTAAGATGGAACTCAATCGTCTTGTTAAACCTTGTACACGGATTATCGATTTACGTGAAAAAGTCATAGAAAAAACCGATCAATATGTACATTTTGAAATCACCCACTACCTTACCTTATCGGCAAATAGAGCTCTTAAATCAGCAATTAAGCTATACGGAGGTTATACAGTCGGTGCTTATGAACATGTCATCGAGCATGTACAAAAAGTAAAGCAGATTCAAAATGCAAAAGCACTACAAGCCAGTGCGACTGAAATAAATGAAAATATCACTGAAAACATAGAATTAAATAATCATCGCAGGCAAGCGGCTGCACGTATGTTTTTTGTGTCTAAGGTCAGTATCATATTAGCGGATGGTACCAACATCGAAGCTGCTACCTCTAATATTTCAGTAACTGGTATTAAAGTTAAATTACCTGAACAAGAACAATACTTAGAAGAGCAGTTAGTTAAAGTCATGTTTACTGCTTTAGGCAGTGAATATAAAGACAAAGCCATCACCAACCGTAAAATTTGCTACCGTTTAGTTAAACAGCAGCAAGAACGAACTGGGTTTTATCTTTACCTCAATTTAGAAGATGACAAACCTGAATTTGTTAAATTTATTCAAGGGTTTATACGTGCCAACCAGCATAAGTATAAGTTAGATGTACTGTATTACTTTAGCATTGCGCGTGAAAAAGCATTAAAGAATAGCACCTTAAATGCATTAAACACCTTACCGATTTTTCTAAATAGCAATCAAGAAAAGCCGATTCTTTTTATGCTGCGAAATGCAGTAAATAAAGAGATTCTGAATCAATGGCGTTGTAATAATACCAATCAAATGCCCTTTCTGTTTACTGCTCAACGTTTAAAATCCTTTGTGGATTTGTCTCAACCTAAAATGAGCACTACAATTTACAGCTTTACCTACATTAAAGAGGGTGAAGAATATCTGCTATCTGCTACAGAGCAAGAGCTACAACAAAGTGGCTTAAAACACCTTTTTATTGAATATGGTAGAAGCAAGACTAATTGGCACTGCTACCACCTAACACTGCAAGAATACACCTATGAAGCCATCAAAAATTACAAGCTAACGGATGTGCGCCCTAAAATTTTTAATGATATCACTCATGTTGCAACGTTAACTGAAATCGCAACACATGAAATGATAGAAATTGATCCAAGAGCAGAAAAAGGTAACCCCAATTTACTCAATAAGTTTGTTCATAAAGATACCGAGAAAGGCTTTACTCCCACTTATGACCTATTTCCAGATGAATTACGTAAAGAAGAGCGCTACAGTTATACAAGTAATATCGAACTCAAAGTCGCAGAGCAAGTATTAGCCGCGAAAGTCGTTGATTTTTCAGGGTCTGGTTTAAAGATTGAATTAGCAACCCCTAAAGCGATTGCCAAGCGTAGTCTGGTCAGTATTAATTTTATTGATTTACAAAAAGTCACAAAACAGTTCACTTTAGCAAACATTAATTACCGCGTTGTTTCAGCCAGTGCAAAGCATATTTATCATTTACAAATAGCTTCACGTGATAGCTATATGACAATGCAGCAATTCTTTAGTTTACTAGTGAGAAGTAACCCTGCCCACTTTAACGAAATCCCATTAAAGTCATATAAACAACCGGTTACACCGCGCTTACATGAGGCAGCAGAGGTCGCATTACATCCTGCTTTTTTCTATGTTTCAATCATTAATGGTAAGCCTAAAATTAGCTTTTCTTCAATTACGAGTACTTCATCCGCACTGAAACAAATTTTTAACTTTGACTGTAAAAGCAATAATCAAAATAACCATATTCCGCTATCCAATAATCGATTACTCGATCGTCTCTTGGTTACGCCATTGCGACACACTAATCTTGGTGAAACCGTCTCCAATTTTGAACGCACGCTGTACGTCAAAAAAATTAAAGATGATAATAATAAGTGGTCTATTGAAACTTATTTAGATGAAGATTTTGAGTCTGAATTTGCTAAACGTGAATTTATTGTTGAACATAAAAAACTTGAACAGTTGCAGATACTTCACTATCGATTAAGCACTATTGATATCCCTAATTTGGCATTAGTTAAATCAGAATTAGATATTATCTCTTGCCATGCTATGCACCTTAGTAAGCGTTTAGAAGAAGAGTTATTAAATGTGAAAGCAATCATACAGGTCATAGATAGAACAGAACAAGTGTTGTAGCCGTTGCTTTTGAAAGTATGTGGGTTGTTAGATTTGTTACCAAGCACAGGGAAATGTAAAGGTTGAGTAGCCTTTTAAGTAGCTACTCAACATATAAGACTAAGCTAAAGGTAAAGAAGCTTGTAACAAGCCTAACGCCCCTTCCAAATCTAAGTGATTAAGGGCCACAGAAGCTTTCTCTTGTACAATCGGTTTAGCATGAATGGCAATGCCTAAAGAAGAAGCAGCCATCATAACCAAATCATTAGCGCCGTCGCCAATCGCAGCAGTTTGAGACATAGGTATATCAAACTGTTCAGCCAACTCATTTAAGGTACGTGCTTTAACATCTGCGTTAACAATCTCGCCAATAACTTGACCTGTTAATGTATTATCTACAATCTCTAGGGTATTAGCATAGGCAACATCAAACCCGTGATCTTCCTTTAATCTGTTAGCAAAATAAGTAAAGCCCCCCGATGCAATCGCTACTTTCCAATTTGCAGCTTTTAATCCTGCAATCAGTGCTAATAAACCAGGCATTAATGGCATATTATCAGCGACTTCTTTAATCACACTTTCTGGTGCATTCGCTAATTTACCAACACGAGTACGTAGACTTTCATTAAAGTCTAACTCACCTCGCATTGCAGCGGCTGTTACCGCAGAAACTTGATCACCCACACCATATAAACGTGCAATTTCATCAATACACTCAATTTGAATTGTCGTTGAATCCATGTCCATTAAGACTAAACCCGGCTTAGAAAAATCTGGTAATTTAGCTACCAAAGCAAAGTCACAACCCGTATCAGTAGCAAACTGCTTAATCACTTCTTGTAACTCATCTTTTGTTTTATCTAAAGATAACCTAACTAAATCAACCCCTTCGACTTGGCTTAAATGGTTCAATTGTGCTTTAGACACTGACTGCTTAATTAATAAATTAGTTAACGTTATCAGTGTATTTGTGTTTAAATCTCTTCCCATTAAGACTAACTCAGATTGAGTAGCTATATCATTTGAGCCATTAATCAAGAATAATGAATGGTTATTTTCAATCATTGACTGTAAATCAGATTTCCATTGCATAATTGAAAGAGGGTTTGAAGGGAGTTGAAGTGTTATAGTCGTTTGCACTGTAATATGCCTATGGGTTAATTGATGTAAAATTCTGTTATAAAAATAGAATAAAAAGATGAGTCACAAGATAACGATTGCTAATTTATAATGCAAGTAGAGATAGTGTAACGTAAGGGTTAAAGATATGGGTAAAAAAATTTTTTGGATAGTACGACTGTCACAAATAGCCGCAATACTGTGTCTATTTGCGATCATTGCTTTCCAATTTAACAGCCTACAAAATGAATCCAACGGTGTTCGTTACCAACAAACAGAAAAATTTTCCTATTCATTGACTAACCTTGCAGCAGCTGAAGCTTCGCGCTATCTAGCCCAACAAAACCAAGAAGATTTAAAGTTATTAATAGATGATTTAAGCGACGATCCTATTGTTCGAGACGCAACTATCTATGATGAATTTGGAAAAATTATTTATCAATCAGAACAAGTGCTTCCTTTACCTGAATTACTACAATTGAATGATGAAGGCTCACATGCTGTTGATGGTGTGATTCCACATATTGCAGAGCTTTATTCTGATCAGACAAAAATTGGTTATATTCGTGTGACATTAGAACAGGGAAAAATTCTAAGCTTGATCGAAACTTATCAAGAGCGCGGCCTGTCTATTTTGAGCCTATTAACCTTGTTAGCTTTTATAGCTGGTATGTTATTAACCATCGTTTGCTATAAAAGAGTTAATATTATTTACAAACAATCCTTAGCAGAGATACCTAAATTGATTGAGCGTACCAAATCAGAAGTCGCCAAATGGCAGAAAACGGAGGATAAATAAACACTTAAGCCTTTCGCCGCACAAAAATACATCAAACAGTCTAAACTTAGTAAAGTTTTATTGACAGTCTCACCAAGATGTCGCAAAATCACTTTGCTTTCAACAGCTTCTTAATAAGCTCGCTTAACTCAGTTGGTAGAGTGCCGCCATGACATGGCGTAGGTCACTGGTTCAAGTCCAGTAGCGAGCACCACTTTTTAGTCTCAAACCGCAACAAACATATTTGGCTTTAACAAGCGAATACCCTATTTTTGTTTAAAACACCTAAACCTCTGTTAAATTTTACTTTTAATAAAAACTCAAAGTAATATGACTAAAACTATCTATTGTTCAATTAGCTAGTGTCTATATTTCCTATATTGATATTTAATGCTCAAATACACACCTTCATGTTACAAAACACCTCTCTCCTTAGATCAGTGCCTTTGAGCATACAGACTACACTAAATTATGACCTTATCCCCTGAACGGGGTAAGTAAACTCATCTCTTGCTAATGAACTCCACACCTAAAACGGCAGAAACTAACATAGTAAATTTGAACACATCTAGTTATTGAATTAATAACACTCTCCAATTAATTGGTAAAAAAGTGCTTTTCATTTTTAGAATACGATTTGCTAAATTGCCAACATAGCGCTGCTAAACAGCAAGAAGAAAATAAAAAATGATAATCAACCTGATGATGCCAGGCACAAATAACAACAAATTAGTTACTTTAACTTGATGTTATTAATGAAAATATCGAGAGTTTTAAATTTAATACTTTTTAAATGAAACTATTAAACCTATGTGCAGTCTTTATTAATAGTATGTATTCATCATAAACACAACAAGTTAAACGATAAACATTCTCATTATGAAAGCCATCGAGAATTGACTTTTAATTAATGTGTGATTGATGTTAAATGTTCATATTATAGCCAAATAAAAAAGCTTTCTATTTATTTATATAAACCTAGTTTCACATTAAATAAAAATGTAAACCACTTATTAGTAACATCTTATTGTCATCTATTAGTTAATATATTTTGGTCATCACTGGAGAGTTAAATTATATGCCATTGTTATCTACAAGCATGCGTCATTTTACTTTAAAAAAATTGATAGTAGTAAGCAGTTTGTTGCCCGGTTTGGCAATCTCTGATACCACTTTTATTAATGAGACTTTACCAAGTGCACAAGCAGCAGACACGCCGAATATCATCTATGCAGTAAATGGTGAATTTAATCGTAATACGGTAATTAATTTAGCGCGTGATTTGGCTAAAAAGTCATATCAAGAGCCTGACTCTACACTACCAGCTGAATTACAAGACCTAAACTATGACCAGTACCGAGATATCCGCTTTAACCCAAATGCGTCTATTTGGAAAAGTCAATCATTACCTTTTCAAATGCAACTATTTCATCGCGGCTTTTACTTTAAAGAAACGGTAGAGGTAGCTATCGTTGAAAATGGCCAATCACAGCATTTACGTTATAACCCTGAAATGTTTACTACAGGAGAAGTAATGCAACGCGCCTTGCCTAATGCTGATGTTGGTTTTGCAGGTATTCGTTTACATAACCCGTTAAATTCACCAGATTACTATGATGAAGTCGCAGTGTTTCAAGGTGGCAGTTATTTCCGCTCTCTCGGTAAACATCAAGGTTATGGTTTATCAGCACGTGGTTTGGCTCTGAAAACTGCCGATCCTGAAGGCGAAGAGTTTCCCGCTTTTCGCGCATTTTGGATTGAGAAACCAGCCAATGATAGTAGCTCGATCGTTGTTTATGCCTTATTAGATAGTCCAAGTACCACAGGTGCTTACCGCTTTACTATTCGCCCTGGCGATAATACTGTGATGGATGTTGAAGCCACCCTATTTCCTCGTGAAGATTTAGATAAAGTAGGCCTCGCGCCCGCAACCAGTATGTTTATGTTTTCTTCTTACGACCGAGACCAAGTAGATGACTTTCGTCCTCGGGTTCACGACTCAGACGGATTATTGATGATTAACGGCCGTGGAGATAGATTATGGCGCCCTTTACGTAACCCTAATAACCTAGAGGTCAGTGCGTTTAGTGATAATGGTCCCCTTGGTTTTGGTTTAATACAACGCAACCGTGATTTTAATAATTTTCAAGACTTAGAAGCTAAATATGAGCAACGTCCTAGTTTATGGGTTGAACCTTTGGGAGACTGGGCAAGAGGCTCTGTTGTATTAGTTGAAATCCCAACAGACTCTGAAGTTAACGATAATATTGTTGCTTATTGGGCACCTAACGAGGTGATACCTGCAGGCTCGGAATACCATTTTGCTTATCGTTTATTGTGGGGACAAGCTCCCTCTGCGAATAAAGGTGAAGCGATCGTTGAAGCAACACGAAATGGTCGAGCAAGTATTAATGGTCCAACTGAAAAACGTTTGTTTGTTATTGACTACCGTTTTCCAAATCCAACTGACAACACCAACAATCAAAACCCTACTGCGCACATCGAAAATACAGCGGGTGAAATCCATAACGTGGTTGTCGCTAAAAACCACAATAATGGATACCGCGTCACTTTTGAACTTGATCCACTTGATGCAGAATTAATTGAATTGAGATTGGACTTACAGTTTACCGATGGTAGAAAAGCGGAAAATTGGATGTATCAATGGACAAAATAATAGATAAAAATGCAGCTCAATCAGTGTGGAAATCCGTGGAACCTGGCATGCCAGATGAGCATTTCAAAGAGATGCCTATTCAGTCATTAAGGCAGTTTGATGCCAGCAGTAAACGGGCTAGCGTTAATCCTAATGGGGTTAGTTCTCAAGTGCTAAGAAGATGGGTCGTGCTAGGGTCATCATTGTTATTGTCTGTTTGGGGCATTAATGAAATGCATGCGGTGCTAGGGGCCAATAACATGACCTTTATCCAATATGTATTTCTGGTTTTATTCGCCTTAACCTTTAGTTGGATCACCATCTCTTTCAGTGCGTCGATTGTTGGCTTCTTTTTAGTGTGCAAACAACGCCGTAGCAAGCCTAAACGTTTAACCAATCAATTAGTGGGTCGCACTGCGGTATTGATGCCAACCTATAATGAAGACCCTGACCGTATTTATGCCTCTATTGAAGTGATGGCAACGGCTATTTATCAATCAGAAGAAACCAATGCCTTTGACTGGTTTGTTATTAGCGATACCACAGACCCAGAGGTTGCGTTAAAAGAGGAAGCTTGCTTTCACCAGCTGCGCGAGCGATTAGACAAGGATATCAATGTTTATTACCGCCGACGTCAAAAAAATACAGCCAGAAAAGTAGGTAACATTACAGATTTTTGTACTCGTTGGGGAGCAAATTACGATCACCTATTAGTGCTAGATGCTGATAGTTTGATGGAAGCAGATACCATGTTGGAATTAGCTCGTCGTATGGAAGCAGATCCCGATGCGGGTTTGATTCAAACCATACCACAACTGATTAACGGCACAACATTAATGGCAAGATTACAACAGTTTGCCTCTTGTGTTTATGGCCCTGTTGTTGGTGGTGGTCTTGCTTGGTGGAGTGATAAAGAAGGCAATTTCTGGGGACATAATGCCATTATTCGCACTGAAGCACTGATGTCTGCTGCTGGTTTGCCCAGTATTAAAGGTGCACCACCCTTCGGTGGTCATATTTTAAGTCATGATTTTGTTGAAGCCTCTTTAATTAGACGAGCAGGCTGGAGTGTTACCATTGCAGCGGATCTCTATGGCTCTTTTGAAGAGTGCCCTCCCTCTATGACTGACTTAGCTATTCGTGACCGTCGCTGGTGCCAAGGTAACCTTCAACATGGTCGTATTATTACGGCAAAGGGTCTACATTGGGTGAGTCGTTCGCATCTATTAACGGGGATCATGTCCTACATCTCTTCCCCATTATGGTTGATGTTGATTCTTGTTGGTTTAGCACTGTCATTACAGGCGGAATATATTCGCCCTGAATACTTTGGTGATGAATTTTCATTATTTCCAACTTGGCCACAAATGGATGCGGCTCGCGCCTTAAGCTTATTTGCTTTTACCATGGTGATACTGTTTACGCCAAAAACCTTAGGCTTGATTTCCTACATAATTGATGGCCGATTAAGAAAAAGCTGCGGTGGTTTTTTCATGTTAATCATCAGCTTTATTGTAGAAGTTATTTTATCAGCGATGGTCGCGCCTATTATGATGCTTATTCATACTGGCGCTGTTTTGTCGATTTTAATGGGTCAAGACTCAGGTTGGAATCCGCAACGACGTGACGATGGTAGCTTGCCCATTAAACACCTAATTTACCGACACCGTTGGCACATGATTGCAGGACTATTACTCACCATTGCAGGTTACCTCAACTCATTAGCTTTATTAGCTTGGCTATCACCTGCCATCATCGGCATGTTGTTATCGGTACCTTTATCTATGTTTACAGGATCATGGGCCGTTGGGGATTTTATTAAAAGATGCAGAATATTGTCCACACAGTATGAAAAAGCAGAGCCAAACATTCTAAAAGCAATGAATGAAGCAAGAAGTATTTATGAGCAGTCGGTGAATGATGCTCCTGATTTAGCTCGAATGGCTTCAGATCCTAAATGGTATGCACGTCACCTCGCAGTAATCGACGCAATTCCCATTAGAAAGGCTGGACAAGTCGATATCATTGAAGCCACAGCCACAATGAAAATATCCGATGCAAAAAATGTAGCTGAAGCAGTTAGTTACCTTAATAAACAGGAGCAAGCCTATGTACTGGCAACACCTGATTTATTTAAAGCATTGTCGGCTTTAGCGAGATAAACCTATCAAACATGATCATTATTTAAAAACACATATTTAGTTAAAGCTATTTCTAAAATAGTTCAGAGAGTTAATAAATGAAGTGTGGAAAACACGCACGTTTTAGAGTCAACTTATTGGAGTTTTTATGAAATCACAATTACTTGCCGTCATCATTATTTTTACATCAGCTTCTATCTCTATGCTGTCCTCGGCAGCAGAAGTGTTAGATGGAAGGGAGTTTACCTTCGAAGACTTAAAAGCACTTGCCAAAGAGGCTGCAAGCAAACCTTACTCTCCATCGGTCAACCCTGCCCCAGAGTTAATCGATAAAATGACTTATGACCAACACTGGAAAATAAGTTTTAAGAATGAAAAAACCCTCTACCCAAGTGGGAAAAATTCGCCCGTACAATTATTTTACCCCGGACGATATTTTCCAGACCCAGTGAGAATCTACATCAGAGACAATAAAAACTGGGTTCAATCCGTACCTTTTAACAATGAATTTTTTGATATGCCGGCTGATAGCCCAGCCCACGACCTACCTGAAGGCTTTGGATTTGCAGGCTTCAGAATCATGCGTCCGAAGATGGAGCCTGATTGGATATCATTTCTTGGTGCATCCTACTTTCGTACCGATGGTCCTGAAAGGCAATATGGGTTATCAGCCAGAGGTATTGCCATCAATACAGGCATGAGCCAACCTGAAGAGTTCCCGCGTTTTTCTGCATTTTGGCTTGGCCCTGCAGAACAAGAAGGAGAAAGCTTGTCGGTTTGGGCATTACTTGTAGGGCCTTCCATTACTGGAGCCTATCGTTTTGGCTTAAGTAAAGATAACAAAAATGCAAAAGGGCATATTACCTCTGTGAGCGCTAATTTATATATGCGTGCAGATGTTGAACGATTAGGCATCGCACCGTTAACCAGTATGTATTGGTACTCAGAAACCAATAAAACCATCGCTAAGGACTGGCGCCCTGAGATTCACGACAGTGATGGTTTGGCTATCCACACAGGTACAGGGCAACATATTTGGCGTCCACTAAATAACCCGAAGTCAGTATCCACCAATAGTTTTATCGATGAAAATCCAAAAGGATTTGGACTCATTCAAAGAGATCGTAATTTCAATCACTACCAAGACGACGGCGTATTTTACCATAAGCGCTCTTCAGCTTGGATTAAACCTCTTGGAAATTGGGGTAAAGGTGCCGTTCAATTAATCGAAATTCCAACAAAGGATGAAACCTTCGATAATATTGTTGCTTACTGGGTACCTGAGAAACCCGCTCGTAAAGGCGATGAGTTTAGTTTTTCCTATGATATTGAGTGGCGTCCACTAGATCCAAAATCACAAGCCTTAGCAAGTGTAGTCAGTACTCGACAAGGTTTAGGCGGAATTCCAGGGCAACCAATACCTGAAGACATCAATAAAATGGTCATTGATTTTGAAGGGCCTGTGCTGGAAGGGCTTGATCGAGACAGTGAGATTCAACCTATTGTTGAAGCCAGCAACGGTGAAATTCTAGAACCTATACGCGCTTACCCGATTGTCGGTACAAAACAATGGCGATTAACCTTTGACTATAAACAGGTTAATAAAAACCCGGTGAGTATACGAGCCTACTTAGCTGATAAAAAAGATCAAGCGATAACAGAAACGTGGGTAAGTGATGCAACAGTCACTATTAAATAAGCTCCATTCTATATGGCCAAAATGATATAAGATCATCTAATGTTTAATTTACGTGGCAGATTCATTCTTGAACTGCCACCATAAACATAATAAAACCTGAGCAATTCAATCTTTATCTGCTTAGCAATCAATCTCTGAATATTGCATAATTTGATTGGTTAAGTTGCTTTGAAAACTAACATAAAGTGCTTCTGTTAATTCTGGGTAAGACATAATGACTAGCGAATGTGGCTCAGTCTCATTACGATAGGATGGGTGGATATGCTCTTTATCGCTAACCACAAAACCAAGGCGCTGATAAAAGGCTTTACGCTTTTTAGAGACGGTATCCACGGGCGGATCTATTTCTAACAAAATGGTTTTATCTGCAACCTTCTTAAGGTGTTTTAAAGTACGAGTCCCTAAACTTTTCCCCCTTGCTAAAGGCGTAATAGCAAAATGCTCAATATAAATAAAATCTTCTTTATTCCACGTGAGTAAAATTCCTAACAGATCCCCTTCTACCTTTTTAATAACAATAAAATGGTATTCACTGTCAGTTAAAGCAGCGACCTGATCATACTTCGCTCTTCTTTCAAAAACCGGAAAGCTCTTTTCATAAATTGCAAAAGCTTTTTCAAAATCAGGATGATGCTTATCCTCTATTCTTTCGAACATTAACATAGTTTTTACCTTATTATCGCCAACAAAAACTCCCTGAGATGTTGGCTATGACTTTAATCAGAAACAGCCGATTAAGCACTATTTACTGCTGATGGCATAAGCATCTATAACTTATTACCATTAATTATATTTTCTCTAAACCACACCAGTTAGCAATAAACACAGCTAAGACCTGTGCAACTTGTACTGTGCTGTTAATAGATACTCGCTCATTAAAACCATGTATGTTTTCAGCAACAGGACCATAGCAAGTAGCAGGTGTGTTTCCATATAACTGAAAGAAACGTGCATCAGTTGTACAAGTTACAGCTAATGTTTCGCAATCTTTATTCGCGACAATGCGGTGTGCTTCTTTGATTGATACAATTAATGGAGCCTCTTCTTCGATGGCACAACCTTCAGCTTGGAAACCTGTATAACAAAGCTCAACCTTGATATCACTTGCAACATCCGCTTCGTTAATAGTTTGTTGTAATTTTTCTTTAACATATTCAAGCGACATTCCTGGATAAAAACCCACACGAAAATCAGCCTCACAATAACAAGCAACCGTTGAAGCCCAGTCCCCTCCTTGTACTTTACCAAGATTAAAATTGATAGGATGATCATGTCCGCTATAACAAGGATGACGATGCTCGTGTTTATTCCACTCTTCTTCTAATGCTTTTAATTTATTTGTCACCACGTATAGCGAATCAAATACGTTACTACCATTTGAAGTATCGAGTACGTGTGCAGGTTTACCTGTTAATTTTAACTGAAACCACATCACCCCTAATTGAGCAACAAGACAAGACTGCCCGAAAGGCTCAGGGATAACAGCCGCATCGGCAGTATAACCAGCATCTAGGCACGCTAGTGCGCCATTACCGGTACACTCTTCTTCTACTACGCTTTGTAAAATAACTTCAGCTGCAGGTTGATAGCCTAAATCTTTTAATGCTGCAAAGGCATTACAATAGGCAACAATTCCTGCTTTCATGTCGCCACTACCACGCCCATAAAACCAGTCGCCCTGTACATGTGGTGAAAAAGGATCAACTTCCCAAAGGTGACGTGGTCCAGTAGGAACAACATCCATATGGCCATTTAAAATAAGTGACTTACCCACTGTATTTTTAGGCTTATGAATGCCCACTACATTAACTCGACCATCAGTATCATGAGTCACTGGTGGCGAAAAACCTGGTAAGCTAGCCAATTTTTCAAGGTCAATAGTTACCTCTTCAACTTCGGTGCCTAACTCTATAAAGGTTTCTTTAATAATAGATTGCGCATGCTGTTCATTACCTAAAGTACTATCAGAAGACACTAAGTCAGTTAATTCATGAATAATATTGTCACGCCTATCTTCTACAGCTTTGAGGATTGCATTTAATAATGATTTATCCATTTTACTTTTCCCTATTGATGAATTAGACGTTCTTGCAAGGTAATTAGTGAAGAACCATTTTATAAATTGAAGTAAAGGTGGATTAACATCTCAGCTATTCCACCATACCAGCCAAACTATCTTAATAAGTTAGTCCATAAGCGGTCATATAATTTAACGACTTCAGGACTACATGGTGGTACAAATTGTGGTGTTGCAGTACCTTCAGGAAGGTTTAATTCATGCGCGCCTTTAAACTCTTTTACAAGGTAAGCGTCAGCACCTTTCACACCGGGTGTATAACCTGTGACATTAGAAATAGCGGCTGCATTTTCAGGGTCTAGCATAAAGTTTAAGAACAATTTTGCATTCTCAATATTTTTTGATCCTTTTAACACAACAAGGTTGTCGGCCCATGCTGTCATCCCTTCTTTAGGATAAGCATACTCTAAGGTTGGTTTTTCTAAACGTGCTTGCAATGCCATACCATTCCATGACATTGATGCGGCAGCATCTCCTGAAATCAACATCTCTTTTGCACCATCAGACGCAATACTTAACCAGTGTTCTTTCGCTTCGCTTAACAGATCATTTACTTCACTTAATTGTTGACGATTACTATTACAAATTTCATAACCTTTATAACGAAGTGCTGCATTAATGACTTCGTTCACATCACGGAATATGTTAATTTTGCCCTTAAGCTCCTCAGGTGGATTAAATAAAATATCTAAGGTATTAATATCACCATCGTACACTGCTTTATCAACGACAAATGACGTAGTACCAGCTTGGTAAGGTACTGAATATTGATGACCAGGATCATAATAAACATCTATTAATTCTTCCTTAACGTTACTAAAATTATCTAATTTAGACGCTTCGATATTTTCAAGTAACCCTTCATCAATCATAATTTTAACCATATAATCGCCCGGAACAGCGACATCATAGCCCGTAACGCCAGACTTTAATTTAGACAACAATGTTTCATTACTATCATATGTGTCGTAAGTTATCTTGATATCGTACTTTTTAGAGAACTTATCTAATACCGCTTGATCCATATAATCAGACCAGTTATAAATATTTAATTGCCCTGCAGCATTAGCTGCTGTTGCCCCTAATAAACTCGCCGTAACAGCCATTGCCAATACTTTTGCTTTATAGGGAAATATACCTTTTACTTTTAACATAATAGAACTCCTTTCATTTAGTTTATGTAGTACTTTTACTTGAACGATTGCACCACCAAGAGGCAGTAACAAACAAAATTGAAATCAATAATAAAATAGTCGATATAGCGTTAATTTCTGGTGTTAATCCAATGCGTAACATACTGTAAATGGTCATTGGTAAAGTGCTTGAGCCTGGTCCAGCAACCATATTAGCGACGATAAAGTCATCTAAAGAAACAACAAACGCAAGCATCAAACCAGAGACGATACCCGGCATAGCCATTGGCAAAGTAACATGACGGAATGCCTGCCAGCGTGAGGCGTATAAATCATAGGCAGCTTCATCAAAACTCTGCTTGATATCCTTTAGTCGTGTTGAAATAGGCAAGTACGCAAAAGGAATACAAAATACAATATGAGCTAATAAAATCGTTCCTAATCCCAAGGTCATATCGATAGCAATGAAGAAGATTAAACTTGCTACTGCCACTACAATCTCCGGCAGTAGCAAAGGTAAGTTGGTCACTCCCACGACTATTTTTTGCTTTCTTAATGGTGCACCTCTTAACATCCCCATCGCTGCAGCAAGTGCGATTAATGTCGCAATTGAAGAGGCTAAGACGGCGATTAATAAAGAGTTCATCGTGGCATTTTGAATAGCAGGGTTACTAAATGCTTTTATGTACCAATCAAATGTAAACTCTCCCCACGTAGTAATCGAACGTAACGAGTTAAAAGAATACAAACTAATAACGATAAGTGGCGTATACAAAATAAATAAACATAATATGGTGATTGGTTTAGTACCCGGGTAATAACTTATGCTGTGTTTCATTGTTGCTCTCCTTTTTTACGTAGAGAGAAAATCAGTAAAGTGATCAGTATGATGGTTAATAGAATAATCGCGATGGCTGCACCAAATGGCCAGTTACGTGAACCTTGGAATTGTAATGCAATCAAATTACCTATCATTAATTGTTTCCCACCTCCTAATAAATCTGGCGCAATAAATGAGCCAATTGAAGGGATAAATACCAATAAACAACCCGCATAGATACCATTCGATACACTTGGTATGAGTACATTTTTAAGTGCAGCCCAACGACTTGCATAAAGGTCATGTGCAGCAGTTAAAAGTGACATATCAAAACGAGACAACGCGGTATAAATTGGCAAAACCATAAAGGGCAAGAAGGAATAGAATAGTCCTAGTGATACGGCAAACGGAGTGTAAGCTAATTTGATAGGCGTATCGATCCAATCTAAGTACATTAAAAACTCATTGAGCGGACCTTGATCTCTAATAATGAATAACATGGCAATGGTACGTACTAATAAATTAACCCAGTAAGGGATAGTGATTGCAAATAACCATAAGCTTTGAGTATTAGCAGGCCTTGTGGCAATAAAATAAGCGGTAGGAAAACCAATCATAAAGCACAGTAAGGTGGCTATGGCGGCTTGTAAAAACGAACGTCCAAAAATCTCTAAGTATGCAGAAGTAAATTGTAGCTCTTCAGTTAAAAAATCTTCTTGAAATAAAAACTGTTTATAAGCATCTAATGAAAATACCCATTCCACTCCGCCGTATGTACCCGGTTGTAAAAATGAATAAACAAATACAATTGAGATGGGTATCAGTAGGAAAAAACCGATCATCAACATCGAGGGAGAAATCAGGCCATAACGCACTTTCTCTTCTTTTGATAATTTAAATATATTCAACATCCCTACCCCCTAATTAAACGAGCTGTAGATAGATCGAAACTAATATTTACTTTATCGCCCTGCTCAAAAGTCTTTTTCTCACTAGTAATATTTTGACTACGTATTAATAATTCACAGCCCGTATTAAGAGTCACAATATATTGTGTATCAGTCCCCATATAAATGCTTTGTTCAACAATCGCAGTGAGTGGGGTTTCTCCGGTGAAAGGGCCAATCGTAATACGTTCAGGTCTGATTGATAACTTTGCAGTTGGGCCTAAAAATAGTCGATTAAAGTAAGGTACCTGAATAACAGCACTGTCGTGGTGCTCTGTATCGTATGCCTGAATAGTGACATCAGCAGAATGTTCTCCTTTCTTTAACACATTAACGTTTAATAGATTTGTTTCACCAATAAAATCAGCTACAAATTCATTTACTGGCTCTTCATAAATTTCTGATGGTGTGCCTAATTGTTGTAAGTGCCCTGCTGACATGACAGCAATGCGATCCGACATGGTTAATGCTTCCTCTTGATCATGGGTCACAAATACAAATGTAATACCTGTTTGTTGCTGAATTTTTTTCAACTCTAAACGCATGTTTTGACGTAATTTAAGATCCAATGCAGAGAGAGGTTCATCTAATAATAATAATTTTGGTCTGGGTGCTAAGGCTCTCGCTAAGGCAACTCGTTGTTGTTGTCCACCAGATAATTGATTAGGTTTACGGTCAGCAAATTTTTCAAGCTGTACTAGTGCTAACATTTCGTCGGCACGTTTAACTCTTTCCGCTTTTGCAACACCTTGCATTTTTAAACCAAATTGCACATTTTCATGGACGGTTAAATGTGGAAAAAGTGAATAATGTTGAAATACAGTATTAATTGGACGTTTATTGGCTGGCAGGTTTTCTATTTTTTCATCAAACAACTCGATAACACCTGTGCTGGTTTGTTCAAATCCCCCTAATAGGCGCAATAAAGTCGTTTTCCCACATCCTGAAGGACCAAGTAGTGTAAAGAATTCTCCCTCTTGAATATCAAAAGATATTTCATTGAGAGCCTGAAAGTCTTTAAACTTTTTGGTCACTGACTTAAGCGATATTGCAGTCGTCATAATAAGTTCCTTTTTCAACTTTATTTAGCCATCAAACAAAAACATAACCCGAATATTATGGAATTAATCATAAAACTTGTTCAGTAAGGGGTATATAACCCCAGTGTGGTATGGTTTAATAAATATACATAATTTAATTATTTGATTAGGTAAAGGAATGCAAATAACCAGCAACCTGCAAAGCAAGCAAGATAAGGCATTAGGCGAGTTAGTGCGTCACTTGGATACCGCGAACTTTCCTGAAGCATTAAGTCACTTTGTAAGTAAGATTGTCACTTTCGATAACATGATCATCATTGCTTATCATAAAGATCACAATCCCGAAGGGTTATATCGAGAGAGCAATGATGACAACGTTTATAATCAAGTAGATAACTACTATGTTAAAGCGGCTTATTTATTAGATCCTTTCTATGAAGGGGTATTAGGAGGAATACAATCAGGTATTCATCGTATCTTTGATCTTGCGCCAGACCAATTCAAACAAACGACTTACTTCAAACAATATTACAGTAACACTACCTTAGTGGATGAATTTGCTCTGTTTTATGGGATTGCTCATGAAACAACCTTAACAGTCTGTTTTGGTAGAGATGAGAGTAGCGGCGTTCAATTTAGTAAAGGTGAGCTGAAAAGAATTAAATCCTACGAAACTATATTGTCAAGATTATGTGCATTCCATTGGCGACACTATAAACCTAAAGAGGGCATAAATATTGTCCTGCAACCAGTCACCCAACGCCTAAGAGCGACCTTAAAAGAACAACATGATATTAGTCTCAGTCCAAGACAAGCGGAAGTTGCGCTGTATATATTACAAGGCCATTCCTCGCTTTCGATATCCCTTAATTTAAATATTAGTAAGGAAACAGTTAAAGTATTTCGTAAACAACTTTATGCAAAATGTAATATCAGCTCACAAGCTGAATTATTTGCCTTATTGATGCCGATTCTCTCTTTATTGTAACTTAAACCTCATTAAAAACTCGGTTAAATACTTCGGTCAGTAATGCAACTTTATTAGCTTCACGGGGTGTTTTTTTAGCCACTAAAGATAAATTAAATGGGTAAGTTATCTCACTAGGGCGAATGATGCGCATCTCGCCTTGATTTAATTCCTCCTGAATATAACTTTGCGGCATAAACCCAATGTAACTTCCAGACATAATCATCGCTTTACGTGTATCAAATTGATACGACTTGGCCATTAGGTTTAATTTTTTCAATTGCTCACTACCAGAAGGCTCAATATCCACCCCAGGATGAATGGCAGGTACCTCAGCCAAATCAGCAGCACTAATTACAGTATCAACTTTATTAAAAAAAGGATGATCTTTACTGCAACATAAATAAACAGCCTCATCGGTAATATGTTGGTAGGTCAAGCCTTCTATTTGTTGATATCCAGGAAATAAACCAATATGTGCTTTATCTTTTAATAATGACTTTTCAATATTAGCGATAGGTTCACTGTCTAATACCAGGTGTAAGTTTGGTGAATCTTGATGAATTATTTTAATCACTTGAGATAATTTATTTTGCGTTGTTTGATTTAATTGGTCAGCACATAAAATGACTAACTCACCGCTTAATTCATTACTCAATGAGCCAACTAATAATGAAAAATCATTCAAGGAATCAAAGAGATTAATCACTGCGCGATAAACAGTGTGCCCATCCTCAGTTAAAGCAAAACCACCGCGGCCACGCAAACATAACTTCAGTTTCATACGTTCTTCAAGATTAGACATATGAATACTAATAGTAGAACGGGTGATCCCTAAAGCAGATTCGGCGGCAGAAAATCCTCCATTCTCGACCACAGAAACAAAGATCCGTAGTAAACGCAAATCATACTCTGCGATAGGTTTAGGAATTATCGACGACTTCTTCATAGTTTTACTCGCTTCAAACTTATTGTTTAAAGTTTTGTATTTAACCTTATTTTAAATTGTTATTCAATAAGCTCACAGAGCAAGTCTCGCCAATGAGACTAGTGGCCAGTTCAAACTGTTAAGCATTTTTAAACATATATAAGCTTGGAGATAACCATGAACGCATTACAAGATAAGCATTTACTCAAAACATTTTCCTACATCGATGGTAGTTGGCATAGCAGCGATTCATTCTTTAGCGTGACCAACCCAGCAACAGGCGAAGAACTTGCAAAGGTATGCAATGCTGGTGTGGCAGATACTAAACTTGCCGTAAAAGCAGCTAAAAAAGCATTAAAAAAGTGGTCGGCAAAATCAGCTAATGAGCGTTGTACTTTAATGCGAAACTGGTTCAATTTAATGATTCAACATCAAGATGACCTTGCACGTATTCTAACCTTAGAACAAGGTAAACCCTTTGCTGAAGCAAAAGGCGAGATTGGCTATGGTGCAGCATTTATAGAATGGTTTGCAGAAGAAGGCAAACGCGTTTATGGCGATACTATTCCAGGTCCATCAAGTGACAAACGTATTGTTGTTGTTAAACAGCCTGTGGGTGTTGTCGCTTCTATTACACCCTGGAACTTCCCTAATGCGATGATTGCACGAAAAGCAGCAGCTGCATTAGCGGCAGGTTGTACTTTTGTCGTTCGCCCAGCGGCATTAACACCACTTTCTGCACTCGCCATGGCTGAATTAGCAGAGCGCGCAGGTATTCCAGCAGGCGTATTCAATGTTGTTGCAGGTGATGACTCTAGAGGGATGGGTAAAGTGTTGACGCAGCATCCTGATATTGCAAAATTCACTTTCACTGGATCAACAGCAGTGGGTAAAACATTAATTGAACAATGTGCTTCAACGGTAAAAAAAGTATCAATGGAATTAGGTGGTAACGCACCTTTCATCGTCTTTGATGACGCAGATATTGACGCAGCAGTGCAAGGAGCAATGGCTTCTAAATACCGTAATGCAGGTCAAACTTGCGTTTGTACTAATCGAATTTTTGTACAACGTTCGGTATTAGAAGAGTTTACTGAAAAATTTAAAACAGCCGTTGCCAGTCTAAATATCGGTGATGGCTTAACAAAAGACGTAGACATTGGCCCAATGATTTCTTCAAGTGCAGTTGATGGCGTTGAGAAATTAGTAACCGATTCTGTTGCTTTAGGTGCTAAGGTTTTATTAGGCGGTCAACGAGATAGCGCAGGTAATACTTTTTACCAACCCACCATTTTAACTAATGTGACCAACCAAATGCCCATTGCTCGCGAAGAAATTTTTGGTCCTGTTTCTCCTATCATTGCATTCGAAGATGAAGATCAAGTGTTAGCAATGGCCAACGACTGTGAAGTCGGATTAGCCGCTTACTTTTATTCTCGTGATATTGGCAGAGTATGGCGTGTATCAGAAGGTTTAGAATACGGCATGGTTGGTATTAATGAAGCAATGATTTCTAATGCTGCAGCACCGTTTGGTGGTATCAAACAATCAGGTAGTGGTCGCGAAGGATCAAAATATGGTTTAGATGATTACTTAGAAATTAAATATTTATGTATGGGTGGTTTAGATAAATAAGCCAAGCAAACTCTCTGACAATACAAACTATAAATAGCCAAACTCTTTATCTATCAGGAAGATGAACATGACAAACAGCAGTTTACAAAGTAGAAAAACACAAGCCTTCGCACGTGGGCAAGGCAACATTTATCCAATATATGTAGAGCATGCTAAAAATGCTGAGCTGTGGGATGTTGAAGGTCAACGTTATATCGACTTTGGGACTGGAATTGCAGTCTGCAATACCGGCCATAGCCATCCCAAAATTGTTGAGGCCGCAAAACAACAGATCGATAAATTTAGCCATACATGTGTCATGGTTAATCCTTATGAAGTTGCAGTCACGTTAGCGGAAAAACTAACAGCAGCAGCACCAGGTAACTCACCTAAAAAAGCAATTTTTGTGACCACGGGTGCTGAAGCAGTGGAAAACTGTGTGAAAATTGCCCGCGCACATACTGGTCGTCGTGGTGTCATTGCTTTTAATGGGGGGTTCCATGGCCGTACGAATTTAACCATGGCATTAACAGGCAAAGTAACACCTTATAAAAATTTATTTGGTCCGTTCCCTTCTGATATTTTCCATGCGCCTTTTCCTATGGATCGTCATGACGTATCTGTTAAAGATTCACTTAAAGCATTAAACAACTTATTTAAGGTAGATATCTGCCCTACTGATGTAGCTGCTATCATTGTTGAACCCGTTCAAGGTGAAGGTGGTTTTTACGTGGCCCCACCTGAGTTTCTGCAAGCATTACGTGAGCTTTGTGACCAACACGGGATCATGTTAATTGCAGACGAAATTCAAACTGGCTTTGGCCGTACTGGTAAAATGTTTGCATTTGAGTATTCTGGTGTTGAACCTGATTTAATGACCATGGCCAAAGGTATTGCTGGCGGTTTCCCGATTTCAGCAGTTGTAGGTAAAAGCGAGATTATGGATGCACCACTGCCTGGTGGCTTAGGCGGTACTTATGGTGGTTCACCAGTTGCTTGCGCGGCTGCTTTAGCTGTTTTAGAGGTAATCGAAGAAGAAAACCTAGTACAACGCTCTGTTGAGATAGGTGATTTGTTTCATCAACGTTTAAGTCAATTACAACAACAGCATCCTGACGTCATTCTAGATGTCAGAAATCAAGGTGCAATGATAGCCATTGAGTTTGTTAAAAATGGTGATGCTGAACAGCCAAACACCGCATTAACCCAAGCTATTATTGCTAATGCTGCTGAACATGGTTTAGTACTTCTTGCCTGTGGTTTCTACGGTAATGTTATCCGCTTCCTACCAGCATTAACTATTTCAAACGAGATTATTAATGAAGGTTTAGATAAATTTACTCGTTTATTTAATAGCGTGGTAGATAAAAATAGTTAGTTAAATTGCTCCTCTTCCTAAACCTATCCGCGGTATTCCCTGATAGGTTTTTATAAAGGCTGCTAACAAAAAATCCCCCCTAATGAATGCATTAGGGGGGATTTTTATGAGTAACAGTATTATTAACGACTATTAGCTTAAATCAATCCAAGTGGTTTTCATCTCAGTATATTTATCAATAGAATGAAGAGATTTATCCCGTGCATTGCCTGACTGTTTCACACCACCAAAAGGTGTTGTCGAATCACTGCCAGCCCAATTATTTATCCATACCATACCCGCTTGCAATACGCGTGCTGTTTTATGTGCTTTTTTCAGGTTATCAGTCCAGACCCCCGCTGCTAAGCCATACTTACTATCATTTGCTAAGCGAACAGCTTCTTCCCATGTTGTAAAAGTATTCACAGCAACAACAGGTCCAAAGATTTCATTTTCAACAATGTTCATGTTTTGTTGCGTATCGGTAAAAATAGTTGGTTGTACAAAACAGCCTTGACCATCCACTGTGGCTTGTTTACCTCCGTACAATAAATTAGCCCCTTCCCTAACGCCAGACTCAATAAAGCTAAGAATATTATCAAGGTGCTGCTGGTCAACAATAGCGCCCATATTGGTCTCTGGATTAAGGGGATCACCAAGAATAAATTTGTTCGCTTGTTCTACTAATAAGCTGATAAATTTATCTTTAATAGACTCTTCTATTAATAGCCGTGAAGTAGCAATACACACTTCGCCTTGATTTGAAAAGATACCAAATGCAGCAGCAAACGCAGCAGCTTCTAAATCTTCACAATCGGCAAAAATAATACAAGGTGATTTACCACCAGCCTCAAGCCAAGTCCGTTTTAAGTTTGATTGCCCAGCATAGCCCATTAACTGACCCGCTACCTTGGTAGACCCAGTGAAGGTGATCACATCAACTTCATTATGTAAGGCAAGTGCCTTACCGACTGTATGACCAAAGCCAGGTAAAACATTAAAAACACCATCTGGAATACCAGCTTCTTTTGCTAGCGTTGCTAAAAACAGTGCACTCAATGGCGATTTCTCAGAAGGTTTCAAAATGACACTATTACCTGCCGCCAATGCAGGAGCAATTTTCCAACTAGCCATCATTAATGGATAGTTCCAAGGAACAATCGCCGCTACTACCCCAATCGGCTCATGGGTCATTAACGCCATACTGTTAGTATTAGTCGGTGAAATTTCACCATAAACTTTATCAATTGCTTCGGCAGTCCAACGAAATGTTTCTACTGTATTAGGTAGATCAAAGCCAACGCAATCTGAAATAGGTTTCCCCATATCTAGGGTATCAATTAATGACAAGGTATCGGTATGTTGTTCGATTAAATCGGCAAACTTTAATAATATTTTTTTGCGCTCTAAAGCAGGCTTTCTAGACCAAGTACCAGAATCAAATACCTGCTTCGCTGCTGCTACAGCAATGTTGGCATCTTCGCTATCACAACTTGCTACCTCAGCAAGTACATTTCCTGTAGCAGGGTTAATTGATGAAAATGTTTCCCCTGATTGCGCAGGAACAAATGTGCCATTGATAAAAGCATCCGTGTTAAATTTGATTGAGCTGGCCATCTCTTGCCATTGTGAGTAACTTTTCATTCCATACTCCATGTTAAATGATTAATTTATTCAGGTACCAACTCAACACATATGAAGTTTATGTTGGTAAATAGTAGCTAGTTATAAAGTAGTTAATAGACAAGAGGTGATTGGTTATTAAATTTTCTCTTGTTTATTAGTTTATTTAGCGCCTTTATTTATTCGCTTCATTAAGTATCACATCAAACAGAATCTGACAGCCATCTCCCACTTGATCTGGGCTAGAATATTCTGATTCATTGTGACTAATACCGCCAATAGAGGGGATAAAGATCATAGAGGTTGGCACTACACTGGCGATATTAACAGCGTCATGTCCAGCACCACTGACTAAGCGTTGGTAAGTTAATCCAGAGTTTTCTACGGCATGACTAACAGCGGCAATACAAGCATCATTAAAGGCAACAGGAGGACTATCCCAAATATTATCAAGCTTAATTTCTACACCAGTGCTTTCTGCCACGTTTTTAATAACTTGTTTCGCTTGTACTTCTAAGTCAGATAAACCCGCTAACTCAGCATGACGTAAATCTAGTGTAAAGGTTACATCTCCGGGAATAACATTGCGTGAACCTTTGATTATAGCTAACTCACCCACTGTACAACGCGCACCTTCAGCTTCACCTCTTTCAGCAATTTGATAAAGTTCGTTAAACACTTGTGTTGCAGCATAAAGAGCGTCTTTACGGTAACTCATTGGTGTTGGGCCGGCATGTGCAGAGGTACCCGTTAGGGTAACGTCATACCAGCGCATGCCTAACACACCCGTAACGATCCCAACTTGTTTATTTTCTTGCTCTAGTACTGGGCCCTGCTCGATATGTAACTCGAAGAACTTATGCAGGTCACGTTGCCCGACTTCATCATCTCCCATGTACCCTATTGCACGCAAAGCTTCTGCAATGCTGATACCGTCACTATCTATTTGTTGATGTGCGTATTCTAAATCAAATTTTCCACTGTATACTCCAGAAGAAACCATAGCAGGAGCAAAACGCGAGCCCTCTTCATTAGTCCAAACAGACACTTCAATGGGACGACTGGTTGTGATGTTTTGGTCATTTAAACTACGAATCACCTCTAGACCTGCAAGACAACCATAAATACCATCGAACTTACCACCAGTAGGTTGTGTATCTAAATGACTTCCTGTGCCAATAGCTGCAACTCTTTGTTCACTGCCTTCACGGCGAGCAAATATATTACCCATTTTATCAATATGAATTGAACAACCAGCTTTAATACACCAGTCAATAAATAGATCACGTCCCTGTTTATCAATATCAGTCAGAGCAAGACGACAACAGCCTCCTTTTTCTGTAGCACCAATTTTAGCCATTTCCATCAGGCTATCCCAGAGTCTACTTTGATTAATTCTTGGGTTGTTCATTACACCTCCTTATTATCTGTTTGCCTTGATAATAAGGAGCATCCGATAGCAAACCTATACCCCTACAGGTATAAGTTATCTAGAATGGTTGCTTAGAGAGGGGTATATTTATGAGAGGGTGCGTAAATGATTAATAAATTGTGAGAATAATTCTGACTCTCTACAGATATCCAGTTTCATATAAATGCTTTTACGGTGCACCTTAATTGTTCCCACACTGATATTCAACGACTCAGAAATTGATTTAGATGAATGTCCTTGCAATATCAAACCAGTTATTTGTTTTTCACGAGGCGTCAATACGTTACTATCAAAAGTATTAATTGCATATTCTAAGGAGTAACGTGATTGCTCATCATGCACATACTGGGAAAATTGTGTATTCCAAAATTGTTTACTCATTGCTTGTAAAATAGGCTGTACACTCTTTAATCGATTAAGCTCAACACGACTAATTCCACCTAATTTTGATGTTCTACCTAAAGAGATAGTAAACACCACACCATTATCAAAACGGGTGACAAAAATTATCTCATCACTTAAATCAAAATCGCTGTAACAACTTTTATATTGCTCTGTATTATTAAATTGATCTGGGGCGAGATCTCGCAAACGGTATAAACCGTCGTTCAACCCATTTTCTATAGCGTTAAAAAGCGGATCTAATAAATAGGCTTTATTAAGAAAGCGATGAATTTTCTTCTGCGATTCAATCTGATACGAAGTGTGAACAACGATCGGTTTGAATTGTTGTTTATAGGTAGCAACTAACCAAGTATCGAAATGCGCTAAGTCTTGTAGACTTTCAATCATGACACCAGGCCAACTCTGTAGCGACATATGATTGATCATATTTGCTATTGATTTATTCCAATCCATAACTGTCCTTTAGTGTAATAAAAGATGAATAAATTAACTATTTACCCCCCTAGCGGTATATCAAACATCTTAGCACTGATAGTAATTTAAAAAGCATGATATATCTTCAATGATACTTACTTCATAATAAACAATGGGTTATAAATATGCAATATGATGTTAAAGCACTATGGCAACAAGATAAAGACCACTTCGTACATCCATTTACTGATTTCTCAGACTTTCATCAATCTGGCTGCGATATCATCGCTCACAGTGAAGGTGCGTATATCTATGATATCAATGACAATAAGTATTTAGATGGTATTGCAGGATTATGGTGTGTCAATATAGGACATGGACGAGCTGAGTTGGGTCAAGTAATGGCTGAACAAGCAACTAAAATGGCTTATTACTCACCTTTTAATAACTTATCTAACATCCCTGCAATTCAACTTTCAACCAAACTTGCTTCCCTAGCACCATCTAATTTAAATCATGTATTTTACAGCTGTGGTGGTTCAGTCGCGAATGATCAGGCAATACGCATTGTCCATTATTACTTCAACCAGATTGGTAAGCCAAGTAAAAAGAAAATTATGTCTCGCCACAGTGGTTATCATGGCACCACTTACATGGCATCAACGCTTACTGGGACTGTCGGTAATAATGAAGGATTTGATGTAGTCAACGACTTAGTGACGCATATTAGTGAAGCCAATTGTTACCGCATGCCTGAAGGAATGAATGAAGCAGAATACTGTGACTATCTAGTCAAAGACTTTGAAACCAACCTTTCTGAAATGGGAGGCGCAGATCAAGTTGCCGCCTTTATAGCAGAGCCAATTATGGGAGCAGGCGGTGTTTTAGTCGCACCTGAAGGTTACCACAAAAGAATTTTTGATTTATGTAAAGCCAATGACATCCTATTTATTTCAGATGAAGTAGTGACCGCATTTGGACGTTTAGGACACTTCTTTGCTAGTGAGTCAGTATTTGGTATTCAACCTGACATCATCATTTGTGCAAAAGGAATAACTTCAGGTTATATCCCATTAGGTGCAACATTATTAAGTGATGAAATTTACGATGTAATCAAAAAACCACAAGCCAAAGGTGCGGTTTTTAGTACTGGATTTACATACTCTGGTCACCCTGTTGCCTGTGCTGTAGCATTAAAAAATATCGAAATAATGGAACGTGAAAAAATATGTGAAAACGTATTAGCAGTAGGCCCTTATTTAGAGCAACAACTTAAAACATTAAAAGAGTTATCAATTGTAGGTGATGTACGTGGTAGTCATTTTATGATGTGCATTGAGAGTGTTGCTAATAAAGAGACAAAAGAACTTATTCCTTATGAAGCCAATGTTGGAAAGCGTATTGCCCAACATTGCCAAAATTTAGGATTAATCGTTAGACCAATAGCACACTTAAATGTACTTTCACCTCCACTTATTTGGACACGCGATACAGTAGATGAGGTTGTGTCTATTCTTCGTTCTGCAATCGAATCGACTATTGAAGACTTAAAAATAGACAAATTCATATAGGTGGTGGCCATGACAAATAACAATAGTTTGGTAGAAGCAGGTTTTCGAATGCCCGGTGAGTTTGAACCTCACGATGGCTGTTGGATGCTGTGGCCTGAACGTAATGATGTATGGCGTTTAAACGCCGTACCTGCCCAAAAATCTTTTGTGGAAGTTGCCTGTGCAATCGCTAAAAGTGAAGAAGTGACGGTGGCAGTGAGTGATCAGCAATATGATAATGCCCGTAACCTATTACCTGACCATATTAAAGTAGTAGAAATGAGTAGCAATGATGCTTGGATGCGTGATATTGGCCCAAGTTTTTTAGTCAACGACAACGGCGATCTTGCCGCTGTCGATTGGGACTTTAATGCATGGGGTGGTGAACAAGGTGGACTTTATCCTGATTGGTCTAAAGATAGTCGCGTAGCACAAAAGGTATGTGAAATTACCGATGCAACGCGTTTTGATGCCCCACTCGTTTTAGAAGGAGGCTCAATTCATGTTGATGGCCAAGGAACATTAATTACAACAAAAGAGTGCCTACTTAACCCAAACCGTAATCCAGATCTAAGTAAAGAGCAGATTGAACAATTATTAAAAGCCTATTTAAATGTGGAACGTATTATTTGGTTAGACCAAGGCACCATAGAAGATGAAACGGATGGACATATCGACAACCTATGTTGCTTCATTAAACCAGGTGTTGTAGCTCTTCATTACTGTGATGATCCAAATGACCCTCAACACGCAATATCTAAAGATGCTTATCATATTTTAACCAACAGCATTGATGCGCAAGGCCGACAATTAAAAGTGGTCAAATTACCCCACCCTGGCCCACTCTTTATCAGTAAAGAAGAAGCCACCGGTATTGATGATAATGAAGATAGTCAACCACGCGAAGAAGGTCAGCGTTTAGCAGGCTCTTATGCGAATTTTTATATTGCTAACAAACATATTGTCTTTCCAAAATTAGATCCTAAAAAAGACGAAACAGCAGCAGCGATTTTAGCGGAACAATTTCCAGATAGAGAAGTCATTGGTATTCCCGCTCGAGAAATACTGCTTGGTGGGGGCAATATCCACTGTATCACCCAGCAACAACCTAAAGTAATTAATACCGAAAAATAACCCCCCTTTAATTAAAAAACATTAGATTGCCAAACATTGCAATTTAATGTTTTAAAAATAATACCATGAACCATTATCATTGCTGATGCATCATGGTTCTGAAAGAGAATACAAAGGAAGTTAATCATGACAAGACCAAAGATGGGTCCCGAATTAGGCCGTATACAAAAAAATCATATCAATATTAAAGTAACCATTATCGCATTTATAGTCGCCGCCATTGCCTTAGCTTGCTACCACGTAATAGGCGCAGAAAAATCTGAATATGGTGCTTGGAGTTTATTACCCGTATTGGTTGTCGTTACTACAGCTATCTACACTAAACGTACGGTTGAGTCTCTATTTATTGGGGTTATAGTAGGCTTATTAATGACTAAATCACCGGCTGAATTTATTCCATCATTAGGTGATATATTTTTAACCGTATTTCAAAATGATGTTGTTGCGTGGATATTTATTGCCTGTGGATTGATGGGCAGTATGATTGCTTTAATAAGTTGTGCTGGTGGTGCAGACAGCTTTGGTAACTGGTTATCCAATAAAGTGACTAGTCGCAAAGGCACATTATTCTCTACTATGGCATTGGGGTTGGTGATTTTTATTGATGATTATTTAAATGCCCTAACCATTGGTTCATCAATGCGTAAAGCAACCGATAAAGTTAAAGTATCTCGTGAATTCCTCTCTTATATTGTTGACTCGACAGCTGCACCAGTGTGCATCATTTTACCTTTCTCAACTTGGGCTGTATTTTTCTCTGGCTTGCTTGAGGAAACTGGCGCTGCTGGAGAAGGTGGAGGCATGGATCTATTTATTAGCGCTATTCCTTATATGATTTATGCTTGGGTTTGTCTTATTGTTGTTGCTTTAGTTATTAACCGTAACATTCCTTTATTCGGTAAAATGAAAGCAGCTGAAGAACGTGCAATGACTACTGGAGCGGTATTGTGTGAAGAAGATGCAGCAGCAGAGCAAGAAATAAAACCAGCAGTGAAAAACAGTAATATGCTTAACTTCTTTATCCCAATCGGTGCGCTAATATTCTTTACTTGGTTATTTGATATCGACGTTATGGCCGGTGCAATGGCTGCCATTTTTTTAACTGTAGGTTTATATGCAGTACAAAATATTATGCCTATCGGAAAAATGTTCGATGCTATTTTAAGTGGCTTTATCGATATGATTGCACCATTAGGCACCTTATTTTGTGGTTTTATGTTAGCACAGGTAAATGATTCATTAGGAACAACATCCTATGTGATTGAATCCGTATCTCAATTCATGACAGTGGATTACTTACCTGCCCTTGTATTTATCACCATGGCAGCATTGGCTTTTGCAACAGCATCATTCTGGGGCATATTTGTTGTGGGGATGCCGATTGTTATACCACTAGCAATGAACTTAGGTGCAGATTTACCCATAGTCGTAGGTGCATTAATATCCGCATCGGCCTTTGGTTCACATGCTTGTTTCTACGGTGATTCAACGGTGTTATCTGCTAAAGCATGCGGCATTAGCCCAATGAATCATGCTTTAACGCAATTACCTTATACGTTAATCACAGCGGCAATATCTGTTGTGTTTTTTCTTATTCTTGCTTAAAAGTCTATAAAAATAGTTAAGTAAAATGACCAAAGAAATTAGCGAATAATCGCATCATCCCCCCTTAAATAGAAGTGCACAGACATCTAAGCGATTAAGCTTAGATGTCTTTATATTTTAAGGTTAGACTAAATAAGGTTTTCTATGACAGATAAAATAGGCTTTTTATACCATGACATTTGTATATAGCACGATACAGGCAATCGCTCTATTTATGATGACCGTGGCATTTATTTTCAAGCAACGACTTCCTATCAAACCCAGAAACCAAACGTCTATTGATTCATGTTTAGCAACAATATAAGCATTACAACGGTTTCATACAGAACGTTATATAACTTTCTTTCACAAGAAAGTACAAAGGGACCAGGTGAAGGTAGCCCATTTACGCAATGGAATCAGTTTTAAAAGGTGAAGTTAAAAATGCTTACTGTTTAAGCCGACTACCAGGGCATCATGTAAAACGCCATACAGGCAGTGGTAGGCTGATGTTTTAACGTGCCTTTATTTTAAGTAGCGCTTGCAGATATAAATTTTGTGACTATCAAGCTCTAGCTATATAGCGTCAATTCTGGTTAATGAAAGGGGAATTATGTTTAAAATTATAATATTTTTTAGATTATACAATGACATCAGTGTTACGCGGTACGAGGTGATTTATTGAAACTATAACTGAAATCATTTAACCACTTATTACCCAGCAGAACAAATGTCTACTTAAGCCTCAAACTAAGCCTGTACCTACTTAAATTTAGCTCTCTTCATTAATATATTTGGCATTATTCAAAAAAAGCATAAGAAATACCCTAAATAGTAATTTTACAAACATATTAGCAACGTCTGTTTAAGGGCGAAAATAATAACGAAAAATCAACATATCTCTATGGGAAAATTAAACAAATAAAATCAATTACTTAAAGTGGCCCTATAAATTTTAATATGATTTTTATTATTTAGTAATTTGCTCGGACAGTATAAGAATAAAATGATTGGTGCAAAAAATGCCACAATGAATGGAAATATAATGTGATGACGATCACAAAAAATAAGCTCATAATGTTTCCATCGAGTGAGAGGAAAGCCTATAGGGATATGCTACTCACTCTATAAATAGAAGTAATAAACAAACTTTCTGAAATTTTATAGAGGCAACAAACATGAAAAAATTAACTACTTTAGCAGCAACTTTACTTATCAGCACAAGCGTATTTGCAAGTACACAAGTTGTTCACTCTGACAAAAATTTTAACACTGATTCTTTCGATAATAAAGAACAAGCTTATGAAGCAGGTTTTGATTACCTAGATAACTTAAAAGATTTATCTGACGCTCAATTACGTCAAAAATTATTAGTTATCTCTCAAACTCCAGCGACAAACATTGAAATCGACAACTCTAAAGTATTTGTTGAAGAATTCTCTCAAGCTCGTGGCGAAGTAGCTTACCGTGCAGTTGTAGATGTAGATTACCACTTTACTACACTTAAAAACGACAACTAATTATATGAAGTAGCTCCGCGTAACGGAGCCTTTTAATCGCCACACACGGTACAGAAACGAACAGAATTAAGGTATAAAAAATGAAAAAATTAACTACATTAGCAGCCGCTTTATTAATCAGCACTGGCGCACTAGCAAGCACACAAGTTGTACACTCAGAGAAAAACTTCAACACAGATGCATTTGCTGATAAAGCACAAGCATACGAAGCAGGTTTTGCTTATGTCGATAACCTAGAAAATTTATCTGATGCTCAATTACGTCAAAAATTATTGATCATCACTCAATCACCGGCAAACAACATTGAAATTGATAACTCTAAAGTATCAGTTCAAGAATTTGCTCAACAACGTGGTGAAATTGTTTACCGTGCTGTAGTTGATGTTGACTACCACTTCTCTACAATTAAGTCTGAAAATCATTAATCTGATTGCTAAACTTAATTGAATCAATGCCAGCTTTTATGCTGGCATTTTGCTTTCTACTATTTATACATCTCTTTATAGTCATCTATGTACGACTCCCAAATAGGTGGTGTTCCTATCATCTTTTGCACTGTATCGATAAATAACTTTACTAATGGCGTTTGATTTCGGTGTGGATATACTGCATATAATCCCCAATTTGTTTCAGGTAACTTATAATTAGTTAAAAGTGGCACTAAGCCTTTTTCTTTAATATTTTTGTCTAATGCAAATAGGCTACGTTGTGAAAAGCCTAGTCCTGCTTCCACTGCATCCATCAATACACTCAGTTCATTCACCTCAAGTCTCCCAGATAAAACATGTGTCTCCATCTGTTCACTATTCGGTTTATCTGAAATAATTAATTTATTGGCTGTAATTTCACCATTAGAATAGATAATAGCCGGTAACTTAACTAACTCTTCAGGTGTGGTAGGCTCTCCATAAGTGTCGATAAAATGTTGTGAGGCTAAAATAGCGGTATTATTATTCGCCAGTTTACGTGCAATAAGGCTAGAATCTCGTGGAGGCCCTATACGAAATGCAATATCAAAACGCTCACCAATAATATCTGCGCGTCTATCTTCTAAAACAAGTTTTATATGTGTCTCTGGATACTCCGCCATAAACTGGGTAACTGCATCTTGAATATACATTTTCCCAAACAGAGAGGGACTAGTAACTCTTAATAATCCTTTGGGTGTTGAATGATAAGATTCCGCTAAACGTTGTGTATTAGCTAATAACTCACGCACTGATTCGGCTTGTTTTAAAATCTCTTTGCCGGCATCAGTTAAAGATAAAGCGCGTGTTGAACGATTCAGTAATCGCACACCTAAATCATCTTCTAATATTTTTATCTGCTTCGATAACGCAGAACGATCAATGTTTCTTACCCCTGCAGCTTTAGCAAACGATCCATGCTGTACAACATCTAAAAAGAGATCGAGTCTCGTTGACATACCCATTATAATTAATCCTTTAATAAATCATTAGCGCAAACTAATCAGGCAAACAGCTAGCCTATAACAAAACAGTCAAATACACGAAAAGCTAAATAAAGTCAGACTGGATGTATACATTTTCTTACTTAAAATATCTATATTTATCATAAATATAGTCTTCTCAACACTGCTTTCTTCGTTGAACATTTGTAAATGAAGACAAACTAATGTAATTCAATATTTTTACTTATTTATAGCGATCATTGATCCTATTATTTTCTTTATTCACCACTAACATACTCAAATAAACTTGTGTAATATCGGCATTAATCTATCCCCAACATTATCGAGAACACCATGGAAGTTGAGTTATTAGAAATTCAAGACTTTATCAGCCAATATCCCCCTTTTGATGAGCTTCCTGAAGATGCCCTGATAGAGGTTGTTAAAAGCATAGAAATATCTTATCAACGTGCGAATACTAATATTGTTGAGTTCAAAGATGAAATCAATGAATTATATATGCTACGCAGTGGTGTTGTTGAGCTTTATCGACGTAACGGCAACCTTTATAACCGATTAGACCAAGGCGGTTTGTTTGGCCAAATGGGGTTACTAACTAATAATAAAGTTCGCTTTCCAGCAAAAGCAACTAAAGACACCTTGCTCTATTGTATTCCAGGTCATATTTTTTATGATTTATGTGAACGTTTTGAATACTTTGCCGATTATGTAGAATCGGAAGATAGCGCACGCTTAAAACAAGCAGTAACCAGTAAAAATCAAGGATCTGATTTAACCACTTCTAAAGTAACCACACTGTTAACTCGTGAACCATTGATCCTTGCTAGTGATACAACTATTCAACGTGTTGCTCAAATTATGGCAGAAGAAGGTCAATCTGCAGCCTTAATTAACGACCTTAACAATGAGCAAGAAAAACACTTTGTGGGATTAATTACAGAGCACGATCTTTGTGCCAAAGTGATTGCCTCAGGTTTAACGGTAGATAACCCTGTTTCAAGTGTTATGTCTACGGATCTTATCTCACTGGATCACAATGCTTATATTTCCGAAGCTATGTTGTTAATGCTACGTAATAATGTCCATCACTTACCCATTTTAAAGAAAGATCGCCCGATTGGTTTAATCGAAGTATCTGATATCGTAAGGTATGAATCGCAAAACAGTTTATTATTTGTAAGCAGTATTTTCCAGCAACAAAGCACCGAAGATTTAGCGCAATTATCTAACCAATTGAAAGATTGTTTTATCCGTATGGTTAATGAAGATGCTAACTCGCACATGGTGGGAAGAGCGATGTCTGAAATTGGACGGAGCTTTAAACAACGTTTACTTGAACTTGCTGAAGAAAAATTTGGCCCACCACCTATACCATATTGCTTTTTAGCTCTTGGTTCAATGGCACGTGATGAGCAACTCTTGGTAACAGATCAAGACAACGGTTTAATACTGGATAATAACTATGATCCAGAAATACATGGTGAATACTTTGAAAAACTAGCGCATTTTGTGTGTGATGGATTGGATGCTTGTGGTTACACTTATTGTACTGGCGATATTATGGCCACTAATCCAGAGTACCGTAAGACACAAATGCAGTGGGAAGCCTGCTTTGGTGAATGGATTGACGATCCTAATCCGAAAGCGTTATTAAACTGTAATATTTTCTTTGATTTAAATGGAGTGTATGGCCGTACAAAATGGGCTGAACAACTGAACCGCTTTATTCTTAGCCGCACTAAAAACAATAAACGCTTCTTAGCTTGTTTAGCGCGTAACGCATTGAACCGTAAACCACCTTTGGGTTTCTTCAAAGATTTTGTTATGGAAAATGATGGACGTCATAATAACTCTATTAATCTTAAACGCCGTGGTACTGCACCATTAGCAGATTTGATACGTGTTCATGCATTAGCCATTGGTTCACAATCTCAAAACTCATTTCAACGCTTAGATGATATTATTGAAGCAGGAATTTTACCAAAATCTAAAGGGGCTGATTTACATCATGCAATGGAATTGATATCAATTGTCCGCTTACGTCATCAGGCGCTTGATGTCGAATCAGATATTGAACCAGATAATAATATTGAGCCAGAGAATATGTCTGACCTTGAAAGACGTTATTTAAAAGATGCCTTTCTAGTATTAAGTAACGCACAAAACTTTTTAAAATACCGTTATACGGCTAATACTTTTTAGGGTTTTATATGCATAACTTTATTAATAAAGAGATTTTAAATTGGAATGCTTATTTACAATTGCAGGGGCGACATTGTAAAGATAAACGATTAGCTGAATTCTATCAGGCCGGCACTTACAACGATGACACCCCACTGAAAGAGATAGAGTTTGTTGCGTTAGATTTTGAAACTACAGGTTTAGACCCCAAACAAAACAGTATTATTAGCATTGGTTTAGTGCCCTTCAATTTAAATCGAGTTTTATGCCGTAAAGCCAAAAAATGGTATATCACTCCGCAAGATAAGTTAGAGGAAGAATCAATTATTATTCATGGAATCACTCACTCAGATTTAAAAGGTGCACCAGATTTACTACGAGTTTTAGGGCCCTTTTTAGAACAAATAGCTGGTAAAGTGGTCGTGGTCCATTACCGCAACATTGAAAGAGCTTTCTTAGACTTAAACTTAAGAGCGCTCATCGATGAAGGTGTCATTTTTCCAGTCATAGATACCATGCAAATTGAAGCTACTATACAAAGCAAACAATGTGAGGGATTTTTAAACTGGTTAAAACGTAAAAAACCGGGATCGATTCGTTTAGGGAACAGCCGTTTACGTTATAATCTACCCAGTTATCAACCTCATGATGCCTTAACTGATGCCATCGCTACTGCAGAATTACTACAAGCTCAAGTGCGTTATCATTACAGTCCAGAAACACCAATCAAAGACTTATGGTTATAGTGTTAGAACGATAGTTGTACTTGCTTGTTTTGATATCCACTAAATATAAAAAAACCGATTAATCACAGATTAATCGGTTTTTAAGTCACTTTAATGTAGCTTAACGTTTCTCTATTTTGTTAATTTAGGCTCTGTTCTCATTCCCATAATCAAGCTTACACACATGATTAATAGAATAATTGTGAACGGTAATGCCGTTGAGATCGCTCCCGCTTGTAACGCTTGAATTGATGATGTTCCTCCAACCCACAATAATGCAATAGCAATCGCCCCTTCTACTGAAGCCCAAAAAATGCGTTGTGGAACAGGTGCATCAACTTTACCACCAGCAGTAATACTATCGATAACCAATGAACCTGAATCAGAAGAGGTAATGAAAAATACCAAGACTAATACAACAGCAATTAAAGATAAAATATTACCCAATGGTAATTGGTCAAACATTTGAAACATCGCAAGTGATACATCGGTTAACCCATTAGTACCTAACTCACCAACATTATTCATAATTTGATCAATTGCAACACCACCAAATACAGACATCCAAAGAATAGTCACTAATGTTGGGATAATTAGTACTGCAGTCAAAAACTGACGGACTGTACGACCACGTGAAACACGCGCAATAAACATACCTACGAATGGTGACCATGAAATCCACCAAGCCCAGTAAAACACTGTCCAACCATGCATCCAAGCTTCATCTTCACGACCATGTGGGTTACTTAAAGGAATAATATTTTCAATGTAACCCATGACCGTTGTTGGGATAGTTCCCATAGAAACCGCTAGAGTGACTAATGCAACAAACACCACTAACACAATTGCCAGTAGCATATTGATGTTACTAATTAATTTAACACCACCGTCAATGCCACGTACAACTGATATGATGGCTAAAATAGTTACACCAACAATGATTGAGACTTGTGTAGTTAATCCATCATCAATACCAAAAACGTGATGAAAACCACTTGCTGCTTGTTGTGCACCTAGCCCTAAAGATGTTGCTAAACCAAATAATGTCGCGATGACCGCAAAAATATCAACAATGTGGCCGGGTAAACCCCAAGTACGATCGCCTAAGATTGGATAAAAAATAGAACGCATTGAAAGCGGTAAGCCTTTATTGTAAGCAAAAAAAGCTAATGACAATGCAACAACACCATAAATTGCCCAAGGATGAAGCCCCCAGTGGAACATAGTTGCACCTAGTGCCAGTTTAGCAGCCTCCGGTGTATTAGGTTCAACATTCAACGGCGTTTCATACCAACCAGTGAAATAAGCAACTGGCTCTGCAACCCCCCAAAACATTAAACCTATCCCCATACCGGCAGCAAATAGCATAGATAACCATGATAGTGTTGAATAATCACTTTTTGCTTCTGCACCACCAAGACGAATTTTACCAAAAGGTGATACAATTAATGCAAGACAGAATATGACAAATATATTGGCAGACCACATAAATAGTCCATCAAATGAACCAATTATTTCCCATTTTAACCCATCTAATGTTGCTTTAGATAACTCTGGGTCAACAAACATAATCGTCACTAAAAATAGTGCGATAAAACCTGCACTAAACCCAAATACAGGGTTATGAACATCAAAACCCCACTTTTGTACGTTATCTTGACCTACTGTGTAGTCAGTATTATCAATACTGTACTTATCCTTATTTAAACTCATTTTTCCTCATTTAGAGTATTCACTCTGTTTGTGTATCTTTAAAACCGTGACTATGTTAACAAAACCAATATGACATTTCAGTGATTTAAATAAATTTAGTTTTTTAACCTATTCATAAAAACGATTCGTATCACTCTGCTCCCCCTAGTTTTACTTATATTAGATGAACATCAATAAGTGATAAGCGCACTTTTAATTAATTGATTACTTTCCATAAATTCAGACAGTTTTTTCTGTGCTTCAGATGTTTTTGTTTTACAATGTGCTTTTTATAGCATTTCTATTCAGCATAGCGTTTTCTAACATAGTTAACCGCCATATAAATACCTGAGCACAACATAAGTTGTCTTTATCAGTGATGATCTGCTATCCACCTTCAACTATGGAACAATAAATGTCTCTTCGAATTGCAATTAATGGTTATGGCCGCATTGGCCGCAGTGTGGTGCGCGCTTTATTTGAAGGTAATCATCAAACTCAAATAGAGATTGTGGCCATTAATGAACTAGCAGCTGCGGATGCTATCTGCCATTTAACACAATATGATTCAACCCATGGACGCTTTCCTTTTAGCGTAAAACAAAGTGAGCAAAATCTCATTATTGCCGATCATGCTATCAAGTTGTTAGCCTTTGAAAAGATCTGTGATTTGCCATGGGAAGCATTAGATATCGATATAGTCATCGACTGTACTGGGATTTATGGCTCAAAGGTAGATGCTCAGGCACATTTAACAGCCGGCGCTAAAAAAGTTATTTTTTCTCACCCAGCTGATCAAGATGTAGATGCAACAGTTGTTTATGGTGTTAACCACTTATCATTAACAGGACAAGAAACCTATATTTCAGGTGCTTCTTGCACTACTAACTGTATTGTACCAGTAATTGCCAGTTTAGATGCTGCCTTTGATATTAAATGTGGCACGATCACCACCATTCACTCTGCTATGAACGATCAACCTGTGATTGACTCTTATCACCATGATTTGCGCAGAACACGCGCGGCGAGCCAATCAATTATTCCCGTTGATACTAAATTAGCGGCAGGTATTGAACGTATTTTACCTAAATTTGCAGATAAATTCGAAGCCATTGCAGTACGTGTTCCCACCATCAATGTCACTGCAATGGACTTAAGTATTACTGTTGATAAAAAAGTATCCATTGATGACATTAACCAATGCTTACAACAGATCTCAACAACATCTTTATCAGGGATTTTAGGGTATACGGAAGCACCTTTAGTATCGGTGGATTTTAATCATGACCCACGATCTTGCATTATTGATGGAACACAAACACGTGTCAGTGATGGCCATTTAGTAAAATTGCTAGTGTGGTGTGACAATGAGTGGGGATTTGCTAATCGCTTAATTGATACCTGTTTGTATTTCAAACAACTAGCGACTCAATAATAAAAAAGGAGGTTGGTTAGTTAATCTACCTCCTTTTTACTGTATTAACTTACTAGCTTCAACTCATGTCAATTTGCTGGAATAAACTCATCGCTACACTCGTAGGACCCCATTTCAAAAATTCTACAAACCCAAGGTCTATTTTCATAAATAGTGCACAACTTGGTTTCACGATCGACACAGATACACCAGCCATCATCTAATTTTTTCATAGTTTCACCACCCCATTGGTCGCGATCAATATACTGTTCAGGTACACCCGTATCAGTAATCAACATCACTTCTAACTGACAGCAGGCAGCATTACATTTAGCACAAGTTAATTCACTTTTATCTATATTGGTCACTGCTATCGATTCAGCAGTTGGAGTTGAGTTATCGTTTGGCATCTGTTCACTGGCGTTAAATATAAAATACTAAGCCTATAGACCTTGGCGCTTAAAAGATACCGTTCCCATACAATTTTACTGGGTAAAATAACTTATTTCTTTATGGTAAGTTTCGTAAAGGGAAGTACCATTTAATAATTATCACCTTTCCTTATTCCTCCGCCGAGAAATTAACCGAGTTAATTTTATGGGGTTCAAGCTGCCCTCTTTAACTATGGCTATTTCCTTGCGTAAAATTTAATCTAGTCGTTTAATATAATTGGCATAAAATGATTAGGTTGATTAACGCCCTGTTGCACAAACAAAGAAAATTGCGTCATTAGTTTTTGTAAAAAAGGGGAAAAATTATCAAAATCAATATTATCTAAAAGGTTCTTCACTTCTAATCCTAGTTCAGTATCTCCCTCAATGTTTAAGCGACGCTGAAAAAACAATGTATCTGGGTCTTCTTTTCGCCCTGCTATTAAAATCAAGTCATTAATATTAGAGGTGAAAGTAACATCCGGTGTACCATCATTTGCTTTAATAACCAGCTCCTTATTAAAACTTACTTGCCAGGATACAGACAGGTCATCGATAGCAATCGTCAGCCACTTACCCTTTAAAAAGTCTAAATCCCCCTCTTTAATCTGTTCATCAAATAATCGATTTAATATTACAGTTAATCCCTTTTTCTGCATATAAAAAGGCATCAACCGAGACGGAATAGCTAATACTTTAGGTGCGTTAATAACAAGTTGATGGTGTATCTCTTTTTTAAACAAGGCCAACATAATCATTACTCTTAGTCTATGACGAATGGAATGTTTACTCTAATCTGTTCCGCTAAAAACAACTTGCTATACATCAATTAATCATGTTTTTTCGCATATCTCAATTATTTGATGGGATCACTATTAACCCTACAATGTATGCCCTACATCAATAAAACCATCCATTTACCCACTACAATAAGTGGTTAAAAAGGAGTAAGTATGGAATTATTATGCCCTGCTGGCAGTTTACCTGCGTTGAAAGTAGCCATTGATTGCGGTGCGGATGCTGTTTATATCGGTTTAAAGGATGAGACTAATGCACGACACTTTGCAGGACTTAACTTTAATGCATCCAAGCTAGTAAAAGGTGCGCAGTACGTTGCTGATAATAACAAACATTTACATGTGGCAATCAATACCTTTGCTCACCCAGGTCAAGAAAAACGTTGGTATAATGCGGTTGACCAATGTGTTGACCTAGGAGCAAATGCCGCAATTATTGCAGATATTGCCACCTTAGATTACGCCACCCGAAAATACCCAGATTTAGCACTGCATTTATCTGTACAAGCTTCTGCTACTAATACCGCTGCTATTGAGTTTTATCAGCGTAATTTTAATATCAAACGCGTGGTATTACCGCGTGTTTTATCGCTGCATCAAGTTAAACAACTCGCACGTAACAGCCATATTCCTTTAGAAGTATTTGCCTTTGGTAGCTTATGCATTATGGCAGAGGGACGATGTTACTTATCTTCTTATTTTACGGGTGAATCACCCAATACTGTTGGAGCCTGTTCTCCCGCCAAATTTGTTCGCTGGCAAGAAACGTCACAAGGTTTAACATCGCGTTTAAATAACATCTTAATCGACCGATATCATAATGATGAAAAAGCAGGCTATCCCACTTTATGCAAAGGTCGTTTTAACCTTGATGGGCAGATATATCATACACTCGAAGAGCCTACCAGTTTAAATACCCTATCACTTTTACCCGACTTAATTGAGATGGGTATTAGCTCAGTAAAAATTGAAGGTCGTCAACGCAGCCCAGCTTATGTGGAACAAATAACCAGAGTGTGGCGAGCAGCCATTGATAGCTACATGCAGTCCCCAGCCCAATATCAAGTGAAGCCACAATGGGATCAGCAATTAGAAAATCTCTCCGAAGGTAATCAAACTACGCTTGGTGCCTATCACCGTAGCTGGCAATAAAAAGTCACGACAGGAAATATATGAAAGTATCATTAGGCCCATTGCTATATTATTGGCCAAAACAGCAAACTATAGATTTTTACCAACATGCAATCAGCAGCGATGCTGATATTATCTATCTAGGTGAAACCGTATGCAGTAAACGCAGAGAGCTAAAAACCAGAGATTGGATTGAATTAGCTAGCTCACTGAATAAACATAATAAGGAGATAGTGTTATCTACTATGGCGCTATTAGAGGCACCATCTGAATTAAGTGTCATAAAAAAGCTTTGTGAAAATGGAGAGGTGAGTATTGAAGCCAATGACCTAGGGACAGTGCAGATATTAACCGAAAAGAAATTGCCCTTTATATGTGGGCCCGCTATCAACTGTTACAACGCACAAACATTAAAATTACTGATTAATCAAGGTATGCAACGCTGGGTGATGCCTGTAGAGTTATCACGAGATTGGTTAGCGGACCTAGTTGAAGACTCCCATAAAATGGGATTGCGCGACCAATATGAAGTAGAGGTGTTTTCCTATGGCCACTTACCCCTAGCTTATTCAGCTCGGTGTTTCACTGCTCGTTCAGAAAATAAAGCAAAAGACGATTGTGGTTTAACCTGCATCAACTATCCACAAGGTCGCCTGATTCATACTCAAGAGGAGCAACAAGTTTTTGTACTAAATGGTATACAAACCTTGTCTGGATATTGTTATAACTTAATTAATGACCTTGAAAGCATGCACGATTTAGTGGATATCCTTCGGATCAGTCCAAACTCCCTAAACAGTTTAGAAACGGTAACTGAGTTCAAACGACAACTATTGCAGCAAAACCACTACCGCCCACTAAATAGCTCACAATGTAACGGTTATTGGCATAGCATCCCCGGATTAGGGCAAGGTTAAACCATACCAATAAACATAACTAATTAACAATGCTCATGGTTTTTACATGTGCAAAGACTTGACTGCCTACCGCTAACTGCAGTTTGTTAAATGACCGTAGGGTGATGTAGGCATACAGATATTGTGAGTCGAACTGTAAGGTCAATACCACTGCTTTTTGCGTATCAATGGCGAACTCCACTATCTTTGCAGATAAACAATTTAATAAAGAGCTACCCTCAATAGGCTGTAGTGCCACAATGACATCTCGGCTATTAATTTTGACTTGTACCTGCTCAGAGAATGGTGAAGTTTCAGCTGAAATATACAAATTTTGACCATCTAAACAGCCTTTAATTAATGCTTCATCTGGATCATAACTTTTTACATCTACGCTTAATATTAGCCCTTGATGTGCCAATTTAATTAATGATAAATCACTGTTTAAAAACAACTGTTGCGGTTCGCCACTCGCTTCTATTTGCCCATCATTCACTAGCAACATATTACGACTAAGATAAAACAGTTCTTGTTCAGAATGAGTAATATATAAAATAGGGATTTGCTGACTAATCTCTTTGATGAAGGGTAATAACAATTGCTTGCTACCTTGGTCTAAGGATGAAAGTGGCTCATCCATGACCAATAACTGAGGATCTGTTAATAAAGCACGCGCAATAGCAACACGCTGTTTTTGCCCCCCAGACAACTGAGTGGTTTGATGTGCTAAAAGTTCAGAAAACCCTAGTTTATTAGCAAGTTGTTCAATATTGAAGGTATTTGAAGACGCTTTATTCACAGCTAATTGTAAGTTTTGCTGTACATTTAAGTGGGGAAATAATCTTGGCTCTTGAAATACCACACCAATACGACGCTTTTCCGTTGGCACATATTGCTTTTGATACTTAGATTTCCAAACCTGTTGTTTAAATTGAATATCACCAACGCACTCCTCTAAGCCAATCAAACAACGCAATAATGTTGTTTTTCCTGCACCTGAGTCGCCAAAAATAACACATACCCCAGACAAATCGATATGAGCTTTAAAATGAAGCTCGCTACTCGTCCCAGTATGTTGATTGATAAATGACTTTTGAATATCAAACTTAAGCATTTAATATCCTTTGTTGTCTTTTCTGTAAAAAGCCATAGATCACCACTAACAAAGAAACAGAAAAGGCCAATAACATAAGAGATAGTTGATGCGCTTGGTCATATTGTAATGACTCCACGTGATCAAATAATTGAATTGATAGCACCTGTGTCTCACCAGGAATATTACCCCCTATCATCAACACCACCCCAAATTCACCAATCGTATGGGCGAAACCTAATGCTGCTGCAATAATAAAACTAGGCAACAACATCGGAAAAATTATTTTATATAACCGTTCATACTTTCCATAACCTAAGGTAGCGCTGACCTCAAGATAACGCTTGTCTAAATGCACAAAGGCACTTTGCAGAGGTTGCACCACAAAAGGTAAAGAGTAAACAATGGAGGCAATCACTAATCCAGTAAATGAAAAGGCCAAAGATTGCTCATTAAAACTTAACCACCAACGGCCTAGAAAATGATTAGGGGAAAATGCGATCAATAGATAAAAGCCTAGCACTGTGGGTGGTAAGATCAATGGTAACGCCACTAACGACTCCACTAAAGGTCGAATTTTAGCTTGGCTTCGTGCTAACCACCAAGCTAAAGGTGGCGCAATAATCATTAATAAAAGCGTCGTTAGCCCTGCTAATTTAAGAGTAAGCCAAATCGCTTGTAAATCACCATCACTTAACACTAATTATAACCTTGTGCATGAATCAATTGTTGGGTTGGTTTTGAAAGTAGAAAATCACGAAATAAGTTTGCTTGCTCAACTTGTTGAGTATTTAAAACAATACCAGCTTGTATGATTGGTTGATGCCACTTAGCTGGAATCAACAGATAATGTTGTTGATTTTTTTGTACTAACGTAGCAAAAGCAACCATGCCTGCAGCAACATTATTTGACTCAACAAACTGATAAGTTTGACTAATATTACTGCCCTGTATGTATTGTTGTTTACCCCATTTACCTGCAGAAGTTAAAGCTTGTTGTGCCGCCACTCCATAGGGTGCAAACTTAGGATTAGCAATGGCCAAACGACCAGCGTAAGCCATAAAATCTTCAATAGTAGGATCGCTTTCAGCTGAAGGCATCCAAAAACCTAACCGTCCTTGAGCGTAAACAAAACTTTGGTTATTACCGACTTTATTCGCCTCTTGCAGTAACTGTACATGTTGTTGATCGGCTGATAAAAAGAGATCAAAAGGTGCACCATGTAAAATTTGTTGATACAGAGTTCCAGTTGATGCACTAGAAATATTTACCTTGATATTATATTTTTCAGTAAATTGCTCAGCTATCTCCACCGCAGATATCTTAAAGTTACTGGCAACTGCAACATTAATTGCCGCTTGACTTGATATACTAAACAAACTGAAGACTACGAAATAAAAACACGCAACATAACCATACATTTTTGAGCACCTTAATTACTATCCATAACACGGATTTGTGTAGGATATGAATAGAGAAATAAATGGCAGCAATGACCTACAAGTTCATTACAAAGCCCACTTAGAGAGTGTCTTTTGATCGCTTTCCCTAGCATCAACCCATTTTGTTTCGCCACCTTCCATGGTTTCTTTTTTCCAAAATGGCGCTTCAGTTTTTAAGTAATCCATTATAAATTCGCAAGCCGCAAAAGCATCACCACGATGCTGACTGGCTATACCAACAAATACAATTTGATCATTAATAGTTAAATGCCCAACTCGATGAATCACGGTAGAAGCAATAATATTCCAGCGAACTTTAGCTTTTTCAACTATCTCAACCAAGCACTTTTCAGTCATACCAGGATAATGCTCTAGAGATAAATCACTGACTGTATGCCCGTCATTGATATCTCTCACTAAACCTGTAAAAGTAACGATAGCACCAATTGATGACTGACACCGTAAACGTTCATACTCAACCTGTTGGTTGAAATCTTGCTCTTGCACACTGATCATTTAACCGCCTGTAACAGGTGGAAAGAAAGCAACTTCATCACCTTCCTTTAACGCAATATTATTATTAACCATAGCTTGATTAACCGCTTTCAGACAAGGTTGAGAAGTTAACGTAACCGCCCACTCTGCTTTGTATTCAGTTAAATATTGAAATAGTTGATCAGTATCTTGTGCTTGTCGCCATTCAACTTGCAAACTTCTAACGCCTAATTGCTCGCTCAATTTAGCAAAAAATAAAACCGTAATCATGCCTTATCCTGTTGTGTATTCTGTTGTGATGAATAATGCCCAGATTTCCCGCCGGTTTTTTCAAGTAATTTAACCGCTGAGATCACCATATCCTTTTGAATGGCTTTGCACATATCATAAATGGTTAAAGCGGCAACAGAAGCAGCTGTCAGCGCCTCCATTTCAACACCCGTTTTACCAGAAAGTTTGCATAAGCTTTCAATTCTAACCCGATTAGATTCAGGCTCAGCATTAATATGCACCTCTACTTTGGTCAATGCTAATGGATGGCATAATGGGATCAAATCAGCAGTCTTTTTAGCCGCCATTATTCCAGCAATCCGTGCAGTGGCAAAGACATCACCTTTATGGTGGTGACCGTTAATAATTAGGTCTAATGTTTCTGTAGACATGTCAACATAGGCCTCTGCAATAGCTTGACGAACTGTGCTGTCTTTGCCTGTTACATCAACCATATTCGCTTTACCATCTTGGTTAATATGTGTAAAACCGCTAGACATTATTTAGCTCCTACATGTGGCATAAAATTACAGGGTTTATGTTGAGAGTTTATTTGCTCCTCAATGATATTTGTCCAAGCAGTTTTACAAGCACCTGTTGAGCCCGGCATACAGAAAATAACTGTATTATTAGCAAACCCAGCGAGCGCACGGCTTTGAATTGTTGATGACCCAATTTCTTGATATGAGACAGCACGAAATACCTCTCCGAAGCCTTCCACCTGTTTATCGAATAAAACAGATACTGCTTCAGGCGTTGTGTCTCTTGCTGTAAAACCAGTTCCGCCAGTCGTTAAAATAACTTCTATGGCAGGGTCTGCAATCCATTGAGATACCACGGCACGTATTTTATAGGGATCATCGATAACGATCTGTTTATCTGCAAGGTGGTGCCCAGCTTTTTTTAAAGATTCGACTAAATAACCACCCGAGGTATCTGTCGATTCATCACGGGTATCTGAGACAGTTAATACGGCAATAGTAGCCGGTGTAAATGCTTTGGTTGATAGATGGCTCATGTTAATCCTTGTCACTATATAAAGTTATAAAAATGTTTATTTGAACTGACTTGGCTTCGAAAAATTGCTTAAACAGCGCAGCCATTGTTCAGGTGTATTGGTATTTTCAAATCGCTGTATATTATTCGCATTAGTTGGAATACCTTGTACTGAAAGGGTTTCAAATAAGCGATATAAAGAACGATGTTTTTTATGAGGTGTTTGAATGATATCTGACAAATAATCACGTAATGGCTTATTTAGGGTCAAAATTAATGGGAAAATAGCCTCTTGATAATAAACGCCAGCTATTTGAGGTAATGATTGTGGCGAGCTTGCTTGTTGCGACAACCTTTGTGAATAAGCCTCAATTAATGTAATACAATCTTGTGCTGCCAAAAAAGGCATATCCACTGGCATGATAAATAGTGCATTATAATCATCAAAAAAATGTTCAGTACAAGCTGCAATACCAGCAAGTGGGCCTAACCCGCTATGCTTATCTGTAATACAAGGAAAATCAGGATAATCCCCGCTTACAAAGCAATCGCTTAAGCCGACCTGCTTTAGTAAGTTAAATGCACGTACCAATAAGGTATGTTGATCAATGGTGAGCATGGCTTTATCTTGTCCCATTCTCAAAGATTGTCCGCCCGCTAGGACAATACCCGCTATTTTTACATTCATGACTTTCTCAATACCCACTCTCATACTCAACATTAAGAGTCCGAAAGATAAGCACTACAATTAAATTATGTTCAAAATAATTTTTCAATAAATAAACACTATCTTAACCACCAATTGACGCTAAATGAGGCGTGCCACCGGTGAGTCCTAAATCGAGGAAATGCGATGATTTCTTCTCTTTTAGAGCGGCTAATATAGTACTTTTGAGTTCTGCTTTATCTTTGCTATCTTGTAATAAATGCCTTAAGTCGACACCTTCTTCACCAAACAAACAAAGGTGTAAACGCCCTACTGCAGACACACGTAGACGATTACAATTATCACAAAAATCTTTACTGTAAGGCATGATTAAACCAATTTCACCTTGATAGTCTGGGTGTGAAAAAACCTCTGCAGGACCGTCGTTAGCAATACGCGGTTTCTGTTGCCACTGTTGCGCTAACAAAGCTTGCTTAATGGTTTCACCAGAAAGATGATAACGACTAAAAAATTCATTATTATCATCGGTTTGCATTAATTCGATAAAGCGTAATTGAATAGGCTGCGTTTTTATCCAGGACAAGAAAGTATTAAGGTCGTTATCATTTAACCCTTTCATTAATACACTGTTGACTTTCACCTGCTCAAACCCTGCTTGCACGCAAGCCTCGACACCTTCCATCACTTTATGGAAGATATTTTTACCGGTAATAATATTAAACGTATTAGCATCTAAGCTATCAACACTAACATTAATAGTATTCAGCCCTGCTTGATACCAATCAATAGCATGTTTACTAAGATTAAAGCCATTCGTTGTGGTGGCGACTTTTTTTATTCCTGGCACACCAGAAATTTGTTCTATGATTCCAGAAAAGTCTTTACGTAAACTGGGCTCACCACCTGTGATCCTAACTTTACTGGTTCCTAATTCTGCAAAGGCAGTAATTAAGTTTTGTATTTCATTTTGTGACAAAAATTGTTTTTGATGAGTACGTTGGTATCCATCGGGTAAACAATAATTACATTTAAAATTACACTCATCGGTGATCGATAGGCGCAAATATTCAAACTTTCGATAAAATTTATCGACTAATTGCATGGTCAGTTCCTTTCCAAACACGGGAGGCAAACTCATTTCTAAGCATACCCTTCTTAACCAAAAGTTCAGTTAAGCGGCTAGCATCACATATTTAAAACAAAACGTGCTAAACTTAGTGATAAAAGCTCGGAGCTAATTAATATATGAATGAAATCAATTCCCTACTTGGGCCTCTCAATCAACTTGTAACCTTTTATTTTTAACTATCTATGAAGATTAATCTACTATTACATTCACTTTCTATAACAAAAGTGATTTCGACGATTGCTTTACTGATCTTAATTTTATCAGGGACGCACGTTTTTATTTTTATGACAACGTCACAGAGCCAAAGCAGTAATGATGATGCTATCAAAAGTTTAACGACTCTTCGATATGAGACGGAAAGTTTTATCTCTCCTAATCGATTAGATCGTCAAAAAATTCAACTAATAATCAACGAGTATTCCCCTTTAGTCGCAAATCAGCTTTTACAAAACAAATTCTTTGATGTTAATCAAATACACGAAGCTAATATAGAGTTAAGGTTTGAACTCATCGCTATTCAACAACAGCTTGATCAGTTGTCCGATGAAGAGCTAACCCTAAAGTTAACACATTTAAAAGAAAGTATTGAATTTACTATCACGCAATATCAAGCTTTGATCGAAAAAGAGTCATCGGTTATTTTTGTATCGCAGATGATAATGTTCAGCTTTATGGTACTCAGCGCGATATTTCTGCTGTTTTACTGTCGCCGTTGTATTGTCACACCACTTAACAAACTGGAAGAAAACGTATACTCCATTTCTAATCACCACTTTAATGTTGATTTCATAGAAACCAGTAATGAAATTGGATTTCTATCGACTGGCTTAAAAAGTATGTCCGAAGAGCTTGAGTCATTAATTACAGCAATGCAAAAGAAGGTATTTGATAAGAAGACGGAATTAGAAACGGCCAATGAAAGTATTCAGTTTTTATTTACCATCTCTCAAACCCTGAGTACGGTTAAATTGACCCATCCAATCATTATTGAAGCTTTAAACGCTTTGGCCAAACAAACTAATTTAAGTAAGTTATGTTTAGAACTAGTAAACGGGGTTGAAATAGACAGTGATTACGGCTGTGCCACAAAAAATAACCAGAATAACAAACGTATTCCAATCATGATTAATGGAGAACCTTTTGGGTATTTAAATTATATTCAAGCGACTCCAATGGCTGAAAACACCTCAATAATCGTAAGCTTTAGTAGTTTATTAGCCCGAGCCTTATACCAAGAAGAATACAGCTTACAAGAACAAAAATTACTATTAATGGACGAACGTGGCGTTATTGCCCGTGAATTACATGACTCCATCGCACAAGCTTTATCTTTCCTTAAAATACAATGCACTGTGTTAAATAGACAAATAGACGCTGACAGTGAAAAGACAGCGGTCAAAAATTCTGTCAGTAATATTGAAGAAGCGGTTAGTGATGCTTATGTTCAACTACGCTCATTACTCTCTACCTTTAGGTTAAATATCAGCGAGTCTGATTTTAAAGAAGCTGTACTAGTGATGATTTCTCAATTGCAGAAACAAACTACCGCTAAAATTCAATTAGGTGAATTTGAGTCTAATTTCCAAACACATGCAAACCAACACATACATTTATTGCAAATTATTCGCGAAGCCATGATCAACGCAATGAAACATGCAAATTGTAGCAATATTATTGTAAACTGTGTCATTATAGATCAAAAAGTTATCATCACTATTACAGATGATGGTATCGGTATTAAAGAGAAGCCAGGTAAAGACAATCACTACGGTATAGAAATTATGAATCAGCGCGCTGCTGAACTTAATGCTAAATTTGAGATAACAAACTTACCACTTGGCACTGAAATCAAACTTATATTTGAAATTTAAGATTCACAAAAATCACTTATATTTCATTTTTCTTACTATTTTTAATTTACATTATATTGTTTTCGATTATTGTATTTTAACTATGACTCGATAAAGGAATTACAAATGAACAATGTATCTACCGTTATTGTTGTTGATGATCACCCACTTATGCGTAAAGGTGTGACACAACTACTCAGTATTGACCCAAATTTTGTGGTAATAGATGAAGCAACCAACGGCATTGAAGCTGTGAGCATGGTTAAAAAGCAACACCCTGATATGGTACTGCTAGATTTAAACATGAAAGCAGTTTCAGGCTTAGAAACTTTAAAGGCATTACGTAACGATGGCATCAGCAGTAAAATTGTTATTTTAACTGTTTCGGATGCAAAACAAGATGTTATTTCATTAATTAACCAAGGTGCTGATGGCTATCTTTTAAAAGACACAGATCCTGAGATTTTGCTGGAAAATTTACACCGTATTCAACAAGGTAAATTAGTCGTTAGTGAAGAACTAACTGAATACCTCGATTGCTTAGATCAAGAAAATAACATCAGAGAAAAGATTGCGACATTAACCCGTCGTGAAAGCCAAATTATGGGAGAAATTTCAAAAGGATTAAGTAACAAAGAAATCTCAGATAACCTTAATATCTCTGAAGGTACTGTGAAAGTACATGTAAAAAGTCTATTGAAAAAGCTTGAAATTAAGTCTCGAGTTGAAGCTGCTGTATTGTTTTTAGAGCAACCAAAATAAGTTGTTTATAAACGGTTTTTAACGCTTACAACCTCTTCAATAGCACACAATATCGACATATCATATAGCGATATTATCGCAGATAATGAACCTTTATTTTGGTACACTACCAGATAAAGGTTTTTTGCGTTTAATTCCACCCTAATTTCTGCACAATGACATTGAGAAACAGTAATAGTAGCTATGCTTTCAGACTCACTAAAAAAAGAAATTCGTACCAATTACGAACTCATTACACAGGCATTACCGCAATTTAAAGCGCGTAAAGCACAAAACTATTTAGTGGCTGAAATCGCAAAAGTTTTAGCAGGGAACTATGATAAAGCACGTCGTATTTTAGTGGCCGAAGCAGGAACCGGTATTGGTAAATCCCTAGCTTATATTTTAGCAGGATTACCTGTTGCATTGCGCGCTAATAAGAAACTGATCATCTCAACCGCGACGGTGACACTTCAAGAGCAGTTGATAACTAAAGATCTGCCTTTCTTTCTCCGTCACAGTGATTACAAATTTACATTTACCCTAGCTAAAGGCAGACAACGATACTGTTGTGAACACAAGTTACTCAACCAACAAGTAGACAATACAGAACAAACTCAGCTATTTACTGAAAAGCCACAAGCGGGTGACCGTGAGTTGTTAGATCGACTTAGAAATGCTTACTTAGACGGTAAATGGAATGGTGATCAGGATAGTTGGCCAAAGCCGATCCCGCGTCGTGTATGGCAACAAATTATCTCCGATAAGCACAGCTGTAAAAAAGCCTTAGCTAACCATCGTCAGTGTCCTTTTCATCGTGCCCGAGACAAGATCAATAAAGCAGATGTCATTGTAGTCAATCATGCCCTGCTATTAGCAGACTTAGAATTAGGTGGCGGTGTTATTTTACCTGAACCAGACGCGTCTTTTTATGTGTTAGATGAAGCACATCATCTACCAAAAATTGCTCGAGACTTTTCTAGTGCCAGTGTTAATATTAAAACCAGCCAAGACTGGTTAAAAAAGATTAAACAAGTCAGCACCCATGTCAATCGCGTGGTACATAGACAAACCACTATTACACCCGGCTTAAATATGCTGGAAAGTGCGAACGAAATGGTTAAAGATTTAAATAATATTGAGCTTTACTTTAGAAACAACCCTCTTAATTATAACAAGTCTAATCAATATCGTTTTAGCATGGGTGAAGTTCCGCAAGGTATTGTTAACTCATTGATTAGCTTAAAAGAAGAGACTAAAAAGTGCCTAAGTGCGGTAAACAAACTTTCTAATATTACCTCTGAAGAATTAAAAGACGACAATATTAAACTAAGCGATGCAGAACCAATATTGATTGAAACGGGTTTCTATATTCAACGCTTAGAAGCGCTTTCTGACCTGTGGAAAATGCTTTTAAAAGATCGCAGCTCAAATCAAGCGCCAATCGCAGCCTGGATAAATAATGAAAATGACGCTTATACGATATGCGCAAGTCCTTTAGAAGTCGGAGGCTTGTTAGAATATATGCTGTGGTCGCAAGCCGCAGGAGTTGTATTGTGCTCAGCGACCTTAACATCACTAAACAGTTTTGATTATTTCATGCGCCAAGCTGGCCTAGCACAAAATGACGGCACACAGTATTTACGTTTAAAATCACCTTTTGATTATCCCAATATCAACCTTCATGTAGCAGCAATGAAAAACGACCCAACAGAGTCAGGTTTTGATAACGAATTAATCGACAACATTGCTCAACGTATTGAATTGAAAGAAGGTAATTTAGTTTTATTTGCCTCTTATTGGCAGATGAATTTAGTGGCCGAGAAATTAAGACGTAAATTTCCTAAATCATTATTAGTACAAGGTGAAACATCACGCACTAAAATGATTTCTCTGCATAAAAACAATTGCGACCAAGGTTTGACCAGTATCTTATTTGGTACTGGTAGTTTAGCCGAGGGTTTAGATCTGCCTGGGCATTACCTGACTAATTTAATTATTACTAAATTACCCTTTGCTGTACCAGATTCCCCAGTGGAAGAAGCCCATGCTGAATGGATCACCTCAAAAGGTGGTAACCCATTTATGCAAATTACTATTCCAGAGGCCAGTAAAAAACTGATCCAATCTTGTGGACGTTTAATTCGTAAAGAGACTGATACTGGTAAAATCACCTTGCTAGACAAACGCGTGATCACTAAACGTTATGGAAAAAGCCTTATTGATGCTCTTCCCCCCTTTGCTTTAAAGATAGAGAAATAGATGACTGAATTTGTATTAGATCCACATAGTTGGATGGTATTAGCGTTTGTTGGTTTATTAGCAGGATTTATCGACGCCGTTGTTGGAGGTGGTGGTATGCTAACTGTCCCTACACTATTAAGTGTGGGCTTACCGCCCCATTTAACATTGGGTACGAATAAACTTTCCGCTAGTTTTGCCTCTGGTACAGCCGCTTTTACTTACTTTCGTAAGAAATTATTTGATCCCGCTTTCTGGAAACATTGCTTTTATAGCACTTTGATCGGCGCCTTATGTGGCACCATTTTCGTCAACTACATATCAGCTTCACTACTTAATAAATTTTTACCTGTTGTTATTATGATAGCCGCTATTTATACATTAATCAGTCGAGTTAAAGAAATTGACAATGCGATATTACCTAAAAAGTCACCAATGCAAAGATTCACCCAACGAGTTCAAGGGTTTATCTTAGGCTTTTATGATGGTGCCTCTGGTCCAGGTGCCGGTGCTTTTTGGGTGATATCAAATATGCATTTATACCGTTTAAATATACTACTTTCTAGTGGTGTAGCGAAGGCCATGAACTTCACTAGTAACTTTGTTTCTCTATTAACTTTTATTTATTTTGGGCAGGTTAATTGGTTTATCGGTTTAACCATGGGAGCATGCCTAATGCTTGGTGCGTTTATTGGTGCGCACTCAGCGATCTATTTTGGTGCTAAATTTATTCGCCCGTTATTTATTATTATTGTCTTAATCATGGCACTTAATTTAGGATACAATGCATGGTTCAGTCCGTCGATTTAAAACACTTAGCAGCGTTAGATGAACAAGTAAAAGCCTTACATTTACGTTGCCAAGAATGGGATAGTAAAATAACGCTTACGGAAAATAAATCGTTCCGATTTGAAGTACATCTTTTCAAACAAAGTAGCTTAACTTTAAGCGGTTACAGTGAACAATTATCAAATACCCTTTCACATTTACGTTATGTGATCAGTCATAATATGGGTGAAATCATTATTAATTATGAGTGTGAGCAATTCGTTAATCAATTTTCTGCCCTGCTTAATATCGTTAATCAATTGGATGCTGGTAAAGCCGAAGGATTATATAAACGATACTCAACGCAACAGGAAAAAGTATATCAACAGCTACAGCGTCAATATCAATATGAAAAAAGGCTCTTGACCATGATTGATGAAGAAAATATCTTATACGAGGCAGCGCCACTGGCACATAAAGAGATTCATAGAAGTCGTGTCAATGTATTAAAAGAGCGCTACCAAAAATGTAATGAGTTTACTCAATCCTTAGAATTTAAAATGGACGCCTTAGATAATGACTAAAGAAGTTACTGAAGCTAGGACAACTCTAGCCAATGCCCCTATTGAAATTAAGTTAGCTGTGGACCTTATTCAATTGTTGGAAGAAACTGATGTTGAGTTAGAAACGACCATCTCAGCTTTAGAAATTGCATTAAAGGACTTCAAAAACAAACGCGCACACCCTATCTCCGAGTAAAATAACCTCTTGGAAATTTGCAAATGATGAACCCATAAACAAGCCCCAAAAAATAAGCAATTGTAAAAAAAGGAGAACCTGAGTTCTCCTTTTTTTATCTATGCAACAACAAAGTACCTACTTAACCTCGATATTGTAAAATTTAACATAAATTATAGTGGCTTATACTTTACGCCAAGTAGTGCCGTTAGCACCGTCTTCTAAGACAACATTTAAAGCGGCTAATTTATCACGAGCATCATCGGCACTTGCCCAATCTTTATTTGCGCGTGCTGTATTACGTTGTAAAATTAATGATTCAATTTCAGCCACTTCATCCGATGTTCCCGCATCACCTTGTAAAAACTGCTCTGGTGATTGAGATAATAAACCTAAGACGTTAGCGAAATTTACCAACATGCTAGCCAATAATGACGCTTGTTGTTCATCATCGGTTTTGGTGCGATTTATTTCTTTAGCTAGATCAAACAATACCGCTAGCGCTTCAGGTGTATTAAAATCATCATCCATGGCTTTCACAAAACCTTGGTAGAATTTACTATCTTTAACTTGTTGATCAACATTAGCAAGATCAACCAATTCAACATCACGAATCGCTGTATATAAACGCTCTAAACTAGCTCTCGCTTGTTTAAGGTTATCTTCAGAATAGTTTAGCTGGCTACGGTAATGACCTGAAATAAGGAAATAACGTACTGTCTCACTGTCATAAACTTCTAATACATCTTTAATAGTAAAAAAGTTATTTAAAGACTTAGACATTTTTACTTTATCAACTTGCACCATACCGGAATGCATCCAAGTATTTACGTATTGACCGTGATGAGCACAACATGACTGTGCAATTTCATTTTCATGATGAGGGAAACTTAAGTCTGAACCACCACCATGAATATCAAACACTTCACCTAAATGTTTTTTATTCATTGCAGAACATTCGATATGCCAACCTGGGCGACCTTCGCCCCATGGAGAAGACCAAGATGGCTCGCCCTCTTTAGCCATTTTCCACAATACAAAGTCTAAAGGATCATGCTTGCTATCTTCTACTTCAACGCGAGAGCCTGCTTGAAGCATTTCTAAGTTCTGACCACTTAATTGTCCATACTCTGGAAATGAAGAAACAGAAAACAACACGTCGCCAGAATCAGCAACATAGGCATGACCTTTTTCAACCAACTTTTCAACCATTTCAATAACATCTGGCATATGATCCGTTACACGTGGCTCGATATCCGGGCGAATCATATTTAATGCATCAAAGTCGGCATGCATCGCATCGGTAAAACGTTCGGTTAACTGATCACAAGTTTCACCATTCTCTGTTGCTCGTTTGATAATTTTATCATCGACATCGGTAATGTTACGGATAAAGCTTAAGTCATAACCACTGAAGCGGAAATAACGAGCAACAGTATCAAAAGCTACAAAGGTTCGGCCATGGCCAATATGACAATAATCATAAATAGTAACACCACATACATACATTCCCACTTTGCCGGCTACAAGGGGTTTAAATTCTTCTTTGGTTCGAGTTAGGGTGTTATAGATCTTTAACATTTTCCATCCAATACGATTACTGTAAAAATCTTATTCTAACCTGCAAAAAGGACAAATTCACCCTTTCTATCACTTCATTGAAGTAATTAATCAATTTCTGTTGTCAATAATTTATCTGAAATACTAAGCCATTAAAATAACGTTAAAAAAGGTATTATTTTACCAGTATTTTATCTTTCCAAAGTTACCTGTCTTTTTAATTTAAAGGCGTTTAAGGTATGATGAAACTCTTTTTATAGATAGGATTTAACAATGATTACTTTACATACAAACTTCGGTGATATCACTTTAGAAATGAACGAAGAAAAAGCGCCAAAAACAGTAGCCAACTTCATTAATTACGCAACAAGTGGTCATTATGACAATACAATTTTCCACCGTGTTATTGACGGATTTATGATCCAAGGTGGTGGCTTCGCACCTAACATGGAAGAAAAAGATAGCCAAAAGCCAATTAAAAATGAAGCAAATAATGGTCTATCAAATGTAAAGTATTCAGTAGCAATGGCTCGTACTATGGAACCACATTCAGCATCAGCTCAATTCTTCATTAACGTAGGTGATAACAAGTTCTTAGACTTTAAATCAGAAACCACTGATGGTTGGGGTTACTGTGTATTTGCTAAAGTAGTTGCTGGTGAAGAAGTAGTAGATAAAATCAAAGGTGTTGCAACAGGTAACTCTCATTTTGTACATCAAGATGTACCACTTGAAGATGTAGTGATTAATAAAGTTACTGTAGCGTAACTTATTATGCGCACTTTATTCATTGCCGACTTACACTTAAGTGAGCATCATCGTCATATTACCGACGCCCTATTTGGTTTTCTTGATAAAGAAGCAACCAATGCAGAAACCCTGTATATTTTGGGGGATATGTTTGAAGTTTGGATCGGAGATGATGAACATACCCCGTTAATGGATGAAGTTGCGCAAAAATTAACGACCTATGCCAAAAAGAATAATACTAAAATCTATTATATTCATGGTAATCGTGATTTTATGCTTGGCAAACGATATGCGAAGCAAGCTTCGATGATACTTCTGCCAGAGCACACTGAAATTGATTTGTATGGTACCAAAACCTTAATCATGCACGGCGATACTTTATGTCTTTATGATAAGAATTATCAGCGTATGCGTAAGGTGATCCATAACCCAGTTTTACAGTTTATTTTTAATTGCTTGCCATTGAGCTTACGTAAACGAATTGGTTGGAAAATTCGTACTGCAAGCCAATCAAAAAAACAATATAAAAATAATAATATGATGGGAGTGACAGAACAGGAAGTGATCCGCCTAATGGAATACCACGGTGTCCAGCAATTAATTCATGGACATACACACCAAGCCTTTAACCATCAATTTGAAGTCAATGGTCAAACAGGCAATCGCTTTGATGTTGGTGATTGGTATAAAAACTTAAGCTTTGTAGATGCAAACCCTGAAGGTACTGAATTGGTTGTATTACCAATTGATTATTACCAACAATAAATCTCATCGATTAAGAATAAACTTGTTACAGCAATTATATTAAATAAGTTATGTTAATAGATAAGTTAATTGCTGTTATGGTTTTTCTTTTAATAAACGCCTTAGTACTTTACCCACATTATTCTTAGGTAACTCATTAACTATTTTGATTTTTTTAGGTTGTTTATAACCTGTTAAATAATCGCGACAATGGGCCTTTATCTTATCAATGGACACTTGCAGATCATTGATAACAACAAATAATATAACCGCTTCATTACCGTCTTTATCTTTTTCGCCAATTACTGCAGCTTCATAAACACCAGCTAATTTCAGTACTGTATCTTCAATCTCATTAGGGTACACATTAAAGCCAGATACTAAAATCATATCTTTTTTACGATCAACTATACGTAATAAACCATCGTTATCAAATAATCCAATATCACCTGTCTTAAACCACCCCTGATCAAAAGCAACTTCAGTTTCAGTAGGGTTATTCCAGTATTCAGTCATAACTTGTGGCCCTTTGACTTGAATTTCACCGACGCAGTTCTGTTGTTTAACAATTTGACCATATTGGTCCATCAAACGTAGATCTGTACTTGGCATAGGAAGACCTACTGCACCTGTATGTTTGGGTGAATTATAGGCATTAACACTTATAATCGCTGCTGTTTCAGTTAATCCATAGCCTTCAATGATCGTATTACCAGTAATATTTTTCCAATCTTCGGCTACTTTATGGTGTGTTGGCATTCCACCAGCCACTGTAAATTTAAGATTAGTGAAATCAACCTTATCAATTTTAGGATGATTAAGTAATGCCTTATACAAGGTATTCACTCCAGTAATAAAAGTAAATTTGTTATTACTTAAATACCGAATGAAAGCCCCGATATTACGTGGATTTTCAATCAGTAAATTTGTATCCCCCCTTTTAAGAAAAAAGAAACAATTAACATTTAATGCAAACGCATGAAACAATGGTAATGCAGTAACCATCATCTCTTTACCTTGGGTTAAACCCAGACCAAAAGTTTCCTCTGCTTGAGCAAGTACTGCAGCTATATTACGATGGCTCATACTTGAACCTTTTGATATGCCTGTCGTGCCACCTGTATATTGAATAAATGCGATATCATTAATACTGATCATAGGACGAGTATATTGCCCTTTAGCGCCTATTTTTAATGCCCTATGATAATCACAGGTATTCGCCAACTCAAATCTAGGTACCATACATTTAACATGAGCAACGGTAAAATTGACCAAGCGGCGTTTGATGAATGGCAAGCCATCACCTATTTTGGTTAATACGAGGTGTTTAATATTAGTTTCTTGAATAATACTTTGCAGTGTATGTGCAAAATTTTCAGCAATAAAAATCGCTTTTGCACCGGAATCATTTAACTGGTGTTTTAGTTCAAAAGGAGTGTATAAAGGATTGACATTAACAACGATTAACCCTGCTCTTAATATACCGAGCAAGATAATCGGATATTGTAATAAGTTAGGTATCATAACAGCAACCCGATCACCTTTATTTAAGGTTGTTGCATGCTGTAAATAGCTCGCTATATGACGAGATTTCACTTCTAACTCAGCAAAAGTCAATTTATGCCCCATATTAATGTAGGCAGTATGTTCAGGATGGCGTTCAAAGGTATCTTCCACCATATCAACAAGATTGATTAATGTGCTTTCATTAATTTCAGCACTGACACCGGGCGGGTAATTATCTAGCCATGGTTTATACATGAGTCATTCCTACTGACATAAAAAAGCCGACTAGCAAAGTCGGCTTTTAAAATTAATTTTTAACCGAAATTATAAATTAGCATAATCCAAAGTGATATGTGCAGCTTCTATTAAAAAAGCATCAAGCGGTTCAAAATCATCTGGCACATCGTCTAATGACTTAACTGTTTTAAGCCCTGCACGTTTAAGACGTTCGTTAGTACGAATTAGATTTTTAGCTTTATTTTTTTCACGCTCGGCTACACGTTCTTTTTCTACTAAAGAGATACTCTTATCATCTTTTTCTAGACGATACTCTTCGATATCTTCAGCTAAGTAAGTAAACTCAACTTCTTTTTTAATACGTTGTTGATGCTCTGCTTCAAGGATCTTAACATCCTTGCTCAAATCATCGACTTTGTTGTATTTAGCTGATTTAATATTATCCCATGGTAGTGCATTTTTCGCTAAACTTTCACCTGTGTCTTTTGAATCAATTGCTGTCGGGAAAGCAATATCAGGTACTACACCTTTGTTTTGTGTACTGCCTCCATTAATGCGATAGAACTTAGCGATAGTATATTGTACAGAGCCTACAGCATCTTGATTTGTATCATAGTAGCGAGCAATACGACGATGTTGTTGAACGGTACCTTTACCGTAACTTTGCTCACCAATAATAATTGCACGGCCGTAATCTTGTAAGGCTGCAGCAAAGATTTCAGAGGCAGAAGCGCTATTACGATTAATTAACACAGTCAATGGGCCATCATAAGAGATATCTTCATTATCATCGAATTGTACTGAGATTTCTTGGCGGCTATCTCTAACTTGCACAACAGGTCCAGTTTTGATAAATAAACCTGTTAGTAATGTAGCTTCACTTAACGCACCACCACCATTGTTACGCAGATCAATCACTATACCTTTAACATCTTTCTTCGCTAATGAAGCCAATTCACGTTCAACATCTTTACTTAAATTAATATAGAAACTTGGAATCGAAATAACACCAATATTTTTGCCATCAATCACTTCAACAGACGACTTCGCTTCTCTGTCTTCAAGGTGAATCTCTTCACGCACAATTTTAATGACTTTGTTCACATCACCGGTTTTGCCAGATAATATTTGTAATTGAACCGTAGTGCCTTTTGGCCCTTTAATAAGCTCAACTATGTCATCTAAACGCCAGCCAACCACATCAACGATCTTCTCGCCTTCTTGTCCGACACCGATAATTTTATCGTCTTTTGCTAATAGTTTGGATTTTTCAGCAGGTCCACCTGGCACTAAACTACGCACTACAGTGTAATCATCTTCTAGCTGAAGCACTGCACCAATCCCTTCTAATGACAGATTCATTTCCATTTTAAAACGTTCTGCATTGCGAGGTGATAAGTAACTGGTATGCGGTTCAATAGTATAAGCATACGCATTCATAAAAGTTTGGAATACATCTTCACTTTCAGTTTGTGTTAGGTATTTCAACGAATAATTATAACGTTTAGTTAATAACGTTTTAATTTCAGGCCATTCTTTACCAGATAGTTTTAAAGTGAGTGCATCAGACTTAACACGAGCTTGCCATAACGCATCTAATTCTTGCTTATCTTTCGGCCAATCCGCATCGGTACGATCATATTGATAAGATTGCTCTGTATCAAACGTGATCTCTTTATCTAATAACGACAATGCATAGCTGAAACGCTCAAATCGACGTGTTAAGTTTAACTGGTAAATAGCGTAGATAGAATCTAACTGACCAAACTTCAAGTTATCATCGAAGCTGTATTGATAAGCTTTCATTTCATCGATATCACTTTGCATAAAGATTTGTTTATTAAAATCTAACTGCTCAATATAACGATCAAATACTTTTTTTGATAATTCATCATTTAGAGGAATATATTTATAATGAGAGCGACTAAATAAGTCACTCACTCTTTTCGCCACTTTTGCATGTTGAGACTCTTGATGCAGCTGTGGAATCTCGTTTAGTGTTGTACTATCAGAGGCGGCAAAGGTGACCCCAACAAAACAGAGCTGGGATAAAATTAATACATGACGAAAGAGTTTTTTCATTAAAAAGACCTTTTATACGATTAAATGCTTAGCTTTCACTTTCACAACCATTCCTGAATCTAGTTGCACTTGAACTTCTTCTTTTAAGATTTCTACTACTGTAGCAGAGACGGGAGACTTACCTAGCAAGACTTTGACTGGCTGAGAAACTTTAAGTTCATTATGGTTAGCTTCTTTATATTGGCTTAAGTCAATTTCAGGTTTCTTAGCAGCTTTCTTGGGTGCATCTTTTTTACGCGTTGGAATAGCCACTTTTTTAGCTGCACGATTTGGCGTTTTAGCCGTCTCGTTTTTCTTTTTATTAGCAAAGGCTTTTTCTTTGCTTTCTTTTAATGATAACTGTGCGTGATCAGCATGTTCTTGTGATACTTCATCACCTTCAACACCGTCTAAATCAACACGTTTTGCCCCGGCTTTTACACAGTGCAGGTAACGCCAGCTCATTGTGTATTGACGTAATGCACCACGTAATTGTGTTTTACTAACACGAGGTTCATTTTCTAGACGAGCAGCTAATTCTTGAAATACACCAATTTTTAATGGTTTTGCAGACTCAGAACCAGCGATAAAGCAAGCTGGGAACTGTTCTGTTAAGAAGGCAATGATTTGTTTGTTATTTGTAAACTTTTCTGTGTTTTCCATGTAAAACCTAATATTTAAAAACGATGTTGAAAGATAGCCAAAGTAAATCTCTGATTATCATTAAGAAAATTATTCAGTAGTATAATGTTGCGTTTATTAAATGTGAAACGAATTATCGCTCTAGCCGCTTATTCCAGCTAATTTAATGATATTTATTATGAATAGTTAATGTTTATCTACTTGTTCTACCCCTTTTTTATAAAAACAAGTAGAATCTTCACATTATTTACAAGTTATTTTGTTTGATTTTTAACCTAGAGGGACCGATGAAACCTGAACTATTATCGCCAGCAGGCTCTTTAAAAAACATGCGTTACGCTTTTGCATATGGTGCAGATGCAGTTTATGCCGGTCAACCTCGATACTCTTTACGTGTACGTAACAATGAGTTTAACCTTGAAAAACTACAAATAGGTATAAATGAAGCCCATGCTCAAGGCAAAAAACTGTATGTCGTGTGTAATATCCAACCACATAACTCTAAATTAAAAACATTTATCCGAGATATGAAACCCGTGGTTGATTTAAAACCAGATGCATTAATTATGTCTGACCCTGGTTTAATTATGATGGTACGTGATGTCTTCCCTGATATGCCAATTCATTTAAGTGTACAAGCTAATGCCGTCAACTGGGCTACCGTTAAGTTTTGGTATCAACAAGGTATCGAACGAGTCATTCTTTCTCGTGAACTTTCCTTGGATGAAATAGAAGACATTCGTTTCCATTGTCCTGAAATCGAAATTGAAGTCTTTGTACATGGGGCATTGTGCATGGCCTATTCAGGACGTTGCCTATTATCGGGATATATTAATAAACGCGATCCAAACCAAGGTACATGTACTAATTCGTGCCGTTGGAAATACGATGCCCATCAAGCAACACAGAATGAAACTGGTGACATAGTTGCCATCCAACCAGTAGAGCCAACACTAGGTGAAGGACAACCAACGGATCAAATGTTCCTTTTACAGGATCAAGGGCGTCCAGGTGAGTACATGCCAGCTTATGAAGATGAGCATGGTACTTATATCATGAACTCTAAAGACTTACGTGCAATCCAACATGTCGAGCGATTATTAAAAATGGGCGTACACTCCCTAAAAATTGAAGGTCGCACTAAAAGCTTTTATTACTGCGCACGAACTGCTCAAATTTACCGTAAAGCCATGGATGATGCGATCGCCGGTAACCCCTTTGATTCATCATTAATGTCATCATTAGAGAACCTTGCTCATCGTGGTTATACGGAAGGCTTTCTGAGTCGTCATACGCATGATCAATATCAAAATTACGACTTTGGTTATTCGGTGAGTGAAACGCAACAGTTTGTCGGTGAAATCATCGGGCGTGATAGCAATGGCTTAGCTGAGGTAAATGTAAAGAACAAATTCCTAGTCGGTGATAAATTGGAGTTAATGACCCCACAGGGTAATATCAACTTTAAACTTGAGGGACTACAAAACCGTAAAGGTGAGCAAATAGAGGTTGCACCAGGATCAGGCCATACCTTATATATGCCAATAGCAAAAGAGATTGATTTAAACCATGGATTATTAATGCGTCACTTAACTCAGGGTAACGATACCCGTCAGCCGCACAAAAACTAATATGGCACTATTAATAGAAGACAGCTGTATAAACTGTGATATGTGTGATCCTGAATGTCCTAATGAAGCGATCACCTTTGGTGCTGAAATATACGAGATCAATCCTGATTTATGTACTGAATGCGTCGGTTTTTATGAAAAGGCAACTTGTGTCGCAGTTTGCCCTATCAACTGTATCATTATCGATCCAAAACATATTGAAACCCAAGAGCAACTGCTTGATAAATTTGCTAATTTGCACGCTAGTTAATGACATCGATCACAGCTAAATTTACACAGGGTGATATTGCACAGCATATTACGAAAATGGCACTAACCAACGTGGTTGGTTTAAGTGTCTTTTTTATGGTTGATTTAATCGATATCTATTTCATTAGTTTACTAAAACAACCCCATTTACTATCGGCCATTGCTTATGCGGCCGCCATACTCTTTTTCACCACCTCTTTTACCATTGCAATGATGATTGCTAATTCAGCAGTAGTAGCTCGGCAAATAGGTCAAAAGCAATATCAAACAGCACAACAGTCAGCGATGACTAGTTACCTAATAACCTTTGTTATTAGTATATTGTTGAGTGGATTAGTATTCTGTAACGCAAAAAGCTTACTTCAAATGATAGGTGCCGAAGGTATCGCATTGCAAGCAGCTTACGATTATCTCACTATCACTATCCTCACCTTTCCAGTCGTGGCACTTGGTATGCAAGCTATCGCGACCTTACGAGCGCTGGGTAAAGCCAAAATTGGCATGTACTGCACTATGTCAGCAGGTATCGTTAATTTACTGTTAGATCCTTTATTTATTTTCTATTTTGATTTAGATATTAAAGGTGCGGCAATCGCTTCATTAATTGCCCGAAGTACTATGGTTTGTTTAGCCGTTTACTATCTATTAATAAAAGCTAACTTCATTACTAAAATCCCGCTTAATAGCTTAATAAAAACGATACCAGAGATTACCAGAATTGCTTATCCTGCATGTTTTACACAACTAGCAACACCAATTACTCATTTATATGTCACCTATGAAATAGCGAAATTAGGTGCTGATACAGTGGCAGGATGGGCAGTAATCAGTCGATTAATTCCGGTCATTTTTATGATCTTATTTGCGATGCCCGGTGCTATTGGTCCAATCATCAGCCAAAATATGGGAGCAAAACAATTCAAACGAGTAAAATTGACCTTGAATCATTCCTTAAATTTTATTATCCGTTATGTATTTGTAGTCGCTTTACTTTTATCATTTTCCCAAGAATTAATTGTAACGCTCTTTAATGCAACGGGTGAAACTGCGAGCTTACTACGCTTCTTTTGCCAATATATCTGCATAAGCTTTATTTTTGTGGCAATGAACTTAGTGGCAATGTCATTTCTCAATAATGTTGGTCACCCCAAATTAGCTAGTCTGCTTAATATTGGAAAAATGTCTTTAGGGACAATTCCTTTTGTCAGTATTGGTGCTTATTACTATGGCGCACATGGTATACTTATTGGTCAAGCACTCGGTAGTATTAGCTTTGCATTCATCGCCATTATATTGTGCTATCAAATCCTAGGTAAGTTAGATTATAATTAACTAATATCAGTGTGATTGATTTTACTAAATAATTGAATTAACTTATTAAATATTAAGTTAACCTGATACCGTTTATCTTCTAAAGATGAACCGTATTATTATCATAATGGAATAAAGTAATGCTATGCGTTTAATATGCTTATTGTCTTTGATTGTTAGCCTCAGCGGTTGTTATCAAAACAAAACGTTAACACAAAATACGCTTATCTATTGTACTGATAGTCAACCGACGTCATTCAATCCACAAATAAGCGATGACATAGCTAGTTTAGATGCCACAACACATCAACTGTTTAATCGTTTAGTAAAAGTTGATCCCAATACAAATGAGTTTGTACCTGATTTAGCTGAAAGTTGGGAACAAAGTGACGACAAGCTACGCTATCGTTTTACCCTCCGAGAGCATGTTAGTTTTCATCAAACCGACTATTTTACACCAACCAGATATTTTAATGCAGATGATGTGTTATTCAGTTTTAATCGTATGTTTGATCACCAACACCCTTACCATATGATCAATAATAAAACCGTGAATTACTTTTATAACCATCCTTTCACTGATCTGCTTTCCTCTATAAATAAAATAGATGAGCATACAGTTGAGTTTGTTTTGTCGAAACCAGACGTGACATTGCTCGCTAATTTAGCTGCACATTATGCAGTGATCCATTCCGCTGAATATGCACAACAATTATTAGCAGAAGGTCATCCGGAAAGAATTGATTTTAAACCTATAGGTACAGGCCCATTTGTGTTCAAAAGCTTTGATAACAACGGTACGATTCGTTATCAAAAAAACAAGCAATACTGGCATTCGATCAGTAATATTGAAAATCTCATTTTCTTCACTAATCCAAGTGCAACAAAACGCTATACTAAATTATTATCCGGTGAATGTGATGCAATCTCTTACCCTGCGGCCAGTCAATTAGAAACGATTAGTGAAAATAAACAAATCAGTTTAAACAGTAAATCAACAGCAAATATATCCTTATTGGCATTCAACACTAAAGCAGAAAAATTAGGTGATCCTCGGGTTCGTCAAGCATTAGCTAAAGCAATAGATACAGAAACCATTCTTAGGGCTGTTTATTTTCAAAGTGCAATGCAAACCGACACATTGTTAAGTAAACAATCTTGGGCATTAAAACCACGGTTTAATGAACAACTATTTAACCCAGAGCAAGCTAAAAAAGAGTTAAATGCAGCGCAATTTAATTTCAACCAATCTTTACAAATTTTGTTGCCTGATGGTGCTAATGTCTTTAACCCTAATTTTCATAAAACAGCGGAATTAATTCAGGCTAATTTACTCGCAATAGGGGTAAAAAGTACGATTATCAGCCTTAACGACAACGCATTACAAAGCCATTTAAATAGCGGGGATTATGATGCTTACCTGACTGGCATCAATGTACATATTAACGATCCTGATAGCATATTCAGACCATTACTCAGTTGTCATTCAACGCCAGAAACGGGTAATACTAGTTATTGGTGTGATACGATGACTCAAGATTTATTGGATGACTCATTAACTGAGGGTAATTTTGCGCAGCGTATTAAAAACTACTATCAAATTCAGGATATAGTTTATCAACAACGACCTTATCTGCCTATTGCACATGTTTTAAGATTAGATGCGATTTCTAAATCTATTTTAAACGTAGAAGTCAATCCATTAACTGGCATTAACTTTCAAAATGCCATCAAACAAGATTTGAACTAATATGCTGTCATTCTTAATAAGACGTTTAAATTTATTGTTAATTACGGCGTTTATTCTAACTATTATTGCCTTTGCAATCGATCGAACTATTCTTGTTCACCATCAAACACAGCCTCTTGTGCAACAAGACTATGTGCTACAGTATTTTTCATATTTATGGCACATATTTAGTGCTGACCTCGGACACTCAGCTTTAGATCAACAACCACTGCTACAACGTGGGTTAACCTTTTTTGCTTCAACCTTAGAACTGTGTTTTGTTGCACTTCTATTTTCTTGTATTATCGCTATCCCATTAGGTTTATTAGCGGGTTTATTTCGAAATACTAAATTAGATTACGCAATCATGACGGTGGCAATTATTGGCTTAGCTTTACCTGTTTTTTGGGTTGGTGTGATGGCTGTATTATTACCCAGTGTGTGGGGTGATATATTACCCGTAGATGGTAATATGAGCCTAGTTTACGACATTCCAGTTGTGACCGGTTTTCTATTAATAGATACCCTATTTGTTACTCCCGAATACGGTTTATTTGCCTTTTTTGATCGGGTTGCTCACCTTATTTTACCAGCGGCGGTATTGTCATTCTTTTTAATTGCTGAAATTGTGCGTTTAACACGTCATTCAATGACCATGGTAATGCGTAGTAACTATATCCAAACTGCTTATGCAAAAGGTTTTTCTCGTACTAAAATTGTCTTTAAGCATGCACTGAACAATGCATTACCTCCGATTATCCCGCAATTGAGATTACAACTAAGTACCATCTTGTCTTTTGCGATGACTATTGAGATTGTATTTAATCTTAACGGTATAGGTACTTGGCTGTTTAATTCATTGAAAACCGGTGATTATCACGCGTTACCCGCTGGTATGTTAATTATCACTGGCTTTATTTTAATGTTCAGTATCGCGATAGAAATCATTATGGTGATTATAAGCCCAATTAGAAGAGGTTCGTTATATGCTGATAAATAACGGCTTTAATGAAGATAAAATACAATCACCACTACGTTATATCTGGTCGATTTTTAAAAGTAAAAGTATTGCTGTTGTCGCAATGTGGGTTATTGTGTGTTTAATTTTGATATCACTCTTTGCCTCATGGTTAGTGCCTCACTCACCTTTACTTCAAGATCCCGATAAAATGTTACTCCCGCCTTATTGGGTAGATGGAGGCTCTATTGACCATGTATTAGGTACCGATGACCTAGGAAGAGATACCTTGTCACGCCTATTTCATGGCATTCAATATACCCTAGGTGGCGCGCTATTAATTACGTTTTTTGTATCTATTATAGGCATGTCAATTGGTGCAGGTGCGGCTCTCACTAAAGGAGTGAAAGCTAGTATTTTACACCATTTGTTAGATGCCCTTCTCGCGATCCCTTCTTTACTGTCAGCGCTAATCTTAATTACTTTCTTTGGTCCCAGTTATGTTAACTGCTTATTAGCAATCGCCTTATCTTTATTACCTCAATTCATCAGAGCAAGTTATCTGGCCATTGAACAAGAGTTGAATAAACAATATATCATTGCCTTACAGTTGGACGGTGCAGCCAAAACACGCTTATTCAGATATGGTATATTGCCCAATATTCTTGAGCCAACGACCACTATCTTAAACCGGTTATTTACCATGGCGATTATAGAAATTGCGACCTTAGGCTTCTTGGGGTTTGGTGCACAACTACCACAAACAGAATTAGGCTCCTTGATTGCCAATAATATGGAGTTAATCTATTTATCTCCTTGGTTAGTCGCTTTTCCTGGGTTAGCGATCTTTATCATCATTATTATTGTGAATGTATTTGCAGAAGGTTTACGTCACGCGGTGATTGAGGGAGAAGAATAATGGCTTTATTAGATATCAGGAACCTCAGCATAGATATAGAAACTGCCCAAGGCACAATTCGGGTTATCGATAAAGCGACACTTAATATTGTTGATGGATCAATCCATGGTCTAATTGGTGAGTCTGGTTCAGGTAAAACCTTAATTGCCAAAGCTATTTTAGGCTTACATAGCAGTAACTGGACAGTAACCGCAGATCGTATGTTCCTCGATAAAACCGATCTAACGAAACTATCTCAAAAAGAGAGAAGAAACATACTAGGTACTGAAATTTCAGTTATTTTCCAAGAGCCTAGCTCTTACCTAGACCCTAGCCAAAGAATACGTACGCAAATTGAATCCGTACTACCTAAAAAAACCTGGCAGCAGCGCTTTAGACCTATTTTAAGTAAAATAAAGCGTGTGACAGTGCCTTCTAGACGCTTACAAATTAAAGAACTATTACATAAAGTCGGCATACAAAACGATGTAGCAGTATTAAAAAGTTTCCCGCATCAATTATCTGAAGGTGTTTGCCAAAAGGTAATGATTGCTATGGCGATTGCTAATAATCCACGTCTCATCATTGCCGATGAGCCAACAACAGCAATGGAATCAGTGACACAATCGCAGATCTATCGTCTTCTTTATAAACTTAATCAACTCAATAACACGACTTTATTAATACTAAGTAATAACTTTGCTAATACCAGTAGTATCTCAGATTACATGACGCTGGTTTATTGTGGACAAACCGTTGAGTCAGGCTCTTATAAACAAATCATGGGTTCCGCAATGCATCCTTACACACAAGCGATGCTTAAAACCATGATCAATAATGAAGAGATCAACGAACATAAAGCACAACTATATACTTTGCCAGGTAATATCCCTTCATCAAACCAACTACCTATCGGGTGCCGATTAGGTCCTAGGTGTCCAAAAGCTCAAAAAATATGTGTTAAAAATCCAGCCTTAACCATTAAAAAAGGACACAGTTTTCGTTGCCACTACCCAAGTAAGCTGAGTTAGTTATGTCGTCATTATTAAAAGTAAGCGATCTGTGTAAAAGCTTTAAGCAACCCTTTGGTTTCTTTGGAAGTAAAGAAAAAATAGCCTTTGGACCAGTAAGTTTTACCTTAGAAAAAGGTGAAACGTTGGCGGTTGTAGGCGAAAGTGGCTCAGGTAAAAGTGCCTTAGTAAGAACCATTGCAGGTGTATTAACTGCAAATGCAGGTGATATTTATATCAAAGGCCACTCCATTCGTACTTTAAGTTCACAAAAACGTTGTGTATCAGTCCGTATGATATTCCAGGATCCAAGTAGTTCACTTAACCCTAAAATGACCATAGGGAAAATCTTAAATGCACCAATTGAGTTAAATACGAGTTTAGACGCAAAGCAGCGTTATCAACGAATTATTGAAACTTTAAAGTTAGTAGGTCTATTACCTGATTATTTAGCATTTTACCCTAACATGCTCTCAAGTATGCAAAAACACCAAGTTGCTATTGCCAGAGCTATGATCTTAAATCCAGACATTATTTTAGTCGATGAGATCTTAACCACACTAGATATTTCACTTAGATTTAAGATTGTTAATTTACTATTAAAGATTCAACAAACTAAAGGGACTAGTTATATTTTTGTTGCACACAATATGCACCTTGTTAAACATATGAGTGATCAAATCATGGTCTTGCATCAAGGAAAGATTGTCGAAAAAGGCTCTTCAGAAGAGATTTGTGATAACCCACAACATGAGCAAACAAAATATTTACTATTAACGCACCAACCGGATTATCGCAAGTAGCAAATATTAAACAAAAAAACTAAATTATGATTTTAAATTGCTATATAATAAAAAAATTAATTATTAATCATAGCACTATTGAAACGTGACACTCTTCATTCATTAAAATAGTAAATGAAACTATTTTCTGCAATTAAAGAGTTTCTAACTATACTTTACCCTAGGTGGTAATAAAGCGAGTTTCAATAAGTCATTAAGATCAAAGGAGGTTACAAATGAACAACCTTGGACGAAATTTTTGGATCTCTAATTTTCTTATTGCTGTAATTATCATCGCCTTGGTTTTTGTTATAAAAGCATTATTCAACCCTATTTTATCAAAACAACAGCACTTATATGGTCTTGATAAAAGATTAGCGGTATTAAATGACATCACCTCTGAAGCTGACTTAAAAAACAAAATAAATACTAAAGATTTCAGTTACATTAAGATCACGAATGATCAGCTAGCAGCTCCCCTGATCTTATCAGAACAACCTGATAATGAGCTTTTTAGTAAAGTTTTGCCGATCTCCACCTCAAAGCAATATTCAATTTCAACAAATCAAGTAATCGAATACACGGCTAAGAATGTCGAATACTCCAAGTTATACCATCAAATTATTTTATTAATTATTGCCGCTTTAGTCATTGCGACACTATTTTGCAATCTTATATATCTGACCTTATTCAGAAAAAATGAACGCCTATTAATTAAAGAAACACTCGATGACGAAAGTGTAAAGTCCATATTTACCATAGCCGCGAACACGATTAAGAAAAAAATAAAACAATTAACCCATGACTTAGCGGAAAAAAATGAACAAATATTTAAGTTAACTACCCAAGCCAATAAAGACAGTTTAACGGGCTTGAATAACCGCCATGCATTTCGTAGGGAGTTAACTGACCTGCTATCAGCCGAAAATAATCAGGATCATGCTATTTTATCGATTATAAGAATTTTTGAATTATCTACGGTAAACGCTAGCCTAGGCTTTCATCAAGGCGATGACTATTTATTAAGTGTTTCGAAAATGATTAAACAAGTGTCAGCAAACTTTGCGAATACTGAAGTATTCCGTATTAGTGGGTCAGATTTCGCAGTGATAGCCCATAATATGACCACCCCTCATGCACATAAATATAGTGAGGAGTTAAAGTTTAAATTTGACCAATATCAAGCAACGCATAATCTAGAAAGTGTCGCTTTTAATGGTATGACACGTATTTCTGCCAAACAGTTACCTGAACATGTTCTTGCTAGAGCAGATATCGCATTAGCTAAAGCACAAATTGCAGGCCCTAACTCATGGGTGCTTGAAGAAAATACTGAGTTCCAATTAGGTGAACAACACTGGCGGACGGCGATCAATGCATTGATGACTAATCGTTCATTTGAATTTTTACAACAGCCGGTCCATGCCATACACCGTAACATGAAAGGATACCAAGAAATATTCACCCGATTTTTAGGGGAAACGGGTAGTGTTATTCCTGCAAGCACTGTTTTTTCAATGGCTCAACGTACCGATACTATAGTCAAACTAGAACAATTGATTATTGAACGTACGATAGCGAGTTACCGATTGAAAGCAGACTTAAATACACATTGGGGAATTAATATAAGTTATGCTTCTTTACAAAATAGTGCATTTCTTATTTGGTTAGAGCGCCTATTATTGCGTGAAGCTGATATCGCGGGATCACTAGTATTTGAAGTGCATGAAAAACCATTAGACAACCACCTTACAGCCAGTAAGCGATTTTTTGATATGTTAAAACGTGCAGGTAGCCGCTCTGCGATTTGCCGTTTTGGCAAAGGAATCGGTTCATTCCGTTTATTCAAAGAGTTAAAGCCAGATTATATTAAAATTGATTCAAGCTTAATTGTAGATATTGAGCATGACAGTACCAATCAACAGTTTATTCGCATGATTATTGATGTTGCTCACCGAATGGAATGTCAAGTGGTAGCTGAAGGTATCGAACGCCTTGAGCAAAAGCATATCTTAGAACATATGTATATTGATGGCATACAAGGCTTTCTAATCGCTCGCCCCTCACCAATATAAAGGGCTCAGCTCTTTACATACACTCATCTCTTTTTATACAATGCGCGTGCTTATAACTCTCCATAAACAAGGTTTACAATGACGCAGCAACTTTCAGAAAAAGAATTATTTAACCTCAAAAAATTAAACAAAGTGTTGCGTAGACAAACAGGTCAAGCTATCGCAGATTACAATATGATTGAAGATGGCGATAAAGTCATGGTATGTGTCTCTGGTGGTAAAGACAGTTACACATTATTAGAGATGTTGAGTCAACTTAAAGCTGTTGCACCGATTAACTTTGATATCATTGCTGTTAACTTGGATCAAAAGCAACCGGGTTTCCCTGAGCATATTCTGCCTGAATACCTAGCTAAGTTAGGTGTTGATTATAAAATTGTAGAGCAAGACACTTACAGCATAGTCACAGAAAAACTAGAACCAGGTAAAACCACCTGTAGCCTATGTTCTCGATTACGTCGTGGCATTCTTTACAATACTGCAAAAGAGCTAGGAGCAACAAAGATTGCACTGGGCCATCACCGTGATGATATGCTTGCGACTATGATGCTTAACCTCTTTTTTGCAGGAAAAATGAAATCAATGCCAGCAAAACTAGTCTCTGACAATGGTGAACATGTTGTGATCCGCCCTTTGGCTTACTGTAAAGAAAAAGACATTGAAGCCTTTGCTAAATTACAAAAGTTCCCAATTATTCCTTGTAACCTGTGTGGTTCTCAGCCTAACTTACAGCGTAAATTAACTGAAGAGATGCTCAGCGAATGGGACCAAAAATTTCCTGGTCGTTTAGAAACTATGTTCACCGCGATGCAGAATGTAGTCCCATCTCATTTAGCAGATACTGATTTATTTGATTTTAAATCGATAGATAGTAATTCAGGCGTAATTGATGGGGGAGATATCGCTTTTGACAAAGAAGCTTTCACGAATCCAACAAAAGTTGAAGAACAAAATGACAACGAGTTCTATCAACAGCAACCTGCAGTGCAATTTACGCAAGTAAACTAAGACTTTATTGATTGAACACAATAAAAATGGGACTTTCATTGAAGCCTTACTTGTATTTACAGTAGATAACAGATAATTTACTGGGATAGATCACAATATGGTAAGTAAAGTGATTTTTAATTACCAAAATGTCTGAAAAGCATACAATTTAAATAAACTAACGGAGTTAAACATGAGAACACCTCTTGTAATGGGTAACTGGAAACTGAACGGTACAAAAGAATCAGTTGCAACTTTAATCAAAGGCATTGAAGGCGCAGCTGATGCAGCAAGCAATGTTGAAGTTGCAGTATGCCCACCGGCTATCTTCATTGAGCAAGTTGCTAACTTAACAGCAAGCAACAGCATTGAATTTGGTGCTCAAGATGTAAGCACAAATGTTTCTGGTGCATTCACAGGTGAAACTTCACCAGTAATGGTTAAAGAGTTTGGTGCTAAATATAGCCTAGTAGGTCACTCTGAGCGTCGCCAATACCACAATGAAACTGATGCAGTTGTTGCAGCTAAATTTGTGGCTATTCAAGAAAATGGCCTGGTTCCTGTTCTTTGTATCGGTGAGACGCTAGAAGAGCGTGAAACTGATAAAACATTCGCAGTAGTTGAAGCACAACTTAAAGCTGTTATCGACGTTGCAGGTATTGCAGCAGTTGAAAACTCAGTAATCGCATATGAGCCAGTATGGGCAATTGGTACAGGTAAAGTTGCAACTTCTGAGCAAGCTCAAGAAGTTCACGCCCACATCCGCTCATGGTTAAAAGCACAAAGTGAAGTAGTTGCAGAGAAAGTGCAAATTCTTTACGGTGGTAGTGTTAAAGCAAACAGTGCAAAAGAGCTATTTGCTCAAGCTGACATCGACGGCGGTTTAGTAGGTGGTGCAGCACTAATTATTGAAGAGTTTGTTGGTATCATCGAAGGCGCTAAATAAGCCCTTTTAAAAGACCTAATACTATGAAGGCACTTCGGTGCCTTTTTTATTTTTATCATTGCTCAGCTACCAATGTCTATATCACTGATATTCATTTCCTATAAATCCTCATAACTAATTGTTATTACTTAAAAAGTGTAAATAGTCCTTTTACTTATCCTAAACACTATCTTTTTAAAATTACTATTACATATATCACACTCTGTTAACTAATCTCATACGAAAACACTACACAAGCTAAATCCAAGTGTTATGATGTTTATTAATTATTATTTAATCAACTGGAGTACATTATGAATTCTTCAATTAACACTCAAGCACGTGGTGCTGGTGTATCAATCAATAAAGTATTAAAAAATACTTACATGCTGTTAGGGATGACACTTGCATTCAGTGCCGTTACTGCAACCATAGCAACCATGGTCGGCATTGGGCCTATAATGTCATTAGTATTAATGCTAGTTGGCTTCGGTTTATTATTTGTTGTTTCTAAAACAGCTGATTCAAGCAAAGGCCTTTTCTGGGTATTTATGTTTACTGGCGTGATGGGTGCATCACTGGGTAACATGTTAAATCACTACCTAACAATGGCAAACGGCCCTGCACTAATTATGCAAGCACTTGGTACAACGGCTATCATCTTCTTTGCTTTATCTGCTTATGTACTAACTTCTCGTAAAGACTTCTCATTCATGAGTGGCTTCTTAATGGCTGGTATGATTGCAGTAATCGTTGCGATGATTGCTAACATATTCTTACAAATTCCATTAATGCAACTGGTTATCAGCAGTGTTGTAGTTATGATTATGTCTGGATTAATACTAGTCGATACAAGCCGTATTATTAACGGTGGTGAAACAAACTACATCCGTGCAACCGTTTCATTATACTTAAACATCTTTAATATCTTTGTTCACCTATTGAGCATCCTAGGTATTTTAGACGATTAATTAATATAAAAATGCCCATAGCGCACTGTATAGTGCGCTTTTTTTTGCCTATATTTTATAGCACTCAGCTGTTTTTATTATTGTTACTATCGAGCCTAGTCCATGAAAATACCCCTTTGTTTAATGTTTACCTTACTATTAATGGCCTGTAGTGACTCTCCATCTTTAACTCCTCTAAATGAGCAGCAACCTATCTTAGCTTTTGGTGATAGCTTAACCTCTGGTCGCGGAGCTAATAAACAAGAAAGTTATCCGGTCCAACTAGGCTTGCTGTTAAACAGACAGGTAATCAATGCAGGTATTAGCGGCGAAACTAGCCTACAAGGACTTAAACGCTTACCTAAACTATTAGATAAATATCAGCCACAGTTATTGATTCTTTGTCATGGTGGTAACGACGTTTTACGAAATAGAAATTTAGATAAAATGCAGGACAATCTTGCACAGATGATTGAAATGGCTCAAGACAGAGATATTCAAGTTATTTTATTGTCCGTGCCTGAAGCCACGATCTTTTTGTCTGATATTGAGCAATACCAAACGTTAGCAACACAGTACAAGATTCCACTGGGCAATGGCATTATGAGAGATGTATTAAAGAAACCAGCGTTACACAGCGATACAGTTCATCCAAATGCACAAGGATATCGATTAATTGCGGAGGGAGTATATGACTTACTGGCAGAGTATGGTGCGTTGAATTAACAACACACCATATTTTAACCTTGTATTTAATAGCTAAGTTTAGTGGCTATAGCCTAACTCTTTAGCTGGTTCAATATTACTTGCTGTCCATGCAGGGTAAATAGTCGCTACAACACTCATAACAAAAGCAACAATAGTTATAACAACTACTTGTTGATAATCGATTTGTGATGGTAAGTAATCAATGAAATAGATATCACCAGATAGAAATTTACGTCCTAATAAACTTTCAATTGCAGCAAAAATAGAACTTAAATTTAAAGAAAGATAAGTACCTAATAAAGCGCCAAAAAAGCTACCCATCAACCCATTAAATGCCCCTTGTACCATAAAAATAGCACGTAAAGACCATTTATTAGCCCCCATTGTTTTTAAAATAGCGATGTCACCTCGTTTCTCGTTAACTGCCATCACTAGTGTCGAAACGATATTAAAACAAGCCACCGCAACAACTAACAAAAGGATTACATACATCAATGATTTAACCATTTGAATATCTTGGTATAAATATCCTTGGCTAGTGATCCAACTCTTCACATACATGTACACAGGGATGCTATAGGCCACTTCGCGAGCTAATGTCTGTGCCTGCAAAACATCATCGACTTTAAAAGCAATGCCTGTTGCATGCTGTACATCTAATATTTGTTTGGCTTTATTAATATGGATGAAGCCTAAGGTCGTATCAACTTGCCCCCCCATTTTAAAAGTCCCGGTCAGCGTAAATGCAAATTTACGTGGCGCTCTTAATTTAACCGTACTCGGTTGAGGTAATAATAGTGTTACCGTATCACCAACAGCTAGCTTAAGCTGTTGAGCAACAGGCTCTCCTAATATGATACTGTTTTCTTCACTGGATAATAATTCCCAGCCCCCCTGTTTAATATACTGCTCAACCGCAGTCACTTGAGTTTCAGTTTCAGGATTAATCGCACGCATTTGTAATGCTTTCATATTAATATTATTTTGTAACAGCGCATTCATCACGATATACGGGCTAGCACCCGCTACGCCTGGGTGTTCTCTAACTTTAGATAACACTGCTTTTTCGTTTTCAAAGTCACCCTCTACTACTTCAAGCTCGGCATGGGGAATAACCGATAACAGCTGGTCTCTTAATGCTTTTTCAAAACCATTCATGGTAGAAAGGCCCACGATCAATACCGCCACACCTAAAATAATCCCAAAAATCGAGGCCATGGAGATAAATGAGACAAACTTATTTTTATGCTTTGCTTTGCTGTAACGTAAACCAACAAATAATGATAAAGGTCTAAACATTACTGCGTATCCTGTAAAATGCCGTTACTCATATATAACTGTCGATCTAATTTATTAGCCAATTGCTGGTCATGAGTAACAACAATAAAAGCAGTTCCCAGTTCCGCATTGAGCTCTTTTAATAACTGATAGACAGACTCTGCACTTTTTGCATCTAGATTACCTGTGGGCTCATCTGCTAATACTAAAGAAGGCTTGTTAATAAGTGCTCTTGCGATTGCAACACGTTGTCTTTCACCACCAGAAAGCTCCGATGGACGATGTGCAACTCGTTCACTTAAGCCAACACGGGTTAATAAATCTAAGGCTTTTTGCTGTGCTACTTTAATCGGCTCACCAGCAATTAAAAGCGGCATTGCGACATTTTCTAAAGCCGTAAACTCAGATAACAAATGATGAAATTGATAAACAAACCCTAGCTCTTGATTACGCCACTTTGCTTGTTGTTTTGCAGATAACTTATGAATATTTTTACCATTAAAAATAACATCTCCCGTTGAAGGAGCATCTAAAGCACCTAATAAATGCAGTAAAGTACTTTTACCTGAGCCTGATGTGCCTACAATTGCTAATAACTCACCTGGTTCAACGGCTAAGTTAACACCTTGCAACACCGATGTTGCTAAACGCCCTTCTTGATAAACTTTACTTAAATCCTGACAAACTACTATTGAATTACTCATATCTTAATGCCTCAACTGGGCTAACTTTACCCGCTCTGTAAGCCGGATATAAAGTTGCTAATAAACTTAAAAACATTGCACCTAACATAATGGATACTATTTGCACAGGCTCATGTACAACGGGAAGAAGTCGGGTGCCGCCTGATGCATTAGCCAATAAATGTAGGCCTAAAAACGACATAATTTCATTGATGTAGGTGCTCAATAATAGCCCTAAACCTGTACCAATTAATGCTCCAACGATGCCACTAAATGCCCCCTGAATAATAAATATCAAATTAATCGTATTGGCGTTAATGCCAAGAGTCTTTAATATCGCTACTTCGGCACTTTTATCAGTAACCACCATCACCGAGGAAGATAAAATATTAAATGCAGCCACTGCTATAATTAAACACAGTAGTAACCAAATCATATTTTTTTCCATTTTCACCGCCGCAAATAACTCTCCATGTGTGCTACGCCAATCAATAATCATCTCATCTTTTTGTAATGCCGGAGGTGTCCATGACTCCACCGCAAAAGGTTCAGTAAAATAGAAACGTAAGTCAGTCACTTGGTCTGTCTGAATACGAATTAAACGTGCGGCATCTTGGGCATGCATCAGCACCAGATATTTATCAACATCTGAGCCAACATCAAACAAGCCCGCAACAGTAAAGTTGCGTTGGCTAGGCACTTGCCCTAAAGGCGTATAACGCACTCCTCTGGTAGATGTTATTCTTACCTTATCGCCAATCGTCACACCTAACATGCGTGCTAACTGGTCACCAATGATGATCTTATATTCGCTTGCAACTAACTTATCTAAACTACCTACCACTATATTGCTTTTGACTGTTTCACTGGCATATTTATCAGGATAAACACCTTCAATTTTTACTCCTTGTAAACCAATCTTACTTTGCAAAATCGCTTCAGCATTAATCATTGGCTCAACATCAACAATTAAAGGATCGTCAGGAAGTTGATCTATACGCTGTTGCCAGTCCGTAATAGTATTAGTTTGGTTAGTTAACTTAGCTTGGGGAATTGCTCCTAAAATTCGCTGCTTTAATTCAGCTTCAAAACCATTCATCACCGACAATACAGTGATCAATGCTAAGACGCCGAGAATAATGCCACCAGTAGAAAATAAGGAAACAAACGAGACAAATTGGTTATTACGCTTTGACTTTGTATAACGTAAACCGATGAAAACACTTAAAGGATAAAACATAGTTACCTTTTATAATAATTATCTTTAATTCAGACTAACGTGATTAATATGAAGAAATGTGCCACACAATCCATCATTAACCTCACTAAATTAGACTTAACTTATTGATTACATTTTAATGCAAGCCATTCTAATGTATCTTTATTCGCTAAGACAGACAAAACTCCTAGAATAAGGTGTTTTGCCACCACTTAATTACTGCTTGGTTTGTAAATATGAATAATAATGAATATTTTTTGGTAGAACATACACTTTCAATCAACTTAAAATCAATTGGTAAAGAGGAAATCCCTCTCAATCAACAGGCTTTTGAGCAAGAGATTCCAGGCCCATTTAGAATGGCCAGTGACTTAGCACAAGCCGATGCAAACATCTTGACACCATTAAAATTAAACAATGAAACCAGTAAAGCGCTATGGCAATATCTGCAAGCCCAAAACCAAAAAATTAATACCCTATTAAGCTATGTACTAACCCAACAAGATGAAGAAAAATCACGTCATCAAAGCATTAAGTTTAGTGCGGGTAGCTTAATCATAAAAAACAATAACACACTGAAAAAAGAAGATATTGTCAGGTTAAAAATATTTTTACCTGAAGAATCCTCTGCTATTTATTGTTATGCTAACGTCACAGAAATAAGCGCCGAGCAGTGTACATTAACTTACACTCTTATTCGAGACCAAGATCGTGAGCTATTAATTCGTGCCAGTTTACATATACAATCTCAACAGCTAAAAGACAGAGCGAAATTACGGGAAACTAACAGTTAAAGAGCGCTATAACTATGCATTACAATTACCTATACGCACTGTTTTCACACGCACTTTTCTTAGCAATTAAATAAATAAAATAAGTCAAAACATGAACAATTTACTCGACATACAAACATTAAAATCAACAACCGACACACAACAACTAGCCAATTTAGTCGGTAGTAGTCAAAGTTTAGTGATCAGCCAATGTGCCCAGGCTAATCCACAAAAGTCGCCGTTAATCGTCATCGTTAATGACACACCCAGTGCCATTAAGTTGCATCAAGAGTTATTATTTTTTGCCGAGAACAAATTTGAAGTAAATCTATTTCCAGACTGGGAAACATTACCTTACGATCATTTTTCACCGCATCAAGATATTATCTCAACACGTATCGAAACCTTGTATCAACTGCCTTCTATGAAAGAAGGTATTTTGATTATCCCAGTAACGACTCTATTGTTGAGATTAGCGCCGCCTAGTTATTTAAAACAAAATACATTAGTGGTTAAAACCGGACAACAATTAGAGTTACAACTGTTACGAGAGCAATTACAAGAAGCTGGATATTACGCAGTGGACCAAGTACAAGAACACGGTGAGTTTTGTGCAAGGGGCTCATTACTTGATATTTACCCAATGGCTAGCGACACTCCTTACCGTATCGATTTTTTCGATAATGAAGTTGATTCCATTCGCCCTTTTGATACTGAAACGCAACGCTCTTTACCAACTATCAAACAGATAAAGATGTTACCCGCTCATGAGTTTGCAACAGATAAACAGGCTATCGAAAACTTTAAACAAGCTTACCAAGATAAATTCCCAGCAAAAATATGTACCAGTAACGATTCGATTTATCAGCAGATTTCACAAACAAACTTACCTGCTGGTATCGAATATTATCTGCCGCTATTTTTTAATGAGACAGCCACTTTATTTGATTATTTTCCTAAACAAAGTCGTTTATGTATCCTTGGTGATATTGGTACTGCTATCGACGAATTCTGGAAAACCATCACACATCGTTTCGAAGAGCGAGGCGTTGATTTACTTCGTCCGCTATTGCAGCCCATTGAACTTTACCTTCGCCAAGAACAATGTTTCAGACGACTCAATGAGTTTCCAAAGTATCAGTTACAAAACGCCTCTTTTGCATTACCTAAAGCTGGTAAAACTAATTTACCGCTGACCACATTGCCAGATATTAAGATCCACCATAAAGATAAAAATCCATTAGCTAATATCAGTGCTTTTATTGAAGGTTTTGATGGCACCATTTTACTCAGTGCTGAATCGGCAGGTCGTAAAGAAGCATTATTAGAGTTACTCAGCCCACTTAAACTCAACATAAAATCAGTCAACCACCTAAGTGAATGTAAGCCAGATAAACACAAAGTGTATATCACCGTTAGTCGTGTTGAACATAGCTTTTTGATCATTGATTCCGCTTTTGCCTTTATCACTGAAACAGAATTATTGGGTAACAAAATAACCCAAAGACGACGCCAAAATAAAGATAATAATGGTGAAGAAAACTCAGAACATATCGTTCGTAACCTAGCCGAATTAAAAGTAGGCCAGCCTGTTGTGCATATTGACCACGGTGTTGCTCGATATTTAGGACTACAAACTATCGAAGTCTCTGGCAGTGTTAATGAGTTTGTAACATTGGAGTACTTGCGTGGTGATAAACTGTATGTACCTGTTACCTCATTGCACCTGATCGGTCGTTACAGTGGCAGTGACGTAGAAACCGCGCCTATTAGTAAATTAGGCAATGATACCTGGGCAAAAGCCAAAAAACGTGCCGCCGAAAAAGTTCGTGACGTCGCCGCTGAACTACTTGAGATTTATGCACAACGCGCAGCTAAAAAAGGCTTTAGGTATCAATTAAATAAAGAAAACTATGCATTATTTAGTAATGACTTTCCCTATGAAGAGACACATGATCAAGCGCTGTCCATCAACTCAGTTATTTCCGATATGTGTTCATCACAACCTATGGATAGACTGGTCTGTGGTGATGTAGGCTTTGGGAAAACTGAAGTTGCAATGCGTGCAGCCTTTATGGCAACCGACAATGCGCGCCAGGTGGCTTTATTAGTACCGACCACTTTGCTCGCTCAACAACATTTTGAAAATTTTCGAGATAGATTTGCTAATTGGCCAGTGAGAATTGAGGTATTATCGCGCTTTAAGACAGCTAAAGAACAGAAGCTGATTTTACAAGATGCCGCTGACGGTAAAGTGGATATTCTAATCGGTACACACAAATTACTAAGTGATGGTATTAATTTCGCGGATTTAGGCTTACTAATAATCGATGAGGAACATCGTTTTGGAGTACGCCAAAAAGAAAAAATTAAACGTTTACGAGCGCAAATCGATATTTTAACGCTTACAGCAACACCTATTCCTCGTACTTTAAATATGTCGATGAATGGAATGCGTGATCTCTCTATCATCGCCTCCCCGCCAGCCAAACGTTTAGCTGTGAAGACCTTTGTAGAACAACGCAGTGATCAAACCATCAGTGATGCGATTACACGTGAGATTATGCGTGGTGGTCAAGTGTATTTCTTACACAATAATGTCGATACTATCGAAAAAGCGGCAGCTGATTTACAAACTTTATTACCGCAAGCAAGAATTGCCATTGCCCATGGTCAAATGAATGAACAACAGCTAGAACGCGTTATGTCTGATTTTTATCATCAGCGCCAAAATGTATTAGTTTGTACGACTATCATAGAAACTGGTATCGATATACCTACTGCGAATACCATTATCATTAACCGTGCCGATCATCTTGGTTTAGCACAGTTACATCAATTACGTGGTCGTGTTGGTCGTTCGCACCATCAAGCTTATGCTTATTTATTAACACCAACACCAAAGTTAATGACTAAAGATGCTAAAAAGCGTCTTCAAGCAATCGGTTCACTGGATACTTTAGGTGCAGGTTTTACACTTGCAACACACGATCTAGAAATTCGTGGTGCCGGTGAATTACTAGGTGATGAACAATCAGGGCAAATTACCAGTATTGGCTTCAATCTATATATGGATATGCTTAATCAAGCGGTGGAGGCTTTACGTAATGGTCAAGAACCAAGTTTAGAACACCTATTATCAACTCAAGCAGAAGTTGAGTTAAGAATTCCTGCACTTATTCCAGACGATTATATTCCGGATGTGAATATGCGTTTATCTTTGTATAAACGTATTGCAAATAGTAAAAATAATAATGAACTTAATGAGATACAAGTAGAACTAATTGATCGATTTGGATTATTACCAGATTCAACAAAAAATTTAGTGGCAGTAACAGCAATCAAACAAAGATGTTCGAAGTTAGGCATTGCACGTATTGAAGCACATGCTTTAGGTGGCGCCGTAACTTTTACGGAGCATTCAAAAGTTGATCCAATGTTCCTTGTTTCATTACTGCAAACACAATCAAATACCTTTAAACTTGATGGACCGAGTAAATTAAAATTCAGTATTGCATTAGAGAATAGTGCAGAACGCTTAAACTGGTTGAAACAGTTACTTGATAGTTTTAAATTAAACCTTATTAAATAAATCAAAAAAAGGATAACCTTTTGAATTTACGTTATATTTTATCATTGTTTTTTGCCGCAACTTGTTCTTTAAATGTGCAGGCAGCTGGTGACCGTTGGTTTGACGTTGAAGTACTCGTATTTAAACGTAATGTTGATGTAAAAGATAACAGTGAACAACTCGACCAAAATAATGTTTATTTAAAACAACGTGATCGCTTAGAAGTTATTAAAGCCAATCCAGCGACAAGCTGTTTAGCTGGGGAGCCTTGTTTACATCAACAAAACCCGGTACGTCTCACTGATGCTCAAATGGTACAGGGAGGTCATCGATTAAAGCGATTAAATGGTACAAGACTTAACGAGCAACTTAATAGACTGAATAATCATCAATTGTTCACCCCTTTATTGCATACAGCTTGGCGTATGCCAATACAAAGTAAACAGAATGCATTACCTATTCATCTTTTTGCAGGAAAAAACTATGCTTTAGCCATGGAGCAAACTGGTTTATCTAGCGCACCTTCAAGTACAGACAAAGCACAATCAGATGAATCGTTGGATGTCTTAGCTGCCTTACAAAAGAAAGAGATACTACAAGACCTTTATGAAATCGATGGTAATTTACTGATTTATGTAGAGCGCTACCTGCACATCGATAGCCAATTAATAGTAAGAACTGAAACAGAAAAGGCAGTTTCATCACCTTTATCTGTTCGAGCTCCAGAAACAAAAGCAATTGAACAAGATGGTGTAGTACAAATTGTTAATCAAGAACCAGTACAACGAAATGTACGTACTGAAAAAGTAATTACTGAAACATTATTTGATCAATCAACCCGTTTGCGTAGTGGCGAGATACACTATTTTGATCACCCTCTATTTGGCATGATCATTCAAATCAGAAAAATCAGATAAAATTAACAGACATCTACTCTTAGCGTTTTAGCTATTTAAGAGTTAGTCAGTAGAAAGTAAAAAAGGAAGCTATTCGCTTCCTTTTTAATAGAGCATTTAACAACTGGCTGACTAAATAGTTCTAGTTTCCCATAACTGTTTTGCTTTTTGTAACGCTTCATCCTGTGAGCATGCCGGCTGCATCTGCTTTAATACCATCGCCATAGTAGTAATAACGGCAGCATCACCATATACGTCTTCAATTTCTTTGTTCCATACTTTTAATAAATACTCTGCAGAGACTTCGGTGTGTGCTCCGGAAAAGTCTGCTAGGTAAGTTGGCCAATCTTGTTCAATATAACGAGTTTGACCATCTACCTGTGTCACACCACAAGCTAAGGTTGAAACGCGTGGGTTGACTTCACTTTCCCCCCCTTCACCTTTAAAAGCGATGATACTATGCTCATTGTTTAATAGTGCAGCTTCAGCATGTATTTTTTCATAACTTTTATGAAAAACGCCGTGAATACTATAGGGTGCTTTAGTAGGGTTAACACTTCGAGCGACTGTATTTAATGGTGTGCGTAGGCCAACTTGTTCACGCAAGGCTAATAACTCAATTAATTCAGGACAATATGCAGATAAAGGAACATAAACTAATGCCTCTTTTTCTAAAGCGAGTTTAGCTTTTTCCGGTGTATCTGCAATTTCAATCCCTAATAGCGGACAAGCTGATTCCACTTGGTATTTGATTAAATCGACTGTCATGTGACCGTGCAAAAAAATCTTAATACCATTTGCTGCTAATACTTTTGCAGCCAATAATAGCCAAGGTGGTTGTCTTTTTTTACCTGCGAAACATGGCCAATCTAAATCGACAGGTAAAGTTTGCCATTGCTCAGAGAATTGTGCACGTAGCGCTTCAATGTAGCCAGCCGCTTCCTCTGGCGTTTCACATCGCACTCGTTGTAACATTAACAACACAGCCAGTTGCAAAATACTGGCATCACCCTGTAAATAATCAGTTAATGCTTGCTTTGCTTCAGCCATGGTTAAAGGACGACGACCTTTTTCACCACGTCCAGTTAATTTTATATATTCGCTAAACAATACTTTATCTTTCAAAGCTGATTCTTTCACAATAAACCCTTCATAAATAACTTAAATATAACTATCTAGCTCAGTCGCAAGACAATTCAAAATGGCTTTAGGTCTAGCTTGCATCAACAGCTCTGCACTGTGCACACCATAACTTACACCTAAACTATCAACCCCTGCGTTTGCGGCCATCTCTAAGTCATAAATAGAGTCACCTATCATGATAGCTTGGTCCGCAGAAATGCTTAACTTATCTAATAACTGTCTAATCATTAACGGATCAGGTTTAGAATTAGCTTCATCTGCGCAGACAGTGGCATTAAACAAAGTAGACGTGTTAGTTTTGGCAATCATACGATCCAAGCCAACTCTGCCTTTACCCGTTGCAACGGCTAATAAGTAACCGCGTTGTTGTAAATTAATCAACAACTCTGATATACCGTTATAGAATGGCGTATCAATGTGTTGATTAGCATGATATTGGTCTCGGTAGGCATCCACTAAAGCTTGTTGCTTACCATAAGGTAATGCAGGGAACAATTGCTCTGCTGCTTTTTCCAAACTCAAACCGATAATATGTTTTACTGCTTCTTCGCTTGGCACTGGAATCGCAACTTTTTGTGCCGCCTGTTGCATACACAGCACAATTTTATCAAGCGAATCCATTAACGTGCCGTCCCAATCAAAAATAATTAATTGATATTTCATCTTAGCTTCGTTGTAATTTGCTCAAAAGTGCCTCTAAGCGAGGACAAAGTGGTGCACTAACGGTCATTCTTTTCTCTAACACAGGGTGAAAGAAAGTAATATGCGCTGCATGCAGGAAAAGACGGTTTAATCCTAGTGCCGTCATTTTACTATCAAAGGCACTGTCACCATAACGTTCATCACAAGCAATATTATGACCTTTACATGCGCTGTGCACACGAATTTGGTGAGTACGTCCGGTGACAGGGCTTGCTTCGACTAATGTTGCGCCTTCATAGCGCTGTATAATTTTAAAATGAGTTTCAGATGCTTTACCTAGTGGACTGACTTTGACCACTGAATCTTGGGCATTTTTTAATAAAGGTTCACGTACCAAACGGTCTTTTTTATCCCATTGGCCTTTTACTAACGCGAAATACTGTTTTTTCATGGTTTTCTGACGTAATTGCTCATGTAATGCACGTAACATACTGCGCTTTTTGGCAATCAATAAACAGCCAGAAGTGGCTTTATCTAAACGGTGAGCTAACTCTAAGAAGCGTGAATCAGGGCGTAATGCTCGTAAGCCTTCAATTGCGCCAAAATCAAGTCCGCTACCACCATGTACAGCCAGCCCAGAAGGCTTGTTTAAAATAATTAGGGCATCATCTTCATAGACAATAGCGGATTCTAAATTTTTAATGCTGTTGAGTTTGGGTGAAGGTAATGCATTTTCCGGATCTACTTTAACAGGCGGAATACGTACACTGTCGCCTACCTGCAATTTATAATCGGGTTTAATGCGTTTTTTATTAACTCGAACCTCTCCTTTACGCACAATTCGATAGATCATGCTTTTAGGCACGCCCTTCAAATGTAAGCGAAGAAAGTTGTCGATACGTTGTTGTGCATTTTCTTGAGCGATGTCAATAATGCGTACTGAGTGATTTATCTGTTCCATTCGTTAAGTTTATCATGCCTGATCGCATAATATGCAAAAACTTTGTTGCTTGTAAGTAGATATAAATGCGACAATAACAAAGTTAATGCCTCGCAATTACTTCACTATAAGATTGCTGGTAGGCATGGCTATTATGAAAGCAAATCAAATGATTAGAATGTAACGCTGATGTGTTGAATTAATTTTGATTTAACCTTTTTTGTATCCGCTTTTTAACGCACCTCTGAATACTTCCAGTCGAGAGATTGTATAACCAGACATGAGGTCAAGCATGCAGAAAAACAGTTAGTACATATAGAAAATAACGAAAAAAATACTACAAGAGTTCACAAATGAAAAGAATGTTAATCAACGCAACTCAAGCAGAAGAGTTACGTGTAGCCCTCGTCGATGGGCAAAAGCTGTATGATCTTGATATTGAAAGTCCTGGTCACGAACAAAAGAAAGCAAATATTTATAAGGGTAAAATCACACGTGTAGAAGCAAGTTTAGAAGCTGCATTTGTAGACTACGGCGCAGAACGTCACGGTTTTTTACCACTTAAAGAGATTGCACGTAACTACTTCCCAGAAGGATATTCATTCAAAGGCCGCCCAAACATTAAGGATGTGATTAAAGAAGGCCAGGAAGTAATTATTCAAATAGAAAAAGAGGAACGTGGTAATAAAGGCGCTGCCTTAACTACTTTCATTAGTTTAGCTGGTAGTTACTTAGTATTAATGCCAAATAATCCTCGTGCTGGCGGTATTTCACGTCGTATCGAAGGAGATGACCGTACCGAGTTAAAAGCAGCTTTATCTGATCTTAAATTACCTAAAGGTATGGGATTAATCGTTCGTACCGCAGGTGTTGGCAAATCAGCTGAAGAACTTGAATGGGATTTAAATGTACTGGTTAATCATTGGCAAGCCATTGATCAAGCATCAAAAACCAAAGCAGCACCCTTCTTAATTCACCGTGAAAGTAATGTCATTGTACGCTCTATTCGTGACTATCTTCGTCGTGATATTGGCGAAATCGTTATTGACCACGCTAAAACCTTCGAGCTGGCTAAAAGCCACATTGAAATGGTACGTCCAGACTACGTTAACCGTTTAAAACTATACCAAGGTGAAATTCCATTATTTACTCACTATCAAGTTGAAAGCCAAATTGAATCGGCATTTCAACGTGAAGTGCGTCTACCATCAGGTGGTTCAATTGTTATTGACCCAACTGAAGCATTAACTTCAATAGATATCAACTCTGCACGTGCTACACGTGGTGGAGACATCGAAGAAACTGCCTTTAACACTAACTTAGAAGCAGCAGAAGAAATTGCACGCCAATTACGTTTACGTGATTTAGGTGGTTTAGTGGTGATCGATTTCATCGATATGACCCCTGCCCGCCACCAACGTGAAGTTGAGAATAGAATGCGAGAATCTGTTCGTCAAGATAGAGCTCGTATCCAATTAGGTCGTATCTCTCGCTTTGGTTTAATGGAGATGTCACGCCAGCGTATTCGCCCTTCTTTAGGTGAATCAGCGTCTCGTGTATGTCCCCGTTGTCATGGTCAAGGTACTATTCGCGATAATGACTCATTATCATTAGCGATTCTTCGTTTAATCGAAGAAGAAGGCCTAAAAGAAAACACAGCACAGATTCAAGCGCGTGTACCGGTAGCTGTTGCAGCTTATCTGCTTAATGAAAAACGTAAAGCAGTCGCTAAAATTGAAAACCGTCACGGCTGTGAAGTGTATATCGTGCCTGATGCCAACCTATTAACGCCGCACTTCGAAGTTAAGCGCACGCGTAAAGATGGTAAAGAAGATATCAACTATGATGCACTTGAGAAGCAACATACGGTATACATTCCAAACAGTGCCCAGAAAGAACATGAAGAGCTTGAAGAGCCACTATTAAATGGCTTCAGTGCGCCGAAGAAAGATGCAACACCACAAGCAGAAGTTAAACCGAATGCACCAGTGAAAGCTGCTGAGCAATCGCCTTCTTTTGTTGCTAAATTGATTCAGTCTATCGTTAAGTTCTTTAGTGCCGAGCCAAAAGTTGAAGTAGAGAAAACACCTCAACCAGAGCCACAAACTAAAAAAGAGCCGACACGTAATCCACGCAATAATAAAGGTAATCAAAACCGTAATCGTCAGCGTAATAACCGCAATGACAAATCGGCTGAGCACTCAAATGAGCGTCGAAATAATCGTAAACCATCAGATCGTAAACCAACGCAACAAGCTAAAAAATACGAAAGCGAAGGAAAACCAGCTCAAGATAATAACGAGAAAGGTAATAACCAAGAAGTGATCGTAGCACGTCGTAAACGTCGCAATATGCGTAAAAAAGTACGTGTGCAACAGCCTGAAAATGCTGTTGAAACGAACGTAAATGACGCAGCTAACGTCAGCAATGAAGTTCCTGTTAAAGCCGCTGAGCCTAAAAAGCCAAAAGCTAAAAACAAAGCTAAAAAAGCACCTGAAGCCGCTAAAGAAACGAAAAAGCAACCAGTGCCTAACGTTGAAGATAAAGCAACGGAAGTAGTCGCAGAAGAAGTAACAGCGAATACAGAAGAAGCGTATACACCGGTTGAAATTCCACAACGTCGCTCTCGTTACCTACGTAACAATGGCCAACGTAATAAGCGCGATCAACAGAATGATTCAGCTAAAGAAGCAGTAACATCACGCTATCCTGAGACTGAAACAGAGCAAGTTGAAGCACCAAAAGTGCAATCAGCAGCGCCAGTGGCAGAAACAGTAGATAGCATTGCTCCAACTGAAGCCCCTCAACAAGAAGCTGAAAAGCTGCAAAAAAGTGTTGAAAATTCTGTAGTCACTCCTGCTCAAAAAATCTTACCGTTAGCAGAAAAAGCGGCAGCACCAGCAGAAACTGTACCTGAGCAAGCTAAGCCAGTTGAAACTGTAGTCGTTGAAGAAACACCAGAGCCAATTATTGTAACACCTGAATCGGCACCTGAAGTTGAAACGGTAGAAGAAGCGCCTACGGAAGTATCTCCAGTATCAACTGAACAAGAGACGCCAGTAGCCGTTGAAGCAGCACCGGTTAAATCAACACCAGTTGACACTGTAATAGGTAAAACGGGTACGGTCAGTATCGCTAAAGGCTTATCAACTTCAGCTATGGTTAAAACGATTTCAGAGCCTTTAGATCTTTCTAAAGAGATAAAGATCGTTGCAGCGACTGAACGTCAAGCGATTGTGAAAGCATCACAACAAGCTGGTAGCTCTTTTGCTAGTAACCGTTCAAGTAGTGAAACAGTTAAAACATCATTATAATTAGTAGATAATAACTATTGATAAAAACGGATATTCCTATGGAATATCCGTTTTTTTTACTGAAGTTTGTCACCCAACAGTTTAGAATCAATAGCATTTATCAACAATCAATTAATCAACCTCACTTCATTACTGGTGATGGTTTAAAGGTTCGATTGAGTAGCATTATTCAAGGTAATAATATGAGCGAAGCAATACATAACAAATTGTTAATTTTAGGTTCAGGCCCAGCTGGTTACACTGCGGCAGTCTATGCAGCACGTGCTAACCTAAAACCAGTTTTAATCACTGGTATGCAGCAAGGTGGACAATTAACCACAACAACTGAAGTTGAAAACTGGCCTGGTGGCGCAGCTGATATGACGGGCCCAGGTTTAATGGAAAGCATGAAAGAACATGCTTTACGTTTTGATACAGAGATCATCTTTGATCATATCAACGAAGTAGAATTGACTAAACCTCCATTTACTTTAAAAGGTGATACTGGCACTTATACTTGTGATGCATTAATTATTGCTACAGGTGCATCAGCACGTTACTTAGGTTTAGATTCTGAAGAGGCATTTAAAGGACGTGGTGTTTCAGCTTGTGCAACCTGTGATGGTTTCTTCTACCGTAATCAAAAAGTTGCGGTTGTTGGTGGTGGTAACACGGCTGTTGAAGAAGCACTTTATTTATCAAATATCGCATCTGAAGTTCACCTTGTACATCGCCGTACTGAATTCCGTTCAGAAAAAATTCTATTAGATCGTTTAAATGAAAAAGTCAAAAACGGCAATATCATTTTACATACTGACCGCACTTTAGAAGAAGTCTTAGGCGACGATATGGGTGTAACAGGTTTACGCCTGAAAGATACGTTATCTGAAAAAACCGAAGAAATTGATGTAATGGGTGTGTTTATTGCAATTGGACATAAACCAAATACCGATATGTTTATCGACCAATTAGAAATGAACCATGGCTACCTTAAAGTACAAACAGGTAGCGAAGGTAATGCAACTCAAACTACTATTCCTGGTGTATTCGCTGCTGGTGATGTGTCTGATCACATCTATCGCCAAGCAATTACTTCTGCTGGGACAGGTTGTATGGCAGCTCTAGACGCTGAAAGATATTTAGATAACCTAAAGTAGTTAATCCACTATTTTGGCTCTGATACAAAAAAGACTGCCTAGGCAGTCTTTTTTATTGCTAACTTAAATAAACTCACTAATTATGAATGAAATTCGTTACAAGCAAATAACGTATTTTCAATCAGAGTAGCCACTGTCATTGGGCCAACACCACCTGGTACAGGCGAAATGTACGCAGCTCTTTCTTTAGCTACTTCAAAATCAACATCACCAGTAATTTTACCATTCTCTAGACGGTTAATACCTACATCAAGTACGATCGCACCTTTCTTAACCCATTCACCAGGAATAAAGTTAGCTTTACCGCGAGCAACGACCAAAATATCCGCTTGGCGCACATGATGCTCTAAGTCAGTCGTAAAACGATGACAAGTCGTTGTTGTACAGCCCGCTAACAATAACTCTAAAGTCATTGGACGACCAACGATATTAGAAGCCCCGACTACTACTGCATGTTTGCCATGTAGGTCAACATCAATAGTTTCTAGCATAGTGATCATACCACGTGGCGTACAAGAGCGTAATTTAGGAATACGTTGCGCTAAACGCCCTACGTTATAAGGATGGAAGCCATCTACGTCTTTGCTTGGTTGAATACGTTCAACCACTAGCGTTTCATCTAATGATTTTGGTAATGGGAATTGCACTAAAATACCATCAATGCTGTCATCATCATTAAGCTGATCGATCAAAGCCAATAACTCATCTTGTGTGGTAGTGTCAGGTAGGTCATAGGCTTTAGATGTAAAACCAACTTTTTCACAAGTACGACGTTTACTTTGAACATAAATTTGTGAAGCAGGATCACCACCTACTAACACAACAGCGAGACCGGGAGCGCGAAGGCCCTTTGCTATACGTGCTTTCACACCTTCAGTTACTTTATCAGTAACCTTAGCCGCAATCGCTTTCCCATCAATGATTTGTGCAGACATCAAGCAATACTCTTTGTAGTTAAGAAATTCTCGCTATTGTCGCAAAACTCACTTAAGAAGTCACACCAAACATACAAAATTTAATAACTAAAAATAAACCTTAAAAGTTCAAATTATCCCTTTGATTGTGAGGATTTTTACTATTTCATTCTGATCCTGATAATGTCTATAATGCGCAGCTTGAAAATGATCATTAAGAGACTCGCTATAGGCTCATTTTTTGTCATCAAAATATGCTTAAATGAATAAGAAATTAGATCTATTAATTTATCTGATTAGTATAAAATAACCTTTCTATTTGACCCATTTCACTCTCATGAGAAGTCTTGCATGCAACACTCTTTTACTTTAATGCTCAGACGCCTAGTTACAGATTCTAATACCCATTCCGGCTTTAGAATTGTAATCGCAATGGCTTGTGTATTTGTCCCTGCTATTTTTGATCTACAATTTGGTTTCTTTAAACAATCAAGTTTAGCAATTTCGCTATCATTATGTTTAGGTGTGTTAGCGTCAGCTATTGTAGAGGTTGATGAGAACACTAAAGATAGACAAAAGTTTATAGCAACTGTCATTGCCTGCTTCTTTGTAGCTTCATCGAGCGTTGAATTGCTTTTACCCTACCCTTTTTTATTTGCAGCGGGTTTAGGGGTATCTACTTTTGCCTTTATGATGTTAGCAAGTTTAGGTATGCACTATAGCCGTATTGGATTTGGTGCAATCCTTATTGCTATTTATACCCTGATTGGCCATCAACCAGAGGCTGCATGGTTTGAATCCCCACTACTATTAGCCTTAGGTGCTTTATGGTACGGACTGTTTGCTATTGCTTGGTCACATTTGAGCCCTAACCGAACACTGCGCGAACAATTAGCACAGTTATTTTATGCATTAAGCCGCTATCAATTACAAAAATCGGAATTGTTCGATACTCAAAAAGGAAACTCTCGACAGGCGATTACCGATACTAGACAAAAATTAGCAGTATTAAATATTAGTATTGTGGCTCGCTTAGCTTCTTCTAAAGATATGGTAAAAGGCCAATACCAAGCCAATAGGCGCCAACAGGAGTTAGCACGCCTTAATCAATATTACCTCGTTGCAGAGCAAATCCATGAACGCATTTGTGCCAGTCAATATCTATACAGTCAACTAGAGCATACCTTTGGGCGTAGTCAGATTTTAGAAGGTTTCCACCAGCTATTATTACAACTTAGTAGCGATTGTCATCAAGTTGGTAGCTGTATTAAAGATAAAAAACCGTATCTACATAGCAAGCGATTAAAGTGGACAGTTCAAGCCTTGTCAGATCAACTGTTATTATTAAAACAAAAATTACAATTGTTCGATAATAACCAGGAAGCAATGCAAGCATTACAGGCAATCTATGACAATTTAAATGGGATAGATGCATTATTAATGTCTTTAAGCGATGTTAAATCGCAACAACATCCAATTATTGTAGATAACGAACAACAATTACCACGTTCATTTTGGAAGGTGCTATACAAAGCTTACCAACAAAAAACACCTGTTTATAAACATGCTGTTCGTATAAGTGTGTCATTAGTAATCGCCTTTGCGATTCAAGCTAAGTTCAACCTCAATAATGGCTACTGGATATTACCAACCGTTTTATTTGTTTGCCAACCTAGCTTTAGTGAAACACGAAAGCGATTAATGTTAAGAAGCTTTGGCACCTTATTAGGTATTTTGCTCAGCTTCCCCATCTTCTATTTTCTGCACGGAACTGTTTCACAAAGTGTACTAATGGTTTTAGCTGCATTTTTATTTATCACCTATGTCAAAACCAATTATGGACTCGCGGTTATTTTTATTACTATCATGGTAATGATCTTAACAAATCTATTGGCTCCTTCTGGTGTCGCGTTTTTATACGCTCGTATTTATGAAACCTTAATTGGTTGTGCCTTGAGCTTTGCGGCCATTAGTATTATCTATCCCGACTGGCAATTTAAACGTTTTCCTGGCTTGGTAAATAACCACCTTTTAAAAACGAGCCGTTATTTTAAGCAAGTTGCTCAGCAGTATCAGTTTGGTCGAAGCGAAAGTATTATCTTCCGTCAAACCCGTTTTGCCGCTTTTAAATCTGATTCTGCGTTAACCAATGCTTGGCAAAGCATGTTGTTTGAACCCAACTCTAAACAACACCTTAAAAAAGAAGTCTATGGGTTGGTTAATCGATGTGATGCTTTATGTTGTTATATTGCCGCACTCTCATCGCATCGCCATAAAATAGAATCTGTAACTGAATTAGCCGTGTTATCAGAGTTATTTGAGGCAACATCGCAACAAATTTTATATACCTACCGTCCTGAATTAAAACAATCATCGGACACTAAAATCGACATTGATAGCTTTGAGAAATACAAACAAAATATGTCTGATGAAGCTAAGTTAATTGTTGAGCAACTAAGGTTGATTGCATTTTCAGCAATGGATATACAGTTATTATTAGCCAAGATTGAAAGTGCTAATGAGAAAAATAGACTCAATGCACAGTAGACAAGCTTAAGCGTGCTTTTAAGATAGGAAATTTGCGACTTTTATTATAGAATTTTGCAGCAATCAAGCGCCCAAAGATTAGAGGAAGACAACTTGCTTTTTAATGGTCAAGAAATTGCAACAGATGCCCAAGGTTACTTGCTCGATTCCACTCAATGGGATCTTGCCTTAGCGGAATCAATTGCAAATATAGAAACAATTACAATGACAGATGAACACTGGCAAGTGGTTTACTTTGTACGCGAATTTTATGAAGAGTTTAATACTTCTCCAGCGATTAGAGCCCTAGTAAAAGCAATGCAAAATAAATATGGTAAAGATAAAATCAGTAGTCGTTACCTGTATAAATTATTCCCCGATGGTCCTGCAAAGCAAGCCACGAAAATAGCCGGTTTACCAAAACCTGCTAGATGTATTTAAGTACTTAATAAAGGAAAGATAAGATGCCTAAGGCAAGTGATATCAAGAAAAACACCGCGATTGAATTTAATAACAGCGTTTACATTATCAAAGACATCGAACGTTCTGTCCCACAAGGGCGTGCTGGAGGTAGTTTATACCGTATGCGTATGTACGATGTTGTAACTGGCGCAAAAACCGATGAAACGTTCAAAGACAGCGACATGTTAACTTTGGCTGACTTAATTCGTCGTAATGTTATGTTTTCTTACATTGACGGTGAAGAGTATGTCTTCATGGATAACGAAGACTACACTCCTTATAACTTAAACAAAGAAAGCATCGCTGAAGAAGTATTATTCATTGATGAAAATACACAAGGTTTACAAGTAGTTATCGTTGATGGTGCACCAGTAGGTGTTGAGTTACCTGCAAGTGTTGATTTAACTATCACAGAAACTGACCCATCAATCAAAGGCGGCTCTGCGACGGCACGTACTAAACCAGCAATCTTAACAACAGGATTGACAGTACAAGTACCAGAGCACATTTCAACGGGTGATAAAATCCGTGTGAACACTACAGAAAAGAAATTCATGGGTCGTGCTTAATCCTAGCGATTAGTTACCCCATAACAGCTAAAACAATAAAGCCGATATAATTATCGGCTTTATTTTTGGCTGAATGAGTGTCGTTAAATTACATCTACTGTTCACTTAACTTTATTGTTAATCAAAACCATCTGAACTAAACCGATTCCACCGTTAATACACCCACTTGCATATTGACTATCTTAACTTCAGTGCCTGCCGATAAAGCTTGTTTAGATTTCACTTGCCAATCAATTCCTGAATATCGATGATTCACTGTTTTGCCTACCAGTAGATCTTCCTCTAAGGTGAATGTTTCTCCTACCATACCGTTATCGACTTGATGAGATTCTACTTTGTTCTGCATACGCTTCATGGGCTGCCAACTCACTAAAGCCACCAACGACGATAAAACCGCCGTCGCGAGTAATGCGTTTACTAATGTTTCAGGTAAAAAACCTAGTGCCATTAATAAACCAGTAACAATGGTACCTATACCAACAAATAATAAAACAAAAGTTGAGAAGCCCAACACTAAGACCTCAATCACTAAAAAGATCAAGCCTAGTACGACGAGTGTTTGCGGAAGGTGTGCCAGTAGATATTCCATAATTAGCCTTTATTATTATTCAAGCTAGTAATTATTGTCATTGCTTGCGCTACCATTGAAGCTGCATCATTGCCGCTATCAGGCAGCAGTACTACTGAAGATTCCTTGGCAATGGCCGCTTTAGCTTGAATCGCTTTGGTTGCGAGGTCTAACTGAATCGCTTTTTGACCTGATTCTGTATTCGCAGCTTCACCTACTTTATTTAATGCTTCAGCTTGTGCTTCTGCAACAGCAATGATCGCTTCTGCTTCACCTTGTGCACGTAATACTTGCTCTTCTTTTTCAGCCTGTGCTTGTAATACTACTGATTGTTTTTGCCCTTCCGCAACGTTAATAGCCGCTTGGCGATCACCTTCTGACTCCAAAATTTGAGCACGTTTAACACGCTCTGCTTTCATTTGAGTTTCCATGGCTTCCATGACGGTTGTTGGTGGTACGATATCTTTAATTTCGTAACGTAAGACCTGAATGCCCCAAGGGCCAGCAGCTTCGTTAATTGATGCAACAATATTAGTATTTAATACATCACGCTCTTCAAAGGTTTTATCTAACTCCATTTTACCCAACTCTGAACGCATCGTAGTTTGTGATAATTGCGTCACAGCAAACACATAATCATCAACCCCATAAGTAGCTTTATACGGGTCTAATACTCGGAAGAATAATACGCCATCCACACTCAATGAGATGTTATCTCGTGTAATAGCACTTTGGCTTGGTACATCAACCGCTTGTTCTTTCAAAGAACGGTTTGCACCAATATGATCAATAAATGGCACTAAAAAATTTAAACCTGCTTCACGTGTTGACTGATACTTACCAAAACGCTCAATTAAATAGGCTCGATTTTGTGGTACAAAAATAATTGATTTCTTTAAAATGATCACCACTAATATCAAGATAAACACTTGTATATTCAGTACGTATTCCAATAAGATATCCATGTTAACTTCCTTAAATAAAAAATAGTTTTAAATGCTTGGTATAAATGATAGTAACTGGTTGTTTAACAAATAAGACAAAGACTCTGTAATGCGTATTAAATACCTAGAATTAAGCTTAATATCATCAATGTATTTTAATATCATACAGTAAAGGTTAAGTGAAATACGCTAGACCTATAACAATATTCAGAATGACGTTGATATTATTGATACGCGTCATACCACTATTTAGCTCACAATGTATTAAACATACATCCTATGATGTATCTGTCCCGATAGAGGAAAAATAATGTCACAAAAAATTTATTGCATCGCTATGTTTCGCCCTAAACCAGGCAAAGAAGAGCAGTTATTCAAGGTACTTCAATCACTAGAGCCTAACTCTCAACGCGAAGATGGTTGTATTCAATACTTGGTTACAAGACAAATAGATAATCCTTTCGCGACAGGTGAAAGCTTTCCCTTTGTATTTAATGAAATTTGGGCAAATAAAGCAGCTTTTGAAGCACATTGTCAACGAAAAGAGATAGTGGCATTTTTTGAACAACAATGTGTTGCCGAAGACGGCTTAGTGGAAGCTCACAATGTATGTGTTTATAGCGATCAACCCGCTAACTTCGACGCACCACAACTATAACTTAAATTTCAATTTGCCGGCCAAAGTCACGAATTTGTGCTTTGGTCACTTAATCAACTAATTTTTGATTGCCCCTCAAAGTAGCTTTTTCCATCACCTTGTAAGTAATACTGTATTTTGACCTAATAATTTTGTTCACCACCCCACAAACTGTTATTGTAGCGGTCATTATTAGCCGATCAGGAAATTATTATCGTGAGTGACACCTCTTTTGCAAGTTTGCCTTTATCAAAGAGCCTTTTAAGCAACCTAGAATCATTAAATTATCAGCAGATGACTGAGATACAGGCGCAATCTTTACCACTTATTTTAAAAGGTGAAGATGTTATTGCACAAGGTAAAACCGGATCAGGTAAAACTGCGGCATTTACCCTAGGTATTTTACATCACTTACGTGTTAAGCAATTTAATATTCAGTCGTTAGTGATTTGCCCAACTCGAGAACTAGCCGACCAAGTAGCCGCTGAAATTCGAAAATTAGCACGCGCTATTCATAATATTAAAGTACTGACATTATGTGGTGGTACACCATTAGGTCCACAGGCGGGGTCGCTAGAGCATGGTGCACATATTATTGTTGGCACACCAGGACGTATTCAAGACCATTTAAAACGTGGCTCACTAAACTTACAAAACTTATCTGTTTTGGTGCTTGATGAAGCAGATCGTATGCTAGAGATGGGCTTTCAAGATGCGATTGATACTGTTATTGAACATTGTCCGAAACAACGACAAACGCTTTTATTCAGTGCCACTTACCCAGAAGGCATTCAACAAATTGCCAAGCGTATATTAACCGAGCCAAAGCAGGTAACTGTGGCTGCAACCCATGATAATGCGAGTATTGAGCAAACCTTCTATTCGGTGCAAAATAATCAAGAGCGTATGTTAGCGTTACGTTTATTACTTAACCGCTATCAACCTGACTCAAGTGTGGTCTTTTGTAACACTAAACGTGAAGTGCAAGAGGTAGCTGAAGAACTGGCTAACCGCGGTTACAGCGCGTTAGCGTTACACGGTGACTTAGAACAAAAAGATCGCGATCAAGCTTTAATTCGTTTTGCTAATAAAAGCGCACGTGTCTTAGTTGCAACCGACGTAGCAGCACGAGGTTTAGACATTGATAATTTAAGCGCAGTGTTTAATTTTCATGTCGCACACGATCAAGAAGTTCACGTTCACCGTGTGGGACGTACCGGACGAGCAGGCAGTAAAGGTCTTGCATTTACCTTCTACAGCAACAAAGATGATTACCGTATCAAGTTATTAGAAGATATTTTAGATCGTAATATTAGCGCCAGTGAATTACCTGATGCGAGCTTTTTAGACGTTGCGCCTGCACCATCAGAAATGGTTACCATCCGTATTGAGGGTGGCAAAAAACAAAAAATTCGTCCTGGTGACATTGTGGGCGCATTAACTGGAAACGATGGCATTACAGGACAACAAGTCGGTAAGATTTCTGTTTCTGATTTCTGGTCTTATGTGGCCGTTAGTCGTGAGCATTTAAAAATTGCCTTCAAAAAACTGAGCGAAGGTAAATTAAAAGGCAGAAAATTCCGTGTGATGGTTGTACGTGGTTAACCTTTTTTGCTACTAATCAAGTTAGCTGTTGAGTGAGGTAATTACTCAACAGCTAATTATCGATAATCTTTAGCACTTTTTCATCCAGATAACACATAAATACAGCCAAAAACATCAACCCTAACCCAACTATCAACCTTTCCCTACCCATTCAAAATCAAGCAATTATTTCTTTTGTAACAGAATGTATCATCGTAAAATAATAAAGTAATTAAATGTAACTTAATCGATTTTAGTGTTTGGCTTCAATAACGCCTTTGCTTTATCTCTATATACTCCATCTCAACTTAGAAGCATCGCTTTTAATAATTTAATCAACGACGATTATGAGCAACAATGGAGAATCACTCATGAACTTATTCGGCAATTTACAAAAAGTAGGGAAGTCATTAATGCTTCCTGTATCCGTATTACCTATTGCAGGTATTTTATTAGGTGTGGGTGCCGCTAAATTTAGCATACTACCTGATGTTGTATCACAGCTAATGGAACAAGCTGGCGGCGCAGTATTTGGTAACATGGCATTATTGTTTGCTATCGGTGTAGCACTTGGTTTTACTAAAAATGATGGTGTGTCTGCTTTAGCAGCCGCAGTAGGTTACTACATCATGATGCAAACTATTGAAACACTAGCGCCAGGCGCGAACACAGGTGTGCTAGGTGGTATTATTGCCGGTGGTATTGCAGCAGCCATGTTTAATCGTTTTTATAATATTTCACTGCCTGATTACCTTGGTTTCTTCGCAGGTAAACGTGCAGTGCCGATTATGACTGGTTTTGCAGCGATTATTATGGGTGCAATATTAGCGGTAGTTTGGCCACCAATTGGCGCTGGCATCGCTTCATTCTCACATTGGGCTGCAAACCAAAATCCAACAGTTGCATTCGGTCTATACGGTGTGATTGAACGTTCACTAATTCCATTTGGGTTACACCATATCTGGAATGTACCTTTCTTCTTTGAAGCAGGTTCATGTATTAATGCTAATGGTGAGCAACTGAACGGTATTTTAACTTGTTACTTATCTGCTGATGATGCAAGTCGTGCTGCAGGTAACGGTTTCGGCCAACTAGCAGGCGGTTACATGTTCAAGATGTTCGGTCTACCAGCTGCAGCAATTGCCATTGCACACTCAGCTAAGCCTGAAAACCGTGCAAAAGTAATGGGTATCATGCTATCAGCTGCACTAACGTCATTCTTAACAGGTATTACTGAACCAATCGAATTCTCGTTCATGTTCGTTGCACCCGTTTTATACGCAATCCATGCGCTATTAGCAGGTTCTGCATTTGTTGTAACAAACATGTTAGGTATGGTTCACGGTACTTCTTTCTCACACGGTTTAATTGACTTCTTAGTACTGTCAGCAAACGCTCAAAAAATCGTTTACTTTGTGATTATTGGCCTAGTATACGCAGCGGTTTACTACACATTATTTAGAATTGTAATCAAAGCGCTAAACCTTAAAACACCTGGTCGTGAAGACGAAGAGCAAGAAGTATCTGCGGTATTAAACAACGAAGAGATGTCATCTGCTTTAGTTACAGCATTCGGTGGTAAAGAGAATATTTCAAACCTAGATGCATGTATTACACGCTTACGTATCAGCGTTGAAGATATCAAGCTCGTTGACCAAGCAGGCCTTAAAAAACTTGGTGCAGCGGGTGTTGTTGTGTCAGGTAATGGAGTACAAGCTATCTTTGGTACTCGCTCTGATAACTTGAAAACGGATATGGAAGCTTACTTAGGTAAATAATCCAATCCACTAAACTCACTTGCTATGTTCAATATCATAGCAAGTCACCTACCTAAGCGATCATTGATTCAGATAACCCTGAATAAATGATCGCTTTTTCATTCAGCATCATCTCATTTCTATTTTTAACCTCCCCTAACACCTTAAACTATCAAACTACAACATTGTGTGTTAAAAAGTCATATTGTTTATTGTTCTACGCTCACCATAAAGGATGCGCTATTGACTTCACCAATAACTATTCAATTCAATGATGCTCTCAGTAAAATCAATGTGCAAGACTGGCGACATTTAAACTCTTCGAATAACCCTTTTGCCGAATATCACTTTTTTAATGCACTTGAAACGAGTCAATCCGTTAGTATCAACAAAGGCTGGCAAGCACATCACCTAGTTGCAAGATCACAAGCACAATGTATTGCGATTATGCCGATGTATTTGAAAAATCACTCTTGGGGCGAATATGTATTTGATTGGGATTGGGCTGATGCGTTTGAACGATACAATTTAAATTATTACCCTAAATTAGTGGCAGCGATCCCTTTCACACCAGTAGAAAGTAACAAAATATTATCCTCTAGTTTACAGGTAAGTGATTTATTCTCGACCTTGATTGAGCATTGTGAACAACACAATATTAACAGCTGGCATATCTTATTTAATGAACAAATACAAACGTCCTTGCCTGAAGATGTTTACCAACGAAACACCGTTCAATTTCATTGGTTTAATCGTGATTACAACAGTATTGATGACTTTATGAATACCTTCACCTCACGTAAACGCAGAGCAACAAGGAAAGAAAGGTTATCCATTGCTAAACAAGGATTAAGTGTTCGCCGTTTAAATGGCCATGAAATTACTGAACAAGAGATTGAGTTTTTCTATTTAACCTACCAAATAACCTATTTAAAGCGTGGTCATCAACCACATTTAAACAAGCAATTTTTTACTCAAATTATCTCATCTATGCCAGATAACATATTATTAATCATCGCAAGTGATCAAGAAAAAGATGTAGCTTGTGCCCTCTTCTTTCATGATGATTCGCAGTTATACGGGCGCTATTGGGGAGCAACTCAATACTACAATAACTTACACTTTGAGCTTTGCTATTACCAAGGGATTGAGTTTTGTATTGAACATAACCTCAGTCGATTTAATCCAGGTACACAAGGGGAACATAAGATCCAAAGAGGCTTTGAGCCCGTACTAACCTATTCATATCATTGGATTATGCATCCTGGTTTTAAACAGGCAATCAAAGATTTTTGTCAACAAGAGAGAACTCATATGCTAACGTACCAAGCGCAATGTCGTGAATTATTACCCTTCAAACAATTAGATGAATGACTATGACAAACAAACCATACTCTCAAGCCTCTGAAAATAACAAAATACCAATTTTAGCGATATTAGAAAATGTCTTTTCTGATAATAAGCACATCTTAGAAATTGGATCTGGAACAGGTCAACATGCCGTATTCTTCGCGCAACACTTACCGCATCTGTTATGGCAAACCAGTGATTTACTGAGTAATCATCAGGGCATCAACATGTGGTTAGATGAAAGTACCCTAACCAACGTACAACCACCGATTTTACTCGACTTAAATGAAACTTGGCCAACACCAACAAATCATTTACCGATCGACGGGGTTTATACTGCCAACACACTACACATTATTAGTTGGGCATTAGTAGTGAAGTTATTTGAAGGATTATCACAGAACTTATCATTAGGTGGGAAAGCTTGCTTTTATGGCCCATTTAAATATGAAGATGCATTTACCAGTGACAGTAATGCGGAGTTTGATTTATGGTTAAAAGACAGGGATAGCAACAGCGGCATTCGTGATATCGAAGATATCCTATTGCTCGCCGATTCAGTTGGCCTTGAATTGATAGAAGATCACAAAATGCCTGCCAACAATCAATTATTACACTTTGAAAAAGTACAATAATAGCATCTGCCTTACACTACTTATGTGTAAATGAATTAAATGCCAGTGATGTGTCAAATCGGCATAATAAATGAAATAATTATCACAATAATATGTAATACTCAGCAATAATAAACGCATTTATTAATTTAAATATAACTGATCAAGATAGCAGTGAGAGATAAGATGAAAGAGCCGGAAGACTTCACCGTCCGAGTTAACTTTAGACCGCACCAAAATGTTGTTGCGCCAGTTGAACACAGTTTACATTGGGGGAGGATCATCACTTGCTTATTAATAGTTGCGCTTATTATTGCTGTAATAATGATGCTTGCTCAACAATATTTTACTGAACAAAGCACAACACCATTAGTTAACACTGATCAATTAACCAATAATACAACTACAACAAGCCAAGCTAACCCTGTTATCGATACCTCAACTATCGAACAAAACCAAGCTACAAATGAGATGGTAGCCTTGACCGTGGAGCCTCAAGTCAACCAGCAGAGTGATAATAATAACTTAGTTGTTGATATAAATGAGGTAAATTCCCTTAATACAGAAACAACAACCTTCACTGATAGTAATGCTTATCTTGTCACTGATTTAAAAGCAGAAGAATCGACAAATACAGACTTAAAAGACTATTTAGGAAATGATGGAGAAGCGGATCTAGAAACTAACTCAGTCAATGAGGTCAATAATCTAGCCCTTACAAACCAAGCATTGGACTCATCTACACAAGAAACGATAGATGACACTAACTTTACAGATGTAGGCACTCATGTTTCAGACCTTAGTGTATCAGGAAGCACGAATTCAGATTTTGGCACTGTAGAAGAAACACAAGTGTCAGAGATCGAACGTAATCAACCTATTGCAACCAATAATGAAACAAGTATCAACGAGCAACATCTATTTGCCGAACATATCACCCTGCCACCTTCTACCCTATTAATACAAGGTTCTGTGCAACGCTTATCTGACAATATTAATCGTTTCCAAATCACCCCAATGGTAGAAGATCATGAGCCCCTTGGCACGATAAATGATATCGAAGTTGAAAATGGTACATTGACTGTTTATGCTTTTTCAGAAGTCTACAACCTAAAAGATACTGTGCTCTATTATGTTTGGAACTTAAATGGGAAGGACGTTGCCACTGTGCCTATTACCATTGGTGCAGATCGATGGAGAAGTCATTCAACTAAGTTTATTGGGCCAAGTATGAAAGGACAGTGGGCAGTGAAGTTACAAAATGCACAAGGTGATACCTTAGCAGTTAACGAATTTACCTATGAGCCATAATAATAAATAAAAATAACCAATAAAAAGCCACTGCTAAACTAAACAGTGGCTTGATTGTTTATATCAAAATAACATTTAATGTAGCTTAGGATCAAAGGGCTTTGATAAGCTCATTGGTGTTGATAGTTTCTGTTTCAGAGAATCAGAACTGATTAATACCATCACAATCAAGGTAGCTAAATAAGGCATCATAGCTAACAGGTTAGGTGAAATATCAAATCCAAAACCTTGCATCACTAAATGTAAGATAGACGCAATGCCAAATAAATAGGCACCTAGCATCAAATACCCTACTCGCCATGAAGCAAACACAACTAATGCAAGTGCAATCCAGCCTCGCCCTGCACTCATATTTTCCATCCACATAGGCGTGTAAGACAAAGATAAATAAGCACCAGCCAAACCAGCCATTGCACCACCAAATAAAGTTGCTAGATATCTGATTTTAATTACCTTAATGCCCAATGCATTAGCTGAATGTGGATTTTCTCCTACGGCTCTTACTGTTAATCCTACACGCGTTTTGTGTAATACCCACCAAGTAGCACCGGCAATAGCAAAACTGAAGTAGATTAAAATATCCTGATTAAATAGTAAGTTGCCAATGAAAGGAATATCACTTAAAAATGGGATAGCAATCGACTTAAAGCCCGGGATAGTAGAGCCTACTAAACTACCGCCTAAAAATGAACTTAATCCAATACTAAAAATAGTTAATGCTAAACCGGTCGCCACTTGACTAGTATTAAGGCTTAACGCTAGCGCACCAAACAATAACGCCATGGTCATGCCAGCAACCATTGCTAAAGACATACCTAGCGGCTTTAAACCCCCTAAAAAATGCATATTACGCCTAAGTGAGTGAGTGAAAGCAAAAAAATTGCTATGTGCATTTTTAACTTAGCACATAGCATATTATGATCAATGTAAAATAGCACCACGAAAAACACAAGTTTATGTGCTTAGAAAAACTTGGATCTATATCAGTATAAATTCCCTTCGTGACCGCGTCACAAACTGTTATGGTCTCTTATATTTTTTATTTGGAGAATGACTTAGCTATTTGTTAGAACTTAGTATTATTGAAAAGTAGTTGATATTATATACATGTGCATTTCAAAAGTGAGGTAACTAATGGCTAACGGACAACAAAAAGCAACCGAAAACCTAAGTTCATTTATCATCTGGCAAGCGACTATGACTGATGATGGGTTTAGACAAATTGTTTTCCGTGGCGGTCTTAATCGTGGTGAAATTGCGAAGGCGTGTGGCTTTGGTAAGTCAGCTCTTAATCAAAATCCGCAAATAAAATCAGCCCTTAAAACACTTGAGGATGATTTGCGAGCACGGAATGTATTACCTCAACTTAGTGAAAAAGCGAAAATTACTAAAGCAGAGCCTAAGCAATACGATAAAACAGCTTCTCAACGTATCAGGGAAGCCAAAAGAGTGGCAGAGTTGGAGCAGAAGGTCTTAGAGCTAGCAGCCCGTTTGAAACGCTTTGAAGAGCTTTCAGAAGTGCTTTTAGAAATGGGAATCGATGTATGATAACTAAAATGGATTTCCGTGTTACCAGTGTGTATCAATATGATAAAAAATGGGTTTGTTTTAGTGGTGTTCCACTACAGGCTGGTAGCTTCAAAGCTAAAACTGCAAAATGTATTGTGGTTGTTAAAACCAAGCCTGATATTTTGCCTATGGAACCTGTCACTGGTCAGCATTGGCGTATTACGGGTGTTATGGAATCCCGTAACGCGACACACGGCGATTTTATTATCACTGAGCTACATTTTATCGAACCAGAAAAACTTGAAGTAACCTTGCCACATGATGGTGAAAGTTTTATCCGTTTTATTGCCAAAGAAGCTGCTTTCAAAGGAATTGGAGAGGTCAAGGCGAGAGAACTTTGGTCTACTTTTGGCTCAGGCATATTTCCTGTTTTGGGCGCGAGAAATACTAGTAAACTTAGTGGAATACTTACTGACAAAGCCATTAATAGCTTGTTTGATGGTTATGAAAAGTACGCTAATTTAAGGTATGCCACTTGGTTTGCTGACCGAAAAATATCACCGCAAATTCAGCACAGGTTATTTAAGTTCCATCAAGGAAGTTCCATTGATGCGATTAAAGCGAATCCTTATCTATTGATCACGTTTGGTATGAGTTTTGAACAAGTAGATTGCATTGCACAGGCGAGCTTTGACGTTACACTTGAGGATGAAAGACGCTTAGTAGCTGCCGTCGAGTTTGCTCTTAAAAAATACGCGAGTAAAGGCGGTCATACCGTTGCATATCAAAACAATATTAAACCCGTTGTACAAGGCTTATTGAAAGATACCAAATTGACCAATAAAGCATTGGTTTGTGGTCATTCAAAGCATACTTACATTCTCAATCCCGAAACCGGTAGTTATCATCATACCTCTTTGTTGATCATGGAAAAAGTTGTAGCTAAGCGGTTACTTAAACTGGCTCAACAACCTTCTTATGCTACAAACCAAGCCCTTTTGACGGCTTACGATATAGCAACTCAAGAGTTACCCTTTCCTTTAGCTGAAAAACAAGTAGATGCCGTCCGCTTTTCATTAGATAGGCGAGTGTCATGCATTACAGGTGGCGCAGGTACAGGAAAAACAACTGTATTACGTACTGTATTGAGGGGATATCACGCTCTTGAATATGATATAAAGGCGATTGCACTATCAGGCAGGGCTGCCATGCGTTTACATCAAAGTATCGGTTTTGAAACGTCAACAATAGCCCGATTCTTAAGAGATGATCCTATTGAGGATGATGTTAAGTGTATTGTGGTTATTGATGAAGCAAGTATGGTTGATTTGGGTACGATGTACCGCATAGTGCTTCACACTAATCCAAGCGTAAGGTTTTTGTTTGTCGGTGATCCGAATCAGTTACCACCAATAGGCGCAGGCTTGATCCTTGCTGATATCGTGAAATCAGGTGTGATCACGACTACCGAACTGGATATTGTGCAGCGACAAGATGCGACAACGGGCATTCCAGAGTATTCGCGTCTAGTGTGTCAGGGACAAGTACCTTCTGAGCTATCCATTGGTAATATCCATTTCCATGAAGTTGCGCTTGATTGTGTTACTGAAACCTGTGTCGAATTATATCGCCAAAATCCGAGCGAAAGTAGAGTTATCGCGGCGACCAAGAAAACCACCCTTGAAGTCAATACACAGTGCCAAACACAACTGAATGCAACGAACCCTATTCTTAAATTTATGGAGTATGGCGATCAATTCACAACAGATCTGCGATTAAATGATCCCGTGTTGTTTACTCAAAATAACTATGAAGCAGGTGTGCAGAACGGTAGCCTTGGCAAACTAATATCCATTAAGCAAACAGATAATAGCCTTGGTATTGTGCGGCTTGATGATAATGGTGCAGATATACCATTAACTAAATCGCTTTTAGACTCTCTAGATGCAGGTTATTGCATTACCTTGCATAAGGCGCAAGGATCGCAGTTCAAACGGGTGATTGTTGCCCTTGGGAAAACTAAGATGCAGGACAGAGCATGGATATATACAGCGATCACGCGTTCAGAACTTGAACTTCACATTGTTGGCACAAGAACGCGCTTTGAACAGGCTGTACGTAGTCTTAGCGCCCATCATATCCGTAAGACCTATTTAGCTACGCTTTTAAAAGAGACTCAACTTTCTTATTAAATGCAATATGCTGCTCATGATTATCCGTTACATTACAAACAGTAAGGTTTGTAATTTTTACCACTACCATAAAGTCGTGGATCATTGCACCCAATTTTTTATAAGCGATTGAAATATCATTAACATTACAATGAATTGTTAGCCTTGATTTTCCTTCCGTAACTCCAAATGTAACCATTTATCAATTCAATCTCCATTCTAAATTCTCCAGCTACTTGAAAAGCTTGCACTTTTAGATGTTGGTTCATTATCTGGTTTTTTCATTTTTACTGTCATCGGGAATGGAAAGTCGACACCTAGAAGTAGTGCCTCACCTTGCCCTAACACAGGCAAAAAAGAAGCTGAACGTTGGTCTATTGCCCCAACAGCTTTTTTAACAATGTCTTGATCCAACTGGTTCGTTAACCTATGAACGATCAGCGTACCAATTTGGCTCAGTACATCTTCTGGTATGTCGCGTGGCCTTTGAGTGGCAATTACAGTATTCAAGCCGTATTTACGCCCCTCTTTAGCAATATTACCAAAAGCATCAAGTTCAAATCGATTTGTATCTTCACCAACTTTTTTATTAAGAAATTGATGTGCTTCATCGATAAATACTAATAAAGGTTGCTCATGGTTAATTAAACCTTTTCTTGCGGCTGACAAGAGTTTTCGACCAATAGCATTAACCAATATTTCACGCGAGTTTGCTTCAAAAGGAACCTCAGATAAATCTAAGCGAATTACCTTTTTATTACTTTGAGGAGAACAAAAATTATCAATTAAATTTGGAATTGTTGTAAGCGCCGGAGCAACATCTATCATCCATTTCAAATTAGGATTACTCGCATAAGCTTTAATTCTAGAAATAAGATTAAGACAATGCCCAACATCATTATCAGCACGATTTCCCCAAATAGTTTGATCTGGATTATTTGCATATCCACCATTAGGCCATACACACTCATTTACTATTTGATCTGCAATATTTTTGAAGTTCCAAGGAGTCTTGTGCATTAAGCCATTCATAGCCAATAGCGAATTTTCAAATGGTAATTTAGGTTGACCAGATTTAACTAAAAGCCAATTAGGCGTCATAGTTAATCCATGGTTTGGTTGTTGATAATATTGAGTAACTACTTTCTGACTTTCAATTGCTGCATCTAATTTTGGAGCTTGGCTTTGTGCCGATGGTCTTAAGAAAGCTCGAATATCTGAATCAGTAAATTGCCAATGTGGGAAAGTGACTTTATTTTCTGCGGTTGCACTTGGGTGATCGCCAACATAATAACTCGAGCAAGGTAATGAGCTATATTCACCAGTTGGATCTATTATAATCGCTTTACCACCTGCTTTTTGCACTTGCTCTATAATGTTTGTCATTGAAAAGCTTTTCCCGCCCCCTGTCGCACCTAAAATCGCACAGTGCCGTGAAAAAAGTTTTTCCGGTGTAACATGAATAGTGACCGAGTCATCATGGGGCAAATTAGCTAAAGGAAGATGAATCTGATTAATCAAATCATCCTGTTTACCTTCTGCAAGTAATGATACTAAATATGGGTGTGCAGAATAAATCTGACTGCCTAAGCGAGGGTGTTGTTTTATACCTTTGTAATTCAGGCCATTTGAAGGGTTTAGACTAACTAATATTTGAACTAATCCAATGGGATGATTTTCAGTAGGTTTGTCTGCCAACCCATCCACACTGAGGCGTTCACCACCTTCAATCCAGACTTTAACTAAACGTCCCAATATTGCTGTCTCACCGACATCTATAAAAACAAACTCATTTACTTCTCCGGCGGCAATTCTATTACCAAATGACCAACTAGGCTCACCAGAACCCGCTTTTGACAAGTTAACAATTATTTCAGTCGCAGAGACATTGATGACACTACCGATTCTTCTTGTAGAGTCGTAAGGTGAAAACCATTCTTGTGAGTCCATTTATATCATCACCTTATTTCATTTTTGCAGCTAGATTTTCAAATAACTTGAATAGATCGTCTTCAGGGCTTTTTGATCTTCGTTCTGGTAATAAAGTTGAAAACTGTTCAAAGGTTGAATCTAAAATCGCTATCCTACCATCACCATGATCTATTGCCGACTTCAGCAACTGTCTAATCTCACTATTAAAAGAACCATTTTCATTAAAAGGATCTTTAGTCGCTACCATCAACATAAACTCAGGGTTAGTTCGTAAAGCCATCGTTAAAGCATTATTGATATGTTTATCATTAAAACCAAAACCTAAACAAAGCACACCTGTTCTAGGCTTTTTAACTGCATCTAAAAATGATGTCATCATGTCTAAATATGGTGAGTCATATGAGGTCTGGTACTTGCTGCTGCTGGGATAAATAAAAACAGGAGAGCCAGTTGTACTATCCGCAGATATTTTCCTGATCCTACCATTCACTTTTCGCCAATCAACAGAACCGTGCATTTTGTATAACTGAAAAACATTAGGAAGGTATGCACCTTCACTACTTAATGATTGCGCTCTGTTCACTATGTCATAGTTAAACCACATCGGATTAAAATAGGAAGGATTTGAATATTCAAAACCATCTATGACAACAAACCCTGTATTTGATGCAGCATGTTCAAATGCTAAGTCATAATTAGTCGTGAAGAGTTTTAACCTCTGTTGCTGAGCTCCTCTTCGTCCAACGGCACGAATAAATTTATCATGGCTTATCCATTCGGCGGGTAGGGGGATTAAATCAGTAAAATTAGTTTTATCGAGTATTATTTGCTTGGCTTGCTCTAAGAATTTTGTTACTTGATTTGTTCTCGCATTTGACAAATTCCCAACAGCTAGAGATGAATCACATAGAGATAACAAAAGCTCAATATCAGCCTTAGCACTGCCATTATCTTCTTTAAGTGGTTGCAAATCATCGTACTTTGTCGCCTTAAGTACGAGCTTAAATAACTGCTCATCTGCTAAACGACAATATTCCCACAAGTGCCACATACTAGGTGCTATTGGTGGTTCTACGTTTGGCTTATTAAATGTCAAAGATGTACCCGAACCAGCTAATATTACTAAGTTATCGATATCGAGAATTTTATTAATAAAACGAAAGAATAGTTTTAATTCATCGTTTTCATCTTCATTATTTAAATCAATTTCAAAAGGTTCTCTGCGACCTGAAACATTATCTTTTTTTACGTCTGAAGAAAGAAATTTCACTTTTGATTGAATGTTCATTCTTATCCTTAAGTCTATTCTCACGTTATTAGCTAAAAAATTGAATTACATTTGTGCATAACAAGGACTGAAATTACATACATAATTCACCAATAATAACCCTAAATTTTTAAGATGAAATATGCTTCTAAATCGTCATTAGAAGTTGTTCTTAAGCGGCCTCAACATTTTCATCCTCAGCAATAATTGACTTGATTAATTCAAACATAGGTTTGAAAATTTCAAAGGCATGCTCTTCCAATTGAGGAACATAATCTTGGGCAAATTGGACTTTATTGCTATTAAATACGATTCGCTCCCCGCCACAAGATGTTTGTTCTTTCTTAAAATATATATCTAATAAATCTTCTTTATAGAAAAGTAGCTCCACAGCCATATGAGAGTCAGAACCTTTACCCCAAGGAGTATTATCCTCCTGTAAAACCTGTTCTTTCACAGCGGCAATGTTTGGCACTGGTAATAACATAGCGAACTGGTTAGTCATTACGTTTTTAAACTTCAATTGCCTAGTCAGCCCCTTAAAAGGATCAACCTCGATATCTTTCCCTTTCTTGGATATTCCATTCCAATCATCAAATGCCTCATCAAAATCAAAAAGAGCAAAAAACTTTCTTTCCGGATGATTTTGTCTAAGCTCTTCACGAGACATCAAATTTCTTAGAAACTGTCGGTCAAATGCATTGTGAATACAAAATGGCCTTGGTTCATCTTGATAGAGTTTTTTCCAAGCAATATCTAATATGTACTCATCTGAAATTCCTTCAGTAAACAATACTGGTTGGTCTGAATTCTTAAGGTATGTCGAGATACTCATTATCGTTTCATTTTCATCTAATAATATTTTATCTCCAGACAGAGCTTTAATTGCATCCCCTTTACATATTGTAACAATTTCAGAATCACCATTTTCTGCTTTTTGAATACTATTAAGTGTAGGTTTCGACGACGCCATTAGAGTTGCGGCACTATGACTAGTCATAAGCACTTGATTGGTTGATGCAGCCGGATCAGAAATACTCTCCATTTGTGAAAGAAAATCAAATTGCCATTCTGGGTGTAAAAATGAATCAGGCTCATCTAACAATGTAATACTGTTTTTTGACTTAAAGATCTCTGTTAACGAATAAATATAAACTGACTGGAATTGACCATCACTAAAGAAATCCAAATCAATTTCCGTACCGTCTGTAAGCATCAAATCTGCTTGAATATCATCTAACATTTCGAGTGTCTTCAAGTTATCAAACATACCAAATAAACTTGCTGAATCTAAGCCTGAGAATTCCTCTTGGAACAACGTAATATCAATCTTAAGTTCATAATGCCGCTCTACACCGTTATAGATATCTCTATGTTGAAACTCTCCCCTGATACATTTCTGTAGGCGATCTACGAACTCTTTTGGCAAGGCTTTAAGCCCCCAATAATGGGTTCTCGTATCAAACTCTTCTATTGTTACATCTTTTGCATAAGTTTTTCGTGGCCGTTTAAGCTTAAGAGTAATGGACGTTTGCTCTTCGCGTAATCCAAGCTTCTCGAAAACAAATTTTCTTGCTTGATTATCTGATGGCAAACAAATAATTAAGGATAATAAAAGTTGCTTATACTCTGTTCCAATACCAATGAATATTCGGCTATCGTCAATTTCTACCTTATCAATATTTCTACGATAATTACGTTCATATTTATCTAATAATCCCGAAATATTTGAGTTTTGTCCTGAATAATAAACCAACACATTGTCAGGGAAGTAGTTAATATCACCCCCATCTATATTAGAAGATAATTTTTGTTGGTCGTACTCCCAATAAACATATTGCTCATTAATACTGTAACCTAATTTATACGCAAAACTGGGAGCAAAAGGTTCTGTTCTATTTTTTATTTTGACTTCATATATATGTCGGAATATATCTAATAAAGCCTCAAAAAAGTTAGATTTCCCAGAACCATTTTTACCAACAAAAAGTTCTAAAAATGACGCTGATTCAAAATCTAGATTTAGATTTTTTAAGTTTTTGTATTCACTTATAAAAATAGAATTTAAACGCATTATTAAACAGCCTTTTCAACAATTACATCAGCAAGGTGAAGCCGGGTTTGTTGAGCTTCGCTTATTCGTGATTTTAGTTGTTCACAAATATCCATTAAATCTTTAACCTTGCTTACAATTCGTTTTTGCTCCGAAGTTGGGGAAAGAGGGAAAGCAAAACTTCTAACTTTTTTGCCATTCAATGCAGGTTGTGCTCCTCCATGTCCCCCTCTTCGATGGGATTCATATTTACTCTGCGCCCACAACAACACGTACTCTGGAATCACATATTTTTCATTGAAAACAAATGCAGCAATATTTTGGTTTGTACAAGCATCAATACCAAGTAAAGCTGTTTGTCCTCTAGTTTTACCTTGACCTATGATTGCCATTAGTACACTACGGGAAGGAATAATTGTTGTACTTGAATTATTAAAACCATCCTCAGTAATTTTTTCTGCTGTGTCAGTTATTATATTATTTGCAACTTCACCAGATGATACCCACGGTATATTACCTTTCCAGTACTTTGCTTCATGCCTACTAGGGGTACTACCTAGCCTAATATCGGCAAAATCTTGAACAACAATACTTTGCCATGATAATGGGATATTTTTCAATTCTCCTATGGGAGTTACAGGTGGATGTTTTTTGATTTTCTTGTCTTTAATTAACTGCGTTTTTTCGGCGGCGATGCGTTCCAGTAGTTTTGAAGCTGGCTCATCCTTTGAATCTTGCGGGACAAGTTTGCCCATCACGGCGAGTTGCAGGATGGTTTGTTTCAGCTGGTCGATGCTGTTCTCTGTGGTAAACAGGGTATCGAAGAACTCACTGACACGCGCCCAGTTTTGATTTAGATCGTTAGCATTTTTGCTGTCGGTTAAGGTGGCCAGTAACACCTCCACTAAGGTTTTATGGGCATCAATGCTTGATTCTGTTTGCTGTTCAAGCTGATCACAAAGCACCATCAGTTCATCAACTTTAGCAACGATACGGTGTTGTTCAGCTAGTGGGGGAATGGAGATCACTAGGGGATTAAGTTTTTCCAGTGAAATATTAGCGATATTTGTTGTTTGACTGGCACTTCCTATGAGCGTTTCACGAATATTCGGTGTTCTTAATAAGGTCATTAAAAATGAAGAGTCTATTTCAAAAGGCCTTATGACACTAAGGAAACCCCCAAAGGTGGCCTTAATAGTTGGAATCGAATGTGTATACGAGACTTTGCCAACTAACTCCCTACTATTTGCCATGGACATAACTATGTCACCAAATTCTAGGTTCTGTTCCTCTTGCTTTATGAATGATTTTTTGACATATATCAAATCATCCCAATCAATATTTTTTTGTACATTTGCAGTACGTAAACAAGCAATATTATCACCTGAAGGTGTAAACTCTTTAGCACTTGCAGGAAAAGTAATACCTCGAATTATTTCAACGACTTCGCCTAATCGGCACCACTTCCAACCAATAGGTAAGTTAAATTTGCATTCGTCTTCTGTTATTACTGGTAATTTTTTGGGTTTCTTTATTCTTTTATTTTTAACCAATAGTACTTTTTCGACAGCTATTCGCTCAAGCAAAACTGATGCAGGCTCATCATTAGGATCTTGCGGCACTAACTTACCTCGCACGGCTAATTCTAAAATGAGCTCACGCAGTTTTTTAATGCCATATAGCTCTATTTTTTTGCTTGAGCCACGCCCAGTTGCTGATTTTGTATTGATCGCCGCAGTCCAGGTATTGATATTGTCAGTAATAAGGTTTTCAATCGCCATTATTTAGCCTCATTACTTTCTATTGAACTGTTCGATGATGAAAGCGCATCACTAAGGATATCTTTAAGCTGATTGCGCAGTTCACTGATCTCCGCTTGCTGCTGTTTGTAGTTGGCTAATAACTCCTGCGGATCATGGTTGATCACTTCACCTTGATAAGGGTTTTTAATATCGAGGTTAAAGTTACGCTTAATGATTTCATCAATTGAGACCTTCCACGCCTGATTGTTTTCAACTCGGCTTGCAAAACCATCTTGTTCATTACCCCACCAATCAAGCTCGGTGCTGAACTCTTCAAACTTCATCGGTTTGGTTTTATTATAGTTTTTCACGCCTTCTGGATACGGGTGCTCATAGAACCAAACGTCTTTCGTCGGTGTGCCTTTGGTGAAAAACAGGATATTGGTTTTGATGCCTGTGTAAGGATTAAATACACCGTTTGGTAAACGCACGATAGTATGTAAGTTACACTCTTCGGTCAGCATTTTTTTGATCTTGGTTTTAACACCTTCACCAAATAGCGTGCCATCGGGTAGAACCACGGCTGCACGACCACCGTCTTTGAGTACTTCAATAATTAGCTGTAAGAATAGATCTGCCGTTTCACGGGTTTGCATCTCGCTTGGAAAGTTTTTCTCGATACCATCTTCTTCGGTGCCACCAAAGGGTGGATTAGTAACGATCACATCAAATTCTTGCTCCCAACTGGACAGCGGTTTATTTAATGTATTGCCGTGTTTAACTTGTACGGGAACCTCAATACCATGAAGCATCATATTGGTGGTACATAACAAGTGTGGCAGCTGTTTTTTCTCTACGCCGTGGATTTGCTTCTGTAGTGTTTGGTGATCTTCGGTGGTTTTTACGTAGTTTTCTTTTACATGATCAAAACTACAAGCCAAAAAGCCACCCGTACCACAGGCGGGATCTATAATTGTCTCTCCTAATTTTGGATCGGTGACTTCAACAATAAATTTCGTGATCGCGCGGGGGGTATAAAATTCGCCCGAATTTCCTGCGCTTTGTAAGTCTTTTAATATTTGCTCATAGATATCACCAAACAGATGCCGTTCATTAGAATCTGTAAAGTCTATTTCGTTGAGTTTATTGATCACCTGACGCAATAGCGTACCGTTTTTCATATAGTTAAAGGCATCACTAAATGCAGCCTTGACTACATGACCACGCGGATTAAGCGCAATTGGTGCCGTTATATTTTTCAGACTTGGGAAAAGATCATCATTAACAAAGTCTAATAACTCTTCACCAGTAATACCCTCTGCATCTTGTGCCCAGCTACGCCATAGATATTGCTCTGGGATCGGTGCTTTATAGTTATCTAATTCCAGTTCTAATTCTTCCTCTTGGGCATCAAATACTTTGAGAAATAATAACCAGGACATTTGCCCTAAACGCTGTGCATCACCGTCGACTCCGGCATCTTTACGCATGATATCTTGAATGGATTTGATTGCTGAACTGACTGACATAAACTTCTCTTTAATTATTGTATGATCGTCGAGTATGTTGCTAGTTAACAACACACTAGACGTTTATTTTGTATGTTAAATTACGCGGTTTGCTGTGTCGGCTGGTAAATTTCCGCTTCTAATTCACTGATTGCCTGCTCGTATTGTGATTTACCACCGAAGCCTTTTTTGATAATTTCACTGAGACTGCCAATTTGATTAAAAGGCTGAACTTTAAGCACTTGCATACTTTCAATCTCTTGCACACCAACATCAGCATATTTATTAAGAAGATTATCTAACACGGTTTGTGCTGTGTCAGAATATTTGGTGAAATAATTACGCTTTTTAACGTTGTTTGCTCGTTCCTTGCGAGTTAATGCAGGTTGATCATAGACAACATGACAGATCATATCAAAGGGGTCGAGCTCCATTCCTACTTCTTGGGTCAATGCTTCCCAAATAATCCCTACCTCCTCTAACTCATCGATCACGGTTTGTTTGCGATCTGCCGTATTCCAACGTTTAACAAATTCGTCTAGCGAACTAAACTGACTGCCCATTGTTTTGCGGGTGTAATCTTTAAATGATTCTGTCACTAATTTACCATCGGTGTCGTAATACTGCACACGCTCGGCCATCTTTTTAACGGTCACACCAGAGACATGAAACTTAATAAAACGTTTTTCTTCATCATCATCGGTTATTTCACCCCAATCATCGTTGTTGATTGGTAATTGATCATCCGTTGTCCCATCCGTTTGTGCGTCATAATCTGAGGGAGGATTTTCTGTTATCGTGTTTTCGTCATCGGGATGTTCTGGCGGAGTCTCAATATCACCATCACCCTCGATAATCTCTTTAGGCGCTCGTACCATTATTTGTACAGGCTCGCCATCAAAGGTTTCATCGGCAAACAGTTCAGTTGCTTTTTTAAAATCTAAAATAGTGAACCAGAGTTTATTGTATTTATCATTAATGCGCGTACCTCGACCGATAACCTGTTTAAACTTAGTCATCGATTGAATATTTTGATCAAGCACGATCAGTTTACAGGTTTGAGCATCAACCCCCGTGGTCATTAATTCAGAGGTTGTGGCTATCACCGGATAAGCTTTTTTAGGATTAATAAAGTTATCAAGCTGCGCTTTACCGATTTCATCATCACCCGTGATCTTCATGACGTACTTTTCGTTTTTAGCGATCTGCTCTGGATTTAAATTCACTAAAGCACGGCGCATACGCTCGGCATGATTAATATCGTTACAAAAGATAATCGTTTTTGCCATGGGGTCGGTACGTTTTAGATAACTGGTTACGGTCTCAGCCACTAACTGAGTACGCTCATCAATCACTAAGGTGCGATCAAAATCTTTTTGGTTATAGATGCGATCTTCAATCAGTTCACCATTTTTATCTGTCTGACCTTTTGTTGGTCGCCACCCTTGTAGATCGACATCGATATCAACGCGCACCACTTTATAGGGAGCAAGGAAACCATCTTCAATTCCTTCTTTTAATGAGTAGGTATATACAGGCTCACCAAAGTAATCGATATTAGACACTTCTTCTGTTTCTTTAGGCGTTGCCGTTAAACCAACCTGCGTTGCTGCGCTGAAGTATTCTAAAATTTCGCGCCATGCACTGTCATCAGCCGCACTACCACGGTGGCACTCGTCAATAATGATCAGATCAAAGAAGTCAGGATCGACTTGCTTAAATGCCTTTTGCTCTTCTTCTGGTCCTGTTAGTGCTTGATACAGTGCAAGGTGAATTTCATAGGCGGGATCAACGGTGCGCTTGGTGACTTTGGTTAACGCTTCTCCAAAGGGTTGGAAATCATTAGTTTTGGTTTGATCAACCAGAATGTTGCGGTCAGCTAAAAATAGAATGCGTTTTTTTTGCCGCGATTTCCATAGACGCCAGATAATTTGAAAAGCGGTATAGGTTTTACCTGTCCCCGTTGCCATCACTAATAACATACGTTTCTGACCACGAGATACTGCTTCTATGGTTTTATTAATCGCTTGAAGCTGATAATAACGTGGTGATTTGCCACTGCCATCATCATGATAATCTTGGGTAATGAGTGGTAGCTGCTCCTCCCTAAAACCTCGAAAGACACAATACTTATTCCATAAGTCAGTGGGCGTTGGGAATTGTTCTAAACTAATTTCAGTTTCTAACTGCGCAGGGTTGGTTTTATCATGAAAAATATAACCGTCACCATTGGAAGCAAAGATAAATGGCACCTCAAGCAGACGCGCATAATCTAGCCCTTGTTGCATCCCTTTACCAACATCATGCTTATTGGCTTTGGCTTCAATGACAGCCAGTGGCATATTAGGTTTGTGGTAGAGTACGATATCAGCCGATTTTACGGTTTTTCGCATACCGATTTGACCACGCACAATCACTTGACCATCACGCAGTTTCACCTCTTGGCGGATTTGCGTCATATCATCCCAACCTGCATTTTTTATGCTTGGGAGAATGAATTTTGTAATGATATCTGTTTCAGTGAGGTTTGATTTTTTAATTGTCTTTGTCTGCATGAAATAAAACCACCAAATCGCTTAAGCTTCAATGAGTTGTATTATGCATGATTTTAGATGTCTTTTACATGAAATTGAGCACGCTTTATGATGGGATGTAGGAGGAAGATAGTACTAACTCTGTATTTTCCGCTCAATAAAATCAAAGAGGAGATTCAAACGTTGCAATAATTTGTTCTCTGAACATGCCGAGCATTTCAATCGAATGTTGAAATACGTTTGAGTTTTGATCTGCGAAGGACTTTTCGGAATTATTTAAATCAGTTGATTCATTATTTGCCGGTTCATCCCATTCAAATGGTTGTTCTCTTAATTGCTCTGTTTTTTTACGAGTGGTACCTGACTTGTCAAATTCTTCAATGGAAAAATCTTCATTAATAACAACATTGTAATCAGGTAAATCATCTTTGATACGATTAGCGAATTCAGAAAGTTTTTTTTCGGCAAAGGTGTATAACCATGCTTCTTGATTTTGTGCTTCATTAATTCGTAAGATGCGACCTAATACTTGCCTAAAATACAATTCTGTTTTTATTCGACTCAAATGACAGCAAACCTGTAAACGGGGAATGTCCGTGCCTTCAGATACCATTCCAACACTTACAATCCATTGAGTATTGGAATACCTAAATTGATCAATAATTTCAGATGGTTTAACCTGCTTATAGGTCACCAAAACAGCTGTCTGGTTAAATGTTTCTCGAAGTAGTTTAATAATTTGAACTGCGTGCTCTACGGATGATGCTACGGCTAGCGCTCCTGCATTGGGGTTACAGCTGCGTATTAGCTTTAACTTATCACACCCTCGCTTGAGGATATCTTTCATTACATAATCATTAGTAATAACTGACTGATACGAAACGATTGATTGATTTAATAACTCTTGAAGACCTGTAAATACCTTCTTTTGGTTATCTTCATCTGTAACAGATATTTTTTCGTTATCGATTAATACTAAGGTAGGTATCCGGCAAACACGATCTTGCACCGCATCTTTTAGACCATAGATATAATCACACTGAATTAACCCATCAGGATCGCTGTAGTTCGATAAAACTATTGGTGCATTATCAGATCGCCATGGTGTGCCTGTTAACGCAAGGGTAAACGTTGCTTGCTGTTGAATGTTTTGAATTATTTCTTCACCCCATGCATTTGCATTTTCCAGTGAAGATCCTGAACAATGATGGATTTCATCAAACACGACCAATACGCGATTATTTTTAAGCAATTGCCAAAAATCTTCTTTAAAAAACATTATATTTTGGTAAGTATAAGAGCAACCAATAGCACCTATCACACCATCAAATCGAGCGCCAAACCTTTTAGTAAAAGTGTAAGTGATACTTTGAGATACTGTACTTGAAGGAGAAAAACAAAGAACAAAATCAATTTTATCTTGTTCGTATAGTTTTGCAGCCACTTCAGCCGCCATTACGGTTTTTCCTGCTCCTGGTGTGGCTAAGCATAAAAAATGCTTACTGATTTCTTGATAATGATCCAGTGCTAACTTAATGCTCTCGGCTTGCCATTTTCTTAATTGCATTGTGCTTCCGATTGAATCGCTATGATTGTTTGGATAGCTTTTATTTTTCCTAAAAGTTTTGAGCTTTTATCACGAGCTAGGTGGTACTTCTCACTAAGTTGCTCTTTCATTTCAGGAACAGAGTCTAATAAACGGATGTATTCTTCCGATTCGCCAATAGCGGACATCATGTCAACTTTGTATTCATTTAAGGTTTCTTTCAATTTTTCTATTGCAGAATTTTCTAGAATTTTTTCACTGGGTATTAGTAAAGGTTTTTTATAGGAATCTTTCTTTGGAGGGGAAGATTCCCCAGAAATAAAATTTACTTCATTAAATAAATCAGTTTTTTTGTACATTATTTTGTGTGAGTTTTTTTTACCACTTTTACTTAACACACCACATTTAACCAATCTCAGAATATGTTTATAAACATATTTACGAGCTTCAATCGAGCACAGAGATACCTGTGAATGTTGCAGGTACTTATCTCTAAGATTAATTACTGTAAATTTATCAAATGTTTCATCTTCTAAAATCTTAGTAAGAAGAACATTCATTTTTATATTTTTCATAAGTTTTATCATACCAAATTCAACACGCTCCGATAGCGGAGCAATTCTAGGATTTTTCTCTGTGACAATCAAGTTCTGATAACGGAGCAAAAAATCGATGAATATTGTTGGTAAGAATGTTAGAAAAATCCGAGAAAAAAATGACTGGACTCAAGAACAATTAGCAGCGAGATGTAATTTGTTAGAGTGGAATATAAGCCGAGGAACTTTGGCAAAAATTGAGGCTAAAGTGAGGCGTGTTACTGATGTTGAAGTGGAGTTATTGGCTGAAGCTTTGGGAGCGAATATAGAAGCGTTATTTTATTGCTAATTAAGATAGCGTACTTCGTTTGGTTATTCGTTTAAAAGCGTCGCCAAATAAATATTGCAAAAATATAATAAACGCTAAGTTCAATAGTATTTAAACAGTTTTTGTAACCATTCCATCTAACTCATAGTTAGTCCAACCTTTTTGGTAAATGATTGCGATAAAACAACTCTGCTCTTGGCAAGACCTTTATCAATTTTTTCCTTAAACTATCGACTATTCGCAACGTCATTTCGCCATACCAAAAATTCGCCCCTAATTTAGAGTCGCTTTATTTGAGTTTGCTACAAAAACAATGCTGGTAGCTTTACTAGTACCTCCCCCTGGACATAAATGGCTTAGAGTTAAAACTTAAAAGGATATAGTTCGCATTACAAAAGTATGGCTAAAATGAGATTACCACCACACTAAGTCACTCTTAAAAACTTGCTATCACAAAAAATCACGATTGATAAGGTACTATTATGGTTGATTTAACCATTACTATTTCAGGTTTTTGATCCCCTTCATTACTAAATGAACACATTCATCCACAAACGGCGTCACCATTAGCTGGCGATAATCACTCTCGCTAAGACCTGCATTAGCGAACAATGAGGCAATATCTAAAGCTAGCAGTATATCTTCAACTTTTTGGGAGTCGTAATGCTCGTTGTTTGCTTTAGCTAAGGACTGTAACTCCGAATAACCGTTCTGATTATCTTGAATCCATATTTGAGGGAAGATCAGTAACATCACCCTATATTTTATGTTACTGTGCCTCAAATTATCACTTCCTAACCTTTTATTGACGCATAGTAGAATAAGTTCTAAATGTGATAATATGATTATGAACAGAAAAGACACTTGGTAAATATAATGAATAGTAAACACAGCCAGTACGAAGACTTGTGTAAGCGAGTTATCAATGAAGGAATTTGGATTAAGAACGAAAGAACAGGAAAACGCTGTTTAACTGTTATTAATGCGGATTTAGAATACGATATGGCCGCTAATGAATTTCCTCTAGTAACAACACGAAAAACTTTTTGGAAAAGCGCTATTGCAGAAATGCTTGGCTACTTACGTGGGTATGACAACGCTGCTGACTTCCGAAAAGTAGGAACCAAGACTTGGGACGCTAACGCCAACCTCAATGAAGCCTGGCTTAATAACCCGCACCGTAAAGGTGAAGATGATATGGGCCGTGTATACGGCGTTCAGGGACGTAAATGGTCAAAACCTGATGGTGGTTTTGTCGATCAATATAAAAAGATCATCGAGCATCTAAGTAAAGGCATTGATGACCGAGGTGAAATCCTTAACTTTTACAACCCAGGCGAATTCCACATCGGATGTTTGCGTCCCTGCATGTATAGCCACCACTTTTCACTACTCGGTGATATCCTATATTTAAACAGCACTCAACGCAGTTGTGACGTCCCTCTTGGCTTAGTATTCAACCAAATTCAAGTGGCTTGGCTGCTTCAGATCACAGCTCAGATCACAGGGGTAAAGGCTGGCAAGGCGTTCCATAAGATCGTCAATACTCATATCTATGAAGACCAACTAGAGCTAATGAAAGAGCAGATTAAGAGAGAGCCTTACGCACCACCTAAGCTCATTATCAACCCTAATATCAAGTCACTAGAGGACTTGGAAACGTGGGTGACAATCGATGATTTCGAAGTGGTTGACTACCGACATCACGAACCAATCAAATACCCATTTTCGGTTTAGTTTAGTCACAGTTATGGGGCGTTAAGCTCCATTCTTCACTGATTCCTCATTTAATAAGCTCTCCAATAGTTCAATCCTCTCCTCAAGCAATTTTTTGGCTTTCCGCTCTTTTTCGATAGCTGCTTTATGCCATTCGAGACTTTCATAATCACGTTTAGAGCGTGTTCTTAATTTATTTAACTCTCTTTCTGACTCTGAGTATTTAGTGAACCAATGTAAAATTTCTAGCTTTGACTGATCAAGTAACTCCTGCAAGTTCTTTTCTTGTTGTTTTTTAGTTATTTGGGTGCGCTTTGATTCTTCTTGTCGTTGCTGTTTAATTAGATCAAGCTCAGAACTAACCCAAGCCCTTGAGCTTTCACCACCAAAATTATTACGATGAAGTCCAGTTAACGTAGCCACTTGAGCTTTAGTTGCCTTTAGCTTCTTATCTTGCCTTATAGCATCCAATGCAGACCAGATTTTATCGGTATTTTCATCGTAAACTTCTTGATTTTTTTTATCATATTCAGCCATCAGATCAGTTCCTCGCCCAAATATTCTAAAACCCTTTTCGATTCGTCTATAGCTTCACCAATCTGATCTTGTCTATCTTCGTATCCCTCAGCACCGACCAATTTTAAATTAGAAAGGTATATTTCTCGCCATTTAGGCGCATTTGCTTTGGTTACTATGGCATTGCGACAACGGTTAGGGTTACACCTTAAACTACCAATACATGGCAAGGTCTCATCGAAGTCTTCGACTCCGCCGAAGCAATAACCACTACCCACATTGATGATTGCCAAACCTTGTTCAACCATTGCTTCATATATTTCTTCTTCTGTATAGCCCGCTTCCATGCAACCATTGAAGAATTTTTTGATCTTAGAAAGGTGTTCCTCGGCTTTTCCACCCATGTATTTACCGTGAGGATCAAAGTTGGCTTTAACCGCTTCTAATTCAGCAATATGCCTTAAATTTAACGACTTGCTATCAACAGTTGTTAATTGATTAGCTATCCCCCCATACCCGAGTGTTGTTTGACTAACTTTACCTTTACGTGCGAGCGCATCTGTTATCGATACTACATGTTTGAGTTGGTAAGAAATGACTGGTAAACCGACATCTGCTCGATACATTTGGTGCGCTAAACTGTGCCTGAATACATACCCATTGAGTTTGCTGTTAATATCATCTGGAGATCGTCCCGTGAAAGCCTGAAAACCATTTTTAATAGCCTGAGAAAGGGCTGTCATAGGTGTGTTTATTTCATCTGGCTTTAATGTAAAAATATTTCCAAACACATATGTGTTCTGAAAAACCTTACCACCTATCAACTCAACTACTTTTATTGCATCGATCATGATTGGTATCGCTACCCAACGATCATTAAACAAATTCCAACGATTATCTCGCCCTTTGTGCTCTTCAGAGACTATAGTGTTGTCTTTCAAATCCAGACAGTCATCAATCTTCAAAGCCGAATACACATTTGGTCTTGCTCCCATGAGGGAGCCGATAACCCATAGCGCCGAATAAAACGCTTTATTAATTGCAATTTTGAGAGGTCCGATATAGTTAAATTTTTTCCGATATTTTGTCTCTACCATTGCATTAGTTGGTTCTATACTGGAATCAAATTTTGCTACTTGGTTATCAGGGAAAATAGTGTTGATATCTGCCAGTGAGTATCCTTTACGATGTAAACGATAAGCGCCATAGTCCTCGAATTCTTGTTTTGAGTATGAGAACTCTTCATACTTTGTGGCTAGCGTCTGGTAATGTTTAGCCATAACAGGATCATTCTCTTCTTCACCAACAGCTTTTAAGAAGCTCACTACATTAAATGAAGCTTTCTTGAGAGCTAAATCGAACTCTTTTGTTTCAAGATAGGGGAGCTTCTTTTTTTTCTTATAATTACTCTTCTTAGAATTTTCCTCATACGCTTTTTTTATTGCACCATAATCGGCGTTACATTCGATACCGATTTCATCTTTTGCTTTATGAGTATTTAAGTAGTCAAAAAAAGTTTTATAGCTACTTTGTGTTCTTTTCTCGCTTGATATTTTCAACGTGGTCTTTTTTGCTGCCTCTTCAAAATCCAGCAAGGTGATTCCAGAGAGTTTACTGCACTGCTCTTGCACATACTCTTTGCCAAGTAGTCTCTCCATTTCAGAAAAAACAAAATTCAAAAATACCAGTCCAAGTTGGAATACGGCAATCAAAGTATGAGGCTTTATTTCGTTTTTTCTATGACCAAAATCTTTTGGGGATGCTTTAACTGCTAAAAATAGGCACTTAATTTCGGTTATCACACCGAGCGGTATGTGCTGATATTTGACAAAATCAAGCTGAACGCGTGTTAATGTAACTGAGGCAGCTCGATTTCGAGTATCCCAATCGTAATCCCACAGCATATCGCTAAAAATGCTCTTCTTGGATACTGGCAAAAGAGCAAGTTGCGCGATATATGGTATAACCTCACCACTAACTTTATCATTATTAATATTGTTCAAAATTAACAGATTGGAAAAAACCTCTTGCCAATATTGATTTATTTTCTCCAAGTGATCTATATTTTGTTGTTCCATTGTTAACGCCCCTAGTTATCCAATATAGTAGTTTCAATAAATAACGAGTCTTCTTTCGCTTGTATCAAAATATCTTCTTCAAACTCCGAAGTTTCGGGATTCAAAATATCGTCAAGCAGTGAGATATTTTCTAGCACAACGATATGGTAGGGCGTATTGATAACGGTACTACTTTCTAGTGATGCCAAATAGTCTCTTTGCATCGCAAATAGTTCAGGAAGATGCTTCTCTGTCAGCATCACATTGTCACAAGATATGCACTTATTGTATTGAGAACAGGGTTTTCCCTTAACGTACAAAGATGATTTCTTAATAAAGTCGGGTGGATCAAATATGTTTTTGCAGCCCCCTAAAGGGGTTTTCATGATAATCTGATTTTCATCAAATCTACGCGGTTGTTTCTTACTAGAATCCTGTTCTCTTGCGTGAACAGTGTTACTATAAATGTCTTCTATTGCCTTTCTTGCTTTACCTCTTATGACCCTATCAAGTTCTAATTTATCAATGTAACCTATTGTTGTAAAAATGGAAGAGTGTCCTAACATATATTGAATTTCTCTTATTGATACGCCAGCTTCGATTAACTCACTCACGAGGGTGGGTCTGAATCTGGTTGTAGTGAGCGTCAACGGTTCACCATTATCATCTTTTAGCTGATATTCATCGATCAGTTCAGAGTATAATTGAGGCATAGTGTTTTCGGTTATCGTAGTAACTTTCTTGTGAAATGTTATAAAAAGCCTGTTTGATATTTCATCTGGCGCATATTTTCTTGTCTCCAAAGTCAATTGAGTAACTTCATCAAACACCTTTTCAACAAAGTGCTTCTGGCTTATTGTTAGCCATTGCAGATCAGCATGAAATAAGTCTAGATGTAACATTTTTTCCCCTGTTGAACGCTCTTTCCAGTAGGTTAAGCAGGGCTTGTTAGTAAGTGAATGGTGTTCTTGGTAATCATCCAATTCTAGGTCAAGAATGGAATTTAAATTCATACCCAGAACTTGCGCCATTTTTAATATATACACGCCGATATCACGACTTATCACTTTCCGAGTTAACACCCCCCATTCTTTGTAAAGTTCAACTAGAGAAATCCTTCTTGCAGAAACAAAATTTATAAGTTTATTATGTCCTTTTATACGATCTTTTGCTGCCCTTCCCCTAGAGCCATTGTAGGTGATTATACAGTTACAATCATCTTCAAAAATGACCCTTGCTTGGATCTTTGGATCATCAAGATCGGCATTCTTTCTATCTAATTTTTGGTATGGGGCTAGTTTCTTTTTAGCTAACACCATTTCCTGCTCTAGCATTTCGTGTATTTGCTTTCGTTCATTAGGTGAGTATGGCTTATATATTATAGATTCTCTGACGATTTCAAATCCGTCGGCAGGGTAATAACTGAATTCGAAATTTCGAATTTTTTTCAATTTGTTCAACGTCATTCGCAGCGCCGATAATATTGTGGTTGCAGATGATGTCGATAGCGCAGTTTCAGCAATTTTATCGCCTAAATACTCTTTAAAATCTTTCAGAGACCATGAGTTAAAGCTAGCTCTATAACTGCTATCAGGCGAGCCCCCTTTACTTTCTAAGAAGTCACAATAATGCTTGTATCCGATATAGTAATTCATGATTCCTGATTTTGATGTAGCCTTTAAAGATCCAACTGCAAATGCATGCTGCACATCCTTGCAGCCCCCCTTTTTAGAGCTAAAGTCATCAATGGAAACCAGTTTTTTATACCGCAATTTGATAAATGCCAAAAACTTGCTTTCTTCTTTGTTTAAAGCATTTTCTTTACGTATTGCTTCACGTTCTTTAACTGTTTTGTAACAGGTGCTGATGCCTTTGAGTTCAGCAACCTCCCTTGAGAAACGTTGATATTCAGTTTTTAGTAATGGACGTTTCGTTGCTCCATGTTCGGTTGGAATTACGTTACTGAATGCTTCTTGCTTAATTGTATTTCCAAGCATTGGAAGTGCCTGTTTTTCTTCATACGTTAAGCTATTTTTCCATTGAAGGAACATTCTTCGATTATTAAGATCATGACCGACAGCATGACTACTATCTTTGATTTGACGGTATGGAAGTGATACTTCATAATTCAACAGCAGTTGGTTAAGCTGTTTTCTAAGATCAAGCAAAGCAGGCTTATCAAGACTTTTGGATGAGCACGAAAACTTGTTCATCAAGTATGCTTTAGAAACAAGTCCAAATTCCTCAAAGTACCTGTCAGGATCTCCAGCTACCACCTTTGAGTGTAAGACCATATGAGATGTTAGCTCAATATCCCATAACAAGTCTGGATTAGCTTTACATTCAGAGATAAAGCCACACATCAATGTAGCAACCACCTCTTCATCAACATTGAGTAAAACACCTAATGTTTTTAGCTCTGCAACTATCTTCTCGATATCTTCTTTTAAGTGTTTGCGTACTTCGGGATAGTTTATCGGTGCTTCACTAAATAGAAAACGCAAGTCAATTGTGTTTTTTTGGGTTGGGACAGCCTTCTTTTGTTCATCCGTTAAAGACTGCCAGTAATTGAGGAGAAGCTCTCTGTATGCTTCACAATCAAATAAAATATTTAATGATTTAAGCTCTGTATCTATCTTCTTTACATCTTTTTTTAAGTTTTTGCGTATTGTGTAATAGCTTGTCGGTGCATCACTAAATAGATCTCTAAAATCAATTGTGTTGTTTATAGTTGGGACCACCCTCTTTTGAGCATCCGTCAACGACTGCCACCAATTAATCAGACGTTCTCTGTATGCTTCAACATCGGATAAAATACCTAATGCCTTAAGCTCTGCGTCTATCTTCTTGATGTCTTCTTGTAGGTATTGACGTATCGAAGCATATTTTAAAGGTACTCCATCAAATAGATCACGCAAGTCGATAGTGTTGCTTGCGGTTGGGAGCGTCTTTTTTTGTTCATCCGTCAACGCCCCCCACCAATTAATCAAACGTTCTCTGTATGCTTCAACATCGAATAAAACACCTAATGCCTTAAGCTCTGCATCTATCTTCTTGACATATTCTTTTAGGTTTTTACGTATTGTGTAATAGCTTATCGGAGCATCACTAAAAAAATCACGCAAATCAATGGTGTTATTTACGGTTGGAAGCGTCTTTTTTTGTTCATCCGTCAACGCCCCCCACCAATTGAGCAGGCGCTTTCTACATATTTCAACATTGAAGAAAGCACCTAACGCCTTAAGTTCAGCGTCTATCTTATCAATCTCTTCTTTCAGGTATTGACGTATCGCACCATGCCCTATCGGTGCACCATCAAATAGATCACGTAAGTTGATAGTGTTTTTTACGGTTGGAAGCGCCTTTTTTTGTTCATCCGTCAACGCCCCCCACCAATTGAGCAGGCGATCTTTGTATGCTTTAACATCGAATAAAACATCTAATGCCTTAAGCTCTGCGTCTATCTTATTGATATCTTCTTGCAGGTATTGACGTATCGAACCATAGCTTAAAGGTACTCCACCAAATAGATCACGCAAGTCGATGGTGTTATTTACGGTTGGGAGTCCCTTTTTTTGATCATCTGACAACAACTGCCACCAATTAAGCAAACGTTCTCTGTATGCATCAACATCGAACAAAACACCTAACACCTTAAGCTCTGCTTCTATCTTCTTAACATCTTCTTTTAGGTTTCTGCGTATTGTGTAATAGCTTATCGGCGCATCACTAAAGAGATCACGCAGGTCGATGGTGTTGTTTGCGGTTGGGAGCACCATTTTTTGCTCATCCGTCAATGACTGCCACCAATTCAGTAGACGCCTTCTGTATTCCTCATATTTCATTTCACCATTCCTTTCTTAACTCTGGTTCTATCCGTTAGTTTTCTCATCAACAGATATCTTTTGAGTTCCACACCATTGCGATCTACAAATTTTTCCCACACCCCGACTGGTATTTTTGTATACTTTTGTGTTGTGTCTAAAGATTCATGCCCAAGGCACTGTTGCAACAGTAAAAGCCTGTCCAACTTTGTCTTACCTAGATCCTCAGAATTTAGAATCATAGCGCCAAAACCATGTCGAATTTTGTGTGGTGATAGTAGGGCTTTGATTAACCCAAGTTTTAACGCTCTTTTAGATAGCTTTGTTATTAGTTTACTAACAGCCCTTGCAGTATAAGGATTACCTTCTTCATTTAAGAAGGCAGGAACAGGATTGCTTCCCCACTTTCGCTTGTGTTTTTTATATTCGATGCTTGAGTGATATCTTTGAACTCTATTGATAGTCTCTTTTGAAACAACTGTATTTCGGAATTTAGCTTCCCTTCCTCGCCCTTTGTTGCCCTTAATTTCCATTGCGACATATTCGCTAGGTATTTTGAACGTGTATTCATCTTCGATTATACTTTTCCGAGCTACACTCGATAATTGTGAAATTGTTTCTTGGCATATATCTTCTACTTCTTGTCTACGAACACCTGAGTCGAACATGAATTGAATGAGGCTTTTCTCTCTTTCATGATTAGCAACTCGAATCAAGGCTTCAATATCTGTAAAAAGTGCAGGCTTAATTAGCGACTCTTTAGCCCCAACTGTTAGGCTACCATTCTCATAAGGATTTTCTTGTCTAATGAGTTTATAGCCAGAGGGAGGATTACATAGAAAATCAGAGAAGAATCTGCCAAAAGTAGCGTCTCTGTTTGATATTGTTTTTCCACTTATCGGCTGTTTCTTTGTACCATCCTTGTTGTTATCACTTTTACAATAATTAAAATATTTCTGAATTTCAGTTACATGTACAGTCAACAAACAATCGTCTCGTTTCGAACCAATGTGATACTCATCATACGTAGTCAGATATTTAACTAAATAACGTAAGTTGTTTGCGTAGGTTTTTACGGAGTAATCACTATGATCACTTCTGTAGTGGGTAAGAAAGTCGGAGATGAGTGGCAGCAATTCCATTTTATCATTAAAAACCGCCACACCTTCAGCAACAAGTAGAAGTGCGTTTGGATACTCATCAGAATTTTCATGAGCGACAGAGTTTGATGTATCAATATTCTCACCAGAAGATATTACGACTGATTTATCCATCCCCCCCCCGAACTATGCATTAAATTTACTAAAAGACTTATTTAGCTTCATACTGTGCAAGTTTAACATAGCACAATAAAGTCAAGAAAAAGAAGGGGAAAAGGATAGATTCAATTACGAAGTGTGCATTTTGTGACCAGGGTTATAAAAAAAACAAATTACCTGTATAATACGCGCCAGCAAAACCTGCCATTGCGCCCATCAGTACCATCCCTTCTTGTCCTAGATTAAGGACACCTGATTTTTCGGTTACCAGTTCACCTAATGCGATAAGTAATAAAGGCGTTCCTGTTTTCAGTGCAGCAATTAATATTTGTTGAATGAGTTCCATATCCATGTTCCGTTCCTTCCTATTTATTGCTTTCGCTGCTAGAGACTAATTCACTGTCAGCGGATGATGCTAGTACTGGTTTTTCAGGTATTTTTTTAGACGAAAATGATATTTTATAATTAATTAAAAAATCACATGCGAGCATAAAGAACAATAAAATACCTTGAAATAAACCAGTGATAGCCGTCGGTAGACCTAACTCTATCTGTGCTAAGTCGCTGCCCATATACAAACAGCCCATAAATAACGCAGAAATAATAATACCGAAAGGATTTAATCGACCAAGATAAGCCACAATAATTGCTGCATAACCGTAACCAGGTGACACCGATGGGATTAACTGGCCAATGGGCCCTGTAACCTCTGCCGCACCAGCAAAACCTGCTAATGCTCCAGCAAATAACATCACGCCCCATACGACTTTATTACTACTAAAACCAGCGTAACGCGCTGCTGCTTTATCTTCTCCATAAACGCGCACAATAAAGCCTGGCAATGTTTTAAACAAAGCAAGGCCAGTAATAAGTGCAACAATAATAGCAATGACAATACTAATGGAAGCTCGCCCATCTTCTTGAATTAATGGCAACAGGATCGCATCAGCAAACATAGCCGATTCAGGAAAACCAAAACCTTGTGGATCTGCTAAGGGTCCATGCACTGCCCATAACAAAGTATATAAGCCAATGTAATTAAGCATAATGGTGGAAAGAATAATATTGGTTTTGAAAAAACGGTCTAATGCTGTAGGGATAGCAGCCCAAAAAGCACCGGCAATCACCCCTGAAGTCAAGATCAAGATCATCATTCCAACGCCTGCATTTTCACCTGCTTGTATTGCAAAATAACTACTGACCACTGCGCCAATTAATAATTGACCTTCCGCCCCAATATTCCAAACATTAGCGCGAAAACAGATAGCTAATCCGGTCGCACACAACATCAAGGGTGCAGCTTTTACCATTAATTCACCGATATTATAACTATCGCTAAGCGGCATGATCACAAACACTTCAAAGGCTCTTAGTGGACTCACATCTAATAAGATAAACATCAAACTAGACGCTAACATGGTTAAGCAGATCGCAATAAAAGGCGATAACCAAGCCATTAATTTCGCACTTTCTATACGAGGTTGAACATTAAGCATGGTTCGCCTCCTTGTGTTCAATGAAGCCACCAGCGATCCATTTACCTATCTCTTCGATATTCGTATGTTGCGTTTCAACAATCGGTGACAAGCGGCCTTCATACAAAGCGGTTAATCTATCGCAGACCACAAACAATTCATCAATATCTTCCGAGATAATTAAAATAGCCGCTCCTTGATCGCGTAATGCAATTAATTGACGGTGTATAGCACTGGCAGCACCAATATCAACCCCCCAGGTAGGATGAGCACAAATCAATACTGTTGGAGATTGTTGGACTTCTCGCCCAATAATAAATTTTTGTAAATTACCGCCAGATAAACTTTTGGCTTGTGAGTTTTGGTTGTGACATTTGACGTTATTATCAATAATAATCTTCTTGGCCAAGGCTTTTAACTTATTACCCATAATAAAACCTCGCTCAATGATCGAAGCTGTATTTGTTAATAATGTATTATCGGTTAAACTCATTTCAGGTACAGCACCTTGACCGAGACGATCCGCTGGGACATACGCCATACCTAATGCCCTTCTTGCTCCAGCATTTAAGTTACCAATCTGTTGCCCTGCAAAAGTGATACTGGCTTTATCTGCACGTGTATCTTCACCACTTAATGCTTCTAATAAGTCCTCTTGTCCATTACCAGCAACACCTGCAACACCTAATATTTCACCTTTTCTAAGTGTTAAAGAGACATCAGTTAAACCACATCCAAAGGGGTTAGTTGGTGCTAATGTTAATTGCTGTGCAGTAAATATAGAGTCTTCTGTGAGTGTTTTTGGATAGTTTTCAGAAAGTATTGCCTCACTCCCTACCATCATTCTTGCAATCGATTCAGGTGTTTCTTGTGCTGGAATACATTCACCTGTCACTACACCGCCGCGCAAAATAACGGCCCGATCGCATAATTCAGTGACCTCTTTTAATTTATGACTAATAAATAAAACACTGCCACCTTCACTGGCGAGTTTTTTTAATACTCTAAATAAACCAGAGACTTCATGAGGTGTTAATACTGAAGTAGGTTCATCTAAAATAAGTAGCTTTACGTTTTGAATCAAACAACGCAAAATCTCAACGCGTTGACGCTCCCCAATACTCAGACTGTGCACATAGCGGTCAGGGTCAACATGTAGGTCATACTTTTTACTAATATCAATAATCTCTTGGCGCAGATCATCTAGTTGTTGCACAAACTCTTTATCTAAACCCAACTCTATATTTTCTTGAACAGTTAAAGTTTCAAACACAGAAAAATGCTGAAATACCATGCCAATTCCCATGGCACGAGCTTGGTTTGGAGAGTGAATATCGACTTCTCGATTATTCCAAAAAATAGCACCAGTGTCGGGTTGATTGACCCCATAAATCATTTTCACTAAGGTGGACTTACCTGCGCCATTTTCACCTAATAATGCTAATATTTCGCCCTTATTGAGGCTCATATTGACATTGTCATTTGCAATGACACCTGGAAAAATTTTACTCACATTCCATAGTTTGAGTAGGGGAAAATTTGCCATATTATCGTTTGTTCCTTATTGATCTCTCATGCACTATTTTGATCCATTAATGCATGTATTTACCCTTGTCTCCTTGGGCAAATTTTTGCTTAATTACTAACTTTGTTAGCCAAAGTAGATTGCCGCTACTCTATCTCTTCATTACGGTATTCATAAGTATCCGCGAAGCGTGACAAAATCCAATCACCAGCAGTCACATCTTGGTAAACAGGTGCTTCACCAGGTTGTAAGCATGATTCTATTGTTGCCACCGGCGTATCAAAGTTTGGTTCAACAAAGAATGGCATTGAAAAACGCGTTGTTTGAGAAGTTGGACTTGTTACCCTATGTTTGGTTGATTTATAGCAGTCATTGGTCCAACGCTGCATTAAATCACCAATGTTCACCACAAAGCTGTTTTCAACCGGTGTAGCATCTAGCCAATTACCATGGCGATCTTGGACCTGTAATCCACCAATATGATCTTGGTATAACAAGGTAATACAACCATAATCCGTATGTGCTCCAGCACCATTTTGTTGGCCTTGTTGAGGTGGGTAATGAATTAAACGTAAGACACTCACAGGATAACTAAAATGTTGACTAAAAAAGTCAATTGGTAACGATAATGCTAAAGCCATTGCTTTTAAAATTCTTAAGGCAACCTCCATACTCAATTGATATTGTTGTTGCATTAATTGAATAAAGCCATCGACGTTAGGATATTGATTTGGTCCATATAATTGCCCACAACGAGCTACTTGAGGATGATATGGGCTAAGGTCTAAGGCCATATCAAAGGTTTCTTTATGATCACTAGGTCCATTAGGATCTAGTTGTTCAGCACTCACTTGCCCCCACCCACGGTGATTGCTTGAATGCTGAATATTAATTTTTTGTTTAGCAAACTCAGGTAAAGAGAAGAAAGTGTTTGCCATCGACTGTACGTTATCAAACTGCTGTTTAGGAATGCCATGACCTGTCACGTAAAAAAATCCAGTATCACGACATGCTTTATCAATGGCAGTGATCACATCACTCCACTGGCTAATATCATCACTTTGCAGTGCCGTTATATCAATGATGGGTAAGTTTAAGGTCATAGTGTATATCCTAAAATTGGGTATTTAATTGAGCGAGGAAAATTAGTGCTAGCGAACTAGCACTAAGTAAGGAGGCTATTTATTGTGGAATTTTTGCATCGATGCCTTCTACATACCACATCACACCAGCTAACTCTTCATCAGTTAGTGTTTTGCCAGCAGGGATAACTTCATTACCTTGGTTATCCTTCATTGGCCCTGTGAATGGATGGAATTCACCCGATTTAATTTTTGCTTCAGTTTCACTGATGGCTGTTTTAATCTCATCACTCAGATTTGGATTAACAGAGACGATTTGTAAAATCTCTTCTTTGAAACCGCCCCAGTAATCTTCAGGTTTCCAAGTGTTATCCATGATCTTTTGTACGGTATCAATGTAGTAAGGTCCCCAATGATCACGTACCGAGAACATATGCGCAGTAGGTGCAAAGTGGCTCATGTCAGAGGCTTGGCCAACCCCCATTTTACCGCGTTTTTCAGCAGCAATAAGCGGTGCTGGACTATCTGTATGCTGTAAAATCACATCAGCACCTTGATCCATTAAGGCATTTGCTGCATCAGCTTCTTTACCTGGATCGTACCAAGTGCTTACCCAAACAATTTTCATTTTTACATCAGGGTTAACACTTTTAGCGCCTAAATAAACGGCATTGATATCACGAATAACTTCTGGAATTGGGAAAGAGGCAATATAACCCAATACGTTAGACTCTGTTTCCATACCTGCTGCAACACCAGAAACATAACGGCCTTGATAAGTACTTAATAAGTACGTACCCACATTTTTACTGCGTTTGTAACCCGTTGCGTTTTCAAAATGCACTTTAGGGAAACGTTTTGCCACTTTAATGGTTGGATTCATAAATCCAAAAGAGGTCGTGAAGATAACATCATGGCCAGACTTAGCTAACTGAGTGATAACTCGTTCAGCATCAGCACCTTCGGGTACATTCTCAACATAAGTTGTTTCTACTTTACCATCAAAGTGTTTTTCTAACTCTAATCGGCCTTGATCATGTTCATAACTCCAACCGTGGTCGCCCACAGGTCCCACATACACAAACCCCACTTTTAATGGATCATCCGCAGCTTGTGTTGTCGGTAACAAGAACGCGTTAACAGCCAAAGCAGCAACCGTCACTAATTTGTTGAACTTCATAAATAACTCCCTTTTATTTAACATCAAATAACACTTAACTACAGTTAGTTAGCAAAAAGCAGACCAATAAAAACTTAAACGTTAACAATGCCTACCATAGCTAGCTAAACAGTGTTTTAAATAATTTATTTGGATCAGAAATCATTAAAAAAAATTAAAGTTTGTACTCTTTTGGTGCAGTTTCCTGACCATTTGCACAAATTGTAAGATCTAGTTGGAAAATGCTAAACCATTTTAAACATAAGTAATAAATCGTGATTAAAGATCAAATAGAAATGGAATATTCTTGATATTACGTCTTAATTTTTGCAAGACCACTTTTTACTTTGTAACCGAATGATGATTTTTGTTACAAAGTAAAAAGGGCATCAATATAGCCATAACATGACCATCTTTTAGCCTCCAAGATTACCTTGTAAATGAAGTACTAAGCCTTGCTTTAAAAAATTTGATTAACTCTAATGAGTTATCTATTTATTCCCTACTTCCTGCAACTGAAAACCCTATAATTAGATTAAAGGCGTTACAAACTAGTTACCTTTTGTTACATAAAATCAATTACATAAGAGATATTGATCGCTTTTTCACTAGCAGTTTTTCCTATAATGCTCAGCGAATTAAAAATACACAGCAGATAAATTAAAGATAAAACAGAGTCATAAAGCTCATAGGATTTATCTATAAAAGCTGACTTTTTTCATCTTAGGTAACTCAGTTAATCATTCATTTTTTATTGAAGAACTGAGAAAAGGTGTTTTATCAGGAAACTACAAGGAAGATGTATGTATTATAAAAGATCGATTATTTCATGTGTTGTCTCTATGGCATTACTGTCTGGCTGCAATAATGATACGGAAGAAGTTACAAACGACAACGCTATAACAACTGTTGATTCGAAAGTCCCTTATTTTCAAGACTGGCCGAAAATCAATAGTGCCGTCGCCGTTGACCCAAGTATTGAAGCAGCCATAGCCACTATCCTGGAACAAATGACGTTAGCAGAAAAAGTAGGTCAAATGATTCAACCCGATCTCCGTGAAGTGACTGTTGAAGAAGCTAAACAATATAAATTAGGTTCGTTATTAAACGGCGGCGGTGCTTGGCCTAATGATGATAAATATGCAACCGCAGCAGATTGGGCAGAAAAAGCAGACGAATATTATGATGCATTAGCAGAAGCCTACGAAGATAGACCTTTTAAGATTCCTTTTATGTGGGCAACCGATGCGGTTCACGGCCATAACAATGTTTACCGTGCAACAGTCTTCCCGCATAACATTGGCTTAGGCGCGGCCAATAATCCTGAATTAATCTATGAAATTGGTATCGCCACCGCACAAGAAATTGTAGCAACTGGCCTAGATTGGACCTTCGCGCCTACTGTAGCGGCACCTCGTGATTATCGCTGGGGTCGAGTGTATGAAGGCTACTCAGAAGATCCTGAGATTATTTACCAATTTGCAGGACAAATGGTAGCTGGCCTTCAAGGTGGATCGGAAGGATTAAAAGGTCAAACCAATGTTATCTCTAATGTAAAACATTGGGTCGGAGATGGTGGAACCTTCGATGGTGAAGACCGTGGTGAGAATCATTATAGCGAAGAGTACCTTCGTAATATCCACGCGACAGGCTATTTCGCTGGGTTAGATGCTGGCGCTCAAGTCGTCATGAGCTCTTTTAATTCGTGGCACAACCAAGCCAATTATGACCAAACAGAAAGCGGTGAGTACAATTATAAACTGCACGGTAGTAAATATTTATTGAATGATATCTTAAAAGATAAAATGGGCTTTGATGGGATTATTGTTACTGACTGGAATGGTCAACAAGAGATCACTGGTTGCACTGCATCTAATTGTCCTGAAGCGGTGAATGCAGGTAACGATGTATTCATGGTTACTTCAAGAAGTGATTGGCAAGCTTTCTACAGCAATGTGATTGACCAAGTCAATGATGGCACCATAGCCATTGAACGTATTAATGATGCAGTTACTCGTATTTTACGTGTCAAAATGCGTGCAGACCTTTGGAATAAACCTAAACCATCACAACGAGAACTCGCTGGAGATGCTGATATCTTAGGCTCTGATGCACACAGAGCTTTAGCACGACAAGCAGTGAGTGAATCACTAGTATTACTTAAAAACAAAGATAATATTTTACCATTAAGCAAGGAAGCAAGTTACATAGTAACCGGTAGCGCAGCCAATGATATTCAAAAGCAAACCGGTGGTTGGAGCTTAACTTGGCAAGGTACTGAAAACACCATTGAAGATGACTTTCCTGGTTCAACAACGTTATTAATGGCTTTTCAAGATGTAGTCGGGACGGAACAAGTCTTTACAAATGCTTCAGAAGCGCCAGAGGATGCAATTGCTATCGTCGTCATTGGTGAAGATCCTTATGCAGAAATGTTTGGTGATATTAAATCTACACAAACCTTAGCGTTTTCTTCATTAGATGCAACCTATGCAGCTGACCTTGCAACAGTGCAAGAGATGAAAGAAGCGGGTCATAAAGTGGTAACTGTATTCTATTCTGGTCGCCCTTTGTACGTAAATGAAGAGATCAATGCGTCGGATGCATTTATTGCTGCTTGGTTACCTGGCACAGAGGCAGGCGGCATCACCGATGTGTTATTTGCTAATAACGGCATGGATTTTACAGGTCGCCTCTCCTACTCATGGCCAATGACCGTGTGTTCAACCACTATTAATCGTCATGCACCGAATATTGCCGATTACAGCACACCAGTAGATGGCACAACAGGCATATTGATTGAGCAAGATATTGAAGGAGAGCATAAACCACTGTTTCCTTACGGCTATGGCTTAGCTTATGCGTCAATTGAAACACAATCAGTTACTACTGATTTAGACAATATCGAACTTGATGAACGAGATTATGGTTGTGGTCAATCGGAGCCAGACACGGATACAGCAACCGTCAATTTAGAGATATACGGCCGAGAATCTTCTGGTGAATTCACCGCTCGTATTAGTGGTGAAGCAAATGGATGGGCTGGAGTAGAAGTATCAAATGGCTCTGAAACAACCATTGGCTCGATCACTACCACCCCAATTAACTACTTACATCAACAAGATGCAATCCATGTTAGCTTTAGTGGGGAATCACCTGCTCAAGTGTATTTACAGACCAGCGATACCAATGGTATTGATAAATACAGTTACGTTAATGCCGATGCAACTCTGCAATTTGATATCGATATGAAAACAGCTGCTCCAGAAAGTCTTATCCTGTCCACACATTGTGAGTGGCCATGTTTAGGTGAAGTGGCAATCAATAAAGCTTTACCCGAAGCAAGCACTGCAAATGAAAGTAACTGGACAACCATCAAAGTGCCATTATCTTGCTTAGTGGACGAAGGTATGGACTTCTCAATAGTAAATACACCTTTCCTATTATATTCAACAGAAGCCGTTGAGTTTAACTTAGGTGAGATTCGTTACGTCCCAAGTAGCATAGATACTGCCGCAGACGCAATCAGCTGTGACGCATTACAAGAAGATGCGTTACCTCCATTGGACAGTAATGAAGTTACTGTCCAAGATACTTGGCTTAACCTAAGTACATACCAAACCACTACAGATGATTGGTCTACTATCGAAGGACACGTCACCTATAGTGAAGAAACCGTCAATGATGAAACCATATTATCCATTGTTTACAATGCCACTAGCCCTGAAAGCTATAAAGGTATTGTTAATATTGAGGGCGATGCGCAAAACCTATCAAACTATGTAGAAGGGACATTAACATTTGATTTATTTATTGAAAATTACGGCGAACCAGCAAATGATGGAGAAACCGCCACGGAGGGATTAGTGATCAAAATGGAATCTGAAAATGGGGTAGGCAATGATTACCTACTACCAAAAGCCAACTATGCTGCAGGTGAATGGCATACTGTTACCACTAATATTAATGATTTAAATACCGGCAGTTTGGATATAACCACTGTCAATAAACCATTGGCATTACTCGCTTCTTGGGGTTCTTCTCAAGCTGGATTTAGCTTTAAAGTAAAAAACATTCAACTAGCGAAATAATTCAAAGTTAGTTGTACTCACCTTTAAAGTACTAGCAAATCTGTCGGTACTTTAAAGGTTTCTCTAGTTATCCTTCTCTCCCTTTGCTGCAGGCTTTACTTAAACTGATCTTAGTCACCTTCATAAACGTAATATTTAGTAGCCATTTTTAAAGGATTAAAATTATGTTTAAACATTTATTATCTGCACTAATATTATGCATCACCTCTGTCGGTGCATTCGCTAATATTCAAATCCAATTTCGCGATGGCGCGCCAAAAGATAAATTTTCAATCAGTAATAATAGCAAATGTAACATACAAGAGATGGCTTTAAATATTGACTTAACTAATAGCGTAGGACGTTTAATTTTTGATACCACTGCATCAGGTCAAGGTGTAGAAGTTTTTCAACCCTTTGAAGTGACATCGGGTAATATCTCTCTGCATTCTGGCAATAAAGTGAACGATGGTGATAAACAACTGCCTTTGTGGGTATCGATGAATGCCAATGAAGTTCTTAGTTTTACCATTGATGTTGATGACACATTAAGCAACAGTGAACTAGGTAACATTCGTGTGACTAGTTCAGAAATTGCACAAGGTAATGTCAGTGCAACAATTAAGGGAAATGAAACAATTCGGGCGACGTTTGATAACAATGGTAAAGCAGTACTAACCCTAGCCGGCTGCCCTGCTTAAGTATCATTTTATTACTGACTTCCACTCTGCCACAACCGAAGCCTATCAACCTATTTATTTAGAAGTTAAGGCTTTCACCATTACATCTAATTGTTGCACAGCTTCTTCTGCACTCAGTGATTCACTATTGAAGTAATCACTGATCAACTGAATGATTTGTCCCTGTTGATGACTACTGGTTGCCATATTTTGAGTGAATGATGGTACTTTTGTCTTATGGTCAAAATCATAGGCTGATTGTTTTGAGCAGCTATCAAAACGGTTTAAATCAACATTTTGACGTGCAGGAATAGATCCCTTTGCCACACTAAAATCTATTTGAAACTCCGGTGATATTAATGTGTCAACAAAGATTTTTTGGTTAGCCTGCTCGATATCCGTATTAACCTTTTTGAACAAAACAAAACTATCAATATTATAACTAAAGACCCCATCCGTACCCGGTGCTGGCACACAACGATAATCTTTCAGCGCTTCTTTGCCCGCGGCTGTCCAACTGCCTTTAACCCAATCCCCCATAAAGAACATAGCCGCTTGATCATTGATAAAGGATTGAGAAGCCCAAAACCAATCTTGCCCCTGTTGAGCAATGGACGTATAACGATGTAATCGTTTGAATAGCTTGAATGCATCAACCATAGCAACTGAGTTAATCACGTTATTATCAAAGTGAACAAAGGCTTTGATGTAGTTTTCTGGGCCTAATACAGAAATTGCCACAGACTCAAATAATAAAGCATCCTGCCAAGGTGTACCTCCCATCGATAAGGGTTTTACCCCTTTAGCTTGGATAAAATCAGCCACGGCAAAAAATTGTTTCCAAGTAGTGGGTGCTGCTAACCCAAAACGCTTAAAAATCTTTGTATTTAACCATAACCAATTCACACGATGAATGTTAATGGGCACGCCCATATATTCATGGTCTACCGAGACATGATCAATAACGACTTCAGGCAAAAAGTTAGTCCAAGCTCGTGTGTCCACCAGTTTATCAATGGACACTAACATGCTTAATTTATTCCACTCTGTAATATCTGGGCCTTTAATTTGTGCGGCTTCAGGTGGCGTGCCTGATAAAGCGCGCATTTGTAACACATGAATCGCACCGTCACCTCCACCGCCAACAATCGCAAAATCTTCAAACTCAATATCGTTCACTTTAAGATGATCAACTAACACCTGTTTTGATTGCAACTCTCCAGGCTCAGTCCACCAGTGTAAGACTTCAAAAGGTGCAGCACTTACTGTAGTACTTAAAACAAAAGCACTAATACAAGCAAATGAAGAAACAGAAATTAAGTTTTTTTTGTTCATTAGCATGCTCTCGGTAAAATAACACATACAGCTAAGCCACCCTGTGGATGATTAAACAAATGAATTTCCCCTCCGTGTGCTTGGATTATATTACGAGCAATACCTAAGCCTAAACCATGCCCTTGTTTATCATTGTGTAAACGAACATAAGGGGTAAAGATTGAACTTAAATCTGATTCAGCAATACCAGGGCCCTGATCTCTCACTGTAATGACTAATGAATGAGCAGAGTCTTTAACAAACACATCCACTTTTCCGCCATATTTCACGCCATTATCGATGACATTAGATAACGCTCTTTTTAGTGCATGAGGTTTTCCTCGAAACGTATCCTTGGTATTAATATGCAATCGAATCAAATCTTTTTGTGTACCGACGATCTGTTTTAATAGCTTATCAATATTAATATTGTCGATGTTTTCATGAATATTGGTATCTTTCACTGTTTGTAATGCCGCTTTAACCAGCATTTCTAGGTCTTCTAAGTCAACATTAAAAGCATCCGTTTGTTTTTCATCTTCTAATAATTCTGCGCGTAAACGTAAACGGGTGATTGGTGTTTTTAAATCATGGGAGATTGAACGAAATACCTCTTCCCTATCTTTGATATAACTTTGTAGCTTTTGCTGCATATGATTAAAGGCACGTGTAGCCGCAACAATTTCCGTCGCCCCTTGTTCTACTAAAGGTGGCTTAGTGAAATCAATACTAAACTCCCCAACCGCCGACGCTAAATTCTTTAATGGCTGTGTTTGCCAATAAAAGATCAGATAGATAAAAGTTAATAGAATAAAAGTAGTAACCGTAATTGACACAAACTGCTGTGTTGAGATTGGAGAAGGATCATCTAATAGATACGGAGGCGGTAATACAGCTGCTAGATATAACCATTCGTTTTCACCTAACTCCATTTGCAACACCAAAATTGGCGGGCTTACCGACGGAATCATTAAACTATAGGCACCCCAAGATGGCGGTAAATCTTTGAGTAGAATATTATTATTAATAACATGTAGGTCATCTGGGCTAGAAAACTCTAAATACAAGGTTCTATGTTCTCCCAACTTCTTCTGCACAATGCTCTTCATATCCCTTAGCACTTGCTGTTTTAAATCACTGTCGTTAATAGGATTAATATCGATCATCTTTTTATTTAAAGACACAAAGAAACGAGAGCCACCTAGGTCGCGAAGTTGCTCTAAAACCAAGTGGCGATAACTATTGGGTAATTTTTGAAAAAAGGAAATAGTACTCACTGCGCTATTGGCTAAGTTTTGGGCATTGGCTATCACCGCATTTTTCTCAGTATCAGCAATTTGCGTTACCCAAAATAGACTGGTCAAGCTTTGTGCCAAAACCACCGAAACAATGGTCAGTAACAGCATTCGCGAGATCAAGGATCCAAATAGTTTTCTAATATAGGCCATGTTTTACCAAGTATGATTATTCTATGAGTGGTTGTATTTCTGCAATGAAAACATAACCAGCGCCGCGTACTGTCTTAATAATTTGCGGGTGCTTTGCATCGTCACCTAAATTTTGGCGCAAACGACTTAAATGGACATCAATAGCGCGTTCATTAGAGAAAGCATCTCGGCCATGTAAGGTTTGGCAAATTTTATCTCTGGAAATAGCTTGATTTGGGTTTTCTAAAAATAACATTAACAATTGAAAATCCGCGCCAGTTAGCGGCAAACTCTCGCCATTCTCATGTAATAAGGTTTGTTGTAATGCATCCAGTTTCCATTGTGCAAACTTTATAAAGCGAGGCTTCACTGAATCAATCGCCGCTTTATGGAATGCACTTCTACGTAATAAAGCTTTGATACGTGCCAGTAATTCACGTGGGCTAAATGGTTTAGCCATATAATCATCTGCACCAATTTCTAACCCTAACACTCGGTCCACTTCATCGGAGTTAGCAGTCAACATAATAATAGGTACATTGGAGGTTTGACGAACACGTTGACATAAAACAAAGCCATCATCACCGGGCATCATAATATCTAATACAATCAAGTCAGGTTGATGTACAGCTAACTGTTTTTCCATCTCAATGCCGTCTTCAGCCGAGATAACTGAAAACCCAACTTTACTTAAATACTCCGATAATAACTCCCGGATTGTTTTATCGTCATCGACCACTAAAATTTGTTTACTGTTTGACACATGAACTCGCTTATTACAGAAAAATTTGATAATAAAAATATGACCAAAAGGAGAACCATTTTAAACTAAACAAGCAATTGCAAACAATAAACCGCAGAGTTTTGTTGTAGAGTATTGATTCACCCCTCAAAAACACAACAAAATCACTAAAAAAGCACACAAATAAAAAGTCTATTATTCAAGCAATATATAAGTTAACCTATTTAATATCAACAACATAAAAACATGGACAATTTTAATTTAAATAAACCTGTTTTTTAAGCTTGCACTGGCTAAAAACGATGATAAAATGCGCGCGTTTTCAAATTCAACTCAAATTATTTTAACGATTAACTATTAAACGGAGGCCTATACAATGCAAACACTTAACATTGACTCATCTAGATCTCTGAATCGTTATTTTAACCCCCAAAAACAATACTCATTACAACATCGAGAACGTACAGTCGAACCTTGAGCAATTAGCCTTAAGCACTGTAAATCCGTACCGAATATTTGTAATTAATTTATTGCTATACCCTATTTACTCAATTTATTTTCATAAATTGATGTATTTTAATTTTTCCAATTTAGTGGAGCGTAAAATGCCAAACGTCCTAAATTTAGCACCAGAATGTCACTCTTTAAACGATTCAGAAGTACCTGTTGTCACTTCACCATATGACTTAACACCCGATGAAGTGTTATTAAGTCAAGAACACTATGAATCTGAAGTGCGTTCATACCCACGTCGTTTACCAATTGCGATAAAAAGTAGTCGTGGTGCGATCGTAGAGGATACTAAAGGTCAAGTGTATTTAGACTGTTTAGCATGTGCAGGTGCATTACCATTAGGTTACAACCACAGCGAAATTAACCAAGTATTGATTAATCAAATCAACATGGGTGTACCTTACCAAACATTAGATTTAACCACGCCAAGTAAAGATGCATTCATTAAAGCTGTTATGCAGTTTTTACCGGCTAATTTCGCTAAAACAGCACGTATTCAATTTTGTGGCCCATCTGGTGCCGATGCTGTTGAAGCTTCAATTAAATTAGCGAAGTTATACACTAAGCGTAATACGATGATGTCGTTCCAAGGTGCCTACCACGGAATGACTAACGGCTCATTAGCGTTAACCGGTAACTTAGGTTCTAAGAGTCGTCGTACAGGCTTAATGTCTGACGTACACTTTATGCCATTCCCTTACAATTTCCGTTGTAAATTTGGCTTAGGTGGTGAAGAAGGTGCAAAACAAAGCATTCGTTACATTGAATCAGTCTTATGCGATGACGAGTCAGGTATCACTAAACCTGCAGCAATTATTGTTGAACCAATCCAAGGTGAAGGCGGCGTAATACCTGCTCCTAAAAAATGGTTACAAGAACTGCGTCGTATTACTACAGAACACGGCATTTTACTGATTTTTGATGAAGTTCAATGTGGTATTGGCCGTAGTGGTGATCATTTCGCTTTTGAAGAGTCTGGTATTGAACCTGATATTCTTATTCTATCTAAAGCAATTGGTGGTGGTATGCCAATGTCGATTATTCTTTATCATGAGAAATTCGATTGCTGGAATGCAGGTGAGCACACAGGTACATTCCGTGGTAACCAATTAGCAATGGCAAGTGGCGCTAAAACATTAGAAATTATCCAACGCGATAATTTAGCAGATAATGCCGCGAAACGAGGTGAACAACTTCGTGAAGGTTTACGCCGTGTTCAAGCAAACTTCCCACACATTGGTGAAGTACGTGGTCGTGGTTTAATGAATGGTATTGAAATTATTAAACCAGGCGAAATGAATGCTCTAGGACAAGCAGAAGCGGATCCTAAATTAGCAATTGCTATCCAACGTGCAGCCTTAGAGTTAGGTTTGATTATCGAGAAAGGTGGACGTCAAGGCGCCGTATTACGTTTCCTACCACCATTAGTGATAAGTGAAATACAGATTAACTTTGTAATTGAAACGATTGAAAAAGCAATCAAAATTGCAGTGGAAGCACAATAATGACAGCAACCAGTAACTGGTCAGAATATTTTGCTCAGCTTGGTGAAAACCAAGCTTTTGAGCAAGCAACTGCACAGACTAAAGCAGCTATTGATGGCTTATTTCAACATGCAACTAAGCCGTACTCTGGTCTTGAGCCTAGATTATTAAAACAGCAACTTGATGCCGTAGATTTTTCAAAACCATCGCCGTTAGCTGAGGTGATCAACACCACTAACGAGTTGATCGCTAAAAATTCATTATTGGTACAACACCCGCATACCATTGCGCACTTACATACGCCGCCTTTAATCGCGTCGATTGTAGCTGAGCACTTTATTGCCGCGTTAAATCAATCAATGGACTCATGGGATCAAGCTCCTGCGGCCACTTTTGTTGAACAACAAATGGTAGATTGGTTATGTGAAACTTACCAACTTGGTCAGCGTGCCGATGGAGTTTTCACTAGCGGTGGCACACAAAGTAACTTAATGGGTTTATTATTAGCGCGAGATTGGTTTTCGTACCAACAGTCACAGCATGATGTTCAACAAGATGGTTTGCCTGATTACGCACAAAAAATGCGAATTATATGCTCTGATAAAAGTCATTTCACAGTGCAAAAATCAGCCTCGTTAATGGGCTTAGGTGAACGCAGTGTAGTATTAGTTAAAACTAATGTGCAAGGGCAAATTGATGTTGATGAATTACAATTAACCATTGATGCATTAAAAGCTCAAGATTTACTACCATTTGCTGTAGTAGCTATGGCGGGAACCACTGATCATGGTGCAATCGATGACTTACAGGCTGTGGTTGATATCGCACGTAATGCAGGTTGTTGGTCACATGTAGATGGTGCTTATGGAGCGGCGTTACAATTAAGCGAAAAACATAAAGATCGCCTTAAAGGTATTGAACTTGCAGATTCTGTGAGTGTTGATTTCCATAAACTGTTTTATCAAACAATCAGTTGTGGTGCTTTATTGATTAAAGATAAAGCTAACTTCAATACCCTTTTACATCACGCTGATTATTTAAATCGCGAAGGTGACGAATTGCCTAACTTGGTGGATAAAAGTATTGCAACCACTAAACGTTTTGATGCATTAAAAATGTTTATGACATTAAAAGCAGTCGGCGTGAAACAGTTTGGTGAATTTTACGATCACCTACTCTTTTTAACACAAGATGTGGCAAATAAGATCAATCAAAATCCGCATTTTGAATTATGCTGTACGCCATTACTGTCAACGGTATTGTTTCGCTTATCAGGTAAAATCCAAGGAGAGCTTAATGATGTCGCGTTTAATAAATTACATCAAACTTTACGTTTACAACTATTAACTAGCGGTGAAGCGGTTATTGCTGAAACCAAAGTTGATGGTCAATTAGTGCTTAAATTTACGTTATTAAACCCATGTTTAACCAGCGCAGATTTTGATTCATTAATCACTAAGATTGAAACCACTGCTTTGCGGTTAATCAATCAGTAAAAAATTAAAAGTCGTTTTAATACAACAACAGACTATAACTGAGATTACTAACACTACCTTTTAATGGTAGTGGTTAGCTAAGCAATACACGAAAGAATTAAATATAGGGATCAACATGTCTGTACTACAAATAGGCGCCGGTGGCGTAGGATGGGTGATAGCGCATAAATGTGCACAAAATAACGATGTTTTTGGCGATATAACTATCGCCTCTCGTACTTTATCTAAGTGTGAGAAAATCATTACTTCTATTAAAGGTCGTAATAATCTAAAAGACAGCAGTAAATCAATCAATGCCATTAAAGTCGATGCTGATGATATTTCGGCACTGGTCGCATTAATCAATCAAGTACAACCTGATTTAGTGATTAATGCTGGACCACCATGGGTTAACGTAGCGATCATGGAAGCCTGCGTACAGACTAAAACGGCTTACCTAGACACTTCAGTAGCGACTGATTTATGTAGCCCGGGCCAACAAGTTCCTGAAGCTTACGACCCCCAATGGGCTTTTGCTGAGCGATTTAAAGAAGCAGGCATCACAGGTATTTTAGGTGCAGGTTTTGATCCTGGTGTTGTTAGTGTATTTGCTACCTATGCACACAAACATCTCTTTGATGAAATTGACAGTATAGATGTGATGGATGTCAACGCAGGCGACCATGGACAAAAGTTCGCAACAAACTTTGATCCAGAAACAAACATGCTAGAAATTCAAGGCGACTCTTTTTATTACGAAGACAAGCAATGGCATCAAGTACCTTGCCATAGCCGTATGATGGAGTTTGATTTTCCAGTCGTAGGCAAGCAAAAAGTCTATTCAATGGCACATGATGAAGTACGTTCAATGGCTGAATATATCCCAGCTAAACGTATTGAATTTTGGATGGGGTTCTCAGATAGCTACCTAAACTACTTCAATGTTATGCGTACTATCGGCCTATTAAGTACAGAGCCAGTAACCACATGTGATGGTATTACTGTTGAGCCACTAAAAGTATTAAAAGCGATCTTGCCAGATCCAACATCATTAGCACCGGGTTACACAGGTAAAACCTGTATTGGTACTTGGTTACGTGGTAAAAAAGATGGCGTCGCAAAAAGCGTATTTATCTACAACATTTGTGACCATAAAGCATCATACAATGAAGTCGAGCACCAAGCGATTTCTTATACAACTGGTGTACCAGCGATCACTGCAGCATTACTTTACTTCCAAGGAAAATGGAGTGACAAAGGTTTGTTTAATGTTGAACAGTTAAACCCTGATCATTTCTTAGACTTAATGCCAAAAATTGGCTTAACTTGGGAAGTGATGGAGCTAGTAGCTGAATAATCAGTAACTCCTTTCTATTTACTATGGCGAAGAGATCACTTCGCCATCATTTTATCTGAGTAAATACAATACTATGACAGTACTTGATAAATCATCAAAAGACAGTTTAAACACACCTTATTTCATGATTAACGAGCAAGCGTTAATCAATAACCTTGAAAAAGCCAAACAGTTAAAAAATATCTCAGGTGCTAAATTAGTCCTAGCTTTAAAGTGCTTTTCAACTTGGGGTACCTTTGACACTATCAAACCTTATTTAGACGGCACAACCAGCTCAGGCCCTTATGAAGTAAGATTAGGGCATGAAAAGTTTGGAGGGGAAACACACGCCTATAGTGTGGGTTATTCCGATGCCGATATCGAAGCAGTTAAACCACTGTCAGATAAAATTATCTTTAACTCATTATCACAGTTAACTCACCATTACCCAAAATGTAAAGATGATGCCTCGCTAGGCCTACGTATCAATCCAGAAATGAGTGTGGCAGGCCAAGATTTAGCGAACCCAGCACGCCCATACTCTCGTTTAGGTGTTAAACAATCATTATTAGACTTATCTGTTACCGATAAAGTAGATGGCTTTATGTTTCACATGAACTGTGAAAATAAAGATGTTGATGCTTTTATTGCTGTATTGGATCATATCTCCTCTACTTTTGCGGCTTACTTAGATAAATTATCTTGGTTGAGTTTAGGTGGAGGTATCTTTTTTACCTATCCAGGCTACCCTATTGAAAAGCTTGGCTTAGCGTTAAAAGCATTTGCTGAAAAACATAGCCTACAAGTCTACCTTGAACCGGGAGAAGCAATCATTACACGTACTGCAGATCTGGTCGTCAGCGTCATCGATATAGTTGAGAATGAGAAGAAAACCGCGATCGTAGATAGCGCAACAGAAGCACATCGTTTAGATACATTAATTTATAATGAACCCGCTTCGGTAAAAGAAGCGTCAAAAGATGGCCAGTTCCCCTATGTGATCGGATCTTGTTCTTGTTTAGCAGGCGATCAATTTTGTGAAACTCAATTTCCACACCCCTTACAGATAGGTCAAAAATTACACCTATTAGACAGCGCCGGTTATACCATGGTTAAACTTAATTGGTTTAATGGCTTGAAGATGCCGAGCATTTACTTTGAAAAGGTAAATGGGCAGATTGAAGTATTGAATGAATTTGGTTATGAAGACTTTAAAGGGACTTTAGGTCGGTAGAAACCCAACTGATATTTAATTGAATATCAGCCATAAAACTAAAAATACCCGTAAATTGAATGGCTTTACGGGTATTTTTTTGATCTTTATATTTATGCTTTATTCAGCAGCTTGCTGTGCTTTCTGCACTTGAGCTTGTAATTTTTTCTGAATATTGCCTAAATCAATCAGTGAATATTTATATTCAATAAAGTCTTTTACATTGGTTGCCGCACTTAGTTTTAAATAATAAATGCCTTTATCTAAAGCATTGTTATTCATATGCCAGTGCGCTAAATAATAATAAGCTTCACATAAACGTTGTGCCAATTCTTCATTGGTTTGGATGCCATTAGCAATATTATCGAAGAAATCTTCCTCTGATAAATCACCATTAATCACTTCCACAATCGCCCAAGCAAAACGTTTATCTTCCGGCTCTCTTTGTACTGTATTTAGTTGCTGTTCTGCAGACGGCAAATCAACTTGAGAATTAATAATATAACGCCAAAGAACACGATATGGGTCCGTTTTATCAAGATCATAGAAATGTTCTATATCTTGCTGTGCTCCATCTAAACGCCCAACTAATGACAAACCAATTGCCCGGTGAAGGTAACTGTATTGCATGGTATCTGACAGTTCAATGGCAGAGTCAAAAGCATCAAAGGCTTCATCGTAAGCTTCGCCCATTAATAGATAGACACCTAGTGAGTTATAAGACTCAGCAAGAGTAGGATCTAAATTAATCGATTGAGTAAAGTCGTAGCGACTATGAGCACTGAGTCCCATACGGTCATAGATTAAACCACGTTCGTACAGAAGCACCGCACGCTGTTTATCATCAATATTTTCTTTATCTGAAATAAGTTGAGTAAGTCGCAACAATTTCACTTCATCTTGATAAGTGACTTGTACTGGAGTTGCAATTGGAAAGACGGAATTTCCTTGTCCCGTGGCGGCTAGTGTGTAACTGTCATTTTCATTATTAAAGCTTGAACAAGCAGTGAGTGTAACAACTGAGAAAACTAGAAATAATGCTTTTAAAGATATTTGCATGATTTAACCCTTCTAAACAAGAGTTTCAAGAGTGTACTATATCTAAGATAATGTAAAGTTTTAGCCCTGCAATTGAACAATTAATCAATCAATTACGTTTGAAAATAGTGTTGCTATGACAAAAAAGCACTGCGATGCAGTGCTTTTTTAATATTAAAGATAATCTTAACAATTACATAATTGCGTCTTGATCAGCACCTTCTTTTTCCACCACTTCTGGAATCATATGCTCACGAGAAATCCCTAATTTGATTGCTAATGCACTTGCTACATAGATTGATGAATAAGTACCAACAAAAATACCAATCAATAAAGCAGTTGCGAACCCATGGATAAGTTCGCCACCGACCACAAACAATGAAACTAACGTTAAGATAGTCGTGCCAGACGTAATAATAGTACGGCTCAATGTTTGCGTTAAAGATTTATCAACAATATCAGAAGGCGTATCTGTTGCTAATAAACGGAAGTTCTCTCGAATACGGTCAAATACAACAATCGTATCATTTAACGAATAACCAACTACCGCCAGTAATGCTGCTAATACCGTCAAATCAAATTCAATTTGGAATAACGAGAAAACACCTAATGTAATAATGATATCGTGTGCAAGTGCTAATACAGAGCCCATTGCTAAGCGCCACTCAAAACGCATACTTACGTATAACATGATACATACCAGTGCGATAATGATAGCAATACCACCATTCTCAGCTAGCTCATCACCTACATTTGGACCAACAAACTCGATACGACGCATATCTACGTTACCAAAATCTGCATTAGTTAATGCATCTAATATTTGGTTACCGATAACTTGCCCTTTTACACCTTCGCGAGGAGCTAAACGCACCATCACTTCGTGGCTACTACCAAAGTGTTGCACAACTGCATCAGGGAAATCAGCATCCGCTAAAGTTGTACGTACATTTTCAAGATTTGCAGGCTGTTCAAAACCTACCTCAATTAATGTACCACCGGTAAAGTCCAATCCCCAATTTAACCAATTAATACTTAAGGTTACGATAGAGGCTAATACCAAAAATAAAGATAGCCAGGTTGCAGGATTTGCAAATTTCATGAAGCCAATTGTTTGCTTCGTTTTAATTATTTCAAACATAGTGCCCCCTGCTTAGATAGAAAGTTTTTTAATGTCATTACGTCCACCCCACACGGCATTAACAATTGCACGTGTACCGAAGATAGATGTAAACATTGAAGTTAAGATACCAATTGCTAGTGTTACCGCAAAACCTTTCACTGGTCCTGTACCTACTGCGAATAAGATAACCGCTGTAATAAAGGTAGTGATGTTTGCATCTGCAATAGTTGATAATGCATTTGAGTAACCTTCGTTTATTGAGCGCTGAACAGATTTACCTGCTTTTAGCTCTTCACGAATACGCTCAAAAATAAGCACGTTAGCATCAACCGCCATACCAATCGTTAGTACAATACCTGCGATACCTGGTAGTGTTAATGTTGCCCCTGGAATAAGCGACATGAAGCCAACAATCATGACGAGGTTTAAGATCAAAGCTGCATTTGCGACTACGCCAAATTTACGGTAGTAAATAAGCATGAACAGCACAACGGCTAATAAACCATAAATCATCGCTTTAACACCATTATCGATGTTTTGCTGACCTAGGCTTGGACCGATAGTACGCTCCTCAACGATTTGAATTGGTGCTGTTAAAGCCCCTGCTCGAAGTAACAATGCTAAGTTATGTGCTTCAGCAGTGTTATCTAAACCAGTAATACGGAAACTACGGCCTAATTGAGCTTGAATAGTTGCTACGTTTGCAACTTCAATACGTTTTTCAGTTTCAGCTTTACCGTTTGCTTTCTTCTTACCTGTTGGTAAATACTCAATAAATAACGTTGCCATTGGCTTGCCAATATTATCTTTAGTAAAGCGAGACATTTTACTGCCGCCTTGAGAATCTAAAGAAATATTAACCTGTGCACGGCCATATTCATCTGCACCAGACTGTGCATCAACAATGTGATTACCCGTTAAGATAATTTTCTTCTTAACAACAACAGGTAAACCATCACGCTCTTTATATAGCGCAGAAGATGCAGGAATTCGTCCAGCTAATGCATCAGACACATCAGTATCAGAATCAACCGCATGGAATTCTAACGTTGCTGTCGCACCTAAAATCTCTTTAGCACGAGCAGTATCTTGAATACCAGGTAGTTCAACTACAATACGATCTTCACCTTGGCGTTGTACTAATGGTTCAGCTACACCTAATTCATTAACACGGTTACGTAAAATACTTAAGTTTTGCTCCAATGCATCATTTTTTGCAGACTTGAGTTTTTCATCTGTCATGCTAACGGTGAGGTAGAAAGTCCCGCCCGTCTCTTTTTCTGCAAAGCTGTAACCTGGGTTCAGTGGCTTCAAGTAATCAACCGCATCATCTAAGATATCTTGAGAAGTAAAACGAACAATCACGCCCGTTTGTGTTGATGCTTTTTCAATGCCACGATAACGGATTTTTTGTTCACGCAATTCAGAGCGTAAATCTTGAACTAGCTGATCTTGCTCTTTACTAATCGCTTCGTCCATATCCACTTCCATTAAGAAGTGAACACCACCACGTAAATCTAAGCCTAACTTTAATGGCCCGCCACCAATGGCTTCTAACCATGCAGGAGTTGCTGCGGCTAAGTTAAGCGCTGTCACAAAGCCATCACCAATATTCGCACTGATTGCTTCGCTAGCTAATAATTGATCTTCACTTGAAGTCAATCTAACAAGAATTTGTCCATCTTCTAAAACGGTAGATTTTGGTGAGATATTATTTTGTTTAAGGATATCTTGTACTTTGTCTAAAGTAGATAGTTCAACTTTAGCACCACGAGTGGCCGAAACTTGTACAGCAGGATCTTCACCATAAAGATTTGGAGCAGCATAAACTAGGGTAAATAAAACGATAAACCCGAGTAGTAAATACTTCCAAAGAGGGTATTTGTTTAACACGATAATGTCCTTTAATTGACGCTAAAGGTAAAAGACTAACATCACAGCATAGAGAAATACTTTATTACGATGTTAGTCGTCAAAAAGGCAGGATAACCTGCCTTTTTAATTTAGATTGATTTCAGCGTACCTTTTGGTAATACAGCTGTAATAAAATCTCTTTTGATTACGATAGTGTTATTTTCATTTAACTCTATTTGAACGTATTCACTTTCAGCACTGATTTTAGCAACACGGCCGATTAAACCACCCGTTGTTAATATTTCATCATTTTTGCTGATGCTTTCCATCAGGTTTTTATGCTCTTTAGTACGACGCGCTTGTGGGCGGTAGATCATAAAGTAGAAAATAGCTGCAAAAACAACCAACATAAAAATCATTTGCATGCCGCCGCCATCTGCTGGTGCGCCTTCAGCTGCTGCATGTGCTTGAGAGATAAATAAACTCATGTTATATCCTTTATTGTATAAAAATTAAACTATCTAATGGTTTGGTAATAATGTTGTGTTATCAATTATTTAGAACTGGTTTTTCTTTTCCAATTCGCTTGTAAAATATATCAACAAACTCGTCTAATGTACCTTCTGAAATGGCATCACGCAAACCTTTCATCAAACGTTGGTAATAACGTAAGTTATGGATCGTGTTTAAGCGAGCACCGAGGATCTCCCCGCACTTGTCAAGATGGTATAAATAAGCACGAGAATAGTTTTTACAAGTGTAACAATCACACTCTGCATCTAATGGACTTTTATCTTCACGATGCTTAGCATTACGAATTTTAACCACACCGTCAGTAGTAAATAGATGGCCATTTCGTGCATTACGTGTTGGCATTACACAGTCAAACATATCAACACCACGACGCACACCTTCAACAAGATCTTCAGGTTTACCTACGCCCATTAGGTAACGAGGTTTATCTTCAGGGATCTTAGGTGCAATATATTCTAAAATGCGGTGCATATCTTCTTTTGGCTCACCTACAGCTAACCCACCAATGGCATAACCGTCAAAACCAATTTTCGTTAGGCCATCCAAAGACACATCACGTAAATGCTCGTAACAACCGCCTTGAATAATACCGAACAGTGCATTCGGGTTTTTTTGTTCATCAAAACGTTTACGGCTTCGTTCTGCCCAACGTAATGATAATTTCATTGATACATCAGCTTCTTGCTCAGTGGCAGGGTAAGCAGTGCATTCATCAAAAATCATCACAATATCAGAACCAAGGTCATATTGAATATCCATTGACACTTCTGGAGATAGGAAGACTTGGTCACCATTTACAGGGCTTCTAAAGTAAACCCCCTCTTCTTTGATTTTGCGCATTTTACCTAAGCTGAATACTTGGAAACCACCTGAATCCGTCAAGATCGGGCCTTTCCAGTTCATAAAGTCATGGAGATCGCCGTGTTGACGGATCACTTCTTGCCCTGGACGTAACCAAAGATGGAAAGTGTTGCCTAATAAAATTTCAGCACCTGTTGCATCCACTTCTTCAGGTGTCATCCCTTTTACCGTACCGTAAGTTCCAACAGGCATAAATGCTGGCGTTTCAACAGTGCCACGGTCAAAGGTTAAACGACCACGACGTGCGCGGCCATCAGTTGTAATTAATTCGTATTTCATGGTTTTCCTTATCAGAGAAACAGTCTGATTTTTATTGAACAAGCGCTAATTTATGGCTCATCGATACAATGAGTTAGCATTTAGCGTTTTATTTTATGATGCCGTTTTTTTAGTTAAGAACATGGCGTCGCCATAACTAAAGAAACGATATTTTTCTTGTATTGCTGTTTGGTATGCATGGTCAATATTCTCTTTACCAGAAAAAGCACTAACCAACATCAGCAAAGTTGATTCCGATAAATGGAAATTAGTCACCATTGCATCAACCAGTTGAAACTCATACCCTGGATAGATAAAAATACTAGTTTCAGAAAAGAACGGCGCTAATGGTAGCCCTTTTGCTAAGGTAACACTTGCCGCACTTTCAATGGATCTGACAGAGGTAGTGCCTACAGCAATAACTCGTCCACCAGCGGCTTTTGTTGCAATAATTTTATCCACTACTTGCTGCGATACTTCGGCATACTCACTGTGCATTTGATGATCGAGTATATTATCTACTTTTACTGGCTGAAATGTGCCCGCACCAACATGCAACGTAACAAAAGCAGAGTCAGCACCTTTAGCTGCTATTTTATCGAGAATAGCTTGGTCAAAATGTAAACCCGCCGTTGGGGCAGCTACCGCACCTGGATTTTTGTTATAGACAGTCTGATAACGCTCTTTATCTGCATCTTCATCGGGTCTATCAATATAAGGAGGTAATGGCATATGCCCGATACGCTCTAGTATTTGTAACACAGTTTCATCACTGTCTACTTTGATTTCGAACAAAGGACCTTGACGTTGCACCATCTCTGCTTTGACATCGTTTTCAAGTAATAATTTACAACCTGGTTTTGGGGATTTTGAACTGCGTACATGTGCTAGAAAAGTCGTTTCATCGAGCACGCGCTCTACGAGTACTTCTATTTTTCCACCTGTTTCTTTAGTACCAAATAAACGCGCTGGAATAACACGTGTGTCATTGAAGATCAGCAGGTCTTTTTCGTTCACTAAGTCGATAATATCAGTGAAATTTAAATGTTGTAATTGGCCGCTATTAGCCTCTAATGAAAGTAGACGGCTATTAGTACGTTCAGGCATTGGATAACGCGCAATCAATTCTTCAGGGAGGTGAAAAGAAAAATCAGCAACTTTCATGTAACGGTTCCAGTAAATAAAAGGCGCAGTATACCTGATGCTACATAGGCTGCAAAGGTTTGTCGTTAAAATGAAAAAAGCGTAGATAATCAAATTATCTACGCTTTTGAAGTGTTCAAACCAGCGCTTTATTCAATCAGTGAATTGATCTCTTCTTCTGTTGCATGGCGTACATCGATACCTTTGACTAAGTAAACAACTTGTTCACAGATGTTTTGACATCTGTCACCGATACGCTCAATAGCACGCGCTGACGCTAATACGTTAAGTACAAACGGCACAGAACGTGGATCTTCCATCATAAAAGTCATTAATTCACGTAAAATACTTTCATACTGACGATTTACTTTTTTATCTTCATTATGCACTGCAATCGCGGTATTAAGATCTAAACGCGTAAATGAGTCCAGTGAATTATGCAGCATTTTTATAACAATCTGCCCCATGTTTTCTAAACCAATCAGTGACGGTACTTTTTTACCATGGTTTTCAATCGCCATTTTTGCGATAGCGGCAACACTGTCTCCGACACGCTCTAACTCTGTGACGGTTTTCATGATCGTTAAGATTAAACGTAAATCAGATGCAGCAGGTTGACGTTTAGCAATGATACGAGAACATTCTTGGTCAACACGTGTTTCAAATTGATTAACTTCGTTATCTTTTACAATTACCTCACGTGCTAGCTCTAAATCGTTATCAGCCATTGCTGTTAATGCATCAATTAATTGCTGCTCAATTAGACCACCCATTTGCATAACTTGGTTACGCACACTTTCAAGCTCAGTATTAAACTGACCTGAAATGTGACGGTTTAAATTTAAGTTTTCCATTTTAGCTCCTTATTTAACCGTAACGTCCGGTAATGTAATCTTCTGTTTGTTTTTGTTTTGGTGAAGTAAATAGTGTATTTGTATCAGAATATTCAATTAGCTTACCCATATACATGAATGCTGTTTGGTCTGACACACGTGCTGCCTGCTGCATGTTATGCGTTACAATCACAACCGTGAATTTTTTCTTTAGTTCAGTAATCAGCTCTTCAACAGTTAACGTTGAGATTGGATCTAGTGCTGATGTTGGTTCATCAAGTAATAAGACTTCTGGCCCGATAGCAATCGCACGTGCAATAACAAGACGTTGTTGCTGACCGCCTGATAAACCAAATGCATTATCATGCAAACGATCTTTAACTTCATTCCATAATGCTGCACCACGTAAAGACGTTTCACATGCTTCGTCTAATGTACGACGGTCATTAATCCCCTGAAGGCGTAAACCGTATACGACATTCTCATAAATAGACTTTGGAAATGGGTTCGGACGCTGGAATACCATACCGATACGGCGGCGTAGTGATGCTACATCAACTGACTTATCGTAAATGTTAATGCCTTGTAGTTCGATATTGCCATCCACACGACAGATTTCCACTAGGTCATTCATACGGTTAATACAACGTAGTAACGTGGATTTACCACAACCTGATGGGCCGATAAACGCAGTTACTTTACCTTTCGGTATTTTCATTGATACGTTGTGAAGAGCTTGTTTATCACCGTAAAACAGGTTTAAGTTTTTAATTTCTAACGCTGTATTCTCAGGCGTTAGCGTATTTAAATCATTTGTTTTCGCGTTTAAGTTTGATAAATCAATCATTGTCATTCCTACTCTTTATTCACGCACACTAATGTGCGTGATTTTGTAATGTCTAATACGTTAATAGTTAGTGTTAACTGTTTAATCACTTTTACCTATTAATGTTCTAATGCTCTGTATTTTTCACGTAAATTATTACGAATTGCGATAGCTGCTAAGTTTAGGCCGATAATCACTGTCACTAGTAAGAATGACGTTGCATAAACTAATGGACGTGCCGCTTCTACATTCGGGCTTTGGAAACCAACATCATAGATATGGAAACCAAGGTGCATGAATTTTCTTTCTAAGTGCAAGTATGGGAAGTTGCCATCAACGGGTAATGTCGGTGCAATTTTTACCACCCCTACCAGCATCAATGGTGCAACTTCACCGGCAGCACGTGCTACCGCTAAAATAAGACCTGTCATAATCGCAGGACTAGCCATTGGAATAACAATTCTCCATAGGGTTTCTGATTTTGTAGCACCTAGTGCTAATGAACCTTCACGTAATGTACTTGGAATGCGGCTTAAACCCTCTTCTGTTGATACAATCACAACAGGTAAAGTAAGTATAGCCAATGTTAACGCTGCCCATAACACACCCGGTGAACCAAAAGTCGGTGATGGTAACGCTTCTGGGTAAAGTAGCTGATCGATACTGCCACCCAAGATATAAACAAAGAAACCTAAACCAAATACACCGTATACAATTGAAGGTACACCCGATAAATTAATTACCGCGATACGAATGAATTTAGTGATACTGTTTTTACCTGCATACTCATGTAAGTAGATAGCGGCAACTACACCAAATGGTGTCACAATGACCGCCATTAGCATCACCATGAATACCGTACCAAAGATAGCAGGAAAAACACCACCTTCTGTATTCGCTTCACGTGGGTCATCATGTACAAATTTGTAAACCTGGTGTAACCAATGACCTATCTTTTGTAAGAAGCTCATATCGTTTGGTTGATAAAAATCTAATACATAAGATAACGGCATGCTCACCGAGCGCCCTGTCATGTCTTTTACAACGACAGTATCGCGTTTAGCTTGGTCACGGTAACCAAATAACTCATTCTCTAGGCCTAAGTATTCAGCACGTAATGCATCACTTTGTGCTTTAAACTCAGCAATTTTAGCCTCGGTTAATTCACCATCTAATTCAACTTTACGTTGCTCTAGACGAATATTCGCTAGGTCATTATTGATTCGGCCAATATCACCGGTTAATAAATCGTGCTCTTTATCACGAAACTCAAGTGCTCGGTCTAATCGAACATGTAGCTCATCAATTAACTGATCTTTAGTAAGTGGTAAGGTTTGTTCACCCTCTTTCAACGCCTCTAGATATCCGTAGAAATTACCATTTTTAGTACGTTCAAAGACCACAATATCATGTGCTACTTTTTTATCTTTAATATAAGTTTCTAGAATCCATTGGAAATCTAAATCAACATATTCACGGTTACCAATTTTAAGTAAGAAGCGATCTAATGAATCAGCTTCATCTTCTAACCCAGTCACGCCACCATCGATCAGTTGTTGCTTTAATACATGTTCAGTATCGTAAATTTCACCGATTAATACCGACTTTTCTGCCTGCTGATTTTCAATTGAAAACTCATACACAGTGGCAGGCCAGAAGAAACTTAACCCTCTCCAACCTATTAATAAAATTAACCCAATTACTGCGATTAAACTCAAACTTACAGCACCACCCGTCATCCAAATCCACGGTGTGCCTGATTTAAACCATTTACCCATAATAACTAACTCCTATTTATAGGCTTGAATATTTTTCACGCAGACGCTGACGAACAAACTCAGCGACCGTGTTGAAGAAGAAGGTGAAGATAAACAGCACAAATGCAGCAAGGAACAATACGCGATAATGTGAACTACCTACTTCTGACTCTGGCATTTCTACGGCGATGTTAGCCGATAACGTACGCATACCTTCGAATATATTCCAATCCATAATAGGTGTGTTACCTGTTGCCATTAATACAATCATTGTTTCACCCACAGCACGTCCCATACCCATCATAACGGCAGAGAAAATACCTGGACTAGCAGTTAAAATAACCACTTTAGCCAATGTCTGCCAGCGCGTCGCACCTAATGCCAGTGAACCCATGGTTAAACTTTTAGGCACACTGAAAATGGCATCTTCAGCAATTGAGAATATAGTTGGAATAACCGCAAAGCCCATCGCAATACCTACGATTAATGAGTTACGTTGGTCAAAGTTGATGCCTAGGTCATTGGTTAAGAAGACACGTGTATCTCCGTTAAATAACCATAACTCCAAGGTTTCACTAAAGGCCATTGAGAAGTAACCAGTCGCCACTAAGATAGGAAGTAGTACCAGTGGTAACACACCTTCACTGACTTTATCGCTCATTGATTTAGGTAAATTCGTCCAAATTATCGCAGCCACTAAAATACTGGCTGGTAAAGTAATTAATAGAAGAATAATACCCGGTAACTGATTTTCAACGATTGGTGCTAACCATAGCCCTGCTAAGAAACCTAGGATAACCGTTGGTAATGCTTCCATGATTTCAACGGTTGGTTTGATGTAAGAACGAATCCCCGGAGACATGAAGTATGCCGTGTAAATCGCCGCTGATATAGCAATAGGTACCGCAAATAACATGGCATAAAAAGCAGCTTTGATAGTACCGAATGAAATAGGCACTAAACTCATTTTTGCTTCAAAATCATCACTTGCAGAGGTTGACTGCCAGATATATTGTGGCTCTGGATAACCCTCATACCAAACTTCCTGCCATAGTGCTGACCATGTAATTTCAGGATGTTCATTATCAACAGAGTACAGTTTGATAACGTCTTTATCTGATACTAGAATTGCATTAGCACGTGGAGAGATAGCAATATTCAACGCACCTGCTTTAGAGATAGACTCAGTTAATAATTCAGTCTCACCTGTTGTATGGAAAATCGACAACTCACCTGCTTCAGTGGTTGTTAAGAATCCTTTACGGTAAAACTCAGGAACAATATGAGTCACTTTAGCTGGCGCTTTAAAATCACGAATAAAAGTAAATTCACGTTTATTTTCACCTAACACTTCGAACCACTGGCTAATCACACCATTTTCATTCGCTACTAATAATGAGCTTGCACCAGTAAGTAACTGAACATTATTAACGTTACTGCCTTTAGCATTCACTTTAAACGCCGACTCAATATGGATATCATCGGTATCACTAATGTCGTAGACCATTAGGTCATTAGCGCTACGTACAAATAATTTACGTAGATTAGGCGTTAACAATAACTGGTCAACCTTGTTTGGAAAACCGGGTAATGTAAATAACTCTTGAGACCATTCAACGTCACCCGTCATGAAGTTTTCTTCACCTGAGATGAGCATGTAGACACCTTCACCATCAGTATTTACCGCAGCAATACCCGCGTTCTCTTCGTTCATTTCAAAGGCTAAATGATGTAAAGGTTGTTGATTTTCTGAAACAACAAAAACATCTTCTCCCAAAGGAAAATCCAATTCAGGTGTAATTAAACGTTTATCATTTGGGTAGGTAGTTCCGAAACTAGGTTTAACTATTTTCACTTCACCTTTCATATTAGTTAACGCAAAAATGCCTTTTGCAGGCATTGTTTTAGTTATCTCGTTAGTATCTTCAAAGGCTTGATATTGGAGTAAAGTCTGACCTAAATCATCATCTCTCAAGGAATAAAACCGCAATAAACCTTGCTCATCCATTTGGTAAGCAACTTCGTTTTGTTCATCTATACCCTGAGCATAAATAGGTGTCGCGTCTTTACGTTGAAAGGATTGGGTTTCTTCAATACTTACCGGCGCAAAAATAGGTAAAACCACGTATAAAAGGTACCCGAAAATTAGCAACAACGTGACCAGCACTAACGAGCCGCCTGTTGTTACCCCATATTTGACTAATTTATCCTTAACCACTCGCTTTTTATTCGCTTGTAGCGTGGTCGCTAAATCACGTTCCATTTACTATCTCCAACATAATTGATGGCGAAGATTATATTTCTCTTTTGTGACAGTTATATTACAGCTGTCATATTCCTGCTATTTAAAAGAGACAAACGAATAAGATAGGTTAAATTATATATAGGAGTGTTAAATTAAGAGGTTTGTTCTCGTAATTATATTAAATCAGTGCGCTAGATTTTGCTCAGAAAAAATGGCTTACTTTAAAACATTTCGAAGATTGATTTTCTTCATCGCCTGTTGAACAATCGACGAAAAGATATTAGTTGCTGGGGTTGGTATTAATGAAGTGTAAAGGCAAATTTTAGACAAAAAAAAGGAGACATAAATGCCTCCCCTTCAATACAGTTAATCAATAATGATTAAGCTAGCGCTTTTTTAGCAACTTCTACTAAATGTGCAAATGTTGCTTTATCAAATACAGCAATATCAGCTAAGATCTTACGATCGATTTCAACAGAAGCCTTTTTAAGACCATTGATGAAACGGCTGTAAGATAATCCGCTTAAACGAGATGCAGCGTTAATACGTGCAATCCATAGTTGACGGAACTGACGTTTACGTTGACGACGGTCACGGTAAGCGTATTGACCAGCTTTAGTTACTGCTTGAACTGCTACGCGATAAACACGTGAGCGAGCTCCGTAATAACCTTTAGCTTGTTTTAAGACTTTTTTATGGCGTGCACGAGCTTGTACACCGCGTTTTACTCTTGGCATTTTATATATTCCTTACTTAAGCGAATGGTAACATTCTGTTAATACTAGGTACGTCTACTTTTGCTACCATGCTTTGAGCACGTAGGTGGCGTTTACGTTTAGTAGATTTCTTAGTAAGGATATGACGTAAGTGAGATTGCTTACGTTTAAAACCACCAGAAGCAGTCTTTTTAAAGCGCTTTGCAGCACCTTTGTTAGATTTCATTTTAGGCATTGCGAACTCCGCATTGTTAAAATATTTAAATTAAACCAGTAAGGCGAGTAAATAATGTGAATACTTTCATATTCGCACTTCAATACTTCTTTATGCCTTAGCTAGCACGTTTAGGGCCAAGTACCATCACCATTTGACGACCTTCCAACTTAGGGAAAGATTCGACAGTCGAGATTTCTACTAAATCGTTTTTAACGCGATTTAATAATTCCATCCCAAGTGATTGATGCGCCATTTCACGACCACGAAAACGTAGCGTTACTTTGGCTTTGTTACCCTCTTCAAGAAAGCGAACCAGGCTGCGTAGTTTTACCTGATAGTCGCCATCATCAGTCCCAGGACGGAATTTTATTTCCTTCAACTGAACCTGTTTCTGATTCTTCCGTTGTTCTTTAACGGATTTACTCTTTTCAAAGAGAAATTTGCCATAGTTCATGATGCGACAAACTGGCGGCTCAGCGTTTGGACTGATTTCAACTAAATCCAGATCTGCTTCAAATGCCATATCTTTAGCTTCTTCTAAAGAAACAATACCAACAGGTTTGCCTTCTGCGTCAGAAAGACGTACTTCAGTACCAGTTATTTCATCGTTTAAACGATGTTTGTTGCCCGTTTGCGGGGCTTTTTTTGCACCTTTTATAACAAATTCCTCCAAGTAATTAATGTTATGAGCGGGAGATGATTTCTTGTTTCACATGGTCGATGAAATTATCAACCTGCATTTTACCAAGGTCATCACCCTTACGTGTTCTTACTGCTACTTCGTTCGCTTCAACCTCTTGGTCGCCGATTACGAGTAAGTATGGAACACGCTTTAATGTATGCTCGCGGATTTTAAAGCCTATCTTCTCATTTCTCAAGTCCGAAATGGCTCTAATACCCATTTTTTTCATTTTATTGACTACTTCTGTAACAAAATCAGACTGTTTATCAGTAATATTCATTACAACCACCTGTTGAGGTGATAACCAAGTTGGATAAATACCCGCATACTCTTCTGTTAAAATACCGATGAAACGTTCTAAAGAACCTAAAATCGCTCGGTGAATCATAACAGGCGTATGACGTTCGTTATCTTCGCCCACATAAGTGGCGTCTAAACGACCTGGCATTGAGAAGTCTAACTGTATTGTACCACATTGCCACGCACGACCTAAACAATCATATAAAGTAAATTCGATTTTTGGACCATAGAAAGCACCCTCTCCTGGTAAATACTCGAATTTAACACCATTTTCATCTAGTGCATGTGCTAATGCTGCTTCAGATTTATCCCATGTTGCATCATCACCAACACGTTTTTCTGGGCGAGTAGATAACTTAACCACAATATCTTCAAATCCGAATGTTTTATAACATTCAAATACCATATTGATACAAGCAGATACTTCTTCAAGAATTTGTTCTTCTGTACAGAAGATATGTGCATCATCCTGTGTAAAACCACGAACACGCATTAATCCGTGTAAAGAACCCGACGGCTCGTTACGATGACATGAACCAAATTCAGATAAACGCAATGGTAAGTCACGGTATGACTTTAGACCTTGATTAAAGATTTGAACATGGCCAGGACAGTTCATAGGCTTGATTGCGTAATCACGGTTTTCACTACAAGTACAGAACATGCCGTCTTTGTATTTATCCCAGTGACCAGACTTTTCCCATAATGAACGGTCTAAAATTTGTGGTGCTTTTACTTCTTGGTAACCAAAGGCAACGGTTTGTTCACGAATATAGCTTTCTAGCTCACGGAAAATAGTCCAACCGTTTGGATGCCAGAACACCATACCCGGTGCTTCTTCTTGCATATGGTAAAGGTCTAACTGCTTACCAATTTTGCGGTGATCACGTTTTGCAGCTTCTTCAAGACGTTTTAAGTAAGCATTTAGCTGTTTTTTATCCGCCCAAGCCGTTCCGTAAATACGCTGTAGCATTTTGTTGTCTGCATCGGCACGCCAGTATGCGCCTGACACTTTCATCAATTTAAACCATTGACTAAATTTCATCATTGGAACGTGTGGTCCACGACACATATCGATATATTCTTCGTGGTGGTATAAACCAGGACGATCATCTTTATCAATACCTTCAAGAATCTCTAATTTGTATGGTTCATTACGTTCTTTAAATACAGCGATAGCTTCATCAACGCTTACTTTCTTTTTCACAACGTTATAATTAGTTTTCACTAACTGTTGCATGCGTTTTTCAATTTTTGCTAACTCTTCATCATTAATGGTTACGTCTAGATCAACATCGTAGTAGAAACCGTTATCAATGGTAGGACCGATTGCCATTTTTGCTTCAGGGTACAATTGTTTAATTGCATGCCCCAATAAATGAGCACATGAATGACGTAATATTTCTAAACCTTCATCATCTTTACTGGTGATGATCGCCACTTCAGCATCGGTTTCAATAGGATCACAAGCGTCAACAAGTTGACCATTAACGCGACCAGCGATACAAGCTTTTGCTAAGCCTGGGCCGATATCTGCAGCGATTTCCATTATAGAAGTAGTGTTGTCGAATTGACGTTGATTTCCATCGGGAAGAGTAATAATTGGCATGCTAATTTCCTCACAGTGATGCTTCCAACCAAAAAGCATATGTATTTTAGTAATTTAAAACGAGCAGGCATTCTAGACAAATAATAAGCATATTAAAAGCCTGAATTAGCCTTATCGCAAAAGTTTAACCGCAGAAATAGTAAATAAATTAAGTCTTCGCTCTTATCTTATATTTTTGGTAGTGTTGAGACTGATACATACTAATAATGTTTAATGTCCGAATAGTTTTTTATGGAAGGTCATGCACATGATAAATGTTTCTGTTTCTGCCGTTATTCCTGCGTACAACCGCCCAGACTATTTAGAAAGCGCGATTAAAAGCGTATTGAGCCAAACCTACCCTATTACAGAAATTATCATTGTTGATGATTGTTCAACCACTGATCTACTACCTGTTATTTCAGCTTTTGAAGACAAGCGAATTCATTATCATAAATCGACTAAAAACATGGGTAATGGTTATTCTAGGAACCAAGGTACTAAATTAGCCAAAGGTGAATGGATAGCTTATTTAGATGACGACGATATTTGGTTTGACAATAAAATTGAATTACAAATAAAAGCGATTGAAAAATATAAGTGTATCGCATGTTTATCTTCACTAGAGCATTTAGAGACAGGAAAAATACATCAACCGAATGTCGGTGAATTTGTAGAAGATAAACAGCTCCGACTAGGTAACCTATATTGTGGCACGTCAGGGCTGATTGTTTCTAAAGCAGCAATACTTCCTTTGCTCTTTGATGAAACGCTAAAGTGTGGAGTAGATTGGGATATCTATATACGACTTAATCAGGTCGGTAAAATTCACTATTTACATCAACCTTTATTTTATTATCGACAAGGTAACCACAGTGGAATAATAAGTAGCTTAACTAAACTTAATATTGAAAACTATGAGTCTAGACTAACAGCGATTAAGAAACATCGTCATTGGTTGGGAGAGCATAAATATAAAAAAAGACTCGCAAAGCAAATTTTATATTACGCATTTTCAAAACCTAAGCCTCAAGATTGGATTTATTACTCTATTAGAGAAGCGGGTCTATCTGCTACTTTAAATGTCATAGTCAAAAAGTGTTATGAAAAAATAAAAACAAAATTGGGCTTTACAAGTAAGCTTGTTTGATAAATCAGAAGTTGATATTTAACTCATCAAATACCGATTAACCTTCTGCTTCAGAAGTCTTTTCAGTACCAAAGTTATTACCTTTGAATAGGCTTTGTACTATATCTTTATTACTCGCTATGTATAGACCTAGCTCTTCCAGTTGCTGATCATCCAATGAGACTGGACTATCACTTAGAAATAATGCGATTTGATCAGCGCTATCTAGCATCTTATCGTATGCATCGGCTTCTTTCTTACTGGTAAAGGTCATTTTTTCAACACCCTTTCTTTCTACAATGTATTTAATGATGACTGCCACGGTGGCCTCTTTGTTATAACAATTAAAGATGGTTTATGCCCATACTCACTTTAATTCTGTAGTCAATATGGACACAGCAAAATAACATGGGTATACATACAGTACTACTTGTACTTTAAGAATGCAAATTTTGTCATCTTATATTTAGTTTGCTATCTTATTCAGTATCTCAAATTACTGATAAGTAAGTATGAATACAATTATTTGTAGGCACTGCGACCTAGTCTCAGAACGCCCTGTTTTAACAAAGGGTTATGTTGCCAAATGTGCTCGTTGTCAACACACTTTGTATAAAGCGAAAGCCGCTAATGCCAAGAAAATATTAGCCTTAGCACTCACGGCATTATTACTTGCTCCTCCCGCTTTTTCATTCTCTTTAGTTTCCGTGCATTTACTCGGAGTGACTGAACAAACTAACTTATTACAAGGGGCATTATTATTAATAGATTTTGCGCCTATTGTCGCTTTTGTAGTTATTTTTTGTGCCGTAGTCGCTCCTGTGCTACTTGCGGCTTGTATGTGTTTTAGCAGCGCTTGTATTGTATTAAATAAGCGCCCTCGCTTATTAAGTCCAGTGCTTAAAATGACCAGTCTACTCATTCACTGGTCTATGTTAGAAGTCTACATCGTCAGCTTCATGGTCGCCCTGTTCAAACTAAATAGTTATGCTGATCTCTACTACGATAATGGACTATTCTTTTTAGTCGCTTTGTTAATTCTTAACATGAGTATGATATGTGAATACAGCAATGCTTATTATTGGGACTTCTTAACCAATGAATAAACCATTAAAAAGTGGCTTAAGTGCGATTCAGCAAGACACACAGCTATGTAAAGTGTGTGATCGAGCGTCATCCATTAGCCTAAATAAAACACACTGCCCGCATTGTGGCACCCCTATTTCAGTGAGAACGAAGCACAGTATCCAAAAAACCTGGGCATTATTATGCATTGCGTTTATTTTTATCTTTCCCGCTAACATTTATCCAATAACGTATTTACTCAAAAACAATGAAGCTTATCCAGACACCATTTTTTCTGGCATCATGACCTTAGTATCTACAGGAATGACTGGTATCGCGATTATAGTATTCGTCGCTTCAATGCTAGTGCCCGTACTAAAAATCATTGCTTTAGCTGTGATATCTTTAGCCGCTCATTTCAAATGGAAGATGAACCCTAAAAGGCAACTTCTTGCCTATACTATTGTCGATTGGATAGGACGCTGGTCAATTCTCGATCTGTTTGTTATTTCAATTATGATGGCCGTATTTGATAAAGGTAACTTTTTATCTGTATACCCTGGAATTGCCGCAACCTCTTTTACTGTGGTAGTGATCACTACCTTATTCGCAGCACAAAGTTTCGATACTCGCTTAATATGGGACGCTAACCTCGATGCCAACTAATATAAACTCCAGCACTGACTCAACTTCACAGCCAGTGATTGCTCCTTCAAGATCAATTTCACCGATTTGGTTTTTGCCGTTTATCGCAGCAGTATTAGCAATTTGGATCCTAATTCAAAACATTACCCATCGGAATGTTCAAATTAGTATTCATTTTACTAATGCTGGCGGGATCATTGTTGATAAAACCAAAGTTCGTTACAAAGGAGTTATTGTAGGTACCGTCAAAAAAGTCGAATTAGATGAAGTTGATGGGGTAAACGTGATCGCTGAAATTGAATCGCATGCGACCTTCCTTCTAAAAGAGAAAAGTAAATTATGGTTAGTATCACCTAAAGCCTCTTTAACCTCTATCACGGGGTTAGATACCTTATTCTCAGGTAGTTATATCAATATATTGCCCGGAGAAGGTGATGATGCCACAGAGTTTATGGCAACAGCAGAACAGCCAATCACTATTCCTGATAATGCATTATTATTAAATTTAAGTAGCACGAATGCGGATTCCATCACTATTGGCACACCTATATTTTTCAAGAAGATCCAAGTGGGTGAAATAGCACGTGTCAGATTGGATAAATCAGGCAAACGCGTCAATATCCAGGCATTTATAGAGAAAAAATACAGCAATTTAGTAAAACAAAAGAGTAAATTTTGGAATATTAGTGGTTTGAATGCCAATTTATCGCGTTCAGGAGTTGAGTTTAAACTAGATAGTTTAACCACCTTAATTGCCGGTGGTATTACGTTTAATAGCCCCGATGACTCGGAGCCTGCTGAAAAGAATCAAATATATCAATTGTTTGATAATATTGCAGACAGCAAACAAGGGCTGAGTATTACCTTACAGCTTAATAATACCAATAATTTACCGAAAAGAGCGGGTATTCTATTTAAAGGCCACGGCATTGGACGCGTTGATAATATTCGTTACGACACCACCAGCCAGTTGTTTGTTGCAGAAGCGACCATCAATCCTGCCTTCAGTGAACTAGTCACTGAAAGTGCCGAGTTTTGGGTCGAGCAAGCCTCTCTGTCTTTTGCTAACATAAAGAACTTAAGCAATTTGATTACCGGTGATTACATCAGCTTTTCACATGGTGAGCATTATCTTGATGAAGCACAAAAAACACAATTTATGGTGCAATCACATCAACCTCAGTCACAAGATAACCTAAGCCTTACCTTAATAGCAGATAGTGCTGACGGGTTAAGTGAAAATGCCCCAGTAACATACAAAGGCTTAACCATTGGCCAGATTAATGCTTTAACCTTAACTAACGACAGTGAGCATGTACAAGTCACAATGCAAATTAACCAAGCATTTAATTACCTTGTTAACTCACAAAGTAAGTTTCATTTATTAAGTGGCGTTAATGTTAAAGCGTCTTTGCAAGGTGTTGAAGTTAATAGCAAACCAATCCAAAACATCATTCAAGGCGGTGTTGCCTTATACAATGAAAAGCCAGTAGATAAACAAACAACAAGCACTATTGAACAAGGTCATAGCTTCTATTTGTATACTTCTAAAGAGATGGCGAAATTAGGAAAAGACGCATTTACCACACCACTACAAGTCAAATTATTAAGTAAAGAGTTACCTTCTGTCAGTATCGGTTCCCCTGTTTATTATCATAAACTCGCTATCGGTGAAGTCAGTGAGTTAACGTTGCATGATACGAGTTTGATGCAAACCACTATCAATATTAATCCTAAATTTAAACACTTAATCACTGATCAAACGATCTTTTGGAATGTCAGTGGCTTTGCCGTTGATGCCGGTTTATCAGGCATTAAAGTTAACGCTCAATCACTTTTATCCATCGCAACGGGCGGCATTGCGCTTGAATTACTACCAGATGCGGTAAATAATAAAACCCAAGATGGCACATACCGCCTTTATGATAATTACCAACATGCAACACAGCCCACAAAACAAGTCACCTTGTTCTATGACGATGCTTCTGACTTAAAAGTTGGCAATAAAGTTAAGTTAAAAGGCTTAGAAGTAGGCGAAATTAGCGCATTAACGCTAAATAAAAATAACCGAGTAGTCGTTACCTTAGATATTATGGATAATTATTTTGATAAGGTTGCAAAGCAAGGCAGTCGCTTCTGGGTTGTGCGTAGTGATATCTCATTATCCGGAGCCAAACACCTTTCAACACTGATCAGTGGCGTATTCATTAACGTAGCACCAGGGCAAGGCGCGGCAAAAAATCAATTTGAAGGCGAAACAACCGCCCCTCTACTAAATGCAGATAAAGTGGGACTATCACTCATTTTATATGCAGATAATGCTGGCTCTACTAACATTAGTAGCCCGATCTATCATCGCCAAATACAAATCGGAGAGGTCACAGATAAACGCTTAAATAGCAATGCATCAGGAGTAGAGATCATGATTAACATCTACCCTGAATTTGCACACCTTATTCGTGAAAATAGCATTTTTTGGCCTGCCTCTGGCTTTAACCTCGATATCGGCATAACCGGTGCCGCGCTCAAAGCCGCTTCATTAACTTCGCTATTAAAAGGTGGAATAAGCATGAGTACTACCGATGAAAAACCATTACAACCAGCAGCAACAAACTACTCAACCTTTAAACTAAAGTCTGGATTAGATGAAGATTGGTTAGATTGGAAACTTAACATTCCTAATTAAAATCAGATTATGGTATCTTGCGCGCATTAATCGTGCGCGTTTTGTAAGGATCCCAATGGATAACAATACTTTTATACCTCAAGCTTTTATCGATAAAATGATCGGTATTTTACCTGAACAGTTAAATATCGATGATTTGCTTAACGCATGTCGACGCCCTTTGCGTCGTGCTATTAGAGTTAACACACTTAAAATAAGTATTGAAGACTTCCAACTTATCGCAGACAAACACCATTGGTCATTAACACCAGTACCATGGTGTAAAGAAGGGTTTTGGATTGAGATAGAAGATGAATCAATTCCACTGGGCAATAGTGCAGAGCACTTAGCTGGTTTATTTTATATTCAAGAAGCCAGCTCCATGATGCCAGTATCTGCATTGCTTAGTCACTTCCAACCAAACCATCAGTCTACTTTGTTAGATGCCGCCGCTGCACCCGGCTCAAAAACAACGCAACTTGCTTCAGCGACTAATCACCAAGGTTTAGTGATTGCCAATGAATACTCATCAAGTCGTATCAAAATGTTACATGCCAATATACAACGATGTGGGATCCAAAACGTCGCGTTAACACACTTTGATGCGGCAGTATTTGGTCAATGGTTACCTAATACATTCGATGCCATTTTATTAGATGCACCCTGCTCTGGTGAAGGAACCGTGCGTAAAGATAAACATGCAATGAAAAACTGGAAACAAAGTGCAATTGAATCAATTGCAGTGACCCAGAAATCACTAATACAAAGCGCTTTTCAAGCACTTAAAGCAGGCGGTGTGATGGTTTACTCAACTTGTACATTAAGCCTGGAAGAAAACCAAGAAGTCTGTCATTTACTTCAACAAACCTACCCTGAACAAGTTAAGTTTTTATCGCTTGAAAACTTATTCGAAGGCGCAGAGCAATCCTTGACCCAAGAAGGATTTCTACATATTTGGCCTCAAATATACGACACCGAAGGATTTTTTGTTGCAGCCATTCAAAAAACAGGATTAGTTGAAAGTGAACCAGCCAATAAACGCTTAGGAAAGTTTCCTTTTCAAGCTGCACCAACAAGCATTAAGAAAAATTTATTAGATTACTTTAATACTCAATTTGGAATTAATCAGTTCAGTGGTGTTCTCTACCAACGTGATGATGAATTTTGGATCTTCCCTGAGAATATAATCCCATTAATTACTGAATTACGCTTTTCTCGTTTAGGCATAAAAGTAGCTGAGCAGTTTGGTAAAGGCCGTAAATCAGGTTTCAGAGCAACCCATGAGTTTGCGACTTGTTATGGCCAACAAGCTTCAAATAACAAGGTATCTTTAACAGCTGAACAAGCAAAGCTTTATTATCAAGGTCGTGATATTCATGACATTGAAACAAAAAATAATAAAGGTGAAGTGTTATTAACCTATCAAGAGCATGTCATTGGTTTAGGTAAATCATTAGATAATCGTATTAAAAATAGCCGACCTAGAGACCTGATTATCGACCAAAACTTATTTGATTTTTAGCTGCTGAAAATACCTATCTCAAATCAGACCTAAAGTTTTCCGGCTACTAATAGCCGGCAAACTTTAAAATAACTAGCATCAAGCAGCCAAGTATTGTTTATTAACATTGTTTAATGCGACTATGTCGATTGAGCTTTATTGAAGGCTTATAGGATGGTTTGTCTCACCTGAAAAGTGAGTTAGCAAACAATCTACTTTTGACCAACACTGCTTAGCAGAACCTGTAATATTTCTAATGTATAACACCGTCCTAATGGGGTTAATATGTGGAGTAAAAAACTAATCCTCTGTCTAAGTTTCATTTAAATACCTTTCTCAGGCTTTTTACTATGATTTAGTTCACTAATATAATTGAGAAATTCAAGCCCTAAACCATTCAAACTAGACTTAAACACAAATTTTTTATCAGGTAAGGTTGAAACTGGAATTTCTAACCCTATTGTCCCTGCATCTGTATTCGTAATAATGCCAGATCTAACTACATCACCAACATTAGGAAGAAGTAACTTAAATTCAAAATACAAATTGTGCTGTGAAAGATCCTGAACAATTTTTTTAACAAACAAACTTTCTCCCACTAAATCAGGCTTTAGTTTAAATAACTCCCTAGATAAATAGTAAGTATAACGAGACTCTGTTGTTTCCTTATCAACCCCCCAAATAATTCCATTCCGTAACATTTCAAGAATTTTAATATGCGATACAGTTAGTTCATCAATAAGGTTCATAAAGATAATTTTTTTGTCATAACTCAAAGTTGGTGTTGTAAGACTATTAACTACAGCATTACTAAAAAATTTAATTTTTTCGATCTGATGATGCTTTAAAACTAGCTGGTTAGCGGTTATTAACAAACTTTGAAATTCTTCATCAATTATCAGGTTTTCTATGTTGTCTACCTTTTCTGAGAGTATATTTAGAGAATCAATAACATCTGCAATCCACTTTTCTGCTCTTGCTTCAGCGGGAGGTTGCCATAACATGTTAAAAATTTCTAACAATATTCCGCTACCTGCAGGACATAACCCTATTGCTGCACGAATAGCTCTATGTGTTTTGTCTTTTGTACCCTCTATGCTAGGCACGTATTCTTCGATATCCAAAACTACTCCTAGAAACCCAACGAGGCTGTGGAATTTCTCATTCTCAGCACGAATTTTAATTATAAAAACACAATATTTTATATTTACTTGAGATTCAAATAGATTATTAACTTTTCAATAAATGATTGATTAAATTGAGCTGTAAGAGTGTTTACGAGGTTAATTACGTTGGATTATTGCGGTTTAAGGGCTTAGCACTTGGATTAATGTAAACTATTCCTTAACTTCTCAATATTATGAACAAGACAATGCATTCGCCATTGCGTACTCACTATAATATTACCGCTTTTTACTGTTGATAAGGTTAAAGCAGACTGTACGAGCTTAGGCATTAATCAGTACTTAATGCTATGTAGCGCTTTAGATAGAGATGCATTACCACGAAGGACCATGGGGACGAGGAAAAGTCAAAACAAGCAGGCTGAAGCCAGCGCCCCGAAAACCAAACATCATGGGCTAAATACTAAGTTAAGATGTTGGTATAACGGCTTAACTGTTTAACTGTTTAACTGTTTAACTGTTTAACTGTTTAACTGTTTAACTGTTTAACTGTTTAACTGCCTGAAAATAGTTCACTGCTTTAAGTGAGGTGTTTTATCTATCACCAATAATGTCTTTAATAAGCATTCTTATCCGTAAAGCCTCTAATGATAGTGAGAAAGATAATCTTAAGATCAAAACTAATTGACCAATTTCGAATATATTCTAAATCAAACTCAACACGTTTTTGCATTTTAACTAAGGTGTCGGTCTCTCCGCGCCAACCATTAATCTGCGCCCAACCTGTAATGCCTGGTTTAACTTTGTGGCGTAGCATGTAGTAATCAACTAACTTACGATATTGCTCATTATGCGCAACAGCATGCGGTCTGGGGCCCACTAGAGACATGCTACCAAACAGCACATTAATAAATTGTGGTAATTCATCGAGGGAGGTTTTACGTAAAATAGCCCCTAACTTGGTGACGCGCGCATCCCCCTGGACTGCTTGATTAACCACTTTTCCGTTATCCATGGAGCTCATAGAGCGGAACTTCCAGACTTTAATAGCACGACCATCTAAGCCATAACGTAATTGCTTAAATAGTATAGGCCCTGGCGAGTCTATTTTTATCAGGAGAGCTATTAACAGCATAGGCAATGAAATGAGGAATAAAATAAGCATTGATCCTAGAATATCTTCGAGGCGTTTTAATAATCTTGAAGGACCGGTCATTGGTGACTCATAAACACTAATGGTTTGAATAGCACCGAGGTGTGATAAACGCGCATTAAGCAGATTAAAGGTGAAAAAGTCAGGAACGATAAACACATCAATCGTAGTATCGCCTAATGATCTCAATACGCCTTCTATGCGTTTTTGAGCCGCTAATGGTAGAGCAATATAGATAACATCAATACCACCTGCTTTAGCTAATTCGACTCCTTGATTGATACCACCGATAAGGTGCTCTTTATATTTATTGGGTGAACGTGGATCGGCTCTATCATCATAAAATCCAGCTAAAATATAGCCTGTTTCAGGCTTGTTAATAAACTGTTCCGCCAATAACTCGCCCGATCGTGTTAATCCAAAAACCGCGACTTTGCGAGTATAAAACCCGGCTTTGCGACGTTTATAGATAAAGAGATAGAGCAATAATCTCCAGCCACCTAATGCAATGCAATTAAATAGGATCCATAAGCCGACAATAAGCCGGGAGATATCTAAGCTAGTTTTACTAAAGAACAAAAAGACAACAACACAAAATACACCAGCAAACCAACATATAAAGGTCGAACTGGAAAGGCGAGAAAATTCACCGAGACGCCAACAACGGTATAATTGATAACTTTCAGCGGCGAAAAAGAAACCTATTGAAGCAATCAAGCCAACCACTAAATAAGTGTTAGTAAACGCCTCTTCTCTTATAGATAAGATTAAAAACAAACTTAATTGGATAGTTAAAAAATCAATGACTCGGTATAAGGCCGAGTAAACATTTTCACTGTCTTTTACATGCTGTTGTCCTGACATTTACTTCCCTTTAAATACTTTACAGGGAAGTAATAGCCTATAAAGCTAAATAATACCCCGAGTATCAATGACGACTTTTGTTGCAAATTTAGTACGATCCGTCGCTTTAAATTGTTTATGGTCAACTAGCACCACAATTACATTGGCTTTGTCTAATGCCTCTTCAAGTGAAGTTAATTGTAGCCCTGATTTTGATAGTGACTCAGGTAGTTTTTTAATATTAGGCTCAACAGCAATAATATCAGCGAACCCTTTTGCTACGAGATCTTCAACAATATTTAAAGCAGGGCTTTCACGTAAATCATCAATATCCGCCTTAAACGCTAAGCCTAAACAAGCAATAACCGGACGTTTAAACTCATCTGCTGCACGTAATATTTGTTCAACAACATAATGTGGCTTGTCATCATTGATTAAACGCGCTTGCTTAATTATTTTGGCCTCTTCAGGGCAACTATCTACAATAAACCATGGGTCAACGGCAATACAGTGTCCACCGACACCAGGCCCTGGGTTTAATATGTTCACTCGAGGATGGCGATTCGCTAACCTGATTAACTCCCAAACATTGATTTTCAATTTATCACAAATTACTGATAATTCATTGGCAAAAGCAATGTTGACATCACGAAATGAGTTTTCTGTTAATTTAGCCATTTCCGCCGTACGCGCATTAGTGACGATACATTCACCACGTACGAATTTCTGATAAAGCTGAGTCGCTAATTGACTACAAGCACTGGACATACCACCTATCACTCGGTCATTAGAGACTAACTCTTGCAAGACATGCCCGGGTAACACGCGTTCAGGACAATGCGCAATTTTGATATCAGCTAGGTCACCTTTATCCTGTGGGAAAGACAAGTCTGGACGAGCTAATTTTAACCATCCCGCTAATTTTTCAGTGGTGCCTACAGGGGATGTTGATTCTAAAATGACGAGATTACCTTTGGTTAATACTGGGGCAATCATTTTTGCAGCAGACTCAATATAAGATAAGTCAGGAGAGTGTATTGCGTCTGCAGTTTGTTTAAAAGGAGTTGGTACTGCCACCATAAATACATCTGCCGGTTCAGCTTGCGTTGTTGCACGCAATTTACCCGTGGTCACAACACTGCGAACAACGATATCTAAATCGGGTTCAACAATATGGATTTTCCCTGCATTAATTGTTTCTACTGCTTCTTTAATAACATCAACACCGATTACATCAATACCACGTGAAGCAATCACTGCAGCGGTAGGTAATCCAATGTATCCTAAGCCAATAACTGAAACCGTTTGAAATGGCATAATCAATCCTTTAATAATTCATTTACTATTCGAGCGCTGGCTAAACCATCTCCGTAAGGGTTATGGGCTTTGGCCATAGTTTGATAACTGTTAACTTCTGTTAATAGTGCAAGTGTCTGTTCTGTGATGCATTGTACATCAGTCCCAACCAATTTAACTGTGCCAGCTACAATGGCTTCAGGTCTTTCCGTAGTGTCACGCATGACTAATACAGGCTTTCCTAATGAAGGGGCTTCTTCTTGAATTCCGCCTGAATCAGTAATGATCAAATAGCAACGATTCATTAAATATACGAAAGGTAAATAATCTTGAGGTTCAATTAAGTAAATATTATCAAACTGACTCAATAAACGATTAACCGGCTCTCGAACATTAGGATTAAGGTGCATTGGATAGACAATTTGTATATCCGGTTGGGCTTGGGCAATATTTGATAACGCTTCACAAATGCGTTCAAATCCACCTCCAAAACTTTCACGTCTATGACCTGTTACTAAAACCATTTTTCTATTGGCATCTAAAAAGGGAAACTGAACGTCTAAACTGCGTTGCAAAGCCCTATCTGATTCTAACTTATCTTTCACCCATAACAGTGCGTCAATCACTGTATTTCCTGTCACACTAATGTGCGCTTCATCAACCTGTTCCTTCAATAGGTTCTGTTTAGATAACTCCGTAGGAGCGAAATGATATCGTGTTAACACACCAGTTAATCGACGATTCGCCTCTTCTGGCCATGGTGAAGAAAGGTCGCCAGTTCTCAAACCTGCTTCTATATGCCCTATGTTGACCTGTTTATAAAAAGCCGCTAATGAAGCAGAAAAAGAGGTAGTAGTATCGCCGTGTACCAACACCACATCAGGTTGAAAATCATCCAAGACCTGCTTTAAACCATGTAGAATATTTTCAGTGACATCAAAAAGATCTTGCCCGGCTTTCATGATATTCAAATCATAGTCAGGTTTGATAGAAAAAAGTTGTAACACTTGATCTAACATCTCACGATGTTGTGCTGTGACGCAGACTTTACTCTCTATGGTTGGCTCCGCCGCTAGTTTATGTACTAATGGCGCCATTTTAATCGCTTCTGGACGAGTTCCAAAAACGGTTAATACTTTTTTCATGAAAAATCCTATAAAACGATATTGGCGGTACTAATAAAGCAAATAATTTGGGAAAAATTGATAATGCTTCCCAACCAAAAACAACTGAAAACCAATATGAGGGGAAACTTAATTTACTTTAGTAACAGAAAACTCCTTGTATTATATATAAAAAAAGTCAAATTCAAAGTAAAGACGCATGATAATTATACTAACCAGAGCAACTACTCAGTTAAGGGTACAACAATTACCCAGACAAAAAATAGCAAATAAAAGTCAAATGAAGAAAACACTAAGCATGGAGAAAAATTAACTGTTGAAATTTATTTTCATCAGTTAGTTGTAACTCAAAGTACCCTCTTACGCCTAGTTGTGTAAAAAATGGTACAAAGCGCATCGCAGGTAACTGAATGGTTTTTCCTTGCTCACTGCGGACTTTAACCACCGTATTAGGCACTCTATATAGTTTTTCAAACTCTTGATAATTAATATTAATTCTGAAATGGTAGGACTGCATTATCCTTCCCTCTTTAAGGTTAAATGCGTATACCTGCCCAATGAAGCATATGGCTCCTGATGGCAATAATTCATTTCCATCTTTAATAGTTGTTCAAAACTATTTTCAGCAACGTCAGGTGACTTCATGTAATCATGAATAACCCGAACACCTGTTTTCTGCACAGTCATCATACGGGCTTGCTTAAGCCAATTTAACACATCTCTTTCGTATAACGGATTAGTTGGTGATAAACGTACTACTTTTTTGCGAGGCATACCCAATTCTACAAAATTTAAATTACCTGAGACTAAATTAAAAAAGCGTTGGGCTTCTTTGTTATAAAACATTAATGACATTAATCCATCATCTTTAAGCCACTGTAATAAACTAGTTAAAGTCGCTTGCGGATCGGCTAGCCATTCTAAAACAGCATGATTTAAAATCAGATCAAATTGCCCAGTAACATGCTCAGATAATGATTGAATAGGACAGTGTAATAAGGTGACATTCTGTTGATAAGGTTGACCATCAAGTTGTGTTTTAGCAACTTTTAATAATTCACCGGAAATATCACATAATACTACTTGATGACCTAATGCCGCCATTTTTTGGCTAAAAAAGCCAAAGCCACCACCAGCATCTAAAACCCTTAGACACGGTTTATTTAAACGTTTAATACAATCTTGTAACTCCCGCCAAACCACTTCTTTACGGATCTTACCTTTGTCGCTGCCATAAATATTTTTTACAAATTTTTCTGCAATTGGGTCGAAGTTATGGTCATTCACTGCAATGTCTCTTTTCTCTAATTCAATAGTCCATTATACGTGATTTTAACCAAAAATAATCTATCTTGATAAGAGCAATACTCACGGAGTCAGCAAATAATTTCAGTTCACTTCACACAATAAATAATGATATTGTAACGCAAACATTCAACTAAATAGGTAGAAGTGAGTGAGCTAAATTGGTACATGAACCGTATCAATCTAATCACAGGTGTATTTACGCTAGGTTATTGATAAATATCATTTCACAACACAATAAATAACAAAAGGAATCTCGATGGAATTTATAATAAAAAAATGGGTTGGTGGATTATTAATGCCTCTCCCCTTCGCTTTATTATTACTGTTTGTCAGCCTTTTAATGTTGTTTTTTAGTGACCGTCAGGTGGTCGCAAAAATACTCACACTTTGTAGCTTTCTGATCTTACTTTCATTCAGTTTACTGCCTGCTGCATACCATTTAACTAAACCTTTAGAGCGTCAATATCCACCTTTGCTAGCAGCTGACCAATCCTTTGATTATATCTTAGTGCTAGGATCTTCTGGCATAGATGACCCGAACTTACCCGTTACTGGACAACTTTCAGCGACTGCTTTAAGCCGTTTTAGTGAAGTGCTTCGTTTACACTATGCAAACCCTGATGCGATGATTATTGTTTCTGGATCTGGTTTTGGAGATACGAAAAGCCATGCACAACTATTAGAGCAATTGGCCACCGAGTTAAACATACCAAAACAGAAGATTATTAGATTAGATTACACTCAAGATACAGCACAAGAAGCGAAAGTAATGTCATTAATTATCGATGGTAAGAAAGCAGCGTTAGTTACTTCTGCAACACATATGCCACGAGCAATGCAGTTATTTAAACGTTTCCATCAGTCTCCAACCCCGGCTCCGGCGATGTACCTTGCCAAAGACGATACGAATGGTTTACCTTGGTATACTTACATTCCATCAGCTTATCAGCTTTATAAATCAGAGCTCTCGATGCATGAATATTTGGGACAGTTACAGCAATGGATACTTAAGAAATTGCGCAAAGAAGAGATATTACCAGTACAAAGCAGTGTAGAATAAAACAAGCCTAGTTTAACTAGGCCTGCTTACTTGGGGTAGTTAGCTATTTATACCAGTTGAGAAGGTCTTTTAATGACAGCTTGGCCTACGACTACATGTTGCCCATTAAATGTCATTGTTGGAGACCCATAAAGCTCATAACCTTCACTTAACGCTTTAGTAATACGTTTACAAAACTCTGAATCATCTTTACCAGTAATTAATCTATAGTTATCAATTGAATGTGGCATATTTGGATATCCTTTTAATGATTTATGGAAGTAGCTTCAGGATACGACTTTTTATATTAAATCACCTATTAATTTTTAAAAAACTTTGAATTAAAAAGCTGATTGAATAAAAAAACGGCATATTTAATGCCGTTTTATCTCATAAACTGATTTAATCTTATGACTGACTAAGGTCTATATACCTTCACATTCTCATAACCCGCTTCTTTTAAGTACAAAGCTTGTAACTGACTCATCACGCCTCGTTCACAATAAAGTAAGTAAGTTTTACTTTGATCTAACTTTTCAAACTGATTCGCGAGTTTAAAGAAAGGGATATGTTTAATTTGAACACCGTCAATCTCTAATGGTTTTTCATCTTCCTCTTCTGCAGAGCGAATATCGAGTAAGATTTCATTTTCTGCGAATGCAGAAACAGACTCAACTTCAGGCACTTGCTGTTTAGCAGCTGCAGCAATCTCTTTAATATCCAATGTCACTGCATCAGCAACTACTTGATCAATTAAATCCATATTGAAGTTTGATTCTTCTTTCTGAATTTTACTCATCACAGCTTTAACTGTTGGACGCTGTGAAATAACACCACAATATTCAGGGATCGTTTCAGATATTTCAGCAGTGCCAATGTCACGAGCACAATCGATAATCTCTTGTTTATCAGTGGCCACTAATGGGCGCAGAATTAAGGTATCCGTTACTTGGTCAATCACTGAAAGGTTACGAAGTGTTTGACTTGACACTTGCCCTAAGGCTTCACCGGTTACTAGACCTTCAATCGCTAAATTATCAGCCACTTTACTCGCGGCACGCATCATCATACGTTTTAACACAACGCCCATTTGACCGTTATCTACTTTTTCAAGAATTTCTGCTACAACCGGTTCAAAAGGCACAGAAACAAATTTAACACGATGTGAAGCACCAAAACGCTCCCACAGATGATAAGCCACTTGTTTCACGCCAATTTCATGTGCAGCCCCACCAAGGTTAAAGAAACAGTAATGTACACGTGAACCACGTTTCAATAACTTGTAACTGGATACGCCAGAATCAAAACCACCTGAAATAAGCGATAATACTGACTCTTGTGTCCCTAGAGGAAATCCACCTAAACCTTGGTGACGTTGGTCAATCATAAACAATTTATCTTCGTTTATTTCAATATTAACGGTCACCTCTGGATTTTTTAATTTAACCGAAAGCGCTTCAGTATGTTGATTTAAACCACCACCAACATAACGTTCAACTTCATTTGAACCAAAGTCATGTGTCCCTATTCGTTTAGCACGAACACAGAATGTTTTACCTGCTAAGCTATCGCCAAAACAGTTTTTTGTTTGCTCATAAATATCATGAATATCAGTGAAAGTGGATTCAGTAACTTCTAAAAAGTGTGCAATACCTGGCGTGCTTTTCAGATAATGGATCACCTTCGCTTTATTATCTGGATCATTGTTTTCACTACGAACAATGATTTTATCCCACTCTAGAATTACCTTAATATCTTGATCATGGCGAGTTAGTACATTACGAATGTTTCCCTGTAGCATCTTGCTAAAGCGCTTACGCACAGGTTTACTTTTCATCATGATTTCAGGAAAAAGCTTAACGATAAATTTCATGGGGGTACCACTCTTGGATTCAGGACTGTGTTAATTTTAAGAAGTGCGGATTATACGCTGTGAATTGTAGTGTGCAATGTTTTACCTATGACTAACTTTTTAATGTCACTAGGTTAACTTCACAACTGCCTTTATCAGTGGCAATATAGAACACATTATCAGTCATGGTAATACTAAAATCCATCGTTCTCTCTACTAATGCAGCAAAGGCTTGAATTTGCTCAAACTCAAATTGATATACCTGCGCTTTAGTTGTGTTGAACTCTTTCTCTGACTGTTTCCACCACACATTCGACTTAGTATTAAAAGTATACACTTTCACACTTTTGGCTTGATGGCAGGCTTTTCTAATTCGCTCAAATGCAGGCTCCCCTACATCAATCCAACACAAAAATTCATCACTGTAGTTTTTTGCCCAAATATCAGGGTCATCGGCTTCACTTAATCCCTTAGTAAAGCTAAGAAACTCTTGATTATTCAATACAAAAGCAAGCGTACGAGTAACCATACGCTCAGTGGTTTCCGATGGATGTTGAGCAATCGTCAATGGGATCGTTTCATAAACATCATCATCTAAATTAGACACATTGATGTTCATTTTAATAATAGTCGGCTTTAATGCCATTTTACTTTCTCCAAAAAAAAACCACGTTATATAACGTGGTTTAACATTATCTAATCATTTATTAAAAATGATTATACAGGCATTTTAGCTAATTCTTCACAAACCATATCACCGAATTCAGCAGTACTTACTAAGTTCGCTTCACCTTCTTTAGATAGGTCTGATGTTGAGTAACCATTTGCAAATACACTTTGCATTGCAGCCCACAGGTTTTTCGCTTCTTTTTCCATACCAAAGCTCATTTCTAGCATTAGTGCAACAGAACCAATCATTGAGTATGGGTTAGCAATACCTTTACCAGCGATATCTGGTGCAGAGCCGTGTGATGGTTCGTAGTAAGATTTCTCAGGACCTTTACAAGCAGAAGGCATAAGGCCTAGAGAACCTAAGATACCGCCACCTTGGTCACTTAAAATGTCACCAAACATATTTTCCATTACCATTACGTCAAACATAGTTGGTTTTAGACATAGGTAAGTTGCAGCAGCATCAACAAGAATGTTGATTACTTCAACTTCAGGGAAGTTTTTGCTTTCTTCTTCAACAATTTCATTCCATAAAACACTTGATTTCAATACGTTTGATTTATGGATGTTGTGCATTACTTTTTTACGTTTCATTGAAACTTCAAAACCAACGCGGATAATTTGGCGAATTTGATCTTCATCGTATTCTAAAACTTCACGTACGAAACGCTTGCCTTGGGCATCAACACCTGTTTCTTTCTCACCAAAGTATAAACCACCTACTAATTCACGGATTAGCATGATGTCGATACCTTCACCCACTACCGACTCTTTTAATGGAGAAAAGTGTGCTAGGCCTTTTGGTAAGTAAACAGGACGGAAGTTAGCATAAGTATTGTAACGACGACGTAATGGTAATAATGCACCACGTTCAGGTTGTTCATCAACAGGGATTTTTTGAGAGTCTTCGTGATTTAAACCAATCGTACCTTTTAAGATAGCATCTGCTTTATCACAAGCCGCTTTTGTTTCTTCAGGGAAAGATTTGCCAGTTGCAAAGTAAGCAGCAGCACCAAATAATACGTCGTTTAATTCAAAGTTAACGTCAGCGTTACGCTCTTCAACTAATTTTAAAACCTTTACCGCTTCCTTCATAACTTCAGGACCGATGCCGTCACCAGCTAATAAAGCAATGTTATATGTAGTCATTATAATTCCCTAAATGATATTCGATTGTATTTCTTGGGGCACATAATAAGGTATAAATGGCGAGCATTTCAATGCATGAAGACATTTTTTACAATTTAATGAAAATAATAAGAAGATTTGATGTTTGAAATAGGGAAGTAACACCAATCACAAAATACTTTGATTGGTGTTTATCATCTTGCTTTAGATCACGTGGTAATACCGGTTAGTAAATTACACTTCTAAAATACAAGCAGTTGCGTGAGTTTCGCTACCTTTAAGCGGTGTTTCACAATGACTGCAGTTATCAACGGCAATAGGGCAACGTGTTCTAAATACACAACCCGATGGTGGATTCATCGGTGATGGTAAATCCCCCTCTAACATTTGTACTTTTTTATTTCGTTCAATATTAGGATCAGGAATTGGCACGGCAGACATCAGTGCTTTAGTGTAAGGATGTTTCGGATCGGCAAATAACTCATCACAAGTACCAAACTCGACAGCATTACCGAGATACATCACTAGCACACGGTCAGAGATATGTTTCACGACAGATAAATCATGAGCAATAAAGATCAGGCTTAACCCTAACTCTTTCTGTAATGATTTCAGTAAATTCACCACCTGTGCTTGAATTGATACATCTAAAGCAGACACAGGCTCATCACAGATAATCATTTTTGGTTTTAGAATCAGGGCACGTGCTATCCCGATCCGCTGACACTGACCACCAGAGAATTCATGTGGGTAGCGATTGATCACATTAGGTAATAAACCGACCTTATCCATGATCTCTTTCACCTGTGTTTTCACTTCCTGTTTACTTAACTTAGGATAAAAAGTCCGTAATGGCTCAGCAATAATATCTCCCACGTTCATGCGCGGATTTAACGACGCGAGTGGGTCTTGGAAAATCATCTGAATCTGTTTACGTTTATCACGCATTGCTTGCTCACTTAAGGTAGCTAGGTCTTCTCCTAACCACACCACTTGCCCTGAGCTTACTGGCACTAGCCCAATAATGGCTCGAGCGAGTGTTGATTTACCACAACCAGACTCCCCTACTACACCTAATGTTTCACCTTCATAGAGTTTAAGGTCAATACCATCCACTGCTTTTAAAGGGATCGGTTTTGCCCAAGGTAACAGTGATTTAGAAGGGATATTAAACTGTACTTTTAATGATTTAATATCGAGTATTAATTTTTTATCTGTTTCCATTACCATGACTCCCAATTAGAAAAACAAGCACGTGAACGCCCTTCAGCAAACGCCGTTAACTGTGGAGTTTGATCGCATTCCCCCTGTACCACTCGATGACATCTATCTTGGTAAGGGCAGCCTTGTGGTAAGTTTAATAAGTTAGGTGGATTACCAGGAATGGTGGGTAATTCATCTGCTTGGTTATCTAAACGAGGAATCGCTTTTAATAACCCTTCCGTGTAGGGATGGCTTGGTTGGTAAAATATCTCGTTAACCGATCCATATTCCATCGTACGTCCGGCATACATGACTAACACTTTATCGCAGCTCCCTGCCACTACGCCTAAGTCATGGGTGATCATAATAATCGCCGTATTAAATTTATGCTTTAATTCATTTAAGAGATCCATAATTTGCGCTTGAATGGTCACATCGAGTGCTGTTGTTGGTTCATCTGCAATGAGTAATTTAGGGCGGCACAGTAGCGCCATTGCAATCATTACACGTTGACGCATCCCCCCAGAAAACTCATGAGGGTACATATTAATACGACTGCGTGCCTCTGGTATTTTAACCGCTTCTAGCATTTCAACGGATTCTTCAAAAGCGGCTTTTTTACTTAACCCTTTATGCAAAATAAGCACTTCCATCATTTGCGCACTGACTTTCATATAAGGGTTCAATGATGTCATTGGATCTTGAAAAATCATCGCAATTTGCTCAGCACGGACTTTATTTAATTGTTTCTCCGGTAGATTAAGAATTTCATTACCTTCAAATTTTGCACTACCAGAAATAATGCCATTTTTTGCCAATAATCCCATTAAAGCAAACACTGTCTGTGATTTACCTGAACCCGATTCACCAACAATCCCCAGTGTCTCGCCTGGTTGCAGTGAAAACGTTAAATCGTTAACGGCTGTAACATTACCGTCTTGGGTAGTGAACTCCACATGGAGATCTTGTACATCTAATAAACTCATTTTTGTTTCCTTAATGCAACTATCGGTCTTTTGGATCTAACGCATCACGTAGACCATCACCAATATAGTTAAAACAAAATAACGTGATCACCATAAAAGCAGCCGGAAAACCTAATTGCCAAATTGCCACTTCCATACTTTGTGCTCCCTCTTGCAATAACGCTCCCCAACTGGTCATTGGCTCTTGCACACCAAGCCCTAAAAAGCTTAAGAAGGATTCAGTCAAGATCATACTAGGTACTAGTAGCGTGGAGTAAACGGCAACAATCCCCAACACATTAGGAATAATGTGGCGGCGAATAATATTCCATTTACTCACACCCGATACATGTGCCGCTTCAATAAACTCTTTGCTACGTAAGCTCAGTGTTTGTCCACGCACGATACGCGCCATGTCTAACCAAGCAATCGCACCAATAGCCACAAAAATAAGTACAATATTGCGCCCAAAAAAGGTGACTAATACAATCACTAAGAACATAAAAGGAATAGCATAGAGGATTTCTAAAACACGCATCATAATTCGGTCAACTTTACCGCCAATGAAGCCAGACGTTGCACCGTAGACAGTACCAATAATCACAGCAACAACCGCTCCAAGTACACCTACCATCATGGAGATGCGTCCGCCAATAAAGGTACGAACAAAGAGATCCCGGCCTAAGCTATCGGTACCAAATAAATGCGTTGCAGATGGTCCTTCATGTAACGCGTACCAATCGGTATCATCATAGGCAAACTCAGCCATCATCGGCACAAAAATAACGGCTAATACAATCGCGGCTAAGATAACTAAACTGACCATCGCCGCTTTGTTACGCATAAAACGAATTCGTGCATCTTGCCAAAGGCTACGACCTTGTATTTCTAGGTTGCTAGAAAAGGCTTCCACCGCCTCCACATTTTGTTTTTTTGTAAACATCTACTCAGTCCTTAATAGCGAATTTTTGGATCAACATACGCCAATAAAATATCTACAATGGCGTTAAATACGATAAACAATAATCCAATTAAAATGGTGATCCCCATTACTAACGAGTAATCTCGATTAAATGCAGCGTTAACAAATAGTTTGCCAATACCAGGTAAACCAAAGATAGTTTCAATAACAACGGAACCAGTAATAATCCCCACAAAGGCAGGCCCCATATAAGAAACAACAGGTAACATGGCAGGTTTTAAGGCGTGGCGCAGTACGATATAAGAGAAGCTTAAGCCTTTTGCACGTGCAGTTCTGATAAAGTTACTATTAAGTGTTTCAATCATGCTACCGCGTGTAATACGCGCAAAGGTTGCCACATACATCATCGCCATCCCTAACACTGGCAACACCATGTACTTCAACGATCCATCAAACCATCCACCAGCTGGGAACCAACCTAAGCCAATGGAAAAGATATAAATAAGTACAGGTGCTAATACAAAGGATGGCATGACAATGCCGAGCATCGACGTTGACATTAAGCCATAATCAAGCCACGTATTTTGCTTTAGTGCCGCGATGGTACCAATTGCAACACCACACACGAGGGCAAAGATAAAAGCAAAAGCTCCAATTTTTGCTGAAACGGGTAAAGCAGCAACCACCAGCTCATTAACGGTAAAGTCTTGGTATTTAAATGATGGCCCTAAATCACCCTGTAGCACATTGGTTAAGTAGGTGGTGTATTGTTCAAAAACAGGTTTATCCAAACCATATTTTGCATTGATGTTTTGCATTACCTGCGGGGGTAGTTCACGTTCACTGGAAAAAGGACTTCCTGGTGCAAAGCGCATCAAAAAGAAAGAAACAGTAATTAAAACTAACAGTGTAGGAATAGCCTCGATCACTCTCTTTAAGATAAATTTAAACATAACATTCTCAATTTAATAGATCACAACAGGCACACTAATCATGTTGATCAGCGTGCTTGATATGATACAAAATAGATAATGGGAGGCGTTAACCTCTCACCTTAAATGGTATAAAACCTCAGCGATTAATCTGCGATGATATACATATTTTTAGAATAGTTTTTATCTTCGGCATTATGATGGGCATAACCGCCGACATGCGGGTTGAGTAGACGAGCTTTAACATATTGGTAGATTGGAATAATCGGCATATCTTTAGCAAGTAATGCTTCTTGTGCATAATATAGCTTCTGGCGCTCTTCCTCTGAAGTACTGAGAATCGCTTGTTCCGTTAGCTTATCGTACTCTGCACTTTTATAATGTACACCACCAGTGGTGTTGTTACCTTCCATTAACGAAGTGAAAGTAGAAGCTTCATTGTAGTCACCACACCATGAAGCACGTGCAGCTTGGAAGTTACCTTGGTTTTTAGTTTCTAGGTAAGTTTTCCACTCTTGATTTTCTAAAGTCACTTCAACACCTAGGGTTTTCTTCCACATTGAGCCGATTGCAACGGCTAACTTTTTGTGGTTTTCACTGGTATTGTAAAGTAGCGAAAACTTAAGTGGATTAGCTGCGTTATAACCGGCTTCTTCTAATAATTTCTTAGCTTCTGCATTACGCTCTTTTTGAGTGAGTTTTGCATAAGGGGGTAATACCGGATCAAAATGCGCCACAATTTCAGGCGTTAATCCATAAGCAGGCTTTTCGCCTTTACCTAGTAAAAACTTAGCGATTACATCACGATCAATGGCATAAGACACTGCTTTACGGACACGTAGATCATCAAAAGGCGCTTTATGCGTGTTTAAACTGTAATAATAAGTACACAGGTCGCCTTTGATCGCGAGTGACTCTGCATGCTCTTTCTTTAAACGTTTAAAATGCTCATTTGGCACGTCGTAAGTCATATCTATTTCACCGGCAAGAAAACGATTCATTTCAGCGACATAGTTTTCTAATGGCAGATAAGTCACTTTAGTCAAAACCGTTTTATCATTATCCCAATAGTTTTTATTCGGTGTCATTTCAATGCGCTCATTCACCACCCATTTGCTCATCACAAAAGCGCCATTACCTACAAAGTTTTCAGGCTTAGTCCACTGCTCACCATACTTTTCAACCGTCGCTTTATGTACTGGCATCATGGTGGTATGTCCCATCATCATGACAAAATAAGGAACAGGTGTCGCGAGCTTAACTTCGAAGGTGTAGTCATCTATTGCTTTAACACCTAATGTGCTTTTATCTTTTTTACCGGCAATGATATCTGCAGCGTTTAACATGGTGGTCATATCCAAATACCATGAATAAGGAGACGCTGTTGCGGGATCGACTGCACGTTGAAAGCTGTATACAAAATCATGCGCTGTGACGGGATCACCATTAGACCATTTAGCATTTTTACGGAGATGGAAAATAAAGGTCTTATTGTCCGTAGTTTCCCAACTTTCGGCTACGCCAGGGATAGTATTTCCCTCAGCATCCTGTGTCACCAATCCTTCTAACAAATCTAAAATAACATTAGATTCAGGTACACCTTGTGTTTTATGTGGGTCAATTGACGCCACCTCTGAACCATTTCCTTTTACTAGTTCTTGTTTCTCAGCGAGCTTAGTACCAGCCGGTACGTCAGCAGCAATCGCTGTAAATGAAGAAGCTGCAAAAGAAAGGCTTAAACCGGCGAGTAACGCTTTTGTTATATTATTTTTATTCACGCTTAATTCCTTTAATTGTATTCGGTTTGTGCATTTTGAAGATATATTTCAGTTTATATTTAATTAACTCCAGTAAGGTAAGCAAGATAAGAGTCAAATAGAAAACACATATAAATCATAAAGATAAAAACAAAACACATAATAGAAAAGATAAGTTGCACCAAAATAGGGAGGCATATTAATTTATAGTAATGAGAATCGCCTGTATTTCAACCAATAGATGGATAAGCCATATTCAGTTGATGGCACTGCTTATAAATTAACTGCTATACGATAATGGTTAATATCATTCCATGATGTAAAAAATGTTAAGGGATTGTATTATCCTGATATTTACAATCACCCAGTTCGATTAGCATAGAGATAAATTCCCTACAATAAGGTTGAATAGCACCTTACTGAATAAAACCAATCACACTAATTAACTGATCTATTTTGCTTGTTAAAATGGCTTATTTCTTCGTTGTACATTTCATAAAGGAAATAGCCATTGAAGAATGAACTAAGACATTTTCCCACGCAAAATTTAGATCACTTATTTAATATAATTGGTGTAAGAACTTACACTGGGCAAACTAGCATTTATAATAATAAGTTATTATAGGAATCATAATATTTTGTTATGTTTATCTCACTTCAGCTATAAAACAAGAATAAAACACCTATAAAAAGGTTAACTATCTCTATGAATTATAAGGGGGGATAAAAGAAAACATGAGTGAATAATGCATAATTAAAAATGCATTATCCATTATAAAATAAAAGTATTTTGAATCTTAGACAGGATTATCAATATCAATAAATGTGACTTCAAACCCCATTTCATTGGCTAACCACTCACCTAATGCTTTAGCACCATAACGTTCTGTTGCATGATGGCCTGCAGCAAAATAATGAATCCCCATCTCTTTAGCGATATGTACTGTGCGTTCCGATATTTCACCGCTAATAAAGGCATCAATCCCTTGTTCAGCAGCAATCGTAATATAATCTTGTCCACCACCCGTACACCAAGCAATAGTTTTAATCTCAGGTTTGCCACCGTCGATCCATAAAGGTTCACGATCGAGTTGCTGAGTAATGGTCTCTGATAAAGCCTGTGGCGTAATCGCTTGTTCAAACTTACCCACTCGACCAACACTACGTTTGTCCCATGGCTCTAATGGGCGTCTATCTGTGATACCTAATAATTTAGCTAATTGTTTATTATTGCCCAGTTCAGGATGCACATCCAAAGGGAGATGGTAAGCATACAGATTAATATCATTTTTGATTAATGCCTTGATACGATTATATTTCATCCCAACAATCTGTTGCGCTTCACCTTTCCAAAAATATCCATGATGAACTAAAATGGCATCGGCGTTTAATTCGATGGCAGCATCAATTAAAGCTTGATTGGCCGTTACTCCGGTTACTATTTTTTTTACTTGCTCTTTTCCTTCAATTTGCAAACCATTAGGGCAATAATCTTTAAATTGATGGATTTCTAAAAATTGATCTAGCTTGTTAGCAAGTTTACGATTGTTCATAGGCTTCACTTTTAAATTAGAGGACTGTTGTTATAACCTATCATGATAAAGGTAAAGATTACTTTTGAACATATTCAAAGGCACCAATATCAGGATTTTCTCCGTGATAAACTAATGAAACCTGATCGCCTTTTTGCCATGTGACTGCTTTATCGAGATGAATTAGACGCTGTTCAGGGGTAATGTTAACAATCGTCGCATATTGTAATCTACCCGTGGATCTTGATCGAACTACGATCTTATCACCGTGTACGCCTGCGATCCCCTGTCCGTCAAAAAAGAACTGACTATCACTAACTTCGATGACTTTACCCGCCCCACTGGCACTACGGATTGCGGTTAATAAGACACCTGCATCGATCATCGGACTGTGCGTGGAGAGGTGATAATTAGATTCAACCGGATCTACAAATAGAGGGTCAATCGCTAAAGTACCTTTAAACTGTACAGGGATAAAACTACCTTCAAAATCATACACACTCATTTGTTTGTTGCTACCCCATAACCCAATCACTTTATTACTTTGCTCACTACCGATATTATTATTTAAAAACCATTGGTCTCCTTCACCAGCAATAAATAAAACCTGCTTCGCACTGATGTCTTTGCATTGATTTGCACTTAACCCTTGGTTGTTCCAGAGAATATTATTAACAAACTGGTTATCTTCAAAGCGTTTTTGCCAACGACCCACGGCGATACCAACACACCAATTATCATGGAAGGTGTTGTTATAAATACGATTACCATAATTATAGGCAGCTTCTGTTTGATAACTCGCTAAACTAAGACCAACGTTGGTGTGGTAAAAAACATTAAAGCGAATAATTCCATTTTGCCCCGCGTATTGAATACCGTTACCGCCGCTGGCTGAATAGTAGCGTACGGCGTCTTTGAAAATATTGTGCTCAATAACATTATATTGACTTGTATCTAAAACAGGCTGAACTTGTTTAAAGCGGCCATTGCCATGCCAATTCATGGTTGCTGATTCACAATCAAATACAGAGCCAATTTTCTGTTTTTTATTGCTAAATATATTACCTCTAATGACATTAAAACTGCCACATTTTATATTCCATAGATCATGGCCAGCTAATGACATCTCGTTACCTTCTACTAAATTGTAGTTGGAGTGCACTAAGGCTAATAGGTCCGTGCCCTTCTGAAAGTGGTTATTAAGAATGCTATTGTGATGGCTAAAAGCAATGTATAAACCGCCACGTTTACTTGCCCCTTTACCGTTATTATAAAGACTAGAACCACTGAAGTGGTTATCAGAAAAAATATTGTGATGGGCATTAATAAAGCGCCCAAATCCAATGCTCTTTTCTACTGTTAATCCATTAACTAAATTATAAGACACTTCATCTAACCATATAGCACCGTATTGTTCGCCTTGATCTTGAGAGTTAACACCAGTGATAATGACAGGTTCATGTTGAAATGCGCTAAAACCAATATAAGCCAAGGCAGTCCCGTTTTGGACCAAGTGTAAAACTTGCTGATAACGACCAGCACGAATCAAGAATAGATCTCCCGGCTTAGCCATTGCCGTCGCTTCAGTAAGACTGGGTACAGCTAAGGGCAAACTTTTATCATTGGCACATTGACGACGATTCAGATCATAATGTTGGCAAGCCTGCTGAAGCTGTTGATCGACAAATATATTACGTGTGAATGCGGGTACAGCGAAACGTTCAATTACTTTGTTCAAAGATGTTGAAATTAATGAATTAGCATTCACAGGAGAACTCATCAACGCCATATACAAAAATAGATGACCTAAGAGCAAAAAATGAAATTTATTGAGCATATCATCACTCCTTGGGAAACCGTTTTAACGCTGTCATTAACTGTTGCTGATTATCTTCCTTAGGGTCATACAAAGCAGCTTGAGATAAAGCCCCAAGGCGTTGACAAGCCTCTAATAATTGCGGCTGTTTCGTCCCTAACCGTAAACAAAACTGTGCTAAGGTTTCATGATCTGCACGTTGTAATTTCCATTGCTGGCAGGTTTTATCAAATTGAGACAAGCTTTTTTGTAACGGGCTACGAGCTTGCCATTTGGGGCGAATAACCAAAGTAATATAACAGCCCATTAACGATGAAATAATGGCTAAAAATATTAAACCAACCCGCCAAGGCTCTTTGCCACCAAATAATTGTTTAAGTAATTGGTTTTGTTGTTGCGCATCGTAACTAAGTACCCAACGACTCCATAAGTAGTTTGCAGCATCAAAACGATGACGTAAATGAGTTAACCATTGTGGCGCGCTAAATTGCCCTGCTGCTATACGACTTCTATCTGCTGCTTGTAATGCATTATCAATTCCTTGCTCCACACGTTGTGGGGCAACGGCACTCGTTGGGTCGACACGTTGCCAACCAATCCCAGTTAACCACACTTCTGTCCATGCATGTGCATCGGCTTGTCGGATACTCCAATAATTCTCAGAAGCATCATAACGACCTCCTTGGTAACCCACCACAACTCTTGCTGGAATATCAGCTGCACGCATTAGCACCGTAAAGCTACTAGCGAAGTGCTCACAAAACCCCTGCTTTGAAGAAAATAAAAAGTCATCAACGCTATTCTCCCCCAGTAACGGTGGACTTAACGTATAGTAGAAATCTTGATGATAAAAAGCTAAAGCTTTGGCAATAATTGCATCAGGTGAGCCTAAGGTATTACGCCACGTTTTTGCCAGAGCCACCGCTTTAGGGTTAAACCCTTCTGGCAAAGTAGTTAATTGCTCGCGTTGTTGTGAAGATAATTCATGAATTAAAGTATCTCGAGGGTTCACACTCGCCACTTGGTATTGTAAACGAGTGTTTAACGGCTCTCGTGCAACCAATAAACCATTGCTGGTTATTCGAGAACGGACTGCACCGGTATTCGCTTTGATAGGGTTTGCTAAACTAAACAACCAAGGGTAACGATGCGCTTCCATCAGTACTTCATAATTAACCGTTTCTACATCACCTTGTTTAGCAATAGGGGCTATATCTGTAAAGTGAGGGTGTCTTGGTCGTGTCCAAGTTCGTCCATCGAAGTTTTCAAGTATTAACCCTCGCCAATACAATTCACTTTGTCTTGGCGTTGAATCATCAAGGAAAGTTACCCTAAAAGCAGTGCCAGTAGATTGCACTAAACTACCAATATCACCTGGTGATAAAGTTTCACTAAAACCTGTTTGTGCTTGTTGATTTAATAAAGGCGTATGCCATAAAGGGCCAAGCCGAGGCATCACTACAAACATTACCAACATTAACGGTATCGCTTGTAACAATAAAATACTACCGCTTGTTAATTTATGCTTTACAGCTAATTCACGCGTGGCATAAATAGTTTTCCAAGCGGTGATCAATACCATGCAAGAAACAGCCGCATATAAAGTAGCCCAGATAGACTGAATAAAAAGAAACTGTGCCGCTACTGCAATAAAACCAATAAAAATGATTAATAAGCCGTCTTTTCTACTGCGTAGCTCTAATAACTTAATAATAAAAGTAAAGACCAAAAAGCCGACCATAGCCTCCACACCAAAAGCACCTTGATAAGTTAGAAGCAACCCAGCAATTGCTGCAATACTAATAGCCAATTTACTTATACTGCCAGGAAACTGACGTTGCCCTGCATGAATTTTCCATCTCCAATATAAGGATCCGCCCCATATCACCCATAACCACATTGGGAGTTGCATTAATAAAGGTAAAATAACCACACCTTGCGCAACTAATAACCATAGCAAGTTATCATGTCGGATCAATTTCTGTTGTTGGAAAATATCCTGTGGATTTTGCATATTACAGAGTACCTCCATCAATATTAAAACGAGCCAATGAAGTTAGTACATTTAAACGGTGCTGTTCACCTATGTTCGGTTTAATCTGTTTATTAGGCAGGGATAAACCATAGGGTTGTTGAATACTTTCAAAATGTAGAGCCCAATAGCAAAGAGCACTTAACCTTTGTTCTCCCTGATACAGACTAAATTCATCCCAATTGAGCCAACAATCACGCTGTAATTGCGCAGTATATTGCTTAGAATATAAACCTTGTTCGCGCGCATAATGTTTCCAAGCAATATGTTTTATAGGATCACCTGCCCGATAAACTCTCAAACCATCAAAATCATCAGTCCCCTGCCCTCCACTTCCTTGCTCACCAGTTTCACCGCGACTTAATTGTGTCGGAAAAGGCCCTTTGATTGGTTGAGGAAAAACAACAGCTGAGGTTTGTAAATTTACCCATGTCCAACAACGGATCACCCCTAAAGGAAAGGCACTTTCTATAAGCAACTTTCCAGGTCGTAATATGCCTCGCTTATTGGCAAGTAAAGGTATTTGTACCGACAGTATTTGACCACCTTGCAGATCAAAACAAGCAGGCTCTCCTTGCCTCCAGCGAACCATTAGGTTTTCATAGTTTCTATGACGGTGGCCACTGAGCTGTAAACTAAAATGAGCTATGTCATTAACAAATACAGGCTTAACCCCAAGTATTTTAATGGTTAATCCAGCTAAGTTGGCATAGGTATGGAAGATCGCCACTATCATTAAACTTAATAATAAATAACTTAACGCCAGCACCAAGTTATTTTGATAACTAGTGCCAAGTAACCAAAGAATAAAACTTAATGCAAATAGACATAATCCAGTTAGGCTTGGAAATATATATAAATTTTTTCTGTTAAGAAGCACTTCTTTTGCCATCGGGTTACGTTTATCTACCCATTTAAAAAAGCGCTTTTGTAAAGCGGATATTGGGGCGGAAAAATCTTCTTTTTGTTTACTCATTTAAACAATTACCGCTACCGATGTTAATAAGTAATCAATAAGATCATGTTCATGCTCAACGTCACCACCTCGAACTCTATGTCCTAATACAGCAGCAGCAACTTCTTGTATATCTTCTGGAATGACATAATCACGTCCTGCTAATAAGGCCCATGCCTTTGCAGCACTTAACCATGCAAGTGCCCCTCGTGGAGATAAACCATAGGTAAAGTGTCCATCTTCACGAGTAAAGGTAACTAATTTTTGTAAATAGTCGAGTAACGCATCGCTACAACGCACCCCGCTGACCTCTTGTTGTAATTTATGTAACTGTTGATGGGTTATAACAGGCTGCATATCAGTAATGCGTTGGCGAGGGTCAATACCCTGCAACAATAAACGCTCTGATTGATGATCAGGATAACCTAAGCTGAGGCGCATCAAAAAGCGATCTAATTGCGATTCAGGCAACATAAAAGTACCAGATTGAGAGCTAGGGTTTTGTGTAGCAATCACAAAAAACGGTGAAGGTAATAAACGCGTTTCACCTTCAATACTTACTTGACCTTCCTCCATTGCTTCTAATAAAGCACTTTGCGTTTTGGGGGTGCTGCGATTTATCTCATCTGCTAATAGTAACTGTGTGAAGATAGGGCCAGGGTGAAATGTAAATTGTGATTGATGCTTATCAAACACCGCTGCACCTAAAATATCAGCGGGTAATAGGTCACTGGTAAATTGTACGCGTTGATAATCTAAGCCTAGTACTTTACCTAAACAATGAGCGAGTGTGGTTTTCCCCATTCCTGGCAAATCTTCTAGTAAGAGGTGGCCTCGACCAATCAAGCAGGCAACGGCTAATTTTACCTGTTTTTCTTTTCCCAATAAAACGTGACTAACAGCTGTGACGATATCATTCAGCAATGGTTGCATTGATTATCCCTATCATGATGATACCGATCTACGCATTTAATGAACGGTATTAAAGTTATATTAAACGTAAATAATACTAATCATAATAGAGTAGTTGTTATCGTTAATGAAGTGATTTAAATAATTGAAAATTAATAAGAGATCTATTTATGAGGATATTTATTAATGCTTAAGGTATGTCAGAGTTAGTTGAATAATGATTATTTACCATACAAAAAATAGTAGATAAGCCTATTCAACTAATTGTGATCAATCCTTACTCTAGTCTAATGAACGTAACTATTAGGGATGATGAATGAAAACTGACTGCCCTCACCCACATTACTTTCAATTTGCAGTTGTGTGTCATAATGCGATAAAGCATGCTTAACAATCGATAAGCCTAAACCCGAACCACCTGTGTCTCGTGAACGAGATGCATCAACACGATAAAAACGCTCAGTTAAATGTAGTATGTGTTCAGGGGCAATGCCATCACCCGTATCCATTACACAGAAATAAGCACCCTCGGGTAACTTCTTCCATAATACCTTAATACTACCGCCTTCCGGTGTATAGTTAATGGCGTTATAAACTAGATTCGACATGGCGCTACGTAATTGCATTTCATCCCCCACCACAGACAATTTAGGATCAACCTTAAATTGAACTGATTGGGATTTTTTACGTCCTAAAGTCACAGCTTCATTCTCTATTTGAGTTAATAAAGCTGGGATATTAATACTCTCATAAAAATCTAAGGTTGCTGCCCCTTCAATTTTCGATAATGTCATCAATTGCTCAACCAATGAACACATTCTTGCCGTTTGTTGATCTAATACGTTGATAGTCTTTAACTGCATTTTATTATCTTGAGCACTCATCTCTAAAATCTCAATATAACCCTGTAATACAGTTAATGGCGTGCGTAACTCATGGGAAACATTAGCAACAAAATTACGCCTAGTTTCATCCATTTGACGATAACTTGTAACGTCACGCACAATCAACAAGCGCTGATTTTTTGCATAAGGCATGACCCTAAACTCAAGAATTTTATCGATATTAATAGGCGAAATGAGATCCAACGGTTCGTTATAAGCTTCGCTGCGAAGGTATTCAACAAAATCCGGATGTCGAATTAAGTTGGTAATATTATCCCCAGCATCATCGGGCCATTTAAAACCTAACTGATACTGTGCAAGTCGATTACACCAAACAATTTCACCATCACTTTTAAATACCACAACAGCATCTGGTAATGCTTCAGAGCCTTCACGAAAACGACTAATAACATTCGCTAAACGGTTACGTCGTTTACGGTTTCTTTGTTGCATATTATGAATACCAATATAAGCATGCTCCCAAACAGACTTGCCTTGTGGTAACACTGTACTTCTACTGACCCATAACCAGTCATTTAATTTTTTTAAGAAATAATAATGCCAGCCAATATGCACTATTGTAGAGACTAATAATAATTCAACTAACACACCGGTTAATAAACCTAGAATAATAACAGGCACATAAATTAAGAAAATTGCCCAGGATAATTGTTTCCATGTATATACTTTCAAATGCACTACTCTACATTGGGACGATTGTTATTCGTCATTTATTCCTATCATGAACCACTGCAAATAAGCAGGTTATGAGCGAGTTGAAAAACGATAGCCCGCACCACGCACAGTTTGCACTAAATGGTCATGATCAACTAGTGCTTTTCGCAAGCGACGAATATGCACATCAACAGTGCGATCTTCGACATAAACATTCGTCCCCCATACGTTATTTAATAACTGCTCTCGGCTATAAACTCGCTCTGGATGGGTCATAAAGAAGTGTAGTAATTTAAATTCAGTTGGGCCCATTTCTAGCGCTGAATTATTTAATGTAGCACGGTGAGAAACGGGGTCTAACTTTAGTTTTCCCACTTTCAATGTGTCATCTAATGATGTTGGGTTAACGCGGCGCATAACGGTTTTAAGACGTGCCATTAATTCTTTTGGTGAAAAAGGCTTAGTCACATAATCATCGGCACCATTTTCTAAACCGCGTACTTTATCTTCCTCTTCACCACGAGCAGTTAACATTACTACTGGGATTTGACGTAAAATTTCATCTTGTTTTAGAAATTTTAATAATTGAATACCGCTACCACCAGGAAACATCCAATCTAATAGAATAAGGTCTGGGTAAGGTTCATGTAAATGAGTCAATGCAGCTTGGTAGTTATCAGCTTCTAACGTTTCATAGCCATGTTGCTCTAAAACAAAACTTAACATATCTCTAATTGCTACTTCATCTTCAACTACTAAAATTCGACTCGCCATTCAATTCACCTACTCATTATGTATATTAAATAAGGGTATTATTACCACTGACTATTACATTTATATTACAACTGTATGCTAACTGTCATAAAAGTGTTGTTTCTGTAGTTAAAGCAGATAATTACAATGTTATATCAAACTTAAATCTATAGGTGAACTATGGATAAAATACTGTCTTTTAAAGGTTTCAATGGGTAGTGGTTTGGCAAATAGATAACCCTGTCCAAACTCGCAACCCGCATTGGTTAAAATTTGCTTTTGGGCTGCATTCTCTATTCCTTCAGCAACCACTTGAATATCTAAATGGTGTGCCATCATAATAATCACTTGGCAAAGTTCACGACTATTTTTTTCATTTTCTAATTCATCAACAAATGATTTATCTATTTTTAATACATCGACATCCATTTTCTGTAAATAAGATAATGAAGAGTAACCGACACCAAAATCATCAATCGCAATCGCAATACCACGTTTTTTTAACTTAGTAAGCTGAGCTCGGACTGAGTCTTCGCTTTCCATTAATAAGTTCTCAGTAATTTCTATGATAATCGCATCACGTGGTAAACCTAATGTTTCTGTGTATTTAAACCAATCCAAAATCCACTGACCATCGCCTTTAAACTGTACTGGAGAAACATTAATACTAATTTGAAAATCGTCTGCAGCCCCTAACTTTTTAAACTGAGCGAGATCACGAGCAGCCGTACGAGCAACCCATTCACCCATCTCTAATATTAACCCCACCTCTTCAGCTATCGCAATAAACTCATTAGGTGGAATCAAGCCTCGCTCAGGGTGATTCCAGCGAATCAAGGCCTCCGCTTTGCACATTTTATTAGTTAAAAGGTTAACAATAGGTTGGTAATATAACTCAAAATGTTCATTGGCTAAGCTATGACGAAGATCCTCAACTAGTTGATGTTTTTGAATAACAGCATTAAGCATATTTTGCTCAAAAAAATGATGGCTATTACGTCCAGCTTCTTTAGATTTGTACATAGCAAGATCAGCATATTTGATTAAGTTCTCGACACTTTGACCGTCTACAGGAAATAGCGCAATACCAATACTTGTGGTTACAAATACATGCTTACCTTCAATCAAAAATCCTTTTGCAAGTTCCTGGTTAATGGTATTTGCTAAAGAGCTTAAACCTGCTTCACTTACATTTCCTTCTACTAGAATCAGGAATTCATCCCCACCTAAACGGGCTAATGTGGATCCATTATCAAGAATCTGTGTAATACAACGACTAACTTCAATGAGCAGTAAATCACCATAATCGTGCCCCATAGTGTCATTAATCTCTTTGAAGCCATCTAAATCTAAACCTAATAATGCAAATTCATGCTGTTCAGAACAGCTCACTAAGTTGGCTAATTTATCTAAAATATAACGTCGATTCGGTAAACCGGATAAGGGGTCACTAAAAGCCTGAGTGGTTAACTTATTATTAGCAACTTCTAATGCACTTGTCCGTTGCTGTACTGTTTCTTCCAATGAGTTATCACGCTGTTTTATAGTTTCTAGCATAGAGTTAAAGCAGTTAGCGAGATTACCCACTTCATCACTGGATAACACTTTAGATCGTAAATTATAGTTATTAGTGTTAGTGACACGCTCTGCAACACTGGCTAAATGCGTTAATGGATAAATAAGAATTTTTCTTAAGAAAAGAGAAAGTAAAAAACTGAGCAGTAAAATTAAGGCTAAAATTGCCAGTAAAAAGAAACTGAAAAACAGTAAGCTACGTTCGATCACTGAATAATCAGCACTAATTGTCAATAAGCCGTACTCAACACCTTTCATCATTAAAGGAGTCGAACTTACCATCAATTTGTTAAAAATCGTTATCTTATTATTTTTTTCTGTAGACACACCTACAAATTGCTCGCCATCTTTATCAATGATTGCGGCACTGACAATATTACTTTGCCCTAATAATGACTCTAATTGTTCAGCAGCACTTGTTTCATCTTGGAATATAAGGGTAGCGGTAAGATTAGGGGCAAGTATTTTGGCAATGGAATTTAACTTTGACTCTTCTGCTTTAGTGACTGAATTTAACTCATAAACAGTAAACATTGCAGCAATAGTCATACTACTAAATAATGCGACCATCATTAAAATCATTAATAATTTAGCATTCAAAGATCCTGTCAAAGTGCGAGGAAAAATCATTGTTCTCCTCCTTGATAAATCCTACCTAAACGCAGCACTTTAGAACTCATTTTTATACCGGATTTCCTTAATCGACTTGGTGATACTTCAAACCTGACTTTGCCACTAATTATAAAAAAATTAATATGACCTCCAGAAGATAAAAATCCATCAAATTCTCCTACTAGCATTAAGGAAGATATCACTTCATTTTTCGATATAGCATGCCAAACATCAGCATCTGCTTTTGATATGAATAGAGTATTACAGTTAGTCAGACTTGGATTATCATCTGTTAACAGGACTAACTCAACAGGCCGATTTTCTATAGAAAGCGCCTTCAATGTTTTAGCTGCAGAAACAATAAAGTCAGGATTAAAGCTACAAATGTTGTAACTGTTTTGTTGACTGGCGTTAAACCAGCTTCCTTGCGAATAGCGCGCAAAATTGTATATAAAACCAGATTTTATAGCATCTTCTCTTGAGTTCGCCATAGTATTTCCTGATATAAGGAAAAGTAATAGCGATATCAATATAAGACTAGTCTTACGTAAAATAAACATGGGTATATACCTAGAATTTTGCCGTTATTTGAGCTAAATAACTAGGCTCAATAAAAGTGACAACCGTATAAGCTTCACTACTATTACCATATTCAATATGTTTCCCATATAACAAGTTGTTACCCGTTAATGAAAAAGTAACGGTATCATTAATTTGCCATCGCCAGCTAGCATCTAATACTGCGTAATCTTTTGTATCATAGGCCTCGCCATCTTCAATCCTATAAGTTAAAGACAAATGATGGTTATCGGTTAAAGTAATATTGGCTTTTGCAATAAGTTGACGCATATAAGCATCATGACCGATCGCTTCTGTTGTACCTGCTGGCAGATCATATTGATAAGAAGTTAAACTATAGCCAATTTCAGTATTAAGTTTACGGTTAGGACTCCAATTTAACGTTGCTTCTCCACCATAGGTTGTTAGCTCACCATCGGAGACAAAATTATAGGTAATGTAAGTAAAGGTATCGTTAACGTCTGGGTCAATCACCAACACATTACGTGCTTTCGTATGGAATAGAGATATATCAACTCCCCAGTTATCTTCACTGTATCGATACCCCAATTCTTTAGAGAATGACTTTTCTGCATCAATATCATTATTACCTATTATGTCACTTCTAATACCTAAAGATGAATTAACACGAGCAATATTATTGTATTCAAGAAATGAAGGTACACGTACTCCCTGAGAAACAGCTCCCCAAATAGTATGACGAGATTCAGGAGTCCATAAAAAACGAACCATAGGTTGATGCTCCCACCCGGTGAAACTATTTTTTTCTGAACGGTTACCAATAATCAGTTTAAATTTGTCAGGAACCAGATTAAATTGAAATTGGATGAATCCACCAAAGTGATCATAATGATTGAGATTACTGAGATTGCTAAAAAAATCGTTCTCCTCAATAAACACATCGCTGTAACGATAGTTTACCCCCCAATCAAACTGAGTATGTTTGATTAACGTATTCATTTGGTAATCAATGTCTGTGGTTAAAAATTTATCTCTATAATAAGCTTGTTCGCCGCGTTGAGAGCTAAAGGAAACCTGTAGCATTTGATTTGAAACAGGGGATATACGGTGATCTAACCGTGTCATTAATTGTAAATAATCGAGGGTATATTGGTCATAAACATAACTTGATAGATTCGTATTAACATCAGCTAACCTTAAGTTTTGCCCCATATCAATATTGTTATACCAAACTTGCGCTAATAAACTTAAATCATCATTAATATTAAAATCAACTCGCCCATTTAGATTTTGTTTTTTGCCATCATCATGTGCAGACAAGTCCTTTTCGCTTTTACTCGACTCATCAGTTTGCTCAACACCACCAGAAATTCTAAAGGAACTGTAATTGACTAAATCGCCACCGACTCTAAAATCGACCTTATAATCTTGCTTTGTGCCAGTAGCCAATTGCACTATATTATCGCGCGTATCCGCGGTATGTTTAGTAATGATATTAACCACACCGTTGGTCGCATTGCTTCCCCATAGTAGTCCTCCCTGACCACGTATAACCTCTATACGTTCTATATCATACAGAGGAACATTAATAGCTTCCCAATACACACCTGCAAAACCAGGGTTATAAATGCTTTGACCATCAATCATCACCAATAATTTACTAGAATGTCTTCCCGCAGTACTTCTAGTGGTAATAGCCCATTGGTTATTATCTAATTTTCGCACTTGCATACCGGGTACTAAAGTCAATGCTTGAGCAACGGAAGTAACACCTGATTGGATTATTTCTCGATTAGTAAGTACATAAATAGAAGCGGCAGTGTCAGATTTATTTTGTAAACGCTTCATAGCAGACGTCACTTGAATATCCGCTGCCATTAGACTATCAAAATCTAAACTCGGTAAATCATCGGCTTCATTATATTCCTCTGACTTCCCGTAAGCGGGATGAGTAATGAATGCAGTACTAGATAGTGCGAATAAAACAGTATAAAAATATTGATAACGTTTCACACTCGACATGATAGTTGCTTTAGTAATTTCCATATAAAAAATCCGTATCTTGATAAAATAACAACTCTGATAATAACTAAATAAAATCATGCAGTTAAGATAGCACTATTTTATTTAAGTTTATAATGCATTTAATTGTTCTATGACATATTAATAACCACTTACTTTCTAAACTGGCGCGAAGAGAAGCTAAGAGTAAGGTTTAATCATTTACCAAATAAAAAAGAACTTGTTGCACTAGTATAGGCATAAATAATATATAAAAACCAAATTAATATATCAAAATAGGTAATCAATAATGAAATATTTGTTACCTCATGAAAGCAAGTTTTGATGCTTGTTATAAAATCATTTACACTCGAGAGCTATTTAACCTCTTACATATTAAGGTGCATTTCATGTTTTTTAAAAACCTTCAAGTTTATCGTTTTACTCGTCCTATGGAACAAGACGACAGCGCACTAGAAAGAAACCTAGAGGAATTTAAATTTAAACCTTGTGGTAGCCAAGATATTTCAAAACTAGGCTGGGTTTTTCCAATGGGGAAAAATGGCAGCATGTTCACACACATTCACCAAAAACAAATTTTGATATGCCTTAAAAAAGAAGAAAAGATGTTGCCAGCCGGCGTCATTAAAGATCAATTGAATGAACGTGTTGAAGCTATTGAGTTAGAGCAAGGTCGAGCATTAAAGAAAAAAGAAAAAGATAGTTTGAAAGAAGACATTATTATGCAACTGCTGCCTCGCGCATTTAGTCGTACCTCTCAAACTTTCGCATGGATAGATAATGAAACCAACATGTTATATGTTGACTGTTCGAGTGCTCGTAAAGCAGAAGAACTTATTTCGCTACTACGTAAAACCTTAGGTAGTTTGCCAGTGGTTCCTGTTCAATTACAAAACCAAACGGATGTTGTAATGACCGATTGGTTAGTTGAAGGCAATATTCCTGCAAACTTCCAACTAGAAGATGAAGCAGAACTATGCTCAGCCTTGGAAGGCGGCGGTATTATTCGTTGTAAGCAACAGGATCTTCTGTCGGATGAGATTAAAAAACATTTAGACTCAGATAAGTTTGTTACTAAACTAGCATTAAATTGGGCTGATAGTATCTCCTTTGTGATTGGAGAAGAGTTTGCACTAAAACGTCTAAAATTCTCTGACGTATTGCAAGAACAAAATGAACACATCGAAGCAGATGATTATGCAGCACGTTTTGATGCCGACTTTATATTGATGACCGGAGAGATAAAACAACTTGTCCCTTCATTAGTGGAAATTTTCGGTGGCGAACAAAGCTTGTAAACAGTAAAAGCATTAATTTAATCCAACTAAACCTGCTCCTGAGCAGGTTTTTTTATATCTAATAAGCCCACTAATTTGCGTGATTAATATACATACTTAAACGTAAATACTCTTCTAAAATACTAAAACCATCCAACCGTTTATTATTTTTAAACCAATTACTGACTATTCTGATCACTAAACACCTCGCCACCACAGTAAATTAGTCGAACATTTAATCAAAAAACACAAAAAATGAGCAATATAGACAAAATTTACTTGATCAATGCAAAAAATAAGAATACTGTTGTTACATACAGTGTTTATTTATACAGGTGAATCATATGCTATCTAGATTAATGACAACAACACAAGTTAACCCATTTTTATTACAGGATTATGAGCCAGCAACGGCAGTAAATACTGAGTTAGTGAATGTGCATTATCAAGAAAACAACTATCAAAAATTGTTGTCGCATATACAAGCAGGTGAAGATCAAGGCTGGATACTGTTTCTAGCTCCACCGGGGAAGCCAAACACACAATTCTTTCAAGCAGCAGGCATCGATAAAAGTCGTGTGTTGATGATTGATTCAAGTAAAGTAAATGATCAATTAACGCTGTTATCGGCGCTATTAAAAAGTAACAATTATTGCACTGTAGTAACTTGGGTTAATGAGTTGTCTACACAAGCTCGTTCGATCATCGAAACAGATGCACAACAAACCAACACAAGTTGCTTTATCTACTGTAATCAATAAACAATGTTATAAATTAAAAACTTTATTACTAACAGACATTGCAAAGTTATGTGCATACTTAGTCGACATGAAGTATTAACAACAAGTAAACAATGGTAAAAAGTCATTTAATGTAGCTAAACTTGACCCAGGTCATTTGCTACTAAGTTGCCTTGTTTATACTCGCTTTATAGGCTGTTTTATTCGTGTAAGTTTTGTAAAAAACAGCAAATTAATTACACTAGAAGACTGAATCAAAATTTAGCTAAATGTGTTGTAATAAGGATCTACTATGTTCAAATATAGCGAAAAAACTAAAAATCTCATTAACCTTATTGGTAGTGGCGATACAGCTTATGTGCCTAAAGCAATTTCTTGTGCGGTTAATACATTGGATGAAATTGCGCAGGATACAAATTTACCAGAAAAAGTAAGAGAATCGGCTGCATTTGCAGCAGCAAACTTAGTATTGAGTGATTATAACGATGATGATTAGCGAATAACTGAGAAAAGCTGATCTTTATAAATAAAAAAACACTGAAAAAAAAGGAGCATTACGCTCCTTTTTTCATGAATTAATACCTTTAGCTTTAGACTAATTTAACCAATATGTGTTAAACCGCCCATATAGCTTTGCAGTACAGCAGGGACTTCGATACGACCATCTGCACATTGATAGTTTTCTAAAATAGCCACTAATGTACGACCTACAGCTAAACCAGATCCGTTTAATGTATGTAACAATTCAGGCTTTTTCGCACCAGAACGACGAAATCTTGCTTGTAAACGACGTGCTTGGAAATCACCCACGTTAGAACATGAAGAAATTTCTCGGTAAGTATCTTGAGCAGGTAACCAGACTTCTAAATCGTAAGTCTTAGTCGCACTGAACCCCATATCACCAGTACACAATACTACTTTACGGTAAGGTAACTCTAAGTTTTTCAACACTTGCTCTGCGTGACCTGTTAACTCTTCTAATGCTTCAAAGCTTTTGTCAGGGTGAACAAGTTGCACCATTTCAACTTTATCAAATTGATGCTGACGGATCAGGCCGCGCGTATCACGTCCATAAGATCCAGCTTCGCTTCGAAAACAAGGAGTATGTGCGGTCATTTTAATTGGTAGATCTGATTCATCGTAAATCACATCTCGGCTCATATTTGTTAATGGCACTTCAGCCGTTGGAATCAACGACATACCAATACCCTCTTCCGTTGCTGGATTAGTATTAAATAGATCATCACCAAATTTTGGTAACTGGCCAGTACCGTATAAGCTATCTGCATTGACTAAATAAGGAACATACATTTCAGTATAACCATGATCATTAGTGTGCAGATTAAGCATGTATTGTGCTAGTGAACGATGTAATTTTGCAATTTGTCCTTGCATCACAATAAAGCGAGAGCCAGAAATTTTAACTGCTGATTTAAAGTCTAAACCGCCCAAAGCTTCACCTAGCTCAACATGATCCTTCACTGCAAAGTCATATTGCTTAGGTGTTCCCCACGTTAATACTTCAACATTCTCACTTTCATCTTTACCGATAGGTGCCGATTCATGTGGCAAGTTAGGGACACGGTCAGAAATCGTTTTGATTTGCTCACTAACCACAGCAAACTCTTCTTTTGCTTTTTCTAACGCATCACTTAATTCATTCATTGCTTCACGTAATGGCTTGATATCTTCACCACGTTTTGCCGCTTGACCAATATCTTTAGAGCGAGTGTTACGCTCAGATTGCAAGTTTTCAGTGCTGATTTGTAACGACTTTCTCTTTTCTTCTAACTCACTGAGTAAATTAACATCTAAATCAAAACCGCGTTTTTTTAATAACTCTGCAGTTTGCTCAATATCATTACGTAGAAACTTTGCGTCTAACATCTTATTCCCTAACTTTTCAAAACTAATAAAGTACCTAGGTATGCTGCCAATAAACATACCATCACATTTAACACCACATTCAACATCGCCTTCAATAACTCACCCTGCTGGATTAACAACAGGCTATCCATGGAAAATGAAGAAAATGTGGTTAATGCACCTAAAAAACCTACACCAATTAATGGCCACCAAGGTGAAGAGGAGATTGTTTCTTGTTGAACTAACTGATAAATACAGCCCATTATCAGCGAGCCAATCACATTGACTGTAAGTGTAGCAAAAGGAAAACCTTTTCCAAAGAGGCTAACCATACCAATACCAATTAAATAACGGAAAGTTGCCCCAAATGCCCCGCCAAAAGCAACAAAAGCAATATTCACCATAAGATTGTTCATTTTACATCCTTAAACACAAACCATTGATAACTGAGTATGGATTAATAGCGTTTTTTATCACTTTGTTGATCACTATTCTTTAAATAGCGTAGTTTTTCTGCAATTTTACTTTCTAAGCCACGCTCTACTGGATGATAAAACTCCATTCCAGCTAATGCTTCAGGTAAATACACTTCTCCAGCAGCAAAAGCACCAGGTTCATCGTGCGCATAACGATAACCTTCACCATAGTTTAATGATTTCATTAACTCTGTTGGTGCGTTACGTAAATGGACTGGCACGTCTAAATCAGGATAAGCCTCTACTGCTTGCTTAGCCTGTGCGAAGGCCGTATAAACTGCATTACTTTTAGCTGCACAGGCACAATAAACCGCAGCTTGTGCAATTGCTCGTTCACCTTCTTTAGGCCCAATTCGAGTGAAACAGTCCCAAGCAGACATAGCTACTTGCATCGCTCTTGGATCCGCATTACCAATATCTTCAGAAGCAATGGCCAATAAACGTCTCGCCACATATAAAGGGTCACAACCACCAGCAAGCATTCGTGCATACCAATATAAAGCTGCATTTGGATCTGAACCACGAACAGACTTATGAAAAGCAGAAATCAAATCATAAAAAAGATCGCCTTGTTTATCAAAGCTAACACCTTCTCGCCCTGCTATTTCCATTAATAAAGATACATCAATAACTAGTTTGTTATTATGTTGTTCGCCCATGTCACTTAATAATTCTAGATAATTTAATGCCTTTCGTGCATCCCCTTGTACTAGCTGAGCTAGCTTATCTAATACGCCTTCAGCAAATTCAATATTCTGTTCTGCTAAACCAATTGATGATTGACATGCTTGCATAATCACTTCGACTATTTCAGCTTCTGTTAGCTTTTTTAATAGATAAACACGAGCACGAGAAAGTAATGCGTTATTCAGTTCAAATGAAGGGTTTTCAGTAGTAGCACCAATAAATAAAAAGGTACCATCTTCAATATAAGGGAGGAAAGCATCTTGCTGGCTTTTATTAAAACGATGTACTTCATCGACAAATAATAAAGTACGGCGGCCTGCAACTTGGTTTTGTTTGGCAATATCAATAGCTGCACGAATCTCTTTAATACCCGAAGTAACCGCAGATAATCTTTCCACATGTGCATCGCAATATTCTGCAATCAGTTCTGCAAGTGTTGTTTTACCTGTTCCTGGTGGCCCCCATAAAATCATAGAATGCGCGTAACCCGCTTCTAATGCTTTACGTAGTGGTTTATCTTTTGCAACAAGGTGAGATTGACCAATATATTGGTCAAAGTTTTTAGGCCGCATGCGGGCGGCCAAGGGCTGAAATTGATTTTCGAAGGAGAACAGATCTTGCATTAGCGTTGGTCGTCTATCTCAATACCTGCAGGGATATCGAACTCAAAGAAATCATCAGCAAGGTTAGTTGCAGTTTTATTATTGCTTAATGTAAAAGTACTGGTTTGGCCCTGCGTTTCTTTTACGCTAAATTGGCTAATATTATCTGCTTTATCAAATATAAACGTAAACTGATTCGCATTTACTTTATTCTGATTATTAGTCACAACAAATGTGTTATTTACTTTTTTAACATCGAAGTTTTGCCATTCAGATGTATCTGCACCTGATAATAAAGCAAACGGCGTACCTGCAATCGCATCAGAAAAGTTCATAATCGTCACTTGTTCAATAAATGGACTGTATAACCACATATCAATGCCATTAGAGACTATCAACTCTTCATCTGGTGATGTTACCTGCCAATGAAAATTACCTGGGCGCGCAATGGTTAATTTACCTACACTCTGTTGAATTAAATCACCTTGAGCACTAATCACCTGCTGTGAAAAGTCGGCTTGCATGGTGCTCACTTTAGCTAATTTTTGTTGTAATAATTCACTGTCAGTGTCCGCATGTGCAGCAGACAAGGTACAAAACAATAGAGTCAATGCGATAATTAATTTGTTTTTCATTTTTAATCCTTAACAGGTGGTGGAGCTAATACATCACGATTACTATTAGCGCCAGAAGGTGCACTAATCACACCTTGAGCTTGTAATTGGTCAACTAAACGCGCAGAACGGTTGTAACCGATGCGGAATTTACGTTGAATACTAGAGATAGAAACTTTTCTGGTTTCAGTAATAAAAGCAACCACTTCATCAAACAATGGATCGATTTCCTCTTCACCTTCAGCTTGTTCTCCAGGCAACAGCATATCAAGGTCTGCATCGCCAGCTAAAATCTCTTGAATATAATTTGGTTGGCCACGTTTTTTCCAATCCGCAACCACTTTATGTACTTCATGATCATCGACAAATGCACCATGTACACGAGTCGGCATACCTGAACCTGGTGGCATGTACAACATATCACCATGGCCTAATAGTGTTTCCGCACCTTGTTGACCAAGAATAGTACGGGAGTCAATTTTACTCGATACCTGGAAAGCAATACGTGTTGGAATATTTGCTTTAATCAAACCAGTAATAACATCGACAGATGGTCGTTGTGTAGCAAGGATAAGGTGAATACCTGCAGCACGTGCTTTTTGTGCGATACGTGTAATTAACTCCTCACACTTTTTACCTACAATCATCATCATGTCAGCAAACTCATCGACCACAACTACGATCGTCGGTAGCTTTTCTAACTCCGGTGCACTTTCAGCCATGCTATCGCCTGGCTTCCACAACGGATCATAGATAGGCTCGCCAGCCGCTTTGGCTTTTTTAATCGCTGAGTTGTAACCCGCTAAGTTTCGGACACCGATTTCAGCTAATAGTTTATAACGACGTTCCATCTCACCAACACACCAGCGTAAAGCGTTGGCTGCATCTTTCATGTCGGTTACGACTTCGGTAAGTAGATGAGGGATGCCTTCGTAAACATTTAACTCCAACATTTTAGGGTCGATTAAGATCATGCGTAAATCTTCAGGAGAAGATTTATACAATAAACTCACTAGCATACAGTTCACACCAACAGATTTACCTGAACCGGTTGTACCCGCCACTAATAAATGTGGCATTTTTGCTAAATCAACGACCACAGGAGAACCTGAAATATCAGCCCCCAGGACCATGGTTAACGCAGATTTATTTTCATGGAATTTTGTACAGTCCAGTACTTCCGAGATATACACTATCTCACGATGTCGGTTTGGTAGCTCCAATGCAATTACTGATTTGCCTGGGATTTGGTCAACAACACGTACGCTCATTGCAGATAAAGCACGTGCTAAATCCTTTTCTAAGCTGCTAACTGTACTTACTTTCATCCCCGGCGCTAAATCTAATTCGAAACGAGTAATAACAGGCCCAGGTAAAACGTTAACCACATCAGCTTTTATTTTAAATTCAAGTAGTTTTGATTCAACTAAACGAGCAGCATTGTCCAACTCTTGTTGAGACACTGGATTTTCTTTTTTGTCAGGTCTATCCAACAGGTCAATGCTAGGGAGAGGTGCGATATTTGTTTCAGCGACAAACCTTTCTGCAGGTCGAGCATGCTCTGGTAAGTGTGAAAAGTCCGTTTTCGCCTGTTTCTTTGCAACCACAGGCACTTCTTCAACTTCAACCTTTTTCTCATTAGGTTCAGCTTGCCATTCGATATTATCAATATTCAATTCAGGTAATTGATCTTCTTGTTGATCAATGAAGTTTGTACCAAGAAATGCATCATCAGCTTGACTCTCTTGATCAAATGAATGGCTGAAATCGATCACCTCATCTTGCTCATCAAGTTCAGTTTCTGATTCTTTCTCAGCTATTTTAGCCAACCTTTTGTTTTCTTTTTCTGCTTGTTTTTGCTGTTTCTTCTCTAACTTATCTTGTAAAGTTTGCTGTTTTTCAAATAATCGTTGGTCTTCACCTTCCGCACGCTTTTCTTTCATTTCATTCAACATAGCAGGTAAGTTACCTAACCAAGCAATAAAATTAAGTGTGTACTCACCTATTCCGTCGATTAAACGTATCCAAGAAAACCCAAATAAAAGAGTGGTACCAGAGATTAAAAAAGTTAATAAAATGAGGTTAACGGCCACTAAGCTAAAAAAGCCCAACATGCTCTGAGCTAAAATATCTCCAACTAAACCACCCGATGGATAGTAAAAATAGTCACTCACATTCAATGCTATTAATGCGCTTAAACTAAAGAAAGTAAAAATAAAACCAACAATTCGCAGACTTAAGTTTAAAAAATCAACGTCTAATGTAAAAGAAGGCTTCCATAAAATAGCCCAAGTAAAGGAAACAATAATGACGGGGATTAAATAGGCCATGAAACCAAACCCAAAAAACAGAATATCGGCAATCCAAGCGCCTACTCGCCCACCTGAGTTTTGAATTTCTGCCACCCACTGTTGTTGAGACCAGCTTGGATCGACAGGCGAAAACGTGAATAGGGATAAAGTGATAAAAATGGCAACGAAGGCACTAATGATAATGCCCACTTCCAGTAGTTTTTGCACCCCAGACAGGTGATTTAATAATTTGCTATTTGACAAGAAAATAACCCTAAATATAAAAATTGCCCAGAGGCATGATAAAAAATAATAATACGATTAATCTAAAAAATCATCCGGAAGTTGATCGCGTAAACGTAGCCATATTTTGCCACTTGCAAAAGCTGTTTCTCGCACTATTTGCATGATTTGTTGGCCGTTCCCTTCTTCAAAAACTCTTTTAATATCGGCATAAAATGATAATGCAATTAGCTTCGCTTCAGTGTTCGAAAAATAGAACATACCAACCTTACGGTAAAGATCCTGTAAACCATTAAGAATCAGTACATAAATCATATTATTCGATGATACTGCTACGTGATGATAAAAACGGTAATCGAATTCAGTGAATGCTTCGCTGCTAGCATCAACCGCTGGCACGTCTTTTAAAAATTCGATAATACTTTTACTATTATGTTTTGCAGCCATGCGTAAGATGATAGTACTGATATTGGTTCGTACTGACATTAGTTGGTCAATAAAATCGCCGCGACGTTCCTTATCTAAACGAGTAATTGTACTTAATACGTTTAAACCAGAGGTTTCCCAGAAATCATTTACCTTGGTCGCCTTGCCGTGACGAATGGTTATCCACCCTTCTTTGGATAATCGTTGTAACACTTCACGTAAAGTGGTTCTAGTTACGCCAATTTTATCTGCCAACAACCGTTCAGCCGGTAACTCAGAATGGATCGGTATACTGCCATTCCAAATGGATTCTATTAGATATTGCTCTGCTACGTCGGCAGGCCCTTTAACTTTCATTATCATTGTTATTTTTATTTTCCAATATAATATGACGGCATCTTAACATATTCATTTGACTCTATGATGACTGTTTGAAAAAACAGTAGCATTAACTGACTTTAATTCGAGAAAAATATGAGGGTACACCATGGTTAGTACCATTTACATGCATATTAGTTCATCTATTATAGAGATATAATAGATTGATTTTAAATGAAATTAACTTTGCATTAAACCGACTTCAGATAACGAATTAAATGCTGTTTAAGATAAGAGCTGAATTACATTATCTAAATTTAACCTCAACGTCTTCTGTTTATGTTGAATTTTTATGAAATACAAGGTTATATACGTCCTGAAATATTCTATTAGGAGAATCCCTTGATTTCAAACCCTTCTCAAAGCAAGCTTAAATACCTTTCTCAGCAACGATGGCCTTGGCTATTATTAGCTGCAAGCGCACTAATAATGGAGCTAACCGCTTTATTTTTTCAACATGTGATGCACCTAGAGCCCTGTGTAATGTGTATTTATGAGCGCCTCACTATGTTGGCCATTGTCGCAGCCGGTTTATTAGGTGCAGTCGCACCACACAATGTCATTATCCGATTGAGTGCGTTTGCCGTATGGGCATTGGGTTCTGTATGGGGATTATTACTCGCAATAGAGCATACCGATTACCAAATGAATCCATCGCCTTTTGCAACCTGTGATTTTTATCCGAACTTTCCAGAGTGGTTGCCATTACATGAAATGTTCCCATGGTTATTCAACCCAACGGGTTACTGTTCTGATATCGTGTGGACTTTCCTAGACTATTCAATGCCACAATGGTTGATTGTTAGCTTTGCAATTTACTTAATAATATTTGTGGTGGTTGCGGTAACAGCTATGCTACCAAGTAAAAAAGCTGCATAAAATAGTCAGTAATAACTGAATAGATGCTTTGTCTATTCAGTTATTTATTGAAAATTATTTAAGTAAGGAATGGTCTGCTGGTAAGTTCTTCATGATCCAAGTAACTAACTTATGGCGGATATTTGCGGTATTTTCATCATCCACATTAAGTGGGTTGATCAATTTATCTTGTACTAATAAACGATAGATACATTCTTGTTTATCTTTTGCTGAAGTTGTACTGTCAATTCCAACATAACCTCGTTTTAAAGCATAGGCTGTCCCCAACTTTGTTGCATGCTGTAGTAATTGAGATTCATTTTTAATTTTTTTCATTAACTCACCTTATCTATCTTCACCAACATTGATATGTCGATCATTTTAAACTCAATCCTAGTTAATGGAAGCGATACGTACGCTAAAATCAGATAGTTAAATGATTTATTAGGCAATACAGCTAATTATACGTAGTTCAACGAAAATTATTGAAGCAATAATTGGTTATTGAAATAATTTAACGCATTAATCCGTGTAAATAGCTGTGTTGGCTCGCTTTTTTATCCGGTATTGAGGTTATTTACCTAATAAATCTAATACTGCTTGTTCATCTAAAATTTCAATGCCCAATTCAGTAGCCTTACTTAATTTTGACCCTGCAGCTTCACCTGCAACTAATGTATTCGTTTTTTTAGATACACTGCCTGCGACTTTAGCCCCTAAAGCCTGCAGAGCAGCTTTAATATCATTGCGAGACATTGCTGTAAAACTCCCTGTTATAACAAAGGTTTTATCTAATAACGGAAGATCGCTTTCATCTTTTACCTCGATTGCCGGCCAATGTATACCAGCATCAATAAGTTGCGTGATCACTTCCAAATTGTGATCTTGGCGTAAAAAGTAATAGAGATGTTTAGCAACAATTTCACCGACATCGCTGACACTTTTAAATGATTCAATACCCGCTGCTTTAATTGCTTCTAATGTTTTAAAGTGTTGAGCTAGGTTGGCTGCGGTTGCTTCACCGACTTCACGTATACCTAAAGAATATAAGAAGCGTGCTAAGGTAGTTTTTTTACTTACTTGCAAGCTATTCACTAACTTTTTAGCTGACGTTTCCCCCATTCTTGGCAAACTCGCGACTTGCTGTACTGTTAATGAGAACAATTGTGCCGGATCTTTGATCATCTTATGGTCAACTAATAAATCTACCAACTTATCACCTAAGCCATCAATATCTAATGCCTTACGTGAAGCAAAATGTTTAATTGCTTGCTTACGCTGCGCTTCACAATACAAACCACCAGTGCAACGTGTGACTGCTTCCCCTTCGATACGCTCGACATCACTATCACATACAGGGCAAGTCTCAGGGAAAACAATAGTACGTGTTTTTTCTGTATCACGTTGCTCTATAACAACCCGTGCAACCTGCGGAATAACATCGCCTGCACGGCGCACAACAACCACATCACCAATCAAGATACCTAAACGTTCGATTTCATCTTTATTGTGTAAGGTTGCATTAGACACCGTCACACCACCGACAAAAACTGGTTTTAGCTTAGCAACAGGCGTGATAGCTCCCGTTCTGCCAACTTGAAATTCAACGTTATCAACGACTGTTACCGCTTCTTCCGCCGGGAATTTATAAGCTGTTGCCCAACGTGGCGCACGTGCAACAAAGCCCATTTTTTGTTGTAATTTAATGTCATCAACTTTATATACAACACCATCGATTTCATAGCCTAATGACGGCCTTTTTTCAGCAATATTATCGTAAAATTGATGACAAGCTTGTTCGCCGACAACACGTTTCACTTCACTGGAAACAGGTAAGCCCCACTGTTTTAGCTGCTGGATACGATCATATTGACTATCCGGTAAATCACCTTCAAAAATCCCTACTGAATAACAATAAAATGCTAATGGTCGCGCTGCTGCAATTTTTGAATCTAGTTGACGTAAACTGCCAGCGGCAGCATTACGAGGGTTAACAAAAGCTTTTTCACCTGCATCGATTAATCTTTTATTAAGCTTTTCAAAGCCTGCTTTTAGCATGAACACTTCACCACGTACTTCTAAACGAGCAGGGACATTCTCTCCACGTAATCTGAGGGGCAAATTGCCAATCGTTTTAACATTTTCAGTTACATTCTCACCTGTTAAACCATCACCTCGTGTTGCAGCTTGAACGAGTACACCGTTTTCATAAATGATACTGGCAGCTAATCCATCTAACTTAGGCTCAATACAAAAGGCGGTCTCAGTTAAACTGGACTTATCAATAACACGTTGCATGAAGTCATTGAGTGAATCACTATCAAATACATTATCTAAGCTCAGCATAGGTAATTGATGTGTTACTTGCTCGAACTTAGACAGTGCAGTCCCCCCTACTTTTTGAGTGGGTGAATTAGCAGATAACAAGTTGGGATATTCTGTCTCTAGTTGCTTTAGCTCATGAAACACACGATCATACTCAGCATCTGGAACAGATGGCGCATCTTGCACATAATATTGATAGTTGTACTCTTCTAGTAAGGCACTTAATTCTTTTACTTTTTGTTCTGCAACTTGCATCTTATTACTCATGGATCTTTGCTCTTTTCTAATTTTACTAATAAAAAAACCTCGTAAAACGAGGCTTTCTTAGGAGAGGTGTCCCGCTAATATCAGCGCTTACGCATATTTCTCTAACCGTGTACGATACTCGATAAACTGCTCAGCAGTGAACTTCTCACGTTTCTCATTTAAGACTTCACAATCAAACTCTTCTGCGACTTGCTCTACCGCTCTCAGCATCATATCAAAAGATTTGTTAACGCTGATATTTTTGTTAGGCGCAGTGAAAAAGAATGAAATACCTGGAGAGTTAAACTGCTCCATACAATCAACATCAAAAGTACCCGGTGCCATCATATTAGCAATGCTAAATAAAATTTCGCCAGTACCATCAGAGTGTTCATGTCGATGGAATATATTCATTTCTCCGTAACGAAAACCTGATGTTAAGAAAAATTGTAATAACTCATGCCCACCTAAGCGTTCGCCATTTTTCGCGGCAACATTAAAAATAAACAAGTCAGTTTCATCAGCAACTGATTCAACTTTTTTAGTTTCAACATTGACAGTTTGCGGATCATCTAGTGAATCGATCATATCGATGTGTTCTTGGATAGGTAAGTCATCCAAAGTTGAAAGTACAACACGTTCACTTTCGGCCTCTATCGGTGTAGGCTTAACTGAACTAATCGACTCATCTTGTTGTTCAACATTAAAATGATAAGCATCAGACTCATCACCATGATGATTACCATGGCTACTAAAAGCTACGGAATCAAAATCTCTATTTAACTTGCTGGTTGCTGACGTCTTGACCTGAATAGGCTCTTCTTCGCCAGCTTCTTCACGCGCTAATGCTTCTAACTCATCTAATTGAGCTTGTTGTTCTGCTTTTAACGCTTGTTTATTTTTTCTATTTAATAAAAAACCGTGAATTAATACGCCGGCAATAGCCAAAATACCAATAACGATAAGAATAGATTGAAAGTGCTGCATTATTGATTCTCTTGATTCATTATAGATAACTTTATGACTGTTAAATTACCCTGTATCGTACTGCACGTCTATCGTTTGCCCCTAATTTTTTACAAAACTTAGGTACAATTGATAAAAGAATCGATTTATTAGCTGATATTTACTCACTACAAGGTAATATTATCAGAAATATCAATGACAAGGCTTCACTATGAACAACAATACTATAATTGATCAACCCCTGACAGGTTTAGGATATTTATTTAAAGGAGTGCAACTTCTTAGACACCCTCAACTAAGAGTTTTTGTATTAGTCCCCTTGCTGATAAATGTACTGATCTTTGCTAGCGCATTCTGGTTTTTATTCACCAGTATTACTGACTGGATAGAAACTTATATGCAAGAATTACCCACCTTTTTGAGTTGGTTATCTTATGTACTATGGCCGATAATTATTTTTTCTATTTTATTCTCGCTTTCTTTTATTTTTTCAACCATCGCCAATTTAATTGCAGCACCTTTTAATGGTTTACTCGCGGAGAAAACAGAAATTTTACTGACTAAATCAGCAATTAATGATGATGGTTGGCAAGATCTTTTAAAAGACTTACCAAGAATACTAAAGCGTGAATGTCAGAAATGGGTGTACTTTTTACCAAGAATGTTAGGTTGTTTTATTTTATTTTTTGTGCCAGTAATAGGACAAACTATTGCACCAATCGTGTGGTTAGTTTTTGCAGGATGGATGATGGCAATTCAATATGCCGATTACCCCTTTGATAATCACAAAGTGCCCTTTGCAGTTATGCGTAAAACGTTAGGAGAGCGCTTCGGCAAAAATATTACCTTTGGCATGATCATTAGTTTTTGTACCACTATTCCGCTATTAAACTTTATTATTATGCCCATTGCGGTTTGTGGGGCGACTGCAGCTTGGGTGGATATATACAAACATCAGGTGCTCTCTAACCCATTAAATCGTATTGAATAAGTAATTATCCGGTCTCAGCAGCAACCTAACTAACCTCGTTAGTTTAGTAGTAATGTCTTGTTTCTAGGCTTTTAAAACTAAAAAAACCTAGCTTGAATAACAAGCTAGGTTTTAATATCAATATCATCGCACTAATGATATTTTATTACATAGATTATGCAGCGAAGTTTTTCGCAACAAATTCCCAGTTAACTAGAGCCCAGAAACCGTTTAGGTAGTTAGGGCGCACGTTACGGTAATCGATGTAGTATGCATGTTCCCATAAATCAACAGTTAGAAGCGGTGTTGTGCCTTCTTCAGTTAGTGGCGTTGCTGCATTTGAAGTGTTAACGATTTCTAAAGAACCGTCAGCTTTTTTAACTAACCAAGTCCATGAAGAACCAAAGTTGTTAACAGCTTTGTCGTTTAATTGAGCTTGGAACTCAGCAAAAGAACCGAATTTAGCATCGATTGCAGCAGCTAATTCACCAGTAGGTTCGCCACCAGCATTAGGTGCTAAACAGTTCCAGTAGAAAGTGTGGTTCCAGATTTGTGCAGCATTGTTGAAAACACCACCTTCAGAAGTTTTAATGATTTCTTCTAAAGATTTTTCAGCAAGATCAGTACCTTCAACTAAACCATTTAGTTTAGCTACGTAAGTTGCATGGTGTTTACCATGGTGAAATTCTAAAGTTTCAGCTGAAATATGTGGTTCTAATGCATCTTTTGCGTAAGGTAATGCTGGTAATTCAAAAGCCATTTTAAATTCTCCTAATAAAGGCTGAGGGGGGATTAATTTAGTTGACCTAGTTATACTTTCTTTAGTAATAAAAAGCCACCACAAAAATTGACCTAGATCATTTTATATCTATGATAGAATGATCGCAAATTCATGGATAGATTGCACGTATACACCTGTTATAATGTGCAATTAATGACAATATTCTATCGTTAGAGGAAAAATAATGGAAACATTAGATAAAATCAAAGAACAATTAAGCGAAAACACTATCCTATTATACATGAAAGGTTCGCCTAAATTACCAAGCTGTGGTTTTTCATCACAAGCATCTCAAGCATTAATGCAATGTGGTCAACCTTTTGCGTATGTTGATATCCTACAAAATCCAGATATCCGTGCTGAATTACCAAAATATGCTAACTGGCCAACGTTCCCACAATTATGGGTGGAAGGTGAGCTAGTAGGTGGTTGTGACATCATTTTGGAAATGTTCCAACAAGGTGAGTTACAAGAATTAATTACTGCTGCAGCTGCAAAAGCACAACCAGCAGAATAAAGTTACTTGTATAATAAAAAGGCGCCCACTTTCACAAGTGTGCGCCTTTTTTCATTTTAAATGAAATAATTAAGTTATATGTCTTCGATACAACTAACATCTGAGTATGCAATACCATTTTCATTATAAGCACCAATGCGATAACAATAAGTACTATCAGCTTCGACATTATTATCAACGTAACTGGTTTCATTGACATCCACCGATGTCACGACAATAAAATCATCTTCACCATCCAAACTACGTTCGATCAAAAAGCCATCTTCATTATCAGCCAAATCATCCCAGCTAATTTCCAATGATGCGGTTTCAACTGCTTCCTGCTCTTCATCAATAGTAGTACTAACTAATTCTTCAAATGACTCTTCAACAGTTACGTCTATTTCCTCTGCTATTTCAGAGCTTCCTTCCCCACCACATGCTGTGAGTGAAAGAAAAGCCATTAAAACAATCAGCTTATTGTATTTACCTTTTATCATCTTTTACACAATCCCCTTTCTAACCCATTTTGCTATTTATAATAAATAGACTATTTAACAATATGTTATATAGCAGACATGATTTCACACTGATTAATACAATAATTAAAAAATGTGTTAGTCAAATTGATTTACTCAACATCTACCAATGCGTTATTCCAATAAAAACATGGCAACCCAGTTTTTATACCTACCCCACAAACTACCCAATAAAGAGTAGACACTAAAAATAAAAAAAGCCATTAATATTTTCCAATATTAATGGCTTTTTTATGACAGAAAGGGTCATGAGTAGTTCAGACAACAACTATCAAATTATATATTTTTTATACAACCAGAGCTTAAAAAACAATCTAAACTAAGCTTAAAATGAATATAAAGATCTGTTCTATTTAACAATATGTATTATTTAAAACATTAAATAAAAACTAATTAAATAAACATTTATTTTATTTAATTCCAACCGCCTAATGCTTTGTAACGATTAACCATGTAATAAAATAGTTCAGCAGTCACTTCTGTATCATATAAAGCAGAATGTGCTTCATTATTGTCATAATCAACTCCCGCTTTTTCACAGGCTTTAGCCAATACAGTTTGTCCTAAAGTCAATCCAGCCATACTCGCTGTATCAAAAGCAGCAAAAGGATGAAAAGGAACACGCTTTAATTTGCAACGCTCCGTTGCTTTGTTAATAAAGCCTTGATCAAAAGAGGCATTGTGAGCCACTAAAATGGCTCTATTACATTCATTCTGTTTTTGATATTTACGTACTTTTTTAAAAATTTCAGTCAGTGCTTCACGTTCATCAACAGCGCCGCGTAAAGGGTTAAAAGGATCAATACCAGTGAAGCTCAATGCTTTAGGGTCTAACTCAGCACCTTCAAATGGCATCACATGAAAATGCATTTTATCAACACTGGTTAAATAACCTTGTTCATCCATTTCAGGGAAAATAGCTGCAATTTCGAGCATCGCATGCACATTGGAGTCTAAACCTGATGTTTCAATATCAATAATAACTGGGTAAAACCCTCGGAACCGTTCTGCTAATTTATTATCCATTTCATCTCACTGTTAAAATAAAGTCCAAATATTATGCCAGAAAGTAAAAAAAACCGCATAAATTTACTAAAGATATTCTGTCATCTGTCGATATAAACAACAGAGATCAAATACATCGAGCGATTATGAAAAAAATAATACCTTTAATATTCATTATGACCACTATGCCAGTGTACTCTGCAAGTAAGCAGTATCATGCAGGACTAGATAACTCTAATTGGTATTTAAGTAGCTCATCACCAATACAATGTACACTTGAGCACCCAATTCCTAGATATGGTCAAGCCAATTTTGTTGCTAAAGCTAGTAAGAAAATTAATTTAGATTTTCGCCTAGAAAGTAAAAGAGCAATGCCAAGTACTGAGGTTGTACAGTTGAAGTCTGTACCGCCAGAATGGCACCCTGGCGCGGCACCAGAATTAATCGATACAGTCACCTTCCATCAACAATTTGATGGCTATGTTACTAAGCAAAGTGCATGGCGCATGCTAAGTGAATTAGAGCGAGGTCAAGTGCCTACTTTTTACTTTCATGACTGGTACAACAATCAACAATTAATTAGCGTAGGGTTATCATCAATCAATTTTAATAAAACCTATGATGCCTTTAATGACTGTATATCACAGTTACTGCCTTATAACTTTGATGATATTTCTTATAGTATCCTACGTTACAAAAAAGACGGTTCGTTATTAACGCAATTTTCTAAAAAGCGTCTAAAAATGATTGGAGACTATATAAAACATGATAAATCGATCAACGTCATTCTTGTCTCTGGTTATACCGATGGATATGGCGCAATTAACAATAACCAAGTTTTATCTGAAAAAAGAGCAAATTCAGTGAAAAGTTACTTAGCAAAACTTGGCTTTAATAATGACAATATAAAAGTATCTGGTTACGGTGAAAGGCATCATGTTGCTGATAATAGAGATATTTTAGGACGCCAAGAAAACAGACGTGTCATTATCTCTATCGAGAAGGAAGAAGAAGAAATTTAATTTAGTTATCAGAATTAGCTGTTATTTAAATATATGATTTTATATAAGCACTGATTTGCATTAATCTTAACGCTTACAATTAACACGCAGGAATATAGGTTATATGATCAATAATCTCATCAATTCCTTGCCAATCCAGCTGTGTTAGCAATATTTTATTTTGTTTAAGTTGTTGCTGCTCATTTATGTCAACACAACTAGCAATCACCATAATATTGCTAAAGTCCTTAAAATCAACCAATGCTATATGCGGAAAATATTTCTTTATTGTTAACAAAACAGTCGTAAATGATTTTTCATCTTGCACATGTAGATTAATTAAAATCAACCTTTGATCACTAGTGATATTAATAAGATTCTGATAGAACTGTTCTTCAAATAAACAAGTTGCACTCTGCTCGCCTATAAAAAGATCAGAGAGCACCACATCATATTTTTCATCACAATCAGCAACAAATTGCTCTGCTGTTGTGTAAACCACATTAGACTGGTCTGTTAATAAAAAATGCTCTTTTGCCATCGTAATAATAGTTTGTGAAGCTTCAACAGAAGTAATAGATAGCTGAGTACATTTTGCTAAACAACGTTCTAAGGATGCTCCTCCTAACCCTAAATTTAAGATATTTAATGCCTTAGGATTAATTAATAAAAACAATAAAAAAGATTGTGTAACCGGCATGATGATTTGAGTTGGATGAGTTAAAGACATAATCGATTGTATAGAAGAACCAGCGTACTCGAACCACCTAAAACTCTCGGACTCTTTCACAAATAACTTTTCGCCCTTGATATTCTGCTGATGAATAATGCGGTGAGGAAATAGCTTATTAGCAACGAATTTATCTATCACCCTCCACTCCTTTAATACTCTGTATGAGCTTCTCAAGACTAAACAAAAGAGAGCTCTTTTAGATGCGGGTTCTTAACCATTACCGTGAGAGAAGTCATGTTATCTAAAGCAATAATCAGCTCTTGGCCATTATTCTCCAGTTTAATACACTCTTGTTTTTGTTCATCTTTTAATGTGTCAATTGCAACGCCTTCAACTATTAGACCTGATTTTAAAGTTATTTGAAGAGGATAGTGATACATACAAACTATTTCAACATAATCATATTGATGACAAGTTAACATCTTAATTACCTTAAATGTATTGACCTACTAAGTTAATGCAGTGATTAACATATTGCTCTTTTTCAGACACTGGTGAAACATAATGTATGGCAGCTTCTGCTTGTTGCTTACCTGCTAATTTATAAATAACCCAAGCAGCTAAATATTGAGAAGCTAAACATCCACCCGCAGTAGCAATATTATCCTTCGCATTAAAAGGTTTATTCAATACCTTAACTCCCGATTCGATAACCCAAGGCTTAGTTGTTAAATCAGTACAAGCTGAACCCCCCTTTAATAAACCCAATACAGACATTAATAACGTACCTGAACACTGACCGCCAATAAGTTGCTTATTCGGATCTAAATTCAAACGAGATAGTAAATGGCTATCTTTAGCAATATCTCGAGTTAATAGACCACTTCCAAATAGAACTACATCTGCAGTGTTAGCAAACTCTAAGGGTTGTTGGGACATAACCGTAACACCGTTCATTGATACAACCGAAGGCGAAGGACTGGTGATTTGTACATCCCAGCCTTGTTCTTTCATTCGATTCAATATACCCATCGCAATAAAAGAATCTAATTCATTAAAGCCATCAAATGTTAATATTGCTATTTTCATATAGTTTCCTAATATTTCACGATAAGACTAATTGTTTTTGCATTAAGTATTGTATCAAGGCTTCATTGTTCCTGTTTACTGTTTGTGACTTAATAACCTTAAAACCTAATTTTTGAAATAAAGGCTTAGCGATTATGGAAGCTTCAACATATAAGGCTGGTATTTTTGATTGCTTTGCACACATTACAAGGTGCAATAATAGATGAGTAGCTACACCTTGTTGCTGATAGTCAGGATGCACATACGCACAATCGATATGTCCATCACTTTCAAGTTCCATAAAACCTGCGACTTTATCATTTATCAATAATAGAAACGGTCTTTTATTAGACAATCGATCAAACCATTTCTGGTAATTTATAGGTGTAGGAGCCCAAGCATATTGTTGGGCTACTGAATAAATATTAGGATCTATGGAATGAACGGCTAAATAAAATAGGTCTATAATTTCTTTAGCTCGCGCACTACAGTAAGTAACGATTTGATAATTTTTCGCGCTGTTAGTATCTCTATCCATAAAATCAATGACAGCAGGCTAAATATCTTTATCGGATTTACCATAAGGATATTTAATATGGCCGTAACGAATAACTAAAATGGCTAACACAATAATTAAAATAGAGGCAGACAGCCCTAACATTCTCCACGTATCCAAATTTTTCATATCCAAAATCATATAACGGGCCAAAGCAACTACTGCAATATATAACGGCATTCTTACTGGTAATCGGCCTGACTTTAAATACAGACTCACCATGGCAAAGACTTCTAAATAGATAAACAGCAATAGTAAATCAGCTAAAGTCACTTCCCAGTTTTTAAAGACGATCCAAACTTCTGCTGCCATCGCAATAACCGTTAATACGGCAATGGTAAATAAACCAATATGCTCAACTAACGATAAGGCTTTATAGCCTGCATTTTTCACATTTGACATGCGATTCCCTTACTAAGTGAACTGATTTGTATAAGGACAAATCAGGAAATCTAAAATTAACATCACAATATCAAATTTAACAGTATAATCAATAGCTTAATAGCTTATTTAAGAAAGCCCTTTATTTATTTTATATGTCGACTTACCGCCCAAATTAAACTTAAGATATAAGCAATTGATAGTTATAAAGAAAGTGACATCTCATGCCAGCTTAAACCACCGTGTAAAGAGTCTGATTCACCTAAATGTATAAAGCCATGTTTAGCATAAAAATGAATCAATTCAGTTTGACAGATTAAATAGATATTTGACTTGTTTATCCCCTTCATCTTTTGAATAAAAGCACCTAATAAAGTATCTGCATACCCTTTACCTTGATAGTTAGGGTGAACCACAACAGACATAACTACAATATGTTTTCCAGTGGCATCATGACCAACTAATTCTTTAAAAGCTTCATCGGATAACTGCACATGATGAGTTGCACCTGAATTAACAAAACCAATGATTTCTCGATCATTTTCTAAAACAAGGAAGCCTTGAGGATACTGTTGAATACGACACAATATTTTCTCTTTGGTAGCAGCTTCATCACCGGCATAAGCAGCTCTTTCAATCTCATAGCATCTATCTAAATCACTTGTCTTTGCTTCACGTATAGTGAATTCATTATTCATCTTATTAGTTCCCACTGACCATTGTCATTTGTTGAAGTTAATTTTTACGATTGATATGAGTGCCTAAAAACTAGAATTTGGTTGCCTTAAGAAAGCTAACTCTTCGGGTGTTGAAGTACGTTGTAATATTGCATTACGGTGAGGATAACGTCCAAATTTAGCTATAATATTTCTGTGCATCACTTCAAAATCAAGAGTAGATTGTAGTCCATTTTCTGTAAATAACTGCAATGCCTGATCGTGAATGAACAGAGACTCACTGTGCATGAATGGCATATACATGAAGCTGCGCTCAATAGCACTTAATTCCTGATCTACGCCTTTTGCAATTGCTTCTTGTGCTAGTACCAATGCAAGTGAATCCGATGCAAATGCACGATCAGAGTCTCTAAACATATTGCGTGAGAATTGATCTAACAGGATGATTTCAGCTAACCGTCCCTTTGCTGATTCTCGCCACTGAAACAGTTCACCACGGTTTGCTTGTTGATGTAATGTTTGAAAATTAGCAGTGATATAACTATCGACTGCAGCATCTTTTTTCCACCATTGTTCAGGTTGTAATCGAGTAAACCAAAAATCATGAATATCCTGAAAATTCATACTAGCCTCTTTGTTAATATGTGCTTTGTTTAAGAATATAAATTATTCTAAATTACTATTCATCTTATCAACCACTGTTGAGAATGTTTTAACTTGCTCTTCGGAAAGGCCTTTACACATTGTTTCATTAATCTCTTTCTGTGCTTGTAATAGTTTGGTTAATAATTTTTTTCCTTGCTCCGTAAAAGAAAGTATAAAACGTCTTTTATCTTCAGCAGATGCTTTCTTTTCTATCAAGTCTAACGTAATCAATTCTTTCACTAAACGTGCTACTTGCGCCTTATCTCTCTGCATTTTTTGCACAATGTCATTTGCAGTACAATTTTCTGTTTCATTAATGATATATAAGCAACGTACATGCATTGCGTTTAAACCCAATTCATTGGCATTAATCACCTCTCGTATCGTTACTCGATAGTGTTGCATCAGTGAAAAAAGGGAATTGATCAGGGGGGTATCCATATGCACCTCAAAGTAGTTGACAAAATCAATTAAAATGTTATTGTTGATATTGTCAACTATATCATAGATATTACCTTAAATATAGTTATTGAGTTTTACACTAAAAATTATCTGTGTTTAAGATAACAAGCTATGTCTCATAAAAATTGAAATAGCAGTTACTATAAATCCAGTAAGGAATAATATGCGCAAACAAATTCGACAAGCAAATGTATTAAGTTCGCAACAAATCACTCCTCATTTACAACGAATTGTCATTGGTTCTGAGGAATTTAAAGGCTTTACTTCTTCTTTAATAGGTAACTATGTCAAGGTGCTACTTGCTAAAGAGGCCGACTCTACCTGTGATATAGAGATGAAAAGTGCCTGGATGCGCTCTTACACCATTCAAGATGTAGAAGAAGAAACTGGTGCTTTAACTTTGGATTTTGTTATTAATATGCATCAAGGACCAGCTACCGATTGGGCGAAAACAGCTAAGGTAGGAGATAAGTTAGCCATTGCAGGTCCAGGTCCTAAAAAGCTCGATGAATTGAGTCAGCCACATTATGTGTTAATCGGAGACTTAACCTCAGTTAACGCAATTAAAGGATACCTTCACCTACTACCGAAGTCAGCACGTATTGATGCTATTATTCATGTGCCAAATGAACAAGATATCATCAACTTAGACACGAAACGATCAGTAAATTGGGTAGTGACAACGACACCTAATCAAAGTCTACCAAGTGCATTGGATAAGCTTAATATATCAGAAGACAGCATTATATTTATGGCTATTGAAGCTGGATTAATGACTGAACTAAAAGGATTTTTTGCACAGAAATACCAAGTCTCTCGCACACAAATAGTGGCTTCAGGTTACTGGAAACAAGGTGTTGATTCTGAAAACTATAAGCTGCAACGTCAACAGTTAACCAACACAAAGTAAACTGGAAATACTTTAATAAATCGCTCCCCCGCCTATTTATTAAGTTGCTGTTAACAATGTATTGAAAAGCTGTCAGACTGGCAGAGTCAATTTCTATCTGTGCCATGGTTTATTAACAAAGGCATACATCACTCTCTGTAGAGGTATTATTTTGTTATCAACAATCCCTTTCTCCCTATTAGAGCTTGCGCCAATGCAACAAAATGCAAGCGTTACGCAAACATTATCAAACAGCACACAATACGCTCAAAAAGCAGACCAGCTTGGCTTCAACCGATTTTGGCTTGCTGAGCACCATAATATGCCAGGTATTGTCTGTGCTGCCACCAGTATTTTAATCGGTCATATCGCTGGTCAAACTGAACGTATTCGCGTTGGATCTGGTGGTATAATGTTGCCGAATCATTCTACGTTAGTGGTTGCTGAGCAATTTGGCACCTTAGACAGCCTATATCCTGGACGGATAGATCTTGGATTAGGTCGAGCGCCAGGTAGTGATAATATTACTAGCCAAGCTTTGAATAGTGACCCTCAACGAGCACAGCGTTTCCCGGAAGAAGTAAGTGAGTTACAAAGATTATTAGGTCCTTATAACGGTAATTCTGCTGTACGCGCGATCCCAGGAGAAGATACAAACGTACCGATTTGGTTATTAGGCTCAAGTTTATTCAGTGCCCAACTAGCAGCTCAAAAAGGTTTACCTTATGTGTTTGCAGGTCACTTTGCCCCTCGATTTTTAAAAGAGGCGGCCTCTCTTTATCGCCGAGAATTTAAGCCCTCTGCAACCTTAGATAAACCTTATTTTATGTTAGCTTTACCCGTAGTTGCCGCTGAAACAGATCAACAAGCAGAATATTTATCAACTACCTCAAAACAAAGAGTACTTGCATTAATGCGAGGGCAACCACTTTGGTTAAAACCACCTGTCGACTCTATGTCAGGATTATGGACAGCTCAAGAAAAAGCGCAGGTTGAAAACTTTCTAAGTTTAAGTGTGATTGGTGGACCAACGAGTATTAAACATAAACTTGATATTATCGCTAAACAACTAGCCGTTGATGAGTTTATCTTTACCAATGATTTGTATGATAACCAAGACCGTCAACGAGCTTTGGAAATACTCATTTCAGTCAAAGAGCAATAAATTTTTCTACTGTTTCCTAGCAAAAAATAATTTTTTATTAACTCTTGGTCAACGCTATTTTTGCGCTTAATCCAATTAAAATACTGCCGGATACCCCTTCCAAAATCCGGCTATAACTTTTTGCTTTTGAACTGTTAAATAGCACACTACCTAAACTGGCATATAATAAATTACAGGTGGTTGCTAATGCACTAAACAACAAGCCTAAAATCAGTAGTTCATGACTTGCATTATTACTAACAGGATCAATAAATTGAGGTAAAAAAGCCAGAAAAAACATAGCCACTTTAGGATTTAATACACTAACGATAACACCTTGTTTAAATACCTGTTTAGGTTGTTGACTATGATTCGTTCTGATGGGAAAAGCCCCCTGTTGTCGATAACAGTTCATTAATGAGCAAACACCTAAATACAACAAATAAGCAGCCCCTAAATATTTTATTAGAGTAAATAACAAAGCTGAACTGACAATCAATGCAGATAACCCAATAACTGCAGCAAAAGTATGGATTAAATAACCCGTCCCTAATCCCAATGAAGCTTGGATACCAGATTTTATATTTCCTTTCATGGTGTTGCTAACGATATAAACAACATCAGGGCCAGGAATTAAGTTAATCGATAATGCTGAGATAACAAATAAAATTAATGAGTGAAGCTCCATCGTTTCATTGTCCTTTTAATAAGTTAAAAATTCCTTTATCGATTCATTTTTAAACTATACATTGAATACAATAATGCTAATAAAATACATATAAAAACAGGGATATATAATGCTTGAAAGTAAAAGAGATGGAAAAAGTAAGCTCCCAACACTCCCCCACTAATAAACCCAGTAATAATTAACAAAAAAAGAAGTAACTTTCTTTTATCGAAAGCTTCACCTCGTAATTTAGCGCCTATCATAATACCAATATCAGTAAAAATTCCTGTCAAATGGGTTGTTCTAATCACAGCACCGCTATAAGTTGTCGCTAAAGCATTTTGTAAACCACAGGCTGCAGATGCAAAGTAATGCCCAATTAATCCATCCTGTTTTGATAAATAGAAAATGGCAGCGAGTAATAATAGCGCCTCTAAATATAATAACCCACTATAACGCCGCCCTAATTTTAACGAACCACCTTTTAGGTAAAATCCAGAAATAATAGAGCCAATAACAAAACTAATTAAAATAAACAAAAGATGTAAGCTGCTTGAAAAAGAGGCTGTGATCAGCCCTGTACCGAATTGTGTAGCAGTACCAGACAGGTGTGAAATAGCTTGATGTTGGAAGCCTAATAGGCCAATTGAATTGATAAACCCTGCAATCAACGCAAGTATAAATGCACCAGATTCAACCCAACGTGGCAGTCTTGATATCATAGGCATACTTTTTATAAAGCTAAAAAAAGCGTGTGATCATTACGACCACACGCTTATTATTTATCTAAACAGACTAAATTACAGCGCTTTAGTCGCTCTTAACATCCAAGCCGTTTTTTCATGGATACGCATGCGGTCAGATACTAAAGATGCAGTCGACTCATCGTCGGCTTCTTGTGCAACTTTCAATACTTTACGAGACGTTTTAACAACTTGTTCGTGTGCTTTAGTCAATAAAGAAACCATATCAGAAGCACTTGGTACACCTTCAACTTCTTCAATTGAGCTAAGTCTTGCAAACTCTTTGTAAGTACCTGGTGCAGCATCACCTAAAGTTCTAATACGCTCTGCAATATCATCAACTGCAACTGCAAGTTCTGTATAATGCTCTTCAAACATTAAATGTAATTCACGAAACTGTGGGCCTGTTACATTCCAATGGAAGTTGTGCGTTTGTAAGTATAAAGTATAAGAATCAGCTAAAAGACGCTTTAAACCCTCAGATATTTCTGCACGGTTTTCTTTACTAATACCGATATCAATCTCTGTCATTTTATTTCCTTACAGTAAACACTGTCATTCGAGATAACAGTCTAGTGAAACAAAAAGTAACTAGTAACAATCTCTTGCTTGGATTATCACTAAAACTAGTTAACACATTTAGATTACTGTATTCGCAGCCAATGAGCAACACAACTCGAGTGATCTTTTACTATTTAGAAACAATTAATTACCTAATAAAGCACAGTTGTTTAATAGTTAAACGACTTCAGCATCATGTTTAATTAAGTCAATAACCTCGGTCAAGGGTAAAGCTTTGGAGAAGTAGTATCCCTGTGCATAATCACAGTTCAACTCAACTAATAGTTCAAGTTGTTGTACTGTTTCTACCCCTTCAGCTAGAACCCTAACATCTAATATTCGCCCTAATTCAATAATATGTTTAATAAAATTTTTATCTAACTCTGTATGGCAAACTTTATCAACTAAACTTCTATCTAACTTTAATTTATCAATGGAATTATGGAAAGTCCGTATTAAGCTTAAAGATGAATAGCCAGTACCAAAATCATCGACGGCAATATGCATGCCTAATGCTTTTACTTGTAACATATTATCTGACAGCATTTTAGTATTATTAATAGAAGCCGTTTCTGTCACCTCTAATTCAAGAAAGTGCGTTGGGCAACCTGTAGCAACTAAAATTTGTTTTATTCGTTCAATAAAAGTACTCATTTCCATCGTTTTAAATGATACGTTGATAGCAACTCTGGGAGCATGGATATTTTGTCGCTGCCAAAGTGTTAACTGTTTACATACTTTCTCAAACACCCATAAGTCAAATTCAAAATGCAATCCAATTTCTTCAATAATACTGATAAATATGTCTGGACGAATAACCCCTAAACTCTGGTCAGTCCAACGGGAAAGTGCTTCCAAGCCAACCAGTGTTTGGGTTTTCATATCATATTGAGGCTGATAATGAATATCAATAACTCCCCTGGACATTGCTTTAGGTAATGCTTCTATAATTAACTTATGTCGTAAATAATCTTCTGTTGGTTCAGGTGTCGCAATAAAATAATTATTAATACTATATTTTTTGGCTTTTTGTTTTACTGTTTCTGCTGCGATTTGCATCGCATGATAGCTGTGGTATTCATAACCGGGAGCGCTCACACCTATACTGAATGACTTATTAATGGCCAATTCATCAGAAATTACAATAGGTTTCGCCAACTCAAAACATAAATTTTGACAGATAAGTTCGATACGTCTTTTTAAAATTAATTCAGGCAAGTTCTCATGGTCTTCAATCAAAATTGCATATTTAGCATTTGAAAAACGAATAACAAAACCAAAACTTTTTACTAAAGACTGTAAACGCTGACCTAATAGAGACAGGAACTGGTCACCAACAACATAGTCGTAGCGAAAATTAATAGCAGAAAAATTGTCAGCTTCTAAGATCAACAAAACCATATTTTTTAAGGCTATTCGACTGTTTTCCAGTAGATAATTAATCCGAGAAATCAATGCCCAACCATTTGGTAATCGAGTGATGGGGTCGACCGACTTATTTTCAGAAGCACTGAAATACAAGCTAAAAATATCACAACCTTCGTAGACGCAATGTAATTTGGCGCCTACTGTATAATGAAACTGGTTAAATATCTTAGCATTAGTAACAATCCCTTCTTCACTGTGCATTGCATCATCAAATAAGGTATCTAAATTGCCATTGTGATCATTTTTATCCAAAATCAATTTGTCTGCTAAATTCGAGTTACGTATTACTGATGAAGTCAGGCCTGATAACTCTGTAAAAGCATCATTGCAAGCCGTCACCAGATTAATACTGCCTCTATATACTGTGAGAGCCGCGAGTAGCGTTTTACTATTATCAATCATAACAAGTAATATCTACCATTGATGGTGAAACACTGAGGTGTGTGGAATTAGTAATAAGATTAAAAATAAAGCATCCTTAATAAGTAGTAAAATAGTTTACAGTAAGATGAGTATAGACCAATTAAAATGACATTAATAAACAGACTTACATTTACTTTTGAAAATAGCAAAATGACTTAATTAAATGGAGTAGTTATTCCTTTAAAAAATAACAACGAACAAATAAGTTATTTAACCAAATGATGAATTTAATCGCATTAAAACAAAAAAACTATTTATTAAGCTTTAACATAAATAAATGGAGAACAACCACTATATTCGCTATTTTTGATAGTAACATTGCTTTATGACAGGACAAATATGCAGTATATAAGATTAATTTATTCATTAGAGTGAAATAAAAAATGCCAATCATATTGATTTATATTATTGGCATAAGGCTAATTAAAATAGTGAAATTTAACTATTTTCTTTTTGAAAATCACGCATAAAAGTAGCTAGTATGTTTGCTTCACCAATAGTGACACCATTATATAAGCTTGCACGTAAATAATCTCCTACACCAAAAGGAGTTAATGTCCGTAAACCTACCATGCCTTTATCCCAACTTTCTATTAAGAATTTGTTAGTTAAAGCGTCATCACCACCGGCAATATTAAAAGGTACGTTCATGCGGCTGCGTAATGTTTTATTATCAATAGGAGTAGCATAAAACCCATTAGAGTTATCAATCACATCATATAGTACATCAGATTTAGCAATAGAACGGCGTTCACATGCATCTACACCACCCTCTTTAACTAACCAATCCATCACCATCCCTACTACTTCAATATTAAAAGTAGCAGGCGTATTCCAAAGGTTACCTGCTTCACTATTCGTTGTGTAATTAAATACACCAGGACACAGCGGCGATGCTTTACCTAATAAATCTTTACGTACTACCGTCATTGTTAAACCTGGATGACCGATATTTTTTGAAGCACAAGCAAATAAGACACCTACATTACAACCACGCCAATCAATTGGTTTTGTACTGAAATCAGAGCTAGCATCCACCACTAACGGAATATGTTGTAATGCCTCAGGCAACTTCGGTAAACGATGTAACTCTATACCATTAACTGTTTCATTAGAGCATAGGTATAGGTATTTACTATCAACATTAACATTCGCCTCAGTTAATTCAGGGAAAGTAGTAAACTTACCTGTATCAGGATCGCTAGCATCGATAGTATGCACATCACAATATCTATTTGCTTCATCACGACCACGAGCAGACCATGTACCATTAACAACATAAGTTGCAATATCAGACGGTTCTGTACATAAATTTAGAGGTAAAGCTGCAAATTGACCATGGCCACCACCATGAGTAAACAACACCTCATATTCATCTGGAATTGCCATGACTTCACGCGCAGTTGCAATAGTGTGCTCTAAAATAGCTAAAAACTCAGGAGCGCGATGCGATAAGGATAACGAAGTAAATCCTGGTTTATTAAAACTAGCTGCAATTTGAGCTTCAACAGCTTTTGGAAGAGAAGTTGGACCAGGACTGAAGTTGATCACTTTTTCAGAAGGTGCGGTAGAACTAAGTGAGCCAACAAGGGCTGGGTGAGTCTCTGTATTCATGTTGTATTACCTTACATAATCAAGTCCATATTAACCCTTAAAAAAGAGTTAATTTTTTAGTGGATTCATTATGCAAGCAAATTTCCAGGCTGCTTAGGGCCAGAATTAGCTTTTCTTGATCCCAAGGTAGGAAAGTTATAGTTAAAATAAAAAGCATCATAGAAGTGCTACTTTTCAAGATAACGAATGTGAATTTTCTATTTACAGCTAATAAAAAGCCGGTGAGTAATACATGACTCACCGGCTTTTTAACTTTTAATTAATGACGGTCATTTTGTTGACTATGACCATTTCCACCACCTTGATGCCCCCCGTTACCATGATGATGAAAGAAACCACAACCAGATAGAGACAATGATAAGGCAATAATGCCCACTAATGTTAAAAATCGCATAAATGCTCCCAATATAAATAATATCAATTAACTCGATAACCTTATAGACAGCTTAATAATCAATAGGTTCCAAAATGGAATATTGACCTCTCATATATGGCACGCCCATTGGCCAATAAATGTTGCTTCTCATGACTAATCATTCTAACGAATGTAATTTCATCCATCTGCACAAAGATTTAAATAACATTTTTTTAATTAAAAAATTAGATAGATGTAACGTAATCAGCACCTTTCTCTTGTACAAATACCTTTCTATTCAAACTATTTATAGGGATATACCATGAAAATAAAAACAACTGCATTAATGATTGCTTCGTTCTGGAGTAGTGTAAGTTTAGGCGCTAATTGCGTTTATGAATGTCCTACTGGGGCTTCAGGTGAACAGATAGAGCGCTCTATCTATACATTAAGTAACAATGCTACAACGAAATTTGCTGACTGGGTAGCTTATCATGTGACCAGTGAAACCATTGATGGCCCATCACGTTCACGATACTGGAAAGCGGATCCTGATTTAGATGCATCCGCGACACTAGAGCCAGATGATTACACAGATGCCAATGCTATTTTAGCAACCGACAGAGGTCATCAAGTTCCCCTTGCTTCATTCAGTAATACTGATGATTGGGCAATGCTTAATTACCTATCAAATATCACACCACAATCTTCATCTTTAAATCAAGGCCCTTGGGTTGATTTAGAAAGCGCAGTAAGAAGCATGGTATCTGCAGGACAAAATGCTTATGTCGTCAGTGGTCCATTGTATGAATGGAGTTTTGGTGAATTACCAGAAGCAGATGAATCACATATTATCCCAAGCGGTTACTTCAAAGTAGTGATCACCGATGTGAATGGTTGGGTTGAAGCTTCTGCCTTTATCATGGAACAAAATGCACAACGAGCTGATGATTTTTGTACAACAGAGGTTACTGTTGATGAAGTGGAGTCTCGCAGTGGATTAGATATTATGCCATCTTTAGCAGCCTATAAAGAAAGCTCAGTTGAAGCTCAACTAGGCGGATTAACGACTAGTTTAGGCTGTAATACTAATTAACGGATCTATTTTACTTGTTAAAAAACTTATTGATTCGTTGTAATTTTCGCAAATAGAACAATTATTTGATTCAAATTACGCCTTAAACCAAGTCATTTTTTCTAGGTAAAATTTAGACTACTTATTTAATATAATTGGTATAACTAAATTTATTCAGTTAAGAAGTGATATAAATATCAGGCAAAAAAAAGCCCTGTTAAAGGACAGGGCTAAAGGACTTAAACTAACATATATTAAAAATCGTAAGCATTACTTAATGTGGTGGTATTACTCTCTAACATTGCTTGATATAGCTCTTCTGTTTCAGAGGTAGTTGTGATTAAACCATTTAAGTCGCTATAAAACTCTGTCGCAGCAGCATCATCCACGAAATCAGAAGCACTATATTCCCCTAAATCTACCAAGTCGACATTTGTTGTCATCAAATATTGGATCGCATCACCACTGTCAGCACTTGAAGTAACTAAATTAATCTCAACACGTGATAGAGTTGGATCGGTAAAATCAAATAGGCTACTAACTAATATTACTGGCTCGTCATTAGCAAGCGAGTAGATTGATTGATAAGTGATGTTACTCGAAGAGCTTGAACTATCTTCATCTAAACGGAAATGCACACGTTGATAATCGAACTCATCGCTACTATAGCTGCCATTGGTATCGATACAAAACGCATCAGCCACATCACAAACACTACTCACACTCACTCCATCTATAACATCTACCGATGGAAATGCATCCAGGTCAAGGAAAGTATCCTCATCTAATTCAGTGAAGCTAGTAAATAACCAATCATTATCACTGATCGTTCCAGAAAAGTAACCGCTCCAAACATCAACCTCTGAAGTATCATAGGCTACATTTAACTGATCAATATCATCATAGATAGGCTGCCAAAAGTAACTTTGATCATCATGTACAGCAATTATGCCACTATCACTATCTAACTCTACTTCATCAATAGTTGTCCAATAAACATTGGTTAAACCTGAACTTGAAAGGCTTGCAGTAAGTGTACTTGCACTATCATTAGAGTCTTCATACAAGTTAGTAGAGCTGATAAATGCCCACTCTGAAAGTTCAGCGTACTGTGTTGAACTTGAATCATAAGAAGCAAAAGCAGTGATCAATACATCACGAGAAGCTGGATAAGGAGAGTCAACCGGAATCGCTGTTGCCGTCGCCTTGCCATTAACAGAATCAACATCATAACTACTTTGATAATAGTCAGGATCAGAATCAGGCTGCTGGACATTTACTAAAGCAGTATCCGAAGCTGTTTCTCGATAATCACTGCCTGTGTAACAAGTACTTCCTTGTTCTTGAGTAATATTCAGTACCATATCTTCAAGTAGGTCTTTCTGTACACTAAACATATAGCTACCACGATCACCACCCGTTAAGCTTTCAATCTCTTCCAGTGTCACATAACCGTCATCAGGCACATCAGTACTGGTAATAGTAAATAAGCCATTAGTGATATCATCTCCAGAGAAAGTCTCTGCTATAGTGCCATCGGCATTATGATAAAGAATATTATAATCATCTTCAGCCACATAGGCAGTAATGACTTCCCCATCATTTAACTCTGAATCAGCATAAATAATACACTTACTATTCAACGAGCTTTCGCTGACAGACTTTAATTGCACCACTTGCCACTTATAAGTTGGGGCACTAGAGCCTGAAGAGCCTGAACCACACCCAACAACTAATGCAGGTACAATAAGAGACGCTAAAATGGACTTTTTCATTATTTTAATCCTTAAAATAAAATATTGTTTAGTATGAATACAGCCAAAATTTGCAAAGTATCTGGTGATGCCGATAACTTCATAAAGCTTGTGTCGAACTTTTGATATTTGACGCCATTTTTATGACATTTATTGAGTTAATAACGTAAATAAACAAACTTAAAGTAATAATCACTGTGAATATACTTAGATAAAGCAGAATCCATGCCATAAAAATCATCACTATTGATTAACTTTATTCATGTTAAAAATATGCCTTCAGCATCGCCTAGGAAAAGACTTTTTATAGATGTAAATTCAGACTCTTTAAAAAACATGAAGATTAAAAATTGAAGTTGGGAAGTAAGTAATAAAAAGTAATAGCTTAAGAGCCATTGCCATTCAATTTGCAGCATAAACCTGAAACGTAACGATCTATATTAAGTTATAGGGTCTTAAGAGAAGATTAAATATGATTAATTGAAGGTCAAATAAAGGATAATGTAGATAGTATTATATTGCCAGCAGGATAGGAGAGTTGAATTCGAATAATTAAAAGCAAAGATGGACTACACAAACCTGAATGAAATAAAATTGAAGAATAGCTACATCAGCCTACTTATTAACACGTCGATATCTACATAAAGTACAGTGTATACAACTTGGTTAACTAAGTAGACCATATTCAACATCGGCATCATTTATTATTGCATTAAACCACTGCAAGTAATAAAGCACCTACAGATAACGCCCCTTTCAAGAATTGTCCAGCAGAATAGCTATCATCCTCTTCTTTTCCTTTTTCAGGGTGATCCATACCTAACATACCATGCGCGAAAGACTCAACTTTACTTGTGCCCTCCTCTTCAGGTTTAACCGTCTGTGCAATTTCTGCCGCTGACAGCTCCTTAGCTTTAGCTGATAACTCAACATGCTTATTTTCAGCTGGTGTAACTGTAACAGCTGTAACCTCTTTGGTTGCTTCCGCCTCTTTAGATTGTATATTCTGAGGTTGGGCCACTTTTAGATTAGTGTTGTAATGATTAATGCCAATGTTTGTCATAAATCCCTCTAATTAGTTCAATGTCCACGTCATTTTATCGACAGGAAAATAAATAACTTAAGCTTTTTCTGATTTATTTTTAAAAAAACTTACCCTTTACAAAATAAACAAAAGCATTTTTTATGCCATTAAAAAAAATCCGACGAACAAACGATAAATATCACTTAAATAATAGAACAATATTCAAAAAGCGGTAGAAACAAACATGATTTTGTGAAAAAAGAAAGATCAGTTAGCGATAAAGCCTGAACATAAAAAAGGTAAAACATAAAATAGCGGGATTAAATTGCCACATGGGCAGTGATTGCCGCTATTTTCGGCAAACTTTTATTTGCACATCATAAAATATATTTCTAGACAATAAACTGAGCAGTTTTATTTTAAGAATTAAAATAGATAAAAATAACATAAGGTATTGTATTAGCTAGGGTAGAAACGAACAACAAAGCGATGTTTTTACTGAGTCACCTGCATTACAAATGAAATGATAGTGCTATAAATTGAGTTTTCAGTGCTAGGAACGAAAAAAGGCTTCTCTATTGAGAAGCCTTTTTTCTTAATGTGGCGGAGGAGGAGAGATTTGAACTCTCGGAGAGCTATTAACCCTCGCTGGTTTTCAAGACCAGTGCATTCAGCCGCTCTGCCACCCCTCCGCAGAACGAGGCGTATATTATAGAAACTGAGATAAAAGCCAAGCTCTTTTTTTAAAAAATAGGTTGAATGCTCATTTTTCAAACTAATTATATTTAATCTTATTTGAAATGCGGAATAAATAAACACAATTATATTAAAATCAGCTTGTTATATCGCTTTATTTGATCTGAGTTTAACGAAAGAAGAATAAAATTCTAGTAACTAATACTGTTCTGATGCTGTAAATCAACCAAAGCGCTAGTTCGTGATAATAAAAAGACGACTTAAAATGTCGTGAGCATCCTGTTTTATTGGTTATCCGGTAATATAAAATCATTAATAACAAATTGATTTCTACCTAACGACTTGGCCTGGTATAAAGCTTGGTCGGCAAACCTTAACACTTCCCATTCCGGTAGCTCAGTGTTTGACATATTTTCAGCGTGGATAATGGTGGCACCACAGCTTATGGTAATGTGCTCACTTCCTCCTTCCATTGGGTGTACTATATTTAATTTATTAATCTCAGCTTTGATATCCTGCAACTTTAGTATCAGAGAATGCTTATTCATGCCACTAAACAATAGAGTAAACTCCTCTCCACCATAACGTGCGCAGTGATCAGTTGAACGCTTACATAATTTATTTAAGGTTTGTGCAACGCGATACAATGCATTATCCCCTTCGAGGTGACCCAAGTAGTCATTATATTCTTTAAAATAATCAATATCGCACATTACCACCACGAAACAGATCTTCTGGCGTATGCACAAATTTTTATGGACAGTTAAAGCTGATGATAAACCATGTCGATTAAGTACTTGTGTTAATTGGTCAGTACTTGCTTGCTCTTTTAATTGGATATTTTGTTGTTGCACCCTATTAAGTAACTTATTTATATTTTGTGAAACAACAATTAACTCTTTTACTGAAAATGCTTCACTGACAATCTTGCAATCACCGTCTTTATCTATCAATTGAATACTCTTTGCTAAGCTTCTTACTGGCTTAATAATGGTATGAGTAATTAAATGGTAAAAAAGATAAGTAAACAGGCTTAATATAAAAATAAACAGCAAGCTATGCAGGTTAATGAGAGGAGGTGATTCACTCATACGATGTTGCACACTTAACAATGCCACGGGTTGATTATTCATATCTTTAAACAACATTTGGTGGCTTGATTTGATCGTTTCTACTTTTACTTTTTTATCCCATTCTACTACCCCCTTTAACGGCGGATTAATATCAGTGATCAATGTAATATCAGTTAAAGTAGACTCACGAAGCGTCGTTAGAAACTCTTTTTCAATTAATTGGATAAAAATTAAATAACCTCGATTGTTTCCTTTCTGGTTAGAGTCTCTTACTTGAAATGCACTATACAAAGCAGGGCCATGAAGGGTGTTAATAAACCCTTCTTGATGAGGTGTGCCTTGTGATGTTATTGGATCTGGTAATAAAGAGGCATTCAGGGGATGAACATTAATATCATAGAATGAAAAGTGTAATGGTTTAGAAGTTAAGTGATCAACTCCCTTCGCCATTATCGGAACCAATGCTTGATCAAGGTAAAAAATGCCATCAACCTTTAAGCTTTGAAAAGTATCTTCAATAACATTTTCATCAATGTAACGTTGATTGACATTTTGCATAAACTCATAAGTTGCAGTCCAAACTGAATAATCATAAGTTACCCGTGATAAGGCTCTTAACGCATTTTTAATACCAATGGTTAACAGCTTTAACTCTTTCTCAGCAGCCAAGGTGATTTTTTGTTCGAGTTTAGGTAACTCGACAAAATATCGATAACCAATCAAGGTACTTGAAAACAAAATAAACAGTACAGTCAAAACTCGTATTTGGAGTTGTTTAAAAGTGATGGGCTTCATAGGTTCATTACCATTCGTTTAATGTCGACACATCAAGTATCAGACCAAAGCAAAATGAAAGATTAATTTAGGGAGATCACCATCATAAAGAAATAAGCATTTCACCAATCCATCAAAATATAGTACAAATCTATAAAAACCTAAAACTAGTAACATCCATTTATAGGTATATATGGATGTTTTTAGATTTAGGTCAATTAGCTAACTAAAAGAGCAGTTAAAAGTGACTAAGAGAAACTATTCAGTTTAGTGAAATATTAAAAGAATGGGGAACTTGATGTTTTAAAACGAAAAAAGGCTTCTCTATTGAGAAGCCTTTTTTCTTAATGTGGCGGAGGAGGAGAGATTTGAACTCTCGGAGAGCTATTAACCCTCGCTGGTTTTCAAGACCAGTGCATTCAGCCGCTCTGCCACCCCTCCGCAGAACGAGGCGTATAATATACAAGTTGAGATAAAAGCCAAGTCTTTTCTGCATTTTTTTATAAATCTATTTAAATTTCACGAATTCAGCAGTTCAACCTTTAATTAAAAGCCAATCACCTTTACTATCGCAGCATAAGTTTATAGATATTAACGCTTTTATTATTTCAGTTTTATTATTGATAAAACTTTCTCTCTAAACACCTTATTTATTGTAATTCATTAAAGGTTTCAAGCATGTTTCAAGACAATCCATTACTTAATCAACTTAAACAAACAATGCAAGACAATACGCCCAAGCGCACAGGGATTGTCAAAGCATCAGAGCGTGGATTTGGCTTTTTAGAAACCGATAAAGGTAAACGTTTTTTTATCGCGCCAAGCGAAATGAAAAAAGTCTTACACGGAGACCGTATCAGCGCAACCATCCAAGAAAATGGTGACAAATCAACAGCAACTCCCGTTGAGTTAAAACAAACAGAGATTACTGAGTTTGTTGCGCAGTTATCAATAAGTGCAAAACGCGTTTCGATTAAAGCAAATAACCCACTAATTAATGGCTTCTTTAAAATTAAAGGAGCAATGCAATTAGCTAGCCAAGGCTACCATGATGGTGATTGGGTTAAGGTAAAATTGTTAAGTCATGCATTAAAGGATAATGGCTTCTTAGTGGAAGTGATAGAAAAAATAGCAGAACATAATGACCCTTTTGCTTACCGAATGATAGCAGTGGCGACACATAAGTTACCTAATAAAGCTCCTGAATTTGACCACCCTTGGCAAGTCATCGACCCTGAGTTAGAACGTCAAGATCTCACTAAAACGCCCTTCTTTACTATTGATGGTGTTAATACCCAAGATATGGACGATGCCTTATACATTGAAGAAAATGATCAAGGTTGGGAGCTTACAGTGGCGATTTCAGATCCCTCGGCGTATGTACCAGAACAAACAGAGATGGATAAAGAAGCATGGCAACGTGCATTTACATTGTACTTACCTAACTTTAATGTACCTATGTTACCAAGAGACCTCAGTGATAGTTTATGCTCTTTAAAAGAGTGTGAAAAACGCGCGACCATCTGTTGTACCATGCGCATTGATAAAGCAGGTGAAATTACGCAAGAGCCTGTCTTTTTTGCTGCGTGGATAAAATCTCATTACCGTCTTAACTACCATGATGTATCAACTTATTTAGAAAGTGATGAGTTAAACGAAGAACAATGGAAACCGAATAGAGAATTAAGTCAGTTATTAAAAATATTAGATACCGCAACCACTGCTCGCCATCAATGGCGTTGTGAAAATACCATCGTCATGAAAAACCAGCCAGATTACACATTGAAACTGAACAATAAAGGTGAAGTGTATGAAATATTATGCGAACCTCGCCGTAGTGCTAATCGTTTAGTGGAAGAATCAATGATCGCAGCAAATGTTTGTGCTGGTGACTTTTTAGCAAAACACAAACAAGCAGGTGTATTTAATGTTCACTCAGGTATAGCGAGCGATCGCATTAATAAAGCCGTTAGTTTACTCGCCGAATATGGTATTGAAGTGGCACCGGAATCACTATCAACCTTGGACGGTTATGTTGAAATGCGACAACAAGTGGCTAAATTAAATAATAGCTACCTGGATCACCGTCTCCGCCGTCTATTATCTTATGCTGATACCAGCGCAACGCCTGCACCTCATTTCACAATGGGTGTGGCTCACTATGCAACCTGGACATCGCCTATTCGTAAATATGGTGATTTAATTAACCATCGTTTAATTAAATCTGTACTTACACAGCAAGCATCTAGTCCTGTTGCTACTGATATCGGTATTCACCTAAATGAAGCGCGTAAATCCCAGCGTATGGCCGAGCGAGATGTCAATAATCTGCTGTACTGTAATTACTTAAAAGACCAAGAGAATTCTGATTGGCGTTATAAAGCTGAAATTTTTGATATCGTTAAAGCAGGATGTCGTGTAAAAGTCCAAGAAAACGGCGCAACATTCTTTATTCCAAATAGTTTGTTAGGCAAAGCTAATAATGATGCTAAAAAAATAGAATGCATGCGTGAACAAGGCGTTGTTAAAGTAGGCGAGCAAGTAGAATTACAACTGGGTGATGTTATTGATGTAATGCTTACCTCGGTAAAGCCTGAATCACGCCAATTAATCGCAAAACTTGCCGACCCATTGGGTTAAAAAAAACTACAACAACAGTTAAGCAGTTGATTTTAAGGTGCAACTGCTTAATGCATTTATTTGGCTACTTTATTTAACAAGGACAGCAACCAACTTTGTTAAACTCTATGTTATAATGGACTCAATTTAACATTCCAATACTAGAGATTATTTTTCTTGAAGCCAATAACTACTCCCAAAGACCGCAATTTGTTTTCATATCCTAAATACCGAGGAGAGCCTTCTTCTAAGGCAGCTCCTTTTTTGCCTATGTCTCGTAAAGAGATGAAGCAGCTTGGCTGGGATAGTTGCGATATTATTTTAGTAACAGGTGATGCTTATGTGGATCACCCTAGTTTCGGCATGGCTGTGATTGGCCGAATGCTTGAAGTGCAAGGCTTCAGAGTTGGTATTATCGCGCAACCTGATTGGCATTCTAAAGATGCATTTATGCAATTAGGAAAACCTAATTTATATTTTGGTGTGACTGCCGGTAACATGGATTCAATGATCAACCGCTACACGGCTGAAAGAAGGCTTAGACACGATGATGCCTACACACCAAATGATGAAGGTGGTAAACGTCCTGACCGTGCAGTTACTGCTTATACACAACGATGTAAAGAAGCCTATAAAGGTGTCCCAATCATTATTGGTGGTATTGAAGCAAGTTTACGCCGTATCGCCCACTACGATTATTGGTCAGACAAAGTGCGTCAATCTGTTTTGTTCGATTCAAAAGCAGACCTATTAATTTATGGCAATGCTGAGCGCCCATTAATTGAAATTTCCCATCGTATTGCACAAGGTGAAGATGTCAAAACCATTACCGATGTGCGCGGCAGTGCATTTTTAACCAATAGCGCATTGCCAGGTTGGACTGGTATAGACTCACGTAGCGTTGATAAACCTGGGAAGATAGATCCAATCCCAAGCCCTTATCAAGACCTCACTGAAAAATGTGATACTGCAAAAGATGAAAATGTGGTTGATGAAGCATCTGATGTGACTAAAACAGCACAAGTTATCCAGATGACTCCACATAAAAGTACGCCACAAGAAGAGCGTGAAAAAAGATGGATAGAGAAAGCAAAAGCGTGGTCAACTACCTATATTAATTTACCAACTTTCGAGCAAGTAAGAGATAATAAAATATTATATGCACATGCATCTCGTATTTTTCACCAAGAAGTAAACCCAACGTCAGCAAAAGCATTAATGCAAAAACACGGTAATCGGGCTATCTGGTTAAATCCACCAGCAACACCATTAGAAGAAAGTGAAATGGATGGTGTATTTGGTTTACCTTATGCTCGTGTCCCACACCCAAGTTATGGTAATGCCAAAATCCCCGCCTACGATATGATAAAAACATCTATTAATATCATGAGAGGATGTTTTGGCGGCTGTACTTTCTGTAGTATCACAGAACATGAAGGACGCATCATACAAAGCCGCTCACAGGAATCTATTATCAATGAAATTGAAGATATTAAACTCAAAGTCCCTGGGTTTACAGGTGTCATTTCTGATTTAGGTGGTCCAACAGCTAATATGTATAAATTACGCTGTAAGAGTGAAAAAGCAGAAGCAACTTGTCGTAAGCCATCTTGTGTATGGCCAACTATTTGTGGTCACCTTGATACAGACCACACACCAACGATTGAGTTATACCGAGCTGCTCGTCAAGTACCGGGTATTAAGAAAGTATTGATTGCCTCGGGCGTACGTTATGACTTAGCCATTGAAGATCCTGAATATATTAAAGAACTGGCGACTCACCATGTTGGCGGGTATTTAAAAATAGCGCCAGAGCATACTGAGGAAGGCCCATTAAATAAAATGATGAAGCCAGGCATGGGTAGCTATGACAAATTTAAAGAGCTATTTGATCACTACTCTAAAGTTGCAGGTAAAAAACAGTACCTGATCCCATACTTTATCTCTGCTCACCCTGGCACAACAGATATGGACATGATCAATCTGGCAATGTGGTTAAAAGAGAATGATTTTAAATTGGATCAAGTGCAAAATTTTTACCCTTCTCCTTTAGCTAACGCAACAACCTTGTATCACACTGAAATTAACTCGTTGCGTAATGTTAAAAGAAACAGTGAATCAGTATCCATTCCAAAAGGGACGATTCAGCGTCGATTACATAAAGCTATATTGCGTTATCATGATCCAGCTAACTGGCCAATTATTCGTGAAGCGTTAACAAAAATGGGATTAGACAAAACCTTGATTGGTAGTAAGGCAACCTGCTTAGTACCAAAAGAAACACGTGCTGAAATCCTTAATAGAAACGCTAAAAAAGCAAAAGTACCTTTAAAAGGCAGTAAAAGTACGCCAAGAAATCAAGGTAAACTAGCTGTAAATAATAAACGTAAACCTAAAGCAAAATTCGGTACTAAACCGACCAATGGTAAACAAGGCTTAACACGCTTTAGTACGAATCAGTTTCAAAAATAATTGATTCTCACATGAAGTGGTAATAGATAATTAGGTTATCAATACTAAAAAGGGCTAGCTTTATCATGAAGCTAGCCCTTTTTTACATGCCTGATTATCTTGTTATGAGGCTGGTATTACATACTCAATCCTATTCGACCTGTCTGCTTTAATTTACAGACCTGATTTAAGAAAGAGTTAATTCTATAAGGTTGAAAATGCGTAGGGATCCTATTCTCTAATGCAGGAATGGGTTTCTTATCTTCTTTTAAATGAGTTAAAATTAATTTAAGGAGGCCTGATAAATACCCTTTAAATGCTTCACTTTGATACAAACTATCCCAATCAATCACACCTGCTTTATTGTGTAGTTGGGTCAATGGCTCTATTTTAGCCGTATACCCTTGTATCTCAATATCACCCATACAATATTCTTTCACTAATTGTAAAAACAGGTCTAAACACTCTCCACGTGGTACTAAATTAAAAAATTCAGCAGAAGGTTCTTTATCTTCAGCAGGCGCATTAATTAAGCGAAACAAAATCTCAAACATGTGCACTATGGTTCTATCTAAAATACGTTGTTTTGGTTGGTGTTGAGATTGAATATCTTGTGCAACCACATTATAAAGCGTGACCATATCTACACGTGTAGCTGCTTGATGAGATAGTTTGTCAGCAATGGAAATAGGAATTCGATTAGCAATTAACGTATTAAAAATAGATCGGGCTAACGAATCCTGTATTACTGAATGTGCTTTATCAGAGCCTTTATAAGGCCCTTTTTGATTGCTAGGCATCTCTTTCCCTTGAAATGTTAACATTATGATTCATGACGATAGTAATGACCTATTCAGCTTATAACATCGAGCGACCAGTAAAGGAGTGTGACAAAGTAGTGCTGTCAACAAACTCAAGCTCTCCACCCACTGGCACACCATGTGCGATTCGGCTCACTTGAATCTTTTGTTTTCTTGCCATTTCTGCAATGTAATAAGCTGTCGCTTCACCTTCCACTGTTGGGTTAGTTGCTAGGATCACCTCAGTAATATTTCCCTTTTTCATCTGCTGCTCTAATAAATGTAAACCAAGTTGTTCAGGCCCCACTCCATCTAATGGAGATAAATGCCCCATTAATACAAAATAAGTACCAGAAAACAGTGCGGTTTGCTCAATGGCGACCACATCAACAGGCATTTCAACAATACAAATAACACCATTATCATTACGTTTTTGATTACTGCAGATAGAGCAGAAATCTTCTTCTGTAAAAGTGCGACATTGTTGACAATGGCCTATTTCAGTCACAGCTCTTGCTAACACATCACTCAATTTAAGTGCACCATTGCGGTTTTTATCTAACAAATGGTAAACCATACGTTGTGCTGATTTAGGGCCAACACTTGGTAAACATTGTAAAGCCTGTGTTAACTCTTCGATTAATGGTCTATTTGACATTATTTTTTCTTCTTAACATTAAATTAGGTCGATTAAGCAATTTAAATTGGCTTAATATTTCCCAATGAACTCAGTTACTTTTTCAAGTTCATAAAGGATTCAGTAATAGTATCAAGTTTATCATCTAATAGGCTTCTCGCATCATTTAAACCTTGATTATAGTAATAACGTCCCATCTTTTTGGCTAAAAGTTATAACAAAAATTCCGTATCAAATTGCCCAAGCTCTTGGCCTAATTTTTTTAAAAATAGGTTTGTATTTGTTCGAACATTGCTGCTTTTTGCGTACTTGAAAAAGTAATCTCTGCCATATTAAATCGCCGCTCATATCAGTACTATTTAAGCTCTGTAATTTTAATTTGCTCTATCGTTGGTTGTAGATCTTTAAACAAATTAATAGCAACTGATTCAGCTAATGCTAAATAAGGAGCAACTAATTCAACTTGTTCATTTTTAGCAACAGTTGGGTAGCCTTGGTCGGTGTTCTCTCGGTATTGAATATGTAAGGGTAACTCTCCTAGGAAAGCCAAATTAAATTGTTTAGCTAATTTTTTACCTCCACCCGTTCCAAAAATAGCTTCTTGATGGCCACATTTAACACATGAATAAAGGCTCATATTTTCAATCAAGCCCGTTACATGCACATCCACTTTGTTAAACATAGTCACGCCCTTTTTCGCGTCAATTAATGCAACATCTTGCGGGGTAGTGACAATCACAGCACTAGTTAGTGCGACGTTTTGCGACATAGTAAGTTGAATATCACCAGTACCAGGCGGCATATCAACAATGAGATAATCCAATTCAGGCCAGTCTGTTTCGTTTAATACTTGCTGTAAGGCTTTGCTCGCCATAGGACCGCGCCATACCATCGCATCTTTATCTTCAATTAAGAAACCAATGCTATTACACACAATGCCATGAGCTGAAATAGGCTGTAATAGTTTACCATCAATAGACGTTGACTTTGTTGCTTTTTCACCCAGCATCATGGGTACTGATGGACCATAAATATCAGCATCAAGTAAACCAACTTTGGCACCATTTTTGGCTAAAGCTAATGCTAAATTAACGCTTACAGTGGATTTTCCGACACCACCTTTACCCGAGGAAATCGCGATAATATTTTTAATATTTGCATTCTGTTTAGGCGCTTTTTTATGTTCAAAACTTGGTACTTTATAAGTGACTTGCCATACAGGGTTTTGTTTAAATAGCTCAGCTAAAGGTTGCTCAGCCTGCGCTTTTATATTAATTAGCCATTCAGGCGCATGGAAAGGCAAACAGATTATAATTTCAGCCGTATCAACATTAATCTTCAGGAGAGATTGTTGCTGTAATTTATTAAATAGTTCAGGCTCGATAATTTGTGCTAAGCAATCTAACACTTGTTGTTGATTGGTTTTATTTTTGAACAGCATATGCACCTCTTATCTACATTGATAGATGAGTTTATCAAAATAAACAGATAAATCATCCTCATTAATAAAGCGGTAATAGCCTTATTCATTTGATATTGACGGATAAATGATGATGCAATCATTACTCACTTTAAAACACCTTAAATCAGTGGTTGAATATTTCAGTATCATCACTCTAACTGAAAGAGATAAGAGTGGGATTATTAGCATTTTTTCGGTAGAATTATAGGCTTAAAAAAATTCGCCTAGACTTAAGGAATATCAAATAAATGGCTAATCAAGACCGTAATATACTTGTTACCTGCGCCCTTCCCTATGCAAATGGTCCAATCCATTTAGGGCATATGCTTGAGCATGTACAAGCTGACATCTGGGTGCGTTTCCAACGCTTACGTGGCAATAATATTCATTTTGTTTGTGCTGATGACGCTCATGGCACCGCTATCATGTTAAAAGCGCAAGAAATGGGTATTACACCAGAGCAACTTATTGCCGACGTGCAAGCGGATCACGAAAAAGATTTTGCAGGATTCAATATCAGCTTTGATAATTATCATTCTACACACTCAGAAGAAAACAAAGCCTTATCATCGCAAGTTTATCTAGCGCTTCGAGATAATGGATACATTACTAAAAAAGTTGTTTCACAATTGTACGATCCAGAAAAAGAGATGTTTTTGCCAGATCGTTTTGTAAAAGGTACTTGTCCGAAATGTAAAGCTGAAGATCAATACGGCGATAACTGTGATGTTTGTGGTGCCACTTATAGTCCAGCTGAAATGATTAATCCAAAATCAGTGGTTTCTGATGCAACTCCGGTAATGAAAGATACTGAAAACTTATTCTTTGATGCACCTCAATTCCAAGATATGTTAGTTGAATGGACAAAATCTGGCGCACTACAAAATGAAGTCGCGAACAAACTCGGTGAATGGTTTGAAAGTGGTTTAAAAGCTTGGGATATCACGCGTGATGCCCCTTACTTTGGCTTTGAGATCCCTGGTGCACCAGGTAAGTTTTTCTATGTATGGTTAGACGCTCCTATTGGTTATATGGGAAGTTTTAAAAACCTATGTGACCGCACAGATGACCTTAATTTTGATGATTATTGGAAAAAAGACAGCACAGCAGAGCTATATCACTTCATCGGTAAAGATATCATCAATTTCCATGGTCTATTCTGGCCAGCTATGTTGGAAGGAGCAGGTTTCCGTAAACCAACAGGTGTGAATGTTCACGGTTATGTGAGCGTTAATGGCGAAAAAATGTCTAAATCAAAAGGTACTTTCATTAAAGCAAGCACCTATTTAGAAAACCTAGACCCTGAATGCTTACGTTACTATTATGCTGCCAAATTAACTTCACGTGTAGATGATCTAGACTTCAACCTAGAAGACTTTGCACAACGTGTTAACTCTGATGTTGTCAATAAATTAGTTAACTTAGCCTCTCGTACTGCTGGTTTCATTGCTAAAAAGTACGAAGGAAAATTATCTTCAGAAGTGTCTGAGCCAGCCTTGTATCAAGAGTTTGTTGCTGCGGGTGATTCAATCGCAGAGCAATTCGAGAAGCGTGAATTTGCGCGTGCTATTCGTGAAATCATGGCATTAGCCGATATTGCGAATAAATACATTGATGAAAAAGCACCATGGGCGTTAGCAAAAGTAGAAGGCAAAGAAGCAGAGGTACAAGATATTTGTTCAATGGGTATCAATCTGTTCCGAGTATTAATGACTTACTTAAAGCCAATCATGCCTAAATTAACAGAGCGCAGTGAAGCTTTCTTAAATGAAACATTAACATGGGACAGCATCAATACACCGTTGGCCGGCCATCAAATCAATAAGTTTAAAGCATTATTCCAACGTATCGATCCAAAAAATATTGAAGCAATGGTTGAATCATCTAAGGCAAGTGCAGCGGCAGATGCAGCAGCAAAAGAAAAAGCAGCTGCGGCGACACAAGCAGCAAACCAAAGCGAGTTAGATAAAGAACCAATCGCACCTGAGATTGACTTTGATACATTTGCTAAGACAGACTTGCGTGTCGCGTTAATTGCTAAAGCAGAGCATGTGCCTAAAGCGAATAAATTATTGAAACTAACCTTAGACATAGGCGGTGAAACGCGTACCGTATTTGCAGGTATTAAATCAGCTTATAAACCTGAAGATCTTGAAGGTAAACTAACAGTAATGGTAGCGAATCTAGCACCACGTCAAATGAAGTTTGGCTTATCTGAAGGCATGGTATTAGCAGCAGGTCCTGGGGGAGAAGATATCTATATCTTAAACCCTGATTCAGGTGCAAAACCAGGACAACGTATTATGTAATCCTTAAAGTGGTTGTTAATAGAAAATAAACAACTCGATTTAGCATAATAAAAAGCCGATTAGATATAAAAATAATCGGCTTTTTTATAACATTAATTTTATTAGACTATTTATTAGCTAGACAAATCAGCTGTTGGGCCAACATCTTGCCTCTTTAAAGGGCTAGGAGGTGTGGTAGCAGGCTCAGATGAAAGCACTTCTAACTCGCTAGCACCTAGCGTACCATCTTCATTATCAACTGCAGAACCGGTTGCGTATGATTGATTACCAGACCAAGTGTTAGATTCATCATTAGCATAGTTGTTGAATAAACTACCTTCGTTTCCCGTTACTAAATTATCTGAAATAGTAATATTTTTAGGCACAATAGAATAGTTGTCTCGACCAATGAAAATACCTCCGCCTAAATTGTTTACCAACGTATTATTCACCACAGTCACATTGGTTGGTGCTTCGTGGCTATTGCCATTAGAACTATCAGATACATCACCTGAATCAATTAATATAGGACTTCTCCAACTCGACCCTGATAAGTTTTCCATATAGTTATTACTCACAGTATGGTTTGCACCGTAAACACGAATACCGCCCGTTTCATAATTAGCATCCGTCACTAACGTGCTATCACCAGTCCCATAAAAATAATTGTTTTCTGCTTTATTATCATGCCCTAAACGGAATGATAGTGAACCCATAGAGTTTAAAAAAGTATTGTTTGAGAATGTATTATTTGACGTTTTGACCGTCATAATTTCATTTTCACCATCGGTATCTTCAAACAAGTTATATTCAATTAAATGGTTTGTTTCTACATCTTGAGACCCCGAATCCCCAAAGACAATTGCTTCACGATCTGAGTCACCTTCAGGGGTCGTATTGCCCGCTTTTACGTACGGGACAATATTTTTAAAGTAGTTATGATGAATGTGTGCATTAGTTGCCATTGTTTCAGTATCATCATCATATTGAAATTTGATATAACTGCCTGAATTGATTTGACCATCCTCATCTTCAACAACAATATTCTTATCCAGAAACTCATTATATGCAATTGAGATTTCTTCACTTGATTCAGTTAACACCACTGACGTTTGCCCATCAGTAATATCTTTATGATCAAATGTGTTACGTAATACTTTGATGTTTTTTGAGTTTACAATTTTTAATAGTGTACTTGCATCATTTGGGCCTAATACAAATCCCTGTATAGTAATGTTTTGAGAATTAGAAATAGCAGCCGTTTCCAAAGTGGTACTGCCAATACTTTCAGCACGAATTAAAACTTGAGCATCAAAGCACGTATCCTTAATTGATATTTCTCCATCACCTGAAACAATAATTTCATCTCCACCTTGCACATCTCCACTATTTAACAACTCGTTTAAATCATCAGTAGTTGAGTTATGCGTTGCTCCAGTCACAACAGGGTTTGCGTCATCAGATCCGTCATCGTCAAAAGCATCTGAGCATGTGTAAGTAAGGGCGTCGTCGCTATTGTCTTCATCATTATCACTATCATTATCTTCAGAAAGTGCGTCGGCTGAAAGGATAGTAAAACGAATCGTAGCTTCAGTACCATCAATAGAGGTAACTGTTACACTATCTGATACACTTTCATCTTCATTTAAGTCGCCCAGCGTTTCATTTTCTGGAACTTCATAGGTCCATTCACCGTTTGAATCAAGTGAAAATATGCCGTAGGTAGTCGCTATACTGCTTTGAACAACAAAAGCTTCTTCGCCATCATCAGGATCAATAATGGTAAGTGATTCATTAACATCACCATTTTTATAATATAATTCAACCTCAGTCGCTCCACTTATTACTGCAGCTGTTGAGCTACTTAAAACATCATCATTTACATTTGCATCATTCGAACTATCACTTGAACCACCACATGCAGTTAATCCGGCCATTGCTGAAAATAATAATATTTTTTTATACATGCTCTATCCCTTGGTATAAATATAGGTAAGCAATAATGTAGTTACATATTATATTAATACAATTAATGAGATCACAATTTATAGATCAATGAATAGAATACTATTAATGCTGTGATCAATGTCTTTGATGATAATTAAATTAAAAAGATCATAAGCTATTAAAATGACATAAAGTGATAAATATTTAATTTACCTCCTTCAATGCTTGATGACACTCATTAAAAGTCTTAATAATGAAAAAATAGGCAAGATTAGTGCAAGGAGGTTAATTAAATTTATAAATAAGTTAATTCAAATAAACTAAACTGAATTTATTGTCGATAGGAGGCTAAAGTAATCAATACGATAGTACATAGCTTAAGAATTATTATATAAGCTATCTACTATATAAACTTAATGCAAGCCGTTAACCTAAAAATGACCTACTTAGAAAACGGTAGCTTAAGTGTTGGGTTTTTAATCACTAACAAGATACCACTTAAAATAATCAAACTTGAAATAACAAAGACCACTGACACACTTTCCCCAAGGAAAATAAAACCTGCGATTGCCGCTAACACTGGCACTAATAATTGCACCACAGCAGCCACATTATGACGTAAGCTAGTTAATGCTTGATACCAAAGTAAATAACCTAAAGCTGAAGCCAATACGCCCGATAAAATAGCATAAAGAACACCATCAAAGCTTAAGTAAGTACTATCAAGATTTATTAATGCAAAAATAATAATAAGCGGCGTAGTACGGAAGAAATTAAAAATCGTATCCGATGTTGGATTCAAACTTTTTTTACCTGCTAAAGTATAAAATGCCCAACTCACACCAGATACACACATTAATACAAAAGCGATCAGAGAAGGACTAGATACCTGTGGCGCCAATAAAAAGACAAAGCCAGCCACTGCTAGAATTAAACCAATCAATTCCGCTCTACTTAATAAATGCCCTTTTAATACACGGGTTAACAGCATAGTAACTTGTACCGTCGCAAATAATACTAAGGCACCCGTCGCAGTATCTAGCTGTATATAAGCAAATGAGAAAGTTAAGGCATAAACAAATAGCCAGATTGCATTTAACCAACTACCTCGACTCTTTTGCATATTTACCTGAGCTGTTTCATGGCTACTTTTTGCATCAAAATAAAAGTGCTTAACAACAAGAAATAGGCCTAAAAACAGGCTACCTGATAACAAGCGGATCACAGTAAAACTACCCGCATCAACCTGTTCATCACCTAATGCTAAACGACAAAAAACAGAATTCGCCGCAAATGCTAACAACGCAAAGCTAGTTAAGAAAAAGGTTTTATAAGTGTTATAAGCATTATTTAGCATGACTAGGCTCTTGTTATTTAAGATAATTAAAATTAGTTATGACAGATTTAAGAGGAAGAGTCTAATCATCTTAACTATCTAAATATAAAACTTATAATAGAGAATCACTGATTAGTTATAAGTAGTATCAAAACACCAGGAAAACTTGGAATTTAAGATTGAATAGAAATGATAATTAAAAGGTTATTTCAACACGATGAAATAACCTTTTACTGATTAATTATGCAACAACCAAAGCACTAATAAAACCGATTAAACCACCAAATACACCACCCCAAACCACTAACCAGCCAAGGTGTTTACGGATCATTGCTTGAATAATCTCTTTAACGATTTGTGGTGTTAGTTCATTTAAACGTTGTTCAATGATGCTTTCTATTTTGGTTAAAATACTGTTCATCATTTCAGGCTGATCCATTTCACTCTGTAAAAGCTCATTAAATTTTTCAGATTGTGTTAAATCAATTACAGAGCTTTTCATATGTTTAATGAAAGGTTCTCGTAATGGCTGTAATGACTCTTCACCACCAAACATAGCTAACATGCTACCAAAAGAAGACTCCATAATAACTTTAATTAATCCATCGTAAGTTGGGTTTAAATCTATTTTTTCAATCACAGGTTCAAGGTTAAGTTGTGCCGATGAAAAACTACCTGCCGATAAAAAACGCTCTACATTTTGTGCCGTAAAAAACTGCTTCATCATTAAGTTTCTAATGCCAGACTTAAACTCTTCAAAGTGTGCAGGTATAACACCTGAACCATATAATAATGGGACTTTTTCAAATAGCATGAATATGGCAATCCAATTCGTCACGGCACCAGATAAAGCAAATAATCCGACCATCACTAAGATAGCAGATAATGCACTTTCACTAAGTAACAGGCCAATCACTAAGATTAACGCAGCAATTAAATTAGTCATTAAACTTTTATTCATGATTTTTCCTTATATCAATCAACTTCAGTAAGATGAGTTAATATGCTTTATATATGATATTTTTAACAAAAAAAATCCAGTTATAAATAACTGGATTCAATAACAACTTAGAGTATAACTAATGTTTATTTAGCAATATCTTCACGTAACTTTAAACTACGAAGTGCTTTATCTAATACACCATTTACAAATTTGTATGACTCGTCAGTAGCGAAGTCTTTTGCTAGTTCAATCGCTTCATTCAACACTACTTTATGCGGTACATCAGTACGGAAAGTCAATTCAAACATTGCTAAACGTAATACCGCAAGATCAACCATATCAACATCGTCAATTTTACGAGAAAGGTACGGAGCTAACTTATCATCTAAAGAATCAGTATTTTTAACAACACCCATTAACAACTCTTTAAAGTAAGGTACGTCAGCTTTAGACATATCTTGATCAACAGCAAACTGTTCGACAATTTGCGTTACACCCGTTTGAGTGATCTGCCATTGATAAACAGCTTGTACTGCAAACTGGCGAGCACGGCGACGTTCAGCTGGTTTCATTGCCATTATCCTAATTCCGCCATTACGTTAACCATTTCTAACGCACTTAAAGCAGCTTCACTACCTTTGTTACCCATTTTAGTGCCAGCACGTTCAATCGCTTGATCAATAGAGTCTGTAGACAGAACACCGAATGCAACTGGAACGCTAAAATCTAACGATACTTGTGCTAGACCTTTATTACATTCATTAATCACTAATTCGAAATGTGGTGTACCACCACGAATTACACAACCTAATGCAACAATTGCATCAAATTTTTCAGACGCTGCAACACGTTTTGCAGTGAGTGGTAATTCAACAGCACCAGGAACACGAACAACAGTGATATTATCATCTGCAATTTGACCAGTTCGCTTAAGGGTATCAACAGCACCAGCTAATAATTGCTCGTTAATAAAACTGTTAAAGCGAGAAATCACGATTGCGATTTTAGCGTGTGGAGCGGCTAAGCCACCTTCAATTATTTTCATTTTCTACCCTTATTGCAAAATTTTGTGCATTCTAACACAATTTATTTCTATATCGACACTGTTTATTCAGTGATATATTCAACCACTTCAAGACCAAAACCAGAAAGTGCGTGATACTTCTTCTGTGAGCTAAATAGTGCCATTTTTTGTACACCTAGGTCACGTAGTATTTGTGAGCCAACGCCAACACGACGACTAGCGCCCTGTGCTTTCGCTGCAACTCGCTCACCTGCATCTTCTTGCTTGATGTATTTAACTTGTTCAATTAACGATTCAGCGGTTTCTTGATGGCCAAGCATCACTAATACACCGCCATCTTTTGCTAAACGCTCTAAAGCGGTATGCATAGGCCAAGTACGTGGTGCTAAACGGTCTGAGAAGAAATTATCTGCAAATGTGTTTTGTAAATGAACTCGTACATTAGTAGTATCGCCCGCTTTCACTTCACCATTGACTAATGCAAAATGTACTTGCTTATCAATAGTGTCTTGGTAAGCAACAAGATCAAATTCACCAAACTCTGTTGGTAATTTACATTCACTAACACGCTCAATCGTTGTTTCATTATTATTGCGATATTCGATTAAATCAGCGACAGTACCTAATTTAATACCATGTTTTTCTGCAAAAATCTCTAGGTCAGCTCGGCGAGCCATGCTGCCGTCTTCTTTTAAAATTTCTACAATCACACCTGCAGGCTCACGCCCTGCTAAACGAGCTAAATCACAGCCGGCTTCTGTATGCCCAGCACGAGTTAAAACACCACCTTCTTGTGCTTTAAGTGGAAAAATATGGCCAGGCATTACGATATCGGTTGGTTTAGCGTCCTTGGCAATGGCTGCTAATACTGTTGCGGCACGGTCAGCAGCAGAAATACCAGTTGTAACACCTTCAGCAGCTTCAATAGAAACAGTAAAGTTAGTTGAAAATGCAGCGGTGTTATCTTCTACCATTAATGGTAATTTAAGTTGTTCGCAACGTTGCTCAGTCAATGTTAAGCAGATTAAACCTCGCCCATGTGTTGCCATAAAGTTAATCGCTTCTGGTGTTACCATATCCGCAGCCATGATTAAATCGCCTTCATTCTCACGATCTTCATCATCCATTAAAATAACCATCTTGCCTAAGCGAATATCTTCGATAATTTCTGCACTTGTATTCAACTTCATCTTTTTTCCTTAACGCTTTGTACTTAAATAGGCACTTAAATTTTTATTACCCCATGAAACCGCTTTTGGCTAGCAGCTCCATTGTCGATTTTTGTTTGTCATTTGGTTCTGCTGCTTGCTCACCTAACATTAAACGCTCAAGGTAACGAGCAATCACATCAACTTCTAAATTCACTTTGCTACCAACACTATATTGCTGCATGGTTGTCTGACTTATGGTGTGTGGAATAATTGTTAGTTTAAAACTGGCGCCATCAACATCATTCGTAGTTAAACTAATACCATCAACAGTAATTGAGCCTTTTTTCGCAATATATTTTGCTAAATTAGCCGGCGCTTTTATCCAATACTCTACAGCATTACCCAATGGTGAAATGGCAGTGATCTCACCTACTCCATCTACGTGACCACTCACAATATGGCCACCGAAACGGTCATTCATTTGCATCGCTTTTTCTAAGTTCACTAGAAAACCAGGTTGAATACCTGAAAAGGCACTTAATTTAAGGGTTTCATAGGAGAGGTCCACATTGAAGCTATCTGCGGTTAAATGCGTTACTGTTAAACACACACCATTATTGGCAATACTATCGCCTAACTTAACATCATGCATGCCTAAATCTCCAGCATGCACGGTGATGGTCATATCTTTTTCATTATTTTGAATTGCAGTGACTTTGCCCACTGCGGCAACAATACCTGTAAACATATTATTCTCGATGGTTAATAAGACGAATATCATCACCTATTTTTACAACAGAGTGTAAATTCAGGTTAACAATATCATTCATCGTGGAAAATTCCGGTAATTTTACTAAGTTTCTACCCTGATCGCCCAGTAATTTTGGCGCTTGATAAAGAATAAATTCGTCTACCAAGTCCTCTTTAAAAAACTCACCAGCTAAGGTTGCACCTGCTTCTACCCATAAGTCATTAATTTCATGAGCATTAAGCGCTATTAATAAAGCTTGTAGATCAATTTGATTGTTACTGTTTGCAGGCACAATAATTTGCTCTATTAAGGCTTTTTTCTCTGCGAATACGCTTATATTACGTTCAACCGTAGAAATAATTAGCACCTTACCAGGCAAATCAAACAATTTCTCGTTCAACGTCAACTTATTATGGGAATCTAGAATGATACGAATTGGTTGACGTAATTCAGACTCACTCATGACTGCTTGATCGAAGTCAGAACTCGTTAACAACTCTTGATAGCGCACATTCAAACTGGGATCATCTGCGAATACAGTTTGATTTCCCGTTAGAATTGCACTTTGTTGTGCTCTGTAATATTGTACATCCGCACGGGCAGCAGTGCCTGTAATCCACTTGCTTTGACCGTTCTTTAAAGCCGTTTTCCCATCTAGACTAGCAGCCATTTTAACAGTAACACGTGGCCGCTGAAGTTTCATTCGAGTGATAAAGCCTAAATTTAATGATTCTGCTTCAGCAGTTAGTAAACCAACATCTACTTGTATGCCAGCTTCCTGTAAAATACGAATACCGCCCCCAGCGACTTTGGGATTTGGATCAACCATCGCCACAATCACTCTTTTTACCCCAGCTTTAACTAATGCTAAAGCACATGGACCTGTTCGCCCAAAATGAGCACAAGGCTCTAACGTGACGTAACAAATTGCATTTTCAGCTTGCTTTCCGGCCATTGCCAATGCATGTACCTCAGCGTGTGCTGTACCTGCTTTTTGATGAAAGCCCTCCCCAATAATCATTTCATCTTTAACAATCACACAACCAACATTGGGATTTGGAGAGGTAGTAAAACGCCCTTTTGCAGCAAGGAATAAAGCGCGTTGCATATAATGGTTGTCTGCATCAGTAAATAACATGTATCAACACTTTTAAAGTTGTAGGTAAGTTTACTTATTCGTTGTGTCTAATTTAGCGATTTCTTCACCAAACTCTTTGACATCTTCAAAGGCACGATAAACAGAAGCAAAACGAATATAGGCTATTTTGTCTAATCCCTTAAGTAAATCCATTACTAATTCACCGACCATTTTACTCGGTATCTCACGCTCTCCTGTTGCTCGTAAGGTGGATTTTAATTTATTAACCGCACTTTCAACGGCTTCAATACTTACCGGCCTTTTTTCTAAGGCGATATTGATACCAACAAGTAGTTTTTCTTCGTTAAAAGGTTCTCTACTTCCATCTGATTTAATCAAACGAGGCATAATTAACTCAGCAAGTTCAAAGGTGGTGAAACGCTCATTACATTCGTTACATAAACGACGACGACGCACCTGAGAACCTTCAGAAACAAGGCGAGAATCGATCACCTTTGTATCTTGAGTATTACAAAAAGGACAAAACATGGCGTATTTCTCTGTGTAATAAACGATTGTCGCATAAGAGTCTCTTTTACACTCAATTAAGCAACTAATATTAAAGATTAAAATTGGCTAGTAAGTTAACATAATTTCCACAATCTTTGGCATTTTTTATCAGGAAAATTTAGTAAGAAAAGCATTATCATTCCACAAAAAATTGCACATAACTGATATTATTTTAATCATTTAAGCGCGAAAGAATGGAAACTAATAACAATATACTGTAAATAAAAAGAGAGATTAACTATTTGCTATTATTTCGCCCCCTTTTGAGCGATATAATTTAATGAGAGGTATTATGGCACAAGAAAAAATGGTCGTTGGCGCTGGTTGCTTTTGGTGTGTAGAAGCTGCTTTTAACCAAATTGAAGGCGTAATCAGCGCTATTTCTGGTTATTGTGGGGGAGCTGCATCACAAGCAAATTATAAGGCCGTCTGTACTGGTGAAACTGAGCATGTTGAAGTAGTTGAAGTTACCTTTGATAACCAAATTATTAATTTTTCGCAATTATTAACACTATTCTTTAGTGTACATGATGCAACACAAGTTAACCGACAAGGCAATGATATAGGTACCCAATATCGTTCTGTGATCTTTTACCAAAACAGTGAACAACAACAAATCGCTCAAGAAATGATCGAGACAATTAATGATCAGCAATTATTCGATCAGGATATTGTGACTAAACTAGAGGCTGGGAGCGAGTTTTTTGTTGCTGAAGATTATCACCAGAATTACTACTTAAATAATCCAAATCAAGGTTACTGCATGGCAGTCATTGCCCCTAAATTTCAAAAATTTAAAGCGCAACACCAAGCATTATTAAAGAAATAGGTAAGCGATAGAAAAATAAGCCCCGTACACTGTACGAGGCTTATTGTATTGGTTAGCAATCAAGTTAATTAGCTAATATAAGTTGGTGGCGTAATAAACCCTTGGTAACCACTAGCATGTAGACTTTTTAGCATGTTCAATTGCTCTTGATCTTCCACAGCGGTAATAATCACTTCAATTCCTAAACCACGTGCAGTATTAATTACTGCTCGACTCAAGGCTAGACGTTCAGTTAGTTCATCCACTTCCATCTCATTCTTCAAGTTACAAGATAGTGATTGATCTAATTTAACATAGTCAGGTTTTATTGATTGTAAGTAAGCAACCGAACCAATCTCTCGTCCATAGTGATCAATACCTACTTTACCGCCCTGTTGCTTCACTATATTAGTGAATTTTTGAGATTGTTTAGGGTACGTTAATACAGTACTTTCTTGAATTTCAAAATGGAAACGATGTGGGTTCTTTTGGCGACTCATGAATAATTCTAACCAATCATGGAAATGTAAATCTAAGATACTATCTTGCGTTATATTGATCGCAACTTTTTCTTGTTTAGACAAAATAGTCGAGTTCTCAGCAATTACTTTTAATAATGATTGATCAAACTCACTACCTAACTCAAGTTGTTCAATGTAAGGCATAAATTGTGCTGCACGAACAACGTTCTCTTCTATTTGTAATCCACTATAAATTTCACGTTGCATAACTGTCCCATCATCAAAAGATAATGCAGGATGCCACTGTAATAAAAAGTTTCGTTTCACAATTGCTTCTTGCAATAAGTCACGCCATTGTGAAATGGCTAACTCTTGCTCTTCATTATTTTCAAACCACTGACATACTTGGTTCTCTGATAAAGCTGCTTGCAATGCGTTATCTGCATTACCTAATAACTGAGATGCGGTCATGCCTTGTGCTCTAACAGCCACACCGATCGAGAACTGATCTTCTTCTTGATAATTAGCACTAATCATGGCTTGATTAATAAGACGAATAACATTCTGTAAATATACTTTCAGTTGTTCGTTTGATGCTTTAGTCACTAAGAATACAAACTCTCGACTAGAAATACGAGCAATCACACAAGGTGCAATCGAAGGTAATGAACGCTGCATCTCTTTTGCTAAAATTTGGATTGTGTTATCCCTTACTTGGTAACCAAATTGGTCATCAATTTCTTGTAGCCAATCTAATCTCGCAATTAAAACACCACCGTAGCCTGGATCTTTCATCCAACTACCTAATTGACCATTAAGGTATAGACGATTTGGTAATTGCGATACTTTATCAGTTAGTTTTTCATTTTTTAATGAAACAACTTCTTTATCAAGTTGAGAGAAAACCGTCTGAAGTTGACCAGACATACTATTAATCGCTAATACAACTTCTTTTAATTCAATTGTTTCAGGAATTTTAAGGTCCGGCTGAAATTCGCGTTTTGCAATCAATTTAGCTTGGTCTGCAACACGATGAAGTGGTGTTAAGATCTTCGTTAAACGAAAACGTAAAATAATCACAGAAAAAATAAATAAAATGATTAGTGTGATCAGCGTATCCGTCATTACTTTCCATAATTGACTGTAACCGATAGCAGGGTTAGCTTCTAACTTCAACGTTGCTAGTTGTATCCAGCCATTGTTGATAGTGCTTTCCGTGCTTTGCGTATCAAACAGCTCTAGGTTAGTAAACCAGTCTGGCACACTTTCAGCCTGAACAGGGTTTTCCCATACCTGAGTCTTACCGTTTTCAAGCCACGTTAAACTCACTTTTTTATAAAATCCACCTTCAAAAATAACATTGATGACCGTCTCTGCAGATGCAATATCACCCGTCTCTAGATGCGGTTTCAACATCAATGTTAATGCATTGGTTGTATTATTTAAATCAGATGAAATCTGACTGTCCATAAACGTCTTAGTTTCGGTGAACTGAAAATACATCAAACTCGATACAACTAGTAAAAACAGCCCTAGCAATAATGAGTTGATCTGATTAAACAGTGTCATAAATAAATTACTCCATAGATAATACAGGTTGTTTTAATTTGTTAAGTCCCATACGAAGGTTTAAATCATTCCATCGTTTGAGTCTACTTGGTTTGCCTGCGACACGACCTTGTCTTTTTTCATTGTTTAACCATAACTTTGTACCGTTAAAGCTATATACAGGAACTAAATCTTTCCGGTCGTTTGATTTCTTTATTCGACCATCAATATTGTCTAAAATTAACGGTTCTGATGTTGGTGTTTCGTAATAAGCAACAACCATATGGTATTGATTTAAAGTTAATGACTTAACCATGACGATACGTAACTTATCGTCATCAACGCCAATCGCTAATAATGTGAAGTACTTCGCTAAGGCAAAATCTTCACAGTCACCAGCATTCACACCTATAAACTCTACAGGCGTCGCCCAATAATTACTTTCACCCCACAACTTTTTGTCCGTTGTAAACCTTAATTGGTTAAAAAAACGATTAGTGCGTAATAACTTTTGATGTTCATTTTCATAACTTGCATTCAATAATTTTAACCACGCTTTGCCCCGTAATGCGGCTCTTTCCCCATAATTTTTAGTTAAGGTGGAAATTAATTTACTTGTGTTAAAGCTTAATGAACTACTTGCATAAGTGTAAAGATTACTTATGTATAAAAGTAAAATCGTCAGCATTAGCTTTTTTATTATTGACACGTTTTAATCTTTAATAAAAATGATTATTCACGGTCATCGACACTATAAATATTCCATTTCATATCAATGACTTCTTTTCCACCTGCAATTTCAGCAACAATGCGACGGTTTTGTGCATTAGCATAATCGCTATGGCCTTCATTCAATAATTGCTCAAAGCCGTAACCAACCGCAGCTACACGATCTCGGTTAATACCGTATTTATTCACCAAAATAGATTTCACTGCTTCAGCTCGTTTTAAGGACAACAATTTATTATATTTAGCTGTTCCAACTTGGCTTGTGTGCCCTTCGATAGACACATTAACTGATTTATATTCTTCCAATAAACCAGCTAACTTCTGAATTTCAGGGAAATATTTAGCATCTACTACTGAAGAGTTATTATCAAAATTGACTAATAAAGTTACTCTGACTTTTTCGATCACATCAACACCACAACCATTATTATCAACAGCTGCACCTAAAGGCGTATCAATACAATTATCTCGAGCATTGATCACACCATCCCCTTCAGGGTCAGATAAATCATAAAGCTGCTCTGTAGTGACATTAGCAGGATCAATGACGTTGATTGAACAACCACTTAATAGAACGACTCCGGCTAATAAACTAATCTTTTTCATTGTAAACTCCACCATCAAACTCTTGCTCCCCTTTCCACGCTTCAGGGCGTGTTACACGTAAAGAATCTAGCAATGTCCCCATTGCATGTAAAACTCTATATTGTGCTGTAATTTCATCAAATTCAGCTTCTAAAAAATCTTTTCTTGCTTCGAAAAGCTCATTTTCAGTGTCAAGTAAATCCAATAAGCTACGTTGGCCAATTTTAAATTGCTCTTTGTAATCTTCTTGAGAATCTTTCGCTGCAATAACATGCATTTTGATATATTGCTTTTGCTTATTAAGTAGTTCGTAAGCATCCCACGACAAAGTGAAACCTTCTTTTACTTCACGATGGGCTTTCATATTTAATGCTTTAGCTTCATTGATTTTATAAGCAGTTTCTTTGGCGTAGGCTTTATCTCTACCACCATTATATAAGTTATACCTAAAGCGTAACATTGCAACAACGTCGTCATTGTTACCGCCTACATCATTAGTTCCATTGTAACCATCTACACCATCAATGTTATCATTGAAATTCGCTTCAATTTCTAAATTTAACTCAGGATAAAAAGTGGACTTTGCACTTTTATATTGTGCATTTGCAGATTGAATATCGTTAGTTGATGCCCAAATAGAAGGATGATTTTTAAGCGCTAACTCTAAGCCTTCTGCCTGTGTTTTTGGCAGCTTACTATTATCAGGAAAAGGAATAACTAAGTTTTCAGGTGTTTGATCAACCACACTATAAAACATCGTTTTACTATCTAGATAATTGTTCTTCGCAGCAATTAAATTTGATTCAGCTTGAGCCAAACGACCACTTATTTGTGATAAATCAGCCTTACTACTAAAACCAGATTCAGTACGTTCTTTTATTTGGTCATAAATGTCGATATGTGACTGGAGGTTTTTTTCAGATAACGCAACTAATTTTTCAGCTTCAATTAAATCGATATAAACTTTAGTCACTTCTAGCGTAATATCTTCAGCAATAGAATGTAAGCGCCATTGCTCTGCACTTGTAGCATAGCTAGTACGATCAACTTCACTACTGGTTTTAAAGCCATTAAATATGTTTTGAGTTAAACTTAATCCAAGTTCTCTTCTAGTAAGCTCTTCTGTGTTATCTAAGCTATCAGTATAACGTCTTGTCGTCGGGCTATCAGTATATTCGTAGCCAATACCACCTGTAGCTTCAAGCGTTGGGTAATAATCAGCCTCCGCTTGATCCACTTGTTTTTCTTTCACTTTAAATTGAGTGAAGGAAGTGTGAATTTCCGGGTTTGTATCTAATGTATGCGCAACGGCCTGCTCCAAAGATTGGCTTTGAGCCTGAAAAGGCATTAATACTAAAGAGCTGAAGGCAACTAATGCCGCTTTTTTAGTCATTCCATTTTGTAATGATTTCATTCTTTCTCCATATCCTTTACTCAACTTAATACTCTCGTAAAGCCGATTCTTTGGCCCTTAAAATTGGATTAAACATATATTCAAGTACGGTTCTTTTACTTACCATGACATCAACACTGGTCAACATCCCCGGAATAATCGACATTTCGTCTTTATTATCTTTATTCATACTCGATTCAGTAGTACGAACTCTTACAATATAAAAACTATTGCCTTCTTCATCTTGAGTTGTATCCGCACTAATTAATTCAACAACTCCGTCCAGTGCACCATAGCGGGTAAAATCATAAGCTGTTATTTTTACTCGAGCAGGTAAACCAACATGAATGAATGCAATATCTTTAGGGATTATTTTAGCCTCAACTAACAATTTATCCTCTGTAGGCACTATCTCCAATAATACCTGACCAGGTTTCACAACTCCACCTAAAGTATTGATGTGTAGGGTTTTTATGGTTCCTACTACTGGAGAGGTAATTAACGCTTTACTCACTTTATCTTGCACACCCACTTGTGCCTCAGTAATACTTGATAAAGCAGCTTGCTTCTCATTAAGTTGAGCTCTCGCATCCTTACGAAATTCTAAAACAAGCTCTTGGCGCTTCAAAATTGATTCTTGTAATGCAGATTGATTTCTTGGTAATTGGGCTTGTAATGAACGTAATTCGCCGCTCAATTCATTCACTGATCTCTCTAATTTTAATAACTCTACTTCAGGTACAATATTTTTTTGAGCTAATGGACGTGTTAATTTTAACTCTCTATTGGCTAAATTTAAGCTACTTCTTAAAGTACGCATTTTCGAACCTAGCTCAGTAATTTCTTGTTGTCTTTGTTTAATTTGCTGTGCTTGGATTGCAACTTGGTTTTCTAAACTATTCAAACGTCCTATATATTCATCTTGCTGCTGATCCACCAATGCTGCAGCTGTCGTTTGCATATCCTCAGGAAATTCTAATTTCTTTTGTTTGATCTGAATTTGCAAATTCCAATCATCTACATTTGCAATCAAAATACTACTTAGTTCAGCTCGTAATCGAATAATATCAGCCCTTAATGCATCTACTTCTTGTCCCTGCTGAGCAAGATCTGAACGAAACCGTGTATCATCAATACGCGCTAAAGGTTGCCCTTTAGTTACTAGCATCCCTTCTTTAACATAAAGGTCTTGAAGAATACCGCCATCTAAGCTTTGAATAACTTGTACTTGTGATGAAGGAACAACTTTACCTTCACCTCTAACGACACGATCTAACTTCGCAAAGTAGGCCCATACAAAAAAACATATAAATAATGCAAATAAAGCCCATATTGTTAATCGTTGTGCTGTTGGTGTTTCGGTAAGCATTGCCCCGTATACATCATCAGCCATCTCTAAATCTTGCTTAGAACCTTTCATTATTCAGCCTCTTTTGTTGCAGCAGCATATTGGCCTGATGCCAGCCTTTCTAATACGCTTTCTTTCGGGCCGTCAGCAACAATTTTACCATTATCAACAATAATGATACGGTCGACTAACTGTAAAAGGTGCATTTTATGAGTAATTAATAACATACTGCGATCTTTAACTGTTTGTTTCATTGAGTTAATGAACTGTTTTTCTGCTCGAGCATCTAAACTAGCAGTGGGTTCATCTAATAATAATATTTGAGGGTCATTTAAAATAGTGCGTGCTAAAGCAACTGCTTGCCTCTGCCCCCTAGATAAAGAGGTACCTCCTTCACCTACTTGTAAGTCTAACCCTTCCGATGCTAAATCCGTAAACAAACAAACACCTGATAATTGCGCTGCACGCAGTAACTGATATTCGGTAACTTGTCTTGTGCCAAATAAAATATTGTCTTTAATTGTACCGTGAAAAAGCGTGATATCTTGCGGTAAGTAACCAATATTACTTCGTAAATCGCTCGGATGAATTTGCTCTTGATGCAAACCATCATAACGTATGGTTCCTGATGAAGGTTTATACAAGCCGAGAATTAATTTTGCTAAAGTTGTTTTACCTGAACCATTGCGTCCAATGATAGCGAGTTTTTCATTCGGTTTAATTTTTAGTGAAAATGGGTATAACGCTGTTTTTTCACTATTGGGATATTGAAAAGAAACTTGTTCACATTCAATATTACCTTCTAATTTATTACGACTTACTAGATGGCCTTTATTTTCAAATTCGCTCTCTTGTTCCATGATTCCGTCAATTTGACGTAATGAACTAACCGTTTGATTATAACGTGTCATTAAAGCAGCAATTCTTGCCATAGGGCCAATTGCACGACTTGATAACATAACAGCAGCAATGATTGCCCCCATTGATATTAACCCTTCAGAGACGCGATAAACCCCTAGAACAATAACGGCAATAACTGAAGCTTGAATAACAAAACTTGACACATTAGACACTGAGTTAGTGATCATTTTCACCTTCAATTGCCATTTAGCTGTGTGACCAACCATCTGCTGCCATGTATGTTGAATAAGCCCTTCTGCTCCATTTGCTTTAATCGACTCTAATGAAGATAAACTTTCCACTAAATGCCCATGACGTAAACCAGAAAATTTATTACTTTCTTCAATCGCAATCTTTAACTTTGATTGCACAACAAAGCTGTAACCGATAATCAAGAAAGTAGCAACAACAGGAAAGTAAACTAGATCACCGGCTACAAGCCAAATAATGAACATAAAGAGAATGGAAAAAGGAAGGTCAACTAACGCGGTAATCGTAGCAGAAGATAAAAACTCACGAACACTGTCAAATTCACCAAGTTGTCGAGCCATGCCACCAACACTTGACGATCTTTTTTCTAATGGAACTCCAATTACTTTTGAGAAGAGTTTTGAGGATATTTCAACATCGACTTTTTTCCCTGCAACATCGATTAAATAAGCTCTAATTTGCTTCAAAATAAAATCAAAAATATAAGCAATGAAAGCGCCAATAGCAAGTACCCACAGGGTTTCGAATGCTAAGTTCGGAACAACTTTATCATATACATTCATGACAAAAAGAGGAGATAATAAAGCAAATATATTAATCAGAACTGAAGCAATTATCACATCACGGTATATGGAAGCGGATTCTTTAATGCTATCCCATAACCAATTATCTGTTGATTGATGGATATGTACATCAAAATGACGATCACCATGATATTTCTGTTTAATTAAAAATAGATACCCCACATACTCAGACTCTAATACTTCAAGACTAAGTACTTCTTGGCCACCAGTCTCAGGGAAAGAGACTTTTGCTTCATTATTGTGAGTATCTATTTCATGTAAAATGCATGCTTGTTTATTTTTAAGCATCAAAATACACGGTAACAACATACTAGGTAATGAGTTTAAAGTTCGTCGGTCTAGTTTCGCACTCAAACCTGCTCGGCTAGCCGCTTGAGGAACAAGTTCAGGAGATAAGTGTTGTTGTGCCAATGGTAAACCCGCAGCTAAAGCTTCTGCTGAACACGGGGTAGAAAAATACTCACTTAATAGTACTAAACAATCTAATAAAGGATCATGTCCGATGCGTGTGGATGCATTAATTTCCCATTTTGGAGGCTTATTATTATTTTTACTCAAACGTTACCCTTTCTACTAATAGGTATAATACTACTACTGTAACAGTAGAAGTATTATTGACCTATTAAATATATTTAAATGATTACTATTAACCTATTTTTTAATAAAAATTATTGAGAAAGATCATCATCTAACGAAGAAGTTGAGCTACTTGTATCTATATCTGTATTATCGCTAATAATTAACGCTCCTTCCTCATATAAAGTATTTATTACAGTTTCAACTTCTGATGAAGATAATTCACCATCATGCGTAATACCTTCTAACTGTATATCCTCCAAAATAATTGTTGCTACATTCTCTCCAGATTCAGTGCTGGATACATTTAATGTTGTATCGATACCATCGAAACTTATTTCAAAATATTCACTTAATGTGCTTTCAGTTTCACCTTGTAATAAGTCGCTTAAATCTAAAGCATCACCTTCTTCAATATCGAAATCAACAATAATATCAGTTCCAGCAGCATCCCCTTCAGACCATGTGAAAGTATCAGCTCCAATTCCACCTATCATTGTATCATTACCAACACTGTCGATTAGATTATCATCTCCGGCTCCACCAACTAAAATATCATTTCCTATCCCGCCAGATAACTCATCATCTCCAGCTAAACCTAAAATAGAATCATCATTAATAGTCCCATTTAAATCATCAGCTTCATCGCTACCAAAAATAGAATCATCACTAGCAACAATTAAATTAATGGATGTTTCGGTTGACGAAGTTTCACCATTTAAAGACTCTGTCGTTGTAGCAGTTACAAACAACTCGTAATAACTTGTACTATCAACTTCAGTACTTAAAAGAGTTAAATTATCTAAATCCCAAGAAGTTACATCAATAAGGCCATCATCACTTGAAGAAGTGTATGTATTTTCACCATCACTTAATGTAAAGCCATTAGGAATGTCGGAAATAACCAGCGCTAAGGATTCAGTATCATCCAATACAGTATCTTCAGTGCTAATATTTAGGGATATAGCCCCCCCCTCAGTAACAACAACTGCTTCGTCGGTAACCTCTTCCTCAACCACTTTGTCAAATGAAATGCTATTAATTAAGTAGTCGTCGCCACTTCCAGGTGCTGTGAACACAATCTGATCAAAACCCTCTCCATTCGCATTAATTGTAATCGGGTCATCAACATTGTTACTTCCGCCGTTTATAGTACCTGAACCGACTAAAACTCCATTGGAATAAAGACTATAAGCTGCTGTTTCATTTGGATTTAACCAAGAAAATGCAACATCGGCACTTGTTATTTCATAATCTATATCAACTACAATTGATTCTGAACCAGTATTATTTAAATAACCTAATTCAGCATTTGCTCCAGATGCCCTTCCTGAAACACCGAAACCATCATGAGTAGTACCTGTAATTGAGCTTAAAGTGGTCTGTACTCCAGTTGCTGTATATGCTGTTACGGTATAACCACTATCTGTTTCATTGTAGTTTTCTGCAGATAAACTAATTGACTCAGTGTATTCAGTGTCAATAGTAATATTAACTGTAGGAGTTGTGGCTACAGGAATAACTAAAGGTGTACTGGATACAGACTCTCCATCGACAGAGCCATCATTTGTGGTTAATGTGTATTCTGGCAAATCTTGTCCACTATTAACTAATTCAGCGCCAGCTTCAGTTAATACAATGGTATTATCTACAATTGCATAATTAACACTATCGCTAATCGATACAGTGACGTCATCTCCCTCAGCATCGAATGTAGTAAATGTAGATACAATAGTACCTTCTACCGCAGTATCTTCAGTAAGTTCATTAGTACTCGTTATCTGAATCTCAGGTGCGCTGTTTGCACCATTTACAGTGACAGAGATATCCTGAGTTTCGCCATTTAATTCTATGGTAAATGTTTCTACGATAGTTTCATCAGTATCTAGATATGCGATATCACTGTTATCAACTTCATATGTCCAATTACCATCTGCATCAATAGTTAACTCACCAAGTGCACTACTGCCTGCAGTTGAAGCTGCAAAGACAACCGTTGGAGCAAAACTACTTCGATCTGAATCATCAACATCAATGAAGGTAATTTTTCCTGAATCCGTTAAGGTTGTTGTTGTATCCGCACTATCTTCGGAGACTTCTCCTTCTGCACTATCACCGGCGCTAGTATCCACTACGATTTCAGTAGCGTCTTCTGTACCAATAATATCAATGGTAATGATTTCTTCAGTACCATTTAAAGTAACCGTATATATCTCTGTTATTTTCTCACCTTCATCTAGGTACTGAACCAATGAATTATCAACGCTATAACTCCAATTACCATCATTTTCTAAAGTAACAGAGCCCAATTGACCTAAACTTGAAGTCGAACTTGTAAAGTTAACTTCTGGCTCAAAAGAGGCACTATCTGAATCGTCTGCATCTCCAAACTCAAGCGTATCATTTGTTGTTAAGAATCCAGGTGTAATATCATCATCGTCCTCGAAAAGTCTAGCATACGCATCTCTTGTTCCTACTGGCTCGATAGTCGTAGGATCTTCTGAACCATTAATAGTGACTGTAATATCATGTGAAGTTCCGTTTAATGTGACTGTGAATACTTCTACTAATGACTCACCTTCTCCTAAGAATTGAACCGCACTATTATCAACCTCATAAGTCCAATTACCATCTGCATCAATAGATATTTCACCTAGAGCGCTATCCCCTTCATTTTCAGGAGAGAACTCGACAGTAGGCGCAAAGTTTTCACTGTCTTCAGTATCTACATCTGAGAATGTTAATGTACCTGAGTCTGTTAGAGTTTGAGTTGCACTTATTTCTTCGTCTTCAGTCACTTCGCCAATATCACTGTCTGAAGTTCCAACTAGAATTTCAGTTGGATCATCTACAGGATTAACGGTGACATTAACCGTTTCTGTATTGCCATCTTCATTGGTGTACGTGAAGGTATCCGACCCGTTAAAGTCCGCATCGGGTGTGTAAGTCACTGTGCCATCATCGTTGATAGCCACTGTGCCGTTAGTGCCATTGGTCACTGACGCCACTGGCGATATTACGCCATCGGCATCCGTATCATTTGCGACGACATCAATCACCACTGGCGTGTCTTCGTCAGTCGTTGCGCTATCTGCTACTAAGACGGTGTCATCGGCCACTGGATCAACCGTGACAGTCACCGTTTCTGTATTGCCATCTTCATTGGTGTACGTGAAGGTATCCGATCCGTTGAAGTCCGCATCGGGTGTGTAAGTCACTGTGCCATCATCGTTGATAGCCACTGTCCCGTTCGTACCATCGGTCACTGACGCCACTGGCGATACAACCCCATCAGCATCCGTATCATTTGCCACTACATCAATCACCACTGGCGTGTCTTCGTCAGTCGTTGCACTATCTGCTACTAAGACGGTGTCATCAGCCACTGGTTCAACCGTGACGGTCACCGTTTCTGTATTGCCGTCTTCATTGGTGTACGTGAAGGTATCCGACCCGTTGAAGTCCGCATCGGGTGTGTAAGTTACGGTGCCATCATCGTTAATCGCAACAGTCCCGTTAGTCCCGTCAGTGACTGAAGCAACAGGTGATGTGACGCCATCCGCATCCGTATCATTTGCGACGACATCGATAACCACTGGGGTATCTTCGTCAGTCGTTGCTGAATCTGCTGCTAATACTGTGTCATCAGCCACTGGTTCAACTGTTACTGTGACCGTTTCTGTATTGCCGTCTTCATTGGTGTACGTGAAGGTATCCGACCCGTTGAAGTCGGCATCGGGTGTGTAAGTTACGGTACCGTCAGTATTAATAGCCACTGTCCCGTTAGTCCCGTCAGTGACTGAGGCAACAGGTGAAACTTCACCATCAGCATCCGTATCATTTGCGACGACATCGATAACCACTGGGGTATCTTCGTCAGTCGTTGCGCTATCTGCTACTAAGACGGTGTCATCAGCCACTGGATCAACCGTGACTGTTACCGTTTCTGTATTGCCATCTTCATTGGTGTACGTGAAGGTATCCGACCCGTTAAAGTCGGCATCGGGTGTGTAAGTCACTGTGCCATCATCGTTGATAGCCACTGTGCCGTTAGTCCCGTCAGTGACTGAGGCAACAGGTGAAACTTCACCATCAGCATCCGTATCATTTGCGACGACATCGATAACCACTGGGGTATCTTCGTCAGTCGTTGCGCTATCTGCTACTAAGACGGTGTCATCTGCGACTGGATCAACCGTGACTGTTACCGTTTCTGTATTGCCATCTTCATTGGTGTACGTGAAGGTATCCGACCCGTTAAAGTCGGCATCGGGTGTGTAAGTCACTGTGCCATCATCGTTGATAGCCACTGTCCCGTTAGTCCCGTCAGTGACTGAGGCAACAGGTGAAACTTCACCATCAGCATCCGTATCATTTGCGACGACATCGATAACCACTGGGGTATCTTCGTCAGTCGTTGCACTATCTGCTACTAAGACGGTCTCGTCTGCCACTGGATCAACCGTCACTGTGACCGTTTCTGTATTGCCGTCTTCATTGGTGTACGTGAAGGTATCCGACCCGTTGAAGTCGGCATCGGGTGTGTAAGTTACGGTGCCGTCAGCGTTAATCGCAACAGTCCCGTTTGTGCCGTCTGTTACTGAGGCAACAGGTGATGTGACGCCATCGGCATCCGTATCATTTGCGACGACATCAATCACCACTGGCGTATCTTCGTCAGTCGTTGCGCTATCTGCTACTAAGACGGTGTCGTCTGCGACTGGATCAACCGTGACGGTCACCGTTTCTGTATTGCCATCTTCATTGGTGTACGTGAAGGTATCCGATCCGTTAAAGTCCGCATCGGGTGTGTAAGTCACTGTGCCATCATCGTTAATAGCCACTGTGCCATTAGTGCCATTGGTCACTGACGCCACTGGCGATACAACCCCATCAGCATCCGTATCATTTGCGACGACATCGATAACCACTGGCGTGTCTTCGTTAGTCGTTGCGCTATCGGCTACTAAGACGGTGTCATCAGCCACTGGATCAACTGTTACTGTTACCGTTTCTGTATTGCCATCTTCATTGGTGTACGTGAAGGTATCCGACCCGTTGAAGTCCGCATCGGGTGTGTAAGTCACTGTGCCATCATCGTTAATAGCCACTGTGCCATTAGTGCCATTGGTCACTGACGCCACTGGCGATACAACCCCATCAGCATCCGTATCATTTGCGACGACATCGATAACCACTGTCGTGTCTTCGTCAGTCGTTGCGCTATCGGCTACTAAGACGGTGTCATCTGCCACTGGATCAACCGTGACAGTCACCGTTTCTGTATTGCCATCTTCATTGGTGTACGTGAAGGTATCCGATCCGTTGAAGTCCGCATCTGGTGTGTAAGTTACGGTGCCATCATCGTTGATAGCCACTGTCCCGTTCGTACCATCGGTCACTGACGCCACTGGCGATACAACCCCATCAGCATCCGTATCATTTGCGACGACATCGATAACCACTGGCGTGTCTTCGTTAGTCGTTGCGCTATCGGCTACTAAGACGGTGTCATCAGCCACTGGATCAACTGTTACTGTTACCGTTTCTGTATTGCCATCTTCATTGGTGTACGTAAATTCGTCTTCACCATTGAAATCTGCGTTTGGCGTGTAGGTCACTGTGCCGTCATCGTTGATAGCTACTGTGCCGTTAGTCCCGTCAGTTACTGACGCCACTGGCGATACAACCCCATCAGCATCCGTATCATTTGCGACGACATCAATCACCACTGGCGTATCTTCGTCAGTCGTTGCGCTATCTGCTACTAAGACGGTGTCGTCTGCGACTGGATCAACCGTGACGGTCACCGTTTCTGTATTGCCATCTTCATTGGTGTACGTGAAGGTATCCGATCCGTTGAAGTCCGCATCTGGTGTGTAAGTCACTGTGCCGTCATCGTTGATAGCTACTGTGCCGTTAGTCCCGTCAGTTACTGACGCCACTGGCGATACAACCCCATCAGCATCCGTATCATTTGCGACGACATCAATCACCACTGGCGTGTCTTCGTCAGTCGTTGCGCTATCTGCTACTAAGACGGTGTCATCAGCCACTGGATCAACTGTTACTGTTACCGTTTCTGTATTGCCATCTTCATTGGTGTACGTGAAGGTATCCGACCCGTTAAAGTCGGCATCGGGTGTGTAAGTCACTGTGCCATCATCGTTGATAGCCACTGTGCCGTTAGTCCCGTCAGTGACTGAAGCAACAGGTGATGTGACGCCATCCGCATCCGTATCATTTGCGACGACATCTATAACCACTGGGGTATCTTCGTCAGTCGTTGCTGAATCTGCTGCTAATACTGTGTCATCAGCCACTGGTTCAACTGTTACTGTGACCGTTTCTGTATTGCCGTCTTCATTGGTGTACGTGAAGGTATCCGACCCGTTGAAGTCGGCATCGGGTGTGTAAGTTACGGTACCGTCAGTATTAATAGCCACTGTCCCGTTAGTCCCGTCAGTGACTGAGGCAACAGGTGAAACTTCACCATCAGCATCCGTATCATTTGCGACGACATCGATAACCACTGGGGTATCTTCGTCAGTCGTTGCACTATCTGCTACTAAGACGGTCTCGTCTGCCACTGGATCAACCGTCACTGTGACCGTTTCTGTATTGCCGTCTTCATTGGTGTACGTGAAGGTATCCGACCCGTTGAAGTCGGCATCGGGTGTGTAAGTTACGGTGCCGTCAGCGTTAATCGCAACAGTCCCGTTTGTGCCGTCTGTTACTGAGGCAACAGGTGATGTGACGCCATCGGCATCCGTATCATTACTGATAACATCAATCACCACTGGGGTGTCTTCGTCAGTCGTTGCGCTATCTGCTACTAAGACGGTGTCATCGGCCACTGGATCAACTGTGACGGTCACCGTTTCTGTATTGCCATCTTCATTGGTGTACGTGAAGGTATCCGACCCGTTGAAGTCCGCATCTGGTGTGTAAGTCACTGTGCCGTCAGCGTTGATAGCCACTGTCCCGTTCGTACCATCGGTCACTGAGGCAACAGGTGAAACTTCACCGTCGGCATCCGTATCATTTGCGACGACATCGATCACCACTGGCGTGTCTTCGTCAGTCGTTGCGCTATCGGCTACTAAGACGGTGTCATCAGCCACTGGATCAACTGTTACTGTTACCGTTTCTGTATTGCCATCTTCATTGGTGTACGTGAAGGTATCCGACCCGTTGAAGTCCGCATCGGGTGTGTAAGTCACTGTGCCGTCATCGTTGATAGCTACTGTGCCGTTAGTCCCGTCAGTTACTGACGCCACTGGCGATACAACCCCATCAGCATCCGTATCATTTGCGACGACATCAATCACCACTGGCGTGTCTTCGTCAGTCGTTGCGCTATCTGCTACTAAGACGGTGTCATCAGCCACTGGATCAACTGTTACTGTTACCGTTTCTGTATTGCCATCTTCATTGGTGTACGTGAAGGTATCCGACCCGTTGAAGTCGGCATCGGGTGTGTAAGTCACTGTGCCATCATCGTTAATAGCCACTGTGCCATTAGTGCCATTGGTCACTGACGCCACTGGCGATACAACCCCATCAGCATCCGTATCATTTGCGACGACATCGATAACCACTGGGGTGTCTTCGTCAGTCGTTGCGCTATCTGCTACTAAGACGGTGTCATCAGCCACTGGATCAACTGTGACTGTCACCGTTTCTGTATTGCCATCTTCATTGGTGTACGTGAAGGTATCCGACCCGTTGAAGTCTGCATCGGGTGTGTAAGTCACTGTGCCATCATCGTTAATAGCCACTGTGCCATTAGTGCCATTGGTCACTGACGCCACTGGCGATACAACCCCATCAGCATCCGTATCATTTGCGACGACATCGATAACCACTGGCGTGTCTTCGTCAGTCGTTGCGCTATCGGCTACTAAGACGGTGTCATCGGCCACTGGATCAACCGTGACAGTCACCGTTTCTGTATTGCCATCTTCATTGGTGTACGTGAAGGTATCCGATCCGTTGAAGTCCGCATCGGGTGTGTAAGTCACTGTGCCATCATCGTTGATAGCCACTGTGCCATTAGTGCCATTGGTCACTGACGCCACTGGCGATACAACCCCATCAGCATCCGTATCATTTGCGACGACATCGATAACCACTGGCGTGTCTTCGTCAGTCGTTGCGCTATCGGCTACTAAGACGGTGTCATCTGCGACTGGATCAACTGTGACTGTTACCGTTTCTGTATTGCCATCTTCATTGGTGTACGTGAAGGTATCCGACCCGTTGAAGTCCGCATCGGGTGTGTAAGTCACTGTGCCATCATCGTTAATCGCAACAGTCCCGTTTGTGCCGTCTGTTACTGAGGCAACAGGTGATGTGACGCCATCGGCATCCGTATCATTTGCGACGACATCGATAACCACTGGTGTGTCTTCGTCAGTCGTTGCGCTATCGGCTACTAAGACGGTGTCATCTGCGACTGGATCAACCGTGACTGTCACCGTTTCTGTATTGCCATCTTCATTGGTGTACGTGAAGGTATCCGACCCGTTGAAGTCGGCATCGGGTGTGTAAGTCACTGTGCCGTCATCGTTAATAGCCACTGTGCCATTAGTGCCATTGGTCACTGACGCCACTGGCGATACAACCCCATCAGCATCCGTATCATTTGCGACGACATCGATAACCACTGGGGTGTCTTCGTCAGTCGTTGCGCTATCTGCTACTAAGACGGTGTCATCAGCCACTGGATCAACTGTTACTGTGACCGTTTCTGTATTGCCATCTGCATTGGTGTACGTGAAGGTATCCGATCCGTTGAAGTCCGCATCTGGTGTGTAGGTCACTGTGCCATCATCGTTGATAGCTACTGTGCCGTTCGTACCATCGGTCACTGAGGCAACAGGTGAAACTTCACCGTCGGCATCCGTATCATTTGCGACGACATCGATAACCACTGGCGTGTCTTCGTCAGTCGTTGCGCTATCTGCTACTAAGACGGTGTCGTCTGCCACTGGATCAACCGTGACGGTCACCGTTTCTGTATTGCCATCTTCATTGGTGTACGTAAATTCGTCTTCACCATTGAAATCTGCGTTTGGCGTGTAGGTCACTGTGCCGTCATCGTTGATAGCTACTGTGCCGTTAGTCCCGTCAGTTACTGACGCCACTGGCGATACAACCCCATCAGCATCCGTATCATTTGCGACGACATCAATCACCACTGGCGTATCTTCGTCAGTCGTTGCGCTATCTGCTACTAAGACGGTGTCGTCTGCGACTGGATCAACCATGACGGTCACCGTTTCTGTATTGCCATCTTCATTGGTGTACGTGAAGGTATCCGATCCGTTGAAGTCCGCATCTGGTGTGTAAGTCACTGTGCCGTCATCGTTGATAGCTACTGTGCCGTTAGTCCCGTCAGTTACTGACGCCACTGGCGATACAACCCCATCAGCATCCGTATCATTTGCGACGACATCAATCACCACTGGCGTGTCTTCGTCAGTCGTTGCGCTATCTGCTACTAAGACGGTGTCATCGGCCACTGGATCAACTGTTACTGTTACCGTTTCTGTATTGCCATCTTCATTGGTGTACGTGAAGGTATCCGACCCGTTAAAGTCGGCATCGGGTGTGTAAGTCACTGTGCCATCATCGTTGATAGCCACTGTGCCGTTAGTCCCGTCAGTGACTGAAGCAACAGGTGATGTGACGCCATCGGCATCCGTATCATTACTGATAACATCAATCACCACTGGGGTGTCTTCGTCAGTCGTTGCGCTGTCTGCTACTAATACTGTGTCATCAGCCACTGGTTCAACCGTGACGGTCACCGTTTCTGTATTGCCATCTTCATTGGTGTACGTGAAGGTATCCGACCCGTTGAAGTCTGCATCGGGTGTGTAAGTCACTGTGCCATCATCGTTAATCGCAACAGTCCCGTTAGTCCCGTCAGTGACTGAGGCCACTGGCGATACAACCCCATCAGCATCCGTATCATTTGCCACTACATCAATCACCACTGGCGTATCTTCATTAGTCGTTGCGCTATCTGCTACTAAGACGGTGTCGTCGGCCACTGGATCAACCGTGACGGTCACCGTTTCTGTATTGCCATCTTCATTGGTGTACGTGAAGGTATCCGACCCGTTGAAGTCCGCATCTGGTGTGTAAGTCACTGTGCCGTCAGCGTTAATTGCCACAGTGCCGTTGGTACCGTCTGTTACTGAGGCAACAGGTGAAACTTCACCATCTGCGTCCGTATCATTTGCCACTACATCAATCACCACTGGCGTATCTTCATTAGTCGTTGCGCTGTCTGCCACTAAGACTGTGTCATCGGCCACTGGATCAACCGTGACTGTCACCGTTTCTGTATTGCCATCTTCATTGGTGTACGTAAATTCGTCTTCACCATTGAAATCTGCGTTTGGCGTGTAAGTCACTGTGCCATCATCGTTGATAGCCACTGTGCCGTTAGTCCCGTCAGTTACTGAGGCAACAGGTGATGTGACGCCATCGGCATCCGTATCATTTGCGACGACATCAATCACCACTGGGGTGTCTTCGTCAGTCGTTGCGCTATCTGCTACTAAGACTGTGTCATCGGCCACTGGATCAACTGTGACGGTCACCGTTTCTGTATTGCCATCTTCATTGGTGTACGTGAAGGTATCCGACCCGTTGAAGTCCGCATCTGGTGTGTAAGTCACTGTGCCATCTTCGTTAATCGCAACAGTCCCGTTTGTGCCGTCTGTTACTGAGGCAACAGGTGATGTGACGCCATCGGCATCCGTATCATTTGCGACGACATCGATAACCACTGGTGTGTCTTCGTCAGTCGTTGCGCTATCTGCTACTAATACGGTGTCATCGGCCACTGGATCAACCGTGACGGTCACCGTTTCTGTATTGCCATCTTCATTGGTGTACGTGAAGGTATCCGACCCGTTGAAGTCCGCATCGGGTGTGTAAGTCACTGTGCCATCATCGTTGATAGCCACTGTGCCGTTAGTCCCGTCAGTGACTGAGGCAACAGGTGATGTGACGCCATCGGCATCCGTATCATTTGCGACGACATCGATCACCACTGGTGTGTCTTCGTCAGTCGTTGCGCTATCTGCTACTAATACTGTGTCATCGGCCACTGGATCAACTGTGACGGTCACCGTTTCTGTATTGCCATCTTCATTGGTGTACGTGAAGGTATCCGACCCGTTGAAGTCCGCATCTGGTGTGTAAGTCACTGTGCCATCTTCGTTGATAGCCACTGTGCCATTAGTGCCATTGGTCACTGAGGCAACAGGTGATGTGACGCCATCGGCATCCGTATCATTTGCGACGACATCGATCACCACTGGTGTGTCTTCGTCAGTCGTTGCGCTATCTGCTACTAATACTGTGTCATCGGCCACTGGATCAACTGTGACGGTCACCGTTTCTGTATTGCCATCTTCATTGGTGTACGTAAATTCGTCTTCACCATTGAAATCTGCGTTTGGTGTGTAGGTCACTGTGCCGCCAGCGTTAATTGCCACAGTGCCGTTGGTACCGTCTGTTACTGAGGCAACAGGTGAAACTTCACCATCTGCGTCCGTATCATTTGCCACTACATCAATCACCACTGGCGTATCTTCATTAGTCGTTGCGCTGTCTGCCACTAAGACTGTGTCATCGGCCACTGGATCAACCGTGACTGTCACCGTTTCTGTATTGCCATCTTCATTGGTGTACGTAAATTCGTCTTCACCATTGAAATCTGCGTTTGGTGTGTAGGTCACTGTGCCGTCAGCGTTAATTGCCACAGTGCCGTTGGTACCGTCTGTTACTGAGGCAACAGGTGAAACTTCACCATCTGCGTCCGTATCATTTGCCACTACATCAATCACCACTGGCGTATCTTCATTAGTCGTTGCGCTGTCTGCCACTAAGACTGTGTCATCGGCCACTGGATCAACCGTGACTGTCACCGTTTCTGTATTGCCATCTTCATTGGTGTACGTAAATTCGTCTTCACCATTGAAATCTGCGTTTGGCGTGTAGGTCACTGTGCCATCATCGTTGATAGCCACTGTGCCGTTAGTCCCGTCAGTTACTGAGGCAACAGGTGATGTGACGCCATCGGCATCCGTATCATTTGCGACGACATCAATAACCACTGGCGTGTCTTCGTCAGTCGTTGCGCTATCTGCTACTAAGACTGTGTCATCGGCCACTGGATCAACTGTGACGGTCACCGTTTCTGTATTGCCATCTTCATTGGTGTACGTGAAGGTATCCGACCCATTGAAGTCCGCATCTGGTGTGTAAGTCACGGTGCCATCAGCGTTAATCGCAACAGTCCCGTTTGTACCGTCTGTTACTGAGGCAACAGGTGAAACTTCACCGTCTTCATCTGTATCGTTTGCTAATACGTCAATGATTACAGAAGTATCTTCTGTTGTAACGACGCTATCTTCAATAGTATTAGTTAGATCATCTACTCCATTAACACCTGGCTCAACAGTGGCTGCTTCACCGTCTACCGTGCCGTCATTTGGTGTTAGTGTAAATGCAGGTAGCTCTTCGCCACTGTTGACCAGTGCTGCTCCGGCTTCGGTTAAGACAACCGTGCCATCTACGATCGCGTAGTTGACTGTGTCGCTCAGGGTAACAGTAACCTCGTCACCGTCTTCATCCGTTGTTTCGAACGTCGCAACCACGGCACCTTCAACGGCACTGCCGTCATCTTCAGTAAAGTCATTGCTGCTAATGATAGTTATTTCTGGTGCATCATTACTAGTCGTCACACCTGGCTCAACAGTGGCGGCTTCACCGTCTACCGTGCCGTCATTTGGTGTTAATGTAAATGCAGGTAATTCGGCGCCACTGTTCACCAGTGCTGCACCGGCTTCCGTTAAGACAACCGTACCATCTAAGATCGCGTAGTTGACTGTGTCGCTCAGGGTAACGGTAACTTCGTCACCATCTTCATCTGAGGTTTCGAAGGTCGCAACGACAGCCCCTTCAACGGCACTGCCATCATCTTCAGTAAAGTCATTGCTGCTAGTGATAGTTATTTCTGGTGCATCATTACTAGTCGTCACACCTGGCTCAACAGTGGCGGCTTCACCGTCTACCGTGCCGTCATTTGGTGTTAGTGTAAATGCAGGTAGCTCTTCGCCACTGTTGACCAGTGCTGCGCCCGCTTCTGTTAATACAACCGTGCCGTCAACAATTTCATAATTAACGGTATCGCTTAACGTAACAGTAACCTCGTCACCATCTTCATCCGTTGTTTCGAACGTCGCAACCACGGCACCTTCAACCGCGCTGCCGTCATCTTCGGTAAAGTCATTGCTGCTAGTGATAGTTATTTCTGGTGCATCATTCGTCGTGGTTACACTTGGCTCAACAGAAACAGCTTCACCATCAGTAATGCCATCGTTTGGAATCAAAGTAAATTCAGGTAGCTCTTCGCCACTGTTGACCAGTTCTGCGCCCGCTTCTGTTAATACAACCGTGCCGTCAACAATTTCATAATTAACGGTATCGCTTAACGTAACAGTAACCTCGTCACCATCTTCATCCGTTGTTTCGAACGTCGCAACCACGGCACCTTCAACGGCACTGCCGTCATCTTCAGTAAAGTCATTGCTGCTAGTGATAGTTATTTCTGGTGCATCATTCGTTGTAGTTACACTTGCCGCAACAGAAACTGCTTCACCGTCAGTCGTGCCATCGTTTGGAATCAAAGTAAATTCAGGTAGCTCTTCGCCACTGTTGACCAGTTCTGCGCCCGCTTCTGTTAATACAACCGTGCCGTCAACAATTTCATAATTAACGGTATCGCTTAACGTAACAGTAACCTCGTCACCATCTTCATCCGTTGTTTCGAACGTCGCAACCACGGCACCTTCAACGGCACTGCCGTCATCTTCAGTAAAGTCATTGCTGCTAGTGATAGTTATTTCTGGTGCATCATTCGTTGTAGTTACACTTGCCGCAACAGAAACTGCTTCACCGTCAGTCGTGCCATCATTTGGTGTTAGTGTAAATGCAGGTAGCTCTTCGCCACTGTTGACCAGTTCTGCGCCCGCTTCTGTTAATACAACCGTGCCGTCAACAATTTCATAATTAACGGTATCGCTTAACGTAACAGTAACCTCGTCACCATCTTCATCCGTTGTTTCGAACGTCGCAACCACGGCACCTTCAACGGCACTGCCGTCATCTTCAGTAAAGTCATTGCTGCTAGTGATAGTTATTTCTGGTGCATCATTCGTTGTAGTTACACTTGCCGCAACAGAAACTGCTTCACCGTCAGTCGTGCCATCATTTGGTGTTAATGTAAATGCAGGTAATTCGGCGCCACTGTTCACCAGTGCTGCGCCCGCTTCGGTTAGCACAACCGTGCCATCTACGATTTCATAATTAACGGTATCGCTTAACGTAACAGTAACCTCGTCACCATCTTCATCCGTTGTTTCGAACGTCGCAACCACGGCACCTTCAACGGCACTGCCGTCATCTTCAGTAAAGTCATTGCTGCTAGTGATAGTTATTTCTGGTGCATCATTCGTTGTAGTTACACTTGCCGCAACAGAAACTGCTTCACCGTCAGTCGTGCCATCATTTGGTGTTAGTGTAAATGCAGGTAGCTCTTCGCCACTGTTGACCAGTGCTGCGCCCGCTTCGGTTAGCACAACCGTGCCATCTACGATTTCATAATTAACGGTATCGCTTAACGTAACAGTAACCTCGTCACCGTCTTCATCCGTTGTTTCGAACGTCGCAACCACGGCACCTTCAACGGCACTGCCGTCATCTTCAGTAAAGTCATTGCTGCTAGTGATAGTTATTTCTGGTGCATCATTCGTTGTAGTTACACTTGGCGCAACAGAAACTGCTTCACCGTCAGTCGTGCCATCATTTGGAATCAAAGTAAATTCAGGTAGCTCTTCGCCGCTGTTCACAAGTGCTGCGCCCGCTTCAGTTAATACAACCGTGCCGTCAACAATTTCATAATTAACGGTATCGCTTAACGTAACAGTAACCTCGTCACCATCTTCATCCGTTGTTTCGAAGGTCGCAACCACGGCACCTTCAACGGCACTGCCGTCATCTTCAGTAAAGTCATTGCTGCTGCTAATAATGATTGTTGGAGCTGTATTTGCAACAGTTAAAACACTACTGTCATCGGTTGTATCAGTAAATTCTTGCTCGTTTTCAGAGGCACTATCAAACGTAGTTGTATCGAAATTAGTCGTCGCAATAGTCTCTTCACCATCACGTTCAAAATCAACCAGAGAAAAACCACCACCATCAGACTCTTCACCGGCAGCTGTTTCGATGTCTAAATCTAGAACTTCTTCACCAAGAGCTAAAATAGCCTCTAAGTCATCAGTATCAATATCAGTAAGTTCTGTCTGATCATTTTGAATATCTGGTAGTTCAATATTTTCTGCAACAGGGGCTTCAGCCGTCTCTTCTAAAATTAATGGTTCTAGCTCAGGCGCGATTGATTCACCAGTTACAGTTAATTGTTCTTCTGTTTGAACTGCCTGCTGATCAGTTAATTCAATTTCAGTTTCACTATTTTCGTTAACCTGGTTATTTTGCTTATCCATTACTATTCCCCACGAGACTATAAACTTCCAAAATTATGTTTTACATAATTATTAAAAACCGACAAAACTTTAACAATTAATACGGCTATTCAGATAACATTTGCTTAAAAAAGAGATTAAGAAGGATGATATTCAAAGTTCCATCTTCGAAAAACATCCCCCCTAAAGTAATAACTATAGACAAACGCTCGTCAATAGTAAATTTGATTATTAATTAATATTAAAAGTGAAGTAAAAAACTTCTAAAAGGTAGCTTTATTTCACATTAAATACGACTCTGATATAGCATTAAGTGCTTGTATATACAGACTTGAACTAAAAATAAGACAAGAAATTTTGATTGGACTTTAATGTGTAGCAAATGGACTAGAGGGTTTAATAAATTAAAAATAAAATCATTAAGAACGAATATTTTAAGTACTTAAATTTGACTTAATTATCATAAACAATAAAAATTTAAGTAAAGTGATAAAGTTAATGATTAGAAAATATGAAATTTAGATTAATTATAGATAAGAGATTAAAGATGGTGGGCGATACTGGGTTCGAACCAGTGACCCTCGCCTTGTAAGGGCGATGCTCTCCCAACTGAGCTAATCGCCCATCTTTAATCTTATTTTGGTATATATCATGGTGGGCGATACTGGGCTCGAACCAGTGACCCTCGCCTTGTAAGGGCGATGCTCTCCCAACTGAGCTAATCGCCCATGATATGTTTAGATGAAAAAGTAAAGATGGTGGGCGATACTGGGTTCGAACCAGTGACCCTCGCCTTGTAAGGGCGATGCTCTCCCAACTGAGCTAATCGCCCATCTTTAATTTTTATCTTAAATTGTAACAACTTGAAAGTGGTGGGCGATACTGGGTTCGAACCAGTGACCCTCGCCTTGTAAGGGCGATGCTCTCCCAACTGAGCTAATCGCCCACTTCAAGTTCATAGTTTCAGTTCTTATGATGAACTAAGTAATATGGTGGGCGATACTGGGTTCGAACCAGTGACCCTCGCCTTGTAAGGGCGATGCTCTCCCAACTGAGCTAATCGCCCACATTACTTAATAACAACTGCTTAACTGCTCTGCCGTTGTTTGTGGGGCGTATTATAGGGATAGCCTTTTTTCAGTCAAGGCCTTTTTGAATAAATTTGTAGTTTTTTAACTGACTGCTCAAAGGGTAGGCAACAAACGCTTAATATTTGTATTTTGCTGCATTTTATTATGCAAAATTAGTTTGTTAGCAAATAGTTAATGTAATTAGATAGCTTTCCGTTAAAATATGCGCACTACTCTTCAAGCTGTATTATAAGGAAGCTTTTTAATGACTGTTAAAACTCGTTTTGCCCCTAGCCCTACCGGCTACTTACACGTTGGTGGCGCACGTACTGCACTATATTCATGGTTACATGCTAAAAGTAAAGGTGGCCAATTTGTATTACGTATTGAAGATACGGATATTGAACGCTCTACTCAAGAAGCTGTTGATGCCATATTAGAAGGAATGAAATGGTTAGGTTTAGATTGGGACGAAGGTCCATACTACCAAACTAAACGTTTCGACCGTTACAATGAAATGGTTGAAAAACTATTAGCAGAAGATAAAGCTTACAAATGTTACGCACCTAAAACATTATTAGACGAAATTCGTGCCGAGCAAGAAGCAAATAAAGAGATGGCTCGTTACGATGCCAACCATCCTAAAATTGTTGCAGTAAATGCTGCAGCAACAGAAGATCAAGATTGTGTTATTCGTTTTCGTAATCCAAAACAAGGTACTGTTGTTTTTGAAGATGAAATACGTGGCAAAATTGAAATTGCTAATGACCAGTTAGATGATTTAATTATTCGTCGTAGTGACGGCTCACCGACTTACAACTTCTGTGTAGTCGTTGATGATTGGGATATGGGAATTACTAACGTAGTACGTGGTGAAGATCATATTAATAACACACCTCGCCAAATCAATATCTATGAAGCATTAGGTGCACCGGTACCTTCTTTTGCACACTGTTCAATGATTCTAGGTGATGATGGTGCGAAACTATCAAAACGTCATGGTGCAGTATCAGTGATGCAATACCGTGATGAAGGTTTCTTACCTAATGCACTTAATAACTATCTAGTTCGTCTTGGTTGGTCACATGGCGATCAAGAAGTATTCTCTGAGCAAGAAATGATCGACCTATTCAGCTTAGACAATGTCAGCAAATCAGCTTCAGCCTTTAATACTGACAAACTATTATGGTTAAACAATCATTACATCAAAACATCAGATCCAGCTTATGTAGCAGAACATCTACAATGGCACATGGATCAACAAAATATTGATACAAGTAATGGCCCTGCATTAACAGAAGTTGTTACAGCATTAGCAGAACGTGCAAAAACATTAGTAGAACTAGCAAGCTCAAGCCGCTACTTCTATGAAGACTACGAAGAGTTTGATGCAACAGCGGCGAAAAAACACTTACGTCCAGTAGCGAAAGAAGCACTAGTATTGGTACAAAGTAAACTACAAGCTACTGATGACTGGTCAATGGAAAACTTACATAAGATCATTGAAGACACTGCAACTGAATTAGAAGTAGGTATGGGTAAAGTAGGTATGCCTTTACGTGTTGCCATTACCGGAGCAGGTCAATCTCCTTCTCTTGACGTGACCTTGGCATTAATTGGTCAGGAACGCAGTGTTGCTCGTATTTCACGTGCTATTGAATTTATTGAAGCGCGAGAAAACGCTGCATAAAATCAATTTAAAAGGTTAAAAATAAAAGCCCATTGATACACTGTTATCAATGGGCTTTATAGTACCTTACCGTTTAAAAAACTATATTATTTATTGTTTATTAACTGCGTAATTTGCTTATGGGTCTTTTGCCAATTGTTATAATCAACCGCAATCGGAAAAACGTCTCCACCTACCGTTAATACCAAAGATGGGAAGCCTTGAATTGGCATCGCCCTACTTACTGAAATTTCTTTCATTAATTTTGTATTAATTTTTTGGCTAGTTAACTGAGTAGCAAAGCGTTCCCCCTCCAAACCCACTTGTTCAGCTAATTCGATTAACGTACTGCTCAAAGAAGGATTTTTAGCCTGTAAATAGTAAGCTTGTTGAATAGCTAATAGCATCTCTTGTTCTTTGCCCTCTTCCCTTGCAATTAAACAAGCACGACATGCAGGGTAAGTTGAACGTTGAGGCTGACACTCAGTCCAAAAATCAAAATTAAATTCAGTGCCTAACTTAGCATGAATGGTACGCCAAATACCTTGCAGTGTTTGCTGTAATTCTTCGGGCATTACTTGGTCGCTATCTGGGGCTAACCCTCCTAAATGATAATTTATTTCTACTTCATCATTCGCTAATGCTTCCACCAGTTGTAACCACGTTTTCTTAAAACCCCAACACCAACTACACATAGGATCGTAAACATAATGTAAAACAGCTTGATTCATAGTCGCTCCTTATTAACCAATGCAACTTGAAAAAGCACATCGATCATATTTTGACGTAAAACATGAAGCACATAAAAATGATTAGAATAAAAATTCAGTTGCTAATGTTATCATGGGCTATTCCCCCTACTATCCATAAAAAACTGTTATTAATCAATCAAGGGGGCTATTTAATTATTCATAGGACCATGTTTTGGCACAACTTTATTTTTATTATTCTGCAATGAATGCAGGGAAATCGACCTCTTTACTCCAATCTTCTTATAACTATCGTGAACGAGGAATGAATACCTATGTATTAACAGCAGGAATTGATGACCGTTCAGGTATTGGTAAAGTATCGTCACGTATTGGTATCGAAAGTGATGCACACATCTTTAACGAGAATGATGATCTAGCTGAAATGATAGGTAAAGTACATCAACAAAATAAACAACATTGCATCTTAATTGATGAGTCACAATTCCTAAGTAAAGAACAGGTTAGACAACTCACATACGTAGTAGATATTTTAGGAATTCCTGTATTGTGCTACGGCATCAAAACTGACTTTAAAGGAGAATTATTTCCTGGTAGCCAATACCTATTGGCATGGGCTGATAAATTAATCGAATTAAAAACCATTTGTCACTGTGGTCGTAAAGCCAATATGATTTTACGTATGGACGGTAATGGTAATGTCTTACATGAAGGTGCGCAGGTAGAAATAGGTGGTAATGAGAGTTACGTGTCTGTATGTCGAAAGCACTTCAGAAAAGAGTTTTGGGATAAATAAATAGAATGATTGATATAAAAAAGCGGCTTATGAAAGCCGCTTTTAGATTACTTAATGCGATGACTTAAGAATCAATATAGATTATTGGCCCGCGTAAGTAATATCAGCATTGTTCAGTAATGAAGTAATCAATGCCTGATAAGTCGCCTCTGATGTACTACGTTGTAACATAGTCGCTAACTGTGTTTCAGTTTCTTCTTCAACTTTACTCTCATCTTGTTCAATCACATCAGACAACTCAACCAAAGCAAAATCACCTTGTGCTGTTGCAACATAATCTCGCGTTACTTGACCAGCTTCAGGTTTCGCTAATTGGAATAAACGCTGAATGATTTGCGTATCGTAATCACGGCTGTAACGCGCTAACGTTAATGGTGAAGAGAAAGTAAGATCTTTACTTGCTAATTCACTATCAATTGACTCGCCCGCATTTAGCTTAGTCATTAAAGACTCCACAAATTGCTTAGCAGCTTCCGCTGATTTTTGCTCTTCTAACTGCACAGTAATTTGATCAGTTACCTCAGCAAGCGGTTTTGTGGCTGCTTCTTGATAATCTTTAACGCGCACTACAATCGCTTTAGAGTCTGTTAAGTCAATAACTTCTGAGTTAAGACCTTCAGCGCGGAAATTCTCATCAAATACTTGACTCAATACATCACGAGAGTCTAATTCATTTGGTACATCGTCACTTGAGAATAAACCACTTTCTTGAACTGCAACACCCACTTCAGCAGATGCTTCTTCTAAGCTATCAGGAGACTCAAAAGCCACTTCACTTAAACGTTGGTATAAATCATCAAAAATGCTACGTACTTTTTCATTTTTCAATGCAACTTCGATTTGAGGTTTAACTTCGCTTAATGGGCGAGGAGTATTCTCTTGTGCATCGATTAACTTAATGATGTGGTAACCAAATTCAGATTTAACAACATCAGAAATAGGTGAAGCCTTAGTTAAAGAAAAAGCACTTGAATCAAAAGCTGGATCCATCACACCACGTTCAAACCAATCTAACTCACCATCATTTTTAGCAGAATAAACATCTTCCGATTTCGTTTTTGCTAGCTCAGCAAAATCAGCACCAGATTTAATTTCTTCTAAAATAGCTTCTGCTTTTGCTTTCGCTTCATCAGAATCACCTTGAATGAAAATATGTGCAACTTTACGACGTTCTACTTGTTCGTAATCAGATTGATGTTGATCGTAGTAATCTTGAACATCTTGTTCTGTCACATTGACTTCTGAAGTCAATGTTGCCGAATCTAATACAATATATTCTACATTGACTTGCTCAGGGCTTTGAAAAGCTTGGCTATTGTTAGCATAATAAGTTTCAATATCTTCAGCTGTTACATTCGCTTCCGCAACAAAATCAGCACTATCTACGTTTAAGATACGCGCCACACGCTGTTGGCCTTGTAATTGGCTTGTTTGTGCCACTTCAGAAGGTAAAACAAACTCACTGCCTACTAATGTTTCTAATAGCTGAACGCGTACTAAATCAGTCTTAAAGTTAGCACTAAACTGTGCAGGTGAAAGATTGTTATTACGTAACAGTGATAAGTATAAGTTGTTATCGAATTTTCCATCGACTTGGAACTCAGGAGTGTTACGAATCGCTTCTTTAACTTGCTCATCACCAACACGTAACCCCATATCAGCAACAGCTTGTGCTACTAAACGTTCAGTGATCAAGGTTTGTGTCGCTTGAGCACGTACTTGTTGTGCAAAATTAGGGTTAGAAGCTAATAGTTCGAATTGTTCACCGTATTGCTGTTGTAAACGTGCTCTTTCATTTTGATAAGCTTGTTCAACACTTTGCTGTGAAATCTCTTCACCATTTACGGTTACAGCAGCATTCACTGATGAAGTGCCTAAATAGCTACTGACACCAGCTAAAGCAAAAGAGAGGATGATCACAATCAAAATACTTTTTGCGACGACTCCTTGCGAACCTTCGCGCATTCTTTCTAACATAATATTTTACTCTTTAAGACTAAAAACAAAAAAAGCGCATCATAGGACGCGCTTAATACATGGAAGAGCTAATAAACGCTTAAGCGTTGATAGCATCTTTCAATGATTTACCCGCTTTAAATGCAGGTACTTTTGCAGCTGCGATTTGGATTGGTTCGTTAGTTTGTGGATTACGACCTGTACGAGCAGCACGTTCTTTAACTGAGAAAGCACCAAAACCGATTAGAGATACGCTGTCGCCTTCAACTAAAGCTGTTGTTACGCTTTCGATAAATGCATCTAATGCACGGCCTGCAGCCGCTTTGGAAATGTCTGCGCTTTCAGCGATGTTATCGATTAATTGTCCTTTATTCATTTGTAAATCCCCTGTTTATAATAATTGGTGCTATCTTCATCTTGAGTGGCACATTGTAAAAAACTTGAGCTAGGCTACTTCTCTATTCAAATTCAAGCAAGTAAATTTCAATAAAATTAGCGAACTAGCCCGTATTGTATGCGATTAGTCACCTATTTGTCGTTTTTTTCAACAGAAAAGCCGGTGATACTATCTTGTAATGCAACTTCTAATACTTCATCAATCCAGCGTACAGGTTTGATTTCAAGTTGGTCTTTAATATTATCAGGGATTTCCTCTAAGTCACGTGTATTTTCAAACGGAATCAATACTGTTTTAATACCACCACGACGCGCCGCTAATAATTTCTCTTTTAATCCACCGATAGGAAGCACTTCACCACGCAGAGTAATTTCACCTGTCATCGCAACATCAGCACGAACAGGAATCCCCGTTAAACTTGATATAAGCACGGTACACATTGCGGCACCTGCACTTGGACCATCTTTTGGTGTTGCACCTTCAGGAACATGTACATGGATATCACGTTTCTCGTGAAAATCACTGTTAATACGCCATTCTTCTGCTTTAGCGCGTACCACAGTCATCGCCGCTTGAATTGACTCTTTCATGACATCACCCAATGAACCAGTATAAGTTAACTTACCTTTACCCGGTACAGAAGTTGCTTCAATAGTCAGTAGATCACCACCAACAGATGTCCATGCTAAACCAGTTACTTGTCCCACTTGATTAGCAGAATCAGCTTTACCAAAGTCATAACGGCGAACACCTAAATAATCTTTCAAGTTATCGATAGTTACATCAATTTTTTTCAGACTCTTATCTAATAAGATATCTTTCACCACTTTGCGACAGATCTTAGAGATTTCACGCTCTAAGGCACGCACACCCGCTTCACGCGTGTAGTAACGCACAATCCCAATGATTGCACTGTCATCAATAGTAATCTCACTCTCTTTTAAACCATTACGTTTAATCTGTTTGCTTAAAAGATGTTGATTAGCGATATTCAATTTTTCATCTTCTGTATAACCAGAAAGATTGATCACTTCCATACGGTCCAATAATGGGCCAGGAATATTCATTGAGTTAGATGTTGCAACAAACATTACGTCAGACAAGTCATAATCAACTTCAAGGTAATGATCATTAAAGCTATTATTTTGCTCAGGATCTAGCACTTCTAATAATGCAGAAGCAGGATCACCGCGCATATCAGAGGCCATTTTATCGATCTCATCTAATAAAAATAATGGGTTTTTAACACCCACTTTGGTCATTTTTTGAATCAATTTACCCGGCAATGAACCAATGTAAGTACGACGATGACCACGGATCTCCGCTTCATCACGCACACCACCTAAAGCCATACGCACATACTTACGCCCAGTTGAACGAGCAATAGACTGACCTAATGAGGTTTTACCTACACCAGGAGGCCCAACAAGACATAAAATAGGCCCTTTTAACTTGTTGATACGCGTTTGTACCGCTAAGTACTCTAAAATACGTTCTTTGACCTTCTCAAGGCCATGATGGTCTTGATCTAGGATTTCTTGCGCCTTTGCTAAGTTCTTTTTAACAGGACTACGTTTCTTCCAAGGCACATTCACTAAGCTTTCGATGTAAGTACGGATCACACTTGCTTCCGATGACATTGGAGACATCATTTTTAGCTTCTTAAGCTCAGATAATGCTTTCTCTTTTGCCTCTGCAGACATGCCTACCGATTCAATTTTTTCAGCAAGTTGGTCAAGGTCACTTTGCCCTTCTTCATTATCACCCAACTCTTTTTGAATCGCTTTCATCTGTTCATTAAGGTAATACTCGCGCTGGCTACGTTCCATCTGTTTTTTAACACGACTTCGGATACGCTTTTCAACCTTTAAAATGTCTTCTTCGTTTTCCATCATACCCATTAGGTATTCAAAACGTTCCGTTACATTGGTTAACTCTAATGCAGCTTGTTTGTCTTCTAAACTTAATGGCATGTGCGCAGCAATCGTATCAGCAAGACGCTCAGGCTCATCAATCCCATTCACTGATGCTAATACTTCAGGTGGAATCTTTTTGTTTAATTTAATGTATGACTCAAACTGACCAAGTACGCTTCTGACTAGCGCCTCTTCCTCTTTTTCGTCAACACCTTCGCTTTCCAATAATTCAATTTCAGAAAAAAAGTATTCTTCATTATCGATATTGCGAACGATGTTAGCGCGTTGTACCCCTTCCACTAAAACCTTTACCGTACCATCAGGCAGTTTTAGTAATTGTAAAATATTCGCCACTGTACCGACCGGGTACAAGTCTTCAATTTTAGGGTCATCCAAGGTTGCTTCAGTTTGCGCAACTAATAAGACTTTTTTGCCCTGTTCCATAGCTGCTTCTAAGCAGCTGATTGATTTTTTTCTACCGACAAATAATGGGATAACCATGTGCGGATAAACGACAACATCACGAAGTGGTAAGACAGGTAATGTCAACAGCTGATCTGTTTCTAATTTCATATTGTCCCCGGAAAAAGAATTGAAAATGGATAGATAAATAATGACAAGTCGAAAAATGACACAGCTCAACTCGCTATAAAAAATCGTAAGTAACAATAATATTGGGGATGAATTGTTTTTTTTCAAGCATATAAATAAAAAAAGAGAGCTAAAAGCTCTCTTTTTTTAATTTACAGTAACTAACTGCTTATTTATCAGACGAAACGCGTTTAGCATCATCTTCAGAATAGATTAATAATGGCGCAGAATCACCTACGATCACTCCTTCATCCACCACGACTTTAGTTACGTTTTCGACTGATGGCAAATCGTACATTGTATCTAACAATACTGCTTCAACAATAGAGCGTAAACCACGAGCACCAGTCTTACGGCTCATTGCTTTTTTAGCCATCGCTGTTAATGCTTCAGGACGGAACTCAAGCTCAACATTCTCTAAACCAAATAAAGCAGCATATTGTTTCGTAATTGCATTTTTAGGTGCAGTTAAAATTTCAACTAATGCTTCTTCATCTAATTCAGTTAACGTTGCCACTACTGGTAAACGACCGATGAATTCAGGAATTAAACCATATTTAGCTAAATCTTGAGGTTCAACTTTCTTAAAGGTTTCGCTTAATGTTTCTTTTGAATCTTCGTCTCGAACTGTAGCACCAAAACCAATACCTGCGCCTGTATCAATACGCTGTTCGATAATGCTATCTAAACCAGAGAATGCACCACCACAAATGAATAGTATTTTAGAGGTATCCACTTGGATAAACTCTTGATTTGGATGCTTGCGTCCACCTTGAGGAGGAATAGAAGCAACAGTACCTTCAATTAATTTCAATAACGCTTGCTGAACACCTTCACCCGATACATCACGAGTAATTGATGGATTTTCAGATTTACGCGTAATTTTATCGATTTCATCGATGTAAATAATACCTCGTTGCGCTTTCTCAGGATCATAATCACATTTCTGTAATAGCTTCTGAATGATGTTTTCAACATCTTCACCAACATAACCGGCTTCAGTTAATGTTGTTGCATCAGCCATAGTGAAAGGTACATCTAATAAGCGCGCCATGGTTTCAGCCAATAATGTTTTACCACTACCCGTTGGACCAATAAGTAAGATATTTGATTTGCTTAACTCAACACCGTCAGCAATGTCACCATGTTTTAAACGTTTGTAATGGTTGTAAACTGCTACTGAAAGTACTTTCTTAGCAAGGTCTTGACCAATTACATAATCATCTAAAGAGGCACGAATCTCATGCGGTGTTGGTAATTTTTTCTTACTGTTATCCGTATCAGTAGTACTTGTTAACTCTGCAATCTCTTCTTTAATGATATCGTCACAAAGGTCAACACACTCATTACAAATGTACACAGAAGGTCCAGCAATCAGCTTTTTAACTTCATGTTGGCTTTTACCACAGAACGAACAATACAATAGACTGCTATTGTTAGCGTCATTGTTATTTTTATCCGACATAGTTATCAATACCTCTCAATTATTTTCTACGCGTTAAAACAGAATCCACAATACCGTAATCCACTGCTTCTTGTGCGCGCATAAAATTATCACGGTCTGTATCACGCGCAATAACTTCAATATCTTTACCTGTATGGAATGCTAATAACTCATTCATACGTTGTTTTGTTGCAATGATCTCTTTAGCATGAATTTCAAAATCAGATGCCTGACCTTGGAAACCACCTAAAGGTTGATGAATCATTACTTTAGCGTTAGGTAATACATGACGCTTACCTTCTGCACCACTTGCTAATAGAAATGCGCCCATACTCGCAGCCATCCCCATACAAATAGTACTTACATCAGGTTTAATAAACTGCATAGTGTCGTAAATCGCCATACCTGCACTAATTGAACCACCTGGTGAGTTGATGTAGATGTAAATATCTTTCTCTGTGCTTTCTGATTCTAAGAATAATAACTGTGCAGAAATCAAGTTTGCCATGTGATCTTCAACAGGGCCTGTTAAAAAGATAACACGCTCTTTTAATAGTCGAGAATAGATATCATATGAACGCTCACCTTTTGCCGTTTGTTCAACAACCATAGGGATAAGTGCGTTACTAATTTGTTCCGTATTTCCAGCAAATGGGTTAGTCATATTCCATCCTAAATTATTTTTATTTATTGTGTCTACCAAAATGAAAATGGCCCGAGTGAAATCACTCGAGCCATTGAAATTTATAACCAATTGAATTAATAGTTAAAAACTATTAAGCAGCAGGTTTATTCATCACTTCATCAAACGATTTTTTCACTTCAGTTACTTTAGCTTTTTCAATGATAAAATCAACTGCTTGCTCTTCTAATGCTACATTTTCCATGTTTTGCATTAGCTCTTTGTTGTTTTTGTAGTATTCAACAACTTCAGCTGGGTTTTCGTAAGCAGATGCTGCGTTTTCGATTAATGCAGAAACTTTATCTTGGTCAACTTTTAATTCGTTAACTTTGATCACTTCACCTAATAATAAACCAACTTTAACACGCTTCTCAGCTTGCTCAGCAAATAATTCTGCTGGTAATTCAGGTAAGTTGTTTGGATCCATTTCTTTACCGTAACGCTCCATAGCTTGCTTACGTAAAACGTTAACTTCGCTATCGATTAATGCTTTTGGTACTTCAACTTCGTTGTTTTCTACTAATGCAGTTAATACATTGTCTTTAGCAGTGTTTTTAACTACTTGATCAAGTTCACGTTGCATGTTTTTCTTAACGTCAGCTTTTAGAGCTTCTAAGTCACCACTTTCAACGCCAAATTTCTTAACGAACTCTTCAGTTAGTTCAGGAAGAATTTGTTGCTCAACTTTAGTTAGGTTGATTGCGAATTGTGCAACTTTACCTTTTAACTGTTCAGCATGGTAATCTTCAGGGAAAGTCACGTCGATTGTGAACTCTTCACCTGCTTTTTGGCCAAGAATACCAGATTCAAAACCAGGAATCATACGATCACTACCTAGAACGATTTGGAAGCCTTCAGCTTTACCGCCTTCGAATAATTCACCGTCGATAGAACCTTCAAAGTCAACCGTTACTTGGTCATCTTTCTTAGATTTACGTTTAACTTCTTTCCACTCAGCATGTTGCTTTTGTAGCGTCACTAACATGTTATCTAAGTCAGCATCTTCAATTGAAGTAGATACTGTTTCAACAGCTAACTCTTCTAATGCATTAAGCGCTACTTCTGGGTAGATTTCAAATGTAGCAGTGAAAACAAAGTCTTCGCCTTTTTTACGCGGTTGTGGTGCAACAGCAGGTGCGCCAGCTGGGTTTAGTTTTTCAGCTACGATTGCTTCGTAAAAGTTACGTTGCATTACTTCGCCACCAACTTCTTGCTCAATAGCAGCACCGAAACGCTTAGCGATAACTGATGCAGGTACTTTACCTGGGCGGAAGCCATCAACACGTTGTGTTTTAGATAGGTGACGGATACGACCATCAAACTCTTTATCAAATGCTTCAGCGGCAACAGTAATTGTTAATACGCGCTCTAGACCTTGTGTAGATTCAACAGAAACTTGCATTGTATTTCCTTTATCTTTTACATTAAAAATTGTTTTTACTGATGAAAGAAAAATGTATTACTTTCATCACTAAGGTGTATTTGCGTGGACTACCGCATTATAGAAATGACACCTTAATTAAAAATTAGTTTGTAATTTATATGGTGAAATTTAAGACGCGCCATTATAGACACTGTTATGACGATAGTCGATAGGCAGTCCATAGGAAAAACGACATGCAAGCCCTATTTTTCATAGATCCACGCTTATTTCACACAATTTTCAGTGAATTGTTAACATAAACAGATTAAATTGATGAAAATCATCACTTAATAAGTGTTCAATAGTTGTACGATAACGTCGAATATCAAACAGATAAAAGATGAAATAAAGAGGAAAATAAATCAAATCCCCATAAGAAATTAAGGTCATTGAAAAGAGTTTAACGTCGCATTTTTATCAGCCAAATAAAGTCTCATATTTTATCTATTGTTACAGCATAAAATAAAACTAGGTTTAACTTGTTTAAGCTAAACCCAATGAATAATCGATAAAGGCTAAATACAGATTAAAACCTTAATGTAATAAAAGAGAATCGACAAAGAACCCTTTCACACCAGAAAAGACAATTTGCGCACCAATCGCAGATACAAATAATCCAGTAATTTTAGGTAACACTTCTAAACCTTGTTGCCCTAATAACTGTTGAATTTTGTTTGAAAAAAGCAACACTGCGGCAATTGATAATACCGCTGCAATCAACGAAGCAATCACACTCATAAAGTCAGTAAAACTTTCTAATTCCGCACCAATTACCATTAAAATACCAATCACACCAGGTCCGATAGCAACAGGAATAGCTAAAGGTACTATAGCAAAGTCTCCGCCGCGCTTATTGGTGCCTTCTGGCATTTCCGTATCACCCTTAATCATCTCCAATGCACTTAAAAACAATACGGTACCCGCTCCGATTTTGAAGGCATCCAAGGTAATACCAAATAAACTGAAAATATATTGCCCAAAAATCAAAAAGACTAAGCTAATAATCAATACCGTAATGCTCAGTTTTAAAATTACCCGCTTCTTCTCACTTGAGCTAAGGCTCTTACTCAAGATCAAGAATACTGACAACACAAAGAAAGGTGTCATCATAAAAAATAGTTTTAAATAAAGGGTAATAAACTGTTCCATTTCGACTCTCATTAACAAATAAACAATTGATCAAGATTTTTCAGCGCGATGCTAACACAGAGTGATTTAAAAGATCTTTAACTATTTAAAAGAAAATGAATAGAAATGATTTATCGCAAATTAATGGAGTAAAGAACAATGAAAAGCTTACAAGGCGCAAGCTGAAAAAAGGAACCGCAGAGCGGTTCCGGTCATATCACTAGCCTGTCGGCTAATTTCACCCAGCGCCCTTAAAAGATGTTACGTTTAATTGCATTGAGTTAACTAAATCAAGTCCACAAAACTAGCTGATAGTATCGATGCTAGATCTTCTGCGTTTAATTGAATTTCTAAACCTCGTTTACCTGCGCTGACATAAATATCAGGGTATAACTTTGCAGTATCATCAATCACTGTGGTGAGTTGTTTTTTTTGTCCTAAAGGACTTACGCCACCTAATACATATCCCGATGAACGTAATACGTCGTTTTTGTCCGCCATCTGTGCTTTCTTGCCTTTTAACGCATTGGCAACTGCCTTCAGATTTAACTGCTCAGTCACAGGTAATATGGCAACCACCAATTGTTTATCGAGATCCACCACTAAGGTCTTAAATACTCGTTTCGGGTCCACATTCATTTTTTCAGCGGCTTCTAGCCCATACGACTCATGTTTTTTATCATGTTTATATTGATGAACTTGAAAGGCAATTTTATGCTTTTCTGCTACTTTAATCGCTGGAGTCATGTTATTTCCTACCTTTACTTATTTCAGCGCCAATAAACCCTCGTTTAATTGGTGTATTACTTTATTAATTAGCTGTTAATCGTTCTGTTAAACGGCTGTTTCTACTTGCTCGGTTTCTTACCGAACTCGCTACCAATGCAAGGTCTGCAATCAAGGTTAAACGCTTTTTAGCGCGTGTGATACCTGTATAAATTAACTCACGGTTCATCACGGGTAATGCGTAATCAGGTAAAGCTAACAAAGTATGTTTAAACTCAGAGCCTTGACTCTTATGCACCGTCATCGCAAATACCGTTTGATGCGCAGGTAAACGGCTTGGTTGAAAATCTGCAACACTACCATCAGGCATTACAAAATAGACTCTTAATTGTCCGTGTTCATCTTCTAAACATAAGCCTATGTCGCCATTGAACAAACCAAGGTGATAACTGTTTTCAGTGACCATCACTGGGCGTCCGACATACCAAGTTTGTGTCATATCAAAACGGCGCACCAACAAGCCTGCTTTTTGTAATAGCTTTTCACAACGATGATTTAATGCATCTACGCCCCACTCTTGCTCTCGAGTCGCACACAATATTTTAAAGTCATTAAAAGCACTCAGCAGTACTTTAGCTTGACCACGATTATCTTGATTAATGATACATAACTCAGAGAGGTAAGGGGTATACCCTTCCACCACTAAACGATCAAAATCAGTAGCGCTTTCTGCATCATTAGCATAATAAGCAAGGTCGTCGTATTTTTCACATAAAGCAGCCAATTTCACAGCCGTTACGCCACCTTTATTCACCGCACTGGCTAAATAACCAATACCAGAGTACTGATCAAATCGGTAACTCTTTCTTAATAAGCACAAATTATCAGACATAGTCGCTTGCGCATGTTTACCTTGTGATAATAAACAATCAAAGCCTGTTAGCTCAGCTAATTGCTGTGCTTTTTGTTGACTGTAGCCTGAGTCAATAAAGGAACAAATATCACCTAGTACCGCTCCTGCCTCCACTGAAGCTAATTGGTCTTTGTCCCCTAACAAAATTAAACGAGCATGATCGGGTAATGCACTGAGCAATTTCGCCATTAAAGGTAAATCCACCATAGAAGCTTCATCCACCAGCAGCAAATCTAAAGTTAATTGATTACCAGCATGATGACGGAAATGCGCACTATTATTTCGTACACCTAACAAACGATGGATAGTGCTCGCATCCGTTGGGATGTTCGGTGCTTTTTGACCATCTGCTGGACTACCCAAATCTAACTCATCTAGAGCATTAGTAATCGACTCAGTCAGTCGAGCCGCAGCTTTCCCCGTCGGCGCGACCATCTTAATCATCAAATCTGGTTGAGCATTTAACAAAAGTGCTAATAATTTCACCACTGTGGTGGTTTTACCTGTACCTGGGCCACCAGAAATAATACAACGTGGAGAGGTTAGTGCTAAGGCAGCACTGATTTTTTGCCAATCACAACGCACTTTATTTGGGATCAATGATTCTAATAAAATCAGATCTTTTGCGGAACTTGCATCAGTAAAGCACTGTTGCACTGCAGGCCAATCAACTGATGCTTGCTCAATCACATCTAAGTATTTTTCACATAACGCTTGAATTGATTGACTGGTATCACTTTGCCAAGCATTCCATAAATAACCATATTGCGGCGTAAATAACTTCTCTAAATACCCTTTGCTAGCCACATCGACTTGTACAGAGATCGGCTGCAATAACTTGTCAGAAATCAACTGCTCAAATTCCGCATAACGAGCCATAAACAAGGCACTGTATTGCAGTCTTAAGGGAGCATCATCACCGCAACAGAGGCTTTCATTCAGTTGATAATGTGTTTGTTGAGGATCATGAAAAATACAAGACACATTTAAACGTTCACTCACTTGTTGAGAATCCAGCGCCAATTGCAAACAGTGTTGATGAAACAATCCCCCCATTTTATCAATAGGTAAACAGATATGACCGCCACCTAGCTGTTGACTGGTTAATGCCGCCGCCAGTTGCATCAAGTTATCTGCACCTAATTCCGCCATAAACTTTGCAAAGTGGAAATCGATAGGTCGAATTTGTTGATTTAACTGACACTGTTTTAATAGCGTTAACATACTGTTTTCTGTTGAACTAACAGTTGTCGACTCAAAGCTTGATGATATTGATTTTTCTAGCATGACAACTCCTCCAGCAACATTTCAGCCGTTAATTCGCCGCTTAATAACTTATCCAATTTATCAATCAACTCAAATTTAGGTTTAGTGAAATAAACGCCCGCTTCTTTAGTACCTTGCATACCACGTAGGAAGGTATAAAACACACCACCTACATGTTGTTCATAATCATAATCAACTAAACGTGAACGTAATAACCGATGTAATGCTAAGGTATAAAGCTGATATTGAAAATCATAACGATGCTCAATAATAGCCTCTGACATAGCTTGTTGACTATAATCAGCCAACTCATCACCTAAATAGTTTGATTTATAATCGAGTACAAAATATTGCCCTTGGTATTCAAACGTTAAATCAATGAAACCTTTTAACATCCCTTGTACTTGATTAAATTGTAATGAGCCAGCTTGCGCAGATAAAGGATCATAATACGCAATTAATCGATTAACCGATGTCGCTTCAATGGGTTGCATAGGAATAAAGAATTGCATCTCCACTTTTTTCTGCGCTTCACTTAATTGAGATAAAGATAAATCAGGGTAAAGAGCCGGCGCTAAAGGGTGTGCCAAAATATGATTAATCCATTGGCTAACAATAGGCGCCCATTCTTCTGGATCTTCGTAATTATTGACTGTTAATCGCTCTTCTAACCAGGGAGTTAGCTGTTTAGATGGACTATCTTGAAAATCAATCTCTTCAAATAGTTCATGCAAAAACGTTCCGTGCTTGGCACCTCTTGGGAAACTAAACACATTCTTAGTTGGCACTTCATTAGTTAACAGTTGCAATTCATTGCTTACTGCGATTAATTCCGCACGCTCTTCAGGGATTTTTTTAGTTTGCTTATCTTCCAAGGTTGGCGCCGTATGAAAACGCGATAAAGCAGAGTAACTGGTTACCCACCAATTTTTTTCAATGACACCGGAGAAGCGTTTCGGCGCGATTAATTGATCTGGCGATGGTGTGGCAACTTGATAGGTCTCACTGGGTAAATCAGGCGCATGGCGAATACCAATGTTATCGGATTGCTGACACACACCTTGCAATAAACGGACTAAATTTTGGTCATCACCGGCTTGTAACTCCTCGCCCGCTTTAATGGTTAAATAACCTAAAGCACTTTTTGTTAAAGGTGTCGCTTTTGCACGGCCTTTTTTATAAGGGCCAATACCTAAATAACAACGATAAACACTGCGCGTTAAACCTACATATAACAAACGAATATCTTCTGCTAACAACTCTTTTTCAGTCTTCTCTTTACTGACTTCACTGCCATCAAGGTCGAATACCAAGCGCTGTTTAGCATCATGAAATAAGTATTCTTTTGGTTCACGATATAACCCACTGAAAGGGATAAATACAATATCGTATTCCAATCCTTTAGATTTATGTAAGGTGCTCACTTGTACCAAAGACTTTTCACTTTCTAAACGTTGTTTTTGTTCGCCCTGCTCACTTTTAGCATGACTAATTTGTTCACTAAACCAACGTAATAAAGCAAATGCCCCTTCAAATACCATACTATTTTTTTGTAACAACTCCGCGAGGTGTAACAAATCCGTCAAGGCGCGTTCACCTTGGCTTTGCGTTAATAGATGCGCACTAATACCCTGCTCATGAAAACATTGTTGCAACATCACTAAGATGCCACTCTCTTCCCACAGAGTTTTATACCGCGCAAAATCTGCAATCTTACTTTCCCAACGAGCCGTTTCAGAAAAAGTATTGTGTACTTCCAAAGGGGTTAGTGAAAAAAGCTTACAGGCAATCGCAGATCGTAAATAACGCTCGTTACTTGGGTGTAAACAAGCGTTTAATAATCGTAATAAGTCCTGCGCTAAGATGCTGGCAAACACACTCTCTTTGAGTGATAAATACACACTATTAATATTTTCTTCTAATAGCGATTTGCGAATAATATTCGCCTCATTACCGGTTCTCACTAACACCGAAATATTATTAGCATGAATAGGATGATGGTTACCTTCTGTGTCTTCCAAATAAGCCTGATTTTGTTGCGATAACAATAACAATGCTTTAATTTCGTTAACCGTTGCCTGTGCACTTTCATGACGGAAAGCGTCACTACTTAATGCACCTTTTACATGTAAAAACTGTAATGCGGTTTGTTGATCATCTTCAGGGTTATTCACCACCAGCTTTTTACGTTTAATCGGTGGCGCTTGTACTGGGTGGAAAGGAATATCTTGGTCATAAATAAACGGCGCAATTTTATGTTGGAAAAAGCCATTCACCGCATCGATCATTTCTGCGCTAGAACGATAGTTGTTATCCAAACTATAATGGGCAGACACTGCATTACGCGCTTTCATGTAAGTAAATATATCCGCACCACGGAAACTATAAATCGCCTGTTTTGGATCGCCAATCATAAATAAACCAAAAGCAGTCTGTGAATTCATGGCTTCAGGCGGCTCATCAACAGCTGGGTCAGCTTGCTGATAAATGGTATCAAAAATTCGGTATTGCACTGGGTCGGTATCTTGGAACTCATCAATCAAAGCAATCGGATATTGCTGTTTGATTTGCTCTCCTAAATGTCCTTCTGGCGAGTGCTGTAATGCAATATCCAAACGTGTCAGCAAGTCATCAAACCCTAATAACATATGCTGCTGTTTAGTTTTTTGTAGGTTGTCTCGCACCCAATGCGTTGCTTTAATTAACAAGGTATTTTTTAGGGAGATATCCTTTGCTAACAAAGACTCGATTAAGGCAAAAGTTGAGTGTGTCGGTGGCTCACCTTTTTTAGTTTTAGTTATCAACTCTGATTGCGAAAACTTCAATAGATTTTTAGGTAAGGTTAAATCTAAGCTATCAGAAGCTGCCCATGCACAAACGTCCTCAAACCATTTTGGTAAATAACGTTTACTGTAACTGCGTTTATCAATACCTGAATACTCAATAATATCTAAGTAATCATCTTTATCGGCATTCCAAGCTTGTTTAACGTCATTAATCGCTTGTAAACCTTGTTCATATTTTGTTTCAAAATCAAAGTCAGTGATTTCTGGTATAAAAGTTAAATCGTGACGAGATAACCATTGTTGTAACTCTTTTTTAAGCGCTTCAGGGTGCGCCCAATAACTATAAACGATCGCAGTTAATGGCGTGGATAATTGATAAAAATGCGCACGCCAAAAGTCATTACAGGCTTGGCTTAAAATATCCGCATCATCTTCTAATAAGGTCTGCTGGAATAAGCTTCCCGATTCGAAAGCATTTTGTTGCAACATACGCTGACAAAAACCATGGATAGTAAAAATAGACGCTTCATCCATCTGCAATTCTGCAAAACGTAATAAACGAATATCATGCTCAAGGTTGCTACTATCATCAATTAACTGCTGACAATAGGCATCTTTACTACTACCGCGTACAAAAGCTAAACGCGTTTCACGAATACGATCCCGGATACGACTTCTTAATTCCGCCGTAGCCGCTTCTGTAAAGGTTACAACTAAAATTTTATCCACGGTTAATGGGATTTGATGTGCAGTTTGCCCAACTAAGCTTGAATCATTAGCATCGGCCTGTGTGCCATGACCTAATAACAAACGAATAAACAAACTGGCGATAGTATAGGTTTTCCCTGTACCCGCAGAGGCCTCTATTAAACGGCGACCGAACAACGGAAAAGTTAGCGCTTGTAATGGCGTGACCGGAATGCCACCAGCTGGTGAACTGGTATTGTCTTGCAAAGACGCAGGGGCTGATAGGTTATCAGCTTCAATCAATGATAATTGTGTTTCTTCGGTCATGATTATGCCTCTCCCCATTGTTCGTAAATTAAGTCATTTAAATTGCATAATAATGGCATAAATACTTGTAATGCAGTGCTCTCAAACTGTTGCCAGTGATCTTCAATATTCTCATATACACGATTGATATACGGATCACTCGCTTCTGAATAGCCTCGATTATTATTGAAGGTTTTTAGTGCTTCTTGTTGCCCTGCTGCACGCGTTTCAAAACTTAATTCATCTAATACATACACTCTCGGTTGTAATTTACACACTGCTTCACACCATTGAAATGCACTTTCAATAAAGAAAGGTAAAGCTTGTTGTAAGCCTTGTTGGTATAGAGCAATCAATTCCGATAAACGTTGATGTGCATAATCCGCAGGTATCTCTTCAAAATAATGGCCTTTGGTTTGTCCAAATAATGTGGCATTCAGATGTTGTCCGTGGACAATACAATAACTAAGATGCTCGACCCACAATTTTAGGAGATCTTTGCCTTTGATATTACCTGGTTTAATGCGTACCAATCCATTTTCACAATGGTCATCTAAAGCACCGATTAAGCGTTTATCATCAAAGGGAATATCCACCGCAATCTGTTCAATATCACCAATAAAGTAACTGCTATAAATACTCGCTAAATCCACCATCACCTGTAAATCTTTATTAAAAATAAGTTTAGCAAATTCACCGACAGGTAACTTACCTTCTGCTTGTAAGCCCACATATAAAGAGGTTAAAGCTTGATCGTCCAATCCATGTTTAAACTGTTCCGCTTTTAATAAGTATTGTTGTAAATTATCTAAAGCAAAAGGTTCATCGTTTTCTTGGTTGATGTCATCCATCTCAAAATAAACATTTAAACCTTGATTGAAAAAAGCACGGCAAGGATTTTGTAAAAAACGTATTAAAGCAGTTAATTCTATTTGCTCACTTTGGATCAAAGGCAATGGCGTAAACTGTTCATCTTCGCTGCTCACAGGTTTGTTAATCGCCTCCCACCAGCCTTGCTGATAAGTGACTTGTTTACCTTGAAAGTATTGTTCACTGAAACTTTGCATTGGGTAATGATGGGTAAAGGCTGACAATAGATCCTTCTCTAATTGCCCATCATCTAAAGCCAAATCCAACTGACTGGTTAACCTAAAGCTTTGTTGAATATAATTAAGTAACTCACTGACTAATACGCTGGGCATTTTTTCACTGTTATCACTGATATCTTTACCAATGTAACTAATATAAAACTGCGACTGCGCTGATAGCATTGCTTCTAAAAACAGATAACGATCTTCATCTCGGCGTGAACGGTCACCACGTTTTCGATGACCGACCATTAAATCAAAGCCCATTGGCAACAATGAACGAGGATACAAACCATCATTCATCCCTAACAAACACACCACTTTAAATGGAATAGAACGCATCGGCATTAAGGTACAGAAGTTCACCTGTCCCGCTAAAAAACGTTGGCTATTAGACTGACTTGATAAGTGCTCTTGTAAATATTCAAGCAACACCAATAATGATAAAGGTTGCTCAAACTTAGCTTGTTCAGTTTGCTCCACCAGCGTTTGCATTTGCTGACGAATTTGACTGAACAACACACTGTTATCTTCATCTTCTAAATAAAAATCATCAATCAGTTGATTGATAAACAGTTGCCAGTCCGCACAGCTTAAATCTTGTTGTAAGTTAGACTCTAAAATAATCAGCGTATCGATAAACTCAATAAATCGCCCTAGTAAATCGCCCTGAAGACCTTGCACTTCATCATAAGGCGCAATACCTTCAAACAGCTCATCACTCATGGCATAACCAAGCAGCATACGCTTCAAGCCAAACAGCCAGTTATTCTGAGTTAAAGCAGGTAATTCCCATTGTGTGGCCGACTCATTATTTAATCCCCAACGAATACCACTTTCAGTGATCCAATGTTGTAACAAATCAAACTCAACTTGTTTAATACCAAAACGATTTAAAATCGCAGGTACCTCTAACAAGGCGAGAATATCTTCACGGGTATAACGGCTTTGGTGTAAATTCAATAACTGTAAAAAGCTCGCTAAAATAGGATTTTCTTGTTGCGCACTCACATCAGAAATAGAGAATGGGATAGTCACACTACTGCCAGTGCGACTAAACACTGCTTCCACATAAGGCGCATAGGCATCAATATTCGGCACCATGACAATGATATCTTTCGGCGTTAAGCTTGGATCTTGTTCAAACATCGCCAATAAATTATCGTGCAACACCTCCACTTCACGCATCACACTGTGACACACATGCAAGCTAATCGAATTATCCTCATCCGTCACTTCAATACGCTGCGATACATCATTTAAGGTACTTAGCGAGCTATCACTTAATTCTAAAATATCGGCTTGAATATGGTGCAACAAACTATCACGGTCAATATCCACAAAGGCATCAATCTCTTGCTGCTCTAAACTGTATAATTGGTATAAAAAGTCACGTCCCATTTTACCCATAGAGGCCAATAACGGATTACCGACTTCACTTTCCACATCCCCACTACTCGCCCAAGCTAAATGCTGCTCATCCTTCTGCCAACTCGTTGGGTTTAATGTATTCACTTCACCAGCCAGTACATTTACTTTAGGGCGAGACTGTGCAAAACGTTTCGCCAATAGTTTAGGGTCAACAATATCACCCCAATAAAAGCGACACGGATTAGTTAATAGAAAGTGCACGTCACAATGCTCGCCTAAACCTTGTAAGGCCTGTAAATAAGACTCAGGTAACGAGGAAATACCAAACACAAAAATACGTTTCGGTAAGTGAGTCAATTGATCAGTGGTTTTAGTCGCTAACGTACTTAAAAAGTCTTGGTATAAACCCGCACGGTGATAAGCCTTACCCTGCGATTGAAAACCTTGTTTAATGCTCGCCACCAATAAGCGCCAAAGCTTGGCCTGCCAAAGGTGTGTATTCAACCATTCAGGTTGTAAGTTTTCTAAGCTCACTTGGCTGTCTTGTAGGGTTTCCCAGTTATCAATCCACTCAGGGCGATATACTAAATATTGGTCAAAGATATCCGCAATTTTACCGCTTAACTGAAAACGCTTACGCAGATGCGTGTCATCCTGCAGGTAATCTTTTAAGGCACTGAAATCTTCATCTTCTAAACAGTCAGGTAATAACTTCATAATCTGCCAAGTCATCGACTGTTTATTAAAGGGGCTATTATCCGGCACATCATCTAAAACATGTTTGAATTGCTGCCAAATAAAACTCGCCGGTAATGGGAAATCAATATTCGCCGCAATACCCGTAGACTGTGCAATCTCTAACTGCAACCACTGCGCCATACCAGGGCTTTGTACTAATACCGTTTCATTTTCAAAAGGATTACTTAATGGAGATTGATTGATCAGCGCCAGCAATAGGTCTTTAAGCAAGCTGATTTGATTAGAGTGATAAACTTGAAACACACGCACCACCTTTTGAGAAAGTTGTTTTTATTTGTTTTCTAAACTGATATTTCTTAATCTGGTTTTTCTTAATACCCCTAAAATAGCATAACTATGATTAGAGTAATTAACAGAGTGATGAAAAAAGTAAATTTAATCATTGGGTTGAGGTTATAGCCAGCCTTACAATGCACTCTACAATATGAATTAATGCTCAATATATTTATAGAGTGAACCAGTCTGATTTAAACATCATAGAGATGTGGCATTAATTAAATTCTTGAAAGTTCTATTTTGAATAAAATATCAAAAAATATGGAAATGCCTTTTGCAAAGTATATTTATGTTGAGTGTTAGCAAAATATTTATTGGGTAGTGCTTCTGATTTTTCTAAAATCCTTACCTGTTAAGAAAGATAGGTAAGATCTCTACATTAGCGGGTAACATTAAGACTTTTCATGTAATCGGTTAGGTACTTCCAAGTCTATTTTTCTAAACCCTGAAACTCTACATAATGTTAAATGCAATAGAGCAAGTGCAGTTTCATCGACTTTTCTTTATCAGGATCCAAAACAAACTATCGAAAAATCAATGCCATCAACTATATTTACTTGTTAAGTGGCTATGATTCGATACTCTGTTTTAGACATTTTAGCTCTTACTACTTCTATATTTTTACCATTTTTATGGTTTAATTGTTTCACCAGCTTCTTAAGCTCATCAAAACTGGCTTTTGGCATCTTCACACCAGCTATTACCCTAGAAATTAGTTGCTGATCAAATTTATGAATTCCTGGACCTTTATACATCGATAAAACCCGATACTCAGCTTCGTATCTCCAGTCAGGAGACTTCATCAGAAAAACATCTTTAACTGCATTGAAATCTCTTTCTTCAGTACTGATTACAGGCATACTTTCAGTATATTCGACATCCCAACCAAATAGTTTATTTTCAACATTGCCCATGTGTATATTTTCAGAGTTATTATCAATTGTAAATTCAATTACAAGGCCTTTATGGTTATCAGCATAATGCGACCACATTAATATATTGTCTGGTTTTTTCGTTAAACAGCATATTCCAACCTCTCCGATCATTCCTGTGTGAAATTCCCCACTCTCCAATGAACGTCTAAGACCATGCTCCATTTGTTTTCTTTTACTTACCCTTTGAGCTGGAGATAGTTTTAGTTGCCTGCCAGCTTCCTTAAATAAATCAGAACAAGATTGTAGGTACGTCATAGATTTTTCAATATCGTATGCAGTTTTACAGTCAAATGGATCGTTAAATTCAGAGTGGTGACTAAATTTCATAGTTCCATCAGTAAGAATACATTTGGAACCATCTGTGAACGGTAGATACTTATAAATCTTCAATACGGATATCCTAATAATTACAAGATCGGCTTAACTAGACTGTAGAATCTTTCATTCTCAGACCACACTTTAATTATAACAATGACTAAATAGCTGAGAATATATGGTGTTAGCGGCCCAAAATATTTGCTTTATTATAGCCGTTTCTCCATAGCTATCAGCTGCCAAACCTTCCCTTCAAACTCCAGTTCTCTCACGTGATTTGAAGTAGTTTTGAACCCAAGTTTTTCATAGCATTTTAATGCGGGTTTGTTATGACTAAAAACATTTAGTGTCAATAAGTTAGCATTAAACTCAATTTTAGCTTTTTGCATTGCTAATAACACCATCTCTTGCGCCTTACCTTGTCCACGAAACTCGTTTGAAATGAACACACGACACACTCGAAACTCTGATGCTGAAACCTCATATAGCTCAATGAAACCAACAAGCTGTCCTTCATCTTTTACAAGAAAAGGAAATACCGACTCTTGCGCACAATGATATTTGATTTTTTTATGTGAAAGTGGAAATTCATAAGCTGGACCACCCCATAAGTAGTTCAGTTCCTTCGAATCAATCCAGTCGATCAACTGATCATAGTCAGGTTCTTCAAATGCGGTAAATTCCATTATCCCTCGTTAAGCTGTAGCCACCTTATAAAGGGCCGAACGTATTGGACGCGTTTTTTGCGGTCATTGAATTTAAGCAAAAAATCGGACAATGTGTGACGTCAGATTTAATATGCTTGTTACATGCCCTTGATTAAACTATTTACATCAACTTCTTCACGAGTATCAATAACTATTAAACATGGTTCTTTATAATATTTACCCATTGGACGATATGACACACCAAGATCGAATAATGATTTTTCTATTTTTATACGCTTAGTAATTTGATTATTATATTGTTTTCTAGCATTAAGAAAATATATAATTGCACTAATAAAAATTATTGGTAATGAGCCAACGCCTAAAGTACCGATACACTCTTGTATTTCATAATTGCCAGATAAAACACCAAGAAACAACATTCCACTTGCAAATATGGCAAAGCCAACTTTTACTTTTGCAGAATCATATACCTCAAAGCATTTATCATAATCACCTTGTAAAGCATCTAGCTTCCGAATCGAAGATACAACTATTCGCTTTTGTTCAGTAGTGAATTCCATAGTGACCTCTCACTGGCCATGTAACGTGGCTGTAGAATTTCTCTATTTAAGTGAAAATACAGCCAATTATTAAAAGTAATGGGCTGGAAAAACAATAAGTTAAAAATTACAATTTTACATTATTTTGTAATAAACGAGTTATTCTACAACCTCAACGCCGCATTAAGCGAACTAAAATTGTAGGTTATGCTGTGTAACGAAGCAGAACCTAACCAAATGTTTTAGTTCCATTTAAATGCATTGTTAACTGTAAATACTTATAACACAATACTTTGAGTTACCATCGATTACTTGCCATTTTGCAATGTAACTTCCGTTTATTAAAACAGAAGAATCTTTTGCTCCAGTAGGCTTATTTATTAATCCGGTAATTGGTTGCCCATTTCTAAACAAACCATAAATTCCACCTGTTTGCCCTTCGTAAAACAAGTGTTCGTCTACCAAAGCTATGAAATGTGCTGATTCAAATCCAGCCATAACAAGTTGCTCTAAGAATAATATGTCTTTACAAAAACTAAACATAGTCTCTGGGACTTGACCATTTCTAGGAAACTTCAGCTCAATTGCACACTTCAAGTTAGAATCACTAAATATACAAATATCAATTTCTTTTTTTTCAAATTGACACTTATCTAGATCAAAATGGGATACATTGCGTTCAAATTGAACTTTGTCATTTGGGAAAAAGTACTGGACAGCCACTCATTGAAATAAGCAATATCAAATAGTTACAATAAAACCTGGCTCAATGTGGCTACAACTCCCACCGTTGAGCTTTCCCAAATCAATCTTTGCTTTTAGCAAACCCAACTAGGATGTTTGGGTTAGGCTCGTTCTGGCCATGAATGGCCAGCAAGAGTCGCTGCGTTATAAAAGCAATGAAGGATTTGGATAAGAAAGTGATTCGGTAGCCAGTCTTTTTGCCTACTTTTTCTTCTGGCAAGAAAAAGGTGGTCGCCGACAGGGCGAAAACACTGCTAAGTAAAATCAAAATGACAGGATGAGCGCAGACGAAGTACACTCAGATGCTTACAACTAATGTAAATATTAAAAACAAGCAGGCTAAAAAAAGGAATCGCAGAGCTCTTCCGCTCGTGGTACTAGTCTCTCGGCTAACTCTCCCAGCGCCCCAAATAAACCTTGCTCGATATGGCTGCAACTCCCCCACCGTTGAACTTTCCCAAATCCTTGTTTGCTTTTAGCAAACCCAAACAGGATGTTTGGGTTAGGCTCGTTCTGGCCATGGATGGCCAGCAAGAGCCGCTGCGTTATAAAAGCAATGAAGGATTTGGATAAGAAAGTGATTCGGTGGCCAGTCTTTTTGCCTACTTTTTCTTCTGGCAAGAAAAAGGTGGTCGCCGACAGGGCGAAAACACAGCAAAGAAAAATCAAAGTGACTGGACGAGCGCAGACGAGAAACCACTCAAGCAAAACAGATCAATCTGAACTTATCTTGTTGATAGTTGACTCAGATAGAGTAATTAACTCTCTAGCAAGGAACCTAATAAATGAAATTTTCAACTTTAATCATAGTATGTGGTTTAGTATTTACGCAACAAGCATTCGCTGAAAATAATGGGAAAAACACCTCTGATTGTCATTCAAACAATACTCAAGACTGTACAACAACAAACAATAATAATAATGCAAAACAGCAAGGTTCAAAAACGGTTGTACAGACAACGACTAAGACAACTGTAACAACACAGCAGAAATCAGGTAATGCTTCAAAAGAAGTTGTGCAGACCTCTAAGCAAACAGAGCAATCATCAAAAGCTTCTGTAAAAAACTCGCCAGAAGTACAGAAAAAAGCAGTCACAACGACACGTACAACAACAAAAGCCGTATCAGGGCGTTCTTTAATATTGCAAACACAACAACAATTAAATCGCCTTGGTTATAAAGCGGGTAAAGCAGATGGCTTAATGGGTAAAAATACACGAGAAGCGATTAAACGCTTTCAAAAGCAGCACAACATTCGTGTTGACGGGAAAAGTAGTTCAGCATTGCTAGCTTTATTGAAAAAAGCGAATAAGAAGTAATTTAATGTTTACATTTGAAGACACAAATATAGCCGATAGGTAAGTTGATAGACTCAACGATACCAGTAAACTGGTTCGCTATATTTAGTATTAAACCACCTACCGTTAATTTTATAACGGTAGGTGGTTAAGAGCAATCAGCTATTACCAACCGATATAACGTTGTGCTGAATCATATCGATCGCTTGTATGCTCAATCAATGTTTCAACTGCTTCTTCAAACTCCTCTTCAGAAGTAAAGGTATAATCATTGCCTTCACTTGCAACGTAATCCTCTATCAAACTTTGAAAGGTAGTAAATTCATCATTAATATTATATTCGGAGGAACTATCACTATTAAAATAGCTTTTAGCAAATGTTTCTAAATAGGTTTGATATTGAGCTTCGTAAGTTGCTTGGTCAAGAATATAACCAATCAATGGCCATTCATCTTCATCTACTGAGGTCATTGTAATTGATAGTGCTCGGTTGTTATCAACTAGTGCTTCATTGTTGTCCCAGGGTATCCACTCAAAGGTTCCGGTATCAGGATTATGATATAAAAAGAAGTTGTGTGGCATTACGCCATAAGTGTCCCAGTTCTGCATAACACTATTTGCGGCAAGCCATTTTAAGAAAGTATCGACATCAAAAACGGCTTCTAAACTAGCTTGCCATGCTTCGTCATCGCTACTGGTACGTGAACTGTCATTAATAACATCATAAAGTGCTGCTATGTCCTCATAAGTCTCGTCATCATCAGTTTTTAAGCCATACTCGTCTTCATCATAAGTGCCGCTTGCAAATGTTGCTGCATCGTCTTCTGGTTTGTATAAGTTACCATCATCATTATCGTAATATTGAGTTTCGATAACTGTGTCATCAACTTCTTCAACGAGTGTATAAAGTCCATAATAAATATCATTTTCTTCATCACCACTACCATCCACATTAAGGTATAAGGCGTAAAAAGTAGAATGTGCACTGGCTAGACCGAAATCTCTAAAAATATCATTAGCGACTACTTCATGCATTTCTGATTGATCATCGTAGTTATTTTTTAGGTTTAATTGTTTGAACCCATAAAAACGCTGATTTTTTATTTCTGGGTATTCGTCTTCAAATTCATCAAAATCAAGTTTAAACGGTAGTTTACTATTACCGGCATTATATAGGCTTGAGTTTCCTTTAAATCTCACACCTACTTTATACCATTCCGTCCAGGTATCATCTTCTTCGGAATAATAAAATACTTCAGAAGGTACGAAAATAGGGTTATCAAGGTCGCTAAAATCTGTCGAGCCATTAAGTTCTTCGGTTAACTCTTCAAGGTCGTCATTCATCACAGTCCAGTTTTCAGATTCAATAACAATGCGTAGTTTCTGTACTTCACTAGTATTAAAAACAACATCGATGTTTTCAATAATTTCATCTGTGGTTAGCTTTTCATGAGTGGCTTCCGACCAGTCATCAGTATTATCTAATTCACTATAAACAATATCTGACTCATCGGTAGAGCTTGCTGTCACTGAGTCTGAATCGTCTGACTCTGTACAAGCAATGAGTGAAAATAATGAGAGTACAATAGCCATTATTTTTAAATAACTAAGGGTATGTTTTATCAACATCATATAAGTCCTTTTATTACAATGATTTCAATGGAAGTATCTAGGTGCTTCGCGTGACATTAAGTTTGCGATCAAGATGAAATCAACAATCATCTTCTATGAATGTAAATATAACGGTCAAATGAGCAAACAATGTGCAAATCGATATTGATTTAATGAGTAGGTTGAAAAGAGTAAAGAAATTGATATGGGAAGCTTTAAAGTACAGGCTCCTAGTCTATGAAACCTGTGCTTTAATGGATTTATTAATGGCTTTGTAATGCCTCCGCTAAATAATTCACAAAGGCTTTTAGCTGACTGGGAATAAATTTCGACTGCGGATATTGTGCAATAATACCGCCTTGATAATTACCTAATGTCCTCCATTCAGGTAGCAATTGTACGAGTTGCTTTGAGTCAATCTCTTTAGCCACTGAGAAATCAGGAAACAGTGCAATACCAATACCTTGAAGTACAGCCTCTCTACGAATTTCACTATGATTAACAGTAAATGTGCCTTGAACGTTTATTTCACACACCTGTTTTTCATGTTGGAACTTCCATTGACGATCTTTTGTCACCTCACCGAGTACGATGCAGTTATGATCTTTTAATTCATTAGGGTGTACTGGTGTGCCATGTTCTTTTAAATAAGCAGGCGTTGCACATAATAGCTGTTTGCAATTACCTAATTTCTTAGCCACTAGCCCTTCTATTGGGCTATCTGTAATGCGGATAACTAAATCTACTTCATCGCCAATTGGGTCAATGATGTGATCAGCCACTTTAAAGTGAAAGGATACTTTTGGATACAGTTTTAAAAAATCCATGACCATTGGCATCAAGACTTGTCGCGACAATGCTTTAGGAGCAGCAATACGTAGCGACCCAGTAATATCAGTTTCATTAGATTGTGCCGCTGAAACAGCCATTTTGGCAGAGGCTAGCATGTCTCGACATTGTATAAAGACTTGCTCACCTGTAGGCGTCAAACGCATTTTCCTGGTGGTTCTTTCTAACAGCTTTTCTTCAATGGCGAGCTCTAAACGCGCCACACTGCGGCTGATTGATGAGGGTGAAACGCCAATTGCTTGAGCCGCTTGAGATAAGCTACCAGACTCCACCACTTTAACAAAAATAGCCATTTCAGAAAGAAGAGGAATCAATTTATTAATGTCCACAGCGCAATTATCCTTTCCATTTATTAGTATTGTTTCATATAAGTTAATTATTAATACTCTGCTTGTCAAAATCATTATTAAGAAGAGTCCTTATGAACACACTAAACAGTACAGTAAGCAACGCGGTAGATAAGCGTTCAGGTTTCATTTTCACCAAGTATTTGCCTAAATTTCCATTAACTGAAATGTTGTTACTATTGGTCGCTATTTTTTGGGGAACAAGTTATGGGTTAACCAAAGAGGCGCTTATCTTTACTAGCGTATTGTTGTTCATTGCCATTCGTTTCTCGTTGACCAGTTTATGTATGGCACCGATTGTGTTTAAGGAATATCGGGCAGGTAAGAATAAAGATTGGAAAGTGGCTATTCCAAGCGGTCTGATTTTGTCTGCTATTTTCCTATGTGAAGTTTATGGTATTTCACAAACATCAGCCTCTAATGCGGCTTTTTTAATTAGTTTGTCGGTGATATTAACGGCTTTTTTTGAACCTTTAATTAACCGTTCTAAGATCTCACCTTCATTAATTTGGTTGGCCCTCTGCTCTATTGTGGGAGTGTATTGTTTAACTCACTCTGGCTCTGCAACAATAACGCTCAACACAGGGGACTATTTCATTTTATGTGCGGCTACCTTGCGTGCTGCGATGGTCACTGTGACTAAGCGATTATCTGAAGGGAAAGATATCACTACCTCTATGCTGACTGCTATTCAGTCATTTATTGTTGCGATCAGTGCGCTTGTCTTATGCTTTTTAACACAGCCCTTTGCTGATATTAACTTACCAACAACAATGTCATTTTGGTTAACGATGACTTACCTTGTGTTGTGCTGTACTTTGTTTGCTTTTTGTATTCAAAACTACGCAATCAGAAAGATATCTCCTACTAAAGTCTCTTTATTGATGGGTAGCGAACCGTTATTCGGGGCTTTATTTGCAGTAGTTTGGTTGAATGAGTCATTTACTGTGTTGCAGATGATTGGCGGCGGATTAATCCTTGCCAGTGTGTTGGTGACTTCAATGAGAGCAAATAAATAGAAGTAGGTACGACATAATCATTAACAATATAGAGACTATGTCATTGCAAAGCAGTGTTAAAAATGATCGTACTTATCGGTTAACCAATGCCTTGGCTAGCTAGATTAGATAAGTACGATGCACTTGATGGTAATAACAGTTTTAATTAATTGACGCGGTCAATGCTTTATTTATATTTTGTTGTTCAATGATTTTGTGTGTATTTAATTGCTCATTGGCAAATCTAGGACCGCCACCGCCACCTGGACCACCGTGAAATAAAGGAGCACAAGCTGACATCCCTACTGTAGTCAGCAGCGTGACACTTAACACTAGTAATTTTGAATGTTTCATAAAAACCCCCGTTATAAAAATCAGATCACTTTCGCGTAACGTTTTAAGTGATGTCGAATAGACTAGATTAGCTATTTAATTGGTATAATACGCCTGCTTTTTTCATCTATCAATACAGAGGTAGTAATACCAATCGCAACAAATAGCTTTTAAAACAGTCCACTTCCTCCTTGTAAATTTGGTAAAGGAAATAGCCATTAAAGAATTAACATTTTTGGTTAATTCTCCGATAGACGATTAACCAAGTTAGCCGTCGAAAGGGTTAGTTTGCGCCTTCAATTGAATTGTTTTTCCAGTGCAAAAATTTAAATAATATATTTAATGTCTCTGTATAAGTGCATTGGACTCAACAAATTAAAGACAAAAAAAATCCGTGTTTGCTAAAAACAAACACGGATTCTTTAAAGCAGATAATTAACTACTATGCATACACTGGGTGTGCGCCACAGAATTTAGCTACTTTCACTTTTACTGCTTCAATAGTAGCAGCTAGTTTTTCTTCATCTTTAATTGCATCAAGCACGTCACAAATCCAACCAGCTAATTCAGTTGCATCTTCAGTGTTTGCACCACGGCGAGTGAATGCAGGTGTACCGATACGTAGACCAGATGTAACAAATGGAGAACGTGGATCGTTTGGTACAGAGTTCATGTTCACTGTGATGTGAGCAAGACCTAATGCTGCATCTGCTTCTTTACCTGTGATGTCTTGAGCAATCAAGTCAACTAGGAAAAGGTGGTTTTCTGTACCGTTAGATACGATTTTGTAACCGCGATCTTGGAATACTTTAACCATTGCTTTAGCGTTTGCTAAAACAGACTCTTGGTATGCTTTAAATGCAGGCTCAGCACATTCTTTGAATGCAACTGCTTTAGCAGCGATAACGTGCATTAATGGACCACCTTGACCGCCTGGGAATACAGCTGAGTTTAATTTTTTCTCAATTGCTTCGTTAGCTTTAGCAAGGATAAGACCACCACGAGGGCCGCCTAATGTTTTGTGTGTTGTTGTTGTTACAACGTCAGCAAATGGTACTGGGTTAGGGTAAAGACCCGCAGCCACTAGACCAGCAACGTGTGCCATATCAACGAATAGGTAAGCACCTACTTTATCAGCGATTTCACGGAATTTAGCCCAATCTACGATACCTGAGTATGCAGAGAAACCAGCAACGATCATTTTTGGTTTGTGTTCAACAGCTAAACGTTCAACTTCAGCGTAATCAAGTACACCAGTATCTGGGTTGATACCGTATTGAACAGCGTTGTAAACTTTACCAGAGAAGCTAACAGATGCACCGTGTGTTAAGTGACCACCGTGAGCAAGGCTCATACCTAAAACAGTATCGCCAGGCGCACACAAAGCAGCGTAAACAGCACTGTTTGCTTGAGAACCAGCATGTGGTTGTACGTTTGCGTAGTCAGCACCAAATAAAGATTTAGCACGTTCGATTGCTAGAGATTCAGCAACGTCAACGTATTCACAACCACCGTAGTAACGCTTACCTGGGTAACCTTCAGCATATTTGTTTGTTAATTGACTACCTTGCGCTTCCATCACGCGTGGACTTGTGTAGTTTTCTGACGCAATCAGCTCAATGTGATCTTCTTGGCGTTGAACTTCATCAGTCATTGATTTCCATAATTCTGGATCGTAATCAGCAATATTCATATCTCGGTTAAACATGTGCATCTCCTGGTAGGAATTTAAAGTATAAGTCAATTTGATGGTGCGCATTTTACGCAATCTTTACGCTATTGCATAGAGCAATGACGTGAAATATATCGTTACTCAACGTGAAGATTGGTAATAATGACAGTAAATAACCTCAGTTCTGGTTTATGGAAGCGAAACATCATATAAAATCAGATAGCTAAATCATTTAATAGGCAATTCTGCTAGTTGCGTGTAGTTCAGGCAAAGGTCAGATAAATTATTGAAACAATAACGGGTTATTGAGAAATAATTTAACGCAGAAATTCCTTTAAATAGCGGTGTTGGCTCGCTTTTCTTATCCAGTATTGAGGTTAATGGTTGGTTATTAAGTAAAAACCTAATAACCAACCATTTTTTTCGCACAATATAACGATTATACGATGCGTTGAGGCGCAGGATCACGTGCAGCGGTGATCACAATAGCTATCGATTTTGAATTTGGCGTAAATGTATAATCGCCATGGTTAGCCAAAGCCACTAAAGGGTTGGTTTCAGGATAGTAAGCGGCAGCATTACCCATTGGGATATCGTATGCTAATACCGTAAAGTTAGTCACTTTTCTGAGCACTTCATCACCCCATAACGCTTCAATATCGACTTTATCACCTGAGCTTAAACCAATGGCACTGATATCCTTTTCATTCAGCAATACAATATGACGGTCGCCACTTAAACCACGATATCTGTCACTGAAGCCATAAATAGTGGTGTTGTATTGATCATGTGAACGAAGAGTTTGCAATACAAATACAGGGTTTTTACTTAACGCGCGTTGCGATGCAGGCACGATTGCTTCAGGCAAAGGCGCACGATGAAATTGTGCTTTTTGATCATTGGTGTTCCATTTGTGCTCAGCTGCTGAGTTACCTAAATAAAAACCACCCGGATTCGCCAGTCGTTTGTTCATATCAGTGAAGCCAGGAATAGTTTGGCTGATTAAATCACGAATGCGATCATAATCTTCTATTAAAGCTAACCAGTCTACTGGTTCATTGCCCAATGTAGCATGGGCAATGCCAGCAATAATTGCAGGCTCTGAACGCATTTTTCTGATATCACTTTTCACCACACCTTGTGATGCATGCACCATTGAAAATGAATCTTCCACAGTGATTTTTTGCGGCTTACCCTGTTGTAAATCGATATCTGTTCGACCTAAGCAAGGTAGGATTAGCGCATTTTTACCCGGGTATAAATGTGTTCGATTTAATTTCGTGGCGATATTCACGGTTAAATCACAACGACTCATGGCTTGTCTGGTGACTTCGGTATCAGGCATGGCTGCAGCAAAGTTACCACCTAATCCAATAAACACTTTGCTGTCACCGCGTAACATCGCTTCTACCGCTTGTACTGCGTTATGGCCATGCGCTTGTGGTGGCGTAAAGTTAAATGTTTTTTCTATATTATCTAATAAGGTTTGTGGTGGTTTTTCATCAATGCCCATGGTGCGATCACCCTGTACATTTGAATGGCCACGCACTGGGCATAACCCAGCCCCTTTTTTACCAATATGACCAAATAATAATTGTAAATTGGCTAATTCGTTAACCGTTGCCACTGAGTGTTTGTGTTGAGTGATCCCCATCGCCCACGTGATAATCACGCGTTTAGCATCTTGAAAAACAGTCGCCGCTGATTTAATTTGATCTTTAGATAATCCAGATTGCTCAGTAATTAATGACCAAGGCGTGGCTTTAACTTCTTCTAAATACGCCTCTAAACCACTGGTATGTTTTTCAATGAATTTTAGATTGAATACACGGTCGCCATTTTCAATGGCTTGTTCATGGCGTTTTAGTAGCACTTTTACCATACCGCGCACAGCCGCCATATCACCACCTAAATTAGGTGTAAAATATTGGCTCGTCAGCTTAGTTGAACTCCCAAACATCATATCCACAGGCGATTGAGGGTTCGCGAATCGCTCTAATCCTCGCTCTTTTAAGGTATTAAAAGTCACAATATTAGCGCCACGATGTGCGGCGTGGTTTAAGGTATGTAACATACGAGGATGGTTTGTGCCGGGGTTTTGGCCAAATACAAAAATAGCATCTGCATGCTCAAAGTCATTTAATGTGACTGTGCCTTTACCAATTCCAATCGCTTGTTTAAGCCCAATACCGCTTGCCTCGTGGCACATATTTGAACAGTCAGGAAAATTATTTGTACCGAATTTTCTTACAAATAACTGGTATAAAAAGGCTGCTTCATTACTTGCACGGCCCGAAGTATAAAATTCAGCTTGGTGAGGACTTTCTAAACCATTTAAGTGTTTGGCAATTAATTCAAAGGCCCCTTCCCAACTTACCTCAGTATATTTATCTGTTTCGGCATCGTACATTAAAGGCACTGACAAACGACCTTGATCTTCCAAGAAGTAATCGGTTTGAGTGCGCAGTGTTGACACTGAATATTGGTCGAAAAACACCGGTGTTAAACGACGAGATGTTGCCTCCCAATTCACTGCTTTTGCACCATTCTCGCAGAATTTAAAGCGGTCTTTTTTACCCTCTTCGCCCCAAGCACAACCCGGGCAGTCAAAACCATGGTCTTGATTGGTCTTTAATAAATTTAATACATTTTTTGCGACATTTTCACTGTGCAACAAATGTTTACCTGTACTAACAAGTGAACCCCAACCACCAGCGGCACCTTTATATTTTTTAACGGTCATTATTGCCTACCTATTGATTTGATTAGTCTTTTTTAAACGAAAATCACCATGGTAGACATTGCAAGTATGGTCACTCACAAACCCTATTAAGGTGATGTTAAATTGCTTTGCAACAGCTACTGCTAGGCTTGATGGTGCACCAATCGCAACCACCACAGCCATTTTAGCGGCTACCGCTTTTTGCATTAATTCGAAACTAACTCGTCCACTGAGCATTAATATATTTTGTTTGTCTAATAAGTTTTTAGTGACCAATTCGCCAATTACCTTATCCACGGCATTATGACGACCTACATCTTCATGCACTGCTAAACATTGGTCTAACGTAAAGACACCTGCGCTATGCACGCCACCCGTTGCAGAGAATAACGTTTGCTGTTCTCTTAATTGAGAGGAGAAAGTCAGTACTTTTTGAATCGGCAACCATTCAGGTGCTTGGTCAATATTGAGGTCAAAGGTGTGCGCTAACTTTTTTACATCATTGGCACCACAAATGCCGCAACCAGAGTGACTAACAAATTGACGCGTTAATGAGGCCCAATCCAACACTACATCATCACTTAATAGCACATCACATTGGTTAAACTCTTCACTTTCAATAGATTTGATTTGAGTGCGATCTTGAATAATTGCATAGGAAAGCAGTAAACCAGTCACCAATAAGGCATCTTGCCCAGGCGTTCTCATGGTCACCATAAACGTTTTTTCTAATTGTTGCTGAGTGTCTTTACAAGTCCAATGTAATACGATGTTTAACGGATCTTCACTGATCACTACATCTTCACTCAAGCGCACATCAATATCTCCCTCGGGCATTAATCGATAACGTTGTCGATTAACATACTGATAGGACTTTGCACTCATTACTAACCCTTGATACTTTGATTTTTAAGAAGATTCAGGCTGATACTGATTATTAACAACCAGTAGGAGGATGATTCATAGTATTCAGCTTTATAACATATTATTCACAATTTTTTTAGGGGGAATGAGTAATTTTATTAAAAATAATAGTCAAAATTAATCAACAGGCTTCGCAGTCTGTTTTATAGAATATTAATGTGAGTATTAAGGTAACCTTAATTATTATCTATACCCAGTTTCTAATTAAGTGTTTTCTCTATTTCCATTCCCTTGCTTGTCCCTTTTCGCATTTTTGCTCACCTAAGCCACGCCCTTCTGTTGCTTGTTGTTCGGTAGATACTTACAATAGCTGGCAATTATTTTATTCATTATAAAGGATTCCCTATGCCTCAAGCATTGCCTGATAAGTTCATTTATTCTATGTCCCGCGTTTCTAAGGTGGTTCCACCTAAACGTACGATTTTAAAAGATATTTCATTAAGCTTTTTCCCTGGCGCTAAGATTGGTGTGCTTGGTCTAAATGGTGCAGGTAAATCTACCTTATTACGCATTATGGCGGGTATCGATCAAGAGTTTGAAGGTGAAGCGCGTGCTTTAACTGGCACTAAAATTGGTTACTTACCGCAAGAGCCTGTATTAGATCTAGAAAAGAATGTCCGTGAAGTTGTTGAAGAAGCAGTGTCTGAAGTGAAGTCAGCATTAACTGAATTAGATGCAGTTTACGCAGCATATGCTGAAGAAGATGCAGACTTTGATGCGTTAGCAAAACGCCAAGGTCAATTGGAAGATATTATCCAAGCCCATGACGGTCATAACCTTGATAACCAACTAGAGCGTGCTGCTGATGCACTTCGCCTTCCAGCTTGGGATCAACCAGTGAAAGTATTGTCTGGTGGTGAACGTCGTCGTGTTGCGTTATGTCGCCTACTGCTTGAAAAACCAGATATGTTATTGCTCGATGAACCAACTAACCACTTGGATGCTGAATCGGTTGCTTGGTTAGAGCGTTTCTTACATGACTATGAAGGTACTGTTGTTGCTATTACCCATGACCGTTATTTCTTAGATAACGTTGCGGGTTGGATCTTAGAGTTAGACCGTGGTTACGGTATTCCATGGGAAGGTAACTACTCTTCTTGGTTAGAGCAAAAAGATGAGCGTTTAAAACAAGAAGCATCACAAGAGAAAGCGCGTCAACGTCAAATTGAGCAAGAGCTTGAATGGGTTCGCTCAAATGCAAAAGGTCGCCAATCTAAGAGTAAAGCGCGTTTATCCCGCTTTGAAGAGCTTAATAATCAAGACTTCCAAAAACGTAATGAGACTAACGAGCTATTTATTCCTACTGGTCAGCGTTTAGGTGACCAAGTGATTGATGTCAATAACCTCACTAAATCATTTGATGGTCGAGTGTTAATTGATGATTTAAGCTTTAGTATTCCTAAAGGTGCAATCGTAGGTATTATCGGTGCCAATGGCGCGGGTAAATCAACGTTATTTAAAATGTTAGCTGGTACTGAGCAACCTGACTCTGGTGAAATAATTGTTGGTGAAACAGTTAACATGGCCAGTGTTGATCAGTTCCGTGATCACATGGATGACAAATTAACGGTATTTGAAGAAGTGTCTGGCGGCAGTGATATTATCCAAGTGGGTAACATTGAAATCCCAAGCCGTGCCTACTTAGGCCGTTTCAACTTTAAAGGTTCTGATCAATCTAAGATTGTCGGTGATTTATCAGGTGGTGAGCGTGGTCGTTTACACTTGGCTAAACTGCTTAAATCTGGCGGTAACTTACTACTACTGGATGAGCCAACCAATGATTTAGATATTGAAACCTTACGTGCGCTTGAAGATGCGCTACTAGGCTTTGCGGGTTGTGCTATGGTTATTTCCCATGACCGTTGGTTCTTAGACCGTATTGCTACGCATATCATCGATTACCGCGATGAAGGTCAAGTTAACTTCTACGAAGGTAACTACACAGATTACGAAGCATGGTTGAAGAAAACCTTGGGTGCAGCAGCAGTAGAACCAACACGTGTGAAGTACAAGCGTATTAATTAACCTCAATCAATACTGGATAAGAAAAGCGAATCGACACCGCTATTGATACGGATTTCTGCGTTAAATTATTGCTCAATAACCCGTTATTGCTTCAATAATTTGCCTTGAACTACGCACAACTAGCAGTATTGTCTATTACATGATTTAACTATCTGATTTTATATTATGTTTCGCTTCCATTAACCAGAACTGAGGTTAGTTAAGTTAAAAATAATAAGCGTAAAACAAAAAAACCATTCAAGTTGAATGGTTTTTTTATGTGCGAAGCTTTGTCTATGTAGAGGTTAGCTAACCTTTTTACGGCGGCTAATAGAAAAACCTAGTACCGCTAAAGCAAAAAGTCCCAACATAGCAGGTGCAGGCACTGCAACAGGAGCTGACACTAAAAAATTATTAACGATTAATTTTGATTTAAAAGCATTATCATTCACATTCAACACACCTACTGTGTAGGTTAATAAACCAGACTCAGTAGCAGTCCATTCAAAAGACCCCGTTGTCCAATCTGGTGTTGCTGTATCAGCAAGCCAATTTAGGTCACCTAAGCTTAAGTTAACAAAGGCAAAATCATTATAATATGAATTTGAATTTTCAGCGCTGTACCACAACCAATCAAATGAAAAGACTGAGCCGGTATCGACTGTGACACTATTTTGATATGCGGAGCCCGATACTGCGTTTCCTGTTGAAATGCTGTCGAAAGTACCTTGTTCAACACCTGCAAAAGTACTGACTTTACTATCACTCTCACCATCAATTGAATATATATATAAACTATCTTGATATGTTTTTACTGCTCCAATGGTATTAGATCCAATGGTATTGCCAGAGGTATGTTTGCCACTTGTTTTATGACTCATGACTGTTGCTTGTGCTGCCACTGAAAATAACAATGGTACTAATATTGAGATGATTTTTCTCATCAACCTTTCCTTTATAATTAACTAGGTAAAATCTACCCACAAAGAGCGATCAAGCAATAAGCAAGCCAAAAATGTAAAGTACTGAATTTAAATAGATTAGTTGTAAACAAAAAAATAAATGAAATAAAGTGTTAAGTAATTCGACACAACAGAGGGAAATAACGACTATAAACTTAATAATTTATAGTCGTTATTCTGAGGTTATTATCTGCCAGTATCGACTGGCAGATAATAATGATAACTAGTGAGCCGCTTGCTTCGCTTCCTCACGCTTTTCTTGCTTTTCTAATAACGGCTCAAATCGTTTATCCGTTAATATTTTCATAAAAGCAATCAATGCATCAATCTTACGGTCTGTTAATACTTGAGCTTTAAGATCCTCTAAGTCAACCGTTGCAGGTACTTCAGGTGCGCGCCAAGGTTTGCCAGTTTCTGGATTAATAGTGCGCTTAGGATTATTAAAGTGATCATAAAACTCCATCACGGTACGTAAATCTTTAAATACACCATTATGCATATAAGGTGCTGTTACGGCGACATTACGTAATGATGGATTTTTAAATTTACCATCGTATTTAGGATCGTCAACTGCTGGATTTTCTAGTAAACCATGGTCAATAAAGTCATCTTTTACGTGGCCTAATGCAATCAACTGAGCATTAGAAGGAACACCAATATTACGATATTGATGGTTAGTGAAAGGCTCTTTTTTACTATCTTCTGTTTTCAACATATGACAACTATTGCAGCTCACATTGTTATTAGAGAAGAATAAAGTACGCCCTAAATCTTCTAACACTGTTAGCTCGTACTCGCCTTTTAAGAATCGATCATACTTACTATCATAAGTTGCAAACTCATCAGTTTGTTCAAATGCTTGAATAGCACGGGCAAAACCATTAAAAGCAGGTAAAACACCATCTTCTTTAGCTTGCTGCTCAAAGACTGTTTCACCATAAATACGTTTAAAGTTATCAATGTAAAATGGATTTTCTTGAATACGCTGTACTACCGTTTCAGCATCAGGAAAACCCATTTCAACAGGGTTTAATGGCGGCCCCATTGCTTGATCAGCTAAGGTATTCGCACGACCATCCCAGAATTGCCCACCAACATATTCATTGAGCTCTTGATTAAAATGAAATGAAGGCGATGTATTGGCATAAGCGGCCATTGGCGTATTACGCGTGCCAAGAGATTTACTATCGTCACCCAGTGAAACCATAGTCAGTCCAATATTGTCACGGTGATCACTAAAGCTTGTTGAAGGCTCATGGCAAGTTGCGCAAGACATAGTTCTGTTCACAGAAAAGCTCGGGTCGAGAAACAAGATCTGCCCTAACTGTGCCTCTGTCAGTTGAGCAGCGTTCGCTTGATAAAAGCTCATACCAATGAAGAATAAATAAAGAAATTTTTTCACTTAAGTGTCCGTTTTATATTTGTCATTATATTAAAAAAGGGGCGAACCATAATTTTGCTAACACTATCAAAATCTTGTCTTTTACCTTCCCCTAAACCAAATTTTTGCACCGTAGCGGCATCCTTGGTTAGTCTCAATGAACCAAACAACCAATCCCATAAGGCTAATACGCTACCGTAATTTTTTCGCATACTCTCTTGTTGATGATGTACTTGATGTTGCGCTGGAGAAATCAATAATCGTTCCATCCAACCCCCATAAGTTAAACGAATATGGCTATGTCTTAGGTTTCCAGTAAAAGAAAATAAGGCAACTATAAACAGGTTACCACCTAATACAGTATATAAATCAACACGCGCACCAAAACAAAAGATGAAAATACCTGTCACCACACCTGCAACAATCGCGTTGCGCAACGCAAATAATAATATTTCTACCGGATGCAAACGGTAGAAGGTTAACGGGTTTAATGACTCGGCACTATGATGTACCTCATGAAACTTCCACAACCAACGATTTGTATGCATCAAGCGATGTAACCAATAACGACTCAAATCCCCTAATACAAATAAGCACAAGGTATAAGACAAGACGATATCGCGATAATACCAAGATAGAAACAGCGGTTCATAATTTGAGTTTAAATAATTTAAAACCCACAATGCGACCGTTTGGCCTGATAATAATAATGGAATAATTAGCAGTTTTTTTAACAGCCAATTAACCAAAAAATAGCGATAATCAAGTTTGGCATCAGCATTCAACCAATAGGCTTTCATGTTAGTAATAGAAAGCTTATGCCCTTGCCACACATACCAAACTGTTGCTATCAGCGCGCTAGCAATTAGGTAGCCCCAAAATATACGTTGGCTACCGTTTAAGAACAGCGCTAATGGAGAATCAATCGCCATCGGCATCGATTAAGTTAGCTGATACACCAATACGGCTCACTAACTCTCTGTAAAAGGCTTTTTGTACATCCAATAGACCTTGGAAGATTGGGATCATGTCATTCAGGTTAAAGTTATGGTCTGCCGGTGTATTGTTATACGCTTCTACTGATGCAGTCAGTGCATTTTGTACCGCTTTAATACCTTCACTACCGTGTTTTTCGTAAGCAATAGTCGCTACGTTAGGTTGCTTATCTTCCGCTAGTAGTTGTTGATTGGTTTCCAATACTCCACCAATGAATGCCCAAGATGCTTCACTGTATGGGAACTGTTGGTGTTCAGGTTTAGTTTCACCTAAGTTTGCCTTAGTTAACCCACTCACTTGAGCAATACGCCAATCACGAGTTTTGTAAATATGCTCAATTTGCGCATTAACCACTAACGATAAACCTTTATCAACGTCAAACAGGAACGCATCACGGTTTGCTTTGTAACCGTCGCTAATTTGCGTAAAGCGCTTACATACATTAGCAACCATTACCTCTGCAAACTCTTTTCTGCGCTCAGACCACTCACCGCTGAACATTACTGAATCAATAGCGGTCATGGTTTTGTAAGAGTTTTTGTACAATGCGGTCTGTGGTTTTGAATCACGGCCAATTAAACGTTCGATACTGGCATGAATATCTTCATTTCCACTGTGGAAAAAATCCACCATCAATGGGTAATCCATGGCATTCATGTCGTAACCGCCAAGAATGTAACTAGCTTGCACTTGCCCCCAGCCTTTTGCCAGTTGTTCGAATGCTTGATGACGTACTTCACCTGAGTCACTGTCTAATGCACCTTGTAAATCAGCACAGTATTGCACTGCGTTATCAGCATTTTGCTGAAGCACATTGTCATAAATAGAGGCATAAGGGTCTTTTTGCACGGCATGACTTAACATTGGTACGCTAAGTAAACAAATGCATGACAGATGTGTAAAAGTTTTCATAATTGCTCCAAAAAGTGTAGCAAGGCCAAGCGTTGCTCTTGGTCTAATTTAATAAATGTTAATTTCGCAGTTTCTGCTTCTCCACCGTGCCAAAGAATCGCTTCTTCCGGTGTTTTTGCTCGTGCATCATGTAAAAAACGATGTTTCGCTCTTAATCTAGCCCCAACACCCCATAAAGGTGCGGTACGATACTCTCTTTCTGTGGCTAAAAATTCCGGGCGACCGTCTTGTAATTGTTCACCCATATCATGTAATAACAAGTCACTGTATGGATGAAATTCAACGCCTTCGCTAGTTGTCATTGTGGCCCGATGGCAAGCGGCACAGCCTGTTTCTACAAATAGTTTTTTACCTTGGCGTCCTTGTTCATCCAAGCGCACCGTTTGTGGTGCTTTATGGTCACGGATAAACGCGCTAATCGCCTGTAAACGCAACATAGGTAAATCTAAACTACCAAGCCGCGTATTATCCCCTTTAGGCGCAGCTAAACAATCTTTTTGTGCAGGTTGACAACGTTCTTCGGTGAAAAAGGGATTTGTTAAGCCTAAATCATGAGCGGCTGCATTAGCCGTTTGATTAACTATGCCAGCGGCACTACTTTTCCAATTAAGGCGACCTAATATTTTTTCATCTTGATCTGGTGCATTTAACCAGTTTGCACGACCACTGATACCATCTTCATTTTCATCTGTTGGGTCTTCCCAAGCCAGAATATCTGCAACTGGGACTTGTTCAATTAATCTTAAACCAGCTAATGTTGGCGGCTGTCGTAAAGAGATGGTTGTCTCTTCTGCTAACGGACCATAAGCTAATTTATCTAAATAAGGTTTAAATTTGGTTAAGGTCAATGTCTGACCATCCGGGTAAGTAAATGGAACAGACTCCACTTTTAACCTAGTTTGTGCTTCAGGCATTACTTTGCCATTGCCTCTAATCGACACCTGTGATCCATAAACTGGGTCAGGTACATTATCGTGGGCAGGTGTATCGATATTATTAATTAACCAACGTGAAGCATGTTTGCTAGGTTGAGTTAATTTAAAAACTAATGCTCTTAGAGGTTGGTTTTTACTGCTCAGAGTAGGTGCACTGCCGTTATTTTCATGACAACTGACACAGGTATTGGCACTAAAGTGTGGACCTAAACCATCACGAGCAGTCGTTGCACTAGGTGCTTCTACCCAAGGGATAGTAAAAAATGAGCGGCCAAGAATATATTGGTCAAACTCTTTATCATTCATTTTTATTGGGTGTGAAAAAGGCTTGCTGCCACTGGCATCGCTAAACTCATCGGTATTAAACTTAGTGCTGTCAGCCTGCGCCATATTATTAAGGCTAAAAAACAAAAAAGCGCCGCGAAGAATATGCTTCGAGACCTTGGAATAATTACTTTTCATAGATCACTTTCAAAATGAATGGTATACCTTAAGGTGAACAGATAACGCAAAACGCCACCGACCGAATACGGTAAGTGGCGTTTGTTATTTCATGCTGGACTACATTGCTGTATTACAGCGATATAAGGTCTTATAGCTGAGTTTCTTCAACATCCGTTACATCATTTGTAGTCAGTGAAATACCGTAAGCTTTAGACACAACAACCATTTGGTCGCCTAAACGACGTAATTGGTTTTTAAGCGTTACAATGTTTTGAACACTTTCTTCGTTTTCTGGACGAATTTGGTAATCAAAGTGCATTGTCGTTGTTGCTAATGTATTGATAGTAGCAATACGTGCTTCAATGTCTGTCATTAACTCAGTAATAGCAGCTTGCTCTTCAGTTGATACGTTATCAATAAATCCAGGGCCTACTTTTTTACCTTTGTATTCACCTAGTAATACGTTTTTAATGCCTTGATAGTTCAATGCAATATCACGGTGCGTGTTATCAGAGAAACATGAATGCTCATCTTCTTCACTTGGTGTTAATACAGCAACAGCAATACGTTCGTTTGCTAATTCTGATTTAGAGAACACGCCAACACCAGCAAAGATTTGCTTAAGTGCAGTTGCTAGCTCGATATTTTTAGACGCTTGGTCACCCGTTAGTTGCTCTAGTAAAGCAGCGCGGTAAAGACCGTTATCACCACTTACTTTATCTTCCCAAGCACTTGCCACTACAGATAGATCATCAACCATTTTTTCAGCAACAGCACCAAGGTAAGCAAGACGACGCTCTGCTAATTTGTCTGTTGTGAAATCAGTTAGTGGGCGTTGACCTGCTGTCATTGCGCCATTGCTGATAGTGTCTTCAATCATGTTGTTGTAGTCTTGATCTTGACCCCAAAGCATGAATTCAATTGCATGGTAACCAGCTGCTACGTTTGCATCACCACCGTTAGTGTTTAACTCACCTAAAACTTCTGGTGTTAGTGTTGTTACATCAACCGCTGTTACGTCTTCACCACCTGGTGTAAACATACCTTGCGTATCGATAATATTACCACTAGTACGCTCATTATTTGCATTCACAGTGTAATCGATCATGTTTTCATCTAGTGGCCAAGAGTTAAGTTCACCTTCAACACCACCGTAAGTCTCAGCTACCCAACCATCTTCAGCATCAATTGGACCGTTAGAAAGACGGAAAATCTCAGTGGTACCGTAACTTTCACGAGAAACTAACCATGCGTCTTTTGCTGCTTGTAATGTTGCCTCTGTTGGCTCAGCAACAAACTCGCTAATCGCTGTTTGTAGTGCTTTTGCATCTTTTACTGCATCAGAGTAGTTAGCAGAAGCAATACTTGCATAAGTTGATAATGTTGCTAGTTTATCGCTCTTAGATAAACCTGTTGTCGCTGCTTCACTCGGAGCAGCTGCTTCTACTGCTGCAGGTGCTTCAGTTTGTGCTGCAGCTGGTTTTTCAGCTTCTGAGTTACAAGCAGAAACTAATAGAGCTCCTGCAATCACAGTGCTTAACATTGTCTTTTTCACTTTTATTACTCCTGGTTTTACGTTTAAACGTTAGGAGCTTTATTATTATCAATAAAGCTCAAGTTATTAATTGCTTCCTGCAACTATGTAAATTGTGTTCTGCAATTTGTTTATAAAAATTTACTACTAATATTTGTTACTGGTTAAGCATGCTCAGCCGTCACATATGCAACAGGCTCTAATTTAGCTTTTGTTTGCCATTTAAGAATAACGATCACAGCAACCCAATAAGCACCTAATACAGCTAAGTCCCAACCTATCGGCTGTGAACGATAGGCAAATAATGAGGCTAATAAGTTGCCAAATACTGAGCTATCGCTCAATACACTGCTCATATCCCAGATATTGCTGTATAACCAGCCCGGTAAATCAGTTGCAGCAAGCGGCCCACCTAATAGTTTTTCCGAAGCAGCCAAGAACAGGGCAGATCCAAGAAATAACAACATGATTTCAGTGACCTTGAAAAACCATTTCCACGAAATGAACTTGCCACCTAATTGCAATGCATAAAACAGCACCATGGCTAAGGCTAAACCAATAGCGACAGCACTAAAAAAGCTCACATAAGAAGCTAAAGTACCCAATTGTAAAAGCGAACCATATAGGAACATCACCGTTTCAGAACCTTCACGACCAACGGCAATCATCGCGAGGAAGAAAACACCCCACCAGCTTTTTTTGCCTTGTAAGCTTTTCTCTAATCCAGCTTCTAGCTCTTTCTTTAATGTACGTCCATGAACTCGCATCCACAGCACCATTTGGACAATCAATGCACTGGCAAACGTTAACATGCCGACTTCAAACCAAGCGCGGCTTTCGCCACCTAATAAATCTGATACACCAATTAACGTTAACGTTAATAACGCGGCTAAACCAAAGCCACCTACTACCCCTGCAAGCAACCATTTTTTACCTGTTGCTGCATCCGCTCTTCCATCCATCCAAGCATAAAGAATTCCGATCACTAAGAGTGCTTCAATGCTCTCTCTACAGACGACAAAAATTGTTTGTCCCATCTTTTAATCCTTAGCTTTAACTACTATTTTACCGTGTGTTGTTGGTGCGAAGTCATCAAAGTAATCATAACTACCCACATCGAGAGGAATAATCACTAATGTCGTTTCAGCGCCCATAAAGAGAACCTTTTCTTGACGTAACTGGTTACTTTCAAACTCAGCAGGTTTATTACCAAGATTACGTACTACCAGACGAAATTTAGTTTTTTCTGGTACGACTAATTCAGCTGGCGTTAACACACCATCTTTCATCTCAACAAGATAGGTTTTTAATTTTGTATAACGTGGATCATTCATTTCTACACTAAAACCATCAGCATCTAGTTGTGCTGTTTTGGCTGCTTCGCTAGCAAAGGCTGATGAGTTGATTGTCATGAGAGCAATAAATGAGGAAAGGAAAAAAATACGGGTGAACTTCATTAATAATGTTCCAAAAAGTATTAAGTTAAAATTGATTGATATAAATACAATAAACAAGAAATAACATATCAAATGATAATTATTTAGATTCGTATTGTGATTTATTTAACCGAACGATGTCAAGTAAATAGTACAAAGCGACTTATTTAATATGTTTGAAAGACTTATTATTTATTCTTTTTTTAAAATAAGTGCGCTTCGCGGCACCTACCAATAAAGTTTCAATGACGGGGTTTTACTAAACGTAGAGAGTGAATGAAAGGACTAATTTGTTGCCAATGTGCTCATAATTAAACCAGTGATAATATTTACACTATGCTAAAAAGTACTTTTATTTCAATATAATCCCCTCCTTTAATTACAAAAAAGGCCAGAAGCATAATGCGTCTGGCCTACTATTAATAATCGTTATCTGTTTAAAGGATAAGGTTATTTGATGAATCAACAAAGATTAAAAAGCGAAGGTTACATTCGCAAGGAAATCTTTATCATCATTAACACTTGCACTGATACCAAAAACATCAGAAATTTGAACACCAGCATCTAATGTCGCAGTCCATTCATTTAAGTCTTCGCCTTTAAAGCCATATGCATAAGTTGGTGTTACACCGACCCAGTACATGTGGTCAAATCGGTAACGAGTCGTTGCATCGAATTTAACGTAAGTTGTATCACTGAAATGATCGCCCCAAATAAAACCAACGCTTACTTTAGGGTGGAATCTTACTTTATCTTCCATGAATGGCAGTTTAGCGAAAAAACCGATTGAGTTGTCATTCAGGTCATCATAATCAGTGTGATCAATACGCATGTCTTCACTCCAACTATTATCAAATGCAACACCTGAATTAGAAGCAGAGTTCAAGATAAAATAGTTGGTTTCGTAATGCTCTAAATCTTCACGTGCTGCAAGTGTAAAGCTATGCTTATAAACACCGCTTAAGTAGCCACCATAAGTAGCCGATAAATCAACACCTTGATTACCGCCACCAATACTTGCGTGAGAGTAGATAGCCGTTGGATCACTCATATCAACCCAAGTACTAGGATCACTTTCTGTTTCAGTAAGTGGCACAGACTCTGTTACTGCAGGAGTATCATCAGAGAAAGTAACATCTTCATCTGCTGCGAATACCGATAAAGAAGAAAGACTTAACAATGAACCAACCGAAGCGGTTAAAACACATTTTTTTAAAATCATATGATTCTCTTTTATTTCCAAATAAATAGATTAAATAAACGTTTGCCGCGTTTAATTAACGTGTAGCGTGAGAATAATGCATCAGCTTTTGTAATAGTCGCTTCAGTATCGGTTATTTTCTCACCATTTACCATCACCGCGCCATTATTGACAAATTCACGAGCCATCTTGTTTGAAGCCGCTAACTCACAACTTGTTAATAGTTCAACAATTGAAGCACTATCATTATTCACATCCGTCGCTGGTAAACCATCTTGTGCTAATTGCGCAAGGTCAGACTCACTTAGGTTGCTTAAGTTCCCTGAAAATAACGCTTCTGTAATACGCTCTGCCGATGCTAAACCTTCTTCACCATGCACTAAACGGGTTACTTCACGTGCTAAGATGCCTTGACCTTGTGGGCGTCCTTTAATGTTTTTATCTGTTTCTTCAATTTCCGCAATCTGTTCGACGGTTAAGAAAGTAAAGTAACGTAGGAACTTGTAAACATCAGCATCTAGCGTAGTGATCCAGAATTGGAAGAAAGCATAAGGTGATGTTTTTGCAGGATCTAACCAAATGGTACCTGATTCAGTTTTACCAAACTTAGTACCATCTGCTTTAGTTACTAGCGGCATAGTTAGACCAAATACTTTCTCTTGGTTCATACGACGAGTTAGATCGATACCACCAGTAATATTACCCCATTGATCAGATCCACCAATTTGTAACGTACAGTTTTTCTCTTTATTTAATGCCGCGAAATCATAAGATTGAAGCAACATGTAGCTAAACTCAGTAAATGAGATACCTGCACCTTCACGATCAATACGTTGTTTAACAGACTCTTTTTGAATCATAGCGTTAACACTGAAGTGCTTACCAACATCACGTAAAAAAGAGATGCTGTCCATTTTACTGATCCAATCTAAATTATTTACCACTTCAGCTGCGTTATCTTGTTCGCCAAATTCAATAAAAGCACTTACTTGCTTTTTAATTGAATCAACCCAGTTTGCAACAATATCATCACTGTTTAATTTACGTTCAGCGGCTTTAAAGCTTGGGTCACCAATTAACCCTGTTGCTCCACCCACTAATGCCAATGGCTTGTGACCAGCTTCTTGGAAACGTTTTAAAATTAATAACGGTACTAGGCTACCAATATGTAAACTATCAGCTGTCGGATCAAAGCCACAATATAATGTACGACTTCCACTTGATAAATGTTCATGTAACTCTTCATCAGCGGTTGTTTGAGCGATTAAGCCACGGGCTTTTAGATCTTCTATTAAGGCATTCATTTACTTTTCCTGGTTTACTAGCAATAATTGGCTAGGATTTTACACAGTTACTCACCACAAAAAAACCTTAGAGTGAAGATATCGTCAACAATATGATAGCATTACACTTTTATAGGTATAACAAAGAGAAAAACAGATGAAAATAGGCATTATTGGTGCAATGGATGAAGAAATTAGCATCTTAAAATCAGCGATGAATAACGTTACTACAAGCAAAGTCGCAGGTTGCGAATTTTACCAAGGTGACCTTAACGGCAAACAAGTGATTTTAACTAAATCAGGTATAGGTAAAGTCGCTGCAGCTGTTGCAACGACATTATTACTGGATCAGTTCTCTCCTGATGTCGTCATTAACACAGGTTCAGCTGGCGGATACGACACGGCATTAAATGTAGGTGATATTGTTATTTCTACGGAAGTAAGGTTCCACGATGTTGACCTGACTGCTTTTGGTTATGAAATTGGACAAATGGCACAATTGCCAGCTGCTTTTGAAGCAACGTCTTCTTTAGTTGATATTGCTGAAGATGCGGCAAAAACATTACCAGGTTTAAACATCATCAAAGGATTAATCTGTACTGGTGACATCTTTATGGCTGACCCAGTAAAAGCAGAAGTAGCGCGTAACAACTTCCCTACTATGGCTGCATGTGAAATGGAAGCTGCAGCGATTGCTCAGGTTTGTTTCCAATTCTCAGTACCATTTGTCATTATTCGATCTCTATCTGATATTGCAGGTAAAAAATCTGAACTCTCTTTTGATGAGTTTTTACCTGTTGCAGCAAAAAACGCTTCTATATTAGTAGAAGCCATTGTAGATAGATTGAATTAATGCAATCCCTTTTAATGTTAATAGAACAGCACGCAGCCTTTTTCAGTTTTTTAACTGCGGCCTTGTGCTCGTTCTGTTTTTCATTACCTAGAGATCTAAATCCTCTTTCTGCTTTTGCACTTATTTTTCAACGTATCGCGCTCAAAGTAAATCGACCTGATCGCAATGATGGCTATAAACGACTAGCAAGCATGTTGGCGTTTTCGCTAATTTTCTTTCCCATTGTATTAATTATTAGCCAACTTTACGTTGTTGCTTTCAAGCCTTTTATCATTGATTTAGTCGCAATTTATTTACTGTTATCTTGGCACGATAAAATGCACGTATATAAACAGATAGACAACGACTTGCAATATGAAAGCCTAGCCACGGCTAAGTTGTTATTAGATAAGCTTACCCTTAGAGAAACAAAACCTTTATCCCAATTAGGCACACATAAAGCAACCATTGAGTCTTTAGTGTTACAGTTAACCAACGGTTGGTTTGCAGTAATATTTTGGTATTTAGCGACAGGCATATACGGCGCTCTATTTTATCAACTAATGCATATTTGCGGGCAACAATGGAATTGCAAGTTACCGCAATATAGCGCATTGGGAAAACTCCCCTCTTTAATTACAAGCTTATTACAAATTCCTGTGCATATTATTGTTAGTTTCACTTTTGCTTTATACGATAAACCAATAAAAAACTTATTTAAAAAGTTCAAACAGGGTGCTGATTGGCATCACTTTTCATCTGGTTTGTTATTAAGTAGCTTTGGTTTAAGCACGGAAACACAATTAGGTGGAGTACGTTTATACGAAGAACAGAAGATCACCTACGCCAATATCGGTTTTGACCAACAGCCAAGCGCACAAAAAGTGAGCCTAGCCATTCAACGTATTAGCTTAAGCGCCTGGTTTTGGTTGGTGTGTATTAGCGGATATGAATTCCTTCCTTTGATATTAGAGCATTTTAGTCAGTAGTGGGTAAGGTGGAAGGTTAAAGGTTAAAGCAGCACGCCTCTAAAACCTATTTCATCTTTTTCATCGATAAAAGAATGCCAAAGCGAAGCTACTATCCCCCTGAAAAACATAAAGTCAAAGCAAGCGCCCCTTTAATGATGTTTTGTTAGTTTATAATTACATAATCAAACACGTAGGCTAAAATAAATCACCAAGCATAAAAAAACCTTCCCTGTTACCAGAGAAGGTTTTTAAGCTAAAACCAATTAAATAAAATTATTTAATTGCTAGTAGTTCAACTTCAAATACTAATGTAGCGTGTGGACCGATTGCAGCACCTGCGCCACGTTCGCCGTATGCAAGACCAGCTGGAATAGCTAGTTTGTATTTAGCACCTGGAGACATTAATTGTAGTGCTTCAGTCCAACCAGCGATAACGCCGCCAACTGGGAATTCAGCTGGTTGACCACGTTCAACAGAGCTATCAAATACAGTACCGTCGATTAAAGAACCGTGGTAATGAACACTTACTGTAGATTCAGCAGTTGGTTTTTCGCCTTCGCCTTCAGTAATAACTTCGTATTGAAGACCAGATTCAGTGACTGTAACGCCATCTTTTTTAGCGTTTTCAGCTAGGAATGCTTCACCAGCTGCACCTAATACTTTCGCTTGCTCAGCAGCAGCAGCTTGCATACGCTCAGAGATTACTTGGAAAGCAGCTTGAAGGTCTTGTTGTGAAACTTTGCTTTCAGCGCCAGCGAAAGAATCAGCAATACCAGCAGAAACAGCAGAGATATCTAAACCCTCAAAAGGATTAGAAGCAAGTTGCTCACCCATTTGTAAACCGATACCGTAACTTGCTTGTTGCTCTTGAGTAGTATATTCAGACATAATTATTCTCTTATATAATTGAATTTTTGGGTTTCCCCATCGATGTTATTAATTATATGGGGAACAAAAATAAGATTTAAAGGGAAAAACCATAAAAAATTACATTTTATTTAAATAAATTAAAAAATCCCTTATAAAACAAAGATAATCTATCTAAACTCTTTATTTTAATTGCTGTTTTAACCCGGCGGTTAACAGATAAACCTGTTCAGATAGTGCAGCGACCTCCTGATTTAATTTACCTAATTGATCCGCATATCGCCTTTGTAATGGTGTTTCTCCAATCAAACCGCAACCGACTTCCCCGGTCACGATGATCACATGACATGTTGCATCTCTTAAAAATGCCAATAAAGCAGCTTGCTGCTCTGCCATTATGTCTAGATTCTTTTGAAGCGTATTATCCAATGATAAATACCAACCAACCCAAGTGGATAAACATTCAATTAAAACGATATTGTCAGGTTTATCGAGAGATTTTAAAACAGATAACAAATCTAATGTTTGATAATTCAGTTCATAGGTTGTAATCGGTTGTCCAAAACGTAACTCACGATTTTTTTGATGTAGTTTGATACGCTCAACCGTTTCTTCACCAAAGGCAACACTAGTGGCAACATAGGCTGGCTTCATTGCGTTATTGTTGGTCAGTTCCAATAACAGCTCTTCCGCAGCATCGCTTTTACCACTGCGCACACCACCTATAAATAATTGAATCATGTTTACCCTTTGATATTGATATGACTATGTTGTTCATAATACAGAATATAGTTATAAATTAATGGTTTAAATATAACGCTCTATCGTAGACATAAAACAGAACCCAGTTCGGTGTTAACTATTATATACAAAACCTTGAATCTGTTTCATAACAAGCCCTGTTTATCAACAAAACCAATTATAATAAATTAACTTCAACGCCAACACAGGCGACCCTAATATTGGAGTAAACATTATGTCAGCAATTCAATTACAAAGAGCACAAGAACTGAGATTACCTTCTCAAACAGCAATATTATACAGAGAGTCTTCAGTACAACATTTCTGGGATACTAACAAATCAACCTTAATAGATGCATGGGCTGAATGGGAAAAAACACAAGAAAATTCATTCCTATTAAACGGTAGTCTCTTTGATAAAGCGTTACGTGAAGCCATCACTCAAGCTTGGCAAGATCCTAGTAAAGAGTTCGCAGTTAAAGATCTATTAGCAGAAGTAGCACCGGATGTGTATCAATTGCAATTGTTTGATCCAGCAAAATTAGCGGCGTTAAGAGCGTATTTAAAAAACGCATGGAATGCACAAATCCCATTACGCCCACCCTACGGTATCGCTTTAAACCGTGGTGGAGCAATGTTGGACAAACGCTCTGAAGGTTACTTTGCAGCACCTAGCTTCCAAGCTTTTTATCAAGAGGTATTAGATATTTATATGCGACCAATTTCGCGACTATTATTCCCTGAGATAATCGGGTTTGATACGCAAACATTTGGTTTTTCTATTAACTATAAACCAACGACTGATAACTCACTTCGCCCACATTCGGACGCATCAGCAGTCACATTAAACGTAAATTTGAATATACCAGGAGAGGAGTTTACTGGTTCAAGCGTGGACTTTTTTGACCAAAGCAGTGGAAAAATGATCCCACTAACATTCACACCTGGTAGTGCAATGTTACACCGAGGCTCTGTTGTGCACACAGCACAGCCAATCAGAAGTGGTGAGCGTACTAATTTTGTAATGTGGTTATTCGGTAATAGAGGCCAAACTCCGTTACCCAATACAACAAGACCAATAATAGCTGCAACTGAGCGTTGGACAAAAACACAAAGCCTTACGGATAATTACGCGCCTTTTTAATCAAAATAAATCAAGTGCATCTGCCCCTTTCTTGATACGTTCAATGAAGTAGTAGATGTGCTTTTTTTACCTTGCCCAACTACACATATTAAAAAGTCTAGAGTTAATTGTTTTGATTTTTAGGCAAACACGTAATTAATTTTAAAACGATAAAGATAAAAGCTTTCCAAAATATAGCCCCCCCACCCCAAAATGGTTAAGTCACAAATTCCTGCTCCACATAAACCATTATTCTCAAGTAACCAAGGCACCCCTAACGCATCAAGAATAAGATAGGTCCGTAAATAATAAAGAAGCTAACAATTTGAAAAGCTTCCCACCTCAAAGGTACAAAGCCGAGCCCCAATAAACCATAGATGATTAAAGTCATAATAAAGTAAAGTTTAATCACTCTTCCCGGTTCTATCTTATTAATTAAATAGTTTATAGAGAAAACTGTTTATAAGTTTTTTGCGATTAGCTGAGCTTTCAACAAACCACCTTTTGTAAGTAATTTAGGTGAAAAATTTGGGTTTCTTTTAGCTTTAAAAGCATCAAGAATAAGCTTAAGCCCATGAGCTTCCAACAATGAAATATTAACCTCAGTATCCATTTCAACAGATTCAATGAAATCATTCGAAAAGCTAGGAGCAATTATCAATACTTGAGCAACTCTTTTTCCTTGATTTTCTGCCCTTGTGACATATGACTTTACTTGTCTTGAAGTTGTTGAATATTTCGCGAAATCACCATTTTTACAAGTCTTAGCCTCTCCAATGATAATATCATTCTCACTTAATGATATAATGATGTCGGCTTTATCCTTTGTTGTATTCAAATCTTTCCTAAGATCTTCATCTATATTTAACTCTAAGTGCTCAAAAATAGCTTTTGTAACTTCTTCGAACTTTACTCCAATCTCAGATTCATTGATTTCTACACCAACATCCTTAAGTAAATTCATGTCTCTTTTAGCTAAAGCATCATAGTTTTCAATTAATTTGTCTGTTGCATTCGCAAAACTTTCTAATATGGCAAACCTAGCATTACCTCTTTTAGCTAGACCCATACTATCTCTAACTTCTTTTACTTCATCATTGGAAAGCAAATATAAAATATCATGCGGAGTAATACTCAGTGAACGTAGCTTTTCAGTATCAATAATTTCATTATCTTCTAATTCAAAAGCTTCTTTCAAAATTTTCAACATACTTGGAAAATGAGATTCCAATGTTTTTAATAACTCTTTAAAGCCACTTGCACTTAATACATCAAACTCTTTTTCTGAAGCATTTGATAAAGAAACTAAAATTAAATTAATCCTCTCATCTAAAGTAGTTCCCAATTTATCTACATCAATATCTAAGTCATTGATTAATTGTTTTAAACGTTCTTTTCTTTGATTTTGGTTATCACCTTCATTGTAGATATCTTCAGAAAGTAGTTTTACTGCGCTCAGCCCAGAGTGAATAATTGTATGAATTTTATCAATGCGACTTACTCCCCTTATTTTTCGACCGTAAGATTTCAAAATATTTGATAACTCACCGTCAGTTAGAGTTCTAAGAATCCGTAGTACATACTTATCAGCTAATTCTTTACCTTGAATTTCATTTAACAACGCAACAATTTCATCTGGAACAAAAACTTCTTGTCTTTTTCTACTTATAAATAATAGTCCCATATCCCTTAAACTATTTAGAGCATCTAATACCCCATTTTGAGGAATAATATCTACCAGATGTTCAATAGCAGCGCTTTCATCTGTAGTTAGGTTTAATTCATTTGCTAAAACATTCAATATACTTCTTTCATCATCAGTAACTTTTGCTTCTCTGTTAACTTTTTCATCATTTAAGTAAGCCTCTTTCATACAACTATGGTAAATTTTTAATGAGCGGTTTCGATCTAAATTATTATTGTCGTTTGATTGTTGTATTGAATCATGTAACTCTTTTGACAAGCTTGATAACTGCTTCCATTCTTTTGCATATAAAGACTCAATCCAGCTAATCCTAGCAACACAATTTCCATCACGACTTAGGATATTAATCAGTAAGTTTAATTGGGCTGAGCTCATTAATATTTGTTCTTTTACAGATCCCTTAAAGTAAACTCTTACTGTATTGAACAATTGTGTAATTTCACTTCCTGAGGCATTTTTAATCTGACCATCGATATTATCTATTGCCTTAGCAAGTTTTTTATTATCTTTAGCAATGTCTGTACACATACGATCCAGACATGAAATAAACTTAGACTTTTCTACTTGATTCACTATGGAGAGAGTTTGATTTAGCTTCATAATTTATGATTCCTTTCTTATGTAAATAAGTTCATTTATCAACCAAAAACAACACTTAATAGTCATAAATCAGCAAATAAAATCACATTTTTACTTAACATATCACTTTTTAGTGAAGATGGATTATAAATTTCATCAAAATTATGAATACAAATACATTAGTTAAAATTGTAAGGTTGGATACGAGCAAATTGATTGGAATTAAACAGGCTTGAGAACTCTGAGTGTAAATATTTTATTATTTTGGGTAGGATAAAAGTAAACTGACTGAAACGAAAAAAGGCTTCTCAAATGAGAAGCCTTTTTTCTTAATGTGGCGGAGGAGGAGAGATTTGAACTCTCGGAGAGCTATTAACCCTCGCTGGTTTTCAAGACCAGTGCATTCAGCCGCTCTGCCACCCCTCCGCAGAACGAGACGAATAATACAGAGTTTAAGCCTTGTTTGTAAAGGAACTTTTTACAAAAAAAAACTGTTTGTCGAATAATCCAACAAACAGTTTAAATAAAAAACATTCTGATCAATTCTTATACCACTGCTATTAAAGAAATATCCTTAACGACAAGCTAATATTTATTTGAATCTATTAATATGCGCTTCAGGATGTTGTTCCGCATGACATTTAAACAAATATTCTGTTAATGAAGACAGCATATTATCATCGCCCTCTTTACCTAGAGAATAAGCAACTGTATGTTGATCGATACGTCTAATTTGAGACCCTGAAATAGCTAAGCGTTCCTGGTCTGGCAACTGTAGATAAATGTTACTGAGTTCTTTAGGTAATGTCTCGCTTTCAGGGTCATCGATCAACAAAGAGATACCAGAAGCAGATAAATCCTTAACTCGGTATGGTAAAACTTCACCTTTTTCGTTCACAATGCTCATGGCCGTGTTGTTAGATAAACGCCATGAGCGAAGTTGGTCACCGGTTTCAAAAATCTTAGGAGACTTAAGGCTCATGCTAAAGTTACTAAAATCGCCCATTTGCATCTGTACAGGAAACACTAAATGATGATTGCCATAATTAGCAACTAATTGTAAATCATCTGCTAAACCAAGTTGAAACAACAATGATTCTTGGCCAGATTTGCCTGAAATATCATAAACCAGTTCTTTATTTTCTGCTTTTTCAGTTTCTGCTAGCATTTCAGACAGCAGATCTAATTCCTGATCGTTGATTAATAATTCTTCATGTAATTTAGCCATCTGCTCTTCGCCTTTTGTCACTTATAATTATATATAGTAATACTTTACTGCAGTTTTTGCTTTTTATGTCCAAAAAATTCACTTTTTATGTGGTTCTTTATCTCAATAATTCATATTTCTTAAAAAATAGCCTCTGATTCTTCATAAATATTGTTGCAAAGCAACTGCTACTGTATCCTACAGCCCTTATTATTTCATTTTTCATTGCAGGCAGACTGAATATGCAAGAGTTATACAACCCTAAAGAGATTGAAGCTAAATTCCAAAAATATTGGGATGACAATCAATCATTTAAAGCGACAGAAGATCCAACAAAAGAGAAATACTACTGCCTCTCTATGTTCCCTTACCCGAGTGGGAAGTTACACATGGGCCACGTGCGTAACTACACCATTGGTGATGTTGTTTCTCGTTTCCAACGCATGCAAGGCAAAAATGTAATGCAACCTATGGGTTGGGATGCATTTGGTTTACCTGCAGAAAATGCAGCGATTAAAAACAATACTGCACCAGCAGGTTGGACTTACGAAAATATTGCGTACATGAAAACACAGCTTAAACAGCTAGGTTTTGGTTATGACTGGAGTCGTGAACTAGCAACTTGCCAGCCAGAATATTACCGCTGGGAACAATGGTTCTTCACTAAATTATTAGAAAAAGATTTAGTATATAAGAAAATGGCAACAGTTAACTGGGATCCGGTAGATCAAACTGTATTAGCTAACGAGCAAGTAATTGATGGTCGTGGATGGCGTTCAGGTGCCGTTGTTGAGCAAAAAGAGATCCCACAGTGGTTTATTAAAATCTCAGCTTACGCACAAGAATTATTAGATGATTTAGACCAGTTAGAAGAATGGCCTGAGCAAGTTCGTACCATGCAGAAAAACTGGATTGGTCGTTCTGAAGGCATCGAAATGGACTTTAAAGTGGCAAACAGTGATGAAACTTTCTCTGTTTACACAACTCGTCCTGATACAGTGATGGGTGTCACTTATGTGGCAGTTGCTGCACAACATCCTTTAGCACTTGAAGCGGCAAAATCAAACCCAGCATTAGCAGCATTCTGTGAAAGCTGTAAAAATGTAAAATTAGCAGAAGCTGATTTAGCCACTATGCCTAAAGAAGGTGTGGATACAGGTCTAAAAGCTATCCACCCTATTACCGGTAAAGAAGTGCCAATCTGGACAGCTAACTTCGTATTAATGGGTTACGGTTCTGGTGCGGTAATGTCGGTTCCTGCACATGACCAACGTGACTTTGAGTTTGCTAAGCAATACGGTTTAGATATTAAAGCTGTAATCAAACCTGCCGATGCAGAAGTTGATGTTAGCGCTGAAGCATACACAGAAAAAGGCGTTTGTTTTAATTCTGGTGATTTCGCTGAATTAGAAGGCCTCACTTTTGAAGCAGCATTTGATGCCGTTGAAGCTAAGTTAGTAAGTGAGAATAAAGGTAAGCGCCAAGTTAACTTCCGTTTACGTGACTGGGGTGTTTCTCGCCAACGTTACTGGGGTGCTCCGATTCCAACATTAACATTGGAAGATGGTACCGTGGTACCCGTACCTGAAGACCAACTGCCAGTTGTATTACCTGAAGATGTTAAAATGAATGGTATTACTTCACCAATCAAAGCGGATTTAGAGTGGGCAAAAACAACTTACCAAGGTCAACCTGCTACACACGAAACAGACACCTTTGATACCTTTATGGAATCAAGCTGGTACTACGCACGTTACTGTTCACCGCAAAGTGATGACCAGATGCTTGACCCAGAAAAAGCAAACTACTGGTTACCAGTAGATCAATACATTGGTGGTATTGAGCATGCTATTTTACACCTTCTATACTCGCGTTTCTTCCATAAGTTATTACGTGATTTTGGATTAGTAAACAGCGATGAGCCATACAAAAAGCTATTAACGCAAGGTATGGTATTAGCAGACGCTTATTACTATGAAGATGAGAAAGGCGGTAAAGTGTGGGTTGCACCAACAGATGCAATCACAGAAACTGATGCTAAAGGTAAAGTAATTTCAGCGAAAACAGCTGACGGTCAAGAATTGGTTTATGACGGCATGAGCAAAATGTCTAAATCAAAAAATAACGGCATTGACCCACAGTTAATGATTGATAAATACGGCGCGGACAGCGTTCGTTTATTCATGATGTTTGCGGCACCTTCTGACCAAACTCTTGAATGGTCTGATTCTGCATTAGAAGGCTCTTTACGTTTCCTTAAACGTTTATGGAAATTAGCATTTGATCATGTTCAAGCTGGTGATGTTGCTGAATTAGATGTGAAAATATTTAATGACAACCAAAAAACATTACGCAGAGAAGTACATAAAACAATTGCTAAAGTAAGTGATGATGTTGGTCGTCGTCAAACTTTCAATACTGCAATTGCTGCGGTGATGGAACTGATGAACAAACTAACGAAAGCACCGACTGCGGACGTACAAGATCGAGCTATTTTACAAGAAGCACTAGTAGCTATCACTAAACTACTATCACCAATCACACCACATATTTGTGCAGAGTTGCACACGTTATTAGGCTCTGAAGGTGATATTCTATCTGCACCTTGGCCGACAGTGGATGAATCAGCTTTAGTTGAAGATTCAAAACTGATTGTGGTACAAGTAAATGGTAAATTACGTGCAAAATTAACAGTGCCAGCTGACGCTTCACAGGAACAAGTTGAAGCACAAGCAAACGCTGAAGAAAATGTAAATAAATTTACTGAAGGTAAAACAGTACGTAAAGTGATTTATGTACCAGGTAAGCTACTGAATATTGTAGCTAACTAGTTTGTTACGCTATTGATGTAAACGATTAATAGCAACTAGCAAATCACGTCATCAACCGCTTATTTATGAGCGGTTGATGAGCGTTTAATTTTATTAAAAAACACATCAACCCGTTTATATTATTGATTGTCATAGACACTACAAAAGGCTTTTTTATGTATTCACTTCGCCCTCAAGCTTTTTATCGCCGCTTTATGTTATTTGCGACTTTGGCAATGACTGTAATGCTCTCTGGTTGTGGATTTCACTTGAAACACAGTGATGGTTTAGTAGAAAAGTTTCCAGAAATATATGTGCAAACCAGTAACCCTAAAGGTGAGTTAGCACGTCTGGTTAAACTCCGCCTAGTAGGTGCAAATATTAAAGTATTAGCAGCACCGAATGAAGATACTGCCATCTTAAGATTAATATCAGAAAAACAAAGTAAACGTACTATTTCTCTGTATGCGACGGCACAAAATGCTGAAAAAGAGATTGGTTACATCATGAAGTATTCTATTAAAATGCCAAATTACACGCCAAAAAATTACAGCGTAAATTTATACCGTGACTTTTTATACGACTCAACACAAGCACTAGCAAAATCTCGTGAAGAAGAACAATTAATAGAAGAGTTACGTGTAGTTGCAGCTGACCACATCATCTCTACCATGTTAAGTATTGAAAACAATTCTCCAGAGTAACGGTTAATGCGCATTTACCCAGAACAGTTATTAAAGCAGCTGCAACAGACGTTACCTAGCTGCTGCTTAATCTTTGGTGATGAAGCATTATTAACCATTGAAGCGCTTGAACAAATTCAAACGCAAGCTAAGCAACAAGGCTTTTTAGAACGTTTTAGTTACAGCCTAGATGGCAGTTTCGACAAAGATCAAATATTTAGTCAATTCAATACTCTATCTCTTTTTTCTGAAAGACAAATCATAGAATTATCCTTGTCTAAAACAACCAAGGATAATACGGATTTTATTAAAGAGATAACCCCTCTACTAAATCCAGATACTTTATTAATACTTAAAGGCCCTAAACTCACCACGCAACAATTAAAAAGTGCTTGGTTTACCAAACTAGAGCAACAAGGCTTATTTGTATCTACTAACGCGTTGTTACCACAGCGCTTTCCACAGTGGTTGTACCAGCGTTTAAAAGTAGTTGGTTTAAGTGCGGATAATGAAGTGATTGACTTTCTGACTTTGCATTTTGAAGGTAATTTACTGGCGGCCAAACAGGAAATTGAGAAGCTGTCTATTTTGTTCCCTAAACAGCACTTACACTTGCCGCAAGTCGAACAAAGCATCACTACCCATAACCATTTCAGCCTGTTTCAATGGGTTGATAGTTTATTAGCCGGTGATAAAGCACGTAATGCGCGGATCATTAAACAACTCAATGCCGAAGGTACTGAACTGCTTTTACTGAGTGCAACTTTAAGCAGTGAAGTGCAAAAACTACTTAATTACGCCTATCAATTAACGCATACACCTTTAAGCCAGTTACTTGCGCAACAAAAACCTAAATTATGGCCTGCGAAACAAGCTTTAATTACTCAGGCCCTCACTCGCTTAAAAATACCTCAACTTGAAAATATTTTAATTGCTTGTGCAGATTTAGAAATTTCAGTTAAAGTAGAAAATCGTTCAGATATTTGGCTACAACTGGATGCTATCTGTTATCAGTTTTTCAAATAAAGGAATTGAATGAACAAAAAACACGAGTCTGCAATTGGCTTTTTGGGAGGGACATTTGATCCTATTCATTTTGGGCATTTACGTCCTGCATTAGAGATTCAGGAAGCACTTCAGCTCCAGTCTTTATACCTCATGCCAAATTATATTGCACCGCATAAAGCAACTAGTTTAGCCAGCACTGAACAACGCATTGAAATGGTTAAATTAGCCATTCAAGATACCCCTAGCTTACAAATGGATACACAAGAGCTATTACGCAACTCTCCTAGCTATACAGTGGAAACCTTAGCACTATTAAGAGCACAATACCCTGATACGCCGATCTGCTTCATTATGGGAATGGACTCATTAATTAACTTCCATACTTGGTATCGCTACCAAGATATTTTGCAATATTGCCATCTTGTTGTTAGCCATCGACCGGGTTGGTCACCGCAATTTAACGAAACAGTCTCAACGATTCTCGCCAAGCATCAAACACAAGATACAACAGATCTGCATTCATCACTTAATGGTTGTATCTATTTTCAAAGCACAACACAGCTAGATATTTCTTCATCACAAATTCGTAAGCTATGCGCGAATAACCAAGGCATAGAATTTTTAACGCCTACCCCTGTCTGTCACTACATTAAGGAGCAAAACTGTTACCAATTAAAATAAATAATTGGTATTACGCCTGACTTTATACCTTCGATAATAAATCTACACAAAAATAAAGGAATAGTATTATGTTAGATCTGATCAAAAATAAAATAGCCAAACCTATTAGCTTATTGGTTGTCTCCACTTCATTTTTATTAACTGCACCAGCGATTAATGCGGCTACCACTTCCCAACCGGCGATCTTTAGCCAAATGTCGATTCATCACCCAGTGTGGGCAAAGAGCGGTATGGTTGCAACACAAGAAGCACTTGCGACTAAGATTGGTGTTGAGATTTTAAAGCAAGGCGGTAATGCGGTAGACGCAGCAGTGGCGGTAGGTTATGCGCTTGCAGTTACTTTACCAAGAGCAGGTAACCTTGGTGGCGGTGGTTTTATGTTAGTTTATTTAGCTGACAAAGAGCAAGTAATTGCCATTGATTATCGAGAAAAAGCACCAGCTACTGCATCACGTGATATGTATTTAGATGAAAATGGTGATGTTGTACCGGGTTTATCTAAATTCCATGGTTTAGCCATTGGTACACCAGGCACTGTGATGGGCTTAGAGCATGCGCGTAAAACCTACGGCACACTTTCAAGAGAAGCATTGATCGCTCCGGCTATTAAGTTGGCAAAAGATGGCATTATCGTTACACCTGATTTAGAAAACTCGTTAACGGCGATGCAAGAACGTTTAAGTAAATGGCCTAATACCAGCAAAATATTTTATAAAAAAGATGGTGCAAATTACCATGCTGGAGAGCTACTTAAACAAACTGACTTAGCTAAAACACTTTCTTTAATTAGTGAGCAAGGTGAAAAAGGTTTTTATCAAGGTCCAGTAGCTGATGCTATTGTATCGAGCATTAAAGAGGCTGGCGGTACAGTTAGTCAACAGGACTTAATCGACTACAACTCTGTTGATCGTAAGGCCATTGAAGGTACATACCGAGGTTACCAAATATTCTCTATGCCACCTCCATCTTCGGGCGGTGTTCACATAGTACAAATCCTTAATATGCTAGAAAATTACGATATTAAAAAGATGGGCCACAATAGTGCTCAACATATTCATACCATGGTTGAAAGTATGCGCCGTGCTTATGCTGACCGTAGTTTACATTTGGGTGATAGTGACTTTGTTAAAGTACCTGTAAAAACCTTAACCAGTAAAAAGTATGCAAAACAACTAGTTGACGGTATTGACCCAGACAAAGCAACACCAAGCTCTGAGATTTTGCCTGATGCAGACTTGCCTTATGAAAGTAACCAAACGACTCACTTTAGTATCGTTGATAAATGGGGTAATGCAGTGGCCAATACTTATACCCTAAACTACAGCTATGGTTCTGGGATTGTCGCCGAAGGTACTGGCGTTTTATTAAATAATGAAATGGATGATTTCTCTTCAAAACCAGGCGTAGCTAATGGTTATGGATTGATTGGTGGTGAAGCAAATGCTATTGAGCCGGGTAAACGCCCACTGAGTTCAATGAGCCCAACTGTTATCCTAAAAGATAATGAATTATTCATGGTAACCGGTACACCAGGCGGTTCAAGAATCATTACCACCACTTTACAGGTAATTTCTAATGTTATCGACTTTGATATGAATGTTGCCGATGCCACTGCAGCACCGCGTATCCATCATCAATGGTTACCTGATTACATTCGTATGGAATCTGGTTTGAGTTTAGATACAATCAAACTGTTAGAAGCAAAGGGACATCAACTTAAAGTTGAATCTGCAATGGGAAGTACGCAAAGTATTATTAAGTCTGAAACTGGCTTATATGGTGCGTCTGACCCACGTCGACCTTCTTCTCTTAGTGAAGGTTACTAATCTTTTATAGTTAGCAATAAAAACTAAGCAGTTTACCTTCAGATAACCGATAGAATTGAAGGTAAGCTGCTTTATTGTCAATCAGTTTGGAATAACATTATTTTTGTAAATAGTGTAAAAGTAATTGCTGAATCGCAGATTGCACATCTTCAGGTGTGGTAAATACTAAACCATATTGTACTTCGTCATTAACGCCTAATTCTTTATTACTCTTTAATGCTACTGATAGCGTCACTTTTGAGCTACCATCTCCTAAATCAATCAACAATTGATAAATCCCACCTATCGAAAGGCTGCCCTGCTTTTTACAAACAAACGCACAACCTTGAATAGATACATCAATCAATACACCGTTTGCTAATACAGTATCACTTTCAGAATTGACTAACGCCGCTTCAATACTAACGTCAACACGGCGGTGTTTACGTAACGGCACTGATTCTATATTTTTAGGGTAATCAAGCACTAACCAACGACCAGTAATAGTCATAATTTTTTGTATCGACGTACGAAAAGCAGTGACGTTAGCTTGCTGCTGTTCACTATTCATAAAGCGAACAATCACATCATTCGTCTCTTTTAGATGTGGTAAGGCTTTGATCCAAGAAGCATCATTGCCAAATGCCAGAATAACCGACATATTTGGGTCGATGCCTATTAAACGTGTTTTTAAACGAATAGGCTTAGTGGGTGTGACAACTTGAAGGTGCACTACTTCACCACAATTAACATGATTTAAACGAGTCAATTCTCGATTATCAATCTTAGTCACTTACCTTCCCCTGTATTAAAATCCTTTCCCTTATGACATATTTTACCATGGTTCAAAAATCATAGAAGCGCCTTTGTAACAAGAATAGCAATTATGAGCTCTATCTTCAGTGAAAAAAGATGGCTAAGGTGGTGATAAATGAACGGATCAGTTATGATCTCAATTAAGTTTATTATATGAGAAAAATCATGACACAACCGGTTATCAGCAAAAAACAGCTTATCGATACATTGACACTTTGGCATCAAAAAAAAATCGATAATGAACAATTACAAGATTGGATGGTGACACATTTTGATCCACCAGAGACATTAATTGGTGAAGATGAGCCTGAATTAGTTCAAGAAGCAATGCACGTGATCATGAATGAATATGAACTTGCAAAATTAGATAAGTTTAAGGAGCAAGGGTATGAATTTGCGATGCAGTTCTTACAATGTAACGAAGCCAACTTTACTCAACTAAGACAGCAATTTATCCATCAAGGTTTCAGCGATTAGTTCAGCGACTAAGGCAGTTTTAAATTGACTGCCTTTATTCTAAGTCAGCATTAACGTGAGTTATAAATGGCGTGCCATTTTATAGTAAGCCACATCACTTTTATAAAATAACTCTCCTTCCACTTCAAAACCAAAACCTTGATAAAAAGCTAAAGCAGATTCTCTTGCATCAAACCAAAAATAGCTGGTGCCTGCTTCTTTTAGGGCATTAATAATAAACCTTAACATCAAACTACCCGCACCTTTACCTTGATAGTCAACTAAGGTTGCAAACTTTCTTAAGCGAACACAATCATGATCGCGATAGATCGAAGCAACACAAATCAATTGACCGTTTAATTCCACTGCATAATGTAATGCTTGTTCGTCACCTTCGACAATGCAGAACTCAGGCTTTTTATCTGGCCATAAAACTTGATGGCGAATGGCAATCGTTTGTTGCCAATCAATTTCAATAATACGCAAATAGCCTTCCTTTATGTCAATTTTAATGCACGATTACTTTGCTTGCTGACACTGCCAACAAAAATCAAAGGAGCCATCATTACTCTCATTGCAACTATTACAAACCCAGTCAGGTGTATCAGCACTTTGCTGAGATTGCATTGCGATAGCTAATGCTTGTTGATGATCATTATCGTCAAAGACCCAAATTTCCGGCCAGCTATCTACGGCAGAAGTTTCACCCATTGCACCTTGTGTAAACTCATTCTTAATAAATGTTTGAATGCCTTGCGCTTCTATCAAATTTTTTATGTTACCGACAATAAAGTGGTTATCATGGCTATACACTAGTTTCATTATGGCTGCCTATTTATCTATTCAACTTCTTATTTATTGATAATAAGTAGAACGGAATTAATCCATATATATTTCCATTTCGTCACCTATTTTTTTACGCATCTCCATCAACTTAACAGCCGTTTCGTGCTGTTTAATGTCTTCTTCACTTTCTGGCACCCATTGTGGTACTAATTCAGATTGACCATTTTGATCAACGGCAACCATGATCACTATACAATGTGTTGTCGTGCGTTTATTTAAAGATTTAGGATCACAGGCATTCACCTCTAGGGCAATATGCATTGATGTTTTGCCTGTATAAACAACTTTTGCTTTTACTTCAACTAAGCTACCAACATGGATCGGGGCAACAAAGCGAATACCACCAGCATAAGCGGTAACACAATAACGTCCGCTCCATCCAGCAGCACAAGCATAAGCAGCAAGGTCAATCCATTTCATCACTGCGCCACCGTGTACCTTCCCACCAAAATTTACATCCTGTGTTTCAGCTAAAAATCGAAGTGTTATATCACGTTGTGGTTTTTTCATTATTATTCTCAATAAGTATTAGGGTTATTTAAATTTATATCGTTAACAGTGGCTTAGCAAATATTTAATCGTTTATTAACAACGAACTCAGTACCGTTGGTTATGTAAGCTTTTAATATTTACTATTTAGATATCAATAAGATAATAAAATCAGACTTATAATATACTTAAAATATTTTAATTACCTATCGCATTATAGCCACTAAACAATAAAACCATAAAAATAACACTCCTATATTGGTAGTTTTTTCTGCTAAAATAGCAAACAGAGTTACATTATTTATTAACTCGTTACACACAAAATATTACGATTGTTAATAATAAAAATAGGCTTCTATGCAGGTAAATATAGACCAATTACATACCGCGATCTGGATTTATGATATTGATGCCTATGCAATAATCTGGGCAAATACAGCTGCATTATTATTGTGGGATAGCACTAGTATCGATGACTTAGCCCAACGTGATTTTAAGATAGGTCAATCTGACGCTATCAATGAAACCATTGAACAATATCGTCGTGCTTTTAAAGAGAATAAAGTCGTACAAGAAAACTGGTTTTTCTCTCCAAAAGGAAATGAAACAGAGGCATTGTGTCAGTTTTCAGGAGTGACTCTGGAAGATGGTCGATTAGCGATGTTAGTTGAAGCCACGCCAACTTTAGCACATACAACGATGCAGTTTAAAAGTGCAACAATCATCTCTTTATATAATTTAAATGGCGAATTCCTGAGTGCTAACTCTCCCTTCGCCAAAAAATTTAGTAGCACCACCACACATTTAAAAGACCTATGTTGCGATCATCAAGATGCGCTGAACTTACTGCAAGCGATCGATAAAGAGGAAAAGTTTGAATCTGATATCTTAATGAAGACTTGTTATGGCGATAACTGGTTTAGAGTGATTGCCAATAGAATTAAAAACCAAGATGACTCGACACATATCTTAATTAATCAATATGATATCCATGAAAGTAAAATTGTTGAGCAAAATTTACGTCAACAAGCATGGGCAGACCCGTTAACGAACTTAGTAAATAGACGTGGTTTAATCGATACTTTAAAACCTATGTTTGAAAAACAAACTCCTTTTACTTTGCTATATATCGACCTAGATGGCTTTAAAATGGTTAATGACTCTCTTGGGCACAGACAAGGTGATGAGATACTAGTTAAAGTGAGTGAACGGTTAAAAGAGCACAAGCAAAAAGGCGATATCCTTTGCCGTTTTGGCGGAGATGAGTTTATTTTCATTATTGAAAACGGTTCATCACAGAGTGATATTTCTACTACATTACGTTGCCAAGCTATCATCGACTCCTTAAGTGAACCTTATCAAAGCTTCCTAAGTCGAGAACTTTTATTATCTGCCAGTATTGGCGTAGCAGATTACCCTAATGATGCACAAAGCTACGAGCAAATTATCGCTTATGCAGATGCCGCTATGTATCACGCTAAAAAACTCGGTAAAAAGCAATGGGTGCAATACCAAACAGGCATGGAAAATAGCCAAAAACGTTTAAGTGTAATTGCACAAAAATTGTCTTTTGCCTTAGCTAATAATGAACTTTACTTGCATTACCAACCTGTACTTGATTGCTCCACAGGAAAGATCGTTTCCTTTGAGGCTTTATTAAGATGGTATAACGATGAGCTTGGGTTTGTTTCACCAGAAGAAGCAATTAGTGTTGCTGAAGAGGTTGGCTTAATATACGAAATTGAAACCTGGGTGCTGGACCAAGCTCTGCATGATCTCCTAACCCTCAAAGATCTGTTCCACCCTAGTATCACCATGGCTGTTAATTTATCTGGGTTACATTTGGTTAACCCTAACTTAGTCGATACTATTTTATACATGCTCGATAAACATGACTTACAGGCACAAGACTTGATTCTTGAATTGACAGAAAGTGTGTTGCTAACTGATGTTAATCATAGCAATAGCCCAATTAATACTCTAGCTAGCCACCAGATTAAAGTCAGTATTGATGATTTTGGTACAGGTTATTCTTCTTTAGCCTACTTGCACACCATTCCTGCAACCACGGTAAAGGTAGATAAAACGTTTCTAGAAAATATCAATAGCACTTTAACTCTGGAATGTATTCAGCGTTTAGTGACTGACTTATCGATGAATAGTTTAATTGAAGGTATTGAAACGGAAGAGCAAGCAGAGTTGTTAAACTCATTAGGTTATCGCTTACAGCAAGGTTACTATCATGGCCGCCCACAACCACTTTCATATTACTTAAGCGCCGACACACAAAGGCAATCAGAGGTTTCTGACTGATGGCATTGCTCAACTAGTGTTAATAGTTGTAACTCTAGCTCCTTTAATTTCGCTATCTTATTCCTAACATCCGTTAAATGACTCTGCACAATAGAATGCGATTTTTGGCCACTATCAAACTGACCGTTTTGTAATTTAATCAATTGTTTAATCTCTTTGAGACTAAACCCTAGTGCACGACTATGGCAGATTAGATTTAATCGTTCGCAATGTGCTTGTGTATATTGACGCTGATTTCCTGTGCTGCGAGTCGCTTTATCTAAAATACCTATCTCTTCGTAATAACGAATGGTAGGTATTTTACACTGTGCCAGTTTACTCAGTTGACCAATTGAATAAATCATATGCATCTCCTCGTTAAACTATTTTTATTAAATAACTGTTCGATATTTTGTATAGGAAAAATGACTTAGTTTAAAACGGAACATTCATAACTAATTGTTAAATTTACAAATAATCCATAAATTACCTTAACAAGAATAATAGGATAGCTAATTTTTATGATTGATATTAATAAAAAAAAGCTTGAACCTCTAGTTACTAGAGCTTGTAGACTATCTTAACGTTTCCGAATTCATTTATCAAAGAGGTATAAACTATGGCTGGATGTTGTGATCATAAAGCAGACTTCACAGGAATTGATCCTGTTTATAAACGTATTTTAATTGCCGTTATTGTAATCAATGCAGTTATGTTTTTAGTAGAGATGTTCGCAGGTATAAAATCTAATTCACAAGCACTGCAAGCCGACGCATTAGACTTTTTAGGTGATACTCTGACCTATGGCATTAGCCTTTGGGTCATTGGTAAATCATTAAGCTTACGCAGTAATATTGCTCTTATAAAAGGCGTTAGCTTATTGTTGATGGCAATATATGTATTAGCTTCTACATTCTACAAACTTTGGTTTTCTGTCACTCCTGATGCCAGCATTATGGGGAGTATTGCGATATTAGCTTTTGCTGCCAATGTATTAAGTGTTTTGTTGCTAATGAAATACAAAGATGGTGACGCCAATGTTCGTTCGGTGTGGTTATGTAGCCGTAATGACGCCATTGGTAACTTAGTGGTTTTATTGGCAGCGTCAGGCGTATGGGTCACAGACAGTGCATTGCCCGACCTCATTGTCGCCGCTTTTTTAGCCACCCTATTTTTAAGTTCTGCAAAACAAATTATTCAACAAGCAAGGCAAGAGAAAAAACAAGCACTTGAAAATGATAGCTGCTCATAAACCTTCCGCTAAGCGACACCTTTGAGTCGCTTAGCTTTTTATTCTTCATTTAGAACTAAAAAAGGCCAGAAAAGCGATACAAATAACATAAACACCCTTTTACAAAAATTTAACCTGCCCTTATGATGGAGAATGAAACAATTAATTATCATTCATCATTGGGAATTGTTATGCAGCCTATTTTATATTCTTTTAGACGTTGCCCTTATGCAATGCGAGCAAGGTTGGCACTTGCAATCAGCGAACAATCAGTACGACTCAGAGAAATTGTATTAAAGCACAAACCCGCTGAACTATTAGCTATTTCACCTAATAAGACCATTCCTGTACTGCAATTAACACAACAAGTGACTCCTGATACTGTACTTGATGAAAGTTTAGAAATTATGGTTTGGGCTTTATCAGAAAACGATCCAGCACAATGGTTGTCCCCCTCTATTGAAGAGATGTTAGACCTTATCGATATTAACGATTATGAGTTTAAACCTTGGTTAGATAGATATAAATACGCAGATCGCCACCCTGAACACTCAGTAGATTATTATCGACAACAAGCAGAAGAGTTTATTTTTCTATTAGAATCACGTTTGAATGAGAATCCCTACCTATTTTCAGATCGTATTAGTTTAGCGGATATGGCTATTTTTCCATTTATTCGTCAGTTTGCCAGTGTTGATAAATCATGGTTTGAGCAGGCAGGTTATGAGCAAGTTAAGCGATGGCTAGAGACATTGATGAATAGTAATTTATTTGCTCAGTGCATGAAAAAGTATCCAACATGGTTAGAATCTGGTGAAGAGATTATATTTCCTTAACACGTAGTGAGGTTTACGATGGCAACAATAATTGCTAAATATAATGGGTTAAGTAGAGCGTTTCATTGGCTATCAGCAGTACTTGTAATTGGCTTGTTTGCAGCCGGATATTGGATGGTTGACTTAAGCTACTACAGTGAATGGTATAAAACAGCCCCACACTGGCATAAATCAGTAGGCCTTTGTTTTGTTGCTATCACCACTGCTCGATTAATCTGGAAACTACTATCAACCGCACCAGAGATTGAAGGCTCAACCATTGAGAAGAAAGCGGCGACGGCAGCGCATATATTAATTTACATATTATTGTTCACTATGTTTTTATCTGGCTATTTAATCTCAACAGCAGATGGGCGGGGTATTGATGTATTTGATTGGTTTGAAGTACCAGGATTAGGCTCTTTTGTGGAAGATCAAGAAGACTATGCAGGATTAGTACATGAATACGTTGCTTATACCTTAATTGGCTTAGCTAGTTTGCATGTACTTGCGGCACTCAAACACCACTTTATTAATAAAGATAACACCCTAAAGAAAATGCTTTAATTTACATTTAACTTAATAAGGAAATATCATGAAAAAATTAATGATGGCTTCAGCACTAACTGCTGTAATGGCCTTACCGCTAAGTGCAATGGCTGCTGACTATACTGTTGATACTAAAGGTGCACATGCTTTTGTTAGCTTTAAAGTAAGTCACTTAGGTTATAGTTTTATTCAAGGCCGTTTCAATGAGTTTGATGGCACATTCAGTTACGATGCTGACAATATAGAAGCTTCTAAAGTGACCGTAAACGTTAACACTGAAAGCTTAGATTCAAACCATGCTGAACGTGATAAGCATTTAAGAAGTGATGATTTTATTAACGCAAGTAAATACTCAACAGCTAAATTTGTGAGTACTAAAGTAACAAAGAATGACGATGGTACATTAGCTATTGCAGGCAATATGACACTACACGGCGTGACTAAACCAGCGGTTATAGATGCTAAATTTATCGGCGAAGGTAAAGATCCATGGGGTGGTTACCGTGCAGGTTTTGAAGGTACAACTCGTTTACAAGTGGCAGATTACGGCATTAAAGTGGTAGGTGCTTCGAGTTATGTCGATTTAGACATTGTATTGGAAGGTGTTAGAAACTAAGCTAAACAATTGATTCATAGACAAAAAATTTTACCAATAGACATCTATTCTGTTGGTAAAATGACCTCCATTTTTTTAAATTCCTTCTTTTTTAACTTACTTTTTTAAAGAAAAAACACTTTAAAATTTTATTTTTCAGTCATTTACTTATATTTTTCATTATAGAAACACGTTACACTTTTTATGTGATTAGCAAAACTATGGTGAATATATGAGTTTAGAGACGAACACAGTAACAGTAGATAACCTACAAGAAGCTAACGACACAGAATTACATTTAGACCCAAAACAGCCTACTCTTTTTGTATCCGATATCTGGCTAGAGCGTTTAACAGCAGAGCCTAATAAAAATCGACGACTCGACCAACGCAGCGCATTTCAGCGAGATAAAGCACGTGTTTTGCATTCTGCAGCCTTTCGACGACTGCAATCTAAAACACAAATTCACAATAATGGATTAAGTGACTTTTACCGTACCCGTTTAACCCACTCTCTAGAAGTGGCGCAAATTGGCTCGGGGATTATTGCGAACTTAAAAATGATCCAACCAGAATTTCGTCCTTTATTATCTGGTTATAACTTGATAGAAACAATCTGTCTTAGCCACGACATCGGTCACCCACCCTTTGGGCATGGCGGTGAAACAGCCCTGAATTACATGATGGCTAAACATGGTGGATTTGAAGGTAATGCACAAACCTTTAGAATTCTCACTCAACTAGAGCAATACACTGAGCATAACGGCATGAACTTAACGCGCCGCAGTTTATTAGGGGTATTAAAATACCCGCTATGTTTAAGTGAATTAAGCATGCCTTATCCTGCAGATAATCAACGTAACTTTCGCCAATTAAAAACATCAGAGTGGACGCCAGCAAAAGGCATTTACGACCATGATAGACATTTATTGGATGCCGTATTATCAACGTTGTGTGAAAGTGACCGCCGCTTGTTTGCCAGCACCCGAACGCCCGATGCCGATGTGCAGACTAAGCAACACTTAAAAACAAAATATAAATCCTTTGATTGTTCAATAATGGAAATCGCTGATGACATTGCCTACGGCGTACATGACTTAGAAGATGCGATCGCGATGGGGATTATCAATAAATCACTATGGCAAGAAAAGGTAGTTCCACAACTAGCCGCCATTGAAAATTTTTGTCTTCATGATAAATTGCAAGAACTCACCGACAACTTATTTTCATCACAGCACTTTAAACGCAAAGATGCGATAGGCTCATTAGTTAATGCGTTAATCACGTCCATTACCATTCAACGTGTTGATAAGCAGTTTAAAGAGCCGCTATTGGCTTACAATGCTTATTTAGATACTGCTATGTTTAAAACCTTAGAAGTATTGAAGAAGTTTGTATTAACCTATGTTATCCAAAGCCCAGATTTACAAATTTTGGAATACCGTGGACAACAAATTGTAATGGAACTATTTGAAGCCTTTGAGTCTGGCCCTTTACGTTTTTTACCAGAAAGAGCAAAAAACCTGTGGACGCTGTATGAAGGCGATGTATCACGTCAACAACGAGTGATTGCCGATTACATTTCCAGCTTAACTGATAATCATGCATTACGATTACACGCTAGCTTATTCAGCAGTAACCAAACCGCCCCAATGATCGGTGAACATGCTTTTTAATAAATAGATTCAATATTAAATAAACGGCGCTTAATAGCGCCGTTTTTGTTTCTTGTAAAAACAGAGAAGAGTAATGATGACTCGTCAAAGTTTATGGGTGTTCTTGATCTCATCCCCAAATATACGTGTCATTTCGTGAGTTTTAACTACATCCATTGTTTGGGTTGTCTATTGCGTTAATCACTAACCACATTTTGGTCTAAATAGATGACGTAAGTTATTTATTGCCCCCATTGCTGTATTGGTTTACTAAACCAAAAAATCTATGTTTCTAGCACATAGAAAAAAATCATAGTCATGGTAATAGATGAATAAAGTGGGGATTAAAAATAGAAATGCGCAACATTAAGTGCACTTATCTATAAAAAAATTAAAGGAGAGAAACTAAAAAATCCCATGGTCTGTTAAGTCATGGGATTTTTTATTTAAGCTGAATAAGTAATCTCACTTATTGCTCTAAGCTCAGGTTAGCCAGCGTAAGCAACTTAATCCTGTTTAATATTACGATAAGCTAAGGCAATAGGATAACCACGTTGTTGCGTATACAGCTCTGAACGTTCAGTAATTGCTTGGTCGTCAATCGAGTCAGTGATTGGGAACAATCTTGCACCTACTTTTTCTCTATCCACAAACCCTAGTTCAGCTAACTTTTCTGTTAATGCATCAGCACAAGTTAATACTGAAGAAGCTTTCACTATTTCACAACGCGCATAATGGTTACTTTCAAAAGAGATACCTGCAGTACGTAACGTTGAATCATCACCTGGTATTTGCTGCGCACCAAATAAAGGTTTACCAGCAACGCTAGCATCTTTAAAGGCAGGGATATACTGCGATAGGAAATCTATCGACAACTGCCCTCTTGCAGCGATCTCTTGCTCCAACCACCCTTTATCTATTTTTCTCAAAAATTTAGCATCTAATTGCGGCTGAGAGCTGTTTTCAGTATTTTCGACTAAACCATCTTTAAATAAGGTAATATCCTCGGTCATACCGTGCAATTGTACTAGATTACCTGGGTATGGGGTAAATTGAGCCATCCCCTGAGGTGTACCGCGTGTGCCATGAAAAATTACTTCAGGCCAGAAACCACCTGTACCTTCCCAATGCGTAACGTAAGCAGCTTTAAACTCTACTAAACGATCTCGATGAAATCCTGCTAAGTCATCAATTTCACCCGTTCTAAAACCAGCAGCATTGATCACATAATCAAATTCATGCTCACCTTCCACATCATCTTCAACATAGTTTAACTGCCATTTTTCCGGCTGTTGTTGAGATAGTTTGGTTACCTTGCTATTGAGATGAATCTGACAATTAGCATTTTTCTCTAAAGATAACGCAGCCGTTGCACCTAAGCGGAATACATTCCAACCGAACTCTTGTACCAGAACCACAGGGAACTTAAGTAAAGATAGATCGGTATGCTTAGCAAAGGGAATTAACCATTCCTCAGATGTGCTTGGCACTTTTTGCTCATCTAAAGTGGCTAAGTGCTGTAACTCTTCTAATTCAACTAAACGATAATAATCATTTACTTCACCTAGCACTTTATTATTACTATCTTTATCAATTAACTTTTGATATTCATCTTGTAATAACGTTAAACGTGGTAACAGATCCAATGGTTGCCCTGGGTCATGTTTTGGCACTGCGATGACCGTTGGTCGGTAATCAATAGAATCGGGGTACAAACGTAATGCTTCAATAGACTCTTCTAATAAAGTCACGCATTGCTCGTCAGGAATCTCTCTATACAGATTGCCACCAGCATGTAAGTGGCAAATTGGAGGTCCATTAACTAGACTTGTGCCCTTTTCAAATAAATCTACTTTTAACCCAATTTCACTCAAGTACAGGGCAATGGATGCTCCTGCGATTCCACCACCTATAACTGCAATTTTTTTATCAGACATATCGCTTCTAGTCACTATTAAACCGTTCATATTTGCGTAAAAAGAGGGAAACTAATCAGTTAACATTGATTGATTAGCGTCCTAAAGTGTCGCAATGATATTTGCAAAATCATCAAAGCTAACATCAGGCCCATGCTCGTTAATATCTTCGCCGTAGTTATAACCGTAGGTTAAACCAATGCTCTGCATGTTCGCTGCATTAGCGGCTAAAATATCGTTTTTAGAATCACCTACCATCACACACTGTTCCGCTTTTACGCCTAGTTTTTCACAAGCAAAGTGTAAAGGCAGTGGATCAGGTTTCCGTTTCTCTAAGGTATCTCCGCCAACTAACAGCGAAAATAAGCCGTTCAGTGATAAACCATCTAAAATTGGCTGTATAAAGTCATAAGGTTTATTGGTCACAATCGCAAGTTGGTAGCCCTTGTCTTTCAATGCGTGAAGCGATGAAACCACATTAGGATATGTCACTGTATCAACGCAAAGATTTTTAGCGTAAAAGTCTAAGAAAATGGCTAAAGACTTTTCTAATAATACAGGATCTAAATCTGGGTCAATCTCTGTTTGCCCAGATAAACCACGTTGTACTAAAATGCTAGCTCCATTACCTACCCAAGAGCGGATGATAACAGGTTCAATCTCTTCTCGACCGATACTGGTTAGCATGTGATTAATGGCTAATGCTAAATCTGGCGCGCTATCAATTAAAGTACCATCTAGATCAAACAGGATTGCTTTTTTATCCGTGAATTTCAAAAATAACTCCTACAACATTTTTATTTTTTAGTGTGTGTTCATCTAAGCAGAATGTGTTTAATAACGCCAATAAAATTTGATATTTATCACAATTATTCACTCTTTCAGCCTTTAATAAGTGATACGGAGATCTCTTAGATTAAGTTCACCAATTTTTAGATTATTTAGATAGATTTAATCAATGACTTAGTTAGTTTTAACCAATTAAACTTTTAAGCCTAATCATTGATGTTTTATAGCAGAGGATAAGCAATGCAAAAGGTTTTACAGGAATGGGTTGATAGGCATTAAAATACTGGGAGGAAATATACAAGTAAGAGCAGAGGTTCCTCTGCTCTTACTGAGGGATGCTCAAGTTAAGCTTCAAAGCCACCATGGCGAGAACCTGAATCTGAGTCTGGTCCTGAGTCGGAATCTTGATCATCTGTTTCTGTTACCGCAATGCTCACACCACAGATTTGACGATAAACAATACCTAATACGTTGATGCAGTAAGGAATAACAAACAGTAAACCGATGCCAGAAGTGATTAAACCAAAGAGAAACAGTAAACAGAAAATAACTAATAATTGTGTAAACTGGCTAATGTTTTTATGCACTAATTTAAAAGACAATTTTAAGGCCATTACAGGCGAGGCTTTCTTTTCCGCAATCAATGGATAAACCAAGCAGAATGACATTTTCAAATACAGTAAAACAAGTACAGACAATACAAATCCTGCACTGCCAAATATTTGTCCAAACACCATACTCACAGCATTAGTCATTAAATTAACCATCATCGCTGCCAGTGACAATTTCAATATCATTTTAAAGTAATGAAAAAGATGGAAAGAGTTGGTTTTAAGCCCCACAGAATGATGAACGCCCATCATAATAAGCCCTGTCATTATTGGAGGTGCAATCAGTAATGCAAATACAAAAAATAAACCAATCACTTTAGGATCGGTTAGTGACGTTTCAGTATCAATGAATAGACTTAATAAGGAGAAAGACGCTAACATGATAAAAAGACATGCAGAGACAAGCGGCAGAAAATGTTTGCGAGTGATTTTAAAACCATCGCTTAACAATTTTTTTAAATCTAAATGATACCCTTCGGCCAACGATTTTTTAATATCACCGCCCAATACAAAATATTTTGAACTCATAACCTAGTAACTTCCCTAAATGAAATAACAGCTGTTCAGCAGCCCGTCATTGTAGGGGGTTCTGATAGCATTTCAAGTTTATTCATACTTAGCTAAGACGATTTAGATTGAAAACAAAACAACCAAGACTTAGTGCTTAGCTTAAAATTTGTTTAACTAATTCAGGCACCAACTGCGTTGCTTTACCTTGTATAACTTGATCAAAATGACTATGTACTTCGCTGACTTCAAGGTTAATCTCAATGGACTCTGCCCCACTACTTTTTGCTTCTTCCACAAAGCCTGCTGCAGGATAAACAGTGCCGGAAGTCCCAATCGCAATAAACAGGTCTGCTTCAGATAAATGATGATAGATTTTATCCAAGCCAATCGGCATTTCACCAAACCAGACAATATGTGGGCGTAAGGGAACTGGATACTGGCAACAAGTACACAAGTCATCACTGTTTAAATCTCCCAGCCACTGCACCAATTGATTAGAGCCAGGGCAACGCGCTTTTAATAATTCCCCATGCATGTGTAACACATTTTTCGAACCCGCTTGCTCATGTAAATTATCAATATTTTGTGTCACTAAGAGAAAGTCACCATCAAACTTTTGTTCTAACTCAACCAATGCATGATGAGCAGCATTAGGTAGGTTAATACCCGAACAAAATTGCTTTCGGCGTTGATTATAAAAATCTAAGACTAATTCTGGATCACGCTGATACCCTTCGGGTGTCGCTACATCCTCTAGTTTGTACCTTTCCCATAAGCCATCTTTAGTACGAAATGTATCAATACCAGACTCTGCAGAAATACCAGCTCCGGTTAATACCACAATTTTTTTATAGTCACTCAAATCTTCGGTCCTAATTGGTTAAGGAAGTTGAAAGTACATAAAGTTAGCATTCATTTTATGCACAACATTGTAATCTGAACAGCATGACAAATGTGTGTCTGAACTCATGTAATACCAATCACATATTTAAGCGAGCCAAATTTTAGGCAAAAAAAAAGCCGCAGAGCGACTTTTCTAGATAGTATATTGGCTAACCCTAGATTAATGATTAATAGCAAAAACGCTGATTAATTATTTGTTAGGTTTGTCTGATAAGCTAGTTTCCACTAACTCTTTCAGCTTCTGACCCGCTTTAAAGGTAACAACTCTTCGAGCTTCAATCGGGATATCTTCTCCCGTTTTAGGGTTACGACCAGGTCGCTCGCCTTTGTCTTTAAGCTCAAAACCACCAAAGCCAGAAATTTTAACTGGCGAGCCAGATTCAAGCGTTGATTTAATTTCTTCAAAGAAAGATTCTACAAACTCTTTTGCTTCTCGTTTGCTTAATCCAATTTCTTCCGATAAGTGTGCTGCTATTTCAGCTTTTGTCAGTGCCATAAAATTAATCTCTCAAAGATGCATTAAACTCCGTAGAAACCGCTTCAACTATCGAGCTAACGCTGTCAGCAATCTCTTGTTCTTCCAAAGTACGTGTAGAATCTTGTAATATTAAGCCTATTGCTAAGCTTTTTTTACCTTCTTCAACGCCTTGACCTTGGTATACGTCAAACAAGTTTATGCTAACTAGCTCAGAACCGCCAATTTTTTCTATAAATTTTAGGACCTTACCTGCATTTACTTGTTCATCTACAACAAAAGCAAGATCTCGGCTGTTCGCAGGGAACTTAGAAATATCACCAGCTTGAGGTAGTTGTCTAGTTAATATACTATCAACTTCTATTTCAAAAACAATAGCTTGACCATTTAATGCAAAAGGTTTCTTCAAACTTGGGTGTAGGCTACCGATATAACCAACATTTACACCATTTCGGTAGATACCTGCTGATTGTCCTGGGTGCAATGCACTGTGTTTTTCTGCTTTAAACTCAAAACTAGCATCATCAACCGTTAAATCTAATACTGCTTCTAAATCAGCTTTAAGATCAAAGAAGTCTGCGGCACGAGTTTCCATTGACCAATGTTCATCGCTAACATTACCGATAATCACACCTGATAACATAGCCTGTTGACGAATACCATTTTCAGCTTGTTCATCTTTGATGAAACGTAAACCCGTTTCGAATAAACGAACACGGTTCTGTTGACGTTTTTGATTTTTAGATACACTTTCTAATAAACCAGTCCATAAGCTAACACGCATTGCTGACATATCTTTAGAGATTGGATGCGGTAAAATAAGTGCATCAGCTTCTGGGTGTAATTTAAGTTGCTTATCAGGGTCAACAAAGCTGTATGTGATAGCTTCTTGGTATTCACGGTTCACTAATACATCACGAATTTTAGATAATTTTAAACGTGACTCATTGTGAGCTGGCATAGTTAATGCAGCTTGAGGTGCGATATTTGGGATGTTGTTGTAACCAAATACACGAGCAACTTCTTCGATTAAGTCTTCTTCAATTTCCATATCGAAACGGTAACTTGGTGCAACTGCAGACCAACCTTCAGCGGTTTCAGTTACTTCACAACCTAGTTGAGTCAGAATTTGTTGAACACGTTCTGCATCAATTGAAATACCGATTAAACGATCTAGTTTGCTACGACGTAATTCAATGGTTGCTTGTTTTGGTAAATTTGCTTCGCTCACAGCTTCTGTGATTGGGCCAACTTGACCGCCACAAATTTCAACTAATAACTGAGTTGCACGTTCCATCGCAGTTACTTGTAACAGTGGATCAACACCACGTTCGTAACGATGAGAAGCATCTGTATGTAGACCATAGCTACGTGCACGGCCTGCAATAGCTAATGGAGCAAAGAAAGCACTTTCTAAGAAGATATCTGTTGAACCTTCTTGTACACCAGAATCTTGACCACCAAAAATCCCTGCCATTGCTAAGGCTTTTGATTGGTCTGCAATCACTAATGTGTCTGCATTTAATTTAACTTCTTTGCCATCTAATAATGTAAGCTCTTCATCTTGGTTAGCTAAACGAACTTCAATACCGCCTTCTAGTTTTGATAAATCAAAGGCATGCATCGGATGACCTAGCTCAAGTAATACATACTGAGTAATATCCACGACTGCATCAACACTGCGCACACCACAACGGCGAAGTTTTTCAACCATCCATAATGGCGTTGTTGCATTTTGATTAATACCTTTGATCACACGTCCAAGGTAACGAGGGCAAGCTTCTGGCGCTTGTAAGTTGATAGCCACTTGGTCATCAATTGAAACAACCACATTTTCCCAAGTTGGTTGTGTTGCTACAATGCCATTTAATACCGCCACTTCACGAGCAAGACCTGCAATACCTAAACAATCTGCACGATTTGCTGTTAAATCAACATCAATGATCACGTCATCTAGTTGTAAGTATTCACGAACACATTGACCAATCGGTGCATCTAAAGGTAGTTCAATGATACCTTCTGCACTTTCTGCCATGCCTAATTCAGATTCACTACACAGCATGCCAAAAGAGGGTTGGCCGCGCAGTTTTGCTTTTTTAATTTTAAAGTCACCAGGTAAAACAGCACCCACAACCGCGACTGCTACTTTTAAACCTAAACGACAGTTTTTAGCACCACAAACAATATCGATTAACTCTTCTTCACCGATATTGATTTTAGTCACTTGTAGTTTATCAGCATCAGGGTGTTGACCACATTCAACCACTTCACCGACTAATACTTTGGTAAACTCACCGGCAACAGGATCTACATCATCAACTTCAAGACCTGCCATAGTAATTTGATGTGTTAATTCATCACGTGTAATTTCTGGGTTAACCCACTCGCGTAACCAAGCTTCACTAAATTTCATTATTATTAACCCTTATTTGAATTGCTTGAGGAAACGAAGATCGTTTTCAAAGAATGAACGTAAATCGTTAACGTTGTAACGTAGCATTGTTAAACGCTCAATACCCATGCCGAAGGCAAAACCAGAGTATTTCTCAGGATCTACACCCATTGATTTTAATACGCTTGGGTGAACCATGCCGCAACCTAATACTTCTAACCAACCGTTTTTACCTTTCACGTCAACTTCTGCAGAAGGTTCTGTGAATGGGAAGTAAGATGGACGGAAACGAATTTCCAAATCTTCTTCGAAGAAGTTATGTAAAAAGTCATGCAAAATACCTTTAAGCTGTGTAAAGCTTACGTTTTCTGCAATCATCAAGCCTTCTACTTGATGGAACATTGGTGTATGTGTTTGGTCGTAATCATTACGGTAAACACGTCCAGGAGAGATAATACGCACTGGTGGCTTTTGTGCTTCCATGGTACGGATTTGCACACCTGAAGTTTGTGTACGAAGTACTAAATCAGGGTTGAAGTAGAAAGTATCATGATCAGCACGCGCTGGATGATGAGGTGGAATGTTCAATGCATCAAAGTTATGGTAACCATCTTCTACTTCAGGACCATCTTTTACTTCAAAACCTAACTCACTAAAGAACTCAACGATACGATCAGTAGTACGAGTTACAGGGTGAACATTACCTTGTTTTGTACCACGACCCGGTAGCGTTACGTCAATCGTTTCTGAGGCTAGTTTGGCATTTAAAATATCCTCTTCCATGCCTTTTTTACGTTCAACTAATACCGCTTGAATCGCTTGTTTTGCTTTATTAATTAATTGACCTGCAGCTGGTTTCTCAGCAGGTGGTAATTTGCCTAAGCCTTTCATTTGCTCAGTCATTAGGCCTTTTTTACCCAGATACTGTAAACGAATCTCTTCTAATTCATTAGTATCTGCGGCGTTTTCGATCTGTTGTTGCGCGTTAGCAACGATTTCATCTAGATGCTGCATTCAATTTACTCTACTTTATACAAGTGATAAAAAATATGGCTGTAATTTTACGCAGATCAAATAGATATGGCTAGTGCTGAGAAGTGTTTGCGGCAGATAAAAGGCTGGAAATGCATAATTATTTTGTGCATTTCCAGTACCTAATAGGATGAGTGCTTAATGCACCTTATGAGACGGTCCAGCTTTGCGACACTAAAAGTGTGTCCTGAGAAAAAATCTGCCCAGTGAATTTATCACCTTGGTTAATTTTACCCACACCTTTTGGTGTGCCTGTCATTAAAATATCATGCTTTTCAAAGGACATAAATTCATTTACTGCCGCAATAATTTCAGCAGGTTTGTAAATCATAAGTTGGTAGTTTGCCTGTTGAATGATTTGATCATTAATCGATAAAACTAAGCTTAAGGAATCCACCGGCTGATCAAAACTCACAAACTCAGAAAAAACAGCAGAGGCATCAAAAGCTTTAGCTCGCTCCCAAGGTAAAGATTTGCTTTTAAGCACACTTTGTACTTCTCGCTTAGTTAAATCTAATCCAACAGCAACACCAACAAACTGATTATCGTCGATCAATAGTGAGATTTCAGATTCATAGTGAATCGCATCAACAGCATGGGTCGTCATGTCAGTACTAATCGCAGAATTCGGCTTCACAAAAATCACTGGTTCTGTAGGAACTTCATTATTGAGTTCAGCAATATGCTCAACATAATTACGTCCAATACAGACCACTTTTGAAGGGCTAATGGGTTGTCCATTAAATAATACTGTTTGCATAAAAGCTCCTTGGCTAATACCGCCTAATTAATTAACGTTTTGCATTTTTAAATAAGGTGAAGTAGTTATTAGTCGTTGCTTCGGCTAGTTCAGCAAATGAAACACCTTTTAAGTCAGCAACAAACTCTGCCACATTGTAAGTGTATGCGGGTTCATTTTCTTCACCACGATGTGGTACAGGAGCTAAATAAGGCGAATCAGTTTCCACTAATAAACGTTCTAACGGTACCGCTTTAATTACTTCTTGTAACTCTTTAGCATTCTTGAAGGTAACAATGCCTGATACTGAAATATAAAACCCCATTTGCATTGCTTCCTGCGCCATTTCAATAGACTCTGTAAAGCAATGTAAAATACCACCGACTTGTTCCGCCCCCTCTTCACGAAGAATATTCAGAGTATCTTCACGAGCGCCACGGGTATGAATAATCAAAGGTTTGTTGAGTTTTTTAGCAACTCGAATCTGTTTACGGAAAGCATCTATTTGCCACTCTTTTGTCTCTGGCGAGTAGAAATAATCTAAGCCTGTTTCACCAATGGCAATCACTTTTTCAGCACTTGCATATTCAAGTAACAAATCTTCATTCATCACTGCTTCTTTGTACAAGGGATGTACGCCACAAGTACTCGATACTTGATCGTAAGGTTGAATCATTTCAGCCATCGCTGGATAATCTTCTAACGTGACACAAACGCTTAATAGGTGATTGATGCCTTTTGCTTGTGCCTTTTCAATCACATCGGCAATTCCCGTGTGTTTTTTAGTGTAATCTAATCGATCAAGGTGACAGTGAGAATCAACTAACATGGTGCGTTTCCTTAAATTCATTCTTTATTTTAATCAACAGAGCGCTGATCAATAACTCTTTCTTTAATGCGTTGTGTTCGGTTAATAAGCTTCGTGTTTTTAATATTTCTTGGCTTAACATACGTAAACTTTTAAAGCTTAATTGGGCTTGCCAAAGTTGTAACTGTGGCAATGCAAAGTAATAGATAGCATCTTGATCAAGTTGTTCGGTGTTTAATTTTAATTTATGAATATCATGTAATAGATGAAAAAGCAGTAATAAATTTTGCTCTGCATCGTTAGCTAACAAGCGTGAAAAGCTAAATAACTGCTGTGGTTGATACAGCATGTTAAACACACCTTCCACACATTGACGACGTGTATCTAGACTTGCATCTTGCTGTAATGCTTTTAAATGATTTAATAAAGCTAATGGACTATTTTGAAACCAACGCAATACACCTAGATCACTGACTTGATAACCCAGTTCATACAACCAGTTAATTAAGCTTTGGTCATCCGGGCTATGCAAATGAGTTTGTTGCAATCGGCTTAATAAAGTTGGCATTAATTGATGATGCGTTCTTGCTAGCAAAACCAGATAACTATCACCCTGCGGCTCTTCTAATGTTTTTAATAATGCATTGGCTGCGGCTTCAGTGAGCTGTTCTGCTCCTTTAATTAGCACGACTTTATTGTTGCCTAGCTGTGGGCGTTCATTGAGTTTTTCAGTCAATAAACGAATTTGATCAATACCGATAGATTTATTTTTTTCAGCCACTAACAAATGATAATCGAGGTGATTATGAGCACTAAATAGCTTGCAGGAATGGCATTCAAAGCAGGCATCATCATGTTGTTTGTTAGTACACAACAGATATTGTGCTAATTGTTGTGCTAACTTGTACTTTCCAATACCAGCACTCCCCGTAAACAACAAACCATGGGCAAATCGCCCCTGCAAATAAGTCTGCTGAAGTTGCTGATAAAAAGGAGTTAACCAAGGCGTTGACACTTGTTCAAAACTTGATTCAACCATATCTGATGTTACTTGCGTAGTAGCCATTTATAAACTCGCTAACCAGTTATCGAGTTGCAGATGAATCGCAGCTTTTACTTGTTCAAAATCCTGACTTGCATCGATACTCACGGCATTTTTTTCTTGCTCTGTCAGTTCCTGAAACACTGCTCGAGAGCGATTAAAGAAGTCGATAGCTAATCGCTCGATACGATCTAACTCTCCGCGACCTCTTGCTCGGCTTAACCCTAATTCCGGTTCAATATCTAAAAATAGGGTAAAGTCTGCCTTGAAGTCACCTAAAGCCACTTGCTTAATGTCATTAATTAACTGTAAGTCGATGCCACGACCGCCGCCTTGATAAGCTAAAGAAGACCAATTATGACGATCACCAATCACCACTTTATCTGCTGCCAGTGCTGGTTTAATTTTATGTTCAACCAGTTGTACACGAGCAGCATACATGATCAATAATTCTGCTTTATCATCAAGTTGTTCATCTGCGACATCCATTTTAACTATTTCTCGCATCTTTTCAGCGAGTACAGTGCCACCAGGCTCACGCGTTAATTCAATATGTTGTTTATTGACTCCTTGTTGCTCTAACCAATCTTGAATGTATTGAATAGCAGTACTTTTACCTGCACCTTCTAATCCTTCAATAACAATAAATTTACCCGCTAGTTTTTGTATTGCTGACATTTTATTTTCCTCGGATATATTTATTAACTGCATTGTTATGCTCTCTTAAGTTTTTAGAGAAATAAGAGGTACCATCCCCTTTGCTCACAAAATATAAGTATTTTGTATCTGCAGGGTGCAAAGCGGCATACAGCGCTTCTTCACTTGGCATCGCAATTGGTGTCGGTGGTAATCCGGTAATGGTGTAAGTGTTATAAGCTGTTTTTTCTCGTAAATCTTTACTACGGATACGTCCATCATAACGTTCCCCCATTCCATAGATAACCGTTGGATCTGTTTGTAAACGCATACCTATTTTTAAACGATTAACAAACACCGAGGCTATTTTGTCTCTATCGTTGGCTAAACCACTCTCTTTCTCAATGATTGACGCCATAATCAAGGCTTCATAAGGTGTTTTATAGGGAAGGTTTTTGTCTCTTTCTGCCCATAATTTTTCAACGACCGCCTGTTGATGTAAGTACGCTTTTTTAATAATACTAAAGGCACTCATATCAGCAGAATAGTGATAGGTTTCAGGAAAAAGTAACCCTTCTAATTTAGGTGAAGTGCTGCCTAGCTTAGCTAAAATAGCTTGTTCATCTTCTACAATTGGTTTGATTCTGTCAGCTTTGCTTAATGTGGTTAGCCAATCCTTGTAAGTGCTACCTTCAACAAAGGTCACTTTAAACTGATAGCCTCGCCCACTGTTTAAGATAGTTAAGATTTGCTGTAAAGATGCCTCTTTAGGAAATTGATAAGTACCTGATTTAATATGTGTTAACTCAGGATACAATTTCGCAACTACTTTCCACCAACGGTCTGAGTCTAATAATCCTTGTTCCATTAATTGTGGTGCTAAATGCGAAAAGTAGCTGCCCTCCGACAAGGTAAATAGTTGTGTTTCAGTTACACGTGGTGTACTTAAATAAGTGTCCACTTGCTGTTTTGCCCAACCTATCATAGCGATTACTATAACAATGAATAAGGCGACTGCTAAACCAACTTTCTTGATCATATAAATTAACTTCCTTGCTTAAGCAATGTTTGTAATTCAGTAACAGGTTTAAGTTGCTCTACTGAATAATGTCTATCTTGATATTGTTTGACTGCAACAACGCCCATAAGCGCATTAGTTAAACACAGGCATGTTGCTTGATTAATGTCTGCTAAGGTGATCTCTTTCTCAATCACATTGATATTTTGCAGCTGTAAAATACGGGCTCTCATCACTCCAGCGACACCACTATAATTAAGCTTTGGAGTGATCCATTGACCTGCTAGGTAAATAAAAACATTGGCGCTACAGGCTTCGATGATATGGCCGAATTCATCGCAAACTAACCCTTCAACAGCATTCAATTTAAGTAGTTCTTGTTTGATAAAGACTTGCTCTAATCGTGCTAAGGACTTTAAACCAGCTAATTGTTGGTTGCGCCCTAATTGACTCTGGCACTGTACTATGGCGATGCCTGTTTGTTGCCAAGTAAGATACTGCTCGGGAAAAGCTGACAAGCTGATAATCCGCACCACTTGCTCACAGCCACTTGCACTATAGCCTCGACCACCACTGCCTCTGGTCAACATCACTTTTAATACATGTTGAGGGTATGCAGCAACTGATTGCGCACTGTTAAATACTTCTGTTTGTAACAACTCCCAATCAATATCAGGGAAAAATAAACGCACTGCACCATCTTTAAGTCGTTGTAAATGCAATGACCAATCAATTACTTCACCGTGTGCAATTTTGATGGTAGAAAATACCCCATCACCATAAGCTAAACCACGATCAGCAGCATCAATAGTTTGACTGACAATACCGTTAATTAACATGACGTTACTCATCCAATGTAAAGTTGAATAAAGGATTATACGCATAATCCCTTGTTCACTAAATAGCAGATCGGAAATAATCCCCATCACGCTAAATAGCGGAATATTATTGATTACTAAAATACATTATTTTAGATTATAAATTCTGCAAAAAAGTGCAGCATTAGCTGTATGTCTACCCATAATTGCTATTATTAAAATTGAAATATCCCTTTTGCGGACACAATTTTTGGACATAAAAAAACCCGAACTTGCGTATCGGGTTTTTAAGATCAGCAACTACAAGTGACTGATTCATATCATTAGCAATAGTACTAGATACGTTTAAAAATTAACGTACCGTTAGTGCCACCAAAACCAAATGAGTTTGACAGTGCATATTCAATATTTGCAGGACGTGCCTTACCGTCTGTTACGTAATCTAAATCACAGCCTTCACTTGGGTTTTTAAGGTTAATCGTTGGTGGAGCAACTTGATCTTTCAGGGCTAGCACACTGAAGATAGCTTCGATTGCACCAGCAGCACCTAATAAGTGGCCCGTCATTGATTTAGTTGAGCTCATCATCACTGAATTTGCTGCCTCTCCCCAAATGCTTTTCACAGCTTGAGTTTCAGCAATGTCACCGGCTGGTGTAGACGTACCATGTGCATTGATGTACTGAATATCAGAAGCATCGATACCTGCATCACGGATTGCATTTTTCATTGATAATGCTGCACCTGCACCACTTTCTGGTGGTGACGTCATGTGGTAAGCATCACCACTCATACCAAAACCAACCATTTCAGCGTAGATTTTTGCACCACGTGCTTTCGCGTGCTCATATTCTTCGATAATTAATACGCCTGCACCATCACCTAATACAAAACCGTCACGAGATTCATCCCATGGGCGACTGGCTGTTTCTGGTGAATCATTACGTGTAGAAAGTGCACGTGCAGCACCGAAGCCCCCCATTCCCATTTCAGTTGATGCTTTTTCTGCACCACCAACAAACATAACATCCGCATCACCATGTTGGATCATACGCGCACCTAAACCAATGCTGTGTGTACCTGTAGTACAAGCAGTTGTTACGGCGATGTTTGGACCTTTCAGGCCTTTGTTGATTGAAACATGACCAGAGATCATATTGATAATAGTTGCAGGTACAAAGAAAGGACTGATTTTACGTGGTCCTGTTTTGTTATAATTATCTTTGTTTTGTTCGATAATGCCTAGACCACCGATACCAGAGCCGATTGCAACACCGATTCTCTCTGCATTTTCTTCTGTAATTTCTAAGCCAGAATCTTGTAATGCTTGTTCAGAAGCGGCCACACCGTATTGGATAAATAGATCCATTTTGCGTGCTTCTTTCTTTGGCATATACTCTTCGACGTTAAAGTCTTTAACTAGACCAGCGAATTTAGTGGAAAACTTTTCAGTATCAAAGTGTTCAATATTTGAAATCCCACTTTGACCAGATTGAATAGCCTGCCATGATTGCTCAACCGTATTACCTACTGGTGAGATGATCCCTAAACCGGTTACTACAACGCGACGCTTTGACACTAGACTCTCCTAAAATAAAGCTATAAAAATAATAACTAAAAATTTTTATACCAATGTATATTAATTTCGTGTTTCTAATATGACACTGATGAAAAAATGGCTGAATTTGTGACGTAAGTTAATGTAATGATGTCTCTTTTACTAAACTTACAACAAAAAACAAGTCACTTTAACCAGGAATATAGAACACGGGATTTGTATGATTGGTGTTTTAAAATACTTAGCTATTATTTAAGGTCAAATTATTAATGTTTAAATAGACAAAAGGCGGTCACAAGACCGCCTTTAGATATTTCTACACTTATAGTGAGAAATTAACCGTTGTTAACAACGTAATCAATCGCAGATTGAACAGTAGTGATTTTCTCTGCTTCGTCATCTGGGATCTCTGTATCAAATTCTTCTTCTAGAGCCATTACAAGCTCAACTGTGTCTAGTGAATCAGCACCAAGATCGTCAACGAAAGAAGCTTCGTTTTTAACTTCGTCTAGTTGAACACCTAATTGCTCAACGATGATGTTCTTTACGCGTTCTTCGATATTGCTCATTTTTTATCTTCCTATGTAATTACGCATTTGCGTTAAGTTGCGGTAGTTTATTCTATCGCGTTTAATATTCAAGTATTCTATCACTGGTTAGACCAGTATTTTAAGATTTTAATCAATAAATTAATAGAATATCTATCTTTTTGAGTTAATTGCTTATTTGCTCAACAAAGTTAGGCAAAAAATTAAACCATGTACATGCCGCCATTAACGTGAATTGTTTCACCGTTAATGTAAGCAGCACCTTCAGAGGCTAAAAATACAACAGTAGCAGCAATCTCTTTTGGATCACCTAAACGACCAGCAGGCACATTTGCTAAAGTAGCTGCGCGTTGCTCTTCGTTTAGTGCTTTCGTCATATCTGTTTCAATGAAACCAGGTGCAACTGTATTAACAGTAATACCACGGCTTGCAACTTCACGTGCTAATGATTTAGTAAAACCAATTACACCAGCTTTAGCAGCTGCATAGTTAGTTTGACCAGCATTACCCATTGTACCGACTACAGAACCTACATTAATAATGCGACCAGCACGCTTTTTCATCATTGGACGAAGTGCAGCTTTACTCAATTTAAAGATAGGCGTTAAGTTAGTGCCAATGATGTCATCCCACTCAGCATCTTTCATACGCATCAATAGGTTGTCACGTGTGATACCTGCGTTATTCACTAACACATCCACACTACCAAACTCTTTCTTAATGTCAGCAAATAATGCTTCAATAGACTCTGTTTCTGTGACGTTTAAGACAAAACCTTTACCAGCATCACCTAAATATTCACTGATTGCAGCAGCGCCACTTTCGCTCGTTGCTGTTCCTAATACAGTTGCACCTAATGCTACAAAACTTTCAGCAATTGCTCGGCCAATACCACGGCTTGCACCTGTTACTAAAACAACTTGATCTTGCATACTCATTCTTATTCTCCTTTAACAGCAGCTAATGCAGCCGCTAAACTTGCTGTATCGTTAATTGCTTGTGCAGTAAAGCTCTTGTCGATACGACGAACTAAACCACTTAATACTTTACCTGGGCCAGCTTCAACTTGTAAGTCGATACCTTGCTCAGCCATTTTAACTACTATATCAGTCCAACGAACCGGACAATATAGTTGACGCACTAGCGCATCTTTAATTTTGTCAGCATCTGTTTCAATCGCAACATCTACATTATTAATGACTGAAATACTTGGCGTATTAAAAGTAACGTTTTGTAATGCAACAGCTAACTGGTCTGCAGCTGGTTTCATTAATGCACAATGTGAAGGTACTGATACTGGTAATGGCAAGGCACGTTTAGCACCTGCTTCTTTACATAACACACCAGCACGCTCAACGGCATCTTTGTTACCTGCAATAACCACTTGACCTGGTGAGTTAAAGTTTACTGGAGAAACCACTTCTCCTTGCGCTGCTTGCTCACAAGCCGCTTGAATTTCTGCATCACCTAAACCGATAATCGCATACATTGCGCCAACACCTGCAGGAACCGCTTGTTGCATCAATTGGCCACGTAATTCAACTAATTTAAGTGCATCTTTAAAGTCAATCACACCAGCACATACTAATGCTGAGTACTCACCTAAACTATGCCCAGCAATGGTCGTTGGTTTTTCCCCACCAACCTCTGCCCAAACACGCCAAATAGCAACAGAAGCAGCTAATAAAGCAGGTTGTGTTTTATCAGTTTGGTTTAATGATTCTACCGGTCCATCTTGGCATAACGCCCAAAGATCGTAACCTAGTACTTCACTTGCTTCTTTAAATGTATCAACAACAACCGGGTAAGTTGCCGCTAAATCAACGAGCATACCTAAGCTTTGCGAACCTTGGCCAGGAAAGGCAAATGTAAAGTTTGTCATGTTTAATTCCTAATATTTATTCTTACGATCTCATCAATGTATCGCTTGTCTATATTGTTACTTTAAAGAGTGTCAGTTGTTACATTACAACTAATGCACTTCCCCAAGTAAAACCACCACCAAATGCTTCTAATAGCACTAATTGGCCAGGTTTAATTTTTCCACTTTTTACCCCTTCGTCTAAGGCAAGTGGTACTGAAGCAGCTGAGGTATTACCATGTTTATCAAGTGTTAAAATAACTTGATCCATAGACATACCTAGTTTTTTAGCTGTTGCAGCAATAATTCGTTGATTGGCTTGATGTGGAACTAGCCAGTCTAACTTGTCTTTCTCAATGTTATTTGCAGCTAATGTATCCACCACCACTTGGCTCAGTTTCTTCACCGCTACTTTAAACACTTCGTTCCCAGCCATTGATAGGTATGAATTAGTTAATGTTTGATCATTACCACGTTCAACATTAGGCAACTTTAATAGGTCACCAAAACGACCATCGGCATTAATATGAGTAGATAAAATACCTACTTCTTCAGTTGCTGTTAACACTACGGCACCGGCACCATCACCGAACAAAATGATAGTACTGCGATCTTCTGGGTCACAGGTTGCCGCTAATGCATCAGCACCAATCACTAGCACATTCTTAGCGCTACCTGATTTGATAAAATTATCTGCCACACTCAATGCGTATGTGAAACCAGCACAAGCGGCTGATACGTCAAACGCAGGAATATCATAAATACCCAATAGATTCTGAACTTCACAAGCAGCAGAAGGGAAGGCATTATGATTACTTGTTGTCGCTACAACAATTAAATCCAAATCACTTGCAGCTAAACCAGCAGATTGTAACGCTTGCTCGCCAGCTTTTGTGCCCATAAACGCGATCGTTTCTTGTTCACTTGCAATACGACGCTCTTTAATGCCGGTGCGTACTGTGATCCATTCATCACTAGTATCGACCATCTTCTCTAAATCTTGATTGGTGCGTACTGCTGTTGGTAAATAACTACCCGTACCTATAATTTTGCTATTCATGTAATAAACAATCTCGCTCTGCTAATACAGATGCCAACCTTTCGCTAATACTCGTTGGGATCTGCCATTGAATTTCTTTGATGGCTTGTTCTATTGCACAAGTGAATGCTTCTACATTTGCGCTACCGTGACTTTTCACAACAATGCCACGTAACCCTATCAAACTGGCACCATTATACAGATCTGGATGTAAATGTTTTAATTGGTTTTTTATCAATGGATTTAATAACTTACCAAGCAAACGACTATACCAGGTTGCATCCATGGCTTTTTTTAATTGTGCTATAAAAACGCGTCCCATCCCTTCATAGCTTTTTAATGCGATATTGCCACTAAATCCATCAGTTACTACAACATCCGCTGGGCTATCAAACAGCTCATTTGCTTCAATAAAACCGATATAATTAATATATTTAGTTTCATTAAGTAAACTCGCGCAATGTTTGATTTCATCGCTCCCTTTATTACTTTCTCGTCCTACATTTAATAGGGAAATAGATGGTGAACTCACTTGTTCAACCTTCTCGCAAAGCACACTTCCCATTAATGCAAAATTAAATAAAGTATCACAACCACATTGTAAATTTGCCCCCAAATCCATCATATAACTGTGTCCGCCACGGTTATTGGGTAAAGCAGAAACCAATGCTGGTCTGGAAATCCCCTCAAGCGTTTTTAATATATGCTTAGAAAGCAACATTAATGCGCCAGTATTTCCCGCACTAACACATGCATCAGCTTCTCCATCAGCGACTAATTGTAGTGCCATTAGCATTGAAGAGGGTGAGCGATGACGTAACACTGAAACAGGATCATCTTCCATTGATATGGTTTCAGGTGCATGCACTAATTTAACGCGAGCGTGATCAAGTAAATGATATTTTTTTAATAAGGGATTTATTTGCTGCTCATCACCGACAATTATGATGAATAAGTTGGGATGGAGTTGTAAGGATTTATAGCTTGCAGGTAAAGAAATATGGGGGCCAAAATCACCCCCCATGGCATCAAGCGCAATAGTAAAGTTACGCAAAGTAATAACTTACTTTTCGATTACTTTTTTGCCTTTGTAGAAGCCGTCAGCAGTAACGTGATGACGACGGTGAGTTTCACCAGAAGTACTGTCAACAGTTAAAGTAGGTGCACTTAGTGCATCATGTGAACGACGCATACCGCGTTTTGAAGGAGTCTTACGACTTTTTTGTACTGCCATTTTAAAAATTCCTGCTTGTTACTTGAGCTTTAGCTGAGCTAGAGCATCAAATGGGTTAGGACGTTCTTGTTCTTCTTCAATTTCGCCGAAGCTACTTTCGTAGTCACTGTAATGACAATCCTCAATTGCATGCATTGCAATCTGTGGAAGTGTTAATAACAGCTCGTCTTCAACTATTTGGTGAAGATTTACCTCCCCATTTTCATCGTAATAAATGGGTTCATAAACGTCTGGTAAATTATTTTCCTGCTCTTCATTCAGAACAGGACAATACGTAAATTCAGCTTCACATTGATAAGTCATAGGCTCATTGCACCGTTGACAAGTGAGTTCTACTGCGACGCTTGCTTTCCCATGAAATATTCTCAACCTTTGCTGATCTACTTCAAAAGAAAAATGCACGTCGATATCAGAGTGAATACTGTTTGTTGACTCTCTTAATCTGCTTAATAAAGACTTGTCGAGGCTAGCATTTAGCTCCAATCTATTATTAGCAGCGCGAACAGAATCAACGCTAATCGGTAGTTTAACCTTTTGCATGGTCGCGAATAATATAGATAGAGTTCAATATAGTCAAAGAAAAACCGCTATTTTTCTTAAGTTTTTATTCAACTATCGCTTTATTCTTTCACAGTCCTTAAAATAAACTTATTTTTACACATAACTAGGATTCATTATGCCACAAAAGCTAGTATTAGCATCGACTTCGCCGTTTCGTAAACAGCTATTAGAAAAGCTACACGTAGACTTTTCCACAGCTAACCCACAGGTTAATGAAGATGAACTGCCTGGTGAAACCGCCATTCAATTAGTAGAAAGACTGGCGATCGCAAAAGCACAAGCTGTCACTAGTGATTTTCCCAATGCTTTAATCATTGGTTCAGACCAAGTTTGTTTGAACAATGGTCAAATTTTAGGTAAACCCGGTAACTTTGAAAATGCCTTCAAACAATTAAAAGCAGCTAGTGGTCAACATGTCACCTTCTACACTGGTTTAGCCTTAGTGAACAGTGCAACGGGCGAAGTACAGTCTTTAGTTGAACCCTACGATGTTTATTTTCGTGAGTTATCAGACCAAATGATCACTAATTACTTGAACAAAGAAGAGCCGTATAATTGTGCAGGCAGTTTTAAAAGCGAAGGGTTTGGCATCAGTTTATTTAGCCGCTTTGAAGGTAAAGATCCGAATAGTTTAATCGGCCTGCCACTTATTTCATTAATCGAAATGTTAGACAAAGAAGGTCATCCTGTACTTTAATCGAAAGCAATATTGACATTACAGTATTACCTTTGATCTTTTAAAAGGGCATGATTCAAGGGAAGTAATATTAGGTGATTCACCTTTATTCAATATAAGCTCATCGCTGTATATTAATATTACTTCCTTTTGTTCTATATTTTTTAAGCAACACTTAGCTACCCTGTTTCGTTGCCACTTTGCCACTCATGAAAAGAGTCACTTGATTTTAAAATAGATTTTACCACATACATATTTTTATCTGCTCTATGGATCAGGGTATCTGGTAAACAAAAATCACTAGGCCCGGTCTGCGCATAACCGATACTCATGGTGAGATTATCTAAATTAAGCTTAACCCGTTCTATTAAACGTACTCCAAAGGTTTGTCGCACTTGCTCATGTACACAGTTGGGAAAAATAATACAAAACTCATCACCACCATACCGAAAAGCATAATCCTCTACTCTAGTCAGCTCTTGAATTGTCTGTGCGACAGCCAGTAAAATTTCATTGCCTTTTTGATGCCCTTGCATATCATTAATTTGCTTAAAATCATTAATATCAATATACACTAAAGTAACTGGATATGAGTGTCGCTGTGCTATTTTTAAAGTGTCAGCAAGGGTATCGTTTAATGCTTTTACATTCAGTAATCCGGTGAGAGGGTCTTTTCTTGCTTGCTCACGTAAATGATTAAAGATGTACTCGCGTTTAGATTCATAAACATACACCATTGACCAGATAGCAGCGAGTGTAAAACCAACGTTTCCCATAACAATCCAATGCATCTCATGATTATCAACCCACACCATGTTCCCCAAAACAGCTAAACCACCAGATACACTAATAAAAGTGATCCAACTGCCCGCTTTTATGCCTAGTAACAGATAAGACAAAATAGGGAAAATGAACAACCAAGAAAATAATCCAGCTTTAAAAGTGGTGATCAAAATACCGTAAATCACTAAAAAGTAGAAAGTACACAAATAAATAAAAGACCATCGCTGTAGGTATTTTGTACTTTTAGCAATAATCAAGATCCAACACCAAAAAGCGGCAACACCCCCTTCTATTACAGCAAAAAGGTGGAAACCTGCTATCCAATTATTCACCGCAAAAAAACTTGCAGCAAAAATGGTCACGGCGAGTAAAACCCGTAATGTAGTACGGCGATATCCATATTCTTCGTTATCAATCATTAACTTTCCATTTTAAGATTGCTGAATTTTTTAACTATTCATTATTATTGCTTAATTTAAGGATTTTGCCTGTAATCGTACTTTAGTATTAAGATAAAGTTTAATTTTGTCTTTGATTTCTACTCAAAAATACAAGTTATTAATACCTAGTTACAACAACACAATTTATCCCACTGATAACCTACTTACTTTATTTCCATATAAAGCGAGCTAGTATTTTAACGGATCCCCTCATTAGTAATAGTTATTTATCCTGTTGCAATAAGTTGCTCGTGTAATTTAGAGACTTGATCACGTAATTGAGCAGCTTTTTCAAACTCTAAATCCTTTGCAAAGGCAAACATTTGCTTTTCTAATTTAGCAATCTCTTTCAAAATTTCCTGCTCTGAACGAACCACTTTATCAGCGGAATATGGCGCATCGGTTTCAGCCACTTTATTCAATGGTGTAATGGTTGATTTTGGTTGAGGGTTTTGCCCTAGTTGCATCACATCGGCCACTGACTTCGACAACCCTTTCGGTGATATGCCATTTTCTTTATTAAAGTTATCTTGCAGTTCTCTTCTATCTTCAGTGGTTTTAATCGCTTTTTTCATTGAGTCAGTAATTCTATCAGCATATAAAATGGCTTTACCTTCAAGGTTACGTGCTGCACGTCCCATGGTTTGAATCAACGAACGCTCTGAACGTAAGAATCCTTCTTTATCTGCATCAAGTATCGCCACTAAAGAAACCTCTGGAATGTCTAGCCCTTCTCGTAATAAGTTAATACCGATCAACACATCAAATATACCTAGGCGTAAATCACGAATAATCTCCACACGCTCCACGGTATCTACATCAGAATGCAGGTAACGTACTTTAATACCGTGTTCATTTAAGTATTCAGTTAAATCCTCTGCCATACGTTTCGTTAATGTAGTGACCAACACTCGTTCACTTTTAGGAATGCGAATATTAATTTCAGATAGTAGGTCATCAACCTGAGAACTAACCGGACGTACTTCAATAATTGGGTCCAATAAACCAGTCGGACGTATCACCTGCCTGATAATATCACCCTGTGATTTATCTATTTCATAGTCGCTCGGTGTTGCCGATACATATATGGTTTGTGGAGCAAGCTTTTCAAATTCTTCAAATTTAAGAGGACGATTATCTAACGCAGAGGGTAACCGAAACCCATAATTGACTAGATTTTCTTTACGTGACCGGTCACCTTTATACATCGCGCCAATTTGCGGCACAGTAACATGGCTTTCATCCAATATTAATAAGCCATCTTTAGGTAAATAATCAAATAAGGTAGGCGGCGCTTCGCCCTGCCCTCTACTAGACAGATAACGTGAATAGTTTTCGATACCTGAACAATAACCTAACTCGTTCATCATCTCTAAATCATATAACGTACGCTGCGAAATGCGCTGCTCTTCTATTAATTTATTTTCCGCTAAGAACTCTTTTTTACGTTCCTGTAATTCTTCTTTAATACCTTCAATAGCATTTAAGATTTGCTCTCTTGGAGTCACATAATGAGTTTTAGGAAAAATTGTGGTGCGCGATAATTTTTCTAACTGCTGTCCGGTGAGTGGGTCGAATACACTTATGCCTTCTACCTCATCGTCAAATAGCTCAATGCGTATTGCTTGTTTCTCTGAATCAGCAGGGAAAATATCAACAACTTCCCCTCGTACTCTAAATGTACCGCGACTTAACTCAGTTTCATTACGGGTATATTGAATATCCACTAATCGCTGTAAAATATCACGACTTGAAATTATCTCTCCAACACTGATATGTAACATCATTTGTAAATAAGATTGTGGATCACCTAAACCATAAATAGCTGACACTGATGCAACTAACACTACATCTTTACGCTCTAGTAAGGCTTTAGTAGCCGATAACCGCATCTGTTCTATATGTGCATTTACCGCAGCATCTTTTTCTATAAAAGAATCAGAGCTAGGTACATAGGCTTCCGGCTGATAATAATCATAATAAGAAACAAAATACTCCACCGCGTTATGTGGGAAGAACGCTTTCATTTCACCATACAATTGAGCCGCTAGGGTTTTGTTTGGCGCGAGGATCAAGGTGGGTTTATTCAATTGAGCAATAGTATTGGCTAATGTAAATGTTTTACCCGAACCGGTTACCCCTAATAGCGTTTGATAAGCAAGACCAGACTCAATCCCTTCGACTAACTGCTCTATCGCTTGTGGTTGGTCCCCTGCGGGAGAAAATGGACATACTAATTCAAATGACTTACTCATAAACCCTCTTTACAACCTGTTAATACTACTCACTCAAAAAGTGTTACCAGTATAGTTATCTTTTTATCTTACCATTACTCATTCGCAACAGAATGATCCTTTACGAATAAAATTAAATAAATGCAGATCGTAAAAACTGAAAACCATAAAAACACGTAGTATGTAAAATTATTATCCTCAAACCTGTATTTTAATTAACAACAATGCTACAAAATAAGCCAATAAGCCCCTTTTTATTTATCAAATGTTATTTACTATCCAATAAATAAAGCCTCACAAAACACATATCCTCCTAAAATAGCTTGTAGAATAAATAAACAATATAAATTCTGTTATGTAAAAGTTTGTCAATAAAAATAAATTAATATATTTTCAAATAATACACACATAGCTATTGACAGACTAATAAATAAAGAGCTGGTATAGATTACTAAACCTTCTCTATAAAAAACCACTTGACGATTATAACCAGTTGAAAATAAAGGGGTATTTATTACGGTTAAAAATAACTCTATTTAACCAAAAGCAAGGTATAGCAAGGCCTTCAGACACTTCTCATTGAACTTCCCACAGAGTTATCCACAGAAAAAGTGGATAACCACCGCTAGCCTAGAGTTAATCAGTGTTACAGAAAGATTAAGGTAATATGACGAAGATCTCACAATAAAAAAAATAGCCTGACTAGGTCAAATTTTATGCAAAATGTTTTTAGTAAAGTTATCGTCTGTTTAGCATGGCAAACAGCTAAATACTTGCTCATAATAGGTAAAACACCTCTTTATTAGATAAAAATATCCTATACAAAATAAGTAGTGGTTAAAATAAAATCGATTAATGGCATCGCTTAAGATAAATTAACTCGCTTCTATAATAGGTTTGCTATGATGTACCTTTACTCACCCAATCAGGATCTAAAAATGTTTAAAATGTGTTGCAAATGGCTTTTACTCAATATCAGTTTATTCACTTTGTTAGGGTGTGCTTCCACTCCCACTTATACCAATATCACACCCCAGGTTAATCTTGAACAAAATAGACAAGCATTCACCAACTTGCAGCCTTGGAAAATAGACAGCCAAGATTTACGTATAGCTCGACACGTTATTGAAATAACAGATGGAGATGGGGTTGCCAAATTAATCAACGAACAGCAGTCATTACGTCTCTTAGTCGAAAAAAGTTTAACGAAGGCTTGGTTAGAGAATGGTTTAAAAACAGATGCTAACAGTGACTACCAAGTCGACATAAAACTGGTTAAAGCAATCGCTAAAGTGACTGAGTCGACTTTTAGTTACGATGCCTCGTCACAAATGGTAGTAGATGTTGCATTAACCCATCGAGGTAAACACTTCCATAAAATATTCCGCTCTAATAAACAATGGGATGGTGTCTTTTCTAATCAGATTGACGGCATTACAGACCAACTTAACAAGCAATTATCTTTATTATTAAAACAAATTATTGAAGATCAAGAATTAAACAGTCAGCTTCAACAATTTTAAATATCTACTTATAGCAAGGAAATTACATGAAATTTATTACCGCACTATTCTTTTTATTAATGAGCAATACCGTACTTGCTGCAAATCCAACTGTACTAATTGATACGAATAAAGGCCAAATAACTCTTGAGCTGTATCCTAATGAAGCACCTAAAACCGTTGAAAATTTTTTGACTTACATACAGAAAGATCAGTTTAAAGGAACTGTCTTTCACCGTGTGATTGATGGGTTTATGATTCAAGGAGGTGGCTTTTTAACATCAGGACAACGTGCAGAAACGCTTTCGCCTATTAAAAATGAATCAACTAATGGTTTAAGCAATAAACGTGGGACGATTGCCATGGCACGAACTAATTCACCTCACTCTGCTTCTCGTCAGTTTTTCATTAATCAAAAAGACAATAGTTTTTTAGATGCAAAGGGAAGCCAATGGGGTTATGCAGTATTTGGCAAAGTTACTGAAGGGTTAGATGTAGTTGATAGTATCGCTAAAGTGCAAACAACATCCCAGGACAAACCTTTACATAACATCATAATCAATAGCATTGTTGTTCAAGAGAACCAAGAATAAATACTTTAAAGCGTCTTTTTCAAAGCAAAAAAATGCGACTGTTTAAGTCGCATTTTTTGTTTGAAACGCTTTATCTCATCAGATATAGATTACTTTTGTTTTGGTAACGTTACATTCACTTCTAATACAGATAGCTCATCTTCTTCTTTATCACTGAATTCACATTTAACATCATCTGTTGAGATATCCATGTATTTACGGATAACTGCGACCAGCTCTTTTTGTAATTCAGGCATGTAAGATGGTACATCAAAGCTAGAGTGTTCGTGTGCAACAATGATCTGTAAACGATCTTTAGCTAATTTAGCCGTACCTTTTTTTGGTTTGTCCTTAATAAAGTATTGTAATAATCCCATTTTATCCCCCAAATATACGACTTAAAAAGCCTTTCTTTTCGACCGTTACAAAACGTAAGTCGCGTTTTTCTCCTAATAATCTATCAACAGCATCTTGATATGCCTTACCTGCATCACAATCTTGATTTAAGATAACAGGCTCACCTAAGTTAGATGCACTTAATACATCTTGAGACTCAGGAATCACGCCCAATAAATCAATACCTAATAGGTCATCAATATCTTCAATACTTAACATCTCTTCACGCTCAACACGCTCAGGAGAATAACGTGTAATTAACAGGTGTACCTTAACCGGTTCCATCTGTTTTTCTGAACGGTAAGACTTACTTGATAGCATGCCTGTAATACGATCAGAATCTCGTACAGAAGAGACTTCCGGATTAGTAGTTACAACAGCTTCATCAGCAAAATACAAGGCCATCATCGCACCTTGTTCAATACCAGCTGGTGAATCACAGATGATGTAATCGAAACCATCGGCTTTTAACGCATCGATAACTTCAGCCACACCTTCTTTACTCAACGCATCTTTATTGCGCGTTTGAGAAGCAGGTAAAATGTATAAGGTCTCAACACGCTTATCTTTTACTAATGCTTGCTGTAAGTTTGCTTCGCCGTTAATCACGTTAATCAAATCGTAAACAACACGTCGCTCACATCCCATGATTAGATCTAGATTTCGTAGACCAATATCAAAATCAATAATAACCGTTTTAGCGCCCGTTTTCGCTAACCCTGTACCAATAGCAGCACTACTTGTTGTTTTACCAACGCCGCCTTTACCAGATGTGACAACAATTACCTTTGCCATATAACTTTCCTTTGAATTTTAAATTTTATTTAAACTTGAAAAGACCAAATTTTGGTCCTCTAAAGAAACAGAGCAAGAGGTAGACCACATATCCTCTGGTAATGTTTCACTTAATTTATAAACACCCGCAATTGATACTAATTCAGGCTCTAATACAGTACAAAAGATAGCCGCACTCGTGTTGCCCATGGCACCCGCTAATGCTTTACCTCTTAATGTTCCGTATATATGAATGTTGCCATCGGCAATAACTTCAGCGCCGGCGCCCACATCGCCGTTTATCACCAAATCACATTCTTTAGCATAAATTTGTTGGCCTGAGCGGACTCGTCCAACATGCACTTTTGTTTTCACTTCGCTGACCACATATTCAGAGTCATCTAACGAAGCTTCAGTGCTTTGTGTATTTTGTTGTTCTGATTCAGCTGACTGTTCGGTTGTTTTTTCCGAAGGTGTTGCTTTGACCACTTGTCTTTTTGAACCATGCAATAGTGCAATCGAATGCTCAATTGCTAACTGTTTTTGTGCTTCTGATACCGTTCCAGTAATGCCCACTAAAATAAAGCCATGCTCTGCAACTGTACGCTTTAATTGAGAAAAATCGATATTTAATGAAGATTCTTCTATATTTACCACCATGGGAGTATCAGCAAAAAACTCAGGTGCCATTAGTCGTCTTTTATTCAACTCTTCAGCTAATGCTGAAAGTGATTCACTTTCAAGATTGACGACCAATAAGGTAAAATTCAACGATTTTAACGTCATAATTGTCCTTTCTAATTAAATCTTTCTGTTTTGACATAAAATTCAGTCAATTTCTATAAAAAATAAATGCTTATGCATGTTATAGTTTGCGTCAACATTAGGCAAGTAAAGGGCTCGATAAGTATTATGTTATGTGCTGTATATAAAAGTATCCGTAAACCGCAAACCTATCTTTTTGTTGCAAAACGAGACGACTTTTCTCGCGTCCCCACTCCTTTGCTCGAACAATTTGGTCCACCGAAATTAATCTCTGTATTAAATATTACAGACACCACTAAAATGGCGATGGCAAAAGCACCTAAAGTGATCGCTGAAGTCACTTTATCTGGTTTTTATTTACAGCTTCCACCACCACCTGTAGATTACTTAAAAGACCATAAACAACGTAAACAACAGCAATTGGAATCAGATTCATGAAAGTAAAGAATGTATTACTTAACAATATTAGTCGCTCACTAAAAAGCCTTTCCGCGATCACTTTGTGCTGTTTTTCTATCACAAGTTTTGCAGCTACAGAGCGTGACATTTCATTTACACAATATATCGATAATTTAAAACAAGAAGCCACTGAGCTAGGCATAGATCAAAATACCATCAATAGTGCCTTTAAAGATGCTGAATTTTTGGAACGCAGTGTTTCGTCGGATAAACAGCAACCTGAATTCAAAATGACCTTGGATACTTACATTCCTCGTGCTGTTCCTGAATGGAAAGTAAAGCAAGCGCGTGAAGCTTATAAAAAGCATTACAAACTGTTGCATAAAATTGGTAAAGAATATGGCGTTCAACCCAGCTTTATTGTGGCGCTTTGGGGAATTGAAACTAATTTTGGACGCTTAACTGGGCGTCATTACGTCATCTCTTCATTAGCGACTATGGCGTATGAAGGCCGCCGTGAAGCATTATTTAAAAAGCAATTATTTGCAGCCTTAACCATTTTAGAACAAGGTCATATCAGCCAAGATAAATTTATTGGTTCATGGGCTGGTGCAATGGGTCAAGTACAATTTATGCCAACTTCATATCTAAATTATGCTGTTGATTATGATGGTGACGGTAGAAAAGATATATGGGGCACCCCTGCCGATGTATTTGCCTCTGCTGCTAATTACCTTAAAACTGAAGGGTGGGATAGTCGCCATATTTGGGGGCGCCAAGTTACCATTCCTAAAGATTTCGATACTGATCTAGCAGGTATTAAACAACAAAAATCATTAGCTGAATGGCAGGCATTAGGTGTGCGTCGTTATGAAGGCCAAGACCTACCGGATGTTGATTTACAAGCTTCACTGATTATTCCTGATGATAAAAACGGTCGTGTTTACCTCGCTTATAATAATTATAAAGTACTGATGCATTGGAATCGTTCTTATTACTTTGCAACAGCGGTCACCTATCTTTCAGAACGTATTATGTCACCGCAAATTGTAGTTGAGTAAGGAAAAGTAAATGGACAAATTTTGGGAAACCAAGACACTTTCACAAATGTCACAACCAGAATGGGAATCACTCTGCGATGGTTGTGGTAAGTGCTGTCTTAATAAGATAATTGATGATGAAACAGAGGAGCTGCATTTTACGAATGTGGCCTGTCATCTTTTACACACCAAAACATGCCGATGCAAAAAATATGAAAAGCGTTTAAAAATAGTACCAGAATGTGTGAAAGTATCCTTAGATGATATTGAACAATTTCATTGGTTACCTGCGAGTTGCGCCTATAAATTATTAGTGGAAGAAAAACCATTGCCTGAATGGCATCCATTATTAACAGGCAGTCAATCTGCAATGCATAAAGGCGGCCACTCAGTGCGCGGGAAAATAGTCTCAGAAACGCAGGTAGATCCTGATAATTTAGAAGATTATATTGCCATTTGGCCTGCAGAATAATAAATACAAGATAGAGAACGATATGACAGATATTACTTTTTACCACAACCCTCGCTGCTCTAAAAGCCGTGAAACATTAGCTTTAGTAGATAATGAACAACACCAAGTAGAAATAATTAAATACTTAACAACACCACCTTCAGTGGAGACAATTACACAGCTAATTAAGCAGTTAGGATTTGATTCAGCACGTCAATTAATGCGCACTAAAGAAAGCGTATATAAAGAGTTAAACTTAGCTGAAGAGCAAGATGAAGCGGCATTAATTGCGGCGATGCAGGCCAACCCAAAATTAATTGAGCGCCCAATTGTAGTAGCTAATGGCAAAGCAGCCATCGGTCGTCCACCAGAGTCAGTATTAAGTATTTTATAATCACCTAATATATAAAAAACACCGATGATAGAAAACGATATCATCGGTGGATCATGATCCAAATAACAGTCAAAGAATTATTAATAAACGCCTTATAAACGTAATACTTCTTTGACAAAAGGAATCGTTAGCTTACGTTTAGCTTCTAAAGACGCATTATCTAATTGGTCTAGTGTATTTAATAACATACACATTTCACGGGATAAACGATTCAATAAAAATCGCCCCACATCAATTGGTAAACGCATCCCTTTTAACTGTGCTCGTAACTGTAATGCGCCTAATTTTTCTTCATCATTGAGCGGTTGTAAATGATGGCAAGCACCCCACTCCAAACGTGATACTAAATCCACTAACTCGATACCAATTTGTTTAGGTAAATCACTAGCAGAAATGACCAAATTCGCACCAGGTGCACGGTTATCTTTATTGTCTAACCAACGATTATAAAAATCGAACAGCGCTTTTTCCCATTGTTTGTTACCCGCAATCGCATCCACATTATCAATACATACGAGAGTGATATTTTCCATGTTTTCGAAAATATCTAAGGTCATACTACGATGATGATGCAAAGGAATATAAGCAACGGTTTCGCCTATTTCGTCCACTTCAGAACATAAAGCATGTAATAGGTGTGAACGGCCGCTGCCTGACTCTCCCCACATGTACAAGATAGGTTCGCCGATACCTACCACATTATTCTTAAGTAAAGTTAATAACTCGGCATTTTGACCAGGATAAAAGCTCGCAAAGGTTTCATCATCAGGAAACTTTAACGCCAATAAAGGGTATTGAAATCTTAATTCATCTTGAGGCATTAAATACTCTACTGTCGCCAGTTATAATAAAAAGGTGCGTTGCTAATTAAATCTTGTTGTAATTTAGGTTGTGCATTGAGTGCATTTTCTAAACTTGCTGCACTGCCTTTTAAAGTGACTAATACTTGCACCTTTGTAGCACTTAAACTCAATATTTCAAAGCTATCCACCGCATTTAAATTATTCAATATATTGTCTAGTGCCATCAAACTCGTCAATGAAGTTAAGTTGCTGATATTAACAAGCTGTGTAGTTCGCTCGCCGTTATTTTCTACAATAGCAAATTGCTTCGCATAATAGTCAGCAATATCTCCCATCATATTAGCCATGACATTAGATTTTTCACCACGATTAGTTTGCTTGATGACTACTTGGCTTTGCTTATTTTGGGCATTATATTTCACCAATTCCCATTTCAACTGCCATTCCCCAGCAGCGCGGTTTAGATTTGCTAATACAAAAAACTCTGCATCATATCTTGTTGAAGCTTCGGCAACGGTTTGGTAAAAGCGTCCGCTCACATCTGAAACAGAGACTATTAATGAATCCTCTAAATCAACCAATGGAAAATTAGCCGAAATACCACGTTCAAGCTGCGCACTATCTAAACCAATAGAAAGCGAGTTGTCTTGGTGACTATTAACCATGTTATCTGAGGTTAACTGTCTATTTTCATTGACTAACCAAATCAGAGGGTTAGGACGAGTCTCATCCCAAATTGGTTGTTGCATCTCAATTAATGCTTGATTAATTCTTTGTTTATCAAATAAAGCGGAGTAGTAACGGTCACCCTCAATATTTTGATAACCATATTTGGCTAAGATCGAAGGGATATCTTTTGCTAGTAGCTGTGTTTCATCTAATTTGATAACACTTTTATTGCCGGATACTTTGACTAATACTTGTTGCAAAGCTTGCTCTCGTAATTGCGCTTCGTTATTTCCCTCTGCAAGTACTAAGCCTTGATAAGCACTGATTTGCGGTAAAGCAACACTGTGCGCTGAAAACAACACACTTACCACTAACATAAAAGCAATCAACACATTATTTTTCATCTACTTACACAACCATTCAATTTCATCAATACTAAGAGATCATAAGCAGATCTTCTACTAATGCAAGTATCATGCATTAAATATATAAACGTTTGACTATTTAACCTTCTTTTTAATGACTTACGAACCTAAATCAAAAAATTTTAGGTAAAAGAGACAATTCTTTTCAGAAATAATTCGACCCTCGTCGTATAGATGTTAAAATACGCGCAATTTTTTACCTTCTAAACTTTTAAAGCGATTTTCGCTTTTAACTTCTATCTGTGGGGAAACCAAGTGAGCAACCAAAAAACCTCTTTAAGCTACAAAGACGCTGGTGTTGATATTGACGCGGGAACGGCATTAGTTGAACGTATTAAAGGTGTAGCAAAAAGCACTAAACGTCCTGAAGTAATGGGCGGACTAGGTGGTTTTGGCGCATTATGTCAACTACCAACGGGTTACAAAGAGCCGCTATTAGTTGCTGGAACTGATGGTGTTGGTACTAAGTTACGTCTAGCTATCGACCTTAAAAAACACGATACCGTTGGTATTGATTTGGTTGCTATGTGTGTTAATGACCTAATCGTACAAGGTGCTGAGCCACTATTCTTCCTAGATTACTATGCAACAGGTAAGCTAGATGTTGATGTTGCAGCTGACGTGGTAACAGGTATCGGCGAAGGTTGTCTATTATCGAACTGTTCATTAATCGGTGGTGAAACTGCTGAAATGCCTGGTATGTATGAAGGTGACGATTACGATATCGCTGGTTTCTGTGTAGGTGTTGTTGAAAAATCTGAAGTAATTGACGGTACTAAAGTTGCTGCTGGCGATGCATTAATTGCTGTTGCTTCGAGTGGACCTCATTCAAACGGTTATTCTCTAGTACGTAAGATTTTAGAAGTATCTGAAGCTGATACGAATGCACCATTTGGTGATTCAACGTTAGGTGAAACACTATTAACACCAACAAAAATCTACGTTAAATCTACATTGGAATTAATCAAGAACTGTCCAGTACATGCTATTTCTCATATTACTGGTGGTGGTTTCTGGGAAAACATTCCTCGTGTATTACCCGCTGGTAGCAAAGCGGTTGTTGATGGCAAAAGCTGGGAATGGCCTGCTATTTTCGACTGGTTACAAGAAAATGGTAATGTTGAAACAGAAGAGATGTACCGTACCTTCAACTGTGGTGTTGGCTTAATGATTGTTGTGCCAGCTGCAGAAAAAGAAAAAGCAGTTGAGATCTTAAATGCACAAGGCGAAAAAGCTTGGGTATTAGGTCACATCGAAGATGCTGCTGAAGGTGAATCTCAAGTAGAGATTAAATAATCAGATGAGCATTAAAAAAGTCGTTGTACTTATCTCTGGAAGTGGCAGTAACTTACAAGCATTAATGGATAAGTTACACCAACAACAGATAAATGAACAACAAGTTGAAGTGGTTGCTGTGATTAGCAATAAAGCAGATGCATACGGTTTACAACGTGCAACTGATGCCAATATCCCTGCTATATTAGTAGAGAGTAAAGGTGTTGCTTCACGTGAAGAGTATGATGCTTTATTAGCCGCTGAACTTGATAAATTACAACCAGATCTTATTTTGTTAGCAGGCTTTATGCGCATTTTAACACCTGATTTTGTTAATCAATACCAAGGTAAAATGCTTAATATCCACCCTTCTTTACTACCAAAATATCCGGGTGTTAATACACATCAGCGTGCTATTGATGCAGGTGATAAAGAACATGGAGCAACAGTGCATTTTGTGACACCAGAGTTAGATAGCGGTCCAACTGTACTGCAAGCTAAAGTGCCTATTTTCACTGAAGATAGTGCACAAGATCTAGCGGAGCGTGTGTTAACGCAAGAGCATCAGATTTACGCATTAGCTGCATCGTGGTTTATTAGTGACCGTTTAACGATGCAAGGCCAATATGCGTTTTTAGATGGTCAACAACTCACTGAGTTTGGCTACGCTGCTGACTAATATCATCATTTATATCGCATAATAAAAAACCGAAGCAAGCTTCGGTTTTTTTTCGTCTACTCAATTTTAATATGATTGGTATAACAATTAGATAATTAACCACTGATACAACACAGGCATAATCAAGGCCGACAAAATAGCACAAATAATTAATGCAATAGAAGAAAAAGCGCCAGACTCTTCACTCTCTTCTAATATTTTTGCCGTGCCTAATGCATGAGACGCACAACCAATTGCTACACCGACTGCTTGAGGGTCTTTTACGTTACATAACCTTAAAAAAGGCAGCCCAATACTTGCACCAATAATACCTGCAAAAATGACCATAGCAGCCGTTAAGGAAACAATACCTTGCAGATTTTTACTGATCTCCATAGCAATTGGAGTAGTCACAGATTGTCCGGCAAAAGACGCTGCAGTCACTGGATCAGCGCCTAATAAAGGCATCACGTAAAAAGCACAGAAAAAGGCAACCAGTACAGAGACCAAACAGCTTAATAATATATATTTAAGGCGTGCTTTAATCACCTTTAATTGTAAATACAACGGCACAGCTAAAGCAACAATAGCGGGCTCTAATAAAGCGGTGATCACACTCGTGCCCTGTTGATAATCTTGATATGGGATAGCAAATATCAGTAACAAAGAAATTAAACTAAAAATAGTCACTAATACCGGGTTCAATAATGGGTTAGGTGCCATGCTGTATAATTTTTTGGCTAAGAAAAAAAACAATAATGTCAGTGGTGTAGCGATATAAACAAACATCAGCTTTTCTCCTTAGTTAGCCATTGATAACAATGCCCAACCATAAATAAAGTCACTAAGGTGGTAAAAAACAAAGAAAAGATAATCACTAACCAATGTGCAGTAATCAACTCAAAATAGTTAATCAAGCCAACACCAACCGGAATAAACAACAGTGCAAGATATTTTAAAACCAAGTTACCTGTGAACTCAATCCAAGTTAATTTTATGACCCCTAACGACAGCGCTAAAAACAACATTAACATACCAAGAATTGAAGCAGGAAAGGTACTGTTAAAGTAATGAATAATTAACTTAGCTATCGCTAAAAACAAAAATATAATGGATAAACCTGCGCACAGTTGTAAGCTATTTTTAACCATTATTGCGACTTTTTGCTGATCAGTTAGCGGCGTTTCAACGGTTTGTTGTGTTTTTGGGCTGTTTAATGAGTTAGTCTGCTGATCTTGTCTTTTCGAAGGCTCTTTCATGATATCAATTCAACTAGATTAAATGAGCTGTTACTATACCAAGTTACATCCTCAGTGTTAAAAACAATTATAAATAAGTAACCAATATGTCTCTACAATTACAACAATTTATCACCGAAAGCCGTAATCAAGCTAGTACTGATATTGATATTGTATCTACTGAAACAATGTTAACCATTATCAATAATGAAGATAAAAAAGTCGCACTGGCCGTTGAGCGTATTTTACCGGCTATTGCTCAAGCAGTTGACCTAATACAATCAGCTTTTAGTCAAGGTGGACGTTTAATCTATTGCGGTGCAGGCACCTCGGGACGTTTAGGTATTTTAGATGCAAGTGAGTGTCCGCCTACTTTTGGCAGTCCTGCAGAGCAAGTCATTGGGTTAATTGCTGGTGGAAATCAAGCTATTTTAAAAGCGGTTGAAAATGCTGAAGATAATCAACAAGCAGGACAGCAAGACTTAGTAGATATCAAATTAATTTCACAGGATGTAGTGGTAGGTATTGCAGCTAGTGGGCGCACACCTTACGTTATTGGTGCAATGCAATATGCACAACAACAAGGTTGTAAAGTAATTAGTTTAACCTGTAATGACAACAGTACGATGGCTAAAATTGCAGATGTTCCGCTAGAAGTCATTGTTGGGCCAGAAGTCGTAACAGGCTCGTCAAGATTAAAAGCAGGCACTGCGCAGAAGATGGTACTGAATATGTTAAGCACAGGCGCTATGATCAAAAGCGGTAAGGTATTTGGCAACTTAATGGTGGATGTTCAAGCAACTAATGCCAAACTCATCGAACGCCAAAAGAAGATCATTATGGAAGCCACAGAATGTAGTAGGGAAACTGCTGAATTAGCACTGGAAGAATCAGGTAACCACTGTAAAACAGCGATAGTAATGATATTAACTGGCGTAAATGCCCAGCAAGCAAAAAACAGTTTACAGCAACATCAAGGTTTTATTCGAGAATGTATTTAATTTAACAATGCAAAAAATGGCATAAAAAAATGCCGCTCACACAGTGAACGGCATTTGCAAATATAAGTTTATAACATTCACTAAGGACTAGTCTTCGTAAAGGTTGTCATAAACGTAGTTAGTCGCTTCGATGTAACCAGGGACACTACCGCAGTCAAAACGCTTACCTTTAAATTTATAAGCTAATACACAACCACGTTTAGCTTGTTCTAACAACGCATCGGTAATTTGAATTTCGCCACCTTTACCAGGCTTAGTCTCTTTAATAATATCAAAAATATCAGGTGTTAAGATATAACGGCCAATAACAGCTAGGTTACTAGGCTCAGTACCTGGCGCTGGTTTTTCAACCATATCATCAACACGGTAAATATCATCACGAATCATCGATCCTTTAATCACACCGTATTTATAAATCTCTTCTTTTGGTACTTCTTGCACAGCAACAATTGAACAACGGAACTGTTCATATAATGCAGCCATTTGTTTCAATACGCCATCACCATCAGGGTTGATACATAAATCATCAGCTAGCACCACTGCAAAAGGTTGGTCACCAATCAGCTCTTGACCAATTAGGATTGCATGGCCTAAACCTTTCATTTGACGTTGGCGAATAAAAGAGAAGCGTGCATTATCCATAATCTTACGGATATCTTTTAATTTCTCTTCTTTTGGTGTGCCACTGATTTCATTTTCTAACTCGTAATTATGATCAAAATGATCGGCAATTGAATGCTTACCACGACCAACTACAATCCCCATACCTGTCATACCAGCTTCAAGTGCTTCATCAACACCAAACTCGATTAACGGTTTGTTAACCAATGGCATCATCTCTTTAGGCATAGACTTAGTAGCAGGTAGAAAACGCGTTCCGTATCCAGCAGCTGGAAATAAACATTTTTTAATCATAATCCCTCACCTTGTTAATATATTTATTTGACATAGATCTACTTTATCATTGTTTTAAAAATAAAACACCTAAACATAATCTATTGTTTTTTAACTTCTTGTACGGGTTACGCGACGTCTTTCACCTGCTTTACGGTGTTGATTATGTTTTTTCACTGCTCGGCGGATTCGAGCCTGAGGGTTAGAGACTTTATTAGTATCAACACGTACTTTAGTTTCCGTTTCACGCGGCATATCAACCATTTTACGTAAGTAGTTTACTTCTTTTAGTGTTAGCTCCTGCCAACCGCCCTGTGGTAATTGATTATTTAAAATAATGTTACCGTAACGAACACGCATTAAACGGCTAACTTGAAGGCCTTGGCTTTCCCATAAACGACGAACTTCACGTGTACGCCCTTCAGTTAATACCACATGGAACCAGCGGTTGATACCTTCACCACCGTGCTCTTTAATATCCAAGAATTTTGCTTCACCATCTTCAAGTTGTACGCCAGTACGTAAGCGATTCAAAATAGCTTCCGTGACATCACCGAATACACGCACTGCATATTCTCGCTCAACCTGTTGGCTTGGGTGCATCATTTTATTTGCAAACTCACCGTCAGTTGTAAATAACAACAGACCTGACGTATTGATATCTAAACGGCCGATAGAGATCCAACGTGCACCTTTCAATTGCGGTAGGCGATCAAAAACCGTTTTGCGGCCTTCTTCATCACTACGAGTACACACTTCACCTTCCGGTTTGTTGTAAGCTAGAATACGACAAACAACACTTTCTGCAGCTTGGTATTTAACCACATGTCCGTCTACACGAATGACTTGTTCCTGTGTAACACGTTCACCTAACTCAACAATTTTACCGTCTAAACTGACACGACCTTCTGAGATCACGGTTTCCATTTTACGACGAGAACCTAATCCCGCTCGTGCTAATACTTTTTGTAATTTTTCACTCATGTTACTTTCCTTTGGGTAATTCACATTATGCCAACTGCCTTTCTCTATTAACAAAGCTCAATAAAGAGAGACAACATTGTTTCTGTTTAAATTAAATTTATTGGAACGGACTTAAATCGCCCGTGCCTTCTCTTACTATCACGACATCATCTTCGGATAAATCAATTACAGTAGTGGGTGATTCTCCTAAATATCCGCCATTAATAATCAAATCGACTTGATGCTCTAATTGATCACGAATCTCTTCAGGGTCAAACTCAGTACTTGTATTGCCCGGTAGTATTAAACTTGTGGTCATTAGAGGGGTCTCTAATTCTTCTAAGAGCGATAACGCAATCGCGTTATCTGGAATACGTATACCAATGGTACGTTTACTTGGATTCATCAAACGTTTTGGTAAATCTTTAGTGGATTTAAAGATAAAGGTGTACGCGCCTGGTGTATTATTTTTCAACATACGATATGCACTATTATCAACACGAGCATACACAGCGATTTCAGCTAAGTCTTTACATACTAAAGTGAAATTATGCTTTTTATCTATTTTCCTGATTTGACACATACGCTCAAGTGCACGCTTGTCATCCAGCGCACAACCTAATGCATACCCGGAATCGGTCGGAAAAATAATCACGCCACCATTGTTCACTATTTCAGCTGCTTGCTTCATTAGTCTTTTTTGTGGGTTTTCAGGATGTACATAAAAAAACTGACTCATATTGTTCTATAGCCTTTTATCAAAATCACTAACTAAAAAATGACACACTAGCCTAACTCTCATTGCTACCAACTCAATATTAAGCGCTAATCTCCGCGCTATGATTGAGATCCCAATTATGCCAAATTGGCTGACAAATATCAGGTAAAAATAGACTTTTTCCTAAATCGCGCCAACGCCCAACAAAATGGAAGTCACTACCTTGAGAAGCAAGTAAATCATACTCTTTGCTCCACATACCTAATTGTAAACGCATCTGTGGCGATTGTTGCCCCATTGCCACTTCCATGGCATCTCCACCAGCGGCTTTAAAGGTAATTAATAGCTTTCTTAACCATTTGTTAGATAATCGGTAAGCATCTGGATGTGCTAATACCGCTTGTCCACCAGCAGCATGAATGGCCGCTATTGCATCAGCTAAGTCCACCCAATCGTGAGGCACATATCCCGTGTTGCCGCGACTTAAGTATTTATCGAATACTTTAGGAAATGTAGGTGCAACGCCAATCTCTACAAGATAACGCGCAAAATGGGCTCGAGTGATCGCACCATCACCGGCTAGAGCCTTAGCTCCTTCATAAACATTTTCAATATTTGCCTTGGCTAAACGTCGCCCCATTTCAATAGCACGCTGTTCACGTTTATTTTTTTGTATGTCAATCAGCTCCAGTAAAGCAGGATGCGTAGGATCGATATTTAAGCCTACAACGTGAATCTCATGATTTAACCAATTACTGGTGACTTCTATTCCATTAATTAACTGTAATTTTAACTGATGATTTTGAATATATTGTGACGCTTCAGCTAAACCATCTATAGTGTCATGATCGGTAATGGCTAAAAAGTGAACTTGTCTGTTTTCAGCACGTTGCACTAATTCACTAGGGGTAAGTTGTCCATCTGAAGCTTTAGTATGCGAGTGAAGATCAATTAACATGAATATCCTAAAAATAACCTTGACATTAGAAGCAGAATGCAAAAAAATAACTCCTAATTAATACGGGATGCATAATATATGATTTTTAATACAATTACTCTTAAAGATTCTTGGTGGCACTCATTCTCATAAGCGAGCAATGAGGTTTTTGTATATTTAATTTCCCAGAAAAACCTATTTAGAAGCTCGCATATTGCGGGCTTTTTTCATATTTGGAACACACAAAAGTAAAACAGGTAAACCATGATCATTTTAAACACCGCCCTTAATTGGCGATGGCAAATAAAAATCAGCTAAACACTCTATTTGCAATCACTAATTTTTAAGGACTTAAATATGAACACGCACCACCCAATCGGCACATTAAAAACGATCGAAGCACCCTGTCAATACATCCAAGATTCATTGGGACTATTTCAGCAAATCAGTGCAGACAGCGACCATCATCTCCTCTTTGACTCAGCAGAAATTGAAAGCAAAGCGCACTTAAAAAGTTTAATTTTAGTTGATGCTTGTTTAAAAATAACCTGTCAAGGGTTGACCGTTACTCTAGATGCATTAACGGATAATGGTAAAGACCTACTTACTTTCATTACTCCTAAATTTTCAACGCAATTAATCACAGCACAGCAACCAAGCCAATTACAACTTACTTTCCCTCAATCAGATACCAGTGGTGACGAAGACCAACGTCTAAAATCAGCTTCGCCAATGGATGCTATTCGTTGCATCGTAGAGCGTATTAAAAAGGTATCAACCCATCCTGAAGCGTTGTTCCTCGGTGGAGTGTTTGCCTATGACTTTATCGCAACCTTTGAACAGTTATTAGAGGTACCTGATGGTGAAAACACAACACCTGACTACCTGTTCTATGTTGCAGAGACATTAATGCTACACGATCACCAAACTCAACAAGGTGAAGTGCTAGGCAGTGTATTTGGTGGTTTATATTCAGATGAGAGTGAAGCGCGTATTGCACAGCGTATTGAACAATTACAAGGCTTCTGTACTGACTTTATTGCGCCTGTTAATCAACAAGTAAGCATTGATGCGACAGTAAAAGTCGATATCAGTGATGTCGAATATTGCGCTATTGTCGAAGAGTTGAAAACTAATATTGTTAAAGGTGATATTTTTCAAGTAGTCCCTTCTCGAAGTTTTTCATTGCCTTGCCCCGATCCTATTTCTGCTTACCAAAAGTTAAAAGAAACTAATCCAAGTCCATATATGTTCTACTTAAAAGACAGTGATTTTGTTTTGTTTGGGGCATCACCAGAAAGTGCAATTAAATATACGCAAAGCTCAGGTGATGTGGAGATTTACCCCATTGCCGGCACACGTCGTCGTGGTTTCAATGCAGATGGCAGTATTAATAAAGATTTAGATGGACGCCTAGAATTAGAATTGCGTCTTGATAAAAAAGAAACATCAGAACATCTTATGCTGGTTGATTTAGCACGCAACGATGTAGCACGAATTAGTCAACCAGGCACTCGCCACGTAGCAGATCTATTGCAAGTTGATCGCTACAGTCATGTGATGCACTTAGTGTCACGCGTTGTTGGTAAATTACGTGAAGATTTAGATGCATTACATGCATACCAAGCTTGTATGAATATGGGCACCCTAGTAGGTGCGCCAAAAATCAGTGCTTCTAACCTAGTACGTAAGGTAGAGAAAAAGCGCCGTGGTAGTTATGGTGGTGCAGTCGGTTATATTAATGGTAACGGCGATATGGATAGCTGTATTGTTATTCGCTCTGCGTTTGTAAAAGACGGGGTTGCCCATGCGCAAGCAGGTGCAGGCGTTGTCTATGATTCAGTGCCGCAATTAGAAGCTGATGAAACCCGTAGCAAAGCGGCAGCAGTACTTAATGCCGTAGCACTTGCTCATGGCACCACACTCAAGGCTGTTACAGCCAACACCACAGAGCAAGGAGAATAAGCAATGACTTCTACCAACAACAAAGCAACCTTATTCTTTCTTGATAATTTTGACTCATTTACTTACAACTTGGTAGATCAATTCAAATCATCAGGTTACCCAGTCAAAATTTACCGTAATAACCAAAGTGCTGAACAAATCAAAGCACATATTGATGCCTGTGTAGGCGAAGTAGTGTTAGTGTTATCACCTGGTCCAGGTACACCAAGTGCTGCAGGGTGTATGATTGACTTAATCACACTGTGTAAAGGACAAGTGCCTATCCTAGGCATATGTCTAGGGCATCAAGCTTTAATTGAACAATATGGCGGAGTTGTAGGACAAGCAGATGAAATTCAACATGGTAAATCATCGTTAATTAACCATTGTGCTGACAAGATGTTTGCAGGTTTATCTTTGCCGTTATCCGTGGCCCGTTACCACTCGTTAGTAGGTACTAAGGTACCAGATACATTACAAACTGTGGCGGATTATAACGATATGTGTATGGCTATCTATCAAGCACAAGATAAGGTGATCGGGTTTCAATTCCACCCTGAGTCTATTTTGACCTGTGAAGGGGCACAACTTTTAGAGAACAGCCTTAATTTATTGACTAAATCGGAGAATGTTTAAATGAGCAAATATGATGTATACCCGACCTTGGAACAATTATATCAAGGTCAAACTCTCTCTGAGTCACAAAGCCAAGCATTCTTTGAGCAAGTTGTCTTAGGTGAAATAGACCCGATTGTACTGTCTTCAGTATTAACCGCGCTAAAAATTAAAGGCGAAACCCCTGCTGAAATAACTGGTGCAGCAAGAGCCTTGTTAGCACAAGCAAAAACCTTCCCTCGCCCTGATTACCCATTTACCGATATCGTGGGTACAGGCGGTGATGGACTAGGTACTATCAACATTTCAACGGCCAGCGCATTTGTTGCTGCAGCTTGTGGTGTAAAGGTTTGTAAACATGGTAGCCGTAGTGTTTCTAGCAAATCTGGTTCATCAGATTTGCTGGCGGCGTTTGGTGTTAACTTAGATATGTCACCTGAAACAGCGCGCCAATGTTTAGATGATTTGAACGTATGCTTTATTTTTGCACCAAGCTACCATGCAGGAATGCGTTTTGCAGCACCGGTGCGTGGCGCATTAAAAACTCGCTCAATTTTCAATGTACTTGGCCCGCTAATTAACCCGGCACGCCCTGACTTTGAATTGATGGGTGTGTATGCACCAGAGTTACTCGTCCCCATTGCTAAAGTACACCAACAATTAGGTATGAAACGTGTCATGGTGGTTTTCGGTAGTGGTTTAGATGAAGTAGCATTGCATGGTTCAACTCAAGTAGCCGAACTACACAATGATAAAATAACAGAATACACATTAACACCTGAAGATTTTGGTGTGCAGCATCATCCAGTTGAAAGTATTTTTGGTGGCACACCAGCAGAAAATAAACAGATTATTGAACAAATTTTACAAGGTAAAGGCACTGAAGCTCAGCAATCTGCTGTGGCAATTAATGTATCTGCATTATTAGTCTTAAACGGCAAAGCAGATAACTTTAAACAAGGGACTGAAATGGCCCTCAATAGCATGAAATCAGGGCAACCTTTAACACTATTAAAACAACTTGCGGAGCAAAGTAATGCTTAATGACCAAAGTTTACAAGATACAATTTTAGGCAAGATTGTTGATGACAAATTAATCTGGGTTGAACAACGTAAACAGCAACAACCTTTAATTACCTTTAAAGATCAATTAATAGAAAGTGATCGCCACTTCTATCAAGCACTCGACCAAGAAGACAGTGTATTCATTCTTGAGTGTAAAAAAGCGTCACCTTCAAAAGGGTTAATTCGTAAAGAGTTCGATTTAGATTTAATTGCCAGCACTTACAAAAACTATGCTTCAGCTATTTCAGTATTAACTGATGAAAAGTATTTCCAAGGTGACTTTGAATATATTAATACTGTACGTTCACAAGTTTCTCAGCCGGTTATTTGTAAAGACTTTATTGTTGACCCATACCAGATTTACTTAGCACGCTATTATCAAGCAGATGCAATCTTATTAATGCTATCGGTATTAGATGATGATGCTTACCAAGCTTATCGTGATACCGCTCATAGCCTCAATATGGGTGTATTAACCGAAGTCAGTAACGAGCATGAATTAGTACGTGCTATTGCCCTTGGTGCTAAAGTTATTGGCATTAATAATAGAGACTTACGTGATCTGAGTATTGACCTAAACCGTACCAAAGAGTTAGCGGTTAAGATTCCACAGGATCGCATTGTGATTTCTGAATCAGGCATTTACGAACACCAACAAATAAAAGACCTTAGCGCCTATGCGAATGGTTTTTTAGTAGGCAGTTCAATCATGTCACAGGCAAACATTGACTTTGCTTGTCGTAAACTGATTTTAGGTGAAAACAAAGTGTGTGGTTTGACGCACGCTCGAGATGCCGCTGATGTACATAAAGCGGGAGCGGTTTACGGTGGATTAATTTTTGTCGAAAAATCACCTCGTTTTGTAGAATTAGAGCAAGCACGTTTAGTGATGTTAGGCGCACCACTCGCTTATGTCGGCGTTTTCCAAAATGAAGAAGTTGAGCTAGTTGCTTATACTGCCAAAAGCCTAGGCTTAACTGCAGTACAACTTCACGGAGATGAATCACCTAAATATATTAAAGACTTACTTGCAGTATTGCCTAAAAACTGTGAAGTTTGGAAAGCACACGGCATTACTGACAGCTTACCTGAGTTTGAAAAATACAATGTGAGCAAGCATATCTTAGACACACGTGTTGGCGAGCAAAGTGGTGGCACAGGTCAACGCTTTGACTGGACTCTACTTAATCAACAAAACTGTGATAAAAATAGCATTATTATCGCAGGTGGTCTTAACCCTGAAAATGCACAGGAAGCCGCATTAATAGGCTGTGCAGGATTAGATTTCAACTCAGGTGTTGAATCTGCTCCAGGTAAGAAAGACGCGGACAAATTAAACCGTAGCTTCTCTGAAATTCGTCGATACATGACGCGATAAATGATGTTGATATTAGACAACATTAAACCGATTAAAAGGTAATATAAAAATGGAAACATTAAACGCTTATTTTGGTGACTTTGGTGGTATGTATGTACCACAAATATTAGTCCCAGCATTAAAACAACTTGAAGCTGAATTTCTAAAAGCGCAGCAAGATGAATCATTTCAAGAAGAATTTAAAGAACTACTGACAGAGTATGCTGGTCGCCCTACTCCACTGACTTTGTGCCGTAATTTAACCAAGGGTAAAAAAACCAAGTTATACCTAAAACGTGAGGACTTGTTACACGGTGGCGCACACAAAACTAATCAAGTATTAGGCCAAGCTTTATTAGCAAAACGCATGGGTAAAACAGAGATCATTGCTGAAACAGGCGCAGGTCAACACGGTGTAGCAACAGCATTAGCCTGTGCATTACTTGGTTTAAAGTGCCGAGTTTACATGGGTGCAGTAGACTGTGAACGCCAAAAACCTAATATGTTCAGAATGCGTCTAATGGGGGCTGAAGTGATTCCAGTTACTTCTGGCTCTTCAACATTAAAAGATGCATGTAATGAAGCACTTCGTGATTGGGCTGGTAGCTACGAAACTGCGCATTACCTGTTAGGTACTGCTGCAGGACCACACCCATTCCCTACCATTGTCCGTGAATACCAAAAAGTCATTGGTGAAGAAGCGAAGCAGCAATGTTTACGTAAAGAAGGTATTTTACCTGATAAAGTAATTGCTTGTGTTGGTGGTGGGTCTAATGCGATTGGTATTTTTGCTGACTTTATTGAAGAAGAAAACGTGCAGCTAATTGGTGTAGAACCAGGTGGCCACGGAATAGAAACGGGTGAGCATGGTTGTCCTATTGCTTGTGGTACAGATGGTATATTCTTTGGAATGAAATCATTGATGATGCAAGATGACCATGGCCAAATTCAAGAATCATACTCAATTTCAGCTGGTTTAGATTTTCCATCAGTGGGGCCACAACATGCTCACTTAGCAAAAATAGGCCGCGCAGAATATGTCAATGCAACCGATGATGAAGCGCTACTTGCATTTAAAGCATTAGCCGAGCAGGAAGGTATTATTCCAGCTTTGGAATCATCTCATGCTTTAGCACACGCATTAAAAATTATTGAGCATGATGATAAAGAACAGGTCATCATTGTGAATTTATCAGGACGTGGCGATAAAGATATCTTCACTGTCGCAGACATATTTGAAAAGAGAGGTATGATCTAATGGCACACGATCTACAATCACAGCGATACGCAAAATTATTCGACAAACTAGCAAAAGCGAATCAAGGTGCCTTTGTCCCATTTGTGACAGTTGGAGACCCTGACCGCGAGCAGTCGTTAAATATTATTGATACACTAGTTAAAGCAGGCGCAGATGCACTTGAATTAGGCATCCCATTTTCAGATCCCGTTGCTGACGGCGTGGTGATTCAAGATGCTTCAATTCGTGCCTTAAACTCAGGTACTACACCGCAAGTATGCTTTGAAATAATCAAAGAGATTCGTGCAAGGCATCCTGAAACTCCTATTGGTTTATTGTTATATGTTAACCTTGTTTATCGTAATGGCATTGAATCTTTCTACCAAGAGTGTAAAGCAGCTGGCGTTGATTCAATTCTGATTGCGGATGTGCCGTTACATGAAAGTGCACCTTACCGAGCAGCAGCAGACAAAGTGGGGTTACAACAAATCTTTATTGCACCACCTAATGGTGATAAAGCAACTTTAAAACAAGTTGCTGAATATGGCCAAGGTTATACTTACTTATTAAGTCGTGCCGGTGTCACTGGCGCTGATGCTAAAGCAGGTATGCCCGTTGAACATATGCTTGAAACATTAGGTGAGCATAACGCCCCTCCTTCGTTACTGGGCTTTGGTATTTCTCAACCTGAACAGGTTGCAGATGCTATCAAATCGGGTGCAGCTGGAGCTATTTCTGGGTCCGCGGTAGTTAAAGTGATTGAGCGTAATCTAGGTAATCCGGAAAAAATGCAATCAGAAATGACTGAATTTATCAGTGCCATGAAAGCTGCAACATTCAAATAATAGAGAGTGATATGAAACAATTTTTTGAATTTATACCTTTAATCATCTTTTTTATTGTTTATAAAATGGTTGATATCTACGCAGCGACTGGCTCGTTAATTATCACCACGGGGTTATTACTCGCTTATAACTACTTTAAACACGGTAAAGTAGAAAAAATGCACGTGATCACTTTTTTGATGGTGTTAATCTTTGGCTCTTTAACACTCGTTCTACACAACGACCTATTTATTAAATGGAAAGTGACGGCAGTATATGCCCTCTTCTCTATTGCTTTGTTAGCCAGCCAATATATCTTCAAAAAGCCAATCATCAAGCAGATGTTAGGTAAAGAGATCACCTTACCAGACAAGGTTTGGAAAAATTTAAACCTAGCTTGGGCGGTATTCTTCTTCATCTTAGGGCTCTTGAATATCTACGTAGCTTTTTATATGGCAGAAGATATTTGGGTTAACTTCAAAGTGTTTGGTTTATTGGGCGCAACTATCGTCTTTACATTAATAAGTGGTGTTTATATTTATAAATATTTACCTAAAGATGAAGAGAAAATAAAAGACAAAGTGGATGCAGATAGTAAATAGCCTTTGTTGGCACGCTTAATTTAATAAGCCATCAGCATTGAATAGATAATTCATAAAATCCAATACAGCAATGTATTGGATTTTTTCTTTAAGCAATATAAATAACACTGCTTTTAGCTTTTATAATCCCTCATTTCAGCATTTCTGTGACAGAACAATTATTACGCACATTTCAAAGTGAAAAACTAATACCCATTAAAAATATAAGACTATTAAGAGTAAAACGCTAAATACTACGATATTTTCAGTGTTTTATTCTGAAAGAAATGTAAATACAAACATTAATAATGATCAATAGCCATTATGATGAGATTACTAATGGATGATTATTTTTGGAATAATAATGAAAGTGTTAATTTTAGGTTCAGGTGTAATAGGCGTAACAAGTGCATGGTACTTAGCTAAGTCCGGACATGATGTTACTGTTGTTGATAGACAATCTACAGTTGCTAACGAAACTAGCTTTGCTAATGCAGGTCAAATTTCTCCTGGGTACTCTGCACCTTGGGCAGCACCGGGTATTCCAATCAAAGCAATGAAGTGGTTAATACAAGAACTCGCTCCTTTAAAGATTAACTTTAAAGATCTTGATACAGAAACCATGATTTGGATGACTAAAATGGTCGCTAACTGTAATACATCTGATTACCAAATCAATAAAGCTCGCATGATGCGTGTTGCTGAATATAGTCGTGACTGTTTACGTGATATTCGACGTGAAATTAATATCCAGTACGATCACAGAACGCAAGGCACATTACAAGTTTTCCGTACAGAGAGCCAAGTACAAAGTGCTAAGAAAGATATCCAAGTACTGACTGAGTGTGGCGTTGCTCATACCGTATTAAGTGCTGATGATTGTCTAAGTTACGAGCCAGCTCTTAAACATACCATTAATAAAATTGTTGGTGGTCTTCACTTACCTAATGACGAAACCGGTGATTGTCACCAGTTTGTTACTGAACTATCGAAAGATTGTGAAAGAATGGGTGTGAAATTTATGATGGATACCAACATTCAAAAGCTAAACAAGCAAGGTGGTGAAATTGTCAGTGTCTCAACTGATAAAGGTGAACTTACTGCTGATACTTACTTAATGGCGTTAGGCTCTTACTCAACTCATATGTTAGCGAATGTGGGTATCAAAGTACCTGTTTATCCAATTAAAGGTTACTCACTAACATTACCTATTGAAGATTTTTCTGCTGCGCCTGAGTCGACAGTAATGGATGAAACCTATAAAGTGGCGATCACTCGTTTAGGTGACCGAATTCGAGTGGGTGGTACAGCCGAAATTAGTTCTTACAACACGGCTTTATTAGAAAAACGTCGCAAAAATATCGAATTCTCTATTGCGGACCTATTCCCACATGCAGCTGACTTAGCAAAGGCAGAGTTCTGGACTGGTTTACGACCGATGACACCAGACGGCACACCTATTCTGGGTAAAACTAACATCGACAACTTATTTCTCAACACAGGCCACGGTACATTAGGTTGGACCATGTCTTTAGGCTCAGCAAAATTTGTTAGCGATGTAATTAATGATAAACAGCCAGAAATTGATGATGCTGGTTTATCAGTTGACCGTTACACAAAATAGGATTCAAAATGGCTAGACCTGCAACGGCAGTTATTAAGTTAAGTGCAATTAAACAAAATTATTTATACGCAAAGTCATTGGCAGCACCGGCTAAAGCCATTGCAACGATTAAAGCCAACGCTTATGGTCATGGTGCTATTGAAGTAGCAAATGAACTAAGTGATGTCGCCGATGCTTTTGCTGTTGCATGTATCGAAGAGGCAAAAGAGCTTCGTGATGCAGGTATTGAACAACCGATCTTATTACTAGAAGGTTTCTTCACCGCAGATGAGCTTACTTATATCAGTGAATTTAATTTATGGACTGTTATACACAGCCAATATCAATTAGATGCAATACAACAAGCAAGTTTCGCTAAACCGATAAATGCTTGGTTAAAAATGGATACTGGTATGCATCGCTTAGGTTTTTTACCTCACCAATATGCAAATGCTTGGCAGCAACTTGAAAAGATGCCACAGGTTAATAGTATAACCCATATTACGCACTTCTCTTCTGCTGATGATTTAAGTTCACTCCGCACTAAACAGCAAACAGAACTTTTTTTAGAAACCGTTGGAGATTTACCTGGCGACATTAGTATTGCAAACTCATCTGCAGTATTAACTAAGGCTATGCCAGATAGAGTACAATGGGTTCGTCCTGGGATTATGTTATATGGAGCTTCTCCTATTGATAGTCCAGAGATTGCAAAGTCATTAGCACCTGCTATGACCTTTAAGGCAAAAGTCATTTCTGAACGCATCATCGAAGCCGGTGAATGCGTTGGTTATAACGCCCTGTGGGAAGCTAAAGAACCAAGTAAAATAGGAACAGTTTCTATCGGTTATGCTGATGGTTACCCAAGACATGCAGGTACTGGCACACCAGTTTTGGTGAATGGTAAAAAAAGCCAATTACTAGGTCGAGTAGCAATGGATATGATCATGATTGATTTGTCTATGTTCGAAGACCAAGACTGTATTGGCTATGAAGTAGAATTTTGGGGAGATAACATCCCAGTCAATGAGATTGCACAATGTGCCGACACTATTGGCTATACTTTACTTTGTGGTATTTCACGTCGTGTAAATAAGCAGTATGTAAAATAAAAAGCAGCTTAAGTTTCACTTACAAAACTTCAAAGACCTACCAGCTTGGCTAGTAGGTCTTTTTTATACCAATTTTTTAAATAAGCGTTCGACATTTTTGCGCAGTAAAATGAGTTAGTATAAGACGAAAGTTAAAATAAACAGCAGTCTCTTTTGTGAAATTTACAACGAAAAATAAACTATTTTAACAAATGAAATAGCGCAGTTAATTAGTATTATGCAGCTATATCATCACTACTGTCTTGAAAGTGCGCTGCAATCTCAACAAACCTATCCTCCACCTCTAAAAAGGCGACCACTATATTAGGATCAAAGTGTGTACCTTGCCCCTCAAGAATAATTCCCTTTGCTTTGTCATGTGAGAAAGCAGGTTTATAAACACGTTTACTAATCAATGCATCATAAACATCAGCCAATGCCATTAATCTACCTGATAATGGAATATCCTCCCCCACAAGTTGCTTAGGGTAACCTGAACCATCCCACTTCTCATGATGTGATTGTGCTATCTCTTTAGCCACTTGTAAGAAAGAACTCGTGCCTAATTGCTTCTCAGCAATCGATAGGGCATCAGCACCAATTTGTGCATGCCCTTTCATAATAACAAACTCTTCATCAGTTAATTTACCCGGTTTAAGTAGAATGTTATCGGGAATTCCTACTTTTCCCACATCATGTAACGGCGCAGATTTATATAACAACTCAATGTATGTAGGTGTTAATAACTCCTTATATTTAGAAGATAAACTTAACTGCTCAGCTAAGGCTTTTACATACTCTTGAGTGCGCAAAATATGTGCTCCAGTTTCATTATCTCGAGACTCGGCTAATGCAGACAAACTAACAATAGCCACATCGCGTGTAGTTTTCACCTCGTTTTGTGAAAATTGTAAACTATCTAACATGCTATTAGTCAGCGATGCTGCAGTGCCAAATTCATCGAAACTGAATATAGGTAAACGCGTATCAAGCCGCCCTTCACTGACATCGATTAATGCGCGTTCTTGACTTAATAACACACCTTTAATTACCTTCGCCCATAACCTCATTACCGCAATCGCATAGCCAGTGACAATCGCCGCAATAAATAGCAGTTCCTTAATCACACTAATTTGCCCAGTGCCATCAGCCACTAAAGCAGGATTGTGTTTCAACCAAAAAATATCCTTAACCGCAACCATGGTTAATGCACCGGTTAGCATAATTAATAGAAATACTACTAAGGCAATCATCTGATTAACTAATGAAGTACGCGAACCTAATAATTGATAGTTAAAATCACCCTTTTCTTGCATCTCTTGCATCTGGGTTAACTTAGCAGAAAGCTGCAAAAGACAACCTGTGAAAAAGCCAAATAAGGCCATTCCAAATAACACTTTAGCATTACTGTCTAAACCAAAGTCATAAAAAATATTGTAAACAAGTGTCAAAGGGATACTAGCGATGAAAAAACACCAGGTGTCTAATTTAATCTGCTGATTACTCTTATTTAGATGATGATCTGCTAATAAAAAGTGACGAGCTAAAAATAAAGTCGTAAAAGTTAGGGCAACATGTATAAATATCTCAGTGAAGGTTAAAGTCGCCAAAAAAGGACAAACCTTACCACCATAACTGCCAAATAAAATGGCAGCTAGTGCATATAATTTAAGTGTCAATGACGCATTATAATGACTCTTATCCATTGTTTCCCTCTTCCTTTTTTCCATTTTACGCTGATTTAATTGACATTAATAAATGAGTATAGACATAAAAAACAAAACTACCTCTTTTGTACTATATATAGAGTAAGTTAAAAACACTAAGCAAATGCATCTCAAAATAAAATCAGAAAGTGGTAGAAGAAACTAAAGGTTGGACAAGCTATAAATTAATCACAGCAACTTTTAAGCAGATACAAAAAAGGTTATCCGAAGATAACCTTAATAGGAGCACTAAATAAACATTAGTCTTTAGTTTGAATGTAGCATGCTATTTAATTCAACAGCGCTTTTGTTTGCTAAGCATTCTATTTGACCAGTCATTGAATTACGGCGGAATAATAGGTCATCTTTATTCGCTAGATCACGCGCTTTAACAAAACCAGCATCGTTACCTTCGTTGTCTAACATTTTAACTTTAGAGCCTGCAGTAACATATAAACCAGATTCGATAGTACAACGATTACCTAGTGGGAACCCTAAACCTGCATTTGCCCCCAGTAAGCTATTTTCACCAATAGCAACAACCATTTTACCACCACCAGAAAGTGTGCCCATAATTGAAGCACCACCACCGATATCACTACCTTCACCGACCATAACGCCAGCAGAGATACGGCCTTCAACCATACTTACGCCTGAAGTACCTGCGTTAAAGTTGATGAAACCTTCATGCATTACCGTCGTACCTTCACCTACGTGCGCACCTAGGCGTACACGTGATGTATCAGCAATACGCACACCAGCAGGTACTACGTAATCAACCATTTTAGGGAATTTATCTACACAATCTACAATGATAGTTTTACCTTTTAGACGCGCTTCGATTTGACGATCTTTTAACTCTGGAAGGTCAATAGCACCTTTATTAGTCCAAGCAATGTTATGAAGTAGACCAAAGATACCGTCTAATACAACACCATGTGGTTTAACTAAACGGTGTGAGATAAGTTGTAACTTTAAGTAACCTTCAGCAACACTTTGTGGTGCTTCATCTGTCGCTAAAATAACGAGTACTAAGGTTTGCTTTGATTTAGCCGCTGCAACAGCAAAATCAGCATTATCAGTGTCGTTTTCGCCATTAAATGCCGCTGCTAATTGTTCAGCAAGTGAACGGTCAATTTCAATAACTTGGTTGCCACCTTGGTAACCTACGATAGCAGCAATCGTTGCCACTAGATCTTCATTTGGATTTAAAATTGGATTTGGAAAAAACGCTTCAATGATTTTTTGGTCGCGATTTTTAGTAGCAGTACCAAATGCAAGAGAGAAAGTAGACATGATTTAAGCTCCGATTTAAAAGTCTATTAGAAATAATAAGGTGCTAATAATAGAGAAGCGATGCAATAGATGCAAAAGTTAAATGCCTATTTAACCTCAGTTTGGATTGATGGGAGCGAAAAACAACATAAAATTATATAGTTAGAGCATTTATTAGACAATACAGCTAGTTGTGCGTAGCTCAAGGTAAATTATGGAAGCAATAACGGGTTATTAAGAAATAATGTAACGTAGAAACCAGTATAAATAGCGGTCTGACTCGCTTTTCTTATCCAGTATTGAGGTTATTTAGACTTAAAAGAAATACACAACAGGGTTTACAGAGCAGCCTGAATCCTTCAGTTTTTAACCGGTTGTTTAGTGCGAATAAATAGACTCGATATTAAATATTTTATTAACGTTAAAATAACTTCTAAGAGCAGCATCAATATAATTGCCACAGAAACACCAACAATAATTGCTTGCTGATTAAGCACAATATTAGCCTGATAGTGTTGCCACGTTTGTTTAATGATCGGAGAATTAACTTGTTGGGTTAACCTGAATAGACGATGCCATAAAGGCTGTTGTAATTCATTGATTTGTATTTTTAATGTTTGCACGCGTTGATAATTGGCTGAAATCACTTCAGCTTCATCACGAAATACATTTTCATTACTATCGCGATGCTGTTGAATAAGAGCTCCTAAGTCACCTTCAAAGTATAAATCAGCCAGTGACTGAAATTTAGCAAGTTGTAATTGAGCTTCAGCAAAGTGCCCTTGTAAACGCGTTTCATACTGATGTAAAAAACTCGGTAATTGTAAACCAACCAGTAAACTCAAAGTGAAGACGAGTTGTAAGCTATAACGTTTAATTACCGAGTACATTAGTTATTTCAAACCAGAGTTATTTAAGTGCACAGTTATTTAAAGCCACGACTAGTACGTAATACTTCGTAGGCTTTTTGAATATCTTGCGCTTTCTCTTTTGCTAGCTCCATCATCTCTTCAGGTAGCCCTTTTGATGCCAATTTATCAGGATGATTTTGACTCATCAATTTACGGTAAGCTCGTTTAACTTCTTTATCACTGGCACTGCTTTCCACACCTAACACTTTGTATGCATCCGCTTCTGAATCGGCTTTATTATATTGCTGTCCTCCCTGGCTACCGCGATGGAAATGTTGCTGGCCTTGAATCATTTGAATCAACCTGTCTAACTCAAAACGAGAAAAACCTAAGGTTTCGGCAATGGTGTACAGAATAGCTTGTTCATTTTGGTCAATCTCACCATCTGAACAAGCAACTTGCACTTGAATAGCCAAGAACATTTGCAATACATTACGCTCACCATGAAGACCACGCTTAAAATCTTGTAATCTATCGACCAATGCAAAATCAGCATTTTTACCTTCAGTAAACGCCGCTTGTGCTTGAGTACGAGCTTCACCGTGCAAGTTCATTTGATCCATGTAAGCATTGGCTACTTGAATATCAGTTTGTGTTACTTGCCCTTTAGATTTTGCAACGTGCCCCATTACTGAAAAAGCAGTTTCAAAAAATAATTTTTGTTTTTCTGCGCTATTTCCGCGGCCGCCTAAAATACCATCTTGCATATTAAAGTTACGTCCCACAGCAACATCAAAACGATGGCCTAACCACACACCTAAGATCAAGCCTAAAAAATGCCCGAACATAAATCCAAAAAGACCACCTAATAATTTGCCCCATATGCGCATAACTAATAATTACCTATAAATTAAGAAAAAATTCAATCTGTTTATTATTTTGACTAACTCTGAAACGATTTGCCAATTATTTGTACTAAATAACAAAAATACACGCGTATTAATCAATCAAAGATTGGAGCATGCATAAGTTTACTCTATTATATACGCCATATTATTGTTTCTGCTTAGCGTTTGTTAATGCTTCTAAGCACTTGTTGTGAGTTATCCATGCTAAAACTACTGCCTTTATTGTTTATAATATCCCCCATTGCAAGTGCGATTGCACAGGAAGTTGATAATAGTGAATTAAAAGACAATATAAATAATACAGATAATGGTTCAGAAAGTTCAGAAAACACTGAGCTTAATGATCAAGAACTGTTTTTCCAACAGTGTTATCAGCAAGTTCCTCGTATCACAACACGTAATAATGAATTAGATAGAAACCAAATCCCTGTTAGTGTTGATGCTGACTCACTGAGAGGACTAGACGGTGAAATTATTTATCAAGGCGACGTTAACCTAGTGCAAGGTGATAAAAGCCTAAATACTGATAAGTTAATTTATAACCGAGATACCGCACAAGCCAATGCTATTGGTAATGCGCGTTATGTTGATGGCCAAGTTACGCTGTTAGCAGACCAAATTGATACCAACTTTAAAACCGATGAATCTTCAATATTCCAAACCGAATTCCAATTCCATGGCCAAGGTGGTCGCGGTAGTGCAGATGAGGTACATGATAACGGTAAAGGCTTTTACGAACTAAAGTCATCAAATTACACTGCTTGTCCACCTAACGATATTACCTGGAGCTTAGATGCCTCAACGTTATATATCGACCAAGAAGAAGATATGGGTACAGCTTGGAATGCCGTACTAAGAATTAAAGATGTGCCGGTTTTCTATTTCCCTTATATCAGTTACCCATTATCTGATACTCGTAAAACAGGTATTTTATTCCCTACTTATGAATACTCGTCAGTTAATGGGTTAACCTACAAGCAACCTGTATATATTAATATTGCACCTAATCAAGATGCAACTATTACTCCTACTTACATGCAAAATCGTGGCATGTTAGTTGCCGCTGAATATCGTTACCTGTTTGGGATTGGTTCAGGCACAGCTCAGGTTGAATACCTCTCCGATGACCGTATTCGTCAAGATGATGATGGTAATGACATTGGTGACCGTTATTTAGTGCATCTTGATCACTCCGTTGACTTTGGACAAAACTGGCGCTTTGAGGCTGACTACAACAAAGTAAGTGATGAATATTACTTCAGTGATATCAGTACTGATTACGGTACACGTAGTGATAACCAATTATTACAAACCGCGCAATTAAGTTACACAGAAAGCAACTGGAATAGTGAATTAGAAGTGAGAAATTTCCAAGTACTAGAAAGTGATGATGACGATGATTCTTCACATATTGTGTTGCCTAAACTTGCTTTCAATGCGCACAAACCACTTAACTGGAAAAGTTTACAGTTTGATTTGTATTCTGAAGTTACCCGATTTACTCATGATGACGATGACGTATACACAGGTACGCGTGTACATGTAGAGCCTAAAATATCTTTACCTCTATATTATGATTCAATGTTTGTTAACACTGAACTGAAATATATGTTGAGTTACTACGAACAAGATTTAGATAACGCAACCAAGTATGACTGGTATGACGATTTAGAAGAGACTGAAGTGCGTAACCTGCCTTCTTTCAAAATTAACTCAGGTATTAACTTAGAGCGTGACTTAACTTGGTTTGGTGATGATTACCGTCAGACATTAGTACCTCAACTTCAGTACTTATATGTGCCTTACCAAGATCAATCTGGTATTGGTTTATACGATACGACCACTCTTCAACAAGATTACTACGGTCTGTTCCGTGATAACCGTTATTCAGGATATGATCGTATCGCTGAAGCCGATCAACTTACTTTTGGTGTTTCAACAAGCTTCTTAAACGCACAAGGTAAAGAGAAATTACGCTTTGCAGTTGGTCAAAACTACTATTTCTCACAATCACGCACCGTGTTACCAAGTGACGATGATGACGATGACGACACTGAACTAAATAAATCATCGATAGTAGCAGAGCTAGATGTTAACTTTGAAAATGACTACTTTTACCATGCTGGTATCGAGTGGAATAGTGACCAGAACTTTATTCGTCGCGCTAATACAACCTTCGAAAAACGTTGGCTTGGCGACAACTATATGCAACTAAGTTATCGTTATTACAAAGATGACCAAGATGCAGACTGGGATGAAATCGTTAACCAAGTGGGGACAAAAGTAAACTGGTCTCTAAATACTCAATGGTCAACATTTGCTAGTTATTATTATAATGTCGACTATGACAATAGTTTTGAAAGTATTATCGGTATTAAATATCAATCATGTTGTTGGGCGATTGGTTTAACGTATGATCAACATTTACTTTCTTATTATGGTGACGAAGACAGTTACGATGATGATATTGAAACAGAAAGAAGTGTTAGCTTAACATTAGAGTTAAAAGGTTTAGGTGGTGTTGGCACTTCTGGTACTGATGATGGTCTATTCGACTATGGCCGTCCATTTTATTTAAAGTAATAGGTAGAAAATGAATTTATCAAAACGAATTTTAAGTGCTCTTATTGTAGTGACTACATTATCGCCATTCGCGAATGCAGCAGAAGTAGAAGTCGATAAGATTGAAGCTGTGGTCAATAAAGAGCTAATACTCACAAGTGATATGACCAGCATGAAACGTGACTTAATAAAACGTTACCAAGACAGTGGCCAAAGCTTACCTGATGCAGAAATTTTAGATAAACAAGTATTAGATAAATTAATCAGTGACCGTCTACAGCTACAAATTGCAGACCGCATTGGTCTGCGTATCAATGACTCTCAAGTTGACCAAACAATTGTAGAAATAGCAAAAGATCGTGGTACAACAGTTGCTGGCCTACGTCAAGAATTAGCGTCTTCAGGCATTAATTACAAATCATTTGTCAGCAATATTCGTGATGAATTAACGATTAATGAAGTGCGTCAAATACAAGTACGTCGTCGTATCAGCATCTCAGATCAAGAAGTAGAGCAAGTTATTGCCCGTATTAATCAAGCTGGCGAAGAACAAACGGAATTACGTTTTGCACACATTTTATTAAAAGTAGCTGAGGATGCATCACCAGAAGAGAAGCTAGCAGCTGATAAAAAAGCAGAAAAATTAGCAGAACAGATTAAAAATGGCGCGAGTATCCAAACACTTGCAATTGCTAACTCTGAAGGGCCTAAAGCTGAAGAAGGTGGCGATTGGGGATGGAGAAAGTTAGATGAGGTGCCAAGTCTGTTTGCTGAAGAGTTATCAGAAAACAATACGAAAGGCGAAGTCGTTGGCCCTTTCCATACACGCTTAGGTGTACATATAATTAAGATATTGGATAAAAAAGGTGGTCAAAATGTGATGACTGAAGAGGTTAAATCTCGCCATATTTTAATTAAACCGAGCATTATTTTAAGTGAACAAAAAACACAAGAGTTATTAGCGCGCTTACGCCAACAGATCTTAGATGGCACCAAAACCTTTGAAGAATTAGCGAAGCAATACTCACAAGATCCAAGTTCAGCTGTGCGTGGCGGAGATTTAGGCTGGGCAGATCCAAACGTTTATGTACCAGAATTCAGAGACATTGCACAAACTCAAGCGATTGGTGAAATTAGCCAACCATTCCAAACAACACATGGATGGCATATTTTACAAGTGCTAGACAAACGTGAGTCTGACACCACTGAAAGTGCAACCAAACAAAAAGCCTACAATTTAATTTACAGACAACGTTTCCCGGCTGAAGCTTACGCTTGGTTAAATGAATTACGCCAAGAGGCTTACATTAAAATCACTAACCCTGACTACATCATCGAGGAATAAATATGTTACCACGTATTGTAGTAACCGCTGGTGAACCAGGCGGCATAGGCCCTGATTTAATTTTACAACTTGCCGACCAAGTATGGCCGGTAGAGTTAGTGATTTGTGCTGATTTAAACTTACTAAAATCCCGTGCTACGCTACTCAACAAACAGATTAACTTCGTTGAGTATCAACGCGACGGACAACAGGCATCCCCAGCTGTTGGACAACTTACAGTAGCACATATAGAAGCCCCAGCAACTGTTGTAGCAGGCCAATTAAACGTAGAGAATGGTGCTTACGTATTGGAAACATTACGCTTTGCTAGCCAAGGTTGTTTAAATGGTGAATTTGCTGCGGTAGTCACTGCACCGGTCCATAAAGGCATTATTAACGATGCTGGCGTTGCATTCAGTGGCCATACAGAGTTTTTTGCTGAGCAAGCAGGTGTAGATTTAGTGGTAATGATGTTAGCAACCACAGGCTTACGAGTTGCACTTGCAACAACTCACTTGCCGTTATCGGCAGTGCCTGCTGCGATCACAGAGCCATTGCTAGATAATATTATCAGTATCTTAAACGCTGAATTAAAAAACAAATATGCAATACAAAACCCAACTATCTATGTATGTGGATTGAACCCACATGCTGGTGAAGGTGGGCATATGGGTAGAGAAGAGATCGACATCATTGAGCCTGCTTTAGATAATATTCGAGCAAAAGGCATTAACTTAGTAGGTCCACTCCCAGCCGATACCCTCTTTCAAGAAAAATACTTACAAGATGCAGATGCTGTATTAGCCATGTACCATGACCAAGGGTTACCGGTACTTAAGTACAAAGGCTTTGGTCAATCAGTGAATATTACACTAGGCCTACCTTTCATCCGTACATCGGTTGATCACGGCACCGCATTAGATTTAGCAGGAACAGGAAAAGCCGACTCAGGTAGTTTATTATGTGCAGTCAATGAAGCAATTACCATGGTCCAAAGTAACATCAACAAGGTTAACTAAAAAATGAATGATAAAACCCACCTAGGCCATACTGCCCGTAAACGTTTTGGACAAAACTTCTTACATGATGATTACATCATCGATTCGATTGTTGCGGCTATTGCACCACAGGCAGAAGACAATATTGTAGAAATTGGTCCCGGTTTAGGTGCTTTAACAGAGCCCGTTGCACGTAAAGTAAATTGCTTAAACGTCGTCGAATTAGATCGTGATTTGGCAGCACGATTAGAAGAGCACCCAACCCTACGCGATAAACTAAAAATTACTCAAGCCGATGCTATGCGTTTCGACTTTGGTCAATTAGTACAAGGTGACAAGCAGCTACGTGTATTTGGTAACTTACCTTACAATATATCTACACCGTTAATGTTCCACTTGTTTGAGTTTGCAGACAAAATTTCAGACATGCACTTCATGTTACAAAAAGAAGTAGTTAACCGTTTATGTGCAGGTCCTGACTGTAAAGCTTATGGCCGTTTAAGTGTAATGGCACAATATTACTGCAATGTTATTCCAGTGCTAGAAGTGCCACCAACAGCATTTAAACCAGCCCCTAAAGTAGACTCTGCAGTAGTACGTTTAGAGCCTTACGACACACCACCATTTATTGCTAAAAGTATCAAAGTCTTAAACCAAGTATGCTCAATGGCCTTTAACCAACGTCGTAAAACGGTACGTAATGGCTGGCGTGAAATCCTTACTGCTGAAGAACTAACCAGTTTAGATATCAATATTGGTAGCCGTGCAGAAAATATTTCAGTAGAAGAGTATGTACGTGTTGCTAACTACGTTTTTGACCGTCAACAAGACTAAGTTATTATGGCAACCTATATAGTTGGCGATATTCAAGGCTGTTACGACGAATTGCGTCAGCTACTTAAATTGGCAGAATTTGATACTCAGCAGGATGAACTATGGGTAACCGGTGATTTAGTGGCGCGAGGTCCTAAATCACTGCAAACCTTACGTTACATAAAGAAAATAGGCGCAAAAGTGATTCTTGGGAATCACGACTTGCACCTGTTAGCCACCGCCTTAGGTATTCACCCGTTTAAAGAAAAAGATAAAACAGCAGAAATTGTGGCTGCCGATGATGGGCAAGAGCTGCTTACCTGGTTAAGACAACAACCACTTTTACTGCAACATCCTGAGCACAAATTCATCATGGTTCATGCCGGTATATTGCCTGCTTGGAGCATTAAAAAAGCCAAGAAACTTGCTAAAGAAGTTGAAGCACAATTACATGGTGATAATTATAAAACCATGCTGAAAGATATGTACGGTAATCACCCCACACGTTGGAGTAAGTCGTTACAAGGTGTTGAAAGAATGCGTTTTATTGTTAATGTATTCACCCGCATGCGTTACTGTACTATTGATGGCGAATTAGAGTTTCAAAATAAACGTTCACCTAGTGAAGTTCAAGACAGCCAGTTAAAGCCTTGGTTTGATATTACGCCACGTAAGCATAAAAAGCCGATCTTATTTGGACACTGGGCTGCTCTATTAGGTAAAACACAACAACCAGACATTTATCCGTTAGATACAGGATGTGTATGGGGAAATAGTTTGTCGATGATACGTTGGCAAGATAAAAAAATGTTCTCTCTATCCTGCCCTGTTTATGGTTAAACTCAAACGGTCTAAATAATCTAAGTCTATTTAAACTTCACCATTTAGCTCTGAGTTATACTCTATCCAAAGTCAAAAATTCTAAATTATGGGCATTTTTTTCATCAGCGGCATAATGCTCACTACTCACCTTTTGCCACTGACCTTGTGCTAAATAATCAGGGAAATGCGTATCCCCCTTAGTTTTTAAGTCAATCAAAGTCAGGTATAAACGATTCGCACTTGCAAGAAAGTGTTCATAAATGGTTGCACCACCAATAATCATCACCTCATCACTGCCTTCAGCAGCAGCAATTGCCTGCTCTACAGTAGACACACAAGTTACGCCTTCGATACTCAGGTTTACATCTCTTGATACCACAATATTTAAGCGCCCCGGAAGAGCACGACCAATTGAGTCATAGGTTTTTCTGCCCATGATCACTGGCTTACCTAAGGTAGTTTTTTTAAAGTGCTGTAAATCAGCAGGTAAATGCCAAGGCATATCGTTGTCTAAACCAATTACGCGATCTTCAGCCATTGCTACTATCATTGAAATTTTCATGTAACGCCCAAAATATAAAGTGAATATATAAATAACCTGTAAAGCGTTAGTTTAACAATAAAGTTTTAGAATTCATCTATTTAATTAACCTGAGCTCAGCTTAACGGAAACCAGGCTTTCTAAAGTCAGATAGTTAAATCATTTATTAGGCAATACGGTTGGTTGTAATCAGAAATCTGTATAAATAACTGTGTTAACTCGCTTTTCTTATCCAGTGTAGAGGCTATTTATTATCTACAAAGGATAATTATTACTCAGGTTATGCTACAGTCATACTATAGTTATTACTGAAATAGGAAGCCTATAATGCTTACTGCGCTAAAAAAATCTGCCATCCCTTTATTAATCATTATTATTTTTATCTCTTGGTTACTGTCTATTTGGTGGGGCTGGATGCCATCATCTTATAATGTTAAATCGCGTGTTCAGGAAACAGCACAAGCAGAAAATGTTGAATTAGTACCAGGTTATGCCACTGTCACTACCTTAATTGATATGGCTGAGTGGTTAGTGGATAAACCTGGAGGCTTATTATCAAATGATGTTATTCCTCCAGGGTTACTAATGGATAATATGCCCGCATTTGAATATGGTGTGTTAGAGCAAGTTCGTGATTTAGCGTTAGTGATGCGTTTAGACTTCAGTCGTTCACAGTCACAATCAACGGGTGATAAAGACCTTGAAACAGCACAAAATAAAATGAATATTTCACATAAAAATTGGGTGCTACCTAGTGCTGAAAGCGAATATAAAGATGCAATAAAAGCCTTTGCTCGTTACCGTACTCGTCTAAGTGCCGAAGATGAAACAGAAGCACAATTTTATACACGAGCAGATAATTTAAGTGATTGGTTACGAGAAATTGAAAAGCGCTTAGGCTCTATTTCACAAAATTTGAGTGCCAGCGTCGGTAATGATATTTTTGATACCAACTTAGCAGGTGACACCACAGCTAAGCAATCAACAAGAACCTCTGAAGAGTTAAAAATTCAAACTAGCTGGTTTAAAATTGATGATGTATTTTATGAAAGCCGCGGCTCAACTTGGGCTATACTGCACTTTTTAAAAGCGGTTCAAATTGATTTTGCTGATGTATTAGAGAAAAAGAATGCGACAGTGAGCTTAAAACAGATCATCCGTGACTTAGAAGGTACTCAACAAGCAGTATGGAGCCCAATGGTATTAAACGGTAGCGGCTTTGGTTTTCTAGCGAACCATTCATTAGTGATGGCAAATTACGTGTCACGAGCAAATGCAGCATTAATCGACTTAAGACGTTTATTAGAGCAAGGTTAAAACTTCCCTACCCACCATAGAAAACAAAAACGAGCTCCTAGGAGCTCGTTTTATGTAAAAGGCGATGTCAACCTTAGGATCTAAGCACCACAACATTTCTTGAATTTTTTACCACTGCCACAAACACATGGCTCGTTACGTGCAGGTTTCTTTTCAAAACGTGTAGTCACAGGCTTATTAATTAATACATCTAACTCAGTAGTATTTTCTGCTTGCTCAGCATCGACCGTAACTGTAACAACTAATTGATGTTGCTTAGCTAAAGCTTGAATCTCTTCACTGCGCGCTTCGCTGTTTACAATCACCTGCAACGGTAACTCTTCAGTTCCCGCTTTTACAGCACGCTTTGTATTAAAACCATAACTTGAATGTTTTGGCTTCTTCTCTTTTTTACCTTTGAAGAAAAACTTATCTGACATATTTAACCTTTGTTATTTTATTCTTTATTCACGCTTAATCTGTTACGCATATACTCAGCACATGCATTTTGCCGACAGTGTACAGTATTATTAATACCAATCTAGCCTAATCTATAAGCAACGCTAGATTAAACAATAGGTCGACCACGGTAGATAAGAATAGACGGTAATGCCAAACCAAAACTTAACGCGGTTAGGATAAATAAAGTGCGTAAGCCATTTTCCATCACCAATTGCATTAACCCTAAACTATAACCCGTAGTATTGATTTCAACTAAAGCAATCATTGCGGTAAAAGCATAACTACCGGGGATCATCGGAATAACCGAAGCAACTGTAAAAACTGGTCTTGGAATAAGGTGTTTACGTGACCAATACAGACCTAAGAACCCCATATTCGCAGAAACAATAAAAGTCGCCCATTCAATTGGTACACCGTAATGCATTAATAGAAAACGCGAACTATGCGTTAAAGCACCACCGATAGCGCAGTAAATTAACATATGACGCGGTACATTAAACACCATTGCAAAACCGACTGCAGGTATCCAGGCAAACCATGCATCTTCTAATAACAGATAAAGTAATTCAATCATTAGCTAGTCCACCCTGACACACCCACTAGTGTCATCGAAGCGACGATACCAATGGATACACTAATGGCTAATAGTGTCGCAAACACCCAACGTGCTATGCCCATATTAATATGCCCTTTGAGCATATCTGACACTGAGTTAATTAAGGGAAAACCAGGCACCAATAGTAATACACTCGCTGCCATTGCAATTTGTGGGTTCTCACCAGCTTCAAAGATCACCCCAAAACTGGTGATAGTCGTTGCAACAAAAGCCGCAGCAGCAAAATTAACAAAGGGATTATGATGTCGATGAGCGAGCTCTTGACGGAGGATCATAGCAAGAGCAGCAGCTACAAAAGTAACCCAGTAAGCTGCACGGTCACCGCCGAAAAAGTGGCTAAAACTTGCACATGAAAAGCCAATCATTAATACCACCAGCCAGCGGTTATGCTTGAACGGAATTAAACGTTTTAAACGCTTTTTTACATCTCTCACATCCAATAGCTGCTTTTCAGCCATCACACAAATACGCTGAACTTCACAAACCATTTGCATATTAATACCACGATCAAAGCAACGTCTTGTGGTAGTGACACAATGACCGTCCGACAAACTGGTAATGACAATGGCATCAGGACTAACAGATAACTCTATATTATCTGCACCTAGCGCCAAACCAATGCGTTGTGTGGTTTGTTCAATCAGGCGGCTTTCAGCACCATGTTGATGTAAAATCTGTCCTGCAAACACGGCTACCCGTGTCAATTCCGTTTGTGCTTCCTTCGACAAGCTCATGGTGTACTCGACCTATAGTTGAGATTCAGCCAGTTTTAGATCTAACGTGGCTTTAAGAAGTTTGAATAATAATATAGCAGCATCTATCTCTTCTTTGCGATTGGTTAAACTTTCGATGTTTAATCCGAGCGGAATATTTAAGGGTAATACCGCCTGTAATATTTGCTCAAAGTTATTACGACTGATTTGTAGTGATTCTTTTAACGGGTTATCCGACGCTAAAATACGCAATGATGTTGCTTCCGGTACAGAAATCCCTAACCACTCGATAAACTCTAAGGTTTTAGCGCTGCCACATGGAGAAAAAGTTAAAATAACACGTTTTGGTTGAATACCTTGTTGCTTACATTCACTTGCATAACGAGTTAATAGATCAATAGTCGCTTGCGCATTGTATACCGCTTGGGTAATAAAGTACTCACAACCTTGGTCTTGCTTATTACGTAAACGAAGGTGTTCATTCCCCTTAGCAACATGGCGCTCAGCAATCGTCACACCACCTAAATAAAAATCTTGAGGATGGTCTTCAAGCGTTTTATAAGCATCATTCAAAGACAGTTTAATGTCCCCTTCTGATGAAGGAGAGCCAACTAATACCAAATCACGCACTGAAAATTGATGCCAAGCATCAGATAACCACGCAGTAAAATCAGCAGCATCACGTTGCGATACACTTTTATAGGTAATAACGGGTTTATTTACTTTATCGTGTAATAATTTCGAATATAAACGCGAATCATGAGTATATTTAAAAGGAAATGGGCGGGGTTTATCAGTACGAGATGTTTCATCTTGAATATCGTAAACGATTAAACCGTCATATTCTATCTCATCTAAACGCCCTAACAATTTATCTGCAATGCCAGAAACCAGCTCTAAATCAGTATCTTTTTTTGGAGGTGTAGTACCAATGAAATAAACGCCACGTTTCGGATCAGTGGTAATACTTTTTAACTTAGAGTTAGACATATCAAGTTCCCAGACTTTACACAGAAAATAAAAGAGCAAAAGTATCCCATATCTTGCCAACAATTGGTATTAAGGAAAGCATATTAAAAACGCGAGCGTTAAGGTTCACTGCGGCAAAAATCAGCGAATAGACTAAAAGCTTGTATTAAATAGGAATAATTAACCTTTCATCGATGGCGACATAGAAAGTTTTCGCGCTATACTAGCTATTATTTACAACAAAAAAGACCCGTTATGCGCAACCCTCGTTTTTATGAACCACAACCGTTAGCAGAAAACAGCATCATTACACTTTCTGATGATGCTGCTCAACATATTCGTGTTTTGCGTCTTAACCAAGGCGATCAAGTTACTTTGTTTAATGGACAAGGTGGACAGTTTTCAGCACAACTTACTGAGGTACAAAAGCGAAGTTGTAAAGCGCAAATAAACGCATTCCAAGCAACTGATAATGAAAGTCCTCTGTATTTACATTTAGGGCAAGTTATCTCTCGTGGTGACAGAATGGAGTTTGTGGTACAAAAAGCAGTAGAGTTAGGGGTAAACGAAATAACGCCATTAGTCAGTGAACGTTGCGGTGTTAAATTAAATGCTGAACGTATGGCGAAAAAACAACAACAGTGGCAAAAAATAGCCATTGCGGCCTGTGAACAATCAGGTAGAAATATCGTCCCTACAATCCATCCTGTTGTATCCTTAACAGAGTGGAGTGAAGAGCCTGTCGATTGCTGTAAGTTAACCCTACATCCACGTGCTAAATATTCAATGAATACATTACCCGACGATATCCAGCATGTACGTTTATTGATTGGTCCTGAAGGTGGATTTAGTGACGAAGAAATCACCCTAACAGAGACCTTAGCATTTACAGAAACATTATTAGGGCCTCGAGTTTTACGTACTGAAACAGCGGCATTAACTGCGATTACTGCATTACAATGTCGTTTTGGCGATTTAGCTTAATTTATTATCAATAGGAAATTATATGACCATTAAAATTGGTATCGTGATGGATCCCATCGCTGACGTTAATATTAAAAAAGACTCAAGTTTTGCGATGTTATTAGAAGCTCAATCACGTGGTTGGGAATTATACTATTTAGAAATGAAAGATTTACACCTAGAAAACGGTCGCTGTTTTGCAACTAGCAAAAAACTAACTGTTCAACGTAAAGAAGGTGATTTTTATCAATTAGAAGAATCAGTAACGCATCCATTATCTGATTTAGACGCCGTATTAATGCGTAAAGATCCACCTTTTGATACCGAATATATCTATGCCACTTATCTATTAGAGCGCGCAGAAGATGAGGGTTGTTTAATCGTTAACAAACCACAAAGTCTTCGTGATGCCAATGAAAAGCTGTTTACCGCTTGGTTCAGTGAATTCACACCAATTACCTTAGTGACACGCAGTGCTGAAAAAATTCGTGAATTTCACGCTAAGCACAAAGACGTTATCCTAAAACCATTAGATGGAATGGGTGGCGCATCTATTTTCCGTATTAAAGAAAATGACAGCAACGTAGGTGTAATCATCGAGACACTAACCGAGCATCAACAACGTTATTGTATGGCACAAGCATTTATCCCTGAAATCAAAGACGGTGATAAACGTATCTTGATCGTTGACGGTGAACCAATGCCTTATGCATTAGCACGTATTCCAGCAAAAGGTGAAACACGTGGTAACTTAGCAGCTGGCGGTCGAGGTGTAGCACAGCCATTATCTGAATCAGATTGGCATATTGCAAATACCATCGGGCCTAAGTTAAAAGAGAAAGGCTTAATCTTTGTTGGTTTAGACGTCATTGGTGATAAAGTCACTGAAATCAATGTAACAAGCCCAACGTGTATCCAAGAGATTGACAACGCTTATGGTACTAACATCAGTGGCAAATTAATGGATGCCATTGAGAAGCGTGTAAAAGGTGCTTAAATAGACCTAAAAATCCCTATTAATTTGAATACATTGTTATAGTCTAAACACAGAAGATATTGTCAATGTATTCAAAATTCATGGAGAAGCATATGACTATCGATAAAACAAAACCCCCTTTTTCCGATCCAGAGGTTGATCCTTTATTGGAGGTATCTTCTGTTGATGCTGAAATTAAACTTACCGATGAAAATACGCAAACGGAAGTGATTGCTTCTTTAAAAAACCATTTTTTGATTGCGATGCCTTCTTTAACAGATCCTTACTTCAAACAATCAGTAGTTTATATCTGTGAACATGACGAGTTAGGGGCAATGGGTTTTATTATCAACTACCCCGTTAAACTAACCGTACAAGAGTTATTAAAAAATGCTGAAAGCATTGACCATGAACCAAATCCGCCTCTTAAAAAACCCGTGTTTTTAGGTGGTCCATTAGATATGGATAGAGGCTTTGTATTGCATAGCCCAACCAGTGATACTGGCGCACAAAGCACCGTACTGAATGAGCACTTAATGATGTCTAACTCAAATACAGTGTTGTCATCTTTAGGCACAACTCATGAGCCCACTAACTATATGGTCACTCTAGGTTATGCCAGTTGGGATTCAGGACAATTAGAAGAAGAGATGGTTAAAAATCAGTGGCTTACCATTAACTTTGAACATGACATCATCTTCAATACACCTGCAGAACAACGCTGGGCTAGCTCCTTACAAAAATTAGGCGTAGACCCATTACAATTAAGTAGCGAAATAGGCCACGCATAATGACAACAGAAACAAAAGCCCCTAATGCCCTGTTGGGGTTTGACTTTGGTACCAAAAGTATCGGTGTTGCAACAGGACAAATGATCACTGCTACCGCTCAACCTCTCGCAGCAATTAAAGCCAATGATGGCATTCCTAATTGGGACACTGTTGAACATGTCATTAAAGAATGGAAACCCGACCTTATTGTTGTTGGTTTACCCTTAAATATGGATGGTACAGAGCAACCAATTACCCAAAGAGCAAAGAAGTTTGGTAACCGACTATCTGGGCGTTTTGGTGCCAAAGTCGCATTTCAAGATGAGCGTTTAACTACTGCGAGTGCCAAAGAATTTATTTTTGAGCGAGGTGGTTATAAAGCCTTAGAAAAAGGCAAAGTAGATAGTGTATCCGCCGCGTTGATTTTAGAAAGCTGGATGGAAAGTTACTGGCAATAACAAACCACTATTTAGCTACTGCTCTGACATTAAGCACAGATACTTAGCCATATGGATTTAAGTATCTGTCATTTTTCATTATAACGTTCAATTTATTCTAACAACATCATTTCAATACAGTACTTGATATTATATTGACCTACCTGATATTCAGTTTTATATTAAACCGTTGCCTGCCAACGAATAAATTCAACATGGATGCTGCATCTACTCATTAAGATGTTAGCTTTTTGATAACTAAAAACAACACCAGAAAAATGGACCGCCAATGCCAATCTTACATATTGAAGCTTTTCTGATCGCCATTACTATCTTAACCCTGACTCCAGGACTGGACACCGCATTAGTCATTCGCAATACCACTCGAGGTGGAGAAAAGGATGGATTTGTGACAAATGTTGGAATCTGTTTTGGCTTATTCTTCCATGCCACCTTATCTGCCGTTGGTATCTCATTATTACTTTCACAATCACCACAATTATTCCAAGCCGTGAAGATGATTGGTGCCCTGTATATCCTGTATTTAGGAATTCAAGGTTTAAGACACAGCTTCTTTGCTTCAGCTAAAGATCCTGAAAAATTCGGTAGCCAAGGTAGTTTTAAAGCAACAAGAAGCTTTCGAGAAGGTTTACTGTCGAATGCATTAAATCCAAAAACAGCCATATTTTACTTAGCCTTTTTACCGCAATTCATTAACCCAGAGTACTCTGCTTTCATGCAATCATTATTGATGGCAGCCATTCATTTCGTGATTGCACTTTGTTGGCAAGCCTTTATTAGCCGTATGATTGTCGCTGCTAAGAAACGTTTCGATGGAGGAAAAACACAACTGATGATGGAACGTTTAACAGGGGTAGTATTGATTGGCTTGGCAGTTAAACTGTTAATGGAGAAATAGTAGCAGTAAGTGTATTACCCGTCTATTACACAGGTAATACACTTATCACTGACACATTAACTAATGTTTTTCTTACCTCAATACCAAGTACAATCCCGCCAATATCATAATACTCCCTGCTACTCGATTTAATTTTTTATGAGCACTTGGTGTTTTTAACAAATTAGCCATTCGACTCGCACCAATTGCAATTAGTATTAACCCTGCAAACAAAGCAAATGCAGAAAGTACTGACACTAACAAAATATCCGAAGAGGTCAGCACATTTAAATTAATAAAAGTCGGTAAAAATGAAATATAGAATAGGATAACTTTCGGATTAGACACTGAAATGAGGAACCCTTGTATAAAACCAGAAAAAAGCGCAGGATTTTTCACAACATCCCCTTCTATTTTCATATTACCTTGCAATGGAGGCAAAGCATTAAACATCTGATAACCGAGGTAGATCAGATAACCAGCACCTATATAACGAATAGCAATAAACACTTCCGACCAATTAGTTGCAATAGCAGCTAACCCTAAACACACTAAAATAAGATAAAGCACATCACTGGCTATCATACCTAAAATCAACATTACCGTGCTTTTAGGACCGCTGACCATTGCTCTAGCTAAAACGGCAAAGACACCTGGGCCCGGTGTAATACCAAAAATAAAGATTGCAATAAAAAATGTAATTGCAGATTCAAATGACATACTTAATCCTTTAATCGTTATCACCTTGATTAACAAGGCTATTCATCCATATTTAATAGCTCAGTATAAATGAGATTGAATAATACCAATTATATTAGATAAGAGTGCTAAATTTTGTGCAGAGAAAATAACTGAGTTTAACAAATAAACTAAAACGATTAATTAGCGTGATTGGCATGATAGTAACGTTGTTTTTTATAACACTTCCTGATAGGTTATTGAACACTTGTTCTTTTATTTTCTAACCCTTAAATAAAAGAGCTCCCCCTTAACTTCCATCAGCTGATTAGGAAAAAAAGATGACAACATTAAGAGAACAAACTGATGCTAAAATTGCAGCAGGCCGTAAAGGTAACCCTGAATTTATGAGAGGGATTGATGACGTTATCAAGGAAGCTAAATCATTCAAAGAAGGTAGTAATGCACTCAAACTAGGGGATAAAGCACCGCGTTTTACCTTACCAAACCAGCAAGGAAAATTAACCTCATTAGATGACTTATTAGCAAAAGGCCCGGTTATTGTTACTTTTTATCGTGGTAGTTGGTGCCCTTACTGTAACCTGCAATTAAGAGCCTTACAGTCACGTTTAGAACAAATCAATGGACTGGGAGCTCAATTAGTAGCCATCAGTCCAGAAGTACCTGATAACTCATTAACTAAAAATGAGATCAATGAAATGACTTTCGAAGTATTGTCAGATCAAAATGCAGATGTTGCAGCACAATTTGGTGTAGCGTGGAAAGTACCAGACTTTGTATTAGAACATATGAAGGTTGATCGTCATCTAGACATTGAAAAAATCAATAACGGTAACGCTAATATCATGCCGATCCCAGCAACCTATATATTAGATAAAGAAGGCACTGCAGTATGGCGTTTTGTAGACGTTGATTACCGCGTTCGCTCTGAGCCAGAAGATATTATTAATGAGCTAAAAAAACTAGCGTAATCCTATTTTCCAGTTAACTTTACTTGGCATTGTAAAAATAGTCAGCCTCCCCCGCTGACTACTTTTAATGCCACTTTTAAAATACTAACGCGGAGGGTCAACTCGGTCAGTAACCGAAGTATTCACCCTGAACCAACCAGCAATAGAATATCGATCACGGTTCGCAGCCAGTACCTCATGTGGAAACTCTTCACTAAGAAAAGCCACAATAGTCCCCATTAATGGCACGACTTTTGTACCAACTTGGTCATGTTGATCCTGATATAACACTAATTCACCGCCATCGTTTGGCAGCCAGTGACTGTTAAAGTAAACAATCAATGATAAAACACGATTCGACTCACCTTTAAATGCATCATAATGGCGTTTGTAATAATCACCAGGGCTGTAATGAGCAAAGTGACTTTCAAATGAGAATAAACCTAAAAACAAACGACGATTTAAATAACTTTGTAATCCTGCAACCCAGTTTAACCAATCTTTTCCAGCTTCGGTTTCACCTGTGATCCAACTAATTGCATCGGTTCTCACAAATTCATTTTTTAAATACTCTTTACCACGCCCTATTCCAGCATTTTTAAATTTATCTGCTTCCATCAGTTGTTGGTGAGTAAACAACGTTTCAGTTAATGCTTCAGGTAATGCAGTTGGTAGAATACTGTAACCATTGGATTCAATTCCCTGTGCAATTAATGCAAATAAAGAATCATCATTAAAGTTATTTTCAGAAAACTGACTGACATTTTTTAACGCTAACAAAGCGGTGCCCTTATTAAATAAATGAATAACACCAGTTACACTAATTAACTGGTCTATTTTACTTGTTAAAATAATGCTAGCTAAAACGTATTGTCGATTTAATTAAGCTAACAACACTGCGTCTTTGATTGGAGAGAATAAAAAGGTCTCTTTTTATCGCGATAAGGAGTGAATGCGAATAGTGCCAGTTTTTTTGAAAAAGAAAAGTATTTAATGATGATCAGTCATACTGAATGATTTGCAGAACTAATCATCATTGAGACTAGTGTGATGCATATGGATAAGGGCTCTGTTACCTCAATTTTGAACAATAAGGGACCTACTAATTAACAGTATTACTATTAATATATTCGGATAAGGTTTTAAAGCGATCACTGATACTGTCACCAAACAATGGATCACTATATTCTTTTTGTTTCCATTGTAAACTTAAATGCGCCCAATCATCAGGGGTAAGACTCGCTTGGATTGCGGGCAATATAGATAACTCTTCATAACTTAAATGCTGTTTTTGTTTATTAACAAAAGTTTCAAGCTTTTCTATAAAAATATCTTTAGGGATAATCGCATCTAGTAATATCATACTTAACATATCGTCTAGCTCCGTTGTTAACTCACTTAATTGCTGGTGGTCTTCTTCCAAACGATTGGCTACTTGATCTGATACCACTCTGTATTTTAAGTAATAAGCGTAGATCAGATCTTCCATTGGGTGATGATATTTATCTGCGTAACTTTTAAGATAATCGGTAATCGATTTTAATAATTGATAATCAATATTGCCATCAATCTTTAGCATCGCTACCTTATTCTCAACCACCTTCAATAACTGCATAATATTAATATGATCTTTATGAATACGATTAATCATGTCACTTCACCTGTTAATGAATGTATTGATAAATAATAAACACATTGACGGAGTTAACTTATGCGCCACATCAATAAATAATCGATTAAAAAACCAACAACCAATTTTTACCAATTAATAGGCTTTTTATTTTGATCAGATAATAACTTATTAGTTTGTGAAAAATGTTTACAGCCAAAAAATCCACGATAAGCTGATAAAGGTGATGGATGAACAGCGGTTAATACATGGTGTTTTTGTTGATCAATCATGCTCGACTTTTTAATCGCATGGCTTCCCCATAATAAAAAAACCACGCCTTCAGTTTGTTCATTGATATGCTGTATTACATTATCTGTAAATATTTCCCAACCTTGCTTTGCATGGCTACCCGCATTGGACTCTTCTACCGTTAACACGGTATTCAATAACAATACACCTTGTGTTGCCCAATGGCTCAAATCACCGTCACTTGGTAGTTCATCCCAAGCAAGGTCATCGGCCAACTCTTTGTATATATTACGTAAAGAAGGCGGTAGTTTAATACCGGGCTTAACAGAAAAACTTAGACCATGCGCTTGCCCTGCTCCGTGATAAGGATCCTGACCTAGAATAACTACTTTAACCTTGTCTAAGTCAGTTAATAAAAAAGCATTAAAACGATCTTTTTCAGATGGATAAATGGTTTTTCCCTGGTCAACTTGTTGATCAATAAATCGCTGTAGTTTATTGAAGTAAGTTTGCTGTTGTTGTTCTGCTATAAAATCTGACCAAGACATAATCACCTGCTGTTTATCTAAATGTTATAAGCACAATATAACATATAAGCTATTGTTAAATATTAACTTTATTTGTTCACATTTAAATAACATAAGATTTTTATAAAAAACAAACAGTTAGTAAACTTCCTTGATGCAGCTCAATTTACATACAAATAATCCTTAAATAAAGTAGGTGAATAGTGTTGTACATCCCTTAAAACCAGCCCTATAATCATTAATAGATTAATTAATCAGCAGTTATGAACAGTAAATTTAACTGGCATATTCATTAAACAAAATTAAGGGAAATATTATGGCTTTAGGTATCCAAATTACACAAGCAGATAACGCGGCATTATTAAATTCATTCTGGTTATTAGATCAAGAAAATGCACAAGCTCGTTGCCTATGTGTAAAAGATAATACATATGCAGAAGATCAAATTATATCTTTGGCTGAACTAGGTGATATTCAATACAAAGAAGTAGCTATTGAAGCGCCAGCAGCGCAGGAAGGTGGTCAACACTTAAACGTTAATGTATTACGCCGTGAAACATTAGAAGATGCGATTAAGCACCCTGAAAAATACCCGCAATTAACCATTCGCGTATCAGGTTATGCAGTGCGCTTCAACTCATTAACACCAGAGCAACAGCAAGATGTATTAACGCGTACTTTTACTGAAAGTTTATAAGTTCTACCCCCTAAAAGTGGGCTAACATGCTCTTTTAACACTAAATACATCACTTTCTAACAGCCTAACAATGCTTACTTATTAGGCTGTTTATTTCCACTTCCCCCTGGTACTTAACATCCATTCGAGTAACCAAAAAACTGTTTAAAAGTTAAAAGCAAGTGACAGTAACCTGTTTAATCAATGGTTAACTGTATCAATTAACTTATCTAACTCCTTTGCAGGAATCGGTTTGCTGAAATAGAAACCTTGGAAGATGGCTAAACCAAGTTCGGTCAACAAATCCAATTGTTCTTTTTTTTCAACACCTTCAGTGACAACTTTTAAGTTAAAGTTATCAGCCAGATTAACAATAGACTTAACCATCATTAATGCATTTTTGTCATTATGAATATCTTTCATAAAAGAGCGGTCAATTTTAATTTCATCTATAGGCAGGTCTCTTAAGTAGCTTAGGGATGAGAAGCCAGTACCAAAGTCATCTAACGAAACTGAAATACCAATGGCTTTAAGTTTATTCAACTTATTTGTGGCAGCTTTAATATCCTTAAGAAAAATAGACTCCGTGACTTCCATAATTAATTTGCTAGCATCAATATGATAAAGGTTAACAACCTCGATAATCTTCTCAGCAAAATCTTTTTGCCAAATTTGTTTTGCACTTAAATTCACCGCAATAGTTAACGCCGCTGTGCTTGGTGAAGCTTGCCACTTTTGCAATTGTTTACAAGCTTGTTCAAGTACTTCCATACCAATAGGGACAATTAAATTGCTCTCTTCAGCCATATTAATAAAATCATAAGGAAGTAATAAGCCTAGAGTAGGATGTTGCCAACGGACCAGTGCTTCTGCTCCGATAATTTTATGCTCGTTAGAGTATTTAGGTTGTAAATAAATACAAAATTCATGATCATCGATAGATTGACGCATCGCTTTTTGTAATTCACCGCTATGATTTAAGTCATGTTGTGTCTGTGGATCTAGAATGACAGCTTCGTTACCACCGTTAGCTTTTGCTCTATATAACGCCATATCTGCTAGCTGCAATACTTTATTTTCATGAAGCTCATTGGAGTTAAAAATAACCCCCCCCATGCTTGCCGTTACTTCATATTCGATGTCAATATCTTGCAAATCACTCTTCAAGGAAACCGCTTCAGACAACACCTTTATTAATTGATTAGCATAATTAGTCGTATAAGCAGTTGCGGCATTTAAGTGCCTTTCGATAAGCGGGAGAATTACCACAAACTCATCTCCCCCAAACCGAGAGATTAGTTCATTGCCCTGTCTATTGCGTAATAGCTTTTCAGCTATAATCGACAAAAGCTTATCCCCCATATAGTGCCCATAACTATCGTTGAGCAACTTAAACTTATCGATATCTAGAAATAGTAAGGCGCTATACCTATTTTGTTGCTGACTCTGTTTTACAGTCTCATGTAAATGCAATTCAAACTGAGTACGGTTGTACAATCCGGTTAACTGGTCGTGATAAGCTAACTCATGAATTCGTTGCTGATTAAGTTTTTCTTGGGTTATATCAAGCGCAAGTCCAACGACCAGGGTGGGGTTATTATCTTTATCTCGCTCAGCAATCCGACCTCGATCCCATATCCAAACAATTTTGCCGTCAGGTCGTTTTAAACGATATTTAATATTTAAAGTAATATCATCAGTCAATAATGCCGTAATCGCATCAAATACTGCGGCTTTGTCCTCTTCAAGAATACATTTTTCATATTCCTCAAAGGTTTGTTGATCTCCGTAAAGACCAGACATCTCTTCCCAGTTTTCGTTATAGGCCACTTCACCCGTTTGTGGATTCCACTCCCATAAACCTTCCTCCGACACACCTAGAACATGTTGCAATCGAGATTTATTTTTTTCTGACTCCTCTTTTAATTGGATAATATCAGTGACATCTTTTGAAATAACAAATAATCGTAATTGATTTTTTGTATTGTAAAATGGAATTTTAATAGAATGGAAATGGTGAGTTTTATTTTCTTTAATATCCATAGAAACATCAAAAGTTTCTACTGTTTCAAATTTCTTTAATACTGACTTTGTATTGTTTAAAATAGCTTCAGATTGCTCAAGGTTACCAGTGAAATCATGATCAATTTTACCAACTAACTCTGATTCAGTAGTCCCGTAAAGTTCAGCAACGCTCTTATTACCATAAACAAAACGCCCCTCCTCATCCTTTATCACCACAAAATCAGTGATATTCTGAAGTATATTATTGACGACTTTAAGAGATAAACGATGCTGTTGCTCATCAAGCAATAGCATACAAAATAGACTAGCTAATATGACGGTGAACAGTATCAAAATACTTGGTAGCTGACCAAACTGCACAGAGAAATAAAGGTGGATCAAAATGATAAGAACTGATGCTATACAAGTGATAACCAACACCCAAATGTACTTTTTTGTTGTAGATGCCGATTCTACAATATCAGACATACCTATTTCCCTATAACATATGTACTTTAACTTCACATAATAATCATACTTACAACAAAAAAGTACTAATTTTTGAGTATTAAGGTTAAAAGATAGCATTCCATGGATAATTTAGATCAAGGTCACGAAATGTAATGCCTTAAATGAAAAACAAAAACTATAATGAAAAAACCATTAACCTCATTAAATTAGTGGATATTGTAACCAAGCATGAAATTGAACAGTATTAATATTAGTCAACTTTTAGAAGTTGAACAGTAAGAGATTCATTTTGGCAAGTTAATACCCTTGACTTCAAAAAGAGGTATGAGAAAAGACAGTGAACGGAGTGTAAAGGCTTAACCTAGGGTGGTATCTAATAACATCATTAGCGCAAAACCAATCATCAACCCTATAGTCGCAACTGTTTTATTACCATTACTGTGTGTTTCTGGAATAACTTCATTGGAAACAACAAACAGCATCGCCGCTCCTGCTAACCCCAAACCAATTGGATACGCGACAATAAATCCCCCAGCTAAACTCACCCCCAATAATGAACCTAACGGCTCTAATAACCCAGTCGCCATTGCAATCAAAACAGAAAAGCCAGTATTAAAACCAGTGGCGCGTAAGGTTAATGCGACGGCCAACCCTTCAGGAATATCTTGTAATGCAATAGCCGTTGTTAGAGGCACACCAACAGACAAGTCACCTTGCGCATAACCAACACCAATCGCCATACCTTCAGGGAAATTATGTAATGCAATAGCAAATACAAACAACCAAGCGCGGCTGCAGGCTTCATGTCCTGCACCACAAGGCCCTGTATCCATGTGTTCATGAGGTACAAATTCATCTAACCCCATCATTAAAGCAACACCAATAATCATACCGAATAATACAATCATGCCCCCTAAGAAAGTACTTCCAGTAAAATCAATAGCCGCTTCAATACCGGGTAGCAATAATGAAAAAGCAGAAGCAGCTAACATCATGCCAGCAGCAAAACCAAGCATGGCATCAGAGAGTTTGCGCGGGATCTCTTTAATGAATAATGCAGGTAGGGTCCCAACAGCAGTAGCAACAAACCCAGCAGTACCACCTAATAAAGCATATTTAACATAGGCCTGATTATTCGCATTAATAGAATGTAAGATCATTAATGTGATTAAAATAACCGAAGCAATCAACGCGAGAATAAGATAGGGATGATTTTTACAGTGTTGTTTAAACCCAGATAACCAAGTATCAGGTGCAGTTATATCCATAGGAAAGTTCCTCATTTGTGTCATTCTATAGTAATGCACTTATTTAATGTGATGACTATTCTTAATGCATACTATCGCACAAGTTAACAATCTATAGGGCATTTAACCTTTTCTTTTAATTTAGTTAATTTAAAAGTGAAAATAGAATTATGTGGTTAGCATGTAATGAACAACATGATTTAAAAATAGTACTATCCGTATTAAACACTAAAATTATAAATAGCTTAACTATCTATCATACCAACTCAAGTCAGCAGATAACTTTCACAAAGACGACCGTTGACACCTTTAGGGACTCACTGCGACTTGTTAGTCGCTTAAATATATCCGTAAACAGAAAATAATAACGCTATGAAGGTGGCTTTCGGTTAGCAATATTGAGTAAAAAAATTACCTATAACTGCGAAAATACCCTCATTAAATATTTATAAATCAATAAACGTTATAAAATTATGAACAAAATAGTTAAACATCTTTAAGTGTAAAAAGAAGGTGTAGAAGCTTATAGTTACCCTTTATAGGCTACCTATCACTTTTCAAGTTGATTTGATGAATACAGAGAAACAACTTGCCATTATATTCTCAGACTCCATTCCCACGCAAAGCATAGGCACGAGTTACAAGTAATTCCCCATACATTATCAACAAATACTGCGCCATATCAAAACCTCCTTACAAAACTCCCGCTAATATCAATACCATCAAGCTATTCCTGAACTAAGGGGTTTTATGACACCAATTATTGCACAAGCTGTTACTCAAATTATGTTACCTGTTGTATTAGGGTTGGTAATGTTAGGGATGGGGTTAAGCTTACAAATAAAAGACTTTAAAGCAGTATTAACCGAACCAAAAGCTGCGATGATTGGTTTATTACTACAACTACTTTTACTGCCGATATTAGCGCTATTTATTAGTAAAGTTTTTGCACTTAATCAAACGGCGGCAGCTGGGCTATTTTTATTGGCGTTATGTCCTGGTGGTGCGACTTCAAACTTATTTTCTTTTCTTGCTAAGGGTAACCTCGCCTTAAGTGTTTGCTTAACAAGCCTCGTTAGTATGTTATCACCGCTCATTTTACCGATAACCTTTATTGGCTTCATCCATTACAGCGGTAGCGCAGATAACCAACTTTTTGATTTACCTTTGTTACCAGCAATGAAACAACTCGCTGTTGTCACCTTACTTCCAACAGTAGTTGGTATGAGTATTCGTTATTTTGCCGATAAATGGTCGCAGTCGGCTATTCCTTTGGTTAAAAAGGGATCAACAATTGCGATGTTATTAGTGATTACTGCACTTGTTTTGACAAACTTAACGATTATTCCTGCGATGCTTTCTTTACAGGGTGTTGCTGTAGTGACTATGTGTAGTTTGGCGTTAATCATTGCCTATTTTATGTCAGGCAAGTTGAATGTTAACAACACAGATAGAAAAACTATTGCGATAGAGGTCGGCATTCAAAATGCAGGTACTGCGATGATGATTGCCTTCACTATCATGCATCAACCTGCACTGGCGACTATACCTTTACTGTATGGGCTGTTAATGAACATACCTGCGTTTATTTTTGTGTACTGGCTTTTACTCCTAAATAAAAAGAAAGACAAAGTAATTATGCCACTCGAAATAAGACCTTAGTTAACTAGAGACGCATGCGGTTGCAACTTCGCGCCATTAAACCTTTCCAAGTGATTGCCCATTTTTAATAAAGGTTAGATTAGTTGAGGCTAGCACGGAGATGCACATACGCAGCGCTACCTTAACAATGAACAGATGAATTAGATGATCTATTTAAGCGTAGAAAAAACCGATGAAAGTAAGAAGTTGATTGCACTAACTAGTTGTTTTAATTAAACATAAATAACCAAGCTAGTATTCATTTTAACAAGCATAGATGAGTAGATAATTAGGAAAATTGTTACAAGCATAGGTTTGTCTGCTGACAAAGAGAAAGTAAAATCGCCAACCGTTGTAGATACTGCTAACAACATTGATGAATATGACGATCAAAAACAAGTAAATCGAGATTAACATTTTAAGTACCACTCCCACGCATAGCATGGGAATGATCTAAATAACTTTAGCCTTTCAATTCCGTCAACTTCAACCTCACACGTTTAGCGGACACTGGGTAAGGCGTACCTAACTGTTGTGCAAACAACGAAACCCGTAACTCTTCCATCATCCAATACACTTCAGCTAAACCTTCATGTTCCGTTTCATTACTTAATAACTGCTTACATAGTGCACGGTAACGCTCTTCCAGTTCATGCAGCTCAATAGTGTTTAATCGGTCTTGATTAGGATTAACCGGCAGCTTCTCTAGACGTTTTTGTAAGGCTAATAAATAACGCTTAATATCATTTAACTTCGCTTCACCTACTTGGCAAACAAAACCAGGGAAGATCAAACGCTCTAGTTGCGACTTAATATCTCCCTTTGCCACCAGCATGGTTAAATCAGCTTTGCCTTTAAGCTGTTTATTAACCGCATGTGCCAATGTTAATACCTCTTCAACCTGTTGGGTAATTTGTAAAGTTTTATCTGCAAGTTCTGCGCGTACTTTTTCTTTTTGAGCTTCAAATTCAGGTGCTTCTTGTGGGTGAACTTCACCGTCTAAAATGGCATCAACAGCACAACTAATACAGTCATCGATTAAGTCTTTAATTTGCCCAAAAGGATTGAAATACAAGCCTAGCTTCGCTTTATTCGGCAAGCTTTGTTGTAGATATTTAATCGGTGATGGCACATTTAATAGAATTAAACGGCGTACCCCAGCTTGGTTAAATCGTTGTGCTTTATCTTCACTATCAAACAGCTCAATGGCGACACTTTTGTTTTTATCCACTAGCGCTGGATACGCTTTTACTTCGTAACCTCCATGATCTTTCTTGAAAGATTTAGGTAATTTACCAAAGTCCCATTCTACTAAGTCAGACTTCTCAATCCCTTGTTTCGATACGTTAGATAAGGTCTGTTTTACCTTACCTTTTAGGTCGTGCTGTAATAATTTGAGGTCGGTGCCCACAGCAACACTTTTTTGTTTGTCATCAACCACATTAAACTTAATACGTAAATGCGTTGGCAAAGCATTTACATCCCAAGAATCTTCGGGGATGCGCACACCTGTCATGCGTAAAAGCTGTTTTTCGAAAGCTTCTAGTAGTGAGCCTTGTAAAGGCACTAAGTTCGCCATAGCGGCTTCTGCATAATTAGGTGCAGGAACAAAATTACGGCGTATCGCTTTGGGTAATGTTTTAATTAAGGCAATCAATAACTCTTCACGTAAGGCCGGAATTTGCCAATCAAAACCTTGATCAGAAACCTGATTTAATAGCGCTAAAGGGATGTTCACCGTCACACCATCTTGACTAGTGCCCGGTTCAAAAGCGTACTCTAGCTTTAAACGGAAATCACCTTGCTGCCAAAAATCAGGGTAGGCATTAGCAGTCACTTTATCAGCATCATGCGCCATGACTTGTTCACGCTGATAATTTAATAAATCAGGTTGTTGTTTCTTTTCTCGATTCCACCAGCTATCAAACTGTTTTGCACTGCAGACAGTTTGCGGTACGATTTCATCGTAAAACAAGAACAAGGTTTCATCATCCACTAAAATGTCGCGACGACGTGATTTATGCTCTAACTCTTCAATATCATTTAATAATGCTTGGTTATCTTTAAAGAATTGATGACGAGTTTCAAACTCCCCTTCCACCAAAGCATGACGGATAAACAGTTCACGACACAATACAGGGTCGATTTGTGTATAAACAACACGGCGTTTACTGACAATGGGAATACCGTAGAGCGTTTGTGTTTCAAAGGCCCCTACGACACCCGATTTCTTCTGCCAATGCGGCTCTGCATAACTACGTTTAATTAAATGTTGTGCTTGCTTCTCAACCCACTCAGGTTTAATTCTTGCAGCCACACGCGCAAATAATTTAGAGGTTTCTACTAATTCGGCAAACATGCCCCATTTAGGCTGTTTTTTAAATAAACCAGAACCAGGGAACATATAGAATTTACTGTTGCGCGCTCCTAAGTATTCCGCATCTTTATCCTTTAAACCTATGTGTGATAACAAACCTGCTAATAGGGCTTGGTGAATTGCATCAAAGCTCGAAGGAGTATCGCTCACTTTAATATCTAACTCATCGGTCACTTGCTTAATTTGCGTGTAAATATCCTGCCACTCACGCACGCGCATATAGGCTAAGAAATCTTTCTGACACATTTTACGGAAGTTGTTATTGGTTAACTCTTCACGCTGTTCATTGATGTAATTCCATAGATTGACGTAGGTAATGAAGTCAGATTCTTTATCATAAAAACGACGATGTTTTTCATCGGACGCTTGTTGTTTATCCATTGGACGTTCGCGCGGATCTTGAATACTTAAGGCCGCACTGATCACCATTACTTCGTGGACACAGTTAAATTCTTTTGCCGCTAAAATCATTCGAGCTAAGCGCGGATCTACTGGTAATTTAGCTAATTGACGCCCTAAGCCTGTCAATTTTTTTCGTGGGTCTTTAGCTTTTAAATTAACTGCACCTAACTCTTCTAACAGATTCAAACCATCTTTAATATTGCGATCTTCTGGTGGCTCTACAAATGGGAATTTATTTAATTCACCTAGGCCAAGCGATAACATCTGTAGAATAACCGACGATAAGTTAGTACGAAGTATTTCTGGGTCAGTAAATTCAGGGCGACCATTAAAGTCTTCTTCACTGTATAAACGAATACACACACCTTCACTAACACGACCACAACGGCCTTTACGCTGGTTTGCACTGGCCTGTGAAATGGCTTCAATCGGTAAGCGTTGTACTTTAGTGCGATAGCTGTAACGACTAATACGAACAGTACCCGTATCAATAACATATTTAATACCGGGAATAGTTAACGACGTTTCAGCAACGTTGGTTGCTAGGACAATGCGTTGCCCTCGATGACCTTGGAATATTTTATTTTGTTCTGCCACACTCAAGCGCGCAAACAAGGGTAAGACTTCAGTATCACGCAATTTACGTTTGGTTAATGCGTCTGCAGTATCACGAATTTCACGTTCACCATTCATGAAGATAAGAATATCGCCACGACCTAAACGTTGTAATTCATCTACCGCTTGGAAAATCCCCTCTATTTGATCGCCTGCCGCATATTCATCTAATGGACGATATAAGGTTTCCACTGGAAAAGTACGACCAGAGACTTCAATAATTGGTGCTGGTTTACCACGTTTATCAGAAAAGTGATTAGCAAAACGCTCAGGATCGATGGTCGCAGAGGTAATAATAACTTTAAGGTCAGGACGACGAGGTAATAGGCGTTTTAAATAACCCATTAAAAAATCGATATTTAAACTACGTTCATGAGCTTCATCTATAATGATAGTATCGTATTGACTTAAAAATCTGTCATTTTGAATTTCGGCTAATAAAATCCCATCAGTCATTAATTTAATGTAAGACTTATCGCTGACTTTATCGGTAAAACGAACACGATAACCAACGGTTTCACCCAGCTCAGAATCAAGCTCATCTGCAATACGATTGGCGACCGTTCTCGCTGCTAAACGACGTGGTTGCGTATGACCAATTAAACCAGAAACGCCACGCCCTAACTCTAAACAGATTTTAGGAATTTGCGTCGTTTTACCTGAACCCGTTTCACCAGCAATAATAACCACTTGGTTGTTGGCAATCGCTTCGGCTATTTCATCTTTTTTCTGGCTAACCGGTAAGTCTGGATAACTCACTTCAGGTAGATTATCTAAACGCTGTTTACGCTTATCCATTGACAATTGAATATCAACGGCTATTTTGGTCAAACTCGCTTCTACTTTTTCGGGTGTTTTTAGATTACGTAAATCATCAATACGGCGCTTTAAGCGGAATTGATCTTTATATAACACGTCATTTAAATGGTCTTTTAAAGTAGTAGCAGAAATGGTCAAAACAGGTACCTAGCAGAAACAAAAAACCGATCCTAGCAAGGCTAATGGCAAAAGGATAGTGGGAGTTAAACGATTGAGAATGGTAATCTTCATAAACCATCATTTTTTATCCATATAAGTGCCTTTAACGGACATAAAAGTAAGTGTTAATCACCTAACTTAACACTTACTTTTATGTGGGTTTACAGTTCGATAGATTCGGCAATTACTTTCAAGGTTAACCCTGCTTTATGTTGTTGAGCGACCTCTTTTTGTAACATAGCAAACAAGTCATTTTCTTTAAATAAAACCGCGGGTACATCAAGTTGTAACTTATCCCCATTGAGCTTTATTTTTGCTAACTGTAAAGGGAAGTCTCGACGCCCTAAAGTTAAAATGATCGCTACTCTGAGCAATTGTACTAATTGATAATACTCACTTTCACTGATCATATCTGACACAATAGCTTGTTTAATTTTACCTCGGTGATCACCCACCATAGTGGCTATAATTTCCTGTCCCTGCTCACTAAACCCCGGCATATCAGAATAATGCAAAATATAAGCGCCGTGATGTTGACGCTTTTTAGAATGAATATTAATGCCAATTTCATGGAGCAAAGCGGCATAACGTAGGAACATAAAGTGCATATCGTCGAGCGCTTTGCCTTGATCAGACAGCTGCTGATTAAACAGTTGTAACTGTAACAACACGCGCCTACTAAAAACTTGGTCAATACGATGTAGGTGCAATAGGTTATTCACGGTACGGTCACGTGGTGCCATATCTTCTTCGGTACTACTTAAACCGTATAGCACCCCTTCACGTAACGCTGAAGTACAGACATTAATGTTCTTAATGGCAAACTCATCCATAAAACTACTGACAATGGCTAATGCGGCTGCTGTTAGTTCAAAACGGCTCTCTTCAACGCTTTCTAATCCTAATTTATCGAAGGTTTTAGCCCCCACAAATTGTGCAATTAAACGGCGCACACGTTTTTCAGTGATATGACTATCACCGTGTAGCTCTAACATGCATTGTTTTATTGACTTGTAGGAGCCAGAAGTACCTAACACCCCCTTCCAACCGAGTTGCAAACACTCCTCTACAATCGGCGCTAAAGTTTGTCTTGCTTCAGCTTGAGCCAAGCGCATGCCTTTACGAGTGACTTCACCTTTACCAAAGTAACGTTGTGCAAAAGAGCGAGACCCCATCTCTAAGCTTTGTGCAAATTTAATTTTAAAACGCTTACCAATAATGAATTCGGTACTGCCACCACCAATATCCATCACAAACGTCGTGCCTTTAAGCGGATAGGTGTGAGCGACACCTTGATAGATTAGCTTGGCTTCTTGCTCGCCGCTGATCACTTCAATGGGGTGGGGGAAAATGGCTTTAGCACGTTCAATAAACTCATCACTGTTGACGGCTACGCGAAGGCTATAAGTGGCAACAATGCGAACTGCACGACAGGTTAACCCTGACAGTTGTTGGTTAAATTCAGCGAGACAATCTAAGCCACGCTGAATCGCTTCTTCCGATAAGACTTTATTTTCATCCAAGCCGCTGGCTAAACGAACACTTTTCTTATTAGTGAATACGGTTTGAATGCAGCCTGTTAACTCTCTTGCTACAATCAAATGAAAACTATTTGAACCTAAATCAATAGCGACTAAATGGCAGTCCTCATTCATATTTATTCCTCATTGTTATAACGATGTCACCAATAAAGTACTCGGTATTATTTTAGTGCTTTAGCTTCTTCTTTATTAATTTTTTGAAGATAGTCGTAAATTACCATTTGCGAGCGTAGTGGTTCGTCGCCTTTTTTCGGCGTTAAATATTCATTAGACTGATCTGTATTAAGAATCCTTGCCTTACAGTTATCAGCTAATTGAATATTAATGATATCAATAATGGTTTTTTGTACCTTAGGGCAATAAATCGGACACCCTACTTCAATACGTCTTTCTATGTTGCGCGTCATCCAATCCGCAGAGGAAATATAAACACGTTGTTTGCCACCGTTTGAGAAAATAGAAACACGTGCATGCTCTAAATAACGATCAACAATACTTACAGCGGTAATGTTTTCACTTTGACCTGAAACACCAGTCACCAATGCACAAATACCACGTACGATAAGAGTGACTTTCACACCAGCCTTACTGGCACGATACAATTGCTCAATAAAGATATCATCAACTAAGTTATTAAGCTTAAGTATGATTTCACTCGGGTAGCCTTGTTTAGCGTATTTAATCTCTTTATCAATTAACTCAATCACTTTATCGCGGGTATGCGTTGGCGATACAATTAAATGCTTATATTTAAACTGTAAGTAAGGTGATTTAATAAACTCAAATACCTGAGCGGATTCAGTACAAATATCTAAATCCGACGTGAACAAACTAAAATCAGTGTAAATTTGGGCATTACTTTCATTAAAGTTACCACTGCCAACATGTGCATAACGAATAATTTCCCCTTCTTCTTCACGGGTCACTACGCATAATTTAGCGTGTACTTTTAAGTTACTCACGCCATAGGTCACATGGACACCAGCATTAGATAGCTTTTCTGCCCATTCGATATTCGCTTCTTCATCAAAGCGCGCTTGCAGTTCAATATTAACGTGTACATGCTTACCGTTTTTCACTGCTTCAATTAGTGCTTCAATAACCGCAGATCTCTTTGCTACTCGGTATAAACATATCTCAATACTGACCACCTGTGGATCAAAGGCAGACTGTCTTAACCATTCAGTAAAATAGCTAAATTTATGATAAGGGTAATACAGTAAAATATCTTGCTCTTTAATCGCCTGCGTAATATTGCGGTAATTATCCAATACGATATGAGGTAAAGCAGGTAATTTTTTATAACGTAGATCTTTAGAGCCAATCGATGGAAATTGAATAAAATCTTTAAAACTTAAATAACGGCCACTCTCGTTTAAACGTTTGTTGGACTTTATTTTTAAGCCTTTTTTCAATACTTCAACCATAGCTTCAGGCATTTTTCTGTCATAAAGCAAACGTACTGGCTCTGCATTTAAACGGGAACGAAGTCCACTGGACATACTCTCTAATAAACTTTGATTAATTTCGCCATGTACTTCAAATTCAGCGTCACGGGTTAGCTTAATAGAAAAAGCACGAGTATGGCTAAAGTCATAAAATACGCTAAATACTGACTGCAGAGAGTGACGAATTATATTATCAATTAAGATAATATTTTTTTGTTTACTATTTTGATCGACAGGCAGCTCTACAAAACGGGGCACATCGCTTGGCACCTCGACTAATGCATAATGGTCTTTCAGGTCTTCCTCTGCGGTACGCATCTCAACCATTAAATAGGTGCAATCATTTTTTATTTGTTCAGTTAGATTGATTTTATCAGTAATCATCAACGGGAAAACATGGCTGCTTAATTCACTTTGAAAATACTCTGTTAACCATTGTTGCTGATATTCATTAAGTTGTTTTTCGTTAATCAGATCAATATCGTGATCGCTTAACAGCAATAATAACTCTTGATAGGTTTGGTCAAATTCATTTTGTAGTTGCTGTACTTTCTCTTGAATCTCCAAGAACAATTGCTTTGCTTTATCTTTTTTCTGAAATTGACTTAAAAACGCCACGCGTCTAACACTGGCAACACGCACTTGATAAAACTCATCAATATTACTTGAATAAATGCCTAAGAAACGTAATCGCTCGATCAGAGGAACAGTTTTATCTTGAGCTTCTTGTAACACTCTTTGATTAAAGGATAACCAACTAAGTTCTCTATCGAAGTACTGCTGTTGCGATGTTGACATAATATTTTGAATTCCATTTTTTATTAAGCGTAAGACTTTCTAAACTAGTCAAAGAAGATGACAAGGGTATGGCTAAAATATGAAATAAAAGTGACATAAAGTTAAAATTAATGAAGTAATAAATATAAGGGGAAAGGATCGACTAAGCAAATAATAAAATGGTAAAACTTTGAACTATAAAGACAAAAAAAGCAGGCGAACCTGCTTTTTATATTTAAGATAAGCGTAAAGTAACTAGTGGTTAGACATCATCTTCATAGCAGCAATGACTGCAATAAATGCAATGCTCGCTGCAGTCAACGAAATAGCCATAGATCCAGTAAAGCCAATTACTACAAAACCAACGATAGAGACTAATGCCATTGATAATGCGTAAGGTAACTGTGTTGAAACATGGTCAATATGCTGACAACGTGCCCCCGTTGAAGATAAGATAGTAGTATCAGATATTGGAGAACAATGATCGCCAAATACTGAGCCCGCTAATACCGCACTTAACATAGGCAGCATCATTGTTAAATCCGTTGCGCCCGCCATATCACCAGCAATCGGCAGCATGATACCGAAAGTGCCCCAAGATGTACCTGTAGAGAAAGCCATCGCACCAGATAATACGAATAAAATCACCGGTAACCAATGTAAACCGATATTACCTTGTACGAGTGTCGATAAATAATTACCGGTATTCATATCACCAATCACACTGCCAATTGACCAAGCAAAGAACAGGATGATGATAGCGCCAAACATCGATTTAGCACCCACCCATAAAGCAAAACGGATATTATCAAAAGATTGTTTTTGTTTAAGTACAGTGAACAATGCAAATGCTAAGCCTACCAAACCACCGTAAACTAATGACGCACCTACATCAGTATTCTCAAAAGCACCTAATACAGAAAATGCTTTACCAGCCTCTACTAGTGCATTGTTACCGGTATAAACCATAAAGAATAAAGTGGCTAAGATTAAGCTGATAATTGGGTAAACTAGGTCACCGACTTTGCCTCGTTGGTGTTCTTCAATGCCTAGCTCGTCTTGTAAATCAACATGATTAGCATCTTCCACTGTCGCATTATTTTCAGCAGCTTGTTCATGTTGCTTCATGGTCCCTATATCTAATTTAAATAAGATAACAGCAAACACCATTAACAAGGTAAATAGCGCATAGAAGTTCATTGGAATTAAGGCGACATAAGCCCCTAATGGCGAATACTCAGTCATGCCATGGCTAACTAAAATGCCACCAATAATGGTCATGATATAAGCACCCCAACTCGACACTGGCATCAAGATACACATTGGTGCAGCAGTAGAATCAAGAATATAAGCTAGTTTGGCACGTGATACGTTAAAGCGGTCCGTCACCGGGCGTGATATGGAGCCAACCGCTAAACTGTTAAAGTAATCATCAATAAAGATAAATACACCCAAGAATGCCGCAAGCAGTGATGCACCACGTTTATCTTTAATATGATCCAATGCCCAATCAGCAAAAGCGCGCGTACCACCAGATAAGGTTAACACGGCAGTCATCATGCCAAGTAATAGCAAGAAGGCAACAATACTCATATTCCAAGTATTAAGGCCACCATCTTCCACAACAACACTTTTAACTGTACTGAAAATGTATTTGCCAGCATCCACGATTGAGTAATCAACCAGCAATAAAGCACCTAAGATAATACCGATACCAAGTGATATGAGTACGCGGCGAGTAATAATAGCTAACCCGAGCGCAACGGCAGCAGGTAAGATCGACAGCATCGAAGCTGAGAAGTCGATTAAAGACATGAAACTTTCCTTTGGTCTACATTAAATTCGAAACTGCAGGAATACAGTTTCTAGGCAATGTGTTTTAATTGAACGATAAAGTCCCAATCACACTAATTAAGTGCTCTATTTGTCAGAATAAATAGCGGCTATCAATTTGCTCAAGGAGTACCTTAAACAATCATCCTGGCTATTTTTCCTGCACATTAATTTAGCTCACTTATTTAATATAATCGGTATTAAATACCGAGTTCAGGGGGGCGAGATTTTATACTAGTTTAAGCACAAAAAAACCCCCTACTCTAAAAAAGAGAGGGGGTTTATCTTTTTACTATAATTTAAAACAAATGATTGGTTAATTTATCACTCAAATCAGTTCAATAAATGTTCGGCCATTATAATAAGGGTTTAGTTAGCGATCATTAATGAATCGTTGATACATTCAAGGTTAGTGTTACCCATCAGGTATGTATCAATTGCACGTGCTGCTTCACGACCTTCATTGATACAACGTACGATCAGTGATTGACCTGTACGCATATCACCAGCAGCAAAAACGCCACTTTGAGTTGTTTGGTAATCGTCAGTTTTAACGTTACCGCGCTCATCAAGACCAATCTCTAATTGTGCTAAAACACCTGTTGGTTCTGGGTGTAAGAAGCCCATTGCCAAGAATGCTTTAGTACAAGGAATTGAACGAACAGAACCTTCAACTTCTTTAAAGTTTGGACGTTGGCCCGGTGCTGCTTCTTCCCATTCGATATCCGCAACGACTAATTCTTTAACGTTACCGTTTTCATCACCAATAAACTCTTTAGTCAAGATAGACCAATGGCGATCCACGCCCTCTTCATGTGAAGTGGTTGTTTTTAAAATCATTGGGTACGAAGGCCAAGGCATGTTAACAGTACGTTTTTCAGGTGGAATCGGCATGATTTCCACTTGTGTAACTGAAGCAGCGCCATGACGGTTTGAGGTACCAACACAGTCAGAACCTGTATCACCACCACCGATAACCACTACGTGATCGTCAGCTGCATGGATTTCTTCTGTTTTAAGATCCATACCGTTAGCTCGACGGTTATTTTGACCTAGAAACTCCATTGCAAAGTGAACACCTTTCAGGTCACGACCTGGAATAGGTAAATCACGAGGTACAGTAGAGCCACCGCTTAATAACACAACATCAAACTGCTTACGTAAATCTTTAGCATCGAAATCAACACCGATATGTGCATTCACAACCATCTTAATACCAGCTGCTTCCATTACCGCGATTTTACGATCGATAACGTCCATACCTAGTTTAAAATCAGGAATACCAAAACGTAATAAGCCACCTACTTTTTCGTCACGCTCATAAACTGTCACAGTATGACCCGCTGAGTTTAATTGCTCAGCTGCTGCAAGACCAGCAGGACCTGAACCTATGATTGCCACTGTTTTACCCGTACGTGATGTCGGGATTTTAGGCATTACGTAACCATTTTCGTAAGCTTTTTCTACGATGGTTTTTTCAATATTACAAATTGTAATTGGGTCTTGATTGATCCCTAATACACACGAGCTTTCACAAGGAGCAGGACAAACACGACCAGTAAATTCAGGGAAGTTGTTAGTAGAGCTTAGGATATCCCAAGCTTCTAACCAACTTTCACGGTACACCGCGTCATTGAATTCAGGGATGATGTTACCAATCGGACAACCGCTATGACAGAAAGGAACACCACAGTCCATACAACGAGAAGCTTGGTCATTGACCTTCTTACCAAACACGTCGTTTTGTACGAACTCTTTATTGTTTTTTAGGCGCTCTTCTACCGATACTTTCGGTGGCAATTCACGACCTAATTCTAAAAATCCAGTAGGCTTACCCATTATGCTTCTCCTTTCGCTCGAGCCGCTAATACAGCCTTGTAATCACGAGGCATTACTTTCACTACTTTAGCTAAGCTTGCTTCAACATCAGCTAAGAAATCTGCTGCTGTATTAGACTCAGTAAGTTCTAAATGTTTAGTGACTTTAGCAATTAATAGCGCTTTATCAGCTTCATCTAACGGATCTAAATCAACTAGTTCCATATTACAGTTAGCTGTGAATGTGTCATCTTTATCCCAAATATAAGCAACACCGCCACTCATACCTGCCGCAAAGTTACGACCTGTTGTACCTAAGTTAACCATGATACCACCAGTCATGTATTCACAACCGTGATCACCGATACCTTCTACAACGACTTCTGCACCCGAGTTACGTACACAGAAACGTTCACCAGCCATACCGTTAATGTAAGACTGACCAGACGTTGCACCATAGAAACATACGTTACCTACGATGATGTTGTCTTTCGATACAACACTTGAATTACGATGAGGATAAACCACGATCTGACCACCAGATAAACCTTTACCCCAGTAATCGTTCGCATCACCTTCAACAGTAAACTCAACACCTTTAGCAAGGAAACAACCAAATGATTGACCTGCAGAGCCGTTAAATTTAACTTGCATCGGCTGTGGTAAACCTTGGTCGTTGTACACTTTTGAGATCTCGTTTGACAACATGGTGCCACACGAGCGGTCGATATTAGTAATTGGGAATGAACCCGATACTGCTTCGCCTTTTTCTAGTGCCGGTTTAGCTAAATCAATCAGTTTTCTATCTAATACTGCTTCAAGGTTATGATTTTGAGTCGTTTGATTAAACATCCCATCATCTTCTTTAGCCGTTTCTTTAAATAGAATTGTGCTTAGGTTTAGGTTTTTGTATTTCCAATGGCTTACATCATCACGCACTTTAAGGTTTTGTGTTTGACCCACCATTTCAGTAATCGTCTTGTAACCTAGCTTAGCCATGTTTTCACGCATGCCTTGCACCATGTAACCGAAGAAAGTAACAACATCTTCTACACGGCCGTCAAAACGTTCACGTAATGTTTTATTTTGCGTTGCAATACCAACAGGGCACGTATTCAAGTGACACTTACGCATCATGATACAACCTTCAACAACTAATGCTGCTGTTGCTACACCCCACTCTTCAGAACCTAGCAACGCTGCAATCGTTAAATCACGTGGTGTTTTCATCTGACCATCGGCTTGTAGAACAACACGGTTACGTAAACCATTCTTCATGAGCGTTTGATGTGCTTCAGATAAACCTAATTCCCACGGTAAACCTGCATGGCGGATAGACGATAAAGGTGATGCGCCAGTACCACCATCAAAACCAGCGATTAAGATAACGTCAGCTTTTGCTTTAGCAACACCTGATGCAATCGTACCTACACCTGCTTCTGATACTAACTTAACGTTAACACGACCTTCACGGTTCGCATTTTTCAAATCGTAGATAAGCTGTGCTAAATCTTCGATTGAGTAAATATCATGATGCGGTGGTGGTGAAATCAAACCTACGCCCGGCGTAGAGTGACGCGTGCGACCAATCCAGTCATCAACTTTATGACCTGGTAATTGACCACCTTCACCTGGTTTAGCACCCTGTGCCATTTTAATTTGGATTTCAGCTGCGTTAGTTAGATAGTAAGACGTTACACCAAAACGACCTGATGCCACTTGCTTAATAGCTGAACGTTCCCAGTCACCGTTTTCTTTTGGCTTGAAACGGATAGGATCTTCACCACCTTCACCAGAGTTTGACTTAGCGCCAATTCGGTTCATCGCAATCGCTAACGTTGAATGAGCTTCATGTGAGATAGAACCGAAGCTCATCGCACCTGTTGCAAAGCGTTTTAAAATATTTTCAGCTGGCTCTACTTCATCAATTGAGATTGGACCCGATGCTTTCGGTACAAACTCAAACTGGCTACGTAGCGTTGCAGCATCATCACCTTGTTTATCAACGGTTTCAGCGTACTGTTTAAACTGTTCGTAGTTTTTATTACGCGTTGATTCTTGCAGTAATGAAATCGTTGTTGGATTGAATAAATGCTTCTCACCACGTTGTTTCCATTGGTAAACACCACCTACATCTAAACGCTGTACAGGTACTGCACGTAATGGATAAGCAAAACGATGACGCACTAAAATTTCATTCGCAATATCATCGATCGATAGACCTTGAATACGCGTTACTGTGCCTTTGAAGTAATCATCAACAACTGATTTACTAATACCCAATGCTTCAAATATTTGTGCACCTTGGTAAGACTGAATCGTTGAGATACCCATTTTCGAGAAGATCTTCAATAGACCTGCATCGATTGCCGCTTTGTAAGACTTAAAGATATCTTCTACAGACTTCTCTGCAGGTAAACGTTTCTTAGCTTGAAGGTCAACAATCATCTCTTCAATTAAGTAAGCGTTAACAGCTGAAGCACCGTAACCAATTACTGTTGCGAAATGATGTGTTTCACGTACGTCGCCAGTTTCTACAACGATATCACACATAGCACGTAGGCCACGTTTGATTAAGTAATGATGTACCGCACCTGTTACTAACATAGCAGGAATTGGCGCATGATCAGACGTTGCGTTACGGTCAGAAAGAATGATGATTGAGTAACCATCGTGAATTGCATCTTCTGCGTAACGACAAATACGTGCCAGTGCTTTCTTCAACTTGCCTGGTTCACCAGAAGCAGCAAAGAAAGTCTCTAATGTTTTAGCTTGTAAATGTTTATCATCAAGTGCATTAATTTTTTGTAATTCAGCATTACTTAATACAGGTGACTCAAGCTCAACTTTATGACAATGCTCAGGTGTTTCAGACAATAAATTCTGATCTTTACCTAAGTATGTATTAAGCGACATAACCATACGCTCACGAATCGGATCGATTGGTGGGTTAGTTACTTGCGCAAATAACTGCTTAAAGTAATGAGACAAATGTTGAGATTGATGCGATAACACAGCTAACGGCCAATCCACACCCATAGCACCCAATGGCTCTTTACCATCGCGGAACATAGGTAGAATGATTTCGTTAACTTCTTCTGATGTCACACCAAAAGCTTGTAAACGTTTTAATAACTTACCTGCATCAGGTTGAATATTACGCTCTAATGCCGCAGGTTGGTTTTCTAACTTAACTAAGTTGTTTTCTAACCATGTTTCATAAGGTTTTCTTGCTGCAATACCATCTTTCACTTCATCATCAGAGATGATACGACCTTGCTCAAGGTCAGCAACGAAGATACGACCAGGTTGTAAACGACCACGTAACTTAATATTTTCAGGTTCAATTTCTACAACACCTGATTCAGATGCCATCACTAGGAAGTCATCTTTAGTTACAGTGTAACGTGATGGACGTAAACCGTTACGGTCAAGCGTTGCCCCTACTTGCACACCATCAGTGAAACAAACAGACGCTGGGCCATCCCAAGGTTCCATTAAGTTTGCATGGTATTGGTAGAAAGCACGGCGCTTAGGATCCATGTTTTTATTTTCTTGCCAAGCTTCAGGAATCATCATCATTAATGCATGAGGAAGACTACGACCTGAAAGTACTAATAACTCCAGTGCCATATCGAAACTTGCTGAGTCAGACATACCATCAGTACAGATTGGCATTAACATATCTAATTCAGAGCGAGTGAAGTATTCTGCTTCTAGCAATGCTTCACGCGCTTTCATCCAGTTGATGTTACCGCGAACCGTATTAATTTCGCCATTGTGAGCAATGTAACGGAACGGTTGCGCTAAACGCCAGCGTGGGAATGTATTAGTAGAGAAACGAGAGTGAACTAACGCTAATGCAGTTACCATACTTGGGTTTTGTAAGTCTAAGAAGTATTGAGGTACTTGCTCAGTAGTTAACTGCCCTTTATAAACAATCGTTTTATAAGAAAAAGTATTAATGTAGAAGTTATCTTCAATACCATTGACTGATTCTAGACAAATACGTGTTGCGTAGTTACGTAAAATAAATAATTTACGCTCTAATACAGCCGGCTCCATATCTGGGCCACCAGTAACAAACATATGCTCGAACTGTGGTTCACTGCTTAGGGGGTCAGCACCAATCATCGAGTTATCTGTAGGAAGAACGCGGTAACCAATGACTTCAAGACAAAGACGTTCAGCGGTACGTGCTAAAATGTCACGACAATGATCACGATGATTTTTATCTTTAGGGAATAGGATGGTACCTACGCCATATTGATCAAACTTAGGAAGGGTAATCCCTTCTTTTAATGCTTCAGTTACTAAAAACTCATGCGGTTTTTGTAAAAGAATACCTGCACCATCACCACTACATGGATCACAACCTTGACCACCACGGTGTTCCATACGCGCTAGCATATCTAAAGCTTGTGTCACAATTTTGTGAGACTTGCTATTTTTAAGATGTGCTACAAAACCGATACCACAGGCATCGTGCTCCATTTCTGGCACATAAAGGCCTTGAGCATTCTGCTCTTTATTAGTCATAAACATGTCCTTCAAGATAAAACAGTAAAAATTTCCCGCACTGCTAAATCTAATGTTTCGAAGTGCTACACACGGCTTGTGATTTATTGAACAAAAAACAAGCAATTAATTTTTTATTACTTTTTGTAAGAAAACTACTTTTTTGAGAAAAGTGCACTTTTACAAAACGTCCTTGCTTAGTAAATAACTCGCATGACAACCCTACTAGCATAGGGCCAGTACACGAATTATTGATAACCACCCTACTGTTAGAGGTGAGAATTCGACGCTATTCTATCTTTTAAGCGACATAAAATCCAATTTTCTTATTCACTTATACTCTTTAGGCTAAAGAATGCAAGATAATGAAACCTAGATCACTTTTTTGAACATTAATTTCCCCAAACACGTTTAAATATGTAGGTAGCCGCTATATCGAAGAAATTAGATTACGAAGAATAATGACTATCATATACAAAAAAATAGCGCTAAAACATGCACAAACATGAATTTACATGCGGTAAAAGTGAATATTAATTCATAAGTTAAATACTTGAAAAACTGTAAAAACAAATTAACAAGTGCTTTACATTTCAACCAAAACCAACCCAGATGATAAAAAAATTACATTTAAATTTTATTTAGTTGAAGTTCTGACAGGGTGATATTCGGACTTGTTTTTTATAACCTTCCCCGTGACAGCTCACACTTTTTTAAAAAAAACTGAAAGTTTATTACTTTATATGGCATTCGTAATGACATAAATTTTCAGTAGAAGTCATTTTATTAAATAACCCTGTGATAAAAAAATTAATTTTAATTACATTGCTTTGTGACTTTACGAGTTTTAAGAGAGCGCCTCAGGATTTTTAACTTTTACTATCATCACTTTATATTTAAAAAGCAAAACACGCAGTTTTACGCTTAGTAATGACTCACATTGACCTTACTGTAATAGAGATTTCCTCTTCTAAACTGGTTTGTATCTAACGGTAATGAGTGATACCTCTCGGCTTACATTAAGTTAAAGTAATTAACTCATTGTCCTTTGAAATCGGTTGCTAAATCAGCAATACAAACTTAAACAGTAAGTTATTTTCGAAAAAGAATAGCTTAATTATTAGTCTATACGTGCTCGCGGAACTTATAGATTGCTTTATTATTAATTATTAAAAATCTACCCTAGGGGGAGGTTTAGCTTTGAGCTTCACACCAATAATAATCAGTCCCTTCCAACCAGGTAAACAACGAACAGCACAAAGTAAAAACTATGATTAAAAAAACACTACCGATTAGATTCAATGCAAACTTTCATCAGAGAGTCTAACCATAGACGTTTATCGTACTTGCAGCTTTTTAAGGGGTAAAACTCCATTATAGAGTTATGAAGTGAGCTCATTATCGTTTAATAAATGGGGAGGCCACTTATAATGTATAGAACAAAGCCTGTAAGTAGATTCTTTTAATCCGGTTTAAGTGTTGTTATTTAAATAAATTCAATAACGCATTTTATTTATTATCTGTGCTTTAGTAGATAACTCAACACTAATAAGCTCATAAATAACAACTAAATAGCCATCTATTTTTGAGGCGTTTGTAATTAAACCAGACTTTAAAAATAACTATCAAAAAAGATATCTAGCAAGGCAGGTATTAGTTAAATTATTAATTTCATTATAAAAGCTGTAACTCTAGAATTTTCAGCACACCTTCAGATGGCATTTCTCCGCTAAGATATTTTATCATGGGAGTTAAATTGTTTACTACGCTGCTCGGTACTGTTTAGCTAAAACCAAGAAAAGTGATTAGTTTACCTAGTAATAAATAACCACCTAAATATAAAAAACTTTAGGTTAGTTTTTTATTACTTTAATGGTTTAGTAAAGCAAAGTGTATTTTTTCCTGCTGATTTTGCATCATACATAGCTAAATCTGCGGCTCTCATTAACTGGTCATATTCTTGGCCATCTTCAGGAAATAATGCTACTCCAGCACTACCTGTCACCTTCAAATTAAGGTGTTGATTCATTTTGTATTCATCAAAAACAATATCCAGTAAATCTTTAATAACCGAAGAAACGTGCTGTTTATCCTTCACATCTTGCAATAAAATAACAAACTCATCTCCCCCTAACCTAGCAGGAATAACCTTAGGTAAAGAGTCATAAAAAGCTAATTCAGTTTTAGTTAAATCATTGATAGCAAAATAGTGAGTAAGGCGTTGTCCGAATAAGTACAATAGTTCGTCCCCCACTTTGTGCCCATAGGTGTCGTTAACCTCTTTAAACCCATCAAAATCAATAAAAACTAAAGCGCCCTTTTGATTGTATTTGATCATTTTAGCTAATGCTTTATGAGACAAACGATAAAAGTGATTGCGGTTGGGTAGGCCAGTATTCGAATCAAAATAGGCGAGTTTGGCAATCACGCTTTCTTTTGCTTCAATCGTTTCCATCATATGAGCAAACTGCATTTTTAGTGCATAGATCTCTTTTGGGACAGCCTTAGAAAAGGAAAATGCTAAATTAACTTTACTTTCACCTCTTTTAATTGAATTGATAATTTTTGATAGATTTTCCAATGGTTTAATAATCAACAAAGAAACAGGAATAGCAAATAAACACGCTAAACCCACCCCTATCAACATCACCATGATTGCTGCTTTATCTATCTCAACAGCTCTACCTTCTAACTCTTGAATAGGTTGTGGCACCATCACTCCCCACCCAGCGCCGGGCACATTGGTATAACCCGCAATCATATCCCCTTTCAAAGCAGGCGAGTAAAATTTATCAACCCCGGTTTTACCAGCTAGCATTTTTTGTACAGCGCTGATTTTACTCATATCCTTTCTAGTTTTTATCCAAGAAGCTAAAGGGTGAGCTAAAGCCTGACCAGCTTGATCAACAATCGCAGCATGACCTTTTTCACCAAAGGAGACCCGTTTTCCCATTTTGATAATGTATTCTGTAGACAGGTAACCCAATAAAATCTGATTTCCTAGCTTTTTAACCACTAACAGTAGCGGATTAGCGTCAATATTAGGGGCTTCTGTCACCGTAGAAATACGAATATCCTCTTCTCCTAACGTACTCTTAGCTAAGGATAAAATGGCTTTATCAGTTACAGGCTGACACTGGTCATGGTGACTAAAAATACAGGTTTGCAGTTCGCCATTTTCAGCAATGGCAGCCACTTCAAGGAACTGAAAACTTTTTAATAAAGCATTAAATTCAGGTGAAGTGACTTGTTTTTGAGAACCCGTTTCTAATATAGAAAAAACACCTAATATATCTTGATAGTATCGCTCAAAAGCAGTAGAAAGGTTCTTAGCGATCACTAAATGTTTTTCATTCACTTCTTGAATTTCAAGATCTAACGCTTTTGAATAAGGCCATGCCCAAAAAAGAGTCATAGGTATTATGACAATTAAGCAGAAAGTAATAATAAGTAAACCACGGATATTCATGTTTTTTCCGTTGACAAGTTAATGATGAGATTAATATTTAATATATATTACACGTTAAGTAATATAAAACAGCCTTGTTTGATCAAATAACCGGCTAAGAAATCAAAGATATACGGAAACCGATTGATGGATGAATTTGCACAAAATATTTTTACCATTCTATCTTATTTAGAAAAAGGGAAATTAACCACCTATGGGCAACTTGCTAGCCAAGCAGGATTCCCAGCACATTCTCGTCATGTAGGCAAAATATTAGCAAAACTTCCTAAAGACACCCGTTTACCTTGGTATCGCGTGGTGAATTCACAAGGAAAAATTTCTTTAAAGGGTGATGCATTTATTAGACAAAAGACCTTATTAGAAGCCGAGCAGATAGAAATTACTGAACAGGGAAAGATTGTACAATTTAAACAATATCTCTAATAGCATGACCCATTATCTTGAATCTTAAAATAGATGGAGCGTCAACATGAAACAGGAACAATCAAGCGCTAACAAAATAACCAATGTTAAACAAGCTTGCACGCTGTATTACCAAGCCATTAAAGCAGGTAAAACCACACCATTGTTATCCACCAAAGAAAGTCTCAAATTACTTCATCAAGAAGGTACTTTTACCTATTCAGAACGTCTTAATAAAAAAGAATATGAAACTAGCTTAGCCAAATTACAAATCGAGTTGGTGAAACTACAAGATTACCTATTAAATAGTGGTAAACGTTTAGTGGTGATTTGTGAAGGCAGAGATGCTGCTGGTAAAGGTGGTGCTATTAAACGTTTCACAGAATATTTAAACCCTCGTCATGCAAAGGTTATTGCTTTGGATAAACCCAGTGACCGAGAACAAGGACAATGGTATTTCCAACGTTATATTGACCACTTCCCAAGCGCAGGTGAAATCGTATTTTTTGACCGTTCATGGTATAACCGTGCGGGGGTAGAACGCGTCATGAACTTTAGCTCTAAAGATGATTTAGCACGTTTTTACCAACAAGCACCGTTACTTGAAAGCATGCTAGTAGAGTCCGATATTGTATTAGTAAAGTTTTGGTTTACCGTTGAAAAATTAGAACAACTGCGCCGTTTTCATGAACGCATGAGTAGCCCATTAAAACAATGGAAACTTAGTCCAATGGATTTCGAAGCGCTTGAAAAATGGGATGAATATGCCACTGCGCGAGATGATATGTTTAAGTTTACCGATAAAAAATCCACACCTTGGATCACTATTAATTCAAACGATAAACGCCGTGCTCGTATACATGCTATCCGCCACTTACTCAGTCAATTTGATTACCCTGATAAAGACAATAAACTAGTTAACGAGATAGATAACAACATAGTTCTGTTTAAACACAACTAACCCAACTATTTTGCTCTATATAGCTTCGACTCAAACTTATAAGTATTTAGTGAAAAACAAAAAAACCGATGTGGTTAAACATCGGTTTTTAAATAACAGTAACTCGTTTTCATTTACTAAATGTAGATTATTTTAAGTGAGGTGTATTGGTTGTTACATGTAAATTTTGAGCTCGATGGCGTAATACATGGTCAAGTAATGTGATCGCTATTTGCGCTTCTGCAATAGGCACAGCACGAATACCAACACATGGATCATGACGACCTTTTGTGATCATCTCTGTTGCTTCACCATCAGTCGTAATAGTGCGACCAGGAATAGTCAAACTAGACGTTGGTTTTAATGCAATTGACGCAACAATATCTTGGCCAGTTGAAATACCGCCCAGTACACCACCAGCATGGTTTGATAAAAAGCCTTCAGGTGTCATTTCATCACGATGCTCAGTGCCTTTTTGGTTTGCCACTTCAAAACCATCACCAATTTCCACACCTTTAACTGCATTAATGCTCATTAAAGAGTGTGCTAATTCAGCATCCAAGCGATCAAATACAGGTTCACCTAGACCAACTGGCACACCAGAAGCAACCACGGTTACCTTAGCACCAATCGAATTACCTTCTTTAATCAAGGCTTTCACGCAATCTTCTAGAGCAGTTAACTTACTCGTATCAGGGAAGAAGAAAGGATTGTTTTCTACTTCGTTCCAATCAATAGTATCAGGCGTGATATCGCCCATTTGGCTTAAGTAACCACGGATCTCAATACCAAACTGCTCTTTCAAGTATTTCTTTGCAATTGCTCCTGCTGCCACACGCATTGCGGTTTCACGTGCAGAAGAACGACCACCACCTCGATAATCGCGGTGTCCATATTTTTGATGGTAAGTGTAATCAGCATGACCAGGACGGAACAAGTCTTTAATCGCTGAATAGTCTTTAGAACGTTGATCGGTATTTTCAATGATCAAACCAATACTACAACCCGTTGTTTTACCTTCAAATACACCCGATAAAATCTTAACTTGGTCACCTTCTTGACGCATGGTTGTATAACGTGATTGTCCCGGACGACGGCGGTCTAAATCATGTTGTAAATCTTCTTCAGTGATCGCTAAATTAGGTGGAATACCATCAATGATGCAACCTAACGCCACACCATGGCTTTCACCGAAGGTTGTCACTTTAAACACTTGACCAATACTGCTTCCTGCCATTGTTAATTTCTCACTTTAATAAATTTCAAAATAGATGTTAATTAAATGCTAATGTTATCAAGCTGTGCTTTAGTTAGAGCAAATACACCATGTCCACCGATTGAAAATTCAATCCATTGGAATGGGATCTCTGGGTAAGCAGCTTGTAAGTGCACTTGAGAGTTTCCTACTTCTACAAATAACACACCATCATCATTTAACATTGAACCTGCTTGACGCAACATTTCACGTACTAAGTCCAGCCCATCATCACCACAAGCTAATCCTAACTCAGGTTCATGTTTATATTCTTCCGGTAAGTTTGCCATATCTTCCGCATCAACATAAGGCGGATTAGATACAATCAAGTCGTACTTCTCATTTTCAACGCCACTAAATAGATCTGATTGAATAGGGAATACTTGTTGAGACAAACCGTGATTCTGGATATTAATATCAGCGACTTCTAATGCATCTTCAGATAGATCAACTGCATCCACTTCTGCATCAGGAAAAGCATAAGCACAAGCAATCGCAATACAACCACTACCAGTACATAAATCAAGAATGCGTTTTGGCGACGTTTGAACCCAAGGTTCAAACTTAGTTTCAATCAACTCTGCAATTGGAGAGCGTGGCACTAAGGTACGTTCATCAACATAAAACTCTAATCCCGCAAACCATGCACTATTAGTTAAGTACGGTACAGGAATACGCTGTTCAATACGTGTCACAATTAATTCAACCAACATTTTACGTTCACGTTGTGTTAGACGTGACTGTAAGATTGAGATATTACTTTGTAACTCAAGGTTTAATGACGGCAAGATTAGTTGTACGGCTTCATCCCAAGCATTATCAGTACCGTGACCAAAAAATAATCCAGCACGATTAAACTCTGTCACAGCCCAACGTAATATATCTTGAATGGTTACTAACTCATCAACCGCTTCATCACTAAAAATCGTATCCAATTTATTCTCCACTTAAGGTAAACTTCGCTCATTCAACTACCTAGTTTAGGAAAAACCATGACCGATTATAATAATGATGATGATTTTTCGCTGTTTAGCGCAGAATTTGCTGGTATCAAAAAATTGCAACAGGATACCATAAAATTGCCCCCGAAAAACATTAAGAATAAAGCGGTCATTAAAGAAAAACGTGAACAAAACTTTGAACAAAGCCATTTCTCTGATGCCTATGAACCATTACTGCCAAGTGAAGGTCCCGTTCGTTATAGCCGAAGTGATGCAGAAAAGTATTTAGTTAAGCAATTACGTCGTGGTGACTTCACACCAGAGATCATTCTTGACTTACATGGTTTAACGCAACAAGAAGCAAAAAGTGAGCTTGCTGCCTTGATTAACTGTTGTAAAAAAGAAGGGTTATATTGTTGTAGTGTGGTGCATGGCATGGGGAAACATGTACTCAAAAAACAAGTACCACTTTGGCTAGCACAACACCCTGATATTTTAGCTTTTCACCAAGCCCCTTTAGAGTTTGGTGGTCAAGGGGCGCTATCAATTTTAGTAGAACTAGAAGATTGGCAAATGAAAGAAGAAAAGAAACGCTAAATTAACATTAATTCAATCACCCGCTCAATCAAGAGGTCACGCTATGGCTAGCTTATTAATTTTATTAGATGACATTGTCACTGTGTTAGATGATGTTGCGTCAATGAGCAAAGTAGCGGCCAAAAAAACAGCCGGCATTTTAGGTGATGACCTAGCCCTGAACGCACAACAAGTGTCAGGCGTTAAAGCAGACCGAGAGATTCCTGTTGTTTGGGCTGTGGCAAAGGGGTCATTATTGAATAAAGCGATCATTCTGCCCATTGCACTGCTATTAAGCACCTTTTTACCCATCGCCATTAATATTTTGTTGTTAATCGGTGGGGTATATTTATGCTTTGAAGGTTTTGAAAAAATAGCACACTCCCTCTTTTCCGCGGACAAAGCACATCAAAAACAACAACGCCTCCAAGCCAATGCAGATCAGAATATTGACTTGCTGGCAGTCGAGCAGAAAAAGATCAAAGGCGCAATTCGTACCGATTTTATCTTATCTGCTGAAATCATTATTATTGCGCTCGCTTCCATCCCTTCAGATGACCTAGTTGCGCAGGTTTTAACCTTAACTGCGTTATCTATAGGATTAACCGGTTTTGTATATGGTTTTGTTGCAGCCATCGTAAAAATGGATGATTTAGGCTTATATTTAATGAACCAGTCTAAAGACAATACAAAATCTATGTTGCCTCTTGTAGGGAAGTCTTTAATCGCCTTTGCGCCTATCTTAATGAAATTATTAGTATTCGTTGGTACAGTGGCAATGTTCTTGGTGGGCGGTGGTTTAATAGAGCATAACCTCTCATTTCTTGCTGAATGGGTCCATAACATCACAGCTTTATTTACCAATACTCCTGACTTAATCGCATCAATATTACCAAGCCTATTAACTGGAATTGTTGGTTTAGTAGCAGGTGGATTATGTTTCTTAGTGGTAACCCTAATAGGTAAGCTAGCTAAAAAAACTTAGTTTACCCAGTGGTTCCACTGTTGTTCAGCGTGAGAAACGTGCATACCCGAAGGAGAAGAAGTTTATCTTCATTTTCAACTCAGCTTCAATCACCTTCAACATAAACAATACCTACTTGATACCGCCCTAACGCGCCAGTTTTCCGCATCGAATGTTAATTACACCACTGCAATTAGTTGAAGCGTCAGTTTCTATTGAGCCTCTATTATTAACAAATATTAGAAACTGTTTTTAGCATTACCAATCTTATAAAACCATAACAAATCAATATACTAGCCAACATCAAATGAGCGTACCTATTGCACTAATTACGCCCATGACAAAAATCGGCAGACACTAAAAAATTCAGGAAATAAGATTATGAGCCAACAAATCATTAAAGACTTAAACGTTCGTTACACCACAAAAAAATACGATCAAACAAAACGCATTTCAGCTGAAGATATGCAAATAATCAAAGAAGCACTGCGTCTATCTGCGTCATCTATCAACTCACAACCATGGAAATTCATCGTTGTTGAAAGTGAACAAGGTAAACAACGTTTACATGATACATTTGCTAACAAGCATCAGTTTAACCAACTACATGCAAAAGAAGCATCACATACTATTTTATTTGCTTACGACCCTAAATTTACTAAAGACAAATTCCGTAAACGTGTCGATGCAGAAGTAAGTTCAGGTCACCTGCCAGCTGAAATGTACGAAAACTTCATGGGTGCTTACGCTTTTGCAGACTCAAATACTGATGAACATGGCTTTAACGGCTCATGGACTAAAGCACAGGTTTACCTTGCACTAGGTAACATCTTACATACTTTGCCACGCCTGGGTATTTCATCAACACCGATGGAAGGTGTAGATGCTGATTTAATCGGTGAATTATTTAAAGAAGAGTTAGACGGGCACATCTGTGAAGTTGCATTAGCAATCGGCTACCCAAAAACAGAAGAAGATTATAACTATGGCTTACCAAAAGCACGTTTAGCAATGGATGACGTGATCACGGTTGTTTAATAAAATAATGCTAGTCACACATCCATGTTAGCTAGCTAAACCAATCTAGGGGACGCAATGTTGTCCCCTTTTTATTGGCGTTAAACCTCTACGCCCGCTTCATCGCATTCGACAATATCAGTTTCAGTGAGTGCTTGTGCTATCCAATCCTGCAACACAGGGCAACTCATCACAGACTTACAATACTGCTCCGCCAGAGGAGATAACCTAATTTGATATGTTTTTAAACGTAATACCACTGGAGCATACATTGCGTCTGTAATACTAAACTCACCAAATAACCATGAATTAGGGCACAACTCTTGTTGGCTAGCAAAAATATCATCAATACGCGCAATATCTTGTTTAGCCGCCGCTGACAACTCAACCTTACGCGTTGCTCTTATATTCATTGGCATTTCGTTTCTTAACGCCATAAATCCAGAATGCATCTCTGCACTTAAACTACGAGCTTGGGCTCTCTTTACAATATTTTTTGGCCATGCAGCTCCTGATAAATAAGCATCATTGATGTATTCACAAATCGCTAATGAATCCCATACTTTTAAATCACCATCAATCAGCGCAGGGACTTTCTGTACTGTAAAATATTTTTGTAGCGCAATATAAAAGTCTGGTGTATCAAGTACCAACTGAGTCTCATCAAATAATACATTGAATTTACTCATTAAATACCAAGCTCTCAATGACCATGTAGAATAATTTTTATTACCAATAAATAATTGCATTACAACTCCTAAATGATTAAGTTATAAACAATATAAAGCATGGTGTAATTAAATACTCGCCAAAGTTTTTCATACATTACATCAATTAAACTGATGTATTATATGTTATAGGATGTAAATGGATATTGATGCTCTTCGTACATTTTTAGCCTTTGTTGATACAGGCAGCTTTACTCGTGCCGCACAGCAAGTCTGTCGGACTCAGTCAGCGGTTAGTATGCAGATGAAGAAACTGGAATCGGATGTTGCTAACCCATTATTTGTTAAACAAGGTCGACAACTTGTGCTTTCTAATGCAGGTATTCAGTTAGCCAGCTATGCTAAACAATTAATTGCACTGCATGACGAAGCTTATAAACAATTAAAAACAAGTGCTGGCCAGGTTCGTATACGTCTAGGTTGCCCTGATGATTATGCTCTCTCGATATTGCCCAAAATCACCGAACTCTTACATCAACTTATTGAACAACTAGATTTACAAATCACCTGTGCATCAACTACAGAACTAAAGAACCAGCTAGATCAAGGCTTACTAGATTTAATTATAGCGACTCGTTCTCCTAGTTCAGAAGAAGGATACTTCCTACATGCAAGTAGCGGTGTATGGGTTAAAAGTAAAGAGTTTAGTTACCATCGAGATATGACCTTACCAATCGCTATTTTTATGCGTGATTGTAAATTTCATCAAGCCGCAATAGAAGGATTATTAAAAACTGAGCTACAATTTAAAGTGATTGGCTGTTGTTCGAGTTTAAGTGCGCTTGATGCGCTAGTAAAAAACCATTTAGCAATAGGTGCAATAGCAGAAATAAGCAAAGCAGAGTCATTAATCATCATTGATGACCCAAGTTTACCTGCTTTGCCAGCGGTAGATATCGTATTATTACTGGCAAACCATACTCATAACCCGATTAGCCAGACTATGGTAAAGCAATTAGCAGAGCAATTTGTTAATCAAGATAAGCTGGTAAAACCACCAGCTTAGAACAACTGTAAACATTAATAATGTTGTTTTAAAAAGTGAATAATATCTTGAGACTCATACAGCCACTGGTCACTTTTGCCCTTTTCATAAATCAATAAACAAGGTACCTGTACTTTACCGCCACCTGCCATTAGCTCTTTTCTCAACTTATCATGTACATCTAAATCTTTATAAGTCACCGCGACTTTCTGGCTTTGAATAACTTTGATGACTCGCTTACAGAATGGGCAATGTCCCATGTGATAAAGCGTTAATTTCATAAGGTCTCCTTTCAGATTAATATGTATAGAGAACGCTTAACAATACGTAAAATGGTATGAATAACAACATAAATTAACCTGAATCCTTAACTTCTCAACCGACCTTCCCTTGCTTCATTAGATAATCTTTTAATAAATCCGTATTACGCGTATTGGCTTTAAAAAAGGCATCGAAAAGGTCACCAAACAAGGGAATCAGGCCACCAAAAAAATCGATCAATATATTAACGATCATCTTTAATTTAATACCTTTACTGACTCCCACCCGCTGCGCTTCAAACAACACATAACTTGATAACAGCACACCAATGGCATCACCAACAATAGGCACTAAGCCAATGATCGCATCAACCCCAACTTTAAATTGGGTAAAAGGGATACGAATACTGCTATCCGTTAATTTACTAAAACGCTCAAGACGTTTGATAGCCGCATCAATTTTTTGTTGAGAGAGTTTCTCGTTCTTTGTTTGTTTTGAGTTAAACACACTTTCTCCCCTTTTAAGTCACTCATTGAATAGTTTAATGGTATGTCTTTAATCACTTTTTATGACTATTACTTCTAGCATCATGATATTTACACGGAGACTGCCTGAACAGCTTTTATTCTAGTTAACTGCATCAAAAAATATAAGTCAGATAACTAGAGTATTTATAAGGTAAAACCGCTAGTACAACATAGTTCTATGTTAAACAGCAGTGTTGATTCGCTTTTCTTAACGCCCCTGTATTGAAGTTAAATAATAAATGCTAGAAGCCCTAGCTATGATGAACTACTTTCACTCATCACCTCTTTCAAAACTAAAGTGCCATTAATAGCGGCAGGGAAACCACAATAGACACTCATTAAAATCATGATTTCTCGAATCTCTATCTGGCTGACGCCTATATGTAAAGCGGCTTTAATATGAAATTTAAGCTGTGCTGAAGCAGTACCCATGGCAGTTAAAGCTGCGAGGGTGGCCATTTCTCGATGCTGAATATCTAAAGCGGGTCTTGAAAAAATATCGGCAAAACCGTATTCAATCACTAACCTAGCGAGATCGGGGGAGATATCTTCAAACGTCGCTTCTAAGTTTTCAACTTGATTCTCATCCAATTGACTTAGGCTTTGCGCACCTAGCGCATAACGTGAAGCTCCTTCAGGAACAGAAGATGGCTGAGTAAGCCCTACTTCATCTAACTTGCCCTCTTGTTTGCGTTCCGTAACTACCTCTTTTAACGCTAACATGCCATTAATCGCAGCGGGGAAACCAGCATAGCTAGACATTTGTAATATCACTTCTTGGATTTCAGCGATATTAGCCCCGACATTCAATGCACCATGAATATGTACTTTTAACTGCGGTGCCGCATTTCCCATGGCGGTTAGAGCAGCCACTACGCTTAACTCTTTTGACTTAAGTGCTAGCTCTGTACGGTTATAAACATCACCAAACCCATATTCGATAATGTACTTCACTAAGTCTGGTGAGCAGTCAATTAAACTCTCGACCACTTTTTCACCTGCCTCTTTATCGATGATTTTTAGATTCTTTAACCCTGTTTCATAACGCTCGTTTAATGTTGTCATATTAACCTCTATTTATTAATGGGATGAATAGAGGTTAATCCTTAGAGTAAACTCTAAGTCAACCGTTTAAGTTTTCGTAATAGAGGATTTTTTCTTTAATCTTCTTGAGGTGCAATGCCTCTAAAGCAATTCTTTCTTCTAAGATAACAACATGCTCTTGCAACAACTGCTTTCGTTGCTCTGCCGTTGACTCGCCCTGCTCTCGTAGATCGGCATACAACTTAATATTATCCAGCGGCATCCCCATCTCTTTTAAACGTTTAACAAATTCAATCCATTCGATATCTTTAGTAGTGAAAAATCGATGCCCACTACTATTTCTAGCGATGTGCTTTAACACACCAATTTTTTCATAATAGCGAATAGTGTGGGAAGAGAGGTTAGTTAAGGTTGAAAAACGTTGAATGTTGATAAAAACCTCCAAAGGAGTTAATCCAGGAAAGCCAATAATTTATTATATCGTATTGATTTAAAATATCTTATGTTAATTTAGACATACCTGAAGCTACTGCTTTTATTCCATGCACTTGAGCTACACACTCACCTTCAGTAATAATATCATTAAGTATTCCTGAAAATTGGCTTGGAGCCCTGTTTAGCCTGAGGCCTATATAAGTACCGTCAAAATTCAACCTTTGTTCTTTGATGACTTTGCCTTGAGACACAAGTTTGGCATTACCGCTCCCAAGCATAAACCAGCCAAATGAAGAAACTAATTGCTCCAATACATAAAGTCCAAACCCTGAGTTACCATAAACATTATCAGACTCTTCTATTTGTGTTGTGCTTGAAACACCAGGTTTTATCGCCATTCTTAATGCTTCAATTTCCGATTTAATCTGGAAAGATCGTTTCAAGGAGGAAGGAATCCCGATTCCTTCATCAATAACAGCCACTTCAACTCGTCCATTAGCCCATCGTTGACCGCATAAAAAGCACTCATCAGTGGAAGAATGTTCAAAGACATTTCTAACGATTTCCCTTAATGCATAATGATAAAGTTTATTCTCTTCCGAATCTTCATGTGTTCCAGATAATAAATTAGCAAAACGCCTGGTTTGAGAAATAATTTCTTCATACCATTTCTGAACATTCTGCGTTTTTAAATCTACTATAGGTTTTTCAATTTTAGTTATTGGTAAGTAAGTCATTGAACCTGAAGCTGCACCTATTTCATTCCCTTCCCCCATACCTATAAAATCAAAAAAACCCAAATGTCGCAGATAACCATGTACATTTTTGATGCTGTCATGGCCTTTTTTTTTCGTAACTAAATCGTTTCCTCTCCTATATTTTATCCACTTTCGAATTTTAGAACCAGCAATTAACATTCCACTTGGGTACGAAAAATCTAAAGTTGTACAATCTACTAAAATTTCAGGTGTATTGAGGTTTTCTTCAAGCTCTTTAAAAAATTCATTAAGTGTGTCACGCCCGAAATGTGAAGGGAAAAATATAGTTTTCATTAGTATACAACTCATATATATATTATTAACAACACCATTAAGCAGCCCCTTCCATATTAATAACAAAAGTACTGAATAGTTTAATTGACTAAAATATACGCTGAAAGATCATAAAAACAATGCTTTAAATTAAAAAATCAAAAAATAATCATTAAACATAGAAAGAAGATCCCTATTAACAATAAGAATAGGGAATAATAACTGTCTTTACACCAACACATTATAACTTTAAGAAAGGTTTTGAATTATTTCTCCTCCCCTTTTATAAACTAAAGGCCTTAACTTATTGCCGCTAGTAATATTTAACCATTCGGGTTATTTGCATCGCTTCCCTGCTCAGGTAGCTTCAATGAAATGATGCTAGTGACCACTAGGAAAGCAAAAGCTATCCATAAACACGCGGCAAAGCCATAGGATTGATAAACCCAGCCAGATAATACGGTGCCGACTAAACGCCCCATTGCGTTTGCCATGTAATAGAAACCTACATCTAATGACACGCCATCTTGTTTGGCATAACTGATGATTAAGTAGGAATGTAACGAGGAGTTGATGGCGAAAATAGCACCAAAAATCAATAATCCAACGATAATCAAGGTTTGCACTTGCCACTCAAGCTGTATACCTATCGCTAACACACCTGTTACAACGGCCAATAATGCGCACCATAGCATGGCATTTTTACCGCCTGGTGTTGTTCCCTCTTTCGCAAAGAAGGCGGTTATTTTAGGGGCAAAGCCTTGCACTATGCCGTAGGCAATCACCCAAGCGGCGAGGAAAGCGCCAACCACAGAGTGTGACCAACCAAAGATACTGGCTAGGTAGATAGGTAAAGCGACCACAAACCATACATCACGTGATGCAAACAGGAATAAACGTGCTGCTGATAAGATGTTCACCGGGCCTGATTTTGAAAACATCTGACTAAACTTAGGTTTAGTTTTAGCTTTCCCTAAATCCCCTTCGAGGAACATCAAGCTCATCACAAACACCGCGGCCAATACACCCGCCATGATCAATAAGGCTACTTGGAAACCCACCAGCGTTAACAGTAATCCACCGATGAAAAAACCTGCGCCTTTTAACGCGTTTTTAGAGCCAGTTAATACTGCAACCCAATGGTAAAGTTTACCCTGTTGATTATTAGGAATAAGCGTTTTGATGGTGCTTTTAGCACTCATTTTATTGAGATCTTTAGCGATACCAGACAAAGCTTGCGCCATCATCACCCAAGGTATGGTTAACCATTCACTAGGGACGGTAAGCAACAATAACGCAACGACTTGCATGGCTAAGCCAATGTTCATGGTGCGATTTAAACCTACTCGCGCACCCAACCAACCGCCAACAAGGTTGGTGATCACTCCGAATACTTCATAAAATAAAAACAATAAAGCGATGTTTAAAGGGCTATAGCCTAATTGATAAAAATACAGCACCACTAACATGCGAAGTGCGCCATCTGTTACGGTAAAATTCCAATAGTTAAAGGTTACTAATAAATATTGTCGTAAGGATTTATCTAACGTTAAAAACCACTTCATTGCTTTTATTCCTAACGGCTATTACATTAATGAGAATTTTTTAATTAATTCAGCAGTACGCGTTGCGTAACCCATCTCGTTATCGTACCAAGCATAGATTTTTAACATACGCTTACCGATTAACATGGTTGATAAGGCATCTACTATGGTTGAACGTTGGTCACCGCGGTAATCAATTGATACTAATGGGCGCTCTTCATATCCTAAAATACCCGCTAATTCACCTTCTGATGCTTCTTTTAATAGTTGGTTAACTTCTTCGACGCTGGTATCTCTTGCCACTTCAAAAACAATGTCTGTTAGTGATGCATTAGCTAATGGTACACGTACTGCATGACCGTTAATTTTGTCTTTTAAATCAGGGAAAATTTCAATAATTGCTTTTGCTGATCCCGTCGTTGTGGGAATTAAGCTCATGCCACAAGCACGCGCACGACGAAGGTCTTTGTGGGGTGCATCAAGAATAGTTTGTGTATTGGTTAAATCATGAATAGTTGTGAATGCGGCATTAGTAATGCCCAGTTTTTCATAAATAACTTTCACAACCGGTGCGATACAGTTAGTGGTACAAGATGCTGCTGTAATGATTTTATGAAACTCTGGTTTGAAGGTTTCTTCATTCACACCTACCACAATATTAGCGACATCAGGGTGTTTAACCGGAGCTGAAACCACCACTAATTTAACGCCTTGTGCTGTGTATTTATCTAATAAGGCCTTCTCTTTGTTAACACCTGTTGATTCGATAACAACATCACAGCCAGACCAATCAACAGCATCGATTTCCCCCTGTTGCGTTACTTTAATTGATTGCCCTGCTACTTCCATAGTGTTGTCAGTGCAAGTAACGGCGTGATTCCAACGACCTTGTACTGAGTCAAACTCTAATAGGTGCGCTAAGGTTTTTGCATCACCAGCTACATCATTTACTTGTACAAATTCAACTTCTGGCCAATCGAATGCTGCGCGCATTGCTAAACGACCGATACGTCCAAATCCATTAATACCTACTTTAATTGTCATGTTCGCTCTCTCTTTTTAATTTACATTTAATCTGGTTATTTTTCTGTCATTTTGCTTTGTTGATAGTTTTCAATATCATCAAGGTATTCTGCTTTTAAACATTTTGAAGTGGTTAACCCTGCAATCACTTTGCGCATCCAACCTGGTAACGCAGGATTGACTTGGTAATAGATCCACTGTCCTTCACGCTGATCCAAGAGCACACCCGATTGACGTAAAATTGCAAGGTGACGTGATATTTTTGGCTGACATTGATCCAGTGCCAAACACAGTTCACCGACACTGATCCTTTCCTCTCTTGCGATTAAGATAAGGCAGCGTAATCGTGTTTCATCGGATAACATTTTAAAAAACTGATGCGGTTGCATATAAAATTCCATATATTCACATATGCGCATATTATAGTAAGTAAAAATAAGAATGCAATACGACATAAACCAATGCACTAGATTTTTCTATCCTTAATACAAACAGAATAAACCATGAAATTGACAGTTATATGAACCATCCAAACCACTGCTTTATGATGTATTAAAAAAACTAATAACTGACTTTAAGAGAAGGTTTAATGTAAATAGAAATGAATGATTATTGACTACGGTAAGCTAGGCTATTGCTTAATATAGTAAATTTATGAGGTGTAAAGCATAACGTACGTTTTGCTTCGCTCTGTTTCTGGTTTGATTGACCTTGTATTGTATCTGACCATAGTATTTCACAGGTCACTTTTATCTGCATAGCATGTCCCTGCTGCCAATCACAAAATAATAAGCTCGCCGTGGGATTCTCCAGTAAGTTACCTAAAGTATTAAAGAAACCATTACCTAAGTAATCTTCGACTAATAATTGTCCCTTGTTGTTAATACGAACAAAACCAGCTTCCCCGCCACGATGCGAGATATCAGCGCCACGACTTCTGTTATCTTCTCCATCATCAAAGTAGCTGGCAATAAAAAAACTGTCTGCTTGGCAAATCAAGGTTCGCAGGTTATTGGTCATTATGGTCGAAGATAGCTGCGACGTGGGATCATAATGTGCATTGCTGACCAATGTTTTAGGTTGAATATATTTAGGGCAATTTCCATAACTCTGTAACACCAATACTTTGATGTTCTTTTGGTTAATCTCAGTAATGATCGCATTAACGCGGTTACGTCGCTTTGTATTAAACTCAATAGCGAGTAAACCAATACGATCTCCCACGTTAATTTGATTGTTCCTGAAATCACTCATTGGGTTTTGTGTATTGATCCATAATTCAGTCTCTGTGGGTGAAGAAATAAAGCCCTCTTCACCAAACAAAATACTGCTTTGAATGATTGAAGTGGTATCACGATAAGCCATGAAAATCATAGTCTGAGACTGAAAAAATTCACGATGTTGTAAAGGCATAAATTCACGAATGAATTTAGGGCCAATGTCAGCCATTCGTTGTTCAGTACCCACCCGCTTCTGTATTAAGCGCTCACCTTGATGCCAACTATTTTCCATCGTATTCTCTTTATTGACTAATCAATTCAAGTCTAATACCACCCGGAATCGAACACATCATGTGTACAAAAGGCGAATCACCTAATGCTTCTGGTGCAAACTCAATAGCTACTTGATCAAGTTTAAGTAGCTTCTGATAAAGAGTATGTAATTGTTCGATGCTATTCACTTTTAACGCAAAATGATGCAAGCCAACATTCTTAGTACGATCAAACGTTATCAAATTCTCTGCATCTTTGATCTGCCATAACGTCAACATAACAGTACCATCAGATACAAAAATGGCAGGGTAAGCTGGTTTTTCACCTACTTTTTTAAAGTTTAATTGTTCAATAAAGAAAGCGGCAGTTTGTTTAATATCTGGAACAGTAAGACCTAAATGATGGATACCTGAAGTAGCAATTGTTGTAACGGTTACATTACTGCTTTCTGTTGATGTAGAGCACATAGTAAATACCTTTATTAAGTTTTCATTTATAAAAATATTTGTTTCACAAATAACAGTATTAATGCCAATAGATATGATGACAAAAACAAGAGTGAACAAATCTGTTTACCACTATAGGTGAACAGAACTGTTTACGTCAAGTTTAAATTGGTTATAATTCAGTTATCACATGCCGTGTATTAACATCGCTCCTAAAGAGGACAGCCAATTAAATGCAACCAAGAAAACAACACTTAATCGATATAGCATTGATTTTATTCAATAAATATGGATATCACGCAACCGGAATCGATTTAATTTTAGCGGAATCAGGGGTTTCTAAGGCAACACTGTATAAGCATTTTCGTAGTAAAGAAGAATTGATATTGGCAGCATTACAACTTCGTCATGAACAAGTTGTCAGTAAATTGAAAGATAAAGTTGAAGGTAATAAGCAAAGCCCCAAAAATAATGATCCCGTTGAGAATGTATTGGTTATTTTTGATAATTTAAGTGAATGGTTTAATAGTGAAACTTTCTTTGGGTGTAATTTTATTAATGTCAGCGCAGAATACGCAGACTCTAATCATCCAATTAATATTTTTGCGGCAAAACATAAACAGGTGATTGTAGATATTATTGCAGCGCAATTAGCCACTAAAGCAACTGATAAAGCCACTCAACAAAAAGCAGATCAAATAGGATTATTAGTTGAAGGAGCGATTGTGATGGCCCACACTCGAGGCATGAAGCAATCCGCATTGATCGCAAAAGAGATGGCCAGAATAATACTTAAAACACAACCCTAAAAATCCCAATAGTTCAGTTATTTAAATAATCTTTTAAGCAGTGATAATTTGTTTTTATAGGGTGGATATAGCAAGGGTAGGTCTAACCAAGTAGATGCACTAAGTACACTCTTTTGATGTGAAAAACAGTCAAAACCGTGTTTGCCGTGATAGCTCCCAATACCACTTAACCCTACCCCACCAAAAGGTAGATTCGGGTTAGCAAGGTGTTGAACACAATGGTTGATAGCAATACCACCTGCTTGGATTTTTGAGTTTAACAGTGCTTGAGTCTGTTTACTTTCAGAGAAGATATAAGCGGCTAGTGGATGCGCTGGTAAATGTTCAATAACCTGCAATACCTGATCGTAATTGGTAAAACCTAACACGGGTAGAACAGGCCCGAAGATCTCTTGTTGCATGATTGCATCAGATAAATCTACGTTGGTCATCACTGTCGGTGCAATATAGCCTTGTTCGATATCAAACTGACCGCCTACTAGCACCTTATCTTGTTCAATTAATTCACTAATGCGCTGCGTATGTCGCTGATTTACAATTCGCCCTAATGCTTCATTATTGAAAGCATTATCACCGTATAACTCAGTGATTCTCGCTACTACTTTATCTAAGAATGTTTGTTTAATACTGTCATCAACTAATACATAATCAGGAGCAACACAGGTTTGTCCAGTATTTAACATTTTACCGTAAACAATACGTTTAACGGCGATATCAATATTCGCATCGGCACACACAATACACGGGCTTTTACCACCTAACTCAAGAGTCACTGGCGTTAACTGTTTAGCCGCTTGCTGCATCACAATTTTTCCCACTTCGCTACTGCCAGTGAAAAAGATATGGTCAAACTTTTGGGCTAACAAAGCGGTCACATGCTCGACTTCACCACTAATACAGTGGACATATTCAGATGCAAAGGTGGCATTAATTAACGAGGTTAATACGCGACTCACATTAGGTGTTAATTCAGATGTTTTAATAATACATGTGTTACCTGCAGCAAGTGCAGCAATTAACGGAGAAAGGCACAATGAAACCGGGTAATTAAAAGGAGAAATAATTAAGCAAACACCTAAGGGTGTTGCATGGATATGACTTTTTGCAGGTTGTAAAAAATATGGCGTTGATACTTTTTTAGGTTTCATCCACTTTTTAAGATGCTTTATGGTGTCCGTTAATTCATTTAACACAAACCCGACTTCAGTAAGATAAGCCTCAAACTCTGATTTATGCAAATCGACATCGAGGGCTCCAATCAAAGCGCTTTTGTTTGCTATCACCGCCTGTTTCAATCGTGTTAGCTGTTGTACACGATAAGCTAATGAGAAAGGTTTATTTTTCATGAAAAAAGTACGTTGGGCTTGTACTCTTTGTTCATAATCAGCCATTAAAAACGCAGTATCTTCGAGCATAGTTGAGGCTACCATATATGGAATATATACTTATGCGGAGCAATGATACGGCGTGTTAACGCCGAGCAAGAAAAACCGTTAATCTATGATTTGAGATACTGTCGTTAAACTAACTAATTCAGCAAAGCCATCTTCATCATTAAGTGAGATATGTCCAACAGCAGAGGTAGAAAAAGCAGGAACACCAGCCGAAGGTACTAATTCACCAACGATGTAACCTACTAAAGGGAGATGTGAAACCAGTAATACAGATTGAATACCTTCAGCTTGTAAAGCGAGTATTTCATCAACAGATTTTCGAGCACTGCCGGCTGGCGTTAAACAGGGTAAAACTTGGATATTGCTAATACCTTCAAAAAAAGGACTGACTGATTGCCAGGTTTGCTGGGCTCTTATGTAGGGGCTCACTAATACAGCATCAAATTTAACATCTTGTTTTACTAAGTACTTAGCCATTATCTCTGATTCATGACGCCCTTCATCCGTTAGGTTACGTTCTGAATCTGAATTAGCCATCATTTCTGCTTGTCCATGGCGCATAATATATATTTGCATAAATTCATTTCTCCAAATAAATAAGTATCACGAATATTGTGTTCGTTACTTATGATAGTAGTTAGCCACGGTTATTACCGTCTAACTGATTTTATTAATCATCAATAAATGCATTGCCTACTAACGTTCGATATAGGTTAATACGTTATTGTTATGCAATATGATCAATTCCACTGTGCATTGCTGTTCCTTAGCAATAGCGATAAAGCGGCTTAAAATCATACTGCAATATAACTCAAAGAAAAGCGTAAAGCTTTTATTTCAGTAAAGGTTTTTAACTTATACGATTGTTTTACTTTTATTTTACAAATAGTTTTAATCCCCTTAACACGAATTTAAAACATTTTGAAGATTGAAGTTGCTTGGGTTTGGCAGTATATTTTCCGCACCATCAATTTAAATGCAGATACCCGCAATGGCAAAACAACAGTTAAATCAATTACGTGACTATTTAAATAAAATGATTTTGGGTCAAAGTGAGCTGGTTGACAGCTTATTGATCGCACTACTAGCAGATGGACATATACTAGTTGAAAGCCCACCAGGTTTAGCAAAAACCCGAGCAATCAACGCATTATCAGACGGAATTGAAGGTGATTTTCACAGAATCCAATTTACCCCAGATCTCCTCCCTTCGGATGTCACTGGGACAGATATTTTTCGCCAAGAGACAGGCCAATTCATTTTTGAAAAAGGCCCTATTTTCCATAACTTAATATTGGCAGATGAAATTAACCGCGCACCAGCAAAAGTACAATCGGCGTTATTAGAAGCGATGGCTGAGCGACAAGTTACTGTAGGTAAAACCACTTACCCTCTACCACCGCTGTTTTTAGTAATGGCAACACAGAACCCGTTAGAGCAAGAAGGTACTTACCCATTACCGGAAGCACAGTTAGATCGTTTCATTATGCATTTGCAGTTAGATTATCCAGATGCTGATACGGAACGCCTTATCCTGCAATTAAATCAAAAAGAGATTTTAAAAGAGAAAATTGCAGCGGTAACACCATTACTTAATGAGCAAATTTTTGCGATGCGTGAAGAGGTGATGAAAGTCAGCATTGCTCCGCACTTAGAGCAATATTTGATTGATTTGATCATGGCTACGCGTCAACCAGAGCGTTTTGGTGAAAAACTCGGTGAGTGGATCAGCTATGGTGCAAGCCCTCGTGCAACGCTTGCTTTAATGCGCACAGCAAAAGCACGCGCTTGGTTAAATGACCGAGACTATGTGATGCCTGAAGATATTATCAGCAATTTATATCCGGTTTTACGCCATCGACTTATTTTAAGTTATGAAGCAGAAGCACAAGGGTTGAATGCTAATCAGGTTATTCAAGAAATTATTAATCAAGTGGCGATCGCAGGCTAATGAGCACACATATTCCCGCTATTTTTACTAATACGCCCTATACCACGGGCGTTGATGTTCAATTGAACGAACTTCTCAGTTATAAACAGCATGGAAAGCTATCTTTAAGTAGCAAGCAATTACAGGCAACACGTCAATTGTCAGGTAATTACTTAGCCAATATTAAAGGCCGCGGCATGGAATTTGCCGAAGTTCGACATTATCAACCCGGCGACGATGTCCGATCTATCGATTGGGCTGTCACCGCCAGAACTGGAAAAGCACATACTAAGCTATTTCAAGAGGAGAAAGAGCGGCCTGTTTTTTTATTAGTAGACCTCTCCGATAGTATGATATTTGGCAGTCAATTTGTATTTAAGTCGGTACAAGCTTGCCATTTAGCATCACTATTGAGTTGGCAAGCTAAACAAAGAAACGATCGTTTAGGCGGGATTGTCTTTAACCAGCAGGAAGTCGCAGAGTTAAAACCGACCTCTCGTAATAAAGGTTTAATGGCATTTCTACATCAAAGCCAAATTTTATGTCAAAAATCAGCCTTTAAAATACCGCAACAACAATCCCTCTTCTTACAATTAAAACGTCTTTCTCATCTAGTACAAACCGGTAGCCAAGTTCATTTAATCAGTGATTTTTCACAATTAGATGAAGCCTGTTATAAGTTGATTAACCTTTTAAGGCGACATAATCAGGTGACCATTTGGCAAATTAGCGACCCATTAGAGTCGCATTTACCGAAGAAGATGTTACAAGCTAATTTAAAAATTAACTCGTTAAAAGGAAGTGGCTTTTTACGTAATCAGCGTCAGCAAAAGTCTTATAATGCAGCTGCGACGGAACGCCAGCAACAGATGCAAACTCACTTTTTAAAGCATGGTATTGCGCATTATCAAATCAGTGCTGCCACCCCACTATTGGAGCAATTCAATGCCAACGCCCAATAATCCTTTTGAACAGATAATACTACCAACGCAAGTACCGTCAGCTTGGCCACCAGCGCCAATTTACTGGTTAATTTTAGCCGTCATAATCAGTGCAGTGACCGTACTTGTTTGGTGGCTGAAACAACGACGAAAAAAACAGCAAAAGGTCAAGCAAGCTTTATTAGCACTGCAGCAATTAAGGCGACAAGATTCAGCTAGCTTTGCAAAATTGAATCAATTACTTAAAGGCTTAGCACTGCAGTATTACTCTAGACAAAAAGTGGCTTCATTGACTGGTGAAGCTTGGTTTAGTTTTATACAAGCACACCATACTGGTAGCACCGCACTATTTGGTGAGCAGGTACAATTTTGCCAACGTTTATATCAGCAGCCTTCGATGTGCGATGAACAGGACTTCAAATCAGTCTCACATTGGATAAAAGGATTTCCCGCACAGGTAAAAAGGCTGCAAAAATCAACTGTGGTTGATCAATCATTAACAGGCCAACATCATGTTTGAATTTAGTTACTGGTGGGTATTCCTTTTATTACCTTTACCATTATTAGCAAGACTTTTATTACCGCCTAAAAAACAATCTTACACGCAATTATGGATCCCATTAGCGGAAGGTTTAGCAGAGCAAAAGAGTAAAAATTCTAATCCATTATTGGGTTATTTTGTACCTTGGTTATTGTGGGCTTTATTATTAGCCGCGATTGCCAAACCAGTGTGGTTTGGAGAGCCTATTCGTATTCAGCAGCAAAGCCGAGATATGATTCTATCTTTAGATTTATCGGGCAGTATGCAAGAAGAAGACATGCCTTTAAATGGACGCACAGTTGATCGTTTGACCTTAGTTAAATCCATTGTTAAAGACTTTGTTAAGCAACGAACTGGTGATCGTTTAGGGCTTATTTTATTTGCTGATCATGCATATCTACAAACTCCTCTCACCTTTGATGTTGATACGGTATCGACCATGGTTGATGAAACACAAATAGGTTTAGTAGGCAAACAAACAGCTATTGGTGAGTCTATTGGTATGGCGATTAAACGCTTTGTTGAAAACCAAAATGAGCAGCGTGTGTTAATTCTATTAACCGATGGAGCAAACACTGCTGGCTCAATCAAACCAATTGCAGCAGCTAAGCAAGCTGCTAAAAACAATATTAAAATTTACACCATAGGGATTGGTGCAGATTCGATGATTAAACCCGGTTTCTTTGGTAATCAACGCGTTAATCCATCAGCTGATCTTGATGAAGGAATGCTAAAAGAGGTTGCTTCTTTAACCAATGGTCAATACTTTCGAGCGCGTAGCCAAGAGGATTTACAAAAAATCTATGACACCATTAATCAATTACAACCCGTTGATGGAGAATATTTAGAGTTTCGTCCTGAGAAGAATCTATTTTATTGGCCATTATCAATAGCCGTATTGATTCTGCTGGTAGTAATATTGTCATTAAAGATAAGAGGTGAAGATGAACTTTAACGACACCCTAGACAGTAGCTTCGGCGCATTAGAATTCCTTCGCCCCTACTGGTTAATCGGACTTGTTATTATTTTCGTGTTAAGTTTATGGCGCTACAAACAAGGTAAAAATCAATCAAGTAATGTGATTGCCAATCATTTAAGCGAGCATTTGGTAACCCAACCCGAAACCAAAACAAGCAACCGTTTTGCATTAAGTTTATTAGCTGTGATTGCCTGTATCGCTTTATCTGGCCCCAGTATTCGTTCGGTTAAGTTACCCGTTTATGAAATACAAAAAGCGCAGGTTATCGCCTTTGATTTATCTTATTCAATGTATGCTACTGACGTTAAACCTAATCGTTTAAATCAAGCTAAGTACAAAGCGATTGACCTATTAAAACAATGGACAGAGGGCGATAAAGGCTTTATCGCCTACGCCGGTGATGCTTTTACTATCACGCCATTAACGAAAGACAGCAATTCGATCATCAATCATATTCCTAATCTGTCGCCTGATTTAATGCCAGCAAGAGGTTCTCGACCTGATTTAGCATTAGCCAAAGCTATCTCTTTGCTCAAAAATGCCGGGTATCAACAGGGACATATTGTGTTTATTAGTGATGGTATTGACCAAGAAAGTGCCGATAAAATGCAAGAAATGATCGAAGGTACTGACTTTATGGTGTCAATTCTCGCGGTCGGTACCGCAGAAGGCGCGCCTATTAAGTTACGCGATGGTAGTTTATTAAAAGACAGTAGTGAGAAAATCATTATTCCTAAATTAGACACCGATGCGATGTACGCTGTGACACAAAGTAGTAACGGTTTGTACAAAAATTTCGACCATACTGGTAATGATATTTTTCAATTAGCCGCCCATTACAATAATGAGCAACTTAATAAGCAACAAGATGAACAAGCTAATAATAGTAATAGTGAACAATTAATCGATGATGGCTATTGGTTAAGTTTCCTGTTGATTCCGCTGTTTTTATTATTGTTTAGAAAAGGTGTTTTCTATGTTGCCCTATTGAGCTTTACCTTAAGCTTGCCCTTTGCAAATACTAAAGTAGAAGCATCGGTTTGGGAAAATAGCCAACAAAATGCTTATCAAGCCTTCCAAGCTGGGGATTATAAATCTGCTGGGGAACAATTTGAGGATCCAAGTTGGAAAGCCTCTGCTTTATTCAAAGATAAACAGTACCAACAGGCTGAAGCTATCTATGAAAGTCAGAAAACTCAAACACCTAATGATACAAACAACCTTTATAACTTAGGTAATGCGCAGGCCATGCAGCAAAAGTATAAACAAGCACTGGCGAGCTATAATGCAGCATTAGCGATAAAACCAGACTTTGCTGAAGCACTGGCAAATAAAAAAGCAGTTGAAGAGTTGTTAAAACAGCAAGAACAACAAGATCAAAAAGACCAGCAATCTTCTGATAATCAGCAGCAAAACCAACAAGATCAACAATCTTCTGATAGTCAGCAGCAAAACCAACAAGATCAGCAGTCTTCTGATAATCAGCAGCAAAACCAACAAGATCAACAGTCTTCTGATAATCAGCAGCAAAACCAACAAGATCAACAGTCTTCTGATAGTCAGCAGCAAAACCAACAAGATCAGCAGTCTTCTGATAATCAGCAGCAAAACCAACAAGATCAACAGTCTTCTGATAGTCAGCAGCAAAACCAACAAGATCAGCAGTCTTCTGATAGTCAGCAGCAAAACCAACAACAAAGTCAGCAAGACCAACAGTCTTCTGAGCAACAGCAAAATCAACAAAAAAGTCAGCAAGACCAACAGTCTTCTGATCAGCAACAAAGTCAACAACAAGAAACAGAAGAAGAAGAGGAGCAACAAAGTCAGCAACAAGCACAACAGGCTTCTGCTGAGTCAGGCGATGATACACAAACTCCAGAACAAGAAGCTGCTGCGAGTACGGTACAAGGCTCGGAGGTTAATCAAGAATATGAAGATTTACCACTTTGGTTGAAAAATGTACCCGATGACCCATCACTGCTATTAAAAAATAAAATGCAGCTTGAATACAACAAGCGAGCTGCTAATCAACCTGTTCTAAATAACAATAATAATAACGGAGACATCTGGTAATGCCGTTTATACAAAAATTCTTACATATCAGCCTATTATTCATTGCATTGTGCATGCCTGCAGTAGCCGCAACACAAGCAACCGCTTCCATCAGTAGTAATACTATTTATTTAGGTGACACTTTTTATCTCACCGTACAAGTCGATGATACTGGCTCTGATTACCAATTAGATACTAGCCAATTAAGCAATGACTTTAATGTTGGCTCCCCTTCACGTAGCCAACAAACCTCTTACATTAATGGCAACTTTACCCAGCAAACAACATGGACAGTAAGCTTACGAGCGAAGTCAGTGGGTAAATTTACTATACCTGCACTAACTTTGGGTGATTTAACAACTCAAGCCATTCAAATCGAAGTGAAACAACCAGGTAAGCAGCAACAATCAACATCCAGCGATACCATTTTTATTGAAAATTCAATTAATAAAAATAGTGTTTATATTGATCAACCCGTGATCATCGATACAAAAATATTTGTAGCTGAAAATGTTGCTAATGGCGATATTCAACCGCCATCATTGAGCGATGCTAGTATTGAGCCACTTGATGTTGATCAGCAACAAAACCAAGTTATTCGTAACGGGTTACGTTACCGTGTATTCCATTACCAATATAAAGTCACACCTTCAGTGGCTGGCGATGTCTCTATTATCTCTCCTTTATTAACCGGTTCTGTGCAACAAGTGACTCGCGTTAATGGCTGGCAAGACAGAGTGAAAACGACACCGATTAATATCCGAGGTAATAACCTTCCTTTAACAGTGAAGGCGATGCCAGCTGGATTTAAAGGAGATTGGTTAATTAGTGAAGATGTCAGACTAATTGAAAATAATGATCTACAAGCTGAAGAGCATTTTGTGGGAGAACCAATCACACGCAGTATCAGCCTGCAAGTTGCTTCAATTGCACTCGATAAAATGCCTGAAATCGATCTTAACTACGATAAAGCTTTGCGTGTTTACCCTGACCAAGATGATTTAAAACAAGGCACTATTGATGGCCTCATATATAGTCAACGCACAGTAACACATGCCATTATTGCTAATAAACCAGGTAAACTTGTGCTACCAGAAATAAAAGTTGCTTGGTGGAATAGTAAAACAGAAAAACAAGAGTATGCGACATTACCTGCGCAGACCCTCACTATTAATCCGGCTCCACAAAGTGCTAATCAATCTAATAATAGTAGTGCAAATAGCAGTGTTCAGAGCCATCAAGATTTTTCTGCTTTACCAGCAACGCCTAATAGCGCAGCAACCAATAATCAAACATCAGAGGAACAAACCACCCAATTGCTGTATTGGCAAATAAGCACATTGGTTTTATTACTATTATTAATCTTATTGAGTTTTTACCATGTAAGAAGCACTCATAACTTAACCGTAGCACCTAAAGTCCCGAAAAAGACCAAGCAGAGTACGCCTTATAAAGCCTTATTAGCGGCTCTAAAAGAAGCTAAACCAAGCCAGGTTTATTTGGCACTTCTACAATATGGACAAGTACAGCAGCCAAATATGAATAAATTAGCGCAGCTTTGTGAGGTTGATGGGTTAGATAGTGATCTCAAACAACAATTATTAATTAATTTACAGCAACTTGAGCAGGCTTGTTCTGGAAAGGCGCACCATTGGGATGCACAACAGCTACTGAAATTAATAAAAATGCACCATCAAGTCACAGCGATGAGTGATCCAAGTCAAATAACTAATCTCAATCCGTAATGTTCCACCCATTTATGAGCAAATAACCCTCTGAAAAATTTGCTCATAAATGGTGCATAAAACCCAAATCCTGCCATAAAAACGATGGAAATATGACCTGAATCAAAAAAAATGATGGGTTAGGCTCTTAGGGGGTAGTAAAAGCCTGCCTCTATCTTATGATTAATCTCGTTAAATATATTGGTGGCATGCAAATTGCTCTTATGTATTTATATGAATATTGTTCTAAATATGAAATGGCATGGAACTTGCCATAATTATTTTTATATGAGTATCGTTCTAAACCACGTTATCTATATTCATAGTGATTTATCAATAATTTTAAGCCATAAGGAAAATACGATGAAAGTAACAAAACTAGCTTTATTACTTGGTCTAACAGCGGCAGTCCCTACTCTATCTCATGCAGGTACACTAGAAGACGTTATCAAAGAAGATGTACTTAAATGTGGTGTTTCTACAGGTATTCCAGGTTTCTCTGCAGCAGACTCTAACGGTGAGTGGAAAGGTCTAGATGTAGATTTCTGTAAATCAGTAGCAAGTGCTGTGTTAGGCGATGCAAGTAAAGTGAAATACTTCCCATTAACAGCTAAAGAGCGTTTTACTGCCTTACAAAGTGGTGAAGTTGATGTACTAGCACGTGCAACAACTTGGACTGCTACTCGTGACGCTTCTCTAGGTTTAAACTTTGCTGGTGTTAACTACTACGACGGTCAAGGTTTCTTAGTAAGCAAAAGTTTAGGTGTTAATTCAGCTAAAGAGTTAGATGGCGCGACTTTCTGTATTCAAGCAGGTACAACAACTGAGCTTAACTTAACAGATTACTTCAAAGCTAATGGCATGGAATACAAAGCCGTAACTTATGATACATCAGGTCAAACAATCGATGGTTTCAAAAAAGGCCGTTGTGACGCTGTAACATCTGACCGTTCTCAATTAGCTGGTTTACGTATCAAACTTGATGATCCAACATCGGCAATTCTTTTACCAGAAACAATCTCTAAAGAACCACTAGGTCCTGTTGTACGTCAAGGTGACGATGCTTGGTTTAACGTAATTCGTTGGACTATGTTTGCAACAATCGAAGCTGAAGAGCTAGGTGTATCATCAAGCAATGTAGATGAAATGCTTAAATCATCAGCTAACCCAGGCATTAAACGTCTATTAGGCTCTTCAGGTAAAACTGGTGAAGATTTAGGGCTTAAAAATGATTGGGCTTACCAAATTGTTAAACAAGTTGGTAACTACGCAGAATCATACGACCTAAACGTAGGTAAAGACTCACCAATCCAAATCGAACGTAGTTTAAACAAACTGTGGAATGATGGTGGGATCATGTACCCAATGCCAATTCGTTAATTTTAACCAGTCTCTAGGGGAAGTTTTACTTCCCCTTTTTCCTAGCTGATTAAAAGGCACATTATGACAAACAAACAGCTCCCAGTAGACGGTAAAGGATTGTTAAACAACCCTCAACACCGCGCAATTTTCTTCCAAGTTTTCGCTTTAGCGCTCGTTGTGTTTTTTGCATTCTATTTTGCAAATAACATGTTTGATAATATTGAAAGCCGTGGCATCACCACTGGTTTCTCATTTTTAGACAACACAGCTGGCTTCGGCATCAGCCAAACGCTTATCCCTTACGACGATGGCACATCTACCTTTATGGATGTATTTATCGTTGGTTTATTAAATACCATTCTAGTGTCGGTATTGGGGATTATCTTCGCTTCAATTATTGGCTTATTATTAGGTGTCGCTCGCTTATCAAGTAACTTTTTGATTTCAAAACTTGCACTTGTATACATTGAAACATTCCGTAATATTCCAATTTTGTTACAAATATTGTTCTGGTACAACGTTGTACTTGCAGCATTACCAGGTCCACGCCAAAGTTTCGCTTACTTAGACAGCGTATTCTTAAATAACCGTGGTTTATTATTACCTGAACCTATTTTCCAAAGTGGTAGCGGCGCAGTCTTGGTTGCGTTTGTATTAGCTATTGCTGCGATAATTTACCTGATTCGTTGGTCTCGTAAGCGTCACGATGATACAGGTGAAGAGTTCCCAATCATCAAAGTATCATTGGCGATTTTAATTTTAGCACCAACCTTAGTGTACTTTATTGCTGGTCAACCAATTACTGCTATTTACCCTGAATTAAAAGGCTTTAACTTTAGGGGTGGTTTAACCATCATTCCGGAATTACTTGCTCTATTATTTGCGTTAAGTATCTATACAGCTACTTATATTGCAGAAGCCGTACGTGCAGGTATTGAAGCCGTGCCTAAGGGGCAAAAAGAGGCAGCTAAGTCATTAGGCCTTAAAGACTATGTAATATTAACTAAAGTGGTATTACCACAAGCATTACGCGTCATCATTCCTCCTGTTATTAATCAGTTTTTAAACTTAACTAAAAACTCATCATTAGCAACGGCGATTGGTTATCCTGAGTTAGTTACACTCTTCTCTGGTACAACCTTAAATCAAGTAGGACAAGCGATTGAGATTATCCTCATGACCATGGCTGTTTACCTCACCATCAGTATCCTCATTTCACTGTTGTTGAACTGGGTTAATGCGAAAATGGCGATAAAAGGACGTTAAGATGGCAACTTATACAATGAAAGAAGCCAAACCGGCTCCAACGGCTAATAAAGGCGTTGTTTTTTGGTTAAGAGAGAATCTTTTTCCAGATGTAAAAAATACGTTATTAACACTTGCAGGGTTATATATTCTGTACGCAATTATTCCACCATTATTGGATTGGATGATATTTAATGCAACCTGGACTGGCACAAAAGAAGAAGTCGTAAACAGTGGTGCCCGTTGGATATTTATTGTCGAGAAATTCGACCAATTTATGTACGGGTTTTACCCAGAAGCATTACATTGGCGTCCTAACCTAGTAGGTATTTTAAGTATTGCACTGATTTTTGGTTTTAAGTACATCAGTAGCGTTAAACTTAAAATTGCCACTATTATTCTTTTTCCAATTATCTGCTTTGTATTAATCAGTGGTGGATGGTTTGGTTTAGAAGTGGTTGAGACTGAAAAATGGGGTGGCTTAATGCTAACCATTCTAGTCGCAGCGGTAGGTATTGTTGCTTCATTTCCAATTGGTGTTGTATTGGCATTAGGTCGTCAATCGAACATGCCGATTCTAAGAACTCTATGTATTGGTTTTATTGAATTTGTACGTGGTGTACCACTGATTACGATTCTATTCATGGCATCGGTACTCTTACCGCTATTCTTCCATGATGGGATTGAGTTTAATAAATTACTACGTGCATTGATCGGTATTACGCTATTCCAAGCGGCTTATATCGCAGAGGTAATACGTGGTGGTTTACAGGCGATACCAAAAGGCCAATATGAAGCAAGTGAAGCATTAGGCTTAACTTACTGGCAGGGTATGATTTTAATCATCCTTCCACAGGCTTTAAAAATATCTATCCCGAACTTAGTGGGTTCATTTATCTCACTGTTCAAAGATACAACGCTTGTTTTAATTATCGGTTTATTCGACATTTTAGCGATGGTGACACTGACTAACAGTGATACCAATTGGCTAGGCTACGAAGTAGAAGGTTACGTATTTGTAACACTTATTTACTGGGTATGCTGTTTTTCAATGTCACAATACTCAAAATCGATTGAACGCAAATTTAACACCGAGCATTAAAAAGGAAACGTCATGTCTGACCAAGAAGTTATGATTACAATGAAGGACGTCAATAAGTGGTATGGTGATTTCCATGTACTAAAAGATGTAAACTTAAACATTAAAAAAGGCGAAAAAGTGGTTATCTGTGGCCCATCGGGTTCAGGTAAATCAACAACTATTCGTTGTTTGAATCACCTTGAAAAGTTCCAAGAAGGTAGTATCAACATCAATGGCACTGAGTTAATTGAAGATGTGAAAGTAGTACGTCATATTCGCTCTCAAGTGGGTATGGTGTTCCAACACTTTAATCTTTTCCCGCATTTATCAGTGTTAGAAAACCTGTTGATTGCGCCAACTTGGGTACATAAAAAGCCACGTAAAGAAGCAATTGAAACGGCTATGTATTATTTAGAGCGCGTTAAAATTGCAGAGCAAGCGCATAAATACCCTAACCAACTTTCTGGTGGTCAACAGCAACGTGTAGCGATTGCACGTTGTTTATGTATTAACCCTGAAATCATGTTATTTGATGAGCCAACATCGGCATTGGATCCTGAAATGGTATCTGAAGTACTCGATGTAATGGTTGAGTTAGCAGATGAAGGTATTACTATGATTTGTGTGACACACGAAATGGGCTTTGCGAAAAAAGTAGCAGACCGAGTAGTGTTCATGGATGCAGGACAAGTCATTGAAGAGAACGAACCTAATGAGTTCTTTGATAACCCACAATCTGATCGTTTAAAACTGTTCCTAGAGCAGATCTTATCTCACTAAATGAATGAGTGAGTATTTACCAATAAAAAAGGGCTAATGATTAGCCCTTTTTTTATACTTGTAAATCATCACATTAGCATAAGATTATTTTGGATTTATTTGTTGAATCACTTTTTTATGAAAAGTCTGGTCAGAATAAAACTGAGTCACTAAATAACGTGGCGCAATACCTGCTCGTTGGATTAATGGCACCGCCCTTTCAGTAGCAACGATATAAGCGTTAACGTCCTGGTGACGAGCTAATAGCGGTATGATGACCTGTTTATATATCTGTTTCGCTAATAGACTGGCATAACCTTTTTTACGATGTGCTGGTAGTGTTACAAAATGTAGTACCCCGAGGTCTTGGTACACTTCACCTTCCACCCACTTCATTTTGTCATCGCAAGCTTCGTAATTCTCCAACAGACTGTATGCTACTAACTGCTCATCCATGTATAACTTAACGACTTCAGCCTGTGTACCATGACGCAACTCACCGTGTTCCACTAACCAAGTAAATAGATACCACATTTTCATATTAATTTGCCCGAGCGCTAATAGCTCTGGAGCACACTGTTTTGCATTACACAGTTCAAAACGTTGCATCGTTAACTTTGCCTTTGTTGTCGTCTACTAGCATAAACTATTGTTACTAAATCTTATCTCGCTGTTGAATTGCTTTGACCGCTGAATAAGTCGATACACAATAAGGAACGAAGTAAGTTAAAATAATTTGAAATAAGCGTTGGCTATCAAAATCCATTTGCATTATCGCACTACCGTGATTAATAACCGCGAGCAGCGTGCCAACGATGAGTGATACTTTTAAGGCAGCTATAATAATTTTGCTACTACAGGCTAATTCAAAAAAGCGAGGCGATGTTTTCATATAAGTAATTTCCTAAAAGTGCGATTAAATGTTGAAGCTAAACACAACAGCTACCACTCATCATCGAGAATTATGCTGCTACGCTTTCACTTAATGACCGGAGTTATTAGAAAAAACATTCAAAATAACCACACCAATGATAATAAAAGCCATGCCGATAATCGCTGCTAGATCAGGTATCTGTTTATAAACAAGCGCACCAACAGCAGCGACCAGTACAATACCCATCCCAGCCCAAATGGCATAAGCAATACCAATTGGTACAGTCTTTAAAACAAGAGATAAAAAATAGAACGCAATAATATAAGCAATGACACAAACACCGCTGTAAACCCAATGACTAAAACCATCTGACGCTTTTAACGCTAGCGTGCCTATTACCTCAGATATGATGGCAATAGCTAAATACCAATAACCCATTTGTATTCCTATATTGTGTAATACCAATTGTAATAAATAGTTAAATTTACGTTATAAAAATGATTTATTTAAACGCGTAAGTTGAGCCTTTTGAAGATTAACTTCATTAATTGTCTATCAACAATTAACGAAAAGAGACTACTTTTTAAGTGGTTACTTCCTTTACAAATTTACAACCAAACAATAACTTTTTAATCTGCAAAATAGCTCCGTTAATGAGTATGATTGGTATAATGACAATGGGTACAACTAACTTCTAATAAAAGCTTCTATTTTAGGCTTAATGGTTAATGACATGATCACCATAATTGCTAATCCTACTGGTAACGATCCTAAATACCCAGCTAACCAACCTTGATAAAAGTTACCTAAGTCTGCTAGACCGATATTGTTTATGGCAGTACTACATGACATCACAGCCTCCATGATAACCGCCATTATCATCCCAGTGATTAAATTTCGTTGCAATTCACTTAGTAGAGGATATTTTTGATTAATCAGTTTAGTGATGACAGCCATCACTAAAAAACCAATGGGAATAACTAATAAAGAAGACAAAAATGAACTAAACCAGTCCATTAAAAAATGCTCTGTATAACCTAAGTTCATATAAGTCATGATGGCGGTTAATGTACCGGTAAAAAAGCCCAATAAGCAAAGTATAACAAACACTTTATGGCTTAATGGTGTTTTTGTTGCGGTTAAGCCAGTCTGTTCATTTTGATTTAATAGTTCTAACTGCATATTTTTCCCACTGTTACCAAATTAAATATAGTTGACAAAAACAACTATATTTAATTTGGTTGATAAAAGCAACCTATTTTCTATTTTAAATATGTGTACATAAAAATGAACCTAAAAAGTAATCTAAACGTATTAATCTGGGTAAAATAAGATAAAGGAATAAATTATGTTTTCTATATTTAAAAAAGACCCATTAAAACAACTCAATAAACAACTTTCGGCTAAGTTAGAAGAAGCTATGCATGCACAGAGAAATGGTGATATTAAAAGTTACTCGCAGTTAAGCTTTGAAGCACAAGAGATAGATAAGCAGATCGTAGAGATTGAAGAAAGCTTGAAAGTACAATAAACATTAAAAATAAATACTCACTACTTTTCAAGAGGTTAAATAATTAATTTAACCCTCTTTTCTTTTTTGCTTCTTCAATACTCCCTTCATTAATTACAAATTCATAGCCCGCTTGTTCTAAAGCAGACAAGGCGATATCAGATCTACCACCTGTTTTATCATAAAGATGAATTTCTGTGCTTTTATCTGGGTATAATTTTGTCACTTCTCTCACTATATTAGAGTGTGAAATGCGTAGATCACCAGGAATGTTATTACGTAAATTTTCAGATAAGGTGCGAACATCAATCCACACCGGATCAGCAAAAGCAAAGGAACTCATAATAGAGAAGCACATAAGTAATCCCCCGCAATACATTTGTACTTTTTTCATAATTCTCCTGATTCTATTGACGCTAACGCTATGCTTAATTTACTAGAAGGCTGAATAATTAAATATTAAGTAAGTAGCTCTGATATTGGATATACCGCTGAATTAACACGAGTAATGTAGTGATACTCAGCAATAGGTGAAATACCAATAATAGCACGTCGTAACATATCTAAAGCAATAGCTGCGCTAATATCTCGAATATAAGTACGGCTGCGTTGTGACGAAAGGCGAATAGTTTGACAATAAACTTGGTTGTCGTCTTTAACAGCAATTACCACCGTACCGACTGGGTTTTGCTCTGTTCCACCACTTGGTCCAGCAATACCTGTTGTTGCAAGTGCAAAATCGGTTGTGTCTATTCTAGTATTAGCAGTGGCCACACCAGCTGCCATCTGTGCTGCACACAATAAGGAAACTTCAGTGTTTTGTTCAATACACTGTTCAGTGACTTTCAACAATGACATTTTGGCTTCGTTACAGTAACTCACAACACCTTGCTGAAGATAATGAGAGCTTCCGGGAAAGGCGACTAACTGGTTACAAATATCACCACCTGTTAAAGATTCAGCTATTGCCAAGGTACTTTCTTTAGCGAGTAATAATTGGTGAACCTCTGCAGCAAGTGTATCTTGATTACGTGCAACAACTGCATCTCCTAACTCAGTCAGAGCTTGCTCAATAGCCATCGTTTGCTGTGCTTGTGGCACATCGCGAGCGATTAATTTTAATTCTAAGTAAGGCATATAGGCTCTGTAACCAAGAGTAATGCCAGCTGGCCATGACAATTTCTCTAACCGTTCAGCCATTGTTGACTCACCAATTCCAATACTCAATAACTTAGTGACTTCTACTTTACTTTGTAGCCCTGCTTCAGCTTTTACAAAAGGAATAAATTGCTCTAATACCATCTTTTTATATTCATGAGGTACACCAGGGGTAAAAAATAACCATGCGCGGTTTAATTTCACTCGAAATCCACAAGCACTCCCAACTGGGTTATCAACTAATACGGCTCCTTCTGGTAACCAAGCTTGTTTCAGGTTACTTGCCGTTAAGGTAATACCACGTTCAGCTCCCCAAAGAGTTAATTGATCTAACCATTGTTGATTTTCAACCAATGCAACGCCCATCGCATCTGCCATCGCTTGTGCAGAAAGATCGTCAGCTGTCGGCCCCAGGCCACCATTCACTAAAATGATATCGGCTTGCATGCTACGTTCTTGGAAAACGTCTACTAAATCCTCTAATCGGTCACCAACAGTGGTGCGACGATGCATTTCAAAGCCATGATTCATCAATTGATTACCCAACCATGCCGCATTGGTATCAACGATTTGACCTGCTAATACTTCTTCGCCTGTACATATCATTTCTAATTTCATCGATGCCTCTCGCATATTATTAATAACTGATTATAGTTAATTAAGAGTACTACAAATACATTATATTAATCACACAGTTAATAAGATTTTTATTAACTTAATTTGTAATCTTTACTGGCCACTCTAGCTGAAGTGATAACTTTATTAATTATTAAAATGGTATTAGCATATTAATGGCTTATACCAATCAACATTATCCACTTTTTTATTGTCTAAAAAAGTGGATAACCCATCATCTTAACTCTGCCTTAACTTCTTTTATGGGATAGTTATGATCCATTGTTTTATTTTATTTTACACCGAGGTTGACCTATGACTTTTGCTAACGCAATTAAATACCCTTTACTGTTGAGTCTTTCCTTAAGTCTATTAGGCTGTGGAGATCAAACACCGTCAAATCAAAAAGCGGCAGCAGAAATTCATGTTGATACATTAACCGTAGATTATATTAATTTACGGTTAAGTAGTGAATTACCGGGTCGGGTGACTGCGTTTAAAGAAGCTGAAGTAAGACCTCAAATCACCGGTATTGTAAAAAGTCGTTTATATGAAGAAGGTAGCTCAGTTGAAGAAGGCGATACGCTATTCTTAATCGATCCAACCACTTACCAATCAACGGTTAACAGTGCAAGTGCTGAACTGAAAAAAGCACAAAGTAGTGAACGTAATGCAAAAAAAGAGCTAGACCGTTACGCAGAACTATTAAATAAAAAGCTGAGTAGCCAACAACTTTATGACCAAGCTGAAGCAACATACCTTGAAGCAAAAGCAGAAACAGCCATTAGTCAAGCCGCATTAGATTATGCCAACATAGAACTTTCATATACTAAGATTAAAGCGCCTATTTCAGGCCAAGCTGGCTTCTCTAATGTTTCTGAAGGCTCTTTATTAACCTCAGGCCAAACAGATTACCTTACTAGTATCATTCAAACAGACAATGTATACGTAGATATGCAACAGTCTGCTGTAAATCTATATAAATTAAAGCGACAATTTAAAGGCGTACCGACAACAAAACCAGTAGTACCCGTAACGTTAACTTTAGAAGATGGCACAACTTACGAGCAACAAGGTACCTTGGGTTTTGTTGATACACAGGTAGAAGGTTCAACCGGTACTGTGACATTAAGAGCGGTATTCCCTAACCCTGATGGTGAATTGTTAGCAGGTATGTATGTTCGAGCACATATCGCTTACCCAGAAGCACGAGATTACCTAGTAGTACCGCAAAATGCAGTCGTAAGAAGTCAATCAGGCGCACCTTCTGTTTATATCGTGAATGAAGACAATGTTGTTGAGAAGAAAAACTTGGAACTCAGCAATGAAATAGGCAATAACTGGGTGGTTGAAAAAGGCCTAGAAGCAGGTGACCGTATTATTACCAACAACCTGACTAACATAAAAAGTAAAGTAACTGTTGTCGTTGATAGTAACACCACCAGTGCAGAAACAGCGGTAAGTACTATTTTCTCACCAGCAACAAATACAGCGGAATAGGAACTAAGTATGTCTAATTTTTTCATTCATAGACCCATTTTTGCGTGGGCGATGACCATAGTGGTATTAATTGCAGGCATCGCCTCAATTTTAAATTTACCAATTGCACAATACCCAACTATTGCACCACCCTCAGTTGAAATTAAAGCCACTTATACTGGAGCATCAGCAAAAACCATTGAAGACAGTGTGACTCAAGTTATTGAGCAGAGCATGACTGGGATTGATAACTTGCTGTATATGTCTTCAACCAGTGACTCTTCTGGTAGCGCATCAATTAATTTGACCTTTAGTACAGAAACAGATCCTGATATTGCACAAGTACAGGTACAAAACAGCTTACAACAAGCAACTAGCCGCTTACCTACCGCCGTTCAAAATGCAGGTACAACCGTCACTAAAAGTACTTCAGGCTTTATGTCTGTAACCGCGCTTTATTCTCCTGATGGTTCAATGAATGCCGGGGATATCCAAGATTATGCTAACTCAAGTATCAAAGATATTGTTAGCCGTGTAAGCGGTGTAGGTAGTGTGACCATTTTTGGTCCCTCTTATGCGATGCGTATATGGCTAGACCCTGCCAAATTATATAGCTACAACTTAACACCTGTTGATGTATCAGATGCGGTTTCTGTGCAAAATAGCCAAGTAACGGTAGGACAAATTGGTGGCACGCCATCCACTAACTCACAAATGATTAATGCCACTATTACCGCACAAAGTTTATTAACAACGGTTGATGAATTTAAAGAGATTTTACTAAAAGTAAACGAAGATGGCTCTAAGGTCCGCTTAAAAGATGTAGCAAGAGTAGAGTTGGGTAGTAAGAGTTCAAGTGTAGTTCCTGTATTCAATGGATATGCAACTTCAGGTATTGCTATCACACTTGCTTCAGGCGCTAATTCTCTTGATACACAAAACGCAGTAGATGAAAAATTAGCAGAGTTATCTAAATCATTCCCAGAAGGTTTAGCGTTAAAAAAAGCAACAGATAATAACAAATTTATCCGCTTATCCATTGAAGAAGTCGTTAAAACCTTAGGTGAAGCTATCATTTTGGTTTTCTTTGTAATGCTACTTTTCTTACAAAACTTTCGAGCAACCTTAATTCCTACTATTGCCGTACCCGTTGTATTACTAGGTACTATCACTATTATGTCACTGTTAGGTTTCTCCATTAATACCCTAACAATGTTTGGTATGGTATTAGCCATTGGCCTATTGGTAGATGATGCAATCGTAGTGGTAGAGAATGTTGAGCGTATAATGCATGAAGATAAACTCTCACCGCTAGAAGCAACTAAAAAATCGATGGGGCAGATCACTAGTGCCTTGATTGGTATTACCATGGTATTGACGGTTGTATTTATCCCAATGGCCTTTATGTCAGGTTCAACAGGGGTTATCTATAAACAATTCTCAATTACTATTGTAACTGCAATGGTGTTATCAGTAATCGTAGCCTTAACCTTAACACCAGTACTTTGTTCAACATTATTAAAACCGGTAGACAAAACTAAATCATCAAAAGTATTTACCTATTTTAATCTAGGCTTTGATCGTTTGTTAAAAGGTTATCACGGTTCAATTGGACGCGTATTAGCTCGCCCTGCCCGCTTTGTCATTATTTACGTGGCTTTATTTGCTGGTGCTGGCTACTTGTTTAACAGTATTCCAAGTTCATTTTTACCCAGTGAAGACCAAGGTGATTTTAATGTGATGGTGCAATTGCCGACGGGTGCAACCATCAAACAAACGGCTGAAGTTATGGACGATGTGAGAAACTATTTCCAAGAAAATGAAGAAGATACCGTTAGCACCATATTTACTGTCTCTGGCTTTAACTTTGCTGGTTCAGGGCAAAATGCTGGTATGGCGTTTGTAGGTTTGAAAGATTGGTCTCAAAGAACCACAGATGAAACCAATGTAAATGCTATTATTCAACGCAGTATGGCCTATTTTTCGTCTTATAAAAAAGCCTCGATTGTTGCCTTTAATTCTCCTGCTATCCGTGAATTGGGCACATCAACAGGTTTTGATTTCTTCCTTGAAGATATAGGTGGTGTCGGTCATAGCAAGTTAGTCGAGTTACGCGATCAACTATTAGCTAAAATGGCAGAGAGTCCTGTATTACAAAGAACGCGATCCAATGGTTTAGAAGATAATGCACAGTTCTACCTAGATATCGATTATGAAAAAGCCAAAGTTTACGGCCTTAGCATTAGCGATATTAATGATACTTTATCAATTGCTTGGGGTTCATCCTATGTTAATGACTTTATTGATAAAGGTCGTTCTAAGACCGTATATATTCAAGCAGATGCGCCATACCGTATGAGTCCAGAAGATTTAGATCACTGGTATGTACGTAATAGCCAAGATCAAATGGTACCATTTTCTGCCTTTACCTCTTCTCATTGGGGCGTAGGATCACCGCAATTATCGCGATATAACGGTAATTCGGCATTAGAGATTCTAGGTGAAGCGGCAACGGGTTACAGTACAGGTGATGCTATGGCTGAAGTTAATAAATTAGCGGCTGAAGTTTCTAGCGATGTACAGGTGAGCTGGACAGGTACCTCATACCAAGAGATACAAGCCGGTAACCAAGCACCTATTCTATACGCAATTTCAATCTTGATGGTTTTCCTCTGCTTAGCTGCTTTATATGAAAGCTGGAGCATTCCCTTAGCAATTATTTTAGTTGTACCATTAGGCGTATTAGGAGCATTAACAGCTATTCTACTTCGTGGCTTTGAAAATGATGTTTACTTCCAGGTTGGTTTATTAACCACTGTCGGTTTAACCGCGAAGAACGCAATTTTAATAGTAGAGTTTGCCAAAGAACAATACGACAGAGGCGTTGATCTGGTTTCCGCAACAGTACATGCTTGTGAAATGCGTTTACGCCCTATTATTATGACCTCTCTAGCCTTCGTATTAGGGGTATTACCACTAGTTGTGAGCACTGGAGCAGGTGCTAACGCTCGAAACGCACTGGGTACGTCAGTAATGGGCGGTATGATTGCGGCGACTTGTCTAGTAATGTACTTTGCACCACTGTTCTTTGTGATGATAGTAAAACTATTTAAGACCAAGCCTAAACCGAAAATGGTAGATTAAACAGCATCATTGAAAAGAGCGGCATTAGCCGCTCTTTTTGTTTCTACTAAATTAAATGATTTACTTATGCCATAAATGGGTAATCAGTATAACCTTCTGCACCTGACGTATAAAAAGTATGTTGCTCAGGAGTATTTAATTCAGCTCCTTGTTTGATACGCTCTACAAAGTCTGGATTAGCTAGAATACTAGTGCCAAACGCAATACTGTCAGCTTGATTATTATTAGTTACCTCAATTGCTTCCTTGGCATCATATCCCATATTAACCATTAGATGACCTTGGTATGCTTGTCTAGCCACGGGAATAACATCCGCTTCTTGTAAACCAAAAAAGTCTGCTCGCATCACGTGTAAGTAAGCTAATTGATATTGATTAAGTGTAGTCGCAAGATAAGTTAACCAAGCAAGAGGGTCACTATCTTTCATGCTATTAAAGCTATTTAAAGGTGATAAACGCACACCTACTCGCCCACTCCCCATTACTTCAGAAACCGCTTCAATCACTTCTCTTAAGAATCGTGAACGATTTTCAAAAGAGCCGCCATATTGGTCAGTTCGTTTATTTGCGCTATCGCGTAAGAACTGATCAATTAAATAGCCGTTTGCAGCATGAATTTCTACACCATCAAAGCCAGCTTCTTTCGCATTCACGGCTGCTTGACGGAAATCAGCAACAATCGCTTGAATCTCTTCAACCGTCAATTCACGTGGCACAGTGTATGGCTTTTTACCTTCAGGTGTATGTGTTTCATCTTCAATAGCAATTGCACTCGGCGCAACAGCTTCTTTGCCACCATTAAGCAATGGATGAGCCGCACGCCCTGCATGCCAGATTTGCATAAAGATACGACCACCGGCTTTATGTACCGCTTCAGTTGTTAACTTCCAGCCTTCGATTTGTTGTTGTGAATAAATGCCAGGATCATCACCAAATGAAGATGTTCCTTCACTGACCATAGTACATTCTGTAATAAGTAAACCAGTACTTGCACGTTGGGCGTAGTATTCAGCCATTAGTGCATTTGGTTGGTGATTAGGAGCACGAGTACGCGTTAATGGCGCCATTACAATACGATTCGCTAATTCAACATCACCCACAGAGACAGCTTGAAACAATTTATTTTCAGCTAAAGTCATCAATAACTCCTAATTTTTAACAATAAACAGCGCCGGATAGCGCTACTTCAATAAGTTTGTACGGCTATAGTAAAGTCATCTCTAGTGAACAACAATATGGATAAATGAAATTGACTATTGCTCATATAGCAACAATGGTCGTGCCTCAATGCAACATTTAAGATGGTTAGTTCTAACGGTTAAACATTAAAGCACTCTTTTAAAAACAAGCCAGAGAGTAAAAGTGTTCACTTACTTTACCGCAGCCGCTAATTTAATATGAACTGCCTGTAACAATTCATCACCTATCAATTGTGCAGTATGACCATGTTTTGTATCATCAAATATTTCATCATCCCCTAATCTGTCTTGCGCAATAAATAGGTCTCCAGTAGAAAAGTCTCGGTACTCCCCATTGCGTAAAGCGATTCTTAAAGTACCAGAACGAATAATAATCAGTGTCGGATCACCAGCAACATGCCATGAACTAAAATATTCAGGCTCACTGATACGGTATCGAAAATTAAGTACATCTTGTCTCTCGGTGATCATTAAGCCATTATAATCTTCAACTGAATACTCAACGTCTTTAAACACCGAAATAGAAGATTGCTCATTGGTTAAAACTGGCACTGTAATTTTATGCATATAACCTCCTCTTACTAAAAATTTCTCTCCTCAATTCTGGATAATAACGGCGCCTTTATATTTAAAATCATAACGCTTTATTAATTATCTTTATCTAGAACTAAGGTTAGTTAATAAAAGCCTTTTTCTACCATCGCTAGCGATAGATTGATAGTTAAATTGGTGTTGATCATTTTGCTTCTTGTACATGACTCTACCTTCATTCGCTCTTTGCTTTAAAGTGATTTAACACGCAGTACTAATTCACCTATTACTTACAAGGTTGTTTACCTTGATGCGCGTGATAAAATAATTAATTCCTTCCCTGCGACTTATCACCCTACTTAGGGCTTCACGACAAATTGAGTTTATATATTTTATGAGTGCTACTGGTTTAAATAGTATCGAAAAAAGAGCGGCTTTTTCATTAGCAGCTGTTTTTGGTCTTCGCATGTTGGGTCTCTTTATGATCCTGCCCATCTTTGCAATTTATGGCGAGCAATTAATAGGCTATAGCCCAGTCTGGATTGGTATTGCGATCGGTGCTTATGGGTTAACTCAAGCTATGTTACAAATTCCCATGGGCATTTTATCGGATAAATTCGGTCGTAAGCCGATTATTCTCATTGGTCTGCTTACCTTTTTAATTGGTAGTATTGTTGCCGCTATGTCAGACACTATTTATGGCGTAGTATTTGGGCGAGCATTACAAGGGATGGGAGCTATTGCAAGCGCAATATTAGCCCTTGCAGCCGATTTAAGTCGTGAAGAGCAACGTCCAAAAGTGATGGCTACTATTGGTATGTTCATTGGTTTATCCTTTACCATTGCAATGGTTGTTGGACCTATTACTGCTGAAGCATTTGGGTTAAGCGGCCTCTTTTGGTTCATTGCAATACTCACGATTTTTGCCATGTTATTGATTCAATTCTATGTTCCAAACTCTATTAATAAAGCACCTCGTGGCGATAGTGTTGCCTTACCAACCCAGATTAAAAAATTATTAAGACATCCTCAATTATCTCGACTCAACTTTGGTGTCTTTACCTTACATATGGCAATGACAGCCTGCTTTATCACCTTGCCAAAACAGTTCGTAGCAAGTGGGTTGATGTTAGAAGATCATTGGCAACTTTACCTACCAACATTGATAGGCTCTTTTTTCTTAATGATCCCATTTATGATATTTGCAATTAAAAAACAAAAAGAGAAGCAAATGTTATCGGCATCAGTATTATTCCTGAGCTTATCCTTATTCTTGCTATGGTACTTACCAAGCAGTTTCACTAGTTTAGTCATCATGGTTGTGATGTTCTTTACCGCATTTAACTACTTAGAAGCCACCATGCCTTCTCTGCTGTCTCGCATCGCGCCTGCTGGCGTGAAAGGCAGCGTAATGGGTATCTACTCGAGTAGTCAATTCCTAGGCGCATTCACCGGTGGTGTATTAGGTGGGGTTATTGCAGGTGAATTTGGTGAGCAAGCGATTTTCCTCGCAATGGCCATTGTTAGTGCGATTTGGTTTGTCGTTTCATTAACTATGAGAACACTTAAAAAGTCTAAAAACTTTAGTTTTGCAATTAATGTAAAAAATGAAAAAAAGGCAGGTGAAGTGGCAGAACAATTGATTAATATGCCAGGTGTTATTGAAGCGACAATTGTATTTACAGAAGCGATTGCCTACTTGAAAATTGATGAGAAAGTTGTAAATATCGCGGATATTAAAGCCCTATTAAACCAACCTAAATAACCCTTCAATATTAATAGGTGTTATGCATTTAATGTACAACACCTATAGTATTTCTTTCATGAACTATCCCCTATTCAACGAATAAACGAATAAACGAATAAACGAATAAACACTATAGCTTTTCTCATTTTTAGAAATAACTTGTTAACAAAAAATTTAGTTATATTTAAACCTTTTTTAAATACCGCAGAAAACCAAATAAGCAATAAACCTATTTATAAATAGTCACTGATTATCACGATACAAAAGTAAGTTGATACTAACTATATTAACTAAATAATTTAAGTTTTGCGTGGTAAAAATGACTTAGTTTAAGGCGTAATTTTAGCCTTCAAAATTAACTGCGTTAATAATCTATCGGAGAATTAACGAAAGAATATTAATTCTTTAATAGTTGCTCTATGTACGAAAGCGACAACGAAAAATAAGTTACTTTAACAAGTAAAACAACTTAGTTAACCAGTGTTATTAGTACAGCGTTGATGACCAATTAGCCGTTGCTTAACAACTTCTTACGAAACTTTTCGAAGACAAAAAAAAGCCTTGGGTATTCACCCAAGGCTTTTTATATCTTATAGCGTGATTTGCTTAAAAGTTAATAACTTGCGGTGCAATACTTTGGTAATCCAATGCCATTGCAATACTTAATGCGGTGATATTAACAATTGAGAATGCAAATACTCTACGTGCCCAACCGACGATGTCAACATCACGGCGATAACCACGTAGGGCCATTATCAACCACCAAAAACTTGTCGTACAAGCAACGGCCATAAAGGCTAACCCCGTAAAACCAGCAATCGGTAGTAACATGACAACTAATGCATATATTGCAATATAAATCACAATACGCTGCTTCGCTTTATCAATGCCATGCGATACCGGTAATACTGGAATATTAGCAGCTTGATAGTCTTTAAAGCGGAAAATAGCAATGGCGTAAGAGTGAGGCATTTGCCACAAACTAAACATCACTAATAAGATCACCGCTCCCATATCAAACTGACCAGTTACTGCACAGTAACCAACAACAGGAGGCACTGCACCAGATAGACTACCAACAAAGGTGCCATATACTGATTTACGTTTCATATATAAGCTGTAAACAACTACATAGATGAAGTAACCAAATAGACCAAATAATACTGCCACAGGAGTGGTATAAGCGATTAATAGACCAAAACCTATAATCCCTAATACTACTCCGTGAGATAACGCACTGAATGCAGACATTTCGCCGGTGACAGTGACTCGTTTACGAGTACGTGCCATCACCACATCTATATCCCTATCAATCACGTTATTGATTGCACAACCCGATGCTATGATCAGTGATAAACCAATTAACGTGGCACACATTAACCATAGGTCGACATCACCACGAGAAGCAAGTAGAAAACCACCTGCTCCACTGATGAAGTTACCCATGATAATGCCAGGTTTAGTTACACTTAGATAACGACGAAACATCTCTAACCTCTTTCTTGAAAATGCACTAGTTAAACTAGTGCATCATCATTGCGTTTGATTCGTAAATAATCCAAACAGACAAACCTACTACCATGACAATAATGAGCGCACTGAATAGGAATGAGAAGGTATTTGCACGACCATCTTCGGTAACAAAATTTAGGTGTAAGAAGTATTTTAAGTGCACCCAGATTTGAATAATCGCTAATGTAACGATTGACCAAATCGTAGTGGCTTTAGAAAAGTCACCACCCATTACCATATAAAATGGAATCGCAGTTAAAATAACCGATAGTACGAAGCCAATTAGGTAACTTTTAACTGTACCGTGCGATTCATCATGATGTGTATCTTGACTCATTACATTGCCCCCATTAAGTAAACAACGGTAAATACGCAAATCCAAACGATGTCTAGGAAGTGCCAGAATAAGCTTAGGCAGCTTAAACGTGTTACTGTCGCTTTACCTAAGCCACGACGAACCACTTCTATCATCATGATTGTCATCCAGATCAAACCAGCTGTTACATGTAAACCGTGTAAACCAACTAATGCAAAGAATGAACTTAAGAAAGCACTATGTTGCGGGCCATGACCGTTAACGATCAAGTGATGGAATTCATAGATTTCCATACCGATGAACACCGCACCTAAACAGAACGTAACTAACAACCACGCTAATGTTAATGCTTTCTTTTGGCCTTGCGCTGCAATCATTGCAAAACCAAAAGTGATACTACTCAATAATAATGCTGCTGTTTCCACAGCAACAAAATCTAGTTCAAAAATGTCTTTACCTGACACGCCACCTGCTGTGTTCATAAACAACACAGCGTAAGTAGCAAAGAATGAGGCAAATAATAGACAATCCGTCATTAGGTATAACCAAAAACCAAATACGGTATCACCTGACGTGTCATGATGATCGTGATGATCATCATGTGTTGATACAGCATCTACGTTAGTAGATGCTAAATCTGCTGAAAGTGTACTCATGCTTTAACTCCTTCACGGCCACTTAAATTAAATGCTTGCTCAGTTTCGAGAATCTCATCAGGTTGTACGTAGTAATCAACATCGTTGCAGTAACAACGCTTAATAAATACTGCGATAGCACCAATTAGACCTGCACCTGCTAACCACCAGATATGCCAAACCATTGCAAAACAGAAGATAGTTAATGCTGCACCCATTAGGACACCTGCAGAGGTATTCTTAGGCATATGAATCGGGCTGTAGCTAGACTTGGTAATGTAAGCTTGACCTTTTTCTTTCATATCTGTCCATGCATCAATATCATCAACGTGTGGAATAACAGCAAAGTTATACGCTTGTGGTGGTGACGCAGTCGCCCACTCAAGTGTATGACCGTTCCATGGATCACCTGTTTCATCATCAAGTGCTTCACGGTCTCTAAAGCTCACGTATAATTGAATCACTTGTGCAATGATACCGAACATAATAATGATCGCACCTACTGCTGCTAGGTATAGCCAGAAGTTCCATTCAGGCGTATTAGTATGATTTAGACGTCGAGTCATACCTAGGAAACCTAGTACGTATAACGGCATAAATGCAACGAAGAAACCAACGATCCAGCACCAGAAAGATACCTTACCCCACTTCTCATTAAGCTTGAAGCCCATTGCTTTAGGGAACCAGAAAGCAAAACCAGCTAGGTAACCAAATACTGCACCACCGATAATTGTGTTATGGAAGTGAGCAATTAGGAATAAGCTGTTATGTAATACATAGTCAGCGCCAGGAATTGCTAATAGTACGCCTGTCATACCACCGATAGTAAAGGTCACCATGAAACCAAGTGTCCATAATACTGGTACTGTGATACGTAAACGTCCGCGGTAAATAGTGAATAACCAGTTAAATAGTTTCACACCAGTTGGAACCGCAATGATCATGGTCATTACACCAAAGAAGGCATTTACATTAGCACTTGATCCCATCGTAAAGAAGTGATGTAACCAAACGATGAAGCCTAAAATAGAAATTGCACCACTCGCGTAAATCATCGATTTGTAACCAAATAGACGTTTACCCGTAAATGTAGAAATAATTTCTGAGAATATACCAAATGCCGGTAAAACTAGAATGTATACTTCAGGATGACCCCATGCCCAGAACAGGTTGATGTACATCATTGAATTACCACCAAGATCGTTGGTGAAGAAGTGGAAATCCATGTAACGGTCAAGTGTTAACATTGCCAATACAGCAGTTAAGATTGGGAATGAAGCTGCAATTAGAATGTTAGCCCAAGTACAAGTCCAAGTGAAAATAGGCATTTTCATTAGAGTCATACCAGGAGCACGCATTTTGAATACCGTTACTAGGAAGTTAACAGAAGTTAACAGTGTACCCAGTCCCGATATCTGTAAGGCCCAAATATAATAATCGACCCCCACCCCAGGGCTAAAGGTCAACTCCGATAACGGAGGATAAGCTACCCAACCAGTCTTAGCGAACTCACCAAATACAAGTGAAATATTCATTAAGATCGCGCCGCTGGCAGTTAACCAGAAACTTAGGTTGTTTAAGAAAGGAAATGCTACATCACGCGCACCGATCTGTAATGGCAAGATAATGTTCATTAGACCAACCATGAATGGCATTGCCATAAAGATGATCATAATGACACCATGTGCCGTAAAGATTTGGTCGTAATGTTCTGGTGGTAAGTAACCAGGAGAACCATTAGTAGCAAGTGCTAATTGTGAACGCATCAGAATTGCATCACTGAAACCACGGAATAACATGATTAATGCAAGAATGATGTACATGACACCTAGACGTTTGTGATCAACCGAAGTGATCCAGCCGTGCCATAGCACGCCCCATTTTTTATATTTTGTGATAAGCCCTAATAAAATAAGGCCCCCTAGTGCAATACCAATCATGGTCACCACAAGAATGGGATCATGTAGTGGAATTGCATCTAAAGTAATTTTGCCTAAAAACGACATGATTATTCCTCGCCTTGGGTGTGAGATGAATGCGCTGAATGCTCAGAGTGCTCTGAGTGTCCTGAATGATCTGCATGTTCATCCATTTTATGATCCATGCCTTTCATTTCAGAAATGTCAGACTTACCAGACATATGCACCATGAATTTCATGATGATTGTATGGAATAAGTTGTCTTCAACATTACCGTAATATGTTACAGGATGATTTTCAGTAGGTTCAGCTAACTGGTAATAAGCATCTTTAGTTAACGTATTACCCTGTGCTTTAACATTACTTACCCAATCATCAAAACCAGCTTGGGTAGGTGTTGCAATCGCGTTGAATTTCATTCCAGAGAAGCCTGCACCACTATAGTTCGCAGAAATACCTTTAAACGTACCAGGTTCATTAGCAATCAAATGCAATTTAGTTTGCATACCAGCCATTGAATAAATTTGGCTACCTAGTTGTGGAATGAAGAAAGAATTCATCGTGCTTTCAGAAGTGATCTTAAACTCAACAGGCACATTAGTCGGGAATACCAATTCATTTACCGTAGCAATGCCTTGCTCAGGATAAATAAATAACCATTTCCAGTTTAGTGACACCACTTCAACAGTGATATGTTCACCTTTACCTTCAAGGGGCTTATAAGGGTCTAAACGATGCGTAGACTCCCAAGTAATTACACCTAAAATAATAACAATTATGATAGGCACAGCCCAAACGACAGCTTCAATCTTGGTAGAGTGAGCCCATTTCGGTGCGTATATTTCGTGAGTTTGAGTGTCTCTATATTTCCATGCAAAATATAAAGTCATTACGATGACGGGAATAACAACGAGCAACATAAGAACAGTTGCTATGATGATTAGATTTTTCTCATCATAGCCAATCTGTCCTTTTGGATCGAGTACTCCGCCTTTACAGCCTGACAAAGTCAAGACTATGCTAGCTAAAGCTATATTACAAAGGTTGCGAATTAACAATGGACCATCCTACTAATACCAATCCGTGTAACTATCCATGAAAGTGACTAGTAAAAATAAGTGAAAAGGTTGAATTTTTCACACACTTTTATTACCTACTTTGACACATATTAATTAAACGTCTTGCTATAACCTAAAGTTAAAAGATGCTGTATTAACTAAACTAAGAAATACAACAGTATAAGATTATTCTCAAATGGGTTTTCATCTCTGATAGAAAACATTAATGAAAACAATAAGAGAAAAGTAACTAAATCGACTAAATAAAAAACAACCACAAAAAATAAAAAAACATTATTTGCAGCGACAATTTAATCTATACCTGAGGCGGCGCACGACAGCCACGGGTATTAGTCACAATAAAGGTATGTGATGCTTCACAAAAAATTATAGCAGCTTTTTGTAAAACAACAGCAGTTCGACGGATAGGAAAGAAGTATAAGATTAACCAACATAAGCCGACTATTAAGTGGTTAGACATTAGAGGGCTAGTGAAATAACCTAAAGCATTGACTAAAAAAGTTTCAGAAAATGCAACTTTCGCCATCAAACTACCTATTTCATTTTTTCCTTCGATAACACCCTGAAAAAGTACCATCGTATTCAAAAATAAAATAACCAATATTGAGAGTACGTTTCGTTTCATAAAAAAGTTTCGCGCACACGAAAAAAATCTACAGATAATAGACAATAATTCCGTTTGCTGACAATACTGTAAACTCAAAGGTATAACCTTATATGCTTTATGAACGAACTGGAAAGAAATGACTACTGTACTTTTACGTTATTTATTATGATTTAAGTCAAAAAAACAACTGTAGCCATTAAATTTTCGCAAGTATATCAAAGTCACCCTAGTCAACAAGTAGAAAACAGCTTTAGTACAAAATTAATTGTTAAATATTGAGATCATAAGCTGACAACATATTGATCAACAATTTGATTAACTATTTACTTGATAGTAACCAATATAACCATTCTACGTATTTTCTCCCGTTAACAACTGATAAGTGTTAAAATTCATTGATTACTGTTAACTTTTCATAATAGTTGAATCATCTTACGTTTTAATCGTTTTTTATAACGTAATTATGGCTATCATGATGCTCAAGAAAACAATTTAAACCAGTACATTTTAGAAGGCTACAACATACATGAGTAAAGCAAATATCCAGTGGTTTCCAGGGCACATGCACAAAGCACACAAGCAAATTAAGGAAGTATTGCCACAGGTAGATATCATCATTGAAGTAGTAGATGCTCGCATTCCTTACAGCAGTGAAAACCCATTAATTGGCGCTATTCGTGAAAAAACACCTTGTATTAAAGTATTAAACAAAGCTGACCTTGCCGATCCTGCTATCACTCAGAAATGGATTGAGTATTTGGAGCAAGATCAAGATATTAAAGCAATTGCTATTACAACCAGTAAACCTGAGCAAGTACATCAAATTACAAAGCTATGTGAGCAAATGTTACCGCACCGCCTCGGCCAAGATAAACAGATTCGCGCAATGATCATGGGTATCCCAAATGTTGGGAAATCGACTATCATTAATATTCTCGCAGATAGAATTATCGCTAAAACAGGTAATGAGCCAGCAGTAACTAAAAATCAACAACGTATTCGTTTACCAAGCGGTATTATGCTTTCTGATACACCAGGTTTTTTATGGCCTAAAATTGAAAATGCAAATTCAGGCTATCGCTTAGCGGTAACAGGCGCAATTAAAGATACAGCAATAGAATATGAAGATATTGCTTACTACGCAGCAGAATACCTTATTGAGCATTACTTACCGCGTTTGCAACAACGTTACGAATTTGATGACGTTCCGCAGTCTGACCATGAACTAATGGAGCTAATTGCCAAACGTCGTGGAGCTTTACGTGCAGGTGGACACTTCGACATTTACAAAGTATCGACAATATTATTGAATGAGCTTCGTTCTGGCGCGCTAGGACCACTAAGTATTGAAACGCCTGAAATGGCCGCAATAGAAAAAGTAGAAGTCGCTGAGTTGATGGCGTTACAAGCAGAAAATAAAATAGAAAAGAAAAAATCACGAAGACGTAAATACAACAAAAGGAAATAACTCTTCTTCGAGTTGATAACTACCATTCAAAGATTATAGCACCACCGAATAGAAGCTATTTGTTATCCCTCATTACAATAATTACTCTATTTCAATCTACACTTCTAACATTAAAGCATAAAAAAACCCACTTCAATGAAGTGGGTTATTAGGTATTACTTAATAAAGAGCTAAAGAATTATTGAACACCTAGTTTCTCTAGTGTCTCTAATGTTAACGCACCTTTATTTAAGTTTTGATCTTCTTGGTATGCATTAACTGCGGCTTTAGTTTCTGCACCGTAAACACCATCAATTTGTGTGATGCTGTAATCTTTCTTTTGTAGTGCAAGCTGCAATTTAGAAACAACATCTTCTGTTGTATTTGTTTCACATAAAATTTCTTGCCATTTTAAGTAAGGTTCTGCAGTTTTAACGCTAGTATCGTAAGTTTCGTATACCGCAGGGATAGAGATTTTAGTCTCTTTAGCAGGTACATCTAACTCACGTGTTTTAACCATCTTACAAATTGCTGGGATTTTCACTTCTTCAGTCGCTGCAGGAGTATCTAAAACATTACTTGTTACTAATTCATAAACTGCAGGTGTAACAACTTCTTTAGTTGTTGCTGGCGTCACTAACTCTTGTTTAGTAACCGTTTCGTAAATAGCTGGCGTTACCACTTGTTTTGTTGTTGCTGCAGTCACTAATTCTTGTTTAGTCACAGTCTCGAATACAGCAGGTGTCTTCACTTCTTTAGAACTTGGCGCTTTGTCCAGTGCTCTTGTTTTAACTGTTTTGTAAACAGCTGGTGTCTTCACTTCTTTTGTATAAGCATCTTGATCTAATACCTTAGTTGTCACTGTTTTGTATACTGCAGGTACTTCAACTAAACATAGAATCTCGCCAGTAGCATGGTCAACTTTTTCAATTTCACCACGACCTTTTTTCCATTCTGTGTGTGCTGGAGAAACAAGTACTTGCTCAGATTGCATTTTGTAAGTAGCAGGTATAGTGACAAGCTCAATTTTCTCAGGCTCAACCATAATGCTTTCGCTGATTGTTTTGTAAGTAGCAGGCACTGCAACAAGTTCAGTTTTCTCAGGCTGAACCATAACACTTTGCGTCACTGTTTTATAAACCGCAGGGACTGCAACCAATTCAGTTTTCTCAGGTTCAACCATCACACTTTCTGTTACTGTTTTATAAACAGCTGGTACCGGTACTAATTCAATTTTTTCTGGTTCAACCATAATGTTTTCAGTCACACTTTTATAAGTGGCTGGAACAGGAATAAGTTTAGAGCTTGCTTGTCTAATTGTTACCTTCTTTTCAACTACTTTATAAGTAGCTGGAGTAATTTCAATTTTAGACTGTGCTTCTTTAATTAAACGCTGTACTGGATCTGTACGATATTGTGCAGGTACTAGTACTTTAGCGTAACAGTGACCTAATTCTGCATTGGGTGGAATAAGAGAGTTCGCAACAGACGCTTTGTCACTAGCACCAGGTGTTGCGTTTAAAGCGGCAAGAGCATTGTTTTTCTCTTGAAGTTCTTGATTTAGCTTCTCAATTTGTTGATCTTTCTTTGCTAAATCCTCATTTGAAGAATCTGATACTGAACACCCTGTTGCAGTAAGCAGAACCGAAGCTGCGATAGCTGTCATTTTAAAGTTAATTTTCATTGCTTTTCCCTTTCGTTGAATATGACAAGCACTTTATCACAAAAATAACTTTTATTTAGCTATTTAATTGCTAGTTCGTGATATAGTTCATTTATAAATTTAAAAAGGAGTTTAATTTTGAAAACATTAAAAATATTATTTACATCTTCGGTTCTTAGTTTAGCACTTGCTGGTAATATTTATGCACAAGACGGCGGAAAGGATTGTCCCGATTGCATTATGGTACCTGATTTAAATGTTGAGTTTAAAAATGATTCGACTGTTTATATGAATGATGCTGAAAAAAAGGAAATCGCTGAATTCGCTACTTTCTTAAAAGAAACAGACTTATACGCAGTCATCGAAGGCCACACTAGTAAATTTGCAACGGCTACTTATAATCTACAACTATCTTCAGATCGAGCAGTTAAAATAAGAGCTGAGTTAATTAAATTAGGTGTTAAACCTGCGCAAGTCAAAGCGATTGGATTTGGTGAAAGCTCACCACTATACGATAACAATACAGAGATTGGCGCACAAAAGAACCGTCGTGTTATAGCTGAAGTATTTAATGATGCAGTTGAGCTAGCTGAGTATGTTTCATCTGAAAGAAGTCGTATTTCAGAAATCAAATACAAAGAACAATAAGCCTTTATTTATCGTTCTTTACAATCATCAATAGCACTCTACTGCTATCAATATAACCACTGCTATTTTGCAGTGGTTATATTTCCTCTATATTTTGTATTACAAACCCTCATCAAATTCAACTACATCAAATAATTATTCATTTTAACCTATAAAAATATGATTATTTATTCATTTTATCTCCAAAAATAAATATTGCTTTGAAGATGTCTGCTATAATTAGCTTTTAGAGATGTATTATGTGTATGTAGAGTCAAAGATTAAAAGGAATTAATGAGTGTTTAAAAATATAAAGATATTCATGTTCTTTTTTATACTTTTTAGCCACTTCTCAATTGCAGAAGAGTTAAAACAAGTAACATTAAAAACATCGTGGTATGAACAGTTTCAGTTTGCCGGATATTACATGGCAAAAGAAAAAGGATTCTACAGGCAAGAAGGACTGTCTGTCTCTATAAAACCGTTCTCAATAGAAAGCCAGTCAGATACTGTCCAACAAATTATTAATGGTGAGATTAACTTTGCCGTTGGTAAAGAAAACCTCATTTTAGAAAAAGCAAAACACAAACAAATCGTAGTGCTGTTTGCCTTATTTCAATCAAGTCCTTTGACATTAATCACCACTAAAGCTTCTAATATTAATACCTTTGCTGATTTTAATGGAAAGAAGATCATGACCAGTGTTGCAGATGCCAAACAAGTGTCTATAAAGGCAATGCTAAATGCAAACCATGTGCAATTAACTGACTTAAAACAAATTACTCATTCGCACAATATTGAAGATTTAATCAATAAAAAAACTGATATTATTTCAGCGTATATTTCTAAAGCGCCCTACGATCTACAACAGAAAGGGGTCGACTTTAATATTTTTTCCCCACAATACGATGGTTTTGATTTATATAGTGACTTCCTGTACACCAGCGAGCACTTTATAGCCGAAGATATCTCAGCCACAAAAGCCTTTAGAAAAGCATCTCTAAGGGGGTGGGAGTATGCATTCTCTCACATTGATGAAGCTGTTCAAATCATACTTGATAAATACAATGAACAAAATCTAACTAAAGAAGCCCTCACCTTTGAAGCGGTCGCATTAAAAAAATTAGCCTATCTGAATACAGCTAAAATCGGGGTTATTGATAAGACTAAAATACAAAAAAGCTTTGACCTATACAAAGTGTTAGGTATTAATGAAGGTAGTATTGATTATGATAAATTCATTTATGATGCAGAAACTCCTTACATATTTTTTAACTCTTCAGAGCAAGCATATTTAAAACAAAAGCAAAAAATAACCATGTGTGTTGACCCTAATTGGCTGCCCTTTGAAGGCCTTGACGGTAATGGCCAACACATAGGTACAAACAAGGCATTTATTGATATCTTTAGAGAGCAACTTCCTATCCCTCTTGAAATAATACCAACGGAGAATTGGTTGGAATCAATAGAATTAGCCAAGCAAAGAACCTGTGATCTACTTTCGTTAGCGGGTGAAACAGAGGAAAGAAAACAATACCTCAATTTTACAGATCCTTATTTAGTTTTCCCACGTGTTTTAGTAACTCAGCACCATATGCCTTTTGTTAATAATTTCAATTTATTAGCCAATAAAAGAATAGGTATGGTTAAAGGTTATGCACAACAAGATTTTATACGCCAAAACTACCCCAATATCATTGTAGTTGATGTTGATGATGTTCAAAGTGGTTTGAAAAAAGTTGCTGATGGAGAATTATATGGGTTTATTGATGGCTTAGATGCCGTGACCTATTTTTTACAAGAGCACTTTTTAGGACAACTAAAAGTCAGTGGCAAATTTGACCAAAAAAGGCAATTAGGTATAGGGGTTAGAAGTGATCAAGTACCGTTGCTCTCGATTATGAATAAGTTAATCCACAATCTATCGCAAGAAAAAATTGCACAAATAATGGATACCAGTGGTTCTATAAAGTATATAGAAAAGTTCGATTACAGATTACTCTGGTGGGGGCTAATTGTAACAATTTTGATTATCGCATCTTTCTTATACCGTCAGAGTCTTCTCAATAAACTAAATAAACGTTTAAACGTTCAAATAGAAGAAAAAACAAAAGCACTAAGAGAATTAAACGAAAGTTTAGAACGACAAATTAAAGAAAGAACAAAAAATATCGAACATTCAAAAGAGCTTTTACGTGATGTGGCTTATAAAGATAACCTAACAGATACCTTTAATCGTCACTATTTAATCGAGCAATCACGACTATTTTTCAAAACCTCTGATGAGCTTGATACTCCCCTTTCTATGTTATTAATTGACATTGATCACTTCAAAAAAGTAAATGACGATTTTGGACACATAACCGGCGATAAAATATTAAAATATTTTGTCACAATAACTCAAGAAGCATTAAGGGGGGATGATTTATTTGCACGTTATGGCGGTGAAGAGTTTGTTATTTTATTACCGAAAGCTGGATTAGATGAGAGTATCTCGGTAGCTGAAAAATTGCGTAAAAAAATAGAAACCAACCCTTACCTTTCACAAAGACTAAATTGCTTTATTAATATTACTATTAGTATTGGTGTCACTGAGTATCAGAAGGGTGACTCTCTGGAGCGTTTAGTTGAAAAAGCAGATAAAGCATTATACAACGCAAAAGAAAAAGGCAGAAATCAAGTGCAATCAAGCTAATACGGCTGGTGCACTGATTGACGATGAATCAGATAAAAACGAATAATTAAGCGGCTAGCGATAATCTAGCTTCCAAAAAGTCTTCAACAGACTCCCAAATAGCAATGCTAGCAAACTCTAAAATATTAAAAACTAGCCAACAATATGGATCATGCTCATACCACCTTAATCGAGCGGAATCTAAACGGAATTCATTCGCCTTTTCATCACTTAATAAACTAGGCTCTTCCTGTTCAACCAAATGAATAATCGCTTTTAAAATAGGCTCACGTACTTGAGGCTCCATCTCTTTAAATTGATCTAGCCCTTTACCAAGTTGTGGGCGTTTATCATACCATCTACTCATAAACTCTACTTCTTTAGAACAATTGAGGTATTCAACCTTTAATCAAAAAAGTCAAACAGAAATAACCTGCAAAGATGTAAAGTTCATTAATAATTCACATACACCAATCTACAGCAAAAAGATATTACACTAATGGGTAATAAATTAACATTAATTAACTGGGTTTAAGTGCTTTATAATTGATCAATTATTTGGGTAAACCTGATTTATGTGAGGTGTAGATACGCTACTTGGACCACGTTACCTATAGTAAGCAGTTTGCATTAGTCATATCGAAAATGTCTTATTATTTACGCGAAGCAGCTTTGCCTTTTTTATAATTATTTTTTGTATAAGCAGTATTTTTAGTCGGCCGTCCTGCTCGTTTTCTAAAGGTTTTTTTAGTGCTTACTGAGCTACTAGGTAGATTAACCAAAGCTTGTGGACCATCTGCAATTGCTTTATGAATAACCCCTTCAAGTTGCTCTTGAAGTGGTAAAACAAACCCCTGATAAGTTTGCTGCTTGAGACTTATCGCATTCAACTGCATTTCCCATAACGCGGTCATATCAGGCAACGTTAAACTATCTGGTAGGCTTTCAATTAACTTGCGCCCTACTTCTGTTGCTTGAATGGTTTTACCGACTCTTTGTAAAAACAGTTTTTTAAACAATAATTCAATAATGCCAGCCCTAGTCGCTTCCGTCCCTAAACCATCAGTGTCTTTTAATACTTTTTTAAAGTCAGGATCTTGTACAAACCGAGCAATATTACTCATTGCCGCAAGCAGTGTCGCATCAGTAAAATATGCTGGCGGCTGGGTGTTTTTATCAATAACTTCGCCACGTTCACAGTGTAAAACTTGCCCTTTAGTTAAATGAGGTAAAAAACTTTCAGCTTCCTTGTGTGGAAACAATATTTTCCAGCCATCACTTATTTTAGACTTTGCTTTACTAACAAACAGACCTTGGTTAATCTCGATTTCTGCAATGCATTCTGCATAATGATAATCATCATAAAATTGACATAGGTATTGGCGTACCACTAACTGGTAAATATTTTTGCTTAGATTGTCTAAAGTGCTAGTTAGTTTTTTTGTATCCGTTGGGATAATCGCGTGATGAGCATCAACTTTACTGTCATTCCAAGCTCTACCTTTGATTGATAAATTTACCCCTTGAACAGCCTGTTTCATCTCAGTATCGTTATGCATAATAGCTTGGCTGATAGTTTTAGCTTGCTTATGATGATTACGTGGTAAATAGCGTGAATCTGAACGCGGATAAGTAATAAGCTTGTAACGTTCATAAAGAGCTTGAGCAGCATCTAATACTTGTTGTGCGCTGTATCCAAAGCGCTTTGCTGCGTCAATTTGTAAGCTCGATAAATTATAGGGTAATGGCGCAATTTGCTTTTTTTGTTTATTCACAAAACTCAAGACCTTGGCTGGTTGATTTGTAATGCGATTTGCTACATTTTCAGCTAAGCCTCTCACTAGTACGCGACCTTCACTATCTTGATAAGGGGTACACGCTTCACTAGGCTGCCACTTTGCCGTAAAGTTTTCTCCAGCCCCTGTATTACAATGGGCTAAAACTTCATAAAAGGGTTTACTGACAAACTGCTGTATCTCACGGTCTCGTTTAGCCACCAAACCTAGTAATGGAGTTTGAACTCTCCCCACCGAAATAACGCCTTTATAGCCTGATTTTTGAGCTAATAAAGTGTAAGCACGAGTCAGGTTTAAACCGTATAACCAATCTGCACGGGTGCGTGCTAATGCTGAAGTTGATAATGGAATAAAGTCTTGATTTGAGCGTAATGATTGCAATGATCGTTTCACCGCATTAACCGTTAAATCACTGATCAAACACCGTTCAACTTGCTTTAGTTTAGCTCCTTTCACTCCACTAAAATGGATCACTTCATCTACTAATAACTGTCCTTCGCGATCAGGATCTCCGACATGTACCAGTTGATCGGCTTGTTTAATTAACTTCTTTAGCACACTCAGCTGCTTACTGGTTTTAGGAACGGACTTTAACTTCCACTGTTCAGGGATAATCGGAAGATGCTCAAACTTCCATTGTTTAAAGCTCGCATCATAAGCTTCAGGATCAACTTGTGTTAAAAGGTGTCCAATGCACCAGCTTACAACATCCCCATTACCGACGTAAATACACCCATCAGCTTTACGATGGGGTTTTGGTAAGGCATCAGCAACGGCTCTCCCTAGGCTTGGTTTTTCAGCAATATATAACTTCAACATGGACTCCAACTGTTTTTATAGACAGTATTTTATATAATAGAACAATTCAAGCTTTAACGCCCTATATTTGCAACTAAATTAACTGACAGTAGTCTATTTATGCAGATCAAATTAAAACGAATTTAGAAGAACATGACTATGAACATTAAGTCGCGTTACCTTAAAAATCAGTAATAAATAGGTATTGTCTCTTTGAGTCATTCAATAGAACTTTTAAAATATCATTTCGTATATACTAGTGAGCTCTTTGTTACTCACTAATAGCCTAATAGGAAATAATTATGAATCATTTATCTCTCTCTAAAGCGGCACTTTACGCCAGTACTTTATTATTTCTTAGTGCCTGTAATGATAATGAACAGGAGTTGCCTACTGAACCAACAGTGATAGAAGCACAGCAAGACACAATAACAGACAGCAGTGCTGCAAAACCGACATTGTTAGAAAGAGCCACTGCTGCGGCTTCTAAAGCTAAAGGCACTGTTGAAGATAGTTCATGGGATAACGTGACAAAATCCAGCGAAGAAATTTGGAATAAAAGCAAAAAAACTAGCCAAGAAGCACTCAATCTAAGCATTGAATCAGGTAAAGATGCTTGGCAAAAAAGCAAAGAAACTAGCTTAGAAGCATGGGAAGGCAGCAAAGAAAAAACACAATCTCTATGGCAAGATGGTAAAGAAACCAGCGAAGATTTATGGGAAAATGGCAAAACCTCTAGTGAATCTCTATGGAATGAGAGTAAGGAAAAAAGTCAGCAACTTTGGGATGAGAATAGTCAAAAGCTAAATGATTTATTTAATGATACTGAAGAGGAAGATGCATTCGATAAAGCAAATCAAGCTTTTGAAGCGGATGAAATCTAATTTGTGAAAACCAGCTTTTAAGAAGTCAGTTATCAAGTTTCAAAAGATCGTTGATTGTCTATAGCATTAACAGCTCACATTTAGCGGTTAATATAATAAATATAAGCCGCTGTACTAGCTACATTGAAAAATATCATTAGATAAAAATATCGGCGAAAGCTAACTTTAGTCGTTTTATGGTTAAATAACATTTGTCCCGCTAGGCTGCCAGGCCAACCAGAAAACAAAGCTAAGTAATGAAAGTGTTTCTCCGGTGTTCTTTGCCATTGTTTAATGGCAGCTAACTTATCCATCCCATAAAGAACCACACTTAATACATTAATCGCCGCCATAAAAAGCAGTGACCAACTTGGTAGCCACTGAATTGATTGAAAATAAAAGACGGCTAAAACATAAATAGTAGCCAGTAAAATAAATAGCAGTTTATGCACGATTAGTCGGTTAATTTAGCCACCAGCGAAATAAGTGCATTTTGCACTTTTTCATCGATCATTTTATTACTCACAATATCAAACACATCAAAAAAGTTAGGTACTGATAATGTGCCTTTCACATCTGCCGCAAAGTAAGAGGCAGAACCTGTTGCAGAAGCAAGTACAGATGCTGCTCCACTCGGACCCGGCGAGGTGGATAACATCAACATAGGTGTATCCTGATAGACCTTCATATCAATACGAGAAGTCCAATCAAACAGGTTTTTGTAAGCAGCCGTGTAAGAGCCATTATGCTCTGCAAATGAGATAATAATGACGTCTGCTTCAGTTATCTTTTCATAAAAGTCTAACGCTTGTTGGGGCTTTCCTAGTTTCACTTCACGCTGAATACTGTAAATTGGCATCTCATAATCATTTATATCAAGCAACTCGACTTCAGCATCAGAAATTAGGCTGGCAGTGTACGCTGCTAACTTTTGATTAATTGAATTTTCAGAATTACTCGCTGCAAATGCTAATACTTTCATATTAACTCCTTGTTATCTTGATGAAAATAAATCCCCCACTCAATAACTATACTACTTAAGCATTTTATTAGGATAAGAGCGGTAAATTCACTTATATTTCTAGATTAATACATACGCTTTAAAACGGCGTTATGCTAATGATTTTAATAATGTTAACCTTTAAAAACATCTTATCACCTTCGTCAATTATTATTCAACGACGAGAATCGATATCATTTTCCTTGTTAGCAAACTTTTCAAGCTACGTCACTTATATAAAACGCAAGTGAAGCCAAAAAATAGGCGAAAAAAAAAGGTTAATGTAAACATCAACCTTTTAGTGACAGAAAATATAAGCTATAAAAAAACTAGTATAGCTCTGTACTACCTTATAAAAACATAGAGAATTATTTCTCCACAAAGATAAAATATCTTTAGCTATCTAGGTAATCTAAATCGTCGTAATCATCACCTAACAACTCTTTTAAACGTTTTCTTTCTTTAATTTCTTCAATGCTACGGCGTACTTTGCCTCGTTTTCTATCGTTCATTAATGCTTGTTTCTTTTTCACTGAAGAGTTCTCTTCATCCCAATCATCTTCAGAAAAAAAGTCAACCATATCTTGTGTGTCGTCTTCAGTTTGTAGAGAGTTTCTATTACTATTTGCCATTTTAGTTCTCCAATCATGACAGTATTGCTGAGCCGATTACCGGCTTATATAACTACAAAAATTAATTTTTAAATTGTGTGGTATGGGTGACTTTATTCAACTTTAAATAAATAACCATACACTCTCTTTTTAACTCATTATTCGAAAAATTCAATATAAATATTCAAAATAAATTAACTAAAAATTTATTTATTAAAAAATATGCGATTAGTGCATTATTTTAATACAGTTTTAAGCACCAGCTCCCTAAGTGGTCGGACATATAAATAACATTGATTAATAACAGAGAATATACAATCCATGTATAAGCAGTTACATTAAGCACTTATTTATAAGACGATAAAAAGGGTGAATATGCAATTTTCAACTTTAGGTAGTAGCGGTGAGTCAGTTTCACGTATTTGTTTAGGCAGTATGACTTGGGGGTTACAAAACAACCAACAAGATGCAGACCAACAAATTGCTTATGCTTTAGCACAAAATATTAATTTTATTGATACCGCTGAGATGTATGCAGTGCCACCCTCTGCCGACACATACGGTAAGACAGAATCTATTATTGGTCATTATTTAAAAAATAACCCTAGTCAACGCCAAGACATCATTCTTGCGTCTAAAATTGCGGGTCCAGGATTACCTTGGGTAAGAGATGGTGGCCCCATTACTGGAGAAGCTGTTATCAGTGCTGTAGAGGCATCTTTAAAGCGTTTACAAACCGATTATATCGACCTTTATCAATTACATTGGCCAAACCGCCAATCGCCTCATTTTGGTCGCCATCAACCAAACCATTTCAAGTTTTCTGACAGTGATGCAACACAACAAACTGAATCCATGTTGGACGTATTACAAGGCTTAGAGAAGTGCGTAAAAGCTGGTAAAATTCGTCACTGTGGGTTATCTGATGATACACCATGGGGAATAAACACCTTTTTAAAGTTGAGTGAGCAACATAACTTGCCACGCATGGTATCGATTCAAAATGAGTTTAATTTATTACATGCCAAAGATTGGCCATACTTGATAGAGAATTGTGTGCATGAAGATATTGCTTATTTGCCTTGGTCACCTTTAGCAACAGGTATGCTAAGTGGAAAATACCTTGACGGGGCACGCCCTGAAGGTAGTCGTTGGACATTACAGCAACGCAATGGCTTATATCGTGATACAGAAAGCAGTAAACAAGCAATTAAAGCCTACCAAGAGATTGCAACAGCTAATGGCATCACCACCGCCCAGTTAGCGTTAAAATGGTGTGACCAAGTAGACGGTGTAACATCAACGATCATTGGTGCAACCACTATGAAGCAACTAAAAGAAAACATTGAAGCTTTTAAAGATCCGCTTTCTGAACAAGCATTGTCAGATATTAGTGAGATCATAAAGCTTTATCCAGCTCCGTATTAGCCAGTTATAGTTATTACGTTAGCCTTACTATCACAGTATGGCTAACTCAAACTCCCATTAAAATAATGACATTTGGTCTGACGTTATTAAGTTAAAATCCTTCCCTAATACCGGTAAAATAGCTTCTGCAATTGGTTTTAATTGTTTATCAATGTATTGCTGATAATCAATATCTGAATGTAGGTATTCCTGTGGTTCAGGACCATTAACTGTCAGTAAATACCCAATTCTGCCTCGTTGCTGATAACGCAATGGCAACCCCAATGCGGCGTTTTGCTGATCTGCTAAACGTGCAGCTTTAACTTGTGGAGGCACATTCTTAACATAATCAGCTAAGGGCCGACGTAAACGTTTATGGTAGACCAACTTATCATCTAATTGACCTTGCTTGAGTTGCTCAATAGTCTCCATGATATAAGCTTCTACCGGCTGCTCTGAAAATATTTTTTTATAAAGCGTCTTCTGAAAGTTTTGCGCTAATTCAGTCCAATCCGAGCGAACCGTTTCTAGCCCTTTAAACACTATCTCTTCGCCCTTATCGGTCATAGTTAAACCTGCATAACGTTTTTTAGATCCCGTATCTTGGCCACGTAAAGTAGGCATAAAAAATTTCGAAAAAGCAGTTTCAAACTCAATCTCTAAGAAACAATCTAAATCGAACTCTTCGCGTAGCCTAGCTTCCCAATATTGGTTAATATCAGTCGCTAATTGCTTCCCAATCTCCATCGCTTGCTGCTGATCAGTACAATTTTTTAAATAAACAAATGTAGAATCTGTATCTCCATAAATAACCTGCTGCCCCTGCGCTTCAATGAATTGAGCCGTATCTTGCATTATTTGATGACCACGTAACGTGATCGAACTCGCTAAACGGGTATCATGAAAACGACAACCGGCAGAGCCTAATACACCATACATACTATTCATAATAATCTTAATAGCATGTTGAAAGGCATGGTTTTTCTCTTTTTTAGCCTGCTCACGCGCAGCAGTTAAGGTGTTGATAATTTTAGGCAAATGATGTGCTGTTCGACTAAATCTAGCCCCCCTAAAACCCGGAATAGTGTCATTTTCAGGTGCTAATAATCCTTCTACCATCCCTAGTGGATCTATTTTAAAACTCCGCATGATATTAGGGTACAGAGACTTAAAGTCTAAAACTAATACCCATTGATATAACCCAGGCACCGAGTCCATCACAAAGCCACCCGGTGAGTGTTGTGCTTGTACATCCCCTAAGTTAGGTGCAATGTAACCACTGCGGTGTAATAACGGTAAATACAGGTTAATAAATGCGGCAACTGATGCACCACGTCTATCTAAAGCAAGTCCCGTCAAACGTGCTCGTTGAATGGTATATTCAGCGAGTTGTTTATGTTCAAAAATACGCTCTACTAGCAAACAATCTTGTAGGTTGTAACGTGCTAATGTTAAGGGTTCTTGTTCAAATTGACGCTTAATTTCGAGGCCTTTATCGCTATTATTAGCGATCAACTTCCCTTCCCCAAATAAACTTTGACTAACATACTCTAAACTATAGCTTTCAAAGTGTAGACTGGCATTCTTTAATGCATCTATACCGTCCAATACGACTCGACCATTTAAGATTACTGAGCCTGATTCAGGGTCATCTCTATGCGTTAACCACTTTAATGCACTTCCATCACGACCAATGGTTAAAGGGACATTCAATAACTGCGCCCTTTTGGCTAATAAACGCATATCAAAGTTGCCAACAGCCCAACCAATAATCGCATCAGGATCATATTGCTCAAACCAACGAATCAACGCCAATAATAATGCCCGTTCATCTTTAACCCAGCACACATTAATATCATCGGCAGCTTGAGGACGACCTATCATCAATACCGTATGATGTGCTTGCTGTGCTTCTCCTACATTACCCATACTTAAAGCGATGCTGTATAACTCACTGTGTGGGCTACACTCCACATCCAATGAAACCATGCTTAAATGGCTATTGGCTTCAATGACTTCAGCATTAGCTTCACTCGACACAGTCGCTTGCTGACAGGACCAATAAGATCCTAGCCAGTCGATTTGACCTGACACTTTCACAACACCATAGATAAAACGCTCCATTAAAAAACGATCGCTTAATTTAATATCTCCTTCATAGGTAGCAATACCTTGTTGCATTAAAGCGAGTTGGCACCACTTATGGAGTTGTTGCTTAGCAGTATAAATAGCACAGACTTTTTGCCCATTAAAGGTTTTAAGCTCAATGGGTCTAATAAAGTCTGGGAAGCAATTTTCTTGTTTCCAAAGCGCTTCAGCCTGTTCTAAATGGGCTTGTTCGATGAGAAAAACATAACGTTGTTGGGGAATAACAATACGGCATGGACCACGTTCAGTGCTTAACCAAAATATCAGGTTAACACCATTCGTAGTTTCGACTTGTTGACGAGATAAAATCAGGCCTGATAGGGAAGTAATAGAAGATTCGCTCATGACCTGCATATTATACTAAATAATATGATAAAGGGAGAAACAAGGAGCATTGAAGCTCCTTGTTAATCAAAACTTATAGACGATGACGCGGTAAAAATAGGTTCAGTAGAATAGCAACAATACCGCACAAACTTACACCCTGTAAGCTAAATGAGCCAATACCTAATGCCATACCACCGATACCAAACACTAAGGTAACGGAAACAATACACATGTTACGTGGTTGTGATAAATCAACACGATGGCGAATCATGGTATTCAGGCCTACCGAAGCAATAGTACCAAATAACAGCATCATGATACCGCCCATTACTGCACCAGGAATAGTTTGCAATACAGCTCCGAATTTACCTACAAATGCCAATAAAATAGCAATAATAGCAGCCCACCACATGATTTTAGGGTTAAAATTACGCGTTAGCATCACTGCACCGGTTACTTCTGAATAAGTCGTATTAGGCGGTCCACCAAATAATGAAGCAGCACTAGTTGCAATACCGTCCCCTAGTAAAGTGCGGTGTAAGCCTGGCTTTTTCAGGTAATCTTTCCCGGTAACATTACTGATCGCTAAAATATCCCCTACATGTTCAACGGCTGGGGCAATAGCAACAGGTATCATGAATAATACCGCATGCCAATTCCACTCAGGTGCAACAAACTTAGGCACACTTAACCAAGCAGCGTTACTGATGGCACTAAAATCTACAACACCAAACAAAAAAGCAAGAATATAGCCCACTAATACACCACAAAATATTGGTACTAGTTTGAAGATGCCCTTAGCTAATGTTGACACTAATAAAGTGGTCACCAATGCAGAGAAAGAGATGATCATCGCGGTATTTTGATCCATCAATACCGCACTTGCATCCCCGGTTTTACCTAACGCCATATTGACGGCAACAGGCGCTAACCCCAGGCCAATCACCATGATCACAGGGCCAACTACTACAGGTGGTAATAAACGATGAATAAAACCGACGCCTTTTAACTTCACTGCATAAGACATCAACATATACACCACACCAGCGGCAAACAAACCAGACATAGTTGATGCGATACCCCACGTTTGAACGCCATAGGCAATAGGAGCGATAAACGCAAAGCTAGATGCGAGGAAAATCGGTACTTGTCCTTTGGTGACAAAATGGAACAATAATGTACCAATACCGGCAGTGAATAACGCTACATTTGGATCTAAACCAGTAATCAAAGGCATTAATACCAATGCACCAAAAGCAACGAATAACATTTGAGAGCCAGCAAGTGCTTGCTGAAATAATGTTAGGTTAGCTGTGCTATCTAGCTCAGCTGAGTCAGAGGAAAGACTATCTGACATAATAAATTCCCTTTACTAAAAACGAATGAAATAGATAAATCGACTTATTTTACTGAGGTAAAGTAAGTTGATTTATTCATAAAATATGATGTTGTTAAGTTATGCTTTGATGGCGTTACTTAGTACCAAAGATTTTATCGCCAGCATCGCCTAAACCAGGAACGATGTAACCATGCTCATTCAAATGAGAATCAATTGATGCGGTGTAAACTTCAATATCTGGATGTGCTGCCTCTAGTGCTTTTAAGCCTTCAGGCGCTGCCACTAAGATCAGTACTTTAATGTTTGTACAGCCACTTTCTTTAATCAAATCAAGGGTTGAAATCATTGAGCCACCAGTCGCTAACATTGGGTCAACCACTAATGCCATACGTTGATCGATTTGGCTTACTAACTTTTGGAAATATGGCACTGGCTCTAGTGTTTCTTCGTCACGGTAAATTCCTACTACACTGACTTTTGCACTTGGAATATAATCAAGCACACCATCCATCATACCTAAACCTGCACGCAAAATAGGCACAACTGTTACCTTTTTACCTTCAATTTGCTGTATTTCTATCTCACCTTCCCAACCTTGAATTTTCACAGTTTCTAATGATAAGTCATTAGTCGCCTCATAGGTTAATAAGCTTGACACTTCACGTGCTAATTCACGAAAACGTTTAGTACTAATATTAGCTTCGCGTAATAAACCTAACTTATGCTGGATAAGTGGATGTTTTACTTCAATGACTTTCATGCTGTGTCTCCAAATGAATAAAATGTTAAAATCGACCGATCTTAGCAAGATAAAATATATCAATGTATGTGCTACATCATTATAAATTGAAATTAGATCTTTTTGTTAAATTTAGTCAATTTTTAAAACAAAAAAGGCTAAAGGTTTCCCTCTAGCCTGTTGATTTAAATAATTATTAATAACAAAGTTTATCTAGTTATTGTTTAAATTAGTGGCGCCTATTTTATGAATTGCTATATCAGCTCCCTTGAACTCATCTTCTTCATCTAAGCGAATTGGTGTAATCGCATTGACGACCTTATAAACAACAAAGCCGCCAATAACAGCAAATACAATACCAGCAAGTGAACCAATTAATTGGCTCATAAAAGTAACACCGCCTAAGCCACCAAAGCTTTCTAAACCAAAGATACCTGCAGCAATCCCCCCCCATAGACCACAGACACCATGCAAAGGCCACACACCTAATACATCATCAAAATGAGAGAATTTATTTTGCACATAAGTAAACAACCAAACAAATAATCCACCAGCAACTAAACCTGTCATCAGAGCACCAATCGGATGCATAAGATCTGAACCTGCACAAACAGCCACTAAACCAGCTAACGGACCATTATGGATAAAGCCTGGGTCTTTTTTGCCAATCAATAAAGAACTGATAATACCGCCTACCATCGCCATCAAAGAGTTCATCGCAACCAATCCGCTAATACCCTCAATAGCCTGGGCAGACATGACATTAAAACCAAACCAGCCAATAGATAAAATCCAAGCACCTAATGCTAACAACGGGATATTTGACGGAGCAAATGCAATCACTTTACCTTGGCGGTAACGTCCATTTCGGCTACCTAAAACAATAATAGCGGCAAAAGCAATCCACCCACCTACGCCATGTACAACTATTGAGCCAGCAAAATCATGGAAAGCAGCACCAAAATTAGCCGTTAACCAATCTTGAAAGCCGTAATTACCATTCCAAATAATTCCTTCAAACAATGGATATACAAGGCCAACACATAAAGCCGCTGCAATGAGCATTGGATTAAACTTTGCTCTTTCAGCAACACCACCAGAAATAATTGCAGGGATCGCCGCAGCAAAAGTCATTAAGAAGAAGAATTTAACTAATTGATAGCCATTATTTTCCGCTAACACAGCGGCACTATCGAAAAAAGTAACGCCATAAGCTAACCAATAACCGAAGAAAAAATAAACCAATGCAGAGACACCAAAGTCAGACATAATTTTAACCAAAGCATTCACTTGGTTTTTATGGCGTACCGTGCCGACTTCTAAAAAAGCAAAGCCTGCATGCATGGCAAATACCATGATCGCGCCTAATAAAATAAATAAGGTATCCGCACTGTTAATTAGTGCTGTGACATGATTTTGTACTAAGTCCATCTCTTCCTCTTTAACATCCTTAAAAAATTGAAGCGAACCTTACCCGATAAATGCTTTAGTTAACAATTACTTTATCCTCTTTTCTGTATTTTTTTTGATATCAAATCAAGATTAGGCGAAAAAATCCCAGCTAATAATTTAGAGACGATCTGACTTTATAAAAACAAGATATTTAGTTAATTTAAATCACAATAAATAGAGAGTAATTATTTTTGTACGCCAATAAAGAAAAGCATCAGGAGGTGTAATTAATCCAATAACTTTCAATATTTATCAATAGGTAGTTTCAAAATAGATGGAGTTCTCAATGCAAATGTTACATTACAACATTTTACTGATTTAATAGATAACTAGGTTGGCTAACATTGGATCTTGATACAAATAAAAGTACGTATATTAATGCGCTTTCCTTACCTTACTTTCATATTGCCAACCCGCTTCCTTAGAGTTAAATGCATTAACTTGGTCACCTTACCGCAACAAACAGCGACTTAAACCCATTAGCCTTGATCTAAAAGCAGGTGAGTTTGCTGCTGTTGTTGATCCCAATGGCGCAGGAAAAACCAGCTTATTACGCTGCTTGTATAGAGTAAATAAACCGACACATGGCGAAGTATTACTCGATGGCCAATAATATTTGGTCATTATCAGGACGCCTGTGTGCTCAACATATTGCCACTGTATTACAAGATATAGGAGCAGAGTTTGCTTTGACAGTATTTGAAATGGTTGAAATAGACTTAATACCTAGAGCAACAGGCTGGAAACGAACGTTATCAGATATTGACTCTATTAACAGTCCGTTGTATTGATTTCGACACCATTCATAGTCTTCAACCAAGCGATGCTTATTACAACCCAATAACAGTACTCAAATGGCTCTACCAACTAAGCTAAACAGGAATAAAATTTAACACTAAAAATTTTCCAAAAAAAAGCCTGAACAAGCACTTAACATAGAGAGTGTTCAGGCTTTTTTAATGTGGCTCCTCTTGCTGGGCTTGAACCAGCGATACACGGATTAACAGTCCGTTGTATTGATTTCGACACCATTTATAGTCTTCAACCAAGCGATGCTTATTACAACCCAATAACAGTGCTCAAATGGCTCTACCAACTAAGCTAAAGAGGAATAAAATTTAACACTAAAAATTTTCCAAAAAAAAAGCCTGAACATCACGTTCAGGCTTTTTTAATGTGGCTCCTCTTGCTGGGCTTGAACCAGCGACACACGGATTAACAGTCCGTTGCTCTACCAACTGAGCTAAAGAGGAATTGTAGTTTTTTCCACTGATTAATCTTAAATGAATTAACAGTGTCTCTACCGCTCTACCAACTGAGCTAAAGAGGAATTGTAACTTTTAAAGTCCTTAGACTTGTTAAACTCAAAATATTCAGTTTAACTAAATGTGGCTCCTCTTGCTGGGCTTGAACCAGCGACACACGGATTAACAGTCCGTTGCTCTACCAACTGAGCTAAAGAGGAATTGTATTTTTTTCCACTGATTAATCTTAAATGAATTAACAGTGTCTCTATCGCTCTACTAACTGAGCTAAAGAGGATTGTAATTTTCTGTCACTTGTTAATCTAACAATCGATTAACAGTGTCTCTATTGCTCTACTAACCAAGCTAAAGAGGATTGTAATTTTCTGTCACTTGTTAATCTAACAACCGATTAACAGTGTCTCTATCGCTCTATCAACTGAGCTAAAGAGGATTGTAACTTTTAAAGTCCTTAGACTTGTTAAACTCAAAATATTCAGTTTAACTAAATGTGGCTCCTCTTGCTGGGCTTGAACCAGCGACACACGGATTAACAGTCCGTTGCTCTACCAACTGAGCTAAAGAGGAATTGTAGCTTTTCCACTGATTAATATTAAATGAATTAACAGTGTCTCTATCGCTCTACCAACTGAGCTAAAGAGGATTGTAATTTTCTCTCACTTGTTAATCTAACAATCGATTAACAGTGTCTCTATTGCTCTACTAACCAAGCTAAAGAGGATTGTAAGTTTGTCTCACTTGTTAATCTAACAATCGATTAACAGTGTCTCTATTGCTCTACTAACCAAGCTAAAGAGGATTGTAACTTTTAAAGTCCTTGGACTTGTTAAACTCAAAATATTCAAATTTAACTAAATGTGGCTCCTCTTGCTGGGCTTGAACCAGCGACACACGGATTAACAGTCCGTTGCTCTACCAACTGAGCTAAAGAGGAATTGTGGTTTTTCCACTGATTAATCTTAAATGAATTAACAGTGTCTCTATCGCTCTACCAACTGAGCTAAAGAGGAATTTCAATTTTTAATCTTTATAACTAAAAGGTATTATCTAGCCCTTTATCATATCAATTCATTTAATAAATGAAAGGATAACTAAACAATATTTTGTTTGAGTCATCTTAAAGACGGGCGCAGTATATTTTTTGCAGTTAATCATGTCAACAAAAAAGGAGGATAAAAAAATTGGTTGCTGATAAATCAAACAACCAATCACAAATATTACCTAACCTGCTTTTTTATTGTGCAATATCAATCAGATTAAATATCCCACTTAATGCTGTCGTGGAGTTTTTCTTGCATCATTTCAAGTGGCTCATCTGGCTCACCAACAATCACGATATTGGCTTTCCCCATTTTTTCAGACATACCTTTCAAGTGTTCATTACTAAACTCGGCGGCAGGTGTGAACTTACCTTTTTCTGGCACTACAAAGACAGTAACGCGACCTTTTTCACCTTTTAGTATCATATGTAATGCTGAAGTCCCTTTAAAACTACAGTAGTTTACAAACATGATTTCACCTAAGCCCTCTTTAGCTTGCCCACCATACACTGCGAGTTTGGCATTCACCGCTTGTAAGCTTGCATTCTCATTAGCCTTAGCTGTTAAAAAGTATTCGTTTTTAACCATCTCTAACGCAACATTGCCTATACTTTCAGGGGCTTGCTCAACGGCTGCAACTTCTACAGGTGGGGTAACCGTTTTTTGTATAAGCGGTATACTTAAGCCGATAACAAAAGCCACAGAAGCAGCAATAGCGATATGCCATCGAGCACTAATATTTTTATCACGCTCTAACGCAAAACTTTGCTCTAACATGATTTTATCAGCCAAATCATCTGGTACATCAACCTTTAAACTATCTTTTAATAACTTATCGAATGCTTTGCCATCATCGACTAATTTTTTTGATGAATCAGAAGACATAGCTCTCTCTAAGAATTCTTCTGATTTATCGTTAGGTGTTGCTATCGCTGTATGACGAAATAAAATATCATCCATGCGCTTCTCCGGTATTATTAATTTCTACTTTTAAATTAGTTTTAAGTAGATTTTTGGCTCTAAATAACCGTGTTAACACGGTATTTTTATTTAAATCTAATTGAACCGCTATTTCCTCAGCTGTAAAACCAGCTATTAACTGTAATAACAAAGGTTCTTTATAGTCTGCTGGTAAAGCGGCTATTTTTTGTTGAATCAGTTCTTTGTCATATGGACTTGTATCTTCTTCTGCTGCGACCTCATAATCATCGATATCAACTAACGACAACTGCTTACGCTCGAAGCGTCTTGCATTCTCACGTCTTAATATCGTAAACAACCAAGCTTTCGCTGATTTATCATCAAGCAAACTATCGATGCTTTTCCATGCACGTAAGCAAGTTTCTTGCACTAAATCCTGAGCTACCTCAGAATCACGGCAAACCCATAATGCGTAGCGATATAGATCTGCGCTATAAACATTAACTAATGATTCATATCGTTTCTGTTTTCTATTCATATCCTTAATGACCGAGGATGCAGAACTTTTATTTCGTTTAGATTTAAAAAAATTCATTATTTTCCTTTAATACTTACCCTACCCCTAACTCACAAGTGGATATCTGATATTTAGCTTATTGCTATATTGATGAAGGGGGTTGTTTTAACAATACAAATAGTACTTAACAAAAGATTATACTCTATTATTGAATAGTTCGAGGAAGTAGGCAAACAGAAGTCGTTTTAAACCTATGAAAACTTAATTTATAACTCACTACATGATAGATAATAGGTAATTTGAACACATTATTTTGTATTGGTTCCTATACAAAGGGAAAACTATCAACTCTCGGCTATCAATGAAGCTTAATTAGACATTACAAATGTATAATCAACTCGCACTTGTTCACCATTGACTAATAAGTCTATCTGTAACTGCATTAACATATTTTTTCAGCGCAGGCTCCCACCTTGCTTTATAAATAGTAATATCGTTTACTTTTCCATGTTCTTCAAGTACTGGTTCAATCGGGATTTTATCAGTAAATCCTCGCTCACTTACTCATTGAACGTTACTGACTAACCAATCTTTATTGTGGCTATGTAAAGTTAGTTGATACCACTCTTCAGGCACAATTTCCCCCTTCTAGATAGTCAAAAATAAAGTCGCCAACAGAGGATTGATAAATACAAGGTTCTGTCAAGTCACATATATTTGAATAAGGATTTAAAGTAACCTCAAGCTTATTTTGATCTTGATTCATCTCTTCAAAACTAATCGTCCTCCAAACAAATAATCCTATTAACAAGGTAAGCATAATTAACAATTGAATTAACCTGTTTGGTGTAAGCATTAGTATCCCTTAATATTTTTCATTCAATATAATGATATTTCGCTCAGTATAATAACAGCGAAAGGAGCGTTACTAACAATTCATTAAGTCATTTTATTATTAATGCTCTAAGCTTATTTATTAAATAGCCTTAACCAGCCCGCTTGCTCATTAAAGCAAGTCATCATCAGTGAATAATGCGAAGTCTGAACATATAAAGCGTCTTTTTGTACTGAATTCTTTATAAACTCTCATCTCGATAACAACTTTTCTATTAACCATTTTAAAGGTACTGTAGAAGGTGCTAGTATTAATGTAAATCAATACTAACTAAGAGTTGAATATGGATAAAAGTAATGTGAGTCGTGTACAAATCGGAGCTTGTGCAATTCATTGTCAAGATTGTAGTATTAGCCAGTTATGTATCCCTTACTCCCTCAACGAAACTGAATTAGAACGTTTAGATACTATTATTGAACGTAAAAAGCCTATCCAAAAAGGGAATGAGATTTTTAAAGCTGGTGAACCAATGAAATGCCTCTATGCGATTCGCTCTGGTACATTAAAATCTTATACTATTACAGAGCAAGGCGATGAACAGATTACAGCCTTTCATCTAGCAGGCGACTTAGTAGGATTTGATGGAATCGGCTCAGGGCATCACCCAAGCTTTGCACAAGCTTTAGAAACAGCTATGATCTGCGAAATTCCTTATGACACGCTTGATAGTTTATCAACATCAATGCCGAAGCTAAGACAACAGATATTACGCTTAATGAGTAATGAAATAGTAGAAGATCAAAGCATGATACTGTTATTGTCTAAAAAGAATGCAGAAGAGAGATTAGCTTCTTTTATCAATAACCTTTCTGTACGTTATGCTGCACGCGGTTTTTCACCAAAAGAATTCAGACTCTCAATGACACGTGGTGATATCGGTAATTACCTAGGATTAACCGTTGAAACAATCAGTCGATTATTAGGCCGATTCCAAAAAAGTGGCATGATTGCAGTAAAAGGTAAATATATTACAGTATTAGATAATGCACAGCTTTCTGAACTAGCTGGCTCTACATCATAATTTTTTAAATACTGAGTTAACCAGAAGGTTAATAACTACTTCTGGTTATTTCCATTACCAATACATTGACGATCTAGTAGGCATTAAGTACAGGAAAATGCTTTATATTAAACAATAAAATTAACCACTTAAGTTAGTGTGATTGGTATCACTACCTATTTAGCGACATTTATTCTAGATTATATGCTAGTGATTTCTAAAAATTGGAGGCTAACATGCTTAAATATAATAATATTTTAGTTTATATCGATCCAACAAAAGAACAACAACCCGCGCTACAAAGAGCAATTGAAATAGCTCAAAAAAACAAAAGCACTAAAATTACGCTATTTCTCTCCTGTTATGACTTAACCTATGAAATGACTTCCCTAAGCTCTGCTGAAGAGCGTCAAGTAATGCAATCGTTGGTCATTAAAGAAAATCAAGAGTGGTTAGATACTCTCGCCGAACCATATCGTGTAGAAGGCTTTGCCATTGGCTGTCAGGTACACTGGCATAACCGTCCTTTTCAAGCTGCGATTCAACTCATCTTAAGAGAAGGATATGATTTATTAATTAAATCAACACACCCGCATTCACGTCTCAGCGCAATATTATTTACACCTACAGACTGGAACTTATTACGTAAATGCCCTATTCCATTATTGTTGGTAAAAGCAAAATCGTGGCCAGAGAACGGTAATATTCTTTGTGCAATTGATTGCAAAAGTGTCGAAGATGAAACGCACCACAGTTTGAATGAAGCCATTCTGACTGAAGCCAGTGATATTGCACAAATGATAAAGTCTAATATTCACGTAGTAAATGCTTACCCAAGCCCTCCCATGAATATAATGATGGAGTTACCTGAATTTGATCCCATCCATTATGAAGATGGGTTGAAAAAGTTCCACCAGAAAACACTCAATGACTATGCGAATAAATACCAGATTGACCCTGGAAATATTCATCTTGAACAGGGGTTACCTGAGGATGTGATCAGTGACGTTGCTCAAGAGATTAAAGCAGAGTTAGTCATTTTAGGTACTGTTGGTCGATCTGGTTTAGGCTTAACATTATTAGGACATACCGCAGAACAAGTTATTGATAAGTTAGACAGTGATTTATTGGCTCTAAAACCAAAAGGGTTTATTAGCCCTATTAAAATAGACGAATAATCTTAATACTATTTGATAACACCAATTACATTAAATAAGTGAGCTAAATTTTGCATAGGAAAAATGACTTAATTTAAGGTGCAAGTTGAGCATTTAGAAGATTAACTTGGTTATTCGTATGTCGGAGAGTTAGCGACAAAAGTTAATTTTTAATAGTTGTTCATTTAGCAACTTATAATAAAGAAATAGGCTCTGTTAACAAAAAAGAGCCTATTTAATGTATATAGTTGTTATTACAGTTTAAACACTTCTACTGACTTACTTAGTGCATTAGCAATCTCTAATAATTCGTCCGCACGTTTAGCATTATTTGCAGAACTATCAAACGTCATTTTTGCCATATCATTAATACCTACGATACTTTGATTAATCTCGCCAGCCACTAACGTTTGCTCTTCAGCTGAAGTGGCAATCTGGTTGTTCATATCTTGAATGATAGAAACAGAATGACGTATCTCTTCCAATGCTTGATTCGCTTGTTGAGATTTAGTTGCCGTTGATTGTGCATTATTTACATTCACCTGCATCAATTCAACAGAGTTTTTAGACTCCGTCTGTAAACTATTAATCATGGTTTGAATTTCAGTCGTACTTTCTTGTGTTCTATTTGCTAAGCTACGAACTTCATCGGCTACAACCGCAAAACCACGACCTTGTTCTCCGGCTCTTGCCGCTTCAATTGCCGCGTTCAATGCCAGTAAGTTAGTCTGCTCAGAAATAGCGCGAATAACTTCAATGATACTGCCAATATTATCGATTTCACCTTCTAACTTATTCATCACTTGTTGTACACCAGTAACCCCTTCAACCAGTGTCGAAATATCTGAATTCATACCATTAACCACTTCAATCCCTTTATTTGATTGGTTATTGGCTTCGTCTGCAGCCGCTGACGCACTTAATGCATTACGGGCAACTTCATCGACAGTCACTGCCATCTCATTCATTGCTGTTGATGTTTGCTCTAACTCCATCATCTGAGTTTCAGAACTACGATTAACACTTGAAGCAGAATCAGACATCTGTGCAGAAGCACTATTTAACTGGCTACTAGAGACATTAATATGTTCAATAATATCTTTTAAACTATCAACCATGGTTAAAATAGCACGATAGATCCCTGTCTCTTGACCTGTTGCTGGGACAACAGAATTCAGTTTGCCTTGTGCAATACTCGCGACTATTTTTTCAATATCCGCAGGCTCTCCGCCCACAGGACGATACATAACGTTGATGATTATCAAATAGATCAGGTATAGAGAAATAACGATAAAAGCCAAAGCAATCAATAAAGTTGATTGTAAGTCATCATTAGAAGCTTCTGTAATGTCATCCCATGCCGTCCATGTCCATACATTCCAGTTCAATCCATCAATACGAATACCTGATACAGTATATTCTTCACCATCTAAAAAGTAATTATGGTGGCTAGTATCAGCTGTTTGATACGCTCTATAAGACGGCCTTTCTTGGTATAAGTTTTTACCTACTAAAGTATTATTTTTAGCTGCTAATAAATAACCATCTTCGCGACTTACAAACACATGGTTATCTGGATCTAATATATGCACAAATTCGCTTAATTGTTTAACACTAATATTTAAACCAACAGCTCCTTGAATACGTCCATTTCGTTGAACAGGTATTGCCAATGACATGACAACATTGCCTGTTACGCTTTGGTAAGGTTTTGTGATAATTCTATTTTCATTGTTAAATATCCTAACAAACCACTCTCTTTGTTGAGTTTTTGCATTAAAGTTTTCAATTAAACCACCTTTACCATTTGAATAACTGCGACCTTCTTTGTCAGCAATAAAAACATCTAACACATCAAGATTACTCGCTACAGCAGCTAAGGAATCGACCGCTTGTGTCACACTTTTTAACCCACTTTCATCCATTTCAAGGTTCACAGATAAGATATTAAGCGCATCAAAATAACGTTCCATTTTTTGTTCAATTGCTTTAGAAATCAATGCTGTTTGAATATCCATTCTTGTATTGTTATTTTCAATAGACTCAGTTCTAAAATTAAAATATCCAACACCTGAGATGGCTGATATAGCAAGCGTTAATAGCAGGCCTATCAGTAATAATATTTTTGTCTTTGCGGTCATGGTTTATGCTTCCTTGGTAAACTACTTTCATCTCAGTAATGAAAAGGAGTAATACAATTATCTTGTCGAATTTTTCGTTTTAATAACAATGGAATCGCGGCTAGATAATTAAAATAATAAGGGGTTAAGTACAAATAACTGCTCCGCTCTTACTGTCATACACACAATGAAATACATGACATTAAAAGGGAACAGTTTAGTAATGTGTTACGCTTGTTCGTTTAAGTAGTTCAACACCACTTCGTGATGATCTTTTGTTTTAAACTTATTAAAGATATGTTGTAGCTTGCCTTGTTCATCGATTAAGAAAGAGGTCCTTACTACCCCCATATTTTCTCTCCCCATGAATTTTTTTAATTGCCACACACCAAAGCTTTCACAAACACTATGATCTTCATCACCTAGTAGAGTGAAGTTCAAAGATTGTTTATTAATAAAATTGGTTAATTTTTTAGGCGTGTCAGGGCTAATACCCAATACCACCACATTCAAATCAGCTAGCTCTGCTTTACTATCACGCAATGCACAGGCTTGAGTTGTACAGCCTGGAGTAGATGCCCTTGGATAAAAGTAAACTAATACTTTTTTACCTAAGTAGTCACTCAAAGTAACCTCGTTATTATCTTGATCAGGTAAAGTGAAATTTGGCGCTAAGCTACCGACTTCTAACATAAAGTTTATTCCCGTTAGTTAAAATTAGACATATTATTAATACTTGTCATTTCTTTCGACCTTATCGGCAGAAGAAACGACTTCTTTACCTATTATTTTAATAAAATTGTAAAATATCCAATAAAACAAGCTTATTAATCAATAGATTCTATTTCATTGTTCTCCATTTGTACTGATGGCCACGCATTGAGTACCGCTTTGACTAATGTGGCCAAAGGTATTGCAAAAAACACCCCCCAAAAACCCCATAAACCTCCAAAAATTAACACTGAGATTATAATAACCACTGGATGTAAATTAACTGCCTCTGAAAACAAAATAGGAACAATTAAATTACCATCTAATGCTTGTATGATGCCGTAGGCAATCATCAAATATGCAAACTCCGGCGACATTCCCCATTGAAATAACGCAACAAGTGCCACTGGTACCGTTACTGCAGCAGCACCAATATAAGGAATAAGCACAGACAACCCAACTAATAACGCAAGTAATGCCGAGTAACGCAAGTCCATAAAGAAAAAGGTAAAATAGGTCGCTACACCGACAATCACTATTTCAGTAATTTTCCCGCGGATATAATTCATTATTTGACCATTCATTTCAGACCATACTTGTGCCGCAAGCTTTCGGTTATCTGGTAAAAACTTGACCATACTGGCAATTAATTCGTTTTTATCTTTTAGCATGAACACCATCATTAAAGGCACTAAAATCGCATAAACTAACAGTGCTGCAATATTCAATAACGAAGCAAAAGATTGAGACAGTAAGAAACCACCACTATCTACTAAGTAACTTTTTATAGTACCAATCAAATGCTTAATCGTTTCTGGGTCAACCGCTTCCGGGTAATGAGCAGGCAAGGTTAGAATGTAGGTTTGACCTTGATTTAACATAGTCGGTAAATCATGTATGAATGAAGCCGCTTGCTTAAAGATGGTTGGTAATACACCTAGAAAGGCAAAGATGGAAATGGAGATAAATAACACCATTACAATTAGAGTAGCGAATGTTCTATTTATTTTAAAACGCATTAGGTAAGTGACGGGCCAATCCAATAGGTATGCCAATATAATAGCTACAAACAAAGGCGTTAAAATATTGCCAAAAAGATAGATAACGGTAAAAGAAAACAATAGTAACAGGAACAAAACACTTAAATTAGGGTCTGAAAAGCGTGTCTTATACCATTGAAATAGTTGCATAAACATTCAAGATTCATCCTTATATGGGGTCGAATATGTTATTTTATTTATAACCTAAATGGTTATATAACAATTTATATCAGCACTGGTCATACTCTGTTAAAAGTCTGGCTTTAAATAGTCATCTTTTAACTTAATACATTCAATTAATTTGCTAAACACAAACAGAGTAAAATATCTGAAGATTACTGATTAACTTAGCTCAATAATGTAGTGTGCTGATAATGATAGCAATAGTTTTTTCTTTATAGCCAACTTATTAGACTTTGAAATATGACATAAAGATAACTCGTTTATATTGAATAGATTTAATATAGCATTCGAGACCATCAAATAAGCGCTATTTACGGTTAGCAATAAACAATGTAATTGAATAAATAGCCGAACCGAGTGTTGCCTAATTTAAACCGGAGCATATATGCTTTACCAATTAAAAAAATTAACAGCATGTTTATTGTTATCCACCATTGCCACAACTAGCTTGGCCAATGATGACTTACCAGAAATAGGTACTGCAGGTGCAGGTGTTTTAACAATCCAAAAAGAAAAAGAATACGGCTGGGCATTTAAAATGATGGCTCAACAATCTCTACCGGTTGTTCGAGATCCCGTCTTAAATAACTACCTCACCAAGCTAGGAGAGAACATTGTTAGTCATGCAGACTCAGTGAAATTACCCTTCGAATTTTTTCTAGTGGAAGATGATGAAATCAATGCTGCTGCTTTTTTAGGGGGAAATATTAAAATTAACACCGGTTTATTTATTTACGCTGACACAGAAAGTGAATTAGCCAGTGTAATTGCCCACGAAGTTGCGCATATTACCCAGCGTCATCTAGCCCGTATGCTAGAAAAGCAGGCGCTCAGTAATCCGGCTTCTATGGCGGCATTAGCCGGTTCTGTTTTATTAGCGATTATTGCCCCAGCGGCAGGTTTTGCTGCATTAACATCGACCTTTGCTATTAATATACAAAATCAAATAAATTATACACGTGCTAATGAATACGAGGCTGATCGAATCGGCATTCAGACATTAGCTCAAGCAGGTTATAACCCTTATGGTATGGCAGACTTTTTTGGCAAGTTAGCGAATAAATATAAATATGCGTCATCACAGCCACAAATGTTACTGACCCACCCATTGCCTGAAACTCGCCTTGCAGAAGCAAGACTACGCGCAAGTCAACTCATCAATAAACATATTAAAAAGAGCCTTGATTATCAATTAAGTAAAGCACGTATCATAGTGCGTTTTAATTCAGGTAATGCAGCTTCATTAATTAGTCGTTATAAAAGTGAATTGAGTAATAAAAGTTACCAAGTAAAAGCAGCGGCTCAATATGGTCTAGCATTAGCATTTTTTAAAAACCAACAACTAGATTTGGCTGAAAAACTAAATAATCAGCTATTAGATGAAGCACCTGATAACCTGTTTTACATTGATTTAGCCACCGATATTTCACTCTCTACAAATAAAAATGAACAAGCAATTACACGTTTAACCGATTATGAAAAACGCTATACCAGTAATGCGGTCAGCACACTAAATTTGGTCATTGCACTGAAAAAAGATAAACAATATGCCTTAGCAGATAAGAAGTTATCTTATTTCATTCGTAATCATCCTGATCATATTTTAGCACACCTAGTGGCAATAGATTTGTATAAAGAGACAAAAGAAAAAGCGAAAGAATTTGCAACAAAAGCCGAATATCTGGCCTTGTTAGGCCGCTTTAAAGAAGCCTCTGAACAGATGGGAAGTGCCTTAGCTTACACCGATAAAAAATTAGACCAAGCTAGATATAGTGCAAAAATAGAAGAATATAAACGCGGAGATCTGCGGTTAAAAGAGTTACAAGAGTGAAGGCCAAAATAGACAGTCTAACAAACCATCACCTATTTATATCTATCTAAATAGGTGATGGTATAACAATCAATAAATCAATGACACAACCTATTAAATTTGTTTTTCAAAGTGTAACTCGTCATTAGCATTAGGCACAAAGCCCATTTTTACTAAATATCGACGATGCATGTAATGGTTTGCAACGGCTTTTAATACTTGTACACCTCTATTTTTTAAGAACTCTTTATGTGTTTTGAAGTAATAAGTACCTAGCTTATAATCACGATATTTAGGCACAACATAATCTAAATATATTTCAAAACGCCCTTCTTTATCTAGGTTACCAATCAATAACCCAGCAATATTATCATCACGCAGCATGTAGAAAACACGGTTTGCTTGGTACAATTCTACTAAAGAGGATTGTTTAGTAATTTCTTCTTCATTATTAGTTAAGAAATGACGTAAATACTCAGAATCTATCGAAGTAGAAACAATTTTGAACTCTTCTTTTGTTGAGTAAATTTTATATAAGAAATAAACATTAATCAGTGCAATTCCAAGATTCATCACCATAGTCGGCCAAGAGCTGATGAAGTAAGCAAAAGCAGCAAATAGCAAACAACCTACAAAGTTAATAAAACGCAATTTTATAATTGAACTCATTGTCAACGATATCAACACCACTAATGATGCGGCATAACCAAACCACTCAACCCAATTTTCTGAAATTAACTCATACATACTATTTACTCCAAAACATTCACAAAACGCCACCAACTATGAAACACCTAATCGCTAATGGCAGTTTACTTAACATCAAAAATACAATTAAAATAAAACCAAAGTAGTTTAAATAAATTAAGTACTTTTAATATATAAATAAGCACAACTTATGATAGAACTCTCTACTTTGAGAAAAACTTATTACCTAACTCACCGTTCTGCTAAACCTTAAAAAGAACAGCAATATAAATCAATGATAAAACTTAATAAACACTATATTTTATCATCAATATATCACTATAATGAAACTTCATTCATCTCTACTAAACAACATGAGAACCACTATGGATAACAACCTGTTACTGCTATTTATTCCCACTTTTTTTGCCGTTTCGATCACGCCTGGCATGTGCATGACATTAGCGATGACATTGGGCATGACCATAGGCATTCGCCGTAGCCTTTGGATGATGCTTGGAGAACTCGTTGGTGTTGGATTAGTAGCCTTATCTGCATTAATTGGCGTAGCAACACTATTACTCGCTCGCCCTAACCTATTTTTATTACTTAAATATGCAGGTGGTGCTTACCTACTGTATCTCGGTATACAAATGTGGCGCTCTCGAGGAAAAATGGCAATCCCAGCTACTCCTCTAGATAATGCTGAAGTCAAACGCGGCACGTTAATCAGCCAAGGTTTTATTACCGCCATCGCAAACCCCAAAGGCTGGGCATTTATGATCTCATTATTACCGCCTTTTATTAACCCTGACTCTAATCTGTTACCTCAAGCAACTCAGTTAATTGCAGTTATCCTGTGCTTTGAGTTAACCTGTATGTTGTTATATGCAACGGGCGGCAAAACATTACGCCATCTATTACAGCAACAAAGCAGTGTAAAACTATTGAATAGAATTGCTGGTTCGATGATGATGTTGGTAGCTGTCTGGTTAGTGATCAGTTAATTTTTAACAGGGCCTTTCTATGACAATAATGCAAAAAACATTTTGGTTTATTGCGACCATTGGTAACATATTTCTATTAGCGTTATTAATTTATGTTCCTAATCTATTTACCTTCTTCTTATTACTTTTATCTTTCACCTTTAGCATCGTTGGCTTTTACGATTATTTTTACAGCCCACACACGTTAAATCGACTATACCCAGTGGTCGCTTATTTAAGATATTTTCTGGAATCCTATCGAGTTGAAATACAGCAATACTTCATTGCCAATAACACAGAAGAAACCCCTTTTAATCGAGAGCAACGCTCACTTGTCTATCAGCGTTCTAAAAATCAACGTGACACCATTGCCTTTGGCACACAACGAGATCTAGCTGAAAACAATTATTTAAGCTTGTGGCACTCCTTGGCTCCTGTCCATTTGACCCAAGATACGCAAAGAGTATTGATTGGTGAGAGTAACTGTAAACAACCTTATACGGCATCCCATTTAAATGTATCAGCCATGAGTTTTGGAGCACTAAGTGCGAATGCTATCGAAGCACTGAACTTAGGAGCAAAGAAAGCAGGCTGTTACCACAACACTGGTGAAGGTGGCGCTAGCCCATATCACTTCAAACATGGTGGAGATCTCGTTTGGCAAATTGGTACGGGTTTATTTGGTTGTCGTGATGAGCATGGTCGTTTTGAGCCAGAAAGTTTTAAAAAAACAGCCACCTTACCAAACGTCAAAATGATTGAAATAAAGCTATCTCAAGGTGCCAAACCTGGGCATGGTGGTGTATTACCTAAAGCAAAAATTACCGATGAAATTGCTGAGATAAGACATATTCCCAAAGATCGAGATTGTATCTCTCCTGCAACTAACCCAGAGTGCAGCACTCCAAGAGAGTTATTGGCGTTTGTTGAACGTTTACGTGAGTTAAGTGGTGGTAAACCCGTTGGCTTTAAACTATGCGTTGGTAATCCTGCAGAATTTCTAAGTATTTGTAAAGCCATGTTAGCCACAGGTATCACTCCCGATTTTATTACTGTCGATGGTGCTGAAGGTGGAACAGGTGCAGCGCCAGTTGAGTTTTCAAACCGTTTAGGTCTTATGTGCTTAGAAGCCATCAGCATTGTTAACAATGCCTTAAATGGTGTTGGTTTACGCCATAAAATAAAAATTATTGCTTCAGGTAAAACCGCTTCTAGCTTTGATCTATTAACCAAAATTGCCGCTGGAGCTGATCTGGTAAACGCAGCGAGAACCATGATGATGGCGATTGGTTGCATTCAATCTAGGCATTGTAATACCAATCAATGTCCAACGGGTATTGCAACACAAGATCCTGCGCGTTCTAAGGCACTTGATGTACAAGTAAAAAGTGACCGAGTAAAAAATTTTCACGATAATACTCTCGCCAGTTTCTTTGAGCTGATTGGCAGTATGGGCTTAGATTCCCCAGCTAAATTGACCACTCAAATGATCAAAAAACGCACTATTTGTGGCAGTCAGGTTTCCATGGCGAGTTTTTCAGATCCATTAAATACTAATGATTTGATTAATAAAAAGGACCTTGGAGAACCCTGGCAAGCATGGTGGGAAGCGAGCAGTGCAGAGCAGTTTTTTGTAAATGACCTGTTTATATTAAAATTACCGACGTCATAAGCGTCAACAAAAAAGCGCCAATTCACAGCTGAATTGGCGCTTTTTTATTTCCACGAAATACATCGAATATCATTGATATTAGATGTATTAAATATGGATCTGAGTTTACTAGGTATTGTTAGTCACAGTAATGCCTTTATCTTCAATCACAATATGCCCTTGCTTATATAATTGGCCAATTGCTTTTTTGAAGTTACCTTTGCTCATTTTTAAGATTTTAGCGATTTGCTCCGGGCTGCTCTTATCTGATAAAGGCAGGAAACCATCGTGTTGCTTTAAGGTTAATAGGATACGATCAGCTAAACCATCCATTTTTGCATAACCTGTTTGCGTTAAACTTAAATCGATTTTACCATCTTCACGAATACGACGAATATAACCTTTACATTTCTTACCAATGCCTAAGTCTCCGAAGACATCATTTTCGAAAATAACACCCCAGTGTTTATGATTAATAATCGCTTTAAAACCGATATCAGTTCGTTCTGCAATCAGTAAGTCAACTTTATCACCTGCTTTGTAAGTCGCTGGTACTTTATCCAGAAAGCGATCTAGTTTCGATGAAGCAAGTAAACGCTCACTGATATCATCTTGGTAAACATAAACCACATAACCAAAGCCAGTTTTCATCGCCACTTTTTGTTGGTTAAATGGCACAAGTAGATCTTTAGGTAATCCCCAATCTAAAAATGCACCAGCACGGTTAGTATCTACTACTTTTAACGAAGCAAACTCACCAGCCACTGCTTTTGCATGTTGCGTCGTTGCGATTAAACGATCTTCTGAATCGTAATACAAAAATACAGACACGCTCTGTCCAATACGCATCTCGTCTGTGATGTAGCGTTTTGGCAATAGGATTTCGCCATAATCATAGCCACCATCTAAGTACAACCCAAAATCTACTTCTTTAACGATTTTAAGCTCGTTATAAGTACCTACTTTAATCATAATTTCTCTTTTTAAATAACCTTCAACAGTGAAGGTGTTATTGTTTTGGTTTATCAATCACCGCTACAGTCAATCGTGATGTACACACTAACTGTTGGCGTTCATTGCAAATTTCTATCTGCCAAACTTGAGTGCTGTAACCAATATGAACCGCTGTTGCGGTGCCTGTTACCACTCCTTTTTTAACGCTGCGAATGTGATTTGCATTGACTTCTAAGCCAACACAAACCTTATCATCTCCAACCACCAAATTAGCAGCAACACTACCAATGGTTTCAGCAAGCACAACCGATGCCCCACCATGTAATAGACCATGAGGTTGATGAGTACGACTATCAACAGGCATACTTGCCTGCAAAAAATTGTCACCAATTGCCGTATATTCAATGCCCAATAAAGCGATGATAGTATTGTCGCTAAGCGCGTTTAAACGGCATAAATCGGTATTTTTTTTCCAAATATCTGCCGTTTTTTCCATCTTATTGATTAACCTTCTAGGATTACAATAAAGTTAATAACGCCTGTACAGGGTGTTTTAACGTTTCGCCTTCAATACGTTTAACTTGGCTACGACAAGAGTAGCCTGTTGCCAAACATTGTGCTCTATCATGCTTAGCGATTTCAGCTTCCCAACTTAAACTGTAAATAGCTTTAGAGTCTGCTAATTTACCCGCATCATGTCCATAGGTCCCAGCCATACCACAACAGCCCACGGCAACATTTGATAATGTCCCACCGAAATGACTAAAAATAGTAGCCCAATCATTACCCGACGTTGGTTCTGCTGTTTTTTCAGTACAATGTCCCAGTAAATAGAAATGACTATTCTGCGACGTTTTTGCTTCTCCCGATAAACGAGGTTTCAACCATTCTTGGAATAACTGAACATTAAACTCACCACGCTTTTCACCTAAGGCTTGCTTGTATTCGTCACGGTAACAAAGCACCATCGCAGGATCTGTGCCGACCATAGCAATATCTAACGCAGCCATTTGATTTAAAAATGCTGCAGAATCTTCAGCAGTTTTAGCGAACTTAGTTAAGAAGCCTTTAATGTGCTGTGGTTTACCATTCGGCTTAAAAGGTAACAACACAGGTTTAAAGCCTAACTTCTTAATGGTTAAAAACAGATCTCTTACTACGTCAGCATCATAAAAAGTAGTAAATGGGTCTTGTACAACTAGAACGTATTGTTCGCGTTCCTCTTTACTTAATGCTTGCAGTTTACCTAAATCAAACTCGACAATATCATTATCTTGCAATGCGGTTTTTAACGTAGGCGAAGACAGTTGAGGAATATCAACCATACCAACCACTTTTTCAGTCAAAGCAGAGGTCACTTTTAAACCGGTAAAAAAGTTAAAGAAGCGTGGCATTTTGCCCATTAGAGGAGCGTATTGCTCTACATAAGCAACAAAGTAATCTTTTACCGGACGTAAGTAGCGATCGTGATACAAGTGTATAAAACGCGACCTAAAGGTAGGCACATCTACTTGAATAGGACATTGACTACTACAAGCTTTACACGCTAAGCACCCTTGCATTGCTTCCATTACTTCATGAGAGAAGTCATATTCACCGCCACGTTTCGCTAATGTGTTTTTAAATTTCGTAAAGATGCTAGCATTTTTACCTGCATAGAGGTCGCTTTCTAATTGTAGAATATCAATATCATTATTAGCTAACTGACGTAACCATTCTCGCATTAAACCAGCGCGTCCTTTTGGCGAATGTACACGATCTCGTGTTACTTTTACCGACGGACACATTGGAGATTTTGTATCATAATTAAAACACAACCCATTACCGTTACAGTCTAAGGCTTGCGCATAACTTTCACGTACTTGAATTGGAATTTGACGATCAAAGGTACCGCGTTTAGCTGCATCAACGCTCACTAATGATTCCGTGGAATCAATCGGTGTACAGATTTTTCCTGGATTAACTCGATTATGAGGATCAAAGACTGTTTTAATTTTTCTTAATTCTGTAAACAGCTCATTACCAAAGAAGTCCGGTCCATATTCACTGCGGAAACCTTTACCATGCTCCCCCCACATCAAGCCTTTGTATTTCGCTGTTAATGCCACCACTTTATCAGAGATTTCACGCATCAACTTCTCTTGCTCTGGGTCGCATAAATCCAAGGCTGGACGCACATGTAGTACACCGGCATCAACATGACCAAACATGCCGTAATGAAGACCTTTATCATCGAGTAACTGACGGAACTCGATAATATATTCAGCTAAGTTCTCTGGTGGTACACAGGTATCTTCAGCAAAAGCAATTGGTTTTGCACGGCTATCTGCTTTACCTAATAAACCAACGGCTTTTTTACGCATTCCATAGATACGGTTAATATCAGCAAGGTCACTACAAATTTGATAACCAATCACCCCAGCTTGTTTATTTTCAATCAATCCATCTAGCATCACAATCAATGCATCAATCTTTTGTTGTTGAATCGTTTCATCGGCTTCTGCAAATTCAACAATATTGATGCCATCGAGTACTTGTCCTGGTACATCACTAATTAAGTCTTTTACACTGTGCCAAACGATATCTTGCTTCGCTAAATTCAGTACCTTAGAGTCAACGGTTTCAACTGATAAAGCATTGGCTTTTACTAAAAAAGGGGCGTTTTGCAGTGCAGATTGGAAACTGTCATATTTAATATTAAATAAAGTACGGTAGGTTGGAATAGGCTGCACGTGCAATGTAGCTTCGGTAATAAAAGCTAAAGAACCTTCAGCACCACATAAGATACGGGTTAAATCAACAGTGCCAGTTTCATGATCATAAACATGCTTTAAATCATAACCGGTTAAAAACCGGTTTAGTTTTGGAAAAGTATCTTCAATGTTTTGAAGTTGTGTTTCACAAGTATCAATAACCTGACGATAAATAGCACCAATCGAATCTTGACGCTCCACTTGATCAATTAAGTCGAGTGCAGTTAATGGTTTACTTTCTAATACACTACCGTCAATCAATACCGAAGTAAGCGCTAAAACGTGATCGCTGGTTTTACCATAAATCAGTGAACCTTGACCCGATGCATCATTACTAATCATACCGCCGATTGTCGCGCGGTTACTGGTTGACAAATCCGGAGAAAAGAATAAACCATGCGGTTTTAAATATTCATTTAATTGGTCTTTAACCACACCAGTTTGAACACGAACCCAACCTTCTTCTGCGTTTATCTCTAGTACATTATTCATGTATTTAGATAAATCTAAAACAATATCATTCGTTAATGACTGACCATTAGTACCAGTACCACCACCACGTGGAGAAAATCGAATATCTTCAAATTCAGCTGATTGCGCAAGTTGGCAAATAGCCACAATATCCTGTGTCGATTTAGGAAAGATGACGGCTTGAGGAAGACACTGATAAACACTGTTGTCCGTTGCTGCTGCTAAACGACTAGCATAACTTTTTGCTATCTCACCTGAGTAATCACTTTCAGATAACGCTTTGATAAACGAAAAAGTATCTTGTTTAATATTTTCTTGGTGGTTTAAATTTGGGATCATGAATAAAACACTCTAGTCCAGTAATGATATTTTAGAAGATAAAATAGACACTGATAATAGCATAATTAACCAACAAATAAGCACTTTAAACAAATCAAGGTTATTCACTAACAGAGCGGTCATCTTAATTTAAGTATGGTTATTGTTGGTTTAATGAAAGGGTCGCACAACCACAAATCATTAAGCGCTTTTCAAGCATTTTATCTAAGGGAGTTACACAGGTATTAAGGTTATAAAAGCTGATTAATTCTATTTTTTGATACGTTTTAATCAGCTTAGTTTGTCGCTTAAAAAGCGTAATTAGTTAGCTTGTTTTTAGGTGGAAAACTAGGCTCTTCTACCACAGGAGCAGTCTCAACGGGAGCAGGCTTCACTGCGGGTGTTGGAGCAGCAATCACTACCGGAGCTAACTGTTCATAGTTTTTTTCTTTTTCGCTTAAACAAGAAAACATCAAGGTAGTTTTTGTATCATTACCGAACCAACCTGAATACTCATTTAAGTGTTTCACTTCCATATAGCGCTGTTGATCAACACAATATTCATTGGCCTGTGAAAGAATTGAAGATAACAATTCATCTTCTTCATTTGAAAAAGTAGAGATCTCTTTACTAATAATATAACTATCAGGGCCAGCAGGAATAGGACCAATAGAAATGGTTGAGCAACCACTTAATAACGCAAAACCAGATATAATAATTAATGTTCTAATAACCATTGCTATTTTCTCTACCTATACAAGTGTAAACTGGGCATATAATGCCTACTTAGCGCGAGATTCTACGTTATTTAAATATAAATTTCACGTTTTACCATAAGTTCAACTGTTTTCATTTTTAATCTTTGATCCTGCTTTTAGGAATTCTGACTACAAGCTTAAAAGTATTAACAGAATAGAGGCCTTGTAACTATTTAAGCATTCCTCTTTAGACATAAAAAAACCAATATTAAGTGGCTTAATATTGGTTTAACTGTCAATGACATAGACGCATATATGTTAAAGACCAGGGCAGTTAAGGCCATCAACAGAAGCATTTAATAAATGCTTCATCAATTATTTTAGTAATAAATCACAGATCGTTTGTATACCGTGTCCTTTACCGCCTGTTGCCCATAAACCATTACCAGATAACTGATAGCTACCCGACAAATCAAAGTGTAACCAATCTTGCTCTGGGTGTATAACAAATTTAGCAAGGAATGCAGCCGCTGTTGATGCACCAGCCATGCTTTCTCCACCACTATGAATATTAGCAATATCAGCAAATGATGATCCAATCTGTTGAAGATGGAAAGACTCTAATGGTAGACGCCATAGTTTTTCATTTGTCTCTTTTGCAGAATTTAATGCAGATTCAGTAAATTCATCATCCATACTTAATACACAGTTGTAATCACGACCAACTGCAACCTTAGCTGCACCGGTTAATGTAGCTGCATCAATGATCTTTTTAGCACCATCTTCTTGCGCAGCAATTAAACCATCAGCTAAAACTAAACGCCCTTCTGCATCTGTATTTAACACTTCCACAGTCACACCGTTTTTATAAGTGATTACATCTCCTAATTTAAAGGCTTTATCGCTGATCATGTTCTCTGCACAACATAAGTATAACTTAACGCGTTTTTGTAAGCCGTTAGCAATTGCCAGTGCTAACGCACCTGTCACTGTAGCAGCTCCGCCCATGTCACTTTTCATCGCTGCCATTGATGCACTTGGCTTTAAGCTATAGCCGCCTGAATCGAAGGTAATGCCTTTACCTACTAAAGCAAAGTCAATTTGCGCATCTGCATCACCCGTTGGATTATAATCAATCTGTAACATACAAGGTTCATTTACACTGCCTTTACCTACCGTATAAATACCAACAAAACCATGCTCAATTAACGCTTCACCTGCAATTTCATATTGTGTTAATTGGCGACTGTCAGCACAAACCTCAGTTAATAATGCAGTAGCTTTTTCACTCAATGTTTTAGGAGCAAGTGCATCAGGGCCTAAGTTAATGGTTTCTCTCACCCATTCACTAATGCGCTTTTTACTCTTTAATGCGCTAATTGCTTCCTCATCAAGCTCAGGAAATAATACTTTTGCACCACTTTTAGCGTTATAAAACCCTTGGCTAAACGCCCAACATAGATCAGAGTTCCATTGCTCACCCACTAATTGAATACTAGGTAATGACATTCCATCTAATTTACGTGCGGCACTTTGCACCTGTGATAAAACATCATTCTGATAATTAATATGAATGGTAGCTTGTTGTTGATCAAAAGATAATAAAGCATTCTCTCCCCAAATTGGGTTGGCTTTTTGATCCGATAGAGTGACTAAAAATGACTGGCTCATAATATTCCTAGATTGAAAGTGGATTGCTCTTATATTAACTGTGTCGTTAGTTTTTTAGCAAAGAAAATTATACTAAAAAATAATATATCGATTGCTTAAGTTTTGTATTCAACGTTTTATGCAGTAAGAAGCATGAATGAATATAGCTGGATATTAATAGGTAAGAAGGAGAGGAAGTGCTGAGTTACCCACTTAATAATAACTCAGCAATTGAACATTCTATGGATAGCGATGCCTTTAACGCATCGCTTTACTTATCCAGAAGTTAGGTCACCTAATGGGCAGCAACACCCTCTTTAAACATATTCCATACAGGAGACATTTCACGTAAACGGCTGATATTTTGACGAATAATGTTAATCGCGTAATCGATCTCTTCTTCTGTAGTAAAACGACCAATACTAAAGCGAATAGAACTATGTGCTAATTCATCTTCACGTCCAATAGCACGCAAGACATAAGAAGACTCGAGACTTGCAGAGGTACAAGCGCTACCCGATGAAACCGCTAAATCTTTTAATGCCATCACTAACGATTCACCTTCAACATAATTAAAACTGATGTTGAGATTACCTGCAACACGGTTTTCTAAGGAGCCATTAATATAGATTTCTTGCATATCCTTCACGCCATCTAACAAGCGCTCACGTAACGCAAGGATGCGTTGGTTTTCACTGTCCATCTCTTGTTTAGCAATACGGAAAGCCTCTCCCATCGCCACAATTTGATGAGTGGGTAATGTCCCACTACGCATACCACGTTCGTGACCACCACCATGCATTTGAGACTCTAAACGAATACGCGGTTTACGACTAACGTAAAGCGCACCAATACCTTTTGGTCCATACGCTTTATGCGCAGAGAAAGAGATTAAATCAACCTTCATACTCTGTACATCAATCTCCACTTTACCCGCACTTTGCGCAGCATCAACATGTAAAATAGTTTCATTAGCTCGACATAACTCGCCAAATGCAGCAATGTCTTGAATAACACCTATTTCATTATTCACATGCATTAAGCTCACTAAGATCGTATCTTCACGCAGAGCGGCTTGTAATTGTGCAGGGCTAATAATACCGTCTTGTTGAGGAGCTAAATAGGTGACTTCAAACCCTTCATGCTCTAATTGGCGGCAAGTATCTAAAACAGCTTTATGTTCCGTTTTAGCAGTAATAATGTGCTTACCTTTATTTTGATAAAAATGTGCAGCACCTTTAATCGCTAAGTTGTCTGACTCTGTTGCGCCAGAAGTAAAGACAATTTCACGAGAGTCAGCATTAATTAACTCGGCAATCTGTTCACGAGCAATATCAACCGCTTCTTCAGCCTGCCAACCAAAGCGATGTGATCGAGAGGCTGGATTACCAAAGTCGCCATCCATTGATAAGTATTTAACCATTATTTCAACAACACGAGGGTCAACAGGCGTTGTTGCTGCATAATCAAGGTAAATTGGTAATTTCATTTCTTCTCCACTGCTGTTACTTAGAAATAATATTCAGCAGTTCGCTATTAATAAACTTATTCTTTTGTTGTTCGGATACATTCTGTACGTGTTCGCTAGCCATCAACTCTTCCAATGTAATACCATCTAAAAAAGAACTAATGCGTGTACTTAACTGTTCCCATAAAGAATGAGTTAAGCACTCAACACCGTCTTCTTGGCAACCACCTTTTCCAGCACATTTACGAACATCAACACTTTCGTTAACAGCATCGATAATCATTGATACAGATATCTCAGACTTACTTTTACCTAGTTTGTATCCGCCACCAGGGCCCCTGACACTACTAACTAGTTGTTTTTGTCTTAGTTTAGAGAAAAGCTGCTCTAAATATGAAAGCGATATTCCTTGGCGCTCTGAAATTTCAGCAAGTGGTACAGGTCCTGTATGCTCTTTTATTGCAACGTCTAACATTGCAGTGACCGCATAACGGCCTTTTGAAGTTAATTTCATAATAGAATTCGCTATAATAAGAGTTTATAAAGCTAATGTAATTTGCATTAGTGATCTAATACTCTCAGTATAAATACCCGACAATTTTAGTCAAGTAAGAAACCCTACACTTTAGTTGGTTTTATTTTTTACTGTCGTTTTTGTTATTTCTTGGGTTTTCTTCAAGACTTTCTACCGACTTTTGCATGCTACTAAAAATACCTCGCAGCATTTTTAATTCATTGATTTCAGGTCTTGCTCGATTGAATAAACGACGAAGTTTGTCCATCACTAACCCAGGATGAGCAGGCACAATGAAACCAATTTGGAATAAGGTTTTTTGTAGATGTTCTAACATACCTTCAAATTCAGCAGCTCTTGGGTACTCTTCAACGACTTCAGGAAAAGACTCAGAGGCAAGATAAGCCATACGCACTTCATAGCTTAATGTTTGTACTGCCATTGCAAGGTTCAATGAACTGTAGTCTGGATTTGCAGGAATAAACACATGGAAATGACACTTTTGCAGTTCATCATTAGTTAAACCACTGTTTTCACGACCAAATACTAATGCTACTTTATGTTTTTTACCTTCTGAAGCTGCTTTTTCACCCATTTCTCTTGGATCTAGCATAGGCCAGTTAAGGGTTCTAGGCCGAGCACTCGCTCCAACCACTAGGCCACAATCAGCAATACCTTCATCGAGTGTTTTATATACTTTATGATTTTTAAGTACATCACTTGCGCCAGCAGAAAGCGCTACTGATTTACCATCTACTTCACATTCAGGATCAATCAATACCAAGTCAGTCAAACCCATCGTTTTCATTGCTCTAGCAGCACTACCAATGTTACCTGGATGAGAGGTGCCAATTAATATAATACGCACATTGTCTAGCATTGTTTTTCCTTCATATTTCAGTGATTTTTTGAGCGCAAAGTTTAGCACTATTCAATTAACAACAAAACACTACAGACAGCCATTTTGGATTTATTAATCACTAATTAGACTATATTTTGAACAATTAAAATATTGCACAATAGTGTGACCTGTGTATAATTCGCCGCCGAAGGAATTTCCCTTCACGTTCTTTTAAAATCTAATGGTGATCCAATGCATCCAATGTTAAATATTGCGATTCGTGCTGCGCGTAATGCGGGTAAAGTAATTGTTAAAGGTTATGAAAATTTAGAGTCAGTTGAAGTGGAAGAAAAATCCCTTAATGACTATGTGAGCAGCGTAGATAAAGAAGCTGAATTAGCAATTATTGGTACGTTACGTAAATCTTACCCAGACCACAGCTTTGTTGCTGAAGAGTCAGGTATCGATAATGGTAAAGATACAGATCACCAATGGATTATCGACCCACTAGATGGGACAACAAACTTCATTCGCGGCATACCTCACTTTGCTGTATCAATTGCATTAAAAATCAAGGGTCGTACTGAAATCGGTATCGTATTCGATCCTATCCGCAATGAATTATTCTCTGCAGTTCGTGGTCAAAGCGCTCAAATCAATGGTTACCGTACTCGTACAAGTTCAGTGCCTAAGCTAGCTGGTACATTATTAGCGACTGGTTTCCCGTTTAAGCAAAAATATCACCTTGAAACTTACTTAAACATCTTCCAAGACTTCTTTAATGATGTTGCTGATATGCGTCGTGGTGGTAGTGCTGCACTTGACCTAGCTTATGTAGCAGCTGGTCGTATGGACGGTTTCTGGGAATTCGGTCTAAAACCTTGGGATATCGCAGCAGGCGAATTACTATTAAAAGAATCAGGTGCAATGATGACTGATTTTAACGGTGGTAATGATTACTTCAAATCTGGTGATGTTGTTGCAGCTAACCCGAAATTATTGAAAGAGATGTTAACCGTTATTCGTAAGCACAACGCTTAATTGAATACTGTTATATAGTCACCACCATTAGATGTTAGCCAGAACTTGTGTTCTGGCTTTTTTTTATCCATTTTTTAGTCACTACATATTTGCCCTACATTTCCTCGTTATACTACTAATATTAGTCTTAATATTAGGACTACTTACTCTTCTATTTTTGACATTAATCGGATCTTAATTTATGAATAAAATTTGGATAGGCGCAGTGACTTTACTTTGCAGCATATTGCTTAGTGCCTGCAATGATGCATCAACGCAACAATCAAACTTCACCATCAGTAGCTCGGTAATGCAAGATGGTGGTGCCCTTCCTAAAATCTACACCTGCGATGGTGATAGCATAAACCCACCAATCAGTTGGCAAGGCGCGCCTGAAGGTACTCAAGCTTACGCTGTTATCATGCACCACAATGCGCCTGAAGGTGTTCATTGGTACTTAACTTTGTATAACCTAGCGACGGATATCACCCATTTAGACAGTGATTTCTCCTTAAGTAAAGAGCAAGGTCAGCAAGGTACCAACAGTGTTAACCAAAAAACTGAATATGCACCACCCTGTTCAAAAGGCCCCGGAGAAAAAGCCTATACGTTTACTGTTTATGCGTTATCTGAACAAGTAAAAATCAGCGATAATACACAGGTTGAGAGAGCAAATTTATTGGATGCGATTAAAGAGATAACGCTAGCATCAGCTGAAATGACCGTTACCTATCAACGTAATGAAACAGATCAAAAGCACGCACCTAAACCACCAGTGAAAAATGCTCAACCGGCACCACAGGCAAATCACACTCAAAGATGCCAAATTATAGAGAACTCAATTAACCAAGCAGGGTTTGCAAAAAGTGTTCAAGTCACCTGTGATCAAGAATATGCTTATGTAGCTTCATCAACCTATCCAGACCATCAAATGATGACAGGTATTACCGGTACTAATGAGCAAGTACCTGTTCCCGCTTTAGGTTATGCCGCACCAATAAAATTACACCCCCAAAAAGCAACTGAGATAACCACCATTGATGCGGCCGTTGGTGTTGCTGTTAACGGCGTACCGATTTACGACTATTCATCTCAAGGCGAGTTATCAGTTGAAGAATATGATCCTGCGCACGATACATTGACACTTGGGCAATTAGATATTTGTGGTGGCCACTCAGGAAGAGGAGATGATTACCATTACCATGTTTCACCTACATGCATGATAGACACCATGAAAAACCAAGGCAGCGATGCCATTATTGGTTGGGGTTATGATGGCTATCCTTTATATGGTAACGAAAATCCTGATGGCAGCACTATTACTGAAGGGACTTTAGATGTGTGTAATGGCCAAGCAGATCCAGAATTTGGTTACCGCTACCACACCTCTACTAAACCACCCTATATCATCCAATGTTTAGTCGGTGACGTAGACACTAGTCAATTGCCAAGAGTTGCGCCGTTAAGTGGTGATACACAAGGAATAAGAGCCAATCTTAAACCACCTGCAGACGGTGTTGATGACCTACAATACACAACAGCGGAAGATGGAAGCCGCAGCATGCGTTATACCTACCAAGGCGAAAGCTACTTCACAACATATCGAGCAAGCGAACAAGGTGAACAGTGTTATGATTTCGAACAAAAAACCATTAGTAATGGTGGTCAAATAGAACACGGCACTTTTTGTAGGGACGCTCAACCTAATGAACAGAAAGTTAACCATCAATAAAGGAATGAATCAGACGACTAGTTATCGTCGTCTGATTCACCTAAATAAGATACATTAAAATGATTCATCAAATTAAATCCACACTGTACATATTTTTGTTATTGGTAACCTGTTTTAGCAACCCAATAAGCGCACACACATTAAAAGAAAGTACCGCACAAGTTATCTTACGTGATGGGCAAGTATCCATCAAAATCATAACCCAAGAAGATCATTTATTGATTGCCATGCAAAATGACCTCGCTTGGTTAATGGGTGATTTACAGGAGGTCATGCCTGATAATTTAACTGCTAAAGAGCAAAACTCCTTTATAGAAAACGCTCTACTGCAGTCCACTAATTTGCAAATAAACAACCTGGCAACAAGCTTACAAACAGCAAATATAGTGGCACAAAAGAAAGGTGAAATTGAAATTCTGTTGCAAGCAAAACATACCTTTAAAACGGTCAATAATATTTCAGTGTCTTTCTCTAAAACCCTAGCCACAGTACACGTTAGCTTTGTGAAACCCCAATATAAGCTAATAAAAGCAGGAAAAAGTGCAACAGCTAGCTTTTAAGCAACCATCTCGCGCATCAAAACGTGAACAACTCGCAAATTGTTTGGAGATCATCAATATGCAATACTGTTTGCTATCAAGTAGAGTAACTTGTGTCTATTAAAGCTAGAGAGCCCGTGAAATTAATACATAAATTTTTTCTTGCCTTCTTTATTACAAACATCACCTTAGTCGGGGCGATGTTTGTATTCATTTATCTTAATTTCACCACTGAATTTAATCACTTTGTTGAAAAACAAGAACAGAAACACCTCTCCAAAGTAAAACTCCACCTCACTCAGTTTTATGCCAAAGCAAATAGTTGGGAGACAATTGCCTATAACAATCAATTATGGCGCTCTATTGTTGACCCTAAACAACAAAATAACGAAGATAGAGCAACTCTAGACAACCCACCTCCCACTTTATTATGGATTGAACTACCAGGTGATTTACTAAAAACAGGGCGGCGGATCAGTTTATATAATCAGCATAGACAAGTGGTAGTAGGTCGTAATGAGATCAATGAAAATCCATTAATTGAACCTATTTTACTGAACAATACTATCATCGGATGGATTGGCTTAGTTCCTTCTAAACTTGCAGCAAACAGTCCTGCAAAGGCTTTTTTAAATGCCCAACTGCATAACTATATAATCATTACATTATTAGTGATTGTGCTGGCTTTTATCATGGCAATTGTGCTTTCTAAACACTTGATTAAACCCATTCAGCAAATTGTTATTGCCACCAATGAACTCAATAAGGGCAATTTTACTAATAGGATAACTCCCCTTTCTCAAGATGAATTGGGCACTTTATCTAACAACTTTAATGAGCTAGCCAGTACACTGCAAGAAAACCAACAAATGCGTTTTCAGTGGATGTCTGATACGTCACATGAATTAAGAACACCATTAACCGTATTACGGTCCCATTTAATCGCAGTGCAAGATGGTGTATTTGTGGCCGATAATAAACGTATTAGTTTATTGATAGACCAAGTCAATAATTTAAATTTGATCGTCGATGATCTGTCACAACTCGCACACAGTGATACGGCCAGCTTAAGTTATCAATTTAAAACACTCAATATAGCTGCACTCTTGCAGCGCACCTTAGAGAGTTATAGTGCGCGGTTTACACAGTGCCAACTTAATATTGCTCCGTTACATTTAGATAATTCGGTCAACTATCAAGTGTATGGAGATCAAGAACGTCTTCAACAACTATTTATTAACTTATTAGAAAACACTTGCCGTTATACGAATCAAGGTGGTCAGGTTCAAATTAGCCTAAAGCAAGTTAAACAACATATCGAACTAACCTTTTCAGACTCTGCACCTGGCGTTAATAAACAGGACCAAACGAAATTATTTGACCGATTTTATCGTGTTGAAAAATCACGAAGTCGCGAATATGGAGGTGCAGGACTTGGTCTTACACTCTGCCAACAAATAACAGAAACACATAAAGGTAGTATTTCATTACAAGACTCACCTTTAGGTGGCTTACAAGTGACATTAACACTTCCACAAACAGGTTAATTTATATGAAAACAAAAACGATTTTAATTGTTGAGGATGAAGAAAATATCGCAGAAGTGCTAATTGCTTATAGCCAGCAGCAGGGTTATCACACCCAACACCTCGATAACGGAGCGAAAGTGCTTGAATTTATCAAGCTCAATACAGTCGATTTGGTTTTATTGGATCTGATGTTACCAGAAGTAGATGGACTGAGTTTATGCAAACAGATCAGAGATTTCTCTAATTTACCTATTATTATGGTGACCGCAAAACAACAAGAGCAAGATAGATTAATAGGCTTAGAAAGTGGCGCTGACGATTATATTGTTAAACCTTTCAGCCCTAAGGAAGTCATGGCCAGAATTAAAGCCGTATTACGAAGAACGAGTCAACCTCATTTGAATACAATTAATCATGCAGGTTTTCAATTGAACGTCGACGGCTATGTAGCTTTATTAGAGCAAAGAAACATCGATTTTACTGCCGTAGAATTTAAAATATTTCTCTTATTTATAACCCATATTGGCAGAGTTTTTACTCGAGAAGATATTATTCAGCATATCTATCAAGGTGATGCATTGGAAGTATCTGACCGAAATATTGATACACATATAAAAAATATCCGTAAAAAAATTAATGCTGTCAAAATGGGCTGTAACCCAATAGCTTCAGTCTATGGCGTTGGCTATAAATTTATAGACTGAACTTACTTTTGAGTAACAATCAAAAAACTAAAGTAAATCATAACAGCACCAGATAGTCGCTCAGTCCAAAGGTTTAACCAAGAACCTTTACTTTGCCGCAACCCTTTGATCTTATCCACCAGCACAATTAATAAACTGAACCAACATATAATTAATGAGGCATGAATTCCCACTAGTAAAAAAGCAGCTGTAATATCTTGTTGGTCAAAATGAATAAATTGTGGAAACGCTGCTAAATAGAACATTGACACTTTAGGGTTTAATAACTGCGTAAAAAAGCCTTCATTTAAGCAGCTGATAAAACCACTATTGCGCACATCCGGTGCAGTCGTATTAAATGCGCCGTCTTGTGGAGGTCTTTGTTTAGCTTTTTTAAAAGAACCATACAAAGCTTTAAAGCCGATATAAAACAGATAAGCGGCACCTAATAATTTGATCAACATAAACAATTCAGCTGATTGCATCACTAAGGCAGACAAACCAAAAATCGATAATCCACCATGCATAAAAGTAGCACAAGCAATACCCATTAAATTGATCATTGCCGCTGACTTAGGTTGATTGGCAATTGTTTTTAAAATTAAAACGCCATTAGGTCCTGGAGAGACCACTAACAATAACGCCACCAAACTAAAGGCAAAAACCTCATTCATTTTTTGTATTACCTTCTTATATTGTGCAATTGATTTTATCGCCAATCATACTAATTAACTGATCTATTTTACTGATTAAAATAACTTAGTTCTTCGTTGTAATTTTCGTAGATAAAACAACGATTAAAGAATAAACATTTATCGTTCATTCTCCGGTCATTATTAACAAAGTTAATCTTCGAAAGGCTAAAATTCTGCCTTAAACTGAGTCACTTTTCCTATACAAAATTTAGATCACTTATTTAGTATAAGTGATCTTATTGTCTGAGCGTCAAACAAATACTAACCACAGCATGGTCAGTACTTTCCCCATCGATTTCAAAGCTTGGATTAATCAAGTGCTTATCTGTATTTACATAATCACTCACTTCAAAGAAGTTAGATTGTGCCTTTGTATCAAATTCGCTGGATAATAGAATATAATCGAGTACCGAGCTACTTTGACCAAAGTAATGCGTTGCAGCCCGCTTTAAAGGCTGCTCTGAGATCAATGTTTGATTGCTTTCATAAAGATCCCAGGCATCACGTAATGTATAAAACTGCATTAATTGCTGTTGCTGCTGATCATTATTAAATAGCAAATTAGGTGTGCTTAAATGCGCTAAAATTCCATCTTGTAATGGATTATTAAAATCCCCCATCAAGATCATGGCATTACCCGTTTTAGCCCGCCTTGCAACCATATGCATCATCAATAAAGTGGCTTCACTGCCTCGTTGAATAGAAGAAGCCCATCCACCAGCGACTTGAGCTTTGAACTGTTCAATCACTTTACCTTCCAGTGAAGTAAGGGGATCTGGCTCAGCCTGCCATGCAGCACGCTTTGATTTAAAGTGAACCACATAACAATCACACAGACCGAGGTGCGGCAATTCAACCGTCGCTCTCACCACTTGCCGACTAAAATCAAATTCAGCAGTTAACCCTAACTGCATTGCCAGCTCAGTATCAACTGCGACAGATGAAACAGAAACAATGGGGAATTTACTGACTAATGCAACAACAGGATCACGATAAATAAAATCATCAATCACTGTTGGCTTATCTACTACAGCAAAATATTCATAACCTTGTTTTTTTACCAATATCTCAAGTGCTTCAATACTAAAGACCTCTTGAAATCCGATAATATCAGGTTGATGTTTTTGCAAATAAGAAGCAATCCAATTTTCCTTTTTTTGCCACTGCTCAGCTGAATAGATACGATCAAAATCGTAAAATGCATCTGGTGGAGCAAGGTAATTAAACAGGTTAAAAGTCGCTACTTTAATTTGCGTTTGTTCAACTTGTTTCGTTGATGATAAATCATCATTAGAAGATCGAAGGGAAATAGAATTAATTGGCACAAACTCCTCTCTTTTATTCCTGTTTTATGAGCATTAATGAAAATGATGATAAAACATAGATAAGGTAAATTATTTAATCTTTAAAAAATAATAGTATCGCACAGAGAAGTCAGAGTATAAGTATAAATGCCCCTATCGCTTATTTACCCTTTTAAAGTCTTAGATTTAAAGTGGGTAACAATGAAGACAGAGAAACTATAAAATAACCACAAAACATCTAGCCTATTCATTGGTTATTTTATCAAGGTAGTTTGTAATACTATCTTGCTGCAAACTAATATCACCTATATTAGAAGCAACCCACTGTTTATCATAATAGCTATTCGTGTAACGCTCACCACGGTCGCACATCAGAGTAACAATTGAACCTGTTTGCCCTTGCTCAATCATTTTCTGCGCCAGTTTTAATACTCCGAACATATTGGTGCCTGTACTTGCCCCCACTTTTCGTCCTAATAATGACGCAGTCCATAACATTGCAGCAATAGACTGTTTATTATCAACACACAACATATTATCAATAACAGAGGCGATGAATGAAGGCTCAACACGAGGTCGGCCAATCCCTTCTATTAAACTCCCTTTACAATTAATTAACTGTTTATTTCCGGTTGAGTAATAATCATAGAAAACCGAATTTTCAGGATCAACAACGGTTAATTCAGTCGTTAATTGATGATAACGAATATAACGCCCAATAGTTGCACTGGTACCACCGGTTCCTGCACTCATTACAATATGTTTTGGCACAGGATGTGGCTCATGTTGCATTTGTTTAAAAATTGAATCGGCAATATTGTTGTTACCGCGCCAATCCGTTGCGCGTTCAGCATTAGTAAACTGATCCATATAATACCCATTTAACTCTTTTGCTAATCTTTCTGATTCTGCATAAATTAAATTGGTTGAATCCACTAAGAAACACTCACCACCATACCGCTCTATCTCTGCTATTTTTTGTATGCTGGTTGATTTAGCCATCACAGCAATAAAACGTAATCCTAACAAACGAGAAAAATACGCTTCAGAAATAGCAGTACTGCCAGATGATGCCTCCACTATCACCGTATCTTCTTTGATATTGCCATTACATAATGCATATAAAAATAAAGAGCGAGCTAAACGATGCTTTAAACTTCCCGTTGGGTGTGTGCTCTCGTCTTTAAGGTAAATATCAATGCCCTTTAATTGTGGTAAATCGACTTTAATTAAATGCGTATCAGCACTACGTTGGAAGTCAGCTTGAATTTTGGCGATGGCCGCACTTACCCATTGACGTTGATGATTCATAATATTTATCCTGTTCAAATAATAAAGCTAGTTTACCTTTGCTTAAACAGAATTAACGTCCTAAAAATCTTTTAATAAGCCACAATGAAAAATATTTTTCTGCTAAAGTTAAATATACAGAAAATAATACTCAACCTTTAGACCAACTTACTCTATAGAAAAATTGAAGAGGCAATATGAGCTTAGACGCTACGGATAAAAAGATAATTACCTTACTACAGCAAGATGCTTCATTATCATTACAGCAATTATCAGAGCAATTGGACCTAACCAGTACACCATGCTGGAACAGAATTAAACGCTTAGAAAGTGAAGGTGTTATCCAAAAGCGCGTTGCATTAGTTGCCCCTGAAAAGGTAGGCCTAGAACTGGTCGCCTTTGTACAAATTAAAACACAACAACATTCGGAAGTCTGGCTGCGAAACTGTGTACAGCAGGTAAAAGGATTTGCGCAAGTTTTAGAGTTTTATAGAATGGCTGGTGAATATGATTACTTACTCAAAGTGATTGTTAAAGATATGCGTAGTTATGATCACTTTTACCAGCAATTGGTAAATGATGTAGACGGATTAACCGATGTGAATACTAGCTTTGCTATGCAACAGTTAAAATTTACTACCGAACTCCCTATAATGTAATCAAATAGTGATCATGAACCCTTAAGCTATTACACTGTCTATTACCAATAAATCTTTTCTTTATAAGGACATGTTAATGAAATTGTTTCTAAAACTCGCATTAGCCGTATTACTTTTATTAGTTGCAGCCATCGTGATCGTAGTTGCTACCGTTGACCCAAATGACTACAAACAACAAATTCAAGACCAAGCTAAAAACGCCATTGACCGAGACTTAGTGATCACAGGAGACCTAGGTTGGAGCTTATATCCGCTATTAGGGTTTAAAAGTGGACAAGTAACATTACAAAACAGTCCAGAATTCGAAGAAAAAACACTATTAAACATACAAGAAGCTGCTGTATCGATTAACATTTTACCTTTATTTTCTGGTAACTTAGAAATTGGAGAGATTGTACTTGATGGTGTTGAATTCAATTTAATCACTAATAAAGATGGTACGACTAACCTTGACGACCTTACAGCAGATACTAGCGAAGAAACGGCGACTGACACTGTAGATCAAAAATCAACAGAGACGACTGACGAAGAAGCATCGAGTTCACTAGACCTATCGAAATTTGTCTTGTCTGGTATCAATATCACCAATGCGACTTTAAAAGTGATTGACCATCAAACCGATGAAACGCAAGAAGTTGCTATTAATAGTCTTCAACTAGAAGAGTTTGCATTTGGACAAGTTGCGCACTTCAGCTTAAACAGTTCAGTTAAAAATAGCCAAGTAGAAGCAGATATTGATGTTAACGCGGACGTATTTGTTGATGCCGACTTAACCACGGTAGAGCTAACTAATTTAACCATTGAAAGTGATATTTTAAGTGATGCCTTATCTGGCAGTAAGCTTAATATGATTTTCACCAGTGGTTTAAAATACCAGCCTGAAACACAAGAACTAGATATTCAAGCAATCACTATTAACAATACATTTACCGGTGATTTCTTAGCTGGCACCATTTATATCAATAGTAGTGATATCAATGTTGTTGAACATAACCAAGTGAACTTAGGTAAATTAACCTTAACCAGTAGTTTGAATGGTTCTGCATTACAAAATAACCAAGTAAACAGCACATTAGAAACGAACCTTGCGCTAGATATCGCCAAAAAAACGGCAAAAATTGATACGTTTAAAGTAAATAATTCTGTTAAAGGTAATGATGTTGAAGGTGAAATGAACTTCTCCTTACAAGAGCTAACTGTAAGTGATTTCCAAAAAATTCTTATTAAACAATTTACCATTGACAGTGAGATGGTGGTTGCAGCTATTGGTGAAAACAAAATTAACAGTGATATCTCAACAGATATCAGTTACGACCTAGACCAACAAAAACTCAGCCTAACATCACTTAAAACCAAAGTTGATGATATTGAATTAAATGGTGAAGTTAGTTTTGTTCAACAAGCAGTGCCAGTTATCCGTTACAACTTAAACGGTAATGTTTGGAATTTAAACCCTTACCTACCTGAAGCCACAGAAAACGCTAATTCTGAACAAGAAACAACCACTACAAGCGAAGAAGTTGAGCCAGATTTAAGCATTCTTAATGACTTAGATATTAAAGGATCGTTAACTATTGCCGGTATTTTATACCAAGATATTACCATCGGAAAAATTACTAATGGTTTAACAGTTAAAAATGGTAAAGCAACCATCAATCCATTAACCGCTAACCTATATGATGGTTCATTAACTGTTAACGCATCTGTTGATGAAGACGGCGGTAAAAATAGTTACCAAGCAACCACAACACTGAAAAATGTTGCTTTACTCCCTCTTTTAAAAGATGCAGCAGAAGTTGATCTGTTAAGTGGTACAGCGAATTTTAACCTGGCAGCTAGTGGTCAAGGCCTGACTAGCACTAAAATCCAGCAAGGTGTAAATGCAAAAGGTGACTTTAAAGTACTAGACGGGGAACTGTATGGCATTAACTTACCTTATGAAATACGTGTATTCAAAGCTAAACTAACGGGTAAAACAATTGATGAAGATAAATTGGTTAAAAAGACTGACTTTGCTTCTTTAACCGGTGAGTTTACTGTAGATGATGGTATTGCTAATAATCAAAAGTTAACCATGACATCACCCGTTATTCGTTTAGATGGTGCAGGTACAGCTGATACTATCAAGCAAACGATTGACTACAAGTTAGGGGTTACACCTTTATCTAAAACAGATGAAAGTACTAGTTATGCAGATTTAAGCGGGGTTTCTATTCCACTGCGTATACAAGGTTCATTTTCTGATCCAAGCTTTAGCCTCGATACTGAAGGTGCGTTAAAAGAGCAACTTGAAGCAGCTAAAACAGCCGTTAAGGATAAAGCTAAAGAAGCACTCAAAGATACAACCAAAGACATATTATCTGGAGAGAAAGTCTCTACTGATGACTTAAAAGAAGAAGCAAAAGACTTAAAAAACAAGTTAAAAGGCTTATTCTAGAGTGTGATAAAAATAAGTGAGTGAGTTAACCGCTTAATCGTTAGCAAAATCTTAATACTTTTATCATTAACTCAATATGCAGAGTTATAAAATAGCTAAATCAGCCCCCTGATTTAGCTATTTTTTTATCTATATAAAGCATTCATAGACTTAATTAAGCATCGATCTCATCGCCAGACTTTACAGCAACAGACCAACCTAACACGACTCAATTGAATACGTTCCCGAGAGGCTGGAGGCTATTTCCTCCTTGAGTTGAGAGGTTTATAAGGCGACCTATTTTGCGTGAGAAGCATAACTTAGTTTAGAGCATAAGTTGAACCTTTCAAAAATTAACAGGGTTAATCTTCAGTCGAAAAACTGAAGAAAGAAGTTGATGATTGAGATTGCTCTTATACAGAACAAAATATTAACCACAAAAAAAAGGATAACTTGCGTTACCCTTTTACATTAAATTCTTAAGACTCAATTTAAGAATTAATCTCTTTCGTATGAAAGTGATGAATTATGGAATTTATTTTGGCATTAACACTGTGTCAACAGCATGAATAATACCATTGCTCGCTTCAACATCGGCAATCACAACATGTGCATTATTAACCATTACTTTGTCGTCATTAACTTTAATCATGACCGACTGACCTTGAACTGTTTTTGCGCTATCAATTTTCACTACTTCTGATGCAGTCACTTTTCCTGGTACAACATGATAAGTAAGCACTGCAACCAGCTTATCTTTATTCTCTGGCTTCAATAGCATCTCAACAGTGCCTTCAGGCAGTTTCGAAAATGCATCGTCTGTTGGAGCAAATACTGTAAATGGGCCTTCACCTTTTAAGGTATCAACTAATCCGGCAGCTTTGACTGCTGCAACTAAAGTTGTAAAAGAACCATTTTCTGATGCCACTTCAACGATGTCTTTGTGCGTACCATGATGTGCAGCCTGCGCAACAGAGGTGAAGGTAAAGCTAGCAACTAAAATTGATAAGGTAGTGATGAACTTCTTTAACATAGTATTTTCCTTTTGGATTGGACTGTAGAGTGTTATTTCGAAATGTTCAGATTGTTTTACGCTTGCTAAAACAAATAAGATCAGTCTAATTAAACAACAAATATCAAACAGTCGGCTTTTATCAATTTTAATTTAAATACTAAACATTTGACTCCCTATCGCTTAACAATACCCCAGTGAATCTTAATGCTTTTTATCTATATAAATAGAAAAACAAATAAAATCATAAGCTTAAAAATAAATAATTATTGAATTATCTTGAAAATATTGATTCATAAAAAACGACTAGATAGCCCTCGCACTATATTGGCCACACTATAAGCTGACATAAAAGCAGTATACAATGATATGAATAGAGCCTTTATCACCTTCAAAAAGAGGAGTTAGTACATTGAAAATGATTGCAGGTTTAACAGATATTATTGATAAATTTGACACTTTTATTCTAGATCAATGGGGGGTATTACATAATGGTGGATACGCTTTCCCTGAAGCAATAGCTGCATTAAATTTATTAAAAGCACATAACAAAAAAGTCGTCATCTTATCGAATAGCGGCAAAAACAGTGCATTCTCCTATGCTCGACTCACTGAATCAGGCATCAGCCGTGATCTATACCTAGATGTGATGACGTCTGGTGATCATATGCGTGATAACTTCAACTCAGGGAAGTTCAAAACTCTGGGTCAACAAGCCTTACATTTCAAATGGGAAGAAGATGATACTGTACTTGAAGATTGCAGTGTGCAATCAGTAGCAACAGCAGAACAAGCTTCTTTTATACTATGTTGTGGTGTAGATAGAGGCAGTGTTGAAGCTTATGTGGAGGATTTAGCTATTGCCTGCCGTAACAACCTAGAGTTAGTTGTGAGTAACCCTGATCTTGTTGCCATGACACCAGAAGGTAACTTAAAAACCTGTCCAGGTGCGATTGCCATGGCTTACCAAAAGCTGGGCGGAAAAGTACATTGGCATGGTAAGCCACAAAAAGAGATCTACGACATGTGCAAAACCCTAGTTGGTGGATGGGGTAACGCTATTGCTGTCGGTGATAGTTTAGAGCATGACATTGCAGGCGCAAATGGCGCAGGTATTAGTAGTTTATTCATTACTAGTGGTATTCACGCAGATAAAATTTCCGATCTTGCAAGTATTGAAAAATTAGCCAAGCAATACAAAGTCGCTCCTGACTTTTACATCGACTGGTTTAAGCAATAAGAAAAACATCTTCAATTATTGTAATTAATAAACTTCAATAGACGCTAAATTCTGAGCCTAAGCTATTTTACTAGAAAAGTAGCTTAGGTTTGTCTTCTATATTTCGGAATCCACAAAAGATCAGACGTAAAAAATATTATTTATCAGCAATAAGTCTTTGTTATCTATAAAAATTGGTCTTGGATATCTTTCTTTATTGCTAGCTATATAATCACTTTATTAGAAGATTTCTAGCTACTCGGCTACTAATTAAGCAACTAGTGTCTACAAGTAGAGCCCCCCATTAGTTGATTTGGAAAAATCTCACTTTTAAACAACTACCCCAAATGATAATTCACTACGTAGACCAAATTTATAAAAATATAAAATTTTAAACAACATAAATTGTGACAAGGATCACCAAAAGCCACTTTATTTGTGAGTTTATTGTGAATTCTTTGAAAAAATTATATAGATTGGCAAGTGTGATTTAAAAGGACACGGATAGTCTACATTTTCTGCAGGAAGCATTTAACACATCTTCCTGCTTACCTAAATAATAACATTTAAATATGACAATTTTTAAATGACTCTAAGAAAAACAGGAAAATGAATATGACATTCAATAAATACCTACTTGCTATCACGTCTAGCGCAATTATATCTTCTCCTCTTTATGCAGCAACAGTTTATAAAACAGATACTCAAGAATTCAATGTGGGTGGTCGTGTTGAAGTACGTGGTAACGTAACTGATGGCGAATACTCTGATGCATCACGTGTACGTTTAAATGTGAATGGTAAAAATAAATTAAGCGATGACTTAACTGTATTTGGCCGTTACGAGTTTGAAATTACTGAAAACGAAGATGATAATGAAGCTAACTTAAATACTCGTCACCTATACGTGGGTGCCGATACACAAGCAGGTTCATTCATTTACGGTCATCAAGTTAATGCGGTAACTTACCTAACTGATTTTACCGACCAAGCTGAAACATTCAGCGGTTACGTTAATGAAAACACGGTAACGACAGCAGACCGTTCAAAAAATACATTACGCTACGTTTACACTGCTGATGCGTTAACTGTACAAGCTTCTGCAACGCAAAACGCAAATGATAATGCTGATGGTTACGGTTTAATGGCAGCTTACAAGTTTAGCCCTGAGCTTGAATTAGCAGCTGGTGTAGCAACAAGTGATCAAGAATACGGTAACGGTACAGATACTGATGATTCAACTTCATACTTAGTAGCAGCTAAATACACTAAAGGTAATGTTTACCTATCAGCAATGGGTATGGCTGGTGATATCTCTGCAGAAGGCGTAGAGGGCTCTGATTTTGTTGCAGCTGACGCTTTTGCTGCTTACTACTTTGGTGAAAACCAAGAGAACGTAGTAAATGCAAGCTACAGCTACTACTCAGCTGATGATATCGATGCATTAGACACAAACTTTGTTGGTGTTGAATACGCTCGTTACATGGGTAACTTCGCATTATACGGTAGCTATAAATTAGCTTTAAACAACGATACTTCAAGTGGTTCTGGTCGTGAAAACGAACTACAATTTGGTGCTCGTTACGGTTTCTAAGCTTTCTTTAATTTAAAGAATACATATTAAAAGCACTCTTTTGAGTGCTTTTTTTGTGGTAAATTAATACCGATCAACAGATCTATTTTACTTGTTAAAATAATTTGTATAAAACTTAAATTGAGTAAAGCATATCAGCCCTATTATATAGGTCATTTATATACCTCACTCTACGCATCATTTCCTCTCCTTTAAGCATAATGAGCATTACATATGAAACTAATGAATTTTTTAACCCTTGCCTTAATCAGTACCTTAAGCCAACAGGCTTTTGCTGATATTACTTTAACGCTTCCTACACAATTAACACTACAAGTCGTCAATGGTAAACAGGCTAAACAGCAAAGCTCATTAACATTAAAAGATGGAACAAACCAAATCGCTTTTGAATATGAAGGCAATTACCGTCAAGGCGGTGAGGTTAACTACTTCACGACAGATACCTTAATAATCACCTTTCAGGGCAAAAACCAAGATTATACAATCAGCTTACCGGCACTTCGTTCAGCAAGACAAGTTGATCAATTTAACGCAGAACCAAAAATCATCATCACAGATATTAACGGTGAAGCCGTTCCCTTCGAGCAAGGTAAGTTAATGAAGAGCGGTATTCAATTTAACCGAGACTTAGTTGCTGAAACGGTTGCTTATAATCAAACAGACAAACCAGCTTCATTACAACAACCGGCGACAATTATTATTCCAGCCAATGGTCAAACTGAAGGTGATGTAGCAGGTCAAATGCTAGATTACTGGTACAAGAAAGCAGATGAGAAAACTCGTGCGCAATTTAAAGCGCGTATTAATACCAATCACACTAAGTAACTGATCTATTTTACTTGTTAAAATGAATTATCTCTTGTTTGCGCTTTGCTTAACTCAGCAAGCGCAAACATATCCTTCCCCTTTTCCTCATAAATTTATGCCTCACAGATAACAAAGCGCTATATGTTGCATTGCACTTTCATTTAAACTTGTTATGATTCAAAACACTTATAGTCGGGGAGCCGAAGGCTGAGAACGAATGCGATATCTACTGGGATTGCATCGATACCCGTTGAACCTGATACAGTTAGCACTGGCGCAGGGAACTATGTAAACACCTACCATAGTGCACCTTTGCGCGTATTGGGTTTTATCATATAGTTCCGATGGCGTTGTAATCGGAGCAATGATGGCCAATAACAACCTTAAAACTCAAATAACAGACTCAATTAAAATATCTTCAACTCATGCAGAAGTGCCTATTGTGTTGACCATCGCAGGTTCTGATAGTGGCGGTGGCGCAGGTATTCAAGCGGATATTAAGGCTATTTCAGCCACAGGTGGTTATGCTTGCTCAGCCATTACCGCTATCACAGCGCAAAACACCCTAGGTGTTTCTGGTATTTTCCCAATTCCACTAGAGCATGTTGAAAAGCAACTGGATGCAGTTTTCAGTGACTTAAATATCGTGGCCGTAAAAGTAGGTATGCTAGCTGATAGTGATATTATTCGCTTGGTTACCAAAAAGCTGAAACAGTACCAGCCTCAGTTTGTCATAATTGACCCGGTAATGGTCACTACCAATGGCGATTTACTATTAGAAAAATCAGCAATTCAAACATTAAAATCTGAGCTATTCCCTTTAGCCGATATTATTACTCCAAACCTACCTGAAGCCGCAGCCTTAATCGGCGATAGTACATCCTATAACCTTCCTGAAACAACGCAGCAGATGCAATCAATGGTCGACGGGTTACGCCAATTAGGTACTAAAGCCGTGCTATTAAAAGGTGGATATTTACAAAAAGATAAACACAGTACTGATCTGTTAATTTTATCTAATGTAATTCAAGAGTTAACAGCAGATCGAGTTTACACCGATAATAACCATGGTACAGGCTGTACACTTTCCTCAGCTATTGCTTCTTATTTAGCACAAGGTTATCTATTAGCAGAGGCAGTGCAAACTGCAAAAAATTATATTACTCAAGCGTTAGTTCATGCCGACCAACTCACTATCGGTAAAGGGCGAGGCCCAGTACATCACTTTTACCAACAACACAATGACAGTGATTGCTAACATGCTATTAACCACTGCAGATACAAAGCCCTTATATTCACCAGCTATTACCATTGAACAAGGCGCTATACAGTATCAACAAGATACCCAACCTGTATTATCAGGCCTAAATATGCAAATGCCAGCACAAAGCTGGACTTGTATTTTAGGGCGGAGTGGCTGTGGTAAAACCACCCTATTACGCTATCTTGCTAATCTGCTAGCAGATAAAGTGCAGTGGTCTGGCGAGTTATCCACCAGCAACCAAATCGCGCTGAAAGGGCAAGTCGCTTATATGGCTCAACAAGACTTATTAATGCCTTGGTTAAACGTATTAGACAATGTGTTACTTAGTGAAAAATTTTCAAAAAAAACTCTGCGCTCTCCATCAAAAGTTCAGCAATATGAAAAAGCTATCGCATTATTAACTGAAGTAGGATTAACAGACAAAACCCAAGAGTTACCACAAAATTTATCAGGGGGTATGCGCCAACGAGTAGCATTAGCAAGAACCTTAATGCAAGACAAACCCGTGGTGCTAATGGATGAGCCCTTCTCGGCCCTAGATGCGGTTACACGCTATAAACTACAAAACTTAGCGCACCGATTATTAAAAAATAAGACAGTTTTATTAATCACCCACGACCCGTTGGAAGCCATTCGCCTAGCCGACCAATTATACATTCTGCATGGAAAACCAGCTTTTGCTAGTGCGCTATCACTGCCAAAACAACAAACACCCAGAGAGTTGAATGCTGAAAGTGCGGCATTACAACAGCGAGTTATTCAACGCTTAGAGCAAGATTATGAATAAAATCCCTAATATTAAAGTCTTAAATAATCGAATTAACACATCAGAAAAAGTGCTGCACAACGCCCTAAGAGTGATATTTACTTTATTGGTATTATTAGTGATTTGGCAAGCAACAGTATTACTGTTTAAGTTACCAAGTTTTATTTTACCTGAGCCTTTATCTGTCTTTGAACGCTTAATTAATCGTATCGATATTTTACTCAAACACAGCTGGATAACGACACAAGAGATCGTATTAGGTTTGTTATTAGGCTTATCCATGGGGTTATTTTTTGCATTACAAATGCTCTTATTTAAACCGGTCAAACGTTGGTTACTACCTGTTCTTATCGCCAGCCAAGCCATTCCCGTGTTTGCAATTGCTCCTATTTTGATGATCTGGTTGGGTTACGGTATTGCATCAAAAATAGTGATGGCGGCGATCATTATTTTCTTTCCTGTGGTGACCTGTTGTTACGATGGGTTAAAGAACACTCCAACAGGCTACTTAGATTTAGCCAATACCATGCAAGCAACTAAATGGCAGCTACTACGCCACATTCAACTCCCTGCTTCCCTACCAACACTTGCCTCAGGAATACGTGTCGCTGTAGTCATTGCTCCCATTGGAGCGGTCGCAGGGGAATGGGTTGGTTCTAGCCAAGGCTTGGGATATTTGATGTTACAAGCCAATGCACGCATGTTAATTGATGAAATGTTTGCCGCCCTATTTATTTTATCCACTATTTCAGTCGCGCTGTACTTCGTCACAGACAAATGTTTAAACAAATTAATACCCTGGCAACTTTAGCCAGCTACACACAACACGGTCCATTAAATGGATGTATATTGAAAAATAAGGAAATAACTGTAATGAAAAAGCAATTTTTACTGGCATCACTGACATTACTGGCAACACTTTTTACCCAATCAGTAGTTGCACAAGATAAGAAAGTCACCTTGATGTTAGATTGGTTTGTTAACCCGAATCATGGCCCAATCGTTATTGCACAACAACGAGGTTACTTTAAACAACAAGGCTTAGAGGTAGATATTCAGGAGCCTGCAGATCCAAGCCTTCCACCTAAGCTAGTTGCAGCAGGCAATCTAGATTTAGCGATAACCTATCAACCAAACCTAATCATTGATGTAGCAGAAGGTTTACCATTAGTTCGCTCTGCAACATTGATCGCAACACCGTTAAATACGTTAATGGTATTGGATAATGGAAAAATTAATACATTAAGTGATTTAAAAAATAAAAAAGTCGGCATTGCTATCTCAGGCAGTGAAGAAGCAATTATTGGCAAAATGTTAGATACAGTAAACCTAACTTTTAATGATGTTGAAATCATTAATGTTGGTTGGGCATTATCAGCCTCTTTAGCATCAGGAAAAGTGGATGCGATCTGGGGGGGATTACGTAACTTCGAAAGTAATCAACTGGCATTAGAAGGCTTTAACTCTAAGGCTTATTTTCCTGAAGAACACGGTGTTCCTGCTTATGATGAATTAATCTTTGTTGCCAACGCCAATAACTATGATGCCAAGATGATTAAGGCATTTAATAAAGCCTTAGAACAAGCAACTATCTATATCACTAATCACCCTCAAGCGGCATGGAAAGAGTTTGTTAGTTATGCACCTGATACTTTAGATAACGAGCTTAATAAACGAGCTTGGAGAGACACGCTTTCTCGTTTTGCACTTCGCCCTTCTGCGGTAGATTTAACGCGTTACGATGATTACGCTCAGTTTATGTTTGATAATAAACTGATCAAAAAGCGACCACAGGCAAAAGACTATATGCCAACTTTTGAATAATGCTTAAACTTTCAAATAGTCATCTCCATTAATCTGATTAAGTGAGACAACAATGAACCATCAAGATTTAATTACCGCTTGCCAAACTGATTGGCAAGCTTATACAAAGCACTCTTTTGTTTTGCAACTAGGCAATGGCAGTTTAGCTCAGCCATGCTTTTTACATTATTTAAAGCAAGATTTTCTATTTTTAAAGCAATATGCACGTGCATACGCACTAGCCATTTATAAAGCCAATACATTAGCTGATATGCGTAAAGCATTACCCAGTGTTCATGCTTTATTAGACTTTGAGATTAATCACCATATTACTTACTGTAAGAATTGGGGGTTAAGCGAAGCTGATTTAGAGGCCGAAGATGAAGACTTTGGTACCGTAGCTTATACACGCTACGTATTAGATGCAGGCATGACCGGTGACCTAGTGGATTTATATGTAGCCCTTGCGCCTTGTTCAATTGGTTATGCAGAAATTGGTCGTTTTTTAGCAAACGACGACAACACATTATTTGAAGGTAATGAGTTTGCTAGTTGGATAGATCTATACAGTGGAGAGGAGTTCCAACAAAGCATCATTGATAGCACACAACATTTAGATCAATTGTTGGCTGACATTGATATTAACAGCAAACGTGGACAACACCTTGTCAAAGTATTCAAAACAGCAACTAGAATGGAAGTCGCTTTTTGGCAACAAGGGTTAAATACCTTAAGTGAAGGAGTAAAATAATGACCGCTACCCAAGACAAACAACAATTAATCACCCATGCATTACTAAGCTTACGTGAACAGAAACCTTTAGTGGTTAACATCACTAACTATGTGGTGATGAACAACACAGCAAATGCTTTACTGGCGATTGGCGCTTCGCCTATTATGGCTCATTCTCGCCAAGAGTTAGCAGAAATGATGTCATTTAGCGGTGCATTAGTGATTAATATAGGCACTTTAGACAGCCAATGGATTCCACGTATGCTGTATGCGGTAGAACAAGCAAATGCTAATAATAAGCCTGTAGTGTTAGACCCTGTAGGTTGTGGCGCTAGCTCAATACGCACAGAGACCTCTCGCCAAATTGCAGCATTAGCTAAGCAATTAATCATTCGTGGTAATGCCTCTGAGATCATTGCATTAGCAGGAGAACAGGCAACGAGTAAAGGCGTTGATGCGTTAGATAGTAGTGAATCTGCGGTAAATGCAGCACGTTACTTGGTGGAAACCTATCGATGTAATGTAGTTATTTCCGGTGAAGTGGATTACATCATTAATTCTAACAGTGAAATACAATTACATAACGGCCATGCCATGATGCCTTATATTACTGGGATGGGCTGTAGTTTAAGTGCATTAACCGGTGCTTTTGCTGCAATTGGTGAACAAACAGGGCTAGCTGCAGCAGCTATTTTAGGTATTGCTGGAGAGCTTGCAGAGAAAAAATCTGCTGGTCCGGGTAGCTTACAAATGAATCTATTAGATGTGCTATATCAGATTGATTCTGAAATGATTAATCAACATCTAAAATTAACCATCAATCAATAAAAGCACCAAGGAATAAGCATGAACCCGTACCGTTTATATTTAGTCACTGACGACCAACAAGATTTAACAACACTAGTCAGAGTGGTAAAAGATGCCGTTGCGGGTGGGGTGACCATGGTGCAAGTACGTGAAAAAGGCGACAATATTCAGTCTTTTATTGAACGAGCTCAAGCCGTTAAACAGATATTGCAAGGGACTCAAGTAGCACTCATTATTAATGATCGTGTTGATGTTGCTTTAGCAGTTAATGCCGATGGCGTGCACCTAGGTCAGTCGGATATGCCAGTACAATTAGCACGAAAGTTGATTGGCCCAGAAAAAATATTAGGCTTATCCATCGAAAATGATCAACAACTGCTTGAAGCTAATGATTTACCATTGGACTACATTGGATTAAGTGCTATTTTTGCGACACCCACTAAAACTAATATCAAGAAACAATGGGGAATACAGGGGCTAAAGAAAGCACTACAACTCAGCCAATTCCCAATTGTTGCCATTGGGGGTATCAACCAAAGCAATTTAGACACTATTATCGAGACAGGAGTGGATGGTGTTGCCTTAGTTTCCGCCATTTGCCATGCACCATCTCCACAACAAGCCAGTGCTGATTTATTAAAACAGATACACGCAGCAACACCTTTAGATTAGGCCTTCATTTTTTAACACAGATTAACGTTAATCATTAATCTGTCACTGCAAACTCATTAAGAATAACTTACACTATTAAACATAATGTTAAGTTAACCAAAACGATGAGTTGATTATGAATATCACGCTGAAACAATTACATGTTTTTATCACGATTACCCAAGAAAAGACCCTGACTACAGCCGCAGATAAATTATTCTTGAGTAAACCTGCGGTAAGCATGGCATTAGCGGAGCTGGAAAAGCAGCTTGGACATAAATTATTTGAACGTAAAAATAACCGCTTATTAATCAATGAAATGGGCAAAGCATTACTGCCATTAGCCGATGAACAATTAGAGCGTAGTAAGGCGATTATTAGCCTATTTAATAGTCATAATTTCCAAGGAAAATTACGCATTGGCTCCAGCAACACAGTAGGTAACCATCTATTACCCATTTTATTGTCTCAATTCAGGCAAGTAAGCACTCATCAAGATCAATTTATGTGTATTGATAACAGCACAAGTATTGGCAACCAATTGATTGATTATGAGTTAGATATTGCACTGGTTGAAGGTTTACTCATTGATAAGCAATTACATGTAGAACGATGGCTTAAAGATGAAATGGTCATTGTAGCTCACCCTGAACATCCATTAATGAGCCATAAAGTAGTGACCATTAATGATTTACATGATCAACATTGGATATTACGAGAAAAGGGCTCAGGTTCACGACATTTTTTTATTGATCATATAGGCCAACACTTAACAGATCTAGATATTGCTTTTGAATTAACAAGTACAGAAGCGATCATCAACTGTTGTGCCTCAGGTCTAGGTGTCGCCTGTATGTCTAAAACCGCAGCTCGTCATGCCCTCAATGATAAACGCGTAGTCACCTTACCTATTGATATTGATATGTCTCGTGATTTATACCTGGTCTGGCATAAAGAGAAGTATCAAAGCCCAATCCTAAAAGAGTTCATTGACTATTGCCGACAATGGTCTTTGCCTGAGTAAAAAATGATAACAATCATATTAAACTAGATATAAATCGATGTTTTATAAAGAAATAACAATTATAACTACCCATATTTGAATAATAGCCTATGCTCTGTTAATAATTTAAATGATATTATTTTTTTAGGGACAAAAAACCGCTATGGCTAGAACCAAAACCATTACCACTGACGATATCTTATTAGTGTTATGTAACTCCATGAAATCCGTGTTAAGTAGCGCAACAGGGCACTCAGTTAACTATTCAGGTATGGTACAAAAAATCAACAAAACATGCTTGAAACCAGATATTGGCTGTTTTGTATTATTTGATGGAGGATTCTCTGGCTTAGTTATTTTAAACTTCAATGCTGCAGCTGCGCTAGAGTTATATACCAATTACATGATCAACATGGGGCTGCCAAAAGATGAGCTAGCAACCACACATACAGCTGATGAAGTGAGTGATGTAATGGGAGAGTTAATGAATCAAATGGTGGGTGATTTTACTGGTGTTATTGGCCATGAATTGCATACTTCCATTACCCAAAACCAACCGAAAATGCTGACCATCAATAAACAAGTTTTATTATCCATCGATACCAACTTAGATCGCCCACAAGCGCGTCGTGTGACATTTACAACAGCCAACAATAATATCTTCTACCTTGAGCTTGCTATGGATAAAACGGAGTTCATTAAGCTTCCTAACTTTGAAGAGCGTGAAAAGTTTGATATCGATGCGTTATTTGATGAAAAACCAGATAACTCAGTAAAAACAACTGAAACTCATGCTAAGAAGCCAACCGCAGATGAAGATTTATTAGCGGAATTGGGACTTTAATTTTTCACCTAAAAAATGCCCAAAGAGTCAACTCTTTGGGCATTATCATTTTGATATTAGTGAAGGAGAAAAAACAGTTTATTGCGCTTTTTTCATCTCATCTTTATGTTGTAGAAAATTATCAAACTCAACACTTGTTATTTTACCGTCGCCATTTGCATCTAACATTTCAAATGTTGGGCGCTTTTTACCTTTATGCTTCATGATAACTTTTGCATCAATTTCTTGTTGTGTGATTTTACCATCAGCATTGCTATCTAACTTATCAAAACCTTTTAATAAACGCCCTTTGGCTTCATCTTTAGTGATTGCACCGTCGTTATTTGTATCAAATTTCTCAAAGCTTGCTTTGGGATGACCTTTACCTTTATGCATTTTTTTAACTAGCTCGAATTCTGCTGATGTAATTTTACCATCAGAGTCTGTATCGACTTTATCAAATCCTTTTAGTAAACGCCCTTTTGCTTCATCTTTAGTAATAGCACCATCGTTATTTGCATCTATTTTATCAAAGCTAGGTTGCTTATGACCTTTACCCTTGTGCATTTTAGAGGCAGCTTTTAGCTCTTGTTTAGTGATATCGCCGCTGTTATCAGCATCAATTTTATCGAAGTTTTCCGCTAAACGGCCTTTTGCTTCATCTTTACTGATCACACCATCACTGTTGCTATCCATTTTCTCAAAGCTTGGTTTTTTATGACCTTTACCTTTGTGCATATCAAGCGCTGCTTTTAATTCAGTTTTAGTGATATCACCACTGTTATCAGCATCAATTTTATCGAAGTTTTCCGCTAAACGGCCTTTTGCTTCATCTTTACTGATCACACCATCACTGTTGCTATCCATTTTCTCAAAGTTAGCTTTTTTATGACCTTTACCTTTGCCCTTATGCATCTCTTGGATTTTTGCAAATTCAGCTTCAGAAATTGAACCATTATCATCACTGTCTACTTTATCAAAATGTTTTAGTAACATGCCTTTAGCTTCACTTTTAGAGATAGCATTATCATTGTTTACATCCACATCAGAGAAATCTAATTGATGGTTTCCACCTTTACGCATGTTTTCCATGGCGTTATATTCAGTCGTTGATAATGAACCATTTGCATCGCTATCAATTTTATCAAAGTGTTTCGCTAAACCACCTTTTGCTTCATCTTTAGTAATCACACCGTCTTTATTTGTATCTACTTGAGCAAACTCAGGCTTATTAGGTTGCTTTCCTCTGTGCATTGGTTTTGCAGACTCAAATTCAGCTTTTGTAATTTCACCATCATTATTAGTATCAAAATCAGCAAAATTAGGTTGCTTACGATCTTTTTTCATTTGCTTAATATTATCGAACTCTGCTTTTGAAATTGAACCGTTTGCATCTGTATCCACTTTATCAAAATACTTTGCTAATTTGCCTGTAGCTTCTAACTGGCTAATTTCACCATTGTTGTCGCTGTCAAAACTTGCGAAGTCGTTATTTGCAACTTTATTAACCGCAGCCATTGTTAGAGAACTTGAAACGATTAATGCAACACTGCTTAACATAAATAACTTTTTCATATAAACCTCTTTTTACTTTAGTAAGAATGGCTCTGCTCTGAGCCGATGTAGAGACTATAGATAATCAATGTGCAGGAAATATGGATAAATTAAGGAGTTAGCGTTTTTCTGAATATTTTTAAGAGATTTTTGTAGCGGTATAATTAAAGGAGGCCAGTTCTAGTAATAGTAGGTGCCGGCACTAAGCAGCAGACACCCAGATATAGTAACTAGAGTGCGAACTTATAACCCACGCCGTAAATTGATTGAATACAATCGACCTCGGCATCGACATTTTGTATTTTACGACGAAGGTTCTTAATATGACTATCAATGGTTCTATCTGTTACTACCCGATTATCAGAATAGATTTGCGACATTAATTGTTCACGGCTAAACACTTGATCTTTGTGTTGATGAAAATGAGCAAGAAGGCGAAACTCAGCGCGAGTTAAGCTTACCTCTTGCCCTTTCACCAATACTTGCATCGTTGACTCATTGATACTTAAAATTTGCTCAAAGGCTTTTTTATCGTCGCTAGCACGCCTTAGTATATTCTTTACTCGTACAACCACTTCTCGAGGGCTATAAGGCTTACAAATATAGTCGTCAGCACCTAGCTCTAAACCAATAAGGCGATCTATCTCATCCACTCGTGCCGTTGCCATCACGACAGGAACATCACTAAAGGCTCGTAATTCACGATAGATATCTAAACCATTTTTACCCGGTAACATAAGATCTAATATCAACAGATCAATAGCATTGTTTTTTAACCACTCAATGGCCTGACTACCGTCATTAATTACATCGGTCACAAAGCCCGATAAACTGAGATACTCGCTTAGCACTTGTGCTAAGGACTCTTCATCTTCCACAATTAAAATTCGTTGTGACATAACACTTCCTCTAAAAAATTAATGAGATGCGATAGGTAAATGAATGGTGATTGCTAAGCCACCTAACTCCGAATGACTTGCCAACATTTTGCCATGGTGTGCTTTAACAATTGTTTGGCAAATAGATAATCCTAAGCCTGAACCACCACTTAAACGACTTCGCGATTCATCAACCCTAAATAAACGTTCAAATAGTTTAGGTAATGCAGCATCTGGTACACCAGGTGCACTATCTTCAATACGAATTTGCATGATCTTTTTATCTTGAGTAACTTGTACATTTAAAATGCCAGGACCATCGGTGTAACGTAAACTGTTCTCGAATAAATTAGAAAACAATTGGGTCAAGGCTTTGCTGTCTCCTGTGATGACATTAACAGCACTTTCTTGAAAATAATGTTGTAGCTGAATTTTTTTCTCTTGAAAACGCAATTGATATTGTAAGCAATTATTTTCTATTAATTTCTTAATATTGACTGATTCGCTTAAGTCAAATTGCATTCCTGCATCGGATAAAGACAACTGATAGAGATCGTTAACCAGTTTATTTAAGTTCTGCACCTGGTAATGCAAAGAGTCAATATATTTAGGCTCTGGTTTACGAATGCCATCTTGTAACGCTTCGATCTCACTTTTTAAAACAGAAATAGGTGTACGCAACTCATGTGAAATATCAGCTAACCACTGCTCTCTTGTTTCTTTTTGCACCAATAAACTTTGGCTCAACTCATTAAAACGCATCGATAATGCAGCTAATTCATCTTCACCATCTATCTCTATTTGAGTTTGATAATCCCCTTCCTGTATTGAGCTTGTTGCATCTTCCAAACGCTTCAAAGGCGTTAATAAATGACGCACTAACAACCATGAAAGCACAAAGGAGATCAATGTCACCCACAATACAATCCACATTAAGTTGTACTTTTGCTGTTGATGAAAACTGCTCTCTAAAGCACCCGGGGTAATGTCACGCTTCTTGGTCGCTACCCAGCCTACTATTTTTTGATTGTACTTAATCGGTACTTTAATTAATTCATCATCACCGATGGCAATATTCTTGTTCCACAATGGAGTCCAATTGGTATCAAACACAGTAATACGTTTCAATAAACGACTAACATATCTAGATCGTGATTTTTGAGGTTCATGCTCCCCTTCAGAAGGCCGAGCAAAGATACGCCCAAGAATAAACTCTGCGACTTCAGGGGTTAATTCATCCCAGCCTTTATCTTCAGAATAATAGGATGATAGATTTTCAGACACTAAACGCAGCTTGCGCTCTTCGCCATGGTTTAAATAGCGTTGTAAACCCTGTTGGAAACTATCATCGATTAGGCCAGCAATACCCACCACCATCAAAGAACTGATCAGTAGCATAGAAAACAGAATTTTTTTAAACAAAGTAAGACGCATCAAGCACCCTTAAACAGTAAAAGTAAACAAAGCAAAAGATGGGCATAATTTATAGCCGGACCTACATAATATCATTTTTATAGCTATAACAGAAAAGCGTATCAACGCGGCCATTATTTTTGTCTATTACAGAGTTTAATTATCTGTAAAAGTTCTCATTTTCCCATAGTAAACTCAGTGGCTTCAAAAAATGGGCAAAAAAAAACCATCAAGCACATGACTTAATGGTTTTATGCGATGCAAAATAGTAATGCATCAAATAACGTTGTTTAGTGTATTAGATGTTATCTACAGCAGCATTCAAGGTTTTACTTGGGCGCATTGCAGCAGTTACTTTAGCTGGGTCAGTATGGAAATAACCACCTAAATCAACTTTTACTCCCTGTGCATCATTTAGCTCTTGTACAATCACCGCTTCATTACTTAGTAGTGACTCAGCTAATGGTTTGAATTGTGCCTGTAGTTCAAGATCTTTGGTTTGTGCCGCTAGTGCTTCAGCCCAGTACATAGCTAAGTAGAAATGGCTACCACGGTTATCTAACTCACCTACTTTACGAGAAGGAGATTTATCTTCTTTTAAGAATTTACCGTTAGCTACATGTAACGCTTCCGCTAATACTACTGCTTTTTCATTACCTGTTTTAGCTGCGATATCTTCAATAGATACTGCTAATGCTAAGAATTCACCTAGTGAATCCCAGCGTAAATGGTTTTCTTCAACAAATTGTTGAACATGCTTAGGCGCTGAACCACCAGCACCTGTCTCAAATAAACCACCACCAACAAGAAGTGGTACAATTGACAGCATTTTTGCACTTGTACCCAACTCTAAGATAGGGAATAAATCTGTTAAGTAATCACGTAATACGTTGCCTGTTACAGAGATAGTATTTTTACCCTCTTTAACACGTTGTAATGTGTATTTACATGCATCTACAGGCGCTAGGATTTGAATATCTAGACCTGTTGTATCGTGTTCTTTCAAGTAAGTATTTACTTTCTCGATTAAGTTTTTATCGTGTGCACGTTTTTCATCTAACCAGAAGATAGCTGGTTGGCCTGTTGCTTGCGCACGACTAACTGCTAGACGTACCCAGTCACGAATTGGAATATCTTTCGCTTGACACATACGCCAGATATCACCTTTCTCAACATCATGAGACATCAATACATTACCAGCTGAATCACTCACTTTTACAGTACCAGCTTCGGTGATTTGGAATGTTTTATCATGTGAACCGTATTCTTCAGCTTTTTGCGCCATTAGACCAACGTTAGATACGTTACCCATTGTTGCAGGATCAAACGCACCATTTTCACGACAGAACTTAATTGTTTCGTCGTAGATACCTGCGTAACAACGATCCGGAATCAATGCTTTAGTATCTTCAAGTTTGCCTTCTGCATTCCACATTTGACCGCTAGAACGAACCATAGCAGGCATAGAAGCATCAATAATCACATCACTTGGTACGTGTAAGTTTGTGATACCTTTGTCTGAATCTACCATTGCTAGACTTGGACGTGTTGTGTAAACCGCTTGAATATCAGCTTCAATTTCTGCTTTTTGATCTGCAGGTAAAGTAGCAATTTTAGCGTACACATCACCAAGACCATTACGCTCATCAACGCCTAACTCTTTAAATAAGTCTGCATACTTAGTAAATACATCTTTAAAGTAAACGGTTACTGCGTGGCCAAACATAATTGGGTCAGATACTTTCATCATCGTCGCTTTAAGGTGTAGCGATAACATGATGTTGTTGTCTTTTGCTTCTGTCATTTGTTGCTCAAAGAAAGCACGTAATGCTGAAGCGCTCATACGAGATGAGTCAATAACTTCGTCTTTTAATACTGGCGTTGATGCTTTTAATACTGACGTTTCGCCAGCCGCATTAGTGAATTCAATTTTCACATCATCATCTTGTTGCAGTACAACTGACTGTTCTGAGCTGTAAAAATCACCTTCTGACATGTTAGCAACATGTGATTTAGACTCTGAAGACCATTTCCCCATACGATGTGGGTTGTCTTGTGCATATTGTTTTACTGCATCAGCAACACGACGGTCTGAGTTACCTTCACGTAATACAGGGTTTACTGCACTACCTAACACTTTTGCGTAACGCGCTTGTGTGTCTTTCTCTTCGTCTGTTGTAGCTACTTCAGGGTAAGCTGGTAAATCAAAACCATGCTCTTGTAGTTCTTTAATCGCCGCTTGTAACTGAGGAATCGATGCACTTACATTCGGTAATTTAATAATATTTGCTTCAGGTGTTTTAGCTAACTCACCTAATTCTGCTAATGCATCAGCTTGTTGTTGTTCTGCTGGCAGTTTATCCGAGAAGTTAGCAATGATTCGACCAGCTAAAGAGATGTCACGTGTTTCTACAACAATGTTTGCTGCTTTAGTGAAGGCATTAACAATCGGTAATAGAGAGTGAGTTGCAAGCGCAGGTGCTTCATCTGTTTGTGTATAGATGATCTTTGCTGATTTATCTGTCATTTTATTTCCTTTAACAAAAATTTATGAAGTGAATTAATTGCGTTAAAAATGTTATCAATTTGTTACACAAAATAATTAAGCCGATATCATATCGAAAAAAACAAAATTATCTAGTTTAGTGCTCTTATCTCAAAGGCTTAAATGTGACCTCGATCACCATTCATGCACTGTATATGTTACAAACAAGTAACAAAACAACTGAAAACATGATTATTCGACACCCTTAAACATACCATTTAATCACTGCACTGCGTGAATTTTTTATTCTGATATACTTAACCTTTTTCAACTGTGTTAAGGAACATAAGTGACTCAAGCTCCCATCAATAAAAAAAGTAACAATAACAAAACAGGTGAAAATAAACGTAAACGCCAAACCAAAAAGCCAACTCACTTCAATGTAAAAAAAGCGGCGCATAAAACCTTTGTTCCTAAAAAAGTAATGCCTAAATCGATGCAAAAGATTGTCTTGTTTAACAAGCCATTTGATGTATTGAGCCAGTTTACCGATGAAGGCAACCCTGATAGCATCCGTGAAACATTAAAAGACTATATTGATATTCCTAATATATATGCAGCGGGACGCTTAGATAGAGACAGTGAAGGCCTACTAGTACTAACCAATGACGGCCAATTACAAGCTGAGATCACTCAACCCGGTAAGAAAACAGCAAAAATATACTGGGTACAAGTAGAAGGTCGACCTACTGAAGCTGATTTAGATAAGCTACGTAAAGGAGTGACCTTAAAAGATGGATTAACTTTACCAGCTAAAGCAAAAATAATGGATAACCCTGAAATTTGGGAGCGTTACCCGCCGATCCGCGAACGTGCTAATATTCCAACAACTTGGTTAAGCATTACCATTATGGAAGGACGTAATCGTCAGGTACGTAGAATGACTGCTAACATTGGCTTCCCTACGTTACGACTTATTCGCTATGCTATCGGCGATTGGACAATTAAAGACTTAGATAACGGCACTTACAAAGTACTGTAATCGTCTACAGAGACCTATAAATAGCCGCTTTGGGCTTATTTATAGGTGCTCGCATAATGTACAGTTAAAAATAGTTTAAGCTGCGAAACCCATATTCGGCAAAGCGATGACTTAGTGCAGATAACTGCGCTGTATTGTTAAAATGCTTTGTATAAAAAGCTTGATGTGAATGTTCCTCTGCACAACTAACCTTAGGCTCTTGATCCTCACCTAATAACTGCTTCACTCTTAAGGCAATCGCCTCACCCGAGTCTACTAACTTGATCGGCATTTCAAAGCATTTTTGTATTTCAGCTTTTAATAGTGGGAAGTGAGTACAACCCAACACTAGCGTATCTGGCATAGTGACTTGTTGATTTAACCAAGGGGCTAAAATAGTTAAAAACTCATTTTGATCAAGCTCTTTCCCCATTAACTTGTCTTCCGCTAGTTTAACTAACTGAGTCGAACCAATACTTAACACGGTTTTACCTGCGGCAAATTGTGTAATTAATTGCTGTGTATAATCACGGGCGATAGTTCCTGGCGTAGCAAGCAAACCAATCACATTATTACGAGTCACTGCACTCGCAGGTTTAATGGCTGGTACTACCCCTACAATTGGGATAGTAAAATGTTGGCGTAACGCCTTTAAAGCAACAGTACTGGCAGAGTTACAAGCAATAACAATCAGATCAGCTGGGTATTGCCCTAAAAAATCAGTTAATAATTGAGTAAGACGCGCGACTAATTGAGTTTGCTTTAACTCGCCGTAGGGAAAGTACGCATTATCAAAAAGGTACTGACATTGAATACTTGGATTGATTTTAATTATCTGCTCATAAACAGATAAACCACCGACACCAGAATCAAATATAAGTACACGTTTTACAGACATTAATCAGCTTCCTAGAGAAAAAAACTATTTTATACCAATTATATTAAATAACTGACCTAAATTTTATGTAGTGAGAATGATTTAATTAAAAGAGAAGATTGAACCTTTCAAAAATGAACATCACGAATAGCCTCTCGGAGAACTAACGAAAAGAGGCTCATTCTTTAATGATTGTTGCCTTTAGGAAACTCGCAACCAACAAATAAGTTATTTTTAACATGTAAAATCCCCCATTAATGAATGTGTTGATGCTCCCCTTAATCAGATAAATCAACAAATAAAATGATATAACCTAGCCAAGTACAAGCACCTGCTTTAGAATGCCCATCCATTTATATGTTATTGAAAGAATAGCGCCAAAAAAGCAATAGAATACAGAGGTAGAAATGAGCATAGAATTTGTTGATCCGGATAATTATGAATCACAATTAGACGCTAAAAAAGCACAATTTAATCGCCTTTTTTCAACCTTTGAATTACCTGAATTAGAATGCTTTGCTTCGCCAAAAACCCATTATCGTATGCGCAGTCAGTTCCGTGTCTGGCATGAAGATATGGATCTGTATTTCTACATGACAGATCAAGAGACACGCCAACGTATTCGTGTCGACCAATTCCCGCCTGCAAGCGAGCTAATCAATCAATTAATGCCTAGACTAGTTGAAGAGCTTAAAGTCTCTCCTATTCTTCGTTATAAGCTGTTCCAAGCGAACTTCTTATCCAGTATGAGTGGCGAAATCATGGTTAGTTTTCTCTACCATAAAATTCTGGATGACGAATGGTTAACCGCAATCAAAGCACTCAAAGAACGTTTATCGGGTGAATTTAAGATTAATTTCATTGGCCGCGCGCGTAAGCAAAAACTGATTGTTGACCACGATTACGTCATTGAAAAGCTTCAGGTTGATGGCCAAGAGTTAATCTATCAACAAGTTGAGAATAGCTTTACCCAACCAAACGGCAAAATATCTGAAAAGATGTTGGATTGGGCCATTGAATGTACACGTAATAGCAAAGGTGATTTGTTAGAGTTATATTGTGGTAACGGCAACTTTTCTTTAGCTTTAGCTAAAAACTTCGACCGCGTTTTAGCCACTGAAATATCAACACCTTCGGTGAACTCAGCACAATACAACATCGCAGCGAATAACATCGACAATGTCACGATCGTGCGGATGTCTGCCGAGGAATTTACGCAAGCCATTAACGGAGTGCGTGAATTTAATCGTTTAAAAGAGAAGAATATTGATTTATCAAGTTACCAATGTAACACCATTTTTGTTGATCCCCCTCGTGCTGGATTAGATGATGAGACGGTGAAGATGGTGCAAACCTATGACAATATTATGTACATAAGCTGTAATCCTGAAACCTTAAAAGCGAATTTAGAAGTCTTTACACAAACGCATGATATCAAGCGTTTCTCTTTATTTGATCAGTTCCCTTATACACATCACACAGAAGCTGGTGTGTACTTAGTTAAACGAAAAGATTAAACAATACTAACTGAATGAACATGTAAAAGGGCTGAATAGATGATCTATTCAGCCCTTTTTAGTCATCCCCATTATATTAAATAAATGTAATGGATAGTAAGCCTGACATGAACTGACTTAAGTTAACTGCTCATTAAAGAAGTCGATACTTCTTTTCCACGCTAATTCAGCCATGGTCGGTACATAACGTGCTGTCGAATCATTATGGAAGCCATGATTAGCTTTTTCATACATAAACATCTCATAATCTACGCCATACTTTTTCAAGTCAGCTTCATACTCAGGCCAGAATGCATTAACCCTTTTATCTAACTCAGCAAGTTGAATAACTAGCGGTGCTTTAATATTTTTTCTTAATTCAGCAGAAGCCGGTGTACCGTAGAAAGGAACGCCTGCATCTAGGGTTTCAGGTACTTTTGCGGCTAACATATTTACAATATAACCACCAAAACAGAAACCTACTGCTCCTAGTTTACCAGTACTTAATGGATGTGTTTTTAGAAAGCTAGCAGCAGCAATAAAATCTTGTTCAATTTTCTCTTTATCAAGCGACTTTTGCATCACTTTACCTTCATCATCATTACCTGGGTAACCGCCTAATGAATATAAAGCATCCGGAGCAAAGGCAATAAAGCCAGCTTTAGCTAAACGACGAGCAACATCTTTAATATAAGGATTTAAACCACGATTTTCATGAATAACTAAAACGACGGGTAGCTTGCCATTAACAGTTTTTGGTGTAACAAAGTAACCTTGTCCTTCACCATGTCCATCAGGTGATGCAAACTTTTCATAGGTTGCAGTAATATCATCATCATTAAAAGACACTTGCTCTGCTAATGCATAATTAGGTGTTAATGCTGTCGATAAAGCAGCCAAGGTAACACCGGCACCAGCAATGCCAGCTAAACGTCTTAAAAAAGTCCGTCTATCAATATCACCATGTGCATATTCGTCATACCAATCAAAGGCTTCTTGAGGAATTTGCACCGTACTTTGTTCTTCTGTTCCTGATTTTAATTCCGTAGATTTAGTCATATTAACACTCTCATTATTTAAAATTTATTAGAAATAAAGAAACGATCGTTCAAAACATAACTATTTTTTGAGCAAGTGTAAATTAATTAATAACCATTATATTAATAAGGAAATAGAGTAACACAGAGGAATATTTTAGCTTTTACAATGAAAATACTAGGCAAGTATGGCGCTTAATTAAGCGCCTTAATATAAGAACCTATCACTGTCACGTCATAAGATGACTGGATTTCAGCTAAGGCTGCTGCAATATGCTTATCTTCTTGGTGGCCATCAATATCAATGAAAAAGTGATAATTGCCTATTTGAGAACGAGTTGGACGAGACATTATTGAGGTTAAATTTACTTTCTGTAATGCAAAGGCGCTCACAATATTACCCAGCACACCAGGACAGTCTTGTTTGTTATTAACCACCAATGTCGTTTTATATTGTTTATCTGCAATACGTGCCTGAGGTGTTTCGGAGAGCACTAAAAATCGAGTTTGATTATTCGCATAATTAGTCACATCATTATTGATGATATTAGCATCTTCAGCATGAGAAAGTGCATGTTGAGGAATAATCGCCCCTGCCTTATTGCCGTGCTTTTTTGCCAACACTAAAGATTCAATATTACTTTGAGTGTTATGAATTTTGACACCCTCTAAGCCATTAATAAACTCAGCACACTGTCCATGTGCAACAAACTGCACATAAAGGTCTGTAAGCTCAGACATATCCTTACAAAAACCAACAAAAGAAAACTGAATAGGAAGTAATAATTCAGAAATAACCGATAGCTTAGTATCTAACAGTTGATCTAATACCACTTGAACATAACCTTCCGATAAATTTTCAATAGGTAAAACACCTAACTGACACTCTTTACCAACAGCTTGGAAAGTTTGAGTCAAGGTACCATAGTATTTGATATCAGTGGCTTGTACTGATTGTTTCGCTTGTATCGCTTGAATATATCGCTTCGTAGCTAAATCTGAAAATGTATCTTTAGGGCCAAGCGTTGCAATAGTGAGCATAAAATACCGAGAGTAATAGAAAAGGGAAAGATGGTACCGATTATATTAAATAAGTGATAAGTATGACATAAAAAAGGTGAGCTAGTTGCTCACCTTTAATTGATTAATTAAAAGTCCATATTGGTTTTTAATTTTTTCAACGCGTTGGCTTCTAATTGGCGCACACGTTCAGCGGAAATACCATAACGGTCTGCTAAATCATGTAATGTCGCTTTAGGTTCGCTTAACCAGCGTGAACTTAAGATGTCTTGGCTACGTGTATCTAATGTCGATAACGCAGAGTACAACTTGTTCTTAGTATGAGACTCAGTATTTTCCTGCTCGATCTGAGTTTCAACACTTGCTGTTTTATCTTCAAGAAAATGCATCGGCGCGAAGTTATTATCGTCATCATCGTTAACACTTAAATCAAATGAATGATCCTGTGCATTTAAACGAGATTCCATTTCCAGTACATCTTTTGTACTTACATTTAACTCTTCAGCTACCGCTTCAACTTCTTCTTGCTTAAACCAACCTAAACGCTTTTTAGACTTACGCAGGTTAAAGAATAATTTGCGTTGTGCTTTTGTCGTGGCAATTTTAACCACACGCCAATTACGAATAACGTATTCATGAATTTCAGCTTTTATCCAGTGCACAGCAAAAGATACAAGACGCACGCCCACAGTTGGGTCAAAGCGTTTAACTGCTTTCATTAAGCCTACATTACCTTCCTGAATGAGATCCGCTTGTGCTAAACCGTAACCGGCATAACTTTTAGCAATGTATGCAACAAAACGAAGATGTGACATAACTAGCTTTTTAGCGGCTTCTAAATCACCTTGGTAAAATAGACGTTCTGCTAACTCTTGCTCTTCTTCAGCACTGAGCTTAGAAAATGAATTAACAGATTGAACATAGGCTCCAATACTTCCTTGAGGAACGAGACTCATCGAATTTATTGTTTCACTCATGATTCACCTTTGAATACTTTAAGTTTTGGTAATAAACGTTTCTTTACAGAAAACAATTCATTATACAGTAGCATTATAAAAAGAAAAATCTTTTAAATACCTAAAAAAGTTAGCTAGCTATCAAAAAATTTAAATAACACTTATCAGCTATTTTTCGCTTAACATGACGTGATAGCCAATATTGCGCTAACACATGATGCTGAAATAGATCTCTAAAGTGTAAAGAGTTAATTCGCATAATTTGACCATCAAATAAGTCAAAAGTTGCATAAGCAATCAATCTTCCATCTAGACGAATTGCTAATATTTCCTTACATTCAGCAATTAGATCTACTAATTTTGTCTCTTTTTGAACCGCCATCTGTTCTTGAATTAACGCTTGAAAAGTAGGTGAAGAGACTGGTAACAATTTAATATCAACAACTTTCATAAAACACCCATGCTCCATGTCCACAATGAAATGATGTGAACTCGATCACATATTACAGGCAAAACAAAAGAGATCAAGCAGATCTCTTGTTGATGAATATCAATTAAGTTTGTGACAATTTCAATTAAGTTTGTGACATTAATAAAGTTTGTGACAAATTCTATTTTATAGAACGATATTAGAAAGTGCCTCTTTCTGGTAGTTTTATTAGTATTAAATTACTATCTCTACTAAGTTAGCTTCGAAAGCAAACTAGCTAACGCCCCCAAAGCGAGATAGAAAACTGACTTGACGCTTAAACTCTTGTTAGCCATTAATTTGTGCGAGTAGCAATGACTTTTATACCCAATGCCACCATTGCTCCACCTAAAACACGATCAATCCAATGACCATACTTTTTAAAGCGAAGGTTAATTGCAGGTCTTGATAATATTCCGACTAATAAGGAAAACCAAGCAAATTGAATTACCATAATCCATGCACCGTAGATAGCTATTTGGTAAACGGGCATGTCTGGAGATAAAACAACTGTAAATAATGAAACAAAGTATATTGGAGCTTTAGGATTTAAAGCATTACATAGAAAACCGACACCGATACTTTTCTTCGCCGAATATTTTGTAGGAGCGCTTATAGTCGATTCAGTTATATTCGCTGGTTTCGCTTTAAGACCTTTAATGCCAAGGTAAATAAGATAACCGCCACCTAAAATCTTAATTGCCCAAAGCGCACTTGATGAATTAGCAATTACAGTTGCCAAACCAAATGCAGAATATGTTATATGGATAGAAAGCCCTAATGCGATTCCAATACTACACATTAAACCAGCTTTTTTTCCATTAGATAATGTTTGCTGTGAAACTAGGACAAAATCAGGTCCAGGAGAGGCAGCAGCAAGCAAATGAATTGATGAGATTAATATTAAGCCTTGTATAAGTTCCATTTAAATACCTCAATTAAAATTATAATAATGGCTAACGCCGCGCTAAGCGGACTAAAACAGTGGGTTATAATGTGAAGCGAAGCGAAACTTAACCCACTGTTTTAGTTCCGTTTTAAGCGCCTTGTTAGATTTTATTACCAAAATGTAGGATGAAGGTTACTTGTAACAATCTTATCCCCTAGCTTTTCTAAATTACATTTTTGGCACAGTAACTGTAAATTACTGGAATCATTAACCCCACCAAGATTTAGAGGGACCATATGATCAATAGCTAATTTTCCACCTGTATGATAAATGGAACTTAAGTCCGTTTTACAAATTGCACATAACCCTTTCTCTCTACAAAATAAGGCTCGCTCTAACCATTTAGGCCAGTAGGTAACTCGTTTAACAACTCCATCTTTTTTAAGAATTTTAGGTTCATCGGCTAACTTTAACATTGTTATATCTTCCGCTATTGCTTTATTGAACTCGATAAGAAAACAGCGATCAGAAAATAGTAAGTTGAATACTTCAGTTTGAATTAGTGGAGTTAGCTGCTTCGAAGCCTCTTCTAATAAATACTCAGTATGGTATTCAAATAAATCAGTTTCATCTTCAATCCAAGGAATACCGACACTGACATAATATTGTTCAGCGGTTTTTAAAGGTAACTTATATTCTTCACACCACCCTATAATTTCGTCACCAGCACATTCATCAGCCCCAGCATCCATAAGGAAAAAATAGAAATATTGATTTATATAGTGGGCTATATAGTCGTGTAAAAGAGATACCTTAACTGGTTTTAACACCTGCACGTCAAAATTTGATGCTATATCTACAGGTGAGTCGCAGTAACCATCAAAAACTGCGGCTCTGATTTCATCTGCAAGCTTGTAGCTTGCACAAAATTTAAAATCATGATGTCTGGGAAACAAGTGATGCTCCAAAGTTACGAGAAAATCTAACGAGACTGTAGAATTACTCTATTTTCGAGAAAGCACAGCTATTATTGAAATGTATTAACCAAATAAAACAACAAGTTAAAAATTACAATTTCTTATAAATTTACAAAAAACGAGTTATTCTACAACCTCAACACCCGCTTAAGCGGATTAAGATAGTTGGCTAAAATTGTGGAGCGAAGCGGAACGTAGTCAACTGTTTTAGTTCCGTTTAAAGCTCTTGTTATATTGCTTTGCGGTACTGTTCAGTAATTGCTAAGACCCTGTCAGGCAACTCTCTTTTAGATAAATATTCATCTGAGGTTAAATCTAGTATTGATCTTGTAAGGCCCGCTAATCCCCACATTGGTAGCTCATATTCTTGCTCCTGATTCTCTTGAGCCTCATCTTCTTCCATTCTGTCCAAAATAGGTAAACATTTATTTACCTTCTCTTCAAAATCTTGAATATTTGGAGAGTACTGTCGAAGCTCTGTAAGCAGGCTTGGAATTTCATCATCTTCATAAGTTCGATCACTAAAGTGCTTGTTCATGAGAGAAAGGAAACTATCTGCATTTATTTCGATATCTTTTTCAATTACCAACTTCTCTTGATAATCAATCTTCATATTCTTTATGTCATCAAATTGTTCATCAGCAAGCTCGATGAGAGCACTAAGCCTATTAAGTTTTCTTTTAAACTGATTTGGAACGTCATCGTTCCTCTTATAAAGTAATTTATGACTTATTGCTGCCCATGTATGCATAAGCATCGTCCTTACCTGAATCTCAACTTTCAAATCATCTAAGCCCCTATAATTTGGAGCTCCAAGCCATTCTTTCTTAATAGTTACAATATAGTGGTTAGATGTATATCCGAACTGGTCTACTTGTAACTCTTCGAATTTGTTTGAAACTGACGAAATATCAAATTGTTCATGAATAATATTGTCAATTTTAACTAGGTCTTCTTTGTAGTAACATATGACCCTTACTCCGGCTATATCCTCAATTTCTAAAAATGGGTCTGCAACCTCTTTTCTTGTCACTTTTTCAAGGAATGATTTTTGTTCTTTGACTCGAAACTCAACATCAAAAGAAGAAATCTTAGACTCAGAAAGAAATTGTTTCATAGCTAAAGATGTATTTTCAGCAAGTCGGTTATATTTAGGTTTTAGATCAATAAATTGAGTTTTAAAATTGGTCACGGGCTCCCCTCGATTGCAATATAACGCCCCAATAACCGGCAGCTGGAACGTAGCGAAGCGCAGTGTAAGCTGTCCGGCGCCGTAGGCGCGAAGTTGATTGATTTGTTAGGTGTTTCCACTCTTCGCTTTCTCATTTCGCTTGTCGATTCCCTGAAGCTTACCCTCTGGCAACGAGCCATACATCGCTTCAACCTGCTTAGGGTGGGTAATCATTTGCTCCGTTATTAGATTGACAACATTGAATAATTGAAGGGCTATATCTCGGTTGTCATCAAGATCTATTTCACCGGGATGAACAGATTCATTGCCGATTACCCGAACAACATCCAATGCCTTTTGAACGAGTGGATTCAAGCCTTTTGCTACAAGGCTTGCTATATCTTTATCGATGTTCTTTCCGCTTTCCCCCAACTCTTTGCAGAGATGCTGGATACATAGTCGAAGAATTGCTGCAGCGCCACGAGGAGAAGAGCCTACAATTTCTCTAGCCTCTTCAAATAGCTTTTTAATGTGAGCAGGTAGATCTTGATTTGGTTGTATATCTACTTTAGATGCCGGGTAAATAATCTGATCATGACACCATACCGAGATCTCTTTGCAGTTATAGCAACGAGAGATATACAAATTCATTAGTAAAGCTCGGGAGTAACACGAGTTTTCTTGAGATTCGATAAATGGTTTACCTGCAACCATTTTGTCCACCCACTCAATTAAACGGGCCTTCATCTCTTTATCTATCTCACGATCGTTCTCAAATCTTTCTTTGAGACTGGAGTCAGGAATATTTGGAGTTCGACTATCTTCTCGATATGACTCTGCATAAAGTTGGCTCCAATGCTGCGTGGTGTAAGCATTGCAATGAGGACAACTAAAGGCTGTCTTCGAAATTGCTGGAACCGTATCTGTACTTTGACTCATCTGAGATCCTTGTTTTACACCTAACAGTATATTATCCATAATTCACGATAGTAACGGATTATGAAATAAAAAATGATAAAATAATAATAATTAAATCATTGCCAGTCAAAGCTTTATAATAAAATATGTGGTTTTATTTTAAACATTAAATTTGTAGAAACTAAGCATTGCGTCATACTCAGCTCTCTTGCGCTGAGTATGACGCAATGCTTAAAACATTAAAGTTTATAAATCAATAAACTATAAAAAAATCCGTGTAGAAAGCGAGCAATTAAATGCTCACTTTCTACACAAAAAATTGCATTTTTATATAAACCCCACTATAACTGTATAAACAAACAGTTGTGGTGAGGTGTTTTTATGATTATCAAATTCCCTTTTTTACAATCTCTTCGAGATGTAATTCGAACAAAACGATATGGCCTACAAATAGAGAAAAGTTATTGATATTGGGTAAAGTTTTTTATTACTTTTAATAATAAAAGGCATCCTAAAGAAATGGGCGCAGCGGAAATAAATCATTTCTTGACCCATTTAACGGTAAATAGAGGCGTTAGTGCTGCAACACAAAATCAAGCGTTATGCGCTTTAGTGTTCATGTACAAACATATTTTGTCACAAACTTAATTAAATATTCCTGCTTTCTGAGGCCAGGAAAGCTTTACCCTTTGTCACAAACTTAATTAACAATCATCATCTTTAATTTAAATTTAGGTGCTTTGATTATTTATAAAGCTAATTTATTTTGGTTCAATCGTCACTAGGTATTGTTTTACCGATATAAATGAGGCAATTAACCCCAATAAAGCACCTATAATCAATAGCATAATAGACTCATTAAAGGTTAATGAGATGATGTCAAACTTAGCTTTGTACAAGCCAGTTAAATTTTCCACCCCTGACTCTAACCAAATCACCATAATCAAAGAGAATAACCACGCAATAACACCACCTAAAAAACCATACCATGCACCAATATAAAGGTAAGGTAACTGTATAAAGCGATTTGTTGCTCCGACTAGTTTTAACACCTCTATCTCAGCGCGCTGGTTTAAAATATTAAGACGAATGGTATTACTCACAATCAACAATACTGACAGTAATAATAAGGTCGCAATGGCGATAACAATATCTACAACTAAGTAAAAAATAGCCTGCAGTTTCTCAATCCAATCGATATCGACACGTACTAAATCTATATCTTGTTCTCGTTCTAAATTAGCCACCAGCAGTTTACTGCCTGCAGGGTTCATTGCCGACTCAACAGGAACTACGATTAATACTGCTGGTAACGGGTTTTCATCTAAATAATTAAGTGCCTTAGAAAAGCCAGACATCTCTTTAAATTCTTGTAAGGCTTGATGACGAGAAACATAAGTCACTGTTTCAATATTTTCATAGAGACCTAGCTTATTAATCAAAACTTGTATTTGCTCTTCAGATAAGTCTTTTTTCAAAAAAAGACTAATTTCTGATGCGCTTTCCCACTGCCCACCAACACGATCAACATTTTTATAAACAACATGAAAAACGGTAGGTAATGACAATGCTAAACCTAAGACTAAAATAGTCATCAAAGTCGCAAATGGGGTATTCCACAACTCCATAAAGTTATGTACTAATTGATGTATATGCTGACTGATAGTGGCTTTCACACGTCCAAAAAATGAGACTTTATTAATTTTAGGAGAGCCTGATAATTTTCTTTTGCTTGCGCCCAAACTGTTACTCATATCAATCCCTTAATAAACCGTCATTAATCATATGACCTTCGCGTAAGGTCAAGGTGCGATAACGCATCTTAGCAATAAGCCCTAAATCATGGGTGGCAATCAACACTGACATTCCAAATTTATTCAACGATTCAAATAACGTTAAAATTTCTAAGGACAATTTAGGGTCTAAATTACCTGTTGGTTCATCTGCCAGTAATAATGGCGGTTGATTAATAATGGCACGTGCAATGCCTACACGCTGTTGCTCACCACCAGATAAGTTAATTGGAAAAGCATCTTCTTTTCCTAATAAACCGACTTTCTCTAAAGCAGCTAAACTACGGCGTTTAATTTCAAAGCGGCTATACCCTTCAATTAATAAAGGTAAGCCAACATTGTCTAATACAGTTCTATTCATTAGTAGACGATGATCTTGAAAAATCATACCAATATGGCGACGTAAATAAGGAATATCATTACCTTTAATATGACTAATATCGTTACCGTTTAACACAATACGTCCCGTTGTTGGACGCTCCATTAAACTTACCAACTTCAATAATGTACTTTTACCTGAGCCAGAGTGACCAGTCAAAAATGCCATTTCACCTTGCTTTAAATGAAAGTTGACGGAATTTAATGCGATATGGTCATCACTATAAATTTTGCTGACTTCTTCAAATAATATCATCGTCTATTTTTACCTTGTTATGATTCTTCTTCTTTAGAGAAAAGTGCATCAATAAACTCTTTAGCATTAAACTCTCTTAAATCATCAATACCTTCACCTACCCCTATATAGCGAATAGGTAGTTTAAATTGATCGGCAATAGAGAAGATAATTCCGCCTTTGGCTGTACCATCTAACTTGGTAAAGGTAACGCCGGTTAATCCTACTGCTTCGTTAAATAATTTAACTTGGCTAATGGCATTTTGTCCGGTACCGGCATCAATAGTTAACATGATTTCGTGAGGTGCAGTTTCATCTTTTTTACGCATGATACGCACTACTTTTGCTAACTCAGTCATTAGATGGTCTTTGTTTTGCAAACGCCCTGCGGTATCAGCAATTAAGACATCAACACCACGTGCTTGTGCCGCATCCATCGCATCAAATAAAACCGATGCGCTGTCTGCACCGGTTTGTTGAGCGATAACAGGGATATCATTACGTTCGCCCCACACTTGTAATTGTTCTACTGCTGCGGCACGGAATGTATCACCCGCAGCAAGCATCACTGATTTCCCTTCGCTTTGATATTTCTTAGCTAACTTACCAATAGTGGTTGTTTTACCAACACCATTTACCCCTACCATTAAAATAACGTAAGGTTTCTTAGTAGCATCAATCACTAAAGGTTGTTCAACTTCATTAAGGATATCTGATAGGTCTTTTTTCAACAGGTCATACAATACTTCAGCATCTTTTAACTGTTTTCTATTTGCATGCTCAGTTAGGTTATTAATAATGCGTAACGTCGTTTCTACACCGATATCCGCAACAATCAACTGCTCTTCTAACTCTTCAAAAAGGTCATCATCGATCTTTTTACCTTTGAATAAAGATAATAACCCGCTGCCTATGCTTAAACGAGTTTTCTTTAGCCCTTGAGCAAAGCGAGCAAAAAAACCTAACTTTTTATCTTCTTCTACTTCAACTATTTCAGTAACTGTTTCAACTTCTTGGCTTTCTTGTGCTTCTTCCGCCACATCTTGCTCAACCTGTTGCCGAGCTAATTCAGCATTACGTTGGGCTTCTTGATAAGCCTGACGAGCCTTCTCTGCTTGCTCTTTTTGTGCTTGCTCTGCTGCTAACCTAGCTTCAGTTGCAAGACGTTCCTGCTCGGCTTTCTCAGCTGCTAACTTAGCTTGTAATTCAGCCTCTGCTGCAAGACGTTCTTGCTCAGCTTTCTCGGCTGCTAACTTAGCTTGTAATTCAGCCTCTGCTGCAAGACGTTCTTGCTCGGCTTTCTCGGCTGCTAACTTAGCTTGTAATTCAGCCTCGGCTGCAAGACGTTCTTGCTCGGCTTTCTCTGCTGCTAACTTAGCTTGTAATTCAGCCTCGGCTGCAAGACGTTCTTGCTCGGCTTTCTCGGCTGCTAACTTAGCTTGTGATTCAGCCTCTGCTGCAAGGCGTTCTTGCTCGGCTTTCTCGGCTGCTAACTTAGCTTGATGCTCAGCTTCAGCCTGTATTGTTTCTCTTTCAGCTGCCTCTGCAGCTAGTTTGGCTTGCTGCTCAGCATCTGCAGCAACTCTTTCCTGTTCAGCTAGTTCGGCTTGTTGATCCGCTTCCGCTGCTTTTTGTTGAGCTAATACTTCTGACTGTATTTCTTGCTCTGTTTTCTTGGCTGGTTTTTTAGAAAACCATGAAAACAACCCTTTCTTTTTAGACATTAATTAAAAACCTTACTAACAAGCTGATTACCCTGCTAAAATAGCGAGCATACTGAATTGCTATATTAACACTATTGCTTCCCGGACTAAAAATAATATGCGTAAAAATCAACGAGCTTCAAGCCAAGAAAAAGGCAAAAAGCCCAACTCCGATGGATTTATCCGATTAATATCAGGCCAGTGGCGTGGAAAGAAGCTACCTGTAAAAGATAAACAAGGGTTAAGACCTACAACCGATCGCACTAAAGAAACCCTTTTTAATTGGCTAATGCATGATATTCGCGAAGCAAATTGTCTGGACTGCTTCAGTGGTAGCGGCAGTTTAGGCTTTGAAGCCTTATCTCGATACTGTCAATTCTGTACTTTTTTAGAGCTAGATAAACAAGTTGCTACTCAACTACAAAATAATATTTCAACATTAAAAGCACAAAATGCCGAAGTAATACAAGGCGATTCTTTAGGTTATTTGGCACAAGCAGCTAAACGACAATATGACGTTGTGTTTATTGACCCACCTTTTAATCTTGGGTTAGCTCAACCTTGTATCCAGCAATTGGAAGAGCAAGGTTATTTAGCTAATAACAGCCTGATCTATGTAGAAGTAGAAAGCACCTTAACTAATTTAGAGTTTCCTGCTAACTGGACACAACTAAAAGAAAAAAGTGCCGGGCAAGTACGCTATCAATTATTTAAGAGAGAAAGTTAATGGCTTATTTTATTCCCTTTGCAAAAGGATTAATGTTGATTATTTGGGGGCTACTACTGACTAATTTGGTATTCCCTTTCCCAGGTAAAGCCGCCATGGCTTTTTACTTTTTATTAGCCTTTGTAGTGATCATGCACGCAATCCAATTATTGGTGATTTATGGGGCTTTTGCCGAAAAATTAAAACTAACCAAAAAAGAAGGTGTTGAGATATTCTTTTTTGGTGTGTTCAAAATGTGGCAACTAAAAGATCGGCTGATCTAATTTTTTGATAAACATACCTTAAAACAAAAAAGGATGAACATGAGTCCATCCTTAACTATCTAAATAATGTGGTTGGCAAGTTTTACTGGCCCCACTCGATGATACCATCAACCTTCTTACCATCTTCACTTACCACTAACCATTTAATATGCTTTTCACGCATTAACTCTTCCGCTTCAGTTAAACGCGCCGAAGCAGAGATCAAGCGTGGCGTGGCATTCATTAAGTGTGATGCTTGACTATCGACAATGCTTTCACCAGAAATCAAGAAGCGACGAACGTCACCATCGGTGATCACACCTTGTAAATTGTCACCGTCTAATACTAACGCTAAACCCGTACGGGTTTCAGTCATCACCATTAATACATCAGTCACTGAGGTTTGTGCACTGACAATCGGTAGATTATCACTGCGCATTTCATCACGCACAAAAGTCAGTAATCGCTTACCTAAGCTGCCGCCAGGGTGAAAGCGCGCAAAATCCATTGGGCTGAAGTCTTTTTCTAAAGTGAGTGTATTAGCCAGTGCATCACCTATCACTAAGGTTAATGTCGTAGACGTACTAGGTGCTAAGTTATTTGGGCATGTTTCTTTTTCAACACTAGCATCTAATACCACGTCTGAATGTTTTGCTAATGTTGAATCTTTGCCACCAGTAATAGAGATGATTTTATTACCAAAGTGTTGTAATGATGGGATAATTTTTAATAATTCATCTGTTTCGCCACTGTAAGAGATAAGTAATAATACGTCATCTTTAGTCACCATGCCTAGGTCACCATGAAATGCTTCACCTGGGTGCATAAAGAATGAAGGTGTCCCAACAGATGCTAATGTGGCCGCAATTTTAGTGCCGATATGTCCAGACTTACCCATACCACATACAATCACACGACCTTGGCAGTTTTTCATCAATGCTAAAGCTTGTAAGTAAGCTTCACCGACTTGATTACTATGATCCGTAATCGCAGCACTTTGTACTTCAAAAACGGTTTTAACTTCTTTTAATAGTTGAGATTCTGGCAATGAAAAGCGAGACATGAAGCTTCCTTTATATGAGAGGAAAGGTAATACCAATCACATTAATTCAGTGATCAGTCTAATAAACGAGGAAATTGGTCGGTATGAGAAGATTTGAACTTCTGACCCCTGACACCCCATGACAGTGCGCTACCAAGCTGCGCTACATACCGATGCTGCGTAATTCTAATTATTTAGTGAAAAGTTGCAACAAAAAAGTCATCTGTTTGTTATGTCACTAACAGCACGAAGTTGATTATTAGCTAAAAAAATACCCGCACAAAGCGGGTATTTTCAATGGATTAAATCGCTTAATTAGTGATTATAGGCAATCAAACTCTACTAATGTATCCACATCAGCTTCGTAATCAACACCATCAACACCAAAACCAAATAGTTGTAAAAACTCATCTTTGTAATCTTGGTAATCAGTTAATTCAAACAGATTTTCTGTGGTGATTTGTGGCCATAATTCTGCACAAGCTTGTTGTACTTCATCACGTAACTCCCAATCATCAAGACGAAGGCGACGTGCTTCATCAGTGGTTGGTGCAGTACCATCAGCTTTGAACAGTTGTGTTGTGAATAGACGGTGAATCTGTTCCATACAACCTTCATGTAAACCTTTCTCTTTCATGATTCTAAATACCATTGATAGGTATAAAGGCATAACAGGAATCGCAGCACTTGCTTGCGTAACAACACTCTTCTGTACTGATACGTAAGCTTCACCACCTAAAGAATCAAGTTGTGCTTGGATAGCAGTAGAAGCACGATCTAAATCGATTTTTGCTTTACCTAATGCGCCATCCCAGTAGATTGGCCAAGTAATTTCAGTTCCGATGTAAGAGTAAGCCACAGTTTTTACACCTTCAGCTAGTACACCAGCATCTGCTAATGCATTCATCCAAAGTTCCCAATCTTGTCCACCCATTACGGTAACAGTATTAGCAATTTCTTCTTCTGTTGCAGGCTCTACAGATGCTTCGATGATCGTATCTTTATTAGTATCGATAGCCGTTGATGTGTAAGTCTCACCGATAGGTTTTAGGCTTGAACGTACTACTTCACCTGTATCAGGTAATTTACGAACTGGCGCTGCAACTGAGTAGATAACCGCATCAATTTGACCTAAGTCAGCTTTGATTGTATCGATAACTAGTTGTTTAGTTTCGTTAGAGAATGCATCACCGTTAACGCTTTTAGCGTATAGGCCATCTGCCTTTGCTTGCTTATCAAAAGCAGCACTGTTGTACCAACCAGCAGAACCAGGTTTACGATCAGTTGCAGGTTTTTCAAAGAAAACACCAATCGTTGATGCGTCACTGCCGTATGCCGCAGCGATACGTGATGACATGCCGTAACCAGCAGAAGAACCAATCACTAATACACGTTTAGGGCCTTTTTCAATTTTGCCTTGCTCTTTAGTGTATTCAATTTGTGCTTGAATGTTTTTTTCACAACCCGTTGGGTGTGTAGTCGTACAAATAAAGCCACGAATCTTTGGTTTAATGATCATATTATTTCGCTCTTATGGTATTAGAAACCTTCAATCATAGACTCGTTTTATCAATAAACGAGGTATTTAATCAAAGGCGTAAGTAAAATTATCGCTAATATACCTGTTCTCTTAGCAAATGCCAAAAAACAAGGAAACAAGTTAATGATTTAGCCTTTAAACAAGTGTTTTAGGTAAGCAAACGGCTGGTTTATGGCCATTGACCCCCATTGCTTGCTTAATAAATTGTTTTTTTAATGGCGAAATAGTATCGGCTATTAACAAGGCAGCATCTCTTAGTACTTTTTTGACTGGGTTATCACCGTCGAACAATTGTTTTAATAACTCCATTGAAGCAATCATTTCAGTGGCTTCCGTCTTACGCCAACGTTCAAAGTGACGCAAGTTTTGGTACAAGCCAATATCATTGCCTTGCTCAACCTGCTTGAGGATCTCCTCAGCTAAACAAGCTGCATCGAGTAAACCAAGGTTAACGCCCTGCCCGGCTAAAGGATGGATTGTATGTGCTGCATCTCCAATCAAAGCCACCCGGTGTTTAGCAAAATCACGTGCATAACGCATGGTTAAAGGAATACTATGGCGCTTGCCTTGCACTTCACACAAACCTAAACGGTTATCAAAGGTACGCGCTAAGACTTGATTGAAAGCTTGATCATCTAAGGCCATCAATAAACTAGCTTGCTCAGGAGGTAATGACCACACTATCGAACTAGTTTGTTGGTCATATAAAGGCAAAAAAGCTAATGGGCCTTGTGCGGTAAAAATCTGTCGTGCACAGGCTTGATGAGGTTCTCCAGTTTTAATCGTTGCGACAATCGCATTGTGTTGGTAATCCCATTGCGTTAATGGGATATTTAATTGCTGACGTACCCAGGAATTAGCACCATCAGCAGCCACCACTAATTTAGAGGTGAGTTGTTTACCACTTTCTAAGGTTAACCAAGCTTCGCCGTCACCAATCGCCATATTCTGCAAAACATCAGGACAAAAAAAGCTAACATTGGCTTGTTTTTGTACGCTCGCTAACAAAGCTTGTTGCAGGTTGGTATTCTCCACAATATATCCCAAGTCTGACTGATTGACCTGTTTTGCATCAAAAGCAATTTTACCAAAGCTATCTTTTTCCCAGACTTGCATCTGATCATAAGGCGTAACACGTTGAGCATTTAATTGTGACCAGACATCTAAATTATCAAACAAGGTTTTACTCGCATAACTCAAAGCACTGACACGATTTTCTGGCTCTGCAGCCAATGCAACCGGCTGCTTAGATTCAATAATCGCAATCGATAATGTGCTATTTGCTAAACAGCGGGCTAGCGTTAAGCCAACCATTCCGCCACCGACAATAGTGACATCATAGGATTGCATCATGATAATTTCTCTCTGTTAAACAAATCAAACTGTCCTTTAGACTGTTCAATAATAGGCGCGGATAAAAATGGGAAAAGGTTCATTGCTTTTAAACCAATGTTGCGAGGAATACTTAACAATGGATAATGGTTACTAAAAATACGCACCAAACTATCAGTCATCCAAATTGTACTGTGGTGATCTTTTTCACGACATTGCCAATAATCATTTAGCATGGAAAACGACCCGATATCATCAGAGTCTGCAATAACAGTGGCAAGTACAAACAGATCTCTTAATCCTAAATTAAATCCCTGCCCAGCCACTGGATGCAAACTATGTGCAGCATTACCAATGCACACAGTCCTGTGAGCAATAGGCTTAGTGGTTTTTAAGAGATTTAAAGGATAAATATCACGTTGACCTGTTTGTTCAAATAAGCCTGCACGATAACCAAATTTTTTCTGTAATTGTGCTAAAAATTCACTGTCAGATAAATGAGCTATCTGCTCCGCTTGTTGTTTTTCAACGCAATACACTAAAGAAAAACGGTTATCGGTTAATGGTAATAAAGCGATTGGTCCACTTTTGGTAAAACGCTCATAGGCAATATTTTGATGGGGTTTATGGCAACGCACATTACAGATAATAGCACTACGCTGATAGTCAGATAAGCTACTGCTAATACCCGCTAAAGTGCGTACTTGGCTATGACTTCCATCAGCACCTACACATAATTTAGCGGTCACTGTTTCACCATTATTCAATACGCATTGAATAGCATCTTGTTGTTGTGACAAATTGTCTAATTTAACTTGGTAGCGTGTGGTTAATGAGGCAAAGGAGGCGAGTTCACGAGAAAGTACTCTACCTACATGTCGTAACTCAACCACATAACCGAAAGCATCTCCCTGTAAATTAGGGGATAACTCCGCACCGCCAAAGTAACCTTTATCCGACACTTGAATATTCTCAATCGCTTGTGCATGGGCTTTAATATCAGTCCATAACGACAAACTATCTAAGATGTCCACTGAACCAGCATTTAATGCAATACAACGTGCATCAAAGCTAGGGTTATGGCCTGCTTCATTGTTTGGCGAGGATGGTAAACGCTGTGCATTTTCATCCAGTAACAATACTTTCAACAACGGGTTTTGCGTTAACAGGGTTAACGCTAATAATGCACCTGACATACCAGCGCCAACAATCACTACATCGTAAAGAATAGCCTCTTGTTGTTGCTCTATTAGGTCGCTTTGTTGGGATAATTTAGCCATTCATTAACGCTTCAATTGCTTCAATTTCTTTAGGTACAGCAGCAGTTAAAATCTCACATCCAGTCTCTGTCACAATCACATCATCTTCGATACGGACACCAATTCCTTTCCAACGCGCTTCTACGTCTGCATCTTGGCTGATATATAAACCGGGTTCGATAGTGATAGCCATGCCGGCTTGCAATGCACGAGGAGATTGAATCGTTCCCGTATCACCAACATCATGCACATCTAACCCAAGTGGATGTCCTAAACCATGCATATAAAAGGCTTTGTAAGCTTGCTCTTCAATTAAGTCTGTTAACTCGCCTTTTAATAGGCCTAATGTTAATAGACCTTCAGTCATTTTAGTCACAACTTGTTGGTTGATCTCTAACACACTGATCCCAGGTTTCACTAGTTCAAGCGCTAATAATTGGCAATCTAACACTAACTGATAAATAATGGCTTGCTCTTCAGTGAAGCGGCCATTAACAGGGAAAGTACGTGTAATATCACCAGCATAACCTTGATATTCAGCACCGGCATCAATCAAGACTAGATCACCATCTTGTAATACTTGATCATTTTCCGTGTAATGTAGAATACAAGCATTATTACCACCAGCGACAATGCTGTTATAAGCCACATCTCGGGTGCCTTGACGTGCAAACTCGTATTCCACTTCTAATTGCAGTTGAAACTCAAACATACCAGGTTTGCACTGTTGCATTGCACGTACATGACCTAATGCTGATATTTCACCGGCCTTACGCATTATCGCTTGCTCGGCTTCACTTTTAAATAGGCGCATTTCATGTAGAGTAGGTCGCCAATCTAAAAATTGATGAGTACTAATTAAACCGCTGCGGGAGCGGCTACGTAACCCGTTGAGTACATTTTGTAAGGACAGATCTAAGGCAAGACCGCTCAAGGTGGGGTAATATAAAGTATCAATACCCTCTAGCAATTCACTTAACTTGGTTTCAAAATCATCAATAACAAAAGCGTGATCGACGTCCAGCGTTTTAATCGCTTCCGTTTGTCCTAATCGATAACCATGCCAAATTTCAGCGTTTTTATCTTTTTTACGATTAAACAAAACCGTGGTTAATTGGTTATTTTGTTTAATTAATAATAAACATGCATCTGGTTCATTGAACCCACATAGGTAATAAAAATCACTGTTTTGACGAAAACGAAACTCAGTGTCATTACTACGGGTTAACTCTTGATTAGCAGGGAAAATAGCCATGCTGTTGTCTAGCATACTATGGGCAAATAGTTGACGGCGCTTGGTAAATTCAGTCATAGGCTCTCTAATTAATGCAGTGTGTTAGAAACGGGTGATGATGTCTGACGAGAAAAAGTATTAAAACATAACATCGCACTCACTCGAAGGTACTCAACAATTTCAGTAAATGCAATTTCAGACTCTTCATCTTCTTGTTCAAAATCAAGAGATAGCTGAGAAATATCTCGAATATCACGGATCACTTCTTGTACATCTTCAGAGGCTTGATTTAAAGATTGCTGAACCATACCAAAACCCACTAAAAAACCTTGAGCCCATTGCGCCATTGCTTCTGCGCGCTCATCTAAAGGTTTATCATCTTTCGGTAAAAGCAGGTGAAAACCTAAGCCATCATCTGTACATTGTTTCACTACGTCCGCATATATTTCTGCGATCAGTTTTTTTAAAGAAGAAGATAGCGCCATGCCTTCATTCACCACGTCATTAAACAATGGTTGCCAGCTTTTATTATCCAATGCGATCCCTCCACAAACAAAGCCAGACAACACCCCATGGGTCTCCGCTGCATTAGTGAATAGCTCAGCCTCTTCAAGGGCTTGCGAAATTTTATCAAAACTTGGTAATACAGCAGAATTCATAGCGACACTCATAATAAACGAAATATAGTTAACTTATTCTATCATCCACGAGATCTCGTCGCCAGTAAGTACTTGAAACTTGATAGCTAGGTCGATATAGTTCGCGCACAATACAACATTTTTTTTAGGGAAACAGAATACTCCCTTATTTACTCAATCTAACGGGGGCATTATGGCACATCTTGATATCACTATTTTAGGCCAACAGTATAAAATCGGCTGCCCTGACGGTGAGCAAGACAACCTGTTAGGGACGGTTGCTCAAGTTGATGAGCATCTTAAAGAGATGAAAAGCAATACGAGACATCTGCGTAATGAACAATTGGTTGTGATGGCAGCATTAAATTATCGCCATCAACTCAATACTATCAAAGCAGAAATGCAAGCTCAAACAGACCAATTGAATAATCGCATTCAACAATTACAAGATGCGATTAATGGCGCATTGGATACCCGCTCAACAACAGAAAAATAATTCAGCTCAGATTTAATCACTGCTTTATTGATTTAGATTTTTTGTCCCCTTTCTAAAAAACATACCGACACCACTTAAATAAAACAATTAGCGGTTTCGGTATTTATAACAATTCCCTCTCGATTTCGCTTAATTTTCTTATACAGCTCAACACAAAATGCCAAAAGAAAGACAAAGAATTGAAACATAAACCATTTTCCTGAATATACTTTTCAAGCAAAGTTTGTACACAAAATAACACCATTCATTCGCATGGTAATTATTATGTGTAAAAAAACATCAAGCAGTCACAAACTTCCCATTTTTTCTTAAAAACCCTTTAAAAAGCGAATTAAAGTAGGTACAGTTTATTTAACCCTCGGGTACCCGTTAATCTTGACTAAGTCCCTGAGCCGATAAGTATTACCCTGGTGAATTAGGTTGATTACTATTGTGTAAACTCGGCTAGTATCGAGAAACCTGCGGTAAGCACTGATACACCACCTTGACCTTCGGGTTCAAGGTCACAGTCAACAGCGGTACCCTTGGGTTAACTCACTTTCAGATGATTTCTTCATTGTTCTTATTGCAGTGATTAAGTCATTACAATTCAGTAAAAACACTTCTAAATAAATTCCCAACATCATTGCTTTTATTGAGCCTATTTGGTTGTGCGTATTACTATATATTTGATAAAGTATTTGCCCCTAGCACACTAACATCACAACTTATTGGTGACGGTCATTATTACTTCACAGCGCAACCAAATTCGACAAACTGTACGCCAAGCACGACAAGCGTTAAGCGAAGAACAACAAGTATTAGCCTCTGCTAATTTATTAACTCGTTTGATTAATCACCCTAGAATCATGCAAGCAAAGCATGTTTCCGTAACCTTAGCTTACGATGGTGAAATAGACTTAAGCTTGTTCATTGAATGGTGTTGGCAGCAAGGTAAACAGGTGTATTTACCCATGGTGCACCCAACACTAAAGGGGCATTTATTCTTTTTGGAGTATCAAGCAAATACCGAAATGATCATCAACCGCTATGGCATCAAAGAACCCAAGCTAGCCACTCTCTTTAACAACTCGCCTGAGCAGTTATCTAATCTTGCTGAACACCCTGAAATTTTTCCTGCTGATAAGTTAGATATTGTCTTCACTCCCTTAGTCGCTTTTGATACACAGGGCAACCGTATTGGAATGGGTGGAGGCTATTATGATCGCTTACTTACACCTTGGTTCACTAATCGCTCAGGACCTTATCCAATTGGGCTAGCGCACGACTGTCAATGTGTTACACAACTGCCTATTGAAGCTTGGGATGTACCTTTACCGGAAATAATCACACCACAGCAACATTTGTATTTTTCAGACAAATAATAATACCCACATTTATTTTAATATTTTTCACAAATTTAGCTTAAATTAACAGCGTAATTAAGGGTATAATCGCGCCACTTTCAAGACTCACTCTCACTGAACAGGATTAAAAGTCATGACGCAAGACGACAAGAAAAAAGCAGCAGCTTATGCAGCCCTAGAATATGTAGAAAAAGACACCATTGTAGGTGTTGGTACAGGTTCAACGGTTAATCATTTTATTGATGCATTAGCAACAATCAAAAATAACATTGTTGGTGCAGTATCCAGTTCAGAAGCGTCCACTGAAAAATTAAAAGGCTTTGGCATTGAAGTGTTCGACCTAAATGAAGTGTCAGAGTTGAGCATCTATGTTGATGGTGCAGATGAAATTAATCCATACAACCACATGATTAAAGGTGGCGGTGCAGCATTAACACGTGAAAAAATCGTATCTGCCGTTGCTGATAAATTTATCTGTATTGTCGATGACACTAAAAACGTCGATATCCTTGGCGACTTCCCATTACCAGTTGAAGTGATTCCAATGGCGCGTAGCTACGTTGCTCGTGAATTAGTTAAATTAGGTGGAGACCCAGTTTACCGTGAAGGTGTTGTGACAGATAACGGCAATGTCATTTTAGATGTATATAATCTTAAAATTGCAGAGCCATTAACCTTAGAAAACAAAATCAACTCAATCGTGGGTGTAGTCACTAATGGCTTGTTCGCAAACCGCGCGGCTGACGTTGTACTTGTTGGTACAGATAGCGGTGTTAACACCTTAAAATAAATGCAAGTTTGACTCTCAACTCGATTCAATATGATGAGAGTCAATCCAGCGTAATACAACAATCGTCAGTAATAAGTTGTTTCATTTTATCATATAAGAAACAGCACTCCCAGATTCACAATGACGACTATTTTTGCTATTTTACGCGCACTAAAATTATTCGCAAAATTGTCCATTCACCTTTAAATAAGGCCCAAGGAAATACAATGACTAAGTATTCACTCAATAAAGATAAAATTAAAGTTCTTCTACTAGAAGGTCTACACCCTAGCTCAGTGGCAACATTCACTGATGCGGGTTACACCAACATTGAAAGTATTAAAACTTCATTAAGTGAAGAAGATTTAATTGAAAAGATTAAAGATGTGCATTTCATCGGTATTCGTTCGCGCTCTAACTTAAATGCAAAAGTATTAGCAGCAGCTGAAAAATTAGTGGCTATCGGTTGTTTCTGTATCGGTACTAACCAAGTGGACTTAGACGCAGCACAAGCAAAAGGTATTGCTGTATTTAACGCGCCTTTCTCTAACACACGTAGTGTTGCTGAATTAGTATTAGGTCAAGCATTACTATTATTACGTGGTGTTCCAGAGCGTAACGCAAAAGCACACCGTGGTGAATGGGATAAGTCTGCAACTGCATCATACGAAGCACGTGGTAAAAATCTAGGTATTATCGGTTACGGTCATATCGGTACACAGTTTGGTATCCTTGCTGAAGGTTTAGGCTTTAATGTTTCTTTCTATGACATTGAAAACAAATTAACACTAGGTAACGCAACACAAGTTGCTAGTATGCAAGAATTACTGGCTAAATCAGACGTAGTTAGCTTACATGTACCAGAAGTTGATTCAACGAAAAACATGATGGGCGCGAAAGAGTTTGCACAAATGAAAGATGGTGCCATCTTCATGAATGCTGCGCGTGGTACTGTTGTTGATATACCAGCACTTTGTGATGCATTACGCAGCAAGAAATTAGCGGGTGCTGCGGTTGATGTTTTCCCAACTGAGCCAAAATCAAATACAGAAGAGTTTGAATCTCCACTACGTGAATTTGATAACGTGATCCTAACGCCTCATGTTGGTGGCAGCACGCAAGAAGCTCAAGAAAATATCGGTTATGAAGTAGCAGGTAAACTCGTTAAGTACTCTGATAACGGATCTACGCTATCTTCTAAGAACTTCCCTGAAGTGTCTTTACCAGTACACAAAAATGCAAGTCGTCTATTACATATTCACCGTAACCAACCAGGTATCTTAACTAAGATCAACTTGGCGTTTGCTGATAACGATATCAACATTGCAGCTCAATACTTACAAACTAATGAAAACATTGGTTACGTAGTTATTGATGTAAACAGTGAAGATGCTGATACAGCATTAGACAAACTAAAAGAAATTGAAGGTACAATCCGCGCTCGTTTATTAAACTAAGCGTCGAATATTCTTCTAGAAAGGGACTCACTGAGTCCCTTTTTGTATAAGCAATAAACTTAACGAGCAATCACGTTTTAAATAAATACTCCCCACTCTAGTTCCCCCCAAACACTACCACCGTTATACCTATTACTTCTGATCTCTGTATAACTTAAAAATTAATTTAGCCTCAGGTAAATCACCACAATTAAAGTATTTTTTACAGAATACTGCTCATTATTGATAAATATCACCAAAGTGGTAATTAGTGATAGAGTGCGCCTCATTCTGGTCTATAATTTTTGTAGCTGAATTCAATACCTAAAATTAGGAAATATAAATGTCCATAAAGTTAACCATCAAAACAAAGCTTGTGATAACACTATGCGCACCGTTATTAATTATGGCTGCATTTTTTATCTACTCCTCTATCGAGACAGAGAATTACGTACTTGATAAAGAAAAAGAAAATGTTCAAGTCCAACTTGCAGAAGTGCTCAACGATAACCTTAAAGGTCAAATAGATACAATTACTTATGCCATCACTGACTTTTATAACGATTCTAAAATTGAGAACATTAAAAAAGGTTTAGCTGCAGAGATGTCTGAATTTAGATCCACTTTTGATAATATTTATCAAAATAGCAACTCTAAAGCAGAAGCAGAGACAAGTATTTATAATTTTATAAATCAATACCGTTGGAGTAATGGTCGTTATTTATTTGCTTATAATGCTTCTTCTTATATCGCAAAAGCTTATGGTAGTAATTTAAAAAACATAGGCAACAATGACTACAATAAAGTCAGTGGCGATGGTAAATATTATGTGCGGGATATTGTAAAAGCCGCTAAAGACAATGAGATAGGGTTCAGTGAGTATGCCTTTACCAACCCAACAACAGATACTCAAGAAGATAAAATAACCGCTTCTTTTTATTTCGAGCCGTTAAACCTTGTTATTGCCAGCGGAGAGTATATCAGCACTTTACGAGCACATAATATTGAAGCGGCTTTACACGCCGTAACCATTGCTAAATATGGAAAAAATGGATATTTTTGGATTCAAGATAAAAATGGAAAAATAATTGCTCACCCTAAAAAATCAATCATAGGTACAGCGACTGACAGTACCAAATCAATTGCAGATAACATTAACGGCAAAACCGAAGCATTGGTGAAAGTTGTTTATGAAAACCCAACCACAAAACAACATGAAAACAAAATCACCTACTCTCGTAATATCTTCCCAGATTGGGGATGGACCATTGTTACAGGTGTATATGAAAACGATATTATTGAAGTTCAAAATAGCTTAACAGAAGTCACTGAGAAAATATTCGATGAGCAAGTAACATCAATGATAACGACTGCAAGTGTGTTAATCCTCTTATCATTTGTGATAGTTATTTGGATCATCACTGCGATTATGAAAAATTTACGTATATTAAAAGATCGTATTGATACGTTATCCACTGGTGAAGCAGACTTGACATCACGTATAACTATTGTCAATAACGATGAATTAAGTGATATCAGCCGCTCTGTAAATAACTTTATTATTTATCTACAATCTATGATGCTTGATATATCCCAAGCGTCTTCCAATATCACAACAACAACTGAACAATTGAATGAGCAGTCAATAAAGTCAAACAACGCGTTACTCACTCATGCAAGTGAAACAGAGCAAGTGGTAAGCGCTATTACAGAAATGAGTAGTACGTCTGAGAGTGTTGCACAAAATGCAGCAGATACATCAACCAATACACAAAAAGCTAATGATGAAGCCATACTATCAAAACAAATTGTAACAGAGGCTTCAAATAGTGTTATTGCATTAGTTGACGAGGTGGACTCGGCTTCAGCAAGTATTAATACAATGAGTAACAACACCCAAGAAATAATTAAAGCATTAAGTGTAATTGGTGAAATAGCAGATCAAACTAACCTGTTAGCCTTAAATGCAGCAATAGAAGCAGCAAGAGCAGGAGAACAAGGACGAGGTTTTGCTGTCGTAGCTGATGAAGTACGCTCATTAGCAGCACGTACACAAACTAGCACAGGTGAAATCAACCAAATACTTGCAACACTCAGCAATGATGCTGAAAATGCAGTGGCGGCGATGGATGTGACTAGAAATAGCTGTCAACGAACTGCAGAGAATACAGCGCGTGTCACAGAGAGCTTAGATAACATGACTAATTTCATAATTCATATCAATGACTTGAGTACTCAAATAGCAACAGCATCAGAGCAACAAAGTGTTGTTACAGAAGAAGTAAGTTGTAACATGACAACTATCAATGAAATGGTGCAACAACTGAAAATGAATGGTGAAGAAACACTAGATAGCACTGAAAAACTAGCTTCAGCGAACAATCAACTGGATTTGTTAGTTAAGAAATTTAAATTACAATAAACAAAAACTATCAATAAGCTAGCGAGGCACCTTAATAATAGGGGCCTCATTACTACAGCCCCTTACTTTTAACCTCTTCTAAGATAAAATCTCGAAATACCTGATTTGCTCGAGACAAATAGCTGTCTTTTCGCCATGCCAAGCTAAGGTCAATACAGAAAGGCTCTACAAAAGGGCGAGTAATAATTTCATCATCATCTTGAATTGCAACTTTCCACATTGGAGAGATCGCATAGCCTTTACGGATAATGGACTTAATTAAGGGTAGCAGGTTACTGGTAAAAGCGATCTGTGGGCTAGCTTTCTCTTTTTGACTGATCCTTTCAATTAATGAGTGATGATAATAACCTTTACCAAACAGTATTAATTCATGCTTTAAAAAGTCAGCATATTCAATTTTTTCAAACTCAGCTAAAGGGTGATCAGCCGCCATACACACAACCATCTCTTCACGCATCAGTTTACCAGTTGCAAACTCTGGGGGTAAATCATGGTCCGCAACAACCCCTAACTCTAACTCCCCTTCTAACAAGCGTTTACGAATATTACGTGTTCCTGTATCAATAATATTCAAACCTAATGCGGGGTATTGATGTTTAAAGGCCATCAGTAAAGGAGGTAAAAAGTAAGACCCTAACATAGGTGGAACACCAATCTCAGCCTCACCTTGATCTAACCCTTCTATCGCTTGCATCGCTAACTTAGCATCATTAGCTTGCTGCAATATTTGTTTAGCATGCTGTAAGAACTTTTCCCCAGCTTCAGTTAAGGCCACACCACGATCACGTCTATGTAATAAAGGCATATTTAACTCATTTTCGAGTTTTTTAATGCTGGCACTAATCGCCGGCTGCGCCAAAAAAAGGTGACGAGCAGCTGCAGAAATACTCCCCGTTTCCACGATCGCAACAAAGTGTTGTAGTTGTCTAAATTCCACTTTTTTACCCTTATAAATTGATCTAAACACCCATAAATTATATCTATGGATAACATAAAAACAACAGAATTTATTTATTTAAATTAGACAGCTATTATGCGCCTATTCAACAAGGGGCTCCTGTTAAAAACATGAAAAAATTCACACATTACAATCGTTTAGTTATCGCTGTTTGCCTATGCTCAGTAGTTACATTTTCAAATATCTACTGGATGCAACCATTGCTTCCAACCTTGCAACATGAGTTTAATATTAGCTTGCTAGCAGCTAACTTAACCATGTCAGCTCCTTTATTAGGTATGGGCTTAGGTTTATTAATATTTGCCAGTATTTCAGACTCAATTGGACGCGGTCCTATTCTATTAAAAGGCATGATTGCAGGTTTGTGTATTTCATTCATTCTCCCTATGGTAGAAAACTACACGCTATTCTTATCATTACGTTTTATTCAAGGCGCCCTATTATCAGTATGCCCTGCTGTTGCGATTCCGTTATTAGGAGACGAGTTAAGAAAGAGCTGGTTACCATCTGCAGTAGGCTTTTATATCGCTTCAAATACCATTGGCGGTATTAGTAGTCGTTTAATCGGTGGCGCATCTGTGGATCTATTAGGCAGCTGGCAGGCAACCGGTTTTGGTATGGCGATACTCACCGCTGTTTTATTCATTGGCGTATACCTAGCTTTACCAAAGCAACGTCATTTCACCAAACAAAAATTCCAATTAAAACCAAGCCTGAATATGTTTGCGAAACATATACAGACCCCGCAACTATTGATTATCTATATTATTATTGGTCTCGGCTTTGGCTGCTTTGTTAATCTATTTAGTTACTTAATGAGTGTATTAGAAGCGGCACCTTATGAATTACCTAGTGCCCTACGTAGTTTAATCTTTGTTACCTTTTTGGGCGGCACCATGAGTGCATCATTAGCGGGTAAATTTGGTAAACGTTATGGACAACTCGCAGGTGTTGCTACAGGTATTTTTATTATGTTGGCTGCGAACCTATTACTCAGTCATCAAAATCTTTCGGTGATGACATTTGGCATGATATTAATGGCCTTTGGATTTTTCTTCTGTCATGCACAAGCAAGTACACTTGTTGGTCGCTCAGTAAAAAAAGGCAAAGGGAGTGCACAGGCCTTATACAGCTTATTTTATTACAGCGGAGCAAGTTTAGGTGTGTTCTTCATTGCACCATTTTATGAACAGTGGGGGTGGCAAGGAGTGTTAGGCAGTACCAGTATTGCATTAATTATCTGCTTATTATTATTAGTGGTATACCAAGTGAAATACAAAGCGCAACACAAGCAACTAATACGTTCAGCTTAGTATAAAAAAGGCCGCTCATATGCACTATGAGCGGCCTTGATATCATCAATCAATATTAAATATTAATACTGATTAAACAAATGGTTAGATGATCACTAGTTCTTTAGCGATGTTGCCACGTGTTGCATTTGAGTATGGGCATACTAAATCAGCTTTTTCTACTAATGCTTCAGCTTGCGCTTTATCCATATCACCTAGTGAGATAGATAATTTAACAGCAATACCAAAACCACCTTCAATTGGACCAATAGACACTTCAGAGTTGATGTATAGATCGCTAGGTAATGCGATTTTTTCAGCGCCAGCAACGTGCTTAAGCGCACCGATGAAACATGCTGCATAACCAGCACCAAATAGTTGCTCAGGGTTAGTACCTTGACCATCATCGCCGCCTAAGTTCTTAGGAGTAGATAGTTTAACATCTAAACGACCGTCATCTGACTTAGCGATACCTTCACGACCACCAGTTGCTGTAGCGTTAGCTGTGTAAGCGACTTCTTGTAATACATTCATAATGAACTCCAATGTTGACATTGATTAAAATTATTTATTTTGCACGCAAAATAATAACGAGAATAAATAGCAATTGCAAATATTTTGCATGCAAATTAAAATGTTTGATAAAAGGAGCTGACATGTCATTTGAACAACTACAATTAAAGAATCAATTATGTCACCGTTTGTACATGGCATCTAATAGCATTGCTCGCACTTATCGCACACTCTTAAATGAGATTAATCTCACTTACCCTCAGTATGTGGTAATGATGGCATTATGGGAAGAGGATAAAATAACTATTGCCGCTTTGATTGAAAAAACAGCGATCGATGGCAGTGCGTTAACGCAGATCCTAAAAAAAATGACCGACAAAGCATTACTAATGGTGATTAAAGATGAGTCTGATAAACGTAAACGCTTTATTCAACTGACAACACAAGGTCAATCTCTCAAACACCAAGCCGCAGATATACCAAAGCAAATACAGTGTAAATTTAATAGTATTGATAGCGCGCAAGCAGAGCAGTTAATGCATTTACTAGACTTAGTGGTACATGACTTAAATAGCGAAGAAGTGGATAGTTTAGATATTAACGAACAGCGTACTTAAGTCTATGGTTTAGGTTTAAGGTCACCGCCATAGTCTCGTTCTACTTTACTAATTCGTAACTTAAATTCACCATACCACAACTTGCGTCCCATTTTTTGAGCCGTTATGTGTTCAACATTCTCTTTCCACTTTTTAATGGAAGCTAAATCAGACCAATAAGAGACAGTAATTCCCACCTCTTCCCGAGCTGATTCGATACCTAAAAAACCAGATTGTTGTGAGGCAAGTTCTACCATGCGATCCGCAGTCGTTGCATAGCCATGATCACCTTCAGTACGAGTGGAGGTGAAAATGACCGCGTAGTAAGGTGGTTTTGGTGTATCAGCAATTAATGACATACTATTCCATACCTATTAATTAAGTCTTATTGCTTTTACGGTCAATACAGCCAAGGTCTTTCTCAGGTGCGATTATATTTCTCACTAATTGCTTAAGCTCCGTGATTTCAGGAAAACCACCCTTCTCTTTACGCGACCAAATAAGCGTACCATTCGCATACATTTCAAAAATACCACCTTCACCAGGTAATAAAGACACTTCATCTAGTTCATCTTCAAAGGTGCTTAATAACTCTTGAGCCATCCACGAAGAGCGCATTAACCATCGACATTTTTTACAGTATTTAATTTCTATTTTATTCATCAGGATTAAAACTCTGTCAAGTAACGTTAAAACACTAGTCTACAAGTTAAAAATTAAAATATCAGCTGCTCTTTGATTTTAAATAAAAGAGATTAATTGAGGGTTAAATCTAATGTCATGAATTTACTATTAGGATCTTCCTGATAATCAGAGAATGGCTCACAAAATGTAAAACCATGTTTTAAATATAAAGCATGTGCAGGTAAAAAATAATCCATAGAACCGGTTTCAAGACTTAATTTCTTATACTTGTAGCCTTTAGCCTGAGTAATAATATACTGCAGTAACTGCGAAGCAACACCTTGATGTTTAAAGTTTTTAGCCGTCCTCATTGACTTTATTTCGGCTTGGTTAGCATCTAACTTTTTAAGGGCGGCACACCCAGCTAAATCTTGCCCATCCCATATAGTCCAAAATTGCACAGAAGGATCTTTTAATCCAGTTAAGTCCAAAGCATGCACACTTTTTGGTGGTGAAGTTGCTCGCATATCTTGTAAATGCTCTTGCAACAATAAAGCAACCTCATTGCCCGATAAGTCATCTAATTTTATTTCCAATAATACAACTCCTACCAACAAGATTAATTTATGGCTTTTTTAAAGTGATTGATATTCATACTCAAGCTTTCAATTGGCAAAGGTCTGCTATAATAGAAACCCTGTACAAAATCACAATTTAAGCTAATCAATGCTTGCTCTATTTGATGACTTTCTACACCTTCAGCAACCACACTACAAGATAACTGCTCCGCTAAAAATATTATAGAATTCACAATCGCATAATCTGCTTTTTGCGTCAGCATATCATTGACGAAAGAACGATCTATTTTAATCTGTGTAATAGGCAGCTCTCTCAATAACGATAACGATGAAAAGCCAGTGCCAAAATCATCAATACTGAATTGAAAACCTTTTTTGTTGAGCGCTAAAATCATCTCTCTAGCGTCTTTAATGTCAGTCATCATAGCACTTTCCGTTATTTCAAAAATAATGGTATTGCTAATTGATGGATCTTGTTCATGCAACGAGCAAATATATTTAAAAAACTCATTACTTTTTAAGTCTTGCGCAGATAAATTAATATGCAGCATACCTTTAAAGCCAGCCTCATAAAGGTTACTCAAGTTATTAAGCGCTTCAATGATAACCCACTTGGTCAAAGACAAAATAAGTGTACTGCGCTCTGCAATCTTTATAAAATACTCAGGAGAAAGATAACTACCATCAGGTTGTGGCCAACGAATTAGGGCTTCCAAACCATGTTCCTCACCACTTTTTGCACAAACAATTGGCTGATAAAACAACATAAATTCACCCTGCTCAATTGCGGTTTGAATCCTATTCGTCATCAATAAAAAATTACTTTCTTTTTGACTCAGCTTATCATGGTAAAAAACTAGTGTTTGATTGTTATTTTTGGCTTCGTACATAGCCAAATCAGCAAGCCTTACCAATTCATGCATATCTTCACTGTCTTGCGGAAAATGGCTCACTCCAATGCTTAAACGCACATTAATGAATTGTTCATCAATCTCCACCGGCGAATTGGCGGCTCTGGTAATTAATTCAATACATTGTTGTAAACCATTAGCATGTTGAAAAGTTGATAAAACAGCAAACTCATCTCCTCCTAAACGATAAAGCGATGCATAATTGCTTAAGTGACTTTGTATGCCTTGTGCAGTAGCTATTAACAGTTGGTCTCCGAAGTGATGACCAAAAGAATCATTAACCTGTTTAAAATCATTTAAATCAATAAACAGTACAGTACATGGCGTTTTTGCTTCAATCGTTTTAGATAAAATACCAAAGAACATTTTACGATTTGGTAAACCGGTTAATGCATCATGCTCAGCTTGATAGCGCTGTACTTCTACCGCCTTCTCAACCTTTAGTAAACTAGCAAAGCTTAACCTAATCACCAAAAACACAAATGCGCCGCCACCAAATAGAATACAAGCAACGATCGACACCAACATAGAATCTAACGGGTAAGATATAAAGTAATAGAGGATACCGAGATAGCCGGCAATAAATAAAACAATGAAATAGAAAAGAATATACCAGGCGGCACGCGATGTTTTTCTACAAATTCGCAGTGTATTAACAAGACTAGCTAATAATAGAAATGTGCCAGCAAGAATGATTGCAATAAAGAATTCGTTCAAATAAAACCCCTCATCTAAAATCCATAAAGAATAATAAGGACTGACAATAAATAGTTCGTCTTATAAGTGTAGCTGAGAGCGTTACTTAATATGATGAAATTAAAGAAAAACTCTAAAATCTCCAGCTAAAATAGCATATTGGTGAATTATTTATCAATAAACATATCACTATTGAATAAAAATAGCTGTTATTAACTCTTAACTTAATACGTTGAGTAGATTAATACTGTTAAGTAGTATCCAAAAAACATTATACCTGTTAATTATTTAAGCGCTCTTTACATCGAACTATTCAAAAAGTGATTAAAAAAAGAATTCACAAGCTCCCCTTTAAACAATGAATAGCGGCCTTTAAAAACCAAGTAATCAGGATTTATCCTCCTAAAAGATATCATAATCCAATGATTTAATATCAATTTTTTATGATTGTGTTATTTTAAACCTTAATATAATTAATAACTTGCAGGATATACCTATGAAAATTCTGATGTGGATTGGAATCGTATTTTTAATCATATTTGTAATTTATGCGTTAGTAGCTGCTATTTTTGCTTTTTACGTTAGCAGCCCTAGCACGCATAATGCTAGTGCTGTAGATAATAGCAAGAGCAATCAATATTACTTCCAAGACGGTCAAGTTGTGTATGTAAGGAATGGCAATTTTTTCCAAATAGGCGAAGTAAAAATTGAAGGAGCAGACCCAAGCACCTTTAAAGCCATAGATAACTCATATGCAAAAGACAGTGAGCACCTCTATTACGATGGGAAGCCTCTTGTTGGAGTAAAACCAGAGCCGATAGTAAAAGTAACATCAGGGTTAAACACAAGTAGCGTCGATTCAGGCTACCTGATTAGTGGAGGAAAAGTGTTATGTCATGGAGAAGTCATTACAGGAGCTGATTTGGACAGTTTCACTTACCTTCATGGTTTGTATAGCATGGATAAACATTACCTTTACTATTACAAAGATATCAAAATGCCACTCAAAGCAATGCCTTCTGCAATCAATAAAGCTAATGAGCAATACATTAAGCATGGTGAGCAAATTCTTTACCATGGGGAAGTCATTAGCGAAAATGCCAATAGCTTTGAAATAATTAATGATGAATATGCAACAGATTCACTCCGTGTTTATGCTAATGGAGAGAGAATAGAAGGCATGGTACCAGAAGGTTTTACTGTTATTTCGCCTTATTATAGAAAAGATAAAAACCAAGCTTATTATTTTAACACGCCTATTCCAGAGAGTGACCCTAATACGTTTAAAGTATTAAATGACGCCATCTCAAAAGATCAAAAACATCTTTATTATAATGGCTATATTATTAACAATAGAAAAGCATCCGATGTGGGCCGTTCTGAAGCTAATCAACTTCAAAAAAACTGGGAGTGGAGAGCTCTTCATCTAACCTCGACAACGGTTATCATGGTGCCTAGTGAAGAAGTTAGAGACATCACCTACGAGTTCTATGCGTATAATGATGAAGTCTACACCAGAAATAATAAGCTAGAGGGGATTAAACCTAGTGATGTAGTCGTACTTAATCCTGATCAAAAAACATTTACTAGAATAGGTAATCGAATCTTTTATTATAACGAACCTATTAGTGGAGCAGACCCAGATACCTTTAGCGTGATTTCAGATCGTTTCTCAAAAGATGCAAATCATGTGTACTGGAGTGAACACAAAGTCGTAGGTATAACGCCTTCAAACTTTGAGTATCAAGACAACTTATATGCAGATGAAAATGAAGCAGGTGAATACAGATTAAAAGTATCTGACTATTAATAGAGATAATAACCACTAGCACCAACAACTGAACCTTAACTTGTTAAGCAATCAAGTTAAGGTTCAGCACAACAAACCAGTAAAAGCCTAGCGCTTTGTAAGCCCTTTCTTATTTAGATATGGCAGGATATGAGGACGTGACTCTTTTGATAACTGTCCAGTCACTTGCTCTGACCAATTACTTTGCTTTTGATTACTCGTGCGGCTTGCATAATAGTCATGAATAACTTTATCATAATCTTTAATATCGTCCATATTCAGAGGCTTATATTGATTTTCATGCATAATCACATGTGCAGGCAAACGTGGTTTAACCTCAGGATCTTGTGCAGGGTAACCTAGACACATACCGAACAGTACCGACGTATTCTGTGGTAACTCAAGCAACTCATCCACTAGCTCAACTTTGTTACGTAAACCACCAATATATACGCCACCTAACCCCAATGATTCAGCTGCTAATAAACAGTTTTGCGCCATAATCCCACTGTCAACAGCACCAATAAGCGTTAGCTCGGTGAAGTCAGCTTGTACCTCAGGGTTAATTTCAGCATGACGTTGGTAATCAATACAAAACACTAAAAATTCCGTTGCATTTTCAACATACACTTGATTACCCGCGTATTCAGCTAACAATTTTCGCTTGCTTTTGTCTGTCACTCTAATGATAGACACAACCTGTAGCATACTCGATGAAGAAGCCGCTAATCCAGCCTGAATAATCGTGTCCAGTTGCGCTTTTTCTATTGGCTGATCCGTATATTGGCGAATCGAACGGTGACTTAACATAGTCTCAATCGTTTTGTTCATAAATCGGTAATCCTTATCATTATAATTGTCGTTGTAAGGTGCGACACTATCTTAATGATATTTGTGAAGAGTTTGAAGTAAAGATGATCAATGTGACTGGAGAACCTTATTTAACTGAACACTTTCAATTATTCACAACACACCAAGACCAACACTTTTATTATACCTTATTCAGATAGCTTACTTTGATTTAAGCAGCTCCTCACTATACCCTTTACCACCTTTGATCAGGGCTAACAGCATAAGTAAAAACTTAATAGCCCCCAGTGCCACATAATAATAAAAATAAGTAATATAAGTGATAGCAAATGATTCAGGCAATTATTCGATTTTTAGGGGTTCAAAGTAACGTTGTTAATTCAGAGAAAACCGTAGCAACAATAGGTGGAATGTTAGCTATTTTTTGTTGTTTTTATGCAACCGTTTACTTTACTGGCGACGCTGGGTCAGTAGCTATCTTACCTTCCATGGGGGCTTCCGCTGTATTACTTTTTGCAGTGCCTCATGGTCAACTTTCTACACCTTGGGCCTTTTTAGGAGGGAATATTCTTTCCGCTATTATTGGGGTTACTTGTGCTACATTTATAGACCCTATGCTTATTGCTGCGCCAGTAGCCGTCGGATTATCTATTTTAGTCATGCATTTAACCCGCAGTTTACACCCACCAGGTGGTGCAACAGCTTTAGCAGCAGTGATCGGCGGCCCTACTATCCATGGCCTCGGTTATTGGTATGTGCTCACACCGACACTGATTAATTGCAGCATATTATTTATTATCGCGATGATTTTTAATAACCTATTTCATTGGAGAAACTACCCACAAAGTTTCATGCGTTACCACAGTGTTGGGTATCACCCCGATACGCGCCGTATTAAGAAGCAACATATTCATCAAGCCATAAAGCGTTCAGATCTAGTGATTGATGCCAGTGACGAACAGATAAAACGCGTAGTTGATTTAGCCGATGCTATTTATCATGAAGAGTTAATTAAGCAGTTTGTGCTCGAACTAGGGGCCTTCTATACCAATAGCAAACCAGGAAGACAGTGGTCAGTTCGCCAAGTAATTGACCAGCGAGAACACCAAGATCCATCTCGTTATCTAGTGATATATCGCATTGCAGATGGTGACAGAAAAGGGTCAACGGAGAGTTGTACATTACAAGAATTTGCTGAATGGGCAAATGAAAAAATGCGCCCTAAAAGTTAGTTAATCAGGTTATAAAATTTGTGAAAATGATGTTCATTGAACATATGAATTAACGCGTTGAGTGATAAAAGGCCACCGCTAAATTGATGGCCTTTCATCTAATATCTATCTGCCTAAAAATCCAACTTTGGCTTTTTTAGCGACTTTTACTGCTTTTTTTTCTTTGGCTGTTAAAAGTGGTTTTTTCTTACCGTCTTTTTTACTGTCTTGGCCTTTACTCACGATGCTTTCCTTTCATTAAGATAAACAACTACTAACCTTTTGACATATGTTATTCAGGGTATTAAGTACCCAGCTAACAGCGAGATTATGTTCCCAACAATTAAAAATAGATAGCAATATTTCACCAAAAATGAAAAATAATTTAACGCAGATGTAACCAGTCAATTCAAGCTAAAAAATCGACCGAAAACAGACTCAAACAGCGCTGTTAATCTCTAGAAAATTGAATCTTCCATTTTCGTGGTTAACAACTCCAAGACTTTCATTCCCATATATGAGTTACCTTTTTTATTTAATCGAGGGCTCCAGACAGCAACGGCATACTTACCAGGATGCAATGCAACAATCCCTCCACCAACGCCACTTTTTCCAGGCAAGCCCACTTTAAAAGCAAACTCCCCCGCTTCATCATAAAAGCCACACGATTGCATCACGGCATTAATACGCCTAGCTTGACTAGGTGTTACAATTACTTCTCCCGTTGATAAATCAACGCCTCTCGTCACTAAAAACATAAATGAATGTGCTAATTCGCAGCAATTCATCTCAATCGAACAAAGGTAAAAATATAAATCTAAGACTTCATCAACATCATTATGAATATTGCCAAAATCACGCATCAAATAAATGAGCGCTTTATTTCTATCACTAGTGAGTTTTTCTGATTCAGCGACGGTTTCGTTGTATTGTAGACTTGGGTTATTAGCAATTTCTCTAATAAAATTTAATAGGTCTACTTTAGGGTTATCCAAATAACTCATCAATACATCGCAAATAACAATAGCGCCAGCATTAATAAAAGGATTACGAGGAATACCATTTTCAACTTCTAATTGTATTAAAGAGTTAAATGCAGTTCCTGATGGCTCTACCCCAACACGTGACCATAATTCACCACCAATAATACGCATCGCTAACGTTAGCGAAAACACTTTGGAAATACTCTGTATTGAGAAACGCTCTTGACTATCACCTTGATAAAAATTGCCTTTATCAGCATGTACTAAATGGATCCCTAATTTATCAGGATCTATCTTAGCAAGCTCAGGAATATAAGAAGCAGCGACACCTTTATTTTCCAAGGGTTGTAATTCAATAAAGATATCGTTAAATACAGTTTTAAAGTTAATGTCTTTCATAGATTAATTAAATAATTGAGTCGTTAAGTGAATGATTGTATTGATTTTAGCTTATCACGCAGGCCCTGATATGCCAGAAAAAATATGCGCAGCTAACATTGTAGACGATGTATCTAATAAAACAGTTTTTTAGGCTTTAAATAAAGTTAACTTTAAATGATAAAAACAACTTTTTAAATCAAGCAAATGTTTTTCGAAAATGACCTATTAAAGGTCAAAATGTATTGATACTTAAGAATATCAAATAACAAGGTCTAAAATTGCGTGACAGCGTCATAACAACTACCACTAACATTAAAAATCTACATGGCTAAAAGATGAGTTGAAAGTATCAGATTTCAAAGTTGCTTGATGCTCGTGAACTTTATGCTTCAGCTAGATGTCGAAGACCTTTACTTCAATGAAAAATCGCAAATCACTGTTATAGCAATAACCTAGTGACCACGCGACTACTTTTTATTTCTAGTTTTTATAAGGTCTTACATTGGTTCATAAACAATCGACAACTCGTCAATACATTAGTAAAAAATGGGCTGCATTATTAATATTAGTAATCATCGCTAGCGGCATCCTCCTCTACTTAGACTCTCTCGTTAATTCGACTTTTAAAGATAAACAGTGGTCAGTTGCATCAACTGTTTATGCTCGCCCTTTAGAAATATATGAAGGGTTACCACTTCCGTTGGCTGATTTACGTGAAGAAATGACCATGCTTGGCTATCGTTTTGTACAAGATGTTAAGCATCCCGGCGAGGCATTAATCAATGGTAATAACGTGACGATATTTATCCCTAAATTTCAGTTCAGTGATGAATTAGCACCAGCACAAAAAATAAAAATCACCTTAAATAATGGCTTTGTATCAAGCTTAAAAAGTAAAAATAACAAAGCATTAGTACGTTTACAGCCCTTGGTGATAGGAGGTATCTACCCTTCACACAACGAAGATAGAATATTAGTGCAACTGACCGACGTTCCTGATTCTTTACAATCAATGTTAGTTGCTGTTGAAGATAAGGATTTCTATGACCATTTCGGTATTTCACTTCGTGGTATTGCACGTGCAATGGTTACCAATATTAAAAAAGGTGGATTCTCACAGGGAGCCTCAACACTAACACAACAATTGATTAAAAATTATTACCTCACGCCCGAACGAACATTAATTCGTAAAGCACAAGAAGCGCTGATGGCAATATTATTAGAATTACACGCAAGCAAAGCCGATATTTTAGAAGGATACATGAATGAAATATACCTCGGTCAAGATGGCCCGCGTGCCATTCATGGCTTTGGTTTAGCAAGTCAGTATTACTTCAAAAAAGACCTAATCGATTTATCCCTTTCACAACAAGCATTGTTAGTCGCATTAGTGCGTGGCGCGAGTTATTACAATCCATGGCGTAACCCTGAGCGTGCATTAAAACGCCGTAATTTAGTATTAGATATTGCCGTAAGAGAAAACCGCCTTGATCAAGACGTTGCTGAATTGGCTAAGCAAGCGCCACTAGAAGTTGGCGACCGAAATGCCAGTGGCCATAAACGTTACCCTGCTTATTTAGATCTGGTACGCAGACAATTACAGAATGACTATAAAGCAGAAGACTTAAGTTCAAATGGTTTATCTATTTTCACCCACTTTAACCCCTTGATTCAAGAAACCGCTGAATCTAGCTTGGTTAAAGCAATGACTAAACAGAAACAATCAGATCCTGAGCATAAGCTACAAGGTGCCGTGATTGTAACGCAACCTAATACTGGCGCAGTTACAGCGATTGTAGGCGGTACCGATACCCAATATGCAGGGTTTAACCGCGCCATTGATGCACGTCGGCAAATCGGTTCATTAATGAAACCCGCAGTGTATTTAACGGCACTAGAAAAAAGTGAAGAATATACCTTAGCGAGCTTAATAAGTGATTCGGCCTACGAACAAAAATTAGCGAACGGTGATACTTGGTCACCTAAAAATTACGATTTAAAAGATCACGGCGATGTGCTTTTATATAAAGCCTTAGCACATTCATATAATCAGGCAACGGCACGTTTAGGTAATGAGCTAGGCTTAGATAATATATTATCAACCATACAACGACTTGGCGTTGAGAGTGATATCCCAGCCGTACCATCGATTACATTAGGCGCAGCAGAATTGAGCCCGCTTGACGTTGCTCAAATGTATCAAACCATCTCCTCCGGTGGGTTTTATACGCCATTGTTAGCGATCAGCTCAGTTGTTGATGCGCATGGAGAATTACTCACCAGTTACCCGATTGATATTGAAAAACGCTTTAATTCGAGTGCCATTTATACCTTACGCCATGCTTTGCAAGCAGTGACCCACGAAGGCTCAGCTAAAGCACTAGAATGGTTATTACCGGACTTTGCAGTGGCAGGGAAAACAGGAACAACCAATGACCTACGAGACAGTTGGTTTGCAGGTTTTTCAGAAGATATGCAAGCAGTCGTCTGGCTTGGCCGTGACGATAATAAAACAACGGGGTTAACTGGCTCAAGTGGCGCACTTCGTGTCTGGGCTGATATTTTTAAAGCGCGAGCTCATCAACCTTTACAAAATACTCCACCAAAAAATATCACTCTAAGTTGGGTTGATAGCGAAACAGGCGTCGGTAGCGAAGATAATTGTAACAATGCGATCCCTTTGCCTTTCGTGAGTGGCAGTGAACCAGAACAAGAAAAACGGTGTAATGCAACGGATAAAGTCATCGATTGGTTCCGTAATTTAACCAATTAAAGGGAGAAAAATAATGAATCATTACAAAATTGCTGTTGTTTGTTTATCTAGTTTTTTATGGGCGTGTAGTACCAAACCGACGGTTACCGCACCAGTAACAGACCCGACAACACCAAGCTCAATCAATACATCAACAGGTAAGAGCGATAATACAGTTAACAGAAGCTCTGCATTAAACTCATTATTAAGCCTTGCAGAGCAGCAAGAAAGCCAAGGTAACTTACAAGGTGCAACGAGGACGTTAGAGCGAGCAATCAGAATCTCTCCACGTACCCCTGAAGTTTATTTAAAGTTAGCAGAGTTAAATTACCGACAAGGTAAAAATGCACAGGCAGAATCATTCGCAGAAAAAGCACTTAGCTTTAACCCTAATGACATGATAACTGAGCAAGCTGAATTGTTATTAGAAAAGCTTAAACTCCGATAGAAGAGGTGTCTCCTCTACTGTAAGCAACTGTTAATTAATCATTATTTTGGTAAGTGGGTTAACCAACTAAGCTTATGACTGTTCACGTTATCCTCGATCTTTTTTTAGTGATCGAGGGGAAGTGTTGTTATGCTGAATCGCTCATTTAAAAGTAAATAAAACCAACCTAAACTTGATGCACAAAGAGAGACAGATACACCAACTACCTCTTATAACATGGCAACAAAAAAGGGAGAAAATAAGTTTTCTCCCTGCATTACAGACTTAACCTTCACAGCTTTTTACCATTAAAGAATGACTGATTTAATCAACATAGCCACAACAAATAACGCCAATACTCCAGCAAACCAAATACCAATAAACCAAGCGAGTTTTTTATATTTATTCAAAGCCATTAGTGATACCCATCTTCTGGTCTTACTTTACCTCTGAATACCCAGTAAGCATAAGCGGTATAGATTAAAATGAGTGGCACTAATACTACCGTTCCCATTAAGGCGAATTTTAGACTTGAATCAGGCGCTGCAGCTTCAGTAATGGTTAAACTTGGCGGCACAATATTAGGATAGAAACTAATAAGAATACCGATAAAGCTAAGCACAAATAAGCCAAGTGAGGCGAAAAATGGTTGTGCTTCTTTGTACTGTTTTAATCCCATAAAGAGTAACCAAGTACATAGCCCAACTAAAACTGGAACCAATACACTAAAGATACTACCTGGTAAAGAGAACCAGCGTTGGAAATAAGCAGGATCTTGAAAAGGCGTTAGGATACTAACAATACCTATAAATCCGAGGGTAGCAATTGCTAACCCTTTAGCATAACCACGCATTCTCCTTTGTAACTCCCCTTCTGTTTTCATGATTAACCAAGTAGAGCCCAATAAACCATAGCCTATGACAACAGCACATCCAGTGAATAATGAAAATGGAGTCAGCCAGTCCCACCAACCACCAGCGTAGGCACGGTTAGCAACCTCGATACCTTGTACCAAAGCGCCGAGAGAAATGCCTTGCGTAAAGGCAGCTATCACCGAACCAGCGAAGAAAGAAAAGTCCCAAACAGGTTTCCAACGAACCGTTCTCCAGCGATATTCAAAGGCGACTCCTCTAAAAATCAAGGCTAACAGCATCAATATAATAGGCATATACAATGCAGGCATAATAACAGCGTAGGCGAGAGGAAAAACAGCAAACAAGCCACCACCCGCCATTACTAGCCAAGTTTCATTACCGTCCCAAACCGGCGCAATAGTATTCATCATGACCGATTTGTCTTGTTCTGATTTAGCCGACGGAAACAAAATACCAATGCCCAGATCAAAGCCATCTAAAATGACATAACAGAGTACAGCAAACGTGATAATGATTGCCCAGATAAATGATAATTCAAATTCCATGGTTATCTCCTTGGCCATCTGACTTATGGTCTGCGTGAGTTATATCGATGGTTTCAATAACTTGTTTTTCTGCGGTTCTGATAGGCCCGTCATTCATGTCAACGCCAGATGCCGCCGGCAATTTATTCATCAACCTTAATATGTAGTAAGTACCGGCCCCAAACACAAAGAAGTAAACAACAATAAATGCGATAAGGGAAACTGCGACAGCAGGTGCTGCAATTGGTGCAAGGCTATCGGAGGTTCGTAATAAACCGTAGACAGTGAAAGGTTGACGCCCCACCTCAGTAGTAACCCAACCTGCTAGCACGGCCACAAAGCCCATTGGCCCCATCACGATCGCAGCTCGCTTTAACCAATCATCATCATAAAGCTTGCCGCGCATGCGTCTCCAAAAACTCCATACTGCTAAACCTAACATCGCAAAACCAAGAGAAATCATGATACGGAAACTCCAGAATACAATGGCAACAGGTGGCTCATCTTCATCTGCAATCGTATCTAAACCAGCAAGCGGCGCATTTAAATCATGCTTTAAAATTAAACTGGACACTTTAGGTATCTGAATCGCGTAATCAATTCTCTTTTGTTCTGGGTTAGGAATACCAAATAAAATCAGCGGAGCACCTTCGGGGTGACTATCATAATGCCCTTCCATCGCCATCACTTTGGCTGGTTGATGTTCTAACGTATTTAAACCATGAAAGTCTCCCACCACAATTTGCAAAGGAGCAGCAATAATTAACATACCCATCGCCATTGAGAACATACGGCGCGCGGCAACATCGGTTTTTCTTCTTAAGAGGTGTAAAGCCCCCACAGCCCCGACAACTAGAGCGGTTGTGAGAAAAGCGGCGACAACCATGTGTACTAAACGGTAAGGAAATGAAGGATTAAAAACGATCTGCCACCAATCCTCAGGAACAAACTGACCTAACTCATTAATGCTGTAGCCAGCAGGTGTTTGCATCCACGAATTAACAGATAAAATCCAAGTTGCTGACATTAAGGTACCAAAAGCAACCATACTGACCGCGAACATGTGTAACTTATCGCCAACACGCTCACGTCCAAATAAAGCAATACCTAAAAAACCAGCCTCGAGGAAGAAAGCAGAGAGTACTTCATAGGCCATAAGCGGTCCCAGAACTGGCCCCGTTTTATCTGAAAATACCGACCAGTTAGTACCAAATTGATAAGACATAACAATACCGGAAACGACCCCCATCCCAAAAGCGACCGCGAAAATTTTCTTCCAATAATTAAACAGGAAAAGGTAAGTTTTATCATGTGTTTTTAGCCACAAGCCATTTAAAACGGCTAAATAACTAGCGAGTCCAATCGAAAAAGCTGGAAATATAATATGAAAGGAAACAGTGAACGCAAACTGAATTCTGGCAAGTGTCTCGGCAGTGAAACTTTCAAACATAATCATAGACCTCGTATAAGTTTGAATTTAAATTATGTTTAACTCCTGCAGCAATAAAATGAGTATTGAAACAAAAGCAACATCAGGCATATAACGTTCAAATAGGAAGTGACGTTTATTTAGCGTATTACCATTGTGTAAATCATTGATAATTTGGTACATCGAATATGCCGTAGACGCAATCTACTCTTGCAGAAATTGGGTAAAGAACACTGTTCACCAATTCTTATAAATTTAGCATTTTGTGATCGCTAAATTGCACTATCGAATTGCAAATTTCTTAAGTAATGACATCAATAAATACGTGATATAAAAACGTAAAGTTCAGTTGCAGAGTATATTTTTAAAAATATATTAACGATTTTATAAACAGGAGATCCTCCTTTAACTGTAAGTTATTGGTAAGGAAGTATTGTTTTGGGAAGTGGGTTAATCTGCAAAGTTTATGAGTGTCTTCGATCTTTGCAATAATAGCGGCAGTAAAGCGACCTCGTATTACGGTAATATCATCTTTAGCCATGAATAATTAAATTAACATTTTAGCCTATCCCCTCTCAAAAAGGCTTAAAAGGAAAAATAATGAAAGATAAAGTTGTGTTATATAAAAAAATCCCAGAACAACAAAAATTATTATTAAGCCAAATGTTTAACCTTATCTGTTTTGATAAAATAGATGAAAGTAATTTAAAACAATTTATCCACGAAATTAAAGATGCCATTGGTTTAATTGGCTCAGGCGTTAAATTGCATCAAGAAATTTTACAGCACGCTCTGAACTTAAAAGTAATATCAACCATTTCAGTGGGCTATGATCACTTTGATCTTGAGTACCTAAAGTCACGAAAAATTGCATTAATGAACACTCCTGATGTCTTAACTGATACCACTGCGGACACTATTTTCACTTTAATCATGTGCTCAGCAAGACGAACAACTGAGTTAAATAACTTCGTAACATCCGGTAAATGGTCTAATAACTTAAAAGATGATTATTTTGGTGTCGATATTCACGGTAAAAAGCTCGGTATATTAGGCATGGGGCGCATAGGTTATGCAGTTGCTAAACGAGCACACTTAGGTTTTGACATGCAAATAAATTACTATAACCGCAGTGTAAACTCAAAAGCAGAAGAAAACTTAGATGCACAAAAAATGGAACTTGATGAATTATTAGCTGATTCAGATTTTGTTTGTTCAATATTACCCGCTAATCAACAAACAGACCGACTCATTGGCCAAAGAGAACTTGAACTCATGAAAAACTCAGCCATTTTCATTAATGGTGGGCGAGGAAATGTGGTTGACCAAGATGCGCTAGCCATCGCATTAAAAAATCAAACAATAAGAGCCGCTGGTTTGGATGTTTACGAAGTCGAGCCACTTCCACACAGCTCACCTTTAATGGAGTTAAAAAATGTAACTCTTTTTCCCCATATTGGCTCTGCAACATCAGAAACAAGGCTTGCCATGATTACATGTGCAATAGAAAACCTTAAAGCAGCTTACATTGGAGATTTAACAAAAAACTGTGTGGTGAGTTAAATAAAAAAGTAGATGAGATCACTATTGTAAAATAACGAAACTAACTTCTCCGCACTTTTACAGTAAGTTATTGGTTATGAAGTATTGTTTTGGGAGAGTGGATCAACCAATAAAGTTTATCGGTGTCCACTCGATTTATGGACTCCACTCTCTTAACCGCAATGGATAATTATGAAACTGAAATTTAATCTATTTTGTTACTTTCTTGCGATAACCCAAACTGCATGAATAATGCCCGGAATATAACCGAAAAGCGTCAAAATGATATTCAAGACTAATGTCCAAGAGAATCCGACTTGTAAAAAAACACCTAGTGGTGGCAATAAAACAGCAAAAATAATTCGAATGATATCCATTGGTTAATCCTTAAATGTAAATGAGTCTTTGGAAACCGCTAAGCGGCGATTTCAACAACCTAGTAGCAACTTTCCTCGGTTAATATATTCGTGTAACAGTAAAGATTGCAGCAAATAGCATGCCACGGATTTACAGTTCCAAAAGAGGCAGTGCTTTTATGAAGAGATATACATAATATTGCGTCAGTAAAGTGGTTAAATTAATAAATTGAAACAGACTACTTCTATCTGTAATAAAAGTAAAAAATCCTATAATGAAGATACCAAAAATCAATATATAGCTAGTGTATATAAGGCTTTCGACTCTATATCAATATGTTTCCAAGCTAATTTCCCCTCTTAATAAATTAATATTTTCCATGCGTATTTAGATCATTATTTAAAAAAATAATGGAGAGTTTTATTGACTGAAATACAAATATTCAAGCCCCCTAAAAGTAACCACACCATGAAATTATTACATTTATAAATAAAAATATTACATCATTTCTTCCAAGATATTAATTCCCTTACAAAGCCTAAAACTCCTCTAAGCCCCTATTTTAAATGATATTAGCCAACTTTTTACAACATGGTATTGGTATTGCAGTGCCATAGTAACTAAATAGTCAAATTAGACGCTACACATAACAACGACTAGCGAATAAGCATTAATCTATTTAAATGGGAGGCAGAATGAATAACAACAACTCACTTAACAATAAAAAAATTGCAATGATAGCAACCGATGGTTTTGAACAAAGCGAATTACTTCAACCTAAAAAAAATTTAGCGGCACTTGGTGCAGAAATAGACGTTTTATCAATCGATAACAATCAAGAAATTTGTGGTTGGGATGTCAATAAGTGGGGCGATAAAATTAAAGTCGATAAACAAGTTGGCGATATCACCCTTTCAGATTACGACGGTATTATTTTTCCTGGTGGTCAAATCAATCCAGATATATTACGCACCAATAAAGAGGTGGTGTCGTTAATTCAAAAAGCCACAAAAGAAGACAACATAAAAGCAATTGCTGCTATTTGCCATGGGCCTTGGTTATTAGTGGAAGCTGACATTGTAAATAATAGAAAGGTCACCTCTTTTCCAAGTATCAGTACCGATTTAAAAAATGCGGGGGCGCACTGGGAAGATAAAAAAGTAGTCGTAGATGGAAAATTAATCACTAGCCGTAACCCTGATGACATTCCTGCTTTTGTCGATGCGATTGCATACCAATTGACACATTAAATGACTTACGTAAAAGATAAATAGAGGTTCAAACATGAATAATCAAAAAATAGTAGTCGTAACAGGCGCTTCAAGTGGCATAGGCGCAGCGACGGTCGATAAAGTCATCGAAGCTGGACATAAAGCAGTAGTCACAGCAAGAAGCACAGAAAAACTTAACAAAATAGTACAACGTTGGGGAGAGGATAAAGTATTAGCTGTCACAGCAGATGTATCAAACTTGGATGAAATTAGTAACGTCATCAATAAAGCGAAAGAAAAGTTTGGCAGAGTAGACGTTGTATTTGCCAATGCTGGCATGGGTGCAAGTACACCTGGTATTGAAAATGGTAACCCAGATGAGTGGAAAACTATGCTAGATGTCAATATAAACGCTTTACTGTATACCGCTAAAGCAAGCCTTCCTGCACTAAAAGAAACGCAAGGACACTTCATTGTCACTAGCTCCATCGCAGGAAAAATTTCACTTAAAGGTTCCGTATACGGCGCTTCAAAATGGTTTGCTTATGGTTTTGCACAAAATTTAGCGATTGAGATGGCAGAATGGAAAGGTCGTTGCACCACCATCTGTCCAGGCATGGTTAACACGCCTTTCTTTGATGAAGCTAAGCCCGACAAGTTAGATCCTACAGATGTTGCTGAAGCGGTTGTTTATGCCATTTCTGCCAACCCTCGTTGTGATGTAAGAGAAATAACACTCATGCCGACAAATTAATTTACATGACTAGTTTACATCGTTAGACCTATTTAACTCACTGAATAGGCCTATCAATCAACGTTAAAAACTAAGTAAAATTTAAAGGAAGCAACTTAATGAATAACTTTAATAACGTGCACGATTTCTTAAAACAAAATCAAAAGTTGCACTCACGTATTGCAGAATTTTATCAATCATTATCAAAGGACGCTGAAAACCAAAGAACCAAGTTATTATTGGATATTTTGATAAAACACGAACTTGAATTGCTCGATTTTATCAGTAACTACCTTGATAAAGCATCGGATAAAACTCAAAAAGCATTTATTCAATTTGATCCTGAGCAAAACCTTGATGCTTTATTCTCAACTGATTTTAATCGTACGCAAGTAACGAGCGAACAAGTTGAAGCATTAGCAGATCGCTTTAACCAATATTTATCAGACATTTACCAAGGTATCTCTAAATCAAATGAATCCCAAGAAGTAAAAATAGTATTTGATAATCTTCACCAACACACAGAACAAAAAAAGAAACAACTCTCCATCGAACTCAATGAAATGCATGATATTTAATAGAGGCTTACAGGTAAAAAAACCCGTTTTTGCTTATTTAAATCATTAACCATCTCGCGTAATAATTACAAAAAATTTGTAAATATTACACATAAAAAATATCTAACTATAGATTAACAGTGATATTTACTGGGTTTGTATTTGGCATTTTTATTGCTCTCAGTCAAATAGGTAACGTGTTCAATTGTTAGCCTCTAAACATTAATTTTTAGCAAAAGATTAAGGACTAGATATGACAGAATCATTTAAATACTCAGGCGGTAAAGGCAAAGGTGGAGAACTTCATCAATCAAATGCCGATGCTTACCCCACAATGACCACAAGCCAAGGTTGTCCAATCAGTGATGATCAGAACTCTCTAAAAGCCGGAGCAAATGGCCCCACCTTGATGGAAGATCATATACTGAGGGAAAAACTGTTTCATTTCGATCATGAAAGAATCCCAGAGCGAGTTGTACATGCAAGGGGATATGGTGCGCATGGTTACTTTGAGAACTATGAATCATTATCTGATATTACTTGCGCAGATATCTTTCAGCGAGCAGGTGAAAAAACACCGTTATTTACACGAATTTCAACGGTAGCAGGTAACAAAGGTTCGGGCGATTTGGCTCGAGATGTTCGAGGTTTTGCTGTTAAGTTTTATACTAAAAAAGGCAATTGGGATCTTGTAGGTAATAATATTCCTGTCTTCTTCATTCAAGATGCAATGAAATTTCCTGATTTAATTCATTCTGCAAAAGCAGAACCTGACAGAGGCTTTCCTCAAGCACAAACAGCACATGATAATTTCTGGGACTTTGTCAGCCTAACACCAGAAGCAATGAATATGGTGATGTGGACAATGTCTGATCGTGCGATTCCTCGTTCATTGCGTTTTATGGAAGGTTTTGGTGTGCACACCTTTAAAATGATTAATGCGAAGGGTGAAGAAAAATTTGTTAAGTTTCATTGGAAACCTAAACTAGGCATGCAATCAGTGGTTTGGAATGAAGCACTGAAAATAAACGGTGCAGATCCTGATTTTCATCGAAGAGATATTTGGGAGTCGATCTTAGCGAATGATTATCCTGAATGGGAGTTAGGCCTGCAAGTGTTCGACCAACAATTTGCTGATGATTTTGAGTTTGATATTTTTGACCCCACTAAGCTTATTCCTGAAGAGCAAGTACCGATTAAAATTGTTGGCCGTATGGTACTTGATCGCGTAGTCGATAACTTTTTTGCTGAAACTGAACAAGTCGCATTCTGTACCCAAAACATAGTGCCTGGTATTGATTTTACCCCTGATCCTTTATTGCAAGGCCGTAATTTCTCTTATTTAGATACTCAAACTAAACGACTTGGTGGCCCAAACTTCACTGACATTCCGATTAATGCACCAAAATGTCCAATGCATCATTTTCAACAAGATGGGCACATGGCAATGAACAATCCAAAGGGCCGTGTTAATTATGAACCTAACTCTTGGGATGCAGATGAAAATAATCCTCGTGCTTGCCCTGAACAAGGTTTTAAAAGCAGTTCAGAGCAAATGACCGGAGATAAAACACGTTATCGTTCTGACACTTTCTCAGACCACTATAGCCAAGCTCGCCAGTTCTATCTCAGCCAAACAGACGTAGAACAGCAACACATCCAATCCGCCCTTGTATTTGAGTTATCAAAAGTCGAAAAATTAGCAATCCGAGAACGTTTAGTATCACACCTGATCAATATCGATAAAAAGTTAGCTGAAGAAGTCGCAACAGGCTTAGGTTTTGAAACCATGCCAGCAGCCGCTGAAGCAGCAAAAGCAACGCGTACCGATTTACCTGTATCAGACGCATTGAGTATATTAAAAAATTCAATTAATACTTTCAAAGGGAGAAAATTGGGTATATTAATATCAGAAGGTTTTGACGGTGCATTATTTAAATCCGTTACTGATGCATTAGCTGATGAAGGTGCTCGATACGAAGTGGTTGCAGCAGACATAGGCGGGGCTACTTGTTCTAAAGGTAATCACGTTAAAGCACAGCAAACTATCGCCGGTGGCCCATCTGTATTATACGACGCAGTATTAGTCCTAGTGAGTAATGAGGGAGCAGACTATTTTGCAACAGTACCCGAAGCAAAAGATTTTATTACTGATGCTTATTCCCACAAAAAATTCATTGGTTATACCCCTCAAGCACAATCTTTACTCAAAGCCGTGGGTTTAGATCAAGTAAAAGATAACGGGATGATTAACTTAGATGATAAAGAAGCTGATTCATTTATTAAAACACTTCGAGCGTTACGTTTCTGGGAACGATAAATCAATTATGCAGTGTTCACTGTGAAATGCTGTGAATGAATAATAAACGACCGTGAATTCGGTCGTTTTATCGCGACTAAAGGGGGAAAAAAATGTCTGAACAACATGGTAAACAAATCAAAAATGACAGCGTTTACGAAGCCTTGATTAGCCAAGGAAACAGTAAAGAAAAATCGGCGCGCATCGCCAATGCGCAAGCAAATCCAGAGATGCACCCAGCTAAAAAAGGCGGAAAAGCGCAGCCATATGAAAACTGGACTAAAGCTGAATTGTATAAACGAGCACAAACATTAGATATTGATGGTCGTTCTAAGATGAATAAAGAAGAATTAATTGAAGCGTTAAGATCCCATTAGCTAATCGCTCCATGATGCTGTTCACAACGCACACTAATGATAGTTTCAAACAAATTAAATATAGATAGCTCGCTTCTTTTATCTTATCGAATACATTATTGGAGCATAAAACTATGTCAACATTTCAAGGTGTTTTAGGTGTTAACAAAATTGATAAAGGTTACCAATTTTCAGTGTGGGCACCCCATGCTAAATCAGTTTATTTAGTGGGTGACTTTAATGATTGGGACGAAGACCAAAATGCCATGCAACAAGCAGATAACGGGATTTGGTGGGTCGATATTCCAACAGCTTCAAATCATGATCAGTATAAATTTTGTATTGAATCTGCAGATAATAAAAACCACAAAAAAAATGATCCTCGTGCTAGAAAAATGACGAACAGCGTAGGCAATTCAATCATATACGATGATGATTTTAATTGGAAAATAGACGATTTTGAATTACCTCCTGTCCATCAAAGAATCATTTACGAAATGCATATCGGCACCTTTAATCAAAAATCAGACGAGCGCGGTACCTTTAACTCTGCCATCGAAAGACTAGATGATTTAGTTGAATTAGGTGTCAATGTATTAGAAATAATGCCGGTTAATGAATTCGCCGGTGATATTAGTTGGGGATATAACCCAGCTAGCCCCTTTGCTGTTGAAGAAGCTTATGGTGGTCCCGATGGTTTAAAACGATTTATAGATGCAGCACATCAGCGAGGTATTGGTGTCATTTTAGATGTTGTTTACAACCATTTTGGACCCAGTGATTTGGACATATGGCAATTCGATGGTTGGAGCGAAAACGATAAAGGCGGTATTTATTTTTACAATGACCAAAGGAGTTCAACTCCTTGGGGCGAGACCCGACCTGATTACGGTCGCATCGAAGTATGCGACTTCATCAAAGACAATGCACTGATGTGGTTAAGAGAATTTAAAGCCGATGGGTTGAGAGTAGATATGCTGCCTTTCATGCGCTGTATTTCTGGGGAAGATAACGGACAAGATGATATTCCAGAAGGCTACAAACTTATTCAGGATATCAATTCAACCATTAAACAAAACTTCCCTAATAAAGTGTGTATAGCCGAAGATCTACACAAGCATGATTTCATCACTGATCCAGTAGAACAAGGTGGTTGTGGTTTTACATCGCAGTGGGATGCTGAATTTGTACACCCAATACGAGCAGCGTTAACTCACCCAACCGCTGTAGACATAGACCTTGATAAAATAGTAGGTGCCCTACTACATAGTTACAGTGGTAACATTTATTCACGTGTGATCTATACGGAATCACATGATGAAGTTGCTAACGGGCAGGCTAGAATAGTAGAAGAAGTTGCCCCCGGTAACGTTGATGATGATTTTTTTGCACGTCAAAAAGGAATTATTGCAGCAACGTTAGTCTTAACGACGGCTGGTATCCCGATGCTATTTCAAGGTCAGGAGATAAAAGAAAGTGGCTGGTTTGATGATAACGAAGCACTTAATTGGCACAAAAAAGATAAATTTAATGAATACTATGCAGCCTTCCAACAATTAATTGCATTACGTAAAAATAATGAGGGTAATTCGGCAGGTTTAACCGGTGACCAAACACACATTATACATCGTGATGACGAGCATAAGATTATTGGATTCAGCCGTTCAAATGGGGTTGCTGACGAACAAGTTAATGTTTACCTAAATCTGTCTGATGTTGAAATAGATGAATATGTATTAAGTGAACTAAACGAAGAGGCAACATGTTTATTTGCGTGGTCTGATGGCATAGTGACTGATCAAGTTAGCGCAAATAATGGAGCTATCAAAATGCCTAAATACAGTGTGTTCATTTTTTCTAATTAGGTAAAGTGAAACAAACTGGATAAACAAACTGAACAGTCAGATATTCTGGTAAAGAAGTCTTGTTTTGAGGTCGCGGTTTAGCGAATAAAGTTTATGGGTGTCCACGATCTTGCTTTCTTAACAAGGTCACTTCATCGACTGAATGACTGGCACACTATCAACAAACTGCTCAAAACTAATAATTTCACGTTCCTTTAAGATCCATAAATGAGCTACCCTCGCCTTAAATGATTTACCGGTTTTATTAAAGACTCCTTGATAAGTACCATAAGCAAAAACATGATCGCCATTCGCAACATAACCATCAACGTTAAATGTATAATTTGTCCACTCAGTGGCTAATCGACTAAATACTTTTTCTGATATTTCTTTAAAACCTACATAAGTCCCGGCCAAAGGAAACCCGTTTGCTTCTTTCCATTTAACTTCGTTTGATAAATACTTCTGTAAGTTTCGCCCATTTTCTTCTGATGTGTCACCTTCATAAGTGCTTTTAATAATCTCAAGATTCGTCAATATCATATCTCCTTTAACGACAATATAACACTAGGCCAATATGAGCCTAGTGTTTAGGTTATAAAACATAAGTGGCACGAGCTTAATGAATTAAGTACTTATAAGCTCGAGTCACTCTCTTTATCCAGCGTAATAACTACATGCCAAATAAGCTATAAGCTTTTTAATAACGCTCTCCATCCTGTGATGTTGTTATAAAATTGAGCATGAGGTAATCGAGTATATTTACCTTCTTTTTCTACTATAAAAGAGGGAAAACCTTGAAGGTTCCATTGTTGCATTAACATATGGCTCTTCTGAATCTCATTAGAAGAATGCTCTCCCTCTGCTGACATCAAATCAAACCAGTGACGTTTATCTGCCCCCAGCCTAATCGCAATTTCAGCTAATACGTTAGGATTACTTGTATCAAGTGCTGATTGATAATGAGCTTGCTGAATCGACTTCAGCATCAAAAAGCCCTTGTCATAATGTTTTTCCATAACCCAAATAGCTTGAGCCGTTATATATGAATCCAGTATGATCGATTCATTACCACTCAGTCTTTCATGATAAGCTTGAGAAAATACCTGCCCAGTGCTTAATGCGATTTTTTGATCATGACTCTGCGCCATTTTCCTAAACCCACTATCTATTTCTCTTCTTTTGATCATGCCTCCAGGGTGCATAACTAATTGAATAGATGTCATTTCATACATCATTTCTACAAGGGGAGTTGCTCCGAAGCACCACCCACACATTGGATCATATAAATAGTGAATTTTTACCATTTCATCTCCCCCATATGAACCTTTGCACCTATATTCAACGCAAGTGGAAATAAGGCATTAGGGTAAGCTTCCGACATTTTATTGATCAACTCTTCAGCATTTGTGCTGTGTTGTTTTTCTTGTTCGAATTTCTTTAAGTATAAAGCGGTATAGTTGATGTTATCTGGTGTTAGACTGGTATTAGGAGTCATATGCCCAGGTACTGCAATAAGTGGATTTAATCTTTGCATTTCAGCTAATTGTGCCTGCCATGCATCCAATTTCTGTTGGCTTTGAGTATCTGCAGTCCACACATGCAAATTACCAAATATTCCAATATTCCCCACTATTGCTTTTATTGATGGGATCCAAAGGTAAGGTCGATATGCAAGTAAGCCTGATGTCCCGTGAATCTCTACTGTATATCCATCTACAGTAAAAGCACTGTCGGTGATTGCTTTAGGTAATATTGGTGAATGAGGGGCATTGTTACCCATTTTAGGTCCCCAAAAAGCTAACTTTCCAGCCATTTTACTTTGGATCACTTTTTGAACTGCTGGTGTTGTGATTATTTGTGCATTAGGAAATATCTGCTTTAGCATTTCTGTGCCAAAATAATAATCTGGATCCGCCTGACTAATGAAAATGGTCGTCAGTTTTTTACCTGAATCAAGTACGTTAGCTGCAATTCTTAAAGCATCAGCCTTAGTAAAACCAGCATCTATGATAGCAGCCTCTGTCTCACCGTATATCAAGGTTGAGTTAACGTGAAAGCTATGACTATCTGCGTTATATACTTTTAATGATAGTGCTGTTTCACTCGTGGCATATGCTGTATTAGCAAATAGTATCGAGGCGATAATTAATATAATTTTGTTCATTCTGTTACCCATGTCATTTATTGAAGTGGGGATAATTATGAATGATTGATTGGTACGTTTATATACACAATAATATACAACATTGTTTCATAAATCGAACATATAAATGGATAGAATAAAAGCAGCTCAAGTATTTATTGATGTGACACGTTCCGGCAGTTTTACTGCAACGGCTGACAGACTAGAGATGTCGAGACCAATGGTTACTCGTTATGTAGAGACGATGGAAAACTGGTTTGGGGCACGCTTACTTCACCGTACAACTCGAAAGGTAACACTAACGACGATAGGTGAAGAATGTCTTGAAGATATAGAGCAATGGCTCAGCGTTGCTGATAAGCTTGTTTCTAATATCAAATCTTCAAAAGAGTTGTCAGGTTCAATAAAAATAGCCACCAGCATGTCATTCGCTCACTCTCAATTTATGGCTGCTATTTGTGCGTTTATGTCGTTACACCCCAAAGTTAAAATTGATGTGAATCTACAAGATACCGCTATCGATTTAATAGAGAGCCAAATTGACTTAGCGATTCGAATTGCCTCTACACCAGATCCTGCTTTGATAGGGAAACCTATTGCAGTATGCCGGTCAATCATCGTTGCCAGCCGAGCTTATTTAGCAACAAAACCAACCATTTTTACACCTGAAGATCTCAGCTCACATGAATGTCTTAGTTACGTTAATTTTGAACGCCATATTTGGCATTTAAAACGTGAAAATGAGCATAAATCTATACATGTTAATTGCAGATTAACAGCCAATGAAGCCACCGCTCTACTTGAAGCGACTTTGTGTGGTGCTGGTTTATCAATGCAACCGACTTATATGGCCAACGAAGCTGTGAAGAGAGGTGAGTTAGAACAGGTATTACCTGATTGGAAAGCAAATGACATGAATATATATGCATTATATTCATCTCGGAAATTCTTGCCGCCAACAGTTCGCGCTTTAGTTGACTTCTTAAGTGAATATTTTAAACAGCACCCTTGGGATTGATCATAATAATAAATTGCCCCATTAACAAAGGTATTTGCGATTGGGAAAAGTGATTCAGTGTCAGTCTTTTTAATAACTTTTTCTTCTGAATAAGAAAAAGTAAAGTCACCGACAAGGCGAAAATGCTACTAATAATAATCAAGCAAAACCGACGAGGTTAAGAATGCGTTAAAATGGTGAATGAGTGCCGCGAAGCTTTCCTTAAACGCTTCATTTATTCGTCAAATGATTCTACAAACGTTATTATTTATCGTTATCCAAAACCTTGCTGGAAAAATCTGTGTCAAATAACACCACAACCACCCTCTCCATTAAGTTAAACAACTTCCTGCATCGCATTGATTGTAAGGCAACGCTCATCGCGTTGGTTAATCAGCATGGTTGTAGTTTGAAGCGAATTCGCCGTTCTAAAAATTGGTCACTCACAGGCCAACAAAGCCAACTTATTAAGATAGGTGAAGAGCTACATCAATCAAAAACAGTATGGATTACTGAAGCTATTAACAAAGGGTTGCCAAAACCTAGCTTTGATTTGGTGGCAATAGCCCTATCTGACCCTGGAATGACTATTAATCGCTTAATAGCAGAAACAGGCTGTACTTTAATCGAAGCTCGCATAGCTATCGATAAAGCAGAAGATTTACTTTAAGCACCCAGTAACTATTCAAAAATAACGATGCTCAATGTAGCTATCACGACTCCACACACTTTTTAAAATGATATTTAATCTATTTATATTTAACGGATAGTTTTCGCTACTTTACCAATACTCAAACCTTGAATTAAAATAGAAAACACCACGACAGCATAAGTGAGAGCCAATAAAATATCACGCTGTGTCCCATCAGGTAATTGCAAGACTAGTGCAACCGAAATACCACCACGTAAACCTCCCCAAGTTAATACCTTCCACGCGCCAGATGGCAACTCTAATTGTTTATTAAATGTAGTCGTTGTTATCCCCACAACGATTAAACGTGCGAATAACGCAATTAAAATAGTTAAACCACCAGCAATAAACAAATTACTCGAGAATGCAATCATGACAACTTCAAGACCTATCAGTACAAACAAAATGGCATTTAAAATTTCATCAATCAATTCCCAAAACAGATCAACGTAATGGCGAGTCTTGTCGCTCATCGCCATACTACGGCCATGATTACCCACCATTAACCCCATCATCACCATTGCAAGGGGGCCCGACAAATGCCAATGGCTTGCCAATGCATAACCACCAATAACACCTGCTAAAGTAAGCAATACTTCTTCTTGGTAACTATCAATACTTTTCAGTAAGTAATATAAAACTCCACCTAATACCAAACCAAAAACAATACCGCCACCAGCTTCAACTGCGAGCGAGTGTGCTACATGATAGGTTGTAGGAATATCACCACTGGATAACACCCCTAATAAAAGTACAAAAATAACTACCCCTATTCCATCGTTAAACAACGACTCACCTGCAATCACGGTTTCAATACTTTTGGGCGCACCCGCAGATTGTAAAATCCCCATTACCGCAATCGGATCAGTTGGTGAAATTAATGCACCAAACAGTAAACACCAAATGAATGCTAATTCAAAACCAAGTAAAGGAAGCAGTAAATAAAGCGCGCCAGCAATAATAACCGTCGATAACAATGTACCCACACAGGCCAAAATACCTATTGGTAATTTATAGCGCCTTAAATCGCTAACATTTACGTGTAACGCACCTGCAAAAAGCAGCATAGAGAGCATGCCATCAAGCAAAACTTCAGTGAAATCTAACTGATCGAGCAAGCTCACTTCGTAATCGATGAGATCATCAAATCCTAAAAATCCTAAAAATATAGCGCCAATAGATAAAAGCATTGAAATAACCATCACGCCAATGGTTGTTGGTAAGCCAATAAAGCGATGGTTTACATAGGTGAGTAACGCGGTAATTGATAAAAATATCGCACTTATTTCAAGTACGCTTAGGCTGGTTGCTGGTACCATGGATTAAATCTCAATATTTATTTAATGGTGCCTTACTCAAAACAAGTAAAGCAGAAGGGTTATTATTTTTGATACAGTTACCTCTTATTATATTCATATAGCGCCAGCAAACATACCAAAAACATCAATCTACGACATTATTGTAAACACTAAGTGAATTAATAGTAATATCTAGTACTGATAAGCTAATCCTTAACGTCTGAATATATACTAAGCCATTCAGGGCAACCATGACCTTTATTCATACCAAGGCCTCATACAGGTTGCTATCTTCTGACCGATTTGGATTCATTCAGTACATAAATTAGCGTTATATTCATCTGCACAAAAGTAGTCTGAACTGAATGATTGATACTTTTAACGATCTGAATCACTTAAAGTGTTGAGGTATTTTTCTAAATAAAATCGAGATTGCTCTTCCATGAAGCCCTCTAGCTAATCATTGCAATAGCATACTATTTTAAGCGGTTTGTAATTCTTTGATGAAATATGAAAAGAATTGAGACTAAACAAACTGTTACGAGACCAACTTATCCCCTTTATTATTTACTAACTTAACTCGGGTTTATTTTTGACGTTAACACGTGATCTTGCCATGAGCCTGCTATTTTTAAGTAAGACTTTGCTACCCCTTCTTTTTGAAACCCTAGTTTCTCTAATAACTTACCAGAACGCGTATTGGTTGGAATATAGTTAGCTATCACTCTATGTAAATTGTATTCGGTAAATACGTACTGTATTGATGCTTGCAGCATTTCAAACATTAGCCCTTTACCTTGGTTTTTCTCTGAGATTGAGTAGCCAAGGTGACAAGCTTGAAACGCACCATGAACAATATTAGAAAATGTACATACACAAATAATCTCAGACTTACTTTTATCAAAGGCAACAAGAGGAATTACAGTCCCAGATTGAAAGCTTTTAAAGTTTAACTCTACACGTTTTCTGGTTTCTTCTAAGCCAAAATACCCCGCAGTTCTTATTGGCTCCCAAGGAGCTAAATGGCAGAAGTTATCGCTTTCATATTTGACAAGTAATTCAAAATCATCTGGTTTTAAAACAGAAATAATTAAATTTTCAGTTTCTAACTCAGGTATTACTTTCAAGATGAATATCTCCAAGAGGAATGAAGCCGGATTTAGTGCAGTAAAACAATTAGTGCTTAATATGTAAAACTACATCACTAAAAAATAGAAGAGTGATTATGACCCGTTATAATTTACAGGTGCCCACGACCTTCTTCACATAACATTACAGATTGACTAATTTGTAGTACGAGGATCCCAATGACCTTGTTATCTGTGTAAGCTAATAATGATAACGACACGAAATAATTGTTAAATGCGCATCTGTGACTGCGTAAACTAATCGATTGGTTTCATCAATACGACGAGACCAAAAACCAGACAAATTTTCTTTTAACGGTTCAGGTTTACCGATGCCTTCAAATGGTGAACGCTTTGCATCATTTATTAATTTATTAATTCTCTTTAATGTTTTTTTATCCTGTCCTTGCCAATAAAGATAATCCTTCCACGACTCATCAGTCCAGGCTAACAGCCTAATCATTTGAAATTTCTCTCTCGGTAATTTTACCTAGTTGAAACTGTTCAATTGATTTTGATAAATGCGAAGCATTAGCAGGTGATTTTAATAAATGAACAGTTTCCATTAAGCTGTTGTAATGATCCATAGACATTACAACAGCATCATCTGCATCTCGTCGCGTGATTACTGTATAATCAACGTCATTTACCACATTGTCTAAAACTGATTTAAGCCCATTTCGAGCTTCTGTAAATGATACTATTCGCATATTTGACTCCTCATTACCTGTACAACTAATAAGACAACTTTAACAAACAACATTAACATGTACAACATATAGTACAACTCCATATTATAAATACAACTAACAAGGCCATAGGATTTCTCATTCTCAGCCCAAGTTTTAATGACAAAAACACAATATTTTATACTTACTTGAGGCTCAAATAGATTATTCGTTTTTCAATAAATAGTTGATTAAATTGAATTGTAAAGACGTTTATTAAGGCAATTATGTATTTTACTCAAACTATAGGGCTTTGCTCTTGCTTAATGTAAATTACTTATTAACTTCACCCCCTTATAAACAACAGCATGAACAAGGCAATACATCTGCCATTACGCATTTATTTTATCTTGGTCGCACACGTGAGTTTATTCATCCCTTTATCCACCTTAATATCTAGTACTGATAAGCTATTCCCTTAACGCCTAAATATAATAGAATATTTCCATTAGCAAACAACAACTTACCTATGTAAATCTTACAATCCCTCTGTACTAATTCCATGTGCCTTTTAATTAAGAATAAATTAATGCATTTAAATCAATAAGTTAAAGTTGGAACAGTAGTTGCAACTCTAATGTCACTGAATTGATGAGAAGGAAAATAAAGATGAACGACATTGCTTACACAGGATACATGGCATTTTATTTCTATTTAGTGATGTTATTCATTCAGTGGGTAGTTGCCACCTTTAGTAAATCAAAACAACCCAATTCAGTCCCTGGGAAAATTGATGAAAATCTATCTCACAATAGTTTTGTTTTCAGAGCGCATCGTACTTTCCACAATACCCTAGAAAATAGTGCGTTATTTGTAGGCACGGCGCTATTGGCATTTGTACTTAACGTACAAAGTCCTATTTTTGCTATTTGTATTTGGACTTACCTTGTCGCCAGAATTGTACACATGACGTTGTACTACACCATTGCAACTGAAAAGAACCCGAGTCCACGTACCTACTTCTTTTTGATTGGTGTAGCAGCAAATGTAGTTATGTTAGTGATATTGGGTCTAGGACTTATTCAATCATAAGTTCTAAAAGTAATAAGTGACGAGATGTAATAACTAAAATCCAAACAAGCACACTCATAATAAGTAAATTCTCAATAACAACGTTAAGCATTATTTTTAATAACATCAACCTAATTTTAAAACCGAGCAGGAGATAAAATGAAACAGACATTAATTATTGGCGCAAGTGGTCAAATTGGTAAAAAACTCACACAATGGATGCTAGATAACGATCAATACGTAGTCGCATTGGTACGTGATAAAAGCAAACTATCAGATATACATAATGACAAACTAACCATTGTTGAAGAAGATCTTAACAAAGATTTTGGACACGCATTTAAAGACTGTGAAAATGTTGTTTTTGCGGCAGGCTCTGGTGGCCATACTGGCGCAGATAAAACCATACTGATCGATTTATGGGCAGCCTGTAGAGCAGCTGATTATGCAAAAAATCACGATGTGAAGCATTTCACTATGGTTAGTTCGATTGGATCTGGTGACCCGTCAGAAGGTCCAGAAACCATGCAACCCTATTTAGTGGCCAAACATATGGCAGATGAGCACCTAATGAACAGTGGCTTGCATTATTCAATAATACGCCCTGGTTCACTCACCAATGACACAGGTAAAGGCAAGTTTACCAATGAGCGACCAGAGCAAAAAGAACAAGCGACAATCACGCGCGATGACGTGGCTAAAGCACTGTTATTCACAGTGACAAATCCACCTAAGAAAAGCGCTATTACCGAAATTTTTAACGGTAGTAAAAGTATTGATGAAGTTTTACCTTCGTAAGGTCTGCATGCCTGTGACGACTAAATATATACTGTTTAGTCAACAACAGGCAGTAAGGTAAACAGAGCGATATTGAGGGGGCCGCTATATTAAGGCTCTCTCAACAATGACACTTAAAGCTTGCATAGCGCTATAATCTTCCCCGCATAAATAAGCACGGCGAACACAGCGAGATATACAATGGTAATAAGGCGTATCAGATAATGATACTTGTGATTGGCGAGATTGAGTCATAACAAATTACCTCCGAATGCAATAAATCCGGATTCTTAAAGGTAGTTTATAGTTAAAAACTCATCAAAGTTTTTGGGTGTCCACGTTCTTTCGTGAAGTATAAAATACCTCTTCAAATTCAACTTTAAACATAATGTCACTGCGTTTTCCTTGCCAAAATTTAACATTAGGGTTTTGTCCCTGTAAAACAAGACAAATGATCTCAATTACATCTCTAGGCATATTTGGCCCAAAATATACCCCTGTCAGTGCTTCTGTAGGGTATGTATAAGCAAGCCCTGCTTCGTGATGTATTACACGCCATTCTTTTTCATATTTCCAAGCTTTAGACTTGGTACAAAACAACTCTAATATTTTAGAGCTTTGATCATCAGCATAAATACTTTGAATATTAAGTTTTGGTATTTCATCAACATAATCTACCTTTTTGGCTTTTTCAAAAAGCTCATTATCTGTAGCGAATTCTAAGCAAAAACCTTGATACTTATCTGCGTAATGAGCCCACATTAGTAGTTCATCATTCGCTTCAGAAAAGCATGAAACGCCTCTATTTTTAATGAATTTGTCAATGACTTGCTCATTAGCGTCCATTGCTGCTCTAATCAATGTTGGCTTTAACTTATCTAAAGGCATGCTTTCTAATTTTTCAATTACATGTTTAGGCCAATTTTTAGCTAAAAATATTTCTCTAAGTTTTTCTATTTCTTCTGGTGTTGGCTCACCTAGTTCAGCTTTGATTGCACAATCATAAGGATCATTAAATCCAGATGGTGCGGCAAAAAACACTGTTTGAGTTTTTAAATTCAATAATGATTGAACAGAAAATGATTCATATTTATATAGATTTTTAGGTAAGGTCAATCGAGTAATCCTTTAGTACATAAGGCCCACATTAACTGGATAAAAATGGTGGGCTAAAATCGCGGAGCGATAGCCCGCTATTTTTATTCCAGTTGAATTGCTTGTTAGAGTGATTTACAAACACATTGAGAGGTCGTGCATAGACATGCAAACTTCCCATATATATTTTTCTGATACTAAAGTCCCAGTTTCCGTTACTTCGACTTCATCGTGTGTAACCCTAGGAGGATATCCATGTACTAATGAATTTCGAATTTCTCTGACATTGTCATTCAAAAAACCAATTGAATTGTGCGATAACAATTCACTTTTATTAATTTTATCAAGGTTGCGTAAATTCAAATGGAAAATTGATTCTTTATCTTTGGCTTTTTTAGTAATCTTTACACCCTTATGCTCACTAAGGCTTTTTACAATTTGACTTAATGTATCTTCCAACATAGCCCAAAGCATCAATAATTGAGACTTCCTAATATAATTCGGTAAATCTTTTTTAAATGTAGACTCTAAATCATACATATCATTACTAACGTTCGATACAGATACAAGATCTGTAAACTTATTGGTTTTTATACCTTGCCCGCCACTTACTAGGTTTTCTGAAAAATCAGAAAGATAGTTTTCTAATTGATAATTTTGTTGTTCTATAAAAGCCATTATTAATGTTAGCTCTTGATACAAACCTCTTCGTAGACTTGCTTCTACATCTATTTTCTTAGAGAACCCGCTCATAATATATATCCTAGGAATTCATTAGCTAGCAACAATCACTCTAACGCCTTGTATGGATAATAAATCCACAATTTAAATAATTTATTACACCAAGTTCGGGTAAAGTGAGGCCCAAGCTTTGGCTGCAACCAAAGCCTTCTTATACAATAGTTCGACTAACAGCTGGCTCCTCTGTTGAGAGACCGTTAATAAGTGGGAACATTGTATAGGACTCCAAGCATTAAACTCGGATAGTCAACTGGGCCTCGAGCCCGAATAGCAAGGCGGAGTCAGCTTATTATGAATTGTAAAAATAATCAAAAAGAAATCACCATTGGTGTAGACACAGGCAAGTCTCAACTCGACATCTTTATAAGACCTTTAGATATTTACTTCACTGTGACTAATAATGAAGAAGGCATTAAAGAAGCCATTAAAAAAATAAAACCTTACAAACCCTCGCGAATCGTGATTGAAGCTACGGGTCGACTTGAGCATCCGTTTATCATGGCATGTTCTCAAGCTGATTTACCCTTTACAGTGGCAAATCCCATACGTATTAAAAAGTTTGCGGGTTCAATCGGGCAACAAGCAAAAACTGATAAGCTAGATGCACAATTGATCGCGCATTACGGGGAGGCCATAGCCCCTCCACTATCTACATTAAAGCCCGAAAACATGCAGTTAATGAGTGATTTACTATCCCGAAGAAGGCAACTCATGACCATGCAAATCATGGAGAAAAATAGACTTCAGATCATGCCAAAAGAAATAACCGGTATTATCAAACCCATCTTAACCGCTATTAAAAAACAGATAGAAAAAGTCGATGACAAACTCAGTAAGCTTATTGAGAAATGCAGTGAATACAAAGCTAAAAACACCATTATTCAAAGCATGCCAGGCATTGGTCCAGTGGTTGCTTTTAACCTATTGAGCGATATGCCAGAACTTGGTTATTTAACCAATAAAGAAGCAGCTTCGTTAATCGGTGTCGCGCCATTTAATAAGGAAAGCGGGAGTTACGAAGGTCAACGAAATATACGTGGTGGCCGTCATAAAATACGAACAGTGATGTACATAGCAATGATGTCAGCGATGCAATACAACCCCGTTTTCAAAATGACATATCAACGATTAGTTGCAGTAGGAAAGCCCAAAAAAACAGCGATAATTGCCTGTGTTCGTAAGATGATTATCATATTAAACTCAATGGTTAGAGACGGCGTCATGTGGGATCCTAAAATGAATACAAATTAGGATTTGACACCATAGTCACTTATTAGATGACAAAAAGTCATATTTCCAGTGGAAATACGGCAAACATCTAACGATTAATAATAGACTTAGACTACTTTAATTATTATTTTAATCAATAATTTAAAATAAAATATGAAATATAAGTCATGTAGAAAGGTGACAAAATGCAGTATTTACGACGGAAAGATTGCAAACACCCTAGCGTGGAGTATAGATACGAGTTACAACCTCAATTAATCATAACTCAATACGGCTACAACTCCCCCACCGTAGAGCTTTCCCAAAACAATTAAGCACTTTCAGCAACAGTAAACAGGACGTTTGCTGTAAGTTCATTTAGCACATGGATGTGCGTATGAACTGGTGCGTTAAGAAAGTTCTTCATTGGTTGGGTCAGAAAGCGACTCGGTGGCCAGTTTCTTTGCCTCCTTTCTTTTCTGGTAAAAGAAAGGAGGTCGCCGACAAGGCGAAACCACTGCCAATAAAAATCAACAAGCCCCGACGAGCGGAGACGAGCCAACTTCTCTACGTCTAATAAAAAAGCATTCTCCACTCAGAATGTTAACAATATAAAAAATAACGTTACATATTGCGGCTAGGTCAATCCCCCCGTTGAGTTTTCCTGAATCAATGACTGCCTTTAGCAAGCTAAGGTATAGAGCGATTTATGCGACAGCATATTGGAATGAACGGGCTAAGCTCTGCGTGCCCTTTGCCGTTGCTAGCTCAGTTCGCCACATGGATGTGGCGTATGAGCGGTGCGTTAAGAAGGTAGCCATTTATTCAGATTAAAAAACGATCGGGGCCAGTCTCTTTGAGTTCTTTGTAGGTATAGGTCTCTACTGACAGAGAGAAAGTAAAGTCGCCAACAAGGTGAAAACACTACTAATAAAAACCAACAAGCTACAACGAGCGAAGACGAGCCAACCTCAAACAACATAACCAAAACAGCATCTTTCCTTCAGGCACAGAAAAACCAGCCATAACGAGCGTAGGCGAATCAAAACTCAACGCGGCTACAACTCCCCCACTGTTGAGCTTTCCCAAACAATTAAGCACTTTCAGCAACAGCAAACAGGACGTTTGCTGTAAGTTCATTTAGCACATGGATGTGCGTATGAACTGGTGCGTTAAGAAAGTTCTTTATTGGTTGGGTCAGAAAGCGACTCGGTGGCCAGTTTCTTTGCCCCCTTTATTTTCTGGTAAAAGAAAGGAGGTCGCCGACAGGGCGAAAACACCGCTAATAAAATCAATAAGCCACAACGAGCGCAGACGAGCCAACTTCTCTACGTCTAATAAAAAAGTATTCTCCATTCAGAATGTTAACAATATAAAAAATGACGTTACTCATCGAGGCTAGGTCAATGTTCCCCGTTGAGTTTTTCTGAATCAATGGCTGCCTTTAGCAAGCTAAGGCATGGAGCGATTTATGCGACAGCATAGTGGAATGAGCGGGCTAAGCTCTGCGTGCCCTTTGCCGTTGCTAGCTCAGTTCGCCACATGGACGTGGCGTATGAGCGGTGCGTTAAGAAGGTAGCCATTTATTCAGATTAAAAAACGATCGGGGTCAGTCTCTTTGAGTTCTTTATAGGTATAGGTTCTCTGCTGGCAGAGAGAAAGTAAAGTCGCCGACAGGGCGAAACCACAGTGGATAAAAATCAACCAGCCCCGACGAGCGAAGACGAGCCCAGCCTCATAAAATAACATCCACCACTTTCTTACAGGCACAAAAAAAGCAAGCCGAAGCTTGCTTATAAAGTTAGCGCTAAAATGCCTTTAAAAAAAGACACTTTAAGAAAAATTACTCAGCTTCTGCAACTTCTTCTTTCTTCTCTGCTGCTTCTTTCATAGAAAGACGTACACGACCTTGGCGATCTACTTCTAGTACTTTAACTTTAACTTCTTGGCCTTCTTTATTTCACAAGATAAATAATAAGCTAATGATGAGTAACCGAAACGCAGTTTCGCAGTGCGAAGAAGGAACTGAGACTTTCTGTACACGCTCTTCACCATTATTTGAGGCATAGGTGAGATGTAAACAAGACCGTCTTTTTCTTTATCAAAGAATTTTATTACTGGCACAAAAAAAGCAAGCCGAAGCTTGCTCTATCAAGTTATGCAAAAGTTTACTTAACTAAAAGCAAACCTTAAGAAAAATTACTCAGCTGCTGGCGCTTCTGCAACTTCTTCTTTCTTCTCTGCTGCTTCTTTCATAGAAAGACGTACGCGACCTTGGCGGTCTACTTCTAGTACTTTAACTTTAACTTCTTGACCTTCTTTCAGATAATCAGATACTTTTTGAACACGCTCTTCACAGATTTGTGAGATGTGAACAAGACCGTCTTTACCAGGAAGAATGTTAACGAATGCGCCGAAATCAGCTAAACGAACAACTTTACCAGTGTAGATAGTACCTACTTCAACTTCAGCTGTAAGTGCTTTAATGCGGTTGATTGCATCGTCAGCTTGCTCACCAGATGTTGCAGCGATTTTAACAGTACCATCATCTTCGATTTCGATAGTTGTACCTGTTTCTTCACATAGAGCACGGATAACTGCGCCGCCTTTACCGATAACATCACGGATTTTATCCGTGTTGATTTTCAGTGTGTGGATACGTGGTGCAAATTGTGAAATATCTTGACGACCTTCAGAAATCGCTTCATCCATTACAGATAGAATGTGTAAACGTGCAGCTTTTGCTTGGTTTAACGCAATTTGCATGATTTCACGAGTGATACCTTCAATTTTGATATCCATTTGTAACGCTGTGATACCGTTAGTTGTACCCGCTACTTTAAAGTCCATATCACCAAGATGATCTTCATCACCTAAGATATCAGAAAGAACAACGAACTCTTCGCCTTCTTTAACTAGACCCATTGCGATACCCGCAACAGAAGCTTTAAGTGGAACACCAGCATCCATAAGTGCTAGAGATGAACCACATACAGAAGCCATTGAAGATGAACCGTTAGATTCAGTGATTTCAGATACAACACGTACTGTGTATGGGAATTCTTCAACAGTAGGCATTACTGCTAATACACCACGTTTCGCTAGACGACCGTGACCGATTTCACGACGCTTAGGAGAACCAACAAAACCAGTTTCACCTACACAGTATGGAGGGAAGTTGTAATGTAATAAGAAGTGATCTTTCTTCTCACCCATTAGGCTGTCGATGATTTGTGCATCACGTTGTGTACCTAATGTAGCAGTAACAAGTGCTTGCGTTTCACCACGTGTAAACAGTGAAGAACCATGAGTACGTGGTAATACACCAGTACGAACGTCAAGTGCACGAACACTTTCAGGATCACGACCATCGATACGCGGCTCACCTTTGATGATGCGAGTACGTACAACCGTTTTCTCTAAATCGTGTAGGTATTCACCTACTTGCTTAGCTGCTAGTGCTTCGTCAGCGGCTAATAATTTTTCTTTAACTTCAGCAGTGATAGCTTTGATTGCGTCGTAACGCTCGCCTTTATCACTGATTTGGTAAGCTTCTTCAAAACGTGCTTGCGCTTCAGTTGCAACAGCAGCATCTAATGCTTCGTTACGTGTTGGAGCAGTCCAATCCCATTTAGGACGAGCTACTTCAGCTGCGAATTCTTTGATTGCTTCAACAACAACTTGTTGCTCATCGTGACCGTATACTACCGCGCCTAACATTACGTCTTCGCTTAAGATACCCGCTTCAGATTCAACCATTAATACTGCGTTGTCTGTACCAGATACAACTAGGTCTAGATCACTTGTTTCTAATTCTGTTTTAGTTGGGTTAAGTAGGTATTGACCTTCTTTATAACCAACACGAGCACAACCGATAGGACCGTTAAAAGGCATACCAGAGATAGATAGTGCCGCAGAAGTTGCAATCATAGCAACGATATCTGGGTTAACTTCTGGGTTGATTGAAACAACAGTTGCAATCACTTGTACTTCGTTTTTGAAACCTTCAGGGAAAAGAGGACGAACTGGACGGTCAATAAGACGTGCAATTAACGTTTCTTCTTCAGATGGACGACCTTCACGTTTGAAGAAACCACCTGGGATTTTACCTGCAGCGTATGTTTTTTCTTGGTAGTTAACAGTAAGAGGGAAGAAATCACGCTCTTGATCATCTGCATTTTTACCAACAACTGAAACGAATACACATGTATCGTCCATGCTACACATTACAGCTGCAGTTGCTTGACGTGCAATTACGCCAGTTTCTAGTGTTACCGTATGTTCGCCATACTGGAAACTTTTTACAATAGGAGTCATTTTTTTTCCTTTAATAGTATTATTTTCATTTTGCTTTTTATCGCGCCGACAGTATACGTGATGCAGATAAGTTTTAACATTTTTTAGATAAAAATTTTAAGAGAAAACAATCAGTCTCATCAAAAATTAACCGCTAAACAATGAATCTTCTAAAAAGTGTACAAAATAAGCCGATCAAATCTACAATCGTTTTCTGGACTGGCTCCGTTGCTACTGTACAGGTAATATATGACGTATTTACATCTGTTATGCGAGTTGACAATGCTAAGCAATTTACCTGTTCTCTATTCACTACAACATTGCCCGTATGCAATGCGTGCTCGTATTGCTATTTTTAAGTCGCAACAGCCGGTATTAATTCGCGCGATCAAGCTTAATAATAAGCCACCAGAGATGCTCACATTATCCACAAAAGGCACGGTGCCGATGTTGGTGTTAAATGGCAACGAGGTTATTGAAGAAAGTCTCGATATTATGTTGAAGGTGTTAAAAGATAATGATCCGAGTTACTTATTGTCTTCTCAAGGTGAAGAGCCACTTTCCGACATAATTGCTATTATTGATGAGTTTGAACAACACTTTTTTGTTGCCGTTGAAGCCTATAAATGTGCCAAACGTTACCAAGAAAACAATATTGTTGAGTGTCGTCAGTCCTGTGAGGTTTATCTACAAAAATTAGAGGATCGATTATCTAAACATGCTTTTTTAACCTCAGAGCGTGAGGGGTTATTAGATATTGCTCTCATGCCTTTTGTACGCCAATTTTCAAAAGTTGAACGTCAATGGTATCAACAGTCCCCCTACCCTAAACTGCGAGCTTGGTTAAGCGGTTACCTACAAAGTACAATGTTTACTAAAGTGATGGCAAAACATGAGTTATGGGTTGATGGACATCAAGATATTGTTTTTGGTGATATAAAGAAGTAAAGCTCAATACCTAAGTTCAGGCTGAGCTTCATTCAACCTATAACCAACACACCTTTGTATATTGGCTACTGTTCTTTATTCATAACAAGCATCAAAAAACTGCTTTTCTAATAATACGGCTTGTTGAAAGTACTCTTTGATGGTTTCTTGTTGGCTTGCATCGGCTTTATTGTAAGCGGTGTCGAGCTGAGAGCGTAAATGCTCAACGACTGATTCAAAATACTCGCCAGCATGTAAGGTAATCCACTCTCCAAAATAAAAAGGTAATGACTCTACAGCAGCAACGACAGGCTCAGCCCAGCTTAAGTAAACCCATTCAGCGACACACAATACCGCAACCATGTTGCCATATTCACCGCTATTTGCCGCTTTTAACATTAATGCTTGAAAGTCATTCGTTGGCTGTAATAGCAAAGGTGAAACTCGTTCAGATTGAGCGACTTCTAGCATGTCAAAGGAGCGTTGAAAATAGGTGTTTTCAGGGCCTGCAATAATCCCAAGAAAATGTGCTAATGGTAAACGATCAGGTAACGCTGGTGCATGATGTATTGCTGAAGCGGCTAAACGTACAAAGTTATCAATAAAGGTATAATCTTGAGCCAAATACACTCGCATTTTTTCTAATGGTAAGCTTCCATCAGCTAGTTCAATACAAAAAGGATGAGCTGTTGCAGCTGACCAGTTTTCAATACAGCTTTGTTTTAATTGTTCACTTGGACGCATTATTTTTCCTGATTGGTTTATGGAGAGAAAGGTAAACAATACTATTGTTTTAAATATGCTGTCACCTTACTTTACAAATTCTCTTCTACTTTTAAAGTTACCTTTATTTTAATCCCCTTATTTTACTACCTATAAAGGCTAGAAATTCAGCTTTTATAATCTAACTCACCCTATACAACTTGAATTGTCATAAAGGTCATGTACTAATCAACTAAAACGTTATTTCTATTATTTGAAAGTAAGTCATTATTGAGGAGAAAAGCATGTCTAAGAATCCTATCGGCTGGTTTGAAATTTATGTAGATGATTTAGCGCGCGCTAAAACATTTTATGAAACCGTATTTGAAGTGACGTTAGAGAGTATTGGCGATCCAAATGATAGCAGCATACAAATGCTCGCATTCCCTTCTGATATGGAAAGATATGGTGCGACTGGCGCTCTGGTTAAAATGGAGCATGTTATTGCAGGTGGAGGTGGTACGCTGGTTTATTTTGCATGTGATGATTGCGCCAACGAAGCTGCAAAAGTAAAAGCGGCAGGTGGTTCAATTCAAAGACCTAAAATGGATATTGGTGAATATGGATTTATCTGCTTGGTGGTTGATTCTGAAGGAAATATGATTGGCTTACATTCTATGGCTTAATCTTTATTTAAGAGTTCATACATATAAAAAAGAGCCCTTAGGCTCTTTTTTTATTGTTAATGAAGGTAAAACTAAATCACAAAGTTACTGGCAATTAAGCGCCTAGTAGCAACTTATCGTCATCTAACTCTTCACCGTCACTTTTTGCTTGAGCAAATAGGTTTAATAGGTCTTTTACTTCATAACCGGCTCGTTTTTCACCAGCTAAATCAAAGATAATCTTACCTTCATGTAGCATGATAGTCCGTGAGCCATGGTCTAGTGCTTGACGCATTGAGTGAGTAACCATCATCACTGTTAATTGCTTTTCAGCGATAATTTGTGAAGTGATATCCATGATCAGCGCAGCTGTTTTTGGGTCAAGGGCAGCGGTATGCTCATCTAATAATAGAATTGTACTTGGCTGTAACGCTGACATCAATAAGCTAACAGATTGGCGTTGCCCACCTGAAAGCAGCCCCATTTCACTTTCAAGACGATTCTCAAGCCCTAAGTTTAAGCGACTTAATTGTTCGCGGAACACGTTACGCATTTTACTATTTAAAGCAGAAGATAAACGCCCTTTTTGACCTCGGCCATAAGCTAGTGCCATATTTTCTTCAACAGTTAAGTCACCACAGGTACCTGCCAGTGGATCTTGGAATACTCGCGCGATATCAGCAGTACGACCTGTAGCAGGTAATTTAGTCACATCACGGTCACCAAATAAAATTTGCCCTTTAGTGCTATTAATATCACCGGCAATAGTATTTAACAGTGTCGATTTACCTGCGCCGTTTGAACCAATGACAGTAACAAACTCACCCATTGGGATGGTTAAGTCGATACCACGTAATGCGAGCTTTTCCGTCGGTAAACCTCGGTTAAAGGTAACGTGTAAATCTTTACAACAAATCATGCTTCATTCCTCGCAGCTTGTTTGGCCTTCCATTCATTTCGTAACTTAGGAAATATTAATGCTAGCGCAACTAATACTGCCGTAATTAAATTAAGATCTGAGGCGCTAAACCCTAAGAAGTCAGCATTAAGTGCTAAAGAAACTGCTAAACGGTATAACACAGAGCCCACAATACAACTTAATACGATGACATACATTGAACGACTTGCGAATAATGATTGACCAATGATCACCGCTGCTAAACCAACAACAATGGTACCAATACCCATGGTTGAGTCAGCAAACCCATTAGTTTGTGCAAACAATGCCCCGGCCAACCCAACAAGACCGTTAGATAAGGCTAAACCTGCGTATACTTTTTGCTTAACAACAATCCCGTTTGCTTGCGCCATACGTTTATTTGAGCCAACGGCACGCATTGCTAATCCATACTGTGTTCTTAAGAACCATGCAACGAGTAACCCACCAGCCACTGCACAAATGGCAACAAAAATCACACGCATATACATATCAGGTAACCCAAAGATCCCTTCAAATGGCGTTAAGATGGTTGGTTCCATAATCAACGCAACATTCGGTTTCCCCATTACACGTAAATTAATGGTATAGAGTGCAGTCATGGTTAAGATACTCGCTAAGAGATGCAAGATATCAAAACGTAAATTTAACCATGCGGTTACTAAACCTGCACAAGCAGCAGCTAATGTTCCAATGACAGTTGCCAATAAAACATTAACCCCCATCACGATCAGTGTTGCAGTTACCGCTGCACCTAAAGTGAAACTACCATCAACGGTCAGGTCGGGAAAATCTAAAATACGAAAAGTAAGGTAGACCCCAATGGCAACTAAACCATAAATGAGGCCAATTTCTAAGGTACCTAAAAATGAAAAAAGTGACATAGTGTTCCGTTCTTATTTAATAACTTTAGTAGCACGTGTTAATACAGATTCTGGTACAGTTACGCCCATGCGTGCAGCCATTTTAGGGTTAACAAATAAGTCAGTCCCTTTTGCTAGTTTGACATCAATAGCACCAGGTTTTTCACCGTCTAAAATACTCACTACGATATCACCTGTTTGGCGACCTAAATCGAAGTAGTTGTAACCGACAGCAGCAACAGCACCACGGGAAACGGTATCTGTATCACCAGCAAAAACAGGGATTTGTGCATCGATACCCACTTTAATCACAGACTCTACAGCACTGATAATTGTATTATCAATTGGGCAGTAAATCGCATCAACTTTACCCACTAACTGTTTAGTCGCAATCATTACATCAGATGATTTAGGCGCAGCTGATTCAATCACTTTAATACCCATTTCAGCAGCGGCCGCTTTAAGTGCCGCAACACTTGAAACAGAATTAGCTTCACCTGGATTATAAGGGACACCTAATGTTTTCAGATTAGGAATAAACTCTTTGATTAATTCGATATGTTGTTTCACATTGACCATGTCAGATAACCCAGTCACATTACCACCTGGTTGCTCAAGTGTTGGTACTAACTTGGCACCAATAGGATCGGTTACCGCTGAGAATACAACAGGAATATCGCGACTTACACTGACGGCTGCTTGTGCAGATGGCGTGGCAATTGCCACGATGACATCAGGCTGCTCCCCCACTAATTTTCGAGCTATTTGTGCTGCAATCGCCGGTTGTCCTTGTGCGCTTTCATAGGTAAATTTTAGTTCATCACCTTTATATTTACTTTCGTCTAATACCGATTTAATACCGTCACGAACAGCATCTAAAGCAGGATGTTCAACAATCGCTGTAGTCGCAACATAAACAGGCTTTGCTTGTAAACTAGAAGAGATAAGTGCCGCAGCAAGAAGAGAGGTTTTAACAATTGAATTTAGCTTCATAATATAATCCTTTAGGTAAGCTATTTTAAAGATATAAGGTTTGACGTATGGCTAGAGCCTGTCACACAGTATGTATCGGGCTTTAATCGCTTAACGTTACCAGTTAACTTTCATATTACCAAGCGCCTATTATTAAAATTATCAATAGATCCTTGTTGCATCAAAAAATGTTTCATTTCTTGTATAAAAATTAAGAGCAGCCTTGATAAATAGCCTCTTTTTCAATCAATCTATGCTTAACCATTATCATTGATTAAACCATTTTACTGTTTGAAATAGAGCTGTTCTATCTCTTGCGCTATTTGTGGTTTTGAAAATAAGTAACCCTGAAAAACTTGACATCCATGCGCTAATAAAAAGTTTAATTGAGTTTGATCTTCAACTCCTTCTGCCACTGTCATTAATCGCAAGCTATTGGCTAAGTTAATAATGGTGGCACAAATCTCACCATCTTCTATTAAGGTGGCACAGTCATCGACGAAGGATTTATCAATTTTTAATACGTCTATCGGTAATCGTTTTAAGTAATTTAAAGAGGAGTAACCTGTACCAAAATCATCAATGGATATTTTAATATTAAGGCCCTTGAGTTGAGACAACACTTCGATGCACCGATCGATATCAGTTAACAAAACTCCTTCGGTAATTTCTACTTCTAATAAGTTTGCATCTAACGCGTACTCAATCAGCAATGTCTCTATGAATGGCACTAAACGTTCTGATACAAGGTGTTTACCTGAAATGTTCACTGAAACTGGTACATTTTGGTAACCTTTTGCTTGCCAATCACTTAACTGTTGAACAACCTCTAACAACGCAAACTCACCAATATTGATAATAAGGTCTGACTCTTCGGCAATCGGGATAAACTCAACGGGTGAAATAAAGCCTTCTTTAGGGTGATGCCATCTCATCAAAGCCTCAAAACCTAATAACTCTCCTAATTGGGTTACTTTAGGTTGATAAACCAAATTAAACTGTTTGCCAGAATTAATACCTACTTGCATCTCTTGTTCATAATTAAAGCTTCGTTGGACACTGTGTATCATTTCCATTTCAAATATTTGATAGTTATCTCGGCCTTGCTCTTTAGCATGATACATTGCGATATCAGCATGTTGAATCAATTGTTCAGCTTTGTACTGTTTGCCTTTTTCAGTCATCACGACACCAATACTGGTAGGAATGGTTAACTTGCGTCCGGCTAAGGTTAACGGATTACGCATCACGGTTAACACAGCGTTTGCTTTTTTATGAGCGACTTCAGGAGTGAAATGACCGGTCATTAAAATGACAAACTCGTCTCCTCCCCAACGTGCAATAATGTCGTTATCATGTGTAACATGGATTAACCGCTCAGCAACTTCACAGAGTAGATCATCTCCTGCTTTGTGCCCTAAGGTGTCATTGATTTTTTTAAACTTATCTAAGTCCATGAAAAACAGTAAAACATTACTGTCTTTATATTGGTTTAATTCGATTGCTTTAGTGAGTGAACCCATTAAGTATGTTCGATTATATAAACCAGTGAGGGGATCGCTGTATGCAAGTTGACGTAAATTATCTTGTAGTTTGAGTTGACGAGTAACATCTCGAATATGTAGTGTAAATTCGTTCTGTTTCGAATCACCAAAATTAGCACTAGTTACAGTTATTTCGGCAGAAAAAGGTTCGCTCATATTACGCATCAAAGTAATACTATTACGAATGTTGCGTAAAATACCTTCAGAGCCAGAAAACTTACAATCTAAACTCGCTTGAATAACATCTCGATCAGCATCTTGAATAAAGAGATCAATGAAATTTTTCCCCTTTACTTGCTGTTTTACACACCCAAAGTTACGTTCTGCAGAAGGGTTAAACTCAATAATTTCCCCAGATAAATTAATAATTAAAATACTATCCATAGAGGATTCAAGAATTGCGCTTTTACGTTTTTCACTGGCTTTAAAATCATTGATCGCATTGTCACGTTTGGACATCTCACTATTTACACGAGCAATAACTTCGTTATATTGGCGCGCAATTTGTCCAACCTCTGTAAATGGCTCGACCGGTACTGGATCATTAAATGCCCCCGCTTCTTTTTGTCGATGCATAGTACTCAGTAAGTCGATTAACTCGGTTGAAGCTTGGTGCTCCGATACATTCATTCCCTTGGTCTCACTGTCTTCACTAACCCGAAGAAGTACAAAGCGGTTCAGTAGAGATATCAGCAGGTAACTTAGCGTAAAACAATAAACACCTATGCTTACCACCCCGATTAATTGCGCTTGGATTTGTCCCCAACGAGTTAACCCAGTATCCAGTAATGACAAGTCTGCAAATATGGCTAAAGCTAATGTTCCCCATATTCCAGCAAATAGATGTGAAGGCACCACACCTAACGCGTCATCTATTTTTAATTTTTCCAGCCATAAAGTAGAAAAATACAAAATAATGCCACCTACGATACCGATTAACATGGCTTCAAAAGGAGATACAACATGGCAGTTAGCAGTAATAGACACTAACCCTGCAATGACACCATTAAGAAGAAAGCCCACATCAAAAAAACGTTTAAAATAATAATGTAAAATGGAAGAGATAATGCCGCCCCAAGAAGCAGCTAGGCAGGTGTTTAAGATAATTAAAGGGACTCGATCTGTTAGTTGAAGTGTACTACCTCCGTTAAAACCAAACCAACCAAACCAGAGTAATAAAACCCCTAATACTGACAATGGGACGTTATTACCTATTGAAAATGCCTTTTCGCCACTAAAGCGCCCAAGCCTTGGTCCAATAATGATAATCGCAGCGAGCGCTACATACCCCCCTACGGAATGAACAACAGTTGAACCAGCGAAGTCAATAAAACCTATGGACTCTAACCAACCTTGATTCCCTGCTTGATAAGCAGAAGCCCACACCCAATGTCCTACAACAGGATAAATTACAGCAGATAAAATACAGGCAATGCAGAGATAGCCAACGAAAGTCATCCTTTCAGCCACAGCGCCAGATAAAAGCGTTGCTGCAGTTCCACAGAACATCATCTGAAATAAGAAAAAACTAATTTGGTAAGCCGACTGTTGTTCGCCAACAAAAAATTCGCTAAAGCCTAAGACACCATAAAATGAATCACCAAACATAATGGCAAAACCAAAGATCCAAAAAATAACACTAGAGAGGATGAAATCAGAGATATTTTTAGCAGCTACATTGATGCTATTTTTACTGCGAATTTTGCCACTTTCTAAGCATAAAAAACCTGCTTGCATACAAAATACTAATAGCGCACAGATAAGTAGCCAAGAAAAATCCATTTAAATTAACCTTTTTATATTTATATTTATATTTATTTTAAGTGCGATCCCTTTGCGTTAAATAAAACACAATATAATGAACAGTAATTCATTAAAGCACTCCTTTAGTACTATAAATATATGAATAATATCAATTTAACAATAGCAAAGAGTGAATAAATGGTTTTTAAATGAGATTTATTACCATTTACTTGCTCAGTTAAGAGAAATAAATCAAAGCGAACTAATAAACAGAAAAAAATGAATAAACAAATCTATCTGTAAACTCATTTTCAACAGCCACAAAAAAGAGTCCTTAGGCTCTTTTTGACATTAAGTTTGAGGTCGCGGGTTTTATATAGTCGACTAAACCTAATTCTGCGATTAATGCTGTTTATTACTCGCTGCAATATTTTTACTTGTGAGTATTAATTTTTAAAACCCACAAAAAAAGAGCCCTTAGGCTCTTTGTGACATTAAGTTGGGGTCGCGGGTTTTATATAGTCGACTAAACCTAATTCTGCGATTAATGCCGTTTATTACTCGCTGCAACATTTTTACTTGTGAGTATTAATTTTTAAAGCCCACAAACAAAAAAAGAGCCCTTAGGCTCTTTTTGACATTAAGTTTGAGGTCGCGGGTTTTATATAGACGACGTAAACCTAATTCTGCGATTAATGCCGTTTATTACTCGCTGCAATATTTTCACTTGTGAGTATTAATTTTTAAAGCCCACAAAAAAAAGAGCCCTTAAGCTCTTTGTGACATTAAGTTGGAGTCGCGGGTTTTATATAGACGACGTAAACCTAATTCTGCGATTAATGCCGTTTATTACTCGCTGCAACATTTTTACTTGTGAATATTAATTTTTAAAGCCCACAAACAAAAAAAGAGCCCTTAGGCTCTTTTTGACATTAAGTTTGGGGTCGCGGGTTTTATATAGTCGACTAAACCTAATTCTGCGATTAATAATCGTTAAAAAACTACATGGATAGCAATAGCACTATTCAATAGATACAAAAAAAGAGCCCTTAGGCTCTTTTTGAAATTAAGTTTGAAATCGAATTAACGACGTAAACCTAATTCTGCAATTAATGCTGTGTAAGCTGCAACATTTTTACGCTTTAAGTAGTCAAGTAATTTACGACGTTGACTAACCATGCGTAGTAGACCACGACGGCTGTGGTGATCATGGATGTGCTCTTTGAAGTGACCTTGAAGGTGGTTGATTTGTACTGTGTACAATGCAACTTGAACTTCAGGTGAACCAGTATCGCCTTCTGCGCGACCAAATTTTGCTACAATCTCAGCTTTCTGTTCTGCACTTAGTGACATAACGTACTCCGATATTTTGCGGTTATGTGGATAACCTATTTTAATTATTATCGCCGATCACTAATTCAGCGATAAAGTGAAGGCCGAAGTTTACGGACTTTTAGTCTTCTGTGCAACTACAAAAGCGGTTATTTACAGGTTATTTATCCGCTACTATTCCTCTACTCAAACAAGTATCTAAAGCAAATCAAAATAGACACACTCGTCATGACCATTATTATCAAACATTTGATTACTGGTAATAAAAAACGGCTTTTACAAAAGTAAAAACCGTATTTATTTATAGCTAATCTTGAAGCACTTAACGTAATGGTTTCATTAAGCTTTTAATCACTGAGCGTAAGCTAACGAATACCACAATCATAGCCAGTACCGGCAGTACAATAAACATACTTGGATGCCACTGTGGTGATAGCTCGAATCCCCAAATCATTAATGCAGATAAAATGACTTCTGCAGCAATCGCAGCAACAAAACCTCCACTTAACGCCAATAATCCATACTCGGCCCATAATGTGTGGCTAATGCGTTTTTTACTTGCTCCTAGTGTGCGGTAAAGCGTTATCTCTCTTTTACGTTCGCTTAAGCTCAAACGTAATAAAGTAAAAATTAAGAGAATACCTGCCACTACGCCTAATGCAGCCAATCCAGTTAATGACCAAGATATTTGTCTTAGCAGACTTTGCACCTTAGTCGCCATGGTACGTAAATCCAATAAGGTAACAGTTGGGTAAGCTCGCGCTAATTCATTAACCAAAGGAGTTTGATCTTCTTCCGCTCTGAAACTAACCATCCAAGTAGACGGTAAATTAGCGACAGCATCCTTACTAAAAATAAATACAAAGTTAGGTTTTAAGCTTTGCCACTCTACCGCTCTTAATGAATTAACCGTAGCAGTAAAAGGCTGACTATTGACTTCAAAAGTCATCGTATCGCCAATTTGTAAACCCAGCTCTTCAGCTACTTCTTGTTCTACCGATACGGTTTTTTCACCGGTCCAATCACCAGCAACCACCTCGTTATAAATAGGAAGCTGATCCATCCATGTAAAGTTTACTTCTCGTTTTAAGATGCGCACTTCTGGATCTTGGTAAGCAGCTAACTCGTTAGTTTCCTGACCTTTTATTTTAGTAATACGTCCACGAATGATGGCAAAAGCATCGCTGTGTGGTAACCCTGATTTATCCAGCTCTTGTAAGTAATCTTGCTGTTGTTCTGGGCTAATATTAATAGAGAATACATTAGGTGCATCAGGTGCTAGGGTTTGCTGCCAATCCCCCAACAAATCGCTTTTCACCAACCAAATCAATGCGACTAACATCAATGAACCAGATAAAGCAGCGAGCTGCATCATGCTATTTTTTGGCGAGCGGCTGATACGACTTAAAGCAAGACTAAAGGCGGCTCCCCACTTTAGCTTGCTCAATAACTGTAAAAAACCATAACTCAAGCCAGCCAACACAACAAATAGCACTAATAAACCGATTAACACCATCCATACTAATTTATTACCACCATAAAACACGACTAACGCAGTGAAAGGAAGTAACAATAACCACCAGCTCGTTTTACTGTATGTTACAGATTGCTTTTGAATAACATTAATCGCAGGCGCATCCAATAAACGTGTTAATGGAATCAATAACGCCGGTAATCCGATGCACAGTGCAACACCCAAAGCGAATAAGAAAGGTTGCACACCTACATTAGGTAACTCCTGAGGGAGAATATCCGCCAAAGGTACTCGTAATAAATATTCTAGTAACAGCCCTAATGTGCTACCAACCACAAATGCACTAATAAACATGATCAACACTTGTGTGGTTAACCAAGTGCGTAACCATGCACGACTTGAGCCCATACTTTTTAACATCGACACAGTTTCACTGCGGTTTCGTACATAATGTAGACAAGTTAAAATAAGCGTCACCGCAGCCATCAATATCACCATTAAAATGGTGAGAGATAAATATTGCTTGGCTTTATCCATTAAGCGTACGGCACGACTTTCTCTATTTTGGTCGACCCACGACTCTCCAGGCTGTAATTCATAACTTTCTTGAAAAGCAGCTAATGCAGTGGGGTCTCCATTAATAAACAAGCGGTAACGTACACGGCTGCCGATCTGAATCGCCCCGGTTTTATCTAGATCGCTACTATGAATAAACACATTAGGGATGCTGTTAAATGGGTTGTAAGCTAACTCTGGTTCTTCTTCTATCACACCAGTGATCGGGAGTTCGGCATCACCAATGGCAATGATGTCTCCCACCTTACTTTCTAAGATTGAAAATAAACGAGGAGAAAGCCATAATTCACCGGCTTTGACTTGGTTTTTAGCCGATTGATTTGCATCTCTAAGGGTTAATGAACCACGCAATGGATAACTGCTTTCAACACTTTTCACCGTGACTAGCTGTAATTTTTCATCACTAAACGCCATGGTTTGAAAACGACTTTGAGATGAAATAGTTAAACCAGCATCTTGCGCTTTTTCTACTAATAATTCGGGAATAGGATTAGAAGATCTTAGTACTAAGTCTGCAGCTAACAGATCACGTCCTTGATTGGTCATGACCTTTTCAACACGTAACGCTAAAGTTGATAAGGCAACAACACAAGCAATGATCAAGGTTAACGCGACCATCACAGGCCATAACTGACCAGACCAGATCTCTCGCCAGCTCCAGCTAATTATCATTTTGTTTGTTTTCATGCGCTTTCCTGACATTGGCCTGCATTCATAATTAAAGTACGTTGGCACCTTTTCGCCAGTTCAGGATCATGTGTCACTAGTACTAATGTTGTCCCCTGCTCTTTGTTCATCGCAAATAGCAGCTCAACAATGGTCTTTGCCGTTTTTTGGTCTAAATTTCCAGTAGGTTCATCAGCAAATAAGACTTTAGGCTGGGTAACAAAAGCGCGAGCTAATGCGACACGTTGTTGCTCACCACCAGATAACTGGGTTGGTAAATGAGTTTCTCGTCCAGATAAACCTACCTCTGCTAGTAATTTTTTTGCTTTACGTTCATTATCTTCTTGATCTTCGTTGCCACGTAATAACATCGGCAAAGTAACGTTCTGCAATGCATTCAATGAAGGTATCAGTAAAAAGTTTTGGAAAACGAACCCGATTGATTCACTTCGCATTTTAGCTCGTTGTTCATCATCCATATCGGAAATAATTGAGCCCAGTAGACTGATTGAACCTGAGCTTGGCAGATCTAATCCAGCTAATAGACTCATCATGGTTGATTTACCCGCACCAGACGTTCCCATAATAGCAACAGACTCTCCTTCATTGATGTTAAAGGAGATCCCCTTTAGGATAGACAGTTCGTTATCATTACTAATCACCGATTTAGTAATATTTTCAACATTTATAATGGATTGACTCATGATTAAACTCGTTTCCTTAATATTTTCGTTGCTTATTTTTTCATCTGCAGCCAACAGTAACACGTTACTAATTGTTGGAGATAGCCTAAGCGCCGGGTATAAAATACCAGTTGAAGAAAGCTGGCCTGTATTATTACCAGAACAGCTCAGCGCGCAAAATCAAAAAATTAATGTAATAAATGCCAGTATTTCTGGCGATACAAGTGGTAATGGTCTCGCACGATTACCAGGTCTATTAACAACACATCAACCCGATTATGTATTAGTTGAATTAGGGGCTAATGATGGATTACGTGGATTTTCTCCAACGATTATTAGTAAAAATTTAAATGCGATAATTGAAACAATAAAAGCGCAAAATGCTAAACCGATATTAATGCAAATTCGTGTCCCAACAAATTATGGAAAACGTTATGGGCAAGCCTTTGCAGACATCTACCCAAGGTTAAGTGAACAAACAGACACTCCATTAATGCCATTTTATTTAGAGCAAGTCATCACAAAACCAGAATGGATGCAAAATGATGGTTTACATCCTAATGTTAAAGCGCAAAGCTGGATCGCAGAGTTTATTGCGACAGAACTTGGTAAAATAATCAAATAACCTGCAATATAAAATAGATTAATACAGTTACTTTTTCGGTAACAGTATTAATCGACCGTCCTACTATCTGAATAATTTCACTTTAAAGTGAATGAAAATAAAATAACTAGCCTACAAAAGATTTTAGATTTAAGATCAAAAACTTAATCTAGTCAAAAATACAAAAAAATAATATAACCAATAGATACGACACTCACCTTCGCGGGGATCAAGGATGATTAAAAATCAAAAAACAGCGACTCTTTTTGCTCTATTAGCTGTGCTTATGTGGTCTACCGTTGCTACTGCATTTAAAGTCACACTTATCTATTTTAGTGCCTTACAAATGCTGTTAGTGGCAAGTTTAGTGAGTAGCTTAGTATTGTTAATTATTTGCTACCAACAAGGTAAAATTAACTTATTAAAAGAGAGTTTTTTAAAAGCCCCATACTTTTACCTACTGATGGGCGCAATCAATCCATTTTTATATTACTCCCTATTGTTTCAAGCTTATGACCTACTACCTGCACAACAAGCGCAATCACTCAATTACACTTGGGCCATTACTTTATCCCTATTAGCGGTACCAGTATTAGGGCAAAAACTACGTAGGAATGACATAATAGCGATTACTTTGGGGTATCTGGGTGCATTAATTATTGCTACTAAGGGCGACTTATTAACTCTCGATTTTGTAAGCCCTTTAGGTGTTGGCTTAGCTTTATTAAGTACTATTTTATGGGCTTGCTATTGGATATTTAATAGCAAGAATGATGCAGATCCTATCGCCTCTTTGTCACTATGCTTCCTGTGTAGTTTGCCGATGATCTTAGTCTCTGTCATTATATTTGACGACATAACCATGACTTCTTGGCAAGGTTGGTTAGGTGCGACCTACATTGGATTATTTGAAATGGGCTTAGCTTTTGTAGCTTGGCTAACAGCACTTAAATATGCGGAAAGTACCAGTAAGATCAGTAATCTTATTTTTATCTCGCCTTTTGTTTCTCTATTATTACTCAACTTTATTATTGGAGAGACTATCTATCCGGCAACGATTATTGGACTCATATTAATTATTGTTGGTTTATTTATTCAGAAAAAAAATTAATGTCACAGATAATGGAAAAGTCGACAATCCCCATTACAAATATTTCTAGTATTTGTAAAACAAAAAAGCACTGACCTTAATGATCAGTGCTTTTTCAATAAAGTAAACTTGTCTAGTTAAGACTGTTTTTTAGCTTTACGGGCTAATGATAATCCTACTAACGCTAATCCGAAAATAGCAATAGTTGAAGGAGCGGGTACGTTAACGACTAATGAAGCGTTATTAAAACCAGCACCTTGATAAACTGTTGAATCTGCAAATAATACAAAGCCGTAATTATCCGACACACCATTTATCCAATCTTGAATCGTGCTTGTTACATCTAACGTATAAGTATCAAATGACGCTGTTTTAACGTTATTAACCACTGTTGTTTGGTTAGTTGATAAGTCAGCCCATTCGTATAATGGTAAAGAGCCTGCAGTATCAGTCCAAGCACTTTCTACTTCACCTAACAATACACCCATTGCGTTTTTATTATTGACAGTAGAAACAAAATCGATGCTGAATACAGCAGAAAAGGCATTATTATTAACATCGCTTGCCGTTAGGTAACTTAAGTCAAAGTCAAAAAAAGTAGCAATACGTAATGATTCTTGAGAGGTATTTTTACGCTCACGTACAATTAACTCAGAACTGCTTAAAGACCCGCTGTTAACTGTACCTACCGAATTCTCATCGCCATCAGCAGAAACACTCACAATAGTATCTGGTGAAGAACTAATAACAGTTGCTTGTGTACTTGGTGAGATAAATGCAGACATTAAGCATAAGCCTGCTGAAATAGTTGTTAACAGTTTCTTTGAATTGATCATAAATTATTCCTTTTGCTACTTACCTAACCTAACCAATATTGGTTTCACTTAGGCTAATCCATTAATATTTATTTAATGACTAAACAAAGCACAATCTATGCCAAAATTAATACCTCTTTAGTTTCAATTAGATACAAAAAAAGAAATAAGTACCTATAAATGGATGTAAAAAAAACCGACAATTATCCCTTTATAAATAATAAATTACCTAATTAATCTTACAATAGAAAACAATAATTACTTTAATGCACAGATCAAAGCTCAACTAGCCAAGGGTGAGGTAATACCAGTTACATTAATGAGCTTATCTATTTTACTTGTTAAAATACTTATTTCTTTATTGTAATTTTAGTAGATAGAACAACTATTAAAGAATGAATATTTTTATTCTCCGATAGATTATTAACGAAGTTATTTTTCTGAGAAAATTTAGATCACATTATTTAATGTTACGGGTATAAATTGAATTGAACGTATATTTCAAATAAAAATACTGCTAGCTGCTAATGGTGTTCAAAGTAAATGCAAGTAAATAATTTTTGAAGTAATAAGGGACTAGGAGGAAAACAAGTTTAGCACTATTTAACTCAAATTTTAGGCATAAAAAAACCAGCCTAAAGCTGGTTTATTTATAGAATTGGTGCCCGGAGCCAGACTTGAACTGGCACGCCTATTAAGCGACGGATTTTAAATCCGTTGTGTCTACCGATTTCACCACCCGGGCAAATTCTATAATGGAGGCGGAACCCGGAGTCGAACCGAGGTGGATGGATTTGCAATCCACTGCATGGCCACTCTGCCATTCCGCCAAAACATTTGGAGCGGTACACGAGACTCGAACTCGTGACCCCAACCTTGGCAAGGTTGTGCTCTACCAACTGAGCTAGTACCGCATCACTATGCTTATCTCAAGAAGAAGCAGTAACTGTTTCCCCTCTCGATGTGTGCGCATTCTAATGATTCTTCACAATGAGTCAATACTATTTATCGACTTTTTTACTTCTTTTACTCTGTTCGCCGCTTTTTTAGCCTAAGCGGCGAGATATTCATCAATATAAGTGAAATTAATCACCTTTTACTTCATTACCTTTTTTTAGTAATGGCCAAGCTGCTTTTAAATAAACGATCATAGACCAAAGAGTTAATGCTGTTGCAATATACAAGAATGCAAAACCAGCCCACTCCATTGCCACAGAGTATTGCCATATTAATAAAAATAACGCTAACATTTGTGATGCGGTTTTCACTTTACCAATCCAAGAAACGGCAACAATGCCTCGTTCCCCTAATTCAGCCATCCACTCACGCAGAGCAGAAATAATAATTTCTCGACAAATCATCACCATCGCGGGGATAGTGATCCAAATAACAGCGTAATGCTCAACAATCATCACCAATGCAACGGCAACCATTATTTTATCGGCAACGGGATCTAAAAAGGCACCAAACGGTGTTTGTTGATTTAAACGACGTGCCAAGTAGCCATCGAGCCAATCTGTGACACCTGCTAACCAAAATACAAATGCAGCGGCAGCAGCTGCCCATACACTTGGAAGATAGTAAATAATGACAAAAACTGGGATTAATAAAATTCGAAAAGAGGTTAGTATATTTGGTATGTTAAGCATTGATATATCCTTTAGGCTATGCCTGCTTATTTTGGCACTTTATGCTTAGCTTTTGCAAATGCTTAACTCATAAAATAAGTAATAAAATGAACTCACTACTTGTTATGAGAAATATAATTTATATTTTATTAGCCGATGATTATTTAAAACCAGCTTTTAAATGTGATTAATGATGTAAAGCTTCATGAATAGTTTCAGCTAAACTTTTACTAATACCATTTAATTTACATAATTCATCAATACTCGCCGACTTCACACCTTGTAAGCCCCCAAAGTGGTTTAGCAACATTTGCCGGCGTTTCGCGCCAACGCCAGCAATCCCTTCTAACGTACTCGTACGTCTAACTTTATCTCGCTGCTGTCTATGTCCCATAATCGCAAAGCGATGTGACTCATCACGAATTTGTTGAATAAGGTGTAATGCCGGAGAGTCACTTTCAACTTCTAATATTTCATGACTATCAGCAAGTATTAATGTTTCTTCACCTGCTTTACGGGCAACGCCTTTGGCAATACCAATAAGTAATGGGTACTTCTCAGGAAAATTATGCTCTAAAGAGCTAATAATAGTCTCTGCCTGGCTTAACTGCCCTAACCCGCCATCGATAAAAATGATATCAGGAGTGGTTTCTGCAGTTTGCACGTCTTTAAATCGGCGAGCTAAAACTTGTCCCATTGCAGCATAATCATCGCCGGGTGTGATACCGGTGATATTAAAGCGACGGTAATCAGATTTTTTGGCGCCTTCTCGATTAAACACAACACAAGACGCTACGGTTTTTTCGCCCATCATATGAGAGATGTCATAACACTCCATACGTTGAATAGGAGAAGTTAACTCTAGCTTTTCTTCTAGGAGGTTATAACGTTGTAGAATCGACTTCTGTTGGCTTAAATGCGTGCTTAACGCGACTGTAGCATTGGTTTTAGCTAACTTAGTAAAGCGTAAACGCTCACCACGCATTACTATTTTTAATTTAGTTTTATAACCACTGTGCTCCGAAAATAATTCTTCGAATATTTCACGGTCTGCAAAGTCATCGGTTAACAGTATTTCTCGTGGTATAGCTCGGCCATTTTGGCCCGATAAATAGAATTGGCTTAAAAAGCTACTTAACACCTCTTCTTGAGTCGAGTTTTTAGGTACCTTAGGAAAGTAATTACGACTGCCTAACACTCGACCTTGTCGAATAAACAACATGTGAATACTGGCGACACCATGTTGATAAGCAAAACCTAATACATCTAGCTGCTCTACCTCACCACTCACCCATTGTTGTTCTTGTACTTTTTTCAAGGATTGAATTTGATCTCGCCTTACCGCGGCTTTTTCAAACTCTAGACTTACACTAGCATCTTCCATCTCGGTTACTAGTTGCTCAATAACACCTTGGCTTTTGCCCTGCAAAAATGCCGTCGCCAACTCAACTTGGTGTGTATATTCCTGTTCAGGCATTGCATTAACACAAGGTCCTAAACAACGTTTTAGTTGGTACTGCAAACAAGGTCGAGAACGATTTTTATAATAACTATCTTCACATTGACGGATAGGAAATAATTTCTGCATTAAATGCAAGCTTTCACGAACTGCACCGCCACTTGGATAAGGGCCAAAATAGGTGCCTTTACGTTTTTTGTTTTGTGAGCGAACTAAGGTCAACTGCGGGTGCTTATGGTCACTTAAGAATAGATAAGGATAAGATTTATCATCGCGCAGTAAAACATTGTATTTAGGCTTGTGTTGCTTGATGAAGTTGTGTTCAAGAATCAAAGCTTCGGTTTCTGTATGCGTAATCGTCACTTCGATACGTACAATATGACTAACTAAAGCTAGGGTTTTAGGATGCTTTTGAGTCAGGCTAAAATAACTGCTCAGACGTTTTTTAAGGTTTTTAGCTTTCCCGATATAGATAATTTCATCTTTATCGTCAAACATCCGATATACACCAGGTTCGGTGGTCACGGTTTTTAGAAAAGCGTCTGAATCGAATTTAGTCATAAGTGAGATCACTGCATATAATAAAAAGGCATCTAAATAGATGCCTAATATATCATTTCAAAATGGAAAGTTTAAAGCGTATCAGCATCTAACATGCCGTAACGGATGGCAAGATGTGTTAATTCAACATCTCCCTGAACCCCTAATTTATCAAATAAACGGTAACGGTAGCTGTTTACCGTTTTAGAGCTTAAACTTAATTGCTCAGATATATCGACAACACGTTGCCCCTTAGTGATCATAATCATGATCTGCAACTCACGCTCCGATAACACTCGGAATGGATCTTCGTTGCTTGGTGCAAGTTGTGATAATGCCATCTGTTGTGCAATTTCAGGCGTTAAATAACGCTGCCCTGAATTAACCGCACGGATCGCATTTAATACTTCCTCTGGGCAAGCTGCTTTGCTGAGGTAACCAGCAGCACCTGCTTGCATTACTTTTGTTGGAAATGGATTTTCAGTATGCATGGTTAACATAATGATTTTAATATCTTCGTTGATACGTAAAATCTTATTCATTGCATCCAATCCACCGATACCAGGCATATTAATATCCATTAAAATTACGTCTGGTTCATTACTACGGCACCACTTTACAGCTTCTTCTCCGCTTTCAGCTTCGCCAATTACTTTCATGCCTCGAACATCATCAATGATACGGCTTATCCCTGTACGTACTAATTCATGGTCATCGACCAGCAGGATATTTATCACTAAACTTCTCCGTATGAGTAAAATTTAACTCATAAATTAAACAGGTTAATACTAATATGTTTGATACTGCCACTTTCTGTTGTTCATGTACTTTGTTAACAAACATAATATCCTGAATAACTTACTAATATTGTTGAGCATCAATTTTGCAACGAGCAACTCTACCTAATTTTTTATCTCACTTATAGAGCCAGAGTAAACTATTGCCACTCTCTGCCAGTTTTTATGCTTACAATGCATATGAAATGAATAAAAATGCAAATTTAAAGCATTTATCTTTCATAATACAATTTAGCTAGCGCGACATCATAGCAAACTATTTCCAATAAAATACAAAAAAAAAGGTCACTCGAAAGTGACCTTTTTTAAAAATACGAAAAATAGTATCGATTACATTCAAATATGACCGATATTATTTACTGATATCGTCAAAAAATGTTTTTAAGCTATTCAAAAAACCTTCTGACTTAGGTTTATGTTTTTTACTACTGCTTGAACACAGAGAGTTTTCAAACTCCTTTAATAACTCTTTTTGCTTGATAGAAAGTTTCACAGGTGTTTCCACAGTTACTTTACACATCAAGTCACCAGTAGAATGACTACGTACCGATTGAACACCTTTATTACGCATACGGAACATACGACCCGTTTGTGTTTCTGCTGGTATTTTTAATTTTACGCGCCCATCTAAAGTAGGGACTTCGATTTCGCCACCTAATGCAGCTTCTGTAAAGCTAATTGGCACTTCGCAATATAAGTCGTTACCATCACGCTCAAATACATCGTGTGGACGTACATTCATTTGCACATATAAATCACCAGCAGGTGCACCGTGCTCTCCAGCTTCACCTTCACCACTTAAGCGGATGCGGTCGCCCGTATCAACCCCAGCAGGAATCTTAACTGATAATGTTTTACTGCGCTCGTAACGACCTTCACCATGACACTTGTTACATGGATCTGTAATGATTTTACCTTTACCACGACAGGTTGGACATGTCTGATTAACAGCAAAGAAACCTTGGCGCATTTGTACTTGGCCTTGGCCATGACAAGTACCACAGGTTTTACTATCAGTGCCTTTTTTAGCACCCGAACCATTACACTGTTCACAATGCACTAACGTTGGAATTTGGATCTCTTTAGAGATACCTTTAACAGCCTCTTCTAAAGTCAGCTCCATGTTGTAGCGTAGATCAGAGCCCTGCTGTGCACGTTGGCCACCACCACGACGACCACCGCCAAAGATATCTCCGAATATATCGTCAAAACCGCCACCGCCGAAACCACCGCCGCCGCCATGGCCTTGTTGATTAACGCCATCATGACCGTATTGGTCAAATGCTGCTCTTTTTTGAGGATCGCTAAGAATTTCGTAAGCTTCTTTTACTTCCTTGAATTTTTCTTCTAGCGCAGTATCACCTTTAGTACGGTCTGGGTGGTACTTCATCGCCAGGCGTTTATAAGCCTTTTTAATCTCTTTCTCTGTAGCATCTTGGCCGATACCAAGTACTTCATAACAATCACGTTTAGACATGGTCAGTTCTCAAACCTTTTTTTATACCCAGTTCAACTCAGATTCCGTTATTGAGGCGCTTCATGTTGTTGAAATTGGTATTGTTCAAAACAAACGCGCGGATTATAGATAAATCCATAACCCGCGAGCTGATACGATACTGCTAATTAGGGGTTACCCAATTATTTTTTCTCGTCTTTTACTTCTTCAAATTCAGCATCAACGATGTCATCATCTTGTTTAGCTTCAGCTTCTGGCTGTGCTTCACCGGCTTCGCCTGCTTGTGCTTTTTGTTGAGCAATTTCCATTAGTTTTTGAGAAGCTTCAGCTAAGGCTTGAGTTTTAGCTTCGATTTCAGCTTTATCTTCGCCTTTGCTTGCAGTTTCAACTTCAGCAATTGCAGCTTCAATTTTCTCTTTCTCATCAGCTGGTAATGCATCACCTGCTTCTTCAATTTGTTTCTTAGTACCATGAACCATCGCATCTGCTTGGTTACGAGCTGTTACTACTTCTTCAAATTTCTTATCCGCATCAGCATTCGCTTCAGCATCATTTACCATTTTTTCAATCTCTTCGTCAGATAGACCTGAGCTTGATTTGATAGTAATTTTTTGCTCTTGGTTTGTATCTTTATCTTTAGCAGATACATGTAAGATACCGTCCGCATCCATATCGAAAGTTACTTCGATTTGTGGCGTACCACGAGTAGCTGCACGAATACCTTCTAAGTTAAATTGACCTAGAGACTTGTTGTCTGCAGCACGCTTACGCTCACCTTGAAGAATGTGGATTGTTACCGCACTTTGGTTATCTTCAGCTGTTGAGAATGTTTGTGACTGTTTCGTTGGGATAGTTGTATTTTTCTCGATAACTTTCGTTAATACGCCACCCATTGTTTCGATACCTAAAGATAACGGTGTAACGTCTAATAGTAGAACGTCAGTTTTGTCACCTGAAAGTACAGCACCTTGAATCGCAGCCCCCATTGCAACCGCTTCATCTGGGTTAACGTCTTTACGTGCAGCTTTACCAAAGAACTCTGCAACAGCAGCTTGTACTAATGGCATACGTGTTTGACCACCTACTAAGATAACATCATCGATGTCACCAACAGAAAGGTCAGCATCTTTAAGTGCAATGCGTAATGGCTCAAGTGTTGCTTTAACCATATCTTCAACTAGAGACTCTAGTTTAGAACGCGTTACTTTGATGTTTAAGTGTTTAGGACCTGATGCATCAGCTGTGATGTATGGCAGGTTGATATCTGTTTGTTGTGCAGAAGAAAGCTCAATTTTTGCTTTTTCAGCAGCTTCTTTAACACGTTGCATTGCTAGTGGATCTTTAGTTAGATCGAAGCTTTGCTCTTTTTCAAATTCTTTAACGATGTAATTGATTAAACGGTTATCGAAATCTTCACCACCTAAGTGTGTGTCACCGTTTGTAGCTAATACTTCAAATGTTTTCTCGCCATCTACTTCATCAATTTCAATGATTGAGATATCGAAAGTACCACCACCTAAATCGTATACAGCAACAGTGCTATCACCTTTAGTATTGTTAACACCGTAAGCAAATGCAGCAGCTGTAGGCTCATTGATGATACGTTTAACATCAAGACCAGCGATACGACCAGCATCTTTAGTTGCTTGACGTTGTGCATCGTTAAAGTAAGCAGGTACTGTGATTACTGCACCAGATACTTTCTCACCTAAGTAATCTTCAGCTGTTTTCTTCATTTTTTTAAGAATTTCAGCAGAGATTTGCGGTGGAGCCATTTTCTCACCGTGTGCTTCAACCCATGCATCGCCATTGTCAGCTTTAACAATTTTGTAAGGCATGATTTTAATATCACGTTGTACTTCTTCATCTTCAAAACGACGACCGATAAGACGTTTGATTGCAAACAAAGTGTTTGTTGGGTTAGTAACAGATTGACGTTTAGCAGGTTGACCTACTAGAGTTTCGCCGTCTGTGTAAGCAATGATTGAAGGAGTAGTACGTTCACCTTCTGCGTTTTCAATGATTTTAGCTACATCACCATCCAGTACAGAAACACATGAATTTGTAGTACCTAAATCAATACCAATAATTTTACCCATTTTACTTTCTCCACATTTATTAATGTTTTATTTGTTTAGTTGACTCTCTGCAGCATTGCAGTGTCCGTTTCATACTTCATATATAAGGGGCTATTTTTAGGTTTCAAGGGCAACAAGCAAAAAAAATCATTTTTTTTAAAATTAATTTCAAAAGGTGAGCCAGTTCAGCGAATTATCTTGCCCTTTATGCGTCTATTATTAATGGCTTGGTGAATATACCTCCCTAAAACCGATTTCCTTACATTCCTGTAAATACAAAAAAGGCACCGAAGTGCCTTTTAATAATCAATCAACAGATTAATTAAGTCATGTTGATGTTGAGAACTATGCCTCTTTTGACACAACAACCATTGCCGGACGAATAATTTGACCGCCACTTAATTCGTAACCTTTTTGCATTACAGCAACAACTTGGTTAGCTGGAACGCCTTCAACCACTTGCATGCTCATTGCTTGATGCTTTTCTGGGTTTAATGTTTCCCCCATAGGGTCAATTTGTTGAATACCAATGCTTGAGATTGCTTTTAGTAACTCAGTTAAGGTCATTTCTACACCATCAACCATAGGTTTGAGTGTTTCATTCTCTTTATCTGCATGTTGAATTGCTAACTCAAGGTGATCAACTACAGGTGTTAACGCATTCGCAAACGTTTTTAGTACTGATTTACGGCGGTTTTCTGCATCGATACCCGCTTTACGGATTTCGTTTTGAGAAAAAGCTTGAGCACGGATCACTAAATCTTTCTGCTCTTTAATCTCTTCTTCAGCTGCAGCTAGCTTTTTAGTTAACTCTTCAATTAAAGCTGATTGCTCATCGCCTGTTTCAAGAGTGCCTTCTACCGCTTCTTGTTCAACAGCTTCCTCACCTAAAACCGTTTCAATTGCTTCTTCAACTGTGTTTTTCTGTTCTTCGCTCATAGCTCAATCCTACTTAATTTTATTTTGGTCAATAATATACGCTCTATTATGGGGATAGTAATAATAGTTTCAAGGCTGTTAATAAAAACATTTTTAAGAGGTATACTGAAATTCATCACATTTTATCGAGTATGTATTTTATGACGCAAGACAATCAGAAACAAAGTCAATTTAAAACCATTGGACTCATTGGTAAACCTCAACATAGTGAAGCGTTACAAACCCTTACTAGTCTGTACTTTTTTCTGAAGGCACGTGGCCATGCAATTATCATCGATATTCGTCTTGCCGATGATCTACAGTTACCAGAAGTTCGTCACGAAGATTTAGTGGGCATCGGTCAAAAATGTGATTTAGCCATTGTCGTTGGTGGTGATGGTTACATGTTAGGTGCCGCGAGAGTATTAGCCCGATTTGATCTACCGGTTATTGGAGTAAATAGAGGTAACCTAGGGTTTTTAACTGACTTAGATCCAGATGACTTTGAAAAGCCATTAAGTGAAGTATTAGAAGGTACCTACCAAACTGAGCATCGCTTTTTACTAGAAGCACAAGTATACAGTCATGGACATCTAAGAAGCAGCAGTACCGCAGTTAACGAAGCAGTATTACATCCAGATAAAATTGCTCACATGATTGAATTTGAAATCTATGTAAATGATAATTTCATGATCAATCAACGTGCCGATGGTTTAATTTTATCAACACCAACTGGTTCTACAGCTTATTCATTATCCGGTGGTGGCCCAATTCTGACACCGAAACTGGATGCGATCAGCTTATTACCCATGTTTCCCCATACTTTAAATAGCCGCCCGATTGTAATTGACGCTAATAGTACAGTGCGCTTAAAAGTGGCACAAAGCAATGTTACAGAGATGCAAATCAGCTGTGATAGCCATGTAAACTTGTCTGTATTACCTGGTGATGAAGTGATTATAAAAAAAACGAAGCACCAGTTAACCTTATTACACCCACAAAATTACAACTATTTCCATGTACTACACACTAAATTTGGTTGGGGTAACAAGCTTTTCTAGGCACTCACCAAGTGATTGAGCAATCAGCATAAAATGAAATAATTAGCATAAAAAAGATAAACAGCACTTTACTGTTTAAATAAACAGTACTAAACTGTTTTTTTAAACAGTAGTTTTGTCGTTGTTAATATCATCATAGGATAACCATTTTATGCTAAGCCAATTAACTGTTCAGCACTTTGCCATCGTAAAATTCTTAGAACTTGATTTCCACCAAGGTATGACCACTATTACAGGTGAAACAGGTGCGGGTAAATCCATTGCTATCGATGCATTAGGGCTATGTCTTGGCGCTCGTGCTGATGCAAGCATGATTAGACAAGGCACTGATAAAGCAGAAGTCAGTGCACGCTTTAACTTAATTGATACGCCTAATGCTTTAGCTTGGTTAAAAAACAACGACCTTGAAAATACTCTGAGTGATAATCCGAATGAATGCTTGTTACGCCGCGTAATCACCCGCGAAGGCCGTTCTCGTGCTTATATTAATGCCGTTCCAGTTCCTTTGTCACAACTAAAAAGCTTAGGACAGTTATTAGTTAATATACATGGGCAACATGCACACCAAAGTTTATTACGCACTGATATACAGTTATCCATTATTGACGAATATGCAAATCACCAGCAATTACTGCAAAAGGTAAAAGACACTTATCAAGGCTGTCACTTTCTCAAAAAGCAGTTACAGCAACAACAATTAAGCCAACAAGAAAAACAAGCGCGTAAACAATTACTCGAGTACCAAATTATTGAGCTAGATGAATTTGCACTAGGTGAAGGTGAATTCAGTGAAATTGAAAGTGAGCATAAAAAATTAGCAAACAGTGGTGCATTATTAGAAAGTACCCAAGTAAGTTTAAACTTATTAGCTGATTCCGATGAGGTGGATGCACTCACTTTATTACAAAAAAGTATTTCTCTACTAGAGTCACAGGTTCAACATGATAACCAACTAGAGCCAATTGTTAGTGCATTACAAGAAGCAGTCATCCAGGTAGAAGAAGCGGGTTATGAATTACGCCAATACAGCGAAAAACTGGAGCTAGATCCAGAACAATTTGAGCAGCTTGAATCACGCTTAAGTGAGGCGATGACATTATCTAGAAAACACCAAGTACAACCTGAACTGCTGTATGATTTTCATCAAAAATTAAGTAAAGAGTATCAACAACTCAATAACAGTGAAGCACAAATTGAACAACTCACTGCAGAGTTAAATACAGCAAAACAAGATTACGTTAAACATGCTCAAAAACTTAGCCAAAGCCGTCAACGTTACGCTAAAGAGTTAAGTAAAAAGATTACTAAAAGCATCCAAAAATTGAATATGGAAGATGGCCAGTTCGAAGTTGTGATGACACAACATGAAAGTGATAGCCTGAGCCCATTAGGCATTGACGGAATCGAATTTCAAGTTGCAGCAAATGCAGGGCAAGGTTTACAAAATTTAGGAAAGGTAGCATCTGGTGGTGAGCTATCGCGCATTAGTTTAGCCATTCAAGTGATCATCAGTCAACGTGTTTCCACTCCTACCTTAATCTTTGATGAAGTGGATGTGGGTATTAGTGGTGCAACGGCTGCTGTTGTTGGTAACCTATTACGTCAACTAGGGGAAAGCACACAAATATTCTGTGTAACGCATTTACCACAAGTAGCAGGCAATGGTCATCAACAAATGATAGTGAATAAGCAAAGTGACGGTAAAAGTACTAACACCAATATGCAGTTATTAGATGAAACACAGCGTATTCGAGAATTAGCAAGACTGTTGGGTGGCGACAGTATTACAGAGCACACTTTAGCAAATGCGAAAGAGCTATTAATTGTTTGAGAATATTGAAACAAGTTGCAGTTAAGTCTCCAGGCTATAATGAGAGACTTAACATGTTGATAATTGATATAAGAAAATGATTAAGATTACAGATAAATTTGGTTAGCATTACTTGTAATAGAGCTTATTGCTAATTAAAGCCCAGTAATGCTAAGCATGGCCCTAATGGCAATAGGAATAATAAGTATTTACAGAGTAAGCCAAGATAAAAAAGACTATTTCAATTCATTTATTAACAAACTAAAGCCCTTCTCTTAAGGTCTATTTTCCACATTAAAAAAGTGATTCTTTTGCGACATTAGCTTAATAATATCTGTTGCATGTATCGGCTTAGAAATTAAATACCCCTGTAAATAGTCACAACCATTTTCAAATAACCAATTAGCTTGCTCTTGTGTTTCAACCCCTTCTGCTACCAAATCTAAGCCCATTCCTTTAGCCAGACCAATAATAGATTTAACAATACAGATATCTTCCTCTCCATTTGGTAAACCATCAACAAAGGACTTATCTATTTTTAGTTTAGAAACATTTAAGTTCTTTAAGCGAGAAAGTGAGGAATAGCCTGTACCAAAGTCATCAATCGATAATTGAATACCTAAGTCAGTTAGCTTTTCTATTTGTGTTGATAACACTTGAAAGTCCCCTGCCATCAACTCTTCTACTATTTCAAACTCAACTAAAGAGGCTGCAACTTGATGTGCTTTTAAACAGTCATCAATTTTATTTACTAACTGAGAAGAAAAAAGTTGTTCGGAAGAAATATTGACGGATATCCTCTGTAGGTCTAATCCTGCATTTAAAAATCCATTAATATCAGTACAGGTTTGCTCAAATATAGCATTGCCTAACTCCCCCATTAACCCTAATCGCTTTGCAATAGGTAAAATAATATAAGGTGAAATAATCCCCTTAGTTGGATGTATCCAACGTACTAACGCTTCCAGTGCAAAACCAGAACTCTGATAATCTTGTTTTACAATAGGCTGATAGAAGGGAACGATGTCACCATTATTTAAGGCATCAACAAATTCATGCTCTAGTGACGCTTCCTCTTGATACTCGATTAACCATACTGGGTTGAAATAAGAGATTGTGCCGTTACCTGCATTTTTAGCTTTTAACATAGCAATTTCGGCTTTACGTAGAGGATCTTTATCTACTAACTCTTTTATATAACAACTATATACGCCCAGACTAGCAGTTAAGTTAATGACTTCATTAGTAAAGGTTTTAAATTCATCGGTAAATTGTGCTTGGATCTTTAATATCACACTCTCTAATTCGTTTTGCTCCTTAAAATTAATTAACCACAAAGCAAATAAGTCACCACCGACTCGCGATAAACTATAGGGTGAACTAGCTGAGATAGATTCTAAACGACGAGCTATTTCACACAATAATTTATTAGCGAAGTCGTAACTAAAACGCTTATTGATACCAGTAAACTGATCTAAACCTATTAATATAACCGCACATTTATCATTGAGCGATGAGTGTTCAATATTCTGGGCTATCCTTTTTTGAAAAAATAGACGATTCTCCAAACAGGTTAATGGATCCACTCTTTCCATGTAACGTATTCTTTGTTTTTCAGAAAGCCATTTAGATTGGGCATATACCAATGAGATACAGTCCGCTACTGAAACAGCATAGGATATTTCAGCCATATCCCAATACTGGAATGTCTCTGTTTGCTCAATACACAATACGCCAGATAACTGGCCATCTTTAAAGATTGGTGCATCTAGCATTGACATAATATTAAGTGGGGTGAGGTAACCTTCTAAAAACTCTTTAGTTCTCAGATCGGTTCGAGCATTATCTGCGTTGATGACTCTGCTTGTATTCAATGACTTAAAATACATAGGACAAGAAGATTCTGCAATTTGTAACCCACTTTCAAATAGGTCATTCTTTTTGATATAGAGAAACTGACAAATAATGCTACTTTTATTGTTATTAAATAACCACACACTAGCACGAGCAACATTTAACAATTCACAACAAGATTTTAATATAGCCTTTATTCGACATTCAGAATCATCTTTTTCTGGATCACTATTTTCCACTCCAAGCTTTGTTAAAGATTGCTGTAAAGTTAAAAATTTATCCAATAAGTCCATGGCAATAACCCTTAATCAACCTTCATCTTTTAATATTTTGAAAGAAACAGTAAAAAGATATGCTTCATATAAATAAATCAGTGAACGAGTTAAAATTTTACTTTTCTTTTAATCAACATAGTTTATAACGATTCAGCTTATGATTGACACAAAATTACTCCTAAAGAGTAATTTTATTTACTTGATAAGTGACTTTATAGCCATATTTTTACAAAATTCAAATAAATGGTGAAAATGATACCTATTAAAATAGTAGAAGAATTAAATTAGTCCATTCATTTCTCTATAAACTACCAGTATTTCTTATTACCTCACTCAAGATATATTTGTTAGGTTTTTACTGCTGAATAAAAGCTATCAATAAAATATTTTGCTATATTGAGGGCATTTGTATAGATAGGCTTTAAATAATGAAAAAAATAGTAACACTACTCTTAATGATCACCTTAACAGGGTGTTCGCAATTCAATACATCAGAAGATATTAGCGTGCCAAGCAACCTTACATGGCAACAACACCAAAAACAGTTACAACAACTGGATGATTGGATCTTAACGGGTAAGTTGGCTATTTTCCTTGAATCAGAGCGCCAAACAGCAAATATTTACTGGCGACAACAAGGTGATAATTATGCCATTCAATTAACGACTTTCATCGGCACTCGAATTTTGCAAATCACTAAAAATGAACAAGGTGTTGAAATTATTGATAATGACGACCAAATTTATACAGGGCAAGATACAAATGCTTTAATTAAACAGCTTGCTCCAGGGCTTGATCTCCCCATTCAAGCATTGCAACAGTGGATCAAAGGCAACCCGGAAAAGGCTCCTTATCAACTTAATGATCAACAACAAGTGAGTAACTTATTGGGTACAGATAGCAGTGGCAATCAATGGGAAATTAGATATCAACAATACCAAGACTTTTCCGGCTTTTATCTACCTCGAAAAATTGACCTTAATCGCGATGATATCAAACTTAAAATAGCGGTTAGCCAATGGAATACCCAACAACAATAGAGTTTCATCATGCATATTGAAAAAATTCGTTGGCCAGCACCAGCGAAACTAAACCTATTTTTATATATCACTGGACAACGCTCTGATGGTTACCATAATTTACAAACCCTATTTCAATTTATTGAGCACTGCGACTTCTTAACCATTAGCGCAAATAAAAGTGGAAAAATCACCATAACGCCAGAAATTCAAGGCGTACCACTCGAAAGCAATCTTATTTATAGAGCAGCTCGTTTACTTCAAGAGCACACACACTGCTCCCTTGGTGCACATATCGAATTAGAAAAGAATCTACCTATGGGGGGAGGATTAGGAGGCGGTTCATCGGATGCAGCCACCACTTTGGTTGCTTTAAATTATCATTGGCAACTTAACTTAAGCGATCAAACCTTAGCAGCCCTAGGTGTTAAATTGGGTGCTGATGTGCCAATTTTTGTGCATGGAAAAGCCGCTATTGCCGAAGGCGTTGGTGAAAAACTGACAGCAGTTTCCCCTGCGCAACCTTACTATCTTATTGCAGTACCTAGTTGCCATATTTCCACGCCCGACGTATTTAAAAATCCATCTTTAAAAAGAGACACAAAAAAGCTTTCACATGAACAACTTATGAGCAATAAATGGACAAATGACTGCCAACCTTGTGTTAAAAAAAATTATCCCGAGGTTGCTAAGACTATCGACTGGTTGCTAGAATACGCTCCGACTCAAATGACCGGAACAGGTGCATGTGTTTTTAGTACATTTGAACACGCTGATGATGCTGAATTATTAGCAAAAAAATCGCCAAGTTGGTTAAATTGCTTCACCACTAAAGGCGTAAATATTTCACCATTACGTGAATTATTAACTACCAAACTAGATTAATTGATTTTGGATTAATCACACTTGTTAATGGCAAATTGCCATTAGCCAAATCAACAGGATGACAGAGGTCCTCATAGTGCCAAACATGAAATTATTTGCAGGTAACGCTACACCCGATTTAGCCCAAAAAATTGCTGATCGTCTTTTCATCAAATTAGGAAGTGCTGATGTAGGCCGTTTTAGTGATGGTGAGATACATGTTCAAATTAATGAAAATGTTCGTGGTGATGATATTTTCATCGTGCAATCGACTTGTGCTCCAACTAACGACAACTTAATGGAACTAATCGTAATGATTGATGCACTTCGTCGTGCTTCAGCAGGACGAATTACAGCGGTAATCCCTTACTTTGGTTATGCTCGTCAAGATCGACGTGTACGCTCAAGTCGTGTTCCGATCACTGCAAAAGTAGTCGCTGATTTCCTATCTAACGTAGGTGTTGACCGCGTTATGACTGTCGATTTACACGCAGAACAAATCCAAGGTTTCTTTGATGTACCTGTTGATAACGTATTCGGTAGCTCTGTACTACTTGAAGATATGTTAGAGAAAAAATTAGAAAACCCAATGATTGTATCACCAGATATCGGTGGTGTAGTTCGTGCTCGAGCACACGCTAAACTATTAGATGATGCAGATCTGGCAATCATTGATAAACGTCGCCCTAAAGCAAATGTTGCACAAGTAATGCACTTAATCGGTGACGTTGAAGGCCGTAACTGTATCATTGTTGATGACATGATCGATACTGGCGGTACATTATGCCAAGCAGCAGCGGCTCTTAAAGAGCGTGGTGCTTTATCTGTCTATGCTTACGCAACTCATGCAGTATTCTCTGGTTCTGCATTAGAAAATATCAAAAACTCTGTGATTGATGAGTTCATCGTAACGGATTCAATTCCATTAACAGATGAAATTATGGCGACAGGTAAAGTGAAGCAACTCACATTAAGTGGCATGCTGGCTGAAGCAATTCGTCGTGTAAGTAATGAAGAATCTATTTCAGCGATGTTTCATTACTAAAAAACAATAAGATAGCTATAAGGTCTTAGTGAGTTTTTAGAAAAGCGTTTATTTCTCAGAAATAAGCGCTTTTTTTTCGTATTTAATTTGTACAAAACAACTTACTGAGTTACTATGGCGCGCCTTTTTTATACACCCTTTTAATAAGGGGAAGGTGGTTATCGCTGGTCGCAAACGATAATCTATTTTAATTTGAGGAATTAATATTAATATCCTCATTAATGGAGTTTTACCATGTCAGTAATTAAATTAGTAGCTACAAGCCGTACAGACTTAGGGAAAGGTGCGAGCCGCCGCCTACGTCACACAGACCAAACACCTGGTGTTGTATACGGTGCAGGAAAAGATCCTGTTTCTCTAACTTTCGAACACAAAGAATTAATGAAAGTTGAAGGTATCGAAGCATTTTACTCTTCAGTATTAAGCCTAGAAGTTGACGGTGTTGCAGAGCAAGTGTTGCTTAAAGATATTCAACGTCACTCTTTCAAAGAACGCATCCAACATTTAGACCTTTTACGTGTTGATGCAACTCAAGCAATCACAACTACAGTTCCTCTTCATTACTTAAACGAAGAAACTGCAGAAGCTGTTAAAAACGGCGGCGTAGTTGCTCACTTAGCAAATGAATTAGAAGTAACTTGTTTACCAGCTGATCTTCCTGCATTTATCGAAGTTGATATTGCAAATGTTGAAATTGGTCAAACTGTTCATATTTCTGATGTTACACTTCCAAAAGGTGTTGAATCTGTTGAGCTTAGCAAAGGCGAAGAGCATGATTTACCACTATTAGCAATCACTGTTAAGAAAACAGCGGCTGTTGAAGAAGAAACTGAAGAAGCAACAGAAGCTGACGCTGCTGAGTAATCGTGTCAACTACGATTAAATTGCTTGTGGGCCTGGCTAATCCAGGCCCCGAATATGCAAATACTCGACACAATGCCGGACAATGGTACATACAACAACTCGCCTCTCAAGAAAATATCCAGCTAAAACCAGAAGCTAAATTTTTTGGCCACACTGGTCGTATTCAGTTTGCTGGAAATGACATTCGCTTATTAGTCCCAACTACCTTTATGAACCTCAGTGGTAAAGCGGTTAGCGCAATGGCAAAATACTACCAAATTAAACCTGAAGAAATTTTAGTCGCTCATGATGAGCTAGATATCGTCCCAGGTATCGCTAAATTTAAACTCGGTGGTGGTCATGGCGGGCATAATGGTTTACGTGATATCATTTCAAAACTAGGCAATAACAAAAATTTTTACCGTTTACGTATTGGTATTGGCCACCCAGGCGATAAAAATCGTGTTAGCGGTTATGTACTTGGTAAAGCAACGAGTACAGAACAAAATTTGATCGAGCAAAGTATCGATGAAGCAGCCCGTTGCACCCATATTTTAGGTGTCGATGGTATCGAAAAAGCGATGAATCGCTTACATAGCTTCAAAGCACAATAACAGTAAATTAATAGGATAAAATCATGGGTTTTAAATGTGGTATTGTAGGTTTACCCAACGTTGGTAAATCAACCCTTTTTAATGCATTAACCAAAGCAGGCATTGAAGCGGCTAACTTCCCTTTTTGTACTATCGAGCCTAACACTGGCATTGTACCTGTACCTGATCCACGTTTAGACCAACTTTCTGACATCGTAAACCCACAGAAAGTAATACCAACAACAATGGAGTTTGTTGATATTGCAGGGTTAGTTGAAGGTGCATCAAAAGGTGAAGGTTTAGGTAATAAATTCCTAGCTAACATCCGTGAAACTGACGCAATCGGCCATGTTGTGCGTTGTTTCCAAGATGAAAATATCGTTCACGTAGCAGGCAAAATCGATCCACAAGAAGATATTGATATCATCAATACTGAGTTAGCATTAGCTGATTTAGAAAGCTGTGATCGTGCTATCTTACGTTTAGGTAAGAAAGCAAAAGGCGGCGATAAAGATGCTAAATTTGAATTACCTATTTTAGAACGCATCAAGGCACATTTAGAAGCAGATGGCATGGTTCGTGGTTTAGACTTCGAAAAAGAAGAGCTAGCGGCTATTCAATACCTAAGCTTTTTAACTCTGAAACCAACAATGTACATTGCTAACGTAGCTGAAGATGGTTTTGAAGATAACCCATTCTTGGACAAAGTACGTGAAATTGCAGCGAAAGAAAATGCAGTTGTTGTGCCTGTTTGTGCTTCTATTGAATCTGAAATAGCTGAATTAGACGATGAAGATAAAGCAGAATTCTTAGAAGGTATTGGCCAAGAAGAGCCTGGTCTAAACCGTGTTATCTATAGTGGTTATGAGCTATTGCACTTACAAACTTACTTCACAGCTGGCGTAAAAGAAGTACGTGCTTGGACAGTGCCTGTAGGTGCAACAGCACCACAAGCAGCTGGTAAAATTCACACTGATTTTGAACGTGGCTTTATCCGTGCTGAAATTATTGGTTTTGACGACTTCGTTGAATGCAAAGGTGAAGCAGGAGCAAAAGAAGCTGGTAAATGGCGTTTAGAAGGAAAATCATACATCACACAAGATGGTGATGTGATTCACTTCCGCTTTAACGTTTAATTCGTATAATTGATACAACGTTAATGATAAAAAACGGCAACCTAGTTTGCCGTTTTTTTATTTTGTAAAAAGTGCTTACGCGATTAAAAAGCTAATTCCAACCTATTCCGACCATTCTCTTTTGCTTTATATAATGCAATATCAGCACGTTTGAGCAAACTATCAAAATCTTTATCTTGATCAGATATTTTTGCCATACCAATACTGATTGTTACATTTATGCCATGTGGGTTAAGACTCTCAATCGCATCTAGAACAGAAATCGCCTTATTAAACGCTTCTTCATCCTCACACAAATCAAATAGAATTACGAACTCTTCGCCGCCCGATCTAGCGGTGACATCGCTTTGCTCTCCACTTGCAGCTAGTGCTTCGCCGACTTGTTGTAAAACAATATCACCCACAGAGTGGCCGTGATTATCATTGATCGATTTAAAGTGATCGACATCAATCATTAGTACCCATAATGGATGCTGTTCTTGTTGTGCAGCCTGTATTTTTTGCTTCGCAACATCCATCAAATAATGTCTATTATATAAACCCGTTAACTGATCATAAAAAGCTAATTGATTTAGCTTATCTTGTTGTAACTTAATAGTTAAATGGGTGTTCACACGTGCAGCGACAATAGCAGGGCGAAATGGCTTAGTGATGTAATCCACAGCACCAACCATCAGACCTTTCTCTTCATCTTTTTCACCTTGCAATCCTGTCACAAAAATCACAGGAATAGCTGCAGTCACAGGATTTGCTTTTAATAATTCACACACTTCATATCCATCCATTTCAGGCATAGATACATCCAATAAAATTAAATCGGGTTGTGGAATTTGTGCCGCTACCTCTAGACATTCTTGTCCACTATGCGCAGTTTTCATTTCGCATAGGCCTTTGATGCATGAGGCTAACATTTTTAAGATACTGGGCGAGTCATCAACTATCAGCACCATTTGCTTATTAGACATTATGTAATAACTCCCTTTTAACCAATTAACAGCAATAGATAAGCTATCTATTGCTTTATATTTCTATTCTGCACAAAGTTGAATATCTAGCCCTTGCTCAGCAAACAAACTGAGTAGTTTAGGATCTGACTTAGGATCGGTTACCAGATAGTTAATTTTATGTGTACCACATACTTTGTAGGTACTCATTTTTCCAAGTTTCAAATGTGAAGCTAAGGTCACCACTTGTTCTGACTGTTCAATGATAGTTGCTAACGTTTCAGCTTCATCAATATGATTAATACTCAAGCCTTGACTAGGGTGAAGTGCACAGACCCCTAAGAAGCAAGTGTCGAAATGAATCTTTCTGAGCATTGCATTGGTAGTTGCCCCTAATGCCATCACAGCTGGTTTAAATATTTTTCCGCCTAATAAAATGAGTTCAATATTATTATGATGGATTAGTTTAGTTGCCACTAGCGGACTAGGCGTGACAACCGTAAAGCTAAAGTCTGTTGGTAAATTCATAGCCAACTGAAGGCAGGTGCTTCCAGAATCAATAAGAATAGTATGCCCTTCTTTGATTAATGGAATTGCCGCTAGCGCAACGCGCTGCTTTAACGGGTCAATCTCTTCATGACGTTGACGATACTCTTGATTCTCATGCTGTAAAGGCAATGCCCCGCCATGAACACGTCTTAGCTGCTTGAGTTCATCCAGTGTTTTTAAATCTCTGCGAACCGTATCTTCAGAAACGCCTAATTGAACACTTAACTCTGCCGCATAAACTCGGCCTAATTGGCTGAGTAACGCTAAGATTTTACTGTGCCTTTCCTGCTGTAACATAATTTACCTTACACTTTTTCTCTGATTTTACTAAAGCAACAACTAATATCTACTTTTAAATACAGTGGCTTTGCACCGAGTCTCATTATTTCGTATTTTAAATTCAGATACTTAAATGATTTCTGCAGCTTTAAATTGATAACAGTCTGCTAACCGACTAAAGCCAGCAGAAGCCCCTTTGCTCACATGAATTTGATGATTAATCCGTTCTTTTAAAGCATCTACATGTGAAATGATACCAATTAACTTACCGCTAGCATTTAGACGCTCTAACGCTTCTAAAGCTACTTCTAAAGTACTAGCATCTAACGTGCCAAAACCTTCATCTAAAAATAGAGATTCAATTTGTGTTTTATGGCTCACTAAATTCGATAATGCGAGTGCTAAACCAAGGCTCACTAAGAAGCTTTCACCACCGGATAAGGTTTTCACATCGCGAACCGCATTAGCCTGCCATAAATCAATTACCTGTAATGCTAAAGGTTGATGGATATTACGTTGTAGCTGATAACGTTGATGTAAATTAGCCATCTCTTTATTGGCTAGGTACACCAAGTTATCTAATGTTACCCCTTGTGCAAAGGTTCTAAACTTCGCTCCGTCAGCCGACCCGATGAGCTTATTCAGCATCTCCCAATGGAGCGCTGTTTGTTGCTTTTCTTGTTGCTGTTTTACAATACCTTGCTGTTTTAATTTATTAGCATCATCGGATTGTAATAAGCCAAATTTAGTCGCATAAGTGGTTTGATGTAATTGCATCTGTTGCTGTAATGCCAAGATTTCATCTTTCACTTGATGTAATGATTTATCTGTCAATTTAATGGCTTTCAACTCAAGCTGTTGATTCAATAACGTCTCCAATCGTGTATTTTCTTTCAATACATCATCTTGAAGTTGCTGACGTTGTAAAAGCAATACTTTGATCTCTTCTGGCGCCAAACGAGCCTTAATGTATTCAGCTTGATCGGTAAATGCAGAGGCTACTAATGCTTTTTCAAACTGTGCTGATTTTGTTTTACTCTGGGCTGCGTACTGCTTTTCAGAAGCAGTTATTTGCACTATCTCACCTTTCATTGCTTGCGCTACATCTAATTGTACTTGTAATGCTTTATTGACCTGTTCGAGCTGTGCTTGGCTAGCGACTAATTTAGCATTAGCATTGTCACGCAACAGCTGTTCGCTTTGATCGCCAAACTGCTCTGCTCTTTGCAATTGTAAGTGATCTATCTGTTCTGTTAATGCTGTCGTTTTTACCTTAACTTCATCTAAGGCCAGTGTTTGTTGCTGCACCACTTGAGCCTGTAACTTTATTTGTTGGGTTAACTCGTTTAGTGCTGTTGCTATCTTCTGTTCGTGTTGCAATTGTGTTTTATATTGTTCTACTTGTTGTGTCGCTTGTTCAATCCATTGTTGTGGTGCATCAAATAACAATTTACCTAAGACTTTATCTGTAATCGCCTGCTCAGGTAGAGCATCAGTAATCGCTGAGTGTAATGTTTCAACTTTCTGTTTAGCTTTTGTAAACTCTTGTGATAGGGACGAAATTTGTTCTACCAGTCTATTTTCTTCATAGCTATTTTGCTGCTGTTTTAGTGACAGTTGATGCTGCTGCTCAGAGATGCTTTGTAACTGTTTCTCTACCTCAATATGACTTTGTTGCAATGCTCTTATATTTTCAACCTGTTGTTGAATAGCAGCATGTTGACTTTCAAGCTCATTACTCAATTCAATTAACTGCTGGCTGCTGCTTGGATCATGTGAGCGACTTTTTAAATACTCATGATTTAACCAAAGCTGCTGTTTTTCATTTTTATCATTTAACAGTAATTGTTGTGAGGCTTGCAATTCAGTGAACTGCTGAAGCTTAGATTTTAACTGACCATTTAATTCACTGTAAGCAGATCGCGCTTTGATCAATGCCTGTTGTAACTGCTGTAGACGTAATTGATGCTCAGGCACATCAATTTTTTGATAACTCACTAGTGCAGGGTGAGTTAATGATCCACATAAAGGACATGGTTGGTCTTTTTGTACCTTTAACTGCAACTCAGTTAAGCTTTGAATAATTTGTTCTTGTTCTAATAGCTTTTCAGTATTCGTTACATCAGCCGCTAATTGCTTACCTTGGTCCTTCAAACTGTTTAACTGAATTCTGTCATCATTAATACTGTTTTCTAAACGGGTTAGATCACTGTGCTTTTTAAATAGCTCCGCTTCAATCAGATCTAATTTCTCCGATATAGGCAACCCACTGTGTATTTGTTTTAATTCACTTTGCAATAATGTCAGTCGCTGATTAGCTCCCTCCAAAGAACTCCCTGGTAAAGTATCGTTTGCTGTACTTATATCATGACTTAATTGCTGTAATTTTTCCTGTAAAGGGGCAGTACTTGTTAGAAGTGTTTGTAGCTCTTGATTCGCTTTCTGATTATTCGATACAAATAACTGTTTGGCCTGTTCAGCTTCAATTAAAGACTCCGATAGACTGACAGCTTTAGTTTTTGTTTCATCCAATTGGTTTAATTGTAACGTAACACTAGAGAGGCTCTCACTCAGGGTGGGTATATAAGCCTGATCCTGCAACAGCACTTGGATCTCTTTTAACTGCGCTTGATAATCTTCGACCTTTTCCTGTATTAAACCTAGCTCATGCTGACTCAAATCAACTTGTTTTTGTTTACTAGTCAACTCTAATTGTAAACTTTGGTGTTGCGTTTTTTTATCAGTAATCGCAATATCTAAAGGTACTAATACTTTATTTATCTCATCAATTGCTTGTATTGTTTCTTCCTGTTGAAGCGACACACTACTTGATTGTTGTAACTGTTTTTTCTGTAAAGAGTCGATAGCAACACTGTTTTGTTTTTCTTTTTCAATAATATTGGCTAGTTGTGCTTTAATTTTTGTATGTTGTTCCAATGCGTATTGTTGCGATTCATAAATAGGCGTCAGTTTTTCAGCTTTCTCAGCGTTGACTAAGCTTATTTCTTTGCTTTTGAAAGCATTTTTTTGAGCTTCAATACTTTCAATCTTTTGTTTTTGATCGACAATCGCCTGGTCGTATTTAGCATTTTCTTGTAACCAACTTAATGCTTTGTCTAAGGTTTGTGCTTCCTTAGTTAAGCTTTTCTGTTGTGCTGCAAGTTGCTTGACCTCTTCTGCTAAGGCTTCTCGGTCAGCTTCATCTAATACACTCAACACTTTTGCTTGCTCTGTTAATAGAGTTAACTCTGCTTGTATCTGTTTATTTTGCTGATAAACATATTGTGCTATTTCGCAATAGATCTCTGTCCCTGTTAACTCCTCTAATAGCTCAGCGCGCTCACCACTAGATGCATTTAAGAATGCAGCAAAACCACCCTGCGCTAACAGCATAGATTTAGTAAAACGAGAGAAATCAAGTCCAGTTAGTTCAGTAACTTGTTTTAATACATCACTGCTTTTTGTCGCTAACACTTGCCCTGTTACTTCACTTAACTCGCACAAAGGAGCTTGTAGATTGCCATCTGCATGATTACGCGCACGTTTTTGCGACCAATAAACACGATAGGCTTTATTTTTAACAGCAAACTCAACTTCCGCTAAACAATCGCCAGTTCCGCGTGTCATCAACTCATTTTTGCTTTGTGTTAATTTATCCAAACGTGGTGTTTGTTGATATAAAGCTAAACATATCGCATCTAAAATTGTACTTTTACCTGCGCCTGTTTGCCCAGTAATGACGAACAATGCGTTATCTTGAAAGGCTTGATCTTGGAAATCTATTTTCCATTCACCCTTCAAGGAGTTTAAGTTTTTAAAACGCAGCGATAAAATTTTCATGATTGATGCTCCACTGCTGATAACACCTCAGCAAACAGCCCTTTAAGTTGATGCTTTTGTTCATCACTTATATTGTCTTCAATATCCAAGCGATGTTCAAACAACTGCGCAGGTGTTACATTTTCTAAGCTTTTTTTATCGTTTTCTTGCCATTGATTAGTTTCATTAATTTGCGGGCAACTTACTTTTAAAATATCAATCGCAGTTCCTTCCACTAATTGACTTAAATGAGTGTGTAAATCAGACATATATTGTGCTTGTTTTAATTTTACTTCCACCCAAACCGTCTCATCTTTTAGCGAAGCTTTAAGGTCATTTATTTGCTCTGAGATCGATTCTAAATCACCGCTAATTATATGTAGCTGCTGAAAAGACGGAATATCAAGCTCACTTACTTGTAAATCGTTTTTATCTGTAAACTCAATAATATTGACTTTCTTGGTGTGTTTACTTTCGTCAAAACTTAATGGGATAGGTGACCCGCAGTAACGGATCACATCAGATTTTTGTACTCGTTGCGCTTTATGTAAGTGCCCCAATGCAATGTAATCGAACTTAGGAAATAAAGCCGCAGGGAACGCAGTTAAAGTACCAATGTAAATCTCACGTACCGAATCAGATACCGAACATCCCACAGTGGTTAAATGACCACTGGCAATAATTGCAGTATCAACAGGCAACTTGTCATTTTTAATCTTATTTTCTGCTAAATCGTAAAGTGACTGATAAGTATCAGCAATACCTTGTTGTAATGATTGTTGCTTTTGCTCTGCAGAACTGCCCTGCTCACTGAGCATGACATCGTTAGCGCGTAAAAAGGGTAAAGCACACATTAATGCCTGCTGTTTACCTTCCTGATCTTTTAACGTAATAAGGTGTTCAGATAAATCATCACTTAATCCCGCGAGAACAGATACATTTAATGCACTTAACAACGATTTACTTTCATTTAATACAGCAACACTATCGTGATTACCTGACACAATAACTAACTGTGAACAAAAACTCTGTTGTAGCTGCACAACGAAGTCTGCATATAACTTTCGAGCATAGGAAGCAGGCGACGCACTATCAAAAATATCCCCAGCAACAATAACCGCATCAATTTCCTGTTTATTGACCACCTCAATTAACCAAGATAAGAATCCCTTATGTTCGCTTTCACGTGTTTTCATCATAAAATACTGGCCAAGGTGCCAATCTGAGGTATGTAATATCTTCATAGTTCACTATCATTGAGTTTAATTACCTTCAGTTTAACTTTTTCATTGATAGAAAACTCTACAACAAGGCTGTTTTTAGTTATGTTTGCACAAAATAAAAACAACTTGACTAGCATTTAGGCAAATAAACAAAAAAACCTTTTTTTTCTTAAAAATTAGTTGACGAGGTACGTCGATATCCGCATAATGCGCCCCATCGAAACGACGCACTGTTTTACAGAGCAAGTTAAGATTAAAGTAAAAATGGCTACATAGCTCAGCTGGTTAGAGCACATCACTCATAATGATGGGGTCCCAGGTTCAAATCCCGGTGTAGCCACCATTTACTTTACGCGGAAGTGGCGGAATTGGTAGACGCGCTAGATTTAGGTTCTAGTATCGTAAGGTGTGAGAGTTCAAGTCTCTCCTTCCGCACCATTCTTTATTTTATAAAGAATCCAATCAGAGAAGTTCAACTCTTTAAAATCAATAATTGGGATATCGCCAAGCGGTAAGGCACCGGGTTTTGATCTCGGCATTCAGAGGTTCAAATCCTCTTATCCCAGCCACATTATCTAATGCGTTTCTAACGAATTAGAATCCTTGAAGAAGGTTAAACTTGAAATAATGTTTTATTTAGTTATAAAATATTACAGAGAAGTAAACTCTTAAAATAACAACTGGGATATCGCCAAGCGGTAAGGCACCGGGTTTTGATCTCGGCATTCAGAGGTTCAAATCCTCTTATCCCAGCCACATTCGCGGAAGTGGCGGAATTGGTAGACGCGCTAGATTTAGGTTCTAGTATCGCAAGGTGTGAGAGTTCAAGTCTCTCCTTCCGCACCATTCTTAACCACACGTTAAGAAATAAATAAACCAGCTAATATGCTGGTTTTTTTATACCTAAAATTCAATGGATTGAAAGACGCGCTAGATTTAGGCTCAGCGACTCCCAAAGAACGCGCAAGCTCTGAGAGTTCAAGTCTCTCCTTCCGCACCATTCTTAACCACACGTTAAGAAATAAATAAACCAGCTAATTTGCTGGTTTTTTTATACCTAAAATTCAATGAATTGAAAGACGCGCTAGATTTAGGCTCAGCGACCCCCAAAGAACGCGCAAGCTCTGAGAGTTCAAGTCTCTCCTTCCGCACCATGCTTAACCACACGTTAAGAAATAAATAAACCAGCTAATATGCTGGTTTTTTTATACCTAAAATTCAATGAATTGAAAGACGCGCTAGATTTAGGCTCAGCGACTCCCAAAGAACGCGCAAGCTCTGAGAGTTCAAGTCTCTCCTTCCGCACCATGCTTAACCACACGTTAAGAAATAAATAAACCAGCTAATATGCTGGTTTTTTTATACCTAAAATTCAATGAATTGAAAGACGCGCTAGATTTAGGCTCAGCGACTCCCAAAGAACGTGCAAGCTCTGAGAGTTCAAGTCTCTCCTTCCGCACCATTCTTAACCACACGTTAAGAAATAAATAAACCAGCTAATATGCTGGTTTTTTTATACCTAAAATTCAATGAATTGAAAGACACGCTAGATTTAGGCTCAGCAACTCCCAAAGAACGCGCAAGCTCTGAGAGCTCAAGTCTCTCCTTCCGCACCATTCTAACCACAGGTTAAGAAATAAATAAACCAGCTAATATGCTGGTTTTTTTATACCTAAAATTCAATGGATTGTGCATCCTAGCACTTATTACAACATTTAAATGACTAGTGGTAATATAACTCATGTTTCAAAGGCGATATTATTAAAAATAAAAAACGAGAAATTTATGTCTAATCCCCCCTGTCCAAAATGTCATTCTGAGTTTGTTTACGAAGATCAAAATCTACTGATTTGCCCTGAATGTGGATACGAATGGAGTCCTGCAGAACTGCTTGCAGAAGCTGCGCTTTTACAAGTCAAAGATAGCAACGGCACGCCATTAAATGATGGTGATAAGGTCACCATGATTAAAGACCTTAAAGTAAAGGGTAGCTCTACGGTGATTAAGGTTGGTACTAAAGCAATTGTGAAACGAGTAATTGAAGGCAAAGATCATCAACTTGACTGTAAAGTAGATGGCATTGGTGAAATGATGGTAACAGCACAGTTTGTGAAGAAAGCCTGAGAAAAATAAAGAATCAAAACAAGGAAGTTCGACGTTCATAATTAAGGCTTTAATCTTAATTGGGTTAATGCAAATTCTATTAAAAATACCATCAACAAGTTTATATGCCGGACCTTAAACTGGCATTGTTTTGTGTTTAGCCTTACCATGGAATGGGAGCTCTTTAATGCGGTGATCGACACTTCAATTTCAGGCGTAATACTCTTTACTGTTGGTTATTAGGTCGATGGAGTGATTGATATTTGTGGTCTTAGCATAGGGTTAGTTTATCTTTGATACGTCATTTTATTAATGTCGTAAACAAACGATGTTTAAGGCCATTTAAAAATGCACGATGCCGCTACCCTATAAAACAATATTAGGTTAAGTTACAATTAGTTAAGTTTAACTCGTTACAATATCTCATTAAGTTAATGATAATATCTAGTAATGCCATAAAGGAGAAATGGAGACATTATGTTTACTAAAGAAATGGTACATACCGCCTTACAAACTTGGTGTGACAATGTTGTTAAAGTAGGAAAGGTTCACTCTGAAGGTGGCGATGCACAGGCATTTTCTCTTCAAGTATTATCCGAAAGTTACGACTACGATAACGGCCACGTACTGTTTAAGCCAACCCTCACATTTGGCCAACAAACTTTCCGCCCTACTAAAGAAGGCGCACTTTCATATTTTGTTGGTGGCAATAGTGAGTTTCCAAATGATAACGGCTTTAAGCTTAAGCCTTGGGTAAAAGTTTGGTACAGCAAAGAAGACTTTATACTGCATGGTGATTTAGCGATAGTGCAATGTAATGTGCATTTCATCGGTGAAGATGACAGTCATATTTTTGTAAATAAGAGCTTTGTATTTAAGATATGTGAAGATGGCAAAGTACGTATTATCTTGCATCAATCTTCGTTACCTTATCAACCTTAAGTAGTTCTTCATCCACTTATATGTTTTTTAAAAAATGAAACCAGCTCTTTGCTGGTTTCATTTTAATTACCTATTTAGCTTTGTTATTTTTAGCCAATATAAAAGAGCCACAAACACACCAAAGCTCAATGATATATAACAAAGCGGCGTTCCCATTTCACTTCTTGGGCAAACTCCCCCTTGAAAAAACTCCAACAAGCTACCTACAACAGCAAGTAATACAACCGGGATCCAACCTATGATAAATAGCCACTTTGAATATTTTATGCGCTCAAATAAAGTAGCTATCAACATTAAAAAATAACCTATGCTAACAATATAACAAGCCGGTATATTGATAACCGATGGGCAAAGGGCAATACCTGTTACAGTTAAATAAGATACAGAAACGCCGCTGTACAACCCTACACTCAGCGACACTAATAAAGCTGCTGTGATGACTCCGACAATCAATTTTTTTAAACTATCATTTACGTTAGCTGGCATACTAATCATCTTTTATAAAAATTTTTGTACGTTCTGTGTAATGCATAAATTGAAATAGAAAATATAATCAGATGCACGACATTCATTGCTGCAGGTAATAACCACACTCCAATACTTAGACCAGTGAAGTAAGTTGCAAAGATCCCACCTAAAATAACGGCAGGGCTAAACAAAGCTACCCAGCGAGGATAAAGGGTTTTACCTATTGCAATACGCCATATCCAAAGTATAGAGACAATAAGCACTGCTAAACGTAAAGCATTCACCAAGGGTTCATTATGCGCGCCAAATTCGCTTAATAAATGTTGTAATTGCAAAGCAACGTCTGGATCTGTTGTATTAGTTATTTCATGGGCTGTTAACGCTAAATAAATACGCCCTCCTAACCAAGCATTTCCTACCATAAAAGCATACCCCCCCAGTAAAGTAATAATACAACCATGTACTTTACTACCGCCTTTAATAAACATTTGCCCTAAGTGCCAATACCCTAAAATATATAATGGAGCCGCTAAGGTACTAAAAAAGTGTCCTATTGTTAGCCTTTCTTTGCTCACATTGGCGAAGTAACCATACCCTTTAGCTTCATAGCCACCAAGTGGAGAGAACTGTAAAGTAAACTCTCCTATTCCTACTAACAAAGCGGCTAGAAACCCAGCCACACCTGTAACCAGTAGTATGTTATATGTTTTTTTATCCACAAAAATACTCTCTTATTAATAATTTAAAGCGCTAGGCTTTTATTTAATATCAATGTTGATTATTGATAATCAGCAAGGTTAATCGTGGAATCCACTTGAGGTGAATCAATACTCACTGTTTTGCCACTTTGATAATTAACCTGTATTGACTTAATCTCAGTTTGATTATTTAAACCAAAAAACAGGTCACTAGTCTGATCAGAGCCCAAGCCTTCGCTACTATAAAACTGGTTAGTATAGGTTTGGCCATTTTCCATAGTGAGTGTCACTATTGCACCTAATGAGTGAGTTTCGTCTTTAAATCGTACTTTTAACCAATGACGCTCACCACCATTGTTAATAAAAGCACGTAACTTACCGTTTAAATTACCAATAACTGCATCAGGCCAACCATCTTGATTAAAATCAGAGACAACTGTAGTTACACCAAAGTGTTTATTGATAATGCCAGCGACTTCCTCTACGGGTTTGAATGTGTTCTCCTGGTATTGCTGTAATAGGTTTCCAGGATAGAGATCTAAGTGTTCAACAGCAGGAAAACGGATATAGTTTTGAGTTATAAGGTAATCAGCTAAAGAATCGTTATTAAAGTCATAAGAGACAAGCCCCCAGCCAAATCCATATTTTGCTGCATTGTTTTCTAATGCAGTGTCCTTGAATTGAAAGTCACCTTGGTTTTCTAGCAAGATGTAATCTTTATTTAAGGTTTGATCTTCAGTTAAATCCCCTACTACTAAAAAGTCAGGCAAGGTTTTTCCTACGTTACTGAAGTATAAATCTAAGAATCCATCATTATTATAATCACTAACAGCAATACCCATGGGGTAACTATAGGTAACAGGCAAAGTGATATTATTAAAAGTTAAATCGCCGTTGTTTTTAAATACACGGACAAACCCAGTGTCTTGAGCAACAACTAAATCACTTAACCCATTATTATTTAAATCAACAAAAACAGCTGTGAAGGTATTATGTTGCTCAAATACACCTGAAGATTGAGTAATATCAGCGAAAGTATTATCACCGTTATTTAAAAGTAAATTACTAATGCCGCCATAAACTTGATTAAAGATAGTTTCACCTTCTACGTATTCAGGACGAATATAGTTAGAGACATATAAATCAACAGCACCATCATTATTAATATCACCGAATGAAATAGATAAAGGCAATGATTTTTTGTCTAAGGGAAATTCTAATTTTTTCCCAATAAAACCTTCACCTGTGTTTTCATAAAGGTATACCCCACTGCTTCGAGCAACAAAGAGATCTACCCAACCATCGTTATTCGCATCAATCGAAGCAGCCCCATAGGTAGGGTCATCTTTGGCTTTATTAAACCATCCCTGCATTGGCATACTAACCAAGGAATTATTTACATATTTTTGTAAGCTATCTTGCTGGCCAATGCCACCACCAACAAAGATCTCATCGATATTGTCATTATCTATGTCGATAGTAGATAGCGCCATAAAAGGTAACCCCACAACAAAATCAGATTGATGTGTAAAATCAGTGCTAATTTCAATAAAACGTAAATCTGTTTCGCCTTGTGATTGTTCTGCACCTTGTATGATATAAGTTACAATTCTAGTAAAAAAGAATGAAACACATATTAGAATACCGATAATAATCAACGATATTTTTTTCCATTTACTCATAGTTTTCTCCGGTAGGTGTTCAATATATTCGTCCTTGATAGGAGTAATAATAATGAGACCCGAAAAAACGCTTAAAACATTCAATTTTTATACAAAGTGAGTGTAATAAGTAAAATATAAGGCTAGGAGAAAAATAAAACCGTGATGGTTTAATAGAGGGAATTAAAGAAAAAAGTTATTTCTAGTAAGGAAAACGCTACAAATAAGTAGCGCACGACTGATAAAGTAGCTAAACCAATGATCTATTAAAGTGAGGTCAAATACTTTTAAACACTTATGCAGTTATAAAGCTATGTTGAGATGAGCTACCTGTATTCATCTGTTTGGCATGAGGTTTTACCCTATGCCGGCATACTTTCTAGCAGCTACTTTAACAATGCCTGTGCTAACCATGCTTTGAATTGCCCAGCTGGTAAAGCGCCATTTAGGGTATCAACCACTTTACCTTGTTTAAATACCATCAGAGTGGGGATACTGCGGATATTATATTGTGCCCCTAACAACGGTTGATCTTCAGTATCTATCTTTACAAATCTTGCTGTCGTATTTTGTGTAGCAACTTCTGTAAATGTCGGAGCGAAATTAATACAAGGGCCACACCATGGTGCCCAAAAATCGATCACAACAGGCTTATCACCATTGATTAACGCAGATAAGTTAGCATTGGTTCCTTCGATAGGAGATCCCTGTAGTAACTCTTTTTTACAACGCCCACAAGTAGGTGTTGATTCAATTCGCTCAACCGGTAAACGGTTCATTGAGTGACAATGTGGACATCTAGAAGTAATTTTTGTCATTTATTTTCTCTCTTTTTACTGCTTTATCATGGCTAGTTGCGATAATAAAATAAAGGTCGCAGAATAATAGTCAGTTTCTGCATTTATCTCAGGAAAGGTTACCTCAGTGCTACCATTCATCTTAGCCTTAGTAGCATTTTTAATAGCCTGCATACCGCTGTTAGCCGTTAATGTTGAAACTTGTTCTGTTAATAAATCCACTGATGCAGGTACTTTTTCTTGATCCCAAAAGTCTATAAATGGCGCGGTTAATTCAGTTTGATATTCACCTGCTAACATCAGGTAAAGAGGAAGTCTATTAGCACTTTCTCCGTATTTTGAAGAACTCGCACCTTCTAGAGTGACTTTATCTTCTGAAAGTATCATCCAATCTGCTGGTAGGCTCCAACGTCCAAAACGAGCCCACTCCATCAATGAAATACCCGATTGGTAGACTTCAGCCCAAATAGGATCTCCAGTAACTTCGCTAAATAAGTTGAAAGCTGGGAACACCCAATAGGATAAATTGATTTGCTCAGATTGATCGCCAACGTCAACACCTTTTTCAGTTGGTAATACCAACTGGTAACCATACTTTTTATCAATCAACTTAGCTTTTATGGCATCTAGCACTCGGAATCCTTCCACCAAATAGATTTGACGATCCCATTTATTTTCTGCTGCTAATAATGCCCAAGCAATAATAATATCGCCATTACTTGCATTAGGTTTGGATGAAATACAGGCTTTATCACAGGCCTGTTCAGAGGAGCTAACTTGTTCGCGGAATAAGTAATCTTCTCGCTGCATATGTTGTTGGGTCCAAGCCCAAATTTTCTCAAATTGTTTTCTGTCATTTGAGAAAACAGCAAATAGTAATGCAAAGCCTTGCCCTTCACTGTTTGATAGATTGTCATTTTCACCATCAATAACTTGGCCATCAGTAATAAACTGCTCTTTATAAGCAATCCAATTTTTTTGATAGGGTGTTCGCTCAAAAGAAAGAAATTGCGGTAGAAGTAATATTATAATGAAAAACAATATTATTAAGGCGAATATAATTTTCTTCATTTTTCCAGTATTCCTTAACTTTTTAAAAGGCTGTTACATTGATAAATAGGCCTCTATGATAAAGGTGAACACTATAAAGATCACTAATAATTAAGCTCAAATACTATTTAAGCATTGGATAGGTAAACAAAAAGAAATGACAAATATTCAGTAGCCAGTGACACAAAATAGCCCACTCTAAGCATTGTGTTTTATAAAAGATATAACCGTAACCAAACCCTGCTACCGCAGACACTAATACATAATTGAGCCCGCCCATGAAATGCGCAGCTGCAAAAACACATGCAACCAACATAGGCGAAAAAATAGATAGCCGCGTATGGCTTAATCGTTGTGAAAGTTTGGTTTGTAAAATCCCTCTAAATAACGCTTCTTCTGCTACACAGGTAAATAACAAATTAATTGCGATAAACTCAAACCAAAAGTCTGGTACCTTAGGGTTAAAATCCACCAGCTCTAAAAGCAAAGCAAGGGTGAGTGTCACAACAATAGTGCTGATAATAACTAAGATTGGTTGCTTAGCACTTTGCCAATTGATACATAAGGTATTGATGTAGCTTTGGCTAGTATCACTTTTATTCAACTTTTTGAAGAAATAAGCTGTCAATAAAAGGCCAGCAATGCCTTTATCAACATTCGCATAAAGGGTGTAGGTTATCGCATCCTTACTGATTTGCTCATTAATAATAATGGGCAAGTTATTAAAGCCAGGTAAGAAATGCAATGCCAGTGCTACCCCAGTAACAATAAATACGCTAGTAAATAACTTAGATAAGAAAGGTAGCTTTATATTAAGCGCAGCATAATACAAAGCAAAATAAAGCAAGAGACTACTGACTCCTATTAAATTTATATACTGTTCAGTGAAAGCAAAGCAGACACTAATTAACAACAAAAAATACCAAAGTGGCTGCTTGAACAGTGTCATTTTACAGTAAGGAAAAACGGCTAAAATCGCTAAGGCTAAAATATAAAAAGTCATCATCCATGGCTCAGTTTTGCTGTATGAATAGGTTGCTCAGAACAACAATAAGTATTTAAAAATAAAAAAGGAGGCTACTGGCCCCCTCTTTATGTCAATTAGATGCACTTAACCTATTTAATAAGAGCGGCATTGAAACGGTCGAAGCCAGCTTCTAAATCTGCAATTAAGTCTTCTGGGCTTTCTAAACCGATATGCACTCGAATTAATGGTTTGCTGCTATCCCATTCAGTCACAGTTCTGATTTTATCGATACCCGATACACTTAAAATTAAGCTTTCGAAACCGCCCCATGAAAAGCCCATTTTGAAATGATGCATATTTTCAACTAAAGCAGTTAATGCTTTACTATTTCCTTCTTTTAATACAAATGAAAATAGGCCATTTGCGGCACTGAAATCACGTTTGAAAAACTCATGCCCTGGGCATGACTCAAATGCAGGGTGACGGATATGATCCACTTCTGGTCGAGTTGCTAACCAGTTTGCAACTTGTAACGCGTTTTTCTCATGCTGCGCCATACGTACACCTAAAGTACGTAAACCTCGACTTGCTAAATACACATCATCAGGTGATGTGCATTGCCCCATTAGGTAACTGTTTTCACGTAGTTGCTCCCAATGTGCTTCGTTTGAAGTTGCGGTTCCCATCATGACATCAGAGTGACCAACAATATATTTAGTTGCCGCTTGAATCGAGATATCAACTCCCATTTCAAAAGGCCGAGAGTTAATTGGCGACGCCCATGTATTATCTAACATCACTACTAAACCATACTCATGTGCAACTTTACTTAAGGTTGGTACATCTTGAATTTCCATAGTGATTGAGCCTGGAGACTCTAAAAATAATACTTTAGTATTGTCTTGAATTAGATCTTTAATGCCTGCACCGATCATTGGGTCGTAATAAGTGGTTTCGATACCAAAGCCAGCTAATAAGCTATCACATAATGCACGCGTAGGTTCATAGGCACTGTCGACCATTAACAGGTGATCGCCGGCTTTTAAGAAAGACATTAATGAGTTACTAATAGCAGCCGAGCCTGATGGGTAAAGAGCCGTTCCAACGCCTCCTTCTAACTCAGCAATCGCAGCTTGAAAAGCAAAGTGTGTTGGCCCGCCACGACGACCATAAAACATTTCCCCATTAGCTTTGTTTTTTGAAGCAAAACGCATCTCTTCCATGGTTTCGAAGACCATAGTTGAAGCTCGTACCACAGGCGGGTTGATCACCCCTTTAGTCCATTTTTTATCGCGACCTAGTGTTACTATCTGTGTCTCTTTTTTCATTTCACTCATCCATCCCATCATTAATAAAGCACTGAAGAATCTATCCAGAATATAGAAAGAACATATTACCACTTCAAAAATAGATAAACAGCGAGAAAATTGTCATAAGATAGTCTTGATTAGATGGCTTAGTACCTAAAGAAATAGGTATAATCGCTATTTACACTTTTCAGCTTGAATGGGTTCGTAATGCAGTTAGAGACATACTTCCACCTTAACCGTGAACACTATGCGGAATGTTTTGATCAATCAATGGCGTTAAAAGCACCACAAAAGCCACGTTGGGGATTTATTGTCGGCGCGATGATTACCGGTTTGTTTTTTCTTTTTTTAACCGAGGTTCAAGGTCTATTCGCGTGGTTTTTCTTTGCCATTGCAATACTTGAGTACTTTAGTTTTAAATACCGCCGTGCTTGGTGGCTAACTCGCCAAATGATCAGTAAAAACGCAGGAAATAAAATCACCCTTATTTTCGATGAAAAGGGTATCGAGAATAAAAGCGTTTATATCAATAGCCAATTAGCATGGGAATCGATTAAAAGCTACCAAGAAACAGAAGTGGGTTTTATGTTGAATTTACAACAAGGTGGACAACAATATCTCAGTAAAAATTGTCTAAATGAAGAAATACAAGATTATTTATTGATGCAACTTAAAGGGAAGAAAGTAGCATACCCCCCCCCCTCAAAGTAGATAGTAAGAAGGCAAGTATATTGGGGTGGCTCACCACCAATACACTTCTTTTTATTTAAAGGTTAAAAAGCTATTCTGTAATTTTCCTAAAAGCCGCGTTTTCATCATTATTTGGGTCTAAAGCAACAAGTTGTAAACTGATAGTATTCTCTTGTGTTGGAAACTCCGCTGCAGCTTGCTCTTCACCATGTGTTTTAAAGTTCACCTTAATAAAGCCTTCTTGTACAAATACTTTGTCCTTCACCACACTTTTTTCTTCAATTATAATTGAAGCATCACGCACCCGATTGCCTAATAGTTCAGAACTGACATGGCGAGCTTGCTCCGTCTGAAAGTCATAAGAGAACAGACCGACATAAGTGAAAACACCACGCCCCATTCTATTAATAATATATGGGGCAGCAAAATAGGCTATACCAGTTCTATTATCATTTAATAAAGCTAATTTAGATATGTTCAAATAAGCCGTCCCTCTATCATAGACAGGTCCAGTATCCTCCTGAGCAGAGGCAACTAAGACATCAAATTGACCATGTAAAAAGTTATTATCTTCAACCTTTTCTAATGAATCTAATAATACTGGCCGCTCATTTTCAGGGTAAATAATAGAAGTGGGATGTGCATTCGATAAAGATTCAAAGATAATCTTTCCAGTATTTTTTTCACAGGCCTGCTTAGCTTCATTCCAAAAACCTTGGTCAGTTATGCAGCTCTGTTGAGTATTGCTTCGACCTTGAAAATAATAGACTAGGCCTATGATAATCAACATGGCTAATAACACTTTATTGAGAGTTTTATTCATCTGATTTCTCTATTAATAAATTAATTTCTGTTAAAACACGTGCAAACTCATCGGTTAAAGGTGCGTGAACTTCAATTTTTTTCTCGGTATGTGGATGGATAAAACTTAAATACGCTGCATGTAATAATAAACGATGAATATCAAAATTATCTCTAAACATCGTATTGTGTTTGCCATCACCATGTGAAGTATCACCAACAATAGGGTGTCGAAGGTGTTTCATGTGGCGGCGTAATTGATGTTTACGTCCGGTTTTAGGTTGTAACTCCACTAGAGAATAACGAGAAGTAGCGTAAGGGCCAACAGCAATCGGCACTTCAGTTTGTGATATACAGCGGTACTCTGTCACTGCATCTTGAGCAGGTTTTGTCATATCCGCTTTTTTATCGGCGATTTTGTCATATTGATATTTTAAAGGATAATCTAAAAGACCTTGGCCGATATGCCCTCTTACAACAGCTAGATAATGCTTCTCAGTGGTATGCTCTACAAACTGTTGCATTAAATGGCGTGCACTGTCTTTATCTAACACAAACAACAATACACCAGATGTTGGTCTATCCAAACGATGTACCGGATAAACATGTTGTCCGATTTGATCACGTAGTTTTTGAACCGCAAACTCTGTCGCGTTAGTATCTAACCAACTACGATGTACCAATAAACCAGAGGGTTTGTTGATTGCTACCAGATATTCATCTTGATACAAGATCTCTAATTCTGGGCTGCTGCTTTCTACCACTATATCCTGCTGCTCTGCAACGGTAGCTAACATTGACTCAAGATTATCAAGATCGTTATCAGGTGCTGGCTCGGTGGTTTGTTGTTCTGGTGGCATCATAAATCTCGCTTACTATTCAACCATATTAACTGTAGACACTTACATAAAAATGGATGAGGCGTTTATTCTATAAACATTGAAAATAGGCGACCAATATAACAATAAACAGCAAAAATTTCATGTCTGTATTGGTTAAACAACACAATGCGAATAGACTGTTTTCCTGAATGACTTGATCAGCAAACAACAAACACCACGCTATTTTGTAAAAGGAAAAACAATGCGTCACTTACTAGTAATATCAAAGGTTGTTACTTTAAGTTTACCAATGATTGTAAGTGCCTTGGGCATCACAAATGTAAATGCGGCCACAACCAATTTTAATAAGCGCATTAATATTGCTATTGAAGACTCTCTTGCGCACTTAGAAAGCAGCGTTCAACTCATCAAAGACCCAAATCAATTTCCAACTTACGCGAATAAAGACCTTTCTTGGCAGCTCAATGCCGCACACAAATGGACGGCAGGTTTTTATCCAGGAGCCTTATGGCAAGGTTATCAATTAAGTGGTGATTCACGCTTTCAACAATGGGCCAAACAATGGACAGAATCCTTAGCCGGTCAAATAAACGATGCAGGCAGTCATGACTTAGGCTTTAAATTTATGACAACCTATGGGAATGCACTAATACTTAGCAATGATATTGATATGGTAGCTTATAAAAAAATAATGCTCGCCGCTGCGAGTACTTTAGCTAAACGTTATCAACCTAATATACAGTTACTTAGTTCAGACTGGGATGATAAGTATTATGAAAATTCCATTCCGGTAGTAATCGACATTATGATGAATTTAGAACTATTGTTGTGGGCTGCAGAAAATGGCGGTGATAAACAATGGGCAGAAATAGCAAAACATCATGCCTTAAAAACCTACGAAGACTTTATACGTGTTGACGGTAGCAGCTATCACATCGTTCGCTATGACCAAACAACAGGACAAGTCATTAATAAAGGCACATTACAAGGTGATGGAGACGAAACCACTTGGGCGCGAGGCCATGCTTGGATGATTTATGGCATGGTCGTGATGTACCGTTATACTGAGCAATCCATTTATCTTCAATATGCTCAAACATTAACAGACTATTTTATTAAAAAATTACCTGAAGACGGTATTGCTATGTGGGACCTGAATAGTAAAATTCTGCAACGAGATACCTCTGCTGCAGCCATATTTGCTTCTGCATTAATCGAAATGGCTGATTATATCGATAATAAAAAGCAGAAAGAACGGTATATACAAGAGTACAAATTAATACTTAACTCTTTAATATCAGAGCCTTACTTTATTAAAGACACCACTAAAGCGCCCATCATTGATAAGTCAGTACATTACTATACGAAACCTAACGCGATTGATGTTCCCGCCATTTTTACTGATTATTACTTTCTAGAAGCGTTAAACCGTTACCAACAAACACTGTCGGAAAAATAAGCGTCAGCTTCTTTTACAACGCAGAAAAAAAGAGACTTACCTCTGATAAAAAATCATTCAATAACAAACAGATACTACAATGGCCCTTTTCTTGCATTAGAAGTAGAATTAAGCGCTATTAATTAATATCTATTTAAAGACTTAAGTGTCGGAGTTACAAATGAAAAAAATCATAGGTATATTATTTTCCCTAATAATAAGTACAGCAGCTAATGCAGTAGCCTTATATGATTCGGGTGAGCCTATAGATACGAGTGGACGTTGCGTTGCAGAGGGTTGTTTAGGGTCAACAGAGTGGTGGATTATTTCTGAATTTACTGCAGACGCAAATTGGGACATTACTGGTTTTGAGTTCTTTGCGACAGACAATAATGAGATTAACGGTAACGGTGGTGATGGTACAGGTTTAGGGATTGAAAGTTATCAATCAACCAGCTGGAAGATCATTTCTGCCGATAATCCATTTGGTGAAGCATTATATAGTGGGCAAAAAAAAGCAACTACTAGTACTTACAATCTAAATAGCATTGATGTGACTGACTTTCTCCTATCTGATTTAACTATCTCGCTAGGCAGTGGAACTTACTATTTAGCACAACATCATGATTTCTTAGATGAGTCTGAATTCTTAGTATTAGAATCAGGATACAGGTCACACTACTATCAAACAGATAATTTAGCTGGTAAGTATAAAATCAACGGCACAGCGGCTGTAAAAATTATCGGCACAGTACCAGAACCCGCTTTATTCGGTTTATTTGGTTTAGCGCTAGTTGGTTTAGGATTATCTAGAAAAAAGTTGCATAAATAACCTTTGCATACTTAACAAAGTTATTTATTAGCCTCTGATACCAGAGGCTTTTTTATGTCATATAATAAATACTACGAAAACTTAATTAGTATGACTATTTGATTTTTCGCTTCGACGTTAACAAATATAAATTCCGATATAAAGAACAATTAATAAGCCACACTTATCGTTCTCTTAAAGATTTAAAGACTCATTTCATTGCCCATGAACGATAAATAATGAATTATTTTTTAAGCCTCTTTTTTTATTTATCCTCTGCAAAACCTATTAGCATTAAAATAAAAATCAAAAACAAAAACATAAATAACTGATAAATATAGATTTTAAAATAAAGCCCCCCCAAAAATGCTAAACAGCAATTAACTTATTAATACTTTATGTAGCTCACAAAACTGATAGATAGCAATCAATATCAATACCTAAATAACTGTAATCGTGACCTCAAAAGGATTTCCTCCTATCAAAGATTGATTAAATATAGCGAGCCAGTTATCCTACTTAAAACGTAAACATATAATAAGACATTTAGGAGTTAGATATGACTAAACCAGTAATTGGTTTCATCGGCCTTGGCCTTATGGGCGGCAACATGGTTGAAAACTTACAAACACGTGGTTTTCAAGTAAATGTAATGGATCTTAATAAAGATGCTGTTGCGAAAGTAATTGCACGTGGTAATGCTACTGAAGTTGCTTCAGGTAAAGAATTAGCTGAGAAAAGTGACATCGTGATGCTAGCACTAACTACTTCAAAAGTAGTTGAGTTAGTTGTTTATGCAGAAGACGGCATATTAGCTGGTATGTCTGAAGGTAAAGTACTCATTGACTTCGGCACTTCTATTCCAGACTCTACTCGTAAGATTGGTGCTGCATTAGCAGAAAAAGGCTGTGGTATGATCGATGCACCGCTAGGTCGTACTCCTGCACATGCTAAAGATGGTTTATTAAACATCATGGCAGCTGGTGATATTGAAACATTTAACAAAGTTAAACCTGTATTAGATGAACAAGGTGAAAACGTATTTCATCTTGGCGCACTAGGTGCCGGTCATACAACTAAACTGATCAACAACTTCATTGGCATGACGACAGTAACTGCTATGTCTCAAGCCTTTGCTGTAGCAAAAGCAGCAGGTGTTGATGGACAACAACTGTTTGATATCATGTCAGCAGGTCCTTCTAACTCACCATTTATGCAATTCACTAAATTCTACGCGGTAGATGGCGAAGAAAAATTAGGTTTCTCAGTGGCTAATGCTAACAAAGATCTTGGTTACTTTAACCAAATGGTTGCTGACTTAGGCTCTGAGTCTCTAATCGCTCAAGGTACTTCAGCTAACTTACAAGCTGCTGTTGATGCTGGTCTTGGCCAACACGATGTACCCGTTATTTTTGATTACTTTACTAAATTAGAAAAGTAACTGAAAAGTAGCTTTAAAAGCTCATTAGTTCTAGTAATTTAAGTGGGCTTAAAATAATACTATGACACTCACATTACTTTAAATTATTTAAGGTAATGTGAGTGTTTTTTTATTTATACCCATAAAAACTTATACTTTTCATATTTCCTATTGAGTAAATAAAGTACTCTTTCATAACAACTTCTAAATGAAATGTTATTTATTGACCTCCCTCACAGCAACCGCTTTATTATTCGCCACATCTTAGCTATATTCTATATCGTTAGTAGTATAAACAAAACACAGCGTCAATTAAAAATGAAAGATTAATCGCCTCCAGCTATCAATCTAATTGAGACAAACAACTTCACATTTAAAATTGAATAAGCAATAGTAGTACTCAACGAAAACAACCTGTGCTGTAAATAAGTTTACCATTTTAATTTAAGAGGATTTACATATGTCTGATAGTAAGTGTCCAGTAATGCATGGTGCCGCGACAACACCAACGGCAAATAAAGTTTGGTGGCCTAAAGCGCTTAACCTAGATATTCTTCACCAATATGATACAAAAACTAACCCATTAGAAGCAGACTTCGACTACCGTGAAGCCGTTAAGACATTAGATGTAGAATCTCTTAAAAAAGATATGATAGACTTAATGACAGATAGCCAACCATGGTGGCCAGCTGACTGGGGTCACTACGGCGGTCTAATGATTCGTATGACATGGCACTCAGCGGGTACTTACCGTATTGCCGATGGTCGTGGTGGCGCGGCATCTGGCAGCCAACGTTTTGCACCTCTTAATTCTTGGCCTGACAATGCTAACCTTGATAAAGCACGTCGTTTACTTTGGCCTATCAAAAAGAAATATGGTAACAAATTAAGCTGGGCTGATTTAATCGCTTATGCTGGTACAATGGCTTATGAATCAATGGGGCTTAAAACATTTGGTTTTGCTTTTGGTCGTGAAGATATCTGGCATCCAGAAAAAGACATCTACTGGGGTTCTGAAAGAGAATGGTTAGCACCAAGTGGTAGTGAAGGTTCTCGATACTCTGGCGAGCGAGATCTAGAAAACCCACTAGCAGCAGTAATGATGGGGCTTATCTATGTTAACCCTGAAGGTGTAGACGGTATTTCTAACCCACAAAAAACAGCTGATGATATCCGCGTTACCTTTGCTCGCATGGCAATGGATGATGAAGAAACAGTAGCTTTAACAGCTGGCGGTCATACTGTAGGTAAAGCACATGGTAATGGTGATGCATCACAAGTAGAAGCAGATCCAGAAGGCGCTGAATTAGAAGATCAAGGTTTCGGTTGGTTGAACAAAACTAAACGTGGTATTGGCCGTGACACAGTAACAAGTGGTATTGAAGGTGCTTGGACATCTAATCCTACCAAGTGGGATAATGGTTTCTTTGATTTATTACTTAACTACGATTGGGAACTGAAAAAAAGCCCAGCAGGCGCAACTCAATGGGAACCAATTGATTTACCAGAAGAGAAAAAACCAGTTGATGTTGAAGATTTAACAACACGTTATAACCCAATGATGACTGATGCCGATATGGCAATGAAGGTTGACCCTGAATACCGTAAAATTTCTGAGAAATTTGCTAACGATCAAGAATACTTCTCAGAAGTATTTGCAAGAGCTTGGTTCAAACTAACGCACCGTGATTTAGGTCCTAAAGCACGTTACATTGGTCCAGATGTACCGCAAGAAGAGTTAATCTGGCAAGACCCTGTACCAGCTGGTAACACTAACTACGATGTTGATGCAGTTAAAGCTAAAATCGCAATGTCTGACTTAACAGTAAGTGAACTAGTTGCAACGGCATGGGATAGTGCAAGAACTTACCGTAACTCAGATAAACGTGGCGGTGCTAACGGTGCTCGTATTCGTCTTGAGCAACAAAGAAACTGGGAAGGTAACGAACCAGAGCGTTTAGCTAAAGTATTAACAGTATTTGAAGCAATCGCAGCTGAAAGTGGCGCAAGTCTAGCCGATGTTATCGTACTAGCAGGTAGCGTAGGTATTGAAAAATCAGCAAAAGAAGCTGGCTTTGACATTACAGTACCATTTGCACCTGGTCGTGGTGATGCATCACAAGAAATGACCGATGATGAAGCTTTTGAAGTACTTGAGCCTGTTCATGATGGATTCCGTAACTGGCAGAAAAAACATTACACAGTAACACCAGAAGAGATGCTATTGGATAAAGCGCAACTGCTAAATCTAACGGCACCAGAAATGACAGTGCTAATCGGTGGTCTACGTGTAATCGGTACTAACTACGGTGGCACTAAGCATGGTGTATTTACTGATAACGAAGGCGCATTAACTAATGACTTCTTTGTTAACCTAACTGATATGAGTAACTCATGGGTAGCTACTGGCCGTAACTCTTATGAGATTCAAGATACAGCAACAAAAGCAGTGAAATGGACAGCAACACGAGTAGACCTAGTATTCGGTTCAAACTCGATTCTTCGTTCATATGCTGAAGTTTATGCACAAGACGATAACAAAGATAAATTTGTTAAAGACTTCGTCGCAGCTTGGGTTAAAGTAATGAATGCAGACCGCTTCGACTTAGTATAATCCAATGATTAGACTGTGATGGTCTAATAACATAATCTCTAAGCCCTGACTTTTCAGGGCTTTTTTGTATCTAGACTTCCTGAATTAACAACCTAGACATCAAATAATGGCATTCCTGCACTAGATACGTTAACTTTGGTTTAACCAAATTTACTAAGGAAATATATGAAGATTCAAGCAGATGTAGGAACAATCGATATCTTAGGCCATATCATACTGTGGTTTTTATTAATCATGGTGACCTTGGGCATTGCCGCTTTCTTTTACCCTTACTCATTTTCTAAATTTGTAATTAACCGTTCAGAGTTAATTGATGACCAAGGTAAGGCGAGAAAGATGTCATGTAACACTGACCTTTTTGGCAATATTGGCCATGTTATTTTATGGATGATCATCTCTATTTTGACCTTAGGGCTAGGTTACGCCTTCTACTTCTATAAAGTCTGGAATTATTCGCTAAATAACACCACTCTCAGTAATTAACTGAATGCCCCCAAGTTTGGCGATAAATACAAGAGAGTTTGAATCACAACATAGAGGTCTTGCTGATACCTGTATATAATCGCCATACCATTAATAAATAAAGATAGTTTTTCATGAGCATGAACACCCTGACCGATTTTTTAGAACAAGCCCAATGCCAATTTCGCGTATATGATTTAGGGCGTATTGTGCAAAAAATAGATAATAGCAAATTCCAAAAAGTGGCCAATAATGAACAGGCTTATCCTTACCCTATTCAACAACATGCTTTTCTCGCCATTACCTTCTGGCAAGTCGCAGCTCAAAAAGAGCATTTTGTGTGGTTTTTAAAAATGCCATTGGACGAACAAGGTTTAATGAAAATTACCGCGCAAACTAGCTTTATTCGCATGGTCGTAGAAGCTATGGGAGAAAACTTAACCGCCGATGTCAGTGATAAAACCCAAGAACGTCTAGCCAGTAATCCATTTGTATTTAAACCAAGTGCTGAAAAATTAGCTATTTTTAATGCCAATATTAATAGTGTTTTTGTACGCCCTGCTTCTTCGTTTTATCCAGCAGTCCAAGCTTATTTTTCAGGTTCAATAGATAATCAAGACTGGCAAACACTTGGCTTTCAAGGTTTTGCCGATCTCGCTGCACGCTTAAATCATGATGATAACCAACAAAAAATAATTGCCGCTTTACCGACTCTGCCGGAGCAACCTTTACAAACCTTATGCTTATGCCTTGAAAACCAAACCACTATCAGTGCATCACTAGCAGAAAAAATAATAGAGCAAGCAATACAGCGTTTACAACTTGGCCAAACTACCACCGCTATCTTATTATTAAGAGCATTGGCAAGCACTAATACTCAAGGTAAACAGCTATTAGAGTTGCAGTTTTCCTCAGAACTATTACATGATGCAGATTGGTATATTACGATTGCAGGCCGTTGCTGGACACAATTACAAGATGAAACCTTATTGAATCGTTATTTTGAAGCGTTAGCAACACATCAACAGGCATTATTCCCACAGTTATTTGCTGACCTAGTAGCGATTCCAGCATTACGTGATAAAGTATTAAAGCAGTTACGTTTAACTGCGCGTTCTCCTGCCTTATCACAAGCCATAGGTTTGCTATTTTCTGGCCTAAAACCAACTACCTAAGGGCAATCATTATGATTATTTGGGATCTGTTATTTATTCTGCTGATGGTTTTAGTGGGTACTACTATTTGGAAGTTGCGCCAACAATCGGAGTTAGCTAAAAAACTAACTGAAGCACACTGCCATAAGCTCAGCTTACAACTATTGTCTTTTTCACGATCTCGCTTCAACTTTACATTAGGCAGTGATTTCTTGCAGGCTAGTTTTGTATTTGAGTTTAGCAGTGACGGTGACAATAACTACCAAGGCGGCTTAACTTTAAACGGATTAATTAAGCCACGTTTCCAATTACCTGCTTATCGTGTTGTTGACGATCAGCAGACTTTTCATTAGAGGTCATTTATGGATCGTATTATCTTAATTGCCCAGCAATTAATTAAAGAAGGAAAAACGCCAACTACTAGCTTAATCAAAGCGCGTTTACCTAAAAATACGCCACTCCCGACGATTATTCAAGGCTTGAAAATGTGGCAAGACAATCCAACAAAACAAATTAATACGCCAACTGAGCCTGCACTCACAGGTGCAAGTATAAGCCAGGAAAATAGCAGTATTGATGAGCTAATTAATAACCGGATTACACAAGCAATCATCCCACTACAAGAAGAGATTAAAGTCTTAAAAATGCAGATACAAACATTAGAAAATAAAATAGCGACAACGCACCCGGCGGAAGACTAACTGTGTATATTAAAGAATTGAGCTTTGAGTGCTACCAAGATACACAATATGCCGCCGTAGAGCGTGCCATTAACAACTATTTAGATATGCTGCGTTACAATGGACAGATACTTGGTAGGGAGTTCCCAGTGGCAATGCAAGGGGCTATTTTCACGACGCGTTTAGTTTGCCCAGAAGAACATAGTTTGCATGCACGTTTTAACAGTCCACAGGTAACACATGCTTTGCAAGGATTAACCAATGCAGGCTTATTAGCTCCAAAAATAAAGACTATCGCGGAAGATCTTAACTCACAACAATGTGCTACCAATTTTAACCCAAGCTGGCAGATCTTATACACTACATTTTTAGATACTTGCTCACCAATACGTTGCGGTGAAACCTTAGCACCTATTCCGCTTTACCGTACACCAGAAGAGATAAGTAATGGTGACCGTAAAAGTGCAATTAAGTGGCAAGAAGAGTGGGTTAACTTAGATGAATTACAGATGAATGGCTCAGCAGTATCAAGTGCCGCATTAAAAGAGTTAGGTGAAGTTGACAGTAAATTCTTTTATCGTGGAACTAATCTGTGCAAACGCATTCAATATATAACCAAAGTCCCTACTTATTATTATTTATATCGAGTCGCTGGTAAATCATTACAAGAAGAGCAAAATAGACCTTGCCCAAGCTGTGGTGGTGACTGGAAATTAAATGAACCCTTATTCGATATTTTTGACTTTAAGTGTGACCAATGCCAACTTGTCTCCAACCTTTCGTGGGACTTTAAAAAATAGGATATAACCATGTTAAAAAAAATAAAAATCATCATTATGGTATTAATATTGTTGATTATCGGCTTCTTTGTATTAAGAGGCTGCTCTCAGGATGAAGTAGGCGATGTCAGCTTAGGTTTATTTACCACTCAAGATATTAAACTCAATATTTTAAAAGATCCTCTAGTGCCGGGTGTAACCTGTCATATTGCATCAATAGAAGCTGATTTAAGCTTTTCTGATCCTAGTGATAGCGCTATTTCATGTCGTCAAACCGGTGAGGTTACATTAGCAATGATAGCTAAGATTGATAAAAGTAAATCTGGTGAAGTTGTCTTTAAGAAGTCGAAAAGTATCTTCTTTAAAAATATGAAAATCCGTCGTATTTTTGATACGGAGAACCAAACCTTAATGTATGTTTCTTACTCAACAAAAGAAACATCGGGTAGCTTCAAACATAGTTTATCAACTGTACCGCTATGGGGCACAGATGCTTATCAAGAAAAGGCAGCTGTAACACCACAGAAAGAGTCACAAGACACGCTATAAAATACCAACTGGTGAATAAAAAATGCCCCGTATAAGCATCACTTAACGGGGCATTTTTGTATATATTAACACTCATTAACACTTTATAGATTAGGTTTTAATACCTCAAACATGGCTTCAATGTGATCATCGCGATCATTTAACGCTGCAATATAACGATATTTTTCGCCACCAGCTTCTTCAAATATCTCTCTATTCTCAGACTCTAATTCTTCTAATGTTTCCAGACAATCAGCGCTGAAAGCCGGGCTAATAATTGCAACGTCTTTGATACCTTGTGCCGGAAAGCTTTCTAAGGTTGCATCGGTGTAAGGTTTTAACCACTCTGCTTTACCAAAACGACTCTGAAAAGTACTGATCACTAAGTCTTTGTCTAAATTTAACTTTTCCATCACTAAACGTGTTGTTTGCAAGCATAAACAATAATAAGGATCGCCGTTTTTTAAAAATAGCTTTGGCATCCCATGGTATGAAAAAACAATTTTTTGCGGTGTGCCATTCTTTTCTAAATCTTCTGCAACACTATTAGCTAACGATTCAATATAGCTAGTATTTTTATGATAACCGTTAATAAAGTGCAATTCTGACACCCAGCGCCAAGTCTGTAATACTCTAGCAACAGCATCGAAGGTTGAGCCGGTGGTAGGGCTAGAGTATTGAGGGTAAAGAGGCAATACGACAATACGTGTAAAGCCTTTCTCACGTAACGTTTTCAAACCAGACTCAATGGATGGGTTGCCATAACGCATACTCATCACTACTTCTGTATCTTGGTAACCTTTTTCTTTTAATAGCAAGCTTAGCTTATCACGCTGTAACTCGGTAATATGAGTTAAAGGTGAGCCATTTTCAGTCCAAATACTGTTATATAACTTAGCCGACTTTTTAGGTCTTACTCGCAGAACAATACCATGCAGAATTATCATCCAAATAAGACGTGGTATTTCGACAATACGTCGATCCGATAAAAATTCTCGCAAATAAATACGAACTGCTTTAGTAGAAGGCTCATCTGGACTACCTAAATTTGTTAGTAAAATACCTGTTTTTTGATGAAAGCGACCTTCGTGAGGATTATCAGTGATACCAGAGAAACGCGACACATTAAGCTCCTTTGTTGAGCATTAAAAATAATAGTATAAAGTTATGTACTCGAGTGGCATTAGTGTAGATCAATGTTAAATAACTAATATCAAAGACCTTGTAAACTATTTAATTAGTTTTTAATATGCAATATTAGTGAGTTTAAATAACCTTAAAAACTTAAATAACTAGTTGAAATATAGCTCATTCAACGTTTAAGGAATAATCTTTTTTATCTATTGAGTCCATTGGTTTTACAATGCACATAGCATAATTAACAGATAAATCTTTTTCTGATACAGACCAACTCCATTTTAGTGGATTAAACACAAAGCCTTGCTGATCTTGGATATTTAACTGAGCTTGATTAATCATTTTTTGTAACTCAACAGGCTTAATAAACTTACTCCATTGATGAGTACCAATTGGCAACCAACGCATCACCCTTTCAGCGCCGAAAATAGCAACAATATAACTTTTTATATTACGATTAATTGTGGAACAAATCATTAATCCGCCAGGCTTTAGCATGCGACCACAAGCTTCCAAAAAGTCACTAGGATTAGCAACATGTTCTATCACTTCCATATTCAATATCACATCAAATAACTCGTCTTGCTCCAACAAATTTTCAGCTAATGTGTTTCGATAATCAATCTTTAAACCAGACTGTTGAGCATGCAATTGTGCAACAGGTATATTATTGGGAGCAGCATCTGCTCCCAATACATCAGCACCGAGTGCGGCCATTGGCTCGCTTAATAAACCGCCACCACAACCAATATCTAACAAACGTAAGCCGTTGAATGGCAGTGTTGATTGACTATCTCTACGGTAGTGTGAGGCTACCTGTTGAGTGATGTAGGCAAGACGCGTTGGGTTTAATTTATGTAATGGTTTAAATTTTCCTTGCGGATCCCACCACTCGCTAGCCATAGCTTGGAATTTTTTAACTTCGTCTGGATTCAATGTATTCATCATGATCAACTTATCTGTTAATACTTAATCGTCTAATAACTTCGCGACTTTTTTAAAGAAGATCTTTAGCGTTTCTTCATTGTCATAATCTAAGTCATAAGCACCGTGGAATAGTAACGTCACGGTTAAATCCTTAAAGGCTAGCCAACATGTATAACCATCAAAGTCATGTGAAGCGGTGATGTCCTGATATTGATACACACCTTCGGACTTAACACCTTTACTAGTAATTAATTCAAATACTTGTAATAAATGGCGTTTTTTCATTTTATTAATATCCATCATTTCACCTTTTTAGTATTGATACCCATTACAATAAATACTGTTATGAGTATTATTTATTAATACGCAATGGCAGATAAAAAGATCAAAAAAAGCCCCGGTGATTGCTCAGCGGGGCAGAATAATAATTAATGGTAAGCTAATGATTAATCTTCAGAATCATCAATAATAACGCGTTTTTTACGACGCATTGGAGCTGCTCCAACATCGATTGATTCATGGAAAACATTCTCTTGTTTTTTATTACTTACTCTGGCTTTTTTAACCGCTGGCTTCTTCTTATCAGCCACTACTTTTTTCTCTTTAAAAAGCTTCTTAGGTGCTGGTTTTAATCCTTTAAACTTAGGATTAATCCCCTCCACCTTATCAAAGCTAATTTTTTGAGCAACAAAGCTTTCTACTTTTTTAAAATTATCCCAATCTTTTGGACCAATAATAGAAATAGCATCACCCAACTCACCTGCACGCCCAGTTCGACCAATACGATGAATATATTCTTCAGTATGCTTTGGAATATCAAAGTTTAAAACGTGGCTTACATGCACTAAGTCTAAACCGCGTGAAGCGATATCAGTTGTTACTAATATTTTTTGTTTACCGCGAGAGAATGAATCCATAATTTTATTACGGTTCGCTTGAGATAACTCTCCATGCAATGCTACTGCCGACATTCCTTTTTCAATTAAAATAGCACTTAAGCGCTCGGTATCAGCACGTGTTGCAGTGAAGATAATAGCTTGATCAATCTGTTCTTCTTTTAAAAAATGAAATAATAACTTCTCTTTTTGATTCAAATTATCAGCCAAGTAAAAACGCTGCGTAATCTCACTATGTTGTTGGTTTTCTTCACCCACTGTAATGCGAATAGGTGACTTTAATAAATGCCCCGCAAACTCATTTACTTCGCCATGACCCAACGTTGCTGAAAACATTAATGTCTGACGTAAACGGTGATTTGCCGCTTCGTTAATTGCTGTTAACTGCTCAGCAAAACCTAAGTCCAACATACGGTCAGCTTCATCTAAAATTAATAGTTCTAACCCCGGTAAATGTAGCAGCCCTTTTTTAACATGGTCCACAATTCGCCCCGGTGTGCCAACAATAAAATGCGGGTCTTTATCAATGGCTTTTACTTGATCATTAAAGTTTTCACCACCTAAAACTAAAATAGATTTCACACTGGTGTTAGATACTAATAAACGCAATTGCGCATAAACCTGTTTAGCTAACTCACGCGTTGGCGTTAGGATTAGTACACGAGGATCACGTCGCGTAAGAGCACGACTTTTCAAAACACGCTGCATGGCAGGTAATAAGTACGCAAGTGTTTTACCTGAGCCTGTTTTAGAGGATGCTAAAAGATCTTTCCCTGCAATTGCCACCGGAATGGAATCAGCTTGAATTTGTGTTGTTTCTTTAAAACCTAAATGTGAAACAGAAGTGATCAAACGCTGATCAATGGGTAAATCTTTAATTAGCAATGTATGCTCCAAAACAGTCAAAATAATTAGTTAAAGGTTAAGTATAACGATTAAGCATAAAATTAAGAAATGAAGTTTGCAATTGCGAAGAAAAAAACTGATTTTAGCAGCCAGAATATTAAAACAAAGGGCAATAAGCGCTCCATAACATCAGAAAATAGGTGTAGGGAGCTTATTCGGTTGTTCAATTTAAATGCGTTAGATACTACTCAACCCCATTTCAAATATTAGCTTTTCTGCGGTACATTCAAATTTCAGGCTCACTTTACTTTCAACTGCATATTCCACTTCTTTATAGTCGACTGAAACCTGCACTTCCGGAAAGCGAGTTTGTGCAGATTGAATATACTTATCAGCTAATTGTTCAACACTAGCTTTGTCTGGACCGCTAAAAGGCAGAATAAGTAGCGTATCATCCTCTGTAATCACTGAGCCAAGTTCAACAAAAGTACCGCAGGCTTCGCAGATATTATTCTCTTGATTGTTTTTTTGTAGTGCCGTTTCTTGTGTAAACATAATGACCTCTTAACTCGTTATACATCATGCTTAATTGTAACTCGCTTTAAATAAAAAAGGCGACACCTGAGGGTCGCCCTTTCACCTTTTAATGATTTACATCATTAAGCAATGGGAAATTTCTTCAAATTCCAAATTTTGGTTGCATAATCTTCGATTGATCTATCCGAATTAAACTTACCCATCGCCCCTGCATTTAAGATCGCTTTTTCAGCCCAAGCAGACTGATCTCGATATAAGGTATCAATAGCTTGATGCGCATTAACATAAGACTCATAGTCAGCAAGACAGAGGTATTCATCGCCCCACTCTAATAAACTACGTTTAATATCTGACAATAAACCTGGATGACTAGGAGTGAAGAAGTCGCTGTCTAACCAATCCAAGACTGATTTTAACTCTGGATTATTGTAGTAATAATCGTATGGGTTATAACCTTCTGCTTTTAACGCCTTCACTTCATCAACACTTAACCCGAAGATAAACATATGCTCTGCGCCAATCTCTTCGGCCATCTCTATATTTGCACCATCCATCGTGCCGATGGTCAACGCACCATTTAAAGAGAACTTCATGTTACCAGTGCCTGATGCCTCCAACCCTGCGGTTGATATTTGCTCAGAAACGTCTGCAGCAGGAAACATTTTTTCTGCTAGAGAAACACGGTAATTTGGTAAGAACACGACCTTCAATTTATCTTCAATACGAACATCATTATTAACTTTGTCAGCGATTTTATTCAGAGCAAAAATAATCTCTTTTGCCATGTGATAGCCCGGTGCAGCTTTTGCCCCGAATAAAAAAACACGTGGCACCATATCGTAGTCAGGATCTTCTAATAAACGTTTATATAAGGTAAGAATATGGATCAGGTTTAACTGCTGACGCTTGTATTCGTGCAAACGTTTAATTTGCACATCAAAAATCGCATCCACAGAAACATCTACCCCCGTTTCTTCTTTAATTATTTTAGCCATGACCACTTTATTTTCTTTTTTAATATCCATAAAGCGTTGTTGAAAAGCACTGTCACTCGCTTTAGGTAAGATACCTTTGAGTTTATCTAAGTTAAGTACCCAGTCATCACCAATAGTCTCATCTAACAAAGTGGCTAAGCCAGGATTACAAGCTTTTAACCAGCGACGTGGTGTAACACCATTGGTTACATTCACTAGCTTGGTTGGGAATAACTCGTGGAACTCAGGAAACAGATCCGTTTTTACTAATTCAGAATGAACTGCCGCGACCCCATTTACCTTGTAAGCGGTAATAACACATAAATTAGCCATGCGTACCATGCGCGGTTGAGACTCCTCAATAACCGACAATTTGGATTTTTTGGCATCGTCACCAGGCCATTTTTTCTCAACTACTTTAGTTAAAAATTGAGAGTTGATTTCATAGATAATCTCTAAATGACGAGGTAATACTTTTTCAAATAATGCGACCGACCATTTTTCTAAAGCTTCTGGCAATAAAGTATGATTAGTATAAGCAAAGGTTTTTTGACAAATCTCCCATGCTTCAGGCCATTCTAAAGCTTCTTCATCAATTAAAATGCGCATTAATTCCGGGATTGCAATGGTTGGATGCGTATCGTTTAATTGAATAGCGACCTTTTCAGGCAGCAATGACCACTCTTCTTTATTCGCGCGTTTAAAACGACGTAAAATATCTTTTACTGAACAAGCACAGAAAAAGTATTGCTGAATTAAACGTAACTCTTTACCTGCATCTGTTGAGTCGTTTGGATAAAGCACTTTAGATACTGTCTCTGCTTTTGACTTCTCAGCCTGTGCATCAACATAACCACCCGCATTAAATACATCCCAATCAAATGCTTCATGGGAACGACTTTCCCATAAACGTAAAATATTAACGGTTTTTGCACCATAGCCAACAATGGGGATATCCCAAGGTACCCCTTTTAGTTTTTGGCCTGCATGCCAAACTTTACGAGAGCCTTTACCTTGTTCATAGACAGTTTCAACGTAACCATATAACGGTACAAATTGAATCGATTCTGGACGGCAAATTTCCCAAGGATTACCGTATTCACGCCACGTATCTGGACGTTCTATTTGACGACCATCTTGGAATTCTTGCTTAAATAAACCATGCTCATAGTGGATACCATAACCTATTGCAGGGTAACCTAACGTCGCTAAGGAATCGATAAAACAAGCCGCTAAACGTCCTAGACCGCCATTGCCTAAAGCCATATCAGGCTCTTCATCACATATTTCGTAGAGGTCTTTGCCTAATGCTTTTAATGCTTCCTGTGTAACATCAAAGACCTCTAGATTTTGTAGGTTATTTGATAATAGCCTTCCCATTAAAAATTCAAGTGATAAGTAGTTAACTGCGCGTGTATCTTTATCGGCATGATTTTGATGTGTTTGTGTCAATTTTTCAAAAACGAGCTCATTGACTGCTTGGCAAGTTGCGTTCCACCAAGCTTTATTGTTTGCCTTATTTTTATCTGTACCCAGCCCTTTATGAAGGCGGTCGATAATCGCTTGTTGCATTTCAGCACAGTTGACTGATGGAACTGCAACTGATGTTTTTTGTTTAGTCGCCATGATATACCCATTAATTTAATAAATAGTTAAAGTAATACCAATCACACCAATGAAATGATTACTTATTTTATGTAATCGGTATCAGTTCTATCGCGTGTAAAACTTTCTTGTATAAATAATGAGCCCAAAAGAGCAATACAGTCGAATAAAACAGATTATTCTTCGTACAAATAAAGTAATACTAAAAAAACCATCAAAAAACAACTTTAATAAAAATTATATTGAAAAGAGTGACTGGAGATATTAGGCCTGGAAATAAGGTATAAAAAAGGCGAGGTAGAAACCTCGCCTAAAAACAGTAGTTTAACTTTAATTGATACTTAATTCATGGAATACACGTTTACTTTTATAAACCTGCTTTTGCAAACGCTTGTGCGACGATTTGCTGTGCTTCTGTTTGAATTAATGCAATATGCTCTTCGCCCAAGAAAGACTCTGAATAAATTTTATAAATATTTTCAGTGCCCGATGGACGTGCAGCAAACCAACCATTTTCAGTGGTGACTTTTAAACCACCGATAGCTGCACCGTTACCTGGAGCATGCGTTAATTTAGCAGTAATTTTTTCACCCGCTAAAGTTTCCGCTTCCACCATATCAGGACTTAGATTAGCTAATACTTTCTTTTGTTCAGGTGATGCAGGTGCATCAAAACGCTGGTAAACAGGAGCGCCGAATTTAGCAACAAACTCAGCATAATGTTCACCAGGATCTTTCTTGGTAACCGCAATAATTTCAGCAGCTAACAATGCTAAGATGATGCCGTCTTTATCTGTGCTCCAAACAGTACCGTCTTTACGTAAGAAAGAAGCGCCAGCACTTTCTTCACCGCCAAACCCAAAGCTACCATCAAATAAGCCATCAACAAACCATTTAAAACCAACCGGCACTTCCGACATTTCACGACCTAAATCGTTAACAACACGGTCAATCATTGAACTTGAAACCAGTGTTTTACCAACAATCGCCTTGTCAGACCATTCACTACGGTGTGTAAATAAGTAATTAATAGCAACCGCAAGGTAATGATTTGGGTTTAATAGGCCAGAAGATTTAGTCACAATACCATGACGGTCATAATCAGGATCATTAGCGACAGCGACGTCGAATTTATCTTTTAACTCAATTAATCCAGCCATTGCATAAGGTGATGAACAATCCATACGGATTTTGCCATCTTTATCTAATGTCATGAATGAGAATGTTGGATCAACACGATCATTTACTACTTCAATATTAATGCCATAGGTTTCAGCAATAACAGGCCAGTAAGCCACCCCTGACCCACCTAATGTATCAACACCAATAGTAATGCCCGATTTTGCAATGGCTTCTAAATCTAAAACATTTTTTAAATCGTCAACATAAGGCTTAATATAATCATACTCTTCAACTAAATCTGACTGCATTGCTTCATCAAAATCAGCTTGTAAAATATCATCGTAATTATCATTCAGTATTTCATTTGCGCGATCTTGAATAATTTTAGTAACATCACTGTCAGCTGGGCCGCCATTTGGAGGATTATATTTAAAACCGCCATCTTCCGGTGGGTTATGTGACGGTGTGATAACAATACCATCAGCCAATGAATCAGGGTTAGCTTGATTATATTGTAAGATTGCGTGAGAAATAACCGGCGTTGGAGTGTAACCTCCACCTTGTTGAACAACGACTTTAATGCCATTTTCAACTAGCACTTGTACTGCAGATATAAATGCAGGCTCAGACAAAGCATGCGTATCCTTACCAATAAACATTGGTCCAGTGTAACCTTGCTCTTTACGATACTCAGCAAGTGCTTGGGTAATAGCGAGAATATGTAACTCGGTAAATGCATACTTAAATGAGCTACCGCGATGGCCAGAAGTACCAAAAGCAACTTGTTGCTCTGGGACTTCAACGTCCGGTAGGTTTACATAATATGCAGAAACTAACTTTGGAATATTAACTAAATCATTTGCTTGTGCTGGTTTACCAGCGCGTGGATGAATTGCCATAAGTGCCTCAGATTTGTTATTGGAATAAATTAAATTTCTTCTTTTATTCGTCCGATCAAATGATGTGGATAACCCATTGATGCCATCATTTGTGTCAAAATAATACGTTTACGTCCTGTATTCGCATTCGTAATCACCCAGTATGGCGTGTTTGGAATGGCTCTAGGCTTGCTGGCTTTGAACTGAGCTAACTCTTCTTCATTATCCGAATTTAATAGCTCTTCAAGTTGCGTTCCTAGATAGGCTCGAGTGCGCCCTTTAGTTGTTTCAGCAGCTTCAATAAACTCTGCCTTTTTTTCAAAGTACATGGTGGTTAACATCATCATAAACTTATTAGTGATCACCGTTTCAGCTTTGAAGGTAGGATCATTAAATAATTCACTAACCCCTTTATGTACAAATACACCTTTGGTGTTATCCGTCTCTTGTTCTGCTGTACTTATTTTCTCAGTAGATGTTGAATCAGACGTGACAGTTTCGACTTTAGGAGGCTGAATTGGGCTTGCCTCTATTTCAACTAAATTGTTTTCTTTAGGTAGCGCCAATAAACGACGAAGAATTTGCGAGGGAGTTTCGCCGAAAGCTTCAATATTGTTTAAAATATGCTTATATAGATCATCTTCTATTTCAATCGTCTTCATTATATCCCCATGACATGACTTATTTATCCACCAAAGTGCTTACTATTTATGTAATAAGTACACTGTAAACGCGTTCAGCTTTGATGCATAATTTGTTATTCTTTAACACTTTATTTATTTTTACTTAAAATGAGCCGTTATGCTACTAAATTACCAATTAAAACCATCTACTCGTGACCAATCGTCAGATAAAAAACAAGTTATTTTTTTAATTCATGGCTTATTTGGTAGTTTATCTAACCTATCTAGCCTTGGAAAAGAGTTACAAAATGATTATGACGTGGTCTTAGTTGATGTCCGAAATCATGGCCAAAGTGAGCGTAATGCGTCAATGAGTTATGCTGAAATGGCTGATGATATTTTTAAACTCGCGGATCATTTACAAGTTGAGCATTTTTCAATTTTGGGCCACTCAATGGGTGGTAAAATTGCCATGAGCTGTGCATTAACAAAGCCACAACGTATTCAACGCCTCATTGTTGCTGATATTGCACCTTTGCCACATGCCAATAAACACAGTGATGTATTTGCAGGTTTAAAAGCGGTAAAAGCATCGAATGTACAAAGCAGATCTGAAGCAGATAAAGTGTTAGCAGAGTATGTTGATACTCCTGAAATTAGACAATTTTTATTGAAGTCTTACCAACGCACTAGTGATGGTTTTCAATTTGTTTATGACTTAGAAAATTTGTACAACAACTACACTTCAATCATAGATTGGCCTGAACAAAGCAATATCTATTCAAACCCTACCTTATTCATTAAAGGTGAGTTGTCAGATTACATTGAAGAAGCTAGCCAACCGGCAATCGTAAAACTCTTTCCGAATGCAAAACTAAAAGTGATTAATGCAACAGGACATTGGCTACATGCTGAAAAACCAAAAACCTTTAACCGCTTAGCGATTAACTTTTTTGCTCAATAAATCACCATTTTAAGAACATATTTATCTATTTTAGATGGCATCTGATGTCGATACCCGTTATCATTCGAGGTGCAAAATTCAAGCAAGTCAAAAACTCAGTTTTCTAGGTGGCTTTATAGTGGCCTAGAAACCGAAATGGACTTTCTAATCTTGATAATGAATATATCATTAATCAGGATTAACTAGAGGATTAACTAAAGTTAATCACTCAAAAACAACTAAAATGTTTGCCTCAACACTTGTCATGCAAGTCGTTAGCTCAAAAACCAACTAACTACTACAATTAACAAAAAGGTGTTATCACCTTAGGTTGTATTTCATGTTAAGTACTGTTTAACACAGTACTAGTTAGGTAGGTATGGCACATATACATTTTTAAAGCAGTAAAAGCAGGTTGTAGGGTAATCTCAATAAACAGATCAAATTGAGTTTACCAATACTGGATTCAAGTAATGAGCAACCTATGTTGATGCTGAAACAGTGATATTTTGAGTTGTATTGGCTTTATTGCAAAAGCAATGATTGAAATTGTGTGGGTTAATTCAGGCATTGGTTAAATAATTCAATGATTGTATTGTTAGGTAAGTGTAGTTAAGTAAGAATTGTTAGGTAACATAATGGCAAAGGAATCATTTGATCGCATTACTAGCGATCTATTTGCAAACGAGGTACGCCGAGGCAGACCTAAAAGTAATCCTCATTCGCGTCAAGTTCAGCTAAAAATAAATAAGCAGAAACAGACGTTAAGAGATAAACAAAACGGTTTAAAAAGAATCGAATTAAAAGTAGATAGTGCATTATTTGATAAACTGAATGCACTATCGGATACACAATCAATAAGTCGTGCAGAGTTAATTAATCAACTACTTCACGCACAGTTAAATCAAATAAATTAAGGTATAAAGTATGTCTAGCGTAGGTATTTTCTTTGGTAGCGATACAGGTAACACTGAAGCTGTTGCAAAAATGATACAAAAAGAATTAGGTAACAAGTTAGTAGAAGTAAAAGATATTGCCAAAAGCAGTAAAGAAGATATTGCTGAATTCAGCCTTATTTTATTTGGTATCCCTACTTGGTACTACGGCGAAGCTCAATGTGATTGGGATGATTTCTTCCCAGATCTAGAAGATATCGACTTTACAGATAAGTTAGTCGCTATTTTTGGGTGTGGTGACCAAGAAGATTATGCAGAATACTTTTTAGATGCAATGGGACAATTAGGCGATATAGTTGAAAGTAAAGGTGCTATTATTGTAGGTAATTGGCCATCAGAAAGTTATGACTTTGAAGCATCAAAAGCAATGGTCGATGATAACCACTTTATTGGTTTAGGGATTGATGAAGACCGTCAACCTGAATTAACAGCATCACGTGTAAAAGCTTGGTCTGAACAAATTTATAACGAAATGTGCTTAGCAGAATTAGCCGACTAAATTCCACAGACAGCAGTTAGGATACAACATGAGTAATGAAAATTTAGCCCTTAAAGAAGCAGGTTTAAAAGTAACATCACCACGTTTAAAGATTTTAAGCTTATTACAATTGCCAGAAAATCAACATTTAAGCGCAGAAGATCTGTATAAAAAATTACTAGATCAAGGTGATGAAGTAGGTGTAGCAACAGTATACCGTGTATTAAACCAATTTGATGATGCGGGCATTGTTACTCGTCACCATTTTGAAGGCGGAAAATCTGTTTTTGAGCTAACCCATAAAGAGCACCATGACCATCTTGTGTGTCTTAAGTGTGGTGAAGTAATCGAATTTAATGATCCAATCATTGAAGAGCGTCAAATGCTAATTGCTGAAAAATATGGTATAAAATTAACTAACCACAGTTTATACCTTTACGGTGAACCAGTTGATGATGAGTGTAAACATAAGTAGTTTTGCACTGTACGCCTAACGCTTGATAGAAAGCCTGTTTTATAACAGGCTTTTTTATATCCTAAATTTATTAGGTAGGTAAAGCCCCTTAAGGTACTAACCCAACTTCCTTATAATAACGCAATGCACCAGGGTGTAATGGCGCAGTCAAGTACTGTGAAACCATTTCCTGCTTAGTTAAGCCTTTAAAGGAAGGATGCAATTGAATAAATTCTTGGTGATGCTCAAAAACAGCTTTAACCATTTCATAAGCGATATGGTCAGGTAAACTAGCAGTAGTCACAATTGTTGCCCCTACACCAAAGGTTTCTGTCTTATCTGGGCTACCACGATACATACCAGCAGCTATATTGGCACTTTCATAATAACGATGCGTATCAATCAGCGTTGATATTTTTTCACCGGTAATATTCACTAACTGCGTTTTACACGCACTAGTCGCCTCTTTAATAGAGCTATTTGGATGGCCTACCACATATACAATAGCGTCGATTTTTTGATCACAAAGCGCCTGAGCTTGCTCACTAGGGGTTAATGAAGTTAATGCTTCAAAGTCTGATGCTTGCCAATGGTAAAGGTCTAATAACATTTCCATTGTTGCGCGCTGCCCTGAGTTAGCGGCACCAATATTAACCCGCTTACCTTTAAGATCTTCAAAGCGTTGAATATTTGCATCTTCTCGAGCTAAAACGGTAAAAGGTTCTGAATGCACGGAGAAAAGAGAACGTAGATCACTGAACTTGCCTTCTTTCTTAAATAAAGAACTACCGTTATAAACATGAAATTGCCAATCGGACTGTACAACCACCACATCTATTTGCTTTTGCTTTAATGCTTCTAAGTTATAAATAGACCCCGGTGTGCTTTTAATATCACAATGGATATTATCGAGACCTCTTACTTGGTTTAGTAAAAAGCAGATTGCACCACCCGTTGGGTAATACACTCCACTAATGCCACCAGTGCCTATTGAAACATATTTATCTTGAGCCACTGCACTGGAAGATGACACACAAAGCATGATCCCCACAATAAAGAAATTAATTGGAAAAGCGAGCGCTTTCAAAAAGCGATTGCTGTTCACCAAATTACTAGAGAAAATTCCCTTTTGCTTAGCAGTTATATTGTTCATATTATTTTTTTGACTAGTACCTTAGAATTACGTTTTAAGTTATACATCTCTTTTTTTGCATTCGGTAAGTGTTCTATTTCTGCGAAGACAAAACCACGCTCTCTAAACCAATGAATGCTTTGTGTGGTTAATACAAAAATAGACTCTAACCCTAACTGTCGAGCTTTACGTTCAACATGAGCCACTAGATTATCCGCACGTGCAGCTCTTCGGTATTTAGGGTGACTCACTAAACAGGCTAATTCGCCAGTTTTATCATCGGCAAACGGATACAAGGCAGCGCAGCCGATTACCATCCCATCTCGTTCAACGATAAAGAAAGATTCAATCTCATTTTCTAATAGCTCACGAGAACGTTTAACCAATATGCCTTGCTTTTCAAGTGGTTCAATTAATTGCAATAAACCACCAATATCATCAATGGTAGCTGGGCGGATTTGCTCATAACTCTCTTTAACTATTTGAGAGCCTGTTCCATCACGGGTAAAGAGCTCTTTTAATAAAGCGCCATCTTGATGGTAACTAATTAAATGACAACGAGTAACGTCTGCTTGGCAAGCAGCAACGGCAGCGCGTAAAAATCGTAACGTGCCCGATGCCTGCCCTGACAATTGTTCGTTTTTGTCAATATGCTCTTGCGCTTGTTCTGGTAATAGCTCGGAAATCACATTGCCTTGTTCATCTAACACACCTTGGTTAGAGCAGAAACCGATAAGTTTGTCAGCTTTTAAAGCAATCGCCACCTGCGTCGCAACTTCTTCTGCTAACAAATTAAAGACTTCACCAGTAACCGAGTAACCAATAGGAGAAATAATCGGAATAGCACCAGAAGAAAGCTGAGTACGTAATCCCTCAACATCGATACGTCTGACCTTTCCAGCATGACATAAATCTATACCGTCTTTCACACCAATCGGTTGTGCCGTCACCACATTACTGATTACTGTACGAATAGCAGCACCTTGCATAGGAGAATTCACCAATCCCATTGACAAACCGGCTTGCAACTCTATCTGTACCCGCCCTATTGCTTGCTTAATTAACGCTAAACTTCGGTCGTCAGTGATCCGCACGTCTTGATAGAATTCACTACTATGACCATTCATCTCTAACTGTTTCTGAATTTGCGGGCGAACACCATGCACTAATACCAGCTTAACGCCTAAGCTATTAAGAAGTGCTATATCATTGATAATATATTGGAAATTATCTGTTTCTAAGGCTTCACCACCGATCATTAATACAAAGGTTTTATGGCGATGCGCATTAATATATGGCGCTGAATTACGAAACCAATTAATCAGTTGTGTTGAATTTGTTACTGCTTCCATTTCCCTACCTATTGATCACAACAATTGATAATACATACTAGATGATAGAGTTTATCAATTTGAAGTTTATGTTTGCAAAACAATTGTTTAAAGAATGTTAAATAAACGAGAAAATATCAATACCAATTATATTAAGTAAGTGATCTAAATTTTGCGCAGGAAAAATGACTGAGTTCAAGGCGTAATTTAAGTTAAATAGTTATTCTATTTACGAAAATTACAACGAATAAATAAGTTATTTTAACAACTAAAATAGATCAGTTAATTAGTCTAATTGGTATAACCTTTGCTTTATGCCTCTCTATCATTGCTAAAAACAGGTAACGATAAATGATAATAAATAGCACACAACCTTAAAGATAATGTACCTAGCATTGCAATGGCCATCGAGAAAATAGGCCCAAGCTCAATATAATCACATAGCACATACAAAGCAGCCCCTAGAATGGATGCAGTTGCATAGATCTCTTTCTGTAATACAAAAGGAATTTGTCCGCTTAAAATATCCCGAATCATGCCGCCCACCACACCAGTGATACAGCCCATGACAATAGCAACTGGCCCACTGAACCCTAACATCAATGCTTTTTGTGCCCCCACAATGGTAAAAATAGCTAAACCAAAAGCATCAAAAATCGGTAGTAAATACGCAGGAAAACGGTGAATGCGATGTAACCATAACACACTCAACAATGCGGTTAAGATAATCACATAGATATAAGTATTATCAACAATCCAAAACACAGGCGTGGCCCCCATCATCATATCGCGTAACGTTCCACCACCAATACCTGTCACACCAGCGAGTACAATAATACCAAAAGGATCCATTCTTAGTCTGGTTGCCACTAATACACCAGAAATAGCACAGGTTATCACCCCGATTAAATCTGAAATATAAATGAAATTTTCTAGCATATGATTGTTAATTCCTAGGTCAATGATTAAATTTTTACGCATGTTATAACAAATATAATATCAATCACACTAAATAACTTGTCGTGATTATATTAAATATAAGTATGCTATTTAGTGCATGAAAATAACTTTAATAGCTGACCTAAATGATGGTATTTATCGATAAATATTTAGCTAGAATAATGACTGATTAAGAGGTTGCAATAAAACAATAAATATTAGTAAAAGCACAATAGGGAGGTTAATCAATATAATTAAAGCAGGTAGAGTAGATAATCAATGCTTACTTTACAGGGGGGAATAAAGTAAGCACCAGTCTAATAATCAGAACAATTATATTAAATAGAGAATGATGAGCCACAACCACAAGTTGAAGTTGCATTTGGGTTGTTTACTAAAAAGCGAGAACCTTCTAATCCATCGATAAAATCGACAGTGCCGCCCACTAAATATTGTAAACTCATTGGGTCAACTGATAAAGTAACGCCACAATTTTCAATTAAGGTATCATCATCATTGGTTTTTTCATCGAAGGTAAAACCATATGAAAAGCCAGAACAACCACCACCAGTAACATAAACGCGTAACTTAAGGTCAGGATTATTCTCTTCTGCAATCAATGCTTTCACTCGATTTGCTGCACTATCACTGAAATAAATCGGTAATGCCATTTCCACTTCACTTGTCATGTTACTTTGTAATCCTATTAATGTGCCCAGCGCTATTATCTAATGCTTGACTAATTTGTTCAAGTATTAGCAGATTTTATCTTGATTCGATATAGACCCAATCAATTATTCCGATTGAGTTGCTAGCTCTTCTAAAGTGGTTGCTCCATCTTCAATGAAGTTTTTCCAATCATATATTTTCTCAATACGTTGTGAGTGGATCCATTTCGACCCATCAGCTTCAGCCACTATAAAAACCTGATCAATATTAGCATCTTCAGGTAGCGTAAAACTCCCTTTAAGATGTTGGAAATACTTAAATTTGAAGCTAGATTCAAAGCTACTCTTAAGCTCTTTTAAAGTCACCTTTTTATTATCATCTGCACTTGCAAAAGTAATTTCAACATTACCCTTTAAATCATGACGACCTTTTTGCCCTTGCATTAAAACAAGCTCAAACAACCATGTCCCCTGCTCTTCGCCTGCGGTAACATCGAATGAGTAAATATTAAGCCCTGCTTTTGACAATTCAGGTGCCACCACTTGTTCATAAAAATACAATTTGTTGTTACTTGCATCTAAGGCATTGTTAAGAGCTAAGTTGTCTTCTTCTAACACTTTATGAACTTGCTTTTCAGATTGATACTCTGCTTGGGTTAAATTAAGGCGCTCTGTTAACTGTGTATTTTCCAATGTTAAACTTTCTACATCCAACGCTAACGATTGCACCTTATGTTGAAGAATATCTTGTTTAAATTTACCCACCATAAAGCCAAAATAGATACAGATTAAGCTAATCACTAACCATTTTAAAAAGCTTATTTTAAATTGCTTCATGACTTTTCTTCTTGCTTATCATGTTTAGTATATTTACCAGAGATACGATCCATCGCTTTATCAGTGGTTTCTTGACGTTTAGCACGCATAGCTAGTTTAAGAGTTCTTTCTAATAATTGTGTATAGATAGGACGTCCACCTAACGTCTGAGCAACCATAGTCGCGCCCAAACACGTCACAATCAATGGCAGAATCATTTCATAGTTACTAGTCATCTCAATCACCAATAAAATACCAGTGATCGGTGCTCGTACAGTGGCCGCAAATAACCCGCCCATACCCGCAATCGCAAAAGCACCTGGTTCAGTAATTAAGTCAGGAAATAAAGCTTGGGCTATAACCCCAAATAACATGCCAAATAATGTACCCAGTGCGAGAGTCGGAGCAAATACACCACCAGGTGCCCCCGAGCCAAAACTAATTAATGTGGTAAAAGTACGTACTAAGAATAATAGTAACAACCCTCCCGCTAAGAAGTGTCCACCTTCCACATGAGGAATTAACTCAATACCACTAAAAGCGACATCTGGTGCAACAATCGATAATGCGCCAAAGATAGCGCCAAGAAATGCACCTATACCAACAAAATACCAGCGACGACCTTTATGAATAGAGAGATAAATATCCTGTGTTGCTAGAATCATCTTATTAAAATAGATACCAATCACACCAAAGCAGAAACCCAAAATAAGGTAAAAGCCAAGCGTATGTAAATCAGGGTGAGAATATTGAGTCACAGTAACAACGGCGTCTTGGTCTGTGAATAGGCGCATCACTATGGTCGCCATTACTGCACTTAAAAATACACTTTTTGTAGAGGTTAAACTGTAATTAAACTGCGAACGCATCTCTTCAATAACAAACATAATGCCAGCAAGTGGTGCATTAAATGCAGCCGCTAAACCACCTGCCGCACCGGCAGCAAGAAGCGCTTGAGCATCTACTTTATTCACTTTAAAAATATCCGAAATCATGCGACCGACATTAGCGCCAAGCTGTACCGATGGGCCCTCACGTCCTAATGCCATGCCACTACCTAACGCCAGTAAACCGCCCATAAATTTAACTGGGATAACGCGTTTCCAACGTACTGGACGCATTCCTTCCATCGCGCCTTCAATTTCAGGAATACCACTGCCACCTGCTTCAGGAGCAAAACGGTGAGTAATATAAAAAGCCGTAGCAGCCATTAAGGAAGAGATAGGAATAGCAATTATCCATAGTGGAATATCGCCTTCACCATAACGGTGAATAAAATCTAAGCGCATTTCAGACACTAAAATAATACCATGGTCGAATAAAGCAGAGACACTACCAGCAAGCAACCCGATAAAAACAGATAACCAAATTAATAACGCACTACTTTTACGGGTAAAAAAACGCTCAATGAAATTTTTGATTCCATTAATAAACACTAAGGGCACTGCTATTTTCATAATTGCGATACAACCTAAAGCAAAAAAGAGGTACAAAACCAGTATTATAAAAGATTAATCATTCATAGACTTTATTTCTCATATGTTAGCAAAGATTTTACAAAGAAACCCTGTTAAAAAGCATTGATCTAACTACTTTCTCAGTTGCATCTTGTTTTTTCATGGGTATATTGCTGTTTTAGTCATTTAATAAATCATTAATGGGAAATTATGAGTAAATCATCAGAGTTATTTAACCGAGCACAATCTATTATTCCTGGTGGCGTAAATTCACCGGTTCGCGCATTTAATGGCGTTGGTGGAGGCCCATTATTTATTCAAAAAGCACAAGACGCTTATATTTATGACGTCGATGATAAACAATATATTGATTATGTAGGCTCATGGGGACCAATGATTTTAGGTCACAACCACCCTGCTATTAAAAAAGCAGTCATTGATGCAGCAGAATTTGGTTTAAGTTTTGGTGCGCCTACTGAAATAGAAATCGCCATGGCAGAAAAAGTGCAGCAACTTGTACCTTCGATGCAACAAGTGCGTATGGTAAGCTCAGGCACAGAAGCAACCATGAGTGCTATTCGCCTTGCTCGTGGCTACACAAATCGAGATAAAATTCTAAAGTTTGAAGGCTGTTACCACGGTCATGCCGACTCTTTATTAGTAAAAGCTGGCTCTGGCGCCTTAACATTAGGTCAACCAAGTTCACCAGGCATCCCTGCGGATTTTGCTAAACATACATTAACCGCTAATTTTAACGACCTTACTTCAGTCAAAGCACTGTTTGAAGAATATCCAGAGCAAATTGCTTGTATCATTGTTGAACCGGTAGCAGGCAACATGAACTGTATTCCTCCTGCTGATGGTTTCCTACAAGGATTACGTGACCTTTGTGATCAACACCAAGCATTATTGATCTTTGATGAAGTTATGACAGGTTTCCGTGTTGCATTGGGTGGCGCACAAGCTCATTACAACATCAAACCTGACCTAACGACATTAGGTAAAGTGATTGGTGGTGGTATGCCTGTGGGAGCCTTTGGTGGTCGCCAGGAAGTGATGCAATTTATCGCACCAACCGGGCCTGTTTACCAAGCAGGTACTTTATCGGGTAACCCAATCGCAATGCACGCAGGGTTAGCCTCATTAACGGCGCTTGATTCACCAGAATACCAACAACTGGCAATCAAAACGAAACAACTAGCAGAAGGCCTTAAACAAGCAGCAAAAGAAGAAGGTGTGGCATTAAGCGTTAACTATGCAGGTGGTATGTTTGGTTTCTTCTTTACTGAAGAAGCAGAAGTTACTAACTTCCAACAAGTTTGTGCTTGTGACGTAGAAAAGTTCAAAAAATTCTTCCACTTAATGTTAGAAGAAGGTGTTTATCTAGCGCCTTCTGCTTTTGAAGCAGGCTTCTTATCGTTAGCGCATACTGACCAAGATATTAGCAATACGATTACCGCAGCTAAAAAAGCCTTCGCACAACTGTAAACTTTCAATACATATGACAGTAGATTGGTCACCCACAGAAGTGTGGTGATTAATCTGCTTTATGCTGTTAGAAAATCGCGACTTTTTATCTTTCACGCAGTTTTTGATCAAAAAATACCATATTTCATACACACAAATTCATTTCTATTTCTGTCTTACAATACAACTACTGTATACTCTACCTTTAACTAGTTATTTTTAATTACAGGGTTGTAAAATATGAGTGAAGTCATAGACATGAGTTTAGAAGGCATAGAGCAATTATCGCTCGCTAAATTTACTGAAGATGCCTACCTTAACTACTCCATGTATGTGATCATGGATCGTGCCTTACCGCATATCAGTGACGGTTTAAAACCTGTTCAACGACGTATCGTGTATGCGATGTCTGAATTGGGGTTATCTGCTTTAGCCAAATATAAAAAATCAGCACGTACCGTCGGTGACGTATTAGGTAAATACCACCCACATGGCGATAGTGCCTGTTATGAAGCCATGGTATTAATGGCTCAGCCCTTCTCTTACCGTTATCCATTAATTGATGGTCAAGGTAACTGGGGTGCACCGGACGATCCAAAATCATTTGCTGCGATGCGTTATACGGAATCCCGCTTATCTGCATTTTCTGAGCTACTGTTATCAGAAATTGGACAAGGGACTACCGATTGGAAACCTAACTTCGACGGCACCTTAAAAGAACCAGAATTATTACCTGCACGTTTACCACATATCCTATTAAATGGAATCACAGGTATTGCCGTTGGTATGGCAACGGATATCCCACCGCATAATGCGCGTGAAGTAGCTGCAGCTTGTTTACACCTAATCGATAATCCGAAAGCACAACTTGAAGAGTTAATGGAATTTGTACAAGGCCCAGACTACCCTACTGAAGCCGAAATCATTACTCCACGTAAAGAGATTATCAACATCTACAAAACGGGTCGTGGTAGCTTTAAAAGTCGAGCGGTGTTTACAGTAGAAAATGGTGAAATAGTAGTTACTGCATTACCTCATCGTGTGTCAGGCGGTAAAATATTAAAAGATATTGCCAAGCAGATGCAGGATAAAAAACTGCCGATGGTTGCTGATCTACGAGATGAATCTGATCATGAAAACCCAACTCGTTTGGTTATCATTCCACGCTCAAATCGTATTGATATAGAAGCGTTAATGAATCATCTATTTGCTTCTACTGATTTAGAAGTGAGCCATAAAGTTAACTTAAACATGTTAGGCCTAAACCAGCGCCCAAGTGTCAAAGGCTTGGTTACCATTCTCAATGAATGGTTAATCTATCGCCGTAACACCGTGCGTCGCCGTTTACAACATCGTTTAGATAAAATTTTGGCTCGTGTGCATATTTTAGAAGGTTTATTAGTTGCTTACTTAAATATTGATGAAGTCATTGAAATCATCCGTACCTATGATGATGCAAAAGCAGAATTAATATCACGCTATGATTTATCTGAAACACAAGCACACGCTATTTTAGAAATTAAACTACGTCAATTAGCTAAGCTTGAAGAGATTCAAATTCGTGGTGAAATGGCGGAGTTATCGGAAGAGCAGAAAAAGCTAGAGTTATTACTTGGCTCAGACCGTCGTCTTAATACCTTAGTGAAAAAAGAGATCAAAGCTGACGCTGAGAAATACGGGGATGATCGCCGCTCTCCTATGGTAGAAAGAGAAGAAGCGAAAGCCTTAACTGAAAAAGAGTTAATGCCAAGCGAGTCGGTAACCGTCGTCTTATCAACCCAAGGTTGGGTGCGAAGTGCAAAAGGTCATGATGTTGACCCACAAGCATTAAGCTTTAAAGCGGGTGACGAGTATTTAACCAGCTGCCAAGGTAAGAGTAATCAAAGCTGTTTATTCATTGATACTTCTGGGCGAGTATATTCGCTTGATGCGCATTCATTACCTTCCGCACGTACTCAAGGTGAGCCACTTACTGGCCGCTTTAATCAAAATGAAAACGTGCCTTTTGCCTGTGTATTAATGGGTGACGAAACAGACCGTTATATTATCAGCAGTGACCACGGTTATGGTTTTATTGCTAATCTAAGCGACATTAATAGCCGTAACAAAAATGGTAAAGCGTTAATCAACTTAACCACTAACGCACAGCTTATCGCGCCACAGAAACTGTCTAATAATAAAGATGATTTATGTTTAACCATCAGTAATGAAGGCCGTATGTTGATCTTCCCTGTTGCTAGCCTTCCAAGTTTAAGTAAAGGTAAAGGCAACAAGATGATTAACATCATGACAGCAAAAGCGACTAAACGAGAAGAGTTTGTTACTATGCTGAAAATTATATCGCCTGAGAGTGCTGTCACCCTCCATGCAGGAAAACGCAAGCTCACCCTTAAACCAAATGATTTAGCTCATTATCAAGGTGAACGTGGTCGTCGTGGCAATAAATTACCACGAGGCCTACAACGCGTTGATAATATTGAAATCATCAATTCTGAACCTGAACAAGAAGAGAATTCATAAACTATGTTATTTATTATCAGAGCAATTTTAATCGTTGCTGTCGTTATTTTAATGAGTGTTTACTCACTATTTTATTGTATTTTGAGTCCGCGTAACCCTAAGAATACTTATCACTTTGCAATGCTATTCAGTAAGATGTCGCGTTTAGTGGGTTTAAAAGTCACGATTAGAATACCTGAGAGTGCTAAAAATAACGGTTCAGTAGTTTATATTGCTAACCACCAAAATAACTACGATATGGTGACCACAACAGGCGCAGTTCAGCCTGGCTCTGTGACTATTGGTAAAAAGAGTTTAGTATTAGTGCCTTTCTTTGGCATTATCTACTGGTTAACCGGTAACATCTTAATTGACCGCGATAATAAAGATAAATCAAAAAACACTATTACTGACGTGGTTAATCAGATGCGTGCAAAAGACCTAGCGGTATGGATTTTCCCCGAGGGAACCCGTAGCCGAGGCCGTGGTTTAATGCCATTTAAAATGGGAGCTTTCCATACGGCACTGCAAGCAGGTGTTAACGTCGTACCTACAGTTATTTCAAACACACATGAGCAAGTGAAACTAAATCGTTGGGACAACGGTGAAGTAATTGTTGAGATGTTAGAGCCAATTGATATTACACAATACAAAAAACGTGAAATTCGCCGTTTAATGAATGACTCTCACGAGATCATGCTAGCGAAATATAAGCAACTTAATAAAGAAGTTAATCGCCCAGATAACAACCTAGGTTGTTGCGATTAATCACAACACATAAAATACGAGTGGCTGAGCAAAATTCCAGTCAAAACCGTAAACCTTGATATAGAAGAGATAAACATGTCAGAAGAACTTACATTTGAAGATCTATTAGCTGAATTTGCTGAAGAAACTGCGGATATCGTAGAAGCGATCTTAGAAGATGGCAGTAATCCAGATGCAATTTATATGATCGAGCACCACCTTTCTTGCGACAATTTCGACGTATTGGAAAAAGCGGCAGTGGCTTGTTTCAAAAAAGGATATGAAGTTACCGATCCAGAAGAACTAGAATTAGAGGATGGCTCAATCATCTTAAGTTTTGACGTGGTTGTTGAAATGAACCTAGATGAAGAAGCAATTTATGAAGATGTAGAAAGGCTGCTAACTTTGGCGCAATCTTTTGGCATTGATTACGACGGTTGGGGTACTTACCCAGAAGAGTAGTCAAGACAAACATACAAGCACAACCATAAAAACCAAGCTTGGCTTGGCTTTTTTATGGCAAGTATAAAATAATACCAATTCCACTAAATATGTTATCTAAGCTTTACGTAGAAAGAATAATCTAATTCAAGGTGAAATTAACGTAAAAAAACCGCTTTCTCTACGAAATTTATAACAAAGGGATAGGTTTTTTTAACAAAAAAAACAGATAAATTAATTAGTACAACAGATGTAAACATAGATAAAATTCACATTATTGATATAAAAAATAACATTCCTATTATATTCTTATGCGTCAATAACTTACTTAAACTATAACATTACTTTTATAAAGAGAAACTGCATGGCATTTAAAATCATTTCCAGTGCCACCTACTTACCAGAATCAACCGTGTCTGCCTCTGAGCTAGATAAGCGTCTAAATTTAAAACAAGGCACTTGTTCAAAAAGATATGGTGTGGAGTATCGTCATTTTGCAAATGAAAAAGAAAGCTCTGTTTACATGGCTTGCGAAACCATTAAAAAAGCATTAAATGATGCAGAACTATGTTTAGCGGATATTGATTTATTGATCAATGCCAGTGCCACCAGCCATCAAGTTTTACCCTACAATGCAGCTAGCATATTAGCTGAGTTAGATGATCCCAACCATATTGCTAGCATGGATATTAACAGTAGTTGTTTATCTTTTTTATCTGCCCTAGAAATGGCACACTGCGCTTTATCAACAGGTCGTTATCAACGTATTTTAATTGTTTCAAGTGAAGTCTCTCGTGTGGGTATTACTTACGATAACCCAGAAATATCTTCTTTATTTGCAGATGGTGCAGCCGCTTTTATTCTAGAAGCAGACTCTAATTCATTAGGTCTCATTTCAAGTCACTTTAAAACTTACCCTAAAGGTTACGAATATTGCCAAATTAAATCTGGAGGGAGTTTTTTGCACCCTTCAAAAACAAATTTAGAGACTTTTATGGCTGGCAGTTACTTTCAAATGAATGGGCGTAAAATATTCAAACAAGTCTCTTCACTTATTTCAGGCTTTGTCGATGAAGGATTAGAGAAAGCAAAAGCACATAAAAATGACATCCAATTTATCGTGCCACATCAAGCCAGTTACTTAGCCTTAAAACATATAGAAACACGTTTAGGTTTCGAAAAAACGCAGATGATTAACATCATTGCAAAAATGGGCAATCAAATAGCCACATCAATACCTATTACCTTAGATTATCTATTAAAAAATCATACTATTGAGCAAGGCAATAAAATTATGATTTTAGGTACTGGAGCAGGATTATCCTTAGGTATGGCGGTATTATCGATTTGAAAAACATGCTTATCACTGGTGGAACAGGCATGTTAGGCCAAGCCCTTATTCGTTTGTACTCCTCACAATACGACATCCTTTTTTTAGGCAGAAACCAAACCTTAGGCGAGCAAATTGCTAAACAATATAACGCCACTTTTTTAGCGATTGATTTATCAGATATTGAAGCATTAAAAACAAGCTGCCAACACATAGATGTTGTGGTGCATTGTGCTGCCTTATCAAGTCCATGGGGTAAAAAATCAGACTTTGAAATAGCTAATGTTAAAGGTACTCAAAACATATTATTAGCGGCAGAAAAAGCCAAGGTAAAAAAGTTTATACATATCTCAACCCCCAGTCTGTACTTTGATTTTAAAAGCCACATAGCGATTAAAGAAACGCAACCACTACCAAATACATTTTGTAATGACTATGCTACAACTAAAGCACAAGCTGAACAATGCGTACTAAATAGCTCCTTAACATCAGTTATTTTAAGACCCAGGGGTATTTTTGGACCACAAGATCGGGCTATCGCACCTCGCTTATTAAACTTCATTAAAAATAAGACCTTGATGTTACCTTCGACAAGAGATCCGTTAGTTGATTTAACCTATGTTGATAACGTTGCCGACGCAATTATATTAGCCATAAAGTCTAACTGTAAAAGTGGTTCAATCTTTAATATTACTAATGGACAACCTGCACATATCCAAAGTCTATTAACAGTTTTATTAGATGCACTAGCGCCAAATACCAAGATTAAAGGATTAAATTATTACGCAGTAAGCGTATTAGTAAAACTCAATCAGCGAGTACATCGATTTATATTAAATAATAAAGAGCCTAGATTAACCGACTACAGCGCCGCACTATTACATTATGATCAAACACTGGACATAACAAAAGCTCAAAAAGAGCTTGGCTATCAACCTAAAATAACCATTGAAGAAGGGATTATACGTTATGCGAAATGGCATAAAAATCCGACTATTTAAAGCAGGCTTTTGTACTCATCCTGGGTTTATTGTACAACCCGGAGCTGGCATCAAACCTCAAAAATTTCCCGCAGGTATTGCGTTAATAAAACACCTAACAGAAGGTTATATTTTATTTGATACAGGCTATCACCCTGACTTTCATAAAAGTACACGCCCTTTCCCTGAACGATTTTATGCCATGTTAACACCTTGCCATTTAGAACAAGGTGACACTATTTTCGACCAAATCAATGCACTCAGTATCGACAAAAGTGAGATTAAGCATTTACTATTATCACATTTCCATGCAGACCATATTGCAGGTATGGTTGACTTCCCTGACTCAATTATTCACTGCCATCGTGCAGGTTTAAATTACATGCAACAATCCAACCGCATCAATCGTATTAGAAAAGGTTACTTAAATAAACTCGTGCCAGAGCAAGCACATAAACAATTTTCATTCATTGATACTTTCACACTAGATATTGCAGATATATTAGGATTACCAGAGAAGATCGGTTTATATGCTAAAGATTGGTTTGCTGATCAATCTATTTTTATTGTAAATTTACCCGGTCATGCAGCAGGGCATATTGGCTTATTAATTCGTCTCGAAAACACCTTCATTTTTTTATTAGCCGATGCTTGCTGGTTAAAAAGCAGTTTAAGTGAAAAGCGAGATCAACATTGGATTGCCAATATACTAAGTGATGATCATAAAGCCTATAAAGACACCTTACAAAAACTAAGGCGTTGCTTTGAATTAAGCAATGAATCAGTGACCTTTGTGCCCTCTCATTGTGAAGAAACCATTGAACAATTGATCTCACAAAAATGGATCAGTTAATGGAAAGGTTACTGATACTCTTTTATTTTTTACAAACTAAATGTCGTCGCTTTTCTTCAAGAGAAAAGCTATTGAGGTGGCAACAGAAACAGTTAAAGCGACATTTAACATGGTTATGTCAACATTCCGATTTTTATAAAAGCTATCAAGGTAAACCCTTAAGTGAATTTCCGATCATGAATAAATCATTAATGATGGAAAACTTTAACGCTTTAAATACTGAAAATTTAGATCGTGACACCTTATTCAAACTCGCCTTAACAGCTGAAGAAACAAGACAGTTTGAGCAATCGAGTATCAACAATATCGCCGTCGGTTTATCTACTGGTACTTCAGGGCAACGAGGTCTATTTCTCGCGTCAAAAAATGAGCGTGTTACTTGGACAGGTACTATTCTTGCAAAACTATTACCCTGCATTACACAAAAACATCGTATTGCACTGTTATTAAGAGCCGATAGTCCTTTGTATCAAACGGCTAATAAAGGGCGCATTCAATTTCATTATGCAGATATTACACAATCAACAGATCAATGGTTAAATGAATTAAAAGCGTTTAACCCAACAATACTTATTGGTAGCGCACAAGCGATTCAACTTTGCGCAGCACATCATCAAGGTTTAACACCCCGCACAATTATCTCTGCCGCAGAAGTGCTAACAAAAGAGGATGAACACTTTATTGAACAAGCCTTTAATCGCCCAGTTAAGCAAGTTTATCAATGTACAGAAGGTTTTTTAGCGTGCAGTGATGCCAACAATGTCATGCGTTGGAATGAAGATAATATCTACATAGAGCATCATTGGTTAAATGCAGAAAAAACACTCTTCTCACCAATCATCACTGATTTTAGGCGTAAAACACAGCCTGTAGTACGTTACCTACTTGATGATATTATCGAAGTGGGTGATGAAAAAGGTGTTTTTGAACCTATCAAAAGTATTATGGGCCGCAGTTCTGATATTTTACATTTACAAGAAGGCAATCAATCTGCCTCGATATTACCAGACTTAATCTATCGCACCGTGAGTTACATAAGCGATGAATTGATCGATTATAAAGTGACACAGACGAACTCAAATACTATTGAAATTGAAACGGAACATTGGTTTGAAGAAATTAAACAAGGTTTATCAACCCTCTTTTTAAAACAAGGTATTAAGCATACTATCTTTATTCAGAAAACAGCCCCTAAATGGGACTTAAATAGTAAAAAAAGACGAGTTATTAATTTATATCGTCAAAAAGGTTAATCTATGAACATCAAAGAGGCTTATCAACAAAGAATGAATGCTCAATGGGGACATTTAGTTGATTACTGGTATCCGTTGATTGAAGTGAAAACCTTAGATAAAAAATCAATCACCAAGGTACAAGCCTTTAATGTTAATTACCTTGTCTGGAAAAATGAGCAAGGTAAGGTTAGTGTATTTTTAGATACCTGCATCCATAAACAATCCCCACTCAGTGTCGGACATTTGGCAAAAGAAACATTAACTTGCCCTTATCATGGCTGGCAATTTGATCATCAAGGTATTTGTATCAATATTCCCTACTCTAATGATCCGAGCGATTGTAGCAATAAACAATTATTAACAATTCCATCAAAGGTTGAAGGTCAACTTGTTTGGTTCTTTCCAAATGGAAATACGCCCAATGCAGAGATTAATAAAAGCACACAACCACACTGGCAATATTTGCCTAAAGATCTCATTAAAACAGAAGTGTTTGAATGTAATGAACAAGCTTTGATTGAAAACTTCATGGACTCGCCACATACCAATTTTATTCATTCAGGCTTAATACGAAAGCAACAAAAATTAAAAGTCCGCGACATTGCTATTTATTTAGATAAACAACAAACGCTGTACGTCGATCATTTACCAAGTAAGGAATCACTTGGACCATTTAATTGGTTTATTAATCCTCAAAATAATCCAATTCACCATCAAGATATTTTTGTAACGCCAGCTCATGTAGATATTCAATATCAATTTGAAAAAAATAAAACCAACTTTAGAACGCAAATAAGCATCTGTCCTATTGACCCGCACACCACGCGCGCTTTCTTTAAAGTCAGCAGTCAATTCAAACGCTTCAACCCTATTATTCGATTTGGTCTTAAATGCTTTTTACCTATTATCTTAAAACAGGATAAAAAGATCGTTGCTTTACAGGCTAACAACCTTTCAAAATTGACACACTTTAACGGCCAATTTATTCCTTATGATATTTACAGCTATCAAGTAAAGCTATTACGCGAACAAGCCAAAAACAAACAAGCCGCACATGGTTTACTTACCTCAATTCACCAAACGTCATTAAAATTGTAGGTTTTATAATGAACAATTTTTTTTCTACCATTATTTACTCAGCTGCCAATGAAGACCCTAACTCTGAATTAACAACTTTACAGTTAACCGCTGACGATACTGTATTAACTATTACCGGTAGTGGTGCAAGAGCATTGGACTTACTAATTGCCAATCCTAAAAAAATAATCAGTGTTGATATGAATAAAACCCAAAACTTTTTATTAGAATTAAAATGTAGCGCTTATAAAAACCTCAACTACCCAGCTTTTAAAAAATTTATTGGGCTTAAAAACTGCAATCAACGTTTAACAGTTTATGGAACACTAAAAGGTGATTTAACAGAAGAAGCTCAACGATATTGGCAAGCAGAGCCTAAGAAAATAGCTAACGGTATTCTATATTGCGGCGTCTGGGAGTCTTACCTTTTAAAGTTATCGTGGTTAACTCGTTATCGCTCCAAGCTAATCAAACAGCTTTTTAATGCCGATTCACTGCAAACACAGAAAAAGCTATTCAAAACACAATGGAATGGATTTTTATGGAAGCAGTTTGTCAAAATATTAAACGTGCGTTGGATTTGGAAGTATTTACTAAAAGAACCGGGTATTGATTTAATTGATCCAGAACTACATATTGGGCACTACCTTGATCAGCGTCTTGAGCATATTGTCAGCACGCAAAAGGTAAATAAAAACCCATTTTTGAATTTAATTATCTTTGGAAAATACAACGAGCAGTTTTTACCGCTACATTTGCAAGCGCAGTATTTTGATACTATCAAAGCATCCATTGGTAAGATTCAACCAGTAACAATGGCATTGGACGAATGCTTAAAAACCTATCCAAATTCAATTGATGCTTTTTCTATTTCTGATTTTTCATCCTATGCAACTCCACAACAATATGCTTCTATTTGGCAATCCATAATGATCGCTGCAAAAGATAAAGCACGTGTATGTGAACGGTTTTTCTTAGTTAATTATCAACCTGAAACGATTGAAGGCGTGAATATCATCAGGAATAAAGCACTAGAGCTACAATTATTACAGAATGATCATAGTTTTATCTATTCCTTTAATTGCGCAACAATAAAGAAATAAGAAACGAAAAAATGACATAAAAAAACCAAGCTAAAAGCTTGGTTTTTTTATGTCTACTAAACAGAGGATTGATATTATTCAACTTCAGCCGTTTCAACATCTTTTTGTTGAAAGTTTTCTACTAAAGCGTTTTTAAGTACCATTGCTTCAATTTCTAAACCACACAACTCTTGATCCCAATTCACACCTGCAAACACTTGTTGTTTTTGCATGCCATCTAACCAAGATTCAAAAAAAACATCCAATGCGATACTTTGCACTTGGTAATCAGCCCACTCTTCGTTTTGTAATTTAGCGGCTTGTTTAGCATCAGACCAAAATAAGTAAACAGCTGTTGCATCTTTATTATCATGAGCGTGGCAATTTGCCCAGCCTTGGTTTTCTTCAAATAAACCAAATAACTCACCCTGTGCCGCTACTTGCTCTACAAATAACTCTGCGTTCTTTAAATACTGTTCTTTCATTAAGTTCTCTACTTGTCTTCGCTCGTTGCATCTAATTTCTTTTCTAGCTCTGCAAACTTTTCTTCCATTGCATTAAGCTTCTCACGAGTACGAAGTAATACTTGAGTTTGAACGTCAAACTCTTCGCGGCTCACCATATCAAGCTTGCCTAATTGGGCTTGTAATACTTGTTTGATTTTACGATCTATTTCATTACCAAAGCTTTTTACACCTTCAGGCATTGCGTCACTTACTTGCTTTGCGATTTCTTCTAACTTCTGTGGATTTAACATAAAAAAGCTCCTTCAATTATTAATGCATTGTAAACCGCACCCCAAATAAATTCTATGGGAATATCAACAAACTTGGTTTTTGTTAGGAAATGATTAAGCTTCGACACACTTTAAAAAGGCTTCAATCAAAGGTTCATTTAATCGGTTTTTATAACAACACACACCGAGATTAAAAGAAGCAAGTTCTCCGCTATAAGACAAACTTTGCACCCGGTCTCGCACTGGACTATTTTCCACAACAACATCTGGGGCTACGCCAACGCCACAACCCAATGCCACCATGCTAATTAAGGCTTCATGGCCGGCTACTTTTGCATAAATATGGGGTTTACCTGTTCTATTTGAACGAAACCAAGTATCAAAGCGTCGTCTTATCGCTCCATGCTCAGGTAAAATAAAGGGAATATTCTTCCAGTCAATAGGCGTTTGACTAATTAATTTAGTAACGGCACAAGGGATCGTAGGCGCAATTAATGATAATGGAATTTCGGCCAAAGGAATAAAGTGCATTCGATTAGGGAAGTTATCAGGATAAGCTGTGATTGCAAAGTCCACTTGATGTTGCATCACTTGCTCAATAGCCACCGCACTATCCCCGGTCGTTAATTTAATATCCACATGAGGATGGTTGCGTCTAAAGCGCTCTAATATTGGAGGTAAATGACTGTATGCAGCAGTTACTGAACAATATAGGTTAATTTCACCTTCCAACTCATTAGTGTCTTTCAAAATAGCATGTTTTAATAATTCCCATTGCTCAATTTGCTGTAACGCAAACTGCTTAAAAGCGACACCAGCATCGGTTAACACCACAGAACGATTATCACGAATCAATAAACTTGCCCCTAATTCATCTTCCAATCGTTGAATTAAACGGCTTAGGGTTGAGGGGCTAACATGCATCGCCAAAGCGGTTTTAGAAAAGTGTAAACTCTGGCTGAGATGCACAAATATTTGTAACGATTTATTATCCATGATCCTACTTTATTTTGATTGCACAACAGGTAAGGTTTGATTCGCGCCCCATTCACTCCAAGAACCATCATAAACACTTAATGCATCATATCCGGCGAGTTTAGCTGCTAGTGCTAAAATACAAGCAGTTACCCCAGATCCACAACTAAATACCATACGCTGCTTTTGTGGCATTAGAGCTTCAAAAATTTGTGCTAATTGATAAGCATTTTTCATTGTTTGGTTATGTAACACTTCACTAATAGGCAAGTTAATTGCTGATGGCATATGTCCAGATCGCAAACCTTTTCTTGCTTCAGGTACCTCACCTAAAAAGCGATTTCTTGCTCTTGCGTCAATAATGGCAGTCTGCTTATCATTTATTGCATCAACAACCTGCTTAGCATCGCTAATCAAATCAGCATGATAAACCGCTTTAAAATCACCTTGGTGAGCAACTTTCTCAGGTGGTTGCGTATTTAAAGGTAACCCCGCTTCTTTCCAAGCTGGTAAGCCTCCATCTAAAACCGAAACTTGTGTAAAGCCCATGGTTTTAAACATCCACCAAACACGTGGGCTAGAAAAAATACCTAAGCTGTCATAAACCACAATCACGCTATTATTGTTAATACCAAGTAGCTGAGCAGAGAGCTCAAAATGTTGTGGCGTCGGCATCATGTGCGGAAAAGCTGACTCTTGATCACAAACTTCACGATCAAAGTCAAAAAAACGCGCATTATCGATACGTTCATTTAACCATTCTTGATAACCATTGCGTTGTGTTAATGGCATGTGCCAACTGGCATCTAGTAAGATTAACTCCGGATGGTCCCTATGCTCGGCTAACCATTGGCTAGAGACTAACTCTCCTGGCAATACCAGTGAAGGCATAAAAGCTCCTTTATATACAATAAGTTAACAACTATAGGTAAAAATAGAATTACCATCATAAAGCACATCATAATAGTAAATCATTTGTCATAATATCGTGATGCTCACATTTGTATGATAAAAGTGATTCTCACTTTCAATAAACGCAATATAGTTATTGTATCATTTCATTTTACGCAACGTAACATTGCTAATATATCATTTTGCGCAATACGCCTTATGCGTTATAGTGACTCCCGAATTCAAATGACCACTTATTAAAATGTCATTTTCCCTATTAATTTATTTCGGAGTGCAGCTAACATGGCTAACTACTTTAATACTCTTCCTCTACGTGAGAAGTTACATCAACTAGGTCAATGTCGTTTTATGGATCGCAGCGAATTTGCTGACGGTTGTGAAGCATTAAAAGGCAAAAAAGTAGTTATCATCGGTTGTGGTGCGCAAGGTCTTAACCAAGGTCTTAACATGCGTGATTCAGGTCTTGACGTTTCTTACACATTACGTGCTGAAGCCATTGCTGAAAAACGTCAATCTTGGAAAAACGCAACGGAAAACGGTTTTACAGTAGGTACTTACGAAGAACTAATTCCACAAGCAGATTTACTATGTAACCTAACACCTGACAAACAACACACAGCAGTTGTTGGCGCAGTAATGCCATTAATGAAAGAAGGTTCTACACTAGCTTACTCTCACGGTTTCAACATCGTTGAAGAAGGTATGCAAGTACGTGAAGATATCACTGTTATCATGTGTGCACCTAAATGTCCTGGTTCAGAAGTACGTGAAGAATACAAACGTGGTTTCGGTGTACCAACACTAATCGCTGTTCACCCTGCAAATGACCCGCAAAACCACGGTTTAGCATGGGCTAAAGCATATGCATCTGCAACTGGTGGTGACCGTGCTGGTGTACTTATGTCTTCTTTCGTAGCCGAAGTTAAATCTGACCTAATGGGTGAGCAAACTATCCTATGTGGTATGTTACAAACAGGTGCTATCTTAGGCTATGAAAAAATGGTTGCTGACGGTTTAGAGCCATCTTACGCAGTTAAACTTATCCAATACGGTTGGGAAACAGTAACTGAAGGTCTTAAATACGGCGGCATCACCAACATGATGGATCGTCTATCTAATCCAGCTAAAATCAAAGCATTCGATATGTCTTTAGAACTTAAAGATATCTTACGTCCGCTATTCAACAAGCACATGGATGACATCATCGAAGGCGAGTTTTCTGCAACTATGATGGCTGACTGGGCAAACGATGACGTTAACCTACTTAAATGGCGTGCAGCAACAGCTGAAACTGGTTTTGAAAAGCAACCAGCTGGCGACATGGAAATTGACGAGCAAGAGTTCTACGACCACGGTATCTTCTTAGTTGCAATGGTTAAAGCGGGTGTTGAGCTTGCGTTTGAAGCAATGACTGCATCAGGTATCATCGAAGAGTCTGCATACTACGAGTCTCTACATGAAACACCACTAATTGCTAACACAATCGCTCGTAAGAAACTTTACGAAATGAATGTTGTTATCTCTGATACAGCTGAATACGGTTGTTACCTATTCGACCACGCTGCAAAACCATTACTTGCAGACTTCGTTAAAGCAATGAGCCCTGAGTTCCTAGGTAAGCCATTAACAGTTAAGTCTAACTCTGTTGATAACGCTCGCTTAATCGAAATCAACGAAGAAATTCGTAACCACCCTGTAGAAATCGTAGGTAAGAAACTACGCGGCTACATGAAAGACATGAAAACTATCGTTGAAGCATCTAACTAAAAGTCGCTTTGATAAGTTTTAATATAAGCCAAGCATTTGCTTGGCTTTTTTATACCTGCGATTAGCTAAGAAACTACGTGCCAGATGAAAACACGAAGGACATGAAAACTATCGTTGAAGCGTCTAACTAAAAGTCGCTTTGATAAGTTTAATATAAGCCAAGCATTTGCTTGGCTTTTTTGTACCTGCGATGAGCTAAGAAAATACGTGCCAGATGAAAACACGAAGGACATGAAAACTATCGTTGAAGCGTCTAACTAAAAGTCGCTTTGATAAGTTTAATATAAGCCAAGCATTTGCTTGGCTTTTTTGTACCTGCGATGAGCTAAGAAAATACGTGCCAGATGAAATCACGAAGGACATGAAAACTATCGTTGAAGCGTCTAACTAAAAGTCGCTTTGATAACTTTTAATATAAGCCAAGCATTTGCTTGGCTTTTTTGTCTCTATAACCATTAAAGTATTAAATAAAAAATGAATACGCTTTACCTCCCTTACAAAGCACCTAAAAAACAACCTGTGTTGCGATGACACCTTCAAGACTGTCTTTAATTTATAAGCCCCGCACAAAAACACTAATTTATCCTCATTTAACTACCACCTTTTAATTAATTTAACTACACTATTACTTACTGTATATTTTTATAACCTATTCGTTGAAACAAATATTATAGAGAGAAGCTAAATGTTTAAGAGCAAAGCATTAAAGGAAGAAAATCAAAAACTCAAGGATGAACTTTTTGTTCTTAAACAAGTTGGTCAAAGCCTTGAAAAAGACATGATTCATTTTTCATTAGATAAAAGTGGAAAAATAACTTCTATCAACCAGATGGCTGAGAAAGAACTTGGCTTTAATAAAAATGATATTCATGGTAAGCATTTTACCGAAATGGTCCCCGAGTACTACCGAGATACAGGTCACTTTCAAGCTTTAAAAGCGGCATTGCAGACTGGTAGTAAATGGCACGGAGCAGTACAGGCCGATAAAAACAATGGTGAATTAACTTGGCTGAGATCTATGGTTGAGCCCATTGTCGATGAACAAAATAACTTATCTTCATTTGTAGTATTCTGTACTGAACTGACACGTACCATTGAACACTCACGCCAACAGCAAGATACTTTAGCAGCCATTAATCGCTCTATGTCGACTATCGAATTTACCCCTAATGGAGAAGTGATCACAGCCAATAGTAACTTCTTACAAGGTATGGGATACCGACTAGAAGATATTAAAGGTCATCACCACCGTATGTTTTGTGATCCTGCAGAAACAAACACGGAGCAATATCGTTTATTCTGGGAAAAATTAGGTAGTGGTGAAGCTGTCTCTAATCGCTTTAAACGAATAGATAGTGGCGGTCGAGAAATCTGGTTAGAAGCTTCTTATAATCCAATTCATAATGACCGTGGTGAACTTTACAAAATCATTAAATTTGCGACTTTAATTACTTCGCAAATAGAACAAGAACAAGCTGCAATTGAAGCTTCACAAATCGCTCATCAAGTCTCTGGTGAAACACAAGAGCAATCTGAAAAATGTAAAGAAATCATCCAAGATACCATTAACGGCATGCAACAATTAACGGCTCAAATGGAAAAAGTGAGTGAGAACATCAAGTTTTTAAATGTACATTCAGAGCATATTAGTAACCTAGCAGGTAGTGTAAAAGGCATTGCAGAACAAACCAACTTATTAGCACTTAATGCAGCGATAGAAGCAGCTAGAGCTGGTGAACAAGGGCGTGGGTTTGCGGTAGTTGCAGATGAAGTAAGAAGCCTTGCTTCACGTACCAATGCGACCACAGAAGAGATCAGCAAAGTGGTCAATGATAATGTGCAACAAATGGCTGAAGCCGTCGCTTTAATCGAACAATGTAAAAGAGAAGCAAGTAATGCTTTAGAGTTCTCAACAGAGGCAGGTGTGACTATTGTTGATATACAAAATGGGGCAATTCGAGTAGTTGAAGCTATTGAACACTTTAATGAGAATATTCGTTCAGAATAATTAATCCACACAAAATAACAGTGCTTACGCCAAATATAAACGTAAGCACTGGTAGGAAAGTAGGAGTTAATTAAGCGTATTAACTTCTATTTAAACTGAAGTGGAAAGAAGTACCTTTGCCGATTTGGCTTTCTACACTAATTTCAGAGTGCAATAAACGTAATAACTTTTGGGTGATTGCTAACCCTAAACCACCATGTTCTTTTTTATCAAAGATGGCATTACTTGCTCGATAACGTGCATCAAAAATATAAGCTAATTCATGCTCATGAATCCCTGTACCATTATCGATCACAGCAAGGTGTAGCTTATTATTTTCCTCTTCACTGACTTCAATACTAATGCAACCACCTTGATGGCTATGGCGAATAGCATTATCAATCAAGTTACTTAACACACGCTCTAATTTACCAATATCCGTATATACCATATGATCACACTGCTCAGGCGCAATGGTTAATTTCAATTGTTTGTCTTGCAAGCGATGTTGAAACTTAGCCACAATATCATGTAACAATTCAGGTAACGGGAAACTCTCTAACTGCAACGTGACCTGCCCACCATCTAAATGTGCTAACTCAAAGATTTGATCAACCAACTTTTTTAGTTGATTGGCATTTTTAAACGCAATATCAATAAAGCGCTGATGTTGTTCTTTATCTAACGTATCACCGCGTAACTGAATGGTTTCTAAGTAACCTTGCAAAGCTGCTAATGGCGTACGTAAATCGTGGGAAAGATCCGTTAGCATCTCTCTTCGGGTTTTATCAATGGACTGCAGCTGCACAAATTGATAATTAATTTGCTCAGCCATCTCGTTAAAGGCATCACCAAGTTCATGGATCTCATTATGCTTTGCTGCTGGCCATTGCTGTAACTCTACTTTGTTCTTTTCAAAACCGGCTTTTTTAAAAGCACGAATGTTATTGGTTAATTGTTTCAAAGGATTAGTTAAAATACGTAATAAAATAATCGAGACTAAAAAGAAAGAAACCACTACACCTAATATAAAAATTACAGATTGTGAGCGAAGTAAGTCAGACTCTACATCTGCAAAAGCTGAGTCATAGGCTTGACCGCCGATGATCACATATAAATACCCTTGTAGATTTTCACCGTTATAAATCGGTGCGGCTGAGAATATTTTTTGTTGTTCACTATCACGGGGATCATCACCATAGATAGGCAATGATTTTTTACGATTTATAAAATCCACTAACGGCGCGACATTAATATTCTGACGCTTAATGGCACTCTTTTCAGCAGAATAACTAACTAACTGGCCACTTGGAGAAATGAAATAAAATTCAAAGCTAGGCCCTAAAATCATTAAACTATGAAATAGGTTTTTTAAAGCATCTTGGTCATAAACTCCCTCTTTTAACAACGGGTTATCATGACCTAGATGTTCGGCAAGCTCTAAGTGAAGGCGCTGTTCAGCTTCATGGTGAGAGGTTTTTTCTAATGTAGCAGACCACCAAGAAACCACACAAGTGATCGCAATAAACAGCAGTACCAAAGCAAGGGTCATGCGTTGATAAAGTGACACCTTCATTAAGCGACACCTTCCGGACTAAATTTATAACCGACACCAAAAACAGTTTGGATGATATGCGGAAACACTTTGTTGTTTGAGTTGGGTTGCCCAGCCACTAATTTATTACGTAGTCGGTTAATATGTGAATTCACTGTGTGTTCATAACCACTGTGTTGATATCCCCACACTTTATCCAACAATTGAGTACGGGAAAAAACTTGCCCAGGGTGTTGAGCCATAAAGCTTAATAGGTCAAATTCTGTAGAAGTAAGATCTAAACTCTGTTCCCGCAACACCACTTCATGAGTGCGTTGATTTATCATCAACTGACCATGACAAATTACACTGCTTTCTACCACTGGATCTTGCGCTTGATTATTTTGTAATAGATGAACACGGCGTAATAAGGCATGTACTCGAGCTTGTAACTCTCTCACGCTGAAGGGTTTTGCCATGTAATCATCGGCTCCTAATTCGAGGCCTAATACACGGTCTAATTCAGAGGTTCTAGCGGTGAGCATTAAAATAGCTTGCTCTTGCTTTGCTTCCCTTACTTTACGACAGACATCTAAGCCACTACAGCCAGGTAAATTAAGGTCTAACATCAATAATGAGTAGTCATTTTCTAAAGCTTGTTGAATCGCGTCTTCGCCATTATCACAATGTGTTACTTCTAACCCAAGGTCTTGCATATTGACCTTGATTAACTCTGCAATATCTTGGTCATCTTCTACAATTAAAATACTATCTGCCATTTTCAACTCTCTAAGAAAAAGACTTATTGAAGGCTAATCACCAATTAAGCTTATAACAATCAATAAGTCATACTAGTTTATCTGGTACGAGTGATAGTAACGGACATAACAGGGTTATCGAACTTTTGTTGGTAGGTTAACGCTGATGTACTTAGGCCATCATCACTACTCACAATCCCTGGGTGCATTGTCACTATATCTATATCATCTCGCTCAGCATTAAAGGCTTCGCCAGCAGTACCATCAGGAGAGGCTGCATTAGAAGCGGGACCAGGAACAGTATCTACAGTTTCTGTATTTGCTTCAGTACCTGCATCATAAGCAACTGTTTGATAAGTTACAGAATCATTCAGCGCTAAATCTGTTAAGTCCACTTGGTTGAGACCGGTGAAAGCATCATTACTATTTCCTAACATGCTCACAAATGACAAATATTTTACATTATCAGTATAACTCACTGTAATTGTCGTAGATGTCCCATAAGTAATACCGCCACTAGCACTAGCTGAACTGAGAATAAAACGAGTGTCACTTAATATGCCACTTGCATCTCCTGACTCTGCTAATAGTTCTAATGCCTCAGAAGCAGACTCACCAACAGTAAACAGAGCACCTGTATCATGTAATAGTAATGACGGTGGTGAAATAGGCTGTCCGTTAGTTAAATTTTTCAGTACAACTTCGTACTCAACTGGAGTTTCGATGACAGTCACTGTGTCAGAATCATCATTACATGCCGCTAACGTTAACGCGCCAACGGTAGCAATAGCGACTTTAGAAAATTTAATCATAAAGCCCCCTATTCAACAACAACAGTCAATTTAGCCACAGGATTTAACCAACGATGTGTACTATTGTTTAAATCACTAATACCACCTTCTAAGTCAGCATCTCCAACCACACCAGGGTGAATGTGTACGGTTGCATTACTGATTTCTGTCGTTACCCCTGAACCACCTGTTCCAGCATCACCACCAGGGAAGGCTGGAATGCTTGCTGCTAGTTCATCATTTGCTTCTGTACCTGCATCATATGCATTAAGGTAGACAGTGTAGGTGCCCGCTTCACTTGGAATTTCCCAGCTATCTAAACCAATAAAAGCATCATTAGTAGGTAACATCATTGCTGCAATTGATAGGTAATCGTTACCGCTAGCATTGGTTAATGTAAAACTTGTTGATTCACCTGATGCTAATAAACCACCAGCAGGGTTATCAACAACATCCGCACCTGCATTACCTAATAAGCCACTTACACCAGTGAAGTCCCCTTCTTCCGCTAAAACTTCTAGCTCTTCAGATGCTGCAACCGTTGTTTCAAATATTTCAGTGCTTGAATCATGTGCACCAGCAACAACTGGTGTAAAATAAATATTATGAGTTAAGTTAGTTAAAGTAAGTGTTAAGTCTTGTGCTTGAGCCGTTGCGGAAAATAAACCAAATAGGCCTGCGGCAATTAGGTGCTTGTTTGACATGTAGAAACTCCCTTTTATCTTAGTTAAGTTATTGTGCTGTAATTAGTTGATGTGGAGAGTATGGCGGGGAGATCTCACGAACTTATCACGTAATATTCACTATTTTATTCTGAAGTGTTCGCATTGTTATCCTTTTACTAACAGTTCAAATTAATTCAAAATGAATAATCACAAACTAGAAAAAATCTCATCTGTGTTTTTGCATATTTATTATCAGACAGTATAATCCTGCTTCCAAAATCAACATGAGTTAGCCCATGAACGAACAATATGAAAACCGCTTTGGTGGTATTAAACGCTTATATGGCACGACCGCATTAAAAAAATTTAAAGATAGCCATGTCTGCGTTGTAGGTATTGGTGGCGTGGGCTCTTGGGTAGTTGAATCATTAGCTCGATCAGGTATTGGTCAACTTACTTTAATCGATATGGATGACTTATGTGTCACCAACACTAATCGTCAGGTACATGCTTTAGCCGACACGGTTGGACAACAAAAGATTGAAGTGATGGCGGCGCGTTGTAAACAAATTAATCCAGAGATCATCGTTAATTGTATTGATGACTTTATCGATAAACAAAATTGTTTTGATTATCTGTCTAGTGATATGGATTATATCTTTGATGCCATCGATAGTATCCATGCAAAAGTGGCTTTAGTCGCACATTGTAAACGTAATAAATACCCTTTACTTACCTGCGGAGGCGCTGGTGGACAATTAGATCCGACACAAATCCAAGTCACTGATTTAGCACGCACCATTCAAGATCCACTAGCTGCTAAAGTGCGCTCTGAACTACGTCGGCACTTTAATTTTACTACCAACCCTAAACGTAAATTTAGAATTAACTGCGTGTTTTCTACAGAGCAGCTCAGCTACCCAGATTTAAACGGTGAAGTATGTAAAGAGAAAGCAGAATCAGACGGTAATATGAAGATGGATTGCGCCAGTGGTTTTGGCGCGTCTACCATGGTCACTGCAAGCTTTGCGTTTGTAGGTACTGCATTTATGCTGAAGAAGATAGCAGAAAAAGCATCCTCATAAATTTAATACAGCACCTCACGATTAAATCACAGCTAATAAAAAAGCGATGCTATAACTAACATCGCTTTTTAGGTTTAAATATCAACGATTATTTAACTCTTAGATAGGTCAAGTAACTCTCTTAGCGCAACTTGACACATACTAAACTCGGGCGTGCTCACTGCTGATAAAGCCTCTGTCATCTTGTGCCAGCGAGTAGCTAGATTTTTATGTAGCTCTAACCAATCGTCATAAGCTTTTACAAACTCTTTACCTTCAATCATTAATAAGATTGCTCTGGTAATGCGTTTTTGTTGCCACTCTAAGTCATCTCGCATCGCTTCTCTCGCTAATAACTGCCAATGACTATCAACAGGTAACAAGTTTAGCTGTGCAGAAATATCTGCTAGCTTGAGATTCTCTTCTGAGTAAAAATAAACACTCGCAGCAAGTTGTGGGTCTAGTTTTAATTTACTCGCAACATCAATAATATTAAGCAACGCATAAGATTGCTCTGTATTACAGAGTTTTTCTGCAAGTATCGCAGGTACCCCCTCTTTTTCAGCCTTGTCTAACTCAGCTTGACGTTGTTTTAAGCTTTGCTCACTTAATAGTTTAGGTAAATTAGCCTTCACTTCTTGCAATGACGTACGGTATTTCTTAATTAAAGAAGCACAATCCAACTGCTCTCTATGACTTCTAATTATCCAGCGTGAAGCATGGCGCACCATACGTTTTAACTTATTAATTAACTCCGCTTGTACGGCACTGGCTATCTTATTGTCTAATGACTCAATTTCAGCTAACAACTCAGGTAAATCAAAGATATCACGCGCAGCAACCCAAGCTTTTGCTAGCTCTAGGAATGAACAACCAGTACTGGACATAATACGATAAGCAAAAGAAGCGCCCATAATATTAAAGAGATCATTACTTACTTTAGTCGCAACAAGTTCTGACAATAAAGAGTGCTCATGAATTTCAGCTTTGTACGCTTTAACTAACTCAGCAGGAAAAACCTTTTCAGCCTCTTTAGCTAAATAGCCATCTTCTGCAATACGTGCTTTAGCTAATTCTTCTTTCATCTCATTTTTAGCATAAGAGATCATCACTGAAATAACTGGGCGTGTTAGCCCTAAGCCAGCATTTTTGCGTTCCGTGATTTCCTCATCGCTTGGGATAAACTCTAAGCTTCTATTTAACTTGCCTTTTTCTTCTTGGCTATTAATTAAGCCACGTAACGACTCAATACTTTTATGTCCTTGAAGGAAAGATAAGCTAATACTTTGCGCTTGGCGGTAATTGTTATGCAACACTAAATCAGAAACTTGATCGGTCATATTCTGTAACCAAACATTACGCTGCTTAACGGTTAAATCTCCCTTTGAAACTAGTTTATCCAGGAGGATTTTAATATTCACTTCTAAATCTGAACAGTTTACGCCAGCAGCATTGTCAATCGCATCAGTGAAACATTGACCTCCATGATTAGCAAACTCAATACGGGCACTCTGAGTCATCCCCAAATTACCGCCTTCACCAATCACTTTACAACGCAACTCCTTACCATTAACACGTAAGATGTCATTCGCTTTATCGCCAACATCAGCATGGCTCTCTTTACTGCTCTTAACATAAGTACCAATGCCGCCATTCCACAGTAGATCAACTTGTGCTTTAAGCAATAATGAAATCAGCTCTGTTGGTGTAACCTTTGCTTTTTTAATATCAAAGGCTTTTGCCATTTCCGGCGAAACGGCTATCGACTTAGCAGAGCGCTCAAAGATACCGCCACCAGCAGAAATTAACTTAGTGTTATAATCCGCCCAACTCGTTCTTGGAGTATCAAATAGACGTTGACGCTCTTCAAAGCATGCATCTAAATTACTTGGATTTGGATCGATGAAGATGTGTAAATGGTTAAATGCAGCCATTAACTTAATCTTCTTAGAACACAGCATTCCGTTACCGAATACATCTCCAGCCATATCACCAATACCAATCACTGAAATAGGTTGCGCTTGAACATCAATACCTAATTCTCTGAAGTGACGCTGAACACTTATCCACGCACCTTTAGCGGTAATCCCCATTTTCTTATGGTCATAACCATTACTGCCTCCCGATGCAAAAGCATCGTTTAGCCAGAAATTACGATCCGTTGCTAACTCATTAGCAATGTCAGAGAAGGTCGCTGTCCCTTTGTCAGCTGCAACCACTAAATATGGGTCATCATTGTCGTAACGCACCACTTGTTGTGGCGGTAATAGATTACCGGCTTCTAAATTATCAGTAATATCCAATAGCGCACTGATGAACATTTTGTAACAAGTAATCCCTTCTTGCATGAAGGTATCTCTATCCATTGAAGGGTTAAGGTGCTTAGCAACAAAGCCTCCTTTAGCACCTACCGGTACAATCACCGAGTTTTTTACTTGTTGTGCTTTTACTAAACCTAAGACCTCTGTACGGTAATCTTCACCACGGTCAGACCAACGTAAACCTCCACGAGCAACATTACCGCCACGAAGATGCACACCTTCAAAACGTGGTGAATAAACAAACACCTCGTAACTTAAACGGGGCAGTGGTATTTCGCTTATTTTTTTGTGATCAAATTTAAAGCTAATATATTCTTTAAATTGTCCATCTTGTTGTTGGAAATAATTACTACGAATCGTCGCCATAATTAGCTCAACATATTTGCGTAACACTCGATCTTCATTGAGGTTACTCACTTCGTTTAGCCCTTCTAAAATATTATTTTCCATTGCGGTTTGTTTTTCGAGACTCATCTGCTTTTCAGGATTAAAGCGCGCATGGAATAACTCAACAATTTGTTTAACAAAGCCACTGTGATCTAGCAGAATTTTAGCGATAGCATAATGGCTGAAACCAAAGCGGATCTGTTTTAAATATTTAGCATATGCACGCAACATCGCAATATCACGCCAAGCGATACCAGCCCCTAAGATAAGTTTATTAAATGGGTCATTATCGGTTTGTGCATACCAAATTGCTAAAAAAGCATCGGAGAACAAATGACGGTAACTTTCAGGGTCAAAACCGGCATCATCTCCATACAATAAAGTAAAGTCATATAACCAGAAGGTACTTTCACCAGCTGGACAAACTTGGAATGGGTATTCTTGCGCCACTTTTAATCCTAAATTTTCTAAAATAGGGATTAAATCGGATAGCAGCAATGCGCCGTCTTGGTGGAATAGTTTTAGTTTTAAACCACTGTTATTCGCTTCAATAGAACGGTAGAAACGTAATCCCATTGAACGTTCAGGGGATTTAAATAACGACTCAATACGTGCAATGTCGGTTACCGCAACACGAGAACTAAAGCTATCTTGGTAGCTAGTAGGAAAAGCTGATGCATACTTACGAGCCAGTTTCACAGCTGTTTCTTCACCGTAGTTTTCAATTAACGACTCTTGTAGTTCCTCACTCCACGCTTTAGTTATCTGCTGCATACGTAATTGAATAGCGTTAGTTTCTAAGTCACCTTGATAAGGCTTATCTAGATGAATCACCAAACGCAGACGAGCTAGATTGGACTCACTTAAGTAAGTTTGAAAGTCACTATCCGCAATATCCATAGTGCGCGACAACAGCTCAACAAATTTCAATCTTACTTCTGTATTGTATAGGTCGCGTGGTACGTATAACAGAGCGGTCACAAAACGTTTATTACCGTCTGTTCTTAGGAATAATTTAAGCTGCTTTCTTTCTTGGGCATGTAACACTTCAATCACATTGTTAAGCAAGGTCTCCTCATCACATAGCAATAAATCCTCCACCGCATAAGTGGATAATATTTGTGAGAGCTCTTTGTAGTAATGACTGCCTAAACTTAAACCTGATTGCGCTAAGATATTGCTTATTTTATGGCGAATAACCGGAATACCTAATGGGCTGCCACTGTATACAGAAGATGTGTAAAGACCGATTAAACGAATCCCACCAATCAAATTACCCTGCTTATCGAATTGTTTAATATAGACCACATCAGGATAAGCAATACGATGAACTAATGCTCGCTGCGATACTTTACTAAAATGCAGAAGCGAGCTATTTTTCAGCTCATGTAAACAATCAAAGTGCTCTTGATCAGACATAAACTTATTATGTTTAAATAACCCTAACGCACTGCCTTCTGTAATACTGATCACATCATCTTTAACTTTAAATTCATCACACGCTAAAAAAGTAAAATGATCATCTAACATCCAACTCAAATAAGTTTGCTGCTCGTCAAAACCATCTTTTTCCGTGATAACTGCGCTTTCTTTTTTACTTTTTTGAATAGCTGACTTTACTTTGCTTTGAATAGTTAGGTAATCATCAACCACTAATGACACATTAGCTAAAGCTTGCTCTAAACTACTTTGAATTTTAGCGCGCTCAGTAGCAGAACTAGTTTGGTCGATTTCAATATATAACAGTAACTCAGTATTTAAATCATTAACTTTAATATCATCGGTATTGAGTTTTTTTAATTTACCACTGACGGTACGCTCACTACATATTTCACTGTAAAAAATTCGGTGTAATTTAGTATTTAATTTGTTTAAAGTTATTTTGATAGTATCAATAACAAAGGGAATGTTACGGCTTAGAATACTGATAATGGTATGAGTGGATTGCCACTCGTCTTGCTCTACATCTGGATTGAATACTTTAACCTTTGCCGCTTGCCCTTTCCAAACGTGCACCTCTCTCCATAATGAAACCGTTAGGCCCGCTAAATCGTCAGGACTAATAGTAGCTAAATCTACAATGCTAACATCACGATAAATACCGGAAATAAAATTTTCTAATAAAGGTTGTTCTCGCACCGGGAAGTGTGCTTTTAATTGAGTGAATACTTGCTCGAGAATGTCTAACTTTTGGCTCATTTTGCTATTCATGTACACCTACCTACTATTGAAGAGTAACTACATAACTTAAGGCTAAGTAAAAAGAATTAAATAAACAATACAATAAATTAAGAAGCGCTTATTAGCACACAAAAAATCACTAAATATGGTAATTAATTGGATGAAATTGTGAAGCCACTTTTTACTGATGAAGATACAGACAGGAAGTTGAAATATTAAATTACATTAATCACAGATCATTGAATATTAACTAACGCTTTTTAATATATTAATGGAGTTTCTGAATAGCATTAAAGTGAGATAAAACCAGTTTAAAAAACGGCTATAAAACTCTATTTAAATAAACAAGTCATGCGCTGTTAATTAAACAGCACATGCGCTAAACAATAAGCTTGGCCAATAGCCTGACTAGTGTTCCAATACTTGGCTTAAAAACAACTTAGTTCGCTCGGATTTAGGGTTATCAAAAAATGAATTAGGCTCATCATCTTCGATAATTTCTCCTGCATCCATAAAGATAATTCTATCTGCCACTTTGCGAGCAAAGCCCATTTCATGAGTAACACATATCATGGTCATCCCCATCTCAGCTAAACTCACCATGACATCTAATACTTCTGCAATTACTTCAGGATCTAAAGCGGAAGTGGGTTCATCAAATAACATCACAGATGGATTCATACAAAGTGAGCGAGCGATTGCCACACGCTGCTGCTGTCCACCGGATAATTGCCCTGGATATTTATCCGCTTGATTACGTATTTTCACTTTATCTAAATATTTTAATGCAGTCTCTTTCGCTTTGCTTTCAGATGCACCTTGCACCAAGGTCGGTGCTAACATGCAATTCTCTAACACCGTCATATGTGGAAATAGGTTGAAGTGTTGAAAGCACATGCCAACATCTTTTCTGATCGCCTGTATGTTTTTAGGGTTGCGATCGAGTATGGTGCCTAACACTTCTATTTTACCGGACTGATGTTTTTCTAGGTCGTTAATACAACGGATCATGGTTGACTTACCTGATCCAGACGGACCACAGACAACAATTTTTTCACCTCTTTTCACTGTTAAGTCAATGCCTTTTAAAACATGAAAATCGCCATACCACTTATTCATATCAGTAATTTGAATAGCAACTTCATCTGCACTATTTTGGTCATTAGTTGTTAAACTCATCTTATATAATCCCTTTTATAACGTTATAATTTAATAGGGTTATCGGGTAATCCAAAATTCACCAATATCCCCTATTTCAATACATCACATAATTAGTGGCTGGTATTACTCAAACGACGTTTTAAGTAAGAGCCATATTGGCCAAGTAAGAAAATAAAGCCCCAATAGATAAAGCCAACAAATGCGTAAACCTCCATATAATATGGCGCCCACTGAGCAGTACCGATAGCCGCATTTGCAGAAGCAATCACATCAAAGAAACCAATAATGATCACAATCGCAGTTTCTTTAAAGGTCATCACCACCATATTGATGGTGCCTGGTAATGAATGACGGAACACTTGCGGTAAAACGATACGAGTAAAGATGTGCCAAGATGACAAACCAAGCGCTTGCCCTGCTTCTAATTGACCTTTAGGCACGCCTTGAAAACCACCGCGAAACACTTCAGCCTGATAACAAGCAAAGAACAAAGTAAAGGCAACAATCACTCGCCAAATTTTATCTCCATGCAACCATTCAGGCAGTAAAATAGGTATAACAACAGCAGCGGTAAATAAGGTCGCTAATAAAGGTAGTGAACGAATCACATCGATAAAAATAGAGATGCCATAGGAGATAACGGGCAACTTAGAGCGTCTTAACATCGCAAAAAGTAAGCCGGTTGGGATCCCAGCAAGTACCACAGATGAAAACAGAAACAAGGTTAACGCTAATCCGCCCCACTCATCGGTTGTCACTTGTTGTAACCCTAATAAACTGCCTTCCATTAATAAGTAATAACTAGCAAAGCCAACTAACCATAACCAGCTTAATCGCCAAATAGTCCAAAAGAATGAAAAGCAAGACAGCACAATAGCTAAAATGATTGAGGCACAAGCCAGTGTCGCACGCCATTGCAACTCGTATGGATACAAGCCAAATAATATTAAGCGATGGCGAGCATCAACAACCGACCAACAAGCTCCCGCTGCTTCTTGGCACATGGCAACATTCTCTTCTGTCCAAACAGCGTTAAGAAATGCCCAATCAACAATTAAATACCCTAAATAACAGATCACACTTAAAAAAACTAAGGTCATTAAGGTGTCTAAGGAAGTAGAAAAAGCGCGTTCTTTAAACCAAGCATATTTCATCACTGGTTTAACTGCTCTTGGTTTTGAGTTGATAGGTATAGTCGTCGTAGTCATACTAATGTCCCTTTAGTTGTAGCTTTTTATTCAACAGATTAATTAATCGCGCAAGAGAGAAGTTAATCAATAAAAACGCGCCCATTAAGATGCCGATTAACTCTAGTGTTTGGCCTGACTGTGTAATAGAAGTTGAAATAATCATAAATAGGTCGCTATAGCCAATAGCAACACCGATCGTGGTAGCTTTGATTAGAAATATCCATTGGTTGCCTAATGGTGGGATAATAGTACGCAAGGCCATCGGCATTTTAATTTTGAACCAAATTTGACGGTCACTTAAACCAAGCGAGTTACCCGCTTCAGCCAGCCCTTTTGGCACCTCTTGAAGACCGCCTCGGACAACTTCTGCAATGTATGAACTGCCATATAAAATAATGGCAATCAACATAGCGACCAATTCGATATTCAATGTCACGCCACCGACAAAGCGTAACCCTTTTAATTCAGGAACTGATAAGAGATGTTCATTTTCAGGTACAAATAGATTACCTAGTAGCAACACACTCACCGCCACAATCGTTACCCAAGCCAAAAGCTTAATAGGCTTTTTTTGTTTACAAAATTTATTGATGGCAAAATAAGCCCCGATAGCAATAGCAACCACCATTAACCAGGTATAAAGGGACATATTTAAAGTGGGTATCATGACCCCTCTATTAGACATAAAAATGGTGTCATAAAAGCCCATTGCTTGTCTCGGACTAGGTAAATGGATTAATACGGCATACCAAAATATCAATTGTAAAATAAGCGGAATGTTACGAAATATTTGGATAAAAATAGCTGCAGAGCCCTGAACTGCCAAATTTTTCGCATCCCTTGCAGTACCAATAGCAAAGCCAAAAATAGTCGAAAAAACAATGGCAGCAATACCTAATACAAAGGTATTTAAAAACCCTGAAAATAGAGTCCTGTAGTATGGGTCATCGGTAGAGTGATCAATCATGCTAAATGAATATGACCATCCCGTTGCTCGCTCTAAAAAGCTAAAGCCATTAGTGAGCCCCATTTTACTCAAGTTAGTCTGTCCACTAGAGTAAGCGCTAGTAATAAGCACTGCGACAGCAATCAAAAAAAGAGCTTGAATGATAATACCTTTAATATCGAGCTCACTTGGTGGTTTAGTCTGTTCCATACTACAGTCTCCGTCGTTATCTAATAAATAGGCTTAATCAAGGATTGGTGAATACAACACACCACCATGACTCCATAAATTATTTAACCCACGAGCTAATTTATAAGGGGATTCTTTGCCTAAGTTACGTTCGTAAATTTCGCTATAATTACCTACTTCCGCAATCATTTCGCGCGCCCATGTTTCACGTAAACCTAAACGTTTACCGATACCTGGTGTCACACCTAATAATCTTGCTACCGTTGGGTTCGGTGGATTTGCTACCATCTCCTCAATATTCGCCTTAGTAACGCCGTACTCTTCAGCCAATAACAAACTCGCTAGCGCCCAGTTCATCACATCGACAAACTCTTCATCACCCTGACGCATTGCAGCAGCAATAGGCTCGCTAGAAAGTACATCGTTTAAAATGACATGCTTATCAGCATCATCTACACCCGTAGCACGTAATACGGCTAAACTTGGTCCCCAAGCAGCAAAAGCATCACAGCGTTCAGCTAAGTAAGCTGCACGTAATTCCGATGCTTTTTCATAAGCCACCATAGTGTGTTTCACATTTTTAGTTTTTAGGTAATCGGCAACTACCCTTTCAATCGTTGTACCTGCTTCAACACAAACAGTTCCACCTTCTAAACCAGTTGCATCGGTAATACCCAACTCTTTGTGAGCCATCAGCTGTGCACCTGCAAAAAAGTAAGGCAAGCTAAACTGTAAACCTAGCTCTGTATCGCGCCCCATTGTCCAACCCGTTGCTTTAATCACGATATCAACATCACCTGATTGCAATGAAGTAAAGCGTTGAGCCCAACTTAAAGGGATAATTTTTACTTTGTCAGGGGACCCAAGGATCGCCGTCGTTAATGCTTTACATAAATCAATATCTAACCCTTTCCATTCGTTTTTGTCATTAACCTCAACAAATCCGAAATAACTACCGTTATGACCACTACATAGTAGTGAACCGCGATCTTGAATAGCTTGTACAGTTGGACTTTTTGCCATTGCCATTTGAGAAAAAGAAAGAGCACAGGTAGTTGTCGCTGCCGCTACAAGAAGTTTTAGTGGTTTAATCATCGTAACACTCCATTTTACGTTAGTTTATTTTTCAGCACGCTTGTATCTTAATTCGGCACAAGGTGTTTAATATATAGCATTTTTTATGCCAAGCTATTGAAATGATATTAATGGCAATCAGTAAATCACCGTAAGCGCATGCCTAGCCTAGTGATTCGCTTTTAAGATTTTTAAAAAACCTTCATAAGCAATACAAGACTGCTTTATTATCAACACATCACATAGCACAGGAATGCACCACAATTGATCTAAATCAATAAATTCGCACCAAAAGTAAGCGGTTAAGCTGTACTGACTAAACCGCCGGCTATACATTTTTACCTTGTCCAGACTGGTCATAATATTGCTTGTAAAAAATAACAAACAACAAGATGAAGAAACTATAATGCAGTGGACACCTTTAAAATAAAATGCTTCTATATGAAACACTAGAACCACATATCAATACAGTCAATTTATTAGTTATCGATTAAAAAGGAATATTGGTCATGCCTTCAGAAAAAACAAAACAATCTAGTCAGTTTATTACGGCGAACCATTGGGGTGCTTCAGTAATAGAAACTTCAAACGATAAAATCACCACGGTTAAAGGGCACCCCAATGATAATGATCCCTCTAAAATCAATAACAACCTGATTGGTGTGGTAGATGGAAAAACACGTATCCGCAGTCCAGCAGTACGTAAAAGTTACTTAGAAAATAGCTATCAAAGTGGAGGCTCACCACGAGGAGAAGACCCTTTTGTAGAGGTGTCATGGGAAACGGCGCTCGAGTTAATCGCTAAAGAGATGAACCGAGTACGAGATAACTATGGTAATGAAGCTATTTTTGGTGGTTCTTATGGATGGAGTAGCGCAGGTCGATTTCATCATGCTCAAAGCCAATTAAAACGCTTTTTAAATTGTGCTGGTGGTTTTGTGAGAAGCGAAGGTAATTATAGTTATAACGCGGCACTGACTTTATTACCTTATATAGTAGGAAATTTCAGAGACCATGTTAAACAAGCAACACGCTGGAGTTCAATCGCCAAACATGGTGAGCTTGTAGTGATGTTTGGTGGTATCCCAGTGAGAAACGGGCAAGTGGGTGGTGGTGGTTTATCTCGCCATCGATTACGTGATGACCTTATTTCCTGTAAAGAAGCCGGTGTTAATTTTGTTAACTTTAGCCCCTTAAAGACTGATTCATTAGCAGAGTTAGATGCGCAATGGATAGCAGCAAAACCAGGTTCAGATACCGCGATCATGATGGGGATTGCACATACCTTGCTTGATGAAGGTTTGCATGACCAAGCTTTTTTAGACCAATACACCACAGGGTTTGATCGTTTTAAAGCTTATTTGATGGGTGACAAGGACAGTATTGTGAAGGATGCTTGTTGGGCCAGTGAATTATCAGGTGTACCTGCTGATACTATTCAGGATTTATCACGTCGTATGGCTAAATCTTCAACCATTATTTGTACCGCCGTTGGTTTACAACGTGCGGAGTATGGCGAGCAACCACTTTGGATGACAGTCACCTTAGCGGCTATTTTAGGACAAATAGGTACACCTGGTGGTGGTTACGGTATTGGTTATGGTGGAGATGCGAGTATAGGCACCACAGATCGCCCAATGCGTTGGCCTTCTTTCCCACAGGGTAAAAACCCAGTTGATACCTTTATCCCTGTAGCAACAATAACCGATATGTTACTCAAGCCTAATACTCAGTATGAGTACAATGGTCAAACCTTAACTTACCCCGAAATACGTTTAGTTTGGTGGGCTGGTGGTAATCCTTTTCACCATCATCAGGACTTAAACCAATTATTAAAAGCATTCCAACAGCCTGAAACTATTATCGTTAATGAAATATATTGGACAGCAACGGCAAAACACGCTGATATCGTTCTACCTGCAACCTCAACGTTAGAGCGGGAAGATATTGGCGCAGGAACACAGGATACCAGTATTATTCCTATGCCCAGAGTTTTGTCGCCAATAGGCGAAGCACGTGATGAATACGATATTTTCACCGCACTTTCTGAAAAGCTCGGCTTTAAAGAACAATTCACCGAAGGCCGCACCTCTAGACAATGGTTGGAGAAAATGTGGTTACAAATGCAGGATACCGCATCCCAATTTAATTATACCCTGCCCAACTTAGACAGTTTCTTATCGGGTGACATTATTGAATTTCATGATCCCGATCCTGAGCATGTTTTTTTAAGTGAGTTTCGTTCAGACCCCGTTGCTAATGCACTGCCGACACCCAGTGGCAAAATAGAAATCTACTCGGAAAAAATAGCGAGTTTTAATTATCAAGACTGCCCTGGACACGCGACCTGGTTAAAACCTAAGGAGTGGTTAGGAGGTGAGAAATCTAACCAATATCAATTCCATTTGATTTCAGGACAGCCTAAAACCAGGTTACATAGCCAATTAGACCCAGGTGAATATAGCCGAAGTAAAAAAGTACAAGGGCGAGAACCCGCGTTAATCAACCCTATTGATGCTGAAAAACTAGGTATTAAGGATGGCGATATTATTAAGTTACATAATCAACGTGGCACTTGCCTCGCTGGTGCAGTCGTAACTAATGATGTAAGAGAGCAGGTTATCTTTTTATGGACAGGAGCTTGGTATGACCCAGAACAACCCGGAAAAGTAGGCTCATTAGATAAACACGGCAACCCTAATGTATTAACCCATGATGGTCGAACATCTCGATTATCACAGGGAACAGCGGCACATAGCACCTTGGTTAATGTTGAAAGATTTACAGAAGTAGCACCAAGCATCACAGCATTTGATTCGCCTATTGCCAATTAATGAACTAACAAACTAATAAACATTTTAGCTTCCATAAATGGCAATCAATCACATTTTATTTTTGATTGCCATCATTCCACCAGCCAACTATTAATACAAGCAGCAACACAACTACCAATCAAATTAACAACACAGCCACCAACTAAACCAACAACAAAGTGCCAAAATACAAAACAATTGTTTTACATATTGACTCAAAATATTAACTTAGGCATGATGTTTGAAACAAAACCAATCACTATTTAACAAAAATATACCAAGGAGAAATTATGAGTGACAAATTAATCGCATTAATTACTGGTGGTGCTAAAGGCATTGGCTTAGCTTGTGCGCAGGCGTTAGCTGAAGATGGATTCCGCATTGTTATTACTGATATTGATACTAAAGCTGGTGAGCAAGCCGCTAAAGAACTTGCTAATGATGCTGTTTTTTTACCTTGTGATATGGGTGATAGCAAAGCCATACTAAATACCTTTGATATTGTTGAAGCTGAATACGGCCCTGTTTCTGTATTAGTCAACAATGCAGGTTTTGCTAGTCCTGGTAATTTTTTAGATACCACTATTGAGCAGTTCACTTCAGTGATTAACGTCAACTTAACTGGAACCTTTATCGCTTCTCAACGCGTTGCCCAAACCATGGTTGATAAAGGCATAGCCGGTTCCATTATTAATATGAGCTCTGTTAATGCCCAAGTCGCAATCCCTACTATTTCAGCTTATTGTGCCTCTAAAGGTGGCGTTATGCAGTTAACTAAAGCAATGGCTTTATCGTTAGCGCCTAATAACATTCGAGTGAATGCTGTTGGCCCAGGCTCTATTAATACAGAGATGATGGCTGGGGTAAATGCCAATCCAAAAGCGATGCAAATGGTTATGTCGCGTACTCCTTTAAAACGCGTTGGTAAACCAAGTGAAATTGGTAGTGTAGTGGCGTTTCTTGCCAGTGATAAAGCAAGTTATATTACAGGCGAAACCATCTATGTAGATGGCGGTAGATTAGGCATGAACTACACCTGTTAAGCTAAAAGAGAGGAATAGAAACCATGGCAATTCAAGGAACTCAAACAGTGAACATGGCAACAGATCTGCAACGCTATAAAGTATTGGCAGCTGGTATATTCAGTATGATTGTAACTCTTGGTATTGCTCGCTTTTCTTACACTCCTCTCCTCCCTTTGATGCAAAGCCAAACTGCACTCTCTGAATCAGGTGGCGGTTGGCTAGCAGCCGCTAACTATGCAGGTTATATGTGTGGTGCCATTTTGGTCGCTTCTATCAATAACCTCGCATTAAAGGGCATTTTATACCGTGTTTACTTAGTCCTAGCCGTCCTCACAACCTTAGCAATGGCCTGGACTGAGAATGTAATAATTTGGTCTATATTGCGCTTTTTATCTGGGTTAAGTAGCTCAGGTGGAATGCTAATTGCGTCAGGGATCATCCTAAATTGGTTGATGAAAAATGGCCACCGAGGCGAGTTAGGCATCCACTTTGCAGGCATGGGGCTTGGTATTATTTTAGCCTCTGCGTTAGTAGAATTAATGCTTCATTATCTGTTCACTTGGCAGGAACAATGGATATGGTTTGCTGTTGTTGCGCTAATACTAAGTATTCCAGCTTGGCTGTGGTTCCCTAGCACTAAAGAAGCAACGAATGCCATAAAGCCCGAGCATGTTAAAGATAACCCACCAAGTAAACCCTTTTTATGGATCATGCTTGCAGCTTATTTCTGTGCTGGTTATGGCTACGTTATTAGCGCCACTTTTATGGTCGACATCATTGAAAGCCAAGCCTCACTGCAAGGGCAAGGGCCAATGGTCTTTATGCTAGTTGGTTTAGCAGCATTACCTGCCGCACTTATTTGGGACAGAATTGCACACCGATGGGGTTACCTTAACGCTATCTTTCTCGCTTACGCTATACAGGTTGTTGGCATTACCTTACCCGTGTTTAATCATAGTTTAACAGGCGCGATTATCAGTGCATTATTATACGGTAGCACCTTCATTGGCTGCGTCAGCCTAGTATTAACCATGGCAGGCCGTTTTTACCCAGGTAAACCAGCGAAATTAATGGGCAAACTCACCTTAACCTATGGTTTTGCACAAATTATTGCTCCTGCGTTAACTGGTGTGATGGCACAAAATGCCGGTAGTTATGACCAAGGGTTATATATAGCTGGGGGGATTTTAAGCTTTGGGGCTCTGTTAATTTTACTGTTAATTCGCATGGAAAGAAGAGAAACTAAACTCAAAGAAATTATAGAATCATAAATAAAAACAAGACAACATAAATTATTCATTATAAATGATACATGTGCCAATAAATGGCACATTAAATCAATAATATCTTTGCATTATATTAGTATATAGGTACACTTTTTTAAATATAAACCATTTTAAAAATAAGAAGTTTACCTCAATGAAAAATGAAGACGAAAAAAGCAAAGCAGCCGTAAAAGTAGACTCTACACTTTTAAAAGGGCTAAAGATTCTTGAAACATTAGCAAACTCCCCAACAGAAAAAGGCGTAACAGAATTATCACTAGAATGTGAAATGACCAAGTCGAATACCTTCCGATTACTGCGCTCATTAAGTATTTTAGGTTATGTTCATCAGCCTGATGGTAAAAACTACTCTTGTACCATGAAAGCGTGGCAATTAGGCCAACGTATTATGGACCACCTAGACTTACCTGCTATCGCAGCTTCACAAATGCGTAAGTTATCTCAAGTAACCGGCGCAACTATTTATCTTGCTGTACGCGATGGTTTATCTGTTTTATACATTGATAAAATAGATAGTACACAACCTATCCGCTCATGGTCTTTAAAAGGCGGTATGGCTCCACTGTATTGTGTTGGTCCAGGTAAGGCAATTTTAGCGGAACAATACAAGTTACTCCGCGAGCAACTCAAAGGCGAGTTGGTGCAATATACGGATAAAACCATCACTACTCTGCAACAGTTAGATAAAGATATGGCCGCAACCCTTGAGCGTGGTTATTCTATTGATACAGGCGAATACCGTGAACGTATCATGAGTTTTGGTGCAGCGATTAAGGCGCCCAATGGCGAAGTATTAGGGGCGTTAGGTGTGTCTATTCCAGACATCAACTTAAAAGATGGCGACCTAGAGAAGATATGTATTGCCGTTCGTGATGCAGGTATTATTGTGTCAGCTAAAATAGCAGAAAGTTAACCATCAATTATTTAATATAATTAATAAAGCTGGTTACGTACCAGCTTTAAATGCCATAAAAAAGTTATTTAGATAAACAGCTACTTAGATAGCTAAACCATAATCTTCAATGGCTTGTTTCTCTGTAATATATCCTGCCGCTAAATCTGCTTTCACCGCATCACGGTTACGTTTTTTAGGGTCTCCATATCCACCACCGCCAGGCAACTGAAGAATTAACTTAACACCAGTAGGCACTTTTTGACGCCCTTTGCCTTTAAGCACAGTGCCATCATCTAATGAAGCACAACCTGCCCCACCACTGCCACCACCATTTAGCCCTCGCGCAGGGAACTTAATACGGTCAAACATCGCATTAAAATACAGCTCATATCCTTGCGTCGCGCTAATTTCAATGGTTTGCCCTAACCCGCCACGGAACTCACCACTACCACCAGAGCCTCCACGTAACTCTTTACGCCATACTGTCAGCGGCCCTACATGCTCTGTAGCTTCACTAGACATAGTACTTACGCCAGAAGGGAATGCAGTTGCACTTAACCCGTCTAAGGTTGCGCGAGCGCCCATGCCACCAGAGTTAAACATTAAAATTTCTGCTGGCGGTAGACCCGATGCAGGATCAACCGGTCTAGCACTGATCAATACATTCCATAAAGCACTTGATCCTTCAGCAGGTGATACACCTGGAATACAATGATGTAATGCACCTAACACCACATCTGGGATCAAGTGTCCTATTACATGACGCACTGAAACCGGTGCTGGGTGTGGCGCATTTAAAATACAACCTTCGGGAGCCGTAACAGAGAAAGGTAATAATGAACCAGTATTATTTGGAATATCAGGTGCAATGGCACACTTCAATCCATAACAAGCATAAGCTCGGGTATACACCATAGGTACATTCACACCAAATTTACTCAGGCCTGAAGTGCCATCAAAGTCAGCTAACAAGGTGTCATCTTTAATAGTTAAAGCAACCTTCATATCAACTTGTTTTTCGTAGCCATCAACACTCATTGCATTATGGTAAGTACCATCAGGTAAGTCAGCAATACGAGCTAGAGTCGCTGCTCGGCTGCTATCGATAATAAAGTCAGACAGGTCATCCAATTCGGTTAATGAAAACTCGGCCATCATACTCATTAATCGGTCATCACCAGTGGCATTACACGCGGCCAATGAATATAAATCACCAATCACTTGGTCTTGTTCACGTACATTGTTACGAATAATATTAACTAGCCCTTTATTCACTTCACCTTCAACAACAAACTTCATGATAGGGATTAATAACCCTTCTTCATATACTTCATTCGCATCAGGCCCGAACCCACGACCACCGATATCAACCACGTGCGCTGTTGCAGCAAAGAAACCAATATGTTTACCTTGATAAAATGAAGGTGACACCATGGTAAAGTCATGGAGATGACCCGTTCCTTTCCAAGGATCATTGGTTAAATAAACATCACCCTCTTTAATATTATCTTGGCCAATCTCATTAATGAAATGCGTGACCGATTCTGCCATCGCGTTAACATGTCCAGGTGTACCAGTCACAGCTTGAGCAATCATTCGTCCTTGATGGTCAAACACCCCCGCCGATAAATCACCAGCTTCACGAACTGACGTTGAAAAAGCCGTACGAATTAAGGTCGTCGCTTGCTCTTCAACAACGGCTACCAAACGAGCCCACATAATTTGATAATCAACATTATTCAGTTTCATTATTCCGTCTCCATTGTTTGTTTATTTACCAGCAATATTGACTTATCGTCCTGTGCAATTGCCGCATATCCAGATGTCACTACAATCGATGTTTCTTCTTCTACTATCACCGCTGGTCCAGCAATTAAATCACCGGCGTTCAGCGATTTTCGCTCAACCTCACTCGCGGTAACCGTTTCACGTAATGCTGCATCAAAGAACTCACGTGTTTTAGTTACCTCAACGGCGTTGCCCTTATGACGTAGATTAATACGAGTAGCTGCTTCCAGTTTTGATGCAACCGTAATTGACCAGTTAGTGATTTCAATAGCTAATCCATCAATCACACGCCCGAATAATTCGTTATAGCTTGCTTCAAATTTCTCTTTAAACATTGCCACATCGGCATCTGTATAGGCTTGGTAAGGAATATCCACCGCCACTTCTGCACCTTGGCCTGTGTAACGCATAAAGGCTTGAACTTGAGTAGTCGTTTCTACTTCCCCTGCGCCCTTTTGAACAAAGGCAATGGCTTCTTTTCTTAATGCATCTAAGACGTCATTCACCTTGCTAGCATCAAAACTGTTTAAACGCTGATACATGCCTAAGGTTGCTTCATAAGAGAATGGAGCGTTTAAGAATCCAATCGCCGAACCAACACCAGCACCAGAAGGAATAAGTAATGAATTAATACTTAATTTTTCACATAAACGACAAGCATGTAACGGTGCACCACCACCAAAAGCTATCATGGTGAATTTAGCAATTTCTTTACCGTTTTCTACCGTATGAACACGCGCAGCGTTTGCCATGTTTTCATCAACAACTTCGGTAACACCAAATGCCGCTTGTTTCTCATCTAGGGCCACTTTTTCAGCGACTTTGTTATGCATTGCTTGAGTAGCGAAATCGACAGATAAAGGAATTGCTCCACCCGCAAAAAAGTCAGGATCTAAACGACCAAGTAACAAGTTAGCATCTGTTACCGTTGGGTTTTCACCACCACGCATATAACATGCAGGACCCGGCTCAGAAGCTGCTGATTTAGGACCAACTCGAATTTGTTTCATATCATCAACATGAGCAATAGATCCACCACCAGCACCAATCTCAACCATTTCAACAACCGGTGTTGATAACGGCATACCAGACCCTTTAGCAAAACGGTAGGTGCGTGCTACTTCAAAGGTATTTGCTGTTTTTGGTTTACCATTTTCAATGAGACAGATTTTTGCAGTCGTTCCACCCATATCAAATGAAACCACTTGATCCTCGCCATAACTTGTTGCCAATTTAGCGGCAAAAATAGCACCGCCAGCAGGGCCCGACTCTAGTAAACGAACTGGAAATTCAGAGGCAGTTTCCACACTGATCAACCCACCTGCCGAGTGCATCATAAAGACAGGGCAATTAATGCCCATTTCATTTAAACGTGATAGTAATCGACCTAGGTAGTCAGACACTTGTGGACGAACATAAGCATTAGCGATCACCGTATTAAAGCGTTGAAACTCACGAATCTGTGGTGATACATGGCTAGAAATTGACACTGATAACTCAGGAGCAATCTCAGCGAATGCCTTTGCAACTTGCACTTCATGTGCGTCATTTGTGTAAGAATGAATAAAACCAACTGCTACCGCTTCATAACCGGCTGCCACTACTTTTTTAACCAGCGCGTATAACTCTTCTTTATCCAAGGGTGTTAATATTTCACCAGAAGCCCCTATTCTTTCATTAAGCGCGTAACGAGAGGTTCTACTGACTAATGGCGTCGGTAATGTCAGGTTTAAATCATATTGTTCAAAACGGTTTTCGGTACGCATTTCAACAACATCACGAAACCCTTCCGTAGTAATAAAAGCAGTGTTCGCTCCACGTCTTTCGATTAATGAGTTAGTCACTAATGTGGTGCCATGAATAACCGTGGTCACCTCTTTAGGGTCAATCCCTGCTTTTTCGCACACCACGTTAATGCCATCAATAATAGCTTGTTCTGGTTGAGCGTAATTTGTTAAAACCTTACCGGTGAATAAGGTACCATCAAGATCTAAGGCAACATCAGTAAACGTACCGCCAATGTCTACACCAATCCGAGCATTCTTCTGTGTCATTTCAACTCTCCAATTTGTTTATCTTGTATTAAATACTTTTATAAAAACGCCATGCTTTAAAACAACCTTCGTAAACAGGCTCTCTAATCAGCGCACCTTTATCGGGTTTAATCTTGGTGATAGGGACTAATAAATCGCCCTCAGGCATGCCTGTGAAAAAGTCAGCCATTGACTTCCCAAAGATGGTTCCAGTAGTAATGCCTCGACCATTAAAACCAGCCAATGCATATAAATTAGGTGCAGGGTTATGAATTCTTGGTAAGTGATCCGGTGTTAAGCCAATCACGCCATGCCATGATTTCTCAAACTTAACTTGGCCTAGCTCAGGGAACATTTTTGTTAACTGTTTTTGTGCCCAATATTCAGAGCCACAATCGTTCTTGCCAGCTAATTTGCCCATGCTGCCAACAATCAGTCGTCCAAACTTATCTTTACGCACAGAAAACATCACTAAACCTGTATCCCACACACTTTGACCGCCAGGTAGGATTTTGTCGGCTAAACGACCTAGTGGCTCTGTAGCAACTTGATAGAAGTGAATATGTGTCAGTGTTTGTTTAAGACCAGGCCATAGGTCACCGCTATAAGCATTCGTAGCAAGTAAGACTTTATTCGCTAGCACATCACCTTGATTCGTTTTCACCAACCATTTGTCACCCTGTTGAGTTAACTTAGTCACTTCGGTTTTTTCATGAATCATCGCGCCAGTACTGTCAGCGGCAGCAGCTAGCCCTCTTGCATAGCCCATTGGGTTTACCGTACCTGCTTGGCAATCTAATAAACCACCATGGAAACGTGCTGTCCCGATCATCTCTTTTGCTTTGTTAGCATCAAGCAGTTCAACAGAACGTCCACGACGGATCCATTCTGCAGCACGTCCCGTTAATTCTTTAAAGCCAGACTTAGAATGAGCTGCGTGGATTGTGCCGTTTCTAGTCGCTTCACAATCGATATTAAACCTTTCGATTAATGAAAAAATGTAATCAGGAGCATCGCCCATCGCATTAAGGAATGTTGTTGCATTATCTTCACCGAGTACTTTGCGTACATCTTGAGGAGGTAACCAAATACCAGGGTTAACCATGCCACAGTTTCTACCTGAACCACCAAACCCAACCTTGTTAGCATCTAATACACGACAGCTAATACCTTTTTCAGCTAGGTGCAAAGCAGTTGAAAGCCCGCTAAATCCAGCACCAATAATGGCAACCTCAGTCTCAACATCACCATCTAATGGCGCATATTCAATCGCTTCAGGAGCAGAGATATCCCATAACGATATTTCTTCTTGCGAAGATATAGACCCACTCTTACTAGTCATTTCAAATCCCTCTTTAAATTACAACAAAACTTTGTGCTGAATTACGGTATTAATGTTTTATATAATAAAACATTATACGAAAATAAAATAAAGATCCAGAAGCTAATTAATAAATATTTAAAATAAAATTTAATGACAGAAAGAAATAAACAAACAGGCAGGCATGAAAAAATTATGTTGTTACAAGGAGATAACAACATAAACAGTATTTTTGAATAATAAGTGGGATTAACTGATTTGAACTGGGGCTTGGTTATTAACAGCAATATTGAAAGTAATCGCTTTATCTTCACCAGCAATAACCGTCGCTAAATGGGCAACATTCAATTTTAGTAAAATATCTATTAACCAAGCAGGTTTTGGATGCGTCAACATCACTTCTTGTAACTCAAGCCCTAAATCCGCCATACCCGACGATGGATGTGCACCAGGAGACCATTCAATAAAGGTAGGGATCAAGCCATTTTCTTGTAAGCTGCCGTCAGTGGGAATAGTCAATCGCCAACTGCGATCTCCACGAGTGAATTTAACCACCTCTCCGAGCGGTATCGGACTATTTGCAATAACCACATCTAAATCTGTTGTACCAACAACCCAATGATAAGCACAAGGTGACTGTTTAAACTTCTCAGCAATAGTAGGATTATCCATATCGAACCAACGAGCTCTTGGTGGTGTTGGAGCCTCGGGATCTACCGATAAAATCTCAATGAAAGAGTCATTACCTGTGGGTGCAACGCAGTTATGAGTACTCATGTCTGCATGTTTACTGGCTTTAGGGAGTATCACATTCAACTTTTCTTTAATGAAAGCAACACCCTGTTCTAGGTCATTAGCACCGATCACAATGTGATCTATTTTATTTTTAACTGTCATGATTATTCCTTTAAATAATTATTCATTAAGATGACTAAAGCCGGCTGCTAAATCATCAATTAAAGACTGAGTATTCTCTAAACCAATATTTAACCTGATTAATGGCCCTCGCTCTTTCCATTCAGTGGCTACACGGAATGCAGCAGGATCAACAGGTAAAATAAGACTTTCAAAGCCACCCCAACTCAATCCAATAGCAAATAGCGATAAGCTATTAATCATGTTTCTGACTTTTTGCTCTGGAATGTTAGTTAATTCAATACTGAATAGACCTGCAGCACCTTTGAAATCTCGACACCAAAATTCATGACCAGGACAATCAGATGAAGCTGGATGTAGAACACGTGAAACCGATGGCTGTGCTTTTAACCAATCAATGATCTTTAAGGTGCTTTCTTGGTGTTGCTTTAACCTTATTTCTAAGGTGCGTAACCCTCTCAAAGCAAGGAAAACATCATTCGCTCCCGCTCGGTCACCAAAGGCTAAACTCATTTTCCGAGCTTGGTTATACTGCGCTTCTGTTGCCGTCACAATAAACCCTAACATCGCATCAGAATGACCACTGATATATTTAGATCCAGAATGCACAACCACATCAACGCCTAAGGTTATTGGCTTACAAAACAAAGGCGTTGACCATGTACCATCAATGATAGAAGTCAGCCCCTTGTCCTTGGCTACTTTAGTAATAGCGGGGATATCTGGCACTTCAAAAGTACCTGAACCAGGGGCTTCCAAGAAAATGACACTGGTATTTTCCTGTACTAGCTGCTCAATACCAGTTCCAATCATCGGATCAAAATAGGTAACAGCCACCCCATAGGTTTTTAATACATTTTCGCAAAACATACGGGTTGGACCATAAACTGTGTCTGCAATTAAAATATGCGAACCTGCAGAAACAAAGGTCATCAGCGATACAGCACAAGCAGTTAATCCAGAAGAAACCGCCACACAGCCAGCGCCTTCTTCTAGTTCACTGATCATATTTTCAAGTTCAAAAGTAGCTGGATTGCCATAGCGACCGTAATAAAGGGTCCCTTTTTCATAGCGATCATTTCGTGCTGCTTCAAACTCTTCCAGTGAATTAAAAAGAATCGTAGAGGTTTGATGAACAGGTAAATTCACCGAGCGCCCATTGGTGACACTATCTCGGCCGAGGTGAACTAACTCATTGGTAATATTATTAGGTTGCTTATTCAATTGACTACTCCTTATCAGCTGTAAACACATTAAAACACCCCAACAAAAGTGTCAACATAGAAGACAATAAAATTAAAATACAGCACAAATGAAGTTAAATAAGATTAATTAAAAAAATAAAGTAGACATAATAATTAGGATTAATATTGAAGAGGGGCGATTTATAAATACGGTAGTAGGTAAGAATAGATCTGTCCCTATTAAAGTGAGTTATGATTTTGATGCAAAATCACTCATAGATAGAAAGTAACTTAATTGCTTAGTTTGAGGTTTGAGGTTTGAGGTTTGAGGTTTGAGCCTAGTTTATTTATAGCTTTTCTAAGCCCAACGAAAAACTAGAAAAAAAATTATAAAGGATTACAAATTAACTAATGGCTTTAACAATTAAGCTTTGTAGAGGCACGGGTAAAGTAATGCCTCCTGCTAATGCAAACTGGTGGGCATCATCAGACATTTTCTTCCAAGTTTTAAGGATAATCCCCATCCACTTTTCTTCGCTGTATTCAGGATGCTTATTGGCAAACTCAAGCATGTAGTATTCAACAAACACTAAGCCAGCTATATCTTCAAGTAATTGACTATCAGGGTTACGCTTAATAGACTTTTTCCCCACTGCATTTTTAACTTGCTCTATTGTATCTGCTTGATAACCAGCTTGTTGCATTAGTTCAGCCACACGGTTGGCATGAAACGTATAAAGGTTAGTTCGCCACTGGTGATATCCTTGCTTACCTTCTGGGTAATCGCTACGTAATGATTGCCAGCGTTGAATATGCTGCCCTCGCACGGCGATCTGTATTATGTCACTGGCATCAGGTTTAAAGCGAGACAACATCTCAGTCATTCGCTGTGAATACAATCGCTCTTTAGGCCATTCAACACCTTCAAGCGAAACTATATTAGGATCTTGATTATTTGCATCATCAATTAATGCAATCAGTTGCTCTAGCTGCTGTGTACTCATAGCTTACTCCGATGCTTATCTCAATATTCAATAGATATAAAAAAACTCGAAGATATTAATATATCTTCGAGGTTGAGCAGTCAATTTATAAATGGATTTACTGAGTAGGCGCGCCACTTAACCTTAAAATCTCGTTAAGCAGTTAAAAATGGTGAGCTATAAAGTCAGCAGAGTATGATAGCCTCTTTGTCGAGTATTCATAAACTGTCTTGCAGTATGTATCTCGCTAATAACTAGATTATCAACAAGAATCGAGGTTTCATGAACATAATCACTAAAACGTGGCAACACTACTGTAATTGGCTAGATGAAATGGGGTTAACCCCAGAAAATAAACGCTGTTGCGTACCACTTGATGAACGCGCACAAAAAGCCCTTCGTGCAGAGCAAAATCTTGGCACAACAAAAGATCATAAAAAGTAGATAAGCTTACTGGTTATTAATACTCATTAATAACCGCTAACACCGCTTTATTTTTTATGATTGAGCTTGTTTGTAAGCTTTGCCGCCTTTCCACTAAAACAGATTTAGAATATAACTGACAACATCGTTCACATACTTCTTCATTAGTTAATAAGGCGTATCGGAAACAATACTCAAGGTTGGCGAAACGGTGTTATAACAACGACCTCTTCGCATATAAAACCGCATACTCAAAGGTAGAAAACAATAATGGCCCGTCAGAACTCTGTAGTTATTCAATTAGCTACCCGTTTGCGCGTTAGTGCTATTCCAGAAATAATAAATAACATTGCTACCAGGCTGTGCCAATCAATAGTTTCGCCTAAAAGAAGTGCGCCAGTAAAATACGCCACAACAGGAATCACATAATTTATATAGGAAAGAAATGTAGGACCTGCCGAACCAATAACGGCAAACAAAAGAATGGTGGCAAATGCAGTCGGGCCAACACCTAACCACAACATGGATAACGAGGCTTTTAAAGAATAACTTTGTTGCCACGGTAAATCTTGCCACAACCACAATGGCACTATAACGATACTAGAAATAATCATCACACCCGCTGCCGTAACAACAGGATTATAGGAGGGTAATCGTCTCACTAAAATGGCATTTATCGCATAACTAAAAGTTGCGAATAAAATCAATAGACCACTCAGCAAACTACTGTGGGCACCTACAAGTGACGGCCAAAGCACAATCACCACACCAGTAATGCCTAATATAAAACCAAAAACTTTAAAGCGATTAAGGCTTTCTCCAGACACAAAATAATGCGCCAAAATCATTGTCGCTAACGGCATAAATGCCATCAATAACCCCGTAATGCCCGAGCTAATATCTTTCTGGCCTGTTGAGATAAGAAAAAAAGGCAACAAATTACCCATGATACCTAACAGTAAAAAGATCGCCCAAGCCAAGGGCTCCACAGGCAAACGCCACCCCTTGCCATACATAAAGAGAGTGAGAATAATCGCTGCAATCAAAACTCTAAGAGAGACGATAGCCACAGGACTAAAGCTTTGAAGTGAGACAGCGGTAAACATAAATGATGTTCCCCACAACAGAATGAGTAACAGCAGAGAAAGCCAGTCTTTAACGGTAGGCATATAGTTGAGAGTCATGTGTTTGATCCAATTAGCATTATGACTAGAGAGTTTAACCGACACCCTCGTACTTTGTTGAGGTTTTAATATAGAATGACAGAACACCCAAAGGTTTTAAATCGCAAAATTTTGATTTTATTGCAATTAACTATTGGGCGTCCAGAACTTCACAGAACTTCAATAACTCAATCCAGGTACGAACTGATATAGAAATATTAATCAGATAGTCTGGTAAATAAGTGAACACCAAGAGTTAGCATTCCTTGTAAACGAACTTATCACTGAATATAAAATTACTAATTGTTCCTGCAATCACTCCTCCTATAAATGCTATATGAATAAAATTAGGTTGTGGTAAAACGGAAGTTAAAAGATAAAAAAACGTTATATTTGGTAATAGCGAGCAAAGAGAGCTAACAAAAGCTCTTCTAAGTTGTTTATATATTGGTAATTGCTTTCGCTCTTGAAAAGTAAATGTTCGGTTCCCATACCAAGTAACTAACACAGCAAAAATAAATGCTGTAATTCTAGAGCAATACATTTCAATACTCACTACGTCAAATAAGAACCAAAAAACACTGGCGTCAATACAGAACGCAATTGCCCCAACGGTTAAAAAGCAGAGTTTTTTATTCATTTTGGTTATTCGAACAAAAATACAGAGAGCGCTTTCTATTTTTAGTTTTGAAACTACAGTTATTTAATATTTTCATATTATTTTTGATTTGATTATCAGCTGTCACAATGTAGTAGGGTAACGTAGTTTTTTGATTCTCTTCCCTCCAGATTTTAGCTTGTCCTTGGGTGTAAAATCTTCCAGAAAAACTGTAGTTATTAATATAATAGACTGGAAATTTTTTATTTGTTGCTTCTATTAAAACAGCATCACTTTTTGCTTCAAAGATTGGTTTTCCAAATATTAGTAAGCAGACGACAACAACAGGTGCAAAACAACCAATGGATATTTCACCTCGACTCAATGTTTGCTTTCTCGAAGTTAATAACAAAGCCAATGCAGGTAAACCAGGTAATACATACATAGGTAAAATATTGCCCGAAAATGTAAATAATAACATGGGAGAAATTAACCAACAGAGCAAAAAAGTATGCCAGTTTTTACTTTCACTATCTGTAAAAAGCATTCTCTGTTTTGAGCTTTTGATTAGTCGATATAAGAGAACCAAAGACCAAGGAAATGCGGTGTATAGCCAAAACAACCAGATCATTCCTCTAGGCTCGTCATGTGCATTACCATAAAGGTCTCCATTCCAACCACTAACAGTAAATCGTGACCAATGCTCACCAACTAAGAAGTAATGAAGAAAACCTGGCGTTGTTTGTTCTGCAACTATATACCATGGACCAGCAATTATTAACGATAGTAAGAACCCTGAAAAAATGGGAATACGCAACCAAAATTGTTTCGCCCCTTCTAACACTCCATAATTAATAATGATCCAAGGAAGAATAGATAAGCCAATCAACACAATAATAAGTGGTCCTTTAATCAATAGACCAAGACCTATTCCAACGAACCCTAAATAAGCATATTTTTTACTATGGTTTTGCCATCCAAAATAAAAACCAAACATAGATAAGGTCATTGAAAGTGTTAACAATGAATCAGTCATAATCGCACCACTTGCGATATAAAACCCAGCGCAAGTAAGTAACACAAACATACTCAGTGATGGCGACATACGTTTTCTATAAGCAAAATACCCAACAATAAAGATGGTTAGTATGCCACTGATAAAATGAGGAAAACGTAATGAAAACTCACTTATTCCTAATATTTTTCCTGATAATGCACTTACCCACGTCTGCATAGGAGGCTTACCCCAAAAAGGCACATCATAGTTAAATAAAGGAGTGATCCAATTATTGGTTTCCACCATCAAACGAGCCATTTCTCCATACCTGGCCTCTGTGGTATCCATTAAAGGATATAATTGAAGTGAAGCTAACCGAATAAGCATGATAACGGAGATAAAAATGGTAATGCGGATAGGTAACTTCTGCATTATATGACCTCCTTTCGAGAGCATGAGATTGAAATGACCTTACTCGTTTCTGCTGCTGCTTTATTCACTTCAGACGCAACAATAAATCGAGGTCGATTCTTAACCTCATTATAAATTCTCCCTACATATGCACCTATTAAGCCAATCGACAGTAACTGCACTCCCCCTAACCCAGTAATAGCAACAATAATGGTAGGGAATCCTGTCACCGTTTCACCTAAGATGAATGTTTTTAAAACAGTAAAAACAGCATAAAAGAATGATCCACTAGCAATTGCAGCCCCAAGGTAGGTCGCTATTTGTAATGGTTTTGTACTAAACGAAGTTATACCATCCATCGCCAAAGCGAGTAATTTTTGTAACGGCCATTTTGACTCTCCGCTAAACCGCTGATCTCTATCAAAACTTAAAATAACTTGATTAAACCCCGGCCAGGCCAATAAGCCTTTCATGTATATATTTTTTTCTCGTAATTGAATTAACTCCCTCACGACTTTTTTATCTAACAACCTAAAGTCGCCAACGTTTTCTGGAATATCGCAATCAGCTAAACGATTAATTATTTTATAAAACAAAAAGGCAGAGACTTTTTTAAACCATGACTCCCCATATCTTTTATTACGCTGCATGCAAACAATATCCGCCCCCTCTTTCCATTTATCAATCATAGAAGGAATCAACTCAGGTGGATCTTGCAGATCTACATCAAGAATAATAGTGAAATCACCCTCCGCTTTACTTAACCCAGCTGACATAGCAGCCTCTTTACCAAAGTTTCGACTTAAATTAATTAATGTAAAGTCGTATTCTAAATTGGTTAAGTTTTCAATTATTTGAGTGCTTTTATCATAGCTTCCGTCATTCACATAAATAACATGGACTTGCATATCCAATAACTTTACAACACGATTTAATCTAGAATGGAATTGGGGAATTACATTTTCTTCGTTATAAATTGGGACAACAATAGAGCAAGCCCCTGCATTTTTCTGCGTAGTATCATTAGAGGTATGTAAGATCATATAAAGTTTCCTAAGTTAAGATAGGAAACACTATTTCATGGAAGACTTAAGGTTCACTTAATATAAACTGAATGTTTAATATAGATAATTAAAATACCGCTATCTAGCCGCTAGTTAAATAGCACATCAAACGTAATCGTTTTTTGAGTTAATGTAACTTTAATGTCTGCATCAATGGCATCACAAAGAGAAGCAACAATGGCCAACCCCAGGCCAAAATTTTCACTAGAGCTACGAGAAATATCTTTTTGCCACATAGGCTCAAACATATTCTCTAAATCTTCAACAGATAATGCTTCAGATACTTCATTAGAGATTGAGACATGAGGTAACTCGCCCACTGACTCTAAAGTAAGCAATATCACAGACTCCTTAGGACTATATTGAATAGCATTATTGATTAAGTTTTTCAAAACGGTTTCTACTGCAAATAAATTATTTTCTAAAGGAGGAAGCTCAGTTTGAAAATTCAAAATGATGCGACTTTCATAAGGAGCATATAGTGCATGAATAATTTGTTGATAATCAAAAATATCATCCTTAGGAAGTCCATTACCAGATAACTTATTTAACAATAAAAGATTTGAGATAACATTTTTTAAGCGCCAAGAAATACCTAACACTTGCTGTGGGTAATCAGCTTTGGATATTTTATCTTGAGGGAATTTGATAACAACTTCAGTAAGGTTAATCAACTCTGTAATAGGGGTTTTTAATTCATGTGCAATGTCTGAAGTTAACCGTTTTTCTTTTTCATATAACGTTTTATTCTGATCAATAAAGCTATTAATACTATCTATAAAAGGCACTAATTCTAGCGACAAGTTTTTATTTGATAGCTTTAAATTTTCATCGCTTATTTTAATTTTTTTAAGCTCATTATTTAATTCATTCAGTGGAATTAACCCTAGATCAACCTTATTTCTCACCACATATACAACTAAAAAAACAACAATAAACGTCGCCAGAACAAACAAAAAGTCTAGAAAAACTAGTATCCCCTCTGTATCTTCTGTAGAAGCCGCATAAGCTAAGAGCATTGTAGGTTGAGTTACACCAGCCTCTTTTAAATGTGTGTAAAACCCAGATCTTTTGGCAGTATCGACTTGTGCCTTAAAAGAGTAATAAATAATTAACCCGTCACGCCCATCGGGTAAGCGAGTCTCAATAATTTTCTTTTTACCTTCCAATAAAGGTACAAAAGGCAAACTATTATTTAATTGAAAATCTAATGAATCTGATTTTTCATAGACTTCATCACCTATCCATAATTGAAAATATTCCGCGTTATTTTGCCTCTCAAATTCAGGCATAAACTCACCAGAAAATTCAAACTCAACACCGCGCTCATCTTCTGATACTAAAGCAACTAATAATGAAGCTTTACTCATAAGTGACTGTTCAAATTCTTTATCGACCCAATTATCGAGTACGACATCTATAATTAGCATCACTAAAGCAAAAACAAGCGAAAGTGAAATCGATAGGCTTTTAACTAAATTATTTCTGATAGACATCATAAAGTTTGATCAACCATGTAACCAAAACCACGTTTATTAATAATTGGTAATATTCCTCCAGCTGCTTTTGCTTTTTTTCTCGCTGAGGATAAATGAGCCTCTATTGTATTTTTAGACATAGAATCATATTGCCCAGCCAGGTACTCACTCAATTTTTCTGGAGAAAAAACCAGTTTTCTTTGCTTAAAAATACATTCAATTAACTTATATTCATTTGGTGTTAAATTAATATTTTTTCCATGAAATGAAAGAGTAAATAATTGAGTATTTAAAATAAAATCATTAACCTCAATAATATTTTCATCTATTAGCAAAGCGCCTCTTCTAGATAGAGCTTGTAAACGAACGTGTAACTCATCAAAAGAGAAAGGTTTCGCTAGATAATCATCAGCGCCTGAGACTAAGCCTTCAATTCGATCTTCCGTCTCGCCCTTAGCTGATAGAATAAGCACTTTTAATTCACTTTTTTTACGCCTAATTGTTTTTAATACCGTTAAACCATCAACACTAGGCAACATAAGGTCTAAAATCATAAGATCATAGTTTCCCATTGTCGCCATGGTTAACCCCTCAGCTCCATCACCAGTTGCATCAACAGTAAAACCTAAATTTCCTAAGCCCACTTTTAGGCTATTTCTAAGTGATTCAGAGTCTTCAACTAAGAGTAATTTCATATAAATAGTCTCGTGTTTTTGTAAAATTAAATTATGCACTACAAGACTTAAGTTTTACTGAGGAGTCATACTATTTCTTCATCACATAATTCTGTGAAATATTATTAATATTGATCTATTAAAATTAAGTAAAGAAGTTACTCGAAACAGCACTTCTGGTTGTAGATATAAGTTAGCCTGTTCTAGCTCACTTTGTAATGCAAAGTGCCTTAAAGCTATTTTTTAAGTTTATATTAGTTGCTGAGTGACTAAACGACAAATCATACTTCCTATTAAACACAATTAAATGAAAGGCTACTGAATGTAACCTTTGTTATCTTTATTTTCCCCAAGTAGCCACAAGTCCTATTGACTTGTTCAGCGGTAGTAAGCCGCCATCAGGGTAGAGACGTATTGATCTTTTCGCGTGCCTAGGAGCAAAAATCAACCTAGATAATTTAGTAAAATAGCTGTGAAATCGCTAGACAGGCAAATAACTATAAAAGTTAGTGGCTATTCACTACCTTTATCATTGTGGTATGCAATTGCGTTGAAACCTTGAGCTTTTGTACTGATTAATGCAGTGCTCATAGTATTCATCATTTGTTTTAAAAATATTTATCAAAGTAACTCAAACAGCCTAAATATATGGGTTTTCTCGTTAGCTGATTAATACAGCCAGAACCCAAAGAAGTTAAATAAAATTGATTGTTTAGATTAAAACAATCAATTTCGGAGATTGAACTATTCATTAGTACTTTTCGTAACTAACTTATAAATCGTTACTTTATTCATATTTTCAAATCGCTACTACAATCCCCAGCTTAAAACACTTACACATAAGGCATGCCACAATGAGAAAATTCATTAACCATATTCAACTTGGCTATTTAGGATTATTGCCATTTTTAGGCTGCGTAGCCTGGCCGATAATGTTTGGAAGTAATAGTGCGAACTTAGCATTTTTTACTTTTTATAGTATTGCCATACTTGCTTTTATGGCTGGTAATCTGTGGCGCGCTGGTGAACAAAGTTATAGCGGTGCGATAAAAGCAGTAGCCCCCGTTATTCCGGTACCATTTTTATCATTTTTGCCTGTTGAATGGACGCTTGCTTGGTTAGGAGCAAGCTTTTGGTTGGTACTTATATTTGAAAAGACCACAGCGCAATGGAAAACCTATCACAAAGATTATCAAAAGATGCGTTTTGTACTGACCTCTGTCGTGTTTATGTGCCACATGCTTACAATAGGTATGAGCCTTTATCCTAAATAACCGTGAGTCGCTTAACCTTGTTTATGGGCAGCCAAATAATTATAAAAGTTTATGGGTGTCCACGACCTTTGATTAGAAAAGTAGATAAACTAGATGGCTCTCAGTATTCATGAAAAATAATCTAACTTATTTTTGAAAGTGAGCCTCTCCTTTATTATTAAATAGTGGCTCTAGTCCCCTACTTTTCCAAGCTAATATCCAAGTTTTTTCAATATTTTTAAATAAGTTATTAAAGTAATGCTTTTAACGACAAGCTAACTCCGGATAAAAACAATAATATAAGTGCAATACGCTTGATCACTTGTGGAGAAATATTAGGTGGGTAACGTTTAGCCAACATTGCGACAATAAAAACACAAGGTAACCCAGCTAAACTACACCATACCATTGGTGTTGTAATTTGATTACTCACGCCCATAATAACAATTCGTAATAGAGAGGAAAGAAAGAAAACACTGAGTAATGTCGCTCGGATGACACTTAAAGCTATTGGCTGACGGTACATTAAATAAGAGATAGGAGGCCCAGAAGTAGCAAATAAACCACCAAAGACTCCAGAAATACCACCAAATACAAAATACACCCAAGACCTGGAAGGTTTAACGTCTTTCTTAGGCTTTACTAAGCTCATTAGACACGCCAAAATAATGCTTACTCCCAATAAGAGTTGCAACCAATGCAGTGCGTTTTCGCCAAAAAAAGTTAATAGATAAACACCAACGGCAATCATTGGAGTAGAGCCAATAAAAAAGATCAAAAAATTCTTTGCATTTACCTGCCTCCACACTCCACCATACAAACTTGTGCCCGCATTCACCATACTTAACACACTCACAGAAAATGCTGCAATTTCTATCGGTACTAAGGAGAATACACCTGCAATACTCATTGCGATTAAGCCAAACGCAAACCCTGTTATGCTTTGTACGTAACTTGCGACGATAAAGGCTAACAGAAGCCATAAAGAAACATCATTCATAAAAACTCAATTAAAAAATTAAAAGTAAATAGTTTATTTTTTACCCATAATATCGCCTGACTAAAGATCAGAGTGATATGTAAGAAATCGTCTAAAATCAAACGCTTTCGTATAATAAGCATGAGTTTAATGCTCTCAGCTTTTGGTACATATGAGTAGTGTTATGAATAGCAGAATTTACTACCTTAAATCAGCTATTTCTAAAACTCACAAAACATCTCAACTTTAATCAATATATTGTGATTGTTGTTTATACTAAATAACATTTCATATAGGATTTAGCTATATTCCCGTCAATAATTAGGATAAAAACCATGGATATAAAACTACGACCTATTCGTTATTTTATAGCGGCGGCAGAATGTGGCAGCTTATCTGAGGCAGCTAATAAACTCCACATATCACAACCGAGTATTTCTGCTGCAATTATAGAAATAGAGAAAACACTCGATCTTCAATTGTTTGTACGCTATCCATCTAAAGGTATCCGATTAACCACTCAGGGCATGAAAGTCTTAGAAGAAGCAAGAATCCTGATAAGACATGCAGAATCATTTCGCGTGGCAACAAGCGCTGTTAAATCACAACTAATCGGTAATATTTCTATCGCTTTCTTTATGAACTTAGGATCCAATTATTTATCTGAAATTATTCGAACCTTTAAAGAAAAATATCCCGATATTAATGTTCATATTCACGACTTAGATCAAGCAGCTATTTTCGATGCACTCAGTAGCGGGAAAGTAGAACTAGCATTAACATTTGATTTAAATATCCCCAAATCAATGAAAGCAAAATATATCGCAACTAGAGAGCCCTATGCGCTGTTACCACTCGACGATCCGCTTGCTCAACAAGAGGAAGTTGAGCTAAAAGACCTGGTACAGCGTCCTTATATTTTAATGGATTTACCTTATACTAATGATTACTTTATTTCGCTTTTTGCAAAACATAAGTTATCTCCCAATATACGTTACCGTACTAACTCATTTGAGACTGTTCGCACCTTTGTTGCGAGTGGTTTAGGTGTATCAGTATTAAACTTAAAACCAAAATCTCCAGTCACCTATAATGGTAATCAGGTCGTGATTAAACCGATCAAAGATAAGGTCGATCCACTCAATATTGTGTTGGTACATTACAGTCGATTAGAACCTCGACGCATTGCAGATATATTTTCAGCCCATATTGAATCTTTTTTTGAAGCAGCCTCATAAACTGCTTAAAAAACTTTAAGTATAATTAATCAGCTCCAAACTCTCTTCTAATGTTGTATTAACATCTGATACAGAATTTGACGCACTATTAATGACTATGTCATGCAATGGTTTTTGTCGAGAGCGATTAACCGATACATTAAACACATCATGTCTATTATAATAACCAGCCATATCATGATGCTGCTTTAATTCTACGAGGCTGCTAACATCTATATCAGCTATTACAAGCCCTTCACGGTCAGATAACGTTTCACCTAATGTTGTTCCGCTAGGAGTGACAATCATAGAAGCAGACCTTGGAGAGCCTTCTAAAATTGCTCTAGCTTCATCGTCATCACACAACAAAGCGATATTTTCATCTGTTATAAAACCTGCTGAAACAATAGAAAACACTTTCGCTTCAAAACAATGCGCAGCAGCACGTACACGAATTGCATCAGCTAAATCATAAGGTTCTGAATTGCGAGGATCTTTAAATGGCCAAATTGGCGGATAGTTAGCACAGTGAATCTCTTCACCTTGCGCCATAAGAGCATAGCGTGATAAAGGATTACCATTTTCTCCACAAATCAAGCCACCCACTCGACCGAACGGCATATCAACAACCGTTAACCCAGCTCCATCACCACGGCTCCACGTTAACTTTTCATAAAAAGTTGGTACTAGTTTACGGTGGTGATTAACAATAATACCTTGTGCGTTAATCAATACCATGGAGTTCCATAAACACCCTGCGGAGTATGAAGCCACTTCTGAAAAACCAAGCGAAACTGATATTTTCTGTTGTGCAGCAGCGCTAGCAATCGCCTTAATTTCAGGTCCATCAACACGCAGCGATGAAGCAGCAAATTTAACAAAATTTTCATGTCCCTTTATTGGGCTTGATAATGCATTCCAGATTGGAAAACCAGGAATAAAACTCTCCGGAAAAACAATAAGGTCAACACCTGCTTTAGCCGCTTCAGTTAGATATTTAATTGCTTTTCTTACCCCCGCTTCAGGATCAAAAAACTCTGAAGAAACATGTGCAGCAGCCACTCGGACGGTATTATTTTTGTTAGTACTTGAAGTCATAGGACTTTCCTTCTCATATTCTTAAATTTTAAAATTAAATAATTTTTCTATTAAATATCGGTATTAGGTCGATAAATTAATTTTGAAGAACAGGTTCGTTATCATTAGATGTTTTTGACTCCGTTACCTTTTTGCTTTTAACCTTGTCACGACGCGTTAATACCACTCGAATAATTATGGTGAGAATTGGCACTAGCCCTACCCAAACATTATGAGTTAATAAATAAACGATTAGCGATAATGGCCCTGCGAACAAATACACTAGACGCTCACATGAACTTAGTTTTCGACCAATAGCCCCGTAAACAACACCAGCGGTTAAAATAGATGCACATAAGAAAACGACAATCCCAAGCACCGCTTGTGAAGTAATATTTTCAGGGTCCAATACACTAGGAATAGAAACAAATACAAAGGGTACAAGCAAAGCACAGCATCCCAATTTCGCTGCTTCAAGTGCACTGCGTATAAAACTACCTCCAGATATTCTAACGGCCACTAAAATACCGACAGCAACAGGGGGAGTAAGAGCTGAGAAGATTGCAAAATAAAAGCCATACATATTTGCTGCAATAGGTGGTAATCCAGCATCAATTAAACCAGGTACAACAATGATAGCAATCAGTGCATAAGCGGCAGGAGTAGGTAGCCCCATCCCTACGATCAGAGACACTGCCATCCCAATCATCAGCGCAATAACAATATTACCGTCAGTGTAAACTGAGATCAGATGCCCCGCTGATACACCAAGACCTGTTGTTGTAAGGGTTTGCACAACCAGTCCAATGGCAGCTAGCACTACAGTCAATTGCACCGCTGTTTCTAAACCTGTTAAACAACCTTTCCACAACTCTTTAAAGTTTGGACGGTATTTAGCAGGACGAACAAAAGAAAGTAAAACAACAATGAGTCCTCCCCAAAAGCCAGCCATAGCAGGAGAATAGCGCAGTACCAATAATACGATTAGCACGGTAAAAGATAAGATAAATGACGGCAGTGTCCATTTAATCTTTTGCCAGTTAATTTTATATTTTTGTGAAAGATTACGCGGTTTATGGCCTACTAAACTATAAAGAGCAATACTAATGGCAAACATATAAAGTAAGCCCGGAATAAGCCCGGCAACAACAACTTCAATATAAGAAACACCCAATATTACTGCCATTAAAAAGGCACCTAACCCCATAATAGGCGGTAATAATTGGCTTCCAGTTGAAGACATCACTTCAATGGCCCCTGCTTCATCCGCAGTAAATCCATTCTTTTTCATTGTAGGGATAGTCATGACACCCGATAAGGCAATATTACTAATTGCTTGACCTGTCACCATACCTATCAATGTACTAGCAACAACAGCGGAATAAGCAACACCACCTTTAACCAACAATCCAATCGCTTGGCCTAGCTCACCAAAGGTATCAATAACACGTGTTCCATGAAGTAAACCGCCGTAAACTAGCAATAAGAAAATCATATCTGCAGATAGCGGCATGTAATTAAGTACTCCACGCGGACCACCAATCCCTCCCAGAAAGCTAATTGCGACATTAAGGGGTTGTTGGCGTGATGCCAAAGACTCTGGTAGTAAATGACCAAATGTCATATAAGCCGCACCCACAAGGCAAACAACAGCAATAGTTGCTCCCCACATACGCCATGTAATTAAAATAACGGCAGCAATAATGCAGGCTCCAGCAATCAAAGCATCATTCTCAACAAAAGGTTGAGTAACCTCTAATATTTCTGCATTTGCGTAGAGATAAATACCTGCTCCAGTTGCTAACACTAAACTTACAAGGGAGGTAATAATATCGATCAGTCTAGAGCTCGATGACTTATCTGCTGAGCGATTCCCCATGATCAATAAAGCACCAATGATCAGTACCGCAGTAAGGTGCATAGTGTAGTGCTTCATTGCGCCATGAACACTCGCCCAGAGAGTGATCATGTGATAGATGAGAAGACAGCCACCTACCAAACATAAAGCCCAATGGCTAATGCTCATGATTTTTGATTTGTTTTCTAACATATCCATTCCTTTAGCTTGTCTTTAATCGAACAACATTTACAAAAAACTATTCTATAAGGCCTAATTCTTTGTACGCTCGTAACGCGCCAGGATGGATATTTTCAGGTCCAATTTTAGCAATTGTCGCTACAGTTTCTTTGTCCCATATTTTTGCTACTGCACTATATTTACCTAATTCAAGCCCAGCTTTTAACCATAACTTGGTCATCTCATAAGCATCTTCTTCAGGGAAAGATTTGTGTACCGACAATAAGGTGTAATTACCAAAACTAGTGACGGGTTTTGGTTGATTCGCAACCGTATTAGCAGGTAAGACTTGTACGCTAAAAGGAGCCCCTGTTTTATCAATATAAGATTGGATATCTTCTTTATTGATATCGATATACGCATAAGGTCTACCGGAGCTTTCTAATGTTTTGAATGGGCCGGCTTCCAAGGTAACGCTAAAATCATGGTTACTATGGGTTACAAGTGTCCCAATATCAGCTTTGCCATCTAAGATTGCATTAATATTTTGAGCAGGACCTAACGCATCGAATGACTTCAACTTTTCAGTCATCCCCCAACCATCAAGCATCATGCGTTGATGCATCCCCCATTCATTTTGACTCAATAAACCAACAGCAACACGCTTGCCAACAAAATCATCTTTACTATTAATCGATGGGTCTAAAGTAACAAACATATTACTTGTTCTACTCATTACCCCTAACGCTCTAAAATCTTTAACCGCTTCCATTGGCTTAGGAAAGAAAGGAGATATCCCTTTTTTTGCTGCCCACTCAACGACTTGCCCAGAACCAATAATTGTGTTTTCCCAAAGGTGAGGTGAAGAGGCCAAATATCTAACATTGTAAGTAAACCCCGGTGTTTCTACTGCAGTAGGTGCTATTTTATCTGTATAATCACCAGCATAATTTTGCATAGTTGCCCAAGCAAGGTAAGGACCTGAACCCGAAGGTGATATTAAGATATCAACTTTTTTAGGTGCAGCAGTCACAGAAAGAGAAGTAGAAAGTAAACATATTGCAGAGATAGTTGCAGCTAATGTGTTATTAACAAGCTTTTTCATGGTAGTACTCCTGTAGCGTTATAAAGACATTCCCTAGTCGGTTTTGGTCAAAACTACTAACGACTAATTAATTGTTAAAATTAGTCTAAGAGCTACTATTCAAAGTGTATAGCATGTTATTTGTTACAACTAACAAGGAAAAAACTATGAATAAAAACATGCACTAGACATGTGCAATAAAATTTATTTATGCAATATTATGAGGCGTAATGACTAAAGGTTTACTGTAAAACTAACGGAAAGTATTGATTTTAAGAAAATGCAAAAAATTCTATATTAAAAATAATTTTTTAATGAAGTGATAAAAAAATACGATTCTAAACTGATTTTCAGCCCAATAATTAATACATGTCGCTCTAAGAGCGTGAAAATCCCCTACTTGGTACGCTATATATCAATCAAGAAACGCAGTATTTTTACTGATACCCCACCTCAAAAATAAAACGTGTTATCTAGAATCATTTAATTCAAGGCGCTTTGCTACCACCTTTAGTGTTTCTTAATAAATGACAACGAAACGATCAAGTAAGCACTTATTTAATAAATTCCAAAAACAAAAAACTCATCGAAGTGAGCTTTTTTAAATGCTTCATGAGTAGCATTCTGGATAGCAGAAATTGCTTAATTGAAGGCGCTTTGCCACGACGTTTAGTGTTTTCTTAAACGAGTGGCAACCCAACGCTGAAGTAGATTATTTATGTGACAGTTAACCAGATACAAAAAAACTCACCGAAGTGAGTTTTTTAGATGCTTTATGAATAGCAGAAATTGTTTAATTCAGGCGCTTTGCCACGACGTTTAGTGTTTCTTAAACGAGTGGCAATGCAACGCTGAAGTAGACGATTTATGCAGCCAGAATTACATCATTCCGCCCATCCCACCCATATCAGGCATAGGTGCAGACGCTGGTGCATCTACTGGTAAATCTGTGATCATACATTCAGTTGTGATCATTAAGCCTGCAACAGATGCTGCAAATTGTAGTGCGCTACGTGTTACTTTAGTTGGGTCAAGAATACCCATTTCTAACATATCGCCGTATTCGCCTGTTGTTGCGTTGTAACCGTAGTTAGCAGTACCTTGTTGTACATTGTTTGCTACCACAGATGCTTCTTCACCACAGTTTGATACGATTTGACGTAATGGAGATTCCATTGCGCGTAGTGCAACACGAATACCTACGTTTTGGTCGTCGTTATCGCCAGTTAAGCCTTTAAGTAAACCAGCTACACGAACTAGTGCAACACCACCACCAGCAACAACGCCTTCTTCAACTGCCGCACGAGTCGCATGTAATGCATCATCTACACGGTCTTTTTTCTCTTTCATTTCAACTTCTGTTGATGCGCCTACTTTAATTACCGCTACACCGCCTGCTAATTTAGCAGAACGCTCTTGTAGTTTTTCTTTATCGTAGTCTGAAGAAGATGCTTCGATTTGTTGTTTGATTTGACCAACACGCGCTAGGATTGCTTGTTGCTCACCCGCACCATCGATAATCGTTGTTTCATCTTTATTGATTACAACGCGTTTTGCTTGACCTAAATCTTCTAGTGTTACTTTTTCTAGGTCTAAGCCAATCTCTTCAGAGATAACTGTACCAGCTGTTAAGATTGCGATGTCTTGTAGCATTGCTTTACGACGGTCACCAAAGCCAGGTGCTTTAACAGCAGCTACTTTCACGATACCACGCATGTTGTTTACTACTAATGTAGCTAGTGCTTCGCCTTCAACGTCTTCAGCAATAATCATTAGTGGTTTTGATGCTTTTGCTACTGCTTCTAATGTTGGTAGTAGTTCACGGATGTTACCGATTTTTTTATCAACGATTAGGATGAATGGGCTATCAAGCTCAACCGTACCTGCTTCTTGGTTAGTCATGAAGTAAGGAGATAGGTAACCACGGTCAAACTGCATACCTTCAACTACGTCTAGTTCGTTTTCTAGACCTTGACCTTCTTCAACTGTGATAACACCTTCGTTACCTACTTTTTGCATAGCAGTCGCGATGATTTCACCGATTTCAACATCAGAGTTAGCAGAGATAGTCCCTACTTGTGTGATTGCTTTTGAATCAGAACATGGTGTTGATAGTTTTTTAAGCTCTTCAACCGCTGCTTTCACTGTTTTATCGATACCACGTTTAAGGTCCATTGGGTTCATACCCGCAGCAACCGCTTTCAAACCTTCAGTGATGATTGATTGTGCTAATACAGTTGCGGTTGTTGTTCCGTCACCTGCAGCATCATTAGTTTGAGACGCTACTTCTTTAACCATTTGTGCGCCCATGTTTTCAAACTTATCAGCAAGTTCGATCTCTTTTGCCACTGTCACACCATCTTTAGTGATGTGCGGTGCACCAAAACTTTTATCGATAACAACGTTACGGCCTTTAGGACCTAGTGTTACACGTACAGCATTTGCTAATACGTTAACACCTTCAAGCATTTTAATTCGTGCATCATTACCAAATTGAACTTCTTTAGCAGACATTATATTTTCCTTTTACTGTGTTCTTTAAAATAAAATAATAACGATTATTCAACGATCGCTAGAATGTCATTCTCACTTAAGATAAGCACTTCTTCGCCTTCAATCTTTTCTGTTTTTAGACCGTAACCTTCACTGAAGATAACAGTATCACCTACTTTTACATCTAATGGTCTTACTTCACCATTTTCTAGAATACGGCCATTACCTACTGCAATAACTTCTCCGCGTGTTGATTTTTCAGCAGCGCTTCCAGTTAAAACAATACCGCCCGCAGATTTAGTTTCTTGCTCAGTACGTTTTAGAATAACGCGATCGTGTAGAGGACGAATAGACATTGTGACTTCCTTTAATAGTAATAGTTAACAGAATTGGTTGATTAAGTGATGGGGTCAAAAAGGTACGATTCAAGAGAATCAATGAAAAAAAATGAAAATAGTTTCAAACAGGCAATAAAAAAGCTTATTCATTATCAACATTACTGCCGATTACAAATAAGCCTTTAGCGTTAAAACCAGGAAAAGTTATGCAGGAATGGTTTTAGGGTTAGATAATTCCGAAACCATTTTGTTGATTTCACTAGCAGCGATAAGTACTTTTTGCTCTGCTTTTAAGCATTGATAAGCAACCACTTTGCCTTCTATTACTCTAAAGCGACCTAAACCTGCAATAAAAATACGCCCATTAAAGAAGCCTTTTGCAAATTTAGCAATTTGTCGTGGCTGATATTTTTTGAAAATTCTCAACGTGCTAGGACGATTCATTTTCATCGTGCCTCCCTTTTTATTCTTATTTTACTGTTTCTAGTATCGTGTAATAAAAACTGCCAACATAATGCCTTCATTGTATGACAATTTTATGACTCACTGAGTGCTTGAAAATAATTAATCTAGTTTTTTCTCTTCTCTGCGTTCGAATTCACCCTCAATAATTGTGTCATCAGAAGCAGATTGTCGAGTAAAACCTTGGCTTGAAAAGCCCCCCATTGTTCCCTGTGGTGCAAATTTAACATTCGCTAGAATTAACTTGGCTATATTACCGCGAATAGTCGGTTGTAATAACAGCAAACCTGTTATGTCAGTCACAAACCCAGGTGTTACTAATAAGATCCCTGTAACAATTAACATCATTCCTTCAATTAACTGCTGACCAGGCATTTCACCTTCGGCCATACGTTGCTGTACTTTTTGTATTAGTTGTAAACCTTGGCTGCGCACTAAAGCTGAGCCAATTAATGCCGTTAAGATAACCAATGAAATAGTTGGCCAAGCCCCAATGAAGCCACCTACTTTCACTAATACAAATATTTCTAGTAACGATACGCCAGTGAAAATTAAAAATAACCGAGCAAACATAGGAACCTCAATAAATATAATGAATACACTTTATATATGGGGATACTTTTATTTATTTCAAGTTATTAGAGCTTTAGTACGTTGAGAAGTTCAAATTAGATCTATTTCTCAACGGCTTAAGCATTAAACTAATGGGATGATGGATCGCATTTCCATTGCTTTAATAGTAATAAAACAGGTAGGAGAATGAGTGCCATCCAAAGAAATAAGGAGCTATCTTGGGGAGCATATATCCAGCCGGATATAAAGGTTAATACTGCCATCACTAATCCCAGTGCAACACCAGAATACAGGGTTTGATAACCAACCATTAAATGCTCATCTTGCATTGCAATAAAGCGCATCGCCGCTAGATGAGCTAAAGCAAAGGTAAAGGCATGAAAGGTTTGTACCAAAAGTAACCACATGAAATCCGCAGTTTGGTATAGCGTCCCCCAGCGAACAAGGCCTGCTAATACGGCTAATAAACACATCTGCTTTACTGACCATTTATTAAATAATCGGTCATTGAAGCGCATCAGTATCACTTCAGCAAAAACACTGAGCCCCCACAGAATAGCAATATTAAACTCGGTGATCCCCATAGACTTCCAATACAAAGCACTAAAAGAGTAATAAGCGGCATGACTACCTTGAATTAAGCCCATCACTAAAATGAAGTAAATAACATTAGGCTTTTTCAATAACGTCATTAAGTTATTTGTAGTACCTGGATTAGGACGACTTTGCTCCTGTAATTGCGGATTAAGCTTAATCAGGCTTAAGCTGTAATTAAAAAAAACGGCTAAAATGATTAGCCATAAAATACTGTCATGACCAAATTCACCAATTGTCCAACCGACAAAGGTTGATCCTACAATAAAACTAACCGATCCCCACAAGCGCACCTTGCCATAATTCATCTGTATCTGTTTAACTAATCGAGTACCGATTATGTCCCCGAGAGGGACCATGGGCGCTAATAAAAAATTAAGCAGCAAAGTGGCTGCAGCCAAGACATACCAGCCTTGAAAAAACATTAACGACAATAAACAGAGTAAAGTAAAAAAGGTTAGATAACAGACCATAGTTATCGGTGCGTTAGCGGTTTTAAGTCGCGGCAAAAGGCTAATATTACTCACAAAGCGTAAGACTAACCCTAATGAAAATAATGTCCCAATTTGCTCTGGGCTAATTCCTTTATCAGCTAACCACACTCCCCAAAAAGGTAAGAAGATTCCCCAGATAAAGAAGAAGCAAGCAAAATAACTGGTTATCCATGATTTAGCTGGTAAGTTCAACGTATTACTTCCTTATAATAGATATATACGGATTATTTTATATTTATTAAAGGTTTATAAATAGTCTATTTTTTTGTTTAACAATAATAGTTAATCGCTATTAGAGTAACAGCAAGGTTATCCATTATGTATCCCGCTAAGGTGACCGCTATTTATTATGCAAAGAAGGACTGCTACTCAGGACGTCTGGTTTGTATCAATGTACTGACCTGATGCTTATAGTCTGTATCTTTCACCCATTCGACATTTATATTAACTTCGAGACTTCGCATAGCCATTTGCGTGTTAGCAACATCACTATCTGAAAAACTTAATGAGGTTATTTTTAAAAAGTTAGGGTCTGTTAGATTAACCCAATAACCGCTAGAAAAGCAGTTACTCGCTTGCTTATCGACTTTACGTCCAAATTGGATACTTTGGTTGTTCACGGAATACCTAAATGCCATGAAATGCTGCGCTTGAGATGTGGCTGAATGATCAAAATTATAAGCGTAAACAACACATTGTTGGTCAACATTGTGACTAAGTTCAAACACCTTATCGCTCTCCTCTCCTACTAGAAATGCATTTCCACCGAATCCAGCACGACGCAAATCATTCTCCATGATTGCAATCAACGCCTGTAAATCGGTGCGTAAACGAGAATGGATTAAGGATTTGTTAGTTGTCCCAACATTAGATACGTATGAGCCAATCACCATTGCTAGTAATAACGCACCTAATAATAAGCAAATCAATATTTCGACTAAGGTAAAGCCACTTTCAGTGTGATGTTTGGCTAACATTTTTTATAACCTAATGCAGCTTTATCGGGAGAACAAACCCGTAAACGCATCGCACTTTGTATAACAGATAAAGCACCTTGATATTGATTGGTTAAAGTCACTGAGCCGGTTTTTACCGTAAATCGTAATGCGCCATAGGATGCTTGGTCACCATTAAATTTCATATTGGCTTGGCTAAGCATCACTTCTTCACCGTCAACTAAGGGCTGTACATTATCCACGTCATCTAACTGGCAAGAGTTTGCGGTAAAGCAGTCACAACCAGACGCCTCACTCATTCCTACTGACCATTGCTCTCCTTGCTGACAAAATTGAACATACACTTTTACATTACGTTTAATGGCTTCTGTTTTCGCTAGCTGTAAAGTGTAATACAGCTTGCTAGCTGCACTCGATAAGGCTTGATTCGCTAGTAACGTTTGATATGAAGATGCAGAAATAGCAATCACAATACTTAATAATGCTAACGTAACTACCAACTCTACTAAGGTAAATCCTTTACCTTTTAGAATAATCATAACCCTCTCCTTGGTATCAGCCACCTTGATTATTTTAAGGTGAGCTAACTAGCATAGGTTACAAAATAACTTCTGACCTTCTATCTAAAGGAGTAATTTTTATTATTTAAATAAAAATATTTGTGTCATAAAAACGTAATGAAGCGACATTATTGTGTTTAACATGAAATAAACACTGGAAAGTAAAGGAGATAACATGCAGCAAGCTCAGTTGAACGATACAGAAATGACACTAGATAGTTTATTAGCAACTCCAGCAAAGCGTAAATCAAAACCACGTAAATGGCGTGAAATTGAAAATGCAAAAGCACAACTTTTATTAGCTAAAGAGTTACGAGAAATAGACCCTTCCTTTAGCTTTTCCCAATCCGAATTAATGTAATAATAAACATAAAAAACGCATCCTAGGATGCGTTTTTATTTAGGTGAGAGAAGAAGTTGTCTTTACTGAGTTAAGGTATTTTATACTTGGAATAAAGAGTCTATAGACAATCCCTGCGCCGATAAAACATCATGCAAAGACTTCAAGGCTTCGACTTGGATTTGACGCACCCTTTCACGCGTTAAACCTATCTCTTTACCTACGTTTTCTAGGGTATCTGCTTCATAACCTAACAGTCCAAAACGTCTTGCTAATACTTCACGCTGTTTAGGTTGCAGATCTTCCAGCCAATCCACAATGCGCAACTTCATATCACTGGTCTGTAAGCTATTTTCAGGTGTAGAGTCGGTGCTATCTGGGATAATGTCTAATAAATCTTTATCTGCTGTATTACCAATCGGGCTATCAACTGAGCTAATACGTTCATTTAGCTTTAAGATCTTAGCCACTTCTTTAGCTGACACGTCTAGTTCTTTAGCGATATCTTCAGGTGTTGGTTCATAGGCTAATTTGTGTGTTAATTCACGAGCTGTACGTAAATAGACATTGAGCTTTTTAACGATATGAATAGGTAAACGAATAGTGCGAGTTTGGTTCATAATGGCACGCTCAATGGTTTGGCGTACCCACCAAGTAGCGTAAGTTGAAAAACGGAAACCTTTTTCAGGATCGAACTTTTCCACTGCGCGGATCAATCCTAAATTACCTTCTTCAACAAGATCTAGAAGTGATAATCCACGATTGTTATAGCGACGAGATATTTTCACCACTAGTCGTAAGTTACTTTCGATCATACGTTTACGAGCGACTTGGTCACCTCGTTGTAAACGGCGAGCGTAATAAACTTCTTCTGGTGCTGTTAATAACGGGGAATAGCCGATCTCTCCTAAATAAAGCTGTGTGGCATCCATTACTTTGTATTTCTGGCTTGATTCAAAGGAACCTGTAGTAGCTCCTTTGCTATCTGATCCAGAAAAATGTTGCACGTTATTATCGAGCTGTTCACCTTCCTGGTGCATATGAGTATTATATTCAAGCTTATCTATATTAACTGAGGCCGTTCCTACCATGGTTAGACTCCTTTTACTGCTTAATATTGATGAACTCAATTAAGATGTTCCACATTCATTGTTTATACCTTTAAACAACTAATGCTGTCGTGTATTTATATTTGCCTCATCACCTTTTTGGTAGATAACGCAAAGGGTCCACTGACTTACCTCGATAACGAATATCAAAATGTAAATAAACACTATCTGTGCCACTATCTCCCATAACAGCTATTTTTTGGCCCATCTTAACTTGTTCATTCTCTTTAACGAGTAGTTTGTCATTATGCGCATAAGCACTTAAATAATCGTAGTTATGCTTAATGATCACGAGGTTTCCATATCCTCTTAAACCACTCCCTGCGTATACAACTTGACCGTTGGCCGCCGCATAAATTGACGAGCCTCGATCATTTGCTATGGATATGCCTTTCATACCCTGTGTTGAATTTGCAAATGTTTTAATTAATTTCCCTTCACTTGGCCAACGCCAATCCGATACTTTCTTAGCAACTGGTTGTGAAACAGGCTTTTTAGTCACTTTTTTATCAACAACTTTAGCAGGATATGCTTTTGTTGATTTTTTGACAACCTTTACTTTACTGTTTTGCTGACAGCTTTGCGTTGCACAACTGTTTGAGCTTGTTTTTTGCTTATTTTGTGAAACAGTCGAGGCTTTTTCTGTATTATTTTTGAGCTTTAATACCTCTCCTTGTCTAATTATATAAGGTTTTTTGAGGTTATTTCGCTTAATAAGTGTATTTACGTTCATTTTTGCACGCCAAGCGATCGAATATAGCGTATCGCCTTTCTCCACTATATACGTTGTTTGACCCGGCGTAATACTCTGTCCTGTTGCCACATAGGGCTTAGGTGTCGAAGTCGCATCGTAAATAGGCGCTCGACCACTGTGGCTAGAGCAAGCCGTTAACAGTACAAAAGAGGTAGATAACAGATATTTCACTGTCATTTAATGCTTTATTGTAAAATATAAAATAACGGCAGCCAAAATGGTTATCCAACCTAATACATCGATGTATTTACTTAACTTAGTTTCCATTTTCTCCCCCCCTAGAACCATTAGACCAGCGACTAGGAAAAAACGCATCGCACGGCCTATTAATGCAGTTAACATAAATGGCCAAAATGCCATGCTCATAACACCAGCAGTCACGGTAAACACTTTGAATGGAATAGGTGTAAAACTCGCAATAAAAATCACTAATACCCCCCATTCACTAAACCACGACTGAGCTGTGATCATTTTATCTTGGTAATGCATTGCTTCAATAAAAGGCAGTACCACAGGGTCATATAATGCACTCCCCAAGTAATAACCTAGTGCGCCCCCTAATACAGAAAAAAGTGTTGCCCCGAAAGCAAACTGCCACGCCTTTTCCCGTTTAGCTAATGCCATTGGTGCCAGCATAATATCCACAGGAATAGGCCAAAAAATAGATTCAATAAATGCCGTCACATAAAGATAAAATGGAGCGTGTTTATGTTTTGACCAAAGCATTACTTTTTCATAAAGGGGAGCAAATATTTTCACTTAATTTCTCTTTGTTTTTTTGATTAAATGTAACTTAATTCTATTTGGTTTAATAAAACATGACTTAGTTAAATATTGTTTAACCATTTATCTACAATAGGCAATTGTTCGATGGCAGTTAAATCTACTTTTATCGGTGTGATAGAAACATAACCGTGCTCAACAGCATGAAAGTCAGTCCCCTCACCCGCGTCTGCAATATGGCCAGGAGGACCGACCCAAAATATTTCGCGACCTCGTGGATCAATGCTTTCTTCTATCATCTCAGCTTGATGACGTTTACCCAAACGCGTGACTTTAATTCCTTTAATCTGCTCAAAGGGTAAGTCGGGCACATTAATATTGAGTACTTGATGTTGCGCTAAAGGTGAAGCCAACAAATGTTCTACTAATTTTTTAGCATAGCGAGCAGCACTTTCATAATGCTCAGTCCCATCTAATGAAACAGCAACAGCAGGTAATCCTAAAAAGCGCCCTTCCATAGCAGCAGCAACAGTTCCTGAATACAGAACATCATCCCCCATGTTCGCACCAGCATTAATACCTGACACCACTAATTTAGGTGGTGTTGAGCAAAGTTTATTAAGTGCTAAATGAACGCAGTCGGTAGGCGTACCATTTACTGATATAAAACCGTTATCTAATAAGTTCTTTCTTAATGGTTGCTCTAATGTCAACGAGTTACTGGCACCACTATGGTTACGTTCAGGAGCAACAACCATCGTTTCAGTGTCATCAATTTGACTTAAGTGTTTATGTAGCGCAGATAAACCTGGTGCTAGAACACCGTCGTCATTACTCAGTAATAGCATCATATATTTATCTCAATAAGTTCTCGGATCACACTTGTTGCGTAACACCCAGACGGTAAATAGAATGAAAGTGTTAATGTTGTTTGGTCATTCCACTGATAACTAAATTGCTCTGGTATCAATAACAATGGGCGTCGTTCTTGTTTTAAGCCCTCTTTCGCTAAACCAGATTGAAGGTCAGTGTAAGCTTGTAAACAGTTTAACTCATATTGTTGAGCATCATCGCTAGAGGTTAGTTCGCCTTTCCCCCATAAAGGTGCGGTTAAACAGACCTCTCTACAAGATAAACGTTGCAAGGTTTGTTCCGATAAATCGGGTAATGGGAAAAAAGAACGGTTAGCCACGAATTGCACACAATCACCAAGCATTGGAGAAGCTTGCAAGTTATCATCAATGCGTTGTGATATAACACGATTAAAAAGGTAACTTCTAGCCGCGCTAATATACATGCCTCGCTTGAATCTATCTTTTATTTTACGACCGTTAAACATTTGCAATGCCGCATTAACATTATGCCCATCGAATCCAAAACGTTGGTTACCAAAGTAGTTAGGAACCCCGTGTTGAACTTGATCTAATACCGTCTGTAATTGCGCTTTATCTGAAATATCACGCAAAGTAATCGTAAAATTATTACCAGATAAACAGCCCGTACGCAGTTTTTTATTATGGCGAATGACTTTTAAAATACTCACACCAGGTGACTCAAAGGTACTAAAGTCGGGTGTTACTTTTCCTGGAATATACAAAGAGAACCATTGGTAAGTCTCAGCTTGGCGATCTTTTAAACCCGCATAGCTTACATTCTTTGCAGCAATTCCAGCAAATTTTGCCAGTTGTCTGGCTAGGTAATCAGTATTTTCGCCTATTTTTTTTACCCATAAACAAACATGCTCGCCTTCACCAGTTAATTCAAAGTCTAACTGTTCTTCTACACGAAAATCTTCACAATGTTGTTTAAAACGACCTGTACAAGTTGGTTTGCCATAAAGGTAACTAAAATCTAACGGGTAAACCTTTTTTTCAGGCTGAAGCTCACTCATTCTGAGTCCTTTAATAGAATAACCACAGCATGTGAAGAGATACCTTCTTTACGCCCCATCGGTCCTAACTTTTCTGTTGTTGTCGCTTTAACATTGATATTGCCTAAATCTGTTTCAAGTAAACGAGTTAGCTCTGCGCACATATCTGCAATATGCGGCGCCATTTTAGGAGCTTGAGCTATAATAGTAATATCTGCATTACCTAAGCGATAACCTTTCTGTTTTGCCTGTTCATATACATTTACCAATAATTCACGACTATCAATACCTTTAAAAGCATCATCGTTATCAGGAAAGTGGCGGCCTATATCACCTAACGCTAACGCACCTAGTATTGCATCACACAGTGCATGAATCGCAACGTCGCCATCAGAGTGAGCTAATAAACCTTGAGTATAAGGGATCTTCACACCTGCAATGGTAATTGGCCCTTCGCCACCAAATTTGTGTACATCATAACCATGCCCAATACGGATCATAAATTTTCCTTAACAATGTGTCTAAAATTAACAGTGTGTATTAAATTTTTGAGAGATAGAATTCCGCTAATAATAAGTCTTCTGCTTGTGTGACTTTAATATTATCACTGCGGCCTTCAATAATTGAAACAGTCCCACCAGACAACTCTATCGCAGAAGCTTCATCTGTAATAAGGTGTTGTGCTTCGATGCCTGTGATGGCATTAATTAGTTGTTGGTTTTGAAACATCTGCGGCGTTAATGCATGCCACAAATTATCGCGATCTACAGTATGTTTAATCTGTTGTTCAGGGTCACTACGTTTCATCGTATCACGCACTCGATAAGCCAACATTGCACCACTATCATGTTGTTGAGCATGATCGATCAGCTTATCAATATCAGTTGTTCGTATACAAGGACGAGCAGCATCATGCACCAAAACATAATCAGTGGCAGGTAAAGACTTTAATGCACTTAACACTGAATCTACACGCTCTTTACCGCCTTGAACAATGCTCAATTTAGGATGTTTAGCAACACTTAAGTTGTTGAACCATTGGTCATTCTCAGCAATTGAAACAATGACTTGATTAATGTCAGGATGTGCTAAAAAAGGGGCAAGGCTATATTCAATAATTGCTTTATTTAAAATAGTTAAATATTGCTTAGGAATATCCGAACCAACACGCTTTCCGATACCGGCAGCAGGTATCACCACAGAAAAACATGGCTTATTCATCTAACTCACCGCCTTTAGGAACGATACGGAAAAATGTTTCGCCTTCTTTAATTAGCCCTAGTTCATTGCGGGCACGCTCTTCTATTGCTTCAGTACCTGTTTTTAAATTATCAATTTCAGAGAACATCATTTGATTACGTGTAGTGAGCTCTGTATTACTTGCTGTAGCGAGATCAACGGCTTTTCTATATTCACGATTATCTTGCAATCCATTTTTACCGAACCATAAATGATACTGCAATAGAGAGAAGAGGAAAACAAACACAAATAACAATAAGCGCATGATAAGTAGACTCAATAATAAAAAGCTAATCATCCCACATTACGCTTAAAATTAAAATCAACCCAACCATGCTAAATTGGGTTGTTAGCCCTTAATTTAAGTGAATACTATCTTTTCCAGAAAAGTAACTTGCTCTCTACTTGAGGGAATAAGGGATGAATGAATAATTTATGGGTCATGATTAACCCAACAATCATTTTAATGACCACCATCTGATCGATGCCTAATAAATAATAAGCATACCCACCAACAAAGGCAGACAGCCACATAAAGCCCTGAAAAAGGCGTATTTTTTTAACACTTAATGCGGTTAAAATAACTGCAAAATCAACCCAAGTTAATAATAAACCTAAAGATGGGTTAGCAAGGTAGTCGTTAACTGAGAAATAAGTCGCATAGGTCAAAAAGGCAATCATGATAACTAAGATAAGCTTAGTTATTCGAGTAGATAACTCAGTAAAATCACATAAATAGCGATAAAGGGTAACACTACCAACAACTAGGTTTAATAAGACTTTCGGCATGACACCGATCAAAATCCCCCAAGATACGTCATTAATAACAGAAAGAAACGAAGCGAGTCGTATATTCTTCATGCCGTTAAACACCATTAAAAAAATGTAAAAGAACACACTCGTCCAACCAAGGATCTCAATAATTAAAGGCATGATAATTCCAAACACTAAATAAAAACGCGCATTTTACGCTGTGTTAAGTAAATAAGATACGGTTTAACTATGATTGTGGCTTAATAGTAGATAAGGCAATAATGCTCGCTCATCACCTTAAGGTTAAAAACATAATCAATAATAAAAAAATGTATTTAAAGTATAGCTTTAGAGTACTGTTTAATTAACCTGGATATAATCGTTCCCAAAAGCTGTTCGTCGGCTTAAAGATTACATAAATAAAATAAGGAAATTATAAGTTATGAATTACGATACCTTGTTAGTCTATATTTTGGTTTCATTCTTTTACATCATAAGCCCTGGCCCTGCTATTTTTTTAGCAGTTTATAATGGTGCAGTTAATGGCTTAAAATGTGTCACAGTTTCTGCTTTAGGTAACATTGTTGGTCTAATGTTCCTATCAACTCTTTCTATCAGTGGTTTGAGTGCTATTTTATTAGCCTCATCAATTTTGTTTATGGTTGTTAAAATCATTGGAGCAATCTACCTAATCTATTTAGGTATTAAACAAATTCTCACAAGCAATAATCACAATGTAAAGGAATCTGAAAAAGGTAATAACCGATACAAAAACCTTTTCTCATATTTTAAAGAAGGTTTTTTTGTCTCTGTTACTAACCCCAAACCTATTATATTTTTTACAGCTTTGTTCCCTCAATTTCTCAATACTGATCAGCCAATTTTCAATCAGTTCTTCATTATGACGCTAATATTTATGTGCTTTTCATTTTTATCTTTATCAACTTATGGATACTTAGCAAATCGAGCTAAAGGTTTTTTATCTAATGTTAATAATGTGAAATGGTTCCATCGTATTAGTGGAGGATTATTTGTAGCTATGGGGATTAGCCTTTTCACCATTAAAGCACATTAATAATAAGGGGAAAATTAGCACTAAAGTGAGGGGGTAATTCTTAAAGTTTAAAAATCATATTCTATTTAAAAAATGACAGACCTTTAACTTCTTTAAGACTGAAGTTATGGAGGTGCTTTGCATCTGTCGTTGCACCAAATAACAGGCAAAAAAAATCCCCACCGAAGTGAGGATTTAAATCTTAAAACTTAAAAATCAGAATTACTGACCTTTAACTGCTTTAAGACTGAAGTTATGGAGGTGCTTTGCATCTGTCGTTGCACCAAATAACAGGCAAAAAAATCCCCACCGAAGTGAGGATTTAAATCTTAAAACTTAAAAATCAGAATTACTGACCTTTAACTACTTTAAGACTGAAGTTATGGAGGTGCTTTGCATCTGTCGTTGCACCAAATAACAGGCAAAAAAAATCCCCACCGAAGTGAGGATTTATAAGTCAAAGTAGAATACTTTCCTTAACCGAAATTAAGAAATAATATTACTGACCTTTAACTTCTTTAAGACCGTTGTAAGGTGCTTTTGAACCTAGCGCTTCTTCGATACGTAGAAGTTGGTTGTACTTAGCAACACGATCAGAACGGCTTAAAGAACCAGTTTTGATTTGGCCAGCAGCTGTACCAACAGCTAAGTCAGCGATAGTTGCATCTTCAGTTTCACCTGAACGGTGAGAGATAACAACTGTGAAACCAGCATCTTTAGCCATTTTGATTGCAGCTAAAGTTTCAGTTAAAGAACCGATTTGGTTGAATTTGATTAAGATTGAGTTAGCAATACCGTTGTCGATACCACGCTTAAGAATCTTAGTGTTTGTTACGAATAGATCGTCACCAACTAATTGGATTTTATCACCCATTAGTTTAGTTTGGTGTGCGAAACCATCCCAGTCAGACTCGTCAAGACCATCTTCGATAGAAACGATTGGGTACTGTTCAGTAAGATCTTTAAGGAAGAAGTTGAACTCTTCTGAAGTGAATTTTTTGCCTTCACCTTTAAGGTCGTAGATGTTTGCTTCTTTGTCGTAGAACTCAGATGCTGCACAGTCCATCGCTAATGTGATGTCTTTACCTAGCTCGTAACCAGCGTTTGCAACAGCAACTTTGATTGCAGCAAGTGCAGCTTCGTTAGATGCAAGGTTTGGTGCGAAACCACCTTCGTCACCAACAGCAGTTGAATGACCGTCAGCTTTAAGTACTTTAGCAAGGCTATGGAATACTTCAGCACCCATACGTAGACCTTCACGGAAGTTTGCAGCGCCAACAGGTTGGATCATGAATTCTTGGATATCTACAGAGTTATCTGCATGCTCACCACCATTGATGATGTTCATCATTGGAAGAGGCATAGAGTAAACACCAGAAGTACCGTTTAGGTCAGCGATGTGGGCGTATAAAGGTACTTTTTTAGAGATTGCAGCAGCTTTAGCAGCAGCTAGAGAAACAGCTAGGATAGCGTTTGCGCCAAATTTAGCTTTGTTTTCTGTTCCGTCTAGGTCGATCATGATTTGGTCAAGCTCAGCTTGTGCTAGTGCATCTTTACCAGCTAGTGCTTCAGCGATTGGACCGTTTACAGCTTCAACAGCTTTAAGTACACCTTTACCTAGGTAACGTGCTTTGTCGCCGTCACGTAATTCAAGTGCTTCACGAGAACCAGTAGATGCGCCAGATGGAGCAGCAGCCATACCGATAGAACCGTCTGCTAGATGAACTTCAGCTTCTACAGTTGGGTTACCACGTGAATCCATGATTTCACGACCAAGTACTTTAACGATGTTTGACATGATTTTTCCTTTGTTTTAATAAAAATAAATTTTAAAAATTCTTCATTACAAGCTGAGATTTGTGACCACAGCCTTTTAATGTGTAATTTTTTAACAAACTAATGCGATCGGGTCAACAAAAACTATGAAAAACGACCTTGTTGATGATCTATCGCAGCTTTTATAAACCCTTTAAATAAAGGGTGACCATCGCGAGGTGTTGAAGTGAATTCTGGATGGAATTGCGCTGCAACAAACCAAGGATGATTTGGGTTTTCAATGATTTCTACTAGTTTCTTATCTTCTGATAAACCAGTGATCAGTAAACCCGCTTTCTTAATTGCTGGTAATAGGTTGTTATTTACTTCATAACGATGACGGTGGCGCTCAAATATTTCCTTGCTACCGTACATTTCCAATACTTTAGAGTTGTTCGCTAAATGACACTTCTGCGAACCTACGCGCATTGTACCACCTAAGTCAGAATCTTCAGTACGTTGTTCAACTTCACCTGATTTGTCAATCCACTCAGTAATTAAACCAACGACTGGGTTTTCGGATTTCTCATCAAATTCTGTTGAATGTGCATTTTTCAGACCCGCTACATTACGAGCAAACTCAATTAATGCTACTTGCATACCTAAACAGATACCTAAGTAAGGGATCTTATTTTCACGTGCATATTGTGCTGCAAGGATTTTACCTTCAACACCACGTTCACCAAATCCACCAGGGATTAAGATAGCATCAACCCCTTCAAGTAGAGATAAGCCTTTAATCTCTACATCTTGTGAATCAATGTATTTAATTTTCACTGTTGCTGCGTTTTTCAAACCACCGTGTTTCAGTGCTTCATTCACTGATTTGTATGCATCTGGTAATTCAATGTATTTACCAACCATACCAATCACAACTTCACTCGTTGTATTCGCTTCTTCTGCAACAACCTTTGACCATTCACTTAAATCAGCTTCAGGACAATCTAAACCAAAACGCTCAACACAAATTTGATCTAACCCCTGTTGTTTTAATAATGCAGGAATTTTATAGATAGAATCGACATCGCGTAATGAGATAACTGATTTCTCTTGTACATTACAGAATAATGCGATCTTAGCGCGCTCATTCGCAGGGAAGCTCACTTCACTACGACAAACAAGAATATCTGGTTGAATACCTAAACTACGTAACTCTTTTACAGAATGTTGTGTTGGTTTAGTTTTTACTTCACCAGCTGTTTTTAAATAAGGTAATAACGTTAAATGCATAAACATGGCATTTTCACGGCCTACTTTTAACCCTAATTGACGAATCGCTTCAAGGAATGGTTGTGATTCAATATCACCAACTGTTCCACCTAATTCAACGATAGCAACGTCATGTCCTTCACCACCAGCGATAACACGAGCTTGAATTTCATTTGTGATATGAGGGATGACTTGAATAGTCGCACCTAAGTAATCACCACGACGCTCTTTTGCTAGTACGTCAGAATAGATACGGCCCGTTGTAAAGTTATTACGTTTAGTCATTTTGGTACGAATGAAACGTTCGTAGTGACCTAAGTCAAGATCCGTTTCCGCACCGTCGTCAGTCACAAATACTTCACCGTGCTGAATTGGGCTCATTGTACCCGGGTCAACGTTAATATATGGGTCAAGTTTTAGAATCGTTACGTCTAAACCACGCGCTTCTAAAATTGCTGCAAGAGAGCCTGCTGCAATACCTTTACCAAGCGATGAAACAACACCACCAGTTACGAATATATATTTTGTTGTCATAATAACCCTGAGCCATTAAGAGAGAAAAAGAGTGCTAATTTTATTCACCAATAAAAAAATCACACGCTAAAAGAGCCTAACTTGTTAATTATTAAAGTTAAGATTTTTAAAGTGTGACTGCTTTATCAAAATGGAAGAAAATTGAACATTTAGATGGGACAGCAGTATAACAAGTACCGCTATTCCCGACAAACGATAAAAGCACTTTAATGCATAAATGGTATTTTTTTGAGGGTAAAGCTATCGTTGCAATTTTCACTTGGTATGGGTCTATAGACCCTTTCAGACCCATTACCCTTACTCTCTCTGCACATTAAGCTGCTTCATTAAATGATTTAACTTTCAAATCCAGATATAAAAAAAGGCGCTATTTGCGCCGTTTTCGTTGAACTAATTAAAGCACTTTACTTAAAAACTGCTTAGTACGCTCTTTTTGTGGGTTCTCTAACACTTGTTGTGGTGTGCCCATCTCTTCAATTAAACCTTTATGGAAAAAGGCAACCTTATCAGAAACCTCTTTGGCAAAGGCGATTTCATGAGTTACACAAATCATGGTCATGCCATCATCACGTAATAACCTGAGAGTATCCAACACCTCCCCCACTAGTTCAGGGTCTAATGCAGAAGTCACTTCATCAAACAACATATAGGGAGGATCCATCGCTAACGCACGAGCAATCGCTAAACGTTGCTGCTGGCCACCGGACATTTTAGTTGGGTACTCATGTAACTTATCCCCTAAACCAACATGGGTGAGCTCTTTTGTTGCTATCTCTTCGGCTTTTTCTTTACTAAAGCCTTTCACCACTTGTGGTGCTAATGCCGCATTTTCCAATACCGTTAAGTGTGGAAAAGAGTTCCATTGTTGGAATACCATACCTAAATTTTGTCTTAGTTGGTTTTTATCGGTATTTTTATCATGAACATCCACGCCATCCACTAGTATTTGTCCACCATTAATCGCTTCAATAGCATTAATACAATATAAAAGCGTTGATTTACCACTACCACTGGCACCAATAATACTGACCACTTCGCCTTTTTTAACGTCTAGGTCAATGCCTTTTAATACTTCTAAATCACCAAAAGATTTATGAACACCTTTGATTTCTATCATCTTGTCATTTTCCTTTCTATGTATTTACCATAAAGCGACAATGGGTAAGAGATCAAAAAATAAAATAACCCTACGCCGACTAAAATCATCACGGCCTGTTGTGAGCGTGATATCAACTGCTCTGCAGTTCTTAACAACTCCATATAACCAATCACCGACACTAACGCGGAGTCTTTAATAACACTCAAACCAACGCCTATCCATGATGGTAAGACCGATCTCATACCAATCGGAATACTGATATGTCGTACTGTTTGCCAATAACTCATACCTAATGAACGTGCTGCTTTTTTGGTGGCATGAGGAACATTATCAAAACCACTTCTAAACACCTCAACCATAAAGGCCATGGTATACAGTGATAAAATAATCGAGCCAGCAACAAACGGATCAAGTGGGTAACCCATTGCGCCTATAAAAGTACTGAATAAGATAAGTTGAATGATTAATGGAACTGATTTTAAAATGTCGAGTACACCACCTAAACACATATTCACTATCTTGTTAGACTCCGCTCTAGCAAAGCCCAGTATTAAACCTAGAACAGTACCGAAGAAAATAGCAATCACTGAGATATAAACGGTGTTTAATACACCAGTTAGAATGAAACCTGCATCGTTCCAAGATATAGGGGTAAATAAGTTCATTATGATAACTCCCCTTTAAAGACGCGCTTCGACACAAAATGTGCGGCAAATAACACTAATTTGGCAATAACGTAGTACATGGCAGCGGCAACAATAAAGAATTCTAAAGTTCTAAAAGAGCTGGATTGCAAACGCTGTGTTTCGCCAGACAAATCATTCATTCCCACTAATATTCCTAATGAACTCATTAAAATTGACCAGATAAATTGATTGGTCATTGGGTGGTAAATTCGTCTGAACATTTGCGGTAAGATAATGTGGCGATATGCCTGCACACTATTCATGCCCAAAGACCGTGCCGCGTTGTATTGTGTAGGCGGGATAGATTGAAAACCACCACGAAATGTTTCTGCTAAGTACCCACCATTTACAAAGACCAAGGCAGCAAAAACAGATAAGTAAGGGCTTAAATGGATACCGTAAGCACCTAAGCCAAAATATGCCATATAAATGAGGAATAATGCCGGCGTATTTCTTGAAAGCTCAATCCATACACTGGATAAAAAAGATAAAATCTTAGAGTTAGACATTTTACCTAATGCCAAGAAAACCGCCGCAACGATCCCCACTAACATTGATAAAACAGAGACGTGTAATGTGGTAAATGCGCCGCCTAATAATTGCGGGAAAGCATCAAATACCACATTCCAATGAAAGTTATAACTATCCATATACCCTCTTTAAATAATTCAAACTGCAGTGAGCCAGACTCAAACGCTACTTTATCCATCTCCTAATAAGCGTTCTATTAAGATCTGTTTGAATTTTTGATATTACGAAAGTGAAAAACTGCCCTGTACATAGGGTCTCTATACCATAAAAACAAATGGCCTACTTTATTTAAAATAAAAGTAGACCATTACACAATGATATTAAAGATTATCGATTTTCAATTAACGCTTTCACCATATCTTCTGATACAGGAGAACCGAAATGTTTAACATGTAAGTCGTTTAACTTACCATCACGCACTTGGTGGATTAAGAATAGATTTAAGTAATTGATCCAAGCTAACTCATCACGCTTAGCAATAATACCAACTACATCATCGTAGTTAGGTACATAAGGACCAGCAACAAAGTCATCAAATTGGCCAGAGGCTAATTTAGTGGCAATGTTAGTATTAGTAGAAACAAGTGCATCGATTTTACCTTGGTATAATCCTAGGAATGCATCATTTTCAGATTTAAAAGAGGTGTAATTGTCTCTTCCCCAGCCTTTTTCATCGGCATATTTAAAGTACTCTGTTTCGTAAGTGGTACCAATCGCAGCACCCACTTTAACGTTTTTAAGGTCATCGAAAGAATCGATTTTCACGCCTTTTTTAGATAACACTTGGAATTTAAAAACAAAGTAAGGATAAGTGAAACCAACTGACTTAGCACGCTCTAATGTGTCTGAAGTCGAACCGATAACTACATCGGTTTTTGAAGAGATTAAAGAAGGGATTCTGTCTGCCCAGGTTAAATTAATAACGTTAGATTTTACGCCTAATGCTTCTGCTAAATCATTACAGTAATCAACATCAAAACCTGCTGGTTGGTTGTCTTTATCAGTGTAGCCCATAGGTGGGAAATCAAGCACGACACCACAATTTAGTGCGCCTCTCTCAATCACCGTATCTAAGGCATCTGCATTGGCTGTTGATAAAGCACCTAATGCCGCCATTGAAGCAACAACCATCGAGATTTTCTTAACTAACTTCATACTTCCTCCGTGAGTTTTACAAACAATAAATTTTATACTGCCACATCAATTAACAGCTGTTATTGAACTTGTTCAGTATTTTGGGTGTTCGAATCTAATACCCAAATGCATATTTGCATATTTATTAACATATCATAAATAAATCAGCGATTCTTAGTTGTACAAAACATCAACACCTTTTGCTCAACAATTAACACATTAAATACCGTAAATTATTCACTAATAGAAATGTATTTTGACAGAGGAGTTAACACGCAAAGAAGCCTATGGTAATAGGCTCCTCCTGAATTTAAAGGGAAGAAAATAAATGAACAAATTAAAGCCGTAAGCTGTCATTAAAAATTTATTAAAATAAAATTCTAAAAAGGCATAAAAAGCAGCTAACATGTTTAAAATTTAATCAAAACCATGTTGCTTTATCCAATTTTTATCTATTTAGGCAAATGCTTAATATCATTCCAAATGGCATCTAACTCATTCAATGTGCAATCTCCCATCTCTTTTCCTAGAGATTTAACATGTGCTTCAACACGCTTAAAACGAGATGAAAACTTATTATTTGCTTGAGTTAATACTTGCTCTGGGTTTGCCTTAAGATGACGAATAAGATTAACGTTAGCAAATAACAGATCGCCTAACTCATCGACAATACGTTCTTTTTGTTCAGTTTCATTGAGGTCTGTACGCTTAACTTCCACCATAACTTCATCAATTTCTTCATGGATTTTGGCGACTACAGGCCCTAACTCAGCCCAATCAAACCCAACACTAGCAGCGCGCTTTTGAATTTTGTAAGCTCGCGTTAACGCAGGTAATGCAAGAGGAATATTGTCTAAAATACTCTCTTGTTTATTTTGAGATTGTGCTTTTTTCTGACGCTCTTTCTCTTTTTCAGCTTCCCAGTTTGCATTAATTTCAGCATCAGTTTTTAGCTCTGAGTTAGCAAAAACATGAGGATGACGACGAATTAATTTCTCGTTTAATACCGCTAAAATATCATCAAATTCAAATAACCCCTGCTCTTTGGCCATTTGTGCATAGAACACTACTTGAAACAGTAAGTCTCCTAGTTCGCCTTTTAGATCATCAAAGTCTTTATTGGCAATCGCATCCGCCACTTCATAGGCTTCTTCTATAGTATGTGGTACAACGCTATCAAAAGTTTGTTTTAGGTCCCAAGGGCAGCCTGTTTCTGGCGTACGAAGTTGCTGCATAATAGAAAGTAATTGCGTTAAGTTTGCTGACATGAAAGCCCCCCAAAATGATAAAAATAAATTTATTAAGTAATCATATCAACTATATTTATACCAAGCTTTAACTAAAATAGGCAAAAAACATAAAGTTTGTTTAATAAATTAGTAGTGATTATGGCGATTAGCTCATTTGGTATCGCAGGCGTGGGTGGCGGTGCGACTTTCGCTGCTTTAATTGTATTACCGGCAATGGGTTTACCAGTAACGATAGCAGCTTTGCTTATTTCAATTGAACCTTTAATTGATATGGCACGAACAGCGTTGAACGTGAGTAGAGCAATGACAGCAGAGACAATTACGTCGCGCTTGTTAGGTGATAAAAAAGAGATTAATAAGGCATTTAAATTAAGTCCTAAACAAGTCACAAATCAATCTACTCATAGACAGTAAGAACCCACCACCCGGTATTTTAAGAATACTTAATGGCTAGATGGTGGGATAAAACGTTATTCTTGTAGCATAAGAATAACGTTTTTTAATGCCGTAATAAATGCAGCGGCTTCTTCAAGCGTATTGTATATTGAAAACGAAGCTCTAATCGTACCATTGCATTGTAAACTCGACATCAAGGGCATGGCGCAATGCGTCCCACTTCGCACAGCAATTCCTTGCGCATCTAATAACATAGCAATATCACTATTATGCTCACCTTTTACAACAAGGCTGTTCGATCCAGATTTCTGCGTTTCACTAGCAAACACAGTTATATCCGGTATTTGCTGTAAGGCTTGTTGTGTATAGTTGATAAGTTGTTGTTCATGTTGCAGACAACGCGTTTGGTCTAAGCTGTTTATAAAGTCTAACGCAGCGCCTAACCCAATAGCACCTGCTATATTTGGTGTACCAGCTTCAAACTTAAAGGGGAGTTGGTGAAAGGTACTTTTACCGTGTCAATCATTTCACCACCGCCTTGCCATGGAGGTAAAGTCTCTAGCAGCGTTTTCTTCCCGTACAACACACCAATGCGCGTCGGACCAAATAGTTTATGGCCGGAAAATAGGTAAAAGTCACAATCTAATACTTGCACATCAACTTCAAGATGAGCAATAGCTTGCGCACCATTAATGATGACTTTCGCATCAAACTAATGTGCGAGTTTGGTCATGCTTTGTATTGGATTAACAATACCTAAAGCGTTAGAAACATGTGCGATTGAAACGATTTTAGTACGCTCTGATAAAAGTGCTTTAAACGCATCAATATCTAAAGTGAACTCAGCAGTTAATGGAACTACTTTTAATACAGCACCAGTACGTTGAGCAATCATTTGCCAAGGCACAATATTCGCTAATAGATTAATTCCCTCAGTGGTGCCTTTTGTCCAAATAATTTCTTCTGAATACTGTGCATTAAGGAGCTGTTGTACTTTCAAACGACTGGCTTCAAATAATTCTGTTGCTTGATTACTTAAGGCATGGCTCGCTCGATGTACGTTGGCATTACTAGTTTGATAATAATCACAAATAGCATCGATCACCGACTGTGGTTTTTAGGTAGTCGCAGCATGATCAAAATAGACCAAAGAATGTTGATTAACTCGTTGCTTTAGAATGGGGAATTGATTGCGAAGTTGTTCAATATAGGGATCTGAACTCAAGGTGATACCGCATAACATAAAACAACGCGTTAATCGCTAATACAATTAACGCGTTTAATTGCCGTTAATGGGTTATTTATAGACTTTGATTGCGCCCTTCAACCATTAAACGTTTCATTTCACTTACCGCGACAGCAAAGCCATCTACTAATGCACGAGCTACAATCGCATGCCCAATGTTTAGTTCGATGATTTCAGGTAAAGCAGCAATCGGTTTAACATTATGGTAATTCAAACCATGACCCGCATTCACTTTAATGCCTGCTTGTTGACCATAAGTCGCCGCTTTAGCAACACGTGCTAACTCAGCTTCTTGAATCGCATCACTTTCAGCGTCTGCATACTGCCCAGTATGAAGCTCCACATAAGCGGCTTTCATTTTCACAGCTGCATCGATTTGCGCAGCTTCAGGGTCAATAAATAAACTAACTTGAATATTAGCTGCGTTTAAACGGCTCACTGCATCAGCAATTTTATCGTAATTACCGACCACATCTAACCCACCTTCAGTGGTTAACTCTTCGCGCTTTTCTGGTACTAAACAAACAAAAGCAGGTTTCGTTTTTAAGGCGATCTCAACCATTTCATCAGTCACTGCCATTTCTAAATTCATGCGAGTCTGTAATGTTTGCGCTAATACCGCTACATCACGATCATGAATATGACGACGATCTTCACGTAGGTGAATAGTAATACCATCTGCACCAGAGGTTTCAGCCACTGCTGCTAAATGTGCAGGTTCAGGGTAACAAGTACCACGTGCATTACGCAGTGTTGCTACGTGGTCAATGTTCACACCTAATAATATTTTGCTCATCTTCTTTCCTTTATCTGTACTGTATTACTTAGCGGCAAATAAACTGCGGCTATGTAATGGCTTGTCACCTAATAAATTAGCTAATGCTTGACGGCAAAAGCGTTTTGCCATCTTAAGCGTGGCTTCACTATCGAGCTTGCGTTGCGATAGATTAATAATATCTTGGCCATCATAAACTTGTTCGGGTTTACAAATTGCCTGCTTAGCAAAAAAACCAAGTTGTTGCTGGTATTGATATTGAAAGCCAGCTTCAATTAACTCTTCGCTATATACATCTTGTTCAAAATTAACGCCGTATCCTAATGTCTCTAATAGAGTTAGTTCAAACAAACGTAATGACTTTTGTGGGTCTTCATCTCGGGCAACACTAATTAGGGTACGTTGATAGCATTCAAAAAGACCATCACAGGCGGTTTCAGCTTGCAACAAACGATATAATAGCTCGTTGATATACATGGCAATGTAAAGACGTTGACCGTGTAGTGGAACCACTTGAGTTTGCGCTTCGAGTGACTTAACAGTTTTTAAGCTGCCACGTCCAAAATAACTAGCAAGCAATAAAGTAAAGGGTTGAGCCATGCCACGTCTCATACGTGTACTACTTCTGCCCCCTTTGAAAATAAGACTAACTTTACCTATATCTTGGCAAAACAAGTCAACGATTTGACTTGTTTCTCCATAGGGACGACGATGCAATATAAACGCATTGTGACACTCAATAGACATTCAAAAACCCCTATAAGCAACATGCTCACGACTATTAGCCGCTGTAATCATCACCATAACCCAATGAGCGCAATGCACGATCATCGTCAGCCCAACCTGACTTCACTTTCACCCAGATTTCTAAGAATACTTTTGAATCGAATAACTCTTCCATATCGATTCGAGCTTGTTTACCAATGGCTTTTAACTTTTCACCTTTGTTACCAATTACCATGCGTTTTTGGCCATCTCGTTCCACCAAAATAAGCGCATTGATATGTAATACACCATTAGCTTTCTGTTTGAACTGCTCAATCTCAACAGTTACTGAATAAGGTAACTCGTCACCTAAAAAGCGCATCAGCTTTTCACGAACGATCTCTGAAGCCATAAAGCGTGAAGAGCGATCAGTAATGTAATCATCTGGAAAATAGAATTCAGACTCAGGTAAAATATCTTTAGCCCACTGTCTAATTTTTTCTACGTTATCGCCAGATTTAGCTGACATAGGTAAGATATGAGCAAAGTTAAAACGCTCACCTAATTGTTGAAGATGCGGTAGTAACAGTTCTTTATCTTCGACATTATCAATTTTATTAACAGCCAAAATAACTGGGCATTTTTGATGTGTTAGTTTCTTTAGCACCATCTCATCATCATCGTTCCAGTTAGTACCTTCAACAACAAAAACCACCATTTCAACATCATTGATTGAACTTGATGCTGCACGGTTCATTAAACGGTTAATAGCGCGCTTTTCTTCAATATGTAACCCCGGTGTATCAACAAAAATAGTTTGATAATCACCATCGGTATCAATCCCTAAAATACGGTGACGAGTAGTTTGCGCTTTGCGTGAAGTAATACTTACTTTTTGCCCAAGTAAGGCATTGATTAACGTCGACTTACCTACATTAGGGCGTCCGACGATGGCTACTAAGCCACATTTTTGAGTCATTATTTAGCTCCTAAGAAGGTTAATGATAGTAAAATATAGAATGCAGTGTGAAGTAACATTATTGATCACCTAACAGTGCAGTTAACATAGTTTGTGCAGCCAGTTGTTCAGCCTTACGGCGACTAGTGCCTTTCCCTTGTACAGGTTGCATACCTTCAATTTGACAACTCATGGTAAATTGTTGGTTATGTGCTTCGCCTTTCACATCTAAGACTTCGTAAACAGGTAATGCTTGCTTACGAGATTGAAGGTGTTCCTGTAGACGTGTTTTAGGATCTTTCTGCGTAATACCAGGTTTAATGGTTTTTAATCGGCTATCAAACCAGCTTAATACTAATTTATTCACCGTATCGATATCTGAATCTAAGAATACCGCACCAATGATAGCTTCTACGCCATCGGCAATAATAGAGTCACGGCGGAAACCACCACTTTTTAGCTCACCAGGACCGAGAATTAAACAGTCACTTAATACAAATTCACGGCCAACTTCTGATAGCATTTTCCCACACACTAAGGTTGCACGCATGCGGCTTAAATCACCCTCATCAACTTTTGGGAAACGTTTATATAAGTCAGTTGAAATAGCGAAACTTAAAATTGAATCACCTAGAAACTCTAAGCGTTCATTGTGCAACCCTAACGCACTTCTATGCGTTAATGCTTGCTTTAATAATCCAAAATCTGAGAATTGGTAACCAATACGTTTCTCTAAACGTTTTAACTCTTGTTCTTTCATCTTCATTTAATACTACCTATACGCTCAAAACGCACATTACTTGGTACCCAACTTGGTAAAAAGTCCTCTGCGCCTCGGTCAAACTCAAAACTAATCCATTTTGCTACGGCTTTCCCCACCAGATTACGCTCAGGAACAAATCCCCAGAAACGGCTATCACGGCTGTTATCGCGGTTATCACCCATCACAAAATAATTACCCTCAGGTACAACCCACTCATAGGTATAAGTCGATACATCTTTTTGTTGATAGTAAGCTTCAACTTGCTCTCTACGTAAAGGGTTAATTAATAATTGGTGTTCCACATCACCTAATACTTCAGAATAAACTTTAACTGTATTACTCTCATGTTTAAAGTCTTGCTCGCCTAAGAAAGACGTGTCTAATTTTTTGTAATCACCACAACTATTATCACCACAAGCAGGGGCTATATAGAGTGCTTTATCTTTATAAACGATACGGTCACCAGGTAAACCAACCACTCGTTTGATAAAGTCTACACGTTGATCTTCTGGGTATTTAAATACTGCAACATCACCACGTTCAGGGTGACCTGTTGGAATCAGTGTATTCTGCCAAACTGGCTCTTTAATGCCGTATGAGAATTTCTCAACTAAGATAAAATCACCCACCAATAAAGTTGGCATCATCGACCCCGATGGGATTTGAAATGGTTCATAAATAAATGAACGCAGAATAAATACCGTTGCAATGACTGGAAAAAGGCCACGTGCATTTTCAATAATTGGGTTTTCTGGATACATTTTAGCAAGCTTTTTATCGTCTAATTTAATCTCAGATTTAGCCTGTAACTCTGCATAAGCTTGCTTACGCTTTTTTGCCCATTTTATTTTATCAATAACCCAAATAATCCCAGTTACTAACGTTAAGATGACTAATATTAATGCAAATGAGTTTGCCATTTTTTTTCCTAATAAATGTAAATCATATTAATTAATGTATTTAACTAATATGACTCGTTTAAAATACAAAATGCGCTGATCGGTTAATCAGCGCATTCCCTTAAATAATGATTACTTTTCCTGACTAAATAGCAATCAAAAACTACTTATCTTTACCTATGTGTAACACGGCTAAAAACGCTTCCTGTGGTACATCAACATTACCAACAGATTTCATACGTTTTTTACCTTCTTTCTGTTTCTTCAGTAGTTTTTTCTTACGGCTGATATCACCACCGTAACATTTTGCTAATACGTTCTTAGTCAATTGCTTAACCGTTGAACGCGCAATAATCTTGCTACCTATCGCTGCTTGAATTGCAATGTTAAACATTTGACGAGGGATCAGTTCTTTCATTTTTTCAACTAAGTCACGACCGTAACTTTCTGAATTATCACGGTGCGTAATTAATGCTAATGCATCAACACGATCACCATTGATCATAACGTCTACACGTACCATGTCAGAAGCTTCATAACGAACAAAGTTATATTCAAGTGAAGCGTATCCACGACTGGTTGATTTTAATCGGTCAAACAGATCCATTACCACTTCACCCATTGGGATTTCGTAAGTCAATGCGACTTGATTGCCGTGATAAGCCATCTTAGTTTGAACACCACGCTTATTAATACATAGGGTAATAACATTGCCTAGGTAGTCTTGTGGAACAAGAATATTACATTCTGCGATGGGTTCACGAATTTCATTAATATCATTAGTTGGTGGCAATTTAGCTGGGCTATCTACATATTCAATTTCTCCACCATTTTTTTCTACTTCGTAGATTACTGTTGGTGCAGTGGTAATTAAATCAATATCATATTCACGCTCTAAACGCTCTTGAATGATTTCCATGTGTAATAAACCAAGGAAACCACAACGGAAACCAAAGCCTAAAGCAGATGAGTTTTCTGGCTCATACAATAATGATGCATCATTAATACTTAATTTACCTAGCGCATCACGGAAGTTTTCATAATCATCTGAACTTACTGGGAATAAACCAGCATAAACCTGCGGTTGAACGCGTTTAAATCCAGGTAACACTTCTGGTGATGGATTATCAGCTAATGTTAAGGTATCACCTACAGGTGCACCTAAAATATCTTTAATACCAGAAATAACATAGCCTACTTCGCCAGCTTTTAAGATACCTGTTTCTTTTTGTTTAGGTGTAAAGTAACCCACTTTAGTCACTAAATGAACTTGACCTGTGGTCATTACTTTCATTTTATCACCGACTTTAATTTGACCGTGTTTGATACGCACCAATGACACTACGCCTTGGTAGTTATCAAACCATGAATCAATGATTAGCGCCTGCAATGGTCCATCAAGGTTGCCTTCTGGCGGTGGGATCATTTTCACGATCTCTTCTAACACAAGGTCAATACCTACACCTGTTTTAGCAGAACAACGTACCGCTTCAGTTGCATCGATCCCTACGATATCTTCGATCTCTTCAGCAACACGCTCAGGCTCAGCAGCAGGCAAATCAATTTTATTTAAGATCGGGACAACTTCTAAGTCCATCTCTAGGGCGGTGTAACAGTTTGCTAATGTTTGCGCTTCAACGCCCTGACCGGCATCAACAACCAATAAAGCTCCTTCACAAGCAGCTAAAGAACGCGATACTTCGTAAGAGAAATCCACGTGTCCCGGTGTATCGATGAAGTTTAACTGATAGGTTTCGCCATCTTTGGCTTTATAGTCCAAGGTAACGCTTTGTGCTTTGATGGTAATACCACGTTCACGCTCTATATCCATAGAATCAGTTACTTGTGCTGCCATTTCACGTTCAGTCAGCCCTCCACAGGTGCTGATTAAACGGTCTGACAATGTCGACTTACCATGGTCAATGTGAGCAATGATTGAAAAGTTACGAATGTTTTTCATGAATACGTTAAATACCTTATTAGTGACTACACTTTGCATCGTGATACAGGTTAATCGTCTTTATCACAGCTGACTTAAGCCCTTTTGAAAGAGGTTTTAAGTCGCTTTAATGCTAAATTTTTATGTTTGTTGTTAATTTGTCTATTTTGAGTACATTAATTGCCGTGCATTCTAGCGAATTTCTGTTTTAATCTCCATCTTTATAGCGCTATCAAGCAAATGGATCTTTGCGCAGTTTTTTAATGTTATTTTTAACGGTAAGAAAAATTTAACATTCACTTAAAAAAACACTTTAAGTATAAAAAACGAGCACCTAGCGTTCACATTTCAAGCACAAACAGCGAGGCTTGCTTCACATTTTTAACTTTTCTTAAACAAGATCAAAGCGGATCAAGCAATCTATTAACGCTATTACTGTTTTTTGACATACAATAGACCTTGCTTTTAATGGATTGATAATGGCAAGGATTATGCCACCCATTCTCAAAAGCTTCATGAGCTATTTTCATAGATAATGGATTTACGCTTACGTTTCTATTCTTTTCTTATTTTTGAGGTTATTAAATTATGAAGTCAAACACTCCAGTGTTGCTTTCTGTTGTAGTTGCTATTATTGGTGCAGCTGCCATTGCTTTACTCCAAATCAGCCTAGATGGCGCCCTTTTATTTGCAGCCGGTGCTGTAATAAGTGGTTTTCTTATCCAATTTGCAAACTCAGCGAAAAGTGCTTCACCAGAAAGCGCTGCAGAAGTTGATTTTGCAACAACAACACTTTACGTTGGTAACTTACCGTACCGTGCTAACGAAATGGCTATTCGTACGTTATTTGCAGAGCATGGTAAAGTAATTTCAGTACGCTTAATGAAAGACAAACATACCGGTAAACGCCGTGGATTTGGATTTGTTGAAATGCCAGAAAGCGATGCAGCCAATGCAATTGAAGCTTTAAATGAACAAGAGTTCCAAGAACGTTCATTAAAAGTAAGAGAAGCCAACGAACGTGCTCCTCGTAAAGAAACTGCTGAATAACTTATTTCAATAGAAATATAAAAAACCGAGACTAGCATACTACTTCTCTCGGTTTTTTTGTGCCTACCCTTATATCAAGCTAACCAAGTTAATAGTGTTTGTAATGGTAAATGATTACTCTTTTGGGGATAAACTAAATAATAGGATTTTCCTGATCGTAACTGCACTGCGTGAGGCATTATTAGTTGCCCTGATTGCACATCAGAAGACGCTAACACCACATCTCCAATACTAATACCAAACCCTTGTTTCGCAGCACTCACAGCTAAATCTAAAGTGGCAAAATGCTGTTGATGTTTAACCGGTAAATTGTCGCTCCCAGCTAACGCAAGCCATTGCTTCCAGTCATGTTGTTGTGGGGTAGAGTGCAACCAAGGAAACTTTCGCATCTCCTCAATACTGAGCTCAGCAATCCCCTCTGGTAATAGCGAAGGCGCGCAAACCGGTGTTAGCACTTCTTCAAATAGACATTGGCTAGTTAAACTTTTATCGCTAACCTGTTCGCAATAACAAATAGCAGCATCAAAAGCCTCTGAAGAAAAGTTAATATCATGTTTAATGGAAGATGTTAACTCAACAGTGATATCCGGAAAAGTCTGTTGAAAAGCCATGATTTTAGGTAATAGCCAGTTACTAATACAGCTAGGTGCTTTTAATCTTACCACAGGGTTAACGCTGGATACCTCAGCCACTGCACTCTTCATCTGATTAATCACTTGCTTTACTAGGGGTAAAAATTGCTCGCCTTTTTCAGTGAGGCTTAACCCACGAGCATGACGGTGAAACAATTGGATATCCAGCTTTTTCTCCAAAGAGATAATTTGTCGGCTAACAGCCCCCTGCGTCACATTTAAACGTTGCGCCGCTAGGGTGAATTTGAGGTGATCAGCAGTAACGATAAAAGCTTGCATCTCAGTGGTAGAGGGTAAACGAATACTCATCGATATCTCGTATTTAAAGTGAAAAATTGTAACGCACTTAGCTATGAATTTTTAGCATAGCTAGTATACCTATTTTTCGTTTCACCTTTCAAATTAGATTTGCTTAAATCGCCTCACATAAAAAATGCATATTTATTCTAAGTTAAAGATTAAATATTCATTTTGTAATTTATTAAATGGAAGTTTGTTAATGCAATCTCTCGCATCAAAATTAGTCCCTAGAGCAGTTGAAAAGCTTATTCCCTATCAATCTGCTCGCCGCATTGGTGGGCAAGGCCACCTATGGTTAAATGCTAATGAATTAGAGCGACCGGTACACTATGGTGATTTAAGTGAAGGTGATAATAGCCATTACAATCGCTATCCTGATTTCCTGCCTCACGATACTGCAAAAGCATACCTTGAATACTGTCAACAAAGTTCAGGCCCACTAAACTGTGAGGCTGTCACAGTGCGCGGTGCAGATGAAGCTATCGACCTGCTTATCCGTACTTTTTGTCACCCAGGAAAAGACAGCATAATTATTTGTCCTCCAACCTACGGTATGTATGAATTCTGCTCTGATTCGTTTTCTGTGGATACTTATAAAATACCACTATTAGCAGACTTCCAATTAGATGTTGAACAGATTAAAAAGCAACTACCTAGCAGCCCATTATTGTTTTTATGTTCGCCTAATAACCCGACGGGAAATAGCATTGATGAAACAGATATTATCAGCCTATTAGAAGCGAGCAAGGATTCCACATTGGTAGTAGTTGATGAAGCTTATATTGAGTTTTCATCGCAGCAAAGTGCCTTACATCTAATGCATAAATATCCACATCTTATTGTTATAAGAACACTTTCAAAGGCTTTTGGTTTAGCCGCTATTCGTTGCGGTTTTTTACTCGCAGATAGTAGCGTCATGACTTATATTAACCGCCTTATTGCTCCTTACCCGATTGCAGATCCCACGGCTGAGATAGCATTAAAGGCACTATCTTCTAATGGACTAGAGATTATGCACAAACAAACAAATCAATTAATTCAAATACGAGAATGGTTTAAATCACAACTGATGTTATTGGACTCTGTACAACATGTATTTGGCAGCGAAACAAATTTTGTGTTAATCCGCTTCAAGGATCATCTTGATACCTATCAACATCTTATTACACGAGGTATTGTGACAAGAAATCAGGCACACGAAGAGATATTAAAGGATTGCGTGCGAATTACTATTGGCTCTAAAGAGAGCATGCTTGAAACATTAAATGCGCTTAAAACATTAAAATAACTAAAAGGAACTTATCATGAAATCATTAAAAATAGCGGCACTATTATTATCAACCATGTTGATTGCACCACTACATGCGGCTAGCTCAAAAACAGTACGTCTATCCTCTGACTTTACTTACCCGCCTTTTAACTACAAAGATGCAACGGGCACGCCTGTTGGTTTTGATATTGAAATTGCCGATGCATTATGTGCACAAGCAGCGTTAAACTGTGAGTGGGTGACTTTAGCTTGGGATGGTCTTATTCCAGGTTTGCTATCGAGAAAGTCAGATGTGATCATGGCGTCAATGCGTATTACAGAAGAGCGTAAAAAACGCGTGTTATTCACAGACAAGTATTACCAAACACCAGCTAGTTTTGTAGCAGCAAAAGATGCAACTTTTAGTATTGATAAAGCCGGCTTAAAAGATAAAGTGATTGGTGTACAAGTAGGTACTATTCACGACAATTATGTAACAGATATGTATGGAGATGTTGCTGAAATAAAACGTTATACAGGGCAAGATCAGGTTTATATTGATTTAGAAAATGGTCGTCTAGATGCCGCTTTTGCAAACTCTGATCAACTAGTATTAGCTTTCTTAGAAAAACAAGCAGGCGCTAACTTTGCACTAAAAGGCAAACTAGTTACTGATAAAGCTTATGTGGGTGAAGGGACGGCCTTAGCACTGCGTAAGCAAGATAAGAAACTAGCAGAGCAATTTAATAAAGCGATTGCTGAGATTCGTGCTAACGGCACCTACGATAAAATTGCTGCAAAATACTTTAGTTTTGATATTTACGGTCAATAATAACCACTAAATTGATACAATAGACAGCTGATTATTTATGATGAATAATCAGCTTTACTAACCTTCATCGACATGCAATAAACGTTACTACTTTCTTGTTTAATTTGTCTTTTTAATCAGCGAGATTAATTAAAAAAGCAAACTCTCTTGCGATATCTTCAAAGTGTTTAAATCGCCCTGATTTACCACCGTGTCCAGCTTCCATATCCGTATACAATAATAGCTGGTTATCATCGATTTTTAATTCACGTAACTTAGCAACCCATTTAGCAGGCTCCCAATACTGCACCTGTGAGTCATGTAAACCCGTAGTGACCAACATATGCGGGTAATCTTGAGCAACCACTTGATCATAAGGGCTATAACTTAAAATATACTCATAATATTTTGGATCATTAGGGTTCCCCCATTCATCATACTCACCAGTAGTCAGTGGAATAGTGTCATCCAACATAGTTGATACTACGTCAACAAAAGGCACTGCAGCAACAACCCCTTTATATAACTCAGGGGCTTGGTTAATAATTCCTCCCATTAATAAGCCGCCAGCACTGCCTCCCATGGCAAAGACTTTCTCTTTTGCACCATAGCCTTTTTCAACAAGAGCTTTAGACACATCTACAAAATCGTTAAAGGTGTTTTTCTTTTGCAGTAATTTACCTTGTTCATACCATTCTCGACCTAATTCTTCACCACCACGGACGTGTGCAACTGCATATACAAAACCCCGGTCTAGCAAGCTTAAATTAGCCGAACTAAAGCCGATATCTAAACTATGCCCATAAGATCCATAAGCATAAATTAATAACGGGTTTTGCTTATTAAATAAGTCACGCTTATAGACCAAAGATACTGGTACTTCTACGCCATCACGAGCAGTTACCCAAACTCGTTCACTTTGATAATCTTCACTCGCAAAATCCCCCATCACTTGGCTTTGCTTTAATAGGGTCGTTTCACCTGTTTCTAAATCTAATTCATACACAGTTGATGGAGTAGTGAAAGAGGTATATTGATAACGAAATTTACTGCTATTTGATTGTGGATTGTAATGGCTAAACACTGTGTAAACAGGATCATTAAAGCTTAATACTTTAGACTCACCTGTTTTAAAACTAATTTGGCGTAATACAGGTAAGCCTAGTTCCCGCTCTTCAACCACCAGCCAATCATCCATTAACTCGTACCCTTCCAATAGCACAGTTTCTCTTGCTGGCACTAAGGTTTGCCACTCACTTGGCTCAGTCACCATAAAGCTTTCTGCCGAACAAGTTAACGTATGTAATGCGAAGTTTTTACCATTGATATTACTGCGAATGAAGAACTTTCCTTGGAAATGATCAACGCTGTATTCATGGTCTCGTTGTCTTGGTAAGAAACAAGTGAATGCTTGCTCTGGGGTATTAGCATCTAAAATTAAACATTCCGAGGTCATCGTGCTGTCCGCACAAATCACTAAGTAGTCTTCAGAACGTGTTTTATATAAATTCAAATAGAAGGTGTCATCTAGCTCTTCGTAAATCAATTGATCATGCCGAGGATCATCGCCTAATTTATGGCGATAAACTTGGTAAGGCAATAAAGTTTGTTGATCTTGTTTTACATAAAACAATGTTTGGTTATCGTTTGCCCATACTACATCGGTAACATCTTCAATACTTTCATCGAACAGTTCATTTGTCGCTAAGTTTTTAAAGCGCAATGTATATTGGCGACGACTAACAGTATCTTCGGTAAACGCCAATAACATTGAGTTAGGGGGTAAACTCAAGGCCCCTAATTGATAATAGGCAAAACCTTCCGCGCGCTGATTACAATCGAAAAATATCTCTTCTTCGCCCTTCTCCTCGCCATCTTGGCTACCTTTTTGACGAGAGTAAACACTATAATCTTCACCTTCGTCGTAACGGGAGGTATACCAAAAGCCTTTTTTAAAATAGGGAACGGATGCTAATTCAGGCTCTTGTTTCGCTACCATTTCATCGTATAACATTTTTTGAAGATCAGATAATGGAGCCATCACCTTTTCTGTATAACTATTCTCTTCTTCTAAATAAGCTAATACAGCAGGATCTTTACGGTTGTCATCACGTAACCAAAAATAATTATCTTGACGTTGATGACCGTGAGTTTCATGCACATGTGGCTTAATAGCAGCAGTAGGGATCACAAGGTCGACTTTCTGGGTCATATTCTCTCTCTTTTAGGCTGTTCATGATGAAGTAGCAAAACGACAAACAACAATAACGCGGACCAAGAATGAAAGCTACCAAATAAGAGAAGTTATGAGGAATGTTAGGAAGTAAGTAAAGTAAGTAAGTAACGTTTAATGACCACTGAATTAACCATTAAACGTTAAAATTTATGACAAGTAATAGGTTATTTTAGCCAACCGTTAGCTACGGCCAGTTCAGTTTGCTCAACAACATATTGCCACAATTTGGGCGCACTCTTTTCTAAATAGCTATTACGCGCTAAGACTTGAGACCGACTAATCTTATGTTTAGCCCAACTGCCCCCCTGATTATTCATGTTTTGCACCAGTGGTAAAATCCTGTCCATGCCTTTGGCAAACTGTGCGTCGTTGGTTTCGGCCTGTTCAAACTCAAACCATAGGCTTTTATATTCTTGGTGTTGTGCTTCAGGTAATAAACCAAACAATCGTTGTGCCGCTTGTTCTTCTTTTAGCGCTTGTTGTTGGTGATCTTTTGTTTCAGCAAAGGCAAAAAGATCACCCGCATCAATTTCAATAATATCGTGAATCAACAGCATTTTAACCACTCGAGTAATGTCGATTGGTTGCTCTGCATAATCTTGTAATAGCTGAGCAACTAAAGTGATATGCCAGCTATGCTCCGCGCTATTTTCCTGGCGATCATTATCTTCCTTTACCGTCGTTTGACGATACACTGCTTTTAATTTATCAATTTCTATAATGAAGGCTAATTGTTGCTGTAAATCTGTCATATTTTAATTCCTGTATTTAGGATTATTCATTGAATAAGTTATCTAGGTTAATGCCCACCTACTGCTTCAGGCGATTTCGATGATTTTATAAACGGCCCTTTGGCAAACCACACCACTACAATTAATGCAAAGAACAACCAACCTAGCATATAAAAGTAATCGTTTAAGGACATTAAATAAGACTGTGAATTAGTTAAGGTATTCACCGCAGAAAGGTTAGCTTGAGTTACTCCGCCCATTTTATCCAAATACTCTACAGCACCAGGATTATAAATGCTGACATGTTCTGTTAAGTTAGCATGATGGAAGTCGGCACGACGATTCCAAATCCAAGTCGTTAATGATGAAGCAAAACTTGAACCTAATACACGTAAAAAGGTAGTCAATCCCGATGCATCTGCGACTTGCTTATGATCCAAATTGGATAAAAAGATGGTGGTTAATGGCATAAACATAAAGGCAATACCAATCCCCATAAACAGTTGTACTTCTGCCACTGACGCAAAATCAACAAAGCTATTAAAGTGTGCACGCAAGAAGCATGACACACCAATCACTACAAAGGAGATACTCGCTAATAATCGTAAATCTGTTTTGTGTGCATAGTTACCAATTAAAGGGGCTAAAATCAATGGTAGAATGCCCATTGGTGCAGAAGCTAAACCAGCCCAAATAGCCGTATATCCCATGTAGATTTGTAACCATTGAGGCAAGATAACATTAATTGCAAAAAATGCCGCATAACTGACTACGAGAGCAATCGTACCAAAGGTATAATTACGATCTTTAAACAAGTATAAATTCACAATCGGATTCTTTTCAGTTAACTCCCAAATAACAAAGGAGATCAATGCAATCACTGAGATAATCGTCATGATCACAATCTGCGTAGACTCAAACCAATCGGCATTATTACCAAGATCCAAAACCACCTGTAGCATGCCAACACCTAACACTAACAATGCAATACCGATAAAATCGATAGGCAATTTAGCCGTAGTGTCAATACGCCCTTTCAGCTGTTGCCACACAATCACACAACAAAAAATACCAATGGGAATATTGATAAAGAAGATCCAAGGCCATGAGTAATTATCGGTGATCCATCCTCCAGTTATCGGACCAACAATCGGGGCAACCACAGTCACCATGGAGATCAAAGCTAATGCAGCACCACGTTTTACAGTGGGGAAAATCGCCAGTAATAGCGTTTGGCACATTGGAAACATAGGCCCTGCAAAAAAACCTTGTAGGGCGCGAAAGGTAATCAGCTCAGGCATACTGGTGGCAATACCACATAAAAAAGAGGTAAAAGTAAATAAAGAAACCGAGATGATAAATAACTTGAGTTGTCCAAATCGACGAGAAAGCCAACCAGTTAAAGGCAAGGCAATCGCATTACTCACTGCAAATGAGGTAATAATCCAAGTACTTTGCTCTGAACTAACTCCGAGGTTACCAGCAATAGTAGGCAATGCAACATTTGCAATGGTGCTATCTAACACTTGCATAAAGGTCGCCATTGCCAAAGCAATAGTCGCTAATACAACACTGGGTGGTGTATAAGTCTGATCCTGCATAACCGCCTCTACTTAGCTTCTGTTAAGCTAGTACCGATGTTTTCGCGAAGAATTTTGGCCACCAATTGGTCCGCATCTTTTAAGGTATTCTGATACACATCCGTATCGAAACGTGCTTCAACTTGTGGTTCCTGCTCAAGTACTTTACCGCTGGTATCTTCAATATCAACTTTAGCCACCATGGATAAACCAATACGAAGTGGATACTGTTCTTGGTTATCAGGTTGCAAACGAATTTTAACAGGTAAACGTTGCACGATTTTAATCCAGTTACCACTCGCATTTTGCGCAGGTAAAAGTGAAAAAGCACTACCAGTACCAATACCTAAACTTTCAATTTCACCTTTATATTCAACTTCTTCACCATACAAGTCTGAGGTTAAAATAACCGGCTGTCCAAGGCGCATATCTTTCATTTGGCTTTCTTTAAAGTTTGCATCAACCCACACTTGGTGTAGCGGTACAATCACCATTAATTGACTACTTGGTTGAACACGGCTACCTAACTGCACCGAACGCTTTGCCACATAACCACTAATTGGCGCGATGATTTGAGTGCGCATATAACTCAAGTAGCTTTTACGTACCCCTGCTACAGCAGCTTTAATGGCTGGATGTGTTTCAATCACTGTATTATCCACCAGCGAGGTCGACATTTTAAACTCTTCTTGTGCCGCAATATACTGGCTTTTAGTCGTCTCTACTTGGTCACTATAGTGAGTGAGATCTTCTTCTGAAATAGCCCCCGATCTCACAATATCTTTACGGCGTTTATAATCATTAATCGCCTGATTATATTCAACTTTACTCGTATCTAATTTTGCCTTTGTATAATCAGACATAGCAAATAAGCTACGTACTTGTCTGACAGCAACGCCTAATTTTGCCTCCGCTTCCTGCAGCGCGACCTTGGCATCGCTATTATCTAAGGTCACTAACACTTGGCCTTTTTCTACATAATCACCTTCATCAACCACCACCTTGCTAACTGTGCCTGATATTTCTGGCGATAAAGTAACAAGATCTCCATTAACATAAGCATCATCGGTTTCTTCAGAAAACTTTGCGTATAGCTCATAATAAGCAAACCAGCCACCGCCTATTACCAGCAATATTATAAATAGAACTAAAAAGGACGTTTTGCGTTTACTTCTGCTTGAATTAATACTGTTTGTTTGTGTATTTGACATGCTGTGTTTGCTCATTATTTAAAAAACATGAAAAAGTGAAGAGCTAAATTGAATCTTGCTACCAAACCAAATGAACTGGCGATAATAACCCGTTATTTAGACTGACTCTGCAGGTAATAAACGCATCAATAACCCGCTCAACTGCTCTACTTCTTGTACGGAAAGATCGCCTAACAAAAGCGGCCCCACTTGATTTTCCATTGTATCCATACATTGTTGCAGTAAAGACTCACCGGTATTTGTTAAGTTCAGTAATACACCACGTTTGTCTTCTGGATTCGGTTGCTTTTCAAGCAGCTCTTTCTTTACTAAGCGATCTACCATTCGCGTCATCGAACCACCATTGATACTCAAATATTTGCATATATCTACTGGCGCATTCATATCATAAAAATGAATCGCAGCTAGCACCTTAAATTGTGCAGAACTAAGCCCAATCGGTGCTAAGTACTGATTCATTAACTGCTCTTTATGTAAATGTGCTAAACCAATTAATTTAGCTAATGGGATCCCTGGAGATTTTGGTTGGATAGTTAACATCTATAGCTCGCTTTAATACAAATAAACTAATTGCCTAGGCAATTAATTGACAAAAATATTTTACTGCCTAGGCAAGTAAAATGTCAATTTATAATGAGGTGATTATTTAATAAACGAGTGAGCCATATATCAAGGTAAAAACTCATTACCTGTTAGGTAAAAAGTCAGTCTTATCTAATACTATGATGATATTGGTTGGCTTAATGGAAGTAAGATGAATAATTAGATTAAACTTCTAAGGCAAGTTGCTCAAGGTAACCTTCCATCCATTGGGTTCGTTGTAAGGCGATTTTCTTGCCCATTTTAGTATTCATGGTATCAACTAATTTAAGCAGCTTGGTATAGAAGTGATCAATGGTGAATTGCTGATCATCTAATAAACGTTGTTCGGCAAAGGTATCTAACTCTGAATATAAAGGACGTTGTAATTGGCTGCTCACTTGAATACAACGTGCTACCCCAATCGCTCCTAATGCATCTAAACGATCAGCATCTTGTACTATTTTAGCTTCAATACTTTCAGCCTTAATTCCACCGCTTACGCTATGTGCAGCAATAGCATGATGAATAGCTAATAAATATTGATCTGGATAATTGATAGAGCGTAAGAAAACTATCGCTTTATCGGCGGCATGTAATGAACTTAAAGCACGTAAAGCATGATTTTTAGGATAACTCAAACAATCATGTAACCAAGCAGCTGGTAATACTACATTTAATTCGGCATGTTCACTTTCTGCTATTTCAGTGGCTAATTTCACCACTCGCTGCACATGTAAAAGGTCATGCGCTAAATCGGTTTTCATATGCTCAACAATAAACGCTTTGCATTGTTGTTGATATTGACTAAACATCTTATTTCTCTGTGACAAACATAAAGTACACAAAATGTTACGTGTTTAAAGTTAAAAGTAAAAGCAACTTCTCATTAACCACCTATCAAAAACACCCATTAAGAGGTGATATAAGGAACATCAAAGATAAATGATATTAATAATTTTAATCTATTTTAAATAAACTAATATATAAACAGGCGCATAAGCAAATATAAGCACCATTGAAAGGATACCAATGTGGAACAAGATGAAGGGAATATCACAAAGCGTATTAATTGTTTAACGCCATTATGTAGCATTATTATTTTTATATTAGCAATACTCTCTGCGATCTCCTCCTACTACTTATTTTCTCAACAGCATCGAGAAACAATCATCTCAGCTGCCAGTAATGAAGGTGGTTTAGTCATTAAGCTAAGCCATGGCTTTGTCCGTGCTTATTCAGATTTTGAAGCACAATACGCTAGTGGGCTGCTACCTAACCCAGCTCTTTTTAGAGCACATGCGTTAAAATTAACAGACTTAAACTCTCTATTTGGTGGCTCACTAGCTTCCGAGGTCGTTGGTTTTCCGGGAAAAGCAGTGAGGTTGGAGCCTAAAGACGACCTAATGCGTGAACAAATGACTGCGCTACAAACCCATAAAGATAAAAAGATGAAGACTAGCCTGTTCATCCGAGATGGACAAACTATCTTACGCTCAGTATGGCCGTTTTACGCCAAAGATAGCACTTGTGTAAATTGCCATAATAAGATTCTAGGGTTAACTGGTTCAGAGCAATGGAAAGTCGGTGATTTGATGGGCGCGCAAGTTGTTGAGAAGAATATTCAACAACAATTAAAAGATGCCAGCAATGAAGCATTGTTGCTTAGCATATTAATCTTTTTGACTGTAATTACAGTCCTCTATTGCTTTATCTTCATTAGACATCAAATCCTTTTAGCTAAACAACTTAAAACATTAGCGAATACTGACCCGATGACCGGCTGCATGAATAGACGAAACATGTACAACAAAATTAACAATATAGAAGGAAATGTAAGTGGTGCTATCCTGATTCTTGATATCGATAAATTTAAGAAGGTGAATGATAATTATGGTCATGCAGCAGGTGATGTAGTGATCCAAACCATTGCAAAGTGCATTAAATCTGAAGTTCGAGACAGTGATTGGACGGCGAGGATTGGTGGTGAAGAGTTCCTAATTTGGTTACATAACGTCTCTAAAACACAAGCAGAAAACATTGCAGAAAGCATTCGTCAACAAATTGAATCAGTGGTTATCGAGTATCAGCAGAAGACTATCCAATGCACAGCAAGTATTGGGCTTTACGCATTTGAAGATGACTCTCCTACACATTTTAATACTTGGTTTAGCAATGCCGATGCATTACTTTATGAAGCTAAATCTAACGGTAGAAATAAAGTGGTCAGTTGACCCTATAGGAAAGCTTGCCTAGATCTGGGTAACTCAGGGTTAAGGTAGTTGATGAGTCTGTAATAGAAGAGATTGGAAGAGATTGCTTAGACTGTCAATAACACTCAGGATAACGCAAAGTGCTACATAACCATCAAGATTAGGATTAGAAAATAGAGCCGATTAATATTTAAGTTTAACCGGCTCTATTTTTATAGGCTTAACGACTTAATCGTGCATTACTGCCTTTTTGCATCGCAGTACGAATCTCTGATTCAGTCACAAGATTTAAATCACCGCTAATAGATAATTTTAATACACTTGCGGCAATGGCAAACTCAATGGTTTCTTGTGCTTCAAATTTGTTAATCAGTCCATGTAATAAACCTGCACCAAACGCATCACCTGCAGCAACTCCTTCCATAACATTAACATTATGTATAGGTGTGTCATAGAACTGCTCATCTTGGTATAAAATAGCCATCCAATCGCTTTGTTCAACCGAGTTAATATTACGCAAAACACTCGCTACGACTTTACAATTTGGGTAGCGTCTAGTGACCTCTTTCATACCCTCACGAAAATCATCTATCTGTTCAATACCATGTGAAAGATCACCATCAAATGCTTTAATGCCAAGCATTGCTTCAAAATCTTCATCGTTTGCAATACAAACATCAACAAATGGCATTAACTCATGCATCACAACTTGAGCTTGTTCTGGTTTCCACATTTTACCGCGATAATTTAGATCACATACCACTGTAATGTTATTAGCTTTACAGTAATCTAATGCGCTTTTTAATGCCGCCTCTAATGCTTTAGAAATGGCAGGAGTAATACCTGAGAAATAAAAGACTTCGACATCTTTTAAGATAACAGCCCAGTCGAATTCATCCGTTTCTGCCTCTGCAATAGAGCTGCCTGCACGGTCATAAACAACGCCAGTACCACGTGCACCGTTACCCTTTTCAAAGAAATATAATCCCAGTCTTGGACCACCGCGTAAAGAGCGACTAGTATCTACGCCAAACTTTCTTAAAGTACCAACAGCAGCTTCTCCCAAGGCATTTTCAGGAAACTTGGATAGATAAGCAGAGTCGTGCCCTAATTGTGCAAGCGAGACAGCAACGTTCGCCTCAGCACCACCATAAGCCGCTTCAAAGGTATTAGTTTGTAAAATACGTTCAAATGCGACTGGTTTTAGGCGCAACATCATTTCGCCAAATGTTAATACTTTCATTAGTTTCCCCTATAAGTTCTAGTATGAATTTCAACTCAAAAACAAACACTTTATTTATTTGTATTATATTAATATAAATTAAAGCTTTCATTGAGGAAAATCAAGGGAAGTGTTTTTATTATCGACAGCACAACAAGACAAAACAGAACAGGGAGACAAAGAAATAAAATAAAATATTGAATTTAAAGACAAAAGTAATTCCAATAACAATTAAAATTTAGAATGAAAAGAAGAATCTGAGCTAGAGGCTAAATATAAAAATAACCTACCATAAAGATAAGTAATACAATTAAACTTATTTTTTGTTATCCGTGTAGTCGAGACGCTCTCATTACCTGATTCACTTATATGAATTTAACAATAGCATTTCCTTTGTCGCTTCAATCAAATGATGTTTGGTATTCGTTTCAATTGATGCATGACCAGAGGCTTCGCTTACAACCAATTTTGATTGAGGTAATGCTTGATGCAGTTGCCAAGCGTTATCAAATGGGCAAACAATATCGAATCTTCCGTGCACGATTGTGACCGGAATATCTTTAATATGATGGCAGTTTACTAATATCTGGTTGTCTGATAAGAAACAATTATTAATCATAAAATGAGCTTCATGGCGCGCCATAGTCCAAGCCTGATCATCCGCTGTTGCTGCATCAACAAAGGCTTGATTAGGAATCAATGTACAACAACGAATTTCCCAAATACACCATGCTTTCGCTACTCTCATCGCCAATTTCTTATCATCTCCGAGCATCAAATTGTAAGCTGCTTGTACCGATGCTTTTCCATCAGGTAAAACATCGAGGTATTCTTGCCAATAATCAGGGTAGATACGTGTTGCGCCACCACCAGAAAAAGTCCAATCAGTATCCTGTGCTCGACCTAAAAAAATACCACGTAAGACCAGACTTAAGACTCTAATAGGATGAGTTTGAGCATAAACTAATGCTAAGGTCGATCCCCATGAACCACCAAAAACATGCCAATATTGAATACCTAATGCTTGACGAATTACCTCAATATCACTGACTAAAAGCCCTGTTTCATTATTGTCTAAACAACCGTGAGGTAAAGAACGCCCGCAACCTCGTTGATCAAATAAAACAATACGGTACTTTTCAGGGTCAAAGAAACGCCTGTCATTTTTAGAGCAACCACCACCGGGACCACCGTGAATAAATAACACAACTTGCCCATTTGGGTTACCACACTCTTCAACATAAACTTGGTGTTGATTATCAACATTAATTAAGAAGTGATTATAAGGCTCTATTTCAGGGTAAAACTCATTCATTGTGTTAACTCATCTTATTCGTATAGGCTTTTAGTTAGGAAGAACAACTATCTTACGATTCAAACATCTCTTATTTAACAAAGGATAAAGAGACTTTTAGTGTTTATTTAATTCACTTTATTGATTGTTCCCCTTATATTAATAATTCTCTCGTTATCAACTAAAAAATAATCATTGATGGACATTCAACGTAAAGGAATATAATCATGTTATCAGCTAAACAAATACAACACTATGAACAACAAGGTTACATTATCTTAAACGACCTTATTCCTTTACATAAAATTGAAAGTATTAAACAACAGGCTAACAAATTAGTAATGCAATGGGCTGAAGATAGTCCTGACCATGTTTTTACTACCAAAGATAACGACCGTAGCGATAACAATTACTTTTTGGAATCGGCAGAGAAAATAAGATGTTTCTTTGAAGAAGAGGCATTTAATGAACAAGGTAAACTAGTACAAGATCGCGCCCTGTGCATCAATAAAATAGGCCATGCTTTACATCAGCTCGATCCGGTTTTTAGAGAGTTTAGCCATCAAAAAGTATTAGGTGATATTGTCACTGACCTTGGTATGGTATCCCCGCAAATTCGTCAATCCATGTATATTTTTAAGCAGCCAAATATCGGTGGAGAGGTTAACTGGCATCAAGATGCGAGCTTCTTTTTTACTACGCCACAAAGTGTTATTACCCTGTGGTTTGCCATTGAAGATGCCACCATTGAAAATGGCTGTTTGTGGGTAGAGCCTACTGGTCATTTAGGGCCTTTACGCGAACGCTTTAACTTACATGGCACACAAACTACTATGGTTAATTTAGATGAGACACCATGGCCAACAGAACAAAGCGGGCAAAGTGTTGAAGTAAAAGCAGGTAGTTTAGTGGTATTTCAAGGACGCTTACCGCATTACAGCGCGCCTAATCGCTCTGCAAAATCTCGACAAGCATTTACTCTACATGTGACTGACGGTAAAAGTGAGTATGCCTCTGAGAATTGGTTACAGGCTAAGACGTTACCCTTACATGGTTTCAATAACGTATAGATTTTTAGCTAAGTGTTTTCACCTTAGCTAGCTTGTTTAATCTCAGTTCTGGTTAATAGAAACGAAACATTATATAAAATGAGATAGTTAAATCATTTATGAAACAATATTGCTAGTTGTACATAGTTCAGGAAAATTATTGCAGCTGTAACTGGTTAGAGACATAATTTAATGGAGCAATCCTATAATAAATAGTGATGTTAACTCGCGTTTTTATCCAACCTTGAAGTTCATTATAAAGGGCTAGTTAAATATTATTTAGCTGGATTAATACAATAGAGAGCCATACAGCTCTCTGATTTACTTAGTTTCAAGCGATAAGAAAACTACTTATCTTTTCCGGAAGTCATATTATTGATGGTGACCGTTAAGATGACACCTAGTAATACAACGACTAGTGTCGATAATGCGCGCCATACCAGACCTGAATCGCCAATATATCCCCAGATACCTAATACAGAAACGGTGGTGCCAAGCAGAATACAGATTATTCCGATGATTAATGCTATTTTATTTACGTTCATATTAACCTTCTCTTTTTATTATTATTTTTAGTTGAATATTAATTATTGCTTTAATTAACTAACTTTATTCACTAACACAATTGGTTAGCTAAATTTGTTAGTGATTTAGACGATGAACAACAGGTTTTCCCTGAGACTTCTTAAACCCAAAGTTAGTTAATTTAGTTAAGCTTTTATCCGCTTCTTGCCAATATACCGTTGCTCTGTGATTTCGTATTTCATGCATTATTACATCGTAACTAAGTTGTAATGGAAACCATTTTTCCGGTGCTTTATGGGTAACTAACAGCGTTACAAATACTGACTTAAAGTAACCCAAGTGTTCATTGTAAACCACATCAACTTCAGCTTGTTGCGCCTTGATCGGTAACTTTTCTCCAGCACGTTGTAAAGATAGATGCTGTTGTAAATAAGCTGCTAGTTCCTCTAACAGCTTATCCGATAGCTTTTGATCGACGTCAACCTGACTTAACGCCTTGAGCTCTGGTGCTGCGATCAACAAGTCTTCCAAAGGAAAGCTAATACTGACACTCAACGCTTGGTCTGTTTGTTCCGATAAGGTTACAACACTGCCAGGTAGCGAATGAGCATGTGTCGCACTGGCGCAAAATAAGCACAATAATGCGAGTAAATTAATGTGTATTGCTTTACTCAAGATCATTCAGTTTGACCACCGTAATCATCCGTTTTATCACGCCAAACAGAATGGGGATGGTTACCTTTTTCATTGGTTGATTTATTAGATTGTAACGAAAACTCAATCCACAGAGATGGGCCATCAACTCGTACGTAATCATCTTCACTGTTTAAATCGGTTGTGCCTGAGTAGCCGATTACTGTGCCATCCATTTCCGAACGGTATTTATCCATATACTTTTTAGCATCGATTGCATTAATATCGTCAACATAGGTGGCAATTGCTTTTAGCAACAATACCTTTTGAGTGTCACTGAGTTTTTTAACACTCATCCCTTCTTGTTGATCAGGAATGGCATCATCAGCCTGCGGGCCGGCAAGTATATCGCGGTAAGTACCTTCTAATTCAGCTTCTTTAAGCTGCTCGGGTGTTAACGAGTTAAGTAAAGCGGCAAAAGTATCTCTTTCTTGTAACATCGGAATGTTGGTTCTTCCATTCATTTCAAAAGCATGGAAAGGCTCTATGCCTCTAAACGAAGGTGTTGCACCAATTAACTCACCATCTTTGTATGTGTTTGATAAAGCTAAGTGATGACCTCCGTAATAAAGTTCCCAGAGACCTGTTTTAGAGGGTGTACCTAAAAAGGCCAGTTTACTATTAAACGAAGAATAACCCGCTTTATAATCATCGCTCACCGTACCGATATAATCATCTGCATTCAGCGTTTGTAATAACTCATCAAAACCTTCATTTTCTTCAATGCCTGTTGCTTCCATTAAGATAGCTTTTACCACGCCACGTTGCTCAACCTTTAACTCACCTAAAAAGATACCAGGACGAGAAGGAAAAGCCCCTGCAGGCAGATTGCTCCACTTTTTAGCTTCGGCAACAGAATAATCTAATTGCATTAATGCTAATGCATCATCGGAAACGCTTGATTTCAAAAGATCAATTAAACAAAGTAATCGAGTCACACCTGGTTGGTCGCCACAGGTTTCTACGGACTCAGGAATAGCAATAGTCCCCATCAGTGTCCCAGTATCACCTAAACGAGCCTGTATCGCGGCATTTTCAGCGGTATTTTCAGGTGATGGAGGATGCCCATGTTCAGCATCAGGGCCGTGTTGGTGCTCAGATTCAGCATGAACATAACTACTAGTTAGCACACCTGCTAATAACGCGCTCATAAAAACTGGTAAGGTCATTTTCTTTCTATTCATGTGCTTCTCCGATGATGAGGTAATTAAAATGTCGTTCTTTCTGCATTATTAAACGATATATTTTTCAGCTAGCTGCATGACCAATTCATTAGATAGATTCGATAGCGAGTACTGGTCAATAAAAGTAAACGCTTCAGTGCCTGCTTCGCCTGTCCCAACACCAACTATCTCTGGGTGTGCATCTAAAATGATAAACATCAATTTAAGATTACGTTTAATGTTATTAATCGTCACTGCATTAGAAGCTTGTAAGCTTTGCTCTAACAACCCAACAGTACTCGATAAGTCAGGATATTTATCTATTAGCTGATCGTTTGTTTCTGCCACTAATGTTAATAGTTGCTCAATATTTTTATCCAAGATAGTTCCTTTTCTCTACTATTGGTCAGCTAATAAAGCCTTAAGTTGCTCAATACGTTTTTTATTTGCACCAAAATCTTTACGCCCTACGCGTGATGACGATCTGAAATGTAGTTGTTGGTCATCGGTAATTCTAAACTCTACGTCATCCACAAAACCAAACACTCCCGACGTAAAAGTGCTGGCGATATAGGATGAATCAGACGTTACAATTTCTCCGCCCATTGCCTCAATAGCCGTTTTAAGTTTATCCATAAACACCGGTTTTTCTTGGCTAAAAGTTAAGGGTTCAATGGTCGCTGGGTGGTTATCAATAACTTCACTGATCACACAATTCTCAGTGCTAATACAAGCTTGTAAATGCCCTTCTTTTAGCCCTAATGCTTGGCCTTTTTTAGAGATCATGCCCAACACAAAAAATGCGATAACTATAATCACAGCAATTGCAATCAGGATATAGAGTAACTTATTCATAATATTAACCTTATTTGATAACTATATTTAAATTTCAATATGTGTGTTGATGCTTGAAAGATCACCGCTCCCCCCCTTATTTTATGACTCTATTTGCTCTAAAATTTCAACTGCCTTGGGGAACTGCTCGATATTGAACAGTTTATCTCTCACTTGCCAAAATCGCCCTACTTTATGGGCAATCACGATTTCTGGCGCTTGTAATCTATGTTCATTTTGAATCACTTTGGTCACCGACGAATCGGTAAAAGGACGAAAACGATCAATTAAATGTGGTTGAATAAAACGCTGTAAAAACATCGCTTTTTGTTTTGCCGTGGTTAACTGCCAGAATTCACTGATCTGTCCTTGACCACCATGATAGGTCACCTTCAACTGGTTTTTACCATGTTTATTTTTTGTACCTTCGAGTTGCATATCATCACAACGAATAATCATTGCATCTTTTAGCTTCAACGCTTCACGTAATTTTTTATCGGGGTCAACTAATACCGCTTCGCAGTGTCCGCATACTCGAGCAGCAATATCATTATCTAAACCGCACTGGTCACAAAATTTAGCACGAAAACGATAATCACAATGTACTCGTTCTTCAAACTTATTACCCTGATCATCTTCGGTTATTTTTAAGGAATAACCTTGGCATTTACGACCATAATGCTCAATCACAAAACCGGCTGGATCAAGCTTTCCCCAAAAGTTATTATTAAACTGGCAAGCTGGACAGGGAATAGTCACTATCTCACTGCCACTCTCTGGTTTTTCTTGCCCTACTTCAGGTTGATATAAGTCGTAGCAATTCCCTGCAAACTCCATCACTAAACAATCTGTTTTACCTTCTGATAAGCGTAATCCTCGCCCAACAATTTGCTGGTATAAACTAATTGATTCAGTAGGCCGTAAAATAGCGATGAGGTCGACATGTGGTGCATCAAAACCTGTGGTTAACACGGAAACATTTACCAAGTATTTAATCTTTTTAAGTTTAAAGTCTTGGATTATTTGGTCGCGATCTTTGCTCGCAGTATCACCGATAATCAAAGCGGCGCTTTGCTCTGATAAATAGCCCATAATCTCCTGTGCATGCTTTACTGTTGATGCAAAAATCATGACCCCTTGACGATCTTCAGCATGTGCAATGACAGACTTAATAATTTCAGGTGTAGCTCGACCGGATTTTTCGATGACTTTATTTAAATCTGATTCTTTATATGCGCCTGTATTAGCGGGAGAAATTTGTGAGAAATCATAGCTTAATACCGCCATATCCATCACTTTGGGTTCAGTTAAAAACTTTTCATCTAATAAGAAGCGAATCGGTAAATCAAAAATGCAATCACGGAAAAAACGCGGTGCTTCGCTGCGTACTTGGCCCCGAGTATGGTATTGATAAATCCACCCCAAGCCTAATCGGTACGGTGTTGCAGTTAACCCTAAAACCTTTAGGTTTGGATTGATAGATTGTAAGTGTTTAATCACTTTTTGATAGCTTGAATCACCTTGCATAGGCACTCGATGGCACTCATCAATTACTAAAAGTGAGAAAGCATCATCAAATAGATCCAAGTTATTCACTATCGACTGTACCGATGCAAAGACCACTTGTTGCGAGGTTTCTTTACGTCCTAGTCCAGCTGAGAAAATAGAAGCTTCAACGCCATAGCTTTCGTATTTAGCATGATTTTGCTCTACCAGCTCTTTAACGTGAGCAAGTACTAACACACGTCCTTTGGCTATTCTTGCTAGCTCTGCAATGATCAGGCTCTTACCTGCTCCTGTAGATAAAGCCAACACAGCCGGTGAACTAAAGCGACGAAAATAATGCAAAGTCGCATTCACAGCATCTTGCTGATAAGGACGAAGTGTAAACATAAAGAACCGTTATAAATCATTAATAAAAGAGAAGTTTAACATGATTTACTGCCCTTTAAATTAGCTTAGTATCAGAAGCTTTAGAGGCGAGTAAACACTTACTTTATTTATTCCCTGCGAATAACTACTTGTGCTTCCATCACCACTTTTTGTTGTAACTGGGATTCGATACTGCCTTTAATTTTATCTAGTTTTTCGCTATTTAGAGTTTCTGGTGTCACTATTTTCAATGACACTTCAATAGGGGCTAAGGCTCTTGCATAGACTTCACGGAGTACCACTTGCCCTATCTCCTTACCTTCTAACTGTTGCATTATTTTTGCTTCCTGCGATAAACGTAAGAAACTAAATACTAAAGGAATTGACACTAAAGCAACGCCAATAAAAGCGATCATCAAGCCTTTTTTTGCGCGAGTAAAGGGAGCAAAACCAAGTGCTAGAAACGTTAAAGCAGCAGCAAAAACGATACCAGCTAAGTTAGTAAGAAATAATAACATGGCCCCCCAAGCAACGTGTGAGTCCATCCAACCAATACCAATACCTGTTACCGATAATGGAGGCACTAAAGCAACGGCTATGGCAACACCCGCTAGACTCTTAGCCGCATCGACTCTTGCATGAGCATAAGCACCAGCAATACCTGAAATAACCGCCACCCCTAAATCTAATAAGCTGGGGCTTAATCGTGCCGCAATTTCAGGTGTAGTAATCTCCATTGGGATAATAAAACTAGCGACGGAGGAGAAACCTAGCGAGACTAATATACCGATACTTAGGGTCCGCGCACTGGCAGTTAATAACGAAGGATCCTGTCGAGCAAGTGCCATTGATAGAGAGATAATCGGTGCCATTAAGGGCGCTAAAATCATCGCGCCAATAATGACAGGTGCAGAACTAGCAAATAACCCGACGCTGGCCAATAAGGTAGATAATGCCATCAAGGTTAGAAAAGCAGAAGATGCGGTCGCATTGTCTCTTAGCAGTTGATATAAATCTTTAAACTCATCAGTTGCAGCATGCGCAATAAATGCCAATGGTTTAGAGGCAATCTCAGACACTGCACCACCTGAAGGTAAACGAGTAGTTTTAACCTGCTCTTTTTGAGCACTTGATGCATCTATGATAGGTAATGATTCACCCACTAATAATGCTAATTGTTCGGGCTCAGTTTCAATGGCCAGCGTTTGAGCTTCACGAGTTTGACCGTCAATTGAATATTCAAATTTATCGCCATTAGTGATCGTTAGTGCAGTGCTTTTTATTAAACCTAGAAAACTCGGTAAGGAATAGTACTTAATCACCGACGTCATAATAAAAAAGCGCAATAACTCCATTACACTACGAGGTGCAATAATCATTGCATGGCACATACCATCATTAATATGGCTATTAGGTAAAATATGTTTTGATAACCAAGAGTCATGTACATGCCCGACCACCACCACGCCTAACGCTGCTGTGGTCACTGTACTTTCATTTGCAGTAATAAACGTCATTTTTTTAGGGCAAGCACGACGAATTTTAGTGATGTTATGCCAGCCTAATTTGACTCTTTCTATAAAGCCTAAGCTTTTAGCGGTAGGAATTAAGTTAAAGCTTTCCCCTAACACCAATGAAGATAATAGAATATCACCATTACACCGGACGATATCTACTTTCTTTACTTCACTTTGTTCAGCATCTTGAATCGCTTTTTTAAGATTACTCTGAGCACAAAATCCGCGCTTGGCATATAAAGCATCAGGATGAGGTAAGATAGCCAAGTGCCAGCTGCCTTCAATCGCAGCTTCAATCAAAGCAGGTACTTGCTGATCATTAAGATAAGCATACACACGGGCCCCTTCGGAAAAGGTTAAGGCTTGACCGTCCCACGCTCGAGGTAACACACTTTCTTTAAAATAGGGCAACACATTATCAGCAAGCTGATCTTTTTGTTCAATATCAAAAAGCAGGAAGCTATCGGCCATCTTGTATTCTCACTGAAACAGTTGATAAAAATACAGTATGCGTTTAGGTATTAGGAAGTGCAATAAGTAACTGTTAACAAAATAAAAAGGGAATGTGATTGGTATTAGCACATTCCCTTTAAAGTAGCAGGTTGATATAGCTTAACCTTGTAGCTGTTTTTCTACATCGACCACAATGCTTTGTGGGTTACTCAAATATTGAGCATGATTTAACAGTACGGCATTATCATTGTGCACCAACAATAAAGCAGGGAAAGAAGCTGTGCCCATAAAGCCTTGTAATTCACTGATGTCTGACTGAACATACATAGCATCTTTACTTAGCTCTTCTTTAAATACCTTATTGGGTATCGACAGTTTTAGGGTTTCAGCCAGTTCTGTAAAATCAATTTTTTTGCCTAAAGAATTACCTTCAACAAAATGAGCATGCTGTAACGCTTGTAATACAGGCAATAACTTTTCTGGTTGCTTAGCAGCAATCCAAGTTAATAAATTTGCACTGATTATGCTATTTTTAGGGCTATCTACAAAACGCACATAATCCTGTGAAAAAACAACATCACTCTCTTGCTCTACTGATTTAAGGGTATTAAATCCAACGCTATTACCACCATCATAATGCGCACAGTGCCATGCATTTATTTCCATATCAGGAAATGCATTTTCCAGTGCAAACACTAACGGTGTTGCTGCATAACTCCATGGACAATGAGAGTCGTAAATAAAATATAGTTCTGAACTCATATATATTACCTTTACTCGGACTTTTATTGTTCGAGTTCTAAATTAATCTGGGTACAACCTTTACTGCATTGTACGCCACTTTCGCCTTCGCTAAGTACCGTTAAAGTTAATGGCTTATCACAGGTTTCACAAAGTACCGTCTGTCCTTTTGCAATGCGTTTTATCACGTTACGCTGCTCGTTAAAGGAATCTGCAGTAGTTTTATTAATTTGAGAAAAGTCTATTTTAGTCATATTGATACCCATTCACTAGAAATACAATTAAGAAAGATCTAAGTTTGCTAATCGTTTCGGAGCAATTAATCCATCATCGTTCATTTGCCCGACACCAATAAAGGTTTTTTGATCGCCTACTGTGATTCTAACAATTGTATTGTCTGGTGCGCCAAAGACTTGTACCGGTTGGCCGTACAATACATAAGCCCCCATCTCATCTGAAATGTTGACTTCTGGATAGTTTTTCACTGCCGTATCCATCTCTAATAACAACGGATCTAATAAGTCGTATGGGCTAATATCTTCAGTTTTCGCTTTTACAATCAATGCTTCAAGCTCTTCAATAGTGACCATACGTTGATATGGATAATCAGCAACTTGCGTACGACGTAACATAGAAACATGTGCGCCACAGCCTAGTAATTCCCCTAAATCATCTACAATAGTACGAATATAAGTACCTTTGCTTACATGTATATCTAAATCAACTTCATTGCCTTCAAAGCGCAATTGGTTGATTTCATAAACAGTAATCGGACGAGCAGGACGATCGATGGTAATCCCTTCACGTGCATATTTATATAGAGGTTTACCTTCAAACTTCAAGGCTGAATACATAGAAGGAACTTGCTCAATATCACCACGGAATGTATCCAAAGCTGCATCAAGCTGTTTTTGCGTCACTGATACAGGCTTTTCACACACAACGTCACCTTGTGAGTCACTTGTGTCTGTTCTAACACCCAGCGTAGCCGTTACCGTGTAACGTTTATCAGAGTCTAATAAAAACTGTGAAAACTTAGTAGCCTCTCCTAAACAAACAGGCAACATACCAGTCGCTAGAGGGTCTAAAGCACCAGTATGTCCTGCTTTTTGTGCAAAGAAGATACGTTTAACACGTTGTAATGCATGATTGGAACTGATGTCCGTAGGTTTATCTAATAAAACGATGCCATTAATCGGGCGACCCTTTCCACGTTTTGCCATTACTTTGCATCCTCTTCTTGCTCTTCTTCACGACCCGCTTCTTTCAATTTAACTTTATCGTTTTTCACTGCACCACTAACTAATTCTGAAATACGTAAGCCTTCCGTTAGTGTTTCATCAAAGGTAAAACGGATTTCCGGCACAATACGTAAACGCATTGCTTTACCTAATAAACGACGAATGTAACCAGAAGCAGCGTTTAAGCCTTTTAACGATTCTTCATTCGTTTGGTCACCAATGGTTAAAAAGGTAACAAATACGGTTGCGTAAGCAAGGTCTCGAGTGATATCAACACCAGAGATAGTTACCATGCCAATACGTGGATCTTTTACTTCTTGTTGTAGAATTCGAGCAAGTTCTTTTTGTACTTGCTGAGAAACTCGAGAAGTACGGCTATATTCTTTTGCCATTTTTAACTCCTAATCAGCACCCTTTTAAGTGCTGTTTAAATAAGAATGGAGGCAAAAGCCCCCATTCGTCATCATCATTCAGATATTAAAACTAAAGAGTACGTTTAACTTCAATAGTTTCAAATACTTCGATTTGGTCGCCTACGCGTACATCGTTGTAGTTCTTAACACCGATACCACACTCAACACCGTTACGAACTTCGTTTGCGTCATCTTTAAAGCGACGTAATGATTCAAGTACACCTTCGTAGATAACCACGTTTTCACGTAATACACGAATTGGGTTATTACGTTTAATCGTACCTTCAGTCACCATACAACCAGCGATTGCACCAATCTTAGGTGATTTAAATACTTCACGTACATCAGCAATACCTGTGATTTCTTGTTTAAACTCAGGTGCTAATAAACCACTCATTGCAGAGCGTACTTCATCAATTAGATCATAGATGATGCTGTAGTAACGTAATTCAACCGCTTCGTTATCAATTAATTTACGCGCAGATGCATCAGCACGTACGTTAAAGCCGATTACGATTGCACCAGAAGCTGAAGCAAGAGATGCATCAGTTTCAGTAATACCACCAACACCACGACCGATAATGTTCACTTTAACTTCATCAGTAGATAATTTGTTTAATGATTCGCAAATTGCTTCAAGTGAACCTTGAACGTCAGACTTAAGTACAACGTTAAGTTCAGATACTTCACCCGCTTCCATGTTAGAGAACATGTTTTCAAGTTTCGCTTTCTGTTGACGAGCTAGTTTGATATCACGGAATTTACCTTGACGGTATAATGCAACTTCACGCGCTTTTTTCTCATCTTTAACAACTGTCGCTTCATCACCCGCTTGTGGAACACCTGATAAACCAAGTACTTCAACAGGAATAGATGGACCAGCAGACTCAATTGGTTTACCGTTTTCATCACGCATTGCACGAACACGTCCGTACTCAAGACCACATAATACGATATCGCCTTGTTTAAGTTCACCTTGTTGTACCAAGATAGAAGCAACTGGACCACGACCTTTATCAAGACGAGATTCAATAACTACACCAGACGCAGGGCCTGTAGAAACCGCTTCTAAATCTAGCATTTCAGCTTGAAGTAAGATGCTATCTAATAACTCATCAACACCAGTACCTACTTTTGCAGAAACGTATGAGAAGATGTTTTCACCACCCCATTCTTCTGAAATAACGTCATGTTGTGAAAGTTCCGTTTTAACACGGTCAAAATCAACACCTTCTTTATCGATTTTGTTCACTGCAACCATTAGCGGAACACCAGCTGCTTTAGCATGTTGAATCGCTTCAACAGTTTGTGGCATAACACCATCATCTGCTGCAACTACAAGGATAACGATATCCGTTGCTTTAGCACCACGTGAACGCATTGACGTAAACGCCGCGTGTCCTGGTGTATCTAAGAACGAAATCATACCTTTATCTGTGTCTACATGGTAAGCACCGATATGCTGTGTAATACCGCCGGCTTCGCCGTCAGCAACTTTTGCACGACGAATGTAATCAAGTAGTGACGTTTTACCGTGGTCAACATGACCCATGATAGTTACCACTGGTGCACGAGATGTTTTCGCTCCACCTTGTTGTGCTTCAGCTAGTACTGATTCTTCTAACTCATTTTCTTTTGTTAGGATAACTTTGTGACCCATTTCTTCAGCAACGATAGTTGCTGTTTCTTGGTCGATCACTTGGTTGATGGTTGCCATTGCGCCCATCTTCATCATCACTTTAATGACTTCAGTTGCTTTTACAGCCATTTTACTTGCTAGCTCTGCAACTGAAATTGTTTCACCAATTTTAACGTCACGTTCAACTTTAGCAGCAGGTTTTTCAAATGCTTGTTGAAGTGCAGAAGGAGTTGCTGTTGCGCCTTTCTTACCACGACGGTTGTTACGACCATTGCGACGAGAGTAAGGTGTTTCAAGAGGCTTATCAGCTACTGCTTTCTTTTTCTTTTTACGGTGAGTTGGACCTTCCGCTTTTGCATCAACAGAATCTTCAGCTGCACGTGCTTCCGAAGAAGTTGTTACGTGGTAATCAGCACCTTCAGCTGCTTTACGGTCAGCTTCTTCTTTTGCCCAACGCGCTGCATTTTCTTCAGCTAATTTTTTAGCGTTTTCAGCTTGTAATGCGGCTTCTTTCTCAACTTTAGCTAAAGCTTCAGCTTCTGCTTTTTTCTGCAAGTCAGCCGCTTCTTTTTCTAATTGAAGTTGCTCTTCTGTTTTAGTTGATTTAGATGCAGCTTGTTTTTGTTTGTTTGCTGCAGCTGCTGCTTTCGCTTTTGCTTCTGCTTCTTTCTTAGCCGCTAATTTTTCAGCTAGTACTTTTTCAGCTTGCTCTTTCTTCGCATCTAACTCAGCTTGAATTTTTGCTTCAGCTTCTGCTTTGATTGCTTGCTCTGCCGCTTTTTCAGCTTGAATCTCTTCATCAGTACGCTTAACAAAAGTACGTTTTTTACGCACTTCTACATTGACTGCGTTTGATTGACCTTTTACGTTTAACGTCGTTTTTGTTTTACGTTGTAAAGTCATTTTTTGTTTTTGCTCACCACCGTGTTGCTTTTGTAGATGAGTCGTTAATTTCTCTTTTTCTTCAACGCTTACTGTGTCGCTAGCTTTTTTAGTAATACCGGCAGCCGCAAACTGCTGAACTAACGCATCTTCAGATTTATTTAAGTCTTTAGCGAGGTCTTTTAATAGAATTTCTGACATTATTTATTTCTCCATACTGACGCTATTACGCATCTTCACTAAACCAACAGATATTACGAGCTGACATGATCAGTGCCGCTGCTTTTTCTGCATCTAGTTTTTCATCAATCTCTAGTAGATCATCAACAGCTTGTTCTGCTAAGTCTTCTAACGTAACTACACCTTTACTTGCCATTACAAATGCAAGGTGAGCTTCTAAGCCTTCAAGTGCTAATAAATCATCAGCTGGTTTTACACCCTCAAGGCTTTCTTCTTCAGCAAGCGCTTTTGTTGCTAATACATCTTTCGCGCGAGTACGTAACTCTTCAACCATCTCTTCATCAAGACCGTCGATAGCAAGTAACTCCTCAGCAGGAACGTAAGCAATCTCTTCTAGAGAACTAAACCCTTCCTCAACCAATACACCAGCAAAGTCTTCATCAATTTCTAATGCAGATGTAAACACTGAAATTACATTATCAGTTTCAGCTTGATGTTTAGCTTGTAACTCTGCAACTGTCATTACATTTAATACCCAACCAGTTAGTTGTGATGCTAAACGAATGTTTTGACCATTACGACCAATAGCTTGTGCTAGGTTATCTTCTTCTACTGCGATATCCATGCTGTGTGAGTCTTCATCAACAACGATAGAAGCTACTTCAGCAGGTGCCATTGCGTTAATAGCAAATTGTGCTGGGTTCTCATCCCATAGGATAATATCAACACGCTCACCACCTAGCTCATTTGATACAGCTTGAACACGAGCACCACGCATACCAACACATGCACCGATTGGATCAATACGTTGGTCGTTTGATTTAACAGCAATCTTCGCACGAGAACCTGGGTCACGAGCAGCACCCATTAAGTCAATCATCTCTTCAGCAATTTCAGGCACTTCTAAACGGAACAATTCAACCAATACATCTGGCTGTGTACGCGTCATGAATAATTGTGCTCCACGTGCTTCAGGGCTTACCTTAAATAATAAACCACGTAGACGATCACCTGGGCGGAAGTTTTCACGTGGTAACATTTCATCACGGAAAATAACTGCTTCAGCATTGTTACCGAGATCTAATAAAATACTATCACGAGTCATACGTTTAACTACACCAGTGATTAACTCACCTTCTTTTTCAGCATACTGTGCAACAACTTGTGCACGTTCTGCTTCACGTACTTTTTGTACGATAACTTGTTTTGCTGTTTGTGTTGTAATACGGTCAAATGTTACTGAATCGATTTCATCTTCAATAAATTCGCCCACTTGAATTTCTGGGTTATCATATTGTGCAGCTTCAAAAGTCATCTCTTTTGCTGGGTTTTCCATTTCAGCATCAGACTCAAGCACTAACCAACGACGGTATGTATCAAAATGTCCCGTTTCACGATCAATATCAACACGTACTTCAATTTCTAATTCGTATTTCTTTTTAGTTGCGATAGACAATGCACTTTCTAATGCTTCAAAAATTGCTTCTCTCGGTAAGCCTTTTTCATTTGAAACCGCTTCAACAACCAATAAAATTTCTTTATTATTCATTTTTAACGCCTTAATTAATCAAATTTTGGAACTATATTCGCTTTCTGGATATTACTCAGCGCGAAGCGCTCTTCTTTACCCTCAACAGAGATGGAAACAATTTCTCCATCCACATTACTAATTACACCTTTCCATCTGCGGCGATTTTGTATCGGCATACGCAATTGGATTTTCACTTCTTCACCTATAAATGCAGCATATTGAGCAGCATTAAATAAGGGTCTTTCCATACCTGGAGATGATACTTCTAATGTGTATTCATTGGTGATTGGATCTTCAACATCCATAATCGCACTTACCTGACGACTTACCGCGGCACAGTCATCAACTAAAATACCTTCTTCTTGATCAATATAAATACGTAATGTTGAGTGCTTACCCGCACGAACATATTCAATACCAACCAATTCGTAGCCAAGATCTTCCACACTTGGCGCTAACATTTCCGTTAGACGCTCTTCTAAACTTGCCAAATCTATCCCCTTTCAGAAACAAAAAAAGGGCATATAGCCCTATTTAAATAACAACTTATGTTTATTTTTCATAAACATAAGTTGTTAGAAAGCGTACCAATTTAAAAAATCAAATACGCAAATAACAAAAAAGCCCCAATAAATTGGAGCTTCATTCTTTTTGTTTGATTAAATCAAACAAGATATTGCTATTGAGCACTGCAATATCGAATGTAGTAATAAAGTAAAAATCACTTTATTCACCTTAACAAGCTAATTATAAATTACCTTGTAGAAAGTGGTTGCGAGAGCTGAATTTAAACCAACGACCTTCGCCAGTGTTTTATTAAGAGTTGAGCCCGATAAGCTTTTCTTAAAACATACACTTGAATGTGGTTGCGAGAGCTGGATTTGAACCAACGACCTTCGCCAGTGTTTTATTAAGAGTTGAGCCCGACGAGCTTTTCTTAAAACATACACTTGAATGTGGTTGCGAGAGCTGGATTTGAACCAACGACCTTCGGGTTATGAGCCCGACGAGCTACCAAGCTGCTCCATCTCGCGTCCGAACTATTGTTTAAACATTATAATAACATTCAAACTGAAACTTTAATTAAGTAATGAATTACTTGTTACGAAAGCAGGATTTGAACCAACGACCTTCGCCTTTTTACCGCTAAGAAAGAGCCCGACTAACTTCTACCAAGCTGCTCCATCTCGCGTCCGAACTATTGTTTAAATGTTGTTAAAAACATTTAAACTAAAATCTTTTATTTGAGGCTTAAACAAAGAGTCTTACTTTTTGTTTAATTGATTGCCTTGAAAACGCGCACATTATAGCGAATTAGTCATATTAGCGCAATCAAAAAACATAATTTGGTGCGGATAGAGAGACTTGAACTCTCACGGCCTAAGCCACAGCCCCCTCAAGGCTGCGTGTCTACCAATTCCACCATATCCGCTTTAAAATATTACTCAGGAATTTGAGTAGAGGTATCAACTTCAACAGGTACTTCTGAAGCTTGTTCAACTTGTTCAACTGCTAAGTTTGAGAACTCTTCGTTTGTTGATACGTGATGTGATGACAGGTTACCTAATACTAAGCTTAATACAAAGAAGACTAACGCTAAGATACCAGTAGTACGAGTCATAAAGTTGCCTGAACCACTTGCACCAAATACTGTGTTAGAACCACCAGAGCCAAAAGATGCGCCCATGCCTGCTCCTTTACCTTGTTGGATTAATACAAAACCAACTAAAATAATTGAAACAATTAAATAAACAACTAACAGTATTTCATACATATTCACATTACCTAATTTAACTTATTAAAACTTCCTGTGCTCCCACAAAGAAGCGGACGAATACTACCCAATGCTGGTGCAGATCACAAGTGAATATTGATACAAATTAATTACTTGTTATTACAACAGACTAAACCGTTTAAAAAAACATCAAATAGTTTTACATATAAAGTAAGCCTGCATTAAACCATTTCATCAGGCTTACTCTACAATCTAGTTTAAACCTTTACTTTACTTGCAAGAGATTTAGCATAACCCAATACCTTCTCTTCGCTTTCATCGGCTTCAACCATAACCCTAAAGACTGGCTCAGTGCCGGATTTACGTAGTAAAACACGGCCTTTTTCACCTAATAAAGCTTCTATTCGAGCTAACTCTTTTAGTACATCTTCATCTTGCAGTGGATCAATTTCATTATTATAACGGATACTTTCTAGTATTTGAGGGTACTTTCTCATGCCTTGACGTAAATCGTGTAGATTCATACGGCTACCTTGCATTGCCCCCATTACTTGTAAACCAGACACAATACCGTCACCTGTCGCTAAATGCTCTGCACAAATAACATGACCTGAATTTTCAGCGCCAATCGTCCAACCATTTTTCTTCATTAACTCCATTACATGGCGATCACCAACATCAGAACGGTCAAATGGAATGCCTAAAGTTTTAAGTGCTTGCTCTAAACCTAGGTTAGACATTTTAGTCCCAACCGCACCACCGTTTAAGGTACCTTTACGTAGTTTATCACGGGCGATAATATACAATAATTCATCACCATCTAAGACATAACCAGTGTGATCGACCATCATTACTCGATCACCATCACCATCAAAAGCGACACCAAAGTCCGCTTTTTCTTCAATAACACGTTTTGAAATGGCGTCCATACTGGTCGCACCACAATTAAGGTTAATATTTACACCATTTGGCTCAACGCCCATAGCAATGACCTCAGCACCTAACTCACTAATGACTGAAGGAGCAATATGATAAGTCGCACCATTAGCACAATCGACAACAACCTTTAGACCAGCAAGACTAAACTCAGAAGGGAAAGTACTCTTACAAAACTCTATATAACGACCTGCTGCATCATTGATACGGTAAGCTTTACCCATTTCACTACTATCAACACACTTCAATTCTTTATCTATTTCAGCTTCTATTTCTAATTCAACTTTCTCAGATAATTTAATTCCTTCATGTGAAAAGAATTTTATACCGTTATCGTAATACGGGTTATGAGATGCACTGATCACGATACCAGCCGTTGCACGGAAAGTATGAGTCAAATAAGCGATAGCAGGTGTTGGCATTGGCCCCATCAATACAGGAATAATACCGGCAGAAGTTAAACCAGCTTGTAATGCAGCTTCTAACATGTAACCAGATATACGTGGGTCTTTACCAATTAATACTTGTTTATTGCCCGATTTAGCTAATACACGGCCCGCAGCCCAACCTAGCTTTAAAGCAAATTCAGGTGTAATTAAAGACTCACCTACTTTGCCGCGAATACCATCGGTACCAAAATACTTTTTATTCATAAAATAACTTTTACCATCATCGGAGATACCTTTACTATTTGAAGGTATTTATTTGCTGTAATACTTTCATGACATCAACAGTTTCTCGGACATCGTGAACACGGATAATTTTTGAGCCTTGCTGCATGGCGATCATTGCCCCAGCTAAACTTCCTGCTAAACGGTCATTTATATCACGATTTAGTAGTTGACCAAACATTGATTTACGAGAAACACCGGTTAACACCGGAAATCCTAAGTCTATGAAACCTTGAGTAGCATTCAGTAGGTCAAAATTATGTTGTAAGGACTTACCAAAACCAAAACCTAGGTCAATAATAATATTTTCTCGCTTGATACCTTGGTCAATACACTGTTCACTACGTTCAACTAAAAACGCTTTTACTTCTGCAACAACGTCTTTATAGTCTGGCGCGCTTTGCATACTTCTTGGTTGACCTTGCATATGCATTAAACAAACGGGCACATCAGCTTCAACTGCTGCGGCCAATGCTCCCTCTTCTTGCAGCGCTCGCACATCATTAATAATATTAGCACCCGCTTTTACTGCTTCACGCATCACTTCTGCTTTACTAGTATCAATAGAGATCCAGCAGTCTAACTGTTGCTTGATCGCTTTAATAACAGGTATAACTCTCCCTAATTCATCGGCTAACACGACATCATCGGCACCAGGACGTGTCGACTCACCACCAATGTCAATAATGGTGGCACCTTGCTCTAGCATCACCTTGGCACGTTCCACTGCTTGCTCTACTTGCGCAAACTTACCGCCATCTGAGAATGAATCTGGAGTTACATTTAAAATCCCCATAATTTGTGGCTGGCTAAGATCGAGGTGTTTATGTCGGCTGGTTAATATCATGGCTTTACACTTAATTGGTTAATAAAAAAAACCTAAGCAAGCTTAGGTTTTTTTAGTGGGAGAGTATAAACAATATAATTATTTATTGTCTTTGTCTTGCTCACTTTCTGTCGATTCAGTTTCCGTTGTCGTTTCTGTTTTCTCTTGCTCAACAAAATCTTCAACTTTGTCAGCGGTCACAGGATCTTTAACTGACTCTAGCTCTTTCTCATCGTCCCAATCACTTGGTGGACGAACAGTAACGCGAGCCATCAAATCGTCAACTTGATCAGTATCAATGGTTTCATATTTAACCAATGCATCTTTCATTGCATGTAAGATATCTATGTTATCAGTTAATAGCTGATACGCACGTTTGTAGTTAGTATCGATAAGGACTTTTACTTCATCATCGATAACTTTACCTGTTTCGTGCGAAACAACATTAGAACGTAAACTACCTTGCTCACCAGTTAATAGAATTGGACCAAGTTTTTCAGAGAAACCCCATTCCGTTACCATTGCACGGGCAATTGCCGAAGCTTGTTTAATATCCTGCGATGCGCCAGTTGATACTTTTTGTGCACCATAAATAAGCTCTTCAGCAATACGGCCACCATAAGCAACCGAAATACTGCTTTCTAACTCATCTTTATTTTGCGAAATCTGATCCCCTTCAGGCAAGAACTGAGTTACACCTAAAGCGCGCCCACGCGGAATGATCGTTACTTTATGAATTGGGTGATGCTGTGGTACTAATTTAGCAACAATGGCATGCCCTGCTTCATGGTAAGCCGTTGACTCTTTATCTTTATCTGTCATGACTAAGCTACGACGCTCTGCCCCCATTAGGATTTTATCGCGCGCTTGCTCAAAGTCTTCTCTTGATACAGTACGTTTATTGCCACGTGCAGCAAATAATGCAGCTTCATTCACTAGGTTTGATAAATCAGCACCAGAGAAACCAGGTGTACCACGTGCTAACACAGAGGCTTTCACAGTGTCGTCCAATGGAATTTTACGCATGTGTACTTTTAAGATTTGTTCACGACCACGTACATCCGGCAAACCAACCACAACTTGACGGTCAAAACGACCAGGACGAAGTAGTGCTGCATCAAGTACGTCTGGGCGGTTCGTCGCAGCAATAACGATAATACCTTCATTGCCTTCGAAACCATCCATTTCAACTAGCATTTGGTTTAATGTTTGTTCGCGCTCATCATTACCACCACCCATACCTGCGCCACGTTGGCGACCTACAGCATCGATTTCATCGATAAAGATAATACAAGGAGCTGATTTTTTAGCTTGTTCAAACATATCACGCACACGTGAAGCACCAACACCCACAAACATCTCTACGAAATCAGAACCGGAAATTGAGAAGAATGGTACTTTTGCTTCACCAGCAATCGCTTTTGCTAATAATGTTTTACCTGTACCTGGAGGCCCCACTAGTAATACACCAGTAGGAATACGTCCACCAAGCTTTTGGAATTTGCTTGAATCTTTTAAGTAATCAACTAATTCAACAACATCTTCTTTAGCTTCATCACAACCTGCAACATCTGCAAACGTTGTTTTAATTTGGTCTTCGCTCATCAATTTGGCTTTACTCTTACCAAACGACATAGCACCGCCTTTACCACCACCTTGCATATTACGCATAAAGAAGATCCAAACACCGATTAATAGCAGCATTGGGAACCATGAAACAAAAATAGACGCTAGGAAACTAGTTTCCTCTGGAGGCGTACCTTCTACCTTTACATCATTTTTAATAAGGTAGTTAACTAAATCCAAGTCTGGTGCTGGGATATATGTAACAAATGGTGTTTGATTACTTTTTAACCCCTTAATTTCTTGACCATTAATTTGTACTTGTTGGATCAGCCCTTGGCTTACTTCTTTGTTAAAACTGGTATAGTCGATTTGTGATTTATTCGTATCGTCTGATCCAAAGCCTTGGAATAAAGACATTAAGACTACTGCGATGACTAACCACAATATCAGGTTTTTTGCCATATCGTTCAAGATGTAAACCTCATGTTTAAAATGAATAGAATATAATAGTAAATCAGATTACTACAGTTTAAAACCGGTCGCCACTAAATAAACTTCGCGAGATCTCGCTCTTGAAGAATCGGGTTTTCGTGTTTTAACTGATTTGAATAATTTTCGTACTTCGCTTAGGTAAGATTCGTATTCTGCTCCCATGAAAACTTTAACGATAAAGCTGCCATCTTTCACTAAAACATCTCGACACATATCTAAAGCAAGCTCGACCAAATACATTGATTTAGGTTGATCAATACCTGCGTTACCACTCATATTAGGAGCCATATCCGATAACACTACATCAACTTTATTATCCCCAATACGTTGCAATAAAGCATTTAAGACCACTTCCTCGCGGAAATCACCTTGTAAAAAGTCCACACCAGCGATTGAATCCATAGGTAAAATATCACAAGCAATCACTTTGCCTTTCATTCCTACTTTATCAACGGCCCATTGTGACCAACTACCCGGCGCAGCCCCTAAATCAACCACGGTCATACCAGGGCGGATCAATTTATCTTTACCGTTAATTTCATCGAGTTTAAATACGGCACGAGAGCGAAGTCCTTGCTTGTTAGCTTCTTTCACGTACTTATCATTCACATGTTCCTGCATCCAACGTTTTGAACTGCCTGATGCACTTTTTTTAAGACGATTTGTACTGTCTGGTTTTGCCACAATGACTTCCTTAGCGAACGAATATTAGGATAAATAATAATCTAAATAGTAAAGGTTAATATTTAAGGGTAGAATGAACCGTTTTCAACCCTTAATGAAAGATATTTGCATGAAATTATCAAACAAACAGAAACAATTTTTAAAAGGTTTAGCACATCCTTTGAAACCAGTAGTACTACTAGGACAAAATGGCTTAACCGAAGGTGTATTAGCTGAGATCGAAAATGCGATCAGCTTCCACGAATTAATTAAAGTAAAAGTAGCAACGGATGACCGTGAAACTAAACAACTTATTATTGATGCTATCGTACGCGAAACAGAAGCGTTAGCGATTGCAAAAATCGGTCATATTGTTGTTCTATACCGCCCAAGCGAAGCTAAGAAAATAGAATTACCACGTAAATAATTACGTTTTAATCTTATTTTAAATAAAAAGCCCAGTAAATCTGGGCTTTTTATTATCTTGATTTTGTTCAGTTTTGTGAACTAAGCGATGTATTCAACTTTAGTAATATCATAATCAATCACGCCACCAGGTGTCGTAATTGAGATTTCATCGTCTAATTTTTTACCTATTAAGCCACGTGCAATCGGTGAATTGATAGAGATAAGATTACTCTTAATATCTGATTCATCATCACCAACAATTTGATATGTCACTTCTTCTTCAGTATCAACATTAACAATTGTCACTGTTGCACCGAATATAACTTTACCGTTGTTGGCAATTTTAGTCACATCGATTATTTGTGCATTTGAAAGTTTAGCTTCGATATCTTGAATACGACCTTCACAAAAACCTTGTTGCTCACGAGCTGCATGGTACTCTGCATTTTCTTTTAAATCGCCATGTTCACGAGCTTCAGCAATAGCATGTACAATCTCTGGACGCTTAACTGTTTTTAACTGCTCTAATTCAGCACGTAAAATTTCAGCGCCTTTTGCTGTCATTGGGTATTGAGTCATTAACCATCACCTTATTCTGGAAAAAATGTTTCACTAACTATATTTGGAAAAGCGATTATTTTACGCTAATTACTGGCATTAGTCATTTATTATAGAAAAAATGCTTTTGCTATTGTTATAAATTTGCTGTGCGATCACGTCTCGAGGCTCTTCACGCAGAGCACATAATGCATCAAAAATTAAGGGGATATTTAAAGGTGAGTTATACACAGTTTGCTGTTGATAAATAGGCATATCTGGCGCATCTGTTTCTAACAATAAACTGCTTAAAGGTAAGTTTTTCAGCGTACTTTGAGTTTTCTTAGCCGTAGGGTGAGTGATCACACCACCAATACCTAACTTAAAACCTAATTTAATAAATTCATTAGCAATTTCTTCACTGCCCGAGAAAGCATGGTAAACCCCACCATATGAGAATTTTGTTTGTTTTAATAACTGTAAAATACGAGATTGAGTTTTTACCACATGTAAAATAACAGGCAGTTGCAAACGCTGTGCAATGGCTAGCTGAGCTAAAAACAGCGACTCTTGGGTTTCCATACTAGTTTCAATCAACTTATCTAACCCAATTTCTCCCAAAGCAACACAATGACTCCCAGGTTGCCGCTGTAAGTTATCAAGGGTCGATTCAAGCAATGCAAGGTCACCCTCTTTAATACTTGTTAAAAAATGCGGATGAATGCCTAATGCAAAATACAATTCAGGATATTGTTCACAAAGGGCAATGATACCAGACCAATGCTGCGCATCGGTTGCAGGAATAATAACGTGATTGATATGAGCCTGCTTTAAATCAACTAATAAATGGTTAAGATCTTTTTTAAAGCAGTCAAAATTTAAATGGCAATGGCTATCTATAAACATATTATTATCCCAAGCATATAAAAAAAGCGTCCGAAGACGCTTAATTATAAACACTTAACGCATAATAATAACGATTAATGTTCGCGTGTTTTACGGAACTTAACGTCTGGGTAACGTTCCATCGCTAGATTTAAATTAACCATAGTAGGCGCTACGTAAGTTAAATTGTTACTTCCATCTAATGCTAGGTTATCGTAAGCTTTTTTCTCAAACTCAGCCATTTTAATTGGATCTTCACAATCAACCCAAAGTGCTGTTGCTACACTGATACCTTCATAGATAGCATCTACTTTGTATTCAGATTTTAAACGTTGTACAACCACTTCAAACTGTAGAACACCAACCGCACCAACAATCAGGTCATTACTACGTAAAGGACGAAATACTTGTACAGCCCCCTCTTCCGATAGCTGCATTAACCCTTTCAACAGTTGTTTTTGTTTTAACGGATCTTTTAAACGGATACGACGGAACATTTCTGGTGCGAAGTTAGGAATACCAGTAAATTTCAAGTCTTCACCTACGGTAAAAGTATCACCGATTTGAATCGTGCCGTGATTATGCAAACCAATAATATCACCAGAGAATGATTCATCAGAAGCTGTTCTGTCCCCAGCCATAAAGGTTACAGCATCAGAAATACTGACCATTTTACCCGTACGCACATGATGCATTTTCATGCCTTTTTCATACTTACCTGAACAGATACGCATGAAAGCAATACGGTCACGATGTTTTGGGTCCATGTTCGCTTGAATTTTAAACACAAAACCAGAGAAAACTTCTTCTGTCGGCTCAACAACGCGCTGTACTGTTGCTCGTGGTAATGGTTTTGGTGCCCATTCCACTAATCCATCGAGTACATGGTCGACACCAAAGTTACCTAATGCAGTACCAAAATAAACGGGCGTTAATTCACCTGATAAAAACATATCTTCATCAAATTCATTAGAAGCGCCTACCACTAACTCCATCTCATCACGTAGATCGTCGGCATGGTTTGGTAAGGCTTTATCTAATTCAGGGTTATCTAGCCCTTTAATAATACGAACTTCTTGAATTGTGTGACCTTGACCTGATTCATATAAAATCACTTCATCACGTAAAATGTGGTAAACACCTTTAAATTCTTTGCCCATGCCAATTGGCCAAGTAATAGGCGCACAAGCAATATTAAGGACGTCTTCAACTTCATCCATCAATTCGATTGGGTCACGAGTATCACGGTCACATTTGTTCATAAAAGTAATAATAGGTGTATCACGTAGACGTGTTACTTCCATTAACTTGATGGTACGTTGTTCAACACCTTTTGCGGCGTCAATCACCATTAAACAAGAGTCAACAGCAGTTAACGTACGGTAAGTATCTTCCGAGAAATCTTCATGTCCAGGTGTGTCCAGTAAGTTTACTAGACCATCATTGTATGGGAACTGCATTACCGATGTAGTGATCGAGATACCACGATCTTTTTCCATCTCCATCCAGTCAGACTTAGCATGTTGACCTGATTTTTTACCTTTTACTGTACCCGCTTTTTGTAGCGCGTTTCCGAATAATAATACTTTCTCAGTAATGGTTGTTTTACCCGCATCAGGGTGAGAGATGATTGCGAATGTGCGTCTAGAATTGACTGCCTCTAGAAATTTAGCGTCTGCCATATTTAGTTTTCTCTTTATATGCGCATTAAACTGCGCACAATATTTTTTCTACGAAATGAGTGATTTATAAATTTGGCAGAACTATAGCAAATTGCCTAGATGAATTCATTTCCTATTATCTTAAGTATAAATTTGTTGTTTATATTTCGTTCAAAAAGATACACCATTTAATATTGAATATTGAATCCGTATAGCTCCTTCCCCCTAAAATCAGGTGGCACTGGCTAACGCTAATTTAACCGCAAAGCCAACAAATCCGACGCCTACAGTACCACCAGAAACAGCACTGACTCTTTTACGTTTTCTAAAGCCAGCAGCCAATGTTGAGCCCGCGTAAATTAAGGTCGCTAAGTACAGTAAACTAAATACTTGAATGGTGACTGCAAGTATTAAAAAAGGTACGACAGGTTGCGGGTAAGTGGGGTCAACAAACTGTGCAAAAAACGATAAGAAGAACAAAATCGCTTTGGGATTTAATAAACTAACTAACAATGCTTTTCTAAAGGCTTGTGAAGCACTGGTTTTTTTTATCTCAACCGTTTCCTCTAGATTAACTTGACCTAATTGGCGCCAAGATCTTATTGCCCCGCTAATTAACTGATATCCTATATATACAAGATAACCAGCCCCCGCATATTTAATAAACATAAAAACAGCAGGGTAAGAGGTCAATATAGTTACCGCCCCTAACGCAGTAGCAATAATCAATAACGAGTCACCAATTAATACCGCGGCAACTGCAGCCCACCCTATACGTCTACCCTGTTGTGCTGCCAATGCTAAAACATATAAAGAATTCGGGCCTGGTAATAAAATAACAAACAATGCCCCAAAAAAATAAGTAATATAATTAACTACGCCAAATGCTTCCATATTCCCTCTTTAATTAACGCTTTACCTTTAAATATACTAACGTATCCAAATTTATTATTGCTGCCAATAGATCATCTAATCACTTGATTTTTTATACTCTTTATTAAGTATATTATTTCATGTATTACATTTTTTCTGATAAATATCAGGTCGGTGTAATTCCATAAAAAGCGCCGGTGATGCTAAGGCCGAAAAGCCAAATTGTTTATATAAATTATGTGCATCATTGGTGGCGAGTAGTACCTGACGTAACTTCTGTAACTTTGGGTCATCAATAATAGTTTGTACAAGCCATTTACTTACCCCTTTACCGCGATGTTCGGGTAACACAAACACATCAGCCAAATAAGCAAAAGTTGCGTAATCAGTAATCATACGCGCAAAAGCGACTTGCTGCCCTGCATCAGTAAAAACACCAAAGCAAAATGAGTTACTAACCGCAGTTTGCATTGTCGATAAAGAAACACCTTTCGCCCAATAAGAGTCAGATAAATAGCCATGTATAACAGATAAATCCATCTGCTTTGTATCAGAACTGATTTTATATCCTACTACCATAACACCCTCCAATCTCCATCACTCACTGTGAATAGACTAGTTGCCAATAATGATATCTAGCTTTGTTTAAACCTAAGCTTCAGATCTAGATAAAGCGATCCCCATCCCTATGAACAGAGTACCAAACACTTTATTTACAAATTCCATTATTTTTTGGCTCGTTAAATAGGGTTTCATAACAACACCCAACAAAGCATAACCAAGCATTACTAGGCTATCGATACTCACTACTGTTAGGCCTAATATTGAATATTGTTCAAATAAAGGTTGCTGTGTGCTAATGAATTGAGGCAAAAATGCAGCAAGAAAAACAATAGATTTTGGATTCATTAAGTTGACGACAAAACCTTGCTTTATTAACTTGCTGTAACCTTTGCCCCTAGATACCTCTTGAGTATTGAGCACTCCCTTATCACGCCACTTTTTTATACCCAAATATATTAAATAAGCAGCACCAGTGTATTTAACAACCTCAAAAAACACCGCTGAAGAAGCCAGTAAAGCCCCCAGACCACATGAAACGATAATGATGTGTAATGCTAGTGCTAACTGTAAACCAATAAGCCCTTGTAAAGCAGACTTCAAGCCCCCCATCATTGAGTTATTAATTGAGGCAATAGTACCAGCGCCTGGCGCTAAACTAAATATGACACAAGCCGCGACGAACACACTCCAAACGCCTAAATCCATTTAACTTCTCCATTTTATAACTCGTTATAATTAATAAATTAAAATAATAAATTTAAAACTTTGGCACTAACCAATAGTTTCATGGGGCTCTAGCACCCAGCAGCGAGGGTTATGATTAAACCCAATTTTTTCGTAATATAAGTTAGCTGCTGGCGCTGCTAATAAAATTAGCTTACATTTTGCTCCCAGCTGTTGTTGCGTTTTAATTTGTAATTGCTTGCCTATACCAAGTTGTTGAAAGCTTTCATCAACAGCCAAGTCTGATAAATAACAGCAAAAGTGAAAATCGGTCACACTTCTAGCAATGCCAATTAACTGCTCACCCTGCCAAGCACTGATTACAAGATTACTATTATTAAGCATTCCTTGTAGGCACTCCTCATCTTCTAAGGGTCTTCTTTCTCCTAAGGAAGTATTACTTAATAGCGCCTTAAACTGCGTAACGGAGATAACCGTATTTAGCTTATAATCTATATTCATACTTACCCTTAAAATAATCTAACCTGTTTATCACTTCTTATCTAGACATTACTTAATGTATAGTTTTCAATCAACACTTTAAATTATCAATCAGATAAACGAGCTTATAAATAAAAATAAACGAGCGCTTACCAATATAGCTTTTACCATATTAAATAGTCACTACCTGAATCGGCTGTAATAAGGTAAGTTACTATCGTAATTAATGGCATGATAAAAACTAACGAACATATTCACCACGGAGAAGCTTTAAGCTATGTTGCTAGAAGGGATTGAAACATTATTGGTACTTAGCAATGAGAAAACCATGAGCCGAGTTGGCAGCCAGTTATATATTAGCCAATCTGCGGTCAGTAAACGTATCGCATTACTAGAAAAGAAGTTAGGTAAAAAGCTGATTGTCCCAGACGGTCGACATGTTCGTCTTACTGCCGCAGCAAATGAATTAATCGCGAGTGTAGGGCCAACTTTTCATGAATTACAAGGACGAATCTATGAGCAACATGCATTACAAGACCAAACTATTATCACATTAAATTGTTCAGAAACTTTAGTTGCAGGTTATTTATCATCTATGATGGGTGATTATTTTCAGCATGATTCATCAATAAAGATCAGTACAGACCACACTCCAAGAATCATAGAAAAGGTGCAATCAGGTAAAGCTACAATTGGTTTTTGTGCTGGTCATTTACCACCACATCATGGCCTTAAAGCTATTTTCCTATGGAAAGAGCCTTTTGTATTAGTTAGTCAAACACCACTATCAGCTCTACCTACTCACATATTAACAAACGACTTAACTAACCCTGCCAACCGTTACCAGTTAGATATTTTATCATCACTTGGCATTGAGCCACTAATGGAAATGGATTCCTATACCGCTTCAGCTCAACTAGCGCTAAATGGTATTGCCGCAGCCTTAGTGCCTCTTTCTATTGTTAATACTCTAAAAATAGAAGAGCAATACTGCTTTAACTTTACTGAATTACAGCCGCTATTCAGACCCGTCCATCTTTGCTTACGCCCTAATACTTATCATAATACTCGAGTTAAAAAGCTCCTTGAAGCCATTGCCAATGTTATTCCCAAAGTAATTTAATAGCCATCGTCATTGACATAACGATGACCAGAGGTCGAATTAATTTTTGGCCTCTTCCTAATACAACTTTTGCCCCCATCCTTGCACCAATAAAACCACCGCAAGCCATAGCTAAACCCAGTTCCCATAGAGGAAGCCCAGCAAAAATAAAAAAACTCAGTGCTGCAATATTAGAAGTAAAATTCAATACTTTAGTACGAGCAGTTGCGGCAACTAAACCATAACGGCCTATCGCAACAAAACAAACAGTGAAAATAGAACCTGTACCGGGACCGAGAAAACCGTCATAAAAGCCTATACTTCCTCCAATCACAAAAGCAAAAGTAGCTTCTGACAATTTCGCTTTATCTTCAGGGTGTGGTGTAATCGATGAAGAAAAAAGAAAATAACTTGAGATGGCGATCAGCATAATTGGAATAACACTCATCAACAGGTCTGGATTAACATGCTGAACTGTTATCGCACCTAAGGCAGCTCCTGTAAAAGTACAAAAAATGGATAGACGCATCGACTTTATCTGTACTGCTCCAGAACGAATAAAGTACCAGCTTGCAGAAAAACTCCCAAATGAGCTTTGTAGTTTATTAGTGGCTAATGCTTGAGCAGGAGGAATCCCCGCAGCCAGCAAAGCAGGAACGGTTAATAAACCTCCACCACCCGCCATCGCATCTATAAAGCCAGCTAGAGTTGCAACTGCAACCAATAACATGATGATCTGTAATGATATTTCCATTCTTTTCCCTTAACTTTTTATTGGGATGAATATACCACTACAATGGCTTAAGTATGAGTAAAAGAGAGGAAAGCAACCTATTCCATTTTTTCAAGAGTTGCTTAATGAGCTACTCTTATTAATTAATAATTAGTTGATAGCTTATTTTTATTATCTATTTGTTAATTCCTTCCCCTTTAAACAGCAATCAATACGAGTTCCTGTTAAAATATAGAAAATTATTCAATGAAGTGAGTTCCCATGAAATTATTAGTACGTAACCTTGCCAAAGCAACAACAGAAGAAAAATTACTGAATTTATTTAAAGAGTACGGCAACGTTCAATCTTGTAATCTTGTTCTAGATAAAGAAACAGGTGCATCAAAAGGTTTTGCTTTTGTTGAGATGCCTAAAGTAGGTGAAGCGAAAGCGGCTATTAAACAATTAAATAGCTATAAATTAGCGGGTAATTTAATTCGAGTTAAAAAAGCAGATACAAAAAAAGAAGCAGCACCGGAAACTCCAGCACCAAAAACAGAGGCGGTAAAGAAAACTGCAGAGACAGACTCAATTGAAACAGCTGAAATGGTTGATCCGGCAAAAGTCTGGGGTGAAGTAAAGGATGAAATAAAAGAATAATGTAAATATTCGCTTTGAGCTCAAAGAACTTAATAGCACTGATTACTAGTCTTTAGTGCTATTAAGCTTGGCTTTATAGTATTGGCGAGATACTGAGTCGAATCGATTTAAACAGAGCTGGTATAAACCAGCACTGTTTATATAACTTAACAACAAAGTCCCTTTCTCATATTCACTGTTAATATAAGCCAGTTCAGCCTCACTATAAGCAGTATTTTCGGCTAATGTCGTTTGTTTGATATCTTGATAATAATAAGCCATCACAGAGTCACCTTCACTCTCAGCTAAACCCTGACATTTCTCATAGTTAGCTAACGCATCGCCAATACTTTTTAAAGTTTCTTGATTCGGCAATACGGGTTGCTCCTTTGCCAAAGCAAAGAAGCTAAATAAAGAAAATAACAATACAATGGAATATTTCATCGACATTAACACCAAACAACAAGGAGTTTCCCCTTGATTACTTAAGCTAAAGCTTGTTCAAAGTCAGCAATGAGATCCGCCGTATTTTCAATACCAATCGAGCAACGGATCATGTTTTCACTAATCCCCATCTCCTGGCGTAGCTGTAACCCCATTTCAAAGTAGATAGTAGGTGCAACAGGTAATGCCAATGTACGGTTATCACCTAAATGGGTTGCACTAATCACTAGATTTAATTTATTTAAAAACTCGCAGCAATCAATTCCATCAACTAAATCAAAACTTAAAAGAGCACCGAACCCCCTGAATAATGATTTTGCACGTTGATGCTGTGGGTGCTCACTTAAGCCAGGGTAATAAACTTTAGCGACTTTAGGGTGCGCTTGTAATAACTCAGCTAAAGCCATGCTGTTCACCGCTTGACGCTCCATACGTAGTTCCATTGTTTCACTACCAACAGAGATAAGGTGTGCTCCTTGAGAACTTAAACAAGCGCCCATATCACGTAAGCCTTTTTTCTTAATCTGACTAATACCCCATAGGTTACTGTCACCTTTACGATAACCTTCATAGATATTTGGGTATTTTTCCCAGTTAAACAAACCAGTATCGGTTACTGAACCGCCCATGGCATTACCATGACCCGCTACATATTTAGAGAGTGAAGTAACAATTAAACTCGCTTTAACATCTTTAGCATCGAATAAATAGCTCGAAGTAATGGTATTATCAATCACATAAACAAGCTCATTTTCTGAACAGAACTCGCCAATTTCATCTAGTGCACTTACTTGAGTTACAGGGTTGGCGATGGTTTCTACGAAGACCATTTTAGTATTACTTTTTAAAGCAGCCGTTACATCATTAACATCAGTAGCATCAACTAAAGTCACTTCAATACCGTAACCTTCTAATGTGCCTAATAAAGAAGTGGTATTACCAAATAAAAAGCGGCTACAAATAAGGTGATCGCCAGATTTTAATAAAGTTAAAAACGTAGCGACGATAGCTGACATGCCACAAGAGAAAACAGCGGTTGCAACACCATTATCCATTTTTTGAATTTTTTTACATAAAGCATCTAGGGTTGGCGTTGAAGATCGTGCGTACGCGTGGCCAGGTTGCCCTTGGAAAACATCGATCAATCCTTGTACATCTTTAAACCCGTATGGCACAGAATTATGTATTGGAGCATGAACGGCACCTGCTTCTAGGCCCAACTGATGATCTGAATGCACTATTTTTGTGGTAAAACCTAACGCTGTCATTTAAATTCCTTGCTTTTATTCTCAATAATGATCGCTTTGATCTAAAATGTCGTAAATTTAACGTATTATGCCTAATCTAGACGGATTTAGCATTAGGTGTATTAAGGAAATAAATTGAAGTCAAATATATACAGTGTTTTGGTTTTTTTATTGGGGTTAGCGTTTTCTTACTTCATTTCTGTACACCTGACAGAAAAAGAAAAAATACAGCAACAACAAAATATATTGCTTGAAAGTAAGAGCATTGCTTTTAATATTCGTAACAGCATTGAAAGTAACGCCGAACAAATCCAGCTATTAATTAGCCATTGGACTTCGATTGAAGATCTCAATGGTCATTGGGAAATGGACACCAACCTACTGATTAATAGAAATCGATTTCTTACAACCATTAAGCTATTTCCCATGGTCGATGAATCTCTGTTTGATTTACCTCCACAAACTTTAATTAAAGCCGCTAATGAGATAGAAAAAAGAAGGCAGTTACGAGCTCGTGACCACCTACCTAAAAACGCAAACCAGGTGGTATCGAATTTTGTTTATACTACCCGTGCATCTTATCTGCCAGATAATAATATTGAGTTAAAACTACAGTTTCCAATTGTGATTAATGACCAACTTATCGCCTATGTTGAAGTCCCAATGCAATTAGGTATGTTATTGAACCATAAACTTGACACTTACCAAATTACCAAGCCTTTTGCGATATCGGAAAATGGTACTGTATTATTTAATTATCTACCTGAAAGATTGCACATCAATAACATTACCAAAGAGTCTACCATTCATGTTTTTGGACACACTTGGAAATTAATGGTTTGGTCTAATATAATCCACCAAGAAAAAGGCCTCTTTTTAATTCTATCATTACTCGTTTCTTTACTTGCAGCTATTGTCGTTAAGCTGGGTATGTTAAACCATACTTTGTATAAAAATGATCTTAAAAATAAGCATTTAATTAGACAGGTAGATGATGAATGTAAAAGCAGTCAAGCTAAGCTTATCCAATCAAATAAGCTGGCTTCATTGGGTGAGATTGCAGCAGGAATCGCGCATGAAATTAATCAACCTTTACAGGTTATTTGTATCCATACCGATATTTGCCAAGAAAATATTAAAAATGGCAATTATCATTTAATTGAAAAGAGCTTTAAAGCCATCACTACACAAAGTGAGCGCATTGAAAATATCGTTAAACAAGTAGGTAGTTTTGGACGTGACAGTGAATTGGACAATTATCAGCATGAAGAGCCGAACCGACTCTTTAACAACGTTATTTCAATCGTTATTAACCAATACAAACAGGACCAAGTAGAACTTAGACAAGTTATCCCTAGTTCGCTTCCCCTACTATTTTGTAATAAAACACAAATAGAGCAAGTATTAGTTAACCTCTTAATTAATGCTAAGGATTCTGTTGAAACCTCGGAAAGAAAGGTCGTTTTTTTCAAAGCCCACGCTCAAGATCATAAACTGTATATTCAAATTTCCGATTCAGGAACAGGTATTGATCCTAGTAAAGTCAACGATATTTTCACCCCGTTTTACACGACTAAACCACTAGGAAAAGGGACTGGATTAGGGCTATCGATTAGTTACTCGATTATTCATCAACACCAAGGTCACATTAAGGTATCTAGTGAAATAGGCCATGGCAGTGTGTTTACTGTAATCCTTCCTTTTGAGAAACCAAAAGCTAGTTTAAATTAAAACGTATAACACTATTAATTGTGTTATCTGTAATGTTAGAAATGATAAAAGAAGTTAAAATTGAATTGGATAGTGAAGTGAGTGATAAATCACTATCATCCTAATGAGCAGCAATAGCTTTACTGATTATATGTTTTAACACATAACACAAGCATGTAATTAGGATGATTTGATTTGGGTGTAGCTTAGGAGAGTTGTTACTAGGGTAAATCTACAAATATATTTTTTATAAACGCATAAAAAAAGGCAAGTCATAACCTACCTTTTTTTCAATCAGAATGAGCACTTACATGCTCATCGAAGCAATATTAAAGAGCTACGATGTTTTCTGCTTGAGGACCTTTTTGACCTTGAGTTACAGTGAACTGTACTTTTTGGCCTTCAGCAAGAGTTTTAAAACCAGTGCTTGCGATAGCAGAGAAATGTGCGAAAACGTCAGGACCGTTTTCTTGCTCGATGAAACCAAAACCTTTAGATTCGTTGAACCATTTAACTGTACCAGTAGTAGTAGACATGTGTATATCCTAATATATTTGAGTAATTTAACCTTAAAAATTAAGGCAGTTGGCTAGAAGTGTTGCTATTACTTATGATGTATAGGATTCGGTACATAAATACGGAACAAAGAACATAAATATCAAACGAACTTTCAAGCTAAAAAATATTATATATAGGTTTATTTCGCTGTCAACAGCTATTTAACTTTAATATAAAAAAAATATTAATTTAGACATCAACTTTTAAGCATCCATATATTTTTCAATTAGTTATAACTACTTTAGAATTTAACGATTAATTAACACTTTAATATTTGTTATATTTAGCCTTTAAAAATCGAGGTAAATATGACAATTTGGATTGATGCAGATGCCTGCCCAGTGGCAGTAAGAGAAATGGTATTAAGAGCAAGCACAAGGACCCAAACACCCTTGGTATTTGTTGCGAACTCTCCATTACCAGTTCGTAGAACACCTCTAGTAAAAACAGTACAAGTTTCACAAGGTTTTGATGTAGCCGACAACTACATTAGTCAACATGTAGAGTTAAAAGATTTAGTCGTGACTCAGGATATCCCCCTCGCCGCGGAACTAGTTGAGAAAGGAATAATAGCACTTAATCCTAGAGGTGAACTTTATACCCCAGATAACGTAAGACAACGCCTAGCAATGCGTAATATGGCTGAAGAATTAAGAAGTATAGGGCAAATTAGTGGCGGGCCTAATAAGTTTTCAGATAAAGATAAACAAAACTTTGCAAACTCATTAGATAAATGGCTTCAAAAAGCAAAAAGGTAAGCCTTGACTTACCTTTGTAATAAAAGAAATCTTATAAGCTTAAACTCATACCAATCATTTATATAATTGGTATTAGATAATACGAGTTTCAGCTTGTAATTTCTTTAATCTAAGTTCTTCTGCTTCCTTCTTCTTACGTGTATCACAAGGATCTGGGCAGTCACACTCTTTATCGATGCCTACAGATGCAAGTCCACCACAGCTACCGCCAATGGTTTTTTGATTAACAATGTAACCAATTGCCATCGCAACGATAACTAATAAGAAAACAACAAAGGTAGCAATAAAATAGATCATTATTTTTCCTCTACAAGGTATTGTTCAAACTCAGGAGTGAAAGATTCAATAAATCCATCGCCCTGCTTGGTCAATAAAAAAACAGGCTGTTTTAATTTAGTTGCAAATTCTAAGCCGTCTTTAGGTCCTAATACAGTAATCGCAGTAGCTAATCCGTCTGCAACCATACTACTTTCGTCAATCACAGTAACAGATACTAACTTATGATTGATAGGACGACCAGTTTTTGGATCAATCGTATGGGAATAACGTATACCATCTGCTTCAAAGTAATTGCGGTAATCACCTGAAGTGGCAATGGCACTATCACCAATATGCAATAAACGCTGTACGTTTTGACCTAATCCAGGGCGTTCAATGGCTAAAGTCCAAGGCTGTTGGTTTAACTTAGTTCCACTGGCTCTTAACTCACCACCAATATCCACCAAGTAATTATTGATGCCTTTTGCTTCCATAAACTCAGCAATGGCATCAACACCATAACCTTTAGCAATCGATGATAAGTCGACATATAAACCCGGTTTGGTTTTAATCAGTTTATTGCCTTCAATAGACAAATATTGACTACCAATATTTTGCTTAGTTTTTTCAATTAGTTCAGCATCAGGAATCTTATTAGGTTTTTTATCTGGACCAAATCCCCATAAATTAACTAAAGGCCCTACTGTGACGTCAAAAGCACCACCGCTTTGCTGATATATCTTAAGTGCTTCAGAAACTACTTTTATTGTTGCGTCTGATACTTCTTGTGAAGATTCACTTTTGTTAAATAAAGACAATTCAGAATTAGGTCGGTAAGTCGACATTTGATCATTCACTAATTCTAGTTGCTGATCAATTAACTCTTTTAGTGCATTACTTAATAGTTGTTTGTTAGACGTTTGTTCACTCGACAATACATAAGTCACTTGATAATAAGTGCCCATGGTTTGTCCCTGAACTTTTAATAATGCAGGCTCAGGTTTAGTGCACGATGAAATAAAAAAGGCTAGCCCTATTAAGGCTAGCCATTTAATCGATGCGTTAATCATCGGGGTTAACCACCGAAGTCATCAAGTAAGATGTTTTCGTCTTCTACACCTAAATCTTTAAGCATAGCAATAACCGCAGCATTCATCACTGGTGGACCACACATGTAGAACTCACAATCCTCTGGAGCCTCATGATCTTTCAGGTAGTTTTCATACAATACGTTATGAATAAATCCAGTGTAGCCATCCCAATCATCTTCAGGCTGAGGGTCACTTAGTGCAACATGCCATTCAAAGTTTTCATTTTCAGCTGCAATAGCATCAAAATCTTCAACGTAGAACATTTCACGTTTAGAACGAGCACCATACCAGAAGCTTGCTTTACGTTTAGTTTTTAAACGACGGAATTGATCGAAGATATGAGAACGCATTGGCGCCATACCCGCACCACCACCAACAAATACCATTTCGTTTTCAGTTTCTTTAGCAAAAAACTCACCAAATGGACCTGAAATCGTTACTTTATCACCCTCTTTCAGGCTAAAGATAAACGATGACATTTTACCACAAGGTAATGATAGATCACGTGGCGGTGGCGTAGCGATACGCACATTCAACATGATGATACCTTCTTCACCTGGGTAGTTAGCCATTGAGTAAGCACGAATAGTCTCTTCATCAACTTTTGACTCTAGATCAAAGAACTTGAAGTGTTCCCAATCGCCACGGTACTGCTCTTCAATATCAAAATCTTTATATTTGATATGGTGTGCAGGTGCTTCGATTTGAATGTAACCACCGGCTTTAAACGGTACAGACTCACCATCAGGAATTTGTAGTTTAAGCTCTTTAATGAATGTAGCTTCATTGCCGTTAGAGATAACGGTACATTCCCACTTCTTAACGCCAAATATCTCTTCTGGAAGTTCGATATCCATGTCTTCTTTAACATTAACCTGACATGATAAACGTTCGCCTTCTTTTGCTTCACGTTTAGTAATGTGGTCAAGCTCTGTCGGTAGGATATCACCACCACCTGATTTGATTTTCACACGACACTGGCCACAAGTACCACCACCGCCACAAGCAGAAGAGACAAATACACCAGCATTTGCTAATGCACCTAATAACTTACCACCCGCTTGGGTTTTGATGCTTTTGTCTGCATCATCATTAATAGAAATTGTAATATCACCCGTGCTTACAAGTTTTGCTTTTGCCGATAAAATAATAACGACTAGAGCTAAAACGATAATTGTAAACATGGCAACGCCGAGAAAGATTTCCATCGACTTTTTCCTTGTTTTGGGAGGGAAATAAATTCCCTCGAATTCATCTAAGCTAAAACAGTAACAACTACAGCTGGATACCAGAGAATGACATAAAACCTAATGCCATTAATCCAGCCGTTACAAATGTAATACCTAAACCACGTAAACCATCTGGTACGTCAGAGTATTTCATTTTTTCACGGATACCCGCTAATGCGACAATTGCTAATGTCCAACCAACACCACTACCCACACCGTAAACAACAGACTCTAATAAGTTGTATTCACGTTGAACCATAAACGATACACCACCGAAGATGGCACAGTTAACAGTAATAAGTGGTAGGAAGATACCAAGTGCTTGGTATAACGCTGGAAAATATTTATCTAAAATCATTTCCAAGATTTGTACTAACGCAGCAATAACACCAATGAAAGTGATAAAGCCTAAGAAGCTTAAATCAGCGTCTGGAAATCCTGCCCAACCAAGCGCACCAGGTGCTAGTAGGTTAAAGTAGATAACTTGGTTAACAGGTACCGAAATACCTAATACCACGATTACCGCAATACCTAGACCGATTGACGTTTTCACTTTCTTAGAAACAGCAAGGAAAGTACACATGCCTAAGAAGAAAGCCAGTGCCATATTTTCCATGAAAATAGAACGCACAAATAAACTAAGATAATGTTCCATTCAAATTACTCCTTTGGCTCAACTTGTTCTGGTTTAATAACGCGAATAGCCCAGATAATGCCACCAATAATAAAGAAAGCACTAGGAGGTAATAGCAATAGACCATTACTTTGGTACCAACCACCATTAGAGATTAACGGTAAGATTTCGAATCCAAATAAAGCACCTGAACCGAACAACTCACGGAAACCACCAACTAAAACAAGGATTAAGCCGTAACCTAAACCATTACCGATACCATCCATAAAGCTTGGGAATGGCGCATTCTTCATAGCAAATGCTTCTGCACGTCCCATAACGATACAGTTAGTAATAATAAGACCAACATAAACCGATAACTGTGTAGACAGTCCATATGCATAAGCTCTTAATACTTGGTCAACAACGATTACCAATGAAGCGATAATCGCCATTTGTACAATGATACGTACACTATTTGGAATGTAGTTACGAATCATCGAAATGAACAAGTTAGAGAAAGCCGTTACAAATAATACCGCTAATGTCATTACTACAGCAGTTTGTAATGTTGCCGTTACCGCTAACGCAGAACAGACACCAAGAATTTGCAATGCAATCGGGTTATTACTTACAACCGGAGAGGTAAGTACTTCTTTTAATTCAGTTGATTTAGCCATTGTTTAGCGCTCCTTCACGAACTTTGCTAAGAAATGGACCAAACCCTTGCTCACCTAACCAGAAAGTAAAGGTATGCTCAACCCCAACACTAGTTAGTGTTGCGCCTGATAGACCATCAATTTTATGTTTAGAGCCAGCAGGTGCTTGACCTTTAACGATTTCAATAGCAGGGTCACCATTCTCATCGAACAACTCTTTACCTTTAAACAAGTTGGTCCAACGAGGGTTTTGAACTTCACCACCTAACCCAGGTGTTTCACCTTGCTCGTAATAAGTAATCGCTTCAATCGTATTACCGTCAGGTTGTATTGCAACAAATGCATACATCGTTGACCATAAACCAGCACCGTGTACAGGTAAGATAATACGTTGTAGCTCACCTTGGTCATTAGACACTAGATAAACCGTAGCAAGGTTTGCACGACGACCAATTTTAGCAATATTATCTTCTGCACTAAGCTTAATGCTCGTTTCAGGGTCTTTAGCTGCTTTACGTTGGTCATAAGTAATTGGATCAGCAGTTGAAACAAACTCACCAGTTGCTAAATCAACTAACTTTGTTTCAATGTTAGAATTAAAAATTTCAGACACTGTTTTATTAGTTGTTAAACCAGCAACATCAAGAATTTTATTTTGCTTATCAATCGCTTTATTTTCGATCTGTAGTGGACGTAAGCCAACGGCTGCGCCTGCTACAATAATTGAACATACTAGACAAACTGCTAGTACGACAATCATCGTTTTGCCAAATGTTTCTTGTTGGTTAGACATTACGAGCTAGCCTCCGTTTGATGTTACCTTGAACGACGAAGTAATCGAATAACGGTGCAAATAAGTTAGCGAATAGAATTGCTAACATCATACCTTCTGGGAAGGCTGGATTTACAACACGAATCAATACCACCATCAAACCAATCAAAATACCGTAATACCATTTACCTTTGTTAGTAAATGAAGCCGATACGGGATCAGTTGCCATGAAGATCATACCAAATGCAAAGCCACCCATTACTAAATGCCAATACCAAGGTAATTGGAACATATGGTTAGTATCGCTACCAATCACATTAAATAGTAATGATGTTGCAATCATACCGATCATCACACCAGAAATGATACGCCACGATGCAATACCAGTAATTACAATGAAAGCACCACCGATTAAGATAGCTAATGTAGAAACCTCACCGATACTACCTTGCATGTTACCTAGGAAAGCATCTACCCAAGTTAATTGTGCGTGAACTGCATCTAGACCACCTTGAGACATCACACTTAATGAAGTCGCACCAGAGAAGCCATCTACTGCTGTCCACACTGCATCACCAGAGATATCTGTTGGGTAAGCAAAGAATAGGAAAGCACGGCCAGCTAATGCAGGGTTTAAGAAGTTACGACCTGTTCCACCAAAGATTTCTTTGGCAACAACGACACCGAAAGTAATACCTAGAGCGACTTGCCATAGTGGAATCGTTGCCGGTACAATCAATGCAAACAGTACAGAAGAAACGAAGAAACCTTCATTTACTTCATGTTTACGTACACTTGCAAATAACACTTCCCAGAAACCACCTACGACAAATGTCACAGCATAAATTGGTAAGAAGTAAGCAGCACCGAATAAGAAGTTATCAAATACACTAGCGCCAGACCCTAAAGTCACACCAAATGTATTTAACAAGGCTACACGCCAATCTTCTAATGCAGAATAACCCGCAACAATTGCATCATTAGCTTGCACACCTGTGTTATACATACCGTAGAACATCGCAGGAAACGTTGCTAACCAAACAAAAATCATCATGCGTTTAAGGTCAATACTGTCACGTACGTGCGTAATACCTTTGGTCACATAACCAGGAGTATAGAAAAATGTCGCAGCAGCTTCATACAGAGCGTACCATTTTTCATAACGGCCCCCTGCTTCGAAGTGCGGTTCCATTTTTTCAATTAAGTTCTTAAGACTCATTATTAGCCTTCCTTCTCAATTTTACTTAGACAATCACGCAAGATTGAACCGTATTCGTATTTACCTGGGCAAGCGTAAGTACATAAAGCTAAATCTTCTTCATCTAGCTCTAAGCAGCCTAACGTTTGTGCACCATCTGTATCACCTACGATTAAGTCACGTAATAATACAGTCGGTAAGATATCTAATGGCATTACTCGTTCATATTGACCGATTGGCACCATTGCACGCTTACTACCACCTGTAGTTGTAGTGAACGCAAACTTTTTAGCACTACTTAACGCAGATAAGAACGCACGAGAAACTGAGTGTTTATTTAAGCCAGGAGCGCCCCAACCAAATAACTCTTTATCGTAACCTTCAATTAATGCAGATACTTGATTATGGTAACGACCTAAATAAGCATGAGGCCCTGTAGCAGTAACACCACACAGCACTGAACCCGAAATAACACGCACTTGACCAGCGATAAGTTGATCAGCAGTTAATTGAGCAGTAGAAGCACCTAGAACTGTTCGCACTAAACGTGGTTTTGTTACAGCAGGACCAGCTAAAGAGATCACTTTTTCACTGTAAACTTCACCCGTTACAAATAACTTACCGAATGCGATCACATCTTGGTAGTTAATTGACCAAACTTGCTTAGTAGCAGACACAGGGTCAATGAAATGTATGTGAGTTCCCGCTAATCCAGCAGGATGCACGCCAGTGAAGACTTTTTCTTCAACGCTAGCAACATCAGAAGTAGGCAATGTCGTTTGATCTTTACAAACATAAACCTTACCTTCAGTTAGCTGAGATAAAATAGCCAAACCGTCAGTGAATGCTTCTTGGTTATCATTAATGATAAGACTTGCGTCGGCTGCTAATGGATTAGTATCCATTGCAGTAACGAAAATAGAAGCGGGCTGAGCATCAATTGCTGGCACTTTACTAAATGGGCGAGTGCGTAATGCAGTCCAAGCGCCTGATGCAACTAGGTTTTCAACGACTTTGCTACGCTCAATGCTAGCTAGTTGCTGGCTTTCATACTTAGCAAATTGCACACTATCATTGCCTTGTATTGAAATAACCACAGATTGCAGCACACGTTTAGCACCACGGTTGACTTCTTTAACTACACCAGATGCTGGAGCGGTAAAAAGCACACCTTCATTTTTCTTATCAGAAAATAAAGTTTGTCCTTTCTTCACCACGTCTCCGACTTTAACAGCCATTGACGGGCGCATTCCAACATATTCTTCACCCAGTATAGCAACTTCAGAAATGGCAGGACCATTTTGAATGACTTGCTCTGGCGCTCCTGAAATCGGGAGGTCCAGTCCTTTTTTTATAGTAATCATATTCTCTTGCACTATGTTACGGGAGGAAAAAGTTAAATGCCTTTCGGCGATAAAACATTACACGCAATAAATTGAGGTTAACAATTGATTAACATGTACACTAAAAAATTCGGTGAAATATTAACATTAGAGAGGGGTTAATTGCTATATCAAATCAAAAAGCTTACTGCAGTTAGTTCAAATTTAAATAAAAAAAGAAAACAAAGTTTGCAAAAAGCATTCACATTTTAAATTGTGATTAGTTGATTTATCGAACAGACCGTCTCTTGTTGTTATTTCTTACTTTCCACCGCCTAAACATTTTGCTGATTCAGGTGACAACTGATTTTTTTCAGCCCATTGAGTAGGTGTGTAAGTATGTAAAGCTAATGCATGGACAGGGCCAGCAATTTCTTCAGCAAGTAATTCATTAATTAAACGGTGGCGCATAATTAAACGAAGCCCCTCAAATTCCTCACAAACAATAGTAACCTTAAAATGAGTCTCAGAATTTGGTGGTACAGAATGATTATGACTTTCGTTTATAACTTGCAGGTAATCCGCTTGGAAACGCGCTACCAACTTATCTTGGATAGTTTTTTGAACGATCATATTACCTCTATTGACGGTGTACATTGGCTTAGGGAAAGCTAAATTCGTACAACTTAATTAGATGGGACGCATATGTTACCGTATTTTTCAGCTTTTTTTCCAGAATTTTAACATTTAATTTACTTTTTAATATTCAGCCAATAATTTACATTTTTTTATCAGCTATTATCACCATAATACAACCGACGCTTAGCTCTCCATAAGAGATAAGCAAACTCGCCGATAGACAAGCAAGTCGAATATTATTACCCTAATAGAAACGAGGCCTTAACCATTGTTTCTGAGCCTATACATTTAACTAACATCCAAAAATTATAAAGGTAAATTGTGTCCCAAACTTCAGAACTAAAAGTTGGCATGACAGCTACTTTCCCCTGCTCGTACTTAGCAGATAAAGAAGAACAGTTAATTATGTTGCTAGATCCTGAAGAAAACGCTAAACAACATTATGCCTCTTTAATGGCTATAGGCTTTAGGCGTAGCGGTGAACAAGTATACCGCCCCCATTGCCCTGCTTGTAATGGGTGTGAATCATTGCGTATTAACAGCCAACAATTTAAGTTATCTAAAAGTCAAAAACGCTTAATCAATAAAAATAAACATTTCACAATAGCCATTTCCAATACCATCTCTGAATCCTACTATCCTTTATACGAAAGATACATTAATCAGGTTCACCCTGATGGAGTTATGTTCCCAGCCACACAAGCTCAATTTGACTCTTTTGTTGCCTGTACCTGGGGAGATATTTTATTTATTGAAGTCTATGATGGGGAAAAACTTATTTCAGTGAGTGTGACCGATGTATTAACGAGTGGTCAATCGAGTGTATGGAGTGCTTTTTATTGCTTTTATGATCCCGACTACCATTATGCTTCATTAGGAAAATATGCAGTTTTACAGCAGTTAGATCTGGCTAAAAAACACAATATTGATTTTTTATACTTAGGCTATTACATAAAAAACTGTCAAAAAATGAATTATAAAAATCAATTTAATCCGCACCAACGTTTCATAAACCAGCAGTGGAAGGACTTTGATTAGCTTTTTAGTGTGAATTATGAACAACAATCCTTTACCACTCTCAATTATTCTGGCATTATGCGCCGATTGAAATTAGCACTACTTACCTATTACAAAGGATCCATCGCCAATGGCAAAAGAAGACAGTATTGAAATGCAAGGCACTATCTTAGATACGCTGCCTAATACAATGTTCCGTGTGGAATTAGAGAACGGTCACGTTGTTACTGCACATATCTCAGGAAAAATGCGTAAAAACTACATCCGTATTCTAACTGGCGATAAAGTGACAGTTCAGCTTACACCTTATGACTTATCTAAAGGTCGTATTGTTTTCCGTGCTCGTTAATTACTAGCCGGTAACAAACCAGGCTTTCATTAGCCATAAAAAAACCAGCTTAACGCTGGTTTTTTTATCTTTGTAAAAAGATGATCATTATATTAAATAACTAATCTCAATTTCACGTAGGAAAAATGATCAGTTAATTAGTATGGTTGGTATTAATTACTCATCTCTAGTTTTTTCTCGTAATTAAACTCAATACCATCGCCGTTACTATTTAGTATCACGCGAACACTACCACCGTCCTGTAAACTACCAAATAAGATCTCGTTTGCTAATGGCTTTTTCAGTTTCTCTTGAATTAATCGTCCCATTGGTCGAGCGCCCATTGCTTTATCATAGCCATGCTCAGCTAACCAGTTTCTAGCATCGCTACCCACTTCAAGTGACACTTGTTTTTTATCCAATTGTACTTGTAACTGGACAATAAACTTATCAACAACTTGACTAATAACGTTAAGATCCAAGTGATTGAACCAAATAATATTATCAAGGCGGTTTCTAAACTCAGGAGAGAAAATCTTATTGATCTCATCCATCGCTTTAGCGCCCTCTTTTTGCTCTTTGAAACCAATGCTTTGTTTCACTGTTTCTTGAACACCAGCATTCGTTGTCATCACCAAAATAACATTTCTAAAGTCAACTTTACGACCATTGCTATCGGTTAACGTACCGTGGTCCATAACTTGTAACAAGATGTTATAGACATCACTATGTGCTTTTTCTATTTCATCCAATAACACCACAGAGTAAGGATGTTTCACAACCGCATCGGTTAATAGCCCTGCTTGCTCATAACCTACATAACCAGGTGGAGCACCAATTAAACGTGATACCGTATGTTTTTCCATGTATTCAGACATATCAAAACGTAATAGTTCAATACCTAGTGCTTTGGCTAGTTGTTGTGTTACTTCTGTTTTACCTACCCCTGTTGGACCGGCAAAGAGGAATGATCCAATCGGTTTCAACTCGTCGGATAAGCCAGAGCGATTTAAATGAATTGCATCGGTTAATGCTTCGATCGCGCTATCTTGTCCAAACACCGTCATCTTCAGACGTTGATGTAGCTTAGCTAGTGCATCTTTGTCTGAGCTAGAAACTGATTTTTGTGGGATACGGGCAATTTTAGCAATGATGTTTTCAATTTCAGTCACACCAATGGTTTTCTTACGTTTGCTAACTGGCAACAAACGCATTTGCGAACCTGCTTCGTCAATAACATCGATCGCTTTATCCGGTAAGTGTCGATCATTGATATATTTAGCACTCAACTCTGCCGCAGCAATCAAAGCTTTGTTGGTATAACGAATATTATGATGTTCTTCATAACGAGTGCGTAACCCTAATAGAATTTGCCCCGTTTCTTTAATAGACGGCTCAAGTACATCAATTTTTTGGAAACGGCGCGCTAAGGCATGTTCTTTTTCAAATATTTGTCCAAACTCTTTATAAGTTGTAGAGCCAATACAACGTAATTTGCCGCTACTCAACAAAGGTTTTAATAGGTTAGCAGCATCAAGTTGTCCCCCCGTTGCAGCACCCGCACCTATGATGGTGTGAATTTCATCGATAAATAGAATCGCATTGTCCTGTGACTGCAATTTATTTAATACATCTTTAAAGCGTTGCTCAAACTCTCCACGGTATTTTGTACCAGCAAGCAATGCTCCCATATCCAATGAATAGATAATATGGTCTTCAATAACGTCGGGCACATTATTATGTACTATTTGATACGCTAAGCCTTCGGCAATAGCCGTTTTACCAACACCAGACTCCCCCACTAACAGCGGATTATTTTTACGACGGCGACAAAGAATTTGAACACAACGTTCCACCTCTTTTTCACGCCCAATTAGAGGGTCAATGCTCCCTGCAACAACCTGTTCATTAAGGTTGACAGTGAAAGGCATTTCATTGCTTTCCTCTTCAGTCATTTCAGCTTGTTCAGGCTCATGGAAAGTAATGCTATCTGGATGCTTTTCAGTACCATGGGATAAATAATTAACAACATCTAAGCGAGATAAGTTAGATTTTTTAAGTAGGAAAGTAGCCTGTGACTCTTGTTCACTAAAAATAGCCACCAGCACATTAGATGCACTAACTTCTGATTTACCTGAAGATTGAACATGGAAAATAGCGCGTTGTAAAACTCGCTCAAAGGCAATAGTAGGCTGAACTTCTAGTTTCTCTGTTTTTACTTCAGACAGGCTAGGGTTAGTCTCTAAAAAGTTAGTTAATTCAATGTGTAAAGAGACGATATCGACAGAGCAAGCCTGTAGAATTTTCTTTACTTCTTCATTTTCTAATAAGGCTAATAATAGATGCTCTAATGTCATGAACTCATGATATTTTTCATAAGCAATTCGGAAAGCTAAATCAAGGCTATGTTCTAAAGGTTTATCTAGCATGGAGACTCCTTATGAGAGTGTAAATGAATAATCTCGTAAAATTGTTAACTCTCTTTTTCCATTGTACATTTTAGTGGGTGTTGATTGTCTTTAGCATATTGAACAACTTGCATCACTTTTGTCTCAGCAATTTCAGCTGTAAAGGTCCCACAAATACCAATCCCTTTATAGTGAACGTTCAACATCACTTCTGTGGCTGCTTCATGATCTAATCGAAAAAAACGTTGTAACACATCAATAACGAAGTCCATTGGCGAATAATCATCATTATGTAATAACACATTATACATAGACGGCGGCACTAACTTTGTTTGTTCAGACTCAATTGTTGCCGATTCATTGCCAGTTTTTGGAGAATTTTTATCACTCATTTTTTAGTCTAGTCTTCATTATTAAGGTTGTTGAAATAATTAGTCTTTTTATTCAAATAACGTTATGAGCTTCTCAATATTAATCATATAGGAAGACATAAAGCTAGTCATTTATATGTCACACTAACCATATTAAATATACGCAGTACATAATAACTAGGGAAGAAAAATATTTTCCTACTATGTAATCTGCTGATATAAGAAGCAGTTATCACCTCTTATTATACTAACAAACCTTAGAGTAAAGCTTAATCCTGTAGAGTGCAAACAGCAGTGCCTAAAACACTAATATATTACTTTTACTCTATACGACTGTGATAACTAGATTGATCAACTGTACGTATTTATGATTCGATTTTTGCTTTCAAACGGCTTTGTACGACTTCAACTAAACGGTCAGGCTGGAATTTAGATAAAAATTCATTACACCCTACTTTTTCTACCATGGCTTTATTAAAGTCACCACTCAAAGAAGTATTAAGCACTACAAACATATCTGACATACGAGGGTCATTACGAATCTCTGAGGTGAGTTTATAACCATCCATCATAGGCATTTCAGCATCGGTGATCACCATTAGGATCTCATCTTCGATACACTTCCCTTGGTCTAACCACCCCTTTAATAGATTTAATGCTTCAAGGCCATTCTTGGCAGGGATAATCTCAACACCAAGTTGCTCTAGTGTATTCGCAACTTGTTTACGTGCCGTATATGAATCGTCGACATGTAAGATACGTTGTCCAACAAATTCTGGCAAAATATCCGGGTCTACAATACCTTCAGAAATATCAACCTTATAATTGAGGATCTCTGCAAGCACCTTTTCGACATCAATAATTTCAATTAACCCAGTTAAATCGGATCTTGTTTCTTCTTTAAGTTTGGTAATAGCCGTTAAGTAATGGTATCGACCAACCGTTGAAGGAGGCTCCATTATTTCGCCCCAAGTCATGTTAACAATATGCTCAACCTTACCTACTAAAAACCCCTGAATGGTTCGGTTGTATTCAGTAATAATAAGATTAGATTCGCTATCAGGCACTAAAGGCTGCAAACCAATGGCTGCTTTTAAATTAATCACAGGAATGGACTCACCACGGATAGCAACAACACCATCAATATGCGGGTGAGAATTGGGTAGTTTATTGAAGCGAGGCAACTTAACGACCTCTTTTACCTTAAACACATTCAGTGCAAAAAGCTGTCGCCCAGACAAATGAAACAGTAATAACTCTAAACGGTTTTCACCCACTAGATTGGTGCGCTTATCGATATTTTCCAATAAGTTAGTCATATTTATATCCCTATAAAACAAGTCGTGTATTTAATCATTATCACGTTTAATATAATCACTAAAATACTGAGATAATAAACGGTCTACTTATACCAATTACAATAATTATAGCGGCGATGGATCAAAGTGGCTGCTATTCAGCACCTTATCATGTCAACACAGCTGTTTATATTATATGTTGCCCTTTGATAACCCACTTAACAAAGTAGATAATCGCTGAATTTTTATGTTCGATAACTGCCTGTAATCAAAGTAAGGACAAACGATCACTCGTTGACTTACATTGATTGCAAACTCTTCATCTAGCCACAATAACGGGTCTTTTAATTGCTCTGTTTTTATTAACTGCTTTGCATAAGTTCTACCACAGATAATATGTACAGTTTGAGATCTTCTTTTACCATCATAGTCATTATCAATCACTAAACTTGATGCATTAAATAGTAACGCTGTTTGGCTCCCTTCCTGCAATAAATATTGATCTCGATAAGATTGCCAAGTTGGTGCAGATAAAGAAAACTTAAAGTGCTCTGGGTTTAAGGCATAAAGTAATTTGGCGTAAACATTAAACACCTTCCTCCAACCATTTCCACATACTTTACCAATGCTATCAACATCAGTGGATTGCAAAGGAGTCACTCTACTTAACGCTTGCCATTGCGGCATATTCGGTTGATTTTGAATATACACAGCAAAAGTAAAGTCAGCATCTCCTAGACCAATACAAACCTGTTTTTTATCTACCACTCCACTATCACCCTATTAAACCAAAAAACCACGCAAAAAACACCTCATTAGAGATAGAAAAGAGACTTATAACAATGTTACTATCCCGCGCATTCTTTATCTACCTTACTAAGGTAGATACTAGTATTGATAACTTATTTTTATTAATACCAATTTTAATCTTCAACCCACTCAAGAGCCATTACATGTATCTTAACTTCAAAGGTCGAATCGTTTCTGCTGCGATTATAATGTTAACCGTTGCAACAGCCACACTCTCTTTTATCTCCTACACTCAACAATCAAACATCACCATAGACAATGTTGATCGTTACTCTATGCTAAACCTATCCAGTAACGGTGATAAAATTCATGAGTTTATCGATAGAATTAATAGAAGCATCAGTACCTCTGCAGAACTTTTTTCAACAAGAAGTGATGATATTAATACCATTACTAGTCTAATGTTATTACAACGTTCCACAGAAGCCTCTGCCATCGTAGTGGGATATGAAGATGGCTTAGCTTTTAACAGTAATAAAGGAAAATATGCGGCCAGTTATGACCCTCGCACTCGTGGCTGGTATCAACAAGCAAAACGTAAAGGCACGACGATTATCACAGATATTTATACAGGCAGTAGTACAGGCCGTTTAATGGTCAGTATTGCAGCACCTTTTTACAGTAACAATGTGATGCAAGGTGTATTACTGGCTGACGTTGAGCTGAACGGATTACAGCTAATGGTTGATAACACCGTATTTTCAGACGCGACAGCAACACTTTATACTGATAAAGGATTAGTATTAGCTTCTTCTAATCGCACTTTAATCTCAGGTAAAAGTCGCATTGCAGATACTAAAGCCTTATTACCTTTTAAAAATCAGTTATTGAATGAACAACAAGGGTCTTTCTCATACCGTGGTAATGGCCAAAATAACGTTAATTACTTTGAATCAATTAAGATTGATGACAATACCCATTGGCACCTATTAATCACATTGGATGAATCAGTGGTTTACCAAGTTGTAGATCAGTCTTTAAAAACCAGCTTGCTTAGCACTATTGCCTTAATTCTGATTGGTTCATTGGTCATATACTTATTACTGAGTTACACCTACAGACCTATGATTGCACTAAAGAATACCGTACAAGCACTCTCAAGTGGCCACGGTGATTTAACTAAACGTTTACCTGTGACGAGCCAGGACGACCTAGGGCAAATATCAGCAAACATTAATACCTTTATTGATAACCTCCAACATATGATGCTAGATATCGCTAAAGCATCTTCTCGTATTGACTCGAGCATCCATGGTTTACAAACATTAACCGAAGAGAACAAACAGACCTTTAATCAACATAAAATTGAAACAGAGCAAGCCGTTACAGCCTTGGAAGAGATGAATGCCACTTCCCAAGATGTCGCTAAAAATACATCAGGTGCCGTTGAATTTACCAGTAAAACCAATACCCAAACAGAACAGTCGAAAGTAGTAGTTCGTAACGCAACACAAACAGTAACAGAACTCGTTAAAAGTGTTGATGATGTATCTAAAAACATCTCTGAAATGGGATTACAAATATCTGAAATCTCAAAAGTATTAGGGATTATTGGTGAAATAGCCGACCAAACTAATCTGCTTGCCTTGAATGCGGCGATTGAAGCAGCTAGAGCAGGCGAGCATGGTCGAGGGTTTGCGGTCGTTGCCGATGAAGTACGTGCGTTGGCTTCAAGAACACAACAAAGTACTACGGAAATTCAACACACCATTAACCGACTCACCACCAGCGGTAACACAGTGACGCAGACCATGAAAGCAACACGAACCAGTTGTGAAGAAACCTCATTACAGATCAACTTAGTGGTTACAGATCTAGATGATATTAGCTTGTCCGTTGAAGAGTTAAACGCGATTAATGTGCAAATAGCTACAGCAGCAGAAGAGCAAAGCGCCGTATCCCATGAGATAAATAAGAATATGGCAAAAATTAGCGAGATGGTGGAGCGAATTGCAACCAGTGGTGACGATGTAAATCACGAAGCCATCAACCTCGCCGATGCAAATTTGCATCTTGCTGATATAGTTAAACAATTCAAACTACAGTAATTAACCATTTAGCCAGATTAAATGAAAAAGAAGAGCTTATTAAGCTCTTCTTTTGTTTTTGCTGCTGAATGACTTATAAATAATGAATAACTTGGTTCGAACTGCCGCGCCAAGCCAATGAAGGATCAGCAAGATCTTTTTCAAACTTACCATCGATCAATACATCCACCAGCTCAATAACTTGTTTCTGTTTAACATTAAGCTCCGCTAACAAATATCCAGTCCACATCCAAATATCCTTACCTTCACATTCACGTTTGACCCGTTTTAAAAGTGCTAAAACTTGATCAACGTTCGCAGGGTGTAAGGGGTCTCCCCCAGACAAGGTAAGCCCCTGCTTTACAATACGTTGATCATTTAAATCATCAATAATCTGCTGTTCAAGCTGCTCGGTAAATAACTGCCCCGCAGTTAAAGACCAAGTTGATTGGTTATAACAGCCTTTACACTGATGTACACAACCAGAAACAAATAAGGTACAACGAGTACCTTCGCCATTAACCACGTCGACTGGGTAATATTTAGAATAATGCATAACTGATGCCTCAGTGGTAATTATAAATTGTTATAAATGCTTCACTCTGCGCTTTACCTCTTCTTGTTTTCCTTGATTAAAAGGTCTGGCATCTGGACTACCTAAATACCCACAAACACGGCGTGTCACAGCGACTTTTTCAGGATCGGAATTACCACAACTCGGGCACACAAAACCTTTACTGGTACAATCAAACTCGCCTGTGAAACCACACTCATAACACTCATCAATAGGCGTGTTTGTCCCATAATAGGGAACCCTGTTGTAGCTATAGTCCCAAACATTTTCTAAGGCTTTTAAGTTATGTTGCATATTCGGGTATTCGCCATAACAGATAAAACCACCGTTACTAATGGCAGGGTAAACCATTTCAAAATCAATTTTATCGTAAGGGTTTACCGACTTTTCAACATCTAAATGAAATGAATTAGTGTAATAACCTTTGTCTGTTACACCGCTAATCACACCAAACTCCTTTGTATCTAATCGACAAAAACGATCACATAAATTTTCAGAAGGAGTGGAATATAAACTAAAGGCATAACCAGATTGCGTAGACCAGTCTTGCACAGCTTGTTTTAATACCTGGAGTATTTGTTGAGACTTTTGTTGCTTAACTTCATTATCAAAAATATGCTGATCATGACCAAATAAAGCATTTACCGTTTCATGCAAGCCAATATAGCCCAGAGAGATTGAAGCACGGCCATGCTTAAATACATCAGCCACACAATCATCTGCTTTTAATCTGACCCCACAAGCGCCTTCCATATATAAAATAGGTGCCACACTTGCTTTAACGTCACTCAATCGCTCAATACGGGTATCTAAGGCTTTTTTAAGTAAATGTAGCCGTTCAGCTAATAATTCATCAAACACCTTTTGCTCACCCTTTGCTTGCAAGGCGATTCGAGGTAAGTTAATACTTACAACCCCTAAATTACCTCTGCCATCATGAATCAATTCTGAATCTATTTCGCCATCATCAGTAACAGAAGTCTGTTGATAACGGTCGAGAAAGCTTCGACACCCCATTGGGGTTTTAAAGGAGCCAGTCACCTCAACCACTTTGTCATAATTTAAAATATCAGGATACATTCGCTTTGATGCACAACGTAAAGCCAATTGCTTAATATCGTAGTTTTGGTCATCTTCTTTTAAATTGATGCCGTCTTTAATAGCAAATACCAACTTCGGAAATATAGCCGTTTTTCTATTTTTCCCTAATCCAGCAATACGGTTTTTTAAAATAGCGCGTTGAATCAAACGCGACTGCCAATCAACTCCTAAACCAAAACCAAAAGTGACAAAAGGAGTCTGCCCATTAGCGGTATGTAGAGTATTCACTTCGTATTCTAATGATTGAAATGCGTTGTAACATTCAATTTCTGTTTGTTGTGTTGCATAGGCGTGAGCATCTTCGATCCCCCACTGTTTCGCAGTCAATAAATGCTTTTCAAAGCTTTTTGTCACATAGGGCGCCAAAATAGTATCGATAGCATTAATCGTGGTTCCACCATAAATATGACTGGCCACCTGTGCAATGATTTGAGCGGTCACTGCGGTTGCCGTTGAAATTGACTTGGGCTCTTCAATTTCCGCATTTCCCATTTTAAAGCCCTGGGTAAACATCCCCTTAATATCGATCAACATGCAATTAAACATCGGAAAAAATGGTGCATAATCTAAGTCATGATAATGAATTTCACCACGATCATGCGCTTGCACTACCTCTCGTGGCAACATATAAGATTTAGCATAATGCTTAGCAATAATGCCGGCTAATAAATCACGTTGAGTGGGGATGACTTTGCCGTCCTTATTAGCATTTTCATTCAACAAAGAGGCATTACTCTGTTCAATTAACCCGTTTATTTCATGGTTTAACTGACTTTTTCGTTCACGTGCAATATCTCTATCATGGCGATATTCAATATAAATCCGCGCCAATTCAATATGACCATTTTTCATTAAACTGGCTTCAACTGCATCTTGAATATGGTGAATGTCTACTTCTTCCAACATTGACAAGGACTTACTTACTTCCTTTACAATAAGATCAGGTTGTATTTTATTATCTTTAATTACCAATGCAGCTTTACTTATCGCCGCTTTAATACGCGATCCGTCAAAGGGAACTTGGCTACCATCTCGCTTGATCACAACAGGTTTCATTAACCACTCCAAAACACAATATATAGTGATAAATTACTATACTTAACACCAGATATAGATTATTGATGCAAATCAAGTTTGTAAAAGGAGCATCGACAATAGTAAAAAAGTAGAAGATTAAGCAACAAAAAAACCTTTTGCTGACTTGAATCGTAAGATAAATGAATAAATCACCAAAATTGACTTCATTTTCACACTGAAATAGGCTGATTTTGTTGTTACAATACCTCTCTTTTTTTATGCATAAAATAACCTACGGTCAGTAGTGGAATTATTATTTATGAGCGATTACTTTTTACTCTTTTTTGGCACAGTATTAGTGAACAACTTTGTGCTAGTAAAGTTTTTAGGTCTATGCCCATTCTTAGGGGTATCTAATAAAATTGAAACAGCCGTTGGTATGTCTTTGGCAACCACTTTTGTTTTAACCTTAACAGCGGCACTTTCTTATATTGTAAATAATTACTTACTTGAGCCACTAGGCTTACATTATTTGCAAACATTGAGCTTTATCTTAGTTATCGCCGTAGTAGTACAATTTACCGAAATGGTCATGAATAAAACCAGCCCAACACTATATCGTTTGCTGGGCATATTCCTGCCGCTAATCACCACTAACTGTGCCATTTTAGGCTTAGCTTTATTAAACTTAACTGAGCAACATAATTTTGCGCAGTCAGTAATTTATGGATTAGGTGCAGGCGTAGGTTTTTCCTTAGTGCTTATTTTATTTTCTTCTATTCGTGAGCGTCTCAGCGCCGCGGATATTCCATTACCTTTTAAAGGAGCATCTATCGCTATGATTACAGCAGGTTTAATGTCGTTAGCATTCATGGGCTTTACTGGGTTAATTAAATGATCATCAGTATTATTATTGCCATTGTAACCTTAGGTGTTTTAGGGCTCATTTTTGGTTCTCTTTTGGGCTACTCATCGATTCGCTTTAAAGTAAAAGAAGATCCAATTGTAGAAGAGTTGGATGCCATGCTGCCACAAACACAATGTGGACAATGTGGTTACCCTGGTTGTAAGCCTTATGCCAAAGCCATCGCAGAAGGCGACGATATTAATAAATGTCCTCCTGGTGGTGAAGCCGTTATGCAACAACTTGCAGATCGCATGGGGATTGAGCCTAAGCAATTAGAAGGCGAAGAAAAGCCTAAAATGATCGCATTTATTCGTGAAGATGAATGTATCGGCTGTACCAAGTGTATTCAAGCGTGCCCTGTTGACGCCATTTTAGGGGCAACTCGACAAATGCACACAGTAATCACAGACGAATGTACCGGCTGTGAGTTGTGTGTTGCACCATGCCCAACAGATTGTATTGATATGCTACCTATCCAAATTACCACACAAAACTGGCAGTGGAATTTACAAACTATCCCAACAAAAACTATCTCAACCGACAGTAGCAACGAGCCGTAACATGACACAAAAAAGCAATTTATTAAGTGACAAAAAATTAGAGCAGATTGCGGCTGGTAAAATGTGGGACTTTCATGGTGGTGTGCACCCTGAACAAAACAAATTACAAAGTAACCAAAGTGCAATTACCGACGCAGGTATTCCTGAAGAGTTGATCATTGCTGTTGAGCAAAAAGGTCATATTCCCCAATTACTAGTAGAAATAGGCGATACGGTATTAAAAGGCCAACCCTTAACTAAAGTATACGGCGCGTTAGTAGTACAACATGCTAGTAGCTCTGGTGTGGTCAAAGCCATTGAACCAAGAACTGACTGCCACCCTTCTGGTCTGCCTGTGTTATCAATAGTGATTGAGACCGATGGTTTAGATAGACCTTTCCCTACTCAAGGATTTAGTGACTATCGCCAAGAGATGGCAGCAACCTTAATCGAAGCAACTCAACAAGCCGGTATTGTTGGCTTGGGTGGTGCAGGTTTTGCTACACATTTAAAATTAGCACACAGTGAAAATCGCCTGTTAATCATCAATGCCATTGAATGTGAACCTTACATCACTGCCGATGATCGTTTAATTCAAGAACATGCTGACGAAATAATTGAAGGCATTAATATACTGCAACACATATTGCAGCCTAAATTAACGATATTTGCAGTGGAAGATAATAAACCGGAAGCCATTGAAGCATTCACTAAGTCATTGCAGAGCATACCCGGTGCTGCTGATAATATCCTATTACGTGTTATTCCAACTCGCTATCCATCGGGTAGTGCTAAACAACTGATTGAAGTGTTAACGGGAGAGCAAACGCCAATCAATAAACACTCTTCAGAGTTAGGCATCTCTATGTTTAACGTAGGAACAGCCTTTGCCGTTAAAGAAGCGATCATCAATGGTAAACCACTCGTTTCTCGTATTGTCACCATTACCGGCGATGCTTTTGCACGTAAAGGCAATGCTAGCGTGCGCATTGGTACACCAATTCAACATTTGCTAGATACTTACTGGTTGAATGCACTGCATCATCAACAACTGATCATTGGCGGCCCGATGATGGGCTTTACCGTCAGCGATCCAGGTATGCCAGTGTCAAAAACCTGTAACTGCATTCTTGCTCCTACTGAGAAAGAGTTACCTCAGCCAGAGCCTGAAATGAACTGTATTCGTTGTAGTGAATGTGCTGAAGCCTGCCCAGTAGAACTATTACCACAGCAGTTACTTTGGTACTCACAGAGCGAAGACCATAAAAAGTTAGAAGAATATGATTTATCTGCCTGTATCGAATGTGGAGCCTGTGCTTTTGTTTGCCCAAGTCATATTCCATTAGTTGAATATTACCGCGTCTCTAAATCACAAATTAAAGCCGCTAAGTTCGAAGCAGAAAAGGCTGCTATTGCACGTAAACGCCATGAAGATAGAGAGTTACGTTTAGAGACTGAAAAACAGCAACGTCAATTAAAACACAAATTAGCAGCTGAAAAACGTAAACAACAAATGCAAGATAAGACTGGTGGCGAAGACTTAGTAGCCGCAGCCCTAGCCCGTGCTAAAGCCAAAAAACAAGCGAATAATGAAGCTTCAGCAGAGTCAAGCAGCAAACCGACGGCAGCTAATAGTCAAGTGGCAGCAGCCATTGCCCGCGCTAAAGCTAAAAAACAAGCCGCTGCAGAATCAACACCTGCTGAAACTGAAGCAGATCCGAAAAAAGCTGCAGTTGCCGCGGCCATTGAGCGCGCTAAAGCCAAGAAACAAGCTGCTGCAGAATCTACAGCAACAGAAGCTGAAGCAGATCCGAAAAAAGCAGCAGTTGCCGCAGCCATTGCTCGCGCTAAAGCCAAGAAACAAGCTGCTACAGAATCTACAGCAACAGAAACTGAAGTAGATCCGAAAAAAGCTGCAATCGCGGCAGCAGTTGCTCGCGCTAAAGCTAAAAAACAAGCAGCAGAAACTAAAGATCAACAAGTGACAACAGATGCGCCAGAAAATGATGTTAAAGTTGAAGCAGAAGCCGATCCAAAAAAAGCTGCAATCGCGGCAGCAGTTGCTCGCGCTAAAGCTAAAAAACAAGCAGCAGAAGCTAAAGAACAACAAGTAACAACAGATGCGCCAGAAAATGACGTTAAAGTTGAAGCAGAAGCCGATCCCAAAAAAGCCGCAATCGCTGCAGCAGTTGCTCGTGCTAAAGCTAAAAAACAAGCAGCAGAAACTAAAGATCAACAAGTCACAACCGATGCGCCAGAAAATGACGTTAAAGTTGAAGCAGAAGTCGATCCCAAAAAAGCCGCAATCGCTGCAGCAGTTGCTCGTGCTAAAGCCAAGAAACAGGCGGCAGCAGAAGCCGCATCACAAAGGGACTCTGTACCAACAGAGTCAGCAGAAGAAAAAACTGTGGACGACAAAAAATCCAGAATAGCGGCAGCCATTGCCAAAGCAAAAGCGAAAAAACAGGCAGAGAAGGATCAATAAGTTATGGCATTTTTCAGTTCGACCTCACCACACCAGCGCATAAAACGCCGTACGCCTGAAATCATGAAAATGGTTGTGTTGGCCTTATTGCCTGGCGTCCTTGTGCATAGTTACTTGTTTGGGTTAGGTATCTATGTGCAGATCGCGCTGGCTATTGCGACAGCCGTTGCATCAGAAGCTATTTTTCTTACATTACGTAAGCGCCCTTTTATTAATAGCATTAAGGATTATACAGCGATTGTCACCGCCATGTTATTAGCGATCTCTATCCCTTCGCTTGCACCATGGTGGGTGATCGTTATTGGTACAGCCTTTTCTATTATCATAGTAAAACAACTCTACGGTGGGCTTGGGCAAAATATTTTTAACCCAGCCATGGCTGGTTATGTCTTATTATTAATTTCATTTCCAGTACAAATGACAGCTTGGTTGCCTATTGAATCAATGCAAGCATTTCCAGTGACCATCAAGGATACATTGAGTTTAATCTTCACTGGTTACAGTATTGATGGGTATAGCGTCACGCAAATTAAGACATCAATTGATGGTTTTACCTTAGCGACGCCATTAGAAACTATCCGTAATGCCCTACACGTAGGTGACACGATTTCTGAAACACTGAAAACCACATTATTCAGTCCAGATTCATTACAAGGGAGTCAATGGGTTAACTTAGCCTTCTTAGTAGGCGGACTTTACCTGCTCAAAAAACAAGTGATTTTATGGTACATTCCAGCGAGTTTCTTAGTGGGTATGATTGTTTTCTCTTTCATTCCTTTTGCAACGGATCCTGAGTTGTTCCCTTCTCCGCTTTATCATTTATTCTCAGGGGCGACCATGTTAGGTGCCTTCTTCATTTTAACCGACCCTGTCACCGCCAGCACAACAGTGAAAGGACGCATCGCCTATGGTTTATTATGTGCATTATTAGTGGTGATTATTCGTGATTTTGGTGGTTACCCTGACGCAGTAGCTTTTGCAGTTTTATTAGCAAACATATGTGTGCCATTAATTGATTATTACACCAAACCTAAAGTTTATGGGAGAAGACGCTCATGATGATGCCAGCAATTAGCCGTAACGCGCTATTACTCGGTATATTTGCAGTACTTTGTACAGGTGCAATCGCCCTAGTAAATGTATTAACGCAACCTGTGATTCAACAACAGGAACAAATTGCCTTACAAAACAATATTAATGAATTAATCAAACCTGATCGTTATGATAATAACATCATTGAAAGTTGCTTTACCGTTGTCGACAATCAGTTATTAGGTGACGCGACTCCTAAACAAGTGTTTATCGCCAAGCAATATAACCAGCCTGTTGCCGCTTTAATTCAAACCAGTACCTTTAAAGGTTACTCCGGTGAAATTAAGTTATTAGTGGGAATTTATGCCGACGGTACAGTGGCAGGAGTGCGTATTAATAGCCATACGGAAACACCTGGATTAGGCGATAAAATACAAACTAACAAGTCAGATTGGATCTATTCATTCGATGGTAGTGACTACCAAGCAGAACAAGATGCTAAGTGGGAAGTGAAAAAGAATGGTGGAAGCTTTGATGCCTTTACTGGAGCGACTATCACGCCACGTGCAGTGGTATTTGCCGTTAAAAATACACTCATGTATTTTAACCAACATAAATCAACTTTATTCAATACTGAAGCAACTTGTGGAGACCTGTAATGACACAAGAAAACAAGGCTAATGCCACTATCGCGAATGATATGACGGAAGAGATAGATGCAGGAGAAGTTGCACCCCAAGCAAGCGATGCGGCTGTTTATAAAGACCTGAGCCTACAAGGCTTATGGAAAAATAATCCAGGCATAGTCCAGTTACTGGGGTTATGTCCATTACTGGCGGTGACCAACACCTTAACCAATGCGCTTGGTTTAGGCTTAGCAACATTATTTGTAGTGATCGCGTCTAATATATTAATTTCATTAATCAGACACCATGTTCCAAAGGCTATCCGTATTCCGGTATTTGTATTAATCATTGCCTCTTTAGTAAGCTGTATTCAATTATTAATGAATGCTTATACTTACCAACTTTACCTGTCGCTAGGTATCTTCATTCCATTAATTGTAACCAACTGTATGATCATTGGTCGTGCTGAAGCATTTGCCTCAAAAAACAGCGTTAAACATTCTGCCTTTGATGGCTTGATGATGGGCTTAGGTTTCACCGCCGTATTAATCATATTAGGCGCAGCACGTGAAGTGTTAGCGCAAGGAACACTATTTGATGGTATAGAAACCTTATTGGGCGACTGGGCAAGCTTTATGACCATTAGCCTGTACAATACAGACACTAGCTTTTTAATTGCAGCATTACCACCAGGTGCTTTTATCCTGATGGGCTTAATCATCGCCTTTAAAAACAGCATTGATAACCTATTGAAAAAATAATGAATACTATAAAACGTAAACAAATTTTAACCCGTTTAAGAGACAACAACCCTCACCCAGAGACAGAGCTAAACTTCAGCTCTCCCTTTGAGTTATTAGTTGCCGTCACTCTCTCAGCGCAAGCAACAGACGTCAGTGTCAACAAAGCCACTGATAAACTGTTTCCCGTCGCCAACACACCAGAAGCTATTTACGCACTAGGGGTTGATGGGCTAAAAAACTACATTAGAACCATTGGCTTATATAACAGTAAAGCCGAAAATGTCATTAAAGCGTGTAAGATGTTAATCGACCTTCATAACAGTGAAGTACCGCAAGACAGAGACGCACTTGTCGCCTTACCAGGCGTTGGTAGAAAAACAGCTAACGTCGTTTTAAACACCGCCTTTGGTTGGCCAACCATTGCTGTCGATACACATATCTTCCGTGTTTCTAACCGCACTAAGTTAGCCATGGGCAAGAATGTTGATGATGTAGAAAAAAAGCTGTTAAAAGTTGTTCCAGCGGAATTCAAAGTAGATGTACATCACTGGTTAATATTACATGGGCGTTATACCTGTATTGCTAGAAAACCACGCTGCGGCTCATGCTTAATAGAAGACCTATGTGAGTTTAAAGATAAAACTGATTAAGTATCACACAAACGTTTGTTAGTGTTTAAATTTCCCTTGTTTTAAAAAGTGAATAGTTTGTTCTGCAACCTCCAAATCGTATCGCATTTGCGTATGAGTGACTTCTATCTCGATAAAGTCACTCATACTTTTTAGCTTTGTTGATTCTACCGACACCAATCCGTCATTTGGTCCGATAAAATATTCACTGGTTAGGCTAGAGGCTTTAGTCCCTGCAATAATGCCTAAGTTGACGTCTATCTCTTCAAGGTTACTGCCTAAACTATTTTCACCTGTCATTAATGCAGTGCTTATTTCACCGCCTATTTTCATTAACCAAGAATCACTTAAGTAATCAGCGAACTCGCTACCTGTATTAGGAGTTCCCATCAGTACAATTTCACCGATATTTTGATTAATTAGACTGTCTTTGTTTTCTTGCAAATAAGATCTTATAACCAATCCACCAAGAGAGTGTCCAACAAAATGTGCTTTATTAGCATTTTGCAAACATGCGTCTATTTGCTTGCTAGTTTCAGTTAAAACACTTTCAATGCTTTCACCTATGGTCGCATAATCTAGCGTACAAACACGATAATTTGCGTCTTCTAATCTTTGCTCTAACCGCCACATGGCCCAATCACTTCGGCCTAACCCATGAGCAAGCACAACAAGTTCTTTATCTAATTGATATGAGGTGTATTTTACTTCCGAGTTAGCACAGCCTGTCACTAACAAAAGTGTCAGTAGCACAATTTTAATTGATATTGTACCGCTCGCAAGTTGTAAAATTACGTTCTTTGCTATCATACAGTTTCCTAATTTTTTACACACCTAACCGAAAACATAAACGACTTTGTTAGTTTCGCTCGACGAATTTGTCCTTTATGTGAATTCCACCAAGAATAAGCAAGCGTTCTAGCAAACGCCTTTTTCTCACTAGCGCTAGTGCTGGTCCAAAATTCGGTATACATTCCTTGTGTGATATACCAACTCCCTAGTTTCACCCCTGCTGGAGTTGCAGAGAAATTAAACTTGTTAACCAGTGATTGGTCAAATTGCTTAAATAACGTATTTGGTTGTTCTGCTTTTAATGCAATAGCAATATCATTTTTACCTCGCCAGCCTAATGTATTTAGTTCTGACTCCTCAATACCTATGGCTTTTTCTAACTCTTGCCAATCTTCGTCAGAGGCTACCCGCCAGCCTTCAGGGCAAAGGTTGCGTTTGTCGCTAACATCTTTCCAATCATATAGGCGGCCATATTTAGTAAGTTTGTTTTCATCATCATCTGGTATATACCCAGTGCTAACCTATGAGCCGTCTTGAAATTTGGTAACCCTTAAATTTTCCGCCAACCACGTTTGTTTGCCTATGGTTAATGTTCGGTATTCATTGCTTTCACTATCTAACACTTTACCGACTGAAGTCTTATCTATTAAATGAGTTTCGAATGAGCTATTTAACTCACCTGTTGAGCTACGACCTGTTGATGTTGCCATTATCATACCTATACCGAACATATAAATGAGTGTTTTCAATAACTTTCCCTTCTAACAAACTCGATGATCTAAATCTGCCAATTGTGTGATGTTTCATTTTCAGACAACTTCCACAATTTAGTTAACACCTCATCGTCTAAAACAAATGACTCAAGCTTGCATTCGCCTACTGGACCACCAAAATTCAAAAGTCCCGTTGGACCGTAGTAAGCTCTTTGCTCGAGGTCATTCGCCGTTGCACACATCACTTCTGGGTACGCACCCTTTCTTGCGGATTGAGCCACCCCTAACTTCACCATAATCGACCAAGACAGTCGCGTAGCTAAACTAGCATTGTCTCGAATTAACGACGTATTAGATGCTCCGGGGTGACAAACAAAAACCTCGACTGATTTACCATGCTGTTTGATCTTATCTTGCAACTTATAGGCGAACATCATTTGAGCCAGCTTACTTTGGCTATAAACTTTGTTTGGATTATAGTTTTTATCCCAGTTCATATCGTCAAATTGCATGGTTCTTAGCCCCATTTTATGCCCTTCACTAGACACAACTACGATACGGCCTTTTGATTCATTTATTCTTTCAAACAACAGACCAGATAATAAAAAGTGACCGTAGTGATTAATACCTAACTGGCTTTCAAAGCCATCTACGGTTAGCTTCTGCTCCGCTATTTGCGCGATAGCCCCATTACAAATCAATGCGTCAATTTTCGGCACTTTTTCATTAATTTCTAGCGCTGCTTTTCGAACTGATGCTAGCTCCGCCAAATCCATTGTTATAAAACTTACCTTAGCATCATTGCCAAATTCGCTCTTTAAATCCACAATTGCCGCTTCAGATTTTTCAGGGTTACGATTCAACATAATTACCTGCGCACCTTTCGATAATAAAATACGCGTAGCTTGGAACCCTGCTCCTGTATTTGCCCCAGTAATTAGGTACGTTTTACCTACTAAAGAATCTAAGTGTTCTGGTGTCCAACCTTTTGGACCGAATTGATTTTCGCGAGTCATATCTTAACCCTATTAGTTAAATTGCAACATTTACGTAACATGCACTATAAACTCATACAAACTACTTAAATAGGCGAAAAACTCGCTAAAACATGCCTATTTATATCACCCAATTGAAACTGAGTATTGACGGTGTTAACGTTTGTTCATATTGAGTATTGAGATTACACAATGAATAAAGAGCAAATAGAACATATCATCAACCGAAAAATGACAACAAGTGGCCTAGTAGAAACAGGTATTCAAGGTGTGCAACTATTTAAAGTAACCGAACCAATTCAGTGTGCCCCCGCTGTGTATGAACCATCAATAACAGCAATAGTTCGGGGTAGTAAAGAAGCGATATGGGGAGGAAATAAGCATATTTACGACAATAGCAAATATATATGCTGTACTATGTCGATGCCAATTGAGACAGGTACACCAGAAACCACACCAAATAGCCCACTATTAGGTGTTTATATTTCGTTAGATTCTAGGTTGATGACAGAATTGGCGTTAGAGATTGAAAGCACCAGAAACTCTTCTCGCGTATTCAAAACCGCAGCTACACCACAAGGCGTTACTACTGCGGCTTGGGATGCCGAATTTACAAATGCTCTATATCGGCTTTTACTATTGGACGAGCACTCGATGGACTTAGCGATCCTTGGAAAAAGTCGCTTACGCGAACTTTATTACGCAATATTAAAAGGCGAAGCTGGTAATTCGTTTACACGCGCGTTTGGCGTTGGTAATGAAATAGCTCGTTCTATTGAATTTTTATCCTCTAATTTAGCAGAAACTATCACTATTGATGATTTAGCGGAATATATAGGCATGAGCCGTGCCGTGCTTCATCGTAAGTTTAAACAAGCAACCAACATGTCCCCTATTCAATTTGTTAAGTCGATGCGACTTAATCACGCAGCAATGAATATTGCAAAAGGCACTAGTGTATATGTTGCAGCAATGGATGTTGGTTATATTAGTTCATCTCAATTTAGTCGTGAATTTAAAAGAATGTATGGCTTATCACCAAAGCAGTGGGCGAAATCAAAAGAAATGACTGAAAGTTCGGCGTTATAGTAAATTAATTCAATTAATAGCTAATTTGATACTGTTCAGTTGACATCTAGCCTTATTATCTTTTGGCTGGCCAACCATTGCTGTCGATACACATATCTTCCGTGTTTCTAACCGCACTAAGTTAGCCATGGGCAAGAATGTTGATGATGTAGAAAAAAAGCTGTTAAAAGTTGTTCCAGCGGAATTCAAAGTAGATGTACATCACTGGTTAATATTACACGGTCGTTATACCTGTATTGCTAGAAAACCACGCTGCGGCTCATGCTTAATAGAAGACCTATGTGAGTTTAAAGAAAAAACCAATTATTAAATTTAACCGCAACCCAATATTAATGGGTTGCGTTAGCCTCTCTTCAACAAACTCAACATCTCTCCAAAACGATTTAAAACTTCAGACTTAAAACAATGAACACTAAAACATAAAGGCCACTTGCCTTTATCCAACAGAAAGATATTCTGTCTTAAATCAAATAATAAAAAGTTGAAACTTATGCATTTTCGCCACCTACAGCACACACTATTTATCCTATTCAGTTCAGTATCCTTTGGGCTCTCAGCAGCAAGTATTGGCACCGTAACATTAGATAATGGTGCCACAGTTCAATTAAACGATGACCACACCTGGGAATATATCGCCGTTAATACTGAGATAACTACAAAAGCTGATAATACAATTATACCTGTCGTCATCGCCTCGACTACAGTAATACCTGCTAACACAGAACAAACAGCAAAAGATAAATCATCACTAGTGCGTTCAGGATTGTTAAATACGGCCGTAAAAAGTGATGTCAAAGTGACCTTTACTGAAGCCACTTGGCGAGAGCGATCCCTTGGTTTAAAGTTTGCCTTATCCAGTAATAACGCAGAGGGTGTCGTAATAGTAAAAGTTGCAGCCACTTTTTATGATGATCAAGCTAAACAAATTTCCGAGCAAACCTTCAACGTATGGCAAGCCAGCTACAGATTGCCAAATACTTACTTACGCAAAGGTGAAACACGAGACAGTCGAATAATTTGGGTTGATGGTATCGACAAAGCTAACTGGGCAGATAAATTGCTCAGCCTAAAAATCGTTGAAATAGAAACTCGTTAGGTTTTTATGTTTAAAAATAATGAATTGTCAATGGGGGAGTTGTGTTCGTATAGCGAGTTCCCTTTTGGAGAAGCTCTACAAGCTCATGGCGCATAATAAGAAATTTATCGTTAGCTAAAACACTGAGTGTAGTGAAGATAGCTAACTGTAAATTTTACTGCTGTAATGACTTGTAAACTGTACTTGCTACGAAGGCTGCTTATCGAAAGTTTTAACGCCCTCAGGAATCTGATACCAATCTTGCTTTTCACTAAGCCATACATGCACAGTTGGCTTTATTATACGAGTGTCTGCTAAGTTGCTTGGTTTTAGTTTTAGCTTGTCAGGTTCATTAGGGTCGAAATGATAAAGCCTATTGCCGCATGACGGACAAAATTTAGCGCCATTAATATTTCCACTATCCGAGGGACGACTCCATTCTTTCATTACCCCACTAAACTTAACACTTTTAGTTGTCACCACAGCCGTAATACTAAATGCACTAGTAGATAACTTTTGGCACTCTTTACAATGACAAGCGACAACCATTAAAGGTGGTTCAAGAAGCTCATAAGTTACTTCGCCACATTGGCAAGAACCTTTAATTGGGTACTTAACGCTTTCCATAATCGACTCCAATGTTTAGGGCAGCTTAGGCCGCATTAAGTAGACAAAATTGATTTGTTGTAATGTATAGCGAAGCGGAACGTAATCCGCTGTTTTAGTTACGTTTAAACGTTTTATTATATAAATTTACTTCGAAAGAACATCTTCAGTTAGATATTTAGTTTGTGCAATAATTATAAGCGTTTTTCCTAGTATGTCTCTGAAGTCAAAATATGATGATTCTTTAGAAATTGTATTCTTAGTCCAAGCTATAAATTTCTCACGGTGTTCAATGTTATTTGTATGCGCAAGGTCACCATAAAGAAAACCTTGGTAAATATCCCAGTTGGACATTCTTTCACCATCGTAAATAAGTGGTGAATCAGAGTTCCAATACTTTTTAATCCAAGCCTGCATCTCTATTAGTGCTTCTAACTTATTATCATCCGCTTTAAGCTTTTTAAAGTGAGAATGTAAATTATTGATACGGAAGTGTTCGTTTCTTTGAAAAAACAATCTATGCGTCAAAAGAAATGCATCAAGCCCTTCGTCAGTTGGACCTACGTAATCTAATACTTCTGCTCCAATTGTGACTTTATGCTCCTTTTGCATTTGCTTCGAAAATGAGCTGGCAATAAGTTTGTCTGCTTTGGAAACGAATAACTCAAGTACTTCTTTAGAATGCATAGCTAAACTCTAGATTCATATAACGAGGCTGTAGAATTTTTCATTCTCAGCCTGATTTTTTAAAAAAAATCACATTTACTTGAGATTCAAATAGATTATTCACTTTTCAATAAATGATTGATTAAATTGACTTGTAAGAGTGTTTATAAGATTAATTAGATTGGATTATTGCGGTTTAAGGGCTTAGCCCTTGGATTAATGTAAACTATACCTTAACTTCAACTTCTCTATCGTTATTATTTTCACTTTCGACTAAAAGGTAATTGTATTAATCACCAGTGATAGTTAGTTATAATCACAGGACGATACCCGATATTTACACAAGCCTTTATTTTAAAAATGTGGAAACAACTGGCATAAAAAAGCCGAGTTAATTAACTCGGCTTTAGTATTAGATTGAAACTAAGTACGTTTACTCAGCGTCAACTGCGTCAGTACTTGGTTTAGTTCCACGGAACTGCACTGTAATACCGTCAATAAAGCGACGTAGTAGTTGATCACCACAAGGCTTGTAATTACGGTGATCAGACTTTCTAAATAATGCTGATAACTCACCTTTAGATACTGGGAAGTTAGCAAGTGATAATGCATTTAGCATATCTTCATCTTTAAAGTTTAACGCGATACGTAACTTACGAAGAATATCGTTGTTAGATAAAATCGCTTTAGCAGGTAATACAGCTGGTACTGCGCCCTCTTTACGGCCACGTTTTTCATAGATTAAGCCGTCAAGAAACAACGATAAAACGCTATCACGACAAAGTACAAAACCTTCTGCGTCTTCTTTAGCAATAATACTATGTAAAAAATCAACGCTCATTTCGTTATCAACTGAAGCAAAGATGGCTAGCATTTTTGTATCATTTAATTGCAGTGCATAACGTACACGGCGTAAAACATCATTAGTAATCATAAATTCTCAATAAGTTGAGTGATAGTAAGCTCATTATGTCAGAGCTTACAATAAAACGCTTACGCGTTACCTTTAACTTTTAACTGTTGCTCAGCGGCAAAGTTTAACATTCTATCTAGCGATACTAACGCGCCTTTAGCAACGTTAGGATCAACATCTATCTCATGCCCTGAAGCATCAGTTAATGAATCATATATTGCCTTAAGGCCGTTCATAGCCATCCAAGGACAATGTGCACAACTACGGCACGTTGCGCCGTTACCAGCTGTTGGTGCAGCCATCATCTCTTTATCTGGACATGCTTGCTGCATTTTATAAAAGATGCCTGTATCAGTAGCTACAATTAATTTTTTATTAGGTAGAGATTGCGCTGCTTTGATCAGTTGGCTTGTAGATCCTACTGCATCAGCTAATTTTACGACACTCTCAGGCGACTCTGGATGCACTAGTATAGCAGCATCAGGGTGGATTGCTTTCATATCGCGTAATGCACTAGCTTTAAACTCATCGTGAACAATACAGTCACCTTGCCACATAATCATGTCAGCTTGAGTTTTGCGCTCAATATAACTACCTAAATGGCGATCTGGTCCCCATATGATTTTTTTACCTTCGCTATCTAAATGTTCAACGATCTCTAACGCAATGCTCGATGTCACGACCCAATCTGCGCGTGCTTTAACAGCAGCTGAAGTATTTGCATATACAACCACAGCACGTTCTGGATGTTCATCACAAAAGGCAGAAAACTCTTCCACAGGACAACCCACGTCTAAAGAACAAGTAGCGGCAAGTTCAGGCATTAGTACGGTTTTATGTGGTGTTAAAATTTTTGCTGTTTCTCCCATAAAGCGAACACCAGCAATAATCAATGTTTTTGCTTTATGATCTCGACCAAAGCGAGCCATCTCTAAAGAGTCTGCAACGTAACCACCCGTTTCTTCAGCCAGCGCTTGGATTTCAGGATCGGTATAATAATGAGCGACAAGTACCGCATCTTTTTCAACAAGTAGTTGTTTGATTTTAGCTTTGTAATCAATCTTTTCCTGTGAAGTTAATTCAACAGGTTTACCAGGAAATGGATAATCAGATCCAACAAGCGGGGAAAATTGGCTCATTATTAACTCTTAGATATAGAAAAATGGGTGCAGATTATAGCAACTTAGAAGAAAAAAAGTAATGAAATATTTACGAGTAGTTAGATATATAATGGGGAGATAAAAAGGTGGTGGGCCGTGAAGGATTTGAACCTTCGACAAATGGATTAAAAGTCCACTGCTCTACCAACTGAGCTAACGGCCCATATAATTTACATATGGTTATGGTTTTAATTTTCAATTCACTTTTAGATTAAAAGTGTATCAATAGCTCTACCAACTGAGCTAACGGCCCATATAGTTTTATATGGTTTGTTTTTAACTCTACAACTGAGCTTATATAAAAGTGGTGGGCCGTGAAGGATTTGAACCTTCGACAAATGGATTAAAAGTCCACTGCTCTACCAACTGAGCTAACGGCCCATATGATTTATATATGGTTATGGTTTTATTTAATGAATTAACTTTTAAATTAAAAGTGCTTCAATGGCTCTACCAACTGAGCTTATATAAAAGTGGTGGGCCGTGAAGGATTTGAACCTTCGACAAATGGATTAAAAGTCCACTGCTCTACCAACTGAGCTAACGGCCCATATAATTTACATATGGTTATGGTTTTAATTTTCAATTCACTTTTAGATTAAAAGTGTATCAATAGCTCTACCAACTGAGCTAACGGCCCATATAATTTACATATGGTTATGGTTTTAATTTTCAATTCACTTTTAGATTAAAAGTGTATCAATAGCTCTACCAACTGAGCTTATATAAAAGTGGTGGGCCGTGAAGGATTTGAACCTTCGACAAATGGATTAAAAGTCCACTGCTCTACCAACTGAGCTAACGGCCCATATAATTTACATATGGTTATGGTTTTAATTTTCAATTCACTTTTAGATTAAAAGTGAATCAATAGCTCTACCAACTGAGCTACATACGTATTTTATAACGTTTTGGTTTTGTTTAATCTTAAAATAGATTAAAAGCTCTACCAACTGAGCTTTAAGTTTAAGCTAGAACATGATTTGCATCACGTGTTGCTCTCAACTGCGGCGTATAATATACAAATATTTTCAGAGCGCAACAAAAAAATGCGACTTTTATTTCATGTGCTGAGAAATTAAACAATAATAGATTTAAGCACAATTATTCTAGGTAAAATATGTGCTTAAAGAGTCTTTAAACGTTTAGCAGCTAAGTTTGCTGCAGATGAATTTGGATACTCAGAGACCGTTTTCTGATAGAAAGATTTCGCAGAATCAATCGAACCAGCATATTCATCAATGATACCAATTTTAAGTAATGCATCGGCGCGTTTATTAGAGTCAGGGTATTTTTCAGTGACAACTAAGAATGCAACTTTAGCTTCATCTCGTTTCTTTTCTTTATAGAGGAGTTGCCCTAACCAGTATTGCGCGTTTGGAACATAACTTGATTCAGGATGATCAATAACAAACGCTTCAAAAGCAGTAATAGCCTGCTGATACTGTTTATCATTAAGCACTAAATCAACAGCAGCTTGATAAGCGGCTTTGTCTGTACCAGGAGCAGCTGGTGTTGCAGATGCAGCAACAGGTTGTGAAGTTTGTTGACGTTCATCTAACATTTGATAGAGGTTACGTTGACGCTCTTCAATTTGCTCTAGGTCATTGGAAAAGACTTCCATTGAACCCTTTATCTGATTTATCTCTTGTCCTAATTGATCTAACTGAGTTTGAAAACGAATCTGCATTTTATTGCGTATCGTCATCACTCTTGTTAACTCATCCATACGTTTTAGTAATTCTGCATTACTAGCCGTACTGACCGTTGCATCTGAAACAGGTGCAGCAGCGTAACTCGGGAAAGAGAAAAAAGCGGTCATAAGCATGGCCGCTGATAGATTACGTTTTTTCATATAGAAATTAGTAAACTAATTCTGCACGACGGTTTTCAGCGCGAGCAGCTTCGTTATGACCTAGGTTAACTGGCTTCTCTTCACCGTAGCTTACTACTGTGATTTGACTTGCAGAAACACCCATGTTTTCTAAGTAAGTAGAAACAGCTAGACCACGACGTTCGCCAAGTGCGATGTTGTACTCAGGCGTACCTAGTTCATCAGCATGACCTTCAACAGTGATTGATTTATCAGTATTGTTTACTAAGTATTTAGCATGAGCATCTAAAATTGTTGCGTATTTTGGAGAGATAACTGATTTATCAAACTCAAAGTTGATTGTTGTCTCTAAAATCGCGCTAGTGTATTGCTCAACTAACTTTTCTTCAGCAGTTAATTCAATTGCTTGAATTGTATCTGTTTGTACTGCATCTTCAGCTGCTTTTTTAGCTGCTGCCGCTGCTTGTTCAGCTTGTAGCTTCGCTGCTGCTTCTGCATCTGCATCAGTAGTTGAAGAACAAGCACCTAATGCTAACATTGGTAGTGCAATTAATAAGCCTTTTGAAATCATAGAACGATTCATTTTATTTCCTTAGTACGTTTTAATTAAATTATTGTAAAAATGGTGACCATGCCGGTGATTTAACCTCACCATTATTCGCTGGTATATTCGCTTTAAATCGACCATCCATCGAAACTAGTGCTAAGCCTTGTTTACCTTGATAAACAGTGCTGTAAATAATCATACTGCCGTTTGGAGCAATACTTGGTGACTCATCTAACTGTGTTTTTGTTAAGGTTCTTAACTCACCAGATTCAAGGTCTTGCACCGCAATCATATAATTCCCATTATGACGACTTACAAGTACAAGATTATCACCATCTGGGGTCATTGTACCACCTAAATTAATCTCACCTTCCCAAGTAAGGCGTTTCGCTTTGCCCGTTGCTAAAGACACTTGATAAATTTGTGGTCTTCCGCCTCGTTCAGATGAAAATATAATCGACTTTCCGTCAGGTGTCCAACTAGGTTCAGTATCTATGACACGATTATTTGTCAATCGTTTCAATGCTTTTGTCTTTATATTAAAAGTATATATCTCTGGTTGTCCATCTTTCGACAACACTAATGCTAATTGAGTTCCATCTGGTGACCAAGTTGGTGAACCATTAATTTTAGGGAAAGAAGTCATTAACTCACGTTGCTGAGTATAAAGATCTTGAATATATACTTGAGAACGACGTTTCTCAAAGCTTACATAAGCCAGTTTACGCCCATCTGGAGACCAAGAAGGAGACATAATTGGCTGTTTTGAACGTAATACTAATTTCTCGCCTTCACCATCATAATCTGAGATACGTAATTGATATGGGTGTGTACTATCTCTGTCGATCGCAACATAAGCGATACGCGTTAAGAAGGCACCACGCTCACCAGTTAATTTTTCATAAACAATGTCACTAATGCGATGTGCGTATTGTCTTAACTGACTTGTAGTTATAGTACTGCGGCGCTTATCCATCACTGGATCAAAGTTAGGCATATTAACATTACCGGTTAATACGTCTAACAGCTCAAAAGTGACGATGTATTTACCAGCAGTGGTATCTGGTTTTACTTCACCCATAACAATCGCTTCAACACCTAACTCAGTCCAGGTAGAGTAATCAATATCTTTGCTGTTAGAAGGTGTTTTTGGCATTTTATCAATTGATAAAGGGCTAAATTTACCACTGCGTTGTAAATCAGCAGCAACAATTTCAGAGAAATTTTGTGGTTTTTTGCCTTTGCCTAGCCATTTAAAAGGCACAACAGCAATAGGACGTGCACTATTAACGCCTTCTGTAATTAAAATTTCTAAACGTGCTGATGCATTGCTTGAAGCTGCAACCAGTATTATCAAACTAATTAATCGAACAAACATGTTCATTCCTTATAGGTCTGGCTCTAATGTAATATCGAAATCCCTAAACTGACCACTAATATCAGGATCCTTAGGAATAGGTAACGTTTTAGCCTGCAGTGTTGCTCGACGAGCAGAATCACATAACTTTTGATCACCTTTACTCATCACTGCACTTAATACTAATCCGTTAGAAGCTAATTTAATGGCTAATGTACAAGTTTGACCGCTCATGCTTTGATCAACTTTCCAATTACGACTTATTTTAGAGCGAATCAGTGCTTGGTATCTAGCGATTTCAGAGGTTTGCTTTGCACTTCTTGCACTTGAGAAATCATCAGAAAACTCAGCTTCCATTTGTCTATCTAACTCTTCTTGTCTTAAACGTTCTTTTTCAGCTGCTGCTTTTTCTCTAGCAATTTTAGCTGCTTTTTCTTTTGCAGCTTTCTCAGCCGCCAATTTTTTAGCTTTCTCTTTCGCGGCTTTCTCAGCAGCTAATTTATCAGCTTTTTCTTTCGCCGCTTTTTCGGCAGCTAGTTTTTCAGCTTTCTCTTTCGCCGCTTTTTCGGCAGCTAATTTATCTGCTTTCTCTTTTGCCGCTTTTTCGGCAGCTAGTTTGTCAGCTTTCTCTTTCGCCGCTTTTTCGGCAGCTAATTTATCTGCTTTCTCTTTTGCCGCTTTTTCGGCTGCTAGTTTGTCTGCTTTCTCTTTCGCCGCTTTTTCGGCAGCTAATTTATCTGCTTTTTTCTTTTCAGCTGCGGCGATAGCAGCTTGTTCAGCCTGTTTTTGCTCTTCCGCTGCTTTTGCCGCGGCTAATTTTTCATTTTCAATACGCTTTTGTTCTTCTTGTTGACGTACTGCTTCTGCTTTTTCAGCCTTTAGCTTTTCATCTTTTTGCTTCTGCACCAGTGCTTGCTGACGTTGTTTTTCAGCTTCTTGCTCTGCTTGTAATTTACGCTGTTGATCTATTATCTTTTGCTGAGCTTGTTTTTGTTGCTCTGAATGCTTTGCCATACTATCAAGCATATCTTGATTAATAACAGTGGCATCAATGATTGATGCTGCCTCAGGTTTATCTTTCGGCAGCGAGAAATCAATGTTCATCAACAACACACCTCCAATAATGAGATGCAAAGCAAATGCAGTAATAAATGCAATAATATTTGTGCTATTTTTCATCTATTCGTCGGGCTCTGTCATTAAACCTAAAGAAGGCACGCCTGCTTGCTGTAGCAACACCATCAATTTCACCACACTTTTATAGTCGACATCACCATCGCCTTTCACGATAAATTGAGCATCAGGATCAAGCTCAATTTGTCCCGCTACAAGCGATGACATTTGCGATGCATCTAACGGTGTATCGGACTCATCACCTACGCTTAAATAGTAACGCCCCTGTTTATCAATTGAAGCAATTAAAGGCGGCTTGGAATCTTCAGGTAACGATTCTGCTGCGGCTTGCGGCAGATCGACTTTAACACCCTGTGTGACTAGCGGAGCCGTTACCATGAAGATGATCAGTAGTACCAGCATCACGTCGATGTAAGGTACTACATTAATTTCCGCAATAACGCGTTTTCGTCTAGGCGTTCGATAAGAATGTCGCATAATAGTTACTCACTCTCAGTCATTGCTTGGCGCTGTAATATCGAGGTGAACTCTTCCATTAAGTTAATGTATGACGCTTCTAAATGACCAACTTGAGTAGAAAACTTGTTGTAAGCCATTACAGCAGGAATCGCAGCAAATAGACCCATTGCAGTCGCGATCAAGGCTTCTGCGATACCTGGAGCAACCATAGATAAAGTAGCTTGTTGTACTTCACCTAAAGCGATAAATGAGTTCATGATCCCCCAAACCGTACCGAATAGGCCGATATATGGGCTAATAGAACCAATTGTTGCTAATGCAGGTAAACCAGATTCTAACTCATCCATTTCACGCGATAAGGTGACACGCATTGAACGATGTGCCCCTTCGATAACGCTATCAACGTTACGCCCCGGCATGCGATGTAAACGAGAGAACTCTTTAAAGCCCATGTAGAATATTTTTTCGCCACCATTAACTCGTTCACTACGAGCAGCGGTTTCTTTGTATAATCGGCTTAAGTCATGACCTGACCAAAAGCGATCTTCGAAATGTTTCAGTGCTAACTTAGCCGACTTCAACATTCTTGAACGTGAGAAAATCAACGTCCATGAATAGATAGACATGCCTAAGAGCAATAACATAACCGTTTTTACAAGCAAACTAGCTTGTAGGAATAACCCTAAAAATGACATATCAGCGTGCACGAGTAATTACCTCAATTATTTCTGTTGGAATAGCGGTTGGTTTCATTTTATTCAAATTTACGCAAGCGATTAGAGTATCCGCCTGACAAAGAAGTTCCCTGTTTTCATCAAAAACTTTCTGTGTAAATAATAAGCTGGCTTTACGGTATGATGCAACCTCTGTTTCAATACTAAGTAGTTGATTAAATCGAGCAGACTTAATGCAGTCCATATCCACCTTTTTCACCATAAAAGCGATGCCTTCGTCTAGTAGCGTATCTTGTTGGATATTAAAATCGCGTAAAAACTCTGTTCGACCACGCTCAAAGAATTTCAGGTAATTTGCGTAATAAACAACGCCGCCTGCATCTGTATCTTCATAATATATTCGAACTGGTAATGTTGAGGTTAACAAACTGTTTTCCTTATGCTAATTCTATTGAGGTAAGTACTAATAATAGTCGATCTGATAGTAAATTAATATGTCCATAGATTACTAGTAAAAGTACTCATCATACTCACTCAATTATGTTATATATAACGCTTATTTTACACAGATATAATGAAGTTGCATGTTGCTCAATAGTTGATTAAAAACAAGGTTGCATCAGTAAGCTGTAATTACTATTGAATTTAACTGTTCCTCTCAGTATTGTGTGACCTCATTTCATTAATTTAGGCATGATTATTCCAATAGTCACTACGTTATAGTTTTTAGTATGTAACGCAGCTATTTTTGCATGGTTCGCAGTACAAGTTCATAAAAATAATTGTAAAAGCCCGCTTTGTTTATCGATAACTGAGGTGAGTAAAATAGGTCCAAAATAGTAGACGCAACGTACAACTAATTTAAACCCAGAATAAACAAAAGATGATGATCTGATCAGCTGTTTTTTGGTTACTTCAGCACAACACGACAATGAGCTACATAAATGAATATCCCTTTAGAAAAGCAATTAACAAAATGGTTAAAACAACAGAAAAAATCCTGCGGTTTCTTCCTTAATCTAACCGTTACTTTTGGTGTATTAACAGGCTTATCTCTTTTAGTTCAAGCCTATTTAATTGCCTCTATCATTCATAACATTGTGATCCTCGAGTTACCCACACAAGCATTAAGCAATCAGTTTATCGCTTTATTATGTTTAATTCCGGTCAGAGCACTCTTAGCTTTTGCTCGTGAACGCACCAGTTTCGAGGCAGGTAAACGTTTACGCTTACAAATCCGTCAGCAGGTATTAGACAAACTATGCGAATTAGGCCCTGCTTATATTAAAGGTAAACCTGCAGGAAGTTGGGCAACCATCGTCTTAGAACAAATTGAAGATCTACACGACTTTTATGCTCGCTATTTGCCGCAAATGTTATTGGCAGGCTTTATTCCTCTGACCATTTTAATTGCGGTTTTCCCGCTGAATTGGGCAGCAGGTTTAATTTTATTAACCACCGCTCCGTTGATCCCTATCTTCATGATTTTAGTCGGCAAAGGTGCAGCGGATGCTAACCGTAAAAACTTTAAAGTATTAACCCAATTAAGTGGCCACTTTATGGATCGTCTAAAAGGTTTGAAAACCCTTAAGTTGTTTAACCAAGGTGAAACTGAGTTAAAGAACATTGAGTCAGCTTCAGAGTCATTCAGAGCTGGCACGATGGCAGTATTACGTTTGGCATTTTTAAGTTCAGCTGTCTTAGAGTTTTTTGCTGCTATCTCTATTGCTGTATTAGCTGTTTATTTTGGATTCAGCTTTTTAGGTGAACTCAACTTTGGCCATTACGGAGAAAGCATTACCTTATTTATTGGTGTGTTTGTATTAATGTTAGCCCCTGAGTTTTATCAACCTTTGCGTGATATGGGGACACATTATCATGCCAAAGCACAGGCTATTGGTGCAGCTGAAGCCCTTAAAGAGTTATTGGACTACCAGATTCCACATCAACAGCAAAGCGATACTGAAAACGCTCATGCTATCGATACCGAGCAAGCATTAACATTACAGGCAACAGAGCTTTGTGTTTATAGCCTAGACGGGAGCTTGTTAGTTGGGCCAATCAGCTTTACTGTCGACCCAGCGCAAGATGTTGCTCTGGTTGGCCCTAGTGGTTCAGGTAAAACCAGTTTGCTGAATGCGCTATTGGGCTTTTTACCCTACCAGGGTTCACTGCTTGTTAACGGTGTAGAGTTATCCAATATCGATAAAGCACAATGGCGTAAAAACTTAGCTTGGTTAGGACAAGATCCTCAACTCTTTTATGGTAGCGTGCGTGAAAATATCTCGATGGGTGATAGCACAGTAACAGACGGCACAATAAAGACATACTTACAGCAAGTCGCTATCTGGGACTTTATTGAGCAAAAACCATTGGGGCTTAACCACCCTATCGGTGAACAAATGTCAGGCCTTTCCGTAGGTCAAGCACAACGTATTGCCCTCGCTCGTGCATTAACTAAAAACGCACAACTATTCTTACTAGATGAACCAACAGCGAGTTTAGACCAAGACAGCGAAAGAGTGATTTTCAATACAATTCAAGATGCAACCCAAGATATGACCAGTATCATGATCAGCCACCGTTTAGATCAGCTACAACACATGGACAACATCATTGTTATGGATCAAGGGAAAATAGTGCAACAAGGTGACTTCCAAACACTCAATAAAACACCGGGTCTATTTAATGATATGCAACAAGATATGAGTCATCTCGATAGTGCAATTTTAATGAACTCTCAGGCGGAAATATAATGACAGTATTACTTCCCTTTATTCGACTTTTCAAAAAACAATGGCTAATGATGTCAGTGGGTTTGTTACTGAGTGTTATCGCCGTACTTGCTGGTATTGGTTTGTTATCTTTATCTGGCTGGTTTTTATCTGCATCGGCTGTTGCGGGTCTAACGCTTTTAGCCACGCAAAGCTTTAACTACTTCACCCCTGCCGGCGGTGTACGTTTCTTGTCTATTCTTCGAACAGCGAGTCGTTACGGTGAACGCTTAGCAACACACCAAGCTACTTTTAAATTACTGACTCAATTACGTGTATGGGCATGGCGGAAATTATTGCCACTCAGTGCTTCCAATATGCAAGGTAAGCGTCAAGGTGAAATACTCAATCGTTTAGTCTCTGATATTGATACATTAGATCATTTATATTTACGCTTGCTAACTCCTCTATTCAGCGCTTTTTTTGTCCTGCTTGCGATGTTTTTTTTCTTAGCATGGTTTGACCTACACCTTGCTATCATTTTAACGTCGAGCTTATTAGTACTGTGGCTTGTATTACCGGTTTTATTCTACTTTTTAGGACGTAAACCAGGTATTGAACAACTACAAAATAAACGTCAATACCGTGTGCAACTATTGTCCTTTTTACAGGGTTTTTCTGAAATATCTCTATTTTCAGCAACGGATCGTTTTCGTCAACAGTTAGCTGAATCTGAACAAAAGCTATTAGCTAGCCAACAGATGACCGCCAATGTAATGGCATTTAGTCAGTCATTATTGATCCTATGCCACGGTTTTATTGTGTTAAGCATTTTATATATTGCCTCATCAGGTGTAGGTGAATACCAACCACCAGGCGCGATGCTAGCTATGGTTGGTTTTATGGCCTTAGCAAGTATTGAAATACTGTTACCAATCTCAGGGGCTTTCCAACATTTATCCTCTTGCATTAACGCGGCAACACGCGTCAACGATCTATTAGAACAAACACCTGATATTGTGTTTAACGAGCAAAGTACACAACGTATTACACAGGGTGATATTCACTTTAAAGATATCCAATTTGCTTACCAAGATGAAACATCGCAGCAAACAAATACGCCAGTATTAAATAACATTAACTTGACCATAAAAGCCGGCGAAAAAGTCGCTTTATTAGGTAAAACCGGTTGTGGTAAATCGACTTTATTATCGTTAATCACTCGAGAATGGGAAGCGAACTCAGGCAAGATCACACTCGATGGTACCGCTATTGACCAATACTCACAGGCAGCACTAACTTCAGGAATTTCAGTCGTGAGTCAACGTGTTTACATTTTCTCTGGCACATTACGTGATAACTTAATACTTGCTCAACCCAATACTAACCAGCAAACCTTTAACAATGCCGCAGAGCAAAAAGCAGCACGTGATATTAACGATCAATTATTGGGTTCTATATTAAATAAAGTGGGGTTGAATACATTAACCGAAGGAGAAAATCCTTTCGATACGTGGTTAGGAGAAGGTGGTAGACAATTATCCGGCGGTGAACAGAGACGCATTGGTGTCGCCCGCGCTTTATTGCATGATGCACCAATATTATTACTCGATGAACCTACTGAAGGTTTAGATAAACGAACTGAACGCGATATATTAAAGCTGTTATTTGAGTTTGCAGAGCATAAAACGCTACTTATGATCAGCCACCGTTTAACCGCCATGGATAAAATGGATAACATCTACTTAATGGAAGAAGGATCATTACGCAATCAAGGTACTCATCAAACTCTTATTAAGACAGATGATTATTATGCCTGTTTACATAAACACTTGTGTTAACGCGACTGACAACGTTTAGGTTGGTAACAATCAACTTAAACGTTGTGTTAGTGACGCTCACTAAAAATGCTCAATTGTAAATAAACGCTTATGTGAGCCATTAAAATATGGCTTTAGTACTTCAATATATGCCTTCTCAAACTTAACTCCATTTCTCTCCCTTACAAAGTTGACGTAATATTATTCGCTCTAAAAGGAGACTGCACTTAAGCTGGCCTGAGTAGTGTCAGAAAAAAGGCAAAAAAAAGCGGCTACTTTAAAAAGTAACCGCTTAATTTAAAGACTAGTGTTATTTGTCTTGTTCTTCTTGTTCATTGGCTTCAGTTTGTTCATACCAAAGTCCATTGATAATGCCCAATGAGCAAGCCAGTAATACACCTAAAATCCATGCAAAATACCACATAATATAATTCCTTAATTAGTACGCTGAATGTTTATATTTAACTAAAAATTCTTTACCTACACGACCAAACATCTTGATATAACCGAAGCTGGTGTAAAGTAAAATGATAGGTAAAAATATCGCAGCAGCAATTGTCATAATGTTTAATGTCAACTCACTTGAAGTCGCATCCCATACCGTCAAACTATGACTCGGGTTTAAGCTTGAAGGCATAATGAACGGGAACATGCTAACCGCACAAGTTAATAGCACACCAAATTGTGTAATACTGGTTGCGAAGAAAGCAAAACCACTGCGTTTAAAGATACTCATTACAAAAGCAATTAATGGGAACAGTAAACCAACAATAGGTGCAAGCATCGAAATTGGGTAATCGCTGTAATTCTGTAACCAAGCACCTGGCTGTATTTCTACAACTTTCGCTAATGGGTTAGATACACCGTTCAAATCAATCGCAGAGGTAATAACAAATCCATCAATACCTTTTGCTAACCAAAGGCCAGCAAGAGCAAATAATAAGGTTGTTAATGGAGCAATTATCAATGTCACTTTACGAGCACGCTCGTATAACGCCCCTTCAGTTTTCATTTGTAACCAAGTTGAACCTTGCAATACAAATAAACATAAACTGAATACACCCACTAATAATGCAAATGGGTTCAATAGTGCAAAGAAACCACCTTGGTAATTAGCACGTAGAAATTCGTCTAATACAAAAGGAACACCTTGTAATAAATTACCAAATGCAACACCGATCACGATTGGCGGTACAGTACTACCAACAAAGATTCCCCAGTCCCAACTAGATTTCCAACGAGGGTCTGCCACTTTACCTCGGTAGTCAAACCCAACAGGTCTGAAGAATAATGCAAATAGTGTCAACATCATTGCCACATAGAAGCCTGAGAATGCCGTTGCATACACAGCAGGCCAAGCCGCAAAAATAGCACCAGCAGCTAATACTAGCCAAACCTGATTCCCTTCCCAGTGAGGGGCAATACTGTTAATCATCATACGACGTTCATCATCACTTTTACCAATCACAGGTAAAAGCGTACCAACGCCCATATCAAAGCCATCAGTTACCACAAAACCAATTAGCAATACGCTAATCAACACCCACCAAATTAATCTTAACGTTTCGTAATCAAACATTATTTTAACTCCTGTTGATTTTCAAGCTGCTCGAAATGGTACTTACCTGTTTTTAAACTACTTGGTCCTAAACGGGCAAACTTAAACATTAAATAAGTCTCAACAATCAGCAATACAGTGTAGAAACCAATAATAGATAGAATACTGAACCAAATTTGATCCGCTGAAAGTGAAGATACCGCCATATGCGTTGGTAACACTTCCGCAATAGCCCATGGTTGACGACCATATTCGGCAACAAACCAACCGGCTTCAATAGCAACCCAAGGTAATGGTAAGCTGTACAAACAAATACGAGCAAATAGTTTACTTTGACCAATACGGTTAGTCGCTGATTGGTATAGTGCAAATAGGAATATACCTAACATTGCAATCCCCGCCCCCACCATGATTCTGAACGACCAGAACATTGGAGCAACACCTGGGATACTATCGTCAACGGCCATTTGAATTTGCTCGTCGGTAGCATCAACTACATTCGGTGCATAACGTTTAACCAGTAACCCATAACCTAGGTCAACTTTAAGCGCTTCAAATTGTTCGATATTTTCAGGGGTTTCATCACCTGCTCGTAATTTTTCAAGCAAGCCATAAGCAAGCATACCGTTACGAATACGTACATCATGCTCATCCATTAACTCTTTTAAGCCTTTTACTTCGCCGTCAAGAGAACGTGTTGCAATGATACCTAATGCATAAGGAATCTTAACTGCGTAGTCAGTGCGTTGCTCTTCTTGGTTTGGTAAACCAATCATAGTAAATGAAGCTGGAGCAGGATGAGTTTCCCATTCTGATTCGATAGCAGCTAATTTTACTTTCTGTACGTCACCGACTTCATAACCACTTTCATCACCCAGTACAATAGTACATAAGATACCTGCAGTACCGAATGCAGCTGCAATCGCAAATGAACGCTTAGCAAAAGGTAAATCACGGCCTTTTAATAAGTAATATGAACTGATTGCTAATACAAACATCGCACCAGCAACATAACCAGATGCTACTGTATGAACAAATTTAACCTGTGCAACAGGGTTAAACACAACGTCTGCAAAGTTAACCATCTCCATACGCATACTTTCATAGTTGAACTCTGCCCCTACTGGGTTTTGCATCCAAGCATTTGCCACCAGAATCCATAATGCCGACATGCTAGACCCAAAGGCAACGAAGAAAGTTGCTGCAAGATGTTGTAACTTAGAAAGCCTATCCCACCCGAAGAAGAATAGACCCACAAAGGTTGATTCTAAGAAGAATGCCATTAAGCCTTCAATGGCTAAAGGTGCGCCAAATACATCCCCCACGTAGTGAGAATAATATGCCCAGTTAGTACCAAATTGGAACTCCATGGTTAAACCTGTAGCTACACCTATTGCGAAGTTAATCGCAAATAGTTTTCCCCAAAACTTGGTCATATCCTTATAGATCTCTTTCTTAGTCATCACATACAGTGATTCCATAATCAATAAGATCCATGCTAACCCGAGGGTTAAAGGCACAAATAAAAAGTGATACATCGCAGTCATGGCAAACTGAAATCGCGATAAATCAACTATATCGTCCATTATATTCTCCTAAACGTATAAAAATAAAATCTGTAAGTGAGTCAACCAGTAAACTCTTGCACTTTATTACTTGTTAAACCCTTGAGTATTTTGCACTGTTAAAATACCGGGCTGGCTAGGGGAAGCCGGGTATTTTAAATGGTGAATAACTTATTTTTCTTATCCTAGATCAAAGAATAGTTAGTAATAATGCAGAAACTTTAATTAAGAATATTAACGACTTAAAGTCACACCATTTTGATCATTAACCTGATGTAAATATCCCCTTAAAAAGAGTAAAAGAAAGCGTGTCAGAGAATAAAAAATTTAACTTGTTTCATGCTTGTAAATTAAAAAATTCAAAACACATTTTACGGCTTGTTTGTTAATTTTATGTTGCGTATAGAAGTTAACCACATGTTGCGTTAACCCTTGTAAAACAAGCATGTAACCTAGCATTAACATCTAGCTTGAATAGCCTAAACTGACTTCTTTATACTGCTTATAGTGATCTAGATCAAGTCTCAAAATCGGTTTTAGAGTGCCTATTTTATGGTTGTGGTAAACAAAGGGAGGTTAAACAATACACACAATAGTTACTATTTAATTACGTCAATAAAAGCAGAGAATATCGATAAAAAAGAGGGGATTTTAGAGCAAAAAAAACAGCGCTGACATCAAATGTCAGCGCTGTTTAAGTAAGCAATTAAAAAATAAAATTATAGCGAATCTTTCGGTTTATCAAAACCAAAATGCAAATAAGTACGATTAGTGGCAATACGACCTCGCGGAGTTCTTTGTAAAAACCCCTGTTGAATAAGGTAAGGCTCTAAAACATCTTCGATAGTTTCTTTTTCTTCACCAATAGCTGCGGCTAAGTTATCTAAACCTACCGGCCCACCTTGGAAGGTATCTAGAATGGCCATAAGTAATTTGCGATCCATATAATCAAAACCTTGCTGGTCAACTTCAAGCATATCTAAAGCTTGTTGTGCGATAGCAGTATCTATAACCGCCGCTTTTTTTACCTGAGCATAATCTCGTACACGACGTAATAATCTGTTAGCAATACGAGGTGTTCCACGAGATCGTCTCGCCACTTCAACCGCACCAGACTCTTCCATCGCTAACCCTAAATGGGTTGCACTACGCATTACAATTTTGGTCAATGATCTTAAATCATAATATTCCAAGCGTTGTACAATACCAAAACGGTCTCGTAATGGTGATGTCAAGGAGCCAGCACGAGTTGTCGCACCAATTAATGTAAAAGGAGGCAGGTCTAGTTTAATAGAACGCGCTGCAGGCCCTTCTCCAATCATAATATCTAATTGATAGTCTTCCATTGCTGGATATAAAATCTCTTCCACCAGCGGACTTAAACGATGTATTTCATCAATAAATAACACATCATTTTCTTCAAGGTTAGTTAATAAAGCAGCCAGGTCACCGGCTTTTTCTAAAATAGGGCCAGATGTAGTTTTGATATTTACATCTAACTCATTAGCTACAATATGCGATAAGGTGGTTTTACCAAGACCAGGAGGACCAAAGATAAGTAAATGATCTAAAGCCTCCTCACGCTGTCTAGCCGCTTCGATAAAGATCTCCATTTGCGCATTAACTTGAGGTTGCCCTTCATAATCAGCCAATAATTTAGGACGGATTGCTCTGTCTATTAAACTATCATCAATCTTTTGGGTACCTGAAATCAGTCGATCTTCTTCAATCATGGAGTTACTCTATTAGTTTAGAAATTCAGTTAGCTTAATGGGTAATAATTACATCATATTCTTTAATGAACTACGAATGATCGCTTCACAATCCATCCCTTCTTGATATACACCCTGTACAGTTTTCTCTGCAATTGCCGGTTTATAGCCTAATGAAATTAACGCACTAATAGCTTCATCTTTAGCATTACCGCTAACAAAAGTATTCTCGAAATCATTAGTCAGCGACAATTTATCAGACTCAGGCGTTAATAGATCTGATCCCCCCCAGTTTTTCAGGCGATCTTTCATTTCAACGACCAAACGTTCTGCTGTTTTCTTACCGACACCCGGTAATTTAACTAAAGTGGTTACGGCATCGTTATTAATACATTGTACAAACTGATTTGCAGACATGCCTGATAAAATAGCTAAGGCTAATTTAGGGCCTACACCATTGACTTTAATCAGCTCACGAAACATCGCTCTTTCATGCTTATCAGCAAAACCGTATAACAGCTGTGCATCTTCACGAACAACAAAGTGCGTATAAACAATCGCTTCTTCGCCTACCGCTGGTAAAGGATAGAATGAACTCATCGGTAATTGGATTTCATAACCTACCCCAGACACATCTAATAATATTTCTGGCGGTTGTTTTTCTAATAAAATGCCACGTAATAATCCAATCATAGTTGCCTTTACCTTATCTCATCAATTTTAACGTAATAATAGTAACAAGCATAAAAAACAACTGAGTAAATATCCAGTATTAGTTTTGCTTTATTTTAACCATCGCGTGATTTTATGTTCAAAAACAAACACCAGTATTCCAGTCCAAATACATGCGAAGGTAAATAGCTTAATAAAAGAGATCGGCTCTCCATAAACAAACACTGCAAAAAGGAACACGATAGAAGGCGCTAAATATTGAAAGAAGCCTAACGTCGACAAGGGTAAACGCAGTGCTGCTTGACCAAAACAGATCAGCGGCATCGCTGTCACAAGACCCGCCATCATAAACAAAAGGTTCAAAGACCATTCATTATTAAATAAATTAGCTGTTTCACTACCTGTAACCGTCGCGAGATAAACAATAGCGATAGGTAATACCGCTAACGTTTCTAAAAATAAACCAGTAATCGCTTTCACTTTTACTTTTTTGCGTAATAAGCCGTACAGCGCAAAGGTAATAGGCAACACTAGGGAAACCCAAGGTAATTCACCTAATTGCCAAGCTTGCGCAGAAACGCCAATAAAAGCTAGAAATACAGCAAACCATTTCAAACGGGATAAACGTTCACTCAAGAACACTAGCCCTAGTACGACATTAACAATAGGATTAATAAAATAACCTAGGCTCGCTTCAAGCATTTTTTCATTATTAATAGCCCAAATGAAAACTAACCAGTTACTGCTAATTAACAACGAAGTGACCACCAGCATTAATAAACTTTTATATTGCCGACATACTGAAGCTACATTCGACCAGTCTTTTAAATAACTCACTAATAATGCGGTAACGACCACCGACCAAATAACTCGGTGAGATAAAATTTCATAGACAGATATAAAATCTAAATATTTAAAATAAAGGGGTGCAATCCCCCAAATAAAATAAGCAGAGAGAGCATATAATACGCCAACCTGGGTTTCAGATAATTTATTCATGCGTTGATATTTATCCGTGCTTTGCTATCACTCCATGAAAACAAAACCTTTGAAGAGAGCTTAACGGAAACGTCCACGTACCGTTTTTTTAACTTGTCCTGCCATTGCTACCAGTGATTGTGCTGTATGGGCATGACAAATCGCAACGGCTAAACCATCTGCAGCATCAGCCTGTGGTCGACCGGACAGATTTAACACCTGCATTACCATAGATTGTACTTGTTCTTTTGTTGCGGCACCTGTACCTACAACCGCTTGTTTAATCTGACGAGCAGAATATTCACAAACATATAAATCCGACTGGGTAGCAGCAACAATTGCCGCGCCTCTGGCCTGTCCAAGTTTTAACGCTGAATCAGGATTCTTTGCCATAAATACTTGTTCGATTGCAAACTCAGTCGGTTGATATTGCTTAATAATCTCAGCTATACCATCAAAAATCATATTAAGTTTAGGCGCGAGGGTTTCACCTTTGGTACGAATGCAACCGCTGGCAATATAGATACAGCGACTGCCCTTTTGTTCGACAATCCCATATCCAGTAATACGCGACCCAGGGTCGATACCTAATATAATACTCAAAGAGACTCCATACTTTTACGCTAATGGCTCAAATATAAGCCCATCAATATTAGCTGTTTCAATTGCGCTATCATAAACTATTTCACCTCAATTCGGGATGATGAAATAGCAAAATTATTTATAATCAAACAATTACAAGCTAGGATAAACAACAGCAAAAGTACTATTAAAGACTGTATAAATATAATCTTAAGCTTTTTTTACAAAATGGTGTGCTAAAAAACGATTACATAACGCAGGAACGTTTTCTTCAGGAGACAAGACAAACTCTACAAATGCTTTCGCAATCGGTGATAAGTGCTTTGTTTCATGGTGTACTAATGACCAACTTTTTTGCAATGGGAAACCTTCTATATCTAACTCTTTCAGTACACCAGTTGCCAATTCTAATGTCACACTGTGCCGTGAAACAACAGAGATACCCAAGTCTGCCATCACTGCCTGCTTAATTGTTTCACTATTACCTAAAGTCATATTCACTTTTAATGACACCGCATTGGTTTTAATCACTTGCTCAAAGGCTTTTCGTGTTCCAGATCCTTGCTCACGGTGAATAAAGGCATGCTCTGCTAACTCAGACAGAGGGATATTTTTCTTTTGAGCAAGTGGGTGTTGTGGACTAGCAATTATAATAATCGGATTATCAACAAAAGAGTGTTTTGCTAAAGCCATGGTTTCAGGTACTAACCCCATGATCACTAAGTCATCTTTATTGTCATGAAGGCGTTTAATAATCTGCTCACGGTTAACGATATCGAGGTGAAAGTTAACTTTAGGGTAGCGCTTATGAAATGCTCCTAATAAGTGCGGCGTAAAGTACTTAGCGCTGGTTACTGCCGATAAATAAAGATCGCCTGCTAGCTCCCCTTTTAAGCCACTTAATGTCATATCGATATTATCAAAATTAATAAATAGCTGATCGCAAAATACCTTTAGCTCTTTTCCTGCTGGCGTTAAAAATAGCGTTTTACCAATTTTTTCAAATAAAAAGATATCTAAATTATTTTCCAGTTGCTTTAATTGAATACTCACCGCTGGTTGAGATAAACCTAACTCGTCCGCTGCTTTGGTATAGTTCATTGAGATGGCAACTTGACGAAAGACTTTTAACTGATGAAGGGTGGCTCGCATTTAACATTAACCTTTATTTATGGTAAAAATAAAATATATTAATTTTTATAAATGCCATTTATCCTTTATTATCTACACAATGTCAATTATAAGGAAAATCCAATGTTAGCTACTGATAAGTTAATTGCCGGCTACCAACGCTTTCGCCAAGGTTATTACAAAGATCATCAAGAACAGTTGTCAAAGCTATCTGAAGAGGGGCAGTTCCCTAAAATAGCCATTGTTAGTTGTTCTGATTCGCGCGTAGAACCAACACTCATTTTAGACTGTGAACCAGGTGACCTATTTGTTATTCGTAATGTAGCGAACTTAGTACCACCTTGTGAAATTGATGACAACTATCACGGCACGAGTGCTGCATTAGAGTTTGCAGTAACAGGGTTAGAAGTAGAAAGCATTATTGTATTAGGTCACACACAATGTGGTGGTATCAAAGCATTAATGGATGGCGCAGGCAAACAAGTAGATAAAAGCTTTATTTCAAAATGGATGATGCAGTTAGAAGATGTTCGTGATGAAATTTTAGCGGATACTGAATTAACAGATAAAACAGCACACTACGATTGCTGTGAGAAAAAAGGTATCGAGCAATCATTAACAAACTTAATGACTTTCCCTTGGATCAAAGAACGTGTAGAAGCAGGTACGTTAAAACTACACGGCTGGCGTTACGACCTTTCAAGTTCAGAGTTATGCGCCTTAGAAGAAAAAACTGGTAGGTTTTTCCGCATTAGCTAATGGCTTACCTTAGTTTCAGCAAAACTGAGGTCAGTCATATAAACAGTTAGCAATAGCCAGTGTAAAAGTAGTACTATCCCCCGCCCTTTACACTGGCTTTCTTTTATCTAATAACGAGTTGTTTAACAGCGATTAATCATCGTAGCCATCATCATAACCATACTCACTATCACTATCACTATCGTAATCGTCTTCATCGGCATTAATATATAAACCGTCTTCCAACTCTTCATAACCCGCCGGCATTTGCACAACAAACTCTTCCGCGTCAACATCGAAAGTAGCAACTACTTCTGGCAAATCTTCTGTTTCAACATGAATAAAGCGATATTGCTCACCCGATTGGTTTGCATCTTCCCAAATAAAGTCATCTGCATCTAACGTGTACTCTTCTTCCGTATCTTCGTTACGAATTGCATAAAAACCCATTAATGACATAACTGCCCCTTCCTTAATAATCACAACTTTTAAAACTAATACCAACCACTTATTTTATAGTATTGGTATAACAAGATTCGATGGCATTTTTATGACACCTAATATGCTTTAACAGACCAATATAAACACTAACGTAAAATAGATGAGAGTGTTGATTTTGTCAAAAACTACCTGATAATTTGCAGTACTTTACCGCGTAAGGCTTTATTAGTACCAACACGTTTTTTTTCATCAACGCGACGCTTTTTAGCATTGCGGGAGGGTTTGGTTGCTTTACGTGATTTTTTAATTTTTACCGCATCTAAAATCAAGGCCTTTAAGCGACTCAAAGCCTCTTCACGGTTTTTCTCTTGCGTGCGGTGCTCTTGAGATTTCAACACAATCACACCATCTTCTGTAACACGATGATCTGACAATGCTAATAAACGTTGTTTATAAAAGTCTGGCAAAGTAGAGCTTTTAATATCAAAACGTAAATGAATCGCTGAATTCACCTTATTGACGTTTTGTCCACCAGCGCCTTGAGAACGAATCGCAGTTAATTGTAATTGCCAATCGGGAATAGTCACGCCAGCGGAAATAGCTAATGGCATTAGAGGTCATCCTGTGTTGTTTTATTGAGGTAATGCTGTTGATAAACTTCAGCGGGCATACTGGCAATTTGAAAATCGATCATCTGTTTAAACACATTCAATAAAGGCAAAAATTTATCGTAATCATTTTCTAATTCAGATAATAGGTAATAACCTGCCTCGACTGTTGATAGTCCATCTTCTCGAGGTGATTTACGAATTCGGTAACGGCTTTGTTCCTTCACATTAATAGTTAACTTAGGTAATGACTGTAAAAAGGGATTAGTCATTAATAGTTTATAGGCTTTCTTCCAACTACCGTCGAGTAGAATAAACTGTGAATCACTATTTATCTGTGCTGTTTGCTTCAAAGAATCAACGCTTTCAGACTGCTCACTGGGAAACACTAAGAACGTATTACTTAAATCAAATTGTGCCGCATCAAAGATATCCGCAATGGTTAATTTTACCTTAGATAAGGATAAGTCTAAGATACGTGCCGTCCCTATCGCTTTGTTTTGCTCACTGGGATCTTGTAATATATGCAAAAAATGTTGATTATCAAGTGCACAAATTGCATCGCAAATACAGGCAGTTAGTGCTTTGTTACACTCAGTGCAGAATGCTCGTTTTGTCATTTATCTCTTTCATCTTTTATTAAGGTTTGCTCAATGCGCACTGTATGGGTCCACACTGCTATTATTTTGACACTCAGTACACTACTGTTTTTATTCCAAGATAATAGTAATCAATGGTTAGCATATTACCACAACGGCATTGCAAAGGGGCAAGTCTGGCGTTTACTAACGGCACACTTTTGCCACACCAATGGTTACCACCTGTTGCTTAATGGAACCGGGTTGATGGTGGTCGCGGCATTATTTTTAGATACCTTCAAACATTACTCAATGTTAGCCATGATGCTCACAATCGGTTTATTGATTAGTCTGTGTCTATATTGGATTGAACCTGATTTACAATGGTATGTTGGTTTATCTGGGGTGCTGCATGGTTTATTTGCTTTTGGTGTTTGCGATGAATTGAAAAAAAGAGACAAGTGGGGAGTCATTTTAGGCTTAGGTTTTATTATTAAAGTGGCTTACGAACAGATCAATGGTCCTTCAGCAACGACTGAGGCTTTAATTGGAGCAACTGTATTGATCAATGCTCATTTATACGGCGCTATTGCTGGAGTAATTTACTTTTCTTTAATGCAAGTCTACTCCAAAGCTTCAATAAAATAGGGAGTCATAAGGCCCTAAAGCAAAAAAGGTAGCCGAAGCTACCTTTAAAATGAACTGAAATAGAGGAGATCATGAGAGTAAAAAACCAAGATATTTCATTTCATCTACCTTAGGGATTCAAAGAACGCTTTATCTCAATTACTGTTGTAATAATGACAATACGTTCTGTGTACTTGCATTTGCCTGTGACAACATTGAAGTACCCGCTTGCTGTAAGATCTGCGCTTTACTCATATTTGATGTCTCAGCGGCAAAATCAGCGTCTTGAATACGAGAGTTAGAAGCGGATAGGTTTTGCGATACATTCTCTAAGTTAGAGATAGTTGAATCTAAGCGGTTTTGAATCGCACCCAAATTCGCACGTGATGATGAGATACTTGCTAAGGCATTATCTACTTTTGCTAAACTATCACTTGCACTTCTTGTGGTCGTTACGTTGAGTTTAAGCTCAGTAACCGCAGTACCACCTACATCAATCACACCTAGTTTAGCTAAAGCCGCTGCTTTGCCAGCATCACTATCTGCCGCACTAGCAATCGTAATATCACCACCAGTTTCATTGGTAAATAAAATTCCACCAGAAGCATCTTGTACAGCAGATACTCCCGTTTGCTCTGTTAGTCGATTAATACCTGTAATTTTTTCTTCCAGTGTCAATGAACCGGCAGATGCACCTTTAATATCTAATTCAACACCATTAATCGTTAATGCATCCGCTTCAGTAATCGCACTTGAATCTGAAATAGAGTCACCCGTTACCGCTGCGCCATTCGTTACCATGAAACCAATATTCTTAGTATCTCCAGTAGCACCATTAGTACCAATATCAACACTGATAGGCTCACCTGATTGACTTGTTAAGCCTAAGTAACCTTCGTAACGAACCTCTTCCCCAGCTGTTGCGCCAGCTTGTAAACCAGCGTTTGAACGCATGCTATCTGGTCCGCCAATAGTAATAGTTTCACCTGTATCATTATTTAAGATAAGCTGACCATCGTCACCGACATTAGCTTGCAAGCCTGCCACATCACGGTTAATTGTTTCTGCTAAGTTTTCCATTGATGATGTTGGACCTAGGGTCACAGTTTGGTTATCACCAACGGTAAATTCTAATCCGTTTGTTACACCAGTTAATGCAACGCCATTATCATCTAAAGCACGCCCTTCAACAATATTATAAGCATCTGCCACCACACCTGTTGATGCAGTTTGTAGATTAACTGCTTTAGCTATTTCAACTGCACCGCCACCCGCTTCCACTGCAGATAAATCGATACCGTTAATGGCAACTTGTCCATCGACCAACGCGTTTGCACTTACTCGACCACTATTTAAGTCGCCTTTATTTACACCGCCATCTAACCCTAGAGCTGCAGTCGTAACTGGATCAATAGAGAAAGTTAAATTTTGTCCTGCATTAGCACCAATCTGTAGGGTCGTTGAGGCATTTGAGCCATCTAATAAATTGCTGCCGTTAAATTGTGTTGTATTGGCAATACGATCTAGTTCAGAGTAAAGCTGATCCACTTCTTCTTGGATGAAAGCTTTATTTTCTGCAGAGTTTGTATCATTGGCAGCTTGAACAGATAGCTCACGCATACGTTGTAGTATGTTTGTCATCTCATCCATCGCACCCTCAGCCGTTTGTGCCATCGAAATACCATCATTCGAGTTACGTACGGCCTGTGTTAAACCTTTAATCTGTGATTGCATCGCAGTAGAGATCGCAAGACCCGCAGCATCATCTTTAGCGCTGTTAATACGCAGACCAGATGATAAACGCTCCATTGCCTCATTTTGCATTGATTGAGTTTTGTTGAGCTGACGTTGTGCATTCAGCGACATGATATTCGTATTAATGACTTGAGCCATGATGTAATCCTTTTATGTCTTGGTGACCCCAATAAGGGAGTGTGGCAATACACTTTCAGTGTTGTAATTTGCCGTCAATTTTTACTCTCACAGTTATTAATGCGATTAATGTGCCAACTTTTAAAATAAAAATAACCATTTTATATCAGTCACTTAACCTTAATTTCTAAGAGTCATTAAACAGTCGGTACATGTTCACCAAATAATTAAAATTAATAGGCAAAAAAAAGAGGCAAACAATTGCCTCTTTTTAAATACAGTTCCTGGTCTCTCTTTATCTAAAGAAAGCGGCAGAATTAGTTTTACATATGATTAAACAAGCTGAGTTTTTGCAGCTGTACAAAAGTTTGCTGAGACACTTCTAACATACTGTGTTTTTGTTGGTACTCGCTGATTGCTGCGGCCATATCTAAGTCTTCTAAAGAGGATAAAGTCGTTTGAATAGTTAAGTTAAAATCCAGAGTAGATTCATATTGATTGTCGATGCTTCTTAACCTTGCACCTACGGCACTTTGCACGTTGGAGACTTTATCTAAGGCACCGTCAATTTGTAATAAAGACATATCAAAAGCAGTATTCTGTTTGGCTAAGGTAGTTTTATCGGTTCCCGGCATACGTAATGCGTCAATGGCAGTTTGGATAGAGGCAAAAATATCTTTCTCTTCACTTTGACGTAATGTAAAAGAGTCTAAATTTTCTACATCCCCTTTGATCTGAGTTTTAATACCATTGAAGGCAATAGCTTGCTCATCTTCATAAGGTGTAGGCGCAATAAACTTGGTTAATCCATAATTATCACCATCGGCAGGTAATCCATCGACTTCCAATGTAATACCATTGATATTTAATAGCTGCGGATCAGCATTATTTGCATCAAAAGTTGTCGATGCTGACGTACCATTTATTGCCACATTAAACTGTTTGCTACCTTGACTTGTCTCAGTAAACTGAATTCCCATTGTACTGTTTACATTAGGATTAACACTGTTAATACCGCCAGCTTCTAGATCAACACTACTAATTGTGACCTTTGCATTACCTTTTACAGCTTGTTCTTTTACTCCATAAACAGAGTACTCAGGACCTTCTTCAGCTGTATTAATTGAAATCGTATAATCTTGATCTAAAAAATCGCGTGCTGCATCTTTATCAACAACATGTCCTGCGCTGACTACACCGGCCCCCATATTGCCTGCACCTAGCTCAGAGACAAACGTCCCATTCCCTTCTGGAATATCCATGAAGATCTTTGCACCAGAATCATTACCTTGTACCAATACACCAGTGCCAATACGGTATTCACGTTCTCCGTTATCACCGTGGTAAACCACTTCCCCAAATTCATTTTTTTGAAAAGGAGCAACATCGACTTCATAACCACCATAAATATATTGGTTATTACCATCTTTTGTATTAGCCACCCCCATTAACTCTTCACGCAATCCAGCTAACTCAATAGCAATAGCCTCGCGATTACCTTCATTCATGGTGCCATTACTACCACTAACCATTAACTCTCGCACACGCTGAATAATATGCGTACTTTGCGATAACGCCGTATCGGATAAGCCATTACTTGATTTAGCTGTTTCACCATTTTTAATATATTGTTCACCAACCGAAAGATCCTGCTTTAAACGCTGGATCGTTGCAATAGCGACCGGATCGTCACTACCATTGATCACTCGCTTGGTGCTGGATAAATGTAAGTTCTTATCACTCAATGAGGCTTGTTGCTCCATCATTGAAGTGGTATTTCGCATAAAAAATAGTGGCGATGAAACGCGCATATAACCTCTCTATGAATCTTTACTAGGCTGACGCCAACTTACACTTAAAAAATAGGTGAAATCGATTAACGAGATGCATTTAAAATACTCTCAAAGACTTCATTTGCCACTGTAATAACACGAGCAGCAGCACTATAGTATTGTTGATACTTTAATAAATTAGCAGCTTCTTCATCCATATTTACACCACTCACTAACTGAATCCTTTCAAATGATTGGTCTTTCAAAATAGAAGCAGATTGCATGGCTACATCGGCATTGGCGGTCTTTGCACCGACTTCTGATATCATGCCGTTATAAACATCTTGAAATGTCGCTTTTTTACCATTCATGATTTTTGCATCTTGCAAATCAGTCATAGCTAACATGTTACGGTTATCACTATCACCGGTTTCATTAAAGACTAAGGTAAACTCATCATTAGGCAGAGGAGCACCTTTCGTTAATTCCACCTCGACACCACCAGCGATAAGTGTCGCTTTACCGCTTAATGGATCAACAGGTGCAGTTAATTCTGCTGCGTTAACTTTAGAACCATTTTTATCAAATACGTTATAAGCCAACACGCTATTATTGCTATTTGCAGAAACTCTAATGGTTAACGGATTATCTTCTTTAACGTAGTGAGGATGAGATTTGTCCACCAGGCCACTCACACGTAACTCAGCAGTTCCTGTATTTAACTCACCGCCTAAAGCTTTTACCTCTGCTTCAGCAGCAGCCACTTTCTTAGGATCAGTTTCTTGTAAACTAGCTTCTAGGGCGCCATAACGCGTTGGGCGTAAGGTAAATGTTTTACCTTCCTGCAATGGAGTCACCATTGAGTCAATACCAACGCTAATACCAGCCCCAGGAATATCAAAGCGATTATCAGTAGCTAAATCATCAATCGCGACTTGATTTGTTTCACCCGTTCTATTGTTAGTAACAGAAAAAGCGATAGACGTTCCTGGAATATGCTCAGTAACTTTCAATGTTAACTCGTCTGGTGAAAGCGTGGTTAAATCATCGATACGCACACTTAATGCCGCTTTTCCTAAATTATCGTTATGACTTAGAACGCGACTTTCCATAGAGTCTTTGCTGTTTATATCATTAAATAGGTCTTGACCAATTTGACCATCCAGCGTTTGCCCTTGCTTCTGCTGTTCGTTCAGTGCATGAGTCAAACCGATGACACTTTGCCCTAGTTGATTCATCGCAACTTCTAAATCTTTATCTCGACTATTAAATAGCCCAGCTACTTCTCCACCAAGTTGATTACCATTAATCACAGCGGCTTTACCATTAAACTGCAGCGCCAACTGTTTACGCGCAGGATCAGGGTCTCCATCAACAGCTAATACTTCTTGTGCATTCTGCCCCATGACTAAGCCTTGACCACTGCCAATATAAACATTAACCATATGATTATCGGTTGCCACTACTGACGTATTAACATATTTGCTCAGTTCAGTGATTGCTAAATTACGCTTATCCAATAAATCATTAGCTCCCGCTCCGTTACCAGGACCTCCGACAGACGCTATTTGATCATTGAGACTGGCAATACTTGCAGCTAGTTCTGACATCACTGATGCAGAATTCTCGATATCTGCATTGATACCTTTGTATTGATTGTCTAAGTGCTTATACAGGGTGTTATATTGGTTAACCATGCTGCCAGCATCTTCTAAAAAAACCGTACGCGCTTCTAATAGATTAGGATTGTCAGCCACACTGGATAATGATGAAAACATATTAATAACCGGGGTAGTTACAGATGTGCTCTCGTTGGATAACAAGCTATCCATTTGATTTGCCTGAGTATACTTTTCTTTGTAATAAGCATGGTTAGTGGTGTTGATCATATTTTCGGTAAAAGCAAACTGATCATAAGCGCGGTCAATGCTACTTACCATTGAGCCAGTGCCAATAAAATGAGAACTTAAACGTTGAGCGCCCGTTGTACTCACATCAACACTTTGACGAGAATAGCCTTCAGTACTTACGTTACTGATATTGTGACTGGTTGTTGCTAAGTTAGCTTGAGAGGTATAAACCCCAGACAGTCCAATTTGTAATAGATCAGCCATTGTTATCTCCTGCAACAACAGCTTTGAAGCTATCGCTATTCATAATTTTTTTCACTTTTTCAGCATATTGTGGATCCGTTGCATAACCTGCATTTTGCAACTCTTCAATGTAACGATCTGCATTACCACCTTGCTGTAAAGCTTGCTCATAACGTTTATTATTTTTAATGAAGTGAGTGTAATCATTAAAGCTTTCTTGCAGCCCTTCATAAACACGGAAGTTAGAGCGACGTTTAACACCCACACCATTTTCTACTTCAAGGCTATTCTTATTGACACTCTCGCCTTGCCAGCCACCATGAGATTTAATATTAAATAGATTAAAACTGCTTTCTTGCTCAGACGTTTGTAGAACTTTCTTACCCCACCCAGTTTCTAAAGCAGATTGTGCAACAAGTACTTCAGGTGTAACGCCTAATGCTTTTGCCGCTTTTTTAGCGTACGGCAATAACGACGCAATAAATGATGAAGGAGTACTAAAGTCAGCCGCCTTAGTTTGCTTGACTTGTTCAGTCACTTCACTAACCCCATTCAATTGATTTTGTTTAGTACTGTCATTAACTCTGGTTATTGATAACTCTCTTAATTGATCCGGCTTATTGAATTGAATATTAGCTGGTGCTGGGTTTAGCTCATGCATTGCCATTGGTTGCGCTTGATTAGGCATGGTTAACTTGTCTTGATCTACAGATTGCAAACGTACCATCGAAGTTGGGTCGAGTTGTCTTACCAAAGCATCCGCTAACCCCAAAGTACCATGCCGGCTGATATCAACAGCGAGCTGCTTATCTTGCATATCTGTATAAAATTTAGTTTGTTGGTTGTTAAATGGGCTTTCCGTCTCAAAAGCTTCATTAGCTTGGCGCATTGATTTAATTAGCATGCTCGCAAACATCGATTCGAATTGATTCGCGACTTCACGTATCGTTTCTTTATCGTTTGTCTTGGTTTTTTGACGCAATTGCTCTAACCCTTGTAAATCAAAGTAATTGCTTGCTTGCGTAATCGTTTGACTGCTCATTAACCAACCTCATTTTTGCTGTAATATTAATAAAGCAAAAAAAATGCCACTTATTTAATTTTCGTGAATAAGTGGCATTTACTAACTAATCATCAAAGCAGATGCAGTTTTTTAAGCAAAGCGCTGTCGCATCGAGTAGAATGCCTGCGGATTTTTGACCCTACCACAAGGAATAATTATGCTTAACCCTGTTTTACTGGCGGTATGTATCATGCTCATACTGTCGATGATGCGTATCAATGTTGTTATCGCGCTGACATTGAGTGCATTAGTTGGCGGTTTAACCGCTGGTTTATCTTTACCTGATACGATTTCAGCTTTTGAAAGTGGTTTAGGTGGCGGTGCAACGATTGCATTAAGTTATGCAATGCTTGGTGCCTTTGCTGTTGCTATTTCAAAGTCAGGTATTACAGATCTTTTATCGCAGGCAATCATTAAACGATTAAATGCCCAACAAGCTCAAAACACATCGCAATTTATTAAGTATGGTGTGTTCTCAGTTATTTTATTAATGACTATCTCTTCACAAAATATTATTCCTGTACATATCGCATTTATTCCAATCCTTATTCCTCCACTATTAGGCGTGTTTAACCGTTTACGTGTCGATAGACGTTTAACAGCCTGTATCTTAACCTTTGGTTTAGTAACACCATATATGGTATTGCCTGTTGGTTTTGGTGGTATTTTCTTAAACAACATCTTGTTAAAAAACCTGCATGATAACGGCTTAGATGTAACAGCTAGCCAAGTACCGACTGCAATGATTTTACCTGCATTAGGTATGGTCACAGGTTTATTAATTGCGATTTTTATTAGCTACCGTAAACCACGTGAGTATCAACAGAAAATTGAAGCAAACAGCACCACTGAATTTAAAACGCTAAACAAACGTCATATTATTGTCGCTTTAATAGCGATTGTGGCGACGTTAAGCGTACAATTAATTACAGGTTCAATGATTGTTGGTTCATTAGCTGGCTTTAGTGTATTCACATTTGGTGGCGTAATTGCTTGGAAAGAAACGCATGATGTATTCACTAAAGGTGTACACATGATGGCAATGATCGGCTTTATTATGATTGCAGCAGCAGGTTTTGCGGCAGTAATGAAAGCAACGGGCAGTGTTGATACATTGGTATCAGCATTATCATCAGGCATTGGCGATAACAAAGCATTAGCCGCACTATTAATGTTAGTGATTGGTTTATTGGTTACCATGGGAATAGGCTCATCGTTCTCAACCATCCCAATTATTGCCACTATCTATGTACCATTAGCGATTGCTTTTGGTTTCTCTCCGATGGCAATTATTGCCTTAGTGGGTACAGCTGCAGCACTAGGTGATGCCGGTTCTCCAGCCTCTGACTCTACATTAGGTCCAACATCGGGTCTTAATGCAGATGGTCAACACGACCACATTAGAGATACCGTGATCCCAACTTTCTTGCATTACAACATACCTGTTATCACCTTTGGTTGGATAGCTGCAATGACCTTGTAACTAATAAGCCATATACTGTAAATAACAGCCATAACAAAAAAGGAAAGCATCTGCTTTCCTTTTTAGTTTGTTCTACTTGATTATTAGATAATGATTAACTCACCTTCTAATGCCCCGGCTTGTTTAAGCGCTTCTAATATGGCCATTAAGTCACCAGGAGCAAGACCTACTTCATTAACCGCTCTCACTAAGTCATTAAGGTTCACGCCTGGGTCAAACCTAAACATACGGCTATCAGCTTGAGTGACATCAATGGTACTACTATCAATCACTTCAGTATTACCATTAGCAAACGCATTCGGCTGAGAAACAGTTTTGTTTTCACTGATAGTGACGCTAATACCACCATGGGTAATAGCTGTTGGCAACAACTTAACGTCTTGGCCAATGACAATGGTACCTGTACGTGAATTAACAATAATTTTGGCACTCGAACGCGCAGGTTCAAATTCTAAATTTTCTAAGGTTGATAAGTATGAAACTCGTTGCGATACATCGCGTGGCGCTAGTACTTGTACTGAAGTCGCATCTAACATACTCGCCGTGTGAGGGCCCACTAAGTTATTAATGGTATCAGCCATTTTTTTAGCTGTAGTAAAGTCAGCTTTGTGTAAATTAAAGGTAATAGTGTCACCCTGTCCGAAAGGTGATAATACCTCTCTTTCAACAATTGCTCCATTTGAAATGCGACCAACTGTTGGAGTGTTAATCACTACCTTAGAGCCATCGGCACCTTCTGCCCCTAAGCCTCCAACGACTAGACTACCTTGAGCTAGTGCGTACACTTTACCATCAACCCCTTTCAAAAAAGTTTGTAGCAACTCACCACCACGTAAACTTTTAGCTTCACCAATTGCAGATACGGTAATATCAATGGTTTGACCAGGTTTAGTAAAAGGTTTTAATTCCGCTGTAATAGCAACTGGCGCTACATTTTTAATTTTTAAGGTTTCACCTGGTGGCACGTTAATACCAAAATTTCGTAACATAGTTGAGAAAGCTTGCTCGGTAAAAGCACTGCTCTTTTCACCAGTTCCAGGTAAGCCAACTACTAGACCATAACCAACCAATTGGTTACTACGTACCCCTTGCACACTAGCAATATCTTTAATTCTCGCAGCATCAGCAATGCTAGCAAACAGTAGTAAACTAAATACAATACAAGTATTTAGCAGTAACTTGGTGTTATTCAATATAGTAAATGGCATATTCTTCTCCAATACATTACCCATTAAGGCAATGTTTACGTTATAACTGTTGGCTAATGTAAGACAACATTTCATCCACAGCAGAAACCACTTTTGAATTCATTTCATAAACACGTTGACTCTCAATCAGGTTCACTAATTCTTCTGTCACATTTACGTTTGAAGTTTCCAACATCCCTTGACGGATAAAGCCTAAACCATCAGCACCTGGTACACCTTCAATCGGTGCACCTGATGCGCCAGTCTCTGCAAATAAGTTTTCACCAAGTGGCTCTAAGCCTGATGCATTAATGAAAGCATTGACATTTAACTGTCCCACTACTTGGTTCGCAGCTTGACCAGCAATACTTACTGATACTTCACCTTGCGCACCAATACTAATTGATTGTGCATCATCTGGAATTTGTACTTGCGGTACTAAAGGGTAACCAGAGCCAGGCGTTACCATCACTCCTTCTTCATTTAGCATAAACTGACCATTACGAGTAAATGCAGAGCTACCATCAGGCATCTCGATTTCAAAAAAACCTTTACCGTCGATCATCACATCCAATGAATTATTAGTCGTTAGCGCATTACCCTGTGAAAAGTTCTTTTGCACCGCAACGACTTTTGCTCCCGAACCAATCATCAAACCAGAAGGTAGTTTAGTATCCTGTGTCGCATTAGCGCCTGGTTGATTAACATTTTGGTAAAGTAAATCTTCAAAAATAGCTCTACTTTTTTTAAAACCAACGGTACTTGCATTGGCTAAGTTATTTGAAATGGTGGCAACGTTAGTTTGCTGTGCATCTAACCCTGTTTTACTAATCCATAAAGCGGAATGCATACACTTCTCCTTAAACTTTTAATTTATAATCAATGATTAAACGATCTTTAATAGAGATTCTGAACTCTGATCTATCTCTTCCGCTTTTTTCATCATCTTGACCTGCATTTCAAAATTACGCTGCAGGTTGATTAAACTCGTCAACTCACCGCTTAAATTTACGTTTGAGGCTTCTAAAGCACCACTAGTAACTACTACCTCATTAGATACTTCAGGCTGTTGCCCATCTATACGTCGAAAATAGCCGTCTTCTCCACGCATTAAATCTTGAATATTGGGGTTCACTAATTTTAGCTGTGCAACCTCTTCCATACCGTCTGCGGGTGCTCCTTCAGGACGAATCTCAATAACACCATCATGACGAATAGAAAACTTTTCAATAGGCATCGGCACAAAAATACTATTGCCTACGCTATCCAGTACTTCCTGCCCATTTGCATCAATTAAGAAGCCATCAGCAGTAATATTAAAATCCCCGCTACGTGTTAGCCCTTCATCTCCAGCATCAGCTCTCACCACAAACCACCCTTCGCCTTCGACGGCAACATCTAACTCTCGACCAGTCTCATGTACTATACCGCTGTCAAAATTTTGTCCTGGAGATTCTGCTAATGAAAAGACGCGAGTCGGTAATCCATCACCATGAACTTGCATACTACGAGCTTGTTCAAAGCTAGCTTTGAACCCAGTTTTGCTTGCATTTGCTAGGTTATTACTGTGAATCGCTAAGGCATTCATGTTCTCTTTAGCGCCAGACATTGATACATAAAGAAAATTATCCATTTTGACTTCCTTAACAATTCAAAGGTAAATAACAGCGAACAAGGTGTTTACTGTTTCGATAAATATATAATTGCAAACATTGTGCCAACAAAGTAATTAGAGCGAATAAAATAGGTTGGATAAAAATACTGGAAGGACCTTAAACAAAAACGCACCCAAATGGGTGCGTTTAAAAATAATATAAATTAGCTTCTATTAACGAATTTGTAGGATTGTTTCTTGTAATGAAGAGCTAATCTCTAATGAACGAGAATTTGCCTGAAAGTTACGTTGTGCACTAATCAAATCAACTAACTCAGTGGTTAAATCAACATTAGATTGCTCTAAAGCACCAGAACTAATACTACCAAACGTACCTGATCCAGCTTCTCCAGTAAGTGGGCCGCCAGAACTTTGAGATTCAGTCCAATTAGAGCCAGTTTGCGATAAACCTTGCTCATTTCTAAAACGTACCATTGCCACTCGAGCTAATGGATCTGAAGTACCATTACTATAAGAAACTTGTACTAGACCATCTGAGCCAATTTCAATACCCGTCAAACGACCTACCGTTAATCCATTTTGCTCTAGTCCCGTTACTTGGAAAGCAGAAGCAAATTGAGTAGGCTCTTCAAACTCAAGTGTAATTGCTTGAGTGCCATCAGCACCTGCAGATAAAACATCTGCGCCGTCAACACCTAAATTTTCAAAGGCCAAGACTTCAGGGCTTGAATCAACATAACCACCGTTTTCATCAAAGTTAAGTACGATACCATTATGCACTACTCCATCAGCATCTGTGTAACTTGCTGAAGTACCAATTGCATCATCAAAAGCGCCGTCGCCATTTGCATCTTGGAAGTAGTTGGCCGCCTCAACGCTATCCACAGGCTTGTTATCGACAGTTACAAATGAAACCCATTGGTTAGTGCCATCGGCAGAACCATTTTCCGGTTTAACATAGTAGGTATTTAGAACATGCGGCTCACCTAGAGAATCATAAATAGTAACCGAAGTGGCATTATTGTAGGTATCTGGATCTGAAGGATCGAAATCAGCAAGTGGTTTCTCTTCATCTCCCGCAGGTAAATTAAGGCTAATACTAACCGCATCTGTTTTAACGGGTGTACCCGCTGTTTCAGGAATCTTAATTGGTTGTGTTGTAGCCAAACTTAGCGAAGAAGAACTACCATCAGGGTTAACAGGAAATGCTTGTAAATAGTTACCACTGTTGTCAACCACATAGTTTTCTGAGTTTAATTTAAATGTACCAGAACGCGTATAGTTAACATTATTATCGTCAAGACCAGGTGCGGTAGCGAAAAAACCACTACCAGTAATCGCTAAATCTAATGGGTTATCGGTAAACTTAAGGCTACCTTGATGGAATTGTTGCGCTACAGCAGATACTGCCGCACCATCGCCCACTTTTGTCGCACTATTAGTGAATAAGGAGTTTGCGTATACACTATCAAACTCGGCACGAGACTCTTTAAAACCAGCAGTACTGACATTAGAGATATTATTAGCAGTTGCATCTAAATCTGTTTGTGCAGCTGAAATTCCGCTTAATGCTATATTAAATGACATAGTAATTTCCTTTAATTATATATTTTCTGCAACTTCAATTGCTTCATCCAGTTCAATACCGCCTAACCCTTTCAGGTTTAAATAAACGCTTGCAGAACCACCACCTAAACTGACACTTTCAACATGCGCATAACTCGCAGTTGTTAATGCCTCTCCATTTCCGTTCACAGAACCAAAAGCTTCAAAAGTATAGGTGCCTTGTGGGGCAGGTTTGCCGTCGGCATCTAACCCATCCCAATCAAAGCGTTGGTTACCCGCACCAATTTCACCTAACTCAATGGTTTTAACAACATTACCAGCACTATTTTTAACAGAAACGGTAGTATTGATTGCACCAGTATTACTGGTGATAGAACCCGATGCGATCCCGCCTTCAGGAAGGAAAGCTTGATTATTTGGCACTAATACTTTTTTACCAACCAGTGAAGAAGCTTCTAAGGCTTGACTAGAATTAAGCACTTCTTTTATACCGGCAAATTCTGTTCCTAATGTGGCAATACCTTCGGCTGTAGTAAATGATGACATTTGAGAAATCATTTCCGCATTTTCAACGGGTGAAAATGGGTCTTGATAAGCCAGTTGCTGTGAAAGCAAGGAGAAAAAATCTTCTTGATCTAATTGTTGCTCAGCATCAATTTCTGTATTTTTCTTAATTTGTTCTTCAGTTAATGGCTTGGTTAAACTGAGACCTGATGAGGTTATAGTAGTCATCTAATTATCCTTATTTACCCATTTGCAATGTACGGCTTAACATCTGTTTTGCTGCATCGGCAATTTGCACATTAGTTTGGTACGAGCGTGAAGCACTTATCATATTAGCCATCTCTTCCATTACATTGACATTAGAGTGAAAAATAAAACCATCTTCATCCGCTTTAGGATGATTAGGCGCATATTCTCGATTTAATTCGGCAGTACTTTCTACAATCCCCTGCACTTTCACTCCGACACTACTATCGAGTCCACCCATTGCTCTGTCTAACTCTGCGGCAAAAACAGGGTGACGCGCTTTATAAGTTTCATCAATATTACTACTAACGCTATTGGCATTCGCTAAGTTACTAGCAGTGGTATTTAATCGCACAGATTGCGCACTCATCCCAGTGCCGGCAACATCTAATACTTTTAATAAACTCATGATTTTTCTCCCACTAGCAATTATTGACCTTTAATGGCCATGCGTAATCCTGAAATCTTACTATTCAAAAAATCTAAACTAGCTTGATATTCCATACTGTTTTTCATAAACAAATTACGTTCAACTTCTAAATCAACAGAATTACCATCGCCGGTGTCTGGTTGATTGGAAGCACGATACAATAATCCATTTTGTGCCATTGAACTTGAGAAACCAGGCTTATGAAGCGTGTCGGTACGATTTAACGACATACCACTCCCTGACTTAGCTGCATTTAAAGCATCTTTGAAATTGATATCTTTTGCTTTGTAATTAGGTGTATCTGCATTAGTAATATTCGACGCTAAAATCTCAGTACGACGAGAGCGAATACCTAATGTGTGCTGATGAATGCCTAATGCTTTTTCAAAGTTAAGTGCCATAAATTTCTCCTTTGTTTAGATAAATGCAAAGCTTGTGCCAAAAATATAAACAATAGAATTGATAAGGTGAGTTTTTGTCAAGAGCGAGGGATAGAAAGCTATAAGTGTTTATTTATATCAATTAGATAAATATCATAAAGCCTCAATTCTATCTAATCTTGGCCAATACTGAAAATGAAAGCAATACCCTGTTAATGAAAAATGGCACATCGATAAAGTGCCAAAAAAAAGAGGCAATAGTTGCCTCTTTAATATCATCTTAAAACCGCTTTATTGCTACTTTTTCAATTTATAAATAATACCCGGGTTACAACGTACCATTTCAAACTTATCTGTTAATCCGTTTAAGGATTCAGAAGCACCTAAAATAAGATAACCACCTGGATTTAAAGCACCTGCAAACTGGTTTAATATTTTAGCTTTAACGTCATTAGAAAAGTAGATCAAAACATTACGGCAAAAGATTAAATCAAACTTGCCTAGTGATGCATAACTATCTAATAGATTAAGACGTTTAAAAGAAGTCAATTTTTTGACCTCTGGTCTGACTTGCATTTTGTTAGTTAAACCATGTACTGGAATAAAGAACTGGCGTTTACGAGTCTCTGATAAACCTCGAGATAAAGCTAACAAATCGTATTGCCCCAGGTTGCATTGCGCCAACATTGAGTCAGAAATATCAGTACCAATAATTTGTGTTGTCAGCTTGCTCGTAGGTTTAGCTTTTACATACTCAAGTGCAGTCATCGCTATTGAATAAGCTTCTTGGCCCGATGAACTAGCAGAAGACCAAATTTTAATATTTTTCTTTGTCTCTAATAACTCAGGGAAAAGCTTATGAGTTAATAATTCAAAAGGATAAGTATCACGAAACCATAAAGTTTCATTGGTTGTCATCGCATCAACCACAGCACTACGTAACTGTGAGTTCATACTGTTAATAACTTTTTCTATTAATTCATCTAAATCAGTTAAGTTAAATTGAGTTATAAGTGGACTTAAACGACTTTTAACTAAATATTGCTTATTATCCCCTAATACGATGCCGCATTGTTTTTCTAGAAAAAGAGCAAATTTTTTATAAAGTTGATCAGACAAAATTTTCACTAATAATTACCTGCATTCCATTGTTTGAGTTGAAGTCATATATGTTAATAAACAAAAAATATTGTAAATAACTTACCATTAAAAGCTATTCTATTTATTATACTTCTTAACAGTTAATGACCTTTTGTACTGCTATCGCCAGTTCATCTGGATTGAATTTAGCAATAAAGTCATTCGCCCCTACTTTTTCAACCATCGCCTGATTAAAGATACCACTGAGTGAAGTGTGTAAAATAATGTATAAGTCTTTCATATCAGGATGTGTTTTTATTTCAGATGTTAAGGTATACCCATCCATTTCAGGCATTTCCACATCGGAGATCATCAATGCATATTTTTCAAATACTGGTTGTGTTTTAGAGACTTCTTGTAAAATTTGCAGCGCTTCTTTACCATTTTTTGCTAGGTCACATTCCAAACCAAGAGCCGTTAAAGTGCGTTGTATCTGTTTACGTGCCACCGATGAGTCATCTGCCACTAAGATTTTTTTGTTTTCCATATTATCAATGGTAATTTGCTCTGTGACCTCTGTGTTAACTGGCGCGATTTCATCCAGTATTTTTTCAACATCAAGTACTTCAACCAATGAGTTATCTACTTCAGTCACAGCAGTTAAATAACTGTAACGGCTACTTCCTGCTGGCGGTGGTAAGATATCTTCCCAATTAATATTAATGATACGTTCAACAGAACCCACTAAGAAGCCTTGTACCGAGCGATTATATTCAGTAACGATAATAAAGCGATTTTCAATGTCATCAATTGCTCTACCACCAGTTGCTAGGTTCATATCAATAATAGAAATTGCCTGTCCACGCACATAAGCAACACCACGAATAGCGCCATTTAATTTAGGTAGAACAGTTAAAGGAGGGCATTGTAGAACTTCTCTTACTTTAAAAACGTTAATGCCATAACGTTGAATTCCGCCTAATTTAAAAAGCAATAGCTCAAGTCTATTTTGTCCTACCAACTGAGTACGTTGGTTAACTGAGTCTAAAACTCCTGCCATATTCTAGTCCTTTTTGTTATGGTTATTGTTAAGTAAAAAAAGTTTATAATATTTTACTACGTTATTTCACCATGAAACAAATTCACTTAACTTAAGGTGAGCAAATTGCTTCGATTTATTTTCATAGTCCTAAGTCTAGGTACTTCTCATATTTTTGCATCATCTAATTACTCAAAAGAGGTAGAAAAGTTTGCTGAAACGCTTATTTTTGATAAATATCAGGCTACTTTTGAATTAACAGAAGAACAAAAGTTATATATAAAAGCAAATCCAATTACCAATAGAGTCAATTTTACTGAATGTAAAGTCCCTTTAGAGGGGTATATTGTTGGCGATAAAATAAAAAGTAATACCGCTGTTAAAGTATCTTGCAAAGATAATAATCCGTGGGATTTATACGTAAGAGTTAAAGTACAAACGCTGATCCCATTAATTGTTAGCAGTCGTCCACTGAGTAAAGGTGAAACATTAGATGAAGAAAATATCGAGCTAATTTACAAAGCGAAATCACAAGTAAGAGGCAGTACTTTCTCTGAACTAGCTCCTTTAAATGGTGTCAGACTTAAACGCAACGTCTCCTCTAAAAGAAGTATTCGTTTTAAAGATGTTTGTTATGTCTGTAAAGGCGATAAGGTGACTATTACCGCAAACCAAAGCGGACTAAAAATAAAAGCCTCGGGTATTGCTTTAACAGATGGTAATATAGGCAGTACAGTAAGAGTAAAAAATACTCGTACCCAACGCGAAGTAGTTGGAACAGTATATGCTTTAAAAGAAGTACAAGTTTCTTTTTAAAAAGTCAGCTTTTCGCTAATTTTAGCTAAAGTTATTTACTCCCTTGCCGATACGTTAACTATGTAGACTAATTGGAATACGATTATGAGTATAAATATCAACCGTCAATCATTACAAAATAGTATTGCGATTGACCAAAATAACTCACTCAAGAAAAATAGTGGCAACATAGCCGATAAAAAAGATGTGCAAAATCCCCATAAGGACTCTGTACAACTAACATCGCAAGCAGTGAATTTAAATAAAATGCAAAAACAAGCTTCAAGTGAGTCTCAAGTGGATATGAAACGTGTTGAAACATTAAAAGCAGCTATTTTGAAAGGTGATTACAAGATTAACTCCGCGCAGTTAGCTGAAAACATCGGTAAATTTGAAAATGACTTTAGCGACGCATATCCAAGTTAACCTGTTACCTAAAAAGAATATTGCATGTTAAAAGATCAGTTAATTGAACTACTCGAATCGATTAAAGTACTCCATGGATTACTTGATGAAGAAAGAACATGCCTTAAAGAAAAGTCCTTCGACAATTTAAATCTAACACTATCCAACAAACAAAAGCTGCTGCAAAGCATTGGTGGCTCAAATAAAGCAATTAGCAGCAAAGATAATTTACGTTTAATCCAAGAAGATAGTCAGTTATTAGCGTTGAAGCAAGATATAGAAAGTCGCTTGTTAGCTTGTCAAAAAGATAATGATATTAACGGACGTTTAATAGAGTTAAGCATGCAAAGTAATAAGCACTTAATGCAAGTACTGACACAAGCTAAAGGAAAAAATACTGTAACCTATGATCAAAAAGGAGTCTTAAATAGTGCGAGTTTGTTAGGAAAGAACATTCAAGCTTAACACTTTTAATCCTTCCCCTATCATCAGCTAACAATAAAGAGCACGTTAGTAATATATTTGGCTTGGCACTTTTATAACTTCACTTCTGTCAGTAAATTCAGCACTTTTAAGATAAGGTAAAGTCTCCATGTTCAAACCTAATTCAGTTATATAGAGGTCTTTTTCATGGTAACTACGCAATACCTTAGCCCCCCTTACTAAACCTTTCACCTTAGTGCTCATGCCATCATTGCGTAGTTGATATTGTTGTACACTATTCTCAGAACTCAACATTACGCCATAGACCTGCTCAGCGAGCTCTTTATAAGCTTCTAACTTTGAAGCCTTAATAGCATTCAGCATTTTAATATCATCGGTAGCGCCAGTCTGAGCACTCATTGTTGCATATCCGATGGCGACAAATTTATAGGTATCCACCTTTTCAACTTCTACAACTTCTTTCTTAAACAAAGAACACCCCGTTAACAACAGACTAGAAAATAATGCTGTTACAAATAGGTGCCCTTGTAACTTACTCTTGGACATCGAAAACTCCTTAAATATAAACTGATAAGCTGTCTGAATATAATTTCTTATAATTTAGATTAAGCAATATTCATACCCACTATAATTATTAATGTTATTGAGTGGCACTTAAGGGAGTCTTATTGATAGATAATGGAGAATTGGCTGCTAGGAACCACAATAGGAAGCTAAAAAAATAGCTGAACGGCTTAGATTTATAAACAGAAAAATCATTCATTACCTCAATGATTTTTCAACAGTCGGAACGGGTAGCACTCATAAACGATGCAACCCACTTTAAATTAGATAGCTGTAATTACTCAACTAAACGAACTAACACACGATTATCGTTGCTACTACTATTACGTGAAATATAGTTTCTAGGACGGTAATCATAAATGCCACCGACGAACATACGCTCTGGTATAAATGCACTAGAGGTTGATTCTACTGCATTATCTAATGCATTAACGATACGGACATTCACAATAACCCCTTCTTCATTACGTGAAATGGTCCCTGTTAAAATACGACCAACATCAACATTTTTATTGAGTTTCTTCCAATCTCTGGTAACAGCAAATTCACCTGCAGGAGTAACCTGGATACTACCGGTTAACTTGTAATCAACTACACGTAGTTGTCTAATATGCAACTCATGTATAAACTGTTCAGAAATAGTTTGCCCTAACCAACTAGTATTGTTGTAATCGTTGAGATCAACTAAAGAAGTTAATGCTAATGAGCTGTTATGGTATTGGTCGTGATAGTTATGAAGTAATTGATCCGCCATTTTACTGACGATCTCAGATAAGATTAATGATTTCTTACCTTGGAAAGTATAAAGATGTCCATATCCATTAGAGCCAGTTTTAACGCCGCCAGTGTCACTGTCATCGTCAGATAAGTAATTATTGCTCGTTGAATGGGCAATATAATAATAAAGATAATTCTCACTATTACGTGCAACTTCTTTTTCTTTGATCGCTTCATACTCTTTAGCTGACATAAGCTTTACAGAGGCACATCCTTGAAGCATAAAAATCAATGTTGAAATAATAAGTAGTATTTTCATTAAGCCCTGCCTTGGTAATAAAATGTTATCTGATATTACTATCGGCACGATGAGCTATAACTTTAGAGATAAAGAGATAAAAATTAAGAAAGTAAAAATATAGAATACTTCTAGACCTTAAAGAATAATAATAAAAATCAATAATATGATTGCCTATATCTTGCCTTTAAGCTGTTTATGATAAAAAATAAACTTTCCTAATTCATTACAATTAGATTGATATACGGGACGTAGCTCAATGGGATAGAGCAGCCGCCTCCTAAGCGGCAGGTTGTGGATTCGATTTCCACCGTTCCGACCATCACACCAATCAAAAGAAAACCATAATAAAAAACAAACAGCATAAAAGGCACTAGCAGAGCTCTTCTGCTTATTGCTATAACCTTGTTCAAGGTAGCTTAAAGGTGCGTAATAAAGCTTTTAAAGCAATAAAATTAAACATAGAACGATAATACCTACGTATTATTCACCCTCGATTCCATCTCCACATCAATGAATTTTAGACATAAAAAAACCTGTCGATGTTAATCAACAGGGGTTGTTTAATGAGGCGCTTGGCGATGGAAAGTCGTCGCGGAGCTCCTCTACTCGTGGGCCATCGCTGTCGCGGATCCACCAGGTCACGCGGAGCTTAGCCCGCTCATAAACCGATACTGGCGTATCATTCGCCCCTAGCTATCACACATAAGGCCAGCCACTCCGTGGCACTTTATTTACCCGATGTGCAAGTTGCTATAAAACCAACAGCCAACAACGAAAAAATCCCTGCTGACATAGTCAACAGGGATTGTTCGAATTAGGCGCTTGGCGATGACCTACTTTCACATGGGGAGACCCCACACTATCATCGGCGCAGCTGCGTTTCACTTCTGAGTTCGGCAAGGGATCAGGTGGTACCACAGCGCTATGGCCGCCAAGCATAAAATTTAATTAGGAAAGTGACAGTCTAATGTTCTTTAGTCGTTCTGTATAATCGTAGCAGTTATGTAAATACGCTATCACAAGCGTTATATTTTAATGTCTTCTTTGACAATCTTGGTTAACAGCAACACTACTTAGGTGTTGTATGGTTAAGCCTCACGGGTAATTAGTACAAGTTAGCTCAATACGTTACCGCACTTACACACCTTGCCTATCAACGTTGTAGTCTCCAACGGCCCTTCAGGGAACTTAAAGTTCCAGTGAGAACTCATCTTGAGGCTCGCTTCCCGCTTAGATGCTTTCAGCGGTTATCGATTCCGAACGTAGCTACCGGGCAATGCTATTGGCATAACAACCCGAACACCAGCGGTTCGTCCACTCCGGTCCTCTCGTACTAGGAGCAGCTCCTCTCAATTCTCAAACGCCCACGGCAGATAGGGACCGAACTGTCTCACGACGTTCTAAACCCAGCTCGCGTACCACTTTAAATGGCGAACAGCCATACCCTTGGGACCGACTTCAGCCCCAGGATGTGATGAGCCGACATCGAGGTGCCAAACACCGCCGTCGATATGAACTCTTGGGCGGTATCAGCCTGTTATCCCCGGAGTACCTTTTATCCGTTGAGCGATGGCCCTTCCATTCAGAACCACCGGATCACTATGACCTACTTTCGTACCTGCTCGACGTGTCTGTCTCGCAGTTAAGCTGGCTTATACCATTGTACTAACCTCACGATGTCCGACCGTGATTAGCCAACCTTCGTACTCCTCCGTTACTCTTTGGGAGGAGACCGCCCCAGTCAAACTACCCACCAAACAGTGTCCCAAACCCCGATTCAGGGGCCATGGTTAGAACTCAAAACATACAAGGGTGGTATTTCAAGGTTGGCTCCACCGCATCTGGCGACGCGGTTTCAAAGCCTCCCACCTATCCTACACATGTAGGCTCTAAGTTCACTGCTAAGCTATAGTAAAGGTTCACGGGGTCTTTCCGTCTAGCCGCGGGTACACAGCATCTTCACTGCGATTTCAACTTCACTGAGTCTCGGGTGGAGACAGCATGGCCATCATTACGCCATTCGTGCAGGTCGGAACTTACCCGACAAGGAATTTCGCTACCTTAGGACCGTTATAGTTACGGCCGCCGTTTACCGGGGCTTCGATCAATAGCTTCGACCTAAGTCTAACCACATCAATTAACCTTCCGGCACCGGGCAGGCGTCACACCCTATACGTCATCTTACGATTTAGCAGAGTGCTGTGTTTTTAATAAACAGTTGCAGCCATCTGGTATCTTCGGCCCCCAACAGCTTAGAGAGCAAGTCTCATCACCGTCAAGGGCGTACCTTCTCCCGAAGTTACGGTACCATTTTGCCTAGTTCCTTCACCCGAGTTCTCTCAAGCGCCTTGGTATTCTCTACCTGACCACCTGTGTCGGTTTGGGGTACGATCCTTATATTTCTGAAGCTTAGAGACTTTTCCTGGAAGTATGGCATCAATGACTTCACTACCTTAGTAGCTCGACATCGAGTCTCAGCGTTAATAGAAATCCGGATTTACCTAAATCTCCCGCCTACACTCTTGAACCTGGACAACCATCGCCAGGCCCACCTAGCCTTCTCCGTCCTCCCATCGCAAAATATAAGGGTACGGGAATATTAACCCGTTTCCCATCGACTACGCCTTTCGGCCTCGCCTTAGGGGTCGACTCACCCTGCCCCGATTAACGTTGGACAGGAACCCTTGGTCTTCCGGCGGGGAGGTTTTTCACCCCCCTTATCGTTACTCATGTCAACATTCGCACTTCTGATACCTCCAGGATGGTTTACACCTTTCCCTTCGACGGCTTACAGAACGCTCCTCTACCACGCGTATAAATACGCGTCCGCAGCTTCGGTGATATGTTTAGCCCCGTTAAATCTTCCGCGCAGGCCGACTCGACTAGTGAGCTATTACGCTTTCTTTAAAAGATGGCTGCTTCTAAGCCAACTTCCTAGCTGTCTAAGCCTTCCCACATCGTTTCCCACTTAACATATACTTTGGGACCTTAGCTGGCGGTCTGGGTTGTTTCCCTTTCCACGACGGACGTTAGCACCCGCCGTGTGTCTCCCATGATTGCACTTGTTGGTATTCGGAGTTTGCAAAGGGTTGGTAAGTCGGGATGACCCCCTAGCCTTAACAGTGCTCTACCCCCAACAGTGATACATGAGGCGCTACCTAAATAGCTTTCGAGGAGAACCAGCTATCTCTTGGTTTGATTGGCCTTTCACCCCCAGCCACAAGTCATCCCCTAATTTTTCAACATTAGTGGGTTCGGTCCTCCAATTGATGTTACTCAATCTTCAACCTGCTCATGGCTAGATCACCAAGTTTCGGGTCTAATCCCAGCAACTATTCGCCCAGTTAAGACTCGGTTTCCCTACGGCTCCCCTAAATGGTTAACCTTGCTACTGAAATTAAGTCGTTGACCCATTATACAAAAGGTACGCAGTCACGGAATAAATCCGCTCCTACTGCTTGTACGTACACGGTTTCAGGTTCTATTTCACTCCCCTCACAGGGGTTCTTTTCGCCTTTCCCTCACGGTACTGGTTCACTATCGGTCAATTAGGAGTATTTAGCCTTGGAGGATGGTCCCCCCATATTCAATCAGGATTTCTCGTGTCCCGACTTACTCGTTTTCACTGTAAAGAAGTTTTTGTGTACGGGACTATCACCCTGTACCGTGGCACTTTCCAGAGCCTTCCACTAACTTTTAAACAGCTTAAGGGCTGTTCCGATTTCGCTCGCCGCTACTTTCGGAATCTCGGTTGATTTCTTTTCCTAAGGGTACTTAGATGTTTCAGTTCCCCTCGTTTGCTTCGTTATGCTATGTATTCACATAACGATGACACTAAGTGCCGGGTTGCCCCATTCGGAAATTCCAGGATATAACGCTTGTTATCAACTCCCCTGGACTTATCGCAGATTACCACGTCCTTCATCGCCTCTAATTGCCTAGGCATCCACCGTGCACGCTTATTCACTTAACCATACAACACCTAAGAAGTGTCATTAAGCAATTTATATGATGTTAAAAACATCCTAAATTGCATAAATACGCAACTGGGTTGCTGTATGTTGTTTCCAAGACGCTTGCGACTCTCATATTTACATATGAAAAACGTTTACGTTTTTCGTGCACCTAACACTCAAAAGAGTGTGTAGATACGTACTCATTACATTTGCATGTAATGTGCATTTTATTTTTGCTTGATTACAATATTAAAACCGAAGTTTTAATATTGAGAACTCGTTTAATTCATCGTAATGAATTAAACATTTCGTTTTATTTATCACACCAATCAACACTAAGTGTCATTGTTTTTGTGCGATAAATAAGAACATTTATCAGCTTTCCTAATTGTTAAAGAGCAGACTTTTTCGTTAAAAAAAGCCTTAGATAAATAGTGTAACTTATCTAAGGCTTCTATCATGTTGGTCACATCAAACTTGAAACAAGATGAAGTGGTGGAGCTATGCGGGATCGAACCGCAGACCTCCTGCGTGCAAGGCAGGCGCTCTCCCAGCTGAGCTATAGCCCCAACATGGTATGTATAAATAGAAATCCAATTTCAATACAAGAAATTGGTGGGTCTGGGCAGATTCGAACTGCCGACCTCACCCTTATCAGGGGTGCGCTCTAACCAACTGAGCTACAGACCCATCTAGAGTCTATCTATACGTCTCTTTACTTTCTAATCAAACAATCTGTGTGGGCACTCATTATTACTTGCGCCAATGTACCTAAGTACAAAGGATGTGTTTCTTTACGTAAGGAGGTGATCCAGCCCCAGGTTCCCCTAGGGCTACCTTGTTACGACTTCACCCCAGTCATGAACCACACCGTGGTCATCGCCATCCCGAAGGTTAAGCTAATGACTTCTGGTGCAGCCCACTCCCATGGTGTGACGGGCGGTGTGTACAAGGCCCGGGAACGTATTCACCGTGGCATTCTGATCCACGATTACTAGCGATTCCAACTTCACGGAGTCGAGTTGCAGACTCCGATCCGGACTACGACAAACTTTAGGAGATTCGCATACCATCGCTGGTTAGCAGCCCTTTGTATTTGCCATTGTAGCACGTGTGTAGCCCATCCCGTAAGGGCCATGATGACTTGACGTCGTCCCCACCTTCCTCCGGTTTATCACCGGCAGTGTCCCTAGAGTTCCCGGCATAACCCGCTGGCAAATAAGGATAAGGGTTGCGCTCGTTGCGGGACTTAACCCAACATTTCACAACACGAGCTGACGACAGCCATGCAGCACCTGTCTCAGAGTTCCCGAAGGCACTCATCTATCTCTAGGTGATTCTCTGGATGTCAAGGGATGGTAAGGTTCTTCGCGTTGCATCGAATTAAACCACATGCTCCACCGCTTGTGCGGGCCCCCGTCAATTCATTTGAGTTTTAACCTTGCGGCCGTACTCCCCAGGCGGTCTATTTAATGCGTTAGCTTTGAATCCCACGGCATATAGCCACAAAATTCTAATAGACATCGTTTACTGCGTGGACTACCGGGGTATCTAATCCCGTTTGCTCCCCACGCCTTCGCGCCTCAGCGTCAGTCTTTGTCCAGGTGGCCGCCTTCGCCACTGGTATTCCTTCAGATCTCTACGCATTTCACCGCTACACCTGAAATTCTACCACCCTCTACAAAACTCTAGTTAACCAGTTTCAAATGCAGTTCCAAGGTTGAGCCCTGGGATTTCACATCTGACTTAATTAACCGCCTACGCGCGCTTTACGCCCAGTAATTCCGATTAACGCTCGCACCCTCCGTATTACCGCGGCTGCTGGCACGGAGTTAGCCGGTGCTTCTTCTGCGAGTAACGTCACAGCTGCACTCTATTAAAGTACAACCTTTCCTCCTCGCTGAAAGTGCTTTACAACCCGAAAGCCTTCTTCACACACGCGGCATGGCTGCATCAGGCTTGCGCCCATTGTGCAATATTCCCCACTGCTGCCTCCCGTAGGAGTCTGGACCGTGTCTCAGTTCCAGTGTGGCTGGTCATCCTCTAAGACCAACTAGGGATCGTCGCCTTGGTAAGCCATTACCTTACCAACTAGCTAATCCCACTTGGGCTACTCTTATGGCGTGAGGCCCGAAGGTCCCCCACTTTGATCCGGAGATGTTATGCGGTATTAGCAGTCGTTTCCAACTGTTGTCCCCCACCATAAGGCATATTCCCAAGCATTACTCACCCGTCCGCCACTCGTCAGCAAAGTAGCAAGCTACTTTCTGTTACCGTTCGACTTGCATGTGTTAAGCCTGCCGCCAGCGTTCAATCTGAGCCATGATCAAACTCTTCAATTTAAAGTTTAATTTGCAACCTAAGTTGCGACTCAATATTACTGACTAAAACTATGTACCTAAGTACAATGTTATTCTGAATTAATGAATTAATTCGTGTGTCACTTCTATTGATGTTGCCTAACAAGTAGGACTTTGATTTTTTGAAATCACATCAACAATAAGTGCTCACACAGATTGTTTGATTAAATTGTTAAAGAGCGTGCCTTTCGGCTAGGCGGCGTATATTACGCTAACCTTCAACCTTGTCAACAATAAACTTTAAAAGTTTTTATTGACTCAAACTCGTTGAGTTTAATGGTTCAGACTGCGTTAGTAACTTGCGCTACATCCCGTGTCTGTGGGTGCGCATTATAGGGATTAAGATCTCATTGGCAAGCGTTTTA